>CALOEI010000007.1:172500-213875 GCA_942492305.1 uncultured Flavobacteriaceae bacterium | reverse complement strand
TTCATTAAGTATGTAAATTCAGAATCAACATCTGTAGTGTAGTATAAATGTTCGCTATCTACGCTAAAGTCTGCAGCAGCATTTGAGCTCTGGATTACATTTACTTTTGTAAAAGATTTATCTTCAAAGTTATATATAAACAAATCACTATCACTTGTGTTTATAGTTTTACTAAGTGCTAGGTATTTTTTATTGTTAGAAATACCATTAAAATTGTATCCTTCTAAATTTTCAAAAATTAAAGTTGGTTCAAAAGTTGAGATGTTCATTTCATAAATATCAAAAAACCTATTATCTCTTTTGTTAGAACCAAAAAAGAAACTTTCGTTGTTTTTGGCCCAACCATAAAAACTAGAATTAGCTCCTTCATAAGGTGTTAAATCTGTTATTTTAGTAGCATCTTTTACATAAATATGATTTAATTCATTACCATTATCATCCATTCTAAACAAAATTCTGTCATCATTAGGGAAATACGAAATTGCAAAAACCGAAGAACTATCTGATTTAGATTCTGGAATAAATTCTCCTGTTTTTGTTGAAACAGTGTACATATTGTAAACCCCGGTTCTATTACTTGTTACTAGTAATTTAGATTTATCAGAAGAAAAGCTTCCACCATTAACAGATTCATTATCCATAAATTGATTTATAGAATATTCTTTAAGATTTTTAACAGTTTTGCCATTATCTTTTGGCTCGTTATTACAAGCTATAAATAGCAATGGTAATACAAAATAAATAAATTTTCTCATAATTTGTTAGTTTTTAGATGTCTACAAGATAGTGATTTTTAGTAAATTAAATATTTTTAATACTTACTTTCTTGTTGTAATTATAAAATAAAATTACTAAATTTGCACTCCTTTTTACGAGAACAGATTTAAAAAGGGTCAAGTAAAAAATTTATATAAATAATCTCTTAGCGTTGATATCGTTTAAAAATCTGATTAACAATAAGATACAAATATTAATCATCAGAACGTATGTCTGAAGAAACAAAAAAAACTGAAGAGCAAGTTGATGCTCCTAAAGTAGAAAAAACTGAAGCACCAGCGGCTAAAGTAGAAAAAACTGAAACTCCTGTTGTAGAAGAAGTTAAAAAAGAAGTTGAAGAAGTTGTTGAAACTCCTGAAGCAAAAGAAGAGAAAGTTGAAGAAGTAAAGGTAAGCCCTGAAGAATTCTTAGAAAACTTTGACTGGCACAAATACGAAGAAGGTATTGAAGCAGTTGACGAAGAAAACATTAAAGCATTTGAAGCTGCTTTAGAAGGTACTTTAGGTTTAGTAAATGAAAGAGAAGTAATTGACGGAATTGTTGTTAGAAAAACAGATCGTGAAGCAATTATTGACATCAACTCAAAATCTGAAGGTGTAATTTCTTTAAACGAATTTCGTTACAATCCAAATTTAGCGGTAGGTGATACAGTTGAAGTATTGGTTGATAAAAGAGAAGATAGTACAGGTCAGTTAGTATTATCACACAAAAAAGCAAGAGTTATTAAAGCTTGGGATCGTGTTAATAATGCACACGAAACAGGTGAAGTAGTTAACGGTTTTGTTAAGTGTAGAACCCGTGGAGGTATGATTGTAGATGTTTTCGGAATTGAAGCATTCTTACCAGGTTCTCAAATTGATGTAAAACCAATTAGAGACTACGATCAATACGTAGAGAAAACAATGGAATTCAAAGTTGTAAAAATCAACCAAGAGTTTAAAAACGTTGTTGTATCTCACAAAGCACTTATTGAAGCTGATATTGAAATTCAGAAAAAAGAAATTATTGGTAAATTAGAAAAAGGACAAGTATTAGAAGGTGTTGTTAAAAACATTACTTCTTACGGTGTATTTGTTGATTTAGGTGGTGTAGACGGTTTAGTTCACATTACAGATTTATCTTGGTCTAGAATTAACCACCCAAGTGAGGTTGTTGAATTAGATCAAACATTAAACGTTGTAATTCTTGATTTTGATGATGAGAAAACAAGAATTCAATTAGGTTTAAAACAACTAAATGCCCACCCTTGGGAAGCATTAGATGATAGTATTAAAGTAGGTGATACAGTAAAAGGTAAAGTAGTTGTACTTGCTGATTACGGTGCATTTATTGAAGTAGCGCAAGGTGTTGAAGGATTAATTCACGTTTCTGAAATGTCTTGGTCTACACACTTACGTTCTGCTCAAGATTTTGTATCTGTTGGAGATGAAGTTGAAGCACAAGTTTTAACTTTAGACAGAGAAGAACGTAAAATGAGTTTAGGTATTAAGCAATTACACCCAGATCCTTGGAATAATATTGCAGAAAAATACCCAGTTGGTTCTAAACATACAGGAACTGTACGTAACTACACTAACTTTGGTGTTTTTGTTGAGTTAGAAGAAGGAATTGACGGATTAGTTTACATTTCTGACCTTTCTTGGACTAAGAAAATTAAGCACCCATCAGATTTCGTATCTGTAGGTGATAAATTAGAAGTTGAAGTATTGGAATTAGATGTTGAAGGACGTAAATTAAACTTAGGTCACAAACAAACTACTGAAAATCCTTGGGATGCTCACGAAGCAACTTTTGCAATTAATTCTATTCACGAAGGAACTGTAAAAGATAAAAGTGATAAAGGTTTAATCGTTACTTTACAAGACGGAGTTGAAGCATTTGTTCCAAGTCGTTTTACAACTAAAGAAGATGGAACTAAATTAGCTAAAGGAGATACAGATCAATTCAAAGTTATTGAATTTAACAAAGAATTTAGACGTGTTGTAGCTTCACATACATCAATATTTAAAGCACAAGAAGAGAAAAATATCAAAGTAGCTCAGAAAAAAGCTGAGTCTGCAGATAAAACTACTCTTGGAGATTTAGGTGGAGATTTAGCTGCATTAAAGAAAAAAATGGAAGGGAAATAAAATTTCTAACATTTAATATATTTAGAGCTGCATCAATTTTGATGCAGCTTTTTTTGTTTTAAAGAGTATTTTGTTAAATGTATTTTAGGTTATTTTTAGAGTATTTAGGTTAAAATTTTAGTTACATTTTACTTTAATTTTTATTGATATATTTGTTTTCAAATTTTTACACTATGAAACAACTATTATTTTTAGTACTTGTAATTACTTCACTCCAATTGGTTGCACAGAGTAATTTAGAGTTAAATTATTATTTGCCAGAGCATACAAATTACAATTCAAATATTCCTACTCCAGAAAGTGTAATAGGGCACAAAGTGGGTGAGTGGCATGTTACACATGATAAATTGGTTGAATATATGAAGAAACTGGCCACAGTTTCGGATAGAATTTCTATTGAAAATAGAGGGAAAACTTATGAGGATAGGCCTATATTGTTGTTGAAAATAACATCTCCAAAAAACCATAAAAATCTTGAAAATATTAGAAGTGAACATTTAAAATTGACAGAACCTAATTTAAGTTCCCAATTACAGACTGGAGAGATGCCTTTGGTTGTTTACCAAGGATTTTCAATTCACGGAAACGAACCAAGTGGATCTAATGCAGCTTTATTATTAGCATATTACTTAGCAGCCGCTGAAGGAGCAGAAATAGAAGCACTATTAGATAAAACAATAGTTTTATTAGATCCTTCTTTAAATCCTGATGGTTTACAACGTTTTGCATATTGGGCTAACATAAACAAAAGTAAAAATTTAAATACCGACCCAAACGATAGAGAATTTCACGAAGTTTGGCCTGGTGGAAGATATAATCATTATTATTTTGATTTAAATAGAGATTGGTTACCTGCTCAATTAGCTGTTTCCAGAGCACGAATAGAAACTTTTACAAACTGGATGCCAAATATTTTAACGGATCATCATGAAATGGGAAGTAATTCTACGTTCTTTTTTCAACCAGGTATTCAAAGTAGAGTGCATCCGTTAACACCAATTTTAAATCAAGAATTAACTAAAGAAATTGGAAATTACCATGCCAAAGCTTTAGATAAAATAGGTTCTTTGTATTTTACAGAAGAGCAGTTTGACGATTTTTATTATGGTAAAGGCTCTACCTACCCAGATGTAAATGGAGGTATTGGAATTTTATTTGAGCAAGGGAGCTCTAGAGGTCACGCCCAAGAGACTATTAATGGTGTTTTAACATTTCCTTTTACAATTAAAAATCAGTTTATAACTGCCTTATCTACACTAGATGCAGCTAAAGCAATGCGTGTAAAATTATTAGATTATCAACGTGATTTTTATAATAATTCAAAAGTAGAAAAAGGAAAGAATACTATAAAAGCTATTGTTTTTGGTAGTGATAAAGACAAAGCAAAAACATATCATTTGGCTGAGATTTTGAATAGACATAAAATTAAGTTTCATAAAATTAAATCTAATTTTAAAGTTGGAACCCAAGAATTTATTGAAGATAATAGTTTTATAATACCAACTAAACAGAAAAAAAATAAGTTAATTAAAGCAATGTTTGAAAAAAGAACATCTTTTACAGATAGTCTATTTTATGATATTTCAGCTTGGACATTTCCATTGGCTTTTAATTTGAATTATGCAGAATTAAAATCTGAAACAAATATTGGAGAATTAGTTACTGATTTAAAGTTAGCTGAAGGTGGTGTAACTTCTAAAAGTAGTTATGCATATTTAATGGAGTGGCACGAGTATTATTCGCCAAAAGCTTTAAGTAAAATTCTTAAAAAAGGATTAAGAGCAAAACTTGGTATGAAACAGTTCTCTTTAGATGGAAAGAACTATGATTATGGTACAATTTTAATCCCTGTTAAAAATCAAAATCTTTCTGATAATGATTTATATGCATTTTTAAATGATGTTGCTTCTGAAAGTAATTTGATAATTACTGGAGTTGGAACAGGTTTAACAACAGGAATAGATTTAGGAAGTAATCAGTTTAGAATTTTACAAAATCCTAAAGTTGCGATGCTTGTTGGTGATGGAGTATCACCAAGTGATGCTGGAGAAATATGGCATTTATTCGATCAACGTTACGACATGAATATTACAAAAATTGATATCAATTATTTACAACGCGTTGATATTTCTAAATATACAAGTATTATAATTCCAAATTTAAGATCTACATCTACATTAAATGCTAGTATTATAAATAAATTAAAAACTTGGACACAAAATGGTGGTATTTTAATTGGTTACAAAAATGCTGTTAAACTATTGTCGAATAATAAGTTTATTGATTTAAAATATGAAAGTGTGAAGGTTGAAGCTAAAGATATTACGTTTGAACAACGTAGAGATTTTTCTGGAGCTCAAGTTATTGGAGGTGCAATTTTTGAAACTGTTATTGATAGATCACATCCAGTTAATTTTGGATACACTTCTACTAAATTGCCGATATTTAGACGTACAAAAATATTTATTAAACCAGATAGTAGTAGTTATAATAATCCAATAAAATATATTGAAAATCCGCTTTTAAGTGGTTATATATCTAAACCAAATTTAAATGCATTAAAAGGAACTGTCCCTTTTAAAGTTAAAAGTTTAGGAAAAGGAAAAGTAGCTGTTTTTACTGACAATACTAACTTTAGAGCTTTTTGGTATGGTACTAATAAGTTGTTAATGAATACTATTTTCTTTGGAAAATCTATGTAATTAATGCTTAAGATATCAATATTTAGGTTACTTGTTCTCCATTATTAACAACATTTTTTGAAGGTTTTAAAAGAACAATCTCTGCTTTATTGTTAGCAACACCTAAAACTAAACATTCACTCAAAAAATTGGCAATTTGTTTCTTTTTAAAGTTAACAATTGCCAATATTTGTTTATTTAAAAGATTTTCTTTTGTGTACAAATCTGTAATTTGAGCACTGGATTTTTTTATGCCTAATGCACCAAAATCAATGGTGAGTTTATAAGCAGGTTTATAGGCTTTTGGAAAATCCGCTACTTCAATAATAGTTCCTATTCTTATATCTACCTTATTAAAATCTTCAAAAGAGATTTCAGATTTCATAATTTATATACTTTTTCAGATTTCAAAATATTATTTTTCAATTACAATAAACTCTGTTCTTCTGTTTAATTGATGTTCATTTTCGGTACATTTTACGCCATTTGAACAGCCATTAACAAGTTCAGTTTCACCATAACCTCTACCATAAATTCTTTCAGGATTTATTCCTTTAGAAACAATATATGAAATTATAGAAGCAGCTCTTTTGTTAGATAATTCAAGATTGTAATCATCTGGCGCCCTGCTATCTGTATGAGATTTTATTTCAATTTTTATTGTTGGATAATTTTGTAAAATAGTAACAACTTTATCTAGTTCAATAGCAGCTTGTTGAGTAATTTCATCTTTATTTAAATCAAAATACAATGGTTCTGTTTTTACCATTTTTTGATTTCTTACAACTTTAAATTCATCTTGAGAATTTAAATAAATTGTTTTAGTGGTAGTTTCATCATATTTATTAGTTTTATTAATTATAAAACTATTTGATTGATAGCCTCTTCCATTTACTATTATATTATAATTTAAAGAGCAATCTAATTCTAATTCGAAGTAACCATTAGCAGCTATTAAAACTTCTTTTACTTTAGTGTTGTTGGCATAAATTGAAATACTTCCTGAAGCAATAGGGAGATTAGTTTCTTTATCTAAAATAGTACCTGTTACTAACTGTTTACATTCACGAGGAATTAATTTTATAATTTTTTCTACGTTAAGGTTACTTGTAGCGTCTGTAGAGAATGTTATTTCAGTATTTAAATAGTTATTTTTTTCAACCAATAATTTATATGACATATTACACTCTAAATCAACTTTAAATTCAAGTGTTTTTAGATTTATTGTCTCTTTTAAATTATTATTTTCGAACAGTGAAACTTGTAAATTATTTAATCTATTCCCTGTAGTTTCATCTACTATTACACCAGTAAAAAATTGTTTGCATATAATTGGCGTTAAGGCAATATTTTTATTTAGACTGTAATCGTTTTTAGAATCTGTTTTAAATTCAATTTCAGAAATTTCGAAACCTTCTTTTTCTGCAATAATTTTATAGTTCTCGTTGCAATCTATTTTAAAACTATAATTTTTATCGATGTCAATTACTTGTGAATCAATTATTTGCTCGTCTTTAAATAGTTTTACGGTTACATTGGTTAATAGTTCCTTTGTTTGTTTATCAGTTACTGTACCAGTAATTAGTTGGTTACATTCTATAGGTGTTAATGCTATATTTTCTGTAAATTCTAAATCGAGTTGGTTGTTGGTATTTATAGTAATTTCGTTATCTATAAACCCATTTTTTTGTGCAGTAATTTTATAAGTTCTGTCACACTCAATATTGAAATTGAATTCAGAATTATTATTTGTTGTTACAGTTTTAATAACATTTCCATTTTTCAATAAGTTTCAATTTTGTATTTGCAAGTACTTCGCCAGTTTTTGAATTCGTAATCACACCAGATATAAGTTGATTGCAAGGAAGTGGAACAAGTTGAATTTTTTGAGTTAGATTGTAATCGTTTTTGTTATCAGTTTTAAATGCAATTTCAGAAGTTTCGAAACCTTCTTTTTCTGCAATAATTTTATAGTTCTCGTTGCAATCTATTTTAAAACTATAATTTTTATCGATGCCAATTACTTGTGAATCAATTATTTGCTCGTCTTTAAATAGTTTTACGGTTACATTGGTTAATAGTTCCTTTGTTTGTTTATCAGTTACTGTACCAGTAATTAGTTGGTTACATTCTATAGGTGTTAATGCTATATTTTCATTAAATTCTAAATCGATATGGTTATTACTGTTTATAATAATTTCGTTATCTATAAACCCATTTTTTTGTGCAGTGATTTTATAAGTTCTGTCACACTCAATATTGAAATTGAATTCAGAATTATTATTTGTTGTTACAGTTTTAATAACATTTCCATTTTCAATAAGTTTCAATTTTGTATTTGCAAGTACTTCGCCAGTTTTTGAATTCGTAATCACACCAGATATAAGTTGATTGCAAGGAAGTGGAACAAGTTGAATTTTTTGAGTTAGATTGTAATCGTTTTTGTTATCAGTTTTAAATGCAATTTCAGAAGTTTCGAAACCTTCTTTTTCTGCAATAATTTTATAGTTCTTGTTGCAATCTATTTTAAAGCTATAATTTTTATCGCTTTCAATTAATTGTGAATCAATTATTTGCTCGTCTTTCAATAGTTTTACGGTTACGTTGGTTAATAACTCATTTGTTTGTTTATTAGTAAATGTACTAGTAATAAGTTGGTTACATTCTATAGGTGTTAATGCTATATTTTCTGTAAATTCTAAATCTAGTTTGTTGTTAGTATTTATAGTAATTTCAGAATTTAAATAACCTTGTTTTTTAGCAATAATTTTATAATTAGCTTCACAATCAAGTTCGATTTTAAAATTAGATCTGCTTCTTAAAAGTTGAGAAGAAACTAATTTATCATTTTTATAAATTTCTAAATCTACATTAATTAGCGGTTCTTCAGTAACGTTGTTAAAAGTTATACCAGTTAAAATTTGATTACAAGGAAGACGATTTAATTTTAGGTCTTTTATAAATTCTTCATCATAATTGGCATTGGTATTAATTTTTATTTCAGTAGGATAAAAGCCTTCTTTATCTGCAATAATTATATAATTGCTATTACAATTTAGTTCAAAATTATAAAGCGCATTTGTTTGTGTAGTAATTTCTGAAAGTAGATTTCCTTGCTGGTACAATTTTATAGAACTGTTTTCTATCAATTCGTTTGTAATAGCATCAGTGATAATTCCTTTAATTTGCTGTACACAAGGAATTGCATTTAAATGGATGTTTTTATTTATTTCAGTATCTAAAGTATCATTTGTTTCGAAAGCTATTTCGTTTGAAATATAATGTTCTTTTTGCGCCGTAATTTTATAAGTTTCGTTACATTTTAATTTAAATTTATAACTTCCATCTTTGGTAGTATTTATAGAGTCAAGTATTACATTGTTACTATTAAAAATTTTAAGATTTGCATGAACAATAGGTTGATTTGTAGTGCTATTAAGTATTATTCCAGTAATTAACTGAATACATTCAATTTCTTTTTCAATCATTTTAAATCCATAAATATCGGCATCTCCTTTGCCTTTTTTTCTATCAGAACTAAAAAAACCGGTGTTTGAATTCTTATCAATTACAAAAGCAAAATCATCATATTTTGTGTTTATTGGATTAGGTAAACCTATTGATTTTTGAAACTCACCATTAATCAATTCACTTTTAAAGGTATCTATACCACCTTTTGAATTATGACCATAAGAAGAAAAATAAAGAGTGTTTTCAGTTATAAAAGGGAAAGCTTCTGAAGATGATGTGTTTATGTTTGGTCCTAAATTTTTAGGAGTTCCAAATGTGCCATCTGCATGTACATCTACAACATAAATATCAGTTTCCCCATAGCCATTAGGCATATCAGAAACAAAATATAATTGTTTTCCATCACTGCTTAACTCTGGTTGCATAATAGAATAATCTTCACTGGCAAAAGGCAGTTCCATAATATTAGAAACTTCGTAATTTTGGTTTAAAGAAGCTTTAACTATATGCAAAGTTTTCCATTTTGTAGAATCTTTTCTACTAGTAGTATTGTAATAATTATTCCAAGTAAAATAAGTTGTTTTTAAATCCTTAGTAAATGTAATATCGGAAATAAAAAACATATTATTGGTCTCCTTAGAGAATTTACCAGTTTGAATGATATCGCCATTTTCATTAATAATTCCTTGGTAAAGTTCAATAAATAATTGCCTATTATTTTGCCTTCTGTTTTTGCTAAATACTTTGTCATCTTCTGTTTTTTTAGATGAAGCAAATACTACAGATTTAGCATTTAAATAAGTAACTCCTAGTTCAGCATCTTTAGAATTGACTGATGTATTAAAAATTTCGTATTCATATTGTTGTGCAAATACTAGGGTTGAAATTGATAAAAAGAATATGAGGGCTATTTTTTTCATTTTTAATATGTTATGCTTTTTTTGACAGTTTTTCAAATACCCAAGCCGGACCTATTAATAAAAATTGTAAATCTTTAAAAAACGAAGGCTTTTTACCTTCTAATTTATGACCATAAAATTGTCCAATCCAAGCAACAACAAAAATAACTAAAGAAGTATAAAATAGTGGAAGAATGTTAGATAAATAATAATTTCCTACCAAACAGATAAATGAAAATAACAACATTTTAAAAAAGGTTGAGAACGAGAGTTTTATGTAGAAGAATAAAAGTAAAATTAAAATAATAGCAGCCCAATTTTCAATAATTGGATTATTAATTTTTAGAAACTTTGAAATTATTGTCGATGGAATACTCATAAATAAACCTACAATGCTAAAAAAAATTATAGGTACACAGAAATAATGTATTAATTGGTTGGTTTTATTTTGATGACTTACTGCATATTCATCAAACCATTGTTTTTGTGTTCTCATATATCTATACAATTAATTTTTATATTTTAATATTATCTACAAGTCTTTACTTAACAAGTTAGTGTTAACACACATTAACATTATTTAACTAAAATTCCTGTTAATTTATACTTTTTTGAAGCAACTTTGTGCAAAGTATATAGATTTTAAAGATATAAAAATAATGCTGTTTAAGTTATTAACTAAAAAACGAATTGTTATGATTAATTATTGCAATAAAAAACAACTTCTTTTACCAATATTTTTATTGTTTCTTTTAATTCAAATTTCTTATGCTCAAAGTGTTAAAGGAATTGTTTTAGACGAAGATAAAGAACCTTTAGAATTTGTTTCTGTGGCATTATTACAACCTTCAGATTCTTTACTAGTTAAATATACTTCAACAGGACAAGATGGTAAATTTGATATTTCTGGCTTTAAAGAGGGCACTTATATGCTTCAAGTTTATTTAATGACCTACCAAGCTAATCAGCAAACTTTAAAGTTTACTAAAAACGAACTTAATTTAGGTGAAATTGTTTTAAAGAAAGATATTAATCAGTTAGATGAAATTACTATAAATGCTGTTGTACCAATTAAAATTAAGCAGGATACTGTTGCTTTTAATACAAAAGCTTTTAAAGTAAAACAAGATGATAATGTTGGAGATTTAATTAAAAAATTACCTGGCGTTCAAATTGGAACAGATGGAACTGTTACTGCTCAAGGAGAAGATATTACAAAAATTTTAGTTGATGGTAAAGAGTTTTTTAATAATGATCAAACTATTGCACTTAATAATCTTAATGCAGATGCTATTAAAAGTGTTCAAATTATTGATGAAGAAAGTGATGATACCCGAACTACTGGAATAAAAGATGGCGAAAAAAATAAAATAATTAATTTAGTTTTAAAAGATGGTAAAAAGTCTGGATATTTTGGTAAAATTGGAGCAGGTATTGGAACTAATGATAGATATACTTTAGATTTAGATTTAAATAGATTTACTGCAAAAACACAGTTAGCACTTTTTGGTAAACTAAATAATATAAATAATACAGGAGCAACAGTTTTTAGAAGAGATGGTAGTAGAGGAGGAAATAGCGGTTTTTTAACTACAGGAACCGCTGGAGCAAACTATAATTACGAGTTTAAAAAGGATTTAAATTTTAATTTAGATTATCATTATGGATATTCTGATAGAGAAGAAGAAGAAGAATCTAATAGAACGCAATTTACTCAAGATAAGTCATTTACTTCTGAGAATACAAGCGACAGTCAAAATATATCTAACAATCACAATATTAATTTTAGCTTACGAGATAGATCTGTTGAAGGTAAATATATAGAACTTAGAGGGAAATTTAAGAATGACAATCGCGAATCTGACAGTAATAGCAATACTGCTTTTTATGATGAAAACAATATTTTAGATGCAACTAGCGAAAGAAAAACTACTAGTGAAGATGAAAGAAACAGTGGAGAATTAGATTTTTCATACCGAAAAAAATTAAATGACAAAGGAAGAAACTTAAGAGTAAGAAGTGAAATATCATTTACAGACAATAAAGATATGAATTTTCAAAACTCAACCAATGTGTCTGATATAACAAGTTCTTTTGTGTCTAATGAAATTACCACTAAAGATGAAAATTATAAATCGTTAAATTATGAAATTTCATTTAGGTATATGGAACCTATTGTTGAACACCATTTAATTAGTTTTTCTTCAAGTATTGATAATAATACAAATGATGAAAGTGTTGAACAAACTAGAACAATTAATGCAATTGCACAGAATCCATTTATTTACCAGTTAGATTATAACAATCAAGTTTACGACAATCAATTAGGATATGTATTTAGTAAAGATAAATTGCAGATCTATATATCGGGTGCTTTAGAAACAATGAAACAAAAATTAGAAGTTGATAACACTTTGTTTTTAAATAATAATTACTCAAATTTTTTACCAAGAGCAACAGTAAGTTACGAATATAAAAAAGGTAAAAGACTTAGGTTTAGATATAATAAAAACACACAATTACCAAGTTCTAATCAGGTCACGCCAATTGTAAACGATTTTAATCCGCTTTATATAACTCAAGGAAATACAGATTTAACTCCAGAAAAAAACGACGATTTTAGTGTTATGTTTTATTCACATGAGTTTAAACAAGCAACAAGTTTCTTTTCATATTTAGGTTATACTAAAACTTCAAATACTATTATTTCCAGCAGAAGTATAGACGAAAATTATGTTACTTATGCATCGTTTGAAAATTATGGCTCGAAAGAAAATTTTAGAGGACGTTTAAATTTGAGTAAAAAAATAAATAAGATAGGTTTAAGATATAATTTAAATCTTGGAGGAAGTATTCAAGATTTCACAACAATTATAGATAGCGAGTATAACGAAACTAACAGTAAAAGCTGGAATTTTGGAGTAAGCTTAGGTAATGAAAATAAAAATAAAGTAGATTTAACCGTAGGTGCAAATTTTGATTTTAACAAGACATCTTATTCCTTACAAGACAAAGATAGGGATTATGTAAAGCAAAACTATTTCACAAAATTTGATTGGGATTTAACAAACAGTTTAACCTTTAATACACAGTTCGATTTCTCTTTATATACAGATAATAATTTTGATTCTCAAAGTGTGCCAATTTGGAATTTAGGTTTTGATTATGCGTTCTTAAAAGGTAAACGTGGAAATTTAAAATTACAGGTTTTTGATATTCTAGATAAAGATTTAGGGATTGTAAGAAACAGTTCCGATAGTTATTTTGAAGAAACCATTCAGAAAAATTTAGGCACGTATGCCATGTTAAGTTTTACATATAGTTTAAAACCACCAACCGGAAAAGAAAGCAAAAGAGGTAGTGGAGACCGAAGAGGCTATAGAAGAAGACATTAATTATTGTTTAAATGTCTAAAATATAGCTTACTCTTTTATATCATATTTTTCAACAAATCTTTTTGCACTTTTATTTCCTGAATCTAAGGTTAAAGATTTTTTATAATATTTTATGGCTTCAATAGTATCTCCATTAGTTTTTAAAGCATCTGCATAACTGTCGTAAACATTAGAACTGTAAGGATATAATTCCATATTTATTTTAAATATTTGAAGCGCCATTACGTGGTTTTTTTCGCGTAATGCTTTGTATCCTAATTTATTAAAATTGCCTTCATTTAGATTTGCGTCTAAAGAATCTACTTTTTTAATATTTAAATATCCTTCTAAAGCTTTTTCAAAATTATTCTCTTTTAAATATTCACTTGGAATTTTTTCGTTAGTTGCTAATTTTCTAAAATTATATTTAAGTGTATCATTTGTGTTTTTTGGAACCAATACCATATAAGTAGTTTGGTTTTTTAGGATTTGTTAAAAACTGAATTTTTTCATTCATTTCTTTTACAAAAAATTGATTCTCATCTACTTGTAATGGCTCAATAGAATTTGCACCGCGCCACTTTAAATGTAATTTTTGATTTTCAAAATATACTTCAATTATTTCATCTGAATTATACAAATACCTACCTGTTGTTTTTTCTATAAATGCAGCACTATTTGTAGAAGGTGTGCAACTAACTACAATTATTGTAAGTATTCCAATTATTAGATTTCGAATTTTCATAGTTGTGTTATTTGAATTTTTCTTTATACATAAGGAAGAAACCTTAAAAGCATTTTTTAAGATTATAAATCTAGTTAACTATAAGACGTTAAAAATAGATAATTGTAACAGAAATTTATCCTAACTTACTAATTTGTGTTAGTTTTTTGCTATTAATAATCTCAATTTTTCTATCAGAAACCTTAATAATTTTTTCTTTATTAAACTTAGATAGCGTATTAATAACACTTTCTTTTGAGTAACCTAACATATTGGCTAGGTCTTTTCTGACCATAGGGATAGTAAAGTTATTGCTTTTATAAATTTTAGCAAAATCAAGTAAAACTATAGATAATGCTCCATCAATATTTTTTTGAGATAAGGTGGTAATTCTATGAAAGAAGCCATTAGATACTCCAGACATATGTTTAATTAAGTCTAAAGCAAAATTTCCATTTGTTTTTATAAATTTTTCGAAAATGTTTTTGTCAATAAAACTTACTTTGGTTCTTTCTAATGCGGTTGCTGTAAAATCAAAATTTTCAAAAGCAAAGCAACAAATAATACCGATAAATGAATGTGATTGTACCATACCAACTGTACTTGGTTTCCCATCATTTATTATTTCTAGTTTTGCTAAACCATCTATTAAATACAATACATGTTTAACTGCAATACCTCGCTTAATAATTATTTCTCCTGGCTCAAATACAATATCGGTTTTATTTTCTAAAAGTTCATTTTGTTCTTTTTCAGTTAAATTATTTAGACATTCTTTTGCATCTAGAAAATCAAAATTAAAAGCAATTTCTTTTTTTATAAAATCAGGCATTCTTGAAGTATATAATTCTACATTCTATAGAATGTAAAATTATATCATTCATAATTAAAAATATACTCTTTAAACAGATTATTTTATGAAAGGTTATACAGTGTCTTTATACTAAGTTGATTTGGAATATTACTTGTCGATTATATTAGATTTGAAATTAATAATTTGAAAGATATATGTAAAATTATATATTATATTGATTTGTAATAATTTTTTATTTATTGTAAAGACTAATTATAATTCTATTTTATGATTAAGAATGTTTGTAAAGAATAGAAAATATTGTTAGTTTTAATATTATTCTTATATATTAGTTATTGATTTAAATTTGTATTACTTATAATAGTATTACAAAAAAATAGGTTTATCGAAATTTTTTCAATAAACCTATTTAAAATTTTAAGATGAGTTTTATTTAACAGCAACTAATTCTACATCAAAAATTAAAGTGGCATCTGGAGGAATAACACCACCTGCTCCTTGACTACCATAAGCTAAGTTAGATGGTATTACTAAACGAGCTTTGTCTCCTACTTTTAATAATTGAATTCCTTCATCCCAACCTGGAATTACTTGACCAACACCAATAGTAAAATCGATTGGTTGTTTGCGTTGGTAAGAAGAATCAAATACTTGACCGTCTAATAATTGACCTTTATAATGTACTGAAACCATATTTCCTTTTTCGGCTTTTTTACCGCTACCTTCTTGTAAAACTTTATAACGTAATCCGCTTGGAGTTTCATCATAACCAGCTGCAATTTTGTCCATTTGTGCTTTCATAGCAGCTTTTGCTTCAGCTTCTCTTTTAGCTCTTGATCCTTCAAAAACTCTAAATGCTTCAACTGCATTAAAGTTTTCTGCGGCATCACCAACTCTTATAATTTCAAGAGACTCTAAAACATCATCTTGGGCAACAGCATCAACAACATCTTGACCTTCAACAACTTTTCCAAAAACGGTGTGTTTGTTGTCTAACCATGGAGTAGCAACGTGGGTAATAAAAAATTGACTTCCATTAGAAGAAGGTCCAGAGTTTGCCATAGACAAAATACCTGGAGCATTGTGTTTTAATTCTGGATGAAATTCATCATCAAAACTATATCCTGGAGAACCTGTTCCAGTTCCTAAAGGACACCCTCCTTGAATCATAAAATCAGCAATAACTCTATGGAATTTTAATCCGTTATAGTAAGGAGTTCCTTGTGGTTTTGAATTGTTTTCTAAATTACCTTCAGCTAAAGCAACAAAGTTTCCAACTGTACCAGGTGTTTTTTCAAATTCTAAGTTTACTAAAATTGCACCTTTAGAGGTGTTAAATTTTGCGTATAATCCGTTATTCATTTTCTTGTTTTTTTTAAAGTGCAAAGATACATGCTTTCATTTGAAATAAAAGAATCTAATATCTTATAATTACGTTAAACATAATATTTAGCGTATTTAACTGCTTGTTTAATAGCATTTCATAAAAATTAGAAATTAATTTAATCAATTAAAAAGTGATAATAAAAATTTAGTACTTAAATAAAAACAGAATAAAGTTTAAAATAGTTTGAGCTATTAGTGTTATTTGTAGAATTGAAAGTCGTATTTTAATTAAATATTATATTAATTTTGCAGTTATAGATATTGATTTCCAAATATTTATTAAACTTTAAAAATGCATATACAATTTAAAATAAGTATAAAATTTACAGTTCTTTTTTTAACGCTACTAATTATTTCTTGTAATTCAAGCAA
Source organism: uncultured Flavobacteriaceae bacterium (assembly GCA_942492305.1). Lineage (GTDB taxonomy): Bacteria > Bacteroidota > Bacteroidia > Flavobacteriales > Flavobacteriaceae > Lutibacter. Next base: position 197,248 of record CALOEI010000007.1, on the reverse strand, counting down.
TAATGAAACAGAAGAAGTTATTATTGAAGAAGAAATTGTTATTGAACCAGAAGAAACAAATATTTCTTGGAAAAATTGGTATTTATCTGTGCCTTTAAATCGAGGAAATGGGAGTGCAACTTCTATTTTTTACCAAGATATTGAGAACAATAATTTAACAGCTGAACAGGCTAACTATTTTTATAAAAATTTTGATGGAAGCTATACAATGTTCACAAAATTTACTGGTTTTACAACTTCTGGAGGACCTTTTGCTTTAGATGATGGAAAATATTGTAGAACTGAATTAAGAGAATTTTGGAGAGGAAATCAAACAACTTCAGACAATTGGTCAATGTCTACGGGAACTCATATTTTAGAATCAACTTTAAAGGTGGTTTATTGTGAAGGAATTGGACAAACTTATGTGGCACAAATACATGGAATTGAAACTGAAGGTTTAAATGGTTCACCAGCAACCGTAAAAGTACAGTGGAGAAATGGAGACTTGGTAATAGATTATTATGTTAAGCCTGATGAAGGAGAAGATTGGACAAGCCAGTTTAATGAGAAAATTACCATTGGGAAAGTTGACAATGAAAAATTTACAATTAAAATAAAAATTGAAGATGGTAAATTATTTTATGGTTTAGTTTGCGAAACTAAAAATATTGATACAGAATATACTTTTGTCTTTGATTATGTTAAAAATGGTTATTTACACAACAATTATTTTAAAACAGGTAACTATTTTAAATGGAATAAAGATTATGAAGCATCTGCAGAAGTTATTTTGTATAAAGTAGTTACTTCTCATAAATAACAATTAGTATAGTTATAAAAAAAGCCTGAATTCTATATACTGAATTCAGGCTTTTTAAAATTATTTTTTTAAAGAATTACTTATTCAACTCTTTTAAAATTTCTTCAATAGCTTTATCTAATTGTGGTTGTTTTCCAGTCAATCGATCGTTAAAATTCTCTTCAACATAAATATCTGGACTTACACCTTCAGTTTCTAAATTTTTACCATCTAAGGTGTAACATCCCCAAGAAGGCAATCTATAAAACGAACCATCTACCAAACCTTTTCCAGAAGTAAAAATAATCCATCTATACGTTTCTGTTCCAATAATTTTACCCAAGCCAAGTTCTTTAAATCCGGCAGCTGTCATTTCAGCATCAGATAAAGATTGTTCGTTAATTAGTAATACAATAGGTTTGTCCGAATATCCAAAATTAGATTGTTTAGCCAATTTACCTTCTCTGTATTTCCAATTTAAATACGTTCTCTGACTTAAAAAGCGCAGTACTTCGTCGTGTACATTTCCACCAGTATTGTAGCGTAAATCTAAAATTAAAGCATCTTTATCGGCTTCTGTACTTGAAACTAAATCTTCCTTAAATTTTTGTAATTCGCCACCACCCATATTTTTCATATGAACATAAGCAATGCGGTTTTTTGATTTAGAGTCTACATATTGTTGATTTTCATCTTGCCACTCATCATAAATTAAATTTCTAATATTACCGCTAGAAGTAGGATGAATATTTACATTAAAATCTGTTCCATTTCTTTCAAAAGTTAAGCTTAATTCACTTAACGAAGAAGGCGCTGTAAAATAACTTTCTCTATTATTTTTAGGATCTATTTTTTTACCATTTATTGCAACAAGTTTGTCTCCTTTTCTAATGTTTTTACCTGTTATGTCCGAAGGACTTTCTTTAACAATGTTGCTAACTTCAAAAGGATTTTTATTGTCAAAAACAATTCCAGTTGCCAAAGACCTAGTTCCATAATATAGATCTTCTTCTTTTCCGCTAGAACTAAACCCAAAGTGCGATGTGTTTAGTTCGCCTAACATATCATTAAAAATAAGGCGTAATTGCGCTCTGTTATTTATATAAGGAAGATATGCAGCATATTGATCTCTAAGTTTTTGCCAATCTTGACCATGAAAAGTTTCGTTGTAAAAATTCTCTTCCATACCAGCCCACGCTTCATAATACATTTGTGTAAATTCTTGAGATAACGACTTTTCAAATTTATAGTCTATTGCAATATCTTTTAGTTTATTTCCAGCAATATCTAATGTGTTTATTGACCCGCCAACTAAAATATAGTTATTCTTTTTAGCTTGAACTAACTGATAATTCCTAATTGACTTATCACTAAGTTGCTCAGTCTTATTTTTTTCAAAAGGTTCTATCGTAGTTTTCCAAAGTTGAGGTTTTCCTTCGCTATGGTTAGATATGTAAAGTATGTATGTTTTTTCACCTTTTTTAAGTATTGATGGATTTTGTTGCTGCCCAAAACTTGGACTAATTTGAGTTAAACGATCCATTAATCCATTTGTATTGATTGTTACTTTTGGAAGTTCTTTTATTGATTTCTCATCGGTGCTATCTTCTTTTTTATTTTTCGCATCTTTTTTGTCATCCTTTTTAGCATCTTCTTTAAATAATTTAGAAACTTCTTCTAATTTAAAAGGAGCTTCAAATTTATCTAATGCCATTTGATAAATTTTAGAATTTGTTGTTCCAAAAGGGTAAGTTGGTTGTAATTTATCTGAAGAAAAATACACATATTTTCCATCAGGAGACCAAACTGGTTCAGATTCAGAAACTTTTGTATTGGTTAAATTATCTATGCTTTTTGATGCGATATTATAAGTGAAAATATCTGTTTCGAAATCTCTTTTAGCATTATAAATTATTAACTTATCGTCTGGAGAAAAATAAGGGTTTGAGTTATAGAATCCCCAAAGTTCATCATTTACAATAATTTCACTTTTAAAAGTAGCTAAATCTAGTAAACAAATTTCGTTTCTACCTCTTAAGTAAACTGCTTTTGACAAATCACTATTAAATGTAATTTGTCGGTTATTTTTAGTAACCTTTGTTAATTGTTTTTCTTTTGAATCTTCGTCTGCATCAATTGTAAACCAATTGTAATAACCTTTATAAGATTGTGAATACAATAAGGTTTTATTGTTTTTTAACCATTTTACTTCTTGTACAGCTTCATTTGGGTTGGTCTTAATTTCTTTTACAAATTTACCCTCAATGTCCGAAATAAATAATTTTCCTCGAGAAACAAACGCGATTTTTTTCTCATCAGGTGCAATATCAAAATTGGTTATTTTTCCTTTTACACTATAAGATTGTTCTTTTTCTAAAGTGTTATTTTTTATAATATTAATTGCTGGCTTTATAGTTTTCCCAGAAGCAACATCATACACATGAATTTGATAATCTTTTCTGAAAACAATCTTTTTTCCGTTGGCACTTACTTTTGGCCACATTATAGAAGTTTTAAAAGCGGTTAATTGTTTTTTTGTACCATTTTGCAGGCTATATAAATTATATTCTCCATTTGCTTCATCAGATTTAAAATATAAATTTCCTTTTTCATCAAAAGTTACACCAAAATCTTTTCCTCTGTAGGTTGTATGTTTTTTAAATTCTTTGGTTTTGGTATTGTACGATTTTATATCTGGATTGTAATCGCCTTTATAACGTTTTCTATGTGCAAAACGGCCACTTTCCCAAGATTCATTAAAATAAACTTCATCATTTATAGGGTTTTCAACTAGGTTGTGAATTGTATTAAAATAATGATCAAAAACTCTTTCTGGTGTTCCTCCATTAATATTTACACTGTAAGTTGTTAAACTATTGTACCTACTAGAAGTAAAATATATTTTTGAATTATCCCAACTCCAAGAACTAACTTCGTCACTACCGTCATGAAACGTTAATTGTGTAATAGTACCTCCATCTATTGGCATTATATACACATCATTATTTCCAAACTGATTGCTTGAAAAAGCAACCCATTTACCATCGTGAGAAATGCTTGGGTTTGTTTCGTTACCTTGCATTGCAGTTAATCTTTGCGCATTTCCACCTTCAGTGGCTACTTTCCATAAATCACTATCGTAGCTAAATATTATAAATTCTGCATCTGGAGTTAAGGTTGGGTGTTCTGTAAAATAGGTTTCTGTTGATTGCGCATTACTAAAAAAAGTAAAACATATTAATAGTATGCTTAGTTTGGCTTTTAAAAATTGCATAATAAAATTTTAAGTTAATGTTGTATAAAATAATTGGTTTGGTAATAAGTTCTAAAGTTACTATAATTAATAAATAGTGGAATCTTATAAATTTGTTAAAATTTAGGATTTAGAAGTAAAACGTTAAAAAATAAAAACTCCACTAGGTGATTATATACTTAGCGGAGTTATAGTGTAGTTAAAATAAGTTGTCTAAAATTCTTATTTTTTTACAGGTATGTTCTCTAAAATTGTTAGTAAAAATTTCCAAAACTTTTGACTAGATTCTATATTTGCTCTTTCATCTGGAGAGTGAGCTCCTTGTATTGTAGGTCCAAAAGAAATCATATCCATTTCTGGGTAATTTGTTCCTAAAATACCACATTCTAAGCCAGCGTGACAGGCAACAACATTTGCTTTACTTTTAAAAAGTTTTTCGTAAGTTTCAGTTAAAACATTTAGTATTTGAGAATCTACATTTGGTTTCCAACCAGGATACGAACCAGAAAGAGTAACTTCGTAACCAGCTAATTCAAATGTTGCTTTTATAGCATTTGCTAAATCTGCTTTAGAAGTTTCTACAGATGATCTTGTTAAACAAAGTATTTTAATAAGTTCATTTTTAACAATTACGCGTGCAATATTATTTGAGGTTTCTACTAAATCTTCCATATCGTTACTCATTCTATAAACACCATTATGTGCAGCGTATATGGTTTTTATAAGTGTAGTTTGGCTAATAGCTGTCATTACTTTAGCAGGAGCACTAGTTTTTGTGGCTACAATTTCTAGATTAGGGTCAACAGTTTTTAGTTCTTTTGTTATTTCTTTAGTAACTCTTTTTAAGGATTTTAAAAAGGCATCTTCTTTAGAGTTATAAACAGAAATTATTGCAAAACTTTCTCTTGGAATGGCATTGCGTAAGCTACCTCCATTAATTTCAGAAATTCTAATATAATCTTGAACCATATAAAGTACGCGGTTCATAATTTTATTGGCATTTCCTAAACCTCTATGAATATCCATACCAGAATGTCCTCCGTTTAGACCGGTAACTGCAATAGTATATCCAGTACTGTTTGTAGGGGTATGCACTTCATTGTAAGAGTTTTCTATGGTAATATCAACTCCACCTGCACAACCTATGTCAATTTCATCATCTTCTTCAGTATCTAAATTTAGTAAAATTTCACCGTCTAAATATCCAGCTTGTAACCCCATTGCGCCAGTCATACCAGTTTCTTCATCAATGGTAAATAAAGCTTCAATTGCTGGGTGTTTAATTTCTTTAGAAGCTAAAACTGCCATTATTGCTGCAACACCTAAACCGTTATCTGCACCTAAAGTGGTACCTTCTGCTTTTACCCAATCTCCTTCAACTTTCATTTTAATTCCTTCAGTGTCGAAATCAAAAACCGTATCTGCATTTTTTTGATGCACCATATCTAAATGCGATTGCATTACAATAGTTTTACGATTTTCCATTCCTTTTGAAGCAGGTTTTTTTATGATAACGTTGCCCACAGGATCAACAATAGTTTCAAGGTTTAAATTATTCCCAAAATCAACCATAAATTGTATAACGCGTTCTTCTTTTTTTGAACCTCTCGGAACAGCATTTAAATCTGCAAAATTATTCCAAAGTTGTTTAGGTTCTAATGTTCTAATATCATTACTCATAATCAATATTTATTTGGTTTTATTTTATTATTTCAATAATTGTTTCGTTTACTGGTTTGCGAACTTTTTTCATTTCGCTCATAATATCATCGTCTGCTCTAAAGCCTACTGGAAGCAATAAAACCGACTTCAAATTTTGTTCATTTAAATTTAAAAGGGCATCTATTTTTTCAGGAATAAAGCCTTCTAAAGGGCACGCATCTATTTTTTCTACTGCACAAACTGTCATTAAATTACCTAAAATAATATATGTTTGATATATTGCAGAAAGTTGCTTTTCTTCAAGAGATTTGTTTTGATACATTTCAATTAATTGCTTTCTAAAACCTGCAATAACTGACTCGTCAATATTTCTAACTTTTTTTTCAAGATCAAAATAAGCATTAATATCTTTTGAAGTTGTATCATTTTCAATACACAAAACTAGTAAATGAGAGGCATCTACAACTTGACGTTGAAAATAAGAATATTCTACAAATTTTTCTTGTAATTCTTTATCACTAATTACAATCATTTTTACAGGCTGAAGCCCAAAAGAAGTAGCAGTTAAGTTAAAAGCTGTTTTAAGCGTGTTTATTTGTTGATTTGATAATTTTTTAGTTGGATTAAACTTCTTTGTTGCGTATCTCCATTCTAAACTATTAATAATGTTCATTTTCAATAAATTTATGCTTACAAATTTACTTTAAAAAAAATAAAAAGTAAGTAATAAAAGCGTCCTATTTTCATAAGTTAAAGTTAATTTTTACTTTTATAAAGTAAATTATTGCTATGAACGAAAACTTATTACATTTTTTATGGAAACTTAAATTGTTTTCCGTAAATAATTTAAAATCTACTAGTGGAGAACTAATTCATATTATTTCTAATGGAATTCATAATTTAAATACAGGTCCAGATTTTTTAAATGCAAAAATTGAAATTGATAATCAGGTTTGGGCAGGGAATGTTGAAATTCATATAAAATCTTCAGATTGGTATAAACACAAACACGAAACGGACAAAAATTATGATGCTGTAATACTTCATGTTGTTTGGGAACACGATGTTGAAATTTTTAGAGAAAACAATGCTAAAATAGTAACATTAGAATTACAAGATTATATTTCTAAAGAAGTTTTGAATAATTACAATCAGCTTTTTAGTAAAAACAAAAAGTGGATAAATTGCGAAAATGAAATACAATTTATAGATTCTTTTATTTTTGATAATTGGTTAGAACGTATTTATTTTGAACGTTTAGAACAAAAATCAACTATAATTCTTAATATATTGTCTGCAAACAAAAATAATTGGGAAGCTACTTTATTTATGTTGTTAGCAAAGAGTTTTGGATTAAAAATAAATGGTGATGCTTTTTTAAACTTTGCAGGCTCTTTTGATTTTTCTATTGTTAGAAAAGTTTCAGGCAATGTAGAACAATTAGAAGCTTTGTTTTTCGGACAAGCAGGATTACTTTCAAACAAAAAAGAATCTATATATTTTGAAAAATTAAAAAAGGAATATGAATATTTAAAGGTTAAGTTTAATTTAACTCCTATTTTAGGTGGTCAAGTGCAATTTTTTAGATTGCGTCCAAATAACTTTCCAACAATAAGATTATCTCAATTAGTATTTTTATATAGTAAATACCAAAACTTTTTTTCAAAAATAATTGAAATTGAGTCGTTAAAATTATTTTATGATTTGTTTGATGTTAAAACATTACCCTTTTGGGAAACGCATTATACTTTTGAAAAGGAATCCAAAAAAAGCACCAAAAAACTTACTAAATCGTTTGTAGATTTAATTTTAATAAACACAATAATTCCTTTAAAATTTGTGTATTTAAAAAGTTTAGGTAAAAATGATTACAGTTCTTTATTTGCTATTCTTGAAAATATTAAACCCGAAAAAAATAGTATTATTTCTAAGTATAACAATTTAAAAATTAAAAGCCCAAATGCTTTTAGAACTCAGGCATTATTGCAATTAAAAAATGAATACTGTAGTAAACAATTATGTTTACAATGCGCTATTGGAAAAACTATTTTAAATAAAAATTAATCTTTTGGATACCAATCTCTCAAACGTACTTCAATAGCACTATTTTTAGAATTTACTAAATTTTTAAATTCAGCAACATCACTAAATCCATCTTTGCCTCTGTAATGAAATGGATATACAACTTTAGGTTTAAATTCTAAAACAGCACTAGCAGCTTGTTTAATATCCATTGTATAAGGTAAATTCATACATACAAAAGCAACATCAATATTCTGAAGCCTTCTCATTTCTGCAATATCTTCTGTATCTCCAGAAATATAAATCCGTTTATTATCAATAGTTAAAATATAACCATTGCCTCTTCCTTTAGGATGTCTTGATTCTGCTTCTTCTGGTAAATTATACATTGGGATAGCTTGTATAAAATAATCCATTCTATGCACGCCTTGTCCGTTTGTTAATACTACTATTTTAGATGTATATTTTTCAGGTAATTTATCAGCAACAGCTTGTGGAACAATAAAAATACTTTTTGAAGTATCTATTCCATCCAATGTTTTTTGGTCTAAATGATCTCCATGAATATCAGTAATCAATATAATATCTGGAGTCTTATTATTATATAGTTCTGACCCACCGTAAGGATCTACAAATATGGTTTTGTTATTGTGAGATATAATTAGACTTCCGTGTAAAATGGGATTAATTTTTAATATTCCATTTGAAGTTTTAATTTCATCAAAATCTGGTTGTTGTGCGTAAGAAACTGCACTAATAAAAGTTATAATCGAAATAAAAAAAATACTGAATCTCATAAATTTAATTTTAAATGATAGCAATAAATATAACATTTAAATTTACAAATGCTAAAATTATACCAAATTCTAATTATTTTTTAAATAAGTTTTATTTTAAGTGTTTAGCAATAAAATATATAGCAAACTAATACACGTAATATGTTTACTAAGGAAATAAAAAAGCTGATATTTATGTTTGAAAGATTAGTTGTTGTAATAATCTTTTACCCAAGCTACAATTTGGTTTTCAGTAAGTAATTCTGAATTATGAACTCCTAAAAGTTTCCCTGAAATTTGCATATTGTTTTTAATTTCTTTTTCCAATATTTTTTTCATTTTTGCAGGTCCAAAAATTACTAGAGCATCACAATTTTCAATTTCTTTAAATAATTCTTTAATAAAATTATTTATTTGTTCATTTTTTTTGTTAAACCTATTTTTTTCATAGGTAATGTATTGCCCGCCAAATCTTCCAAATTTTTTAGATTCTCCAGGAACACGAACTCTAGTTTCAATTTTTGATTCAATTTTTTTAATGAAATGTTCACCATTTTTAGATAGTCTAATAATAAAGGCTTGTTTAGTGTCTATCCAAATTCCAATGTTTTTTTTCATAATGTTGTTTTTTTAACGATTAAACAATTGGGGCAGAAGTGGTTGTTGAATTTCATATTAAAGTTACAAAATAATTCAATTCTTTGCTATAAAAGAGCATAAAAAAAGCTACAACAAAGTTGTAGCTCTTTACAGTAATTAAATTGATTGAATTAGTATTGTTTAAAAACAATATTTATTTTCTGCAATAACTTTTGTTGCTATTGTTTTTCTTAATGCAATAGGATTAGGGTTATTTACATATTTTGTAAAGCGTTTTAATCCCATTAACATCATACGTTGTTCATCACCTTCAGAAAAGTATAAAATTGCTTCTTTTCCCATACTTGCAGATTTTTCAACTGCGTTAAATAAGTTAAGTTTTGCCATTGCAATTTGACATTCAGCCTCATTTTCTGAAGTCATATTTGCAACTTTTTCAGCTTTTAAAATTGCAGATTCAGCCATATAAATCTCTATCATAACTTCTGCAGCAGCTAAAATTAACTGTTGATGACTTTCTAATTCCATTCCATAAGTTTGTACGGCTTTTCCAGAAATCATTAAAAAGGCTTTCTTTAATTTTTCAATCATTGCTTTTTCTTCAGATAATAATTCTGAAAAATCTGGAACATCAAATGAAGGTATCCCCATTAAGCTATTTCCAACTTCCATAGCTGGTGTTAACAAATCAATTTCACCTTTCATTGCTTTTTTTAGCAACATTCCAACAGTTAAAAGTCTATTTATTTCGTTTGTTCCTTCGTAAATTCTGGTAATTCTAGCATCTCTCCAAGCACTTTCCATTGGAGTGTCTTTAGAGAATCCCATACCTCCAAATATTTGGATACCTTCATCTGAAACAAATTGAGAAACTTCCGATCCAAATACTTTAATTATGGCACATTCTATTGCATATTCTTGAAAAGCAGCCAGTTCTGCATCTTGATGAGACTTACCTGCAGCTAGGCCATCATCAATCATATTTTGAATATCTTTAGCTGCTCTATAATTAGCAGCATCTAACGTAAATGTTTTAGCGCTCATTTCAGCATATTTTTTTTGAATAGCACCAAAATTTGAAATCGCTGTTTTAAATTGCTTGCGTTCGTTTCCGTATTTAACCGATTCAGTAATTATTCTTCTACTAGCATCTAAACAAGCTGCGCCCAATTTAATACGACCAACATTTAAAGAATTTAAGGCAATTTTAAAACCTTTTCCTCTTTCTGACAGCATATTTTCAATTGGAATTAATGTATCACTAAAAAATACTTGACGTGTAGAAGAGGATGTAATACCTAATTTATGTTCTTCTTCACCTAAAGTTACACCGTTTGGATTTGCTTTATCAAATTCCATAATAAAAGCAGTGATATTTTTATCATCTTCAATACGTGCAAAAACTATAAAAATTTCAGCAAAACCTGCGTTTGAAATCCACATTTTTTGTCCGTTTATTTTATAGTGTTTTCCATCAGCTGTTAATTCTGCAGTTGTTTTCCCAGAATTAGCATCACTACCAGCACCTGGTTCTGTTAAACAATAGGCACCAAATTTTTCTCCAGAAGTTAAAAGTGGTAAATATTTATTTTTTTGAGCTTCAGTTCCGTACAAGAAAATTGGCATAGTACCAATACCTGTATGTGCACCAAAAGCAGTTCCTAAAGACCCTGTAGCAGAAGAAATATAATCGGTAACCAACATTGTAGAAACAAAACCCATTCCAATTCCTCCATATTTTTCAGGAATTGAAACACCTAAAAAGCCCATTTCACCTGCTTTACGCATAACTTCTTCGGTAAGTGCGTAATCTTTGTTTTCAAAACGCTCTTTATGTGGCCAAACTTCGCGATCTATAAATTCTATAACCGCTTCTTTCATCATTTTTTGTTCTTCATTAAATTCTTCAGAAATAAAAATTTCTTCTGCTTTAATTTCTTTTATTAGGAATTCTCCTCCTTTTATTGTTGCCATTTTATAGTTAGGTTTAGATTATTTTATTTTAGTAATTCGAAAACGCCAGCAGCTCCCTGTCCAGTTCCAACACACATGGTAACTACACCATATTTGTTTTTACGTCTGCGCATTTCATTAAATAATTGTACAGAAAGTTTTGCACCTGTACAACCAAGTGGATGACCTAATGCAATTGCTCCACCATTTACATTTACAATGTCTTGGTTGATGTTAAGTTCTCTTAAAACTGCTAATGATTGCGATGCAAAAGCTTCGTTTAACTCAATTAACTCAATATCATTTAAGGTTAAATTAGCTTGTTTTAATGCTTTTGGAATTGCTTTTACTGGACCAATTCCCATAATGCGAGGTTCTACTCCCACAGCAGCAAAAGATACCATACGGGCAATAGGCTCAATATTTAATTCTTTCACCATTTCTTCACTCATAACTAATAAAAATGCTGCCCCATCACTCATTTGAGAAGAGTTTCCTGCAGTTACACTTCCACCTTGTGCAAATACTGGTCTTAGTTTTGAGAGTGCTTCAATTGAAGTTCCTTTTCTTGGGCCTTCATCAACTGAAACTGTATAATTTTTAGTTTGTTTTTTACCGTTTTCATCTAAAAAGATATTTTCAACAGTAATTGGAACAATGTCATCATTAAAAGTTCCATTAGCTTGGGCCTCTAGAGCTTTCATATGCGATTTAAAAGCAAATTCATCTTGATCTTCGCGAGAAACTTTAAATTGTTGTGCAACTGCTTCTGCAGTTAATCCCATTCCCCAATAATAATCTTCATTACCTTCTTTGGCAGATTTATAATTAGGAACTGGGCGATATCCACCCATTGGAATATAACTCATACTTTCCACTCCACCGGCAATAATGCAATCTGCCATTCCAGATTGTATTTTAGCTACTGCGATACTAACCGTTTCTAATCCTGAAGCACAGTATCTATTAACTGTCATACCAGGAACATCTTCAATTTTTAATCCCATTAAGGAAACTAAACGTCCCATATTTAAACCTTGTTCGGCTTCTGGCATTGCGTTACCAACAATTACATCGTCTATTCTGTGTTTATCTAATTGAGGAATATCTTTTAATAAATGCTCTATGGTTTCCGCAGCTAATTCGTCGGGTCTTTTAAACCTAAAAACTCCACGTGGAGCTTTTCCAACTGCTGTTCTATATCCTTGTACTATATATGCTGTTTTCATTTTTTTAGTTTCTTAAAGGTTTACCTGTTTTTAACATATGCTCAATGCGTTCCAAAGTTTTACGTTCAGTCATTAAACTCATGAATGCTTCTCGTTCAATGTCTAATAAATATTGCTCTGAAACTTTTGTTGGTTCAGATAAATCTCCACCGGCCATAACATAACCTAATTTATTAGCTATTTTTTTGTCGTGTTCAGAAGCATAATGTCCTTTTTCTAAACTATCAGTTCCAACTAAAAACATACCTAAAGCTTGTTGTCCGTAGACTAAAACTTCTTTTGGGACAGGTTGTGTATAACCATCCTCTAGCATTTGTATTGCATGGCGTTTTGCAGTAGCAATTTGTCGGTCTTTGTTAACTACAACTATATCTTTATATTCTTTTAAGAAACCTAAATCGTACCCTTCGTGTGCAGAAGTTGCTACTTTAGCCATTGCTACATTAATAAAATAGTCACGTAGTTTATTTAGCTTTACATCATCTTTCAATACTCCTTCAGAAGCTCTTAATGCCATTTCTTTAGAACCTGCACCTCCAGGAATAATTCCTACTCCAAATTCAACTAAGCCAATATAGGTTTCAGCTGCAGCAATTACTTTATCGGCGTGCATACTTAATTCACATCCACCTCCAAAAGTGTAACCATGTGGTGTAATTAACGTTGGGCAAGAAGAGTAACGCAAGCGCATTACCGTATCTTGAAAATATTTAACAGAGAAATTTAGTTCGTCGTATTCTTGCTCAATAGCCATCATAAACACCATAGCTAAATTGGCTCCAACCGTAAAGTTAGCAGCTTGGTTTCCAAGAATTACAGCATTGTATTCCGTTTCGGCTAAATCAATACCTTTATTAATTGCTTGTAAAACTTCACCACCTAAAGTGTTCATTTTAGATTGAAATTCTACATTTAAAACACCATCTCCTAAATGTTGAATAGAAGCGCCTGAATTTGACCAGATAGTTTTTGCTTCGCGAATATTATCAAGAATTATAAAACTGTCTTGACCAGGTATTTTTTCTTGTTTTTTTGAAGGAATTGCATAGTAATATTTTGCTCCTTCTTTTACTGAATAGAAAGAAGTATTTCCATTAGCAACCATCTCAGTTACCCAATTTGCAACTGGAATATTTTCGGCTTGCATTAATTCGATACCTTTTTCTACACCAATAGCGTCCCAAATTTGAAATGGCCCGTGTTCCCAACCAAAACCAGCTTTCATTGCATCGTCCAGTCTATATAATTCATCTGAAATTTCAGGAATTCTATTTTGAACATAGCCAAACATAGCCGCGAAATTTTTTCTATAAAACTCGCCAGCTTTATCTTTTCCTTTCACTAAGACTTTAAAACGATCAATAACTTTATCAATAGTTTTCGTTAATTCTAAAGTTGCAAATTTTGCTTTTTTACTTGGGCGATATTCTAAGGAATCTAAATCTAAAGCGAGTATAGATTTTTTACCATCTTCAACTACTTTTTTGTAAAAACCTTGGCCTGTTTTGCTTCCCAACCATTTGTTTTCCATCATAGAATTTATAAACTCTGGAAGTTTAAATAGTTCGTGCGCTTCATCGTCTGGACAGTTTTGATAAATACCGTTGGCAACGTGCACCAATGTATCAAGACCTACAACATCTACGGTTCTAAAAGTTGCAGATTTTGGGCGACCAATAACGGGCCCAGTTAATTTATCAACCTCTTCAACAGTTAAGCCTAATTCTTTTACTTGATGAAAAAGACTCATAATACCAAAAATACCAACTCTATTTCCAATAAATGCAGGAGTATCTTTTGCTAAAACCGAGGTTTTTCCTAAAAATTTTTCTCCGTACATCATTAAAAAGTCAGTAACTTCTTGAGAACAATTTGGACCAGGAACAACTTCAAATAATTTTAAATAACGTGGCGGATTAAAGAAGTGAGTTACAGCAAAATGTTTTTGAAAATCCTCACTTCTGCCTTCATTCATATAACTAATTGGAATACCAGAAGTGTTTGATGTAATTAAAGTACCTGGTTTACGGTATTTTTCAACTTGTTCAAAAACAGATTTTTTAATATCTAAACGTTCAATAACAACTTCTATAATCCAGTCAACATCTTTAATTTTATGTAAATCGTCTTCTAAATTTCCTGTAGAAATTCTACTTGCAAATTTTTGATTATAAATAGGAGAGGGTTTCGATTTTAATGAAGCTTTTAAACTATCATTTACCAATCGGTTTCTAACGTTTTTATTTTCAAGTGTTAATCCTTTTGCTTTTTCTGCGTCGTTTAGTTCACGAGGAACAATATCGAGCAACAAAACTTCAACACCAATGTTTGCAAAATGACAGGCAATTCCAGATCCCATAATACCGGAACCTATAACTGCTACTTTTCTAATTGGTCTTTTCATTTTTTAATATTTTTTATTTAGTATGTACTGTTTCAAAAATTGCTTTTTCAGCAATTAATTTATTTATGGTTTTAGTTACTTCAAAAAAGCATTTAATTTTTTCTTCGAGAAAGATTATTTTTTACTGTTTCATTAAATTGTATAACATATTCTTTAGAAATTCTTCTTTTTTCTAACCCAAAATCAGTTAGTTTTATCAGCACTCCACGACCATCTTCGGGGTTTTTTTCTCTGTAAATAGCACCTTTTTCTTCCATATTTTTTAAAATACGAGATAAACTAGTTGGTTCCATTCCCATTAAAGGTCCTAGAGAAGTAGAGGGTGTACCATTTTCTTTATCAATATTTAACAATACAAACGCCATAGCCATTGTACTATCAAATTTTAATGCTTGTTCATTATACATTTTTGCAACTGCTTGCCAGGTTGCCCTAAGTGCGTGATCTATGGTTTGTTCTTTTTGCATTTCCCAAATATATAAAAAAATACTATGCACGCATAATAAATTTATAAAAATTGTATTCAAAACTTTTTTGTTTGGTTTTTATAAAAAAAATGAATATGTTTAACTACCAAACCTTAATTTAAAACTATGACTACAAAAGAACTTATTGGAAAAGTAATTATCCAAGAAAATATTGATACAGTTGATGAAAACAAAATACCAAAAACATTTGTAATTAATGTTCCTGACCCATTTGAGTCTTATTACAGTAGGTTTACTGATATTAATAAACCAATATCAATAATTTTTGTAACAAAAGCGCAAAACTCTTTTGAAAAAATTTTAAGAGCGACTAAAAGAATTAACGAAAAAAATAATTTAGAATTAAATGGTGCCAAATGTGAAGTAGCTATTGGCTCTAGAAAATTGCATGGTGTAAGAATTAAAGGAATAAATAGATATACTGAAATTGGTACAATACAACAATACTATCAAGATGCTGGTTTTGAATTTGCTAAAAGTGAAAAATTTAATGATACTGATGCATTAATAAGAATAAATAGATTTTTTAATTTAGATGAATTAGAAAAAGGTATTTATCAATCACACGAAGAAAAAGATGTTTTTTATCTGGAAATTCCAGATTTTATGACTTGGGAAGAATTTAGAACCTATACATTTGAAGTTAAAAATAACGTATCGGATAAAAGTTACGATATAGCAAAAGGTATATTTTACACTAATGGTGGAATTACCGAAATGTTACGTATTGTAAAACCAAAAGCAACTATTGAGTTTTTAAAAGAGATACAACGTAAATATGTTGAAAAAATTAATTTATAATTAGTTTAACCATATTTAAATAAAATAATTTTACTTTCGTTTTTTAAAAATCAATATTAAAAGAATGAATGATATTTTAACGGTTGAAAATGTGCATAAAAATTATGGAAATTTTACTGCATTAAACAACGTTTCGATTTCAGTTCCTAAAGGAAGTGTTTTTGGATTATTAGGTCCAAATGGAGCTGGAAAAACTTCACTAATTAGAATAATAAATCAAATAACTTTACAAGATAAAGGCACTATTTATTTAGATGGAGAATTGTTAAAACCAGAGCATGTACATCAAATTGGATATTTGCCAGAGGAACGTGGACTTTATAAAAGTATGAAAGTTGGTGAGCAAGCGTTGTATTTAGCCCAACTGAAAGGGATGTCAAAATCAGATGCTAAAAAGAAATTGAAATATTGGTTTGAAAAATTTGATATTGGAGATTGGTGGGACAAAAAAATTCAGGAGCTTTCTAAAGGTATGGCGCAAAAAGTACAATTTATTGTAACTGTTTTGCACACACCTAAATTATTGATTTTTGATGAGCCATTTAGTGGTTTTGATCCAATAAATGCAAACTTAATTAAAGATGAGATTTTAAAATTAAGAGACGAAGGTGCCAGTATAATTTTTTCAACTCACAGAATGGAATCTGTTGAAGAGTTATGCGATTATATTGCTTTAATAGATAAATCTAAGAAAATTTTAGACGGTAAATTAAACGATATTAAAGAAGCATTTAAAACCAATCAATTTGAGGTTGGATTATCTTGTAACGATACAGATTTTCTTTTAAATGAAATAAATTCAAAATTTACAACAGCTATTTCAGAAACAACTTTATTTAATGAAGATCTTCGTTTAATTGTAGATTTAAAAAATACAGAATCATCAAAAGACTTAATTCAATTTTTAAATAAAAAAGCACAAATCACTCATTTTACTGAAATTATTCCAAGTGCTAACGATATATTTTTAAAAGCTGTAGCAAACAATGGATAAACTAAAATTAATAATAAAAAGAGAGTTTTTTGCGAAAGTTAAAAACAAATCATTTATAGTAATGACAATTTTAAGTCCACTTTTAATGGTTGGGCTTATTATGTTAATTGTTTTTTTAAATCAAAAAAATAGCGAAGAAGTTAGAACCGTTGCTTTTGTAGATGAATCTAACTTATTGGCTACTGTTTTTACGGATACGAATGCTACAAAATATATAGATCTAACAAGTTTAGGTATAGATAAGGCCAGAGAACAAACCGAAGGAAATTTCTACGGGGTTTTATATATAGCAAAAAGTGATAGTTTAACAAACTTATCTAAAGGTATTCGGTTTTATTCTGAAGATAGTCCAAGTTTAACTTTTATAAACAGTATTGAAAATAAATTAGAAAATAAAATTAGAAATTTAAAAATAGAACAATTAAATATTGATGTTAATAAAATTAAGGCAGCCGAAACCAAGGTTGAAATTGAGACTGAAAATTTTGTTGGAGAAAAATCTTCAAAAATTGGAAGTATTTTAAGAATGGCTGCTGGAGGCGGGTTTGGCTATTTAATTTTCATGTTTATAATAATTTATGGGACATCAGTAATGCGAAGCGTTATTGAAGAAAAAACAAGTAGAATAATAGAAGTTATAATTTCGTCTGTAAAACCATTTCAACTAATGTTAGGTAAAATATTAGGAAACGCATTTGCGGGTATTTTACAGTTTATAATTTGGGCTATTTCGGCTGGGTTATTACTTACAATAATTACATATGTTTTTGGCATTGAAGCTACTAATTCTGGAGCAGCAATGGGACAAATGAACCCTGAGATGATTCAGCAGGTTCAATCGTCATCCACAAATGAGTTGCAACTTGCTTTGCAAGAGATAAAGAACTTACCAATTTTAACTATGTTTTTTTCGTTTATTATTTATTTTATTGGAGGTTATTTAATTTACAGTTCAATTTATGCAGCCATTGGAGCGGCAGTAGATAGCGAAACAGATACCCAACAATTTATGATGCCAGTAATGCTACCATTAATAATTGCTATTTATGTTGGTTTTTCTGTAATAGAAAACCCACATGGTCCAATTGCTCTAGGGTTTTCTTTGTTTCCATTAACATCACCAATAGTAATGTTAATGCGAATTCCGTTTGGTGTGCCTTGGTGGCAAATTATAACCTCTATGTTACTTTTAATAGGTACATTTATTTTAATAGTATGGTTTGCAGCAAAAATTTACAGAGTAGGGATTTTAATGTACGGAAAAAAACCTAGCTATAAAGAATTATATAAATGGTTGAAGTACTAAGTTAAAAGTACTAGTGGTAAAAATAGGATGCAAAACGGAAAGTAGAAAAGCTGCATTGATAAAATAATAATTAGTAAAAAATTTCATTTAGAGATTTAATAATAAACGGAAATTAATGAATCAGATAAAAGAATTTTTAAATTACGAATTTACTTTTAGTAAAGATATTCATATAACTATTAAGGCAATTTTATTAGTATTTGTTGCCTTGTTAGTTACATCTATAATATTAAAATTAATAAGAAAATTGGTAACAAGAAAATTGCCAGATGACGATAAATTAAAATTTGTATCGTTATTTTCTTATAGCAAATGGTTTATTTATGTAGTTATTATTTTAACAACTTTTCATAATATTGGTGTAAATGTAACAGCAATTTTTGCAGCATCAGCAGCTTTGTTAGTTGGAGTTGGTTTAGCATTGCAAACTCTATTTCAAGACATTATTTCTGGGGTTTTTATTCTAGTTGATCAGTCTGTTCATGTAGGCGATATTATTGAATTAGATGGCAAAGTTGGAAGAGTAGAAGAAATTAAGTTAAGAACTACAAGAGCTGTAACAATAGATAATAAAGTATTGGTTATACCAAATCATTTATACCTTACAAATAGCTTATATAATTGGACTGAAAACGGGACTGAGACCAGAGAGAATATTTTAATTGGAGTTGCATATGGTAGCGATATTCAATTAGTAAAAAAATTGTTAATTGAAGCTGCACTTTCGCATCCAGATGTTATTTCAGATCCTGAGCCAAGAGTTTTGTTTATTAATTTTGGAGAAAGTTCGCTAGATTTTAAATTAATATTTACGCTAAACAATAGCTTTGAAGCAGCAATACCGAAAAGTGATATCCGTTTTAAAATTGATGCACTTTTTAGGGAACATAATATTTCAATTCCATTTCCTCAAAGAGATGTTCATTTTTATAAAACTAGCACTTAACTTTAAACATATTTAAATAATGGCTTACTTTTTGAAAGAATAAAATTAAAATTTAAAAATCATTAAAATAATAATATAAATGTCCAAAATATTAATAATTGAAGACGAAGCTGCAATTCGTAGAGTATTAAAAAAAATTATTTCAGAAGAAAATGATACCTATCAAGTAGAAGAAGCAGAAGATGGTTTGATTGGAATAGAAATGATTTCGAAATCGGATTACGATTTGGTGCTTTGTGATATAAAAATGCCTAAAATGGATGGTGTTGAGGTATTAGAAAAAGTAAAAAAAATTAAACCAGAAATTCCAATTGTTATGATTTCTGGACATGGTGATTTAGATACAGCTGTAAATACAATGCGTTTAGGAGCGTTCGATTATATATCAAAACCGCCAGATTTAAACCGTTTATTAAATACTGTTAGAAATGCGCTCGACAGAAAAGAGTTGATTGTAGAAAATAAATTGTTAAAGAAAAAAGTAAGTAAAAAATATGAGATGATTGGCACAAGTGCTGCCATATCTCATATTAAAAATATGATTGAAAAAGTAGCACCTACAGATGCTAGAGTTTTAATTACAGGTCCAAACGGAACGGGTAAAGAGTTGGTCGCTCATTGGTTACACGAAAAAAGTGACAGAACAAAAGCACCAATGATAGAAGTAAACTGTGCCGCTATTCCCTCTGAATTAATTGAAAGCGAGTTGTTTGGTCATGTAAAAGGGTCTTTTACGGGTGCAAACAAAGATAGAGCTGGTAAATTTGAAGCAGCAAACGGAGGTACAATTTTTTTAGATGAAATTGGCGACATGAGTTTATCTGCTCAAGCTAAGGTTTTAAGGGCTTTACAAGAAAATAAAATTTCAAGAGTTGGAAGCGATAAAGACATAAAAGTAAATGTTAGAGTAATTGCTGCAACAAATAAAAATTTGACAAAAGAAATTTCTGAGGGTAAATTTAGAGAAGATTTATACCACAGATTAGCAGTTATTTTAATTGAAGTTCCAGCGTTAAATGATAGGAGAGAAGATATCCCGTTATTAATCGAATTTTTTGCTTCACAAGTTGCTAACGAACAAGGTACTGCTATAAAAACTTTTTCAAGTGAAGCTATAAAATTATTACAAGAATATAATTGGACTGGAAATATTAGAGAACTTAGAAATGTTGTAGAGCGACTTATAATTCTTGGAGAGAAAGAAGTTTCTAAAAATGATATAATACTTTTCGCTAGTAAATAAGTAAACCTTATAATTAGACTTTTAAATTATAAATAAATCTTATGCTAATATAAATAATTAGCATAAGATTTTTATTTTTTTAGCCATTTTGACAGTATATTTGTAGTGTTAAAAAAGAATATTAATAATTTAAAAAAATAGAAAAAATGGCAACAGCTGTAGGTAAAAAATTTCCAGATTTAAATGTAGATGCAATGAACGAAATGGGAGATACATTTAAAGTTAATGTATTAGAAGAAGCAGTAAATAACAAAAAGAAAGTACTATTATTTTGGTACCCAAAAGATTTTACATTTGTTTGTCCAACTGAATTGCACGCTTTTCAGGCAGCATTAGGTGAATTTGAAAAACGAAACACAATTGTAATTGGAGCTTCTTGTGATACTCCTGAAGTACATTTTGCATGGTTAAGTACACCAAAAGATA
Organism: uncultured Flavobacteriaceae bacterium; assembly: GCA_942492305.1. GTDB lineage: Bacteria > Bacteroidota > Bacteroidia > Flavobacteriales > Flavobacteriaceae > Lutibacter. The sequence goes on along the minus strand of CALOEI010000007.1, from coordinate 176,364 downwards.
ATGGAGGAATTGAAGGTGTAACTTACCCAATTTTAGCTGATAGCAACCGTAACTTATCAAGTATTTTAGGAATCTTAGATATTACTAATGAAACGTATGATGAAGAAACAGGAACTGTTCAGGTAGAAGGAGATAACGTATCATATAGAGCTACATATTTAATTGATGAAGATGGTTTGGTACAACACGAAAGTATTAACAATATGCCTTTAGGAAGAAATGTTAATGAATATTTACGTTTGATTGACGCATTAACGCATGTTCAAGAAAAAGGAGAAGTTTGTCCAGCAAACTGGGAAGAAGGAAAAGATGCAATGGCTCCTAATGCAAAAGGAACTGCTGATTATTTAGCTTCACACTAAAAAATAATAAATTATGTTTCAAGAATTAACAGAAGATAATCTAGAGCAAATAGTAGCTGATAATAAAACTGTAGTTGTGCAATATGCTGCAACTTGGTGTGGTAATTGTAGAATTATGAAACCAAAGTTTAAAAAGTTAGCCACTGAAAACCCAGATACTGTTTTTGTAATTGCTGATGCAGAAAAATTTCCAAATACTCGTAAATTAGCAACTGTAGATAATTTACCAACATTTGCAACTTTTAAGGCAGGAGCTTTTGTAAATCAGGTACAAACAAATAAATTCGAAATTTTAAAAGATTTAGTAAATGAAGTTACCAGTAATTAAACACCTAACTAATTTTATCGAAGAAAACGATCAAGATTATGTTTTAGAAACCATAGAAACTTTGGAGGCTTTAACGGAAGTGTCTTCGTTAAAAGATGAAGAGTTAGATGTTATTGGTGAAATTATTTCAAATCTTTATGGCGCCATTGAAGTGGATAAAATGGTAAAAGATGGAATGCCTAAAAAAGAAGCATTAAACACATTTATGAAACGTGTTTTAGGATCTATCGATTCTTAATATAATTTACTACTACTAAAAAAGATTAAATCCCGAGTAATGCTCGGGATTTTTTTAGTTATAATTGTTCATTTAAATATGTTCATCACATCATTTGAGCTAAACTAAATCTAATATTTAACAACTCCTGAATATCTTTTATTGGCTTAAAACATCCTTTTAGTTTTAATTTTTCAGATTTACTTAAAGTATTTAAGGCTATAAACCTACCAGAATCGTTATGTTTTATACCTTGTTCCGTTCTATAGCGTAATAATATTTTAAAAGCATTAATACACGAAAAGTACAAATCTTTATTTTGAGGTTCTAATTTTGCTAATTTTTCAAAGCGTTCTAAAGTGTTGTTTTTGTTTTTAATATTATGAGACAGTATAAGCAATCGAGCAGCATCAATTAAGGGCATTAATGCTCTGCTTTTTAAATCGAACTGATCTTTATGAGCGCCATCACTTTCAACTAAAAATTGTCTAAAAAAACCAAGAGGTGGTGGATTTATTAAGGCATTTCTTCCTAAAAAGTTTAAAAATATTTCATAAGATTTAATGGAATTAAAAATACTTTTAGACATTTTAGAAACCAATTTAGTATCGCCATACACTAAATTGTAATCAAAAAAGATGGTACACATCATAATTGATTTTTCAGAAGGTTTTGTAATCCAACTATTAAATTGATTTTTCCATTCGGTTAAAGATAAACACCATTCTGGATTGCTCGCCATCATATTAGCAGGGCAATATTCAAAACCAATAGCATGTAACGTATCGTTTATTTTTTTTGAAAGCTTCAAAAAATAGTCTTTTGTTTTCTGATATTCTTCAGCCGAAACATCTTCAAAAACTAAGGCATTATCCTGATCTGTAATTAATAATTGCTCTTTTCTTCCTTGGCTTCCTAAGGCTAACCAACCAAATTTTACCGTAGGTTTAACACCCATTTCATCTAAAGAAAGTTCAATTGCTTTTATGGTAATTGCATCGGTTATTTCAGAAATAATTTTTGAAATAAATACAATTGAAACATTTTGATCAATATAATTTTTAAGTAATACTGAAGTTTTTTCTCTTATATATTTTAAGGTGTTAACATCTTTTGCTCTTTTTAATTCTTTAATTAACACCGATGGATTGTTTCCGTGTAAAACTACAATGTCGTGTTCAGATAAAATACCAATAAGTTCTGAGTTTGACGTGCCATCTTTAGTAATACATAAATGAGTAATCTTATGCTTTATCATGGCAATTTGAGCTTCTGCAATAGTAATTTTTTCTGAAAATGTTATAACTGGAGACGACATAATTGTTCCAACTTTTTCTTCAATAGAAATTAAGCCAGTTGCAATTTTTAATCGAAGATCTTTGTCTGTAATTATTCCAATAGGTTTTTTTTCTTCAACAATTAATATAGAACCAACTCTTTTAGAACTCATAATAGTGGCAGCATCTTTTATTGTTGTTGTTGGTAAACACGTAACAGGATTTTTACTGTATTGAGCTGTTTGAACTTCAGAAAATGTGTTGGTTTTTTCTAAAGAATCTACGTTTGCAAATAAGTTTGAGTTTGCAGTAACCGCATATGGCGTTTTAATATTTGATGAGAAACTCGCAATTATATATTTATGAGCTTTCGTATTTGTTTTAATTATTTCTTGTAGTATTTCTACAGGAATTGCATATAAAATAGATTCTTCATTTGCTTTGGCACTCATTAAATAATGATCGTTTTGTACAATTGGTCGTAAACCAAATAAATCGCCTTCATCACAAATATCTATTAAAATTTGATCTTCACCCATTGCTCTATAAAGACCAATAGCTCCATCTTTCACTACATAAAAACAGTTGTGAGGTTGCGCCTCTTGTTTAAAAATAAAAGTATTTTCTTCTAAATAAGTTACTTTAATATTTGAGGCAATTTTAAATAATTGGTCTTTTTCTAAAACATTAAAAGGAGGGAAGTCTTTTAAAAAATCGAAAATACGTTCTGCAATGGTATTTTTCATAAGGGAAATTAATACTGTTTTAAAGCATCGAATACCATTTTAAAATAGGATTTTCCATGCGGAACAAAATTAGATTCATTTGAATGAACTAATTTAATTAAATTTTGAATTGAAATCAAATTTACTTCTGCAACTTCTTCTTTTTGTATTTTTAATGATTTAACATCAAAATTAATTTTACACATATATATATGGTGCAATTCATAATCTATTAAATCCTTACTATGTTGAATTCTTTTTTTATATGTACCTATAAAATCTAAGTTATGCTGTTTTATGGTTAACCCAATCTCTTCTTGAACTTCTCTTATTGCTGAAATAATGGGTTTTTCACCCGCAGAAATATGTCCGGCAACAGAAACATCCCATAAGTTTGGAAATGTATTCTTATTAGGAACTCTCTTTTGAATAAGAATTTCTTTATTGTTATTGAAAATCCAAATATGGGCACTTGCATGTAAATGCCCTTTTTTATGAGCTTCTGATTTTAAACAAGTAGTTCCGTTTGGCTCACCTGCTTCATTTAATAGGTCAATATATTCATCCATAATAAAAAAGCTCTTTAAAATTAAATAATCTTAAAGAGCTTGAAATAATTTATTTAAAATAACTAAATCCTTTTTTTGGATCAATATTTAATAATGATTCGTAAATTAATCGAATTACATTTTCAACATCATTTTTAGCCACCATTTCAACGGTTGTATGCATATAACGTAATGCTAAACTTATTAAAGCAGAAGGAACTCCACCGTTACTGTAAGCAAATGCATCAGTATCTGTTCCAGTTGCTCTTGATGAAGCTAATCTTTGAAACGGAATATTATTTTTTTCAGCAGTCTCAATAATAAGTTCTCTTAAATTATTTTGAACAGCTGGAGCATAACTAATAACAGGGCCGTCACCAGATTTTGTTTCTCCTTCTTTATTTTTA
>CALOEI010000007.1:0-165000 GCA_942492305.1 uncultured Flavobacteriaceae bacterium | reverse complement strand
AATTTCTTTTAATTCTTTTTCACAAGTTGGAGGTGAAAGTATATATAATTTTTTAAATTTAACTGGTTCTGCTAAACAGGCGGCCTTAGGAGGTAAAACATTGACTTTAATGGATGATGTCAATCAGCCTATTATGGAATCCTTCTACAATTAGTCAAGAGTTGGATAATAAATTGTCAGTTAATTATTTAAATTATTTAGCAGATGTTAATTTGACTTCTGCATCTTATGCCTTTAAATGGTTAATCAAAAGTTTGGAACATTTCATGGAGGAATCACTTATTTAAATTATGGAAAGTTTATAGGTGCTGATGAAGATGGTGTAGAGACAGGTATGTTTAAAGCATATGATTTAGCAATTTCTTTTGGTTACTCATATAATATTTTTAATACAGATTTGTTTGTTGGGGCAAATGTTAAACTTATAAATTCAGTTATTGATAATTATTCTTCGGTTGGAATTGCCTCAGATTGGGCATTCTTATATTATAATGATGAGCAGCCTTATATTTTTACACTAGTAATTCGTAATTTAGGCTATCAGGTTACTGTTTTTGATGAAACCAGAGAAAAGTTGCCTTTACAAATTGAATTTGGAGCTTCCTATGCTTTGGAGAATGTACCAATAACCTGGCATTTGACAATTGATAATTTACAGCAATGGAATATTTCTGTGAATAATCCTTCAAATGCAACTATTGATATTGATGGTAACATATCAAAAGAAGAAATTTCATTTTTTGAAAATGCATTTCGTCATTTACTATTGGAGCGGAATTGTTTTCTGAAGGAGCTTTTAATTTGAGATTTGGTTATAATTTTAGAAGAGCTAATGAATTGCGCTTAATTGATAAAAGGACCTTTGCAGGTTTTACTGCTGGTTTTGGATTAAAAATGAATAAATTAAAGTTTAATTATTCTTTTTCAAAATATCATCCAGCATCAAATGCAAATACATTTAGTTTAGAAATCGATTTAAATTAATAATTTGAAAGATATTACAATAGCAATAGATGGATTTTCTTCCACTGGTAAAAGTACCATAGCGAAGGAACTAGCTCGTAAATTAGAATATATTTATGTTGATTCAGGTGCAATGTATAGGGCAGTTACTTTGTATGCAATGCAGAATAACCTAATTTCAAAGAGCTATTTTCAAAAGGATAAATTAGTTCAAGATTTAATTAAAATTAATTTATTGTTTCGTTATAATTCAGAACTAGGTTTTGCAGAAATATATTTGAATGACATTAATGTAGAAAAAGAAATTAGAAATATTGAAGTTTCAGGGCTAGTAAGTAAAGTGGCTGAAGTTTCTGAAGTGAGAAGAAAACTTGTTGAACAACAACAACAAATGGGTAAAAATAAAGGTGTTGTTATGGATGGAAGAGATATTGGAACTGTTGTTTTTCCAAATGCAGAATTAAAATTTTTTATGAATGCTTCAGCAGAGAAAAGAGCGCAACGTAGATTTGATGAATTTATAAAACGAGGAGATAAAGTTTCATTTGAAGAAATTTTAAAAAATGTTGAATATAGAGATCATATTGATTCAACTAGAGATGATTCTCCTTTAATAAAAGCTGAAGATGCTATTGAAATAGATAATTCTAATTTAACTTTAAACGAACAATTTAATAAAGTTTATTGTTTAGCTGAAAATATTATAAATACAAATTAAGGGATATTTAAGTATTTATGAGTTTGTAATGAAATTTTCCATTGTGGATTTTTCATAACAAATTCAACAATTAATGGTGTCATTTTTTCTCTTTTACTCCATTCTGGTTGTAAATATAATTCACATTTAGAATTCACTTTTGTAGCTTGTTCTTCAGCAAATTTAAAATCGTGTTTATTAGAAATAATTATTTTTAATTCGTGTGCTTTAGGATAAATAGTTGATAAAGGAAGTTTTGTTTTTTTAGGAGATAAGCAAATCCAGTTCCATTTTCCAGATAAATTATAAGCTCCGGATGTCTCAATATGTGTTTTTAGGTTTAGTGTTTGTAATTTTGTTGTAATATAATCTAAACTCCACATTAATGGTTCTCCACCAGTAACCACAACAGTATTTGCGTATTTTTTTGCATTTTCAATGATAGTATCAGTGCTTGTTGGAGGATGCAAATTTGCATTCCAACTTTCTTTAACATCGCACCAATGACAGCCAACATCACAACCACCAATTCTAATAAAATATGCAGCTTTACCTGTATGAAAACCTTCACCTTGAATGGTATAAAATTCTTCCATTAAAGGAAGCATTTTACCTTTATTTATAAGTTCTTGTGTTGTTTCATCTATCATTCTGCAAATATAGAACATAAGTACTAATAATAAATTAATTCAACTTAATTTCTGTTGAAATTTTTAATTTGATTTTTATATCTTATTTTTAACAAAATTTTGAGAATGGAAAGAAAAGAAGCTTTTTTTAATCATATTACAGAAGGGTACACAACCAAAGGAGATTTTATAACGTTTGGTTCAGCTATGTTAGATGGAGAAACTATAAAGGATGCCTTTGTAAAAGTGCCATTGAAAACATTAAACAGACATGGATTAATTGCTGGAGCTACTGGAACAGGAAAAACAAAGTCGCTGCAAGTAATGGCAGAAAACTTATCCGAAAAAGGTAATCCTGTACTTTTAATGGATATTAAAGGTGATTTAAGTGGATTAGCAGCTATGCCAAGTCCGGGGCATAGGAAAATTGATGAAAGACATGCGGCTATAGGATTGCCTTTTGAAGCTAAAAAATTTCCAGTTGAAGTTTTATCTATTTCTGAACAAGAAGGTGTTCGATTAAGGGCCACTGTTTCTGAATTTGGCCCAGTTTTATTATCAAGAATTTTAGATTTAACCGAAACTCAAAGTGGAATAGTATCCATTATTTTTAAATATTGTGATGACAATAAACTTCCTTTATTAGATTTAAAAGATTTTAAAAAAATATTACAGTATGCGACTGCTGAAGGAAAAGAAGAAATTCAAGCTGAATATGGAAGAATTTCAACTTCAAGTACAGGCGCTATTTTAAGAAAAATCATTGAAATTGATCAGCAAGGAGGGGATTTATTTTTTGGAGAGCGTTCATTTGATGTAAAAGATTTAGTTAGAACAGATGAAAATGGTAATGGAATAATTTCAGTTTTACGTTTAACAGATATTCAAGATAAACCTAAATTATTTTCAACTTTTATGCTACAATTGTTAGCAGAAGTTTATTCAACATTTCCAGAGCAAGGTGATAGTGGAAAACCTGAATTGGTAATATTTATTGATGAAGCTCATTTAATTTTTAAAGAAGCTTCAAAAGCATTATTATCTCAAATTGAAAGTATTGTAAAATTAATACGTTCTAAAGGAATTGGGTTATTTTTTGTAACTCAAAATCCAAAAGATGTTCCAGAAGATGTATTGGCACAATTAGGTTTAAAAGTACAACATGCTTTAAGAGCATTTACTGCCAAAGATAGAAAAGCTATAAAATTAGCTGCTGAAAATTACCCAGATTCTGAATATTACGATGTTGATGAGTCTTTAACCCAATTAGGAATTGGTGAAGCATTTGTTTCTGTCTTAAATGAAAAGGGAATTCCAACGCCATTAGCGGCAACTATGATGCGTGCACCAATGAGTAGGATGGATGTTCTAACGGATAAAGAATTAAAAAAATTAATTGATACTTCTAGGTTATATTATAAGTACAATGAAACTATTGACAGAGAAAGTGCTTATGAAATATTAAATGATAAAATTGAGGCAATAAATGAAAAAGAAGCAGTTGAAGAAAAGAAAAAGCAAGTCTCTAAAACAACAAGTAGATCAACACGTAAAAGCACAAGAATGAATCCTATATTAAAAGTAGTTACAAGCGCTACCTTTATTAGAGGAGTTTTAGGAATATTAAAACGCGTTATGTAATTTCAAATAAATTATAAAATTAAACGTTACTATTAAATTATATAAAAATTGTAGTTAAATTATGTCATTGTTAAAAAGATGTCTTATTGTATTAATTTCATTAGTGTTTATACAATGTGGAAAAGAAAACAAATTTCTAATTGAAAAAGGAAGTGTTGGTTTACTAAATAAGCAAACTACTATATCTGAATTAAATACAATTTTTAATATGGATTCTATAGCTTCAAATTTTCCGGATAAATCCGAAAAAGAAAAAATTTTCTCTCTTGAAAAAGAAGAATATGTTGTTTTTTCAAAAGAAGGAAAGAAATTATTAGAAATTGTTCCATCTAATCAAAGTGATTCATTATCAAAAATACGAAGTATTCAAATTTTTGATTCGAATTATATTACTGAAAAAGGAATTTCATTAAAATCTACTTTTAAAGATATTAACGAAAATTATATGGTTGATAAGGTTGAAACTACCTTAACTTCTGCAACACTTTTTATCGATGAATTAAATGCCACTATTTCTATAGATAAAAAGGAATTGGGTTTAAATACTTTTAGTAGAGATGAAGTTTCATTAGATCAAATTCCAGATATTGCAAAAATTAAATATTTTACTATTTGGTTTAATTAATCTAAATAATACTCGTTGTTTATTTTTGCAACAGAGCAATTCCATTTTAATAAAGTTTTTATTTTAACTTTTAGAGCTTGACTTTGATGTGGTTCGCCATGATTAATAAATGTTAAAACGGGTTTATTTTTAAAATGTTTTAACCAATCTATTAATTCAGATTGATCTGCATGTCCTGAAAATGCATTGATTTTAAATATTTCTGCACCGATTTTATGATATTTACCAAAAAATTTTATTTCAGAATCACCTGAAAGAAGAGACCTTCCTCTAGTACCTTCTGCTTGAAAACCAACAATTAAAATACTATTTTTTTTATCATCAATATATTTATCTAAATAATGTAACACTCTTCCTCCTGTAAGCATTCCACTTCCTGCTAATACAATTTTTGTAGCATCATCATTAACAACAGCTTTAGATGCTTCAACATCACTAATTAATTGGACCGTATTTAACATACTAATAATATCTTCTTTATTTAAATTGTGAATATCAGTATGTTTAAAGTAAACTTCTGTTGCATTTACTCCCATTGGGCTATCTAAATAAATTGGAATTTTTGGTAGCTTTTTTTTACGTTTTAAAATACTTAATAAATAAATAATTTCTTGGGCTCTTTCTACTGAGAATGTTGGAATAATTAAAACACCATTTTTAGAATATGTATGCATTATATGCTTATACAATTCATCTATAATTGAAATTTCTGTATGAATTCTATTTCCATAAGTAGATTCTAAAACTAAATAATCTGCTTTATCAATATATTCATATTGATGGAGTAAAATTGGATATTTTCTTCCAATATCACCTGAAAAGGCAATAATCTTTTCTTTTACTTTTATTAAAATAAAAGCGCTTCCTAAAATATGTCCACTATTTAGAAATTTAAATTGAATTTCATCATCAATAGTATACCATTTATTAAAATTGAAAGTTTTAAGTTTTGAAATTGCCGCTTTTGCATCTTCAATATCGTACAAGGGTTTCGCTGGTTTGTGCTTGGTATATTCATATTTATTTCCTCTTCTGGCATCTTCTTCTTGTATTTTTCCACTATCTAATAAAATTATCTCGGTTAAATCTTTAGTTGCTTTTGTACAATAGATATCGCCATTATAGCCATCTTTAACTAAAACTGGTAAATATCCGGAATGATCTAGGTGTGCATGAGTTAATAATACTAAATCTAATTCTTTTAAATTAATAGGTAGTTTATCCCAATTTTTAATTCGAAATTCTTTGAGTCCCTGAAACAAACCACAATCAATTAATATTTTTTTATAATTAATTTCTAATAAAATTTTTGATCCCGTAACTGTTCCCGCTCCTCCTAAAAATGTTAGTTTCATTTTTTTAGATTTTTAAATTAATAGTATAATATGAGGTGAGATTCACTTACTAATTTACGATTTTTAATACATTTTTAGTAATTTTAGAAGAATTATTAAAAAACTTATTATACTTAATTATTTAAAATGAAAAAATATCAGATTCAAAAATCACCATTTATTGTACCAACTGCAGATGGTAAATTAATTGAAGAACATTTTGGCTTAGCAAGTGTTATTTCAGAATTAAGTATTGCGCGTATGGTGGCACCTGCAAAGTGGAGTGAACCCTTTCAAACACCTAATTTTGATGAATATACTTACATTATCAAAGGAAAAAAGCAATTTAATATAGATGGAGATATAGTTGTTTTAGAAGCTGGGCAATCTATTAAAATTTTAAAAGGTACAAGAATTCAGTATTCTAATCCATTTGATGAAGTTTGTGAGTATTTAGCAGTTTGTTTACCTGCATTTTCAATGGATTTGGTAAATAGAGAAGCATAAAAAAGGTTTCAAATTTTTGAAACCTTTTAAAATTATAATTATTTTTCTTTACGTTCACACGCTAGTAAAGTATTCTTCATTAACATTGCAATAGTCATTGGGCCAACTCCGCCTGGAACAGGGGTTATATATGCAGATTTAGGACTTACACTTTCAAAATGAACATCACCAGCCAAACGATAACCACGTTTTTTTGTTGTATCCTCAACACGTGTAATCCCAACATCAATAATTGTTACGCCATCTTTAACCATATCACCTGTTAAAAACTCTGGAATTCCTAAAGCAGCAATAATAATATCAGCTTGTAAAGTAAATTCTTTTAAATTTTTTGTTCTACTATGCGCAACCGTAACTGTTGCATTTCCAGCGAGACGTTTTTGACTCATTAAAATACTCATTGGGCGACCAACTATATGGCTTCTTCCAATAACAACAACATGTTTACCAGAAGTTTCAACGTTGTATCGTTCTAATAATTCTAAAATTCCAAATGGTGTTGCAGGTAAAAATGAAGGTAGATCTAAGGTCATTCTTCCAACATTTGTTGGGTGGAAACCATCTACATCTTTATCTGGATTTACAGCCATTAAAACCTTTTGTTCATCAATATGTTTTGGTAATGGTAGTTGCACTATAAAACCATCTATATCATCATTATTATTAAGATTTTCAATTTCTTGTAATAAATTTTCTTCAGATGTTTCTTCAGGTAAATCAATTAATGTAGAATTAAAACCAACTAATCCACAAGCTTTTACTTTTGCATTAACATAGGTCATACTTGCACCATCAGTTCCAACTAGAATAGCCGCTAAATGTGGCGTTTTTTTTCCTTGAGCTTTTAGCTCTTTAACTGATTCAGCAATTTCAATTTTTAAGTCAGCTGAAGTTTTTTTACCGTCTAGTAATATCATATTTTTTAGGTTCTAAAGGTTTAAAGGTTTTGAAATATTAGGTTTTGGTCTTCAGACTTCCAACTTTCAACTTTTCAACCTTACACTAAAATTTATTTACCCATTCCTTTCATCATTTGCATCATTTGTCTGCCGCCACCACCTTGCATCATTTTCATCATTTTACTCATTTGAGTAAATTGCTTTAACAATTGATTTACTTCTTGTATGCTTGTTCCAGAGCCTTTTGCAATTCTCTTTTTTCTAGAAGCATTAATAGTTTTTGGTTCAGTTCTTTCTCCTGGAGTCATTGAATGTATCATTGCTTCAATACCTTTAAACGCATCATCATCAATATCTACATCTTTCATCATTTTTCCAGCACCAGGTATCATTCCCATCAAATCTTTCATGTTACCCATTTTTTTGATTTGCTGAATTTGCTTTAAAAAATCATCAAAACCAAATTGATCTTTTGCAATTTTCTTTTGAATTTTTCTAGCTTCTTCTTCATCATATTGTTCTTGAGCACGTTCAACTAATGAAACAACATCACCCATTCCCAAAATTCTGTCGGCCATTCGGTCTGGATAGAAAACATCAATTGCTTCCATTTTTTCTCCAGTACCAATAAATTTAATAGGTTTATTAACTACAGATTTTATGGATAAAGCAGCACCACCACGTGTATCACCATCTAATTTTGTTAGTACAACTCCTTCAAAATTTAAAATATCATTAAAAGCTTTTGCAGTATTTACAGCATCTTGCCCAGTCATAGAGTCTACAACAAATAATGTTTCTTGTGGATTTACAGCTTTATGAATGTTTGAAATCTCTGTCATCATAGCTTCATCTACAGCTAAACGACCAGCTGTATCAATAATAACTACATTTTTACCAGTCTCTTTTGCGTGTTTAAGTGCATTTAGAGAAATTTCAACAGGATTTTGGTTTCCAACTTCTGCATAAACTTCAACTCCAATTTGTTCACCAACAACTTGTAATTGATTTATTGCGGCAGGTCTGTAAACATCACAACCAACTAATAAAACATTTTTAGTTTTTTTAGTTTTTAAGTAATTTGCAAGTTTACCGGAAAAAGTAGTTTTACCAGAACCTTGTAAACCAGACATTAAAATAACGGTTGGTGTACCTGAAAGGTTAATACCAACAGTTTCTCCACCCATTAATTCGGTAAGTTCATCCTTAACAATTTTAACCATTAATTGTCCAGGATTTAAAGATGTTAAAACATCTTGTCCTAGTGCTTTTTCTTTAACAGTATTTGTAAAGTTTTTGGCTATTTTAAAGTTAACGTCGGCATCTAAAAGCGCTCTTCTTACCTCTTTTAAAGTTTCAGCAACATTTACTTCGGTAATTTTTCCATGACCTTTTAGTACATGAAGGGCTTTATCTAATTTATCACTTAAATTATTAAACATATTCTTGCATCAATTTTTTAGAATTGCAAAGATAACAAAAATCAATAAAAATCAATTTTTCTAAGGGTCATTTTATATTTGCTATGGTATAATATTAAAATTGCTGGTTCTTAATATTTTTAGAGGTTTTCTTTATTAAAATTGAATGAAGTAAAGGTTTAATTAGCAAAACTTAAAATGTAGTTTTAAACTTTATTTATATACTAAAAAGTAACAATAATTACTTAAACGAAATAGTGATAAAAATTACGTTCTAGTTATAAAAAAAGTCAAAAATTTGCATAAATATTTAAAAATAGATAATGAAAAAAATAATAGTAATTGGAGGTTTATCTGCGGGGCCATCTGCAGCAGCTAAAGCAAGAAGAGAGAATGAAAACGCAGAAATAATTTTGTTTGAAAAAGGAGCAAATATTAGTTATGCTACTTGTGGAATGCCTTATGCTTTCTCTGGCGTTATTGAAGATAGAAGTAATTTAATTGTAGTTCAACCTGAATTGTTAAGAACACGTTTTAATATTGATGTTCGTTTAAATGAAGAAATTATAAAAATTGATACAGCTAATAAAGTTGTGTATTCAAAAAAAGGAGATTATAGTTACGATACTTTGGTTTTTGCAACAGGAGCAAAATCAATAGTACCTCCAATAAAAAATATTGAAAAAGCCACAAATTGGTCTACTTGTAGAAGTATGATTGACTTTGATAAAATTACCAAAGAAGGTTTAGCTTCAAATTCTAGGCATATTACGGTTATTGGTGCTGGACTAATTGGTATTGAAGTTGCAGAAAACCTAAAAGATGCTGGAAAAGAAGTTACTTTAATTGAAGGTGACAATCAAGTTTTAAATATGTGGCAACAAAAATTTGGGAATTTTGCTGAAACAATTTTAAAAGAAAATGGTATTAAGGTATTAACATCTAGCTTGGTTTCTGAATTTGAATTAGACGAAAATTGGAAAATTAACGCAATTAAAACCAAAGAGGGTAATACCATAAAAACAGATTTTGTTATTTTAAGTGTAGGTATAAAACCAAATACAGATTTATTACTTGAAAATGGCGCCGAACATATTGGTAACGGAGCACTTAAAGTAAATGAACGTATGGAAACATCTATAAAAGATGTTTTTGCTGCAGGTGATAATGTTGCAATTAAAAACTTGCAAACAGATGAATATGATTATTTTCCTTTAGGTACGCATTCTAATAAAGCGGGTAGAGCAGCTGGAGCAAATGCTGTTGGACAAAATATTCACTTTAAAGGGGCTTATAAAACAGCTATTGTAAAAGTATTTAATTATACATTGGCGCGCACAGGTTTAAATCCAAAGGCCTTAGAAAATTTAAAAATTCCATTTAAAACGGTATTAACAATCGCAGGATCAACTCCAGGATATTATCCAAATCAAAAAGATTTAATTACTGAAATTTATTACCATGCAAAAACTAAAGAAATTTTAGGAGCAGAATTATTTGGTGAAGTTGGTGTAGATAAACGTGTAGATGTTTTAAGTACTGCTATTTACGCAAAATTAAAAATTACAGACTTAGCACAGTTAGATTTAGCCTATGCACCTCCATTTTCACCAGCAAAAGATCCTGTAGTAGTTACAAGTTATGTAACAGAAAATATTTTAGAGAATAAAAGTACTCAAGTTTCTGTTGAAGAATTAAGCGATTTTTTAAGTGAAAACAATTTGAAAGATTACACTTTAATAGATGTAAGAACTGTTCAAGAATATGAAAATGGTACTATTCCTAATGCAATAAACTATCCTTTAGATGTTTTAAGAAATAACATTGAAACTATTAAAACATTAAATAAACCAATTATTATCTTTTGTCAAAAAGGATTAAGAGGATATTTAGCTGAGCTCATTTTAAATCACAATAATATTAAAAATGTAGTAAATGTAGCTGGAGGGTTTAAACTTTGGCAAATGTATAGCGATAAAATTGAAATTCCTGAACCAGTTTTGGTTGAAGCTAAATAGTTTTAGAAATTTATTTAAAAAGGCCTCTAATTTTAATAAGTTAGAGGTTTTTTTATGTATTAACTTTTTGAAGTTATAAATACAAAACTCTTATATTTTATAATTTTTACATTGTAAGTCGTTAATTTTTACTATATTACAGCATTAATGTAACTAAAGTAGCATTAAAACCTCATTTTTTTTACCCCTATTTGTTACCCCTTTTTGCAATTTGATATCAAATAATTTGATATATATTTTAACTACTAACTAATTAATATTTTAACTATGAGAACAAAAACAAATTTTATTGTAGCACTAGTATTTGCTTTAATGCTAACAACATTTACTATTAATGCACAAGAAGAAAAGGAATCTTATGCAATGGTTGAACTTACCTTTATGCTACCAAAAATAGGTATGGAAAAAACTTTTGAAAACGCAATAAAGACGCATAATGATAAATACCACAAAGAAGGAACTTTTAAAGCTTCTTTAGATATGATTATAACTGGGAAAGAAGCAGGTTGGTATGTTTGGATGATGGGACCTTGTACATTTACAGATTTAGATTCTCGACCAGATAATTCGGCACACACTAATGATTGGGATAAAAATGTGTCTCCAACTATTTTAAAATATGGAAGAAATGAATTTTGGCGTTATAATGATAAACTTTCGTATTATAATGAAGATACTTCAGAAACTACAAAACTTGAAAACATTTGGATTATTGATATAAAACAAGGCCAAGATTATAAGTTTAGAGAATTTATTGAAAAAGTTAAAAAAGCTCATGAGAAACGAGCAGAAGGTAACTTACACGTATATTACAATCAATTTAGAGAAGGAAATGGAAGAGATGTTGCCATAGTTTGGACTTTAAACAATTGGGCTGAAATGGACGAAGATGATGGAGGAATAAAAAAGTATTATGAAGAAATTTATGGTGAAGATAGTTGGTCAAACGGAATTAAAGATTGGGAGAATTCTATAAATTCAATAAGTTCTCAAATGTGGAAAATTGGTGTAAATAAATAAGGTTACACATCATAAAATATACTATTAAAAAAGGCTTAGAATTTAAATTCTAAGCCTTTTTAGTTTTTTGTAAATTTACTTTTCAGCCTTAACAAATTTAATTGAAGTGGTGTTTACACAGTAACGTTGCCCAGTAGTTTCTTTGGGACCATCATCAAAAATATGACCTAAATGGCCGTCACAAGCAGCACAGATTATTTCAGTTCTAATCATTCCATGGCTTGTGTCTCTTACAAAATTTACAGTTCCATCAATAGCATCATCAAAAGATGGCCACCCACAATGCGATTCAAACTTGCTGTTAGACTCAAATAATTGTAAGTTACAGGCGGCACAATGGTAAGTTCCTATTTCAAAATGAGATGTAAAACCGCCTTCACTTGGTCTATCAGTGCCCTTTTGACGCAATATGTAATATTGTTCTGGAGTTAATTCTTGCTTCCATTGTTCTTCAGTTTTTGTAACTTTTTTAATCATACTTTTTTTATTTTTTTCTTGAGAATAATTGGTTGAAATAATGCAAATACTTGCAATTAAAAAAAACAATAATTTTTTCATTTTAAGGGTTTCTTTTTATAAATTCAATAATACTTTTTATAACAAAACCATCTTTTAATATTCTAGTATGTCCTAAGCCATTTGTTATTAAAAGTTCGCCTTGTTTAGTATTTTGACGAATATTATGTGCACAACTTACAGGTACTTCGCTATCTTCTGTATCGTGTATTATTAAAGTTGGAATTTTAACACTTTTTGCAGCTTCACTCGCCGAATAATTATCTATATCTTCTTTAAAGCTTTTAAAAAATGAATGTTTAATTTTTTTAACCATTTTTTGTTTTAACTCAATTTTATTTACAAACACTTTAATAATATCTGTAATAATATCTCCAGCACCAATAATTATAGCTTTTTTAATGGTTAAACCTTGTTTTATATTGTTTAAAATAGCCATACCACCTAAAGAATGGCCAATAGCAAATTCAAAAGGGCCGTATTTTTCTTCTAAAAATTTAGAAACAGTTATAAATTCATTCATTAAAGTAACTTTACCTTCAGATTTTCCATGCGCAGGGGCGTCAAAACTTATTGTCATAAATCCGTTCTCTAATAATTTATCAGCAATTTTATATAGCTGTGTTCCTCTGCCAGACCAGCCATGAACTAATAACACTTTTCTTTTAGAATATCCATAAGTATAAACCATTACTTTTTTATTTAATTCTGGAATTAAAAGCATTTCCTTTTGTGCACTTTTAGCCATCATTTTTTCTCGCTCAGGTGTTTTAAACTTTATTGGAGTTTTAAATAACATTATTGCATATTTAGTAGCAAGAGGTGGAGCAATAGATTGAAGTATTTTTCCAGGTATAATTATTGATTTTGGAATTTTTGGAATATTTTTTGTTTTAGTGAAAGTATTAGGTTTATTTTGTTTCATTGATGTTTCAAATTTGTGCGTAAAGATAGAATTTGTTACATTAAGCAAAAAATAACAATTAATAAAGGTGAAAAATGAAAAAATTAATTTCTTTAACTTTAGTATTACTATTTGTAATTAGCTGTAGTACAGTACCAATTACTGGAAGAAAGCGTGTTAATATTGTGAATGATGCACAAATTTTACCTGCAAGTTTTGCACAATATGAAGGTTTTTTAAAAGAAAACAAAATTTCGTCTGATTTAAAAATGACAAACGAAGTGCAGTCTGTTGGACTTCGAATTTCTAAAGCAGTAGATAAATTTATGAGAGCTAATAGTATGGTAAGTGAAGCAGACAACTACCGTTGGGAATTTAATTTAATTGATGATCCAACTGTAAATGCCTGGTGTATGCCTGGAGGTAAAGTTGTTTTTTATGAAGGTATATTACCAATTTGTGCTAATACAGATGGTATTGCTGCCGTAATGGGACACGAAGTTGCACATGCGTTTGCTAAACATGGACAAGAACGTATGACAAGTGCCTATGGACAGCAGTTAGGAGGTATTGCCGTTGCAATTGGTACAAATAATAAAGATCCTAAAACACAGCAGTTATGGAATACAATTTACGGTGTTGGATCTCAGGTAGGAATGCTTGCTTACAGCAGAACACATGAAACCGAAGCCGATAAATTAGGTATGGTGTTTATGATAATGGCAGGTTACAACCCAGAAGAAGCTATTAATGTATGGATTAGAATGAGTGAAAGAGCGGGTAGTGGTAGTGCCCCACCAGAGTTTTTAAGTACGCATCCATCAAATGAAACAAGAATTAAAAATTTAAGAGCTTATTTGCCAAAAGCAATTGAGTTGGCACAAAAATTTAGTGTCCAGTAGCTATTGTTTTTGAAATAGTGAAAATATTTATAGTATATTGTAAACCGTTTCTTTTTTAGAAACGGTTTTATTATTTTAAAAAAGTATATGTATAAAAAAGGTGATAAAAAACTTATAAATGCTTGGGCATTTTACGATTGGGCAAATTCAGTCTATTCTTTAGTTATTAGTACTGCAGTTTTTCCTATTTATTATAGTAGTTTAACAGAATCGTTTGCTAACATTGAAGGTAAAATTATTTTTTTAGGGACCCAATGGACACCAACTACTTTATACAATTATACATTAGCAATTTCATTTTTAATTGTCGCCTTTATTTCTCCAATTCTATCTGGAATTGCTGATTATACTGGAAATAAATTAAAGTTTTTAAAAGCTTTTTGTTTGTTAGGATCATTATCCGTTATGAGCTTATTCTTTTTTAAAGGCGAAAGTACACTTTGGGTTGGAATTGTTTTTACCATTTTAGCTGGAATCGGATTTTGGGGAAGTATCGTTTTTTACAATGCCTATTTACCTGAAGTTGCACACCCTGAGCAGCAGGATAAAGTGAGCGCAAAAGGATTTATGCTAGGATATAGTGGTTCAATTTTATTATTATTACTAAGCCTTTTTATGGTTAATAAACCTGAGTTTTTTGGATTACCAAGTGCAGGTTTTGCCTCAAGGTTAACGTTTCTTTTAGTTGGTGTTTGGTGGTTAGGTTTTGCACAAATTACATATAAATTTTTACCAAATAATGTTTACAATAGAAAGCCAGAGAGAGATTATATTTGGAAAGGATTAAGAGAGTTAAAAATTATTGGAAAAGAACTTAAGCAGCATTCAGAGTTGAAGTTTTTTCTAACATCTTTTTTTACATTTAGTGTAGGAGTGCAAACTATTATTTTAATGGCTGGTATTTTTGGCAGTAAAGAGTTAGGTTTACCAACTCAAGATTTAATTTTGGTAATTTTATTAGTTCAAATAGTTGCCATTTTTGGAGCTTTTCTTTTTTCGCGCTTATCTAGTAAAATAGGAAATTTAAAAGCTTTAAAAATTACTATATTTATTTGGGGACTGGTTTGTTTAATAGCTTTTAATTTAGATAAATCTCAAGAAAATGTACAATACTATTTTTATGGCTTGGGTAGTTTAATAGGGTTGGTTATGGGAGCCATTCAATCATTATCCCGTTCAACATACTCTAAATTATTACCAGAAACTAAGGACCATGCTACTTATTTTAGTTTTTATGATGTTACCGAAAAAATAGCAATTGTATTTGGTATGATTGTTTTTGGACTTTTGATTTCAGTAACTGGATCTATGCAGTGGAGTGTATTGTTTTTAGCAGTATTCTTTTTAATTTCTTTTGTTTTACTGAACTTTGTAGGAAAAACAAAATATGTCCAATAAATACGATTTTATTGTTGTTGGAGGTGGAATAGTAGGTTTAGCTTCAGCATATAAATTACAGTTAAAATTTCCTGATAAATCTATTGCTATTTTAGAAAAAGAAGCTGAAGTTGGCAAACATCAAACTGGAAGAAACTCTGGTGTAATGCATTCGGGTATTTATTATAAGCCGGGAAGTTATAAAGCTAAGAATTGTAATAACGGTCATACCCAATTAGTTAACTTTGCTAAGAATACCAAAGTAAAACATGACGTTTGTGGAAAAATAATTGTCGCTACAAAAAAAGAAGAACTTCCTATTTTAGAAGATATTTATAATAGAGGAATACAAAATGGTACCAAAGGAATCTCCTTTTTAACTTCTGAAGAAATTAAACAAAAAGAACCTTTTATTAAAGGAGTAAAGGCAATTTGGGTACCAACGGCAGGTATTATTGATTATGTTGGAGTTTGTAAAGCATTTGTAAATCAACTTGAAACAATAAATACACAGAGTAAGTTTTATGCTTCTTGTGAAGTAAAAAATATAGATTCTTCAAACAATAAAACACTACTTAAAACCAATACTGGTAGTTTTGAAGCTTCACAAGTAATTTTTTGTACTGGTTTACAATCCGACAGAAATGCTAAAAAAGACGCTATACAATTGGATGTGAAAATTGTTGGTTTTCGAGGCGATTATTTTGAATTAACTCCAGAGGCTTCTCATAAAATTAAAAATTTAGTATATCCAGTTCCTGACCCAAAATTTCCATTTTTAGGTGTGCATTTTACTCGAATGGTTGACGGAAGTATAGAATGTGGACCAAACGCTGTTTTTACATTTAAACGAGAAGGTTATAACAGAACAAGTTTTAGTTTAAAAGATACTTTTGAAGCCTTAACTTTTGCAGGAACTTGGAAATTATTTAGCAAACATTGGCGCAAAGGAATTGATGAATACAAACGTGCATTTTCTAAACGTTTATTTGTAAAAGAATTGCAGAAAATGATGCCTTCGCTTACCGAAAATGATGTACAACCTGCACGTTCTGGAGTAAGAGCCCAGGCTATAGATTACAATGGAAATATGGTGGACGATTTTAAAATTGAAAAACAAAATAATAATATTCACGTAATAAATGCGCCATCACCAGCTGCAACAGCTTGTTTGGCAATTGCTGATGAAATTATTTCTAAAGTATAATTAGCGTATGAAATTTTATCAAAAAGAAATAAGTTTAAAACCGTTTAAAAGAGGATTTCATTTAATCACTTTTGAAATTGTAAATGCGTTTCCAGAAATTAATCAAATTAAAATAGGACAATTACAGGTTTTTATTAAACATACTTCGGCAAGTTTAACCATAAATGAAAATGCTGACCCGACAGTTAGAACCGATTTTGAAAGTCATTTTAATAAGATGGTTCCTGAAAATATGCCGTATTATATTCATACTTATGAAGGTTCAGATGATATGCCAGCACATATTAAAAATTCGTTACTTGGAAGTTCAATCCAGATTCCAATTACTAACGGAAAATTAAATTTAGGTATTTGGCAAGGAATTTATTTGTGTGAACACAGAGATTATGGTGGAAATAGAAAATTGGTACTCACTGCTTTTGGCACTTAAATGTTTAAATGATTCACTTTAAAGGTTATATTTTAATTTATTCACTTAAGAGGTCATATTTTAATTTATTCACTTAAGAGGTTATATTTTAGATAAAAATATGTATATTTGATTTGTAACAATAAGTTAAATGATAAGTATATAACTGGTGATATTATAAATTCGAGAAATACAGATCCTCAACAGTGGATTCCTATTCTTAAAAGTGTTTTAAACAATTATGGTTTAGAACCATTGCAATGGGAAATTTATAGAGGAGATAGTTTTCAATTAGAAATACATCCTGAAGAAGCATTGTTAGCTGCAATTTACATAAAATCTTGTATAAGAAATATTGAAGGTTTAGACGTTAGATTGGCTATTGGTATTGGAGAAAAATCTTATAGTTCAGAAAAAATAACAGCTTCTAACGGAAGTGCATTTGTTAATTCAGGAGAATGTTTTGAAGGCTTGAAAAAAAGTATTTTGGCCATTAAATCACCTTTTTACGATTTTGATACTCAAATTAATTTATGTTTAGATTTAGCACAATTAACAATGAATAGCTGGACTCAAAAATCTTCAGAAATTGTAAAAATTTCTATTGAAAACCCTAATTCTACTCAAAAAAATTAGCGAACATTTTAAGAAAAACACAAAGTGCAGTTAGTAAAAGTTTAAAAATTGCTGGATTTGAAGAAATTCTAAAACTGGAGGATTATTATAGAGATCAAATTTCTAAATTATGTTAGTCCTTTTTTTAAAATTGTTTTTAGCCCATATTGTTGGAGATTTTGTTTTTCAACCAAATAAATGGGTGAAAAGTAAAGAGAAGAAAAAGTATAAATCACCTTATTTGTATTGGCACATTTTTATTCACACAGTTGCTTTATTAGTTGCGCTTCAATTTAATTTTAAGTATTGGTTAGGAATTTTAATTATTGTTAGTTCTCATTATTTAATTGATTTAGCAAAGCTATATTTAATTAAAAAAGTAAATTTTAGGTGGTTATTTTGATGGGATCAATTAGCTCATTTATTGGTAATTTTAGGTGTAGTTAGAATTTACGAAGTGTATAAAATTAATTTTTCAGCCTTATATACACCTCAAATTTTACTGTTTATAATTGCTATTTTATTAGTAACAGTGGTTTCTTCAATAGTTATGAGAATTGTAATTTCTAAATGGGAATTGGATGGTAATTCAAGCAAGAAATCGTTAAACGATGCTGGAAAGTATATTGGAATTTTAGAGCGACTTTTTATTTTTGTGTTTGTAATTACTTATAATTGGCAAGGAATAGGGTTTTTATTAGCAGCTAAATCTATTTTTAGATTTGGAGACTTATCAAAATCTGAAGATAGAAAACTAACAGAATATATATTAATAGGAACTTTACTAAGCTTTGGATTGGCTATAGGTATAGCTTTAGGTTACAATTATTTAGTAAGTTTATTCTAAAAATTCTTCTAATTTTAAATAATTTTTAGCTCTTAAAATAGCCATAGTTATATTTGCAACAATGTATTTTCGCTCAATAAGTGTATAAAAATCATTTTTTCTGAAATCTGCTCTTAAATCTGGGCTAATTCCAGATAATATAATTAAAACACCTGCATCTTTAAACGTTTTAATTATTTCTTTTAAGCTTTGAAATCCAGTAGCATCAATCATTGGAACATAACGCATTCTTAAAATAATAACTTTATAATCTTTATTAAATGCCGTAATTGTTTCTTGAAATTGCCTTGCTGCTCCAAAAAACAGCGGGCCATTTATTTCATACAGTAATACTTCTTTTGGTAAGTTTGATAATTCTTCATCAAAAAGATGTTCTCCTGTTCTAGTTTCAGAAGAAATATTTTTAATATGAATTGACTCACTCATTCTTTTCATAAACATAAGACTTGCAAGTACAATTCCAATTTCAATAGCAATAATTAAGTCAAAAACTACAGTTAAAAAGAACGTAGTAAGTAAAATAATAACATCTGTTTTATTACCTTTTAAAATAGATTTAAATTGCCTCCATTCGCTCATGTGATAAGCAACAACAATTAAGATTCCTGCTAAACACGACATTGGAATTAGTTTTGCATAAGGTGCAAATAATAACATAATGGCAAGTAAGGCTAAAGCATGAACAATACCTGCAATTGGAGTTCTACCTCCATTTTTAACATTAGTAGCAGTTCTGGCAATAGCGCCAGTTGCAGGAATTCCTCCAAAAATAGCACTAAAAACATTTGCAGATCCTTGAGCTATTAGTTCCATATTTGAACGATGTTTACCACCAATCATAGAATCTGAAACAACGGCCGAAAGCAGTGATTCGATACTTCCTAAAATGGCAATTGCAAATGCAGGTTGTATAAGTGCTTTAATAATTTCAAAATCTACTTTTGGAATTGAAGGTAAACTTATACTACTAGGAATTTCACCATAATTACTTTCAATAGTAGCAACAGGAATATTAAAATATTGAACTATAAGTGTTGCAAGTAAAATAGCAATAATTGAACCCGGAATTTTATTTACTATTTTTTGAAAATATAATGTGATTAATATTGTTGCTAGAGCAATTACAATTGCATACCAGTTAATATTGCTAAAATTATTAAAATATACAATCCACTTGTCAATAAAATTAGCAGGTACATTTGTAATGTTAAGTCCTAAAAAATCATTTATTTGAGATGAAAAAATAATAAGTGCAATTCCGCTTGTAAAACCAACAATAAGTGAGTAGGGAATAAATTTTAAATAATTCCCTAACTTGGCAAATCCCATTATAATAATAATAAAACCAGCCATAAAAGTTGCAATAGTAAGTCCGTTTACGCCATATTCTTGAACAATTCCATAAACAATTACTATAAAAGCTCCAGTTGGACCTCCAATTTGAACTCTACTACCTCCAAAAACTGAAATTACTAACCCGGCAATTACAGCTGTTATTATACCTTTTTCAGGGGAAACACCAGAAGCTATCGCAAATGCAATTGCTAAAGGAAGTGCTACAACACCTACAATTAAACCCGATAGAATGTCTTTGATTAAAGTTTCTTTAGATATTCCTTGTTTTAAAAGTGAAAA
Organism: uncultured Flavobacteriaceae bacterium; assembly: GCA_942492305.1. Taxonomy (GTDB): domain Bacteria; phylum Bacteroidota; class Bacteroidia; order Flavobacteriales; family Flavobacteriaceae; genus Lutibacter. Next base: position 144,834 of record CALOEI010000007.1, on the reverse strand, counting down.
CAATTTTGGAATAAATTCTTTTTGCATTTCGATAAAAATTAAAATACAAATTTAAATATTTTAAGGAGCTAAAAGTTTAAAATTAGTAATAGTTTTAGTTAAATTTTCAGTTGCTTTTTTGCTAAGTCCAATCTCAATATCCCAAACATATCCTTGGATTTTTATCATAAATGCTTTTGGTTTTTTATTGTAGATGTTTTCACACAAATTCAATATTTGATTTGGAGGAACTTCGTGGGTAGAAAACGCTACTTGTTCAGCAGGATAAATACGTTCAATTTCAAAACCATTTTTTAATTCGGTTTTACATGCGTCAACAAAAATTACGGTTTCGTACTCAGCAATAAGTTCTGCATCTTCTACCATTAATTGGTATTTGTATAACAAATTATCTTCGTTATATCCTTTTTTTTCCAAATTCTCTAAAAAACACCAGCCAAGACCATCGTCTTGACGAGTGTTGTTTCCTATTCCTATAATAAGTATGTTATCTAATCTTTTCATCAATTAAATTTCCTTGGTGATCTTCTAATTGAACTATCAAAGGCATTTGACCTAAAGCGTGTGTGGCACAACTTAAACAAGGGTCGTAAGCTCTAATTGCAATTTCAACTTGATTTAACATAGGTTCTGTAATTTCTGGTTTTTCACTTAAAACCTCGTTGGCTACAGCTTTAACTCCACGGTTCATTGCTTCGTTATTATGTGTTGTTGAAACAATTAAATTACATTTTGTTATTAAGCCTTTATCATCTGTGTGATATTCATGTATAAGTGTTCCTCTAGGAGCTTCAATTATACCTATACCTTGATTTCTTGGGGTTCCTTTTGTTACTAAGTCTGTTCCCATTAAATCATTATCTAATAATAACTCTTTCATTAATTCCGCACAATGTAACATTTCAATTAATCGTGCCCAATGCGTATGCATAGTCATATTATTAGGCTTGTTTTGAGTGTATGTTTTAAAAATTTGACGCTCAATTTCAGCCAAAGGAGTTGGTATATGAGAACAGGTATTCATACGAGCTAATGGCCCAACACGGTTCCAACCTTTTTCTCTACCATATTTTGTCATATAAGGGAATTTTAGGTAAGACCAAGGTTCAACAGCTTCTTTAAAATGATTTCGATATTCAGTATCTGCAATATTTAATAATTCATTTCCTGTTGAATCAATAGAACGCAGGCGACCATCATATAATTCCATAGCGCCAGTTTTTTTATGAACTAAACCTAAGTGATTTGACGGATATGCAGCGAAATTATCTATCCATTGTGCATTTTCAAAATGATAATTTTTCATAAAGTCGATTATTTCTTTCGACCATGCAATCATTGTATCAATATTTGGAATTTGTTTTCCATCTAAAAAATACTCGCGTTCTTCTTTAGTAAATGTTTTATGAACTCCACCAGGAACGGCTAATATTCCGTGTATTTTTTTCCCAGCTAAAGCTTTAATAATTTCTTGTCCAAATTTTCGCATTAATATACCTTTTTTGGCAAGTTCTTGATTAGCTTCTGCAACAGCTACAATATTTCTTTTTTCTACAGGCGCATCAACTCCAAATAAAATATCGGGTGAAGCTAAATAGAAAAAGTGTAAAGAGTGCGATTGAAAAACTTGTCCGTAATGCAATAATTTTCGAAGTTTAGTTGCTGTAGGAGTTAAATTTTCTGGGTCTATACCTACTAATTGATCTATTGCCTTAGCTGCAGCAATATGATGACTTACAGGGCAAATTCCACATAAACGTTGTACTAAAACAGGTGCTTCCCAATAAGGATGTCCTTGAATAAATTTTTCAAACCCTCTAAATTCTACAATATGTAAAAAGGCATCTTCAACTTTGCCATTCTCATCCATTTTTATGGTTACTTTGCCGTGTCCCTCAACGCGTGTAACAGGTTCTATAACTATTTTCTTCTTGTTCATTTTATCTATTTTTTTAGTAGTTAGTCATATTTAAATTCTGGATAGGCAATAGAGTATTCTTCTTCAAAAAGAATGTGTTTTACAACATTCCAAATATGGTTTGCATTTGGTGGGCAACCTGGAATGTGGTAATCTATTTTTACAACTTCGTGGTTAGAATATACCTTGTTTAATATTTTTGGAATGTCTTCGTGATTTGGAATAATAGTTTCACCTTCCTCACTCGTCATAGAGTCTAAGTATGCTTCTCTTAAGCATTCTTCTAAAGGAACGGTATTTCTAATTGCAGGAACACCACCCCAAATTGCACATTCTCCAACTGAAACTAGAATATCACAATTTTTTCGGAATTCTCTTAATACCTCAATATTATGTGTATTACAACATCCACCTTCTATTAAACCAATATCGCAACGTTCTGTAAAGTTTTTAATATCTGTAATAGGAGATTTATTAAACTCTACAACTTCTATTAAATCTAAGATACCTAAATCTACATCTAACATAGACATATGACAACCAAAACAACCAGCCAATGATGTTGTTGCGATTCTTTTTTTTGTATTGGAAGTTTTATGTTTTTTTATTTCGTTTAAAGAAATACTTTTTCCTTCATTTGTATGGTCAAATAGTCGATCTCCAAATGGTTTTCCAAAAGATTTACCTTTTACTAAAATAGAACCTGTAGGGCAAATATGCATAGCATAGGCAGCTTGTGCATCAGATAATTTTGATTCTTGTTCATAATCTACAGATACCAATGTGCTATTCCCACGATTTGTAAAACTAAACACACTATTACCATCGTTTGTTTTAATTTCTTCAATACATCGTTTACATTTTATACAGCGGTTTTGGTTTACTACAATGCGCTCTGGTCTAGCATCTACAACTCTGTCAACAAATAAATGAGGAAAACGTGTGTATCTAATTCCTGTTTCATATCCTAAATTTTGCATTTCGCAATCACCACTTTTTTCACAAGAAGGACAGAAATGGTTTCCTTCAACAAACATCATTTCTAAAATGGCTTTTCTGGCATCTAATAGTTCTGGAGTATTTACTTCAATATCCATTCCTTCATCAATACTTAAAGTACAACCAGCTATAGTTCTTCCATTATTTTTAACGGTACAAACTCTACAACTTCCTAACGGATTTAAATGTTTGAAGTGACATAATGTAGGAATAAAAACCCCGTTTTGTTTAGCAGCTTCAATTAAATTTTGACCTTTTTCAGCCGTACAATCTCTTCCGTCAATTTTAAAGGATACATTTTTCATTTTTTCATTTTTTAGAACTATAATTGTGTGTCTTTTATGATACTATCAAATTCGTGAATTGCATCTTCCATATCAAATTCTACATGTTGGTCTACATTTGTAGGAGCAATTTTTATGTTAAAATAATCTTTAAATTTATCTATTGATTGCATTAATGAATTTGGAGAAGATTTACCTAACCCGCATCTGCTGGAAAGTTTAATTATTTTTCCCCACTCTTTAATTTCATCTAAATCTTCTTGAGCACATAAGCCACGTTGAATTTTTTTAACTTTCTCGGTTAAAATATAATTTCCAGCTCTACAAGGAGTGCAAACTCCACAAGATTCTTCTTTAAAGAATTCCATAAAGTTTCTTAATATTTGTAGAATATCTCTAGTTCTATTAAAAACCATAAATGATCCTCCACATAAAATATCTTCTTTACAAATTCTTCTGTCAAACTCAGAGCTATTTATACTAACTCCGGAAGGCCCACTAACTTGAATAAAGTACGGAGAAGTTGCCTGACTCATTTCGATACTTAATAATTCTCTTATTGAAGTTCCGTATTCAATTTCGTAAATACCAGGTTTTGCAACATCACCAGAAATACTAATTAATTTTGTTCCTGGAGATTCTGGAGTACCAAGATTTAAATAAAAATCTTCACCTAATTCAATTATTCTAGAGGCATAAGCCAAAGTTTCAACGTTATTTACAACGGTTGGTTTATGTTTAAATCCGTGTTTTGTAGCGGACCACATACGTATAGGTGGTTCGCCTCTTCTACCTTCCATAGATTCAATTAAGGCTGATGCAGCGCCACAAACATAAGAGCCAGCTCCAAGTTGTATGCGAATGTCAAAATCAAATCCAGCTAAACCTTGTATGCTACTACCTAATAAATTGGCGTTGTAAAATTCTTGTATTAAGGTGTCTAAGTCTTCCTTGAAAAATTGATATTCAGCTCTTAAGTAAATAATTCCTTCTTTTGCTCCTGTAGCATATCCGGCTAAAATCATTCCTTCTAAAACCAATCCAGGTAAATGTTGTAAAATAGCTCTGTCTTTAAAAGTTCCTGGTTCACCTTCATCAGCATTACAGATAATATATTTTGCACTGTCCTCATTATCTTTACAAGATTGCCATTTATAACCTACTGAGAAAAAAGCACCACCTAAACCTAATAAATTAGATTTTGAAATTTTATCTACAATTTCTTGTGGAGTATTTTTTAGACCTTCCTTAATACTTTTACCCATTTGGTAAGGTCTAAAAATTATGGATTTATCATCTTTAGGAATGTATTGTATTTTACTTTTAGTTTTACTTGCAAAACTTTTAATTTCTTCCCCGTTTTTAATTTTTTGAATAATTAATTTAACTTTTTTCGGAGTTAAATCGCTAAAAGGATAAAAATTAATTAGTGCTGCGGGTTCTTGATCGTTTAATCCAATACAAGAGGTTTCAAATAGTGAAAAATTTTCATTTCCAGGTTCGTTAAAAGTAACTCCGGTTTCTTTTTCAAAAGTTGTTTTTACTTCTTCAAAACCTTTAAGCTCGGAAATAATACTGTTGTTTAAGTAAATAGTATGTTTACCAGTTGGTTGTTTATGAAAAAAGTGATAGAAAGAGATAACACTTTCAATTTCAATATTTGAAACATTCAATTTTTTTGAAATTTCAGAAACTGCATCATCAGATATATAACCAAATTGGTGTTGGTATTCCCAAAGTTTGTTTAAAAGATGTGTTCTATCCATAAGAAAATTTTTTGTTATTTGCTACAACTAAAGTTACAAATTAAACAATCTTAATAAAAGGACTCTTAAGCGTTTTAGTTCGAATTATCTATAATTATTTAATTTATGTGAGTAAATTGTATTTTATATAATAAAACAAACTTTTTTTTTATAGAATATATAATTAACTGATTTTTATTGTATTATTTATTTGAATAAAATGTAAAACTTATATGATATTTGTCATTAAAAATAAGCTAATGTTAAAATTGATGCTCAAATATTGAAAAATTAATAAAAAAACATTCAATAAGAAAATAACTCAATTAAATGGCATACAGTTAATTTTGAGTGCTTTTTATTAAATAATCATAATCAAAAACAGCACCTTCCATATCAAATTCAACATTACAATTAGTATCGCAACTCATTACTTTTAAATCGAAATAATTTTTAAATTTATCCAATGCCATTACAAAAGTATTTGCGCAGGTTTGCCCTAAACCACATCTACTAGTTAATGCAATTATTTTTCCCCATTCTTTAATTTCATTTAAATCTTCTGTAGTGCAAATTCCTTTTTTAATTTTTTTAATTTTTTCATATAAAATTTGATTTCCAGCTCTGCACGGAGTGCAAGATCCGCAAGATTCTTCATTAAAAAATTTGACAAAGTTTTCAATTATTTGAATAATACTTCTATATCTATTAAAAACCATTATAGCGCCTCCACAAATCAAGTCTTCTTTACAAATTTTCCTGTCAAATTCAGATTCGTTAATACATTCGCCGGAAGGCCCACTAATTTGAATGTAGTATGGTGCAGTTGCCTGAGATAGCGTAAGTAACTCTCTTACAGTAGTACCCCATTCAACTTCATAAATACCTGGTTTTGCAACATCACCAGAAACACTTAATATTTTAGTGCCTTTACTTTCTTCAGTTCCAATTTTTGAAAAAAAGTCTGTTCCTAATTCTATTATTCTTGCTGCTTTTGCAAAAGTTTCAACATTATTTACAACGGATGAATATCCTAAATATCCAAATTCTGTAGGAAAGTACTTTCGTATTCTAGGCTCACCGCGTTTACCTTCTAAAGATTCAATTAAAGCAGTTTCAGCACCACAAACATAGGCACCTGCTCCCAATTGAATTTGAATATTGAAATCAAAATTATTTATACCATAGATTTGAGTTCCTAAGTATCCCTTTTCTTCAAATTCAGAAATTGTGTTTTTTAATTTTTCGAGCAGGTACGAATATTCTGCACGTAAATAAATAATACCATTTTTAGCACCAGTAATAAAGGCGGCTATAACCATTCCTTCAATTATTAAACCAGTAAGGTTATTAAGTAAAGATTTATCTTTAAATGTGCCAGGCTCACCTTCATCAGCATTACAAATAATATATTTTTCTTCAGATGTATTTTCTTTACAATACTGCCATTTTAAGCCAGTTGAAAAAAATGCACCACCGTGACCTTTTAATTTTGTTTTAAACATTGTTTCTAAAACAGTTTCAGGAGTGTTGTTATAAAGCTTTTTTATGGCTGTTCCAGAAACATAATTTCTAAAGAATACTGTTTTTTCTTGGTCAGGTGTATATTGAATTACACTTGAAGGATTGTCTGCAATTTCACTTAAATCTTTCCCGTTTTTTAAATGATTAATAATTCTTTTTACTTTTTTAGGTGATAGGTTAGTAAAAGGATAAAAATTAATGAGTGCTGCAGATTCTTGATCGCTTAAGCCAATACATGAAGTTTCAAATAAAGAGAATAAAGGATTTTCCGAATACTTTCCAAAAGTACATCCTGTTTCTTTTTCGAAAGAAACTTTTACTTCTTCAAAGTTTTTAAATTCTGAAATAATACTGTTGTTGAGGTAAATAATGTATTTTCCAGTTGGTTGTCTGTGGAAGAAGTGATAAAATGAAATAACTCCTTCAATCTCAATTTTTGAAACCCTTAGTTTTTGGGCAATCTCTGAAATGGCGTTATCTGAAATAAAACCAAATTTGTTTTGAAACTCCCAAAGGCGGGTTAATAGCCTTGACCGTTTCATAAGTAATTATTAGTTAAATTATTTACGTTTAAAGTTACAACACAAGTTGTTGATTATCAAGTAAAATAGTTTTTTTATTGAATTATTTAATTTATGGTAACATTATTATATTATTAGAGTTTTTAATTAAAAAGATGCATTTTTTTATTCTGAAAATTCACTTTTGTTATTAATATTTCAATGAAAAGAAATTTAGTGCTAAAATGTTGATTTATAAATTATTTATTTTGATTATAAATAGTTAATTAAGTGTTAATAATTGAATTTTAGTTACCTAACTCTGCGGTGTTTTATAGTGTATTTTTGACGTTTAATTGAATTAACCATCAACAACACTTTAAAAATGAAAAAATTAACCACACTTTTTGCAATTTTAGTAACAACTATTGTTGCTTCACAAAATTTTCAATTGCATAACGATTTTGAAAGAGGTCACCTTACTTCAACATTTGAAATGTTTAAAATGGATAAGTATGGGAACACTTTTACCTTTGTGGATTTTGATTACAATTCTACAACCGGTACGGGTTTAGCATACTTTGAAATAGCGCGTGTTTTAAAAACTGAAAAAATGCCTATTGGTTTGCATGTTGAATATAATGCAGGGCATACAAATGGCTTTACAATTCCAGAAGCATGGATTTTTGGGGCGAACTATTCAAAAGGAAATGCAACATGGGGATTCTCAACTTATGCGGGGTACAAAGCGTTTACTGGCGCTGGTGAAGGTAACTTCCAAATAACAGGAACTTGGTATTGGAACTTAGTGGCAGACAAGTTAACGTTTTCTGGTTTTGCAGATTATTGGACTGAAAAAGGAGATTTTGCATTTGGCTATACAGATTTAAATGTGTTTTTAGCTGAACCACAATTATGGTATCATTTAAATAAAAGTTTTTCAGTAGGTGGAGAGCTTGAAATTTCTTCAAATTTTGGAGGAGGAAGTGATGCAATAAAAGGAAGACCAACTTTAGGAATTAAGTGGAATATATAAACTCAAAATTATGTTAGACAAATTTTTTAAAATATCAGAAAATAAATCAACTTTAAAAACAGAGATTGTAGCTGGAATTACCACTTTTATGACAATGGTATATATTTTAGCTGTAAATCCAGGGATTTTAAGCGCAGCTGGAATGGATAAAGACGCAGTTTTTACCGCTACAGCTTTATCCGCAGTAATAGCAACTTTAGTAATGGCTTTAGTAGCTAAATTACCATTTGCACTAGCACCAGGAATGGGTTTAAATGCTTTTTTTGCATTTACAGTTGTACTTGGTATGGGCTATTCTTGGGAGTTTGCACTAACAGCAGTATTCTTAGAGGGAATTATCTTTATTTTATTAACAGCTTTTAATATTCGAGAGCTCATTGTTAATTCAATTCCTTTAAATTTAAAACATGCAGTTTCTGTTGGTATTGGTTTATTTATTGCTTTTATTGGTTTAAAGGGAACAGGATTAATTATAGATAACCCTGCAACATTGGTAAGTTTAGGGAGTATGAAAGAGCCAGCGGTTCTTGTTGGCTTAGCAGGTGTCTTAATTATTGGCGTTTTATTAACTAAAAAAATTAAAGGAGCTATTTTAATTGGTATTTTAGCTTCAACTATTATTGGTTTATTTGTTGGTGTAACTGTGATTCCTGATGATTTTACCTTGGTTAGTTTACCACCATCTATTGAACCTATTTTCTTTAAATTTGACTTCTCACAAATATTTACTATTGATATGTTAATTGTATTATTTACATTCCTATTTGTAGATATGTTCGATACGGTAGGAACTTTGGTTGGAGTTTCTTCAAAATCTGGAATGTTAGATAAAGAAGGTAAAGTACCTAGAGTAAAACAAGCATTATTTGCCGATTCTATTGGGACTTTTATTGGTGCTATTTTAGGAACTTCAACAGTAACAACCTATGTAGAAAGTGCTGCTGGTGTTGCAGAAGGAGGTAAAACAGGAATGACAGCCTTAACAGTTGCAATTATGTTTGCACTCTCTTTATTTTTTGCACCATTGTTTATGGTTATTCCTGCTGCGGCAACTGCTCCTGCATTAATAATTGTTGGATTGTTTATGATTTCTCCAATAATGAAAATTGATTTAACAGATTTTACAGAAGCAATTCCAGCATTTTTTACAATTATAATGATGCCTTTAACTTATAGTATTGCTGAAGGTATTGTTTTTGGAATGTTATCCTTTGTTTTGTTAAAATTACTTACAGGAAGGTATAAAGAAGTAAAACCAATAATGATTGTTATTGCTGTATTATTTATTATCAAGTTTTTTGTTTAGGGAGCAAATAATATTATAAAAAAAGAGGCTGTTAACAGCCTCTTTTTTTATGGTTTAATTTTCTATTATCAATCAATAGATAATCGGTAAATTTCTCTAATATCTTTAAGTATTTTATCAAAATCTATTTTTAAATCTACCAATTCTCCTGAATGAATATCCCATACCCAACCGTGTACAGTTATATGTTTATCTAAAATAGCTTTTTGCACATCAGAAGTTTTTAGTACATTAACACATTGTTCTTGAACATTTAACTCTACCAATCTATCATATTTTTTGTCTTCATCTGTAATTAAATCCAATTCTGTGTGATGCAATCTATATACGTCTCTAATATTTCTTAACCAAGGATTTAAAATGCCTAAATCGGAAGATTGCATTGCAGCTTTTACACCTCCACACGAATAGTGCCCACAAACAACAACATGCTTTACGTTTAAATGACTAACGGCATAATTTATAACCGACATTACATTTAAATCTGTATTAGGAACCATATTAGCAATATTTCTATGTACAAAAACTTCTCCAGGTTGCACACCCATTAAGTCTTCTGCAGATACTCTACTGTCTGAACAACCAATATATAATATTTGAGGACTTTGACCTTTTCCTAAGTCAGTGAAATAATTTTCATCTTTGTTAAGTTTTTCTGTAATCCAGGCTTTGTTGTTCTTAAAAATTTTTGTGATATCCAATTTAAATAGTTTTAGTTAATTGTTTTTATTGTATGTCTATAAAAGCCATAAAATTATTGCAATCGTCATCCTGAAATAAATTCAGCTTGATGAGCTAATTAAATGACAATGCGCGTTTATACATTTATTATTATAATAAATAATTATTGTTTCAATTTTTTAAAGAATCTTTTTTACCATTTTCATAATACTCCCATTCACCAATTTTTTCATCATTTTTATAATTTCCAGCAAAAATTAATTTTCCATAAATGTTATAGTATTTTGCCGCACCATCTAATTTTCCATTAATATAATTTAAATCGTCAATTAAATTATTATTATCGGCATATCTTTTTGCAGGTCCATTTAGTTTACCTGCCTTATAGTTAAGTATTTCGTTAACTTTTCCATTTTTATAATAACTTTTATAAAGACCATCTAATATTCCGTTAACATAATTTTCTTCAACCATTAATGTTTTGCCATCAGGATAAAAATATTTCCATGTTCCAATTCTATTTTTCCCATTCATAGAACCTTTACTTTCTAAAGTTCCTTTAACAGTATAAAAATTAACAGAAGCAATTGTGCTGTTTTGTTTAAATGTTTTAATAATAGTTGGATGTGTAGAATCTGTAATATCATAAAATTTAAAAACACCTATTTCTTTACCGGCTTTAAAGGTACCTTGGTACCTAATATTATTATTTGAATAATATTTTTTCCAAACGCCATGTTTATTTCCATTAGAATCGAAATTGTTTATGTTTTCTTGGGCGTTAATTTGTGCCAAAAAAAGCATTAAAAAACTTGTAAATAATGTATGGTAAACTTTAAATGTCATTTGTATTAATCAATTTTAATTGTATTAACCCAATCTAAAAGAATAGTATATTGTTCAGCAGTAAGTTTAGCATCTTTATGTATCCATAAATAACTATTTAGAGGCATTTCTTTAGATTTTAACTCTTTGTTTAAATCTTTTAAAATATGTTCTTTTTGGTTATTATTGTAAGCGGTCCATTCAGAAAAATTTAAATGTTTCTTACCATCATTAACGTGTGAGGCTAAATACCAAGATATTGGAGCAATTTCACTATACCAAGGGTATATTGTTGTATTTGAATGACAATCGGCACACGATGTTTTAATAATTTCTTGCACGTTTTCAGGAATAACCATTACGGTAGAAATATCATTAATTTTTTCGTTGGAATTGTTTTTATCTGGCCTAATAAATTGAATTAGAATAAAAACAATTAAAAATCCTAAGAGTATTTTCTTCATTTTTCTTAATTTTAGAGTTTAAAGATATTGTTTTCTTTTTATAAATTTATCAACAAAACTAAATTATGGCAATTTCTAACTTTTGGTTTTATACAATAATTGTTGTTGTTATTTTACATATAATCGTAGGGTTTGGGTATTTATTGTATAAATTATCACCAAAAAAGAAAGATAAATCAGTTGATAAATAGGTAATTAAAATATTAGAAAGTTAAAAAAGTTAAAAGCTGCAAAAACAAAATTCATTTTATCTTGACAAACATAGATCTTATTAACGAGTTAAATAATTTAGGGCCAGCTTTAAGATTAAATAGGCAAAGAGTTAGTAACTTGGTATTAGAAAATCCCAAATTATTTCCCTTTTTAATTGATATTGTGTTTGAAGTTGATAATAAACTTTCTATAAAAGCCGCTTGGGTTTTAGAATTTGTTCTTACCGAAAAGTTAGATTGGATAGCTCCATATTTAGATAAATTTACAAAAAATATTTCTAAACTTTATTTAGGAAGTGCTGTTAGACCTGCAGCTAAAATTTGTCAATTTATTGCTAAAGATTATACTTTAAAAAATAATTCAATTTTTAAAGATATTCTTACAAAAGAGCACATAGATAATATTATTGAAACTGGATTTGATTGGATGATAAGTAAACATAAAGTAGCAATAAAAGCTTACACAATGACCACCCTATTTTTATTGGGTAAAAACTATGATTGGGTGCACCAAGAATTAAAATTAATTATTCTACAAAATATTCCGAAAGAAACTGCTGCTTATAAAGCTAGAGGCAAGATGACTTTAGATTTGATAAACAAGCAATAAAACTACATTTTTTGGCTAATATTCATTAATTTCGCATTTTCAATATAAAATCAACAAATGGCATTAACAAGTTTAAACGCAATATCACCAATTGATGGAAGATATAGAAGTAAAGTAGCAAATTTGGCACCTTTTTTTTCGGAGGAAGCGCTTATAAAATACAGAGTTAAAGTAGAAATTGAATATTTTATTGCATTGTGCGAAATTCCTTTACCACAATTAGCCGATTTTGATGCTCAACTTTTCGATGAATTACGAAGTATTTATATTGATTTTACTTCTGATGATGCTCAAAAAATTAAAGACATTGAAAGTATTACAAACCACGATGTAAAAGCTGTTGAATACTTTATTAAAGAAAAGTTTGACGGTTTAAATCTTCAGAAATATAAAGAGTTTATCCATTTTGGTTTAACCTCTCAAGATATTAATAATACTTCAGTTCCATTGTCAATTAACGATGCGTTTGACATTGTTTATTACCCAGAACTAGCAACACTTTTAGAAAAGTTAAGACAATTAGCTGTTTCTTGGGCAGATGTTCCAATGTTGGCCCGTACACATGGGCAACCAGCTTCTCCTACACGTTTAGGAAAGGAAATATTAGTGTTTATTGAACGTATAGAACAACAAGTAAAGCAATTACAAAACATTCCTTATGCTGCTAAATTTGGTGGAGCTACAGGTAATTTTAATGCACATAAAGTAGCATATCCTAATATAGACTGGAAAGCTTTTGGAACTCATTTTGTTGAAAAAGTATTAGGTTTACACCATTCTTTCCCAACAACTCAAATAGAACATTACGATCATTTAGCGGGTATTTTTGACGCCCAAAAGCGTATAAACACTATTTTAATAGATTTTAATAGAGATATTTGGACCTATATTTCAATGGATTATTTCAAGCAAAAAATTAAAAAAGGTGAAGTTGGTTCTTCAGCAATGCCACATAAAGTAAATCCTATAGATTTTGAAAATTCAGAAGGAAACTTAGGAATTGCAAATGCAATTTTTGAACACCTATCGGCAAAATTACCAATTTCTCGTTTACAGCGCGATTTAACAGATTCTACTGTTTTAAGAAATGTGGGCGTACCATTTGCACACACAATTATTGGGTTTACTTCAACGTTAAAAGGTTTAAATAAGTTATTAATTAACAAAGAAAAATTTGCTGAAGATTTGGAAAATCATTGGGCAGTTGTAGCAGAAGCAATTCAAACAATTTTGCGTAGAGAAGCTTACCCAAATCCTTATGAGGCTTTAAAAGGTTTAACAAGAACTAACGAAAAAATTACCCAAAAATCTATGGCTGATTTTATTGATAGTTTAGATGTTTCCGATGAAATTAAAATAGAATTAAAAGCAATAACACCAAGTAATTATACAGGAATTTAAATACATTAATAGTATGAAAAAAATTGCATTTTTATTATTTTTAACAGCTATAATAAGTTGTGACACAGAACCATTAAAAGCAGATCGTTTTAAAACTGGAACTTTTGAAATTCCAGCTGGTAAAGGATATGAAAAAACTATAATTATAAGGCAAGATTCTATTCAAATTGAAAAATACGAAGATAGAATTGACACGTTATCAATTTCTTGGAAAAATAATTTTAATTACACCTTAAAAATGTTACACCCTAAAACAGCAATTGATGAAGATCCAATTCATGTTAAAATTACGAGTGTTGAAAAAAACGCATACGAATTCGAAGCTGTAATTGGGCATTCTAATTTTATTCAAAAAGGTGAAATTTTTAAAATAGCAGACTAAATCATGGAAGTATTTTTACATGCAGATGCTTGGATTGCATTATTAACATTAACGTTTTTAGAAATTATTTTAGGAATAGATAATATTATTTTTATTTCTATTACAGCAGGTAAATTACCAAAAGATAAGATAAAAAAAGCAACAAGATTAGGGCTTTTATTAGCACTTGTATTTAGAATACTCTTGTTGTTGGGTGTTTCTTACTTAATTTCTATGAAAGCACCTTTCTTTAGTTTTGATTTAAGTTGGATTAAAGGAGGAATTACTGGTCAAAGTGTAATTTTAATATTAGGTGGTATCTTTTTACTTGTATAAAAGTACTAAAGAAATTCATCATAAAGTAGAAGGACCAATGAGGAGTTAGAAAAAAAGTCAATTAAAAGTGCAGTTAAAAGCTCTTTTGGAAGTGTAATATTCCAAATAGTTATGATTGATATTGTTTTTTCTTTCGATTCTGTTTTAACAGCAGTAGGAATGACAAACGGAGTTCCAGGTGCATTAATAATAATGATTACAGCAGTTGTTATTTCAATAATTATAATGATGATTTTTGCAACACCTGTAGGTAATTTTGTAAACAAGCATCCTACTATTCAAATGCTGGCATTATCATTTTTAATTTTAATTGGATTTATGTTAATTACCGAAGGAGCACATTTATCGCATTTAGAAGTTTTTAACAAACCTGTTGGAGCTATACCCAAAGGATATTTGTATTTTGCAATTGCATTTTCATTAGGTGTTGAAGCGCTAAATATGAAAGTTAGAAAAAATAATACAAAACATAAGAAGAGATTTAAAAACAACAAACATATTGCTGCTTACATTGGTAATTCCAGTAGTGTTTTACATTTTAAAAACATTGTCTTTCATTTTTATACCATTAGTTTTTTCAATGTTTATTGCATTATTGTTTTTGCCTTTAATGCGATGGTTGGCAAAACGAAAAATTCACAACTTTATAAGTATTTTTATTGTACTCTTAATATTTGTAGGTATTTTTAAAATAGGAGGTGAGCTTATAAAAATTACAAGTAGAGAAATTTTAGCTACTGATAGTTTGTTTTTTGATAAAGCACTTATAAAAATTAATTTTTTAGCACAATCTTTTGAAGACTTTTTAGGTATCAATTATTTTGAAGGAGGAAATGTTTTAAGCCATTTTGTAAATAGTGATAGTATTTCTAAACATTTTGGTTCTACTTTCGATTTTATTGGAAATACAGTTTCTATGACTTTAATGACAGCTTTTTTTGTTGTTTTATGGTTAGCAGAATCTATTAATTTTCAAAAGTTTTTAAACAATACTATTTTA
Source organism: uncultured Flavobacteriaceae bacterium (assembly GCA_942492305.1). Taxonomy (GTDB): domain Bacteria; phylum Bacteroidota; class Bacteroidia; order Flavobacteriales; family Flavobacteriaceae; genus Lutibacter. The sequence continues at coordinate 129,632 of CALOEI010000007.1, read as the reverse complement.
AAACAAAAATTTGCTTCGGTAAAAACCTTTATGAAAATTGAAAACGATTTAATAAAGTTTGTAAAAGTTAAATTTTTAGTAAGTGCATTAACTGGAATTGGTTTTGGATTAGCTTGTTACTTTTTTGATGTTAGTTTTCCTGTTTTTTGGGGTTTATTTGCATTCTTAATAAATTTTATTCAAATGATAGGTTCCGTAGTATCTGTAATTTTATTAGCGCTCTTTGCTTTTGTAGAATTAGATCCTACAAGTATTTTGTTATTTTTTATTCTTACAATTACATTAATACAAGTAATTTTTGGAGGTATTTTAGAACCAATTTTTATGGGTAGATCTTTTTCTATAAACATTATTACAATTTTAGTAATGTTAATGCTTTGGGGTTATATATGGGAGTTCCAGGTTTAATTATGTCAATACCTATAACCGTATTTTTAAAGATTATTTTCGAGCAATTCCCTCAAACAAAGTTATTAGCAACTTTAATTTCTGGAAATGATGTTAAAATTAAGTTGCCAAAGCTAAAAAAGTCTTGAATATAATTTTTTAAGTTTTAAAGATTCGTAGTATGTGCTGTTATAACTATAACCATGTTAAATCAAGTTTAGCGGGGCAAAAGTTATTTAAAACAATTAAATTTTTAAAGGTTAACAAATTAACTGTATTTATTATTTACAATTTTTGTAAAATAAGTGATAATTGTTACACAACTCTGTAATGTTTATTACTACTTACGCAAATCACCTCAATTACCTTTGCACCAAACTAAAAAAGCAACTAATATGCGAGGTACATTTATTTTATTCATTTCATTATTACTTTTAAATAGCTTTAAAGGTAATGCCCAACAAGAAATTTCAGTTTCTTTAAATGAAATGTTAGAAAAAGTTGAAAGTAATAACCACACTGTTAAAATAGCTAAACAAAATTTTAACGCTGCAAAGGCCGATTACAATCAAACAAATTCAATTTTATTACCTAATATTTCAATTTCACATTCTGGTATTTCAACCAACAATCCTTTAATGGCTTTTGGTTCAAAATTAAATCAAGAAATTTTAACGCAAGCCGATTTTAATCCAGATCTTTTAAATAACCCAGATGTTATTCAAAATTTTACTACTAAAATTGAAGTACAACAACCAATTTTTAATGCAGATGGTATTTTTATGCGTAAGGCAGCAAAAGCTAAAATGAATGCTTTTGAATTGCAAACAAGTAGAACTATTGATGCTATAAAGTTAGAGGTTACAAAAGCTTATATGCAATTACAAGTAGCATATAAAGCTGTTGAAGTTTTGGAAAAAGCTAAGGAAGCTGCTTTAGAAAATAAAAAAATTGCCGAAAATAGTTTAAAGCAAGGTTATTTGCAGCAATCAGATATTCTTTCAGTTGAAGTTCACGTAACAGAAGTTGAAAATCAATTACTAATGGCAAAAAGTAGCATTAAAAATGCTTCAGATTATCTGTTGTTTTTAGTTGGTGAAACTAATGAGGATACACTAAAGCCGTCAACAGATTTAGCTGCAGAATTAAACTTAGCTATTTACGATCAACAACTTTCAGAAAGCAGAGCGGATATTTCAGCAATGGAAAAAAGTACCCAAGCTTATACAAATATGCACAAAGCTAATAAAATGTCGTACTTACCAAGTTTAAATGCATTTGGAAGTTATGAATTGTACGATGATGAAATCTTTAATGGAAATGCAAATGGTTATTTAGTGGGTGCACAATTATCTTGGAATGTTTTTGAAGGTTATAAGCGTATTGGTAAAAATCAAAAGAGTAAAGCTGAATTAGATAAAGCCGAAATAAGCTTAGATGAGTATAAAAGTAAAAGTCAGTTAGAATTTAACAAAGCAAAACGTCAGTTAAAAGATGCTGAAAACAGTATGAATTTAACAAATCTAGCTGTTGAACAATCTAAAGAAGCATTAAGAATTAGAACAAATAGATACGAACAAGGTTTAGAAAAAACATCAGATGTATTAATTTCTGAGGCTAAATACTTACAAAAACAATTAGAATATTTACAAACAGTTTTTAATTACAATTTTACAAAAGCTTACGTAAATTTTTTAACAAAATAAACTAACTAAAAATACAAAATTTAAAATAAAACGATGAAAAATGAAAAAAATATTTAAAATACTAATACTAGTTACTTTAACACTAATTGCAAGTTGTGGAAAAGATAAAGAAACAGTAGCTGATAATAGAGAAGCAGTAAACGTAAAAGCAAATACACCAACCTTCTACTAAAATTGGAGCTTTTATAACTGCTAGTGGTAAAGTAGAAGCAACTCAAAATGCAAATTTAAGTACTCGAAATATGGGGTATGTTAATAAAGTGCACGTTAATGTTGGAGATAAAGTTTCAAAAGGACAACTTTTATTAAGTATTAATAGTGCAGATATCGCAGCTCAAAAAGCACAAGTTAATGCTTCAATTACAGAAGCAACAGCAGCATTTAATAATGCAGAAAAAGATTACAATCGTTTTAAAGCATTATTTAATAGCAATAGTGCATCACAAAAAGAAATGGACGATATGACTGCAAATTACGAAATGGCAAAAGCGCGTTTAGAAGCTGCTAACCAAATGAAGAATCAAGTAAATGCACAATTGTCTTATTCAAATATTACAGCTCCATTTAGCGGCATAATTACAGGAAAATATATAAATACAGGAGATATGGCAAACCCAGGAATGCCGTTAATTAGTATTGAAAATCCTGGTAAATTTCAAGTAATTGCGATGGTTCCAGAATCTGAAATTACTGCAATTGAAAATGGAACAGCTGTTAATGTTTTAATTAAATCTACAAATCAAATTTTAAAAGGAAACGTTACTGAAGTAAGTACTTCTACAAAAAATACAGGCGGACAATATTTGGTTAAGGTAGTTTTAGAACAATCAGATGCTAACTTATTATCTGGAATGTTTGCTTCTATACAATTTCCAACAGAAAAAACTTTAGAAGAAAACGCTCCAATTTTAATTCCAACTTCAGCAATTATAGAACGTGGAGAATTAAGAGGTGTTTATGTTGTTAGTCAAACTAACACAGCATTATTACGTTGGTTACGTTTGGGTAAACAATTTGGAGATAAAACTGAAATTTTATCTGGTTTATCTGCAGATGATACTTTTGTGTTATCATCTGAAAGTAAAATAATTAACGGATCAAAACTTAACATTCAATAATTATGAAGGACGGATTAGCTGGTAATATTGCCAAAGTATTTATGAATTCAAAATTGACGATTTTACTCATGATTATGTTCATGGTAATTGGAGTATATAGTTCATTTTTGATTCCAAGAGAAGAAGAACCTCAAATTGATGTACCAATTGCTGACATTTTTGTTAGCTATCCTGGTGCAAGTCCTACTGAGGTTGAATCTAGAGTAATTAAACCTTTAGAAAAAATTGTTTCGAACATTAAAGGAATTGAGTACGTGTATTCAACTTCTATGAACGAACAAGCTATGTTAATTGTACAATTTTATGTAGGTGAAGATATTGAACGTTCGTTTGTAAAGCTTTATAATGAAATTATGAAGCATATGGATCAAATGCCACAAGGTGTTTCTATTCCATTAGTTAAAACACGTGCTATCGACGATGTACCAATGTTAGCCTTAACATTATGGAGTGAAACCTATGACGATTATCAATTAAAACAAGTTGCCAACGAGTTAACTAGTGAAATCGAGAAAATTAATGATGTTGCTATCACAAAAAAAATTGGAGGAAGAAACAGGCAAGTTCGAGTTGTTTTAGATAAAGATAAAATGGCAGAAAGTGGTTTGGATATGTTGAGTATTACTCAAAAAATTCAAGCAAATAACCAACAATTAACATCAGGTAGTTTTGATAGTAATAATACTGAATACTTAGTAAATACAGGGAATTTTTTAGCAACTGTAGAAGATGTTGAGAATTTAGTTGTAGGCGTACAGCAAAATATGCCAGTTTATTTAAAACAGATTGCAACAATTACAGACGGACCTGAAATTCCAAAAGAATATGTGTCTTTTGGATACGGAAAAGCAAACGAATTATCTAAAACGTATAATTCTGAGAATATCCTGCAGTAACTATTTCTATAGGAAAAAGAAAAGGTGCGGATGCTATGAAAATTTCAGAAAAAATATTAGGAAAAGTAGAGCATTTAAAGCAAGATTTGTTGCCTGATGAGGTTCATATGACAGTAACACGAAACTACGGTGAAACTGCATCCCATAAAGTTTCAGAATTATTAATGCACTTAATAGGTTCTATTATTGCGGTAACAATTGTTGTAATGTTAGCAATGGGTTGGCGAGGCGGTTTGGTAGTTTTTCTATCTGTACCAATTACATTTGCAATGACATTGTTTAGCTATTATATGCTAGATTATACCTTAAACAGAATTACATTATTCGCGTTAGTATTTGTAACTGGTATTGTGGTAGATGACTCCATTATTATTGCCGAAAATATGCATAGGCATTTTAAAATGAAGCGCTTACCGTTTAAACAAGCTGCTTTATATGCAATTAACGAAGTTGGTAACCCAACAATTTTAGCAACATTTACTGTTATTGCATCTGTGTTACCAATGGCGTTTGTGTCTGGTTTAATGGGACCTTATATGAGTCCCATGCCTATTGGTGCTTCAATTGCAATGATAATTTCATTATTTGTAGCATTAACAATAACTCCTTATTTAGGTTATTATATATTAAGGGAAAAAGAAACGCAAGAAGAGAAGGCTGAAAAAGGTATAGAAACTTCTATGATTTATAGAATCTATAACAAATTCGAAAAACCTTTAATTGAAAATAAAGTAAAACGTTGGGGGTTTTTAGGTTTTACAGCCTTACTATTATTGGGTTCATTAGCATTATTTTATACCAAAGGTGTTGCAGTAAAAATGTTGCCTTTTGATAATAAAAATGAATTTCAAGTGGTAGTTGATATGCCTGAAGGTACAACTTTAGAAAAAACATCAGCTGTTACTAGAGAAATAGCAAATTATTTATCTCAAAGGCCAGAAGTTAATAATTATCAAAGTTTTGTTGGTACTTCTGCGCCTATTACGTTTAATGGTTTAGTGCGTCATTACGATTTACGTGGAGGTTCAAATATGGCAGATATTCAAGTAAATTTAATCGATAAATCTGAACGCTCAGAGCAAAGTCACGATGTAGCAAAAAAATTAAGAGCAGAAATTCAAAAAATTGGTAACCATTTTAATGCTAATGTTAAGTTAGTTGAAGTTCCACCTGGGCCACCAGTATTATCTACGATTGTAGCTGAAGTTTATGGACCCGATTATAATGAGCAAATTAAAATTGCAAAGCAATTAAGAAAAATAGTTAACACAACAAGTGATATTGTTGATGTTGACGATATGATAGAAGACGATCAAACAGAATTTAATTTTGTAATTGATAAAGAAAAAGCGATGCTTAATGGAGTTGCACCTCAACAAATTGTGGCAACTTTAAAAATGGCACTATCAGAACAACCTGTTTCAACATTATACAAAGAAACTGCTAATGAACAAGTTGGTTTGGTGTTGGCTTTAGATGAAAAGGAAAAATCTTCAATAAACGATATAAAACAAGTGAAAGTTATTTCTCAAATGGGAGTTGCGATTCCTATTGGAGATTTAGTAAAAGTTGAAGAAAAAGTAAGAGATAAAGCAATTTATCGTAAAAATCAAAAAAGGGTTGTATATGTATTGGCTGATATGGCTGGTGAATTGGAAAGTCCTGTGTATGGTATTTTAAATATGAGTGATAGATTGAGCGAAATTGAAGTTCCTGCAGGTTACTCTTTAAATGAAGAATTTAATCAACAACCTGAACACGAGGATGATTACACTATAAAATGGGATGGTGAATGGCAAATTACTTTTGAAGTATTTAGAGATTTAGGAGCTGCTTTTGCCGTTGCAATTTTTGTGATTTATTTGCTAATTGTGGGTTGGTTCCAAAACTTTAAAGCTCCGCTGGTAATGTTAGTAGCAATTCCACTTTCAATGGTTGGTATTATGTTAGGGCATTGGGTTTTAGGAGCTTTCTTTACAGCAACTTCTATGATTGGTGTAATTGCTTTAGCTGGTATTATGGTTCGAAATTCAGTATTATTAATTGACTTTATAGAACTAAGACTGGATGATGGAATTCCATTAAAACAGGCTGTTATTGAAGCAGGAGCAGTTAGAACAACACCAATTTTATTAACAGCTGGAACGGTGGTAATTGGAGCATTTGTAATACTTTTTGATCCAATTTTCCAAGGGTTAGCAATTTCACTTATGGGAGGAACAATTACTGCAACCGTTTTAACACTATTGGTAGTGCCTTTAGTATATTATATGACTGAAAAACATAAACACGAAAAATAGAACATAAAAAAATGTCATTTCGTCTGAAATAGACGAGTCTAAAAAATATTTCTCAGCGTAGCTCGAAATGACATTTTTAAAAACTTTCGACCTTTAAACTTTTAAACTTAAAAAAATGAAACTACTATTAATAACAAGCGTACTAGAATTTGAAAAAGAGGTTTGTAAACTTTTTAAAAAAGCAGAAATATTAGTGTATAGTACTTCTGATATTCAAGGTCAAAAATTTTTTGCATCAAATAATATTCAAGACAATTGGTTTTCGGCTCAAAGAGATTCGTATGATTCAAAATTATACTTTTCATTTACTACCGAAGATAAAATTGAAGCAATTTTTAAAGGTGTAGAAGCCTTTAATTCAGAAAAATCAAAATCTAACCCAATTAAAGCTATTGTGTTAGACATAGAAAAATATATTAACTAAAAATTAAAAAAATGAAATCAAGATTAATGAACATAATTCCTGGAGCTTTTATATTAATAAGTTTACTACTTGCTATAAAAGTAAATATCAATTGGTTATGGTTTACCGCATTTGTAGGTGCTAATTTATTTCAGCGAGGTTTTACAAAATGGTGTTTACTAGAAATTATCTTAACGAAACTAGGTGTTAAAGATTAATATTTTTTTTATATGTTTGCTTAAAACATTAAGCAATTAAAAATTATACAAAACATATAATTTCAAGTGTATTAATTATAGCTTTACTGCTTCCATTTGCGGTACAGTTTATACACGCATTTGAAAAACATGAACATTTAACTTGTAGTTCTCAAAATAAGATTCATTTTGATACACATGAAGTTGATTGTTCTGTTTTTCACTTTAAAATAAATACAAATAAAATAAATTTTGAATCCAGAATCACTTTTTTAGAAAATGATTTTGAGTTTGAGAAAATTTATTCAGAAATACTGCAATTAAAGGCTACTAAACTTTATTTTAAAGCATCTAGAGCTCCTCCTTTTTTATTGACTTAACAAATTATAATTACCACAACTTAACAAGTTGTAAAACTATAGTTATCAATAAAAAAATATTTTAAATGAAAACATATATTTCAATCCTATTTTTAGGATTATCTTTTGTTGTAAATGCACAACAAACTATTTCTGGTACAATAACTAATACCCAGAACGAACCTCTTTTTGGTGTTGAGGTTTTTATTGAAGATCTTCAAAAAGGAACTTCAACTAATGAGAAAGGATACTTTGAATTAAATAACCTACCTAATGGTACCATAAAATTAACCATTGTTTTAATGGGTTATAAAACACAAATTAAAACAATACTTCTAACAGAAGTTACAACACAATTAAATTTTGTTTTAGAAGAGAGTGTTTTTAAAATGGATGAAGTTATTATTTCAACACCGTTTAACAAATTACAAAGCGAAAATGTAATGAAAGTTGAAAAAGCGACCATTGCTCAATTACAAAATAAAGGAATTGTAACACTAAGTGAAGGGATTGCTAATGTACCTGGAGTTTCAGTTGTATCAACTGGTACTGGTATTGGAAAACCAATAATTAGAGGTTTGCGTGGTAATAGAGTTTTGGTGTATAGTCAGGGTTTACGGCTTGAAAATCAGCAATTTGGAGATGAGCACGGGTTGGGTGTAGATGCTTCTAGTATAGAAAGTATGGAGGTTATAAAAGGTCCGGCATCTTTGTTGTATGGATCAGATGCTTTGGGAGGTGTTATTTATTTTAACCCATTAAAATTTGCATCTATAAATAGTTTTGCATTTTCAGGTCAACAAACATTTTATTCGAATACCGAAGGAAGTAATACCACTTTTAGTGCAAAACAATCATATAATAAATGGAAATTTTTAGTAAATGGTTCACATAATACACATAGTGATTACGAAACGGCAAATGATAATCGTGTAACAAATACCCGTTTTAACGAAACTACTTTTAATACAGCTATTGGTTATAATAGTGAGCAAATTTCGAGTATTGTTCGTTTTTTATATAATAGAAGTATCATTGGTATTCCAGAAGAAATTGGTGAGCAATCTACATCAAAATCAAAAATGCTTCCATATCAAGATTTAACAACAAAAATGTTAAGTTTAAACAATACACTTTTTTTAAATAATTCAAAAATTTCAACTGTTTTTGGATATACAGAAAATTTAAGAAATGAGTTTGAAGAACATCATGACGAACACGCTGAAGAAGAGCATGGTGAAGAAGAAAATCACGAAGAAGACCATTTAGAGGAAGAACATCATGAAGATGAAATTTCTGAAGCAGCTCTTCAGCTAAAATTAGATACTTATAGCTATGATATTAAATGGCATCTGCCAAAAACAAAAGGTATTGAAACTATATTAGGGGTTCAAGGAATGTATCAAAAAAATTTAAATTTTGGAGAGGAAATTCTAATTCCGGATGCTAATATTAATGATATAGGTGTGTTTTTAACTGCAATGTACCAATTTGATAAAAATAGTTTGCAAGGAGGAATTCGATTTGATACTAGAAATATTTCAACGGAATATCATGAAGTAGCTCACGAAGATGAAGTGCATGTTTTTGAGACTATAGATAAATCTTTTGATAATATTTCGGCTTCATTGGGTTATAAAACACTTTTATTTGAAAACATTATTAGTAGAATAAATTTAGCTTCAGGTTTTAAAGCGCCAAATTTGGCAGAATTAACTTCAAACGGAGTGCACCATGGTTCTAACAGATTTGAGCTTGGAAATAATACATTAAAACAAGAGCAAAACTATCAATCTGATATTTCTTTAGAATATAAAACAGATCATTTTGAATTTGTAGCTAACGGATTTTACAATTATATTAACGATTATATTTTTATTGCTCCTACTGGTGAAATGGAAGATGGTTATAGTGTTTATAGTTATACACAAGATAATGCAAAATTATATGGTGGTGAATTTGGATTGCATTTACACCCGCACCCATTAGATTGGTTGCATTTGCATAGTAATTTTGAAATGGTTGTTGGAAAACAAAATAATGGTAATTATTTACCGCTAATTCCAGCAAATAAACTTACAAATACTATTAGAGCTGAATTTAATAATAGTAGTAAAATACAAAATAGTTTTGCGGCAATAACGCTAGAAAACACTTTTAAACAAACTAATTTAAGTGAATTTGAAACTAGAAGTAATGCTTATAATTTGGTTAATCTTGGGATAGGGGGAACCATTAGTTTTAACACTGTTGATTTAAATATTAATATAAATGTTAATAATGTTTTTAATGAATCTTATATTTCACATTTATCACGCTTAAAAGAAGATGGAATTCAGAATATTGGTAGAAATTTTATAACTAGCATAAAATTTAATTTTTAAAAAAATATAGCACAAAAAAAATAGCCTAAGAGAACTCTTAGGCTATTTTTGTATTTATTTAAAATTTAATCTATTGAAAATAAAACATCTCCTTTAGTTACGCTATCTCCAGATTCAAATTTAATTCCTGAAATAACACCATCTTTATTGGCTTCAAAATTGTTCATCATTTTCATTGCTTCCAAAACAACTACAATTTCACCAGCTTTTACTTCATCTCCATTTTTTTTCTTAAACTCTACTATCATTCCTGGTATTGGTGCAGTACAAGCTCCTTCAGTAACTACTTCTTTTGCTGCTTTCTTTTTCCATACAGATCTGGTAGTAGCTTTTGTGTTTGGAATAGATACTGTAAAGGATTCACCATCTACAAATACTTCCATATCTTGCATATCTGCATTAGCATTTGTACCTGCTTTAAGCTCACCTGCCAATGCTTTTGCAATTAAATCTTCTTCCTTTTTAACATCTTCTAAGGTTTTAGCCTTCATATCTGCTGGCATTTCTTCTAAACCATATTTAATTTTAAGGAATTTTTTACCAGTAACTGGGTATAATGCTAATAATACTTCGTCATCAATATCTTTTGCTAAATCGGCAAAAGTCTTTTTAACACCTTCCATTTCAGGTTCTAAAACACTTCCTGGACGTACTTCTATGTGTTGCTCACCTCTAGGATAATCTTTTAAAGCTTTCTTTCTTAACTCTGGATTAATTGGCATTGTAGTTTTACCATACAATCCATAACATAAATCTTTAACTTCTTGCGTAATACGAGAATATTCACCTTCGTAAGAATCAAATAATACGTTGTTAACAGTTTGTACACCAACAATTTGACTAGTTGGAGTTACCAATGGAATTTGTCCTAAATCTTTTCTAACTTTAGGTAACATTTTAAATACATCGTCTAATCTGTCTAAAGAATCCATTGCTTTTAATTGATTCACTAAATTAGACAGCATTCCACCTGGAGTTTGGTGTAAAATTACATCTGTATCAATAATTGAATATTTAGGATTGTTTGCTAAGTGCTTGTATTTAGGAATTACAGCTTCCATTTGTTCACTAATTGCTGATAATTTTTTAATATCTAATCCTGTATCTCTGTTTGTACCTAATAATGAAATTACTAAAGGTTCAATTGCAGCATGTGATGTTCTATAAGCATACGGAGACATACACGTATCAACAATATCAACACCAGCCTCTATAGCTTTAAAAATTGCTAAATCACCCATACCTGAGGTAAAGTGCGTATGCAAGTTTAATGGAATGTCAGTAATTTTTTTAAGTTCTACTATTAAGTTGTAAATATCATATGGAGCAATTAAACCAGCCATATCTTTAATACATATTGAATCTACTCCAAATTCAACAAGTTCTTTAGCTTTATTTAAGTAATAATCGATATTATAAATATCACCACCTAATCTTGGTTCAGTTAAAGTATAACAGATTGTACCTTGAAAATGTTTTCCGTTACGTTTTACAACTTTTGCTGCTGTTTCAAAATTTCTATAATCGTTTAATGCATCAAAGCATCTAAAAATATCCATTCCGTTATCACATGCACGTTGTACAAAACTTTCAACTACATCATCGGCATAATTTCTGTACCCAACTACATTTTGTCCTCTTAACAACATAAAAAATGGTGTTTTAGGCATATATTTTTTAAGAGTTCTTAAGCGTTCCCATGGGTCTTCTCCAAGATATCTGTGCATGGTGTCAAAAGTAGCTCCTCCCCAAGTTTCCATAGCGTGAAAACCAACTTCATCCATTTGCTCTGCAAAAGGAATCATATCTTCAGTTCTACCTCTTGTAGCAAATAAAGATTGGTGTCCATCACGAAAACTTAAATCTTGTATTTTTATAGGATTTTCAGCTTTAGGTCTATCTGCACTATAATCCATTTTAGTCATTATTAATGACCCGTGTTTATCATATATCATTGTTTCGTAGTTTTAATTAGTTAATTCTGGTTCCTATCGTTCTTCCTTTACTAAATAGTAATTCTCTATCGTTCATCCTTCTTACCAATCCCATTTTTCCCCAACCATAGCGAGCTACTATTGTTTCTTTGTTCTCTTGCATTTTAACATAAATTGTAGCTGCAATTACCGCTGCTTTTTTCTTTTTTTCATGTAATGTCATAATCTTATATTTTTTATTGAGGGATGTTTCCGTGTTTTTTTGCAGGTACTAATTCTACTTTAGAGCTTAGAGCTTCTAATGCCATTATCAATCGTTCTCTTGTTTCGCTTGGTAATATTACTTCGTCTATATAGCCTCTTTCTGCTGCTAAATAAGGAACATTAAAAGCTTTTTCATATTCGTCAATTTTTTCTTGTGTTTTTGCAGCTTTATCTTCTGCAGCTGCAATTTCTTTTTTGTACTTAGAAATTACTTCAACAGCTCCTTTTGCACCCATTACAGCAATTTCAGCTGTTGGCCAAGCAAAAACCATATCAGAACCTAAATGTTTAGAACTCATTGCAACATAAGCACCGCCATAATCTTTTCTTACAACAACAGTAAACTTAGGAACAGTAGCTTCTGAATAACTCCATAATAATTTAGCTCCGTGTCTAATAATACCATTCCATTCTTGTTGAACTCCTGGCAAGTATCCTGGAACATCTACAAATGTTACGATTGGAATATTAAATGCATCACACGTACGTATAAATCTGCTTATTTTATCTGATGCATCAATATCCAAACAACCAGCTAAAAAATTAGGTTGATTTGCAATAATACCTACTGTTCTGTTGTTTAATCTACCATAACCTACAATACTATTTTCTGCAAAATGCTCGTGTACTTCATAAAAAACACCTGCATCTAAAACTTCTTCTATAATAGCTTTCATATCATAAGCCATTTTAGAATCGTCTGGAATAATAGTATCTAGCATATCGCAAGATCTTTTTGGATCATCTCCCATTTCTAATATAGGAGTTAGTTCCATATTATTATTAGGTAGGTAATCTAGTAATTCTCTAATTTGTTCTATACAATCTGTATCATCTTCACAAGCAAAATGTGCATTTCCACTTTTGGTATTATGAACCATTGCTCCACCTAATTCTTCAAATGTTGTTTCTTCTCCAGTAACTGTTTTAATTACATATGGACTTGTAATAAACATATTACTTGTTTTTTTAACCATAAAAATAAAGTCAGTCATTGCTGGAGAATATACAGCACCACCAGCGCAAGGGCCCATTATTGCAGAAATTTGCGGAATTACACCTGAAGCTCTTGAATTTCTAAAGAAAACATCTCCATATCCTTTTAAAGCATCAACACCTTCTTCAACTCTTGCTCCACCAGAATCATTTAAACCAACAACAGGAGCTCCAGCTTTCATAGCTAAATCCATTATTTTACAGATTTTAGTTGCGTGCATTTCACCTAATGCACCACCACTTGAAGTAAAATCTTGAGAAAACGCAAATACTGTTCTACCATTTACTAAACCGTGACCAACAATTACACCATCCGATGAAATTTCAACATTTTCCATTCCAAAATTTGTTGACCTATGTTTTACTAAAGAATCAATTTCATAAAAACTATCTTCATCAAATAAAAGATTTAATCTTTCTCTTGCTGTTAATTTTCCTTTTGCATGTTGTTTTTCAACTCTAACTTCTCCACCCATTAAAGCCACTTTTTCTCTTTGAGATTTTAAGAAGGCAATTTTATCAGTAACTTTCATATTTTGTATAAGTTTTTTTACTTATTATTTTTATCATTTTCGTTTGTAACAAAGTTAACGAACAGATCAATAAAAAAAGCTTATAAATGTCATATTTTTCGGGATAATGCTTTTTTGAATAAAATTTTAAATAACATATTTATTGAATATTTCATAAAAATATAGCTTATTTATATTTATTTTGTAATTTTTATTAAAATATAAGATGATTAATTGTTATTTTAATAAAAATTAATTTTCGAAAATTTTAGAAAATTATTTTTTTTTATAAGTGATTTTTTATTAAAGGAATGACGAAAAAAGTGCCATTTAAAACGTTTTCGGGTGGTGAAAAAATAGGTGTTTTTTCTATATTTTTTTTATCTAAAATTTTCAAAAAAAATTGATTTTTTTTCGAAAAAACCTTAAAAATTGATGTTTTTAGTCTTAAAAAGTCATTAAAAAAATCTTAAAAACGCTAACAAAAGGAAAAAATTAGATTAAAGTTTATTAACAATACACTGTTATAACATTTAAAATTTATACTAATAATCTGTTGTTTTTATGGCTAAATTAGCTCAATTATTTTTTAGAATGAATTAAAATCGTGCTGATTTTATAACCTGTTTTTAAATCTTTAACATTGTATTTTTATAAAAATCATTAAATATTTATTTATGAAACAAAACCAAACTTTAACCGATACTTCAAATCCTATAAAAAGAATTATTATTGGGATTCAATTTTTGTTTGTTGCCTTTGGAGCAACTGTTTTAGTTCCTCTTTTAATAGATATTGATCCATCGGTTGCATTATTTACCGCAGGTATTGGAACGTTGTTATTTCACATAATAACTAAAGGAAAAGTACCAGTATTTTTGGGAAGTAGTTTTGCCTTTATTGCTCCTATAATAGCAGCAACTAAGTTATATGGATATCCAGGGACGTTAGGAGGAATAATTGCTGTTGGAATTGTTTATACTATAGTTTCAGCTATTATTAAATTATGGGGGTTGAGAGTTATTGAAAAAATATTTCCTGCTGTTGTTGTTGGGCCTGTAATAATGATTATTGGGTTGTCTTTGGCTTCCGCTGGTGTAGATATGGCTAAAACAAATTGGCCAATTGCACTTGTTGTATTAGCTTCTGCCATAGTTATTGTAACCTTTACAAAAGGTTTAATAAAATTGATACCAATATTTATTGGAATTATTGTTGGTTATATCATTTCAATTATTCTTGGTTTGGTAGACTTTTCTTCTGTACATGATGCAGCTTGGTTTGCATTGCCTAAATTTACTGTACCTGAATTAAATTGGGGAGCCATTTTATATATGATACCCGTTGCAATTGCTCCAATAATTGAACATATAGGTGATATGTATGCCATAGGAGGTGTAGCGAATAAAAAGTTTGTAAAAGATCCAGGTTTGCATAGAACATTACTAGGAGATGGTATTGCAACTGCATTTGCTGGTTTTTTTGGAGGGCCACCAAACACTACTTATTCTGAAGTTACAGGAGCTGTAGCTTTAACTAAAATAACAGATCCAAGAGTATTACGCATTGCGGCAGTAACTGCAATTGTATTTTCTCTTATAGGAAAAGTTAGTGCAATTTTAAAAACAATACCAGCAGCAGTTTTAGGCGGTATTATGTTGTTACTTTTTGGAATGATTGCGAGTATTGGAATTAAAACTTTAATTGATGCTAAAACAGACTTTTCAATAACAAGAAACCAAGTAATAGTATCAATTATTTTAACTGTTGGGATTGGAGGAGCGCAATTGGGCTATGGAAATTTTTCTTTAGCAGGAATCGGTTTAGCATCAGTTGTTGGGGTTATTCTAAACCTAGTATTACCTAATAAATCAAAACCAATTAAAGGAAGTCATGTTGAGGAATAAATATTACTTTTATGTAATAAAAACAGTCTGTAAAATTTAATACTTTACAGACTGTTTTTTTAATGTAATTAGTTGAGGAATTCTAATTTAAATTTGGTAATACTACTTTATCAATCACGTGAATAACACCATTAGCAGTTTGTACGTTTGTAGCAACAATATTACTAACTCTTCCGTTTGCATCTGTTAAAGTTGCGCCACCAGAGATATTTGCAGTAATATCGCCACCTAAAGTAGGTACTGTCATATTATCAGAAAGCATATCATCAGTTACATTCATACCACCTACTACGTGGTGATTTAAAGTAGCGGTTAGTGTTGCAGCATCAATATCAGCCAAAGAACCAGCTTCAAGTTCAGTTAATAAATTACCGAACGCAGCGTCTGTTGGAGCGAATACAGTAAAAGGAGCAGGGTCAGTTCCATTTGCAGTAGATAACACACTTACAAAATCAGGTTGATCATCTCTAGTTAAAGCTGCAACTAAATTAGTGAAGCTACTGTTAGAAGTTGCCATAGTAACAATAGTAGGAAGCCCAATAACAGCGTCAACTAAGTGTACTACACCATTATCAACAGTGTTGTCAGGTCCAGTTACTTTAGCGCCCCCATTAATTTTAACACCATCAGCTAAATCAATATACATACTCATATTAGCTCCATTCGGCGTTGCCGTAGAAAGAGAACTAACATATCCAGTAGCTAAATCACCAGACTGCACATTACCAGCAATTACGTGATTTAATAAGATTTGAGTTAATACATCAACAGGCACATCATCCAAAGAGTCAAATCCAGCACTTGATAAAAAAGCAGCGAAAGCAGCATTATTAGGAGCGAATACAGTATACATGGTATCACCACTTAAGGTATCAACTAAGTCAGCTTTTTGTAAAGCAGCTAATAAGCTACTGTAATTATCCATATTTGCAACTACAAAGTCAGCAATAGTATTTGTAGGTTGTTCTAACATTGGTAATACTACTTTATCAATCACGTGAATAACACCATTAGCAGTTTGTACATTTGTAGCAACAATATTACTAACTCTTCCGTTTGCATCTGTTAAAGTTGCGCCACCAGAGATATTTGCAGTAATATCGCCACCTAAAGTAGGTACTGTCATATTATCAGAAAGCATATCATCAGTTACATTCATACCACCTACTACGTGGTGATTTAAAGTAGCGGTTAGTGTTGCAGCATCAATATCAGCCAAAGAACCAGCTTCAAGTTCAGTTAATAAATTACCGAACGCAGCGTCTGTTGGAGCGAATACAGTAAAAGGAGCAGGGTCAGTTCCATTTGCAGTAGATAACACACTTACAAAATCAGGTTGATCATCTCTAGTTAAAGCTGCAACTAAATTAGTGAAGCTACTGTTAGAAGTTGCCATAGTAACAATAGTAGGAAGCCCAATAACAGCGTCAACTAAGTGTACTACACCATTATCAACAGTGTTGTCAGGTCCAGTTACTTTAGCGCCCCCATTAATTTTAACACCATCAGCTAAATCAATATACATACTCATATTAGCTCCATTCGGCGTTGCCGTAGAAAGAGAACTAACATATCCAGTAGCTAAATCACCAGACTGCACATTACCAGCAATTACGTGATTTAATAAGATTTGAGTTAATACATCAACAGGCACATCATCCAAAGAGTCAAATCCAGCACTTGATAAAAAAGCAGCGAAAGCAGCATTGTTAGGAGCGAATACAGTATACATGGTATCACCACTTAAAGTATCAACTAAATCAGCTTTTTGTAAAGCAGCTAATAAGCTACTGTAGTTGTCCATATTTGCAACTACAAAGTCAGCAATAGTATTTGTAGGTTGTTCTAACATTGGTAATACTACTTTATCAATCACGTGAATAACACCATTAGCAGTTTGTACGTTTGTAGCAACAATATTACTAACTCTTCCGTTTGCATCTGTTAAAGTTGCGCCACCAGAGATATTTGCAGTAATATCGCCACCTAAAGTAGGTACTGTCATATTATCAGAAAGCATATCATCAGTTACATTCATACCACCTACTACGTGGTGATTTAAAGTAGCGGTTAGTGTTGCAGCATCAATATCAGCCAAAGAACCAGCTTCAAGTTCAGTTAATAAATTACCGAACGCAGCGTCTGTTGGAGCGAATACAGTAAAAGGAGCAGGGTCAGTTCCATTTGCAGTAGATAACACACTTACAAAATCAGGTTGATCATCTCTAGTTAAAGCTGCAACTAAATTAGTGAAGCTACTGTTAGAAGTTGCCATAGTAACAATAGTAGGAAGCCCAATAACAGCGTCAACTAAGTGTACTACACCATTATCAACAGTGTTGTCAGGTCCAGTTACTTTAGCGCCCCCATTAATTTTAACACCATCAGCTAAATCAATATACATACTCATATTAGCTCCATTCGGCGTTGCCGTAGAAAGAGAACTAACATATCCAGTAGCTAAATCACCAGACTGCACATTACCAGCAATTACGTGATTTAATAAGATTTGAGTTAATACATCAACAGGCACATCATCCAAAGAGTCAAATCCAGCACTTGATAAAAAAGCAGCGAAAGCAGCATTATTAGGAGCAAATACTGTGTAAGGAGTATCACCACTTAAGGTATCAACTAAGTCAGCTTTTTGTAAAGCAGCTAATAAGCTACTGTAATTATCCATATTTGCAACTACAAAGTCAGCAATAGTATTGGTTTCAGGAATTTTTACATCATCATCTTCATCGCAAGAAGTTAAACTTACCGATAACATAATGGTAATTAAAAGTGTTAAAATGTAGGGTAATTTTTTCATGTTTTTTGTTTTTTTTAGTTTCTACAAATATAGAAAGAAAATTATTATGTTTAACAATAAAGATAAAATGATAAACAAAAAAATAAAAATCGTATACGTTAAAAATAATGCATTTTTAATTAATTTTTTATTTAAAGTACTATAGATGAGTGTTATATAAAATATACACGAAAGGAATTTTAAATTTTTGTTTAATATAAATTTAAAAACATTTAACAAAAATTTAATAAATTTAGATGGTTTTAGTAGGTCTAATTTTGAATAAAAAGTAAATTTTTAATATAAAACATTAAAAATAATGCTGTTAATTAAATATTGAGTATATTTGCACTTAATATAATAAATTAAAATTTTTAATAATGAGTAAAGGCACAGTAAAATTCTTCAATGAAACTAAAGGATTTGGATTCATCAAAGAAGACGACTCAAACAAAGAACATTTTGTACACATTTCTGGTTTAATCGATGAAATCCGTGAAGGTGATGAAGTTGAATTCGATTTACAGGAAGGTAGAAAAGGAATGAACGCAGTAAATGTAAAAGTTATTTAATATAAATAATTCACCTTTTTTAATGTCTAGCCTATCAATTTTTTGATAGGCTTTTTTTATGCCTTGTTTTTTATAAATGATAATTGTCATATCAAAAAGACCTTAATTTAAGTATTTTTATAAGGTAAAAATCTAAACAATTTTTATCTACAATATAATTGTTTAGGGAATTTTAAAAAATATGCTTAATGAAAAAATGTTGGGTTTTAGTTAGTTGTTTTTTTCTAATTTCTAACGGATATGTTTTTGCTCAAAGTAATAGTTATTTTATTGATTCTAATAAAAATAAAGCTGTTTCAATTACTAAACCAAGTGAGAATTATGCTATTTATTTAAAGCTTCTTAAAGAGCACGAAAGTATTCAGGATGAATTATTAAATAGTACTGATTATTATAAAAAAATAAGAAAAAAAAATTATGTTTTAACGGGTAAAGATATTAGTATAATTAATACTTCATTTACAAATAGGTTAAATTTATTAAATCGGTCTTTAACCTTCTCTAGTTCAGATTTAAACTTTAGTAAAACCTCAAACTTATATAATTTAGTTTCCATTCATTTAAAAATTAAATCATTTGAAACATTTGTACTTCAACAAAATATTTTAGGTAAAAATACTAAAGTTAATATTCTTATAAATGAAGATAATTTATTATATCGCGAGAAGAAGAATTCATTAAAAAAAATTAAAAATAGATTAACGTCAAAAAGGTTTAGAAAATCACTACAAAAGGCGTGGAATAATTCTAAAATAATTGATTATAATGGTTTTGATAGTATAAAAGCTATCGCTTTAACTGATGATATTATTAAAACACATTATTACCAAAATATGTTGTCAAATTCTAAAAGTAATAGGAATTCTAAAAAATATTTCAATAAATTAATTAGTGAAAACAATTCGTTTTTAAGCTCGGTAAGCTTTAATTATTTTCTAAATAACTTTCTTTCAGGGTTCTCAAATTTAGTTGGTAATTTTTTAGGATTTATTTCAACAAGAAAAGGTAAGCTATATAACAATATAGCTTTTAGAAATACTTCATTGGCACTTCTACAACCTTTAGATGTTCTTTTAGAAAAAACGCCATTTAGATTAACTGATAAATTTATACCTGGATATTGGGGACACGCAGCTATTTATGTTGGTAACGAAAATCAATTAAAAGAATTAAATATTTGGAACCATCCTTTTGTTAAAAAATATCACAATGAAATTAGAGAAGGGAAAGTAATTGTAGAAGCTCTAAGAAGTAGCGTAGCAATAAATACTTTTAAAAATTTTACCAACATTGATGATTTTGTTCATTTAAGATTAAATGATGAGCCAGCGTTAGAAAAAAAAAGAGAAATGATTATAAAAGTATTTGCTCAAATTGGTAAAAAATATGATTTTGGGTATAATATTGAGTCTAATAAAAAAATTATTTGTTCGGAGTTACATTATTTAGTTTTTGATCAAGTAAAATTTAAAACAAATAGGGTATTAGGTATTAATTCATTATCTGTAGATCAAATTGCAGAGCAGGGAATAAAAGGTGGTGCATTTTATCCAATAGCTTTATATCTAAATGGAATTAAAGTTAAAGATGATAAAATTTTTGAAATTTATGACCAACTACTAAAAGCAAGAAAAAAAGAAAATAAAAGCTTAAAGAAAGACCTTTTTAAACGGAATACAATACTTTTAAATTAACTTTTTCCTTACTAAAAGTTATCAGTATCTTTGCAGTCTAAAAATAAAAAAATGAAACGCGTAATTGTTGGACTTTCTGGAGGTGTTGATAGTAGTGTTGCGGCATATCTTTTAAAAGAACAAGGATATGAAGTTATTGGCCTGTTTATGAAAAATTGGCACGACGATTCTGTAACTATTTCAAATGAATGCCCTTGGTTAGAAGATAGTAACGATGCAATGCTGGTTGCAGATAAATTAGGAATTCCTTTTCAGGTGGTTGATTTAAGTGAACAATATAAAGAGCGTATTGTTGATTATATGTTTAAAGAATACGAAATGGGTCGAACTCCAAATCCAGATGTATTATGTAACAGAGAAATAAAATTCGATGTATTCATGAAAATTGCAATGGATTTAGGTGCAGATTATGTTGCAACTGGACATTATTGTAGAAAAGGTGAAGAAATAATTAATGGTGAACCTGTTTATAAATTACTATCAGGAAAAGATGTAAATAAAGACCAGTCATATTTTTTATGTCAATTATCGCAAGAACAATTATCAAAAGCGCTGTTTCCTATTGGAGAATTAACAAAGCCTGAAGTACGAAAAATTGCTACGGAGCAAGATTTAATTACTGCAGACAAAAAAGATTCTCAAGGTTTGTGTTTTATTGGAAAGGTGCGTTTACCAGAGTTTTTACAACAAAAGTTACAACCTAAAGAAGGAGTAATAGTTCAAATACCAGAAGATTCTCCAATTTATAACCGAGAAATTCCAAACTTTACTTCAAAGGAAGACGAACTAGCATTTTATGCGTCTAAATATAAGTATGCATTAACCGATGGTAAAATAGTAGGTCAGCATCAAGGAGCGCATTATTTTACAAAAGGACAGCGTAAAGGGTTGGCTGTTGGTGGAACAAAAGAACCTTTATTTGTAATTGATACTGATGTTATTGAAAATGTAATTTATACCGGTGAAGGTAAAAACCATAAAGGTTTATACAGAAGTGTGTTGTTTGTAACTAATGAAGAATTGCATTGGATTCGAAAAGATTTAGCTTTAAATAATGGACAAAATTTAAAAGTTAAAGCTAGAATTCGTTATAGACAAACATTAGAAGAAGCTACTTTATTTAAAGTAGAAACAGGATTATATGTTGCGTTTAAAAATAAACAATCTGCTATTACTGAAGGTCAATTTGTTGCTTGGTATATAAATGACGAGCTTCTTGGTTCTGGTGTAATTGCCTAGTTAAATAAAAGATTTTACATTATTTTATAATTAAAATTTTGTAATTTTAATATGTAATAAATTAAAGTTTTGAAAAATACTATTTTTACTTTTTTGTTTTTGTTTTCAGTTTCATGTGCTTTTTCACAAGTAGAGGATGCTTGGGTATATTTTAAAGATAAACCTAATGAAGCCTCATATTATGAAACTCCATTAAATATGTTAAGTCAGCGTGCTTTAGATAGGCGAGCACGTTATAATATTTCATTAGACTCTAAAGATGTTCCTATTGAACAATGATATATTCAGCAAATTAAAAATGCTACTGGAATTACCGTTTTAGCAAAATCTAAATGGTTAAATGCATTACATATACAAGGAACAAAATCAAATATGATGCGTTATCAAATTTAGAAGTATCTTGAGTTTTGTATTTGTAAACTATAGAATTTGCTAATAGAACGCTTAAATAGTTCGAAAAACTATAATTTCTGAAAAAAAACAGATAACGTCGAAAAAAACAATTAGAAGTACCTTACAGATTTTGATTATGGAAATGCAGAGAATCAAATAGCAAAGCTTGAAGGAACTACTTTGCATCAGAATAATTTTACAGGCTGAGGAATGCAAATTGCAATTATTGACGGAGGTTTTCCAAAAGTAAATACTATTAACTGCTTTTAAACGAATTAGAGATAACAGTCAAATTTTAGGAGGTTATAATTTTGTAGATAGAAGTGCTAATTTTTATACAGGAGATTGATCACGGAACAATCGGTTTTATCAACTATTGCAGGTTAAGAGCAAGGAGTTGATGGAGCAACTAGAAGTTTTGTTGGAACCGCTCCAGATGCTAGTTTTTACTTATTTAGAACCGAAAACGCTCCTGTAGAAGTTAAATTAGAAGAAAGTTTATGGGTTGAAGCTGCTGAAAGAGCAGATAGTTTGGGTGTAGATGTAATTAATACCTCTTTAGGATATTCTGTTTTTTATGACAATCCTGATCATAATTACGATTATAGTGATATGGACGGAAAAACAACATTTATTACTAGAGGTGCTGAAATTGCTTTTTCTCGTGGAATGATATTAGTTAATTCTGCTGGGAATGAGGGGAATGATGCTGCTTGGCCTTATATTAATGCTCCTGCAGATGCCCTCAGTTTTAACAGTATTGGTGCTGTAGATGCTTCAGGAAGGTTATTGCTTCTTTTAGTTCTTATGGACCAACTTCAGATAATAGAATAAAACCAGATGTTAGTGCTCAAGGTCAAACTACTGCACTAATTAATACATCAGGAAGTGTTGTGACAGGAAATGGTACTTCGTTTTCTTCACCAGTTTTAACGGGTGTTGTTGCTTGTTTGTGGCAAGCTTTTCCTAATAAAACTAATGCAGAAATTACACAGTTAATAAAAGAATCTGCTCATTTGTTCCCATCATATACCAACCAAGAAGGTTATGGTATCCCTAACTTTAAATCTATTTTTGAGGAAAATTTTGTTGATGATAACGATGTTGATGGCGATGGTGTTTTGAATGATATAGATGTATGCCCAAATACACCAAAGGGAACTATTGTAGATGAAACAGGTTGTTTTTATATGCCTTCAAATAATTTTAATATTGAAGTAATTAGTGAAACTTGTATCGATAAAAATAATGGAGAAATTAATATTTCTGCAAATTTACCATATACTTATACGGCATTACTATAAATAATTCAAATTATTCTTTTACAAATGAAAATAAGTTAGCACTTACTAGATTTAGAATGTTGGAGCATATGAAGTTTGTATTTTCTTAGAAAATCAAAATTTAATCAATGTTATACTGTAAACATTGCACAAGGAGAATCGATTTCTGGAAAAGCTGAAGTAACTTCAAAATCTGCAAAAATTGAATTAAATACAGGTACACCGCCATTTACAGTCTATTTAAATGGCATAGTAAAAATAAATACTTTAAACACTAATTTTGAACTAGAAATTGAACAAGGCGATTTAATTGAAGTAAAATCGAGCATTGTTTGTGAAGGTGTTTTTTCAAAAAAAATAGATCTAATAAATAATATTAGTATTTACCCAAATCCAATTACAACTGAAATAAATTTTAATTTCCCGAATGAAACAACTGAATTAAATTTTGCTATTTATTCTATTTTGGGTAATATTATTTTTGAAGATACAGTGCACAAATCAAATCCTAAAGTTAATATTTCTTTCCTAACAAACGGATTGTACTTTTTTCAAGTTCAATATGATAATGAGATTGAGACCTTTAAAATTCTTAAAAATTAAATGAAACGAGTAGGTTAAAATGTTTATTACATTACTAAATGATTGATAGCAAACTGCACGTGGTCTCTAAAAAATAATAAGTAGATACATGAAAAATACCATTACAGAATTATTTCAAATTAAATATCCATTAATTCAGGCCGGTATGGTTTGGAATAGTGGTTGGAAATTAGCTTCAGCGGTAAGCAATGCTGGTGGTTTAGGTTTAATTGGAGCAGGTTCTATGTATCCAGATGTTTTAAGAGAACATATTCAAAAGTGTAAAAGAGCTACCTCGAAACCTTTTGGAGTAAATGTGCCAATGTTATATCCAAACATTGAAGAAATTATGCAAATAATTGTTGAAGAAGGTGTTAAAATTGTGTTTACTTCAGCTGGAAATCCAAAAACTTGGACTCCATTTTTAAAACAAAATGGTATTAAAGTTGTGCATGTGGTAAGTAGTGTAAAATTTGCTTTAAAAGCTGAACAAGCTGGTGTTGATGCTGTTGTTGCTGAAGGTTTTGAAGCAGGTGGACATAATGGGAGGGAAGAAACCACAACGTTTACTTTAATTCCTATGGTAAAAGACAAGTTAACAATTCCTGTAATTGCAGCCGGAGGTATTGCTACTGGTAGAGGAATGTTAGCCGCCATGGTTTTAGGAGCAGATGGTGTACAAATTGGTAGTAGGTTTGTTGCTAGTTATGAATCCTCAGCACATATTAATTTTAAAAATGAAGTTTTAAAAACACAAGACGGAGATACTCAGTTAACTTTAAAAGAATTGGCTCCAGTTAGGTTGATAAAAAATAAGTTTTACAATGAAGTTCAAGAATTATATCAACAAAAAGCAACTTTAGAAGTATTAAAAGAAAAATTGGGTAGAGCCAGAGCTAAAAAAGGTATGTTTGAAGGTGATTTAGAAAACGGAGAACTTGAAATTGGTCAAATTGCAGGTTTAATTTGTAAAATACAACCAGCTGTAGAAATTGTAGAAGAAATTATACAAGAATTTGAAACTGTACAAAAATCGTTTTGTTAAAAGGCTAAAAACCTAAAAGAATTTAAAAACCTGTTAGGTTTAGTTTACTTACACTTTTTTTAAATATACAATGTTAATTCTTTTTTATCACGGCTTTTTAGGTTGTTTTGGAGGCATTGGACCTCTTAAATGAATAATTAATCCGTTTAAAAAATTACGTAAAAATTGATCTCCACATTCCATATATTTTGGGTGATCCTCACTTCTAAAAATGGCGCCTAATTCACTTTTACTAACTTTAAAATCAACTAATTCGCAAATTTTTATAATATCGGTATCTCTTAATTTATGTGCTACACGTAATTTTTTTAAAATGTCATTATTTGATAGTCCCATAAATATTTATTTAGTGTTTTTATTTTAGTAAGATATAATTTATAATTTTTAAAATGAAATTCCGAAACCAATATTAAATAGTAAATAACCATTTTCATCGATACCTGGAATATCATCAGGTAATTCTACATAATCGGTTTGTGTTGTTCCTGTAGTTTTTTCTGTACCTGTAACTTCAATTTGTTGCGGAATATCACCAAAACCATAGCCAGCTTCAATTCTAAAATAAATTTTGTTACCGAGTTTTGCACCAATTTTTGCATTTAATGTGCTTACTTGAATACTTCCATCAGCCTCTCCTTCATATAAAGTACCATTTATTGTTTCTGCATCTTTATAATTTCCATCAAGGTTTAAAGTTCCATAAGCTAATGAGGCATATAAACCTTTACCATTTTCTTTCAAAGTAAATATTGGTTCCAGCTTCAAAATATTTTAATGCAATTTTAGACTTATCTTCTTTAATTGTAAAGCCTGAATAATCCACAAATAGAGCAATTCTATTAGATAATAATGGAGTTACAAATTCTAAATTTCCACCAATTATATTAGGTGTACCAATTTTTAAACCAACTCTAAGTGGATTGATATCTTGTTTATCATCTTGTGCATATATAAACGTACAAAATAATAGTAATGTGATAACAGTAATTTTTTTCATGTTTGGGGTTTAGGGGTTAGTGAATTCAAATATAATTAAATATTTTTTAAAAAATTTATAGATATTATTGCTTTAATTCTAATTGCATTTGTTTAACTGTTTGTGTACTATTATCATGACTCCATCCAGGTGGTCCAAAAATATACATAAATTTATGATACCAATTTTTTGATCTTTTGGTGTCGTTCCAAATATCTTTGTATTCATGGGTTAAAATTACCCAAGGATTGTAAGAGTTTGGAGCGTGTGTAACTCCATATTTAATTTCAATAGAGTTATCTAATTCTTTCCAAGTTCCAAACATTTTATCAAAAATATTTAAAAAACCACCGTGATTTTTATCCATATATGCTACATTTTTTGCGTGGTGAACTTGGTGCATTGTATGAGTATTGAATATTTTTTCTAGAAATCCCATTTTTGGAATATAAACAGAGTGTAATTGAAATTGCCAAAGCGCTTCAATACCTAAACAAACTACCACCATTTCGGGTCTAAAACCTAATGCAGGTATCCACATATAAAATAAAGGTTTGTATAAAATGGTAAACCATCCGTTACGAACAGCTGTACCAAGATTAAAATTATCGGAAGAATGATGTACAATATGTGCAGCCCATAAAAAACGTACCATATGGTTTTGCCTATGAAACCAGTAGTAAGTAAAATCATCTAATATTTGACAGGCAATCCATATATACCAAGCATAGCCAAAAGATTCCCAACCCATAATATTGGTTCTAACGCCATTAATTTCAGGATTAAAAAGTTCAAAAACAACTGTGAAAATAACAATTGCAGAAATAGTTTTTATAAGAGGAGCAATTATTGCTGAGCCAACACCCATGAATAAGCTGGCTCCTAAATCTTTCCATTCATACAAATCTTTTTTATTGTGGCTTTTGCTGTAAGTAAGTTCAAGTAGAATTAGTGCTAAGAAGCAGGGAACCCCATACACTAATGGGTTTGTGAAATCCATTTATTGGTTTTAAATTGTTAAATGCTTAATATAAGGATATTTTATTAAAATATTAAAAAGGTAGATGTTTATTAAGATAATAGATAAAAAATAAGGTCTATTTTATTTAGTAAAAATTAATTTAATTGCAACAATTAACATAAGAACTCCAAAAATTCTTTTTAGCATTCGTTGATCTATTTGAAGTGCTATTTTAGAACCGATGAAGCCACCAATAATAAATAATGTAGCAACAATTAAAGCAACTCTCCAATCTATATTTCCTCCATCTCCACTAGTATGGTAGTTGTATACAGCTAAAAAAGTTACTGGAGGAAGCATTACAGCTAAACTTAAACCTTGAGCATTGTGTTGCGTTAACCCTAAAAAAATAACAAATAAAGGAACCATAATAATACCACCACCTACACCAACTAAGCCACTTAAAATTCCTGCTAGTAATCCAATAATAATTAAAGTAATAATTGCGGTTAAAGTCATTTTCATATTATAATTCCGTTGGAATTTTTATTTCATACAGTTTGCGTGATTTATTATTTAGTTTATTTTCGCGCAACCAAGAATTATGAGTTTTTAAAATTTTGTAATTAATATCTAAACTTTTAGAAAATGCTGCAATATCAGTTATAGCTGTATCAACTTTAATAATTTTGGTTTTTTCTAAGTCATATAAATCTTCTTTTTCAAATATAAAACCATATTTATTAGGGTTTGATAATATTTCTTTTACCGCTACAATTCTAGGTAAATATCTGCTTGTTTCTGAAACTAACAATAAATCGTAATAATCATCAACTTTTTGAGCTTTAAGCCTTCTATCAATACCAGCATTTCCTGCATTATATGCGGCTGCAGCCAAAGTCCAGCTTCCAAAACGTTGTTTAGCAGCATTTAAATAATCGCAAGCAACCTGTGTAGCTTTTTCTAAATGATAACGTTCGTCTACGTTAGAATTCACTTCCAATCCATTTTCTTTAGCTGTTGAACTCATTATTTGCCAAAACCCTTTTGCGCCAGCTGGTGAGGTAACATCCTGTAAACCACTTTCTATAACCGCCAAATATTTAAAATCATCTGGAATTCCATTTTTTGCTAAAATTGGTTCTATAATTGGAAAATATTTATGCGCTCTTTTAAACAATAGTAATCCGTTAGATTGCCAATAGGTATTTACTAGTAATTCACGATCTATACGTTCTTTAATATCTGCTTTTTCAATTGGAACACGTTCTCCAGCAAAGTCTAAATTAGAAGGTATTTTTAAAGCTCTAATTCGGTACGTTTCACTTGTGTTTGTATCTGTATCGGATATTTTAGGTGCATTCATTTCTTTATTAGATTTTGTTGCAAAAATCAATAAAGAACTTACCATTATTACCGCAATTAATCCTAAAATTTTAATTGTATTTTTCATGACTATATTTTTTTAATTATATGTATTGTAATTATTTGTAATAACATATACATAAAATGTTTAAATTTCTATGCTTGTTAATGTACAAATTTATTTGAAATTTTAGAAGTAACGAAGCTATTTTAACAAAATATTAGATTACGTTTAATTAATTCTATAGGGGCTTATTATTAGCTTTTAAAACAACCTAGTGAGATAGAAGACTAGGACGGTATGTGTAAGAAATAAAAAAACTTCGAGTAAAAATGATACTCGAAGTTTATAATTTATTAAACCTTAAAAAATGACTATTTATTATTTTTAGATAAACTGTAAGATAAACTAAAAATTAATTGTTCTGGTCTAGAATCTAAAGTAAATGTTTCACCTGCATTTGTCCAGTTTGCTTCATTTTCGCTTAAACCTCTTTCATATCTAGCATCAATTCCAAATCTTCCAATTTCTACAGATAAACCTATATTAACACCCACAGAAAAGTCGTTTTCTACATCGCTTATCTGAATTCCTTTTAAATCGTTCTCTAAATAATATTGAAAAGCTGGACCAGCAAAAACATTTAAAGGACCAATAAGTTTAAAACCAACTAATACAGGAACATCAATTTTAGAAATTTTATAGTCTTCTGTATTTCCAGTATTTAATTCATATTCACTAGTAGTTTTTGTGTAAACTAATTCTGGTCTAATATAAATAGCACCTAAATCTAATTTTCCATAAAAACCTACATTAAAACCAGATTTTCCTTTTCCTTCATTCTTATAAATATCGGTAACTTCAGTAGTGAATTCTTTAAGATCTCCATTTGTATTGTAGCTTAAACCACCCTTAATACCAAAATCGCTTTGCGCATTCATTAGCATTATTGAAGCTAAAAATACAATTGAAAATATTATTGTTCTTTTTTTCATATAAATAAATTTTTGGGTTATTATATCAGTTAAAACGAAAAAAAAGTGTTATTATTTCCTTTCTATTACTTTTTCAACCGCAGCAACAATGGCGGCATCATTTAATTTGTATTTTTCCATTAATTGTGCAGGGGTTCCACTTTCTCCAAAACTATCGTTAACTGCAACAAATTCTTGAGGTACTAAATTGTTTTGAACTAATAACCTTGAAATACTTTCTCCTAAACCACCAATTACGTTATGTTCTTCAGCAGTAACAATACAACCAGTTTTAGCAACAGATTTTAAAATTGCTTCATCATCTAAAGGTTTAATTGTATGTATATTTATAACTTCAGCACTAATTCCTTTAGCTTCTAATTGCTCAGAAGCTTGTAAGGCTTCCCAAACTAAATGTCCTGTAGCAACAATTGTAACATCAGTTCCTTCAGTAAGTTGAATTGCTTTTCCAATTTCAAATTTTTGAATTCTTCATTTTCTGGCATAAAAATAGGAACAACTGGACGGCCAAAACGCAAATAAACAGGACCATCGTAATCTGCAATTGCAATAGTAGCTGCTTTGGTTTGATTATAGTCACAAGTATTAATAACTGTCATACCTGGTAACATTTTCATTAAACCAATATCTTCTAATATTTGATGTGTTGCACCATCTTCACCTAATGTTAAACCAGCATGCGAAGCACATATTTTTACATTTTTTCCTGAATATGCAACTGATTGGCGAATTTGATCGTAAACTCTACCAGTAGAAAAATTTGCAAAAGTTCCTGTGAACGGAATTTTACCACCAATGGTTAAGCCAGCAGCAATCCCAATCATATTAGCTTCTGCAATTCCAACTTGAAAAAACCGATCAGGATGATTTTCAATAAACTTATCCATTTTTAATGAACCAATTAAATCGGCACATAGGGCAACAACATTTTCATTTTTATCTCCTAATTCAGCTAATCCAGCTCCAAACCCTGATCTTGTATCTTTTTTTTCGGTATATGTGTATTTTTTCATTTTGTGTTTTATTAAAAATCGCTCAAAAATAATGATAATTTATGGTACGAGCTTATAATTTCATTAATTCTTCATATAATTTATGAACAGGTAATCCCATTACATTAAAATAACTTCCTTCTATCTTGGTAACACCTATTAAACCTATCCATTCTTGAATTCCATAGGCACCAGCTTTATCGAAAGGTTTATAATTTTTTACATAATATTCAATTTCATCTAACTCCAATGGTTTAAAAGAAACTGTTGTAAGATCAGAAAATACTAGTTCGCGATACTTGGTTTTAATGCAAACGGAAGAAAAAACTTTGTGCTTTTTACCTGATAACTCTTGCAACATTTTTATTGCTTGTGGAGCGTTTTTTGGTTTTTCTCTAATGCTTTGTTTTTATACCAAACAATAGTATCTGAAGTAATAATTATATCGTTTTTAATATTTCATTTTCAAAAGCTGCAGCTTTTAATTTTGCTAAATAATTGGTTATTTCTTCGCCTTTTAACTTAGCACTATAAGTTTCTGCAACATCTTTAACTTGAATTGTAAAGTTGACATCTAATTCTTTAAATAAATCTTGTCTGGGTGAACCCGATGCTAAAATAATATTTTTTTGTTTGAATTTATGTTCAAGCATTTTAAAGAAATTTTGAAAAGATTATTAAAGAATTTACCCCTAAAAACATTATGATTTTTAACAATAAACTTATTTTTTGAAGTCGTTTTTATTTTTTCTGAAAACAATTTTAAAAATACATAAACCAAAGGAAGCACTGTGAAGAATAAATAAATATATGTTGTAAAATTTATAAATTGATGCAAAATTAAACATTAGAAAAATCAATAAAACGATTGGGAGAAAACATGGTATATAAAGCAAAATATTTTTGATTCTATTTATTCCAAATATAATTGGTAATGTTTTCATTTTTAAATAATAATCTCCATTTATATCTTCTATATCTTTAACTATTTCTCTAGTTAGGTTAATAAAAAAAGCAAAAAAAAACAATACCTAAAATAATACTAAGGGCTAATTTTTGAGTTCATTTTTTATTTCAAAATCAATATCGAAAAACCTAATAAAAAAAAACTTAATGCAATTAGAAAGGAATACTATAAAATTTCCAATAAAAGGAATTGCTTTTAATTTTTTTGAATAATAATAGAGTAGAAGTGACGCACCAATAAAAATAAATGAAAAACTAGGTTTCTGAATTTTTTGCAAGCAAAATGAAATATTCCTAAAATTAATACCTATAGTATTTGTTATATAAGTACCATTGTATTTGCTTGTTCTTTAGAAATAATTTTTGAAACAATTAGCTTTTTTAGGTTTGTTAATTAAATCTGCATTTACATCATAAATATCATTAATAATATAACCTGCAGCAGTAATAAAAAGAATTGAAAATAATAAAATAAAGAATAAAAAAATGTCAATTTTAGTATCGATTAAAAGTGAAGGGAATAGCAATAGTTTAATTAATAAGTAAATGTAAATTATTAGCAGTAAATTTTTCCAACGTATTAACTTAAAATAAACTAAATTTGCACTTTTAATTGAAATCTTATTTTATTCGAGCTAAATCACGTTTGTTATCACGATCTTTCATTACTTCACGTTTGTCATAGTTTTTCTTTCCTTTACATAATGCAATTT
Source organism: uncultured Flavobacteriaceae bacterium (assembly GCA_942492305.1). Classification (GTDB taxonomy): domain Bacteria; phylum Bacteroidota; class Bacteroidia; order Flavobacteriales; family Flavobacteriaceae; genus Lutibacter. The sequence goes on along the minus strand of CALOEI010000007.1, from coordinate 97,698 downwards.
CTAGTTTAGCCCAACCTTTTTCAGTTAAAAATAACCGCAAAGGAATTATTGTTAAACCTACATTCTGAACTTCTTTTTGTAGTTTTTTAAGTTCTTGTTTATTTAATAATAATTTACGTTCACTTTTTGGTTTATGATTATATGCATGTCCGTATAAATACTCTTCAATAAACATATTTATTACAAATAGTTCTCCTTGTTCGTTAAATTCACAAAAACTTTCTGTAATTCTCGCTTTACTTTCTCGAATAGATTTAATTTCAGTACCTGTTAATTGAATACCAGCAATATATTTATCTAAAATCTCGTATTCAAAACGAGCTTTTTTATTTTTTATGTTAATTTTCTTCTGCATAAGACTGCAAATATAGTACAAAATGAAGCTAAAACATACAATTTTACATGTTGAAAAAGCTAACTTTTAATTTTGAATTTTTAATAAAATAGCACTTTTAGTATTTTCTGAAATTGTAATTGTTAAAATATATAAATTTGAGTTATTGACTATCTTCTATTTCAGGATACTTTTCTTCTTTATTTTTGACCAATAATATTATTTACAAATTGGGGTGTAGTGTTGCTATGTCCAACAATTAAAACTGTTTTTTACAGGTTTAGTTTTTAAGGTTTTAAATCTGGACTTCATTGTATAAATCTGATGGATTGTAAAATTGAATTTTTAGATCCTTACTTTTTGAAGTTGGTAAAGCAGTTTGAATAGTTCTATTGTAATTTGTTGAAAAAATATAATCGAAGTTAATATACTCAAAAGTTGAACTCCAATTTTATAGCTCTATCAACACCCTTTTCTGTGAGATTTGGATTTTTATTTACTGGATCTTTAACGATCTTTTTCAGCGTGATTGTCTAATTAAATAGTAATAGTTGTTGTTTCGGTTTCTTGAACTATTTTCTATGAGCAACATTAATTAAGAAAAGGTTACTCTAAAATAATTAGAACAGGAATAGTATTCAAAATTTTAAAAATATTTTTTAATTTACTAATTCTTTCGACTATTTCTTAGATATTTATCATTATTTTCGTTAAATTTTCTGAAATTGTTACGTATTTACATAATTAAATTTCTTAAAAAAAAAAAAACTACTTTTTTCTAACATAAATTATATTATTTAATAGGTAAAACGAATAATTACAAATATTACCAAAAAAAATCCTTATGAAAAAATTAATTCAAAATTTTTTTTTTTTTGTTTTTTATATTTACAAATAAATAAAATAAAAAAAAAAAATAAAAAAAAAAAAAAAAAAAAAAAAAAAAAAAAAAAAAAAAAAAAAAAAAAAAAAAAAAAAAGAAAAAAAAAATAAAAAAAAAGTTTTCAATTAATTTAAAGTTACATTATTTATTTCTAAACACAATTTTATCGTCAAATGCATCTAATAAAATATGACTATCAGATGTTACTCTTTCTGATAAAATTTCTTTAGAAAATTGATTTAAAATTTCTTTTTGAATTACTCTTTTTACAGGTCTTGCTCCAAATTGAGGGTCAAACCCTTTATTTGCAAGTGCTTCAACCAAATCTTCAGTATATTCAATGTGAATATCTTGTGCTTTCAACATCTTAATCAAGCCATTTAATTGTAGCTTCACTATTTGATGAATTTCTTCTAAATTTAAAGGAGTAAACATTATAATTTCATCAATTCTATTTAAAAACTCTGGACGAATTGTTTGTCTTAACAATCCAATAACTTCAACTTTTGTAGCTTCTGTTACAAGTTCTCTATTTTTCATATCCATTTTTTCAAATTTTTCTTGAATAATATGAGAACCCATATTGGAGGTCATAATAATAATAGTGTTTTTAAAATCTGCAACTCTACCTTTATTATCTGTCAAACGGCCTTCATCTAATACTTGCAATAAAATATTAAAAGTATCAGGATGTGCTTTTTCAATTTCATCTAAAAGAATAACACTGTAAGGTTTTCTTCTAACTTTATCTGTTAATTGTCCACCTTCATCATAACCAACATATCCTGGAGGCGCACCAATCAATCTACTCACTGCATGTCGTTCTTGATATTCACTCATATCAATACGTGTCATTGAATTTTCATCATCAAATAAATATTCAGCTAAGGCTTTTGCTAATTCTGTTTTTCCAACACCTGTTGTTCCTAAAAAAAAAAAATGATCCAATAGGTTTTTTATCATCTTGTAAACCAGCTCTTGAACGTCTAACAGCATCTGAAACAGCTGCAATTGCTTCTTCTTGTCCAACAACTCTTTTGTGTAATTCATCTTCTAAATTTAATAGTTTTTCACGTTCACTTTGCAACATTTTAGTAACTGGAATTCCTGTCCATTTTGCAACAACTTCAGCAATATCTTCTCTTGTAACTTCTTCTTTTATTAAGGCTGAATCTTGATTTTCAGCTAATTTCTTTTTGAAGCTTTTCAAGTTTTTCTTGCTCTTCTTTTATTTTTCCATATCTAATTTCAGCAACCTTACCATAATCTCCCTCACGCTCGGCACGTTCTGCTTCTAGTTTAAAGTTTTCAATAGCTTCTTTACTATTTTGAACATTATCTACCAATTCTTTTTCACTTACCCATTTTGCGTTAATCTCGTTGCGCTCCTCTTTAATATTTGCAATTTCTTTTTTTAATAAAGCTAATTTTTTTTCATCTTTTTCCCGTTTAATAGCTTCAATTTCAATTTCTAACTGCATAATTTTACTATCCAAAACATCTAATTCTTCAGGTTTCGAATTAATTTCCATACGTAATTTAGCAGCAGCTTCATCCATTAAATCAATAGCTTTATCTGGTAAAAAACGGTTAGAAATATAGCGTTGCGATAGTTCTACAGCAGCAATTATGGCATCATCTTTTATTTGTACTTTATGGTGATTTTCATATTTTTCTTTTATTCCACGCAAAATTGAAATGGCACTTTCTGTATCTGGCTCATCAACAATTACTTTTTGAAATCTTCGTTCGAGAGCTTTATCTTTTTCAAAATATTTTTGATATTCATCTAAAGTAGTTGCTCCAATAGCTCTTAATTCGCCACGAGCTAAAGCAGGTTTTAAAATATTTGCGGCATCCATAGCGCCTTGTCCGCCACCAGCACCAACTAGTGTATGAATTTCATCGATAAAAAGTACAATATCACCTTCTGCAGATGTTACTTCTTTTATAACCGATTTTAAGCGTTCTTCAAATTCACCTTTATATTTTGCACCTGCAATAAGTGCTCCCATATCTAAGGCAAAAATTTGTTTGTCCTTTTAGGTTTTCAGGGATATCACCATCAATAATTCTATGTGCTAAACCTTCAGCAATAGCAGTTTTACCAGTTCCAGGTTCACCAACCAACATTGGATTGTTTTTTGTTCTACGTGATAATATTTGCAGAATTCTTCTAATTTCTTCATCTCTACCAATTACTGGATCTAACTTGCCATCTTTTGCTAACTGATTTAAATTTCGAGCAAATTTATTTAAAGAATTATAAGTTTCTTCGGCACTTTGAGAAGTCACATTACTACCTTTTCTTAGTTCTGTAATAGCGGCTTTTAAATCGTTTTCAGAAACTCCTTGATCTTTTAAAATTTGAGAAGTAGTATCTTTTGTTTTTAAAATTGCTAATAATAAATGTTCAATTGAAACAAACTCATCTTTTAAATCATTGGCTTCATTTGTTGCAGTAGTTAACATTTTTGAAGCATTTCTAGAAAGCGTAGTTTCACCACCACCTGTTACTTTTGAATAGCTTTCAATAGTTTTATCTACCAAACTTTTTAGCAACTCTATATTTACTCCTAATTTTTTTAAAATAAAAGGAGTTACATTTTCATCAACTTCAAAAATAGCTTTTAAAATATGTGAATTTTCTATTTGTTGATGATTTAAGTTTTGTGCAATTTGCTGTCCTTTTTGAATAGCTTCTTGCGATTTTATAGTAAATTTATTAAAGTTCATAACGTTTTATATTTTTTGTATCTATATTTGTGCTTTCAAATAATATTCCAATTAAAACTATTGATAAAAAAAGGTCATTTTGTCTTGTTTTTAAAGGAGTTAGCGACAATTTGTCTATTTTTAGAAGTAACATAATACCTTATTAAAGGTACAAATAATGCAAAATTAATATGGGAATTTTTGGTAGTTTTTTTGAGTCAAATAATGATTCAAATAATAAGAATAACTTTAATTGGATTCCTTTAACTGAAGCAAATCAATTGAAAGAAATTGTTGAATTGTCAAAAGTTAAATTGGTAGTTGTTTTTAAACACAGTACACGTTGTGGAATAAGTAGTGGAGTGCTTACAAAATTTGAAAAAGCAACAGACTCTAGTGCAGAAACCGTTGCTTTTTATTATTTAGATTTAATAAGATTTAGAAATATATCCAATCAAATTTCAAAAGAATTTAATGTTTATCATCAATCACCGCAAGCTATTGTATTAAAAAATGGAGAAGTGATAAAACACGCATCGCATTATGATATTATTTCAAATTTAATTGATGAAATTTAATTTCTAAACTTATTACCAATAATAATATTCTTAATTTTATTTTTTAAATCTTCTCCACAATCAAATACCATTTGTTCGTTACTTGGGAATGGGATGTATTCATTTTTTATTAAGTCTAAATGTTTTTTATCTAAAGCCTTTCTATTTCCTTTATAAGTACCATATTTATTTTCAAAAATAAACTGACTTGTTAATGGATAACTTTCAATTAATTGATTTGTGTTTAAATTAAAATAACTAACTAAACCAGTTACTAGAACCGTTTTATATTGTTCAATATTTTTAACAATACACGTAACATTTTTATAAACATCTACTTTAATATTGTTTCCTAAGCTATCTTTTACATATTTATTATTGCTGTCTTTTAAGTATTTCCAACCATCAACAATTTCTTTACTTTTGAAAATTTCTTTTTCGTGAATTTGTTCTGGAGAAATACTAATGTCTGTAAAAATAATTTCCATTTCATAATCATACACTAATTCTGGTTGTTTATTTGTATTAAAAACAGTCCATAAATTATTTAATTTATATGTGTTAAAATTTAATAAATCATCTTCTAATTTTGCCGGTATAATTTGTTCGGTTTTATTTTTAAGTGAAACAAAAACATAGTCTGTCCCTTTTAAATGCGCTTGTTCTATTAAGTAATTGGTTTTTTTATAGTTAGGATTTATTTCGTTTAAATAGTTTAAATCATTATAAGCAGTTCTAAAATCTAATTTACTACTTGCTTTCTCAATTAATTGCGTAGCGTTTGAATACAAATATTCTGATAATTTACTTTTGGAATTTAAAATATCCTCAGTATAATTAGTTATTAAAAATTGAGCATTTCTTTTTTTAGCTATAATTGGTAGGGGTAACAATGGTTTAATTAACTCTTGTCTTTTATTAAGTTGTAAATAAGTATTATATATTTTCTCTAAGTTAGTAGGATTACCATCTTTTTTTAAAAATGAAATATATTCTAAATCCTTAGCAGTTGCTTTTTGAAAAGCATCTTCAAGTAATAAAATATATTCTTGATTGCTTTTTTTTGTCTTATTGTTTTTTAAATGTTTTAAAGCAATTGCAATAGCTTCATTATAATTTCCGTAGTTGATTGCTTCTTGGGTTCTTTTTACGCTAGAACAAGAAACAATTGAAATTATTACACTAATTAATAGTAATTTTTTTATCATAATGTAATTGTTTTAAACTTAAAATGAATTAATACAATAGTAATGCCAAATGTAATAAAAAACCCTAAAAGCAAATGCTTTTAGGGTTTTATCAATTCAATTTATGAATGTAAAAATTTAATATTTTATTGGAGGTAAAATTTTACCAGTACATTTTCCAAAACCGATTCTTCCATTTTTATTTTCGCAATAACCGCGTAAAATTAAGTTATCACCATCGTTTAAAAAAGTACGTGTTGTACCATCTTTTAATGTAATAGGTTTTTTTCCTCCCCAAGTAAGTTCTAATAACGAACCGTAACTATTTTCAGTAGGGCCAGAAATTGTTCCACTTCCCATTAAATCACCTGCTCTAACATTACAACCATTTATGGTATGATGCGCTAATTGCTGAGCCATTGTCCAATATAAATATTTAAAATTAGAGTTACTTAATGTATTTAAATCACCATTTTCTGTTTCTAAAGTTACTTCTAATTTAATATCGAAGCTGTTATTGGTATTTTTAGATTGTAAATACGGTAATGGTTTAATTTCTTGTTTAGGGCTTTCACATCTAAAAGGTTCTAGCGCATCTAATGTAACAATCCAAGGAGAAATTGTAGAGGCAAAGTTTTTACCTAAAAAAGGACCCAAAGGCACATATTCCCATTTTTGAATGTCACGAGCACTCCAATCGTTTAACAACACCATTCCAAAAATATTTTCTTCAGCTTCATTTATATTAATTGGTTTTCCTAAATCGTTAGCAGAAGTTGTAATAAATGCAGTTTCAAGTTCCATATCTAATCTTTGTGAAGGGCCAAAAACTGGGCTTGAAGCATCTTTAGGTAATGTTTGTCCGTAAGGTCTTCTAATGTTTGTTCCAGAAACAACAACAGATGAAGAACGTCCGTGATAACCGACAGGGATATGCAACCAATTTGGCATTAAAGCATTGTCCTTTCCTCTAAACATGGTGCCAACATTGGTAGCATGTTCTTTACTCGAATAAAAGTCTGTATAATCACCAACATCAACAGGCATTAACATCTCAACTTCATTTACATCAAAAATTATTATTTCTTTGTGTTTCTCGTTATCACGTAAACTAGGATTTTCGGCATCAAAAACTTCAGCAATTCTATTTCTTACTAAACGCCAAGTTTTTCTACCATCTGCAATAAAATCGTTTAAGGAATCTTGCATAAAAATATCATCGGTTAATGGGATTCCATTAAAATAGCCTAATTGATGAAATGCGCCTAAATCAATAGCATATTCACCTATTCTTGTACCAATGGTTATAATATCATCTCTTGTAATAAAAACTCCAAAAGGTATATTTTGAATTGGGAAATCGCATCCTTCTTCTATGGGTAGCCAAGTTTTTCTGTTTTGATCGTTTGCAATTATTTCCATATCGATATACTTAAATTTTGTTCAATTAAATTTTCTTATCAAATATATATGTTTCTGCTTAAAAGAAAAATGAAATTACTATTTTTGCGATTAATTTAACTTTTAAACAAGTAAAACGCATGCAACGTGACCAAATTATTTTCGATTTAATTGAAGACGAAAGAGTAAGACAAACTAACGGATTAGAGTTAATTGCTTCAGAAAACTTTGTAAGTGAGCAAGTTATGGAGGCGCAAGGCTCTATTCTAACTAATAAATACGCAGAAGGATATCCTGGTAAAAGATATTACGGTGGTTGTGAAGTTGTAGATATTGTGGAACAAATAGCTATAGATAGAGCAAAAGAACTTTTTGGAGCTGAATATGTAAACGTGCAACCGCACTCGGGATCACAAGCAAATACAGCTGTTTATGCTGCTTGTTTAAAACCTGGAGATACAATTTTAGGATTTGATTTATCTCACGGTGGACATTTAACGCATGGTTCTCCAGTAAATTTTTCTGGTAAATTATACAATCCAGTTTTTTATGGTGTAGATAAAGCAACTGGAACAATTGATTATAATCATTTAGAGAAACAAGCAAAAGAGCATAAACCAAAATTAATTATTGCTGGTGCTTCCGCATATTCGAGAGATATTGACTTTGCAAAATTTAGAGAAATTGCAGATGAAGTAGGAGCAATTTTAATGGCAGATATTTCACATCCTGCTGGCTTAATTGCAAAAGGAATTTTAAATGATCCAATTCCACACTGCCATATTGTAACTACTACAACGCACAAAACATTACGTGGACCAAGAGGAGGGATGATTATGATTGGGAAAGATTTTGACAATCCATTTGGTCAAAAATTAAAAAACGGTTCGCTTAAAAAAATGTCGACTTTAATTAATTCCTCAGTTTTTCCTGGAAATCAAGGTGGGCCTTTAGAACATGTAATTGCAGCAAAAGCTATTGCATTTGGAGAAGCTTTAACAGATGAGTTTTTGCATTACCAAATTCAAGTGAAAAAAAATGCCGCTGCCATGGCCGATGCATTTGTAGCTAAAGGATATGAAATTATTTCTGGTGGTACAGATAACCATTGCATGTTAATTGATTTGAGAAATAAAGACATAAGTGGAAAAGATGCTGAAAATGCATTAACAAAAGCTGATATAACAGTGAACAAAAATATGGTTCCTTTTGATGATAAATCACCATTTGTAACTTCAGGGATAAGAGTTGGTACTGCTGCAGTTACAACTCGTGGATTAAAAGAAGATGATATGAATGCTATTGTTGATTTAATTGATGAAGTAATTCAAAACCATGCAGACGAATCAATTTTAGAAAATATTGCAGAAAAAGTAAATAATATGATGACTCATAGACCAATATTTACTTGGTAATATAAAGTTACTTCTAAATTTTTTAAGAAGGCTGTTTAAATTTATTTTAAGCAGCTTTTTTTATGATATAAATGTAAAATTGCTTAATAAAAAATCTTCAACATTGTGTATGTTTTATAAAGTAAAATCTAAAGTATATTTTGCTTAAGTTTTAACCTAAATTTAACTTTAATGGGTAATTTAAGTTACAATTATTGCAACTTACATTTTATAAATTTACTCACAGTAAATGCGCTGCTAGTTTAAAGTGAAAATAATTTATAAATATAAAAAATACATAAATGGAAACAGAACAAGAGTATACTGGAATGCCAAGAATTGGAGATAAAGCTCCAGAATTTAAAGCTGTAACAACACAAGGAGATATTCATTTTCCAAATGATTATAAAGGAGATTGGGTAATTTTATTTAGTCATCCTGCTGATTTTACTCCGGTTTGTACTTCAGAATTTATGACTTTTGCAAGTATGGAGGATAAATTTTTAAATGCTAATTGTAAATTAGTTGGTTTATCTATAGATGGTTTGTATAGTCATATTGCGTGGTTGCGTTCAATTAAAGATAAAATTGAATATAAAGGAATGAAGAATGTGGAAGTTAAATTCCCATTGATTGAAGATATTACTATGGAGGTTGCCAAAAAATATGGTATGCTGCAGCCTAACGAAGATTCTACAAAAGCTGTAAGAGCTGTCTTTGTTATAGATCCAGAAGGAATTATTAGAACAATTATTTATTATCCATTAAGTTTAGGTAGAAACTTTGATGAATTATATAGAGTGGTTATTGCTTTGCAAGCTGCCGATGCCTTTGGAGTTGCAACTCCTGCTGATTGGAGACCTGGAGATGACGTAATTATTGGTCCTGCAGGTTCTTGTGGTTCTGCAGAGGATAGAATGCAAGGTAAAGAAGATATGGAATGTAAGGACTGGTATTTTTGTACCAGAAAATTAGATAAAGATGTAGTACTTAAAAAAGTACTTAAGAAATAATTTAAGTAATAAATTCTGAATATTATAAAAGAGGCTGATTAAAAAACTAGAAACTCGTCATTCTGAACTTGATTCAGAATCACATTATACTGACAACCAATCATTATGAGAACCTGAAGCAAGTTCATGTTGACGAAAACCTAACTTTTTATGCAGTCTCTTTCTTTATAAATGTTTTTAAAAATAATAGGCCGTAGTGCTATACATTTCTTTTAAAACAAAATAGCTTTCCAGTACACCAATATTTTCAATTTTAGATAATTTTAATCTAACAAACTCGTGGTATTCATCTAAATCACCAAGATTAATTTTTAAGAAAAAATCTACTTTTCCAGCCATGTGGTAGCATTCTTGAACTTCTTTTAATGCTTTAATTTGTCTTTCAAACTTCTCAATAAAGCCTTCATTGTGATATCTTAGCGAAACCATACAAATAGCCGTAATTGGTTTGTTTACAAGTCTTTTATCTAAAATAGCAACGTATTTTTTTATATAACCATTTTTTTCGAGTCTTCTAATTCTTTCGTAAACAGGTGAAGCAGAGAGATTTAAAAGTTCAGAAACTTCCTTGGTAGTTTTTTTTGAGTCTTCTTGTAAAATGCGTAAAATTTTAAGATCTATTTCGTCTAGTCGTTCCATAAAAGATAAATTTACTGGTTTTGTATTATTTCAATATGATTTTTAGATAAAATTAGTATAAAAAAGCTTTTTAATAGTTAAAAATACTTATTTTATTCTATATGTTAGTTTATTTGATTGTAAATATTAATAAATATGTAATTTTATACTGTCTAAAATATATTTAATAATGATTCAAGATAAAATATTAATTACTGGAGCAAGTGGTCAGTTAGGAACTGTTTTAACTGAGAAACTACAAGATAAATTTGGCATTGATAATGTAATAGCAACTGATCTAAGATTAGATTCAAAATTTATTGGAATTTTTGAAACTCTAGATGCTACGGATTATGATGCAATGAAGGAATTAGTCTTAAAATACAATATTACTCAGATTTATCATTTAGCGGCTATTTTATCTGCCAACGGAGAAAAATATCCTTTAAATACTTGGGATATTAATATGAAAACTTTTTTTAATGTTTTAGAAGTTTCAAGACTTTACAATGTAAAAAGAGTATTTTTCCCTAGTTCTATAGCTGTTTTTGGTGATAATATTGATAGAATTGATACTGCTCAAGATTCTAATTTAACGCCATCAACTGTATATGGTATTAGCAAAGTAGCTGGTGAAAATTGGAGTAAATATTACTTTGATAAATATGGTTTAGATGTGCGTTCTATAAGATATCCTGGCGTTATAGGTTATCAATCTTTACCAGGTGGAGGAACTACAGATTATGCAGTAGATATTTTTATAAAAGCAATAAATAATGAAAATTATGAATGTTTTTTAAATAGTGCTACAACATTACCTATGATTTACATGGATGATGTTATAAGAGCAACCATTGAGTTAATGGACGCTCCAAAAGAAACAATTTCTGTTAGAACTTCTTATAATTTAGCCGGTATGAGTTTTGATCCTGCACAATTAACAAAAGCAATTCAAAAAATATATCCAGATTTTAAAGTGACCTATAATCCAGATTTTAGACAAAAAATTGCTGATTCTTGGCCAATGAGTATTGATGATTCATGTGCAAGAAAAGATTGGAATTGGAAACCTAAATATACTATAGATTCAATGACAGAGGATATGATTCGTAATTTAAAAATTAAATTTTCGAAAAAAAGTATGACTTATTAATTATAGAATAATTGTAATTACTTTAAAAAATACACAGTAACATTAAATATACGGGCTTTCTTATTAAGTTTTTTTTGTTTTTTTACAAAAAAACAAATTTATAATTTATAATTTTAAAGAACATTTAAATTATTATCTTAGTTGCTTTATTATTCCTAGAATTACTTGTGTTGAAATTTTTTAATAAAATAGCTGTTCTATTGTTTCTGGCCTGTTTAAATCTTACAGGGCAAGAGCTACCTCCAATAGAAAATTACTCGTCTAAAATATACGGAGCAGAAAATCAGAATTGGTCCATTGATCAATCAAATAAAAAATTTATTTATATAGCAAACAATAGTGGTTTGCTAGAATTTAGTGGTGAAAAATGGCGGTTATATCCTTCAGCAAATAACACTGTTTTACGCTCTGTAAAATGTGTTAATGATAGAATTTATACTGGAGCCTACATGGAATTTGGGTTTTGGAAAAAAAATAATTTCGGTAATTTAGAGTATACTTCATTAAGTGAAAAACTTAAAGAATCTTTGTTAGAAGAAGATTTTTGGAATATTATTGATTTTGAATCATGGGTTTTATTTCAATCTTTAAATAGAATATATGTTTATAATACCCAAGATGAAACTTTTAAAATTATAACCTCAGATACACAACTTCCAAAAGTTTTTAAGGTTGAAAATAGTATATATTTTCAGAAAATGGAAAAGGGTATTTTTAAAATTGAAAACGGTGAAGCAGTTTTGGTTTCTGACAATAGGGTTCTTAAAAACAATATTTTAGTTAATATTTTTAAATCAAATGATAAAATTCTTTATCAAACTCAAAATAGCGGTTTTTATTATTTAACCGAAAGTGGTATTAAAAAGTGGAATATAAATGCAGATGCAGTTATATCAACTATTAGTGTATACAGTAGTGTACAACTTTCAAATGGTAGTTTTATTTTAGGAACTATTTCTAATGGAATATTTCAGTTAGATAAAAATGGAAATTTAGTATTACATATTGATCAGGAAAAAGGACTAAATAACAATACAGTTTTATCTATGGTCGAAGACGAGGATCAAAACCTTTGGCTTGGTTTAGATAATGGAATAAGTGTTGTAAATATGAATTCTCCATTTAGAGTTTTTAATGATTTTAAAGGAAAGTTAGGTTCTGTTTATACATCGGCAATTTTTGAAGATAACCTCTACTTAGGAACTAATCAGGGATTATTTTATAAGAAAATAAACTCAAATAATGATTTTGAATTTATTAAAGGTACAGATGGTCAAGTATGGTGTATAAAAGTTTTTGATAATACACTTTTTTGTGGTCATAATAAGGGAACATTTGTAATAGAGAATAACAAAGCAACGCTTATTACAGATATTATGGGAACTATGGAAATTAAAGCTGTAGAAAGTAATCCTAATATTTTAGTACAAGGTTATTATTTTGGTTTAAATGTTATTGAAAAGCGCAATGGTACTTGGAGATTAAGAAATAAGATTGCTGGTTTTAACCCTACAAGTCGCTTTTTTGATTTTACTAGAGACGGAGATATTTTAGTAAATCATGAGTACAAAGGTGTATTTTTATTAGATGTTAATAACGATTTAACGCAGGTTAAAAGCTATAAAATATTAAAGAGTGCTCCTAAAACACTTAAATCTGCAATATCTAATTATAATGGGGATATTTTATATACTTCAGATAAAGGAATCTATAAATATAATACTGAAAAAAAAGAATTTGAAAATGATTCTATTTTAACTAATAATTTTTTGAAAAATGATGATTTTGTCTCAGGAAGACTTGTTTTAGACAACGAATCAAATACACTTTGGGGTTTTACAAATAAAACTATTGTATATTTTTCTCCAGGTAAATTAAATAATACACTGCAAAGCAATAAAATATATTTACCTGCTTATTTAAGAAATGATATTGCTGGTTTTGAGAGTGTAATTCGATTAAATAATGAAGTTTATTTATTTGGCACCTCTAGAGGTTATATACTTTTAAATAAGGAAAAGTTAGTTGATTCTGACTTTGTGGTATCAATAAATTTAGTTGAAAAAAGCACTTTAAACGAGGAAAAAGGATTTGTTCCTCATGAAAATAACATTAAATTCGGTGCTAAAGAGAATAACCTAAATTTTGCATATAGTGTTCCAAAATTTGACAAATTTAGTCCAGTTTATTATCAATATCAGTTAATAGGGCTTTATGATAATTGGAGCGATTGGTCAACAGAATCTGAGATTTCTTTTAAAAATTTACCTCACGGAAGTTACACTTTTAATGTAAATGCTAAAATTGGTAATAATTTATCAAATAATACAGCATCATTTTCTTTTGTAATAAAAAGACCTTGGTATTTATCAAATAATGCAATTCTAGTATATTCATTGCTATTTATTGTATCGCTACTAATAGTGCATAGTTTGTATAAACAACATTATTCCAAGCAAAAAAAGAAGTTAATGGATAAAAAGCAGCGAGAATTTTCTATGTCACAATTAAAAAGTGAAAAAGAAATAATGCGATTGAAAAATGAAAAATTACAAAATGAAATTGATAGCAAAACTAGAGAATTGTCAAGTTCAACAATGAATATAATAAAGAAGAATGAAATATTAAATACCATTAAAGGAGAGCTTTCGGCAGTTAATGATAAAGATAAAATTAAACCCGTAATAAAAATTATTAACAAAAACTTATCTAATTCTAGTGATTGGGAATTATTTCAAGAGGCTTTTAATAATGCAGATAGTGATTTTTTAAAAAAATTAAAGAATTACACCCCAACTTAACTCCAAACGATTTACGTTTATGTGCTTATTTACGTTTAAATTTATCTTCTAAAGAGATAGCTCCGTTGTTAAATATTTCTGGCAGGAGTGTTGAGATAAAGAGGTATAGATTGCGTAAAAAAATGGAGTTAGCACATAAAAAAAGTCTTGTAGAATATATTCTAGAAATATAATTATAAAAACTATTAGTAGTCAAAATGTATTTACAGAAGATTTAAGAATTATCTAAATCTATTAAATATTCAACCAAATTTTGTGATCTTTTTAGATTTAATTTTTTTCTTAATCTATATCTGGCAAGTTCCACACCTCGAGGTGTAATATTAAGCATTTTAGAGATTTCTTTAGAACTCATATTCATTCTTAGAAATGCCGCTAGTTTAATTTCTCTAGGAGATAATTTTATATTATTATCAGAGAGTTTTTTTAAATAATTACCATGAACCTGATCAAAATGATAAGCGAATTGATCCCAAGAATCGTTGTTCGAGAGCTCTTTATCAATAGTTTTAATAATGTTATTCAATTCTTTTTTTGAATCAGTCTTATCAAGAGAAGAAGTAATTTTGTTTTGAATATCTTGAATAAAATCATTGTTTTTAACCAAATGCATAGTGATGGTTGTTAGCTGATCATTTTTAAGATTAATTTCTGATTTGAGTTTTTCATTTTCTAATTTATTTATTTCTTCATCTTTTATTTTTATTTCTTCATCTTTATTCTTGTAAATAATAGATTTTTCTTTTCTATATTTTTTTTGTTGAATAAGCGGTATTAATGTTAAAGAAATAAGTGCTAAAATTAAATAACCCATTTTAGCCCAGTTTGTAAAGTACCAAGGAGTTAAAACTTCAAAAGAAAAAGTAGATATATTACTTTCTATTTCGTAAATATTCTGAGCTTTTATTTCTAAGGTATATTTTCCAAAGGGTAAATGTGTAAATTCTTTTTCTCCTAAACTTGACCAATTAGACCAATTTTCATCTAAAGGTAAAAGTCTATAGCTGTAATTTAAATCTTCAAATCCATCAAAATAAGGCGCTGCATAATGAAATTTTATTGAATTTCTTTCACTAATTTCAATGTTGTCTATATAAGATGAATTGTAGGTCTTTATGGAATCAGTTGAAGATTGTATTTCAATTTTTCTAAGTAATACTTTAAAATCTTTATTTATAAATAGTTTTTTATTGGGCGTATAATTAATAAAGCCTTCTTTAGCTCCAATTAGCACATTGTTTTTATCAAGAATTGAAATATTAGCTAAATCATCACTTATATATTTATTGATATGTTTAAAGAGATGCGTTTCATTTTCAAAATTACCAAAGCCTTTTTGAACTAAATTTCCAAGTTTTTTATTTTGAATGTAATAAATAGAATTATTTTCATTAGAAACCATAGTACTAACATATTCAGTTCCAAGCCATTTATTAAAATATAAATTAGGATTGAAGGTTTGAGAGGTTGAATTAAAATTATAAATACCTTTTTCTGTTGTAAAAACTAAGTTGTTATTTAAAGAATAAACATCTATCATAATATTAGAAG
The DNA here is from genome assembly GCA_942492305.1 of uncultured Flavobacteriaceae bacterium. Lineage (GTDB taxonomy): Bacteria > Bacteroidota > Bacteroidia > Flavobacteriales > Flavobacteriaceae > Lutibacter. Next base: position 82,091 of record CALOEI010000007.1, on the reverse strand, counting down.
GCAATCCATCATTTTTCCCAAATTTTTGAATGTTTTTTTGAATAGCTAAGTTTGAATCGAATTCAATTCTAAAAGCACCTTTTGAAACATGTGTCATCCAAAGTGTTGAATCATTTTCAAATTCCATAATTCTTGAAGATTGTTCTTCTAATTTTTCAACTCTTTGCACTACAGACCAATTGTCTTTATTTTTATTAAAAAGCGATATACCTCTATAATCGCCACCAATTATTAGATTTGGTATTTTAGTGTTCATAAATTTCCAGCTTCCAATGTCTTGAATTTGAGTTAGATTTTCACCATTTAACTCAAATGCACCACGATCGTGGTTTAAAATAAGTTTATTATTAACCTTAGAGAAATTATAAACTTGTCCTTCGCTTTTTGCTATTATTTTAAAAGGGTAACCATTTAAGTAATTCTTCTTCTCTTTTTGAGTAAAAACACCAGTATTAGTACCAAGGTATATTTTATTATTATATTTTATAGCAGCATATCCGGTACCTTCAACCCCAACTTCTTCATTGATTAATGAAAAAGGTAAATTTATTTTTAAATAATCAATTCCATTGTTTAATCCTACCCATAAATTGTGAAACTCATCTTCATATAAAGATTTTACAGTTCTATCTGATAGGCCTTCTTTTTTGGTTAAATGATTTTTAAGTGTGAGATTTGAATTGAAAATATATATTCCATTGCTTTGAGTACCAATAACATATTCACCAGATTTTAATTTTATAGCGTCATTAATTGTACCAAGGTCAAGGTTTAGGTTAATAGTTACAAACTCTTTATCATTAAGAAGCTTGATTTCTCCTTCTCTTGTTAAACAGTAAAATCCGTTGTTATTGGGTAAAATAGCAACAATATCAAATCCAATTTCAGTACCTTTAATAGGTATAAATTCATTATTTGTAAATTCATAAAGACCTTTACCATAAAATTGAGCAAAAAACCTATTCTCAACGTTAAATGCAAAGCGCATATAACCAGGTAAAGTCATTGCCTTTAAATTGTTGTTTTCAAAAACAAATAATTCACTTTCTGTATTAAATATTATTTTACCTTCAAATTCGATGATTTTCCAAGTTTCTGCAATATCTTGTTTGTCTAATGGTAAATATTTTAATAGAGAGGTAAATATTAAGTCGTTTTTTGTTTTGGTAAAATATCCAATTTGTCCTTGGCCTCCAACAAAAATTCTATCTTGATTATCTACTTTTAGAGCTCTCAATCTTGTAGAAAACGGTACCTCGTATTTATTCCACTCTCTTCCATCAAATTCTAGTAGACCTTCATTATTCGCAATATATAAAATGCCTTCACTGGTTTGGTCAAAAGCCCAATTTTGAATACCTCCTTTATAGTCGTTAGAATCAAAATGAACTTTTAGAGGTGTACTTCGTATGCTAGATGGATTTAAATTTTGAGAATTACCTTCATAAATTAGTAATATGAGAAATAATATAATGTGTATTATGTTTTTCATTTTTGATGAAATTCTTATTTTTTCTAAATTTAGTTTAAATATTAAAAATAAAGGGTTTAAGTAGCTATTTAATTTTAAATGAAAGTTTTTGATGAGTTTTTAATTTCAATTTAGCGAGTTTTTAATGTGTTAAAATTATTATCTTTTTAAGATATTTTATGTTCTTTTGTATCATTATTCTGCTTATATTTTTTTGATAATTGTAAGGTGTAAATTATTTTATCATTAAATAAAAAAAGCTATTTTTAAATAATCGAAATCTTCGAGAATTATGAAACTTTTAAACTATAAAATGAAACTTAAAATATTTTTAATATCCTTATTGTTTGGAGCAGTAGTTAGTTGGGGTCAAGGACTTAAAGCTGAAGGTAAGAAAATTATAAATTCTCAGGGAGAAGAAGTTCTTTTAAGAGGTATGGGTTTAGGTGGTTGGATGTTAATGGAAGGCTATATGATGCAATCTAGTGAAGTTGCAGATACGCAACACGAATTTAGAAATAGACTTGTAGATTTAATTGGAGAAGATAAAACAGATGAGTTTTTTGATACATGGCTGGAAAATCATGTAACCAAGAAAGATATTGATTCTTTGGCGAAATGGGGTTTTAATAGTGTTCGCCTTCCAATGCATTATAATCTATTTACGCTTCCAATTGAAAATGAGCCAGTTGCTGGTCAAAATACGTGGTTGGACAGAGGTTTTACAATGGTTGATGATTTATTGGATTGGTGTGAATCAAATAATATGTACCTAATTTTAGATTTACATGCAGCTCCTGGTGGGCAAGGTACAAATGCTGCAATTTCTGATTATGATGATACCAAACCATCTTTATGGCAAAGTCAAGAAAATAAAAATAAAACGGTTGCTTTATGGAGAAAATTAGCAGAAAGGTATAAAGATGAACCCTGGATAGGAGGTTATGATTTACTAAATGAAGTAAATGGAAATCACGTAACAGGTACCCAATTAAAGCAATTTTATATAGAAATTACCAATGCCATACGTGAGGTAGATACAAACCATATGATATTTATTGAAGGCCATGATTGGGCAAATAATTTTACAGGATTAACTCCAACTTGGGATTCTAATATGGTATATAGTTTTCATAAATATTGGAGTAAAAATGATATAGGTTCTATACAATGGGTGTTAGATTTGCGTGAACAACAAAATGTACCATTGTGGATGGGTGAAGCAGGGGAAAACTCAAATGTATGGTTTACAGAAGCTATTTCACTTTTTGAAGATAACAATATAGGTTGGTCTTGGTGGCCAATGAAAAGGGTTGAAACAATTGTTGGTCCATATTCTATAAAATTTACAGAAGGATACAAAAATATACTTGAATATTGGAAAGGAAATGCATCAAAACCTTCGGTAAACGATGCTTATGCAGCAGTTATGGAATTAGCTAACAACACTAATAGCGCAAATTGCGATTTTCAAAAGGATGTGCCTGATGCTATGATTAGGCAAGTTGCAACTGATGCCACTATTCCTTATAGTAATCATACAATTCCTGGAATTGTTTATATGTCTGATTTTGATTTAGGTAAAAATGGTTATGCTTATTATGATCAAGATTATGCAAATTATGCGCAATCAACCGGCTCATTTCAAGCTTGGAATGATGGTTGGGTTTATAGAAACGATGGGATTGACATCCAAACTAGTACTGATAATGTAAATAATAATGGTTATCAAGTAGGTTTTGTAAAAAAAGACGAATGGATGAACTATACAGTAACCATAAATGAAACGGGTACATATAAAGCAGGTGTTCGTTTGGCTGCTCAAAGTAATGGAGGGGAATTTCATTTAGCAATTGATGGTCAAGAGGTTACAGCAACGCAATTTGTAAACGCAACTGGAGGTTGGGAAAAGTTCAGCACTTTCGAAATTAACGATATTTTATTAGAACAAGGAACCCATGTATTAACTTTTAGATTTGATTCTGCAGGTGAATTTAACATAAGTAGTATTGAATTTACAAAAACTGGTGAAGTTGAAACTCTAGATTTTAATGCTTTAAATGGACATACGGTTACTAATAATTCCTTAGAACTTATAGTCAATCAGTCGTTGTTAGCATCTTCATTAAATAACACCAAAGATTTATTTAAACTAATGGTTAATGGAAATGAAGCATCAATTACTGCTATTTCATTCGATTCAAATAATAATAGAAGTATTGTTATTAATACAGACAAAACATTAGTTTATACCGATGCTATTAAAGTGAGTTATAATGGCTCCGTAATTACATCGGAATCTGGAAAATTATTAAACACATTTTCAGATATAGAAATTAGAAATACGCTGGAATCACTATTTATTTTGCCTGGAAAAATCGAAGTTGAAGATTTTGTAGAAATGGAAGGGTTGGCAGTTGAAAATACTACAGATGTTGGAGAAGGCCAAAATATTGGCTATACAGATAGCGGTGATTATGCGGATTATATAATCTATGCAGCAATAGATGCAAGTTATAAGGTAGATTTTAGATTTGCAGGTTTTGATGTTGGTGAAATTGGCTTGTATTTAGTTGATGAAAATGGGATAGAGAATGAATTGTTAAAAATTAGTACTCCCGATACAGATGGATGGCAAACATGGCAAACAGTTTCAGGAAATATAAATATACCTGCAGGAATTAATCGGTTACGTCTTAAAATTTTAACAGGTGGATTTAATATGAACTGGATGTTGTTTGAACAATTAGCTGTAAATAATGATTTAGATGGAGATGGAATTTTAAATGAAAACGATGCTTGTCCAAACACGGTAGAAGACGCTGTAGTTGATGCTAATGGATGTGAAATATTCTCGTTGCCAGCAAATAATTTCGGTATTAAGGTTATTGGTGAATCCTGTCCTGGAGAAGAAAATGGGAAAATTGAGATTACTACTGTTGAAACCCATAATTACAAATTAAATTTAAATGGAATTAAGAGATCTTTCACTTCAGGAATATCGCTTTCACCATTAAAACCAGGTGCATATACGTTATGTTTTACCGTAGATGGTGAAACATATGAACAATGTTTTACTTTAGAAGTTGAGGAAGGATTTGAATTTAAAGCAACATCAAGTATTTCTGGTAAAAAAGCAGTTGTTGAAATTGAAAAGGGTACCGCTCCTTATAAAGTATACTTAAATGGATTTGAAGTTTTTGAAACGATGTCAAAATCATTCGAAATTGAAGTAGAACAAAGTGATTTATTAGAAGTAAAATCAGCTAAATTGTGCGAAGGAACTTATCAAGAGCGTTTGGTTTTATTTGATGTAATTGTAGCATATCCAAACCCTACAAAAGGTGAGTTTGAAGTGGTTGTTCCAATTTCTAGTAAGCCAACAACAATACAAGTCTATAATATGTTTGGTCAGTTAGTTCTAGAAAATAGTGTAGGCATAAACGTAACAAAAATACCGCTAAATCTTTCAGGAAAACCAAATGGGGTTTATTTTATAAAAGTAAATGCTGGACCTACAAAAATATTTAAGTTAATTAAAGAATAAGGAGTTTTAAAATGAAAAAAATACTATTTTTATTAGTTGTAGTCAGCATTAGTTTAAGTTCATGTGGAGGCTCAGGAGGAGATGACTCACCAACACCAGAACCAATAAATACAAAACCTAGTATTCCATCAAATTCAAAACCCATTAATAATCTACTTTGTATTGATAATTTGGTAACTTTTGAATGGAATCCTTCTTCAGATGCTGAAGGAGATGTTATCAGATATCAATTACAGATAGCTACAGATAACCAATTTTCGCAAAATGTTCAAACTAGAGATAATTTGAGCGTTACTAGTACACAAATATCATTAGAAAGAGGTGTAGCTTATTATTGGAGAGTAAAAGCTATTGATAGCAAAAATGCTTCAAGTGATTACTCAAGCACTTTTCAATTCTATACAGAAGGTGATGGTAAGTTAAACTATGTTCCTTTTTTACCGAGTATTGTTGCTCCAAGATTGAATGAAATTGTTCAAACAAATTCAGTTAAATTAGAATGGACAGCAAGTGATGCGGATGGAGATTCTTTAATATATAATGTTTATTTTGGAACAGAGAATCCACCAGTAGCTATAGTTGCTGAGAATATAAGCGAATCTAATTTAACAGTTGATTTGGCTGCTTCAACAAATTATTATTGGAAAATTGTTGTAAAAGACGAAAAAGGCGGCAATGCAATTGGTCAAATTTGGAATTTTAAAACGGATTAATTCATAAAAAATATTATTAAAATGGATAAGGGAAAAACAATTTATTATTATCTGCTAAGTCTTTTATTAATAGGAACAAGTTTACTATCGTGTAAACCAAAGGATAAAAAAGAAGATTTAAATAAAACTACAGTATCTGATGTTTGGAAAGTAGATTTCTTTGATGACTTTGATACTTTTAATCCAGAAAATTGGCAGGACCAAAGAATTTGGGTAAATAACGAAAAACAAACCTATGTTCCAAATAACGAATTTGGAACACGAGAAGTAAGTAATGGTACAATAAAATTAAAGGTTATAAATACTGGTGAAGTACGTAGTAGTGATAATTTTGATAAACATGGCAATCAACAACCAGATACTGAATATGTAGCTGGTCGAATTGCATCAAAAAACAGAAAAGAGTTTATTAAGGGGAAATGGACTGCTAGGTTAAAACTTTGGAGCAATGGAGAACCAAGCATGTTTCCGGCTTGGTGGTTATTAGGTGCTAAAAATAACGAATCTCCTGTAGATGAAGCTGATGAGAACGTTTGTTGGCCTTTAGAGGGATCAGGTGAGATTGATATTTTTGAACATCATGGTGATCATCATAAAAATCGTTTTACTACTGGTGCAATTAAAAGCCTAGGAGAATGTGATAAAGGTGATTGGTGGAGTTTGCGAAAGGATTTTGAAGCTACATTAAATGAATATCATGAATACTCTGTAGAGTGGGAAGGTAGTGATCTAGTATACCGCTTAGATGATAAAGAGGTATACCGGAATGTTGGGCAAGGCGATAAATACCCAGAGCCAATGTTTGCTATTTTAAATTTTGCTAAAATTACAGATTCACCAATGACTAGTAAAGAGTGGGTTATGGAAGTTGATTGGGTAAAACACGAATATCGTCAATAATCATAATGAATGTTAGTTGCGTTTTATTATTTAATAAAATTTATTACTACAAATAATAACTTGAAACTGTCAATATATGTTTTTAAGACTGTAATTAATTTATAGCCAGTTTCTCTCTTTTTACAAAGAATATTAGGTTTTTGCGCTAAGTAGAAACCTATTTATCATTTATTATTTTACGTTTATTTCAAAAAAGAAAATGTAATAATTCAATTAGACGCCCTATATTGATAGTTATATTCTTTGCTTGTACCAACTAAGTTTTTTATTTTTTAAAAAGCTTTTGTTTAGTAATTCTTTATCCAATAATTGTCTTTAAAATTAAGAAATTGTTTATGTATTATGTAGTATTAATAAAACGTAGTTTGTTATTAGTTTAAGCTAGTTAGCCTACGTAATCTAATTAAAAATGCTTAAATGTATAGGACTAAAAGTTATTATTTAAAGCTAATTCAACTACTTTTCCAATGTCTAAATCTATGAAAAACTACTAAATGCTTATAGAGCCTTTAATTTGTTTATAGTTATTAAAGAACTTAATTTTTGATGTATGTTAAAATTTGAAAGTTTTGTTAAAAGTTCAAAATCTAATATCTGAATACCTATTATTGTATAAGGTTTACCGTAGAATTTGAAAAAAAATTAACTTAAATTGTTAAAAGTGCCTTGTTGAGTGTATTTCAATTATTTTATAACCGCTACAACTTTAGAATTTACCTCAACATTACCACAACATTTTAATAACTACAAGGTTTGAGTTTAATATTATTAACATTTTTTTAAGACTATTTAATTTCGTACAAAAAACTTGAAAACCCTAATAAAACCTCTTATTATGATGCTATTTTAATCATAAACTATAGTAAATTAATATACTGTTTTTTGTTTTTTGTATGTTTTTTGTATAGGTTGTTTTTTAAAAAGAAACTAAAACTTAATGTATTTTTATATAAACTTAATTCAATAAATATATGAAGTCATTTTTATTAACAATTTTTCTAAGTTTTATGGGAGCAATAGTTACTGCTCAAACTTATGAAATTAACGGAACTATTACTGATGCAAATGGTGGTCCGCTGCCAGGTGTAACAATAGTTGTAAAAAACTCTACTAAAGGAGCTTCCTCTGATTTTGATGGAAACTTTTCAATTTCTGGAGTATCTCAAGGTGATGTACTTGTTTTTTCCTTTATAGGATTTACAACTAAAGAGATTACTATTAACAATGCAAGTCCTTTAAATGTAGTACTTGATGAAGACACTCAAAGTTTGGATGAGGTTGTTGTTGTAGGTTATGGTACACAAAAGAAAAGTGTTGTAACTGGGGCAATTTCAAGCGTAAAAGCTGAGGACTTAGAAGGTTTGCCTGTAGAGCGTGTTGAACAAGCACTTCAGGGTAGAGTTTCAGGTGTTGTAATTGCAGCAGATGCTGGACAACCTGGTTCATCTTCTACTGTTCGTGTACGTGGTATTACAACTATTGGAAACAATAATCCATTATGGGTAATTGATGGAGTTGTGGTAGAATCTGCAGGAATTGGATATTTAAATCAATCTGATATCCAATCTATGGAAGTTTTAAAAGATGCGGCTTCTCTAGCTATTTATGGAGCAAGAGCTGCAGCTGGTGTAATTTTAATTACAACTAAAAAAGGTAAGCAAGGGAAAATTAATGTTGGTTACAATACTTTTTATGGTATTTCTCAAGCATCTAAAAAATTATCATTATTAAATGCTGCTGAATATGGCGCAATTATGAACGAAAAATCAGTAGCAGATGGTGGATCAGTAATTTTTTCTGATATAGCTGCGCTAGGAGTTGGAACTGATTGGCAAGATGTAATTTTTAATGATGAAGCAATTCGATCTTCTCATGAAATTAGTATAAGTGGTGGTAATGAAGTTTCTACTTTTTACGCATCATTTGGTTTAAGTGATCAAGAAGGGATTGTAATGTCTGATATTTCTCAATTTAATAGAAAAAACATTCGATTAAATTCTACACATAAAATTTCTGATTATATTAAAGTAGGGCAAACTTTAGGTTATGCTCACAAAAAATCAATGGGAATTGGAACAAACTCAGAATTTGGTGGTCCATTAAGTTCTGCAATTAACTTAGATCCTATTACACCTGTTGTTGTAACTGATCCTGTTATTGCAAACAGTGCACCATATAGTACTCAAAATGTAATGAGAGATGCAGATGGTAACCCTTATGGTATTTCAACTTATGTTGGTCAAGAAATGTCTAACCCTTTAGCTTTTCAAGAAACAGTTGTTGGTAATTATGGTTGGTCAGATGATGTTGTTGCTAACGTGTTTTTAGAAGTAACTCCAATTGAAGGATTGGTTGTTAAATCTTCATTAAGTGGTAAAATGTCTTATTGGGGTGGTGAAGGATTTACTCCAGAGTATTATTTACAATCTACTAGTGTAAATACACAAAACCGTCTATCAAGAAGCAGAGCAAAAGGTTTTGCTTGGAATTTAGAAAATACCGCATCTTATTCAAAAGCAATTGATAAACATGATTTTTCTATATTATTAGGTCAAGGTGTTTATGTTGATGGTATTTCAAGTGAAGTTGGTATAACATATTCATGATTTACAACCAGTAACTTCGAGTGAAGATGCATTCTAATTTGCATCATGCAACTGATCATGCAAAAAGTTGGTTATTCTTGGACAGGTGCAGAACACAGAGTAACTTCTTTATTCTCTAGATTAAAATATGACTATCGTTGAAAAGTATTTATTTACTGGAATTGTACGTCGAGATGGTTCTTCAAGATTTGGTGCTAATAATAAATTTGGTATTTTCCCATCGTTTTCTGCGGGTTGGGTTGCTTCCAAAGAATCTTTTTGGCCTGAAAATGATATTGTTTCTACCCTTAAAATTAGAGGTGGTTATGGTATAACTGGTAACGATGCTATTGGAGATTTTGGTTATTTAGCCCTTGTAGGTGGTGGTAGAAACTATACATTTGGAAATCCAGGTGTTATTTATACTGGTTATAGCCCAAATGCTCCAGATAACCCAGATTTAAAATGGGAAGAAACTTCACAAACAAATATTGGTTTTGAAGCTAGATTACTAGATGGTTTTAATATTAATTTTGATTATTATATTAAAGAAACAAGCGGAATATTACAAAATGTTGATATTCCTGGATATGTTGGAGCTTCAGGTAGTCCATTGGGAAATGTTGCCGATATGAAAAATACAGGTTTAGAATTTGAACTTGGTTATAGAAAAAGCTTTGGAGATTTAAACTTTAAAGCAAGTGGAAATGTTTCTTACCTTGAAAATGAAGTAACTTTCTTAGGAGAAGGTAAAGATTTCATTTCTGGAGAAGCAGGATTTCAATCTATGGGAGAAGTAACAAGAATTCAAGTTGGACAATCAATAAACTCATTCTATGGATACCAAACAAACGGTATTTTCCAAAATGCAAGTGATGTTAGTTCGTATGTAAATGCTTCTGGAACACCAATTCAGCCAAATGCTGTACCTGGAGATTTTAGATGGGTAGATAATGATGGTGACGGTGCAATTACAGAAGATGATAGAACTTTCTTAGGTACACCACTTCCAAAATATACTTTTGGTTTAACAATTAATTTAGACTATAAGAACTTCGACTTTATGGTATTTACTCAAGGAGTTGCAGGAAATAAGATATTTCAAGGTTTAAGAAGATTAGATGTTTCAAATGCTAACCACCAAACTTCAGCGTTAAGCAGATGGACAGGTGAAGGAACTTCAAACGATTATCCAAGATTGTCTAATAGTGATCCAAATGGAAACTTTGGTAAATTCTCAGATTTTTATTTAGAAGATGGAGATTTTATCAGATTTAAAACTATTCAATTTGGGTATACTTTACCAACTGAAGTTATTAAAAAAATTGGAGCTTCTAAACTGAGAGTTTATGTTACAGGTGAAAATTTACTTACATTAACTGATTATACTGGGTATGATCCTGAAATTGGTGGTAGTGTAATGGGAATTGATAAGGGTTATTACCCACAAGCTCGTTCATTTATGATGGGTCTTAACGTACAATTTTAAAAAATGAAAAAGAATTATGAAATTAAATAAATATAAGTTACCAATATTCGCAGTTGCAATATTGGCTACAATATTCTCTTGTTCAGAAGATTATTTAGATGTGAACCCAGCAGGAACATTTCTTTCTGCTAATTACTATGCAAACGAAACTGAAGCATTTGCAGGGTTAGTAGCTGAATATGATTTTCTAAGAAAAAATTCAGGAGGATTTGAAAATATGGTGACAATGATGAATGCAGGATCTGATGATTTTTACGCAGGTGGAGGTAATGCTACCGATGGAGCTGGAATTCAGTCATTTTCAAATTACACATTAAATGCAATTGAAATACCAGATTCTTTTTGGAGTGATCATTTTAAAGGTGTTTTTAGAGCTAATATTATGATTTTAAAATTACCAGATGTACCAATGGATGAAACATTGAAGGCAAGGTATATGGCTGAATCAAAAGCGTTAAGAGGTTATTATTATTTTAACCTAGTGCGTTTATTTAAAAATGTTCCGTTGTTTACAACTCCAGTTGATCCAGCTGAAATGTATAATGCAGTTCAGGCAAGTCCAGAAGAGGTTTATGCTCAAATCGAAGCAGATTTAACAGATGCAATAGGTGTTTTACCAATTTCTTTACCAGCAGGTGAATTAGGTAGATTTACAAAGGGAGCAGCTCAAGCAATATTAGGAAAAGTTTATTTAGAACAAGGTAAAAATGCTGAAGCAGCAGCACAATTTGCTGCTGTGAATGGAACACCAGGAGCAACAAATCCATATGGATATAAACTATTAGCTAATTTTGCTGATTTATGGGAAATTGATAATAAATATAATTCAGAATCTATCTTAGAAGTTGGTCATTCAAATCTTAGTTTAGCAGGTTGGGGTAATGCCTATAATGATGATGCTGAAGGTAATATGATTTGTACTATGGTTGGTCCAAGAGGATATGTAGATTTAGATGTAAACGATGGTGTTCCAGCATATTCTTCAGGGTGGAGTTTTAATCCAATTTTACCTGATTTATATAACTTATTAAAAGACGATCCGAGATTTGAAGCAACTGTTTTAGATTTAAAAACACTTTCTGAAGAAGGTAAAATATCTTACTCTCCTGGATATCAAGATACTGGGTATTTTCTAAATAAATTTGCGCCATTAGTTTCGGAAGAACACACTGGAGGTGGAGATATGTGGTTAAATCACCGTCAAAACTCTTATATTATTAGATTGGCAGATACGTATTTATTAGAAGCTGAAGCGTTAGGAGGTTCTGGAGCAAGAGCACAAGCATTATTAGATGCTGTAAGAGAAAGAGTTGGTTTAGCATCAGTTCCAGTAACTATGGATGCTATTCTAAATGAAAGAAGAATTGAATTAGCTGGTGAAGGTCATCAGTTGGTTCGATTTAAGAAGAAATGGTCAATTATCAACAAATTTAGCTGATAGAGGATTTGAAGCTGGTAAAACATGAAATATTTCCAATTCCTTATAAAGAATTGGAGAATACACAAATTGTACAAAATCCTAACTACTAAAAATAAAAATTATGAAAGCATTAAAATATATTTTAAGTACGTTCTTAGTAACTGCCGTTATTTGGAGTTGTACCGATGATGATTTTAATAATCTTGATTTTACAAAAGTGCCGTTGCACCTACAAATGTAGCGGCGTTATTTAAAATTACTCAAGATAATACAGGTTTTGTAACTATTGCACCAAGTGCAGAAGGAGCAGTTCAATTTAATATAGATTATGGAGATGGTACTGCAAATCCAGAAGTTGCAAAAGTAGGTGGAAAATCAAATCATACTTATGCTGAAGGTACTTATACAGTAAAAATATTGGCAAAAGGTATTACAGGATTAAACAACAGAATTTACTAAAGATTTAGTTGTTTCTTTTCAAGCGCCTGAGTTTGGAACTGAGCCAATTATTGAAAATGATGCAGCAGTTTCAAACAAGTTAATGTAACTGTACCAGATGATGCGCAATTTGCAATGTTTTTTGATGTGTATTTTGTAGAGGATGGAATTGAGACTGTTATTACTGGAAATGTTGGAGAGACAGTTTCTTATATATATGCTAACCCTGGAATGGTTGATATTAAAGTGGTATTAAAAGGTGGAGCAATTGCTACAACAGAATTTATTAATGACAGATTTTGAAGTAACTGAAATATTACAACCAATGAAATCTGCTCCAACAACCAGGTAGAGTTGAAGCAGATTATATTTCTATTTTCTAGTGATAGTTATACAACATGTAGCAGGAAGTGAATTTTAACCCAGATTGGTGGCAAGCAACAGACAAAGGAAGTAGTTATACTGCATTTGATTTGAATGGTGATGAAATGTTGCAATATGTACTAATTTAAATTACCAAGGAATTCAAATTGGTGCCGCTCAAAATGTAACAGCTATGGAAATGTTACATATTGATGTTTGGTCTGCAACAGATAACACAATAGATTTTTATCCTCTACCTGTTGGTATTGCGGCAGATGACGAGAAATTTTTCACATTAAATCTTCAAGCTGATCAATGGAATAGTTTTGATATTCCTTTATCTTATTTTACTGATCAAGGATTGGCATTAGACAACATACACCAATTTAAATTTGTTGGTTCAGGATCTATATTTGTAGATAATATTTATTTCTACAGAGCACCTTCAGAGCCTTCAAATTTAGCAGGATCTTGGAAACTTGCACCGTTGAAGCAGAAGCTTTAGGAGTAGGTCCAGAACTTGGAAATTATAGTTGGTGGTCAAATGATGCACAAGCTGTAATTGATAGAGCTTGTCTTTTTGATGATGAATATGTTTTTGGAAATGATGGATCTTTTAAAAATATTTTAGGAGCTACAACTTGGATTGAAAATTGGCAAGGAACTGAAGGCTGTGGAACACCAGTAGCACCACATGATGGTTCAGCTGCAGCATCTTTTTATTATGATGAAGATTTAGGAAAAATTACAATTACAGGAAAAGGAGCTTACTTAGGAATTCCTAAGCCATACTCTGGAGGAGAACTTACTACTCCAGCTGATGCTCCAGATGCTATTACTTATGATGTAGAGTTGTCTGATGATAATAATACAATGACTCTTGTATTGTTTTACGGAGCTGGATATTGGAAATTTAAATTAGTGAGAGATGTTTCTCCTATTGTTGGAAACTGGAAATTAGCACCAGAAGCTTATGCATTTATGGTTGGAGATTCTTACCAGTTCAGGTAACTGGTGGGGAAATAGTGATGATGACGTTATTACAAGAGCATGTCTTTTTGATGATGAATATATATTTTCTGCAAACGGATCATTCAAAAATGAATTAGGAGATAGTACTTGGGTTGAATCTTGGCAAGGTGTTGATGAGGGTTGTGGAACTCCTGTTGCTCCTCATGATGGATCTGCTATTGCCACATATGTTTATAATGAGGCTGAAGGTACGGTTACTGTTACAGGAACAGGTGCTTATTTAGGAATATCAAAACCTTATAATGGAGGTGAATTAACAAATTCAGCAGATGCGCCTGGCTCAATAACTTATGATGTTCAATTTTCAGATGGAGGTAATACAATGACATTATTCCTTTTTTATGGTGCGGGATATTGGACGTTTAAACTTGTTAAGTAAATAAAAAATTATAAAAAATGAAAAACATAAAATATATATTTGGGTTAATTCTATTTACAATGCTAGTTATAGTTGGTTGTAAAGAAGAGACCTATGAGTTTGGAGATCTAACAGCTCCAACTAATTTAGTTATAAATACTGATATTATTGGAGAATCTAGTGAGAATCCTAATGGAGATGGATCTGGAGAAGTTAATATTTCAATAGATGCTAGTAATGCGATTACTTATCATATTGGATTTAATAAAATAGATGATTATTCTGATGTTAACTATAAAGTTTTACCTTCAGGAGTTACAAGTACAAAATTCACAAGTCCAGGAGTAAACACCTATAGAATATCTGTAATTGCATTTGGACCTGGTGGAACTTCAACTAATGCTTCAAAGGAAATAACAGTTCGTAGTGATTTTGTTCCTGATCCTGCAATAGTTACATCAATTACAAACGATGCTTCTAAAACTTGGATTGTAGATAAAGATGTACCTGCTCATTTCGGAGTAGGACCTTGGGGAGATAAATCTCCAGTTTGGTGGACAGCAGGTGTAGATGAAAAACTAGATACACAACCTTGTTTTTATAGTACAACTTTTACATTTATTAAAAATGCAAATGGAACTTATGAGTTGGTTGTAGATGCATCTGCAGACGGAGCATTTACAAAAACAGGAGATTTAACTAACCTTCCTGGTATTCCTGCAGAGGGAGATGAGGATTGTTATGCTGAGTATTCTGGAGGTTCAGGAAGTTTTAACTTTGTACCATCAAGTAATGGTATTGAAGCGACTGACGAGTTTCCTTCTACTAAAGTGGCAATGAGTTTAGGGTCATCTGATATTTTTATTGGTTATGGTTCACTACAAAATGAATATGAAATTTTAGAAATCACACCTAACTACATGTATTTAAGAGTTCAGGGAACTGAAACTGGTAACGGCTGGTGGATAAAATTAAAGCCAGTAGAATAATTTGAATTAATTGAAATATACTCGAACTTCTTTTAGTTCGAGTATATTTTTAAATATTCAATAAAAATATTAACTAAAAACATCGATTTTATTTTGAAATATTTAGGTATAAATAATAATTTAAGTGCTAGAATAACTATACTTTTTTTAACATTGTTTCTTTTAGTAAGCTGTGGAGGTGGATCATCAGATGACGATGAAATTATAGAACAGGGGCTTTCTAATTTAGTAATAGAGGCAATTATAAAAGGTGCAGATGCATCTAATCCTAACGGAGATGGAAGCGGAGAGGTTCAATTTACTTTTTCAGCTGTTAATGCAAATTCCTTTAAGTTAAGTTTAGGAGATGGCGAAATCATTGAAACTTCATCTAATTCTTTAAATTATACTTATACTGGATCTGGAATTAAAACGTATAATGTTTATATTTCTGCATACAATGGTTCAAAATTTATTTCAAAAAGTATATCAATTACAGTAAAAATAGAATCAGGATTGATATGGTCCGATGAATTTAATTCTGATGGCGCACCAAATAGTGCTAACTGGACTTATGATTTAGGTGCAGGTGGATGGGGTAATAATGAAGCCCAAACTTACACCAATAGCTCAACCAATGTAATTGTAGAAGGTGGATTTCTAAAAATTACTGCAAAAGCAGATGGAAATGGAGGATACACTTCAACAAGATTAAAATCTCAAGGATTACAAAGTTTTAAATATGGTAGAATAGAAGTAAGAGCTAAATTACCTGATGGAGAAGGAACTTGGCCTGCAATTTGGATGTTAGGTGATAGTTTTTCAACTGTGGGTTGGCCACATTGTGGTGAAATTGATATTATGGAACAGACTGGTTGGGATAAAGGAACAACTTTAGGTACGTTGCACTGGTGGAATAGTGCAGGCTCAAGTAATGCAAGTTACGGAACAAATACTTCTGTTGAAAATTCTACAAGTGAATTCCATGTTTATTCTTTAGAATGGAATGAAAATTACTTAAGAATTTTTGTAGATGGTATCCAATTCTTTGTAATGAATAATAGTGCAAACTTACCATTTAACGATAAATTTTTTATGATATTCAACATTGCAATGGGTGGATCTCTAGGAGGAAATATACCAAATGATTTTAATCAATCTACTATGGAGATTGACTATGTTAGAGTTTATCAAGATTAGAATTTTAAATAAAAAGTTAAGAACTTAAAGAACCTTAACGTTTTATAATACAATTTTTTACTCGATTAGGTTGATTTTTTTGTAGATAAAACTGATCTAAAGATTGTTGTTATGTATTTTTAAACGATTGATAAATTAGAAATTATTTCAATCATTTCCTTCACATAGAATCTATGCGCAAAAATAATGAGAATTATAATATTTAATAAAATGAAGTTTATAGTAATACTAACATTTATTCTTTCATTAGCAAATTGTAATAAATCAACATCAGAGCTAAATGATGACCCAATAGAAAATCCAACTCAAATTGAAAATGAAGTTGATTTCTGGCTTACAAAGTCTGATGGATCTATTAAACTACAAAAACAAGATATTGTTTTATCGTTTGCAAGTAATTTTAATAATTATGCATCCATAGAAGTTAATGATTCTCAAACATTTCAAACCGTTGATGGTTTTGGGTTTTCACTTACTGGTGGAAGTGCAGAGGTAATTAATGGTTTAATTTTAAGTAAAAAGCAAGAATTATTACAAAAACTATTTGGAGCAAATGAGAATTCAATTTCTATAAGTTATTTAAGAATTAGTATTGGTGCATCGGATTTAGATGCTGATACTTTTTCGTATAATGACTTGCCTGAAGGGCAAACAGATTTAAACTTGGAGCAGTTTAATTTAGCGCCTGATATGGTTAATTTAATACCGCTTTTAAAAGAAATTTTAGTAATAAATCCAAACATTAAAATTATGGGAAGCCCTTGGTCGCCTCCTGTTTGGATGAAAGACAATAACAGCACAATTGGTGGTAGTTTACAACCACAATACTATGGTGTTTATGCCCAATATTTTGTAAAATATATTCAAAAAATGAAAGAGCAAGGCATTGTAATCGATGCTATTACTCCTCAAAATGAACCTCTACATCCTGGAAATAATCCAAGTTTGTTAATGACTGCTACTCAGCAAGCAGATTTTATTAAAAACCACTTAGGACCAGCTTTTCAAACTGCTAATATTGATACAAAAATTATAATTTACGATCATAATTGCGATAAGCCAGAATATCCAATTTCTATATTAAATGATTCTGAAGCTAAGCAATATATTGCCGGTTCAGCATTCCATTTATATGCAGGAGATATTAGTGCATTGTCTCAAGTAAGAAATGCGCATCCAGATAAAGATTTATATTTTACAGAACAATATACTGCAAGTACAGGAGAATTTGGTGGCGATTTAAATTGGCATTTAAAAAATGTTGTAATTGGGTCTATGAGAAATTGGAGTAAAACTGCCTTGGAATGGAATTTAGCAAATAATGCAAATTTTGGACCGCACACAGATGGTGGTTGTACAACGTGTAAAGGTGCAATTACAGTTACTAGTAGTTCATCATATATTCAAAATGTAGGGTATTATATTATTGGTCATGCTTCAAAATTTGTTCCAACAGGTTCAGTAAGAATTGCAAGTAATATAGCTGGAAATTTACAGAATGTAGCTTTTAAAACTCCTGAGGGAAAAAAGGTATTAATTGTTGAAAATAATGGTTCTACAAATGAGCTATTTAATATAAAATTTAATGATAAGTGGATTGTGGCCTCATTAGAAGCAGGCTCGGTTGGTACTTATGTTTGGTAAAGAAATTATAATAAAATTAGAACAATGAAAAATTTAATTATTGCAGTTACTCTTTTAGGATTATTAACTGGGTGTGTTCAAAAAGATAAAACAAACCAAATTTCTGAAGAAGAAATTAAAACTACCGAAATAAATGAGTTTGGTAATACACTACAAGTGTTTACGAGTGCTCATAATTCTGAATATAAATTAACTCCAACTGGTACTATAGAATTTGCAGACTACAAACAACCTTTAGAAACTGAAGCTTCTATTTTAGTAGATCCTACTAAAAATTTCCAAACTTTTGTGGGTATTGGAGCTTCTTTAACAGATGCCTCAGCTGAAACATTTTATAAGTTAACAAAAGAAAATCAAGCTAAATTTTTAGAAGCATATTATAGTGTGGATAAAGGAATTGGGTATTCACTGTCAAGAACACATATTCATAGTTGCGACTTTGGAAGTGGAAGCTACACCTATATTGAAGAAGGTGATGCCGAATTAAAAACGTTCAATATCGATCACGATAGAGAGTTTAGATTACCTTTTATTAAATCTGCAATAGCTGCAGCAGGAGGAGAACTTAAAATGTATGTGAGTCCTTGGAGCCCGCCAGCATTTATGAAAACAAATAATAATATGTTACAAGGAGGTAAATTAAAACCAGAATTTGCTGCATCTTGGGCAAAATATTATGCCAAATTTATTAAAGCCTACGAAAGCGAAGGAGTTCCAATTTGGGGATTAACAATTCAAAATGAGCCAATGGCAACTCAAAGATGGGAATCTTGTATTTATACTGCTGAAGAAGAAAGAGATTTTCTTAAAAATCATTTAGGACCAACACTAGAAAACGAAGGTCTGGGAGATAAAAAAATTATTGTTTGGGATCATAATCGTGATTTAATTTTTCAGAGAGCAAGTACTATTTTAAACGATCCTGAAGCCTCAAAATATGTTTGGGGAGTTGGATTTCATTGGTATGAGGATTGGAAAGATGGTGTTCCAATGTATGATAACGTAGCTAAGGTTTATGAAGCATATCCAGATAAAAATTTAGTATTTACTGAAGGTTGTACAGAAGGTTATAATTTGAGCAGAATTATAAATGAAGATCCAAAATTAGCCGAACGTTATGGGAAATCTATGATACACGATTTTAATAATGGTACAGTTGCTTGGACAGATTGGAACATTTTATTAGATGAAACAGGAGGACCTAATCATGTGAATAATTTATGTTTTGCGCCTGTTCACGGAGATACCAACACAGGGGAGTTAACATTTACTAATTCATATTACTATATTGGACATTTTTCTAAGTTTATTAGACCTGGAGCCAAAAGAATTTCAAGTGTTTCAAGCTCAAATAAATTGTTAACTACAGCTTTTGTAAATGAAGAAGGTGTTGCTGTAATTGTAGCTATGAATGTAAGTGATGAAGCACTTTCATATACTGTTACCCTTGGATCAAAAACTGCAACTTTAGAGATGCCTGCGCACGCAATTCAAACTCTATTATTAAAATAAACAGAAGTTTTAATCAGTATAAACTATGTCAAAAAAAGTTGTATTTATAGCATTTGTTGTTTCCTTAGGAGGCTTTTTATTTGGTTTTGATGCCGGAATAATTTCGGGAGTTATGTCGTATGCTGGTCCAGAATTTAATTTAAGCGATGGACAAACAGGTTGGGTGGTTAGCTCACCTTCATTTGCAGCAATGATTGCTATGCTAATATCTGGTAGATTAAGTGATGTAATTGGTAGGAAAAATATATTAATTACAGTAGCATTTTTATATGCGATTTCTGCCATAGCTTCGGCATTTGCAACTTCTTATGAGATGTTATATATAGCTAGAATGATTGGTGGTTTAGCTTTTGGTGCAGCATTAATTTTAGCACCAACGTATATTGCCGAAATTTCTTCAGCAGAAAATAGAGGGAAACTGGTTTCAATTCAACAGTTAAATATAGTTTTAGGTTTTTTTGCAGCGTTTTTAAGTAATTATTATTTTAATAAAATAAATACGTCTGGTAGTAGTTTTTTAACTGATGAAAATGTTTGGAGATGGATGTTAGGTGTGGAATTTATTCCTGCTATTTTATATTTCTTATTTATGTTTTTTGTTCCTAAAAGTCCACGTTGGTTGTATTCTGTAGGTAAAATTTTTGAAGCTAAAAAAGTATTAAATAGTTTACACGGAAAAGAATTGGCAAAAGTTGAAATTGGAGCAATCGAAAAAAACATAAATCTTCAAAAAACAAAAGAAAAAATTTCAGTTTTTGAACTTTTAAAACCTTCCTTACGTTTTATTTTAATTGTAGGATTAATATTAGGTGTATTGCAACAAATTACTGGTATTAATGCAGTATATTTTTATGCAACTTCTATTTTTAAACAAACTGGTATTGGAACAGATGCTTCTTTTGCTTCAGGTATTTTATTGAGTTTAACAACTGTGTTTTTTACTATAATTGCCATTCTTTTAATTGATAAAATGGGTAGAAGACCATTGCTTTTGGTAGGCCTTGCAGGTATTGCAATAAGTTTATTGGTTTGTGCGTATGGTTTTAACCAAGCCACATATAAACTTTCATCAGAAAAAATTGCGAAACTCGAAAATATTGAAAGTTCGAAGTTAGAACCTTTTATAGATAAGTTGTATACAAATGATGTTGATTTTAAAAATGATATGAAATCTGCTTTAGGAAATCAAGTATACGCAAAAAATGATGGTGCTATTTTAGAAGCAGCAATTACCATGAATGCCACGTTGGTTTTAATAGGAATTCTAGGCTTTATTGCATGTTTTGCTTTTTCATTAGGGCCGGTAATGTGGGTAATGTTATCCGAACTGTTTCCTAACAAGTATAGAGGATTGGCAATTGGTGTAATTGGTTTTGTTAATTCATTTGTTAGTTGGTTAGTGCAACAGGTTTTTCCTTGGGAATTATCAAATTTAGGAAATGCAATTAGTTTCTTAATATTTGGTGTAATTGCATTATTTGGTTTCTTTATTTTATTAAAAATATTACCAGAAACAAAAGGAAAATCCTTAGAACAGATAGAATTTGATTTAGTGAAAAATTAAAAATGTTAGATTTAATGAATATACTAGGTAAAAATATAGTTAAAATTTTAGTATGTAGCGCATTGATTATTGGATGTACCACTAAATCACAAACAAAGAAGACAATGGAGATATCTAATAAACCTGCAAAAGTTGAATTGGTAAATGAAAATGGTAATTTTCAATTATTGGTTAATAAGAAACCTTTTTATATAAAAGGAGCAGGCTTAGAATTTGGAAATATTGCTTCAGTAGCCGATCATGGCGGAAATTCTTTTAGAACTTGGAGAACTGAAAATGGGCAAAAAAGTGGAAAGGAAGTTTTAGATGAAGCTTTAAAACATGGTTTAATGGTAACTATGGGAATAGAAGTTGCCAGAGAACGTCACGGATTTGATTATAACGATCCTGTAGCTGTTAAAGAACAACTAGAAAGAATAAGAGAAGAGGTAATTGCCTTAAAAGATCATCCGGCTTTGTTAATGTGGGGAATTGGAAATGAATTGAATTTACGATATACCAATCCAAAAGTATGGGATGCAGTAAATGATATTTCAAAAATGATTCATAAAGAAGATCCTAATCATTTAACAACAACTATGTTGGCTGGTATATCTAAAAGAGAGGTAGATTTTATAAAAGAAAGAAGTTCAGATTTAGATTTACTGTGTTTTCAAATTTATGGAGACTTATTAAAGTTACCGAAATTGGTAAAACAATCTGGATGGGAAGGTGCTTATATAGTTACAGAATGGGGAGCGACAGGACATTGGGAGGTTCCTAAAACATCTTGGAAAGCTCCAATTGAAGAAAATAGTACTGTAAAAGCTGCCAATTATTTAGCAAGATATAATGGCGGAATATTGGCAGATCCAGCTCAATGTATTGGTTCTTATGTTTTTTTATGGGGACAAAAACAAGAGCGTACTCCAACTTGGTATGGTGTGTTTTTAGAAGATGGTAGCGAAACAGAATCGGTGGATGCAATGCACTATGTTTGGAATAATAATACTTGGCCAGAAAATAGAGCACCACAAATTATTTCGTTTCAAATGAATAATATTACAGCGTATGACAATGTTACTATAGATTCAAATCAAGAATGTGTTGTAATTATTGAGATGAAAGATTTTGAAAATGATAATTTAAACTATAACTGGGAAATTTTACCAGAGAGTACAGATTTAAAAGATGGCGGTGATTATGAAAATAAACCGAAAGCTGTTCAGTTTGAGACAATAAGTAAAACAGAAGGTAAATTAGTTTTTAAAGCTCCAAATCAACAAGGGGTTTATAGATTATTTGCGTATGTAAAAGATGGAAATAATAATACAGCAACAGCAAATATTCCATTTAAAGTAAAATAAAAAGTAAAATAATAGGTAGATGTATATAGGTGAAAATAAAGCTTCTTTAGAAGTAAATGAAGTAAAAGGCGATTTAGTAATTATTGGTAATGAAAGTTATTATAAAATTTCTAATGTAAATGAAATGAGACCTTTTTTTATGAGTATTGTTAGTAATTCTAACCATTGGATGTTTATATCTAGTAATGGAGGATTAACTGCAGGAAGAAAAAATAGCAGTTATGCCTTATTTCCATATTACACCGATGATAAAATTACTGAAAGTGCTGAAATTACTGGAAGTAAAACCATTGTTCACATTCATTTAGAAGAGAAATCATATTTATGGGAACCTTTTTCTAATCGCTACGAAGGTGTTTATAAAATCACTAGAAATTTATATAAAAATAGCTTTGGGAATAAAGTAATATTTGAAGAAATAAATCACGATTTAGGTGTTACATTCAAGTATCAATGGAACTCAAGTAACAAATACGGTTTTGTTAGAGAATCAAAAATAATTAATAATACAGCTAAGGAACTTAAGTTAACTGTATTGGATGGAATTCAGAATATTTTACCTTACGGAGTTGGTGCTGATTTACAAAATGCAAGTAGTAATTTGGTTGATGCTTATAAAAAATGTGAATTAGAAACAGATACAGGTTTAGGTATTTATGCATTAAGTGCTATAATTGTTGATAAAGCAGAACCAAGTGAAGCTTTAAAAGCTAATATTGTTTGGTCTATAGGTGTTGAAAATCCAACGTATTTATTGTCATCTACTCAATTAGACAATTTCAGAAAAGGAAAAAAAATAGCACAAGAAGTTGATGTTAAGGCCGAAAAAGGTGCTTATTTTACGTATTCTGAGCTTACTTTAAAAGCAAGTTTAGAAAAAAGCTGGATGCTAGTTGCTAATGTAAATCAATCTATTGTTGATGTTAACAATCTAAAAGATACCATTAAAAAAGAAAAGAACTTAGCAGCTCTAATTGAAGCCGATATTGAGCAAGGTACAGCTAATTTAATTCAACTTACAGGTGCTGCAGATGGATTGCAATTATCTAATGATAATTTAATAAATACGCGTCATTTTTCAAACACACTTTTCAATATAATGCGAGGTGGAATTTTCGATTTTAATTATCAAATTGAAAAAGGAGATTTTATAAAATACATTGCAAACGCTAATAAAAAAGTACTAAAAAAGAAAGAAGATGATTTAGAGAATCTTCCTGAAATATTTTCACTAGAATATTTAAAAGAATTAGCAAATAGTCAAACAGACAAAAACTATAAAAGGCTTTGTTTTGAGTATATGCCTTTAAAATTTAGTAGAAGACATGGAGATCCAAGCCGACCTTGGAATAAGTTTTCTATCAATACAACGAGTGAAATTGATGGTTCAAAAATATTAGATTATGAAGGAAACTGGAGAGATATTTTCCAAAACTGGGAAGCTTTAGCGCATTCATATCCAGCGTTTATTGAAAGTATGATTCATAAGTTTTTAAACGCTACAACTTTTGAAGGTTATAATCCTTACCGAGTAACTAAAGATGGTTTTGATTGGGAAACTGTAGAGCCAGATAATCCTTGGTCGTATATTGGGTATTGGGGTGATCATCAAATTATATATTTATTAAAGTTTTTAGAATTTATTGAGAACCATTATCCAAATAAATTAGCGAATTATTTTAGTCAAGAAGTTTTTGTATATGCCAATGTACCATACAAAATTAAAAAGTATGAAGCTATTTTAGAAAACCCAAAAGATACTATTGAATTTGATGCTGAGTTAGATACATATTTAAATGAAAAGAAAACTCAATTAGGTGCAGATGGGGCGCTATTACGCGATGAAAATTATTTTATTTACAAGGTAAATCTTGTTGAAAAATTATTAGTAACTGTTTTGGCAAAAGTAGCTAACTTTATTCCTGAAGGTGGAATTTGGATGAATACACAACGTCCAGAATGGAACGATGCTAACAATGCGCTGGTTGGGAATGGTGTATCAATGGTAACTTTATATTATTTAAGACGCTTTTTAAAATTCTTAGAAGAAACAGTTTCAAAATCCGATTTAGATACTGTTGAAATTTCTATAGAATTAGCAGTATTTTTTAAGGAAGTTTTAGAAACATTAGACACTAACAAATATATATTAGCTGGAAAAGTTTCAGATAAAGACAGAAAAACAGTTTTAGACGGACTTGGAATTGCTGCAAGCACCTACAGAACAAATATTTATGAAAAAGGTTTTTCTAGTGATAAAGACACGGTTTCAAAAGCAGATTTATTAAACTTTACAAAAATTACACTTCAGTATTTAGAACATTCAATTGCTGCCAATAAACGAGCAGATAATTTATACCATGCGTATAATTTAATGACTGTTGAAAATAACAAAGAGGTATCAATTTCGTATTTGCCTGAAATGCTAGAAGGTCAAGTTGCTGTATTAAGTTCGGGTTACTTATCTTCTAAAGAAAGTTTAGATGTGTTAGATGGTTTAAAGGCAAGTGCTTTGTTTAGACCAGATCAGTACAGTTATATTTTATACCCAAATAAAGAATTACCAAGATTTAGTGATAAAAATAACATTGCAAAAAAGGAAGTTCAAAAATCAGCTTTATTAAAACAATTAACTAAAGACGGAAACTCACAAATTGTACAGGTAGATTGTTTAGGAAATTATCACTTTAATGGAAATTTCAACAATGCAGATAGTTTAAAACAAGCTTTGACTGAACTCCCAGAAATGTATGAAGAGTTAATTGAAAAAGATAAAAAACTAGTTTTGAGTGTTTTTGAAAAAATATTTAATCATAAAGCGTTTACAGGAAGATCAGGAACATTTTTTGGTTATGAAGGACTTGGTTCTATTTATTGGCATATGGTTTCTAAATTATTACTAGCAGCTCAAGAAAGTTCTTTAAAAGCAATTGAAAATAATGAAAGCGATGTTTTAATTGGTAAAATGCTCGATCATTATTTTGAAATTTATGAAGGTATTGGAGTTCATAAATCACCAGAATTATACGGTGCTTTCCCTACAGACCCATATTCACATACACCTGCAGGAAAAGGTGCTCAGCAACCAGGAATGACAGGTCAGGTTAAAGAAGATGTATTATGCAGATTTGGAGAATTAGGAGTTTATGTTAAAGATGGAAAAGTTGTTTTCAATCCAAAATTATTAAGAAGAAATGAGTTTTTAACAACACCATCAACATTTAAATATCAATCAATTAACAAAGAAGATAAAGAGATTCAATTGCAAGAAGATTCATTGTGCTTTACATTTTGTCAAGTGCCAATAATTTACTTGTTATCTGATAAAGAAGGTTTAAAAGTTGAATTTAATAATGATTTAGTATTAGACTTTAATGGTTCTAATCTTGATTCACAAACAAGCTCAAAATTATTTAAAAGAACAGGAGAAATAAGTCAAATTACAGTAGCAATAAAAAAGTAAAATGATTGTGAATTATCAGCATCTTATTAAATATGTATTAGTGATTGGTGGTTTTTTATGCTGTCTTAATTCATGTAAAATGGAAGTAAAAAAGGAAATGACTAAAAGTGATATTATAGAACAAAAAATAGATTCATTAGTTGCAATAATGACTCTTGAAGAGAAAATTGGTCAAATGACACAAGTACGACATTTTTCTGATATTAAAGAAGGTGATGTCGCTTCAAAATTTATAGGTTCGGTAATTCATACAAACGGTCCAATTCCGGGCGAAACAGCATTACAATGGCAAGCAAAATTTATAGAACTTCAAAAGGAAGCTTTATCAACTAGGTTAGGAATTCCTTTGTTATTTGGAGTAGATGCTATTCACGGTCAAAATACGTATGATGGAGCAACTATTTTTCCACATAATATTGGTTTAGGAGCAACACAAAATGCAAAATTAGTTGAGGAAGCTGCGAGAATAACCGCACTAGAATCGCAAGCAACGGGGTTTAATTGGGTGTTTTCACCTTGTATAGCTATACCATATAACGAAAAATGGGGAAGAGTTTATGAAGCATTTTCAGAAAGTACAGAGTTAACGGTTGAATTAACAAAAGCTTCTGTTAAAGGACATCAAGGAAATCTTTCAGACAGTACAACGGTAATGGCTACTGCCAAACATTTTGTTGGTGATGGTGCTACAGATTACGGAATTGAAGGAGGCGTAACCACCTTAAGCGCGGCTGAAGTGAACGAACGACTATTAGCACCCTATCGCGAAGCTGTTAAGAGTGGAATAGGGGCAGTAATGGCATCTTTTAATTTATATGAAGATGTTCCAATGCATGCGCATAAAGCACTTTTAACTGATACATTAAAAGTAGGTATGAATTTCGATGGAATTGTAGTTTCGGATTGGAAAGGATATTCTCGTTTTGGAAGACATAAAATTATTAATGCTGGAATTGATATGGTAATGGCTGTTGATGGTGATTTAGACTTTTTTCAAAGTGATTTAAAAAAAGCAGTTGATAGTGCAAAAGTTTCAACACAAAGAATTGATGATGCTGTTAAAAGAATTTTACGCCAGAAGTTTCGATTAGGGTTATTTGAAAATCCTTTTCCTGCTAAGTCCTTAACTCAAGAAATTGGTAAAACAGCACATAGAGCAATTGCAAAACAGGCTGTTAGGGAATCTCTTGTTTTATTAAAAAATGAAGAGAATGTTTTACCAATCGCCAAGAAAACTAAAAAAATTGTTGTTGTTGGTGAACACGCAAACAATGCAGGATTGCAATCTGGGGGTTGGACTATTGCTTGGCAGGGAGGAAGTGAAAACTATAAAGGAGCTACTACCATTTTAGATGGAATTCAGACGCTATCCGAAGGAAATGTGGTTTATGATAAAGATGGAACACAAAGTCATTTTGATGCTGATGTTGCAATTATAGTTGTTGGTGAACCACCATATGCAGAGTTTTTTGGAGACATAGGTCACGAATCAAATAAATTAGCCTTAACGCTTACTAAAAAGCACCAAAACTATATTAAAACCTATAAAGATAAAGGTGTAAAAGTAATAACTATTTTAATTTCTGGAAGACCGTTGGTTGTTACAAATCAGATTAAAAAATCCAATGCTTTTGTTGCAGCTTGGTTGCCAGGCTCTGAAGGGACTGGAATTGCTGAAGTGCTTTTTGGAGATTACAATTTTAAAGGAAAACTACCACATTCTTGGCCAAAGTTTGTGAAAGATTTTAAAGGGAAATATGGTCCTAATTTTTGGGATTCCTCAATTGAGCCATTATACCCTTTTGGATTTGGATTACAATATGAAGATTAAATTTTTTAAAGATGAAATTAAAATTAAAAATATTAGTAGCATTTGTTTTAACAATGTTATTAAGTTGTTCAGAAAAACAAGAAAAACCTACGCTAACTGCTAAAGATATTTTGGGAAATCCAGAATATTTAGCAATTTCTTATGGAGGATATAGAGCTGTCTCTAGAGATGTTCAACCAACAATTCCTGAGCTAAAAGAAGATATGAAAATTCTTTCGGTTATGGGTGTTAAAATTTTACGTACCTATAATGTTCATTTAGATCAAGCATCAAATTTATTAAAAGCAATTTCCGAATTGAAACAAGAAGATCCAAATTTTGAAATGTATGTAATGTTGGGTGCTTGGATAGATTGTAAAAATGCTTTTTCAGCATTAGAGCCAGATCATAATAAAGAAAGCGAACGCAATCCAAAAGAAATAGCTACGGCGGTTAAATTAGCACAACAATACCCAGATATTGTAAAAGTAATTGCTGTGGGTAATGAAGCAATGGTGCGTTGGGCAGCTAGTTATTATGTACAACCAAGTGTGATTTTAAAATGGGTAAACCATTTACAAGATTTAAAACAAAAAGGAGAATTGTCTAAAGATTTGTGGATTACAAGTTCAGATGATTATGCATCTTGGGGTGGTGGAGATCCGAGTTACCATACGGCAGATTTAGAAAGTCTTATAAAAGCGGTAGACTATGTATCTATGCATACATATCCTTATCATAATTCTCATTACAATCCTGAATTTTGGAGAGTTCCACAAGGTGAAGAAAACTTAACAGAAATTGAAAAAGTAGACAATGCAATGCTAAGAGCAACAAACTTTGCAAAGTCGCAATATAAAGCAGTATCAGAATATGTTAAAAGTATAGATCCAGAAAAAACAATTCATATTGGAGAAACTGGTTGGGCAACAATTTCAGATGGACATTATGGACCTGAAGGTTCAAAAGCAACCGATGAATATAAAGAAGCTGCATACTACAATCAAATGAGAAGCTGGACCAATGAAGCTGGAATTTCTTGCTTTTATTTTGAAGCTTTTGATGAGCAATGGAAAGATGCTAATAATCCGCTTGGATCTGAGAACCATTTCGGATTATTTACTATTGAAGGTAAAGCTAAATACGCTTTATGGAATATGGTAGATAATGGAACTTTTGACGGGCTAACTAGAAATGGAAATAAGATTATAAAAACGTACAACGGAGATAAAGAAGCATTAATGAAAGATGTATTAGTACCACCATCTGCAGAAGAATCAGTGGTCGAGTAATTAAAACAACTTTAGTTATGTTAAAACAATTTATAATTATTCTATCAATTTGCACCTTAGCAGCTTGTAGTCCTTCATCAAATTCTGATGCTGTAAAAGTTGCTGGTCGTCAAATAATGGTTAATAACAGTCCTTATCTAATAAAAGGCATCTGTTATCATCCAGTTCCAAAAGGCAGTGATGAAAGAGACTTTAGTAATCTTACACAAGATTTAGAATTAATGTTAGAAGCTGGCATAAATACTATAAGAGTTTATTCACCAATAATTGAAGAGGCTGTTTTAAATGAAATAGACGCTGCAGGTTTAAAAGTTATTATAGGTTTTGGGTACAATCAAGATGGTAACTTCGATATACTTTCTAGCACGTTTATAGAGTATGTAAAAAAATATAAAGACCATAATGCAATTTTATTATGGGAATTGGGTAACGAATATAACTACCATCCAGAATGGTTTGAGGGAGATATAAATAATTGGTACAATGCAATGAATAATGCGGCAGATTTAATTCATAAAACAGATAAAAACCATCCAGTTACAACAGCTCATGGTGAATTACCAACTGTTGATGTTTTAGCCGCTTGTCCAAACATAGATGTTTGGGGAATGAATGTGTATAGATGGGATGATCCAACCGAGATATTTTCTCAATGGAAGAATATAAGCTCTAAACCAATGTATCTATCTGAAGCAGGTGGAGATAGTTATATGACTATCACCAAAAGTGGTTATGAGCAAGGCGTTAATGAAAAAGCGCAAGCAGATGCAAATGCCAAAATATTACAAAGTGTTTTTAATAATACAGAAATAGGTTCAGGTGTAACTATGTTTTCGTTTACAGATGGATGGTGGAAAGCTGGAAATAATGCTACACAAGATATTGGCGGATACGCGCCAAACAGCAGTGGAGTTCCTTATGATGGTTCTCCAAACGAAGAATTTTGGGGCATAGTTGATATAAATAGAAATAAGAAATTGACATTTGATATTGTTGAACAATATTTTAAAGATTCTTATTAGAAAAAATAATAATTTTTTGTTTAAAATAAATTGTATATTGTTAAACAATTAAAATTAATAATTTAAATTCAAATACAATGAAAAACGTAGTTTTAAGATTACTTCTTTTTTTATTTACAGTATCGATATTTGGTCAAGCAAATAAAGTGTCTGTTCTTAATAATGATAAAGGAATGAAACTTCTTGTTAATGGAAAGGATTTCATGATTAATGGGATGAACTGGGATTATATTCCTATTGGTACAAATACTGTTAATGCTGATTTTTGGAATAAATCAGATGATGTGATTAAAGCTGGATTAGATACTGAAATGTCGCTTTTGAAAAATATGAATGTTAATGTCATACGACAATATACCGGTGTTCCAGCAAAGTGGATTCAGTATATTTATGAGAATTACGGTATTTATACAATGCTTAATCATTCTTTTGGTAGATATGGTTTAACTATTGATGGTGTGTGGGTTCCTGTAACAGACTACTCTGACCCTCGTACACAAGAAATATTAATGTCAGAAATAGAAAATTTAGTTAAAGAGTTTAAAGATACACCAGGATTGTTACTCTATTTACTTGGAAATGAAAATAACTATGGACTATTTTGGGCTGGGGCAGAAACAGAGGATTTTCCTGATGAAGAAGATAAAAAAAGGGAAGTTGGAGAAAAACGAGGAAGACCTATGTACAGACTTATGAATGAGGCTTCAAAAAAAATAAAAGAGTTAGATTCAAACCATCCAGTTGCTTTGTGTAATGGAGATGTATTGTTTATAGATATAATTGCAGATGAATGTAAAGATATTGATATATACGGAACAAATACTTATCGTGGAGTTTCTTTTGGTGATATGTTTCAAGTTGTAAAAGATAAATTAAACAAACCTATTTTATTTACTGAGTTTGGGGCAGATGCTTTCAATGCAATTAAAAATGCTGAAGATCAAAAAGCTCAAGCCTATTATATGGTAGGAAATTGGAAAGAGATTTATGAAAATGCAGCAGGTTTAGGAAAAGTAGGAAACTCTATTGGAGGTTTTACTTTTCAATTTAGTGATGGATGGTGGAAATTTGGTTTTGATGATAGAAAAAATGCAGATGTACACGACAATAATGCATCTTGGGCTAATGGAGGTTATTCAATAGATCTAGCGCCAGGTAAAAATAATATGAATGAAGAATGGTTTGGTATTTGTGCGAAAGGTCCAACTGATCCAAGAGGACTCTATGATTTATATCCACGGGCAGCATATTATGCCTTAAAAGAAGCTCATCAATTAAATCCTTATGAAGAGGGTGTTACCGCTGAATTTGTTCAAAACTATTTTGATAATATTCAATTAATGGATGCAGTTTTAAGAGCAAGAGGTGATAAAGCAGCCTTAAGCGGAGGAAGCTCAGATAAAATTCGACTTAGTAATTTAAGAGTTGAGTCTACAACTTTTAATACAGGAGGTAGTTTAATTACTACACCAGATAGTTCAGATCCAGATAATCTTACCTACCCAAATCAATTAGGATTTGACCATATGCAATCTTATTTTATTGGAGTTGAAGGTAATCCTGCACCAAACATGCGCGCAGAAGTAAATTTTAATATTTTAGGTAATGTTGCGGAAAATCCAATAGATGAAATTTTTTATGAAAACAGGGGGCTTCCATATTCCGTAGATACTGATAATGGGACTGTAAATATAACCGACCCAAATAGAATTCAGGTTTATAATGCTGAATTTGAATGGAATGCAAAAGATTTTGACCTAAGAGGTTTTTACAGAACAGGGCACTATCATTGGGGATATGAAGGTGATTTTTTTGGTTTATATCCAGAAGCTAATTATGGTCCAAATTTAGATATATATCAAGGTGAAATTTCAGGTTTTGAAGTTGATATGAAAGGAGCTCTTAATGGATTAAAAGCAGCTTTTGGTCCGCAATTATGGTGGGGAGCAAACCCAGCAATTCTTTTAAAGTATAGTAAAACACTAGGGCATTTCGATATTACAGGTGTTTATCACGAAGATGTTGATGATATTGGAGAAGTTGTTTCTTCTGTCGCTATACCAATGCCAAAAACAAGGAGAGCAACAATTCATGTCAAAAGAGAATTTGGTAAGCTAGGGCTTGAAGTAGGTGGTATTTGGGCTGGAGAACCATTGAATGGAAGAACCTTTCAAGTTGCTGAAGGTACACCAGGTAATTACATTATTTATAATGATGTTGTAAATACTAAAGATAATTGGGGTGGAAAAGCAAAAATAACCTATGCTGGAGGTCGTTTTAATTGGTATGCTCAAGGAGCAGCAATGGGTATAGTTGCAAATGGTGGAGCTGATTATACAAAAACATTTACAGGATGGCGATTAAAAGATAGTGGAAGTGGAAACCAAACAAATTTTTTAACTGGTTTTACCTATACATTTGGAGATTTTCAAATTGCACCAAATTTTTTATGGCAAAAACCAATAGTTGATGCAATGCCGAATGGAATTGAAGCACCAGGAAGGCTTAGAAATATTTTTGATGATCCATTTGCAGTTAGAGCAAATAGAGAAACAACCGCGGGAGAATTATTAATATCTTACGACCCTACACCTGGAACTTGGATGTATGAGTGGGATAATGATAGATCTGAGGATGCAAAATTTGCATTCAATTTAGGCTTTGTTTATCGTCAGCATCCAACAGCTCAAGATGCAGCAATAGGGTTTTTAGCAAATCGTACTTTATTTGCTTTTCCAAATTCAGCTCCAGCAGAAGATTTATGGGAGGTACATTCTCGTATGGTTTCAAAAGTAAATTCGGATATAGGTTTAATTGCAAATATATATGCAGGAAATGCTCAAGCCAATGGTAGTGATGAAAGAGTGATTCAACGTTTTGGAGGAGACATAAGGGTTCTTTACAACGACATAAAAGTTACATCACAAATAAAAGTTAATGATTGGGGACCATTTGATTATCATCGAGATTTCAATTTAACCTATCCTATGCAGTTAATGTTAGATATATCTACAACATTAGGAAAACCAGATTGGTTTATATTACCAAATACACAAGTTGGAATAAGAGGAACGTGGCGCTCTATGGATGAGAATTCTCCAAGATATCTTCCAAATGCTTCAGAAGAATTTGCTACTACTCCAACATTAAGTCCAGTAGGATTTGATAAAGGTAACGAATGGGAAATAAGAACCTATATACATATTAATATTGGTAAATAATTAAAAAATTAAGACAATGAAAAATATAAAATTTATATATTCTAAAATTGCACCTTTATTAGTGTTAATTTTATTAATAAATTCTGGTTGCGAAAGAGATTTATCTGATGAAGTAGAATTTGCCACTTTTGATAAGACAGGAGAGGTATTTACAGATGCACCTATTGGTTTAGGAAGTGATTTTTATTTTCCTTTTTTAGGCTCTAAGGCAACTGCTTGGACAGTAGATGAAACCCAAGGTTATAAAAGCAACGCTTCAATGCGATTTGATGTGCCCAATGCAAATGACCCAGAAGGAAATTATGCAGGTGCTATATTTAGAATTGATGGAAGTGGTCGTAATTTAACAGAGTATGATGCACTAACATTTTGGGCAAAAGCCTCTCAAGGAGTAACGATAGGAGAAATAGGTTTTGGTCAAGATTTTCTTGAGAATAAGCATCAGGTAAATGTTTCAAATATAAGCTTAAGCACTAATTGGGTTAAGTATTTTATTCCAATTCCAGATGCTTCCAAACTATTCGATGAAAGAGGAATGTTTTGGTACTCGGCTGGAACACAAGAAACTGCTGGTTATGGATATACTTTTTGGATAGATGAAATACAATTTGAAAAACTTGGAACTATTGGGCAGTCAAGACCAAAAATATATGGCGGAGAACATTTAGAAGTGCAAACTTTTGTAGGAACAGATGGTATTGTAGATTTACCTACTGTAACATTTAATTTAGGCTCTGGACAAAACATAACTGTTAATGCCGCACGTAGTTATTTTGATTGGACGTCTTCAAACCCAAGTGTTGTAACTATAGATGAAACAGGGTTCTCTAAGATACTTAGTCCAGGAGAAACCGTAATAACAGCAGCATCAGCAGGTGTTCAAGCAGAAGGATCATTAACTATGACTGTTATAGGAGATTTTAATTTTGCACCAATTCCAACAAGGGATCCAAATAATGTTATTTCGATATTTAGTGATGTGTACGATAATGTACCTGTTGACTTTTTCAATGGGTTTTGGGAGCCTTTTCAAACTACGCTGTCCGCCGATTTTGAAATAAATGGGGATCATATTTTAAATTATACTAATTTTAATTTTGTTGGTAATCAGTTTGCAAACCCCACAATTGATGCGTCACAAAACCCAAATGTACATATTAACATGTTCATACCAGATGAGGTACCTAGCAATATGGATTTTTTAATTACAATTGTAGATTTTGGTGCTGATGGTGTTGAAGGAGGTGATGATGATACAAGGGAACAAGTATTTTTCGATAAGGCTATTTGGATATCAAATACTTGGATTACATTAGAGTTTCCTATAACAATTGCTAAAAATAATATAGGACTCATTATTTACGAAAATATAAATGGTTCTTCATTAACTAATTTTTATTTAGATAATATTTATTTCTATTCAGAATAAGTTAGATAAATATAAAATTTAAAAAAATATAAGAATGAATAAAACAATAAAATATAATATTAAGCAAAAAGTTCTAGCGTTTATGTCTTTTTTATTAGGGATTATAATTATTTCTAGCTGTTCAACAGATGAGACACAAACTGTAGCCAAATTTGAAAATTTAGTTTGGCAAGATGAGTTTGATAGCGATGGACAACCTAATCCTGCTAATTGGGGATATAATATTGGTACAGGTGAAAATGGTTGGGGAAATAACGAATTACAATTTTATACAGATCGTCCAGAAAATGTGACTGTTCAAAATGGAATATTAATAATAACTGCAAAAGAAGAGGACTTTAATGGTGCTTCTTATACATCTGCAAGACTTCTTACAAAGGGTAAATTCGAGCAAACTCATGGGCGTTTCGAGGCTAGAATTCGTGTGCCATACGGCAAAGGTCTTTGGCCTGCATTTTGGTTGTTGGGAGATGATAATAACGGCTCAGAAGTTTGGCCTGAAATAGGTGAAATAGATATTATGGAATATGTAGGTAGCGAGCCGACTAAAGTTTTTGGTACTGTGCATGGACCTGGTTATTCTGGAGGTGAAAGCATTTCAAAATCCTATGAATTAAAAAATGACAGATTCGATGCTGGTTTTCATGTTTTTGGTATAGAATGGGCTCCAGGT
This sequence comes from uncultured Flavobacteriaceae bacterium, assembly GCA_942492305.1. Classification (GTDB taxonomy): domain Bacteria; phylum Bacteroidota; class Bacteroidia; order Flavobacteriales; family Flavobacteriaceae; genus Lutibacter. The sequence goes on along the minus strand of CALOEI010000007.1, from coordinate 46,631 downwards.
TACATTAATTATTATGTAGATGATGTATTATACAATCAAATAACACCAGAGGATGTGACCGGGGAATGGGTTTTTAATAACGGACCATTTTACATTATTTTAAATGTAGCAGTTGGAGGTGCTTTACCAGGTTCTCCAAATGCAGAAACAGTTTTTCCGCAAACAATGCTTGTAGATTATGTACGAGTTTATAATAAAAAATAAATTAAAAGATAAATAAAATGAAACAATTAATTAAAAATTTTAAGCTATTATCAGTATTATTTTTAGTGATATCCTTTATAAGTTGTGATGATGATGAAGTAGTACTGCCAGAAGTATTAGCAGGATTTACATATACTGTTAATCAAGACTCAGGAATAGTAAGCTTTATTAATATTTCAGAAAATGCAAATACATATGAATGGGATTTTGGAGATGGAACTTCATCTAAACAAATTAATCCAATTAAAACATATGAAACAGGTCAATATACAGTTATTTTAAAAGCTAAAAATGTGGCGGGAGCTTCAGGAACTTATGAAGATCAAGTTTATATTAACATCCCTATACCAGTAAGAATTCCAATTAATTTTGATGGTGAAAATGTAAAATATAATACAGTAAGTGTTTTTAACGGTGCTACTTTTGATGTAGTCGAGAATCCTGATGTTTCAGGTAGTAATGCAATAGCTTCTAAAGTTGGAGCAATTACAAACAGCGGAGCTGCATGGGAAGGCTTTTACTATGACCTTGATGCATCTGTTAATCTTTCAACTGATAAAACAATAAAGTTGAATTTTTGGTCTGATACGGTATTAAATGTTTTAGTAAAATTAGAAGAAGGTACAGCCGCAGCTACAGAACTAAGTGTTTCACATGGAGGAACAGGATGGGAAGAAATGATTTTTACTTTTGATTCTAGTGCTAGTTATAAAAGGGTTACAATGTTTGTTGATGGGCCTGGAACAACGATAGGGACATTTTATATTGACAATATTGAACAAGTACCAACAATAGATATTACAGCTCCGATACTTACGCTTAATGGAGCTGCAATGATGACAGTTAATCTTGGAGATACTTTTACAGATCCAGGAGCAACAGCTACTGATAATATTGATGGAGACATTTCTGCAAACATTGTTGTAGGTGGTGATACTGTAGATGTTAATACAGCTGGTTCTTATGTAATTACTTATAATGTTAGTGATGCCACAGGAAATACTGCAATAGAAATTACAAGAACGGTCGAGGTTTCGGAACCACCGGCTGCTCCTAAAACTTCGGCACCAATTCCTCCTGCTAGAGATGCTGCAGATGTAATATCAGTGTATGGAGAATCATATGCAAATATTGATATTGCTAATTATAATCCAAATTGGGGTCAATCAGGTGTTAATGATGTAAATACTGATTTTGATCCAGGTGATGGAAATTTAGTATTGGCATATCCTAATTTTAATTATCAAGGCACCGATTTTAGTGCAGCTCAAGGTGCATCTGCAATGGAGTTTTTACATATTGATATTTGGGTACCATCTACGGTTACTGATAGAATGGTAAAAGTTAGTCCAATTAATAGTGGTAGTGGATCTGGTGAATTTTTAGTAGAAGTTCCAGTAACACCAGGCACTTGGAATTCTGTAGATTTACCTAAATCAGCTTTTGTTGGAATGACGTGGGATGCTGTAAATCAAATGAAATTTGATGGACAATTTAATGCAGATGGTAGTGCAAATTCAGAACCATTTGATATTTATTTAGATAATATTTATTTTTATAGAGCTGCAGGTACCGGTGGAGGTAGTAATCCTTTAGGAGATTATTTATATGCTACATCAGGAACTGTAACGATTTCATCTATAATTGACAATTGGGGATCTGGAACAACCATTGTTTCAGACTTTAGTGGAGACACAACTTACAATCCTAGCATACAATTAACTTCAGGAACAGAATGGGGAGATGTATCTGCTCTTGCTTTTACAGAAATGGAAACAGGAATACTTTCAAACTATTCAACTCTTGAGTTTAAAATTAAAACGTCCGATTATACTACAATAAGAGTAAAAATTCCTGAAAATGAAATAGCATTTCCGATTGCGGATGGAACACCTTTAGCTGACGGATGGGTTCAGATGAGCCTTCCATTGTCAAACTGGAGCAATGAAGTGGCCTCTGCAAATCAATTTGCAATATTAGAATTTGGTGCAGGTACTATATTGATTACTGATGTAATGTTATCCGGAGAAGGTTCAGGAGGTACAGGTGGATCCGGAGGCGGTGGAGATTGCCCCGCACCACCAGCAGGAGAATTATTATCTAATGGTGACTTTGAATCAGGGGAAAGCTGTTGGCAATTATTTGCTGGTACATCTATTTCTACTACGGTTAATAATGGTGGTAGTAACTCTGCAGAACTTCAAGGGTCAACTGGTGCAGCAGTAGGATTAAAACAGGAAAGATTTTCGGCAGGTTCAGTTCTACCTAATACAACCTATCAAGTTACATTTGATATTATGGCTTCTGGTGATTTTGGTATTGGAGGAGTTTTTAAAGCATTTACTTTTTCAGAAGGTGCTGATGGTGGATCTGTTGGTGCAACGCAACATATTCTTACTGACGGTACAACGTCTTTATCAACATCTTGGGAAACAAAAACATATACTTTCACAACTCCTGGTAATGCAAATCAAGTAGAAGGTGGATTATCGTTTTTAATTGAAATAGTTAACAGTAATGTTAAACTTAATGTTGATAACATAGTAGTGAAAATAGCACCTTAATATTATTTATTAGAGTAAAATTACAACCACAAGTTGGTGGTTGTAATTTATCTTTTTAAATTATATAACCAGAGAAAATATATTATTATTTAACAAATACAATTATGAAAACATTCAAATATTACATTTTTGTTGTTTTATTTATTATGATGAGTTGTAGTGAAAAAAAAGAACAATTATCTGTTGAAGTTTATGAAACTTCAGCAAGTGGCAATAAATTAACGCAATTAACTGATTTTGCTACTAATGAAGATGTAGTAAGCATAAAATTAGTACCAGAAGAAAAATTTCAAACTATTACTGGATTTGGTGGTGCTTTTACAGAGTCTTCTGCATATTTATTAAATAAATTAAGTGCAGAAAATCGCAAAAAAATTATTGACGCTTATTTTAGTGAAGAAGGAGCCAATTATTCATTAACAAGAACGCATATGAATTCGTGTGATTTTTCATTAAGTAATTATTCATATACACCAGTTGAAGGAGATAAAGATCTTGAACATTTTACTATTCAAGAAGATAAAGACGATTTAATTCCATTTATAAAAGATGCAATGGCAGCTTCAAAAGATGGATTTAAAATTTTTGGGTCACCTTGGACAGCCGCTCCGTGGATGAAAGATAATAACCATTGGGTAGGAGGTAAATTATTACCAGAATATTACGATACTTGGGCATTATTTTTCTCAAAATATGTAGATGCTTATAAAGAAGAAGGTATTGATATTTGGGGTTTTACTGTAGAAAATGAACCTCTTGGCAATGGTAATAACTGGGAAAGTATGCACTATTCTCCTGATGAAATGACAAACTTTGTAGTAAATCATTTAGGTCCAAAATTAGAAGCTGACGGAAAAGGAGACTTAAAAATATTAGGTTACGATCAAAATAGAGAACACTTAAAAGAATGGGTAGATTCTCAATTTCAAACTGAAGAAACTTCAAAATATTTTGATGGAACTGCAATACATTGGTATGCTAGTACTTATGAAGTGTTTCCTGAAGAATTACAATATGCACACCATAAAGCGCCAAACAAATTATTGATTCAATCTGAAGCATGTGTAGATGCTGAAATTCCTGTATGGCAAGATGATGCTTGGTATTTTGAAAAAGAAGCAACAGATTGGGGTTTTACTTGGGCGCCAGAAAAAGACAAATATTTACATCCAAAATATGCTCCTGTAAATAGATATGCAAGAGATATTATTGGTTGTTTAAATAACTGGGTTGATGGTTGGGTAGACTGGAATATGGTACTTGACAAACAAGGTGGTCCAAACTGGTTTAAAAACTGGTGTATAGCTCCAGTAATTGTTGACCCTGAAGCAGATGAGGTTTACTTTACGCCTTTATATTATACAATGGCTCACTTCAGTAAATTTATTAGGCCAGAAGCACAACGTATTGGTTTTGAAAACTCTGATGGAAGTTTACAAGTTACCGCAGCTCAAAATCCTGATAGTTCTATAGCAGTAATTGCTTTTAATGAAGGTGATAAAGAAAAAACCATTGAATTAACATTGAACAATAAATCAACTAAACTAACCATAAGTGCTAAAGCTATACAAACTATAGTAATAGCCAATTAATACTAAAAAATTATGTCAACAACCACAACCAAAGTTCCGTTCGGGCAAAAAGTAGCTTTCGGAGTTGGAATGCTCGCCAATCAAATGTTTCCTGCTGCCTTAGGTATATTTATGGTAGTTTTAGTTCAAGACTTAGGTTTTCCTGGATGGATGTGGGGAGTAATCTATTTTTTCCCAAGAATTTTTGATGCTTTTACAGATCCTATAATGGGATTTATATCAGATAATACTAAATCGCGTTGGGGACGTCGTAGGCAATATGTGTTCTTGGGAGCACTTATAATGGGTGCTTCATTTATAATAATGTGGCAGCTATATAGAGCAAATGGTATCGATTATAATTTTACGTATATTATGATTTGGTCGTTTATCTTTTATTTAGGATTGACCATTTTTAGTGTGCCTTATGTAGCAATGGGTTATGAAATGAGCAACGATTTTCACGAACGCACCAATATAATGGCAGTTGCACAATGGATTGGACAATGGGCGTGGGTTATTGCACCTTGGTTTTGGGTAATAATGTACGATCAAAACTTGTTTGAATCTGCAGATGTTGCAACAAGAACTCTTGCCGTATGGGTCGGAATTGCTTGTATGATTTTTGCTATGGTACCCGCCATATTTATTAAAAGTAAATCTACAAAAAATGAAAATTACTCACCTCTAAATTTTAAAAATATTGGAGGAAGTCTATGGAAAATATTATATGGTTTTGTTGAAGCTTTTAAAATAAAACCCTTTAGACAACTTTGTATTGCAACCTTTTTAGTTTTTAATGCATTTAATACGATTGCGGCATTTACATTTTTTATAATTGTGTATCATCTTTTTGGTGGAGATGCTGGTGCTGCGGGTATTTGGCCAACACTTTTTGGATCTTTAGGAGCATTAGGAACAACTTTTTTAGTGATTCCTATAGTAACTAAAATGTCGAAAATAGTAGGAAAAAAGAAAGCTTTTCTCTATTCACAAGGAATATCAATTTTAGGATATCTTATGTTATGGTTTCTTTTTATCCCAGGGAAACCATATATGTTTATAATAGCACTTCCATTTTTCTCTTTTGGTATAGGAAGTTTATTTGTTTTAATGATGTCTATGACTGCAGATGTTATAGATTTAGATGAATTAAATACGGGGCAACGCAGAGAAGGTACATTTGGTGCAATTTATTGGTGGATGGTGAAGTTCGGTTTTGCAATTGCAGGTGGTTTAAGTGGTGTAATTATGAGCTCTGTAGGTTTTGATTCTGGTGCCGAAACTCAAACGGAGGGTGCAATTATTGGGTTAAGGGTAGCTTTTTCTGGACTTCCAATTTTAGGGACACTGGTAGCTATGCTTGTTATGCGAAATTATGAGGTAACTGAAGCAAAAGCACATGAAATACGTGAAGAATTAGATAGAAGAAAAGCAGTTAAACCTTATGGATATTCAAATTTACAATTACTTTCAGAAATTAATATAGATGGTTTATCTGAAAAAGAGGTAAGTGAAAAGTACCCAAAGTTTTTTACCACTAAAGTTGATTATTCTGATTTGTCAAAAGAAACTATTCATAATGAGTTTACCAATGTTTTTCAAAAAGGTATGTCAGGAATCTGTTTTAGTGCGTATGCGAGTGGTCAAGAACCGGGAGATACTATTACCGAAAACCAAATACGAGAACGTTTAGAAGTTTTGAAACCACATAGTAAATGGGTTAGAGTATTCTCTTGTACAAATGGTCATGAGAACATTCCAAAAATTGCAAAAGAAATGGGATTTAAAACTATGGTTGGAGCTTGGATTAATAATGATAATAAAGCGAACAATATAGAAATTAAAGCTTTAATAAATCTTATTCAAAATAATTATGTTGATGTTGCTGCTGTTGGAAATGAAGTACTCTATAGAAAGGAATTGAACGAAGAAAAAATAATTGAATACATTCAACAAGTTAAAAAAGTAACAAATAATACACCTGTTAGTTATGTAGATGCTTATTTTGAATTTTTTAATAGGCCAAAATTAGTTGCAGCATGTGATGTTATTCTAATAAACTGTTATCCTTTTTGGGAAGGTGCTACTATTAAAACAGCTGGATTTCATCTTCAAGAAATGTATAGAAAAACACTTGAAATTGCTCAAAATAAAAAAGTAATTATTTCAGAAACTGGTTGGCCAAGTAAAGGAGAAGTAATTGGTAAAGCGGTGCCTTCAAAAGAAAATGTAATGCAATATTATTTGAAAGTGCAATTATGGGCTGAAAAAGAAAATATTGATTTATTCTATTTCTCTTCATTTGATGAATCTTGGAAAATTCATTTTGAAGGATGGGCAGGAACCTCTTGGGGATTATGGGATTCCAAAGAAAAATTTAAGTATTAATATTTTTTGAAATTCTATTTAAAACTATTTATAATCAAACGTTAAAATATCAAAACAATGTCTTATAGAAAAGAACGAAATTTTTCATTAAAAAAAGTACAACATACAACTTATGCTGGTGTTGATTTTAAAGAACTTTCAACCGAAAGTTTAGAAGAATTATGTAAAGATACCCTAGAAAATGGTATGCACGGTTTATGTTTTAGTCTTTATGAAGATGGCCAAAAACCCGGAGATATAATTACAGAAGAACAAGTAAGAAAACGTATGGAAATTATAAAACCATACACAAAATGGGTGCGTTCTTTTTCGTGTACTGATGGTAATGAATTTATACCAAAAGTAGCAAAAGAATATGGTATAAAAACTTTAGTTGGAGCATGGTTAGGTGATGATGCAGAAATTAATAAAAAAGAAATAGCGGGGCTTATAAAATTAGCAAAAGAAGGTTTTGTAGATATTGCAGCTGTTGGTAACGAAGTGATGTATCGTAAAGATTTAACAGAAGATGAGTTGTTAGAATTTATGGCTGAAGTTAAAGAGGCAATCCCTAGTAATATTCCAATTGGGTATGTTGATGCCTATTATGAATTTTCAGACAGACCAAGAATTACAGAAGTTTGTGATGTTATTTTAGCAAATTGTTATCCTTATTGGGAAGGTTGCCCTATGGAATATTCATTGCAACATATGAAACAAATGTATTATCAAGCGGCTGAGGCAGGAAATGGTAAAAGAGTTATTATTACCGAAACTGGTTGGCCAAGTGAAGGTGGCGCTTTTAAAGGTGCTACGGCTTCAAAAGAAAATTTTATGAAGTACTTTATTAACAGCCAAGCTTGGTCTGCAGAAGATAATATTGAAATGTTTTATTTTGCTTCTTTTGATGAGTCTTGGAAAGTTGGAGCAGAAGGAGATGTTGGAGCTTATTGGGGACTTTGGGATAAAAATAAAAAATTTGAAATTTTAATCATCGTTTTAAACTAACTAAAATTATTGAATGAATTATTCTAAAGAGTTAAATATTGAATTAGGAAAAGCAATTTGTTATTCGGGATTTAGGGAAGGACAACAACCAGGAGGAATATGTCCAAGTTATGATGAAATTAAAGAAGATTTGTTGATACTGCAAGGTGAGTGGAACTATCTTCGTTTATATGATTGTGATGATCACGCCCAAATTGTTTTAGATGTTATTAAAAAAGAAAAATTAAATTTTAAAGTGATGTTAGGGGCTTATATTGTGGCTGAAATGAATAATTTTGGTTGCCCTTGGGAAGTCCCTGTTTTATCCGAAGAAGAATTAACTCAAAACAAAATAAAAAACGAGCAACAAATTCAAAAATTAATTGATTTAGCAAATCAGTATCCCGATATCATATTTTCTCTTTCAGCAGGAAATGAGGCTTGTGTAGATTGGACAGACCACTATGTGCCTGTAAAGAGTGTTATTAATTACGTTAAACAAATAAAAAAAGGAGCAAAGCAACCTGTTACTTTTTGCGAAAATTATGTTCCTTGGTTAGATAAATTAAAAGATTTAGTAGAAGTTGTAGATTTTATTTCTATTCATACCTATCCAGTTTGGGAGTACAAACATATTCACGATGCGTTAGAGTATACCAAACAAAATTATTATGCAATTGCCGATAGATACCCAAATAAATTGGTTGTAATAACTGAAGCTGGTTGGGCAACAAATTCAAACGGAAGAGGCATTGATCCACAAAATGTAAGTGAGGAATTTCAAAAAATTTATTATAACGATTTAATGGAATGGAATGGTAAAGACAATATACTCACATTTGTTTTTGAAGCTTTTGATGAACCATGGAAAGGTTCAAACGAAGCATTAGAACCTGAAAAACATTGGGGTTTGTTTAAAGTCGATAGAACACCAAAGGTTGTAATGAAAAAAAGTTAGTTAAATATATATCAAAATATGAAACAATTTTTAATTTTTTTACTGTTTTTTTTAGTAGAAAGCAATTGTTTTTCACAAGATATAGAATATCAACTAAAACAAAATATTCATTATTATTCCGATTCAATTAATCAATCAGATGCTTATATAAATGAGCGTTGCGTTTTGGATATTTATTACCCAAAAAACATTAAAAATTTTGCAACAATTGTTTGGATTCATGGAGGCGGATTAACAAGTTTTCAAAAAGAAATTCCTGAAGAATTAAAAAATAAGGGAGTAGCCATTATTGGAATTAATTATCGTTTATACCCTAAAATAAAAGCGCCAACATATATAGAGGATGCCGCTGCTGCAGTAGCTTGGGCTTTTAAAAATATTCAAAAATTTGGAGGAAATAATCAGCTGATATTTGTTTCTGGTCATTCTGCTGGCGGATATTTAGCCAGTATGATTGGATTGGATAAAAAATGGCTTGCTAATCATAAAATTGATGCTAACAAAATAGCAGGTTTAATCCCTTTTAGCGGCCATGCAATAACACATTTTACAGTTAGAGAGGAGCGAGGAATTCCGGGTACACAACCTATAATTGATGATCTAGCACCTCTATTTCATGTACGTGCGGATGCACCTCCATTATTGTTAATTACGGGTGATAGAGAATTGGAATTGTTAGGGAGATACGAAGAAAACGCCTATTTAATGCGTATGATGAAAATTGCTGGACATACCAAAACTGTACTCTATGAGTTAGAGGGGTATGGGCATAATATGGCTCAACCTGCTTTTCCATTATTATTAAAAGAAGTTGAAAGGATAAGTAAAGAAAAATCAAAAATTAAAACAGTTTCAGAATCAAAATTAAAGCACAACAAATACATTCCGAATACTTCTGATAAAGTAATTTCTAGATCAATATATTTCAATAAATTATATGGTTTTTGGCTTGGAGAATCCATAGCTAATTGGACAGGTTTAATTACCGAAATGGATAAAATTGGCAATATTGGTGAAATTAAAACTGGCGATTTTTATACAAGAGATGATTGGGGGAAACCTGATCAGCCAAGTATTTGGGGAAAGGGAGTTCCAAGTAATTTATCATCTACAATAGATTTTGTTTTTGCAGACGTAGATAGTATATGGGGCTCGGATGATGATACTGATATTGAATTTATGTACCAGCATTTATTGCAAAGTAATAAAACAAGTATATTAACAGGTGAACAAATTAGAGAAGGTTGGCTAAATCACATTAAATTAGAAGAAGAGAATTATTTATGGGTTTCAAATCAAAAAGCGTTTGATTTAATGAACGAAGGAATGTTACCGCCAAACACAAGTCTTCCAAAAAATAACGAGCATTTTGAAATGATAGATGCGCAGTTAACTACAGAAATATTTGGATTTTTTGCACCTTCAAGACCTGATATTGCTCTAAAAATCGCAAAACTTCCTATCCAAACAACGGCGCGTGAAAATGCCGAATGGATTTCTGAATTTTATGTTATTATGTATTCTTTGGCATCTTATGTTGATCAAAATCTGCCAATAAAAGATCAAATTTTATGGATGGCTAATAAAGCTAGGAAAAGACTTCCAAAAAAGTCGTATGCAGCTAAAATGTTCGACTTTGTGAAAAATAATTATATGTTAAATATTCCTTGGGAACAAACACGAGATCAGCTTTATAAAAAATATCAAGTTGAGCAAGCAGATGGTTATAGTATTACTTCAAAAAACTTGTATTGCAATGGCTGTTTTGCTGCAGGTATTAATTTTGGATCAAGTATTATAAGTTTATTTTATGGTGAAGGAGATTTAAAAAATACAATCAAAATAGGGACTTTAGTGGGTTGGGATTCCGACAACCCAACGGCAACTTGGGGTGGACTTTTAGGGTTTATGATTGGTAAAGATGGAATTGAATCTGCTTTTGGGAGAGAATTTTCACATAAGTTTAATATTCATAGAACTAGAACAAATTTTCCCAACAATGGCATATATACATTTAATGAAATGGCAGAAATAGGAGTTAGTATTATTGATATGGTTGTTCAAGAAGAAATGAATGGAGGAGTAGATCTTCAAAAAAATGTATGGTATATACCAACAATTAAGTTAAATATAAGCGAAGGTAAATAAAAATCAAAAGTAAAAAATGAAGAAATATTTAAACATTTTAACAGCTATTACAATAATTTCACTTGGTGTTTCGTGTAAAGATGTAACTACTGAAAAATCTGAGAAAACAGTAGAAAATACATTGAGTTTTATAAAGACCGAGAGAACTAAACTAGTTGATGATGCTGGGAATGAACTAATTTTAAAAGGAACAAATTTAGGGAATTGGTTAGTGCCAGAAGGGTATATGTTTAAAATGGGACAAGTAAATGCACCTAGAAAAATTGACGAATTGTTATATGAACTTGTTGGTCCAGACAGTTTAAAGGTTTTTTGGAAAGGTTTTTTAGATAATTATATTACACACGATGATATAAAATATTTAAAAAGTATTGGAGTTAATCATCTTAGATTGCCTTTTCATTATAAAATGTTTACCGACGATTTGTATATGGGAGAGCGAAATTCAGGATTTAAATATTTTGACAAATTAATAGATTGGTGTAGAGAAGAAAAATTATATGTTTTATTAGATATGCACTGTGCTCGGGGTGGGCAAACGGGTGATAATATAGACGATAGCTATGGCTACCCATATCTTTTTAAAAGTAAATCGTCTCAAGATTTAATGACAGAAATCTGGGTTGATATTGCAAAAAAATACAAAGATGAACCCGTTATTATTGGTTATGATTTAGTAAACGAGCCTATTGCTCATTATTTTAATGATGAATTAGATTTTTTTAATCATCAATTATTTTTGCTGTATAATAGAATTATTAAGGAAATTAGAGCTGTTGATAAGGAACACACCATATTTTTAAATGGCTCGAACTGGAGTGGAAATTTTGATGTTTTTGAAGAGTTAGTTGATGATAACGTTGTATATGAATTTCATAAATATTGGTTTGATGTAAATCAGGAAGCAATTCAAAAATATGTAGATTTTAGGGACAAGCATCAAGTGCCAATTTATATTGGAGAAACTGGTGAAAATACTGACGAATGGGTAAATGAGTTTAGAATATTACTTGATGAAAATGAAGTGAATTGGTGTTTTTGGCCTTATAAAAAAATGAATAATTTAAGAGGAATTATGAATTTTAATCAGCCAGAAGATTATTATTTAATTACCGAATATGCTAAAAGTGACAGATCAACATATGCGAAAATGAGAGAAAATAGACCAGATATTGTAAAGGTTCAAAAAGCATTAAATCAGTTTCTAGAATATAGTTTGTATAAAAACAATTATGTTAATAAAGGATATACAAAAGGTTTAAATTTTAAAATAGACTAAAACAGTATGAAAAAAAATAAAATATATTTTTTAAGGAAATCTATACAAATTATTGTTGTATTTACTTCAATTTTTATTGCATCTTGTAGTGATGATACAACAATTCAACCAGTGGTTGAAGGAACAGAAATTATTGATATTTCATTTTTAAAAGCCAATAATCCAAGTCTTTTAAACGATGTATATTTAGATGAAGAAGGAACTAATTTTACCGGTAGAGTTTCATTAAATGCAAATATTAAAAATCTTGTAGCATCATACATTCATAACGGTGCTGAAGTTAAAGTAAATGGGGTTGTGCATCAAGCTGGAATTTCTTCAAACGATTATACAGACCCTGTTACTTTTACAGTGAAAACAGCAGACGGTCGTTCACAAGATTATCTGGTTGATGTTACTTATTTTACAGGATTGCCGATTGTTTATATTAATACAGATGGTAATGTTCCTATTGATTCAAAAGAAGATGAAGTTGACGGATTATTTATAATTGATGGTGCTAGAAATTTTGAAGAAATGGAAGCTTCTGAAATGGAAATTAGAGGACGTGGAAATTCTACATGGTATTTGCATCCTAAAAAACCGTATCAAATGAAGTTGAGTGATAAAGCTGAGGTTTTAGGAATGCCTAAAGATAAAAAATGGATATTTTTAGCTGAGTTTTCTGATAAAACTTTAATGCGTAATAAAATAGCTTTTGATATGGGCCATTTGAGCACATTAGAATATACTCCAAGATCTGAATATGCCGAAGTTTTTGTTAATAATGAATATTCAGGAACGTACAATATTTCGCAAAAAGTTGAAGAAAGTAGCAATAGAGTTAATTTAGGTGATGATGGTTATTTATTAGAAATAGACCAGTTAGAAAGATTAGATCCAGATGATGTGTTTTTTAGAACCAATGATTTTTTAATAAACATTAAAGAGCCAGATTTAGAATATGATAGCTCGGAATATGCCTATGTTAAAGATTTAGTAAATGAATTTGAAACTGTTTTAAAAAGTAGTGAATTTAAAGATCCAATTAACGGTTACGCAAAATATATAGATGTAGATAGTTTTGTAGATTGGTATTTAATTAGTGAAATTACCAAAAATCAAGATTCAAGAGATTTTTCAAGCATATTTTTAAATGTAATGCCAGGTGAAAAAATAAAAATGGGACCACTTTGGGATTTTGATTTGGCCTTTGGAAATGTTAATTATTCAGATGCAACAAACCCAAATGGTTTTTGGGTTAAAGATCATAAATGGTATGCCAGACTTTTTCAAGATCCTGCTTTTGTTCTTAAAGTAAAATCAAGGTTTACTTATTTTAGAAACAATCAAAATGAAATTTTAAATAAAATGGATTTTTATGCAGATTACCTTAAATATGCACAGGAAGAAAACGATATTAAATGGAACTTATTTGGAAATTATGTTTGGCCAAATCCTGTATTTTTCGATACATATCAAGACGAAGTAAACCATTTAAAAAATTGGTATACTCAAAGAATGGATTGGTTGCAAACCGCATATAATAACTTATAAATTAAAATATAAAAGATGTTAAAATTATTTAAAAAAGGACTATTTCTAATTTGTGTATTCCTATTTTCTATTCATTTAAATGCACAAGAGAATTTATTAATTAACACGTATAATCGACCTACAAAGAGTTTAAATGGCGATTGGAAATATATTGTTGATCCATATGAAAATGGTTTTTATAATTATAGATATGAACCTTTTGAGAATCAAAAAAATCCAGGAAATGGTGCATTTTTTATAAATGCTAAACCAAAAGATAAAACAGATTTAGTAGAATATGATTTTGATTTGTCAGATTCAATTACAGTACCAAGCGATTGGAATACTCAAAAAGAAAATTTGTATTATTATGAAGGTACAGTTTGGTATAAAAAATCATTCGATTATGTAAAAACCAATCAAAGCAATCGTGTATTTGTATATTTTGAAGCTGTAAATTACCAAGCAGATGTATATTTTAATGGTAAAAAATTAGGAAAGCATATTGGTGGTTTTACGCCTTTTAATTTTGAAGTAACTAATCTTTTAAAAGAAAGCGACAATTTTTTAATTGTAAAAGTTGATAATAAACGTAAAAAAGATGGTGTTCCAACACTAAATACCGATTGGTTTAACTATGGAGGAATTACAAGAGATGTTAAATTAGTAGAGGTAACAAATACTTTTATTCAAGATTATTTTATTCAGTTAAATCCTTCTAATAACAGGCAAATAAAAGGATTTGTAAAATTAAAAGGCGCAGATATTTCTGAAAAAGAAATTTTAATAAGCATTCCAGAGCTTAAAATAAAAAAGAAAGTTGTAACCAATAGTGAAGGTGTTGCTTTGGTTGAAATTGATTCAAAAAAAATAAACTATTGGTCAACTCAAAATCCATATTTATATGATGTAATTTTAACATCAGAAAATGATGAAATAAACGATCAAATAGGTTTTAGAACTATAAAAACACAAGGACAGGAAATTCACTTAAACGATCAAAAAATATATTTAAAAGGAATTTCTATTCACGAAGAAAGCCCAATTTCAGGAGGAAGAGGTTCAACTATAGAAGATGCGCAACAATTATTAGATTGGGCAAAAGAGTTGGGTTGTAATTATGTACGTTTGGCGCATTACCCTCATAACGAACATATGGTTAGACTTGCCGATAAAATGGGTATGTTAGTTTGGGAAGAAAACCCGGTGTATTGGACCATAGAATGGGATAATAAAGAAACGTATAAAAATGCTGAAAATCAATTATCGGAAGTGATAAATAGAGATAAAAATAGGGCTTCTGTTATTATTTGGTCTATGGCAAACGAAACGCCGACTAGTGAGCCTAGAAATATTTTCTTAACTAATTTAGCAAATCACACAAGAGCATTAGACTCTACAAGGCTAATAAGTGCAGCTTTAGAGCAAACTAATTACCAAGGAAATTCAACTATTAGAACAATACATGATTCTTTTGCAGATGTTGTTGATGTGTTAAGCTTTAATCAATATGTTGGTTGGTACGATGGATTGCCAGAAAAATGTGGTCAAATTACTTGGAAAATCACCCAAAATAAACCTGTTTTAATTTCTGAATTTGGAGCAGGTGCTAAAGTTGGTTTACACGGAGATAAATTAACACGCTGGACTGAAGAATACCAAGAAGATGTATATGTTCAAACATTAAAAATGATAGAAGGTATTGAGCAATTACAAGGTTTTTCACCTTGGATTTTAGTTGATTTTAGATCACCAAGACGTGTATTGCCTAAAATACAAGATGGATATAACAGAAAAGGATTAATTTCTGAAGATGGGCAAAAAAAGAAAGCCTTTTTTGTGTTAAAGAATTTTTACGATAACAAAAATAATTCTAACTAAATAATTATTGATAGTATTTTGTAACAGTTGTAATTAACAATTTATAAAACATATCGTAATTTAAATGTAATAAAACGTGGTTGAACAAAGGTCTCAGATTTAGCAACAAATAAATTATTTGCACTGTTGTTTAATCTAGAATCTATATTAAATAGGTTTGAAGCTTTAATTTCGTATTCCCATTTGGCATCTCTGTCTTTTCTGTAAGATATAGAAGCATTTAAAGTTTCAAAAGAATCACTATCACCTCCTTTTATTTTTTGATTGGTGTAGGTATAATCTGCTCTAATAGTAACAGATTTCCATATATACGCATCAAAATCTATAGAAGGTGCATTGGTGTAAAATGTGGTTTTGTTGGTTCCTTGATTGTTTGTAGATATACTATGGCGATACCTAACTCTTACATTTGGAGCAATTTTAAAATTAGTTCGTAAGCCTGGAGTGTAGCTCTGGGTAAATCCTTCGTTAACAGATTGTCTGTTTTGTATAAACTGATTTATTTTATTATAATTAAAACTAGTATTAAATGTTGCTTGTATTTTCCCGAAAGTTCTTTGAATACGTCCAAAAGCAGAAAAGTTTTCATCAGCAAAATTAGAATTAAAAAAGGTACTTGTAGTTATTACATTTTCAAAATTTGTTAAACTTCTAATTTGGTCAATATTTTTAGCATAGGCTAAACGCCCAAAAACGTTTGTATAATTAAACAGATTAAAGCTAGAATATAATAAGCTTAAATTATGCGATAAAGAATTTTGTAATTCTGGATTCCCATATTGAATGCTATTAAAGTTGTTTAAAACCAGTCCTTCTGCTAATCTGGTAACATCAGTAAAGTTATTTCGCATATCGTATCTGAACGTTAAACTTTCACTATTTTTAAATTGAATACGTGTTTCAAATTCTGGTAATATTCTAAAGAAATTTTCTTTAAATACTTTATCAAATTGACTGTTTTTGTTTCCATACGAGTGTACCGAAAACCCAGGTGTAATTGTTAATTTACCAGTTTTTACTCTGTAATTAAAACCTAAATAAATATCACTAAAATTATATTCTGTGTTATTTATGGCTAAACCTTCATTAAAATTAGGTGTAGGAAAAAATTGCGATCCATCTTCTAAAAATTGAAAAATATTGGAATTAAATTCTTGACGGCTTAAAATTGTACCTAAGGTTAAATTAAGATTACTCTTTGCATTAAGAATATAATAATAATCTAATTTCGCATCAAATTGATTGGATTTAATGCGTCTGTTTTGTCCTAAATCATAATTGTTTAAACTGGTGTTAAAACCTAAAGCATCGGCTGTAGTATCAAAAGCGTCCTTGTTATTTGGATCTTCATCATTATTATCAGGATCATTTACTAATAAAGCATTGTAAAATGGATCTTCATCTTTTAATAAGTGTTGTGCTTCAAATGCAAAAATATTTTTCTCATTTAAAGTGTAATAATAATTAACATTTTGGTTGATACTAAAAGGAGTCGTTTCTTCAAACTGATTTGTTGTTCCCAAAACTGAAGATACGTAGTTCTGATTTTGTTCGTCATTAGAAATTCTACCTAAAATATCATATTCTAACTGGTTATTTGCATTTGGTTTATAAATGGTACTTAATTTTAATAAAATTTGCTTAGAACGTTCATCACTAGTTTGTACAGTTGATTCATTTGGGATCCCTAAATCTGAATCTGTATATTGTTTAAAACTTGTTTGTTTAGAACCAATATTACTTAAGTTATAAATTGCAAAGCCACTAATATCCAACGCTTTATTTGGAGAGTAGCTAAAATTTGTAGCTCCTAATTTATTTTTAATTTCTAATGCTGTATTTTGATTGGTTAAAAAGCCAAGGCTATTATTTCCTAAATTAATATTTGTACCACTACTTCTACTAGGAACTCTAAAGCCACCACCCAAATTTCGAATATCTCTAGAAGTTAATGCAACATCACCAGTATTGTTAATATCACCAATAACATTAATGGTAAATTTAGGACTGTAGTAAAAAAGTTTTGGTTGAAATAAATAGAGTTCTTCATCTGGGGCAGAACCACTTCCAGCTGTAACATTACCAAACCAGAAATTTTCTTTTCCTTTTTTAAGCTTAATATTAATAGCAAAATTATCTTGGTTGTTAGAAACACTACTTAATTGACTGACCTCTGAATAATTTCGTAAAACTTGAATTTTATCAACAGCATTTGATGGAATATTTTTTGTAGCAATTTTAGTGTCTCCATCAAAAAAATCTTTTCCGTTTACCATTAATTTATTTACTACTTTTCCTTCAATTTCAACTTGTCCAGCTTCGTTAATTTCAACACCAGGAAGTTTTTCCAACACATCTTCTAACTTTCTTTCTGTGCCATTTGTAAAAGAATCTGCATTATAAATAATAGTATCTCCTTGAATTAAAACAGGCATTTTATAGGTTACTTCAACAACATCTAAAACAGTATCTGGGTATAAAACAATATCTTTAGAAATATCCACTTCAGTAGTTGAAATAATTTCATCAAAGCTTTTCATACCTAGATAACTTACTTGCAATTTGTAGCTGCCATTTTTTCCTAAAGGAAGTGAAAAAGCGCCTTTTTCGTTAGTGATTGCATACGATTCTAATGCTTTTGTCTCTTCATTTATGGCAATTACATTCGCTAATTCAAGCGTATTACCTATACTATCTTTTACAACACCATTAAATTTTATCTGAGCAAAAGTTGTGTTAAAAACAAAAAAAAGCAGTAATATTAGTAGTTTTCTCATATGCTGGAATTATAATAAGTGAAATGATTTAAAATGTTTAGACATTAATTTCTTCTACCGCGATTATCTCTCATTTCTTTCATTTTTCCAGTGATAATTTCTTTATATTCTTGTTTTGCAACAACTTTACCTTTATCTGGAGCTTCTATTTTAATTTTCTCTTTTGGATTCATAATAATTTGAGAACAAAGCATAGTTGTATTTCCTACGCTTACTTCTAAAATTAACCCAGGAAGCCCTGTGTATTCCATTGGTCCTTGACTTACAGGTATTTGTGGTGAATACCAAGCTGTAACTTCAGTCATTTGAATTTCTTTAGTTTCACTTTCTTTTTCTTCTTGTCTTAAATCTTCCCAAGAAAAGTTAAACCAGGAAAGGTCAGCAGAGGGAATAGAAGCAGTTGCTTTGAAACAGGTATAGTTTCCAATTTGTTTAGTTTCTGTACCCATTTTCCAATCTACAGAAAGCAAATTATCTTTCACTAAAAATTGTTTTCCATAGAACTCTTGGTGTTGCAATATGCTATTGGTTTTTATATTTTTATATTGTTTACCTGGTGTAAAGTTTTTTCCCCAGGTATCTGTAGCTCCTGAAATAGCATCTAGCTTTTCATCTTCCATAAAAATAGCCTCTTCTTTATTAAATGTAAGAATATATGTTTTTTCGAGTCTATTTTTCAATCGTTCTTGAATTTGTTTTTTCTGAGCTTCACTCATACGATCACCAAAACTACCAAGTTGCATAGTAGACTTAGAAAAATAATATGCTTTTCCTTGAAAGTCTTGAGCAAATAAAGATGTCGATATAAATAGGGTAACAATTAGTATATTGATTTTTGTAATTAGATTTTTCATAATTAAGGTATTAATGTTAAATATAATGCAATAATACTAATAATGTTTAACAAAACGTATAAAAAGTTAAACAAAATAAACAATTGTAATAATTTTAATAGTATTTACGGTGTGTTAAAACTTAAAAAGGTCAGTAAAATGGTTGTTTTGAAGTATTATTTAATCGATCAGTTGTGGAAATTTAATTGCTCAAATTAAAACAAAAATTGATTAAATATTTATTCTTTTAGTTGTTGAAATAAGTCTTTTATGTTCAAATTATTCTTTAATTACATTTTCAAGAACATCCCAAACATTTTTAGCTAATATTTTATGCCCTTCAATGGTTGGGTGAATTCCATCAGCTTGATTTAATTCAGGGATTCCACCTACATCTTTTAATAAAAAAGGAATTAAATGAAGTTTGTTTTTTACTGCCAATTCTGGAAAAATAGTTTTAAACTCTGTAGTATAATCTTGTCCCATATTTGGTGGCAATTGCATTCCTGCTAAAATAATTTTTGTTTCTGCATTTTTTTGTGAAACAGCATCAATAATGCTTGTAAATTTTCGCGAGTTTCTGTTAAAGGAACACCGCGCAATCCATCATTAGCCCCTAATTCTAAAATAAAAACATCAATTTTTTGATTTAGTACCCAATTAATTCTATTTTTTCCACCCGCAGTAGTTTCACCACTTACACCAGAGTTAATAACCGTATAATCTAAAGAAAGTGAGTCAATTTTAGTTTGAATTAATGCAGGAAAAGCATCATTTACATCGTCTAAACCATAACCAGCAGTTAAACTATCGCCAAAAACTAAAATAGTTTTTGTAGTGTTGTTTTCATCTTCATTTTCTTTCAGTTTCAGTAGGAGCTTTTTTAATTTCCTTTTCTTTTTAGAATTGTCTGATTTACAAGAGAGTAGAAGTATAAAAATTAAAAAATAACAAAACTTTAAGAAAATCTGCATTCCATTCGTACTTCGATTTAAAATCAATTGTTTATTTTTCAGTTTTTGCATTTCTTAAAAAATTTAGATGAGTAGTATGACAAATATATTAAAGATTCACGAACTAGAGAAAACATATACAAGTGGTTCAAAAAAATTAACGGTATTATCAGATATTTCTTTTGAAATTGAAAAAGGAAGCATATTTTCTATTGTCGGTCCATCAGGAAGTGGAAAAACTACATTACTCGGTTTATGCGCTGGTTTAGATTACCCAAGTGCTGGAAATATTGAATTATGCGGCAGTAATTTAGAAAACTTGGATGAAGATGAACGCGCACAATTACGCAATAAAGAAGTTGGTTTTATATTTCAAAATTTTCAATTATTACCTACACTTACGGCTTTAGAAAATGTAATTGTACCATTAGAGTTGCAAGGCGAAAAAAATGCCGCTAAAGTTGGTATGGAATTATTGGAAAAAGTTGGATTGGCAGATCGTTTTCACCATTATCCATCTCAATTATCAGGTGGAGAACAGCAACGAGTAGCTTTAGCAAGAGCATTTTCTAATAAACCATCTATTTTATTTGCTGATGAACCTACAGGGAATTTAGACGAAGAAACAGGCGAAAAGGTAATTCAATTATTGTTTCAATTGAATAAAGAAGCCGGAACCACTTTGGTTATTATTACACACGATTTAGATTTGGCCAATAGAACACAACAAATATTGAGGTTAAAAGGAGGAAAAATAATGTCGAACGAAAAAACAATTGCAGTTTAATGAGTCGTTTACCTTCAAAAGCTTCTGTGCAATGGCTGTTTAAAATGGCTTGGCGAGATGGAAAAGCAAGTATTTCCAGATTAATGCTTTTTATGGCATCTATTATTTTAGGTATTGCTGCGGTAGTTTCCATTCAATTGTTTAGTGAGAATTTAAAACAAAATATTAAAAATCAGTCAAAAGCACTTAATGGGTGCTGATTTTATTATTGATAGCAGACAGCTTCCTAATGAAAAAGTACAAGCAATTATAGATTCATTAAATGTAGCTGCTTCCGAAGTTAATTTTGTTTCAATGGCAGCATTTCCAAAAAATGAGGGCACAAAATTAGTGAAAGTACGAGCTATTGAAGGGGATTTTCCATTTTATGGAACTTTAGATACCGAACCTATAACTGCGGCAAAACAATATCAAGAAATTAGGTGGCGCATTGGTAGATGCTACGCTTAATGTTCAATTCAATTTAAAAACTGGAGATTCTATTAAATTAGGAAAACTCACGTTTCCAATTATTGGCGCTTTAAAATCTATTCCAGGAAGTACTGCTATTTCTACTTCAGTGGCACCACCAGTTCTTATTCCTTTTCGTTTTATTGATGAAACAGAATTGTTGCAATTAGGTAGTAGAAAAGAATATCAATACTTTTTTGTAGCACCACCTAGGAATGGATTTGAAGTTGTTAGATAAAAAATTAGACCCAATTTTAGATGATGAAAATGCAGATTTAGACACACATACAAGTACCAGTGAACGTTTAGGTAGACGTTATGATAACGTAAGCCAATTTTTAAATTTAGCTGCGTTTATTGCCTTATTGTTAGGCTGTGTTGGGATTGCGAGTTCTGTTCATATTTATATTAAAGAAAAATTGAAAAATGTAGCAGTTCTAAAATGTTTAGGAGCTACACGAAAACAAACATTTTTAATTTATCTATTACAAGTTGTTGGCATTGGGTTAATTGGTGGTTTGTTAGGTGCAGGCATTGGCATAGGATTGCAATATGCTTTTCCTTATTTTTTACAAGAATTTTTGCCTTTTGATGTTCAAATCTCAATTACAATACAGCCCTTAATTATGGGGGTAAGTTTAGGTGTTTTAATGTCGGTTTTATTTGCATTACTGCCATTATTAGGTACTTGGTATGTTTCGCCTTTAGAAGTTTTAAGAGGTACAGATGAAAACTTGGTAAAACCTAGAAAAGCACGCTTATTTACCTTTGGAGCAATTTTACTTTTTATATTTTTATTTTCATTTTGGTTGTTAAAAGATGCTTTATTTGGATTGTTTTTTACGGTAGGTATTTTAGTTACATTTTCAATTATGGCAGGGATTGCAAGTCTTTTTATGAAATTATTAAAAAGTATTTTCCAACCAATTGGGGATTTACAAAACGTCAAAGTTTACTTAAATTTATTTCGTCCAAACAATCAAACAATGGTGTTGATTTTAGCCATTGGTTTAGGTACTTTTTTAATTAGCACATTATATTTTACCAAAGATATTTTATTAGCAAAAACATCGATTGAAAATAATTCAGACAATCCAAATATTATTTTAATGGATGTACAAAACTAATCAAAAAGAAGCCGTTATAAATACAATGCTTCCAAAAGGTTTAGAGGTAATAGATAACATTCCTATTGTAACTATGCGAATGCATCAAATTAAAGATAAATTGGTAAATGATATTCGAAAAGATACAACTTCAACAATGAATAGATGGATTTTAAATCACGAGTTTAGAGTGACTTATCGCGATTCTTTATTAGCTTCAGAAGAATTGTTAGAAGGAACTTGGACTGAAGAAATAGAGCAAGGTGAACCTATTGTTAATTTCTATATCAGATAATATTGCCAGAGATGCCGATTTAAAAATTGGAGATAAACTTGTTTTTAATGTACAAGGTGTTTTAATGGAAACTATTATTGGAAGTATTCGAAAAGTAGATTGGGGGCGTATGCAAGTGAATTTTTCAGATGGTTTTTCCAAAAGGTGTTTTAGAAAATGCGCCACAGTTTAATGTGTTAACTACCAATGTTCCAAATGAAGCAAATTTCAGCAGATTTACAACGAGATTTGGTAAAGAAATTTCCAAATATTTCAGTGTTAGATTTACGTCAGGTTTACAATATAATTGAAGATATTTTAGATAAAATTTCATGGATTATCAATTTTATGGCTTTCTTTAGTATTCTTACTGGTATAATTGTTTTAATTGGTTCCGTTAGAAATAGTAAATATCAACGGATTAAAGAAAGTGTATTGTTAAGAACTTTAGGAGCAAAAAGTAAACAAATATTAAAAATTACAGCTTTTGAATATGTTTATTTAGGAGTATTTGGAAGTTTAGTTGGAATTATATTATCTTTAATAAGTAGTCAGTTATTAGCAACATTTTTATTTAAAGAGCCTTTTATTCCGTCAGCTATTCCATTTTTAGTATTTCTACCAGGAATTACTGCTATTGGTTTTAATTGCAGGTATAAGTAATATTAGAAGCGTTTAAAAAGTCCACCTTTAGAAGTTTTAAGAAAAGAGGTATAGTTGATGTTATTTATTAATTAAAAAAGTTACTTAAATATTGATTTTATCACCTTCAATATATTTAGAATGGTTGAAGATTAAAAAAAGGTTCGTTTAAAACATTATTTTATTCTTATACCTGTAATGTTTACACATTTAGGAATTACACTAATTGTAGACGACTAGTAGTTAATTATAATACAAAATGTAAGTTATTGTAAATTAAGATTTTATAACAAATGATTCTGGTTTTAGAGGTGTTAGTATTTGAGTTAAGTTGTTTAGAGGATTATCAGACCTAATGTACCTTAGACCGGTTCCTTTTTTTCATTTATTAAAAATAAATAAGTTTTGATTTTTTTATTAAT
Organism: uncultured Flavobacteriaceae bacterium; assembly: GCA_942492305.1. Taxonomy (GTDB): domain Bacteria; phylum Bacteroidota; class Bacteroidia; order Flavobacteriales; family Flavobacteriaceae; genus Lutibacter. The sequence goes on along the minus strand of CALOEI010000007.1, from coordinate 22,910 downwards.
TAAATATATTTAATAAATTTGACACTCCAATTTGGTGTACCAATTTAATTATTTTTTAATCCTATGAATCTAGATATTCTTTCAAAAAATGAAAATCAAAAAATAACCAGCAGGGTTAAAAAATTAATTTCTCAAATAGGAGATTTAATTAACGAAAAGCACTTGCAGCCTGGAGATAAATTACCTCCAGAAAGAATACTTGCCGAAAAGTTAGGTGTAAGTAGAAGAAGTATACGAGTTGCAATTCTAAAACTAGAATCTTATGGTATACTAAAATCAATGCCACAAAGTGGAACATTTTTAGCAAACATAGGTTCAATTGCCATGAATGGAATAATTGATGACATTGTTAGTCTTCCATTACCAAATTTTAAATCTTTAGTAGAAATTAGAATTTTGTTAGAATTAAAAGCTGTTAGGTTAGCTGCATTAATACGTACAGAAGAAGAATTAAAACATATTAAAGAAGCATTAGATGCTCATAAAGCTAAATTATTAGCTGGTGAAGAAGCAGTACAAGAAGATTTTTTGTTTCACATAGCAATAGCTAAAGCAAGTGGTAATGTTATAATAAATCAGATTATGATAATTATTACGCCTCAAATTATTTCAGATTTTAAAAAATACCATACAGATTATAAAGATTTGGGTGAATTAAGAATAAAAGAACATTACGAAATTTATAAAGCAATAAAAGATCAAGATGAGCAATTAGCAAAAAGTAAAATGCAAAATCATTTTAAATTGTTGTATAAGTATTGTAATAATATAAAAGAAAAATAAAAATTATATAAAATGAATTTAAAAGGAAAAGTAGCCGTTGTAACAGGTGGTGGACGAGACATTGGTAGAGCAGTATGTGTAAAATTAGCAAAAGAAGGCGCTAAAGTAGTTGTAAACTATTTTGATAGTGAAGCAGACCGAGATGCAACTTTAAATGCTATAAAAGCAGTAGGCGGTGAAGCAATTGCGGTTTATGGAGATGTAACCAAGCAAGAAGATATCAACAATATGGTTGCAAAAACCAAAGAAGCTTTTGGAGATAAAGTAGATATCTTAGTAAATTGTGCAGGAGGTTTGTTTGCAAGAAAAACTGTAGAAGAATTAGATGAAAAAATTCTACAATCTAGTAATGGATGTTAATTTTAAAGGAACAGTTTTTGTAACTCAGGCTTTTAAAGCGTTAATGGGAAAAGGAGCTTCCATAGTAAACTTTGCATCTCAAGCTGGTCGTGATGGAGGCGGAGGAGGATCTGTAATTTATGCAGCATCTAAAGGAGCCGTAATGACATTGACCAGAAACTGGGCAAAAGAATTAGGGCCACAAGGTATTAGAATTAATGCGGTTTGTCCTGGTATGATTGCGACAAAATTCCACGATGACTTTACAAAGGATGAAGTTCGTTCTAATGTAGCAAATGCTACGCCATTGCGTAGAGAAGGTACAGCAGAAGAGGTTGCTGATTTAGTTGCATATTTAGCAGGAGATGAAGCCTCTTTCATTACAGGAAATAATGTTGATATTAACGGTGGTTTAGCATTTAGTTAATCTCCTTTTTTATAAAATAGAATCTTAGAATAATAAAAAATCCAGTTTAAAAATTTACTTTAAACTGGATTTTTTATATATAATTTATACTATATATCATTTTAGCTGCAGTTTCTATAACCAGTTTACGAGTTGCTTTACTTATTTTAGGATTATCGTTTAATGCTCTAGATACCGTAGCTGCTGTTATATTCAGTTCTTGTGCAATGTCGTAAATAGTAATTTTTTTACCCATTAAAAAGTGTGTTTTATCTTGTAAAAATAAGTTTTGCAATTTTTCACAAACTTTTGTTATCGATTACAAGATAAAGATGGTTAATAATAAAATCTCTAAAAATTCGTGTAATTATTAATTAAAATTAGGTAAATTATTACATTTTAAAAATGTTTTTTCAATTTAATTTAATCTCGAATTTGTTTTTAATGTGTATTCGAAATTTTTGTTTAAAATTTGTATATTAATTTGTATTTATATAATTCTATATAATCGATTACATTAATCAATTGATGTAATTTAGAAATTAATTAAAAAGAAAGATATGGTAAGCAGAAATTTTAATAAAGGTTTTAGAAACTAGAGAAAAGGAAGCAACACCAATACTATTTTCTTTAATAGTAACAAGAAATTTTTATGAATTTGGAGATCGCATTCGATTTTGTACTCGTTTGTTATACAATTAATTTATTGCAAGTTATTAATATTATATAAACAATATATTTTTATTAATAGTAATTAAAACAACCCCAATTGTTGTGAATTATTTTGAGATAAATTAGTTGCAACAAGCCCACAACTATAAGGAAATTTAAAGTCTTGATAGTTTTCACCATTTAACCAATGTTGTTCATCCTCCTTTTTTAAAATAACAGGCATTCTTTGTTTTGTATTATGAATTTCACTCATTAGTTCATTTGCTTGAGTTGTAATAATAGCGTAGGAGTTAACAATTGAATTATCAAAATCTATCCATTGAGAATATATACCTGCAAAAGCAAATAATTCCTCATTAGGTAATGTAATTAAGTACTTTTCTTTTTTAGAACCGCTTTTATTTCTCCATTGCCATTCGTAAAAACCATCAGCAAGGATCAAACATCTATTTTGAACAACATCTTTAAATGATTTCTTTTCATTTAAAGTTTCAATACGTGCATTTAAAGTATAATTCCTTATTGAATTATCTTGTGACCATGATGGTATTAACCCCCAATTATATAATTTAATTTTTTTTGAATTTTCTTTTGTTATTACTGGTGTTTTAGGATAATCAAAAGCACTACAAAATTCAATAGGTTCAAAATCGTTTAAAGCATTAATTTCCGCATTAAAACGTTCCATTAATTCTTCTTTCTTTTTTATTAAGCGTGTTTGGTAACACATAAATTACAGGATTAATTTTTAGATTAAAGTTCTAAGGTATTTAATTTTTTCTTAACTAAATCTTCAATTGAAATATTTAAGTATTCAGATAAATCTATTAAAAAGCCAATTGGGGGCGACGCTCTTTTACCTTCATACGAGCTAATTCTTGAGCGTGAAACTTTTAAATCTTCAGCAAATTGTTCTTGTGATAATCCTTTTAAATTTCTTAAATATTTTAAATTTTGTGATAAATAATTCATAATGCTAAAAATATGAGCAACAATTACTAATATATTGAGCTAAATTAGCAAAAAAATAAATATTAAAGTATTTTAATTATTAACAATGTATTTAAATACACATACATATTACAGTTTAAGGTATGGTACAATAAAACCAGAAGAACTGCTGCAACACGCCGTAAAAAATGGTGTTGAAGCAATAGCACTTACCGATATAAACAGTACTTCATCTAATTTAGATTTTGTGCGTTTGGCTGTAAAGTATGCTGTAAAACCGGTACTTGGAGTTGATTTTAGAAATGGTGTACAGCAACAATTTATTTTGTTGGCAAAAGATAATGAGGGGTTACAACACATAAACAACTACCTATCTGTTTTTTTACATTCAGAAAAAATAACAATTCCAAAACGATCAAAACACATTGAAAACACCTATGTAATTTATCCTTTTCAAAATGAAATATTTGATTTAAGAGAAAATGAATTTATAGGAGTAAAACCATCCGATTTAAACCAATTAAAGTTTTCGAAATGGAGATTGCAATTAGATAAATTGGTTATTTTACAAACAGTTTCTTTTCAAAATAAAAAGGCATTTAATGCGCATAGGTTATTAAGAGCAATTGATAATAATACGTTGTTAAGTAAGCTCTCTATTACTGAACAAGGTAAAGAAACGGATTGTATGCTACCTATTACAATTTTAAAAAACACCTATAAAGAATATCCTAAAATTATACAGAATACTCTAAAGTTGCTAGACAATTGCAATGTCAGTTTTGATTTTTCAAAAAACAGTCCTAAAAACCAAAAAACATATAGTAATAGTGAAGCATTAGATTTTAAACTATTGAAAAAACTAGCCTATAAAGGGTTGAATTATCGTTATAAAAAGGTAGGGGAGCGTATATTTTCCAGACTTGAAAAAGAACTTGAAATTATTAAACAAAAACAGTTTGTATCTTATTTTTTAATTAACTGGAAAATATTAAAATATGCACGTAGTAAAGGTTATTATTATGTTGGTAGAGGAAGTGGAGCAAACAGTATTGTAGCTTACCTCTTGCGAATTACAGATGTTGATCCTATTGAGTTAGATTTATATTTTGAACGTTTTATTAATTTATATAGAACTAACCCGCCAGATTTTGATTTAGATTTTTCGTGGAGAGATAGAGACGATATAATGAACTTTATTTTTAAGCAATTTAAAAATACTTCATTAATTGCAGTTTACAATACGTTTAAATACAGAGCTTCTATTCGTGAAATTGGAAAAGTATTTGGATTGCCAAAAGAAGAAATTGATAAACTCTCGTCAGGTCAATTTGAAGTAAAAAAATTGGATAATTTATCACGTTTAGTGTTAGTATACAGTAAACTAATAAAAGGGTTTCCTAATTATTTAGGTATTCATCCGGGAGGTATATTAATTTCAGAAAAACCAATTCATTATTATACAGCAACCTATTTACCACCAAAAGGGTTTTCAACTGCAATGTTTGATATGGTAGTTGCAGAAGATGTAGGCTTGTACAAATTCGATATTTTAAGTCAGCGTGGGTTAGGAAAAATTCGTGAAACTGTAGGTATTGTAAAATACAACCATCCAACACATCCTGAAATTGACATTCACGATATAAAACGCTTTAAGCAAGATGAAAAAATTAAGTATCTACTAAAAAATGCCAAAGCAATTGGTTGTTTTTATGTAGAGTCACCAGCAATGCGAATGCTGTTAAAAAAATTGCAGGTTGATAATTACTTAGGGTTGGTTGCAGCCAGTTCAATAATTCGTCCAGGAGTGGCAAAATCGGGATGATGCGCGAATACATTCTTCGGTATAGAAATCCTGAAAAACGCCGAAAAAATGCACATCCAATTTTATTAGAAATAATGCCAGAAACTTATGGAGTTATGGTTTATCAAGAAGATGTGATAAAAGTAGCGCATTATTTTGGAGGTTTAAGTTTGAGTGAAGCCGATATGTTACGACGTGGAATGAGTGGGAAATTTAGATCACGAGAAGAATTTTTAAAGGTAAAAAATAAATTCTTTGATAATTGCAATCAAAAAGGGCATCGTTTAGAATTGACTTCAGAAATATGGCGACAAATAGAAAGTTTTGCAGGGTATGCGTTTGCAAAAGGTCATTCAGCTTCGTATGCTGTTGAGAGTTACCAAAGTTTGTTTTTAAAGGCTTATTATCCGTTGGAATATATGGTTGCAACACTAAATAATTTTGGAGGGTTTTACCGACCAGAATATTATGTGCACGAAGCTAGAATGAATGGAGGTATTGTGCATCCGCCAACCATTAATAAATCACATTATCAGAATTACATTGAAGGCAAACATATTTATTTGGGCTTTATGATGCTGGAAAGTTTTGAAGTAAAAAATGCTACTAAAATTATAAATGAAAGAGTAAAAAACGGTCCTTTTTTAGACTTAGATGATTTTATTGATAGGGTTGCAATCTCTTTACAACAATTAGCTATACTTATAAAAATAAATGCCTTTCAATTTACTAAAAGAAACAAGCGAGAATTGTTATGGGAAGCTTATATGAAAGTAAACAAGGTGTGTTTAGAAGAAGAGGTTATAACGTTATTTAAATCAGAAAAAGTCACTTATAAAACCCCAGAATTGTATTGCAATAGCTTCGAAGATGCTTTTGATGAAATTCAGTATTTAGGTTTTCCATTATGCAATCCGTTTAAATTAGTATCTGTACCAATTCAACAAAATATTGTGGCAAAAGATCTTTTAAATTATGTTGGTAAAAAGGTAACCGTATATGGTTATTATGTTACGCTAAAAAAAACGGGAACTTCAAAAGGGGAATTAATGTATTTTGGAACTTTTATAGATACTAATGGGGATCATATTGATACAGTACATTTTCCTCAGGCTGTAAAAAAATATCCATTTAAAGGAAGAGGTGTGTATGAATTAATAGGAAAAGTTACCGTAGAATTTGATTGTGTAAATATTGAAATAGAAAAAATGGAAAAACTAGCAATTATTCAGGATCCGAGATATACAGATGATAATAAAAAAATAATAGTATGATATCAAATTTAGAACGCTCTATTGTACATATGGATTTAGACACTTTTTTTGTGTCGTGTGAACGATTAATTGATAGTAGATTAAATAATAAACCTGTATTAATTGGTGGTACATCAGATAGGGGTGTAGTTGCAAGTTGCAGTTATGAAGCTCGTAAATATGGAGTGCATTCTGCAATGCCAATGCGTATGGCAAAACAACTGTGTCCTGAAGCAATTGTATTGCGTGGTAATTCAGGTATTTACACCAAATATTCTAAATTAGTTACTGATGTTATTAATGATGCTGTTCCTTTGTATGAAAAATCTTCTATTGATGAGTTTTATATTGATTTAACAGGAATGGATAAGTTTTTTGGTTGTCATCAACTAGCTTCTGAATTGCGAACCAAAATTATAAGAGAAACAGGATTGCCTATTTCTTTTGGTTTATCAGTTAATAAAACAGTTTCTAAAATAGCAACAGGTGAAGCAAAACCAAATAATGAGTTAAAAATAAATTTTGGAACGGAGAAGCCATTTTTAGCTCCACTTTCAGTTCGTAAAATTCCAATGGTTGGAGAAAAAACATATACTATACTTTGTGATTTAGGAATAAAACGTATAAAAACAGTACAAGAAATGCCAATTGCAATGATGTCTAAAGTTTTTGGAAAATCAGGAACAACAATTTGGAAAAAAGCAAATGGTATTGATAATACGCCAGTTATAAAATATCATGAACGAAAGTCTATTTCTACTGAACGTACTTTTGATAAAGACACTACCGATATTACCAAGTTAAAAGGTATTATTATTGCTATGGCAGAAAATTTAATTTTTCAATTGCGAAGAGGCGATAAGCTTACAGCTTGTGTGACATTTAAAATCCGTTATTCTGATTTTCAGACATACACAAAACAAAAAAGAATACCATATAGTTCTTCAGATCATGCTATTTTACCAGTTGTAATGGAATTGTATGAAAGTTTGTATCAACGTAGATTATTGGTGCGATTAATTGGCGTAAAGTTTAGTCATTTAGTTAGTGGAGGGCATCAAATTAATTTATTTGAAGACAACGATAAAATTTTAAATCTATACCAAGCTATGGATAAAATGCGTGAACGTTATGGAGATAGGGCTGTTGTAAGAGCTTCTGGTATGGCAGCAAAAAGTATTAGCCGATGGAACCCTTTTAATGGAGAGCCACCACCATTATTGGCTAATAGAAGAAGGTGATTTTTGGTTGCAATAGGTATTTATTTGAACCTAGATATAGGTTAAAGAAGATCTTTATCTTCTAATGATTTTTTCAATTGATTATGATTTTTCCAGAATTGCATTTCTATTTTCTCAATAGTTTCCTCGTATTTTGGATGATATTGCAATTGCTTCAATAGAGGGTCTTCCTTCAAAAATAAGAGCACCCAATATTGGAAACCATCTTGTGAACTAAATTTATCGTAAGCTTCTATAGCTTTATCTGGCTTATTTTCATAAAGATACAGCATAGCTAAACTTGCCTCTCTGTAAATTGACTCATCTTTTTCCAAGTAGTCTTTATATTTATTAATATATTTTTCTGCTTTATGAGAAAACCCCATTCTCTTGTAGGTGTAAGCAATTTTTAGGTTCTCTGCTGGATACAGGTCAATTTTATTAGTAGAAAGTATACTAATATATTTCTTGTAATACACCAATGCATTTTCGTAATCCTCCTGAAAATAATACGTTTTGGCTATTTCTTGAGTGATATCAGCTTGAGTAGTATCTTTTCGCCACTCAATGAGCATTTTTTTTCTTAAGGATTTTAAATCTTTGTTAATAGCATAATCTATAAAGTTTTTTAAGTAGGTATTGTAACGATTACTAGCATATTTCAAAGATTCTTCAATATATGTTGAGGCTTCTTTAGTAAACCCATTTTGCACTAATGCATTACTCAAGTTTAGATAGATAAAGCTTTTAGATATACTATCGTTAGCTTCAATATTTAATTTAATTCCTTTTAATGCATAAGTAAGATACTTATTTGTATCTGGAACAGCTTGAGCATATAAGTCAGATAAAATTAGTACTACAGAAGAAGCATTTGGGTTGTAATCTAATGCCTTTTCTAAGTAAGGTATCGCTAGCCTAAATTCGTTTGTGTTTATATAATATAGCGCTTTTGCAATCAAACACAATTCAGAAGTAGAATCATACAATAAGGAATTGTCTGCATATTCATTTAATTTGTCTAAATATTTCTTTTCAATTTTATTAACATCTAAGTAATAGTAACAAATTGCAATCTGAGCATAGGCAAGTGCAAATTCCGAGTCTTGTTCTATCGCTTTTTCAAATAAGCTTATCGCAGTTTGCAAACCCTCTTTCGTCTTTATTTGCAAGGCTTCAAGTCCTTTTAAATAATAATCATAAGCTAATACGTTTTCTGTTGGTTTTTTATCTATTTGTTGTAGTTCCGCTGGTGTTACGGTTGCTTCGATGGCTTCTGCAATTTTTTTTGCAACTTCATTTTGTACAGAAAAAATGTCTTCCGTTTTATGGTTGTACTGTTCTGCCCATATCGGAGTATCCTTTGAGGCATCAATCAATTGAATATTTAACAAAACCTGATCACCAATGCGTTGCCCACTTCCTTCAACCAAGTAGCTCACATTAAGTTCTTCTGCTATTTCTGAAATAGTTTTGTTTGTTTTTCTATATTTTTCCACTGATGTTCTACTAATCACCCGTAAATTTTTTATTTTTTGTAAGTTGTTGAGTGATGATTCCATAAGCCCATTTACAAAATAGAGATTGGTAGAATCGCTACTCATATTCTTAAAAGGCAATACTGCAATAGATTTTTTAAAATCGTTAGACCTTGCTTCTGAATTGTGGCTATTGTTTTGAATAAACAGGTAGGAAACAACAGCAATTATTAAAAAAGTAGCCAAAACAATTGGTAAGCGATATTTTTTAAAAAAGCTTGTTTTATTTTCTTCAACAAGAACTTCAGTTTCAATATTTTCAGTTTCAATTTCTGATTCTTCAATAATTTCTTTTCTAGATTCTCCAGGAGAAAACCCATAATGCTCTCTAAAGCATTTTATAAAATAAGAATTGTTACTAAACCCAACTTGATAGGAGATTTCAGAAACAGTAAGTTCTGTTTCTTTTAGTAATTCCATTCCTTTTTGGAGACGAACTTGTCTAATAAATTGACTAGCACTAAGTTGTGTTTGCTTTTTTATTTTCCTCAACAAATTTGAACGACTCATATGCATGAGTTTTGCCAATTCCGAAACCCCAAATTGTTCATTAGAAATATGTTCCAAGATGATAGCTTCAGCTTGCTCAATAAATTTTCCTGGAAATTTTATGTTCGACATACTTTTTAGTGTTATAGCGAAAATAGAAAATTTAATTTAAACATCATACTGCATCATGCTGACATTTATAGAAGAAATAACATTACATGCGTCATAATTTATATTGCTGCGTCATAATTTTCACACCTACAACAAACTTTATATATATGGCTACATAAGGGTTTGTAACCAGTTTGCCTTTTGTATCATCTTTGTAAAAACAAAAATTAAACTATTAATCATTAAAAAATTTAAATAATGAAAACACTAAAAATGAACTCATTTAAAATGACAATCCGAATTTTATTACTTACTCTATTATTAACAAGCGCATGTACTCAATCTAATAAGAAGGCAACAACAAGTAATAGTACCGAGATAACAAAATCGGTTGATAAACCTAGTATAGATATTCATACAGCGGTTTTATCGGGAGATTTAGAGGCGGTTAGACAGCATATTGAAGCTGGGACTGATATTAATCAAAAAGAGGCTATGTCTGGATCTACACCATTAATGTCCGCAGCCACTTTTAATAAACCTGAAATAGCTAAAGTACTTATTAATGCTAATGCAGATTTATCTGTAAAAAATAATGATGGCGGAACAGCTTTACACTCCGCTGCTTTTTTTGGCCGTATCGAAATTGTACAATTACTTATTGATGCAAAGGCAGATAAAAACATTCGTAATAATTTTGGCGCAACACCAAGGGAAACTGTAACAGGAGATTTTGCTCAGATGAAACCTATTTATGAAATGTTAATTCAGCAATTAAAACCAATGGGCTTTGAACTTGATTTAAACGAGTTACAGAAAGCAAGACCAGTAGTTGCAATGATGCTACAGTAATCAATTATAAAACAATACTAAAATGACAACAGAAAGAAGATACGACATTGATTGGTTAAGAGTAATTGCTATTGGATTATTACTGATTTATCATATAGCAATAGTTTTCCAACCATGGGCACTGTTCATTGGTTTTATAAAAAGTGAAAAATCATTAGAAAGTATATGGATACCTATGACAATGCTTAATGTTTGGCGTATTCCTCTGTTGTTCTTTGTCTCTGGGATGGGATTGTATTTTGCAATGAAAAAAAGAAATTGGAAAGAGCTAATCTTAGAAAGATCAAAGCGAATTCTATTGCCATTTGTTTTTGGTGTTCTGGCTATAGCACCATTACATTTTTTAATTTTTCAGAAATACTATAATATGCCTTTGAGTTATTTTTCGCATATGGGTCATTTATGGTTTTTAGGAAATATTTTCGTCTATGTGCTATTATTGTCACCTATATTTTTCTACTTGAAGCGTAATGAAAATGGAAAATTCAAAAAAGCAATTTCTAAAGTCATGACCTATGCTTTCGGGCCCTTAGCAATATCAGGTTTTTTTATGTTAGAAGTAGGTTTTGTTAAACCACAGCTATTTGAAATGTATGCTAAAACTTGGCATGGTTTTTTTATAGGGCTTCTTGCTTTCTTTTTTGGTTTTCTTTTTGTGTATAGTGGGAAACCCTTCTGGCAAACAGTTTCAAAATGGAAATGGCTGTATATTAGTATGGCTGCTGTTTTATATACTATTAGGTTCACAGGATTTGAATCGATATCAAATATGCATATTACTACCATAGAATCTAATTGTTGGATATTTGGGGTTTTTGGTCTAGGGTATCAGTACCTAAACAAACCAAGCGCGGTGTTAAGTTATTTAAGTAAGGCTGCTTACCCAGTATATATCATTCATATGTTTGTATTATATGCAGGGGCATTACTTATTTTACCATTACAAATTCATCCTATGTTCCAATTTATAGCCATTACGCTATTCACTTTTGTTATGTGTTTTTTCATTTACGAATTTATTATAAGAAGAATTTCAATCTTAAGACCTTTATTCGGGCTTAAATGGAAATTTAAACAAGTAGTAAAACAAAAATTAGAAAATATTTAGAATCGTATCCAAAACTTTTCATCTCAATTTAATAAACCTTTAAGCCATGATAAAATTATTTAGAAAGAGTAGACAAAAAATGTTAGCTAAAAATAAGTTTGGAGCCTATTTGGCCTATGCAGCTGGAGAAATTATTCTTGTTATTGTGGGAATACTTATTGCCTTGACAATTAATCAACATTCAAATAATAAGAAGAAATTAGAGTTGCGGAATTCATACATTATTCAGTTAAATGATGAAGCAGATCGTAATTTAAAAAAGCTTGCGATTCTAAATGATGAAGCAAATCTAATGTTGAAAGAGTTAAATACAATGTTCAAAATAGTGTTAAATAAAGAATACGATAATCCCAAATTATCAACGAAATCTTTTTATCTAATTGTCTCAAAAAAATTCTATCCAGTAATGATAACCTATGAAAATTTAAAATTTTCTGGTGATTTAAAATTGTTTGATGATTTGAACCTGCGTAACACAATCTCTGAAACATACGAAACATTCAATCCTATAGCAAAACTCGAAGCTTCAGAACAACAAGCAATTGAGGCTTATTATGAGAATTTTTTGATGCCAAAAGTTCAATTTAGAAATATGGGTGTTTCTTCAGAAAATTATGGAAAAGACATTTATTTTGAAAATATGGTTTTAACTCGAATGACTACTATAGCACAAAATCAAGAGGCTTATATCAATTCGATTGCATCATTGCAAAAACTAAAAAATACGTTTGCTGAATTACAAAATACGAATTAAAAAAATGCTTGATTTTAGGTTAATCTATTGTTTAGCTTTTTCTATTTACCAATCTGTAAAAAAACACATAACATCTTAAAAATTAAATATAAATGAATAAATCAGAAAACACATCAAACAATTCACCAAAGCATATAAAAAGTAAATCCCATCCATTTTGGCGATTTTTCTGGCTTACTTTTCTTGTAGTTTCAATTTGGTATGCTTGGTACTCATTTTATGCGCCTTCAAATGATATTACTTGGACAGATAACCTTGAATCTGCTCAAAAGCTTGCAAACAATTCCGGCAAAAATATTATGGTATTTTTTACTGCGGATTGGTGCTCCCCTTGTCGCATTATGAAGCGTGAAGTTTTTGCTGATAATGAGGTTAAGAAAGCTATTGATGCTAACGTTGTATCACTAGAAATTAATATTGATGACCCGAATGCGGAAGCACTAGTAAAGCAATATAATATAGGTGCCACACCAATAACAATTTTTATTGATCCTGAGGGAAAGGTAATTGATTACGCAGTTGGAAAAGTGGATAAATCAAAATTCCTTGAAATGCTTGAAAAGCAAAAAAGGATTTCACAGAATTAAAAGAAAGAAGTAACAAAAAATTTAATAAAAAATAGGAAGCATCAATTTAAAAAATCAAAAAACAAACAATTATGAAAACAATTAAAATGAAAACAATCAAAAAACAAATTGTATCAAGAATGGTTTGTGTAGCCTTTACATTAGTATCAAGTATAACATATGCACAGAACACAAATTCAGAAACAACAACAGTAAGAGAAGGATTTATCTTCGAATTCGTAGTAGGTGGAGGTATTATCAGTTTAGAAGACAGTGCAGGTATTCAAACTTTCGACAAATCTCAAGGAACATTTGTTTTTCCAGATTTAAAATTTGGTTATATGTTAAATGATAGACTCGCTATTACTGCCGCTATGCCAGGAAATATTTATGAATTTCAAGATAATGACAGGAATTTTGGGGGTTTTATTCCATCTGTACAGTATTGGGTAAAAGATCGATGGTGGATACATGGTGGAATTGGTTTAGCCATAGATTCGCCAGCTCTATACGATATTAAAGATGATGTAAATGACGATTGGAACTTTGGTACTGCTGTAATGGTAAGTACAGGTTACGAATTTTATAAAAAGAAAAACTTTGCGCTTAATATTCAGTCAAAACTAGTTCTTGGCAGTGTGTCTTTAGATGGAAATGCAGATAGAGATGCAGTAATCTTTAATATAGGAATAGGGTTTAGTTGGTTATAAAAATTTATCTATTGCCATATATTCTATTATTGTGTGCCATTAGGGCAAAACTGTAACAATTACCCTTTTACAGAGTCAGAATTAGTATAAAATAATAAAAATAAATAATCTATGATTGCAATTACAGAACAGAAAAATTTAATTAAGACCGCTAGAATAACTGGCTTATGGTATTTAATGATGGCTATTACAGGAATTCTAGGGTTTATGGTCTTTCATTCTCAAATATTTGTGTCTGGTAATCCTGAACAAACGCTAACAAATTTAGTAGAATTAGAATCTACAGCAAGAATTAGGTTGCTATTAGAATTTGGTATAGTAATTTCTCAGGCACTTACCGCAGTTTGGTTTTTCAAATTATTTAAAGATAATTATGAATGGGAAGCTTGGACTCTAGGTATATGGGGAATGGTAAATGCTTTAGCCATTATGATAAGTGCAATTTCAATCGCCTCAGCAATAGGTATTGCAAATTCTGATATAAGTGCTATGGAAGATAAAGTTTTACTAATTCAGGTTTTTCAAAATATAATTTCAAATGCTTGGGGCATTGGTGGCCTTAGAATGGTTGATATTGGTGCTAATAATGAGTTTTCTGTAACTGAGAATAGATTTCTGCGAGTAACAAATATTGCTTCTATTCTTGGTATCTTATTCATGGTAATGTGGATGATTACTGCTCTTTATCTTACAGATGCCCCAACACTTTACGCAAGCAATGGATTGTTAGCATTGATGTTTTCATTCGTTCTAATATTCAATGGCAAAGGTTGGCGGGTATTGGCTTCAACTTGGTTTACTGCTACGTCCCTTATTGGAGTTATCTTATTTCTTTATTTGTTGGGTTACTCGTCAGGGGTTTGGGTCATTTGTTACATTATAATAATTACTCCATATATGACTTTCCCACAAAAGGCGAGGAAATTAGCGATTGGTTTCAGTATTCTTGGGGGCTTGACTTTGATTATTTCAGTAGCACTTCAATCCAAAATTAATGCTCACTATGATATAATAGACCCATATTTCCTGCAAATAGTTAATATAAGTACAACTGGATTGATTTGCCTTACAATTGCATGGACTTTGTCTGTCCTGATTGATAGATCAGAGGAGTCTTTGAAGGCTGAGCAAATTAGATCAGATGACCTTCTGCATAACATTCTTCCGGCAAAGGTGGTTAAGGATCTAAAAGAAACAGGTAAAACAGTGCCCAAAAGACACAAGAATGTAACTATTCTTTTTACTGACTTCAAAGGTTTTACAGAGTTAGTAGCAAGCATTCCTGCAATCACTTTGGTTAATGAACTCAATGATATTTTTGGACGATTCGATGAAATTGTAGAGAAGGCAGGAGTTGAAAAAATTGAAACAATTGGTGATGCATATGTGGCTGCATGTGGCCTTGAAGAAGAGTTTACTGAACATGCTATTAATTGTATTACAGCCGCACAACAGATGTTATCCTACCTTGAGGAAAGAAATAAGAAACATGAAATAAAATGGAGAATGAGAGTTGGGATACATTCCGGACCTATTGTGGCTGGAGTAGTAGGAAAGAAGAAATTCAGATATGATCTTTTTGGAGATACAATTAATACGGCAAGTAGAATGGAATCATCAGGAGAACCTGGCAAAATAAATATTTCAGGACCGACATTTCAACTTGTCAAGAATGACTTCGATTTCGATTACAGAGGAAAAATTCATGCCAAGGGAAAAGGAAAGATGGAAATGTATTTTGTAAAATAAACTGTAGCCACAATATATAATCGTAATTACGGCGGATTCAACTAGGTCCTAATCCACTCGGAATTGCTAACGTCTGTGCCAAACCAAAATTAACACATATTAACCCGTAACTGAAGGTTAAACGATACTGTTGGTTGTCATTTTGTTACTTTTTAGACTATTTTAAGAAGATTAGACATAAAGTTAGTAGAAATAAGTCTTTAATCAAAAGCAACAATAGCAATCCATTTTTAAAACAGGAAATCATAAAAACGGAATTACGGAGAGGAATTATCAAATCGTATGCAAAATCATATGCATTTTAGGCGTTAAAGGTAATTAATTCTCATTTAAATTAGACATAAAAAAAACAGTTTAGAAAGCTAAACTGTTCGTTTTGTTGAATTTAAAAAAGTAGCGTGATGCAGAATTGAACTGCAGACCTCCGGGTTATGAACTCAATGTTGATCAAAATCTCAACCATTTCATTGGGCTCCCGAGCTATATTTTTGCAAAAACGTGTTCCAAAACGTGTTCCGATTTTAGATTGATTTGTTATACAAATACTTACTGCAATTTAGGAAAAAAATTCAATTTTTTAAAAAATAAAATGGTAACTAATTGTAAGGTTCTGGAGTTGGTTATTTTTAATTATAATTTAAAATATATTAACTAAAAATATGCTTTGTATTAGGTTTTAATTTGCCCATTGTTTCTTGTGGTTAAATCTAGTGAATTAAAATATTCCATTTAACTACAAGCAGGTTTTCAAGAGCAAAAAATTTAAATTAATACTTATTGATTTATAGATTTATATTATTTTAGAAGAATGAAAAGATTTAAGATTATATTCCTTTTTTTTGGTATAATAAATATGGCTCAGGCCACAAATTTAAAATTTGATAGTTCATTAAAATTAGTGATTAATAGTGAACAAGACTCATTAGCATATTATCTTAAGAATATGAGAAATACGAGCCTACCAAATGACTTTAAATTAATAAATGCTAATAAGGCTCTGAAGTTGTTAAAAAATAAAGATTTGCCATCAAAACAAAAAGAAATATATGCTTATAAAGCATATCTTTTTGGAAATATGAGAAACTATGATAGTGCTATCTTTACTTCTAGAATATACTTGAAATTTTTAGAAAAAGATAACCTTAAAGGAATAGCAGATCAATATTCTAGACTGGGTTATTATTACAGAGCTAACTCTCAAAAGGATAGTGCTTATTATTGTTATAACTATTCTAATGAAATCTATAGCAAATTACAAGATAGTGCAAAAATTGGAGAGAATTTAACTCAAATGGCAGTTATTCAATCTGATTTTGGGGATTATATAGGAAGTGATAAAATAGGTATACAGGCACTCAATTATTTAGATGTTAATAACATAGAGTATTTATCATCAATCTATAATTGTTTAGCTATAAATTCAAAAAGTCAAAAGGATTATGAAGAGGCAATTTATTGGTATGATAAAGCTTTGAAAATAGCTAAAAATAGACAGGATACAATAGGTATTCTTAACAACAAAGCATTGGTCTTTCGTTATTTAAAAAAATATGATGAAAGTATACTAATATTGTCTAATTTCTTAAAGGATACTCTTTTAGAAATAAGGCCTAAAACAAAAGCTAGAATTTTAGATAATAGAGCATATGCGCAATGGTTAAAAAATAATAATTCAGATGTTTTAGATGATTTTTTATTAGCTAAAGAAATTAGAGAAGAGGTTAAAGATAGCATGGGGCTAATAACTAGTTATGCTCACTTTTCTGATTTTTATATGTTAAGCAACAAGAAAATAGCTATAGAATATGCATCAAAAATGAACCAAATGTCAATCAGACAAAAAAGCCCAAGAGATCAATTAGAAGCACTTCAAAAACTTATAAAACTTGATAATTCATTAAGAATAAAAGGGTATTTTACAGAATACATTAGAATTAGTGATAGTCTAATATCGGCTGAAAAACATGCCGAGAATAAATTTGCAAAAATAAAATTTGATAGTGAGAAAAATCGCGAAGAAAATTTACAATTAAAAATTGTTAATGCAAATAAAGAACTTGAATTAGAAAAAGAAAAGACCAGGAATATTATAGGATCTGTTTCGAGTGGAGCAGTTGTTCTTGGATTACTTGGCTTTTTATATTATCGTAAGCAAAAACATATACAAGAGAAAAGAGCAGAAGTTTATAAAACCGAAACACGTTTATCTAAAAAACTTCATGATGAAGTTGCAAATAACGTGGTAAATATTATGAATAAAGTTCAATATACTGAAGAACCTAAAGAGCAACTTTTAGATGATTTGGAAAAAGTATATTTACTTACAAGAGATATTTCGCATCAAAATAATCCAATAGAAACGGGTGTAAATTTTAAAAATTCTTTAAAAAACTTACTTACAAGTTTTAATAATAATTCAACTACAATAATTCTTAAAAATATAAGTGAAGTAAAACTTGAAGAAATTTCTAAAGAAAAGCAGATAGAGATTTATAGAATATTGCAGGAATTATTGGTAAATATGAAAAAACATAGTGAGGCATCTCTAGTTGCAATCATATTCAATAGAAAAAAAAATGACTACTTTATAAATTATTCAGATAATGGTAAAGGAATAAGTGAAAGCCATTTAAGATTAAAAAATGGTCTTAAAAATGTGGAAACCCGTATAAAATCTATAAATGGTCTTATTACTTTTGAAACATCTTTAAATAATGGATTTAAAGCATTTATAAGTTTTAAAAATTAAAGCTATGTTTCAAAAAGTATTAATTGCAGAAGATATGGACTTTATAAATAGTGGAATAAAGTCTCAATTAGAAGAACTAAATATTGCCGAAATTGACTATGTACAATATTGCGATGAAGCTTTACTTAAATTAAAAAGTGCTCAATTAAATAACCAACCATTCGATTTATTAATTAGCGATTTTATCTTTTGAAGGAGGATTATGTGGAACAAAAGATAAAATCTGGAGATGAATTAATTAAAATTGTTAGAAAAGAATTTCCAGAACTAAAAATTGCGGCTTTTTCTGTTGAAGACAAAGAATTTAGAATTCAAAAGTTATTTAAAGAATATAAAATAAATGCTTATGTGTGGAAAAGCAGAGAAGGGCTTAGAGAACTTAAAAGGGCAATACAACAAATATATAATACAGAAAGTGTTTATATCTCTCCACAGGTTGCCGGATCAATATCAAAAAATAAAACAATTGAAATATCAGAATATGATATATTTTTAATTGAATGTCTTTCTAAAGGATATCTACAAGATCAAATTAGTAAAGAGCTTATTGCAAAAAACTGGTTGCCAACAAGTATTAGTTCAATTGAAAAAAAACTTAAATTTTTAAAAGAGCATTTTAATGCAAATAATCCAGCACACCTAGTTGCAATTGCTAAAGATTTAGGGCTAGTTTAAAAAAAATAAAACTTCACCGGGGGGGGGGGGGGGGGGGGGGGGGGGGGGGGGGGGGGGGGGGGGGGGGGGGGGGGGGGGGGGGGGGGGGGGGGGGGGGGGGGGGGGGGGGGGGGGGGGGGGGGGGGGGGGGGGGGGGGGTAAATACGAAACCCGCATGTTTATAGTAATTTTTCAATTTAAGTTTGTATAAAATTAAAGGAAGATTGTTAGTTCCACAAAAAGATTAAAAAAACAAAGCACCTTACGGTTTTCCGTAAGGTTTTTTTTATGTATTTGAATTTAATTTTTAATAAAAGAATTCAATATCTATTCCATCGCAGTGAAGTTCAAAATTATTTTTTTTGATAAAAATGTTTATTAAGAATATATTCAGTAATTGGTTTTAGTTCTTTGCCAGTTATTGGATGAACTCCTCTAGAATTAAAATATTCAAATTCTCCTGTGATTGATTTCCCATACCAAATAATTGGTTTACCATTTATAAAAAAAATTGTAGAATCGTTGACAGCTATTTGCTTGAAATGTTCAATATTTAAATCTTTGTACATTGGGATAGAAAAATCAGTATCACAATCAACAGTTTCGTAATGATTTTCTTTCCAAATAATACAATCTTTATTGTTAAAACTATCTTTAAGATATAAACCAGATCCAAGTGAAGCAGCTATAATTGCCGGAATTAGTAATTTTCTAGTTGGAATTGATTTTAGTGTAGTTGGTATTTTATTATTTTTTAGTAAATCACTAGAACTATTTTTATTCTCAAAATCAAGATAATTTCTATAATCTAGATATTGTGCAAGTACCAAATCTTTTAATTCATGATTAGGTTCTCCTGAATTATTTTCTTTTTCTTCAACATATTTTTCATAATAACCTTTTAGAGATTTTATACTAATGTAATTAGGTTTTCCATACTTTTCTTCAAGAACTCGTTCAACAAAGTAAGTTGCATTTCCATGTTTTGTTTTTTTATCATTATCTCTTTCATTATTAAGCTTTTCAAACAACTGGATTAATAATTTTTAACATTTTGGTTGGATTAGTGTTTTCAAAGTTATAAATATTTTAGAAAATATTTTCAAACTACTTATAAAATACTTTCCAAAAATTGTCTACAACTTTTCCATACAAAATAATAATTAACATCCAATCTTTGTATCAGAATTAGTAAATATCTCAATTGAGTACAAATTAAGAGAGTACTTAAACTAATTCTAAATGAAGCTCTAAATCAGTAAAGTTAACCGTTTTGGGAAGCAGTTTTTCTTAGCTGTTTTTAGACTTCATACTTCCCAAAAAGAAGAGAGAATCTCTTAAAAATTTAGCATATTGCTATAAAGCCAAAAATCTGAGTAATTGCAACTCGGACAGCAATACTATTGTCAAATTTTTAAAACACAAATAATGAAAAAAATTAACATTACTAGGGATAATTTTAATAAATGGAATGTTAATTTCTTGTTCCAATGATGATGATCAAGATTTGAAATCTATATAAAATCGAAACTGAATTATATGCTACTGGAGGAGAAGATGAACAAATTACACCGCCACCACCTCCGCCACCTGTAGATCCAGATTAATTAAAAGATAGTCAATAAAAACAAAACCTTACGGGTTCCCGTAAGGTTTTGTTTTTATAACAACCTAAATTTGAAAAGGTTAAAAAGTAAGTTTATATAAAAAAAGAAATAGTTTTCTTTTCATTTTATATAAAATTAATTGTTAAATAAATGAAACCTATGATAAAAAGATACTCCAAACTTCAATACTTATTACGGTCTGTTTAATAATTATTAGTTGCAAAACAGATAGACCACCAGATCGATCTACACAAAGAAAGAGTCTCCCAAAAATCACTAAACCTTTTTGAGATCAATAAGATAAATTTCTATTTTGAAAATTCATTAAGTATGAATGGGTATCTTGAAGGTAGATTTTTTTGACAGGCTATGGGGAGAATTATCTGCAACAGACGATGATAGTTTACAATCCTATTTTTGTGAATACAAGAGAATATCCTGCAAGTGAAATTCTGAAGAGAATCAGGAGTAACGAAATAAGAACTCCTGGAATTGAAAAAAAATTTTGACCGTTACAAATTTATTTTTACGAATGCTATTGAAAATTTGAAAATAGTAATTTAAGTATTGCTAACTGATGGTATTTACTCAATGAATGGAGCACATTTATCAGATGTTGAAATAGATATTCAAGATGCATTTGAAGATGCTCTAAAGGCGAATGAAGAAACTGTTGTTTAAAATGTCATCAAATTATAATGGCACTTATTATACCGAGTCTACTGATTGTGGTAATGTTCAAATAAACCAAGAGCGACCTTATTATATTTTACTATTTGGAAGTAAGAAGGTAATTGATAAAACAATGGAAGAGATTGTTAATGTAGAGGGGTTAAATGGATACCAAAACCAGGCAAGATTTTTCTTAACGAAAGAAATGAAATTTGATTATTCATACTACTAAATGGAGATGATAAAAAAGGTTTATTTAAGCCGGAAAGAAGGGGTGGAATATCATAAAAACTTTTTAGCAGAAGAAAAGTGTTGTCCTCGAAATTCAAAATCAAATGATGCTTATTTACAATTTGCAATTGCGGTTGATTTTTCTGAAATGTTCAATTTTGTTATTTGATTAATACGAAAACTATAGACCCTCAAGCAATACAGATTATGAAATTGTTGAAATAAAAGACTTAAGTAATATTGATGAAGCGACTAGAAACGATATTAATTCTAGAAATAAGAATGCTACTCATTTAATTGTATTAAAAGGTAAGACCAAATTATTTGGAGATTTAATTATTCAATTAGAAATCAATACACCAAGTTGGATAAGTGAAACAGGTAGTGCTGATGATTGTAATATTATTAACGACACCAAAACTACATTTTTCATTTGATAGATTAATGGGGGTTTCAAAAGCTTATGAAGAAATAAATGATAAAAGAATACAAATACAACAATAACGATAAACCCATAAATATGATGGAATTACTTAATGATTTTTTTTGTGCTTTGGTTTGAGCCTTTTGATTACAATAAAAATGTGTTTTTTGGATTGTATCTACGATAATCGAGATTACACTAAAATAGGAGGATTAATGTTTATAATTACCTTTATTCTCCTTTCTGTTTTTTATAAAGTTTGGGACCCAGTAAAGAACCCGAAACTTGGAATGGATTATTTCAATACTTTAATAGCATTACTTAGTTCAGAAGCACTTATTACATATTAGATATGAATGCTTGTTTACGACAAGCTAGAGTTTTTAGTGGTACAGGTATTAATCCAATTAATTTTATAATTCAAATGAGTGTTATCACTTTTTTCTATACTTCCTTAATCGTATCAAGCTTGTTTTATCGATTTTTCCTTGTAGATATTTTAGTACAAATAATTCATATAACCCATTTTAAATTATGTCAAAAAAATTATATGTTTTTGGAATTGGAGGTACAATTGGTTCCAGAGTAATTAAGGCGTTAACAATGTTGTTGGCAACTGGTGTTAAATTAGATAATGGTCTTTGATGAGGTAGTTCGCATCATTATTGGATCCAGATACGGCGAATGGTGATTTGAATAGAACTGCAGATATTTTAATGAAATATCAAAATATTGTAAGTAAAGCGAGAAGATAATTTTTTATTTGGAACTAAAATTAAGACACTAAACCAACTAACGAATCAAAATCTACCAAACTTAAGCAATACCTTTAAGTTTAGTATTGATGGGAGTGGTCAACAATTTGGTGAGTCTATAGATTAAATGGGTTTGATGAGGAAAATAAGGCTTTGATAGATTTATTGTTTAGTAAACAGGATATTGAAGCAGATATGACAGTTGGGTTCAAAGGGAATCCGAACATTGGAAGTGTTGTGTTAAATAAACATTGTCGACTGCAAAGACTATCTAGAATTTTCTAACTTCTTTAATGATGGAGATGCGATTTTTATTGTAAGTTCCATTTTTGGAGGTACTGGAGCATCTGGCTTTCCCTTTATTATTAAAGAACCTAAGAACCAATGATTCGAATAGTATTCTAATCTGGGCAATATGTCGTAGCGAATATTGGTGCTATCTCTTATTTGCCATATTTTAAAGTTTCAGATAACAATAACAATGAAAAAGAAATTGATTCAGCAACATTTTGG
>CALOEI010000006.1:0-112272 GCA_942492305.1 uncultured Flavobacteriaceae bacterium | reverse complement strand
GAGGTGTCAATTCCGTTAATATTTCCATTAGCGAGTACTTTTAAAGGTTTTGACGTAATATTATAAGCAATTAAATCATTTTTAACACCATTACCTTCTGGATAGATATTTGTAGCAAATTTGCATAACAATTTATCCATTAAAATTAATAACCGCCGTAGAAGCCCTGTTTTACTTGGAAAAATAAGCCCTGTAAATGTATGTATACGTATTGGTACATTTGCAAAATAAGCAGCTAACATACTTAACAAACCAGCTTTTGGAGTTATTGAATGGACTATTTGAGGTTTTTCATTTTTAAAACACTTGTACAATTTCCATAAAGAAACTACATCTTTAAAAGGAGCAATTTTTCGTTGCATCGCTATTGGAATTATCTGTACCTGTTCTCTTGAAGCGACTTTTTGTAATGTGGCATCATTTCCTGAAATTGCAATTACCTGATAATGTTTACTTAAATAATGAAGCTGTCCCTTAATTAAAATATCAAGCGACAAAGAAACTGTTGTTGTTCTTATTAGTTTAGGTTTCACTAGAAATTGATAATTTAATTGCTGAAATTAATCTTTTTCTTTCTTTTGAGACTTGATTTGCTTTAATTTCCAATAGTGTCTTTATAGAATTATGATGCTTCTCTAATTGATTAAATTTATCAACTAAAATTTCATTATTAATATCCTCAATTTGTATTACATATTCATCTAATTCAAAATCAGACATAATACCTTTTGCTTTATTTCCACCATATCCAATTGCAATAGACGGCACAAACGATGTTAACGAAAAAATAACTGAATGAAATCTTGTGCCAATAAATGCGTAAAAATTGGAGTATAATGATTTTAACTCATCACATGGCAAATTTTCATTATCAAACAATATTTTTGATACTTTATTTAAAACTTCTTTAATAGCATTCCTATCATCTTCATGCGAATTAGGACCTATGGATTGATTACATAAAGCTATTTTATAATTTTTTTTAATTAAACTATTTATTAAATAAACTATTGCATTTATATAATTCTCATACTTTTTTTCAGGATTTAACATTACATGAAATCTCCATGGTCTAACTGTTATACCTATAATTTTATCGTTTACATTAAATCCATACTTTTTGATTATTTCAAGACTTTTAAAATTTGAAGCTGAGTGTAAGTAAAAACCCAAATCTGGACTTACTTCAATCTTTCCAGTAATTCCTCTAATTTAGCAGAAGATTTAAATTCTCTCATAAAAACTTTGTCTAGTCTTAGAAATACATTCTTTACCTGATACTTTACTGTAAGCCCTCTAAAAGGACCATATGAATTTGGTAGAAATACAACTTTCTTTTCTAACTTTTAATAACCTCACATAAAATAAAAAGTACCACATTAAATATGGTGCTGTTTTTTCACCATACGCATGTATAAAACCTCCTCCTTTGACAAAAATTACTTCAGCCTCTCTAAATTCATTTACACTATCCCCTAATTCTTTCATTAAAGAAAGAACTTTACCAACACTCTATTTCTACATATTAGTAACAAAAAGTGATCGTTGAAAAATCTTTAAATGCATTAAAAACTAAACTAAAATAACTTAGAAAAGACTCTTTAACTGCACCTTTATCTTGATGTTTTCCTCTTATAGGATGTTTTAAAATTTTTTCAACAAATTTGTACCCTCTTTTTCAGATTGCGAACAAGATTTTTCCTTTCAACTTCTGTATCTCAATTTAAAATATATACTTCATCAAAAATATCTAAATCAGCAGCTAACCTATAGCTTTCCCATACCAAAGCTTGGTCACCTTTATTTAAATCTGTTACCTTATGAACAATAATCGCTTTTTCATTATTACTTTAATTTCATTATTGATTCTTTACCAGAATACATTATGTATAAATACAATAAAACACCAAAAGGTATCGCTAACAAAATCGTCAACTTAAAAAGGATTCTTTCTAAAAAATAAAAAATCTTTAGCCATCATTGAAGAAGATACATAATGTATTCCATTTAAAAACTTTTCTTTATAATTTAAGCAGCTCTCATTTTTGCAATCCTATAAAAAGCAAATGACTTTGGACTTTTCTTATATTGATTAAATAAATTCATTGACAAACCATCTGGTTGATATTCAACTATACAAAATACCTCATTGAATACTAATAATTTATGATATTGTTCAATAAGTAAATACAAATAGCTGGTTACGAGATATTTCGTCATCAAAAACTTATAGGGTAAATATTTATTAGATACTTTTCTATTATGTACAAACTTTTTATCTCCACTTATTTGATAAACTGTATATAATTCTGAAAAGGTACATTCTCTGATATTTGGTAATTTAGTCCCAATAATTTTACCATTTTCAAAAGCGTCTAGACCTACCATTCCTGCAAAATCTTTATATCCATGTTTGTCCCATAAAAAGGATTCTCTCTATTGCATTGTCGGGCATATAATCATCAGAATCTATACAAACACATAAATCAGTTACCATAGCATAGTGAGCAGTATTATTGCAGAAACCATCCCCTATTTTTGCTTGATAAATATATTCAATATTCATCTTCTTTTCATCCTTCCATTTTGTAACAAGTTCGCTAGTATTGTCTATCGAGCCATCATCAACAATTAACCAACAAAAATCTTTAGAAGTTTGTTTAAGTAAACTTTTAAATAATCTAGGTAATGTATGTGCTATTATAGCTGGAGTGAAAACAGTTATTTTTTTCATCTTATTTAACTAAAAACATAGAAATACGTAAAACCAAAATAAGCCAAAACTGCATATGCCAATACTTTTGTTGCTGTTCTTTAAAAATTGCTGTTTCAAGAATGGATAAAAAATAACAAGTGCCATTAAAAACCAAGATAAATAGGCAAACCGGTTTGAAAAGCAGCCCTAATCACCAAAATCCAAAAAGCATTGGCTGTTACATAAATATTAAATAATTGTATATATAAACTATCATTAAATTTTTTCTTGACTATAAAATAATAGCCAACAAAAACTGCAGCCGCACTGTATACTAGAAAATCCCATCGAAAACCAGTTGAGGAAAATTGGTTATCAAACTCACTGCATGGTTAAATAACCTGCTCTATCGCCACCCAACTCCAAGTGCTGCAAAAAAGGTTTCATAAGACCCCACCAAAAACTAAGAGAAATTGGAATACATAAAACCAACCTGTTAAATAATGCTTTGGATTTTTATAAAACAGACTTAGTATATAAGCAGTAATTGGCGTACTAACATACTTCCGTGGACAAGATAGGACACAACTAATAAGCCATAGGTTACCTACTTTTTAATACAAATTGAAAGTAAGCTTAAGGATAAAAAGAGATGTTGCACTACCATTTCTTTACCATTAGCACCATAAGCCCAAAATGAAAATGAAGCTATCAACATTAAAAAGAGGAAATAACGGTCATACCTCCTAACCACTTTTTAGTAGCTAAATACAAAGGAACAACGTACAATATTGCGCAAAGTAAAAACAACAATTTGGCTGACATAATTGAACTGCAAAACTTCATAAACACCTGCCACCAAAAAATCGCGAGAATCTAAACTTACTACCTTGCCATTAGCATATAATTGAAAATCATAGTTCTAGGTCCACATATCTGTGAAATATTTACCGCTTACAGGCCTTAATCCCATATAAAGCGTTACAGAAAATAATAAAATTAAAGATAAATAATCCTTATTATTATAGTGTTAGAGTATAACCTTTTGTTTGCAGTTTAATGAAAGAAAAAGCAAAATAAGTAGAGAGCATTATAAAATAAAGAAGTATAATATTCTAATGGTATAAAATTAAACATATAAATTAATTGTATATTTTTTCCTAATATTCTTATACTTTGCTTAATATCATAACCTTTGGAAGACAATATTTTAATTCTTAAATCATTTTCATTCTTTCTAGGCTTTTTAATATTAATAATTTTATCAACCCAACTTTCAATATTAACTATAGAATTAAAGACTTTTTCAACACCTAAATCAACCTCAGGTGATACTTGTTTTGAGACAATTGAAGGAATTCCAACAGCCTGTGCTTCAACCAAAACTACAGGGAAACCCTCATAATGAGATGGCATTATCATTAAATCTGAACCTGCTAAAATTTTTGCAATATCACTTCTAACACCTAAAAATGAAATTTCATCCTCTAAATTGAGCATTTTAGTCATTTCAATTGAATCGCTTTTAATTTTCCATCTCCCGCAAATACCAAATGAAAATTAATATTTTTATCTTTTAATTTCAGTACTAGTTGTATTGAAAACTTATGATTTTTAGCGGTAAAAAAACGGCCTATCTGACAAATAATTAAACAACTTGAATCTTTTTTTAATTCTTTTTTTAAATAATTTTGATTTAAAACACCACAATTATTAAAGTACTTCACATCTATTGCATTTGGTAATTGAATAACCTCTTTATTTTTATAAAACAAATATTCTCCACTTTTTCTCACAGGCTACAAACTTAGTAGCTAAACTATTAATTAAAAATCTTGAAAAATGATGATACATTTTACCAATTAGTTTGCCCATGTTCACATCTGAAGTGTTATGCGAATGTACTGTATTCTTTCTACATTTTGCTAAATATGCTCCTAACATGTGAAAACCATTACTAAATAAGGTATGTCCGTGTACAACCCATAAATATTTTTTTCACTGTAGAGAGATTATAAATTCCTATTGTACGTTTAATTAAATTCTCATTATAAATTCTATATTTCACCCCCCTAACGATTTAATTTCATCATCATAATCGCATATATCCTCAGTAAAATATAAAAAATCAAATTGATATTTAGTCCGATCAATATTTCTATATAAATTCATTAACATGGTCTCCTGCCCTATTCATGCTACCAATTATGTGTAATATTCTTTTTAACCTTCATACCTACAATTTTTATTTCAAACAATTAACTAATATACTATTATAACATTCAATTATCTTAGCAACATTTGTATTTCTCTGAGTTTCTTTTGCCTTAATCCCTATCTTTCTATTTCTAACATTCTCATTTTCTATTAAATATAGTATTTTTGCCATTGCATCAATATCATTAAGACCTACCACAAAACCATCCTCGCCTACAATTATTTCTCTAGGTCATTTGAACTCAAAAGCTACTATTTGGAACTCCACATATCTTTGACTCAACTAACACATTTCCAAAAAGCCTCAAATTGAGAAGTCAAAACAAAAATAGATGAATTTAAAAACTCTGTGATTATAGTAAATTTGTTGCCAAAGATTACATTTTTACTTAAACCTAATTTTTCAGTTTTAAAAAGTAAGTTTTCATATTCTTTACCTTCACCACAAATTTTCAAAAACTAATTAGGGTACTTTTCAATTACTTTTCGCCATACATTTAACAATTTATCAAACCCCTTTACTTTATGTAATCTCCCCAATTGCCAATACTTGATAATTTTAAACTACTTACTTTTTCCGATTGAATAGTTTGAGGTTTGGCACTACTACAATATTTTTAAGGCTAACTCTTCTTGTCAGCCTCTGTTAAAACAATCATTACATCTTGCCTGCTTAAGGTAAAATTTCGCAACCATTTATAAACCTTAGCTTTTATTGAATTCTTGACTCCATAATTATATTGCTCTAAGGGCTCTCTAATCTCTGAAATTAATTGTGACTGATTTAATTACTCTAAAAAAATAATTATGTAATGTATATTTAACACTAATTACAATATCTGGTTTTAAATCTTTTATTATAAATTTTGATTGTTGAAATCTTAAATTAATTCTCCCCAATACTGTTTTTTTAGTTATTAAATTTTCTAAGAATATTAAATTAACACCTTTATTTAATTTGTATGCAGGGACTCCACTTTCTTTTTCAGTACAAACTAAAGTGATTTTATAGGTAAATCTTTCTATCAACTCATTTACACGTATCGTTAAACTTCGTTGAATACCACCTTCTTTATCAATCCTCTCTATTAAATATACAATATGTCTCATTTTCTATTTCAATATTTTTTCTATATAAAAATCTAAAAGTAAGCCAGATTTTAAAATAAATCTTTTATGCATTACCGATCCCAATATTGCTTTTGCTGGAATATTCTTGATTGAAATGGTTTCTAATGGTTTTTTACTATAAATATAATTTATTTGGTCTCTTCCAATTCTTTTTTTAATTATTTCAATTGCTTCTTGCTTATAAGGTTTGTCTATGAAATCGTACATTATACTTAAAGACTTAATTGTTGTTTCAAAAAAATATCTTTATAATTTTCAAATAGATTATTTTTTTTAATAAATGCATCTGTAATATCTAATACTGTTGCATTATCAAATAAACGGACATCAGTTTTATAAGATGTAGCTTTTGGCTGCTGTCTATAATAGATTAAGCGTTCAGGTAAAATTGCTAAATCATTAATTTTGGTTAATAGATGCCAATGCACAGGAATATCTTGCTTGGTTAATCCATTTGGAAAAGAAATACCTAATGCACGTGCAACATCAGTTTTAATTAATTTTAACCATGCAAATGCTGACTGTTTTAATAAAGCGTTCTTGTCTTCTTTTGAAACGGAAGTAAGAGATGAAGATTTTTGTTTCTTTTTTTCAATTTCATTAGCGTTCCAAAAAGTAACATAATCCCAAATTACCAAATCACTATTCGATGACTCAGCAAGTTTATAGGCTTTTTCAAACAAATTTCCATCCATTAAATCATCTCCATCAACAAAACAAATATATTTACCTGTAGCTATTTTCAATGCCTGATTTCGAGCTACTGACAATCCTTCATTTTCTGTTTTTGTTACTAATTTAAGTCTCTTATCATTTATAGCAAAACCCTGAATAATAGCAATTGTATTATCTGTAGAACCATCATCAATACAAACAACCTCAATATTATGTAGTGACTGATTAAGAATACATTCCAAACTTTGTTGAATAAAACCTTCAACATTATATGTTGCTAAGGCAATGGTAACTAATGGTTGCATTTGCATTTTAGTTTTCAATTATTTTTTCAGATAAAACTTTCACAAATTTAAAACTACCTTTTTTATTTAAGTGGTCTTGATCATAGAAATAATTGTCATTTTCTAAATATGGGGAATTTACCCTTTTAAAATCAAAAAAATAAATTTATACTTTAATATTGTTCATTTTAAATCAAAACAATAATTTGAAAAAATATCCCCAAAATTATTATTCCCAAACTTATTTTTATATCAAATTTAACACCAATAAGTTCAATCCCAATAAGTTCAATTCCATTCCTCAAAAATTAACTATTTCTAATAAAGAAAGGAGAAGATAAGTAATTCTGATTTTTCATAAAGTTTATCCCATTTTTTTCTCTTGAAATTTAAAATAAAAATGTGTAAGACATTATAATTTCTCTTGCTTTAACATTTAAGAAACACAATGATCTTTATTTTCTATAAACGTATGTTCTAATATTTCTATGAATTCTAAACACTCCTAAATATCTTATACTATTCTCTTATTCACCTATTTCTCAAATTTAGAAAAATGAAAAATGCAGATCAACACCCCCACCACAAACACCCCCCCCAAAATAAAAACTTTTTCTCTATAAATATAACATACAAAATTACCTAAATACCAAAATATTTTTCTTCATATCAAAAAACTGAGAATCAATAAGTCAAAATTAAAATATAATTTTTCAAAATAAGCGGCCCATTGAATCTCATAACAAACTTTTTAAAAATTAATAATTTATCATTATTATTAAATAAATAACCAAATCCTTATCACAATAGTAATTAATAATAATAAAAAATGAAATGCAAATAAAATTATTTTGATAACTAATGAAAAATAATTTCAATCAACAGTAAAATTGGAAATAAACAAATACTTTGTAAAAATTACCAAACAAAAACATAATTAAAATAAACCACCTAGATAGATTTACTCAGCTTTTCAAATCATTCCTAATTTTTCAATTGCATATTCGCTTTCTCTGCCAACCCATTCTAAAACTAAAAATAATATTAATAAAAAAATCAAAGATAGTTAACCCAATTTGGATATATCGGTGAAGTGAAATATTGTGTGAAAATGAAAAAAAAAAAAAAAAAATTTCTAAACATAAGATACTGCAATCGTTGAAATATATTTCTGCTCTGAAAAATATCCAGGCCAATAATGTTAAACAAAAGTGTAACAATTTGAAAAAACTCTTTAAAAATTTGGTAAATATTTCCTTTGCAACTAATATCAGTATTTTTCTGTATTTTTTTCAAAAGTAAAAGTGGTAAAAAATAAATAGCATTTAAAGCTCCCCAAACAATAAATGTCCAATTTGCTCCATGCCAAAATCCACTAACAATAAAAATAATAAATGTATTTCTAACTTTCATCCAAGTTCCACCTCGGCTACCACCTAGAGGGATATATAAATAATCTCTAAACCAAGTTGATAGTGAAATATGCCATCGTCTCCAAAACTCTGCAATATCTCTTGAAAAATAAGGGAATGCAAAATTTTTCATCAAATTAAAACCAAATAACCTTGAAGTTCCAATTGCAATATCAGAATATCCTGAAAAATCACCATAAATTTGAAATGCAAAAAATATTGCTCCTAAGAATAAGTACTTCCTGAATAATCATTCGAATTATTAAAAATATGATTTGCATAAATCAGCACAATTATCAGCAATAACAATTTTTTTAAATAATCCCCATAAGTATTTGTCGCATTCCATCAACAGCTTTATCATAATCAAATTTCTTTTTTTATAAAATTGAGGTAAAAATTTGTAGCTCTTTCAATTGGACCTGCAACCAATTGAGGAAAAAAACTAACAAATGCAGAAAACGCGAAAAAAACCTTTGTTGGTTCAAGTTTTCTTTTATAAACATCAATTGTATAACTCAATGTTTGAAAAGTATAAAAACTAATTCCAACAGGTAAAATAATATTTAAAGTTAATTGAAGCTTTATTTCTATTGCACCCAAAAAGTAGAAAGCAGCTGGTAACAAAAATTATCAAGAAAAAAATTATAATATTTAAAAAATCCCAAGAAAACCAAGATTTACTAAAATACTAATCCATAAAAGTAATATATTTTCTTTTTTCTTTATTATCTTCATTTTTAACTTTAGAAAAATCCAACTGAAATAATCAACAATAGTACTAAAAAGGTATTAAAGATAAAAATCGCCAATCCCACCAACCATAAAAACAATAACTTGCTACAACAATTAATAAATTTTGAACTTTAAATTTTTATTAGCTACAAACCAATAAAGAAAAAAACACATGTGAAAAAAATTGCAAAATCTAATGAATTAAAAAGCATTTATGTTAATAGTTTTATCCTATTATATATTTTATAGAAAAAGAATAATAATTTATATAAATTTTTTATTTGATTTGGCTTTATACATAAGTTGAAGACAAAAAAGGGTTTTACCATTAATCCATTTTCCCTTAGGTTTTTATATTCCTTTTTATAGTTTTTATTTCTTTTAATTTTATACAGTGATGCTCAGATTCTCTATAAAAATCATCATATATAAATTTTAAAGCCTCTTCAGAGCCATTATATTTATCGATAAAATATTTTTTAATACTTAAACGTGATTTGACAAAGTCAAAATGTTTTCTAGAACTATTTGTATTTGATGCGCTTCCTGCAATAATGCGATAAACTACTGTTTTCTCATTTAAATAATGAATTTTAGAATAGAAAGCAATATATAACCAGATTGGTGTATCACCAGCTATCCATTCCTTCAAATTTGGGTTTATTTCTTTTAAATAGTTTAAAAATAAATCTTTCCTAAAACAAGTTGTAGGTGTAGCAATACAATTTTTAATTAATAAGTCTTTAAAACTAGTTTTTTTCCTGTTAACTTTAGAAGTTTTAATTACACCTTCTTTAACCGCATAAAGTTGATATTTGTGTATGAACCAATCCTTACTCCTCATTATTCTCTAAAAAATCTACTTGTTTTTGTAATTTTAAAGGATCTGTCCAATAGTCATCACCTTCGCACATTGCAATGTATTTGCCTTTAGCTCGTTTAACATTATCTCCAAAAGGTCTTACTCCTTTTTAATATTGATTTTCCGTATATGTTAGTAGCTTAATCTTATCTGGA
This sequence comes from uncultured Flavobacteriaceae bacterium, assembly GCA_942492305.1. Taxonomy (GTDB): domain Bacteria; phylum Bacteroidota; class Bacteroidia; order Flavobacteriales; family Flavobacteriaceae; genus Lutibacter. Next base: position 102,106 of record CALOEI010000006.1, on the reverse strand, counting down.
TATTTTTCTTAGTATACTTCTAACAAATCTCTGCTGTACCATCGGTTGAAGCATCATCTCTTAAGAGTACTTCAAACTCAAAATTAGTTTGTTGCATCAAAAAACCATCTAAACATCTGATAATATAATCCTTGTGATTATATGTTTGACAACAAATAGAAACTAAAGGCTTACCCATTTATTTATTTATTTATTTTTGTTTTAATAATTTAGCTGGATTTCCTATATAAATTGAATTATTTGGAACATCTTTTAAAACTACTGATCCAGAACCTACAATTGAAAAATCTCCTATTGTTACATTTTCTCTAATCGTAGCATTTGTTCCAACATGTGCACCCCTTCCTAAAGTAACATTACCTCCAACTACAGCGTTGGCTGTAATATGTGAAAACCTCCTCATAGTGCTATCATGTCCTAAAAATGAATTTGGAAGTAAAATACAGTTATCCTCTATTGTTGTATCTGGAGATAATTGAGCCAATGGAGCAATTAATACCCCATATCCAATATTACAATAACCTCTTGGTATAATAGCAGTTGGGTGTATTAGGGTAGCAAATCGTTCTCTTGGAATTTTCAAATTAGATATTTTTTCAAAAACCTCTTTTTCATTTTTCATACCAATATATCCAATAAAAAAATAGACATCTTTATCTTTTAAATAAGTTGCTACATCTTCTGTTGTTCCTAATACTTTATGTTTTTTATATACTCCTACTGTTTTTCCAACAGGAACTACATCATTTAAAAAACCTAAAACCTCAAAATAGCCTAAATCTTGAGCAACTGAAGCAGCTATCATACCAATTCCTCTTCCTCCTAAGATTACCACTTTTTTCATTTAACTATCCTTTATTAATTTATTTTTTAATAATACTTTTTTAGCAGCGCTTATCATAGGTGGTCCAATAAATTTTTTATTCATAATGGCTACACCTTCTCCGGTTTCTTTTGCCTTTTCCGCTAAAACCAACATTTCTTTTGCATTTTCAACCTCTAATTCACTTGGAGAATAATATTTATGTACCAAAGGGATTTCTTTAGGATTTAACACTAACATACCTTCAAAACCTAAGATTTTTGATGTTTTTAAGTTTTCTTCTAAATCATCCAAATCGTGTACACTTACATGCACCGTATCAATAGGTATTACATCCAGTTGCTCTAGCTCCCATGGCTATCATTGCTCTTGGGGTAAATAAACTTTTATGATTTTCATCATGTATTCCTCCCAAATCTGTAATAAAATCTTCCGATCCATAAGCAACTGCAACTACTCTTTTTGAAGCCAAACAAATTTCTTGCACATTCATTACAGCCGAAGCCGTTTCTATTAAAGGTATAATTTTATAAGTACCAATAGGAATCTTTTTTTCATACTCAATGGTTTCCAATAACTTATCAAAAAAATAGACATCATCTCCTTTTTTTGATTTTGGATACATAAACCCGCTAATTCCTTCAACAGTTAATTGTGTTATGTCTTTTAACAATTCACCACTCTCTCGGTCGTTTACTCTTGGGAAAACGATTCTATTTTTAAACTTTCCATTATTAATATAGCTAAGAATTGTATCTCTTGCAACTTGTTTATTACCAAAAGGCTGCACAGAATCTTCTAAATCTAATAATAACACATCTGCTTTAGTTTTTGAAGCACTTTCCATTAACCGCTCATTATGGCTAGGTACAAACATTAAACTTCTAAATAAATAATTTTCCATCTATAATGCCTTTTGAATTAATACTTTTCTTTTAAAAGATAATACATCTTTCCATTTTGATTATATGCTATTGTTTCTACATAAACAATACCTCTGTCGTTTTTTGATTTAGATTCCCATTTATCTAAAATTATAGTTTTGGCATATATAGTATCATTAATAAAAACTGGAGCTAAATGCTTAATACTCTCATATTCTAAATTAGCAATAGCCTTACCACTAATATCAGGCACTGTAATACCAACAACCAAACTAAAAACTAAGGTACCAACTACTAAAATTTTACCATGCTGATGATTTTGAACATAATCTAAATTTAAATGCACCGGATGATGATTCATAGTTAACAAACTAAATAGATTATTATCACTCTCAAATATAGTTTTAGAAACAGCATGATTTATTGTTTCCTCTACTATAAAATCTTGATAATAATTTCCAAAACTACTTTTCATTTTTATATTTTTTTATAATTGATTGTGCCTTAATAATATGTGGGGTTTCAACAACCTGACCATCTAGAATGAAAGGTTTTATTTCTTTATCATCAAAATTATTAGTTAGTGATTCCATTATTTTCAAAGCCCAATTTAATTGTTTATTTTTTATTTCATCAAAATGCGATAACCACTCGACTTGAATAGGGTGAATTAAAAAACTTTGCATCAAAACCAAATTCTAAACCAAAGGAAATTTCTCTTTCAAAAGCAACTTTATTTGAAATATTCATGGCTGCAATGTCTATTGCTAATTTATTAAATGCTTTTGCAAGATACAACACTTTGTTTCTAGGATATAAAAGCTGTGCTTCATCGTGTTCTGAATGCATTAAACTCATCATATCATGAGGACCCAAAACCAATACCTACAATTGATTTTTCGAAAGCACTATTTTGCAAAATTTCAAGAAACTCTAGTAATAATCTTGGATGCTCAATTAAAACTATTAGCCTTATGTTTTTAAAAAATTTTAATGCATTAAAAACACTTTCAAAATCTTCTTTTGATTTCAATTTTTAGTAGCATTATCTTATTTACACCAAGGTTTATCGCTCTTAATAATAAATCGAGATCAAGCGCATCATTAAATGATTTTCTACATGGAATTCTGTACCAAAAATTTGTAAAATCAGGTACTTCAACTATTTTCCCTACATAATTAAGCCTATCAGATTCAATAACAGCATCTTCAAAATCTAAAATTATTTCATCTACATCCAATGCCTTAATAGCATTAATTTTGCTAAGTTTTGTTGCAGGTATGAAAAAATATGACAACATATTAAACACTTTTTAAAATTTCACAAATAATAGCTAATTTATCTAAAGGTAAATCATAATACAACGGCAAACATAATACCCTTGCAGCTACACTTTCAGAAACTGGCATTTGTTGTTTACCAACATAATTTAAGGTATTTAACGATGGGTAAAAGTAGCGCCTAGGATATATTTCAGCTTCATTACATGCTTTTTGTACTTTTAGTAATGTTGCTTCATTTTCAAAAATCACGGGGTAATAGCTGTAGTTCCAATCTGTATTTTCTCTTAATTCCATTTTTTTCAATTTAGAAAAGTCAAGGTGTGTATTGTAATAGTCCACCACTTTTTTTCTACCCTCCAATATTTTATCCATAAATGGCAATACCGTTAAGCCCATGGCAGCTTGTAACTCAGACAATTTTCCATTAATACCAACGCCATAAAATTCAGTTGCAGATTTATGTCCAAAATTATGGCTGTAAAAACTTTGTAATTCATAGTTTTTATTATTACAAAATAGCGCACCGCCTTCGCCTGTATGAAATAGTTTGGTGGCATGAAAACTACAAGTGCTCATATCTCCAAAATTAAAAAGTGAAGTTCCTTTATAAGTTACTCCAAAACAATGCGCAGCATCGTAAATTACTTTTAAATTGTATTTGGTTGCAATAGTTTCAATTACTTCCACATTACATGGGTTACCAAATACGTGGGTTGCTAAAATAGCTGTGGTATTTGGGGTAATAGCTGCTTCAATTTTTGTTTCGTCTATAGTTAAATATTCTGGATGTATATCAACAAACACAGGGGTGCAGTTTTCCCAAACGATGGCTGATGTTGTAGCTACATAACTAAAAGGTGTGGTAATAATTTCACCATTGTTTCCAAATAATTTTAAGGCTATTTGTATTGGTATTGTACCATTAGTTGTACATAAGACATGCGGAACTTGAAGGTATTTTTTTAAGTTAGTCTCTAATTCTCTTACCAATTCACCTCGGTTGGTAAGCCATTGATTCTTCCAGATCCGTTGTAATTGCAACTGATAGGCTTCAATAGGTGGAAAAAAGGCTTTGGTAACGTTAATCATCTTCTTATCAATTTTTTTAATTCCGTTAAAACAGTCATTTTAAATATAAACGCCAAAAATAGGTATAATACTATACCCAACAAACCCCCAAACACTAAACGAAAAATATCAAAAGTTCGTATTTGCTGTAACCAAACATCTAAACCATATACAAAACCACTAACTACTGTTGCCATAAAAATAATTGGCAGTATGTCTTTTACTTGTTCCCAAGCTTTGTAGTTTATAAACTTCCCTGAATAGTGGGTGTTGATAAAGAATGCCAAAACTGAAGTTACAATACTACCATATAACAAGCCATAAATACCAAACTGAAATGAAATTAGCACAACTAAAACTACCATTATTTTTTTTACAATTTCTAATTTTAAAAATAAGTCACTTCTACCTTTTACATTTAAAATATTTAAATTATAGGCGTGTATGGGGAATAAAATACCATTCCAACATAAAATTTGAAAATAAGGAACTGCTGGCAACCATTTTTCGGTAAATAAAAAACGAAATAGTGGTTCTGCTAGAGCAGCCATTACCAATAATAGTGGTGCAACTATAAACACCACCACTTGCATAATTTTTTTATAGACACTTTTTAAACGGACATCGTCATTTTTAATTTCAGCAAATAAAGGAAAAGTTACTTTATTCAATATCGCTGCAATATTACTTACTGGTAATTGTTTTAAGGTATTTGCTCTTTGATAAAAACCGACTTGTGCTGGTGCAAAAAATTTACCAATTATAATAACATAAGCATTTACAAATAATGTATCCAACAATCCTGAGAGCGTTAATTTGTACCCATAGTTAAAATGGTATTTAAATTTTTGTTTATTGAACACCCAGGTTGGTTTCCATTTAGAATATAGCCAAAGTTGAACTGCATTTGCAACTGCTTGTGCTATTGCCATAACAACCAAACTCCAAACTCCATACCCTAAATATGCGAGTGTAATTCCTACTAATCCACTAACTAATATTGATGGTATAGACACTTGTAGCTGCGTTTTAAAGTCTAACAATTTTGTTAAACGCGTAGTTTGTATCATGGCAAAGGCATTGATTATAAATACAATAGCATACCAACGTACAATAGCTGTTAAAATATCTTGTTTATAAAAAGAAGCAATAAAAGGTGCTGCGAAATAAATGAGTAGATACATTAAAACACTCCCTGCCAAATTAAAAAAGAATACGGTTGAATAATCTTCCTGTGTTGGATTGTCTGTTCTTATTAAAGATGAACCCAAACCTGCTTGCATTAATATTGCTCCAATCCCCATAAAAATACCAATCATGGCGATGAGTCCAAATTCTGCTGGAAGTAATAAGCGCGCTAATACAATAGAAACCACAAAGCTTATGCCTTGCGTGCTAAACTGCTGCAAGCCTGTCCAAAAGACACCCGATAAAGCTTTTTGTTTTAAATTGCTCAAGGTTATTTTTTTATTAGTAACATTTGGTAAGGTTAGGGGTTTCAAATGTTGTTGCAAATATATAATTTTTTAACGTAGGTTGCTATGATAAGCTCATGGAATTGTTTAATTTATTGTTGTTATAGTTTGTATGGTTAATAGATTTAATGTTTAAATAGAATGGTCGCAGGTGCTGGTTTATTTTTAATTAGATAGATTACTAGTCCATTTGAAACTGTGGGTTGCTAACATAACACTTCCTGGCAAGGTATATTTGCTAGGAGTAATCTATTGCTGTAAGACTAAACCAGCTTGCAAATTAATTTACTGATTATCATATGAGTTACCTAAACATAAAACGCAGCGTTTAGAGATTTATGTTTTGTTTTTAGTGCTAATTGTTTTTGATTGGGCGCCTCTTAAGCACCTTAATAAGCAAAAATTAATTAACAACGAAATTGCTTCTTATTTATAGTATTTTATGTAATATTACTAACGTATCTATTTAATTTTAAGACACATACAAAATTTTCATGACAATTTAGCATATATTTAAATTCCAGTTCTTAACGTTTTAAAAAAATTACAATTCAAAATGCACTTTTAAAATAATAAACAACTCATATTTAAACTAAAATAAACTAAAGTTCGCTTAAATATTTTTTCAACAATAAAATGTTATTAACTAACTATTTAAAAAAAGAAAAAAACATTTAATTCTTATTAATTTAGCCTTGTTAAAGGTTGGCAACAACTTGACATAGTGATCTTGGAAATAAAAGTTAACGTATTTCCTAAATAGCATTAAATTTAGAATGCTATAGAAACCAAAAAGTCCTAAAGCGACAACTTTAGAACTTTGTATTTAGTGGTAATGCTAAAAGAAGCATCATTTGTTTTGTACACAACAAATTTAAGACACTTCTTTTAGCCTACCTAATTTTTTAACAAAAAAATACTCATACTAAATTAGTTATGAGATAGGAAAGCGTATGATCTTCTAATTATTTAACAGACACATGGCAACTGTTCTCAGTACCATTGAATACCATTAAAATCGTAATGCATTCACTTCAAGTTGAAGGTGTGTTTTAGAACGCGTAAAAGTATGAGGTGTCGGTACAACTACCTCTTTAAAAGTTATACGTTTTAAATAAAGTTAAAATGATAAATTTTAAGTTAAAAGAGCAAGTGAATCCACAGGATATCGCTGCTCAAAATAAGTTTTTACCAGTTAAAATAAAGCAAGAAACACTAACATTACGCGACTTTGCTAAAAGAATCAGCAGAGAAAGTACGGTGAGTAGTATGGATGCAATGGCAGTTTTAGAAGGGTTACTACAAATAATCCCTGATGAAATTGCCAATGGTAAAATTATTAAATTGGGAGATTTTGGTACTTTTAGAAGTACTATTACTAGTGAAACAGCTGATACCAAAGAAGCGTTTCACGTGTCTCAAATTAAAGGTTTAAATGTACGATTTAGACCTGCAAAAGAATTTACGAAACAAATTTCAAACATTGATTTTCAAATGGTTTCTTAAATAAATTTATAAATCGTAGATAGCTAAAAGCGATACCTTAAGGTATCGCTTTTTTTTGACTTTAAACTAAATCTGTTGTTCTTTCTAAACAGTTTGTCAATAGTTGCGCAACTATTAAAATTAGTCGAGCAACTTTTGGAATTAGTTGAGCGACTATTGCATACAAAGTGCCCAACTATTTTTTAACTTGCAAGCAGTTATTAAAGAAACAGATGTAACACTAGCTTGCTTGAAAACACTAATTGTTAAAAAAATGACTATTAAATCCATCATAAAACAAGCAAATTAGGTGTGTTTTTTGGTTTATTCGTTAAAGCGTGTAATTGGATTCCTGCACAACCTTGCGCCAGCTGCCATCTTCATGAAAAAAACTACTAGCTGTTTTATTCACATTCGACCCTGCAGGAATGAAAAAAGGGAACGAGATTTTAAACCAAGAGCTACAAATCTATACAAGCATCCCTGCTGCAACAGTTTCATTGGTAGTATCATCAATTAAAATAATGCTTCCTGTTGTTCTATTTGTTCTATATGAATCTATCATTAAAGGCTTGGTAGTTCGTATTTTTACCCTACAAATGTCATTCATTGTTAACTCTTTGTCTTCTTCATCACGCTCATACGTATCAATATTTACTTTATAAATAATTTCTTTTATGAGTGCCTTTTGCTCATTAGAAGTATGCCTAATTTTATATTTGGCTCTTGGCTTTGCAGCAGCATTATTGAACCAACACAACATTACATCAATATCTTGTGTTACTTCTGGTAGGTTGTTCTTCTTGGCAATTAAATCACCTCTACTAATATCTATATCATCTTCTAAAGTAATTGAAACGGACATAGGCGCAAAAGCCTCTTCTAAACTGCCAGAATAGGTGTCTATAGATTTAATTACAGAAGTAAAACCTGATGGTAATACAACAACCTCTTGTCCTGGTCTAAAAATTCCACTTGCAATACTACCTGCGTAGCCTCTATAATCTCTATGAGTTTCATTTTGTGGTCTAATAACCGTTTGTACAGGAAAACGCGCATCTATTTTATTAATATCGCTACTAATATGCAAGCTTTCTAACACGTGCAATAAGGGCGCTCCAAAATACCAATCCATATTTTGTGATTTATGAACCACATTGTCTCCTTTTAAGGCACTAATTGGAATATAACGAACGTCTTTTATCAACATTTTTGATGCAATTGATTCATAATCTGCCATAATCTCATTATAGCGCTCCTCATTATAATCCACTAAATCCATTTTATTAATACACACAATAATATGTGGGATTTGTAATAACGAAGCAATAAACGAATGCCGTTTTGTTTGTTCAATTACGCCATGTCTGGCATCAATTAAAATAATGGCTGCATTGGCAGTAGATGCCCCAGTAACCATATTTCTCGTATATTGAATATGACCAGGCGTATCAGCAATTATAAATTTACGTTTTGGTGTTGTAAAATATCTATATGCAACATCAATGGTTATTCCCTGTTCTCTTTCAGCTCTTAATCCGTCTGTGAATAAAGCAAGGTCAACGCCATTATGCCCTCTACGTTTACTTGTAGCTTCTATGGCATCTAATTGGTCTTCAAATATTGATTTTGAATCGTATAATAAACGTCCAATTAAAGTGCTTTTTCCATCATCTACACTACCTGCAGTTGTGAATCTTAGTAACTGATTTTTATCTATACTCATTTTTTAATTTTTAATTTCACACTTCGACAAGCTCAGTGTGACATATTTCGACAATGTCATGCTGAGCCTGTCGAAGCACATTGTCATGCTGAGCCTACCGAAGCACATTGTCAAACCGAGCCTGTCGAAGCACATTGTCAAACCGCACCTACCGAAGCACATTGTTACACTGAGCCTGTCGAAGTGTGTTGCTTATTTTTTGATAATTTTACCAGTTCTTTAAAATTAGAATTAATCAATGCTTCTTTCTTTTTTCTACTCCATCCTTTAATTTGCTTTTCTTTTTGAATAGCTTTATTAATATCTTGAAACATTTCGTGCCAAACTAATTCTAATGGTCTTCTAGAATAGGTATATGACTTTTTATTTTCACCTACACTATGTTCTTTTACTCTTCTTTCCAGATTGTTTGTAACACCTGTATAAAAAGAGTTATCATTACACTTTAAAATATAAACATAATACTTTTTCATAATACATTTTAATTACACACTTCGACAGGCTCAGTGTGACATATTTCGACAGGCTCAGTGTGACATATTTCGACAATGTCATGCTGAGCTTGTCGAAGCACATTGTCATGCTGAACCTAACAAAGCACACGTCGAAGCACATTGTCATACTGAGCTCGTCGAAGCACATTGTCATAGTCTGAGTCTGAGCTGTCGAAGACTAAAAATACCCTTGTCTTTTTCTGTCTTCCATAGAGCTTTCAGATCTTTTATCATCAGTTCTGTTACCTCTTTCTGTTTTGCGCATTGCTGCCACTTCCAATGCTATTTTCTCAACAGTATCTGCATTAGATGCTATTCCTCCGGTAATTGTGATATCTCCTAAAGTTCTAAATCGTACTTTTTTTATTTCAATTTTATCGTTTTTATCTAATATTAAAAATTCAGAATTAGGAATCCAAGAATCATTTTTCCAAACAACCTCTCTTTCATGAGCAAAATATAATGAAGGTATTTTAATATTTTCTTTAGCTATATAATTCCAAATATCCATTTCTGTCCAATTGCTGATAGGAAATACTCTAAAATGTTCTCCTTGAAAATGGTTTCCGTTAAAAATATTCCATAATTCTGGACGTTGATTTTTAGGATCCCATTGCCCAAACTCATCTCTATGCGAAAAAAAACGTTCTTTTGCTCTAGATTTTTCCTCATCGCGCCTTCCTCCTCCAATAGCGCAATCTACTTTATGAGTTTCAATTGCATCTAACAACGTTGTAATTTGCAACTCGTTTCTAGTTGCATTTTTACCTTTTTCTTCCGCAACCCTCCCATCATTTATAGCTTCTTGAACCGAAGCAACAATTAAATTTGCACCTAATTCTTTTACTAAATCATCTCTAAACTGAATAGTTTCTGAAAAATTATGACCTGTATCTACGTGCATTAAGGAAAATGGAATTTTAGCAGGATAAAATGCTTTTTTTGCTAAATGAGTCACTACAATAGAATCTTTTCCTCCAGAAAATAAGATTACAGGATTTTGAAATTGCGCCCAAACTTCGCGCAAAACAAAAATGGCTTCACTTTCTAATTCTTCTAAATAACTTAAATAATATTTACTCATCAATTTTTAATTTCCTCTTTATCTGATTTGCTATTTTAAGCACAGACTCTTCAATAGTTTCAGTTTCTGTATTTATTTCAATATCGGCATTTTCAGGTGCTTCATAGGGTGCACTAATTCCTGTGAAATTTGGAATTTCACCACTTCGTGCTTTTTTGTACAAGCCTTTTACATCTCTTTTTTCACAAGTTTCAAGGGAAGTATTTACAAAAATTTCCACAAAATTAGCAGCACCAACCATGCGCTTTACTTTTTGTCTATCTTTTTGGTAAGGAGAAATAAAAGCTCCTATAACCACACATCCTGCATCAATAAAAAGCTTAGAAAGCTCTCCTACTCTTCTTATATTTTCAGACCTATCCGAAGGAGTAAAGGTTAAATTTTGATTGATACCATGTCTAATATTATCACCGTCTATCACATACGTTCTAATACCTTGTTGATGCAAAAAAACTTCTAGTCCATTTGCTATAGTAGATTTTCCTGAACCTGATAAACCTGTTACCCAAATTAAAAAAGAATTATGCCCGTTTAACCGTTGCCTTTCATTTTTAGTAACTTTAAAATGATTTTTTTTAATATGATGCTTACTCATTTTTTAAATGTCATTTTTATTAACTAAATTTTTACAAAGTTCTTTTGTGTAAATAATACACTATCATTTTTTTTAAAAATTCCCATGCCAATATTTTAGAAATTAATGTTGCCAAAAGTCTATAGAAAATTATATTCTGCAAGTATTTTTTTAGAGCTCTTCTTCATAATTACAAATAAACCAAGGATTTAACAAATTCTCTTTATTATAACTTAATTCCTTTTTTGTATCCAGTGCCATTACTTTAATACCAACTGCATTACAAATTGCTTGTCCAGCTGCGGTGTCCCACTCCATTGTAGGTGCAAATCTTGGGTAAATAGTTGCAAGACCTTCAGCTACCACGCAAAACTTTAATGAGCTACCTTTAAAGATGATTTCAATCTTTTTTTTACAATTTTTTTTAATCTTTTCCATAAAATCGATTGTATCTGTATTCATATGTGAACGGCTTCCTAACAATTCTTAATACATCCTGTGAAGCCTTAAAATGTTGTAATTTTTTAGACTTTTCCAAAATTTCTTCAAAATTGTCAATCGCATTTTCAACTACTGTTTTAAAAGCAGTTTCCTTTTGTACATTTCCAACATACAATTCTTTAGTTACAGGCACATAAATTACTCCTAATAATGGCTTACCATTTTCTACCAACGCAATATTAACGGTAAATTCCCCATTTCTTTTAATAAATTCTTTAGTGCCATCTAAAGGGTCTACTATCCAGCATAAGTTCCAATTTTTTCTTTCAGAATAATCTAATTGCTTATTCTCTTCGCTAATAATAGGAATATCTGTTGGTATTAAAATTGAATTAATAATATCATTTGCTTTTTTATCTGCTTCAGTAAGTGGAGAATTATCTTCTTTTATTTCATAATCAAACTCCGAATTGTAAACATTCAGTATTTCTTGACCTGCTAAAATTGAAGCTTTTATTGCTATTTCTAAATTCCTTTTTATTTTATTCAAGGTTATATAACTATTATAAACATTTATTAAGTTTAGAAAAAAACTGTTGGTTTAAAGATATGAATTATTATTGTTTAAAAGTTAAATCCTTAATACCCTATCAAAATAAGAGATTTACACTTTGTTAAGGCCCTTCATAATAAAGTAAGACTTTTTACTTCTAACTTTTGACTATTGCCTTTTTGACTATTTATTATAATAAGTGTACTTTTGAATTTTTAAAAAAATAACGATGAGTTTATCAAAAGAAATAGAAACCCGAAGCGGGTCTAAATGTGAATTATGTGGTTCCACCGAAAATTTAAATGAATTTGTTGTAGCTCCTTCAAATAATAGCATTGCTGCTTGTGGCGTATGCATCAATCAAATTGAAAACCCTGAAAATGCAGATGCAAACCATTGGCGCTGTTTAAATGATAGTATGTGGAGTCAAGTTTCCGCTGTACAAGTTGTTGCTTGGAGAATGCTAACCCATTTACGTGCAGAAGGTTGGCCACAAGATTTATTGGATATGCTATATCTAGATGAAGCAACTTTGGAGTGGGCAAAAGCAACCGGTGTTGGTGCGGAAGAAGATGAAAATGCTATAGTACATAGAGATGTGAATGGCGTTATTTTACAAGCTGGAGATTCGGTAGTTTTAATTAAAGATTTAAAAGTGAAAGGATCTAGTATGATTGCAAAACAAGGAACTGCTGTACGTAGAATTTCATTAGATCGTGATAATGAAAAGTATATTGAGGGAAAAGTTGGACCAACGCAAATTGTTATTATTACGGATTATGTAAAGAAAATTTAATACAACTACATATTTTTTATAATAAAAGCCTGTAAATTTTAAATTTACAGGCTTTTTTAGTATATTTAATACTGAATATTTGAGGATTTAAAGTTTCTAATTTGTTGAAAATAGTTTAATGCATTCATAAGTTTTAAGTTCACACCCTATCAGATTTCTAATGTAGAGAATAAAAATATAAAACTGTTTTACAAACTATAAATATTAATTATTATGAAGAAATCACTAATTATTTTTTTTACACTCCTAATTAGTTGCTTAGGCATGCAAGCACAAGAATTTACTACACACGAATATAGAACAGTTGCTCCTGAAGATATGGAAGACTATATTAAAAGAGAAGTTGTTTATTGGAGTAAATTTGCTGAAAATGAAATGAAAAAAGGGAACTTAACCTACTGGGCTGTTTTACAAAGAGTTGGAGGCGAAAATCAACTAAACGAGCCCAATATTTTAAGAATTAATACGTTTGTAGACATTGATAAAGATGTGGATTGGAAAAGTATCACCGCACTTTTTCCAAAATATAAATTTGAAGATTTAGATGCGCGGCAAATAAGCACAACCACCGATAAAATTTTTCTGCGTGATTTAGGAAATCATATCCAAGGAAAAAATGTTGTTCCTGAAAGAGATTTTAAATATATGCGCATTAATTATCATAATATGAAAGATGTTTGGTGGCATTTAAATTTTGAAGCAAACCTTGTAAAACCTTATTTTCAAAAAGCCATGGATGATGGAAAAACAAGCATTAAAGGATGGGGAAATGCTTTAATTTTAACACCAAAATCTGATGGATTTAAACACAAAACTTTTTCGTATGATTTATTTTCTACATTAAAAGACGCATTAGGTCCGAATGATTTTCCTGATTTAGATTTTCCAGAAGATTTTTACAAAGAATATTTAGAAAATTATGTTGGAGAAAGAAATGTTAGAATCTACAAAGTAATTAAATTTATTGATGTTAACGAAGTAGTTAAAAATTAAAACCAAAATATTAAAAAAAGGCTGTCTAAAAAGTATTGAAAACCCGTCATTCTGAATTTATTTCAGAATCCCATCATTATGATAATCATAAAGTATGAGAACCTGAACCAAGTTCAGGTTAACGAAAGCAATACTTTTTAGACAGCTTATTTATCTTTTAATTAATGCTAATTAAACATTAGCTATCCGTTACTCATTTCAGTAAAATATTTATAAAATAATGGAATGGTTTCAATACCTTTTAGGTAATTAAAAACACCAAAGTGTTCGTTTGGAGAATGAATTGCATCACTATCTAACCCAAAGCCCATTAATATAGTTTTACTTTTCAATTCTTTTTCAAACAAAGCAACAATTGGGATACTTCCACCTGAACGTTGCGGAATTGCTGGAATTCCAAATGTTTCTGTGTACGCTTTATTAGCAGCTTTATAACCAATATTGTCTATAGGAGTTACATATCCTTGTCCACCATGGTGTGGTGTTACCTTAACTTTTACTGCTTTTGGTGCAATACTTTCAAAATGATTTTTAAAGAGTTCTGTAATGTCTTTCCAATCTTGGTTTGGCACCAAACGCATTGAGATTTTTGCGTAAGCTTTACTAGCAATTACCGTTTTTGCTCCTTCTCCTGTATAACCACCCCAAATACCATTTACATCTAATGTAGGTCTAATAGAATTACGCTCGTTCGTAGTATATCCTTTTTCGCCATATACTTCATCAATGTCTAAGGCATTTTTATAAGCTTCTAAAGAAAAGGGCGCTTTTGCCATTTCGGCGCGTTCTTCTTTTGATAGTTCTTCAACTTTATCATAAAAACCTGGAATTGTAATATGATTGTTTTCGTCATGCAAAGAAGCAATCATTTTAGTTAAAATATTAATAGGATTTGCCACAGCTCCACCATATAATCCAGAATGTAAATCTCTATTAGGCCCTGTTACTTCAACTTCAACATAACTTAATCCACGTAAACCAGTAGTTATAGATGGTTGTGTATTAGAAATCATTCCGGTATCAGAAATTAAAATTACATCGTTGGCTAATTTTTCTTGATTGCGTTCTACAAACCAAGCTAAACTTGAAGAACCAATTTCTTCTTCACCTTCAATCATAAATTTTACGTTACAAGGTAAGTTACCTGTTTGCGTCATATATTCTAAGGCTTTTACGTGCATATACATTTGGCCTTTATCATCACAAGCTCCTCGTGCAAAAATTGCCCCATCTGGATGCTTTTCGGTAGTTTTAATAACCGGTTCAAAAGGTGGTGATGTCCATAACTCAATTGGGTCGGCTGGTTGTACATCATAATGTCCATACACCAACACAGTTGGTAAATCTGGATTAATAATTTTATCGCCATAAACAATTGGGTATCCTGGTGTTTCGCAAATTTCTACATGGTCGCATCCTGCTTTTAAAAGTGATTCTTTTATCGCATCTGCGGTATTCAAAACATCTTGACTATAGGCTGTATCTGCACTAATTGAAGGTATTTTTAGTAATTCAATAAGTTCGTTAATAAAGCGATCTTTATGTTGACTAACGTATGATTTAATATTTTCCATTAAAATTATAATTTGTTTTATTCAAAAATACATAATTTTATTTGGATTTATAAGCCTATAAAAAATAATGAAAAACTGCTTTGCATTTTTAAACTATTGTGTATATTTGCATCCTCTTAATGACAAGCGGGCGTGGTGGAATTGGTAGACACGCTAGACTTAGGATCTAGTGCCGCAAGGTGTGAGAGTTCGAGTCTCTCCGCCCGCACAAAAGCTCTTCGAAATTCGAGGAGCTTTTTTTATGCAGTATTTTAAAATAAATTAACTTATTTTTTAAGACCTTTCTATAAATTTCAATGAAAAACTTGAGGTTTTAAATACCACTTAATCTTATAACAAAAATTCGTTTTATTAAAAAGCTGGTACGCTTTTTTTTAGATAATCTTATTAATATTTTATAAAAAGATGTAAATTAGCAATCTAATTTAATAAATGTAAAATAGACGTTTATTTTAAAGCGCAAATTAAAATGGATTTAAATGAACAGCATTACAATCTAACAATTAATTCTCCTGGAAGGATAAATTTAATTGGAGAACATACAGATTACAATAACGGTTTTGTGTTACCAACCGCAATTGATAAAAAAATTCAGTTTAAATTTAAAAAAAACGGAACGCCAACCACTTGTAACATTTATAGTAAAAATTTTGATACTAGTTTTACATTTAATTTAAACACCATAAAACCAAGCGAACACCAATGGGAAAATTACATTTTAGGTGTTATTTTTGAAATTCAACAACTAACTAAAAAATTAGAAGGATTCGACTGCATATTTACAAGTAATATTCCTATTGGCTCAGGTATTAGTTCTTCGGCAGCATTAGAATGTGGTATTGCTTACGGTCTAAATGAATTATTTAATTTGGGCTTGTCTAAAATTACACTGGTTGAAATTGGGCAACGTGCAGAGCATAATTATGTAGGTACAAAGTGTGGAATTATGGATCAGTTTGCTTCCGTAATGAGCAAGGCCGGACATGTAATTTTATTAGATTGCCAATCTTTAGCATATGAGCATGTGCCAATCAATATCAGTCCTTATAAAATAGTTTTACTAAACACCAATGTATCTCATAATTTAGCTGATGGTGAATATAACAAACGAAGAAGTTTGTGCGAACAGGGCGTTGCAATTATTCAAAAGAAATATCCAAAAGTAAGCTCTTTGCGTGATGTTTCTTCTGAAATGTTAGCTGAATTTAAAGAACTATTTACAGAAGATATGTACAACAAATGCACCTATGTTGTTGAAGAAAAAATACGTGTATTAGCATCTGTTAAAGCATTAAAAAACAACCAACTTAAAATTTTAGGGGAAAATATGTATGCAACGCATCAGGGCCTATCTCAATTATATGAAGTTAGTTGTGCAGAATTAGATTTTCTTGTTGATTTTTCTAAAAATTACGATAGCGTAATTGGGGCTCGCATGATGGGAGGTGGTTTTGGAGGCTGCACTATTAATATAATTCATCAAGATGAAGTTGCAGCATTTACAGCAGCAGCTTCGGAAGCCTATTTTAAGAAATTTAATATTAAATTAACTGCTTTTGAAGCTAACCCAAGTGAAGGAACAGCTATTGAATCATAGTTTTTTTAACTAATTTAGATTTATTATTTATAAAGAAAAATTGATTCATAAAACTCTAATTTAGGAATTGTAACTCAAATAAAATAACTAAATTCGTTCGGTAAAAATTTAAATTTACCAAATACAAACAATACTAAATTAACTAAACTATACATATTTATTATGACTTCACATTTTGGATTTTGGGATTATTTCATCTTTATAGCTTATGCCATATTAATATTGGGTGTAGGTTTATGGGTATCTAGAGATAAAAAAGGACATGAAAAAAATGCAGAAGATTACTTTTTAGCTAGTAAATCACTTCCTTGGTGGGCTATTGGAGCTTCATTAATAGCAGCTAATATTTCCGCAGAACAATTTATTGGAATGTCTGGATCTGGATTTGCCTTAGGTTTGGCAATTGCTTCTTACGAATGGATGGCAGCAATAACGCTGATTATTGTTGGTAAATACTTTCTACCAATATTTATTGAAAAAGGATTGTACACCATTCCAGAATTTGTAGAAAAACGATTTTCAACCAACTTAAAAACGATTTTAGCTGTTTTTTGGATTGGGCTGTATGTATTTGTAAACTTAGCTTCGGTATTGTATTTAGGTTCTTTAGCACTAGAAACAATTATGGGTGTACCTATGGTTTATGGTGTAATTAGCTTGGCATTATTTGCTGCAGCTTATTCGCTCTACGGAGGGCTTTCTGCTGTTGCTTGGACAGATGTTATTCAGGTTGTATTTTTAATTTTAGGAGGATTGGTAACAACCTATATTGCATTAAATACTGTATCTGATGGTGAAGGAATTATTGCAGGAATTAAAACTGTTTATGACGCAGCTCCAGATAGATTTGCAATGATTTTAGATGAATCGAATCCAGAGTTTAAAAACTTACCAGGAATTGGAGTTTTAGTTGGTGGTTTATGGGTAGCGAACTTATACTATTGGGGTTTTAACCAATACATTATTCAAAGAACCTTAGCAGCAAAATCGTTAAAAGAATCTCAAAAAGGTATCTTATTGGCTGCAGGTTTAAAATTAGTAATTCCTTTAATTGTTGTTATACCTGGTATTGCAGCTTATGTTATGGTTAATGATCCTGAAATTATGGCACGTTTAGGCGCTGCAGGATTAAAAAACTTACCTTCATTAGACCAAGCGGATAGAGCATATCCGTGGTTGTTACAATTTTTACCAACAGGTATGAAAGGTGTAGCATTTGCAGCATTAGCAGCAGCAATAGTTTCTTCTTTAGCTTCTATGTTAAATTCAACATCAACCATTTTTACAATGGATATTTACAAACAATACATCAATAAAAATGCAAGTGATAAAACTACTGTAAACGTTGGTAGAATTTCTGCAGCAGTTGCATTAATTATTGGTAGTATTATGGCACCTTTATTAGGTGGTATAGATCAAGCATTTCAATTTATTCAAGAATATACAGGCGTTGTAAGTCCAGGTATTTTAGCTGTATTTATGTTAGGATTGTTCTGGAAAAAAACAACCAACAAAGGTGCAATTATTGGAGCACTGGCCTCTATTCCAATTGCCATGTACTTTAAAATTGCTCCAAAAGGATGGTCTACAAACGCAATCTTTTTAGACTTACCTTGGATGGATCAAATGGGATATACTGCAATACTAACTGCGCTAATTATTATGCTTGTTAGTTATTTCCAACATAAAGGAAAAGATGATGAAAAGGGTATTGAAATTTCTAAACAATTGTTTAAAACAAGTCCACTATTTAATATAGGTTCTTTTGCAATTATGATAATTTTAGTTGCATTATATGCAGTTTTCTGGAAATAATGCCTGATAGCTTAAAGCAGGAATTAATTTTTTCAAACAATATAAAACCCTTAAATTTACATTTAAAAAAGTGTATAAAACTTATATTAAACGTTTTTTAGATGTAGTACTTTCTTTTATTGGCTTAATATTGCTAGCACCAATTTTATTGCTTGTAGTAGTATTATTAGCATTTGCCAATAATGGAAAACCGTTTTTTTTTCAAGTACGTCCAGGTTTACATGGACAATTGTTTAAAATTATAAAATTTAAAACAATGAATGATAAAAAAGACAGTAATGGTATGTTATTGGATGATACAAAACGGCTCACTAAAATTGGAAATTTTGTGAGAAAAACATCTTTAGATGAAATTCCACAATTAATAAATGTCCTTAAAGGAGATATGAGTTTAATTGGTCCAAGACCTTTATTGCCAGAATACTTACCTTTATACAATAAGGAACAAAAAAAACGACATAATGTTAGGCCAGGTATCACTGGCTGGGCACAAGTAAACGGTAGAAATGCTATTAGTTGGCAACAAAAATTTGAATATGATGTTTGGTATGTTAAACACCTGAATTTTAAATTAGATTTAAAAATTATAGTAAAAACAATTCAAAAAGTACTAAAGTCTGAAGGTGTTTATGCAAGTTCTACTATTGTAATGAATCGATTTAAAGGAAATAATTAAGTATGTATTTATATGGAGCAAGTGGTCACTGTAAGGTGATTATAGATAGTATACAGTCTTCATCTTCAAAAAAAATTGAAGGTGTATTTGATGATAACATCAATTTAAAAGAGATATTAAATATCCCCATTTTTAAATATGAGAATTTTGATAAACAACTAATAAAAGAACTTTTTATAAGTGTAGGCAATAACAGTATTAGAAAATTAATTGCTGAAAGTATTAAAGCTACCTACGGCACGGTAATTCATCCAAATGCATATGTTTCAAAATATGCTTTTGTTGACAAAGGCTCTGCAGTTATGGCAAACGCAGTTATAAATGCATCTGCTAAAATTGGAAAACATTGTATTATAAATAGTGGAGCCATTGTAGAGCACGATTGCGAATTAGAAGATTATGTTCATATTTCACCCAATGCTTCCCTTGCAGGAAATGTAAAAATTGGTGAAGGAAGCCATATAGGAATTGGGGCACAAGTTATTCAAGGAATAACCATAGGAAAATGGGTAACCATTGGAGCTGGAACTGTAGTTATTAGAGACGTACCAGACAATAGTTTGTTTGTAGGAAACCCTGCGCGTGAGATTAAGAAATAACCGGCACGCTGTATTTAATCATTTATGTCATGGTGAACTGGTTTCAGCATCTCACACTACAGTAACTACATCATGTTTTGATTTACTTCATGAAGCCCTGAATCAACACTTCGACTCCGCTCAGTGACAAGGTTTAGGGTGACATTATATAGCACCAGTCTTGCTGAATTTAGTTCAGCATCTGCACATTACAGAACGAAATCATACAACATTACACATACTACAGTTCAAAATATAATAAATCATTACAATTGTATTTTTTAGTAAAAATTGAACCTTTATGATTTTTATGTTCTTCAATTCTTTTTTTAAGATTAGCTGATATTCCAATATATAATACAGTTCGATTTTTATTAGAGACTATATAAATATAACTTTCTTTCATAGTTTTTTTCGAAAGTACTTTTTTTTCGCATTTATATATTTTGTGAAATTCTAACTTCACATCATAAGATCCTGAACTAAATTCAGGATGACGTATATAACAAGTTCGAGATGACGTTATATAGCACTCGTTAATACTGAAGTACTTTTTATCTTTTTGTTAAAGAACTTATCCAACTATATCTTTTTGAGAATTATAAAAAGCATCTGCTTGTAATTGTAAAATTTCACGCGCTTTTTGTTTTTTATAATCGTATAATTCTTGCTCTTCAGAAAGGTCGTTATAAATTTTATTGTTAAGGTTACTATCAGTATTTAAAACATTTTTACGTTGCTCTTCTTTTGAAAGACCTAAGTTTTTACGTTTTCATATCCTGAATTTTAAAATCATACCCCTTTTGAGCACTAATTTTGAAAAAATAGGTGAAGTTTCAATGGCTAAAAATAATAAGAAAATAAAAAAAGAAGGTAACCACGGTAATTCATTAAGCGCAGTTATTCGTGCCATTAGGCCATCAAAACCATCAATAATTGGTTGTGATGTAACAATTTGTGTATTTTGTTGTTGCATTAATGTTGCTATTTGCGCTTCATTTTCCGAAATTTTAAGCTTATTATCTATTTTTAATTGTTGCAGTTCTGCTAATGCTGCATCGTGTTTTTCACGTTTTTCCTTATAAACTGGGCCTTTGCCTAATAATTTTGTACCTGCAGTTCCTTCTGCTTCAGAAATATAAGTTGTATATAAGTCATTAGTCTCAATTTCTTTGTCACTTATTTCTTGTTTTAATTGTGTAATTGCTGTTTGAAGTTTGTTTATTTCTGGTGTGAACTGATTTGCAATTTGATTTTTATTTGCTAACGTTAAATCGTTTTTTTGAGCCAGTAACACTTGATTAATTTCTTTTTCAAAAATCTTCATTTCCAACGGTTTAGAAATAACTATTGCTATAATTACCGCAAGTATAATACGAGGTGTGGCTTGTAAAACCTCTTTCCATTTATTATCTTGTTTTTTAATGGTTGAAACAATAAATCGATCTAAATTAAAAATAAGTAATCCCCAAACCAAGCCAAATAAAATTGCTGTGACATAAGAATCAAACACGGTATATAAAGCATAACTTGCTGCAATAAATGCCATTACAGCTGTAAAAAAAACAGTACCGCCAATACCAGCAAATTTAGTTTGTTCAGCCTTAGAGCTATTTTTTAAAATATCAGTATCTGCGCCAGAGCACATCCAAAAAAATTGTTTAAGCATAACATAGTAGTTTGTAATGCAATAAACGTAATGTGTTTAAAAATGTTGTAATAAAAAAGTATTTAAAAGAAATATGACTACTTTCTAACTTTAGAATTGAACTTTTTATTGTCTAAAGAAAACGCTTGGTATAAAAACTATTAAATCTTAGCATTTATTGGAATATTTAAACCAACTACTATGTTGCTACCTATATTATTAAGATTAAGCGGCTTTAAAGCAGATAAATGATCCATATACACTTTATTAAATACATTATTTGCAGATATATACCAATTAAAACGTTGCTTATTAATGTTTACTTCTGAACCAAAATTAATATTAAAAATTTCATAGCTAGGTGTGAAAGTTTCTAGTTGTCCTAAGTTGTTTTGGTTCTCAAACGAAGTTAGGTTTATTACAAAATAAGGATTATTAAAAATTCCTATCTTATTTTTTTGCAATTTTACTTCAGCTACAAATCTGTTTTGTGGTATTTGAGTCAAATTTCCTCCGCTTTTAAGTTCACCTCTAGTGAAAGTATAATTGGTATGTACACCCAACCAATTAAAAGGGTGGTAATCTAAAGCAATTTCACCTCCATATAAAATTGCATCATTTTGCACATATTGCCATATTTTTCCACCTCCAATCGGAGCGTTTTCTTCAGTTTGAACTATATAAATAAAATTATTTACGTTATTGTAAAACGGACTCACATCAAAAACTAATTTATCAATATGAAAATGGTAATTAAAATCGAATTGATAATTGCGTTGTGCTTTTAAATTACTATCCCCTCTTTCAAAACGCGCTTGATGGATACCATTTTGTGTAAGTTCAGAAATATTTGGACTTCTAAAACCAGATGCTATATTTAGTTTAAATAAATGGTTGTTTATTTTATAGGTAGATCCCACAGAACCACTTAGGCTGCTGTAATCATTATTAATTTCATATTTGTTTATGCCTGTTGATATAAATGGGTACGATTTCATAGTTCTCATATCGTATCGTGCACCTGCATTCAATGTTAAAGCATCGGATACATCAATTTCATCTACAATAAAAAAACCAAGATCATTTATTTTTGTATCTGGCATTGGGTTGCTATTACCATAAAAATCATCGGCATCATTTTCTATAAAAGCACCATTAAATCCTACAGTTATTTTACTGTTATTTTTTCTGATGCTATATTTAGAATTGTACGATAAGGTGGTTAAATCCATAGAAGCAAAAGTCATATCAGCATACATACTTGATGCATCAGAAATTCCCTTCCTTATATTTTGTTGATACGACACATTAACATCTAAAATGCCTGCTCCAATAAACAATTTGTTTTTTGAAGCTAACAATTTGTTATCCAAATCCACATACCAAAAATCCATTTTTCTATCATCATTGTCAATTACAGTTAATGTTTTTTGATTGGTTAAACCATAAGTAGGCGCATTATAATCAAAATACAATGCAAAATTTCCTAAATTAGCTCTGTACCCAACATTAGAGCTAATATTAAACTCTTTAAAACGTGTATTTAAAACTTGATTGTCAGCTCCATCTTCATAATCTTTATGACTTTTATTGGTTAAAGACGCACCACCAAACCATTTTTCGCCACTTGCTTTTATATCAAAATTAGTAACAAATCCAGCTGTGTTACTGTGATATTGAGTATTTACTTTTGCTTCTAAAGAATTGATGTTTGCTGGATTTTCTTTTATCACATTAATTACACCACCAACAGCATCTGACCCATAAATAAGAGAAACAGGGCCTTTAATTACTTCAATCTTTTTTGCAGAAAACTCATCTGAAATAAATGGATGATTACTTGAAAACTGAAAATTCTCAGCTTTTATACCATTGTTTAAAAAAACAATATTCGTATTACTTAAGCCTCTAATAACTGGTTTAGAATTTCCTACACCATTACTAATAGTGCTTAAACCCGGAAGTTTCGATAAATTTTCTGCTAGTGAAAATTTTCCAGACTGAAATAAATCATTTTTTTTAACCGTTTCTATAGATACAGATACTTTTTCCCTGCTTTTATTACTATCTCCAGTAATAATAATTTCTTGTAATTCAAGTAAATTTTTCTTGAGTTTAATAATTTGATTTGCTGAAGAATTTAATGTTACAATTTCAGTTTTATATTCATCTGCAGAAATTTCAACTTGAATATCTTTATTTTTAATATTTGTAAGTGTAAAGTTTCCACTTATATCAGTTACTACAGACTTATTAAATTCAAATGCATAAATAACTGCTCCAGTAATTGGTTGCATTGTATCTGCATCTAAAATAACACCTTTAAAATTATTTTGAGCTACTGCTAAATGTGATATAGTTAAAAGAATGATAGCTATAATGTGTTTCATTTGTTACTATTTATATTTCTAAATTTTACCTTATAATGTCTAAATTGCCTTTTTTGTTTAGTTAAAATTTATTAATTGACATTTTAAACCAATATTTTATAAATTTATGTCGCAAATATACATAAAATTTAATACTATTGTAACAACGTTACATTAACAAAATGGAAAAAAGAACAACAAAATCAAAAAAAGCAGTTTTAGAATGTATAAAGAATAATGAATATGGTTTAAAGTCTGACGAAATTGTGAGTCAATTATCAGAGTTTGATCGTGTAACTATATACAGAATACTTCAAGGGTTTGTGGATGATGGTATCATTCATAAAGTAATTTCAGATGATGGTAAATTCTATTATTTTGAATGTAATACTTGTGGAGAGGTTCATTACCATAATCACTATCATTTTAAATGTAGTATTTGTGAAAAAGTTGAATGTATAGATAATGAAGTTGAAGTGAATGTTCCTAAAAATTATACCATAGAAAATATAAATTTTTGGATAACAGGCGTTTGCGATAAATGTAAAGTATAATATTTTTATATAAAAGTAACAATCAATCTAAGTTACCTATTTTCAAAAACTTTTTTTCATCTTTTCTTTTATTTGTAAACGCTTTAAAAGTAACATTAAAACAACCGCAATTAAGCCTAAACCAACCTTAAAAAACTAATTTCAATCAAAACCAAATCTATCAATTATTTCAATCCCGATTTTAGTGCTAAAAATATGGGCCTATGAAAAAGCCAAAGTGTAGTATGCCAAATACATTCCGTCTTTTCCTTTTAGAGCTCTATTCATTGCAAAATTATTTGTAAAAAGAAACGCAAGCATTTCTCCAAGAGTTATAAACAATATTCCTACAATTAAAATTCCAAACCAATCAGAAATATTTAAAACTAAAAAACTCAATGCCATTAATACTCATTAACTTTTCAGTTTTTTAAAGACTTTTTTTTGACATCATACCAAATTGCTAAGGCTTGGATTCACTGGATGCCCATAAAACTTATGTTAGTCATAAATGCTTCGTGAAATAAGTTCATTGATTTATTTTTTTCTGATTAAAAAAAAGCAAAATATTATTTTTAGTATAAAAATTATACAATTTTAATATTCTGCTTTTTTATTCAAATAATTAACTTTCTTAGAACAATCTTTGGTTTTAAATCAATTTTATTAAAACTAGTCTTTAGGATGAGCAATATTCTTTCTAATTTTCCATTTTGTAGTATAAAAATCCATATTTGGAATTGGCACATCATTACATTTCACAATTATTGCGCCTTCTTTTTCCCAATACGATTTTACAGTATGTCCTTCCATTACACCATCTTCTGGTCCTCTAACTTTTACATCATCTGGGTTTACAACAATTTTAATTCCAAATGATTCATTAAGCATATCCATATCCCCTCGACTGTTACCTCCTACAATAAGTGGGCGTGCTTTAATATAAGTTTCAATTGTATGTGCCTTGCCATCATCTTGAGGGATTGGAGGAACTATTTGAGTTGTAGTTACTCCATGTTTTACAACACTTCGAGCTCCCACCACTCTATAATTTTCAATACCTAATTCTTCAGAAACAAACTTCTGATATAAGAGTTCGGGTGAAGCAGTTAGTATCCAAACTTCAAAACCATATTCTTTAAGGTTGGCAATAAGTTGTTTCATTTCAGGATAAAATTTACCTTTATAAGTTCTTCTATAACTATCATATCCTATTCGCTCAATTACTTCAGGAGTAAGTCCTGCTAGAAAGTGAATACGGTCTTCAACATATTTTTTACCAACATTGTCACCGTTTTTTACCATGCGATCTAAAATAGCCAACTTCTCTTTAGCTTGCTTGTCGTTACGCTTACTTAAAACCTCATCCGCATATTGGTAAAGTGCTTCATCAGCCAAATAATGAGGAACTTGTCCGAAAACTGTTCCATCACAATCGAACACTGATACTTTACGCTCTTTCATAACCAAAGTAGTATTCAAAAAGGTTTCCAATTGCTCATTCACATCTTGCGACCAACCTTTTATAGGTCGAAAAGTTTGAGCTAGCATTACTTGTGTCAGGAAAAAACCTAACAATAGAAGTGTTAATGTACTTTTTCTCATAATTTATATAGTTTTTTATTCTAAGTAAACAACAATTTAAGTTTGAATGGTTAAACCTTTAATATAATCTTCAAATACGAAGATAATCAGAAGTGGCCATACCAACTATAATTATATTATAACTTACGCTCCGTCATTTATTTAAAACATATTGATTAATACTCTTATTTATTTTACATTTCTTACGTTAACATATATTTTAAGTAATTGAATATATATTACACATGAATTCCATTATGACCTCTAATTTCTTGCACCCAAGAAAACGCTATAAACAATATTGCTACTAAACACGAACTAAGTAAAACAATAAAACCACCAGACCAACCCCACGTATCAACAACAGCCCCCATAGCAATGTTAGCAAATAGTGCTCCCCCCAAATAACCAAACAAACCAGTTAATCCAGCTGCGGTTCCTGCTGCTTTTTTAGGCACTAAATCTAACGCATGAACACCAATTAACATTACGGGTCCATAGATTAAAAAGCCAATACAAATTAAGGCTATTGAAATGGCAAAAATAGATACACTTGTCCAATACATATATATTGAAACCATTACGAGAATCATATAAATAATACTTACAGGTGCTCTTTTACCCTTAAAAACTTTATCGCTCAAATACCCACAAAGAAGTGTACCTGGTATCCCTGCCCATTCGTAAGCAAAGTATGCCCAACCAGATTCTTTAATTGAAAAACCTTTACTTTCTTCAAGATATAATGGTGCCCAATCTAAAACCCCATACCTAACTAAATAAACAAAAGCGTTTGCAAAAGCAATAGCCCATAGTAATTTGTTTTTCAATATATATTTAAAAAAGATCTCCTTTGCAGTCATTTCTTCTTCAAATTTTTCTGAATAATTATCGGGATAATCGTTTTTATAAGTTTCAATATTTGGCAGACCACAAGATTGAGGGGTATCTCTTAATAAAAACCAAGCAACTACCGCAACACCAAGTGCGATAAAGCCTGGGAAATATAATTTAGCTTGCCAATCTGCAAAAATAGCGACACCTAAAATAGCTAGCGGACCAATAATTCCACCTCCAACATTATGTGCTACATTCCAAATAGACATTTTTGTTCCACGTTCTCGTATTGAAAACCAATGTACCATAACTCTTCCGCAAGCTGGCCAACCCATTCCTTGAAACCATCCATTAAGTATTAATAGTACAAACATTATTAATATAGACGAAGTAGCTACTGGTAGCATACCCATTAAAATCATTGTAAAAGAAGAAAGAATAAGACCCGCTGTAAGAAAATATCTAGCATTACTTCTATCTGAAACATTTCCCATTAAAAACTTACTTAAACCATACGCAATTGACACACCAGATAGTGCAAATCCCAATTCAGTTTTTGAATACCCTAAATTAATTAAATCTGGCATTGCTAAAGAAAACACTTTTCTAACAAGGTAATATCCAGCATATCCTATAAATATACCTATGAAAACTTGTAATCTAAGTCGCTTATATGAAGCGTCTATTTGATCTGATGGAAGTAATTCTTTATGCGCTGCAGGTTTAAAAAAATTTATCATGATTTTTATTTATTATAAAATATAATTGGATGTTACTTTTTGATAATCAGCTATTTGTTTTTTTTGCCAATTGATATCTTTATTCATAACTGAAATTATTTAAATCCATAGTAATTTTTATTACAAGGTAAATGTAAAACATTTCGAAAGCTTTCGAAATGTTTTTTATGTTTTTTTATAATAATATGGTTTTATAATTATTTCTCTAATAAACACTCCAATACTTATAGCTTAAATTTAACTAAAGTATTTATACTGCAAGCTTTGCAAAATATAATTAAGAATTTAAAGAATTAATTTTACTTTGTAATACTTCGAAATAAATTAACATTAATGTATATTTGTTGCAATAAACACTTCTATAATGCTTTTAAATATTGCCGAACGCCATAAATTAATTTTAGAAAAGCTTAAAAAAAATGGCTTTGTTGAGGTTGCCGATTTAAGTAAAGAGTTTGGTGTATCTTTAGTTACCATTAGAAAAGATTTAAAAGTTTTAGAAGAAAAAAAATTACTTTTTCGTTCACACGGAAAAGCAATTCCATCCAACCCTTACACTACAGAGCACCATGTTCATGTTAAGGAAAAGATTAAAACGAAAGAAAAAATAAGAATTGCCATGGCTGCTGGTTTAATTTTAGAACCAAATGATAGTATTATTATTGCTTCTGGCACCTCCGTAATTCAATTCGCCAAACACTTAAAACCAGTTGAAGGGTTGACCGTTTTAACTGCATCTCTAAACACCGCATTAATTCTATCTGATAATCCTAATATAGATGTAATTCAATTAGGAGGAAATATAAGAAGAAGCTCATCATCTGTTATAGGCCCAATTAGCGAAAAAATGCTTGCTGAATTTACTTTTACTAAATTATTTTTAGGAGTTGACGGTATAGATTTAGATTTTGGTTTAACTACTACAAGCTCTATGGAAGCTTCCTTAAATAAAGTAATGATTAAAGCTGCTCAAAAAATAATTGTATTAGCAGATTCTTCAAAATTTGGAAAAAAAGGGTTTGGTAGAATTTGTGGGCTTGAAGATGTTGACCAAATAATTACTGACAGCGATATAGATGACCAGACAAAAAACAGACTCCAAGAACTAGGCATTGACGTTACTATTACTTAAATTGTAGTTAAGAATCATAATAACATTTCAATTTACTAGAAATTAAAAAAAGCTAGATAATAACTTCAAAAAAAACTAAAATTACTTATTTTCAAAAACTTTTTCTCATCTTTTCTTTTCGTAATAAACGCTTTAAAAGTAACATTAACAGAACAGCTATAAAACCTAAACCTCCCATAAAAAACCAATTTACATCAAAACCAAATCTATCAATTATTTCCATACCAGTTTTAGCACTAAAAATATGTGCCCATGAAAAAGCCATCGTATAGTATGCCAAATACATTCCATCTTTTCCTTTCGGAGCTCTATTCATTGCAAAATTATTTGTAAAAGGGAATGCAAGCATTTCTCCAATGGTTATAAACAACATTCCTACAATTAAAATTCCAAACCAATCAGAAATATTTAAAACTAAAAAACTCAATGCCATTAATACTAAACTCCAAGTAATAATTTTCATTCTATCTATTAAAGTTTTTTCGATAGCATGAATCAATGGCATTTCAAATAAAAAAATAAAAAAACCATTAAGTGACATTAATAAACCAATTTGCACTTCAGATAACAAATGTATCTCTTTATAATATAAAGGCATTGTTGTAAATAACTGTAAAAAAACAAAGCCCATTATAAATACAACTGTTAAAAACAAAATATACGGATAATCTTTAAAAACAGAGGTTGCGCTATTTTCTGAAAAGACCTCAATACTGCCTTCGGACGTTTTTTTAAGCTTTTTAGGATGTAACACTATTTTCATTAAAACAATTGCAGCAATACACGTAATACCATCAACCCAAAATAACCCTGAATAATTTAAAGCAGCAATTATAATTCCGCCTAAGAATGGACCAAAAGAAAAACCTAAATTAATTGCCAACCGAATTAAGGTTAAAGATCTTGTTTGATTTTCAGGTTTGCTATATGCTTTTAACGAAACAAACATTGCGGGCCTAAAGGTATCTGCAACAGTCATAGTAATAAAAATCCCAACAGCAAATCCTATAAAAGTATGGATAAATTGCAAAGCTATAAACAAAAACCCGGTAGTTAACAAACTCCAGAACATTACTTTATAATATCCAACCTTATCCGTTAACTTACCACCTAACCACGATCCTAATAAAGAACCAAACCCAAAACAGGTCATAATCCAACCAACTTCAGATAATGATAATTTTAAATCTTTTGTTAAGTACAACGAAAGAAAGGGCAACACCATAGTACCAGCCCTATTTATAAAAGTGATTAACGCCAACCACCAAATTTCTTGCGATAATCCGCTAAACGAATCTCTATATGATTTTACTATTTTTGACACCATTGCTTTAAACTAAAAAACCCAGCAAATTGCTGAGTTTAAATGAATTGATATTATTTATTTACGAAGAATTATAACATATACATTGCCCAGCAGTTTTTTAAAAACCACTTACATACAGTATTATTTTGTTTATAATTTTTCATTGAAATGCCTGTTCTAAAATTCAAAGCTACATTATTTTTTTTATTTACCATCTTTTTTTATTACAACTGTACTATTTTTGTGTATTAAAATTACATTTTACACTTATGAAACAACTTTTAATTAATAGCTGCTTATTTTTTCTATTAACAAATTGTACTCAAATTAAAACCACTTATAAAGACGAAGTTAAACAGTTTCAGTATAAATTAAATACGCAATATGCAAGTGCTACAGAGTCTCCCTTAACTAAAGAAGATTTAAAAACATTTAAATCTCTAGAATTTTTTAATATAGATGAAACCTATAAAATTACAGCCCAATTTGAACTTACACCTAATACGCCTGTATTTGCAATGCCAACAACTACCGACCGGCTGCCTCTATACAGAAAATACGGCATTGCAAAATTCCATTTAAATGGAGAAGATTTAGAATTAAGCCTTTATCAACATCAAAATTCAATAACAAATTTTAATGATGAAAATCAACTTTTTTTACCATTTAATGATACTACAAATGGAACCTCTACTTATGGCGGTGGACGTTATATAGATGTAGAGCTGCCAGAAAATGAAAGCAATACAATTATTATAGATTTCAATAAATCTTACAATCCATATTGCGCTTATAATTATAAATATTCTTGTCCAATACCTCCAGCAGAAAACAATTTACCTATTGCAATTAATGCAGGAATTAAAAAGTATGATAAAGAGCATTAAAAAAACCTTCCTATTTAAATAGAAAGGTTTTTAATAAAATGTTCTTTGTTATATTTTTCAATAAAACAACAGATTAATGTTGATTTAAACGGAAATCTGGATATGCATCCATACCGTGTTCATGAATATCTAAACCTTCTTGTTCTTCTTCAGAAGATACTCTAATTCCAACAGTGCTCTTTAATGTTTTAATAATTGCATAGGCAGAAATTAAACAAGTAGCTCCAATAGAAACTACACCAATTGCTTGGTAACCTAACTGCTCCCAACCTGCTAAATCTCCAAATATTCCAACTGCTAAAGTTCCCCAAATACCACAAATTAAGTGTACAGCAATGGCACCAACTGGATCGTCTAATTTTAATTTATCAATTAAAGCAACACCTAGCACAATTAATGCACCTGCAATAAATCCAATTACAATTGAATCTGTTACGCTCATTACATCAGCACCAGCAGTAATACCTACTAATCCTCCTAAAACACCATTTAAAAACATAGATAAATCGTATTGTTTGTATTTAAAAAGTGATACTAAAAACGCAGACATTCCACCTGAAGCAGCAGCAACACAAGTTGTTACTAATACTAAAGACGTAGCACCAGGATCGGCAGAAAGTACAGAACCTCCATTAAAGCCAAACCAACCTAACCATAAAATAAAAACTCCTGCAGTAGCAAATGGCATATTATGACCTGGAATAGCTCCTATAGAACCATCTTTTTTAAATTTACCAATTCTGGCTCCTAATAACCAAACTGCTACTAATGCAGCCCAACCTCCTACTGAATGTACTAATGTAGAACCAGCAAAATCATAAAAACCTAACTCGTCTAACCAACCAGCTCCCCATTTCCAAGAACCTACAATTGGATAAACCAAACCAACATATATAATAGTAAATACCATAAATGCTCCTAACTTAATTCTTTCAGCAACTGCTCCAGAAACTATAGTAGCTGCGGTAGCTGCAAACATTCCTTGGAATAAAAAATCTGTCCAATACGTATAACCACCGTCTGCATAAGCTGCAGTTAAACCGTTTTCTGGTGAACTTAACCCAAATAAATCTATAAAATAATCTGGAATAATTCCAGCAATAAACGATCCAGGATACATTAAATTAAAACCAACTAAGGCATATAATATTAATCCAATACAAATAATAAATACGTTTTTAAATAAAATATTGATTGTGTTTTTTTGTCTTGTTAGCCCAATTTCCAAAAATGAAAATCCCAAATGCATTAAAAATACCAAAGCGGTACAAATCATCATCCATACATTGTTCACTGTAAATAGTGTTTCTTCCATAATAATAGTTTATTGTCTTTTTAATTTATTTTAATGATTCTGAACCTTTTTCTTTTGTTCTAATTCTATAAGCTTCTTGTATATCAGAAACAAATATTTTTCCATCTCCAACAGCTCCAGTATATGCAGTTTTTAAAAGTACATCTATTGTTTTTTCTAAAAACGGATCAGATACTACGATTGATAAAAACCTTCTTTGTAACTCACTCGTGCTGTAACTTACCCCTCTGTACACATGACCTTCTTTTTCGTTTCCAACTCCAGTTACATCCCAGTAACTAAAAAAGTTAACTTCAATTTCGTGCAAAGCCTCTTTAACTTCTACGAATTTTGATTTTCTAATTATTGCTTCAATTTTCTTCATAATTGTAAATATTTTTATAGTCGAATTGTCGTCAAAAATATATAAAATATTTCAACCCCCTAATTTTTAAGGGGTAAAAATATATTTTTTACCATATTTTTAATTTTACCCTTAAGTTTTGATACATTATAATTTTAAATAGTAAAAATATTGGTAAATCAAAAAAATTGCCTAATAGTATAGCTCTATTAGACAATTTTAAACCAAACTTAATTATATTTTTTTATCGTAAACTATTAAAAATTTAGATTAAAACGAGTATATCGCAGCAATTAAGAATGAAGATAATTTATCTGAAGCCATACCATCGGCATCAACATAAGGCATATCATCACTCCAAGAGTCTAATCTAATTTCTGGCTTTATTGTTAAGTTCTCAACAGTGTAACTACCTGTAATTGTTGTAGCAAATACACTTGCCTCTGGATCAACATCAGATTTAGTTGAGAAATACTCCCCTCTTAACCCTAATGTAAAATCATCTGAAAGACCTAATTGAGGGTATAAAGCCGCTCCATAAAACCCTTCACCATCATTATCAGCTAATGCTGCATTAATTCCTAAGTAAAAAGAATCCGAAACATCAAAACCACCTGTATAATCAATCTCGAAACCTAATGCCTCTCCACTATCATAGTAAAGGTTTAAGTATTGACCAGCAACACCTAATTGAGCACCAAGAGAATAGTTTCCTGTCATATTATTATTTACATCTGTTACATTCATTACAGCTAACATTAAACTAGCCTTTTCAGACAAAGCAAAATCAGCTTTTAAACCTACGTGAGAGAATGGCCCACTTGAAAATAAGTAAGAAGTACTGTAGTTAAAATTGCCAACTGGAGATATAACTTCATATCCTAAAAAGGTATTAAATCTACCCATTGTTAATGTTGTACTTTCTGAAACATTTAAGTACGCATATAACTGATTTAAGTTATAACCACCTGTAGCATCATCACCACGAGGTCCAAATGTAATATCAGCAACAACACCTGATTTTTCACCTTCATAAGCAGCAACTATATTTGCCATACCTAAGGCGAAACCTAATTCATTTGCAAATGACGACCCGAAAGACTGAGCTTCTGTATCTGAAGCACTAAAATTTGTTTGATAATATGCATCTACAGATCCACTTAAACTTAACTTTTTCTCAGCTTCTTCCTCTTGAGCAAAAACTGTTGCAGTTGCAAATAATACTGCGAATAGAAATACTGCTCTTACTTTAATTGTATTTGAAATTGTTCTCATCTTTTTTAATTTTATTTGTTAAAGTTCTTTTATTAATTTTATATATAATTAGTTGTAAACGTTAGATTTATGTTCGTGAATATCTAATCCATCTACCTCTTCTTCTTTAGAAACTCTTAATCCAATAGTTTTCTTTAAAGTGTATAACACTATAAAAGCTGTACCTGCAGCCCAAGCTCC
The DNA here is from genome assembly GCA_942492305.1 of uncultured Flavobacteriaceae bacterium. Lineage (GTDB taxonomy): Bacteria > Bacteroidota > Bacteroidia > Flavobacteriales > Flavobacteriaceae > Lutibacter. The sequence continues at coordinate 68,037 of CALOEI010000006.1, read as the reverse complement.
AATTGCTAACACACCAATAGCTTGAACTCCTAGCAATGAAAAACCACCACCATACAACAAACCACCATCAGTAGCAAAAACACCTACTAATAAAGTACCTAAAGCACCACATACACCATGTACAGAAACTGCACCAACTGGATCATCTACTTTAAGCGTTTTATCGATAAAATCAATTGAAAGCACCACAACTGCACCACCAATAAGACCAATTATAAAAGCACCCACAGGACTTACAGCTGCACAACCCGCAGTTATCGCAACCAAACCTGCTAATGCACCATTTAAAGTCATTGAAACATCTGGTCTACCATATTTTATCCAAGAAACAATCATAGCCATTACCGCTCCAGCTGCTGCAGCTAAATTTGTTGTAATTACAATACCTGCAACTGCATTTGCACTATCACCAGAAATTGCCAATTCCGAACCTGCATTAAATCCAAACCAACCTAACCATAGAATAAAAATACCTAAGGCTCCAATTAATAAGTTATGACCAGGAATTGCATTTGATTTTCCATTGGTATATTTACCTAATCTAGGCCCTACTAAAATTGCACCAACTAAAGCAGCCCAACCACCAACTGAATGCACTACTGTTGAACCTGCAAAATCTACAAATCCAAGTTCTGTTAACCAACCATCTCCTTGCCACACCCAGTGACCAGAGATTGGGTATATCACTACAGTCATAACAAACGAAAACATTATATAAGTAGAAAACTTAGTTCTTCCAGCAACTGCCCCAGAAACAATTGTTGCCGCCGTTGCAGCAAATACAGTTTGAAAGAATAAATTATGCATATTTTCAGCATCATTAAAAAACAGTGTAGGCGTACCAATAAAAGCGCCAATTGTTTCGCCATACATAACAGTATAACCTATAGCCCAAAAACCTATACTACCAATACATAGGTCCATTATATTTTTCATTATTATATTTCCAGCATTTTTGGATCTAGTAAATCCAGTTTCTACAAGTGTAAACCCAGCTTGCATAAAAAACACTAAAATTCCGCAGATTACAATCCACATTAAATCTAAAACAGCGTTAGCTTCCATAATTTTTTTATTTAAATAATTAGTTAATTTTTTTAATTTCTTAGTTTATAGCGGCTATTCCCTTTTCTTTAGTTCTAATTCTATAAACCTCATCGATTGTGGATATAAATAACTTACCATCTCCAACCATACCTGTTCCTGCCGATTTTAAAATAGCATCTACTGTTATATCTAAAAAGGGATCCGAAACAACAATTGATAAAAATCTACGCTGAATATCTGATGTGCTATAACTAACACCTCTATAGACATGACCTTGTTTTTCGTTTCCAACTCCAGTTACATCCCAGTAACTAAAAAAATTGACTTCAATTTGATGCAAAGCTTCTTTTACTTCATCAAATTTTGATTTTCTGATAATAACTTCAATTTTCTTCATAATAAAGTGATTTTTATAATTGATTTCTGGACAAAAATATATCTATAATTTAACACCCCCTAATTTTTTAGGGGGTGTTGCTTAATTTTTACACATATTTAGTTTTTATACCCTATTTTTTTAAAGGTATGTAAATATTATTATGCTATTTTATCATATTAAGACGTGCAAAAATACCTCTAGTTAAAATAGAGGTTAAAAAAAAACAGAAAACAGGTAAATTAAAATACTTTTGAAAAATAGAAACCAGCAAAAACAGCTAGCAAACCTAAAATAACGGAACCTAATGCATATATTAGAAAAGAAAAATAATCTCCGTTTTTTAAAAAAAGGTGGTTTTCATAAGCAAAAGCAGAAAATGTAGTAAACCCACCACAAAAACCAGTAGCAAGTAAAAAAACATAGGTATTAGAAGTATTAGCAGCTTTTGCAGCATAGCCTAAAACAATACCTATTATTAAACTTCCCAAAACATTTACTAAAAAAGTACCATAAGGTATCGCATTTTCAGTAGCATTCAGCCACTTACCAATTATATACCTAAGAACACTGCCAAATCCTCCTCCAAAAAAAATTAGTAATAATGGTTTCATATGGCTTTCTTATTATTTTTTAACGAACATACCGCAACTACGCTCAACATAAGCAAGCTGACTAACTGTTGGACAATTAGATTCACTCAGTGATAAACTTTTTAGCATGCTCGTTTTATTAATTGAATGTAATTTTATCAGCATCTGTCCAACTCCACTTACCTTTTACAGTACCTTTATTTAACGTAATAATTCCTGGATTGGACCTAATAATAGTTTTAAGCATCGTTTCGTCACCAAAAAGCATTTCGAAGTTTAAATTGAACTCATTTTTAATTTCCATAAAATCTTCATTCATAGAAGCTGATAACGCATAAACTTTATAGCCATTTTTTAAAGCTTCGTCTGTCGCTTTTTTTATAGCAGTAAAACCTTGTTTGTCGCTAATATTGATATTATAGGTAACAACTAACAGCACCTTATCTGCCCCTAAAACATCATACGTCAGCTCTTCACCCTCTTCAGATTCTAAAAAGAAATCGTGAATTGCTGGTTCTTTCTCTCCAACATATTCCATTTGAGCAGGAAGGTTTTTTCCTATTGCATATGGTCTAAAATCAATTATTGGTAAATGAATTAATACATAATAAACAATATAAAGGAATACAAAAAACGAAAGAAATGTAGTCCATTTTGCAAATGTGAGACTAAATAGTGGTTTTATAAATTTATGTCCAAAAACCAAAATAAGAATGAATATAATCAGTACAATATTTTTATAAAATGTTCCCCAACTTGAAAGTTTTACAGCGTCTCCAAAACAACCACAATCTGTAACCTTATTATAATATGCAGAATACCACGTTAAAAACAAAAACACACTAATTATTAATAACAAACTCCATACGGTTAATTTTGGTAAATAACCAACCAAAAGCATTACCCCTAACATAATTTCAGCTAAAATCAACACTATTGAAAATGGTAAGGCATACGGAATTAAAAATTCTAAATTTAATACATCTGCACCAAAGTACTCTTCAAATTTATAAGCCGAACCTAACGGATCTACTAATTTTACAAATCCTGAAAATATAAAAGTGATAGCTACAAATAATCGAGAGAGGTGTACAAGTAATTTCATGTGTTTATTTTTATTGCTTTTTTAGGTCACATGCTGTTCGCTTTTAATCATTCTCTTAAATGAAAAACTTTTTAGCATGCTCGTTTCATTTAAATCTATTTATTGTTGTTCATTAATATGTATTAGAGCAAAAACTGCATAATTAATCATGTCTTGATAATTTGCATCAATTCCTTCAGAAACAATCGTTTTTCCTTTATTGTCTTCAATTTGCTTTACACGCAATAACTTTTGAAGAATTAAATCTGTTAAAGAACTTACACGCATATCTCTCCAAGCTTCTCCATAATCGTGATTTTTATCCTCCATCAATTGCTTTGTAATTGCAACATGCTTGTCGTACAATTCAACTGCCTCATCATTAGAAATGTCGGGCTGCTCAACAACACCTTGTTCTAATTGAATTAAAGCCATAACTGAATAATTAATAATTCCAATAAACTCAGAAACTTCACCTTCATCTACCTTTCGCACACTATTTTGTTGTAATTGACGAATGCGCTGTGCTTTAATAAAAATTTGATCGGTTAACGATGGCAGTCTTAAAATGCGCCAAGCAGCACCATAATCTTGTAATTTATTTATATAAAGTGTACGGCATTTTGTAATAATGTCGTTATATTGTTTTGAAGTTTGTTGCATGTAACTTTAATTATTTGCGTAAATTTCGAACAAATTTAATGAATTAAAAAATCTATTAATAAATAATGAAGAAAGTTGCGGTTTTTTGTGGCTCTAGCCTTGGTTTTAATGAAATTTATAAAAATGATGCTATAAAACTTGGCAATTATTTTGCAGATAATAATATTGGATTGGTATATGGTGGTGGAAAAATTGGAATGATGGGTGTTATTGCTGATACTATTATTGAAAAAAAAGGTGAAGTTATTGGAGTAATTCCTGGTTTGTTGCGACACGAAGAAGTTGCACACACCAATATTACTGAAATGATTGTTACCAAAACCATGAGCAAACGAAAAGTTAAAATAAGTAGATTGGTTGATGGTTATATAGCATTACCTGGTGGATTTGGCACCTTAGATGAAATTTTTGAGGCTCTTACATTAAGTCAATTAGGTATTGAACAGAAACCTGTAGGAATTTTAAATACCAACGGATTTTTTAATCATTTAATTAAACAATTAGATGTTATGGTAACCGAAGGCTACTTAAAACAAGCTAACAAAGAAATGTTAATTATAAGTGATTCTACCGAGGATTTGTTGACAAAAATGTTCGATTACAAAGCACCAACGCTAACTGAAGTTATTAATAAAGTAGTAAAATAATGAAATCTATTAATTGTAACGGTACTTTAATCGATTTAACTTCACCAAAAGTAATGGGGATTTTAAACATTACTCCAGATTCTTTTTTTGATGGTGGCAACTATAAAAATGAAACCGAGCTAATTTCTCAAGTTCAAAAAATGCTAGTTGAAGGCGCTACTTTTATAGATATTGGCGCCTATTCTTCGCGTCCAGGTGCTAAACATATTTCTGAAGATGAAGAATTAAAACGCATTTTACCGGTTGTAAAATTATTAACCAAAGAATTTCCTGAAATATTAATTTCAATTGATACTTTTAGAAGCAACATCGCCAAACAATGTATTGCAAATGGTGCGTGTATTATAAATGATATTTCAACAGGTAGCATGGATGCTGCTATGTTTAAAACCATTGCAACATTGCAAGTACCTTATATTATTATGCATATGCAAGGTACACCTCAAAATATGCAAGCAAATCCAACCTATAAAAATGTTGTAACAGATCTTTTGCATTATTTTTCTGAAAAAATTTATGAATTACGTGCCTTAGGTGTTAACGATATTATTGCAGATGTTGGTTTTGGTTTTGGTAAAACTTTAGAGCATAATTATACATTATTAAAAAATTTAGATATTTTTCAAAATCTAGAAATCCCAACATTAGCAGGAGTCTCTAGAAAATCCATGCTGTATAAACCATTAGCAATAAATCCAGAAAAAGCATTAAACGCAACAACAGCAGCCAATACCATTGCATTATTAAAAGGAACTAATATTTTAAGAGTGCACGATGTAAAAGAAGCTGTAGAAGCCATTAAAATAGTAGAATTATTAAATAATTAAAATGAAAAAACTCTTATATATCTTAATTTCGATTACATTATTAAGTTGTAATAAAAAAGAATTGAAGATTCCTGTTTTAGCGGTAAAAGGAATTCAAGAATTACAAGATCATTCTCAAATTTGGATGTTTTTTGAAGTTAATAATATGGATACTATTGCAAAAGTAAACAGAAAAAACACGATAAGTTCAACACATTGGATTTATAATATCGACAGAAAATTACCTTTAAAAGCAATTATTCCTTCTATTAGTAAATTTCAATATAAACACGCCAACAGTATTCATTCTAAAGAGGGACGCTTCGATTATTTTAGCTATGCAGATACTATTGCAGATAAACTTTCATTTGTTAAATTTGATGGTGTAGTTTTTAAAACAGACAGTATTTTATCTAAAACGTATATAAAAGAAAACAGTGACGATTATTTAAATTACTATAACATAAATCTAACTTTTAATCCAACTAACACTTGGATTAACGATGCCAAAATGGAAGATGGCGAATTAATAACTACGCTTCTTGAATTTATTGATTTTTCTTCTGAAGGAAACAAAACAATGTTGCATTTAAATTTTAATCAAGATTTATTATATCAAGATTATTTGTATTATGTAACCTTAATAAAATCAATTTCAAATCCAGGTATTTTAATTAATAACTTAGAATTTGTTTTTGATCCGGCAAAAGTTCCAGATTGCGGTTGCCAATAGTTATTTAGTATGCAATCTTTTTCATATTTTTACCAAAAACATTTCCAATGCTAGATTTCTTAGACTTTACATTTCTTGACGCACTAGATATTGTATTGGTTGCTGTTTTGCTCTATTATGTATATAAATTACTTAAAGGAACAGTAGCAATTAATATATTTATTGGTATTGCATTGGTTGTTTTAATTTGGAAAATAACCCAAGCACTTCAAATGGAAATGCTAAGCGGACTATTAGGCACCTTAATAAGTGTTGGCGCTATTGCAGTTTTAATTGTTTTTCAACCTGAGGTACGGAAGTTTTTATTAATGCTTGGTTCAACAAATTTTAGTAATAAACGAAATTTTTTAAAACAACTAAAATTTCTTAAAACTGAAATTCATACCAATATGAATGTTGAAGTTATTATAGCTGCCTGCGAATCTATGGCTTCTACAAGAACTGGCGCATTAATTGTATTGGAACGCACCCACAATTTAGATTTTGTAAAAAATACTGGAGATACAATGAATGCTGAAATAAACCAGCCTATTTTAGAAAGTATTTTTTATAAAAACAGTCCGCTACATGATGGTGCTATGATTGTTAAAGATAATTTTATAATTGCTACACGTATTATTTTACCGCTTTCCAAAAAACAATTGCCTTCACGGTTTGGACTAAGACACAGAGCTGCCATTGGAATTACAGAAAAAACAGATGCACTTTGCATAGCTGTTTCAGAAGAAACTGGAAAAATATCGTATATAAAAGATGGAGAATTTGTGCTCTATAAAAATTACCCTGAACTAATTGAAAAGATTCGTTATGATTTGAATTAGTTGGTTTTTCTATTTCAAGAACGCCGATTCATTGATATAATTTCGCTTAATTATAAAATAGCAGAAAGTACAAATTATTAAAACTTGTACTTTTGCTGCTATTTCTTATTAATGTGGTTGTGGTTTGTATTATTTTCTATTTTCAAACCTTCCAGTTATAAATTCTCCTGATTTGATATCGTGCCAAGCCTCATAACCTCTCGAATATCCTAAATATAATTTATCATTAACAATATTCATATTTGAAACAAGACTCAAAATTTCCAGAATCTATAGGATATTCTATTTTTAACAATCCTGTTCTGAATAATAATTTACCTTTATTATTAAATTTAAAAATATTGTCCTCAAGTTTATAATTATCATTTTGAAGATGAGCATTTTTTTACCAGCTGTAATAATTAAATACAATCTTTATTAATTACACATATATTTGTATTATAATTGATGAAAAAAATTCAAGTAATGTCATCTGTAGGTCAAAAGATATATCCACTCATCCAGAAATCTAGTTTTATCATATTAAAATTTATTTAAAAAAATTTATCAAATCCATTTCTTTAGTTCTCCAAGAAATTTCAACATTTTCGTCAATGAAGAATTTATGAATTTTGAAATCCATTGTCCATACAAAACTTCGTATAGTATTATAAATCTTTACAATAAAATATTTATCTATTAAATTGTTCTGATAGTTAATTTTTGACCTTTTTGCAATTGAATACCATTCCATTATAGTTTTATCTAAAATCCAATTTAAAGTAAATGCTATTGAAAAATACAATTAATACATTTTGTTATTATTCAATTCTCAAATGCACTAAAAACGGTAAAGAGTATAAAAGTTAAATTGCTTCAATAGGACATAAATAACCTACCAATAGCTATATATGTGTTTTTCTTTTTCTTCATTCGGTACAATTTAATACAAAATATTGAATTTTTATACAACCTAAATGGCTTTGAACAAAGAAATTGACAGTATAATAAAGCTATAACATTATAACTTCAAAATAAGATTAGTACAATCGTTTTATAAAACTCCTCGCAAACACTATTTTTAACTTTTTAAATAATCACTATGCCACTTCACTAGCAAATTGCATATCATACAAGTTTTTATAATAGCCATCTTTTTCTAACAATTCTAAATGTGAACCTTGCTCTACAATGTTACCTTTATCCATTACAATAATTCTATCTGCATTTTTTATAGTTGTTAATCTGTGTGCAATTATTATTGAAGTTTGATGTTTTGTAATTTTATCGGTTGCTTCTTGAATTAATTTTTCTGAATACGAATCTATAGAAGAAGTTGCTTCATCTAATATTAAAACACTTGGATCACTTACATAAGCACGTAAAAAAGCAATTAACTGACGTTGCCCAGAAGAAAGCATTGCGCCACGTTCTTTTACATTGTAATTATAATCTCCAGGTAAACTCATAATAAAATTGTGAATCCCTATTTCTTTTGCGGCATTTTTAACATCATCTAGTGTAATCCCCTCTTTATTAAGTACAATATTATTAAAAATAGTATCTGAAAATAAAAATACATCTTGTAACACAACTGCAATTTGATCTCTAAGAGATTGTAAGGTATATTGTTCTATATTATGATTGTCAATACAAATTTCACCTTCGTTAATTTCATAAAAACGATTTACTAAATTAATAATAGTCGATTTTCCTGCGCCAGTTGCACCAACAATTGCAACAGTTTCTCCTGCTTTTACATTAAAAGAAATACCTTTTAAAACCTCTTCATCTTTTATATAACTAAAATGAACATTTTTAAAAGCAATATCACCTCTAAAATGTGTAGCTTCTACATTTCCTGTTTTATCAATTTGACTTTTAGTATCTAAAATCTCAAAAACACGATCACCAGCAACCATTCCCATTTGAAGCGTGTTAAATTTATCTGCAATTTGTCGTAAAGGTCTAAACAACATTTGAGACATCATTATAAATGCAATAATTTCACCAGCATTGGTAATACCTGAATTTACAATATCCAAACCACCGTACCATACCATTAAACCAACTGCAATAGATGTTAAAATTTCTGCAATCGGAAAAAATATGGAATAATACCAAACTGTTCTAATATGTGCTTTTTTATGCTTTTCGTTAATTTTTACAAAGTTTTCATATTCTAACTTTTCACGATTAAAAAGCTGCACAATATTCATTCCTGTAACACGCTCTTGCACAAACCCGTTTAAATTTGCAACTTGAGTTCTTACTTCTTGAAATGCAGATTTTATTGCTATTTGAAACAACTTAGTAGCATAAATCATTATTGGAAGAATAATAAAAGCTATTAAAGCTAATTTCCAATTTACAACCAACATTACAATTGCAACTACCAACATTTTTAGTAAATCACTTATAATCATAAACAAACCTTGCCCAAAAAATTGTGCAATTGTTTCTGTGTCCGACACCAATCTTGTAACCAATTTTCCAACAGAAGATTTATCAAAATAAGCCATTTTAAATTGCAGCATATGTTTTTGCAATTTCACTCTAATATCCATAATAATATGCTGCCCTAACCAGTTTACTTTATAAATAAACAAAAATTGAAGAAATACTTCGGCAAGTAAAAAGGCAACCATAAGTAAAGAAAAATATAAAATACCTTCTATATCTTTGCTTTCGAAATAAGTATTTACAATCTCTTGTAATAAAATTGGTTTAGCCACAGAAACTAACGAAAGTAAAATTGCAGCTAATGTGCTAATTATAAACTCCCAACGATAAATTTTTGCGTAAGACATTAATCGGCTAAAGATATTTAAATCAAAAGCTTTGCCTGAAACTTTTTTACTCATTTCTAAATACTTTTTTCGGATAGTGTACTTTGGTTAAAAACAAGCCTTGGGCAGGTGCTGAAGGACCTGCATTTGTTCTATCCTTACTTTCAATTATTTTTTTAAATTCTTCGAGCGTAGTTTTTCCTGTTCCAACATTAATTAACGTGCCCACAATGGCTCTTACCATATTTCTTAAAAATCGATCTGCTGTAATATGAAAAATTAACGATTTATTTTCTAACACCCAAATAGCTTTAGTAACATCACAATTGTAAGTTTTTACATCGGTATTTGAACGCGAAAAACACTTAAAGTTGGTGTAAGTTAGTAAAATTTTAGCTGCTTCATTCATTAATTCAACATTTAACTTTTTATTAATAATTTGCCAAGTTGTATCTGTTAAAAAAGGATTTTTTCCAAAATAAATTCTATATTCATAACTTCTGCTTATTGCATTAAAACGTGCATGCGCATCTTCTGTAACTTCTTTAAAGTTTAGTATTGCAATATCTTTCGGTAGCAAAGAATTTAATTTATAAATTACTTCATTAGCATTAAACTGTTTATCTAAATCTAAATCTAAATGTGCATATAATTGTTCTGCATGTACACCTGCGTCTGTTCTTCCTGCCCCAACAATATCAATAGTTTTTTTAAAAATTAATGAAAGTGCTTTATTTATTAATTCTTGTACAGTAATTGCATTGGGTTGAAATTGCCAACCATGATAATTTGTGCCTTTATATGCTATTTCTATAAAATATCTCAATTGAAATGCTAATTTTGTATGCCTGCAAATATAAGAGATATTTACCAGTTTAAATTTTTACAATTCATGAAAAAAATACTTCTTCTTTCCGATACGCATAGTTTTATTGATACCAAAATATTAAAGTATGTAAAACAAGCAGATGAAGTTTGGCACGCAGGTGATATTGGCGATATAGAAGTAGTTGACGTTATTTCAAAAATAAAACCCGTAAGAGCTGTTTATGGAAATATTGATAACAATATAATTAGAGCTGAATTTCCTTTAGATAATAAATTTGAATTAGAAGGTGTTTCGGTTTGGATGACTCATATTGGAGGCTACCCAAATAGGTACGACCAGAGAATAAAGCAGGAAATTACTAAAAATCCACCTAAAATTTTTATTAGTGGACATTCTCATATTTTAAAAGTTATTTACGATAAAAAATTAAATCTGTTGCATCTAAACCCAGGAGCTGCAGGAAAACATGGGTTTCATAAAGTAAGAACAATGCTACGTTTTGAAATTGATGCTAAAAATATAACTAACTTAGAAATTATTGAACTAGAAAAACGTTAGTAAACAATTGGAACCGAAATAAAAATTCGTGTTCCTTCATTAGTTGATTTAATATTTAACAAACCATTTAGCACTTTCATTCTAGCTTTTATTTGGTTTAATCCAATTCCGTTTTTTAATTCAATTTCATTTATATCAAATCCAATTCCATCATCAAAAACAATAATTTGTAAATTACCATTTAGTTGCTCTAATTTAACGGTACCATTTTTTGCTTCACTGTGCTTTAAAATATTATTTACAAGTTCGTTTATTATATTAAACATTTTAATTTCAAAGTTTTGTTCAAAACGCTCAATGTTTTTAGCATTACTTGTAAAAGTTATTTTAGAATTTGATAGTTTTTCACATAAATCTTGCACGGCAAAAGCCAAACCAAATTTTAAAAGTACAGAAGAAATTAAATTATGCGATAAATCTCTCACTTGCTCTGATGCTTCGTCTAAAATACTTTGCGCTTTGTCAATTTCAGCAGGAATTGATTCTTTCATTTTCTTTTTGCTAGCATATAAATGTAAATTTATAGCTGAAAGTAAAGTGCTTACATTATCATGTAACACATTTGCAATTTTTTTTCGTTCTTCAATTCTTCCATCTAAAGTTGCGGCTAATATTTTAGCTTGTATATCACTTTCTATTTTATCTATTTTAGTTTGATTTACTAATTTATCTTGGCTAATTTGTAACGCATAATTCTTTTTATTTAACTTATATACTTTATAGAGTGCGTAAATACCTGATAAAAGCACCAAAATTGCAAAGCTTAATCCATATGTTAATACTTCAGCGTCTTTTCTTTTAGATTTTTCAATTTCAGTTTCTTTTGCTTTTGTAGCCAAACTATATTTAGATTGTATTACCGCAATTTCTTTGTATTTAAGTTCCTGCTGCAAAGAATCGTTTAACGAGAAAAATTTATCTTGATATTCAAAAGCTTTTTTATAATTATTTAAACCACTGTATGCATAAGCCATATTAATATATGACGACCTTCTAGTTTGTTTTTGAAGATCTTCTTGCCCATACCCAACTAAATCAAATGCTTGCTGAAAAACTTTAAGCGCTTCTTTAAATTTTCCTTGCATATAATAAACACCTCCTAAATTATTTAAAATTCCGGCTTCGATTTCTTTATTACCTAAAATCTGTTGATAATTGGCAGCAATTTTATAATTTTCAATTGCCTTGTCGTAATTGGCTTGCAAATAAAATATACCAGATAAATTGGCATAAATTTTAGCTTTTAAATTTTCATTATTTTCTAATTCTTCACCAACTAATATTGCTTTTTCGTAGTTAACTTTAGCAGAATCTATTTGATTATCTAATTGAAAGTTTCCTCCTTTTTTAAAAAAGATATACTGAAGGTTTTTACGATCATTTAAAATTAAAGGAATAATGCTATTAAAAGTTTCCGTAGATTTTTTATAATCACCATGTTCACGAAAAATATCAGCTAATAACATGTTTCCATCAATTATTAATTGTTCATTTCCATTTTTCTTAGCATTTTCAATAAACAAGTTTAGTTGTGTTAAAGCTTCTTCAGAATCTCCATTTTCTAACAACTCCTTAATAGCGCTTAAAACCTCATCATCAGAGTCTAAGAGTTGATTTTCAATATAAGTAAAATCTATAGCATCTATGTTACTTGCATAAACACTTGAATTTAAAATAGAAAAAAAAGTAATTAGAATTATTAGAACCTTCATAAGAATTTTGCACATAAAAAGTTTAAGCAATATTGTTTTTTATAGCATAGATTGCCAAGCCAACAACATTTTTAACTTTTAATTTATTGATTAAATTTTTTCGATGCGTTTCAACAGTATTAGTACTAATGTGAAGTGCTTTACTAATTTCTTTTGAATTAAATTGCTTACAGATTAATTTAAGAACCTCTGTTTCTCTTGGAGTTAATGAACTAAAAAATGTACTTTCTTTTGGCATCTCCTCAATGCTCGAAAAATTGTTAGTAAAAGTAGCCAATAATTTATCTTTTATACTTTCACTAAAATATTGTTCACCACAATAAACTTTATTTATTGCTTCAACAATATGCTCTCCAGCACATTTTTTAGCTAAAAACCCACTTGCTCCAATTTTCAACACTTCTTTAATAAGTTTCGTATCATCATAGCTTGATAGCACAATAACTTTTTGTTGAAAATCGTTTTTCAAAAAACTTTGCAAAACAGCAATTCCATCAACTTTTGGCATATTTATATCTAAAATTAAGATATCTGCTTTGTTTGAAGCAAACCAATTTAAAACTTCGTCACCATTGAGAGAACTCCCAACAACTTCAATATTTTTTTCTGAAGATAAAACTGCTTCTAAACCATCTAATAACAACTGATGATCGTCTGCAATATGAACTTTGATCTTTCTCATAATTTTCCCATCTCAAATATATTATTTATAAAACTTTAAAACTATACTTAAAAGTAGTGATATTTATGCATCCCCAAAAACCGTTAGAAGCAAAAAACCATTTTAATGAAATTAAAATGGTTTTTCTTGCACTAAATATACTAAGATGTTAGGTTTAACGTAATCTATCAACAGATTTTACAAGTTCTTCATCCTTTTTAATTGCTTTATTAGCCATTACAACTAATACTATTGTTAAAATTGGAATCAATAACCCAATACCCTTCTCAGAAACAATAATTTCTCCAGATAAGTTTTGTGAAAAATATACGAGAATACCTAATAAAATAAAATTGGTCAAAATTGCTAATCTGCCTAAAACAAATTGTAACTGACGCTTTTTATATTGAAAAACGGTTACAAATGTTAAAACTGCAGAAAGGAAAAATAATAACGCCATTACAACTAATAACGTATTATTTGAATTAAATGAATCTATTACAAAAAACTTAATTCCTTCATTATTAGTCCATAAATTAAATAGAAAAATTGCTCCTCCAGATAAAAGAGTAGCTACTAGTAAATATATGGTTTGAATTCTTTGAATCATCTTTATAATAATGGAGGGCAAAAATACGTTTTATTTTTAAAGAATAAAACTATACTATGTGAAATATTTTTATATATTTGCAAACAGTTGCTAATAGCAAAGCAATTCAACTACAACTAAATAACAAATCACCACTTAGTTTAATTCACTATAAGTTTTAAAACACAATTATTAATATATTTATATTAACTCTAATTACAAATTAACATAATGTTTGAAATTTCCCAACTAAAGGAGAAAACTCTTGTAGAATTACAGGAGATAGCAAAAACTATTGGAGCAAAAAAATACAGTCAATTAAAAAAACTAGACCTTGTTTATTTAATTTTGGACATACAAGCTTCAAACCCTTCAAAAATTACAAAAAAAGAGCCTACAAACAGCACTAGCAAACCAAAACGAAAAAGAATTGTAAAAAAAGCTGCTGTACCAAAAGAAAATAAAGTAGCTGATTCTAGAACTCCAAAGAACGATTTAGAGACTAAAGAAGTTGCAAAACCTGAAGCTACAAAACCTGAAATAGCAAAAAGTGCCAATTCAAAAGGTGTTCAGCCAAAACCAAGGAAGACTGTTAAAACACATCCAAAACAAAAAACGGAGCCAGTAAAAAAGGAAAACTCTACTGCTACTGAAGCAAGTGACAATCAAAATCCACAGAATCCTCCTAAAACCAAGCCACAAACTAATCCTGCTCCACAAAAGCAACCGCAAGCTAATCAACCAAATAAGCAGAAGCAACAACATAATAAACAACAAAACAATCAACAACAATCAAATTCTAATAAAGGACAACGCAAAAGCGGTAATCGCTATAGAGACCCTGATTATGAATTTGACGGTATAATTGAAAGTGAAGGTGTTTTAGAAATGATGCCAGATGGTTATGGTTTTTTACGTTCTTCAGATTATAATTATTTATCATCACCAGATGATATTTACTTATCTCAATCTCAAATAAAATTGTTTGGTTTAAAAACTGGAGACACTGTTAAAGGCGTTGTAAGACCACCAAAAGAAGGTGAAAAATATTTCCCTTTAATTAGAGTTTCAAAAATTAATGGATTAAACCCAAATGTAGTTAGAGATAGAGTTTCTTTCGAGCATTTAACTCCTTTATTCCCACAAGAAAAATTTAATTTAGCTGGAAAATCGAGTACATTATCTACTAGAATAATGGATTTATTTTGTCCAATTGGAAAAGGACAAAGAGGTATGATTGTTTCTCAACCTAAAACGGGTAAAACAATGTTACTTAAAGATATAGCAAACTCTATTGCATCTAATCATCCTGAGGTTTATCAGATTATCTTATTAATTGATGAGCGTCCAGAAGAGGTTACAGATATGCAGCGTAGTGTTCGCGGTGAAGTTGTGGCATCTACTTTTGATGAACCAGCAGAAAAGCACGTTAAAGTTGCTAATATTGTTTTAGAGAAAGCCAAAAGATTGGTAGAATGTGGACACGATGTAGTTATTTTATTAGACTCTATTACACGTTTGGCCAGAGCATACAATACTGTTGCACCAGCATCAGGAAAAATATTATCAGGTGGTATTGATGCCAATGCATTACATAAACCAAAACGTTTCTTTGGAGCTGCACGTAATATTGAAAATGGTGGATCGCTTTCTATTATAGCTACTGCTTTAACTGAAACCGGATCTAAAATGGATGAAGTTATTTTTGAAGAATTTAAAGGTACTGGTAATATGGAACTTCAATTAGAAAGAAATATTGCAAACCGAAGAATTTACCCAGCTATTGACTTGGTTAAATCTAGTACACGTAGAGACGATTTATTACTAGATGAAAAAACAGTGAAACGTATGTGGGTACTTAGAAAATACTTAGCAGATATGAATCCTGTTGAAGCTATGGAATTTATTAAAGAGAAAATTCAATTTACCACTTCTAACGAAGAGTTTTTAATCTCTATGAATGGTTAAACACTAAATAATTCTACAAAAAGCTGTTTAAAAGTTAACTTTTAAACAGCTTTTTTTTGTTATAGCGTCTAAATAATTTTCTTTTTGTTTTACTGCTTAGCTAACTACAAATCCGCTACTTTAGATTAACATAATATTTAATTTGAAGCAGTTACTTAAAAGCCATATTAAGGTGCTTAAGCAAGTTTAAAATTACTAACACTCCAACATAAACCACTTTTCTCTTTTAAAATAAGTTGATAAAATTTTAAACATAAAAAAAATCGTTTAAATAATTTTAAACGATTTTTTAATATAATGTATAAAATAAATATCCTAGAAAAATTTACCTCTATTATCTTTAATATCAGCAGTTTCTTCTAAAACATTAAATATTTGTCCTCCTCTAGCTTGTAACTGATTAACAATATTTTTACGAAAACTATCATAGTTTTCTAAATCAACTGGAGCATCGCGCTTAATTACTTTAAAAGCAAATACACCCTTTTCCCCTTCAACCAAATCAGATACTTCATTTAATTTAATTGTAGACATAGCTCCCACAACAGCTGGCTCGTTACCAACACCAGAAATTAAAGGACTTGCTAAATTTAAATTAGACACATTACGCACCGCAATACCGCTACTTGTTGCAATTTCTGCAAGCGTAGAACCAGTCATTTTCTTTTTAATTAATGCTGCTTTTTTCTTATCAACTAATTCAGGACGAATGCTTGCTAATAAATCAGAACTGATTGCAATACCGTCTTGTTCAATTTTTGAGCTTAAAACAGTAACAGCATATCCTCGCTTACCTGCTACATCAATATCAAACCTTTTAGAGTCGCCAATTTCTCTTTCATTTTCAAAAGCCCAAGTAACCATTTGTCTTTGTAAACCTAGACTAGGAATAGCTTCGTCTAAAACTTTTAAATTAAGTGCCATTTGAACGTTATAACCCATTTCTGTAGCTATTTCATCAATATCTTTTCCTTCGGAAAGATTCGCATTTAATGTTTCTGCTTCTTCAAAAATTCTATTTTCAGTTTCTTCAGAGGCTTCAACTAAACGTGCAAACGTAACTAATTTAACTGCTGGGTTGGCTTTTGTTTGATCATCAACTCTAATAATATGAAAACCGAAGGCTGTTTCAACCACATCTATACTACCTACTTTATTTTTGTATATAAAATCTGCAAAATCTGAATCAAAAGATGCTGAAAATGCTTGATCTTTTCTAACCCATCCAATATCACCACCTTTACCTTTTGTTCCGTCTGAGTTAATTTCGTCTGCGATTTCAGTAAATTTAGATTTGTTATTTTTTACTAAAGCAAAAACACTATCAGCCGTTTTTTTAGCTTGTTCTTTTGTTTTTAAAGAAGTTGATCTTGTTGATCCTGCATATGGTATTATAATATGACTCGATTTAACTGAATCAGGTATTTGAATTGTTTCAACAACTTTAGAAATTTTGTAATAACCATTTTGTTTGTATGGACCAACAACTGTTCCAACAGGTGCATTAAATACTTCATCAGAGATTTCAGCTAAAACTTGACCTTTATACTTGTAACCGTTATCTATTGCTAAATCTGATCTATTATCATTTAAAAAATTCTCGTAATTTGTAGCATTTTTTAAACCTGCAATTTTAACAGTAGCTTTCGCTGCGTTACTATACTCTTCTCTATCTTCAATATAACTTTCTACAAGTTTTTTAGCCTCAGCATCATCTGCTTCAGAAGGTACAATATCAAATTTTACATACTTTAAAGTTCTTGATGCTTCATTTTTGAACCTTTTAGAATTGTCTTCTAAATATTTTTGAATTTCTTGTTTTGAAACATACGCCAAACTATCAACAATAGTGCTATAAGGTACAAATACAAATTCCACATCCATTTTAGTATTTTTAAACAAATAATCTCTTTCCCCTTCTTTTAAAGAAGCTCCAAGTCCAGCTTTTACTAATGATGTATAAGCCTGACGTTGTAAGTTTTGTTTAATATTTTTTTCTGTTGCTAACCAATTCAACCAGGCCTGACTGTTACCAGACTCTGCATCATCTTTCATGTTAGCAATATATTCTTTTAACTTTTCTTCATCAAAAAGATTTGCTTCATTTTTGAAAAGTGGTGAGTTTTGAATTTCTTGTAAAGAAGTCATAGCATCCCAAATATCTTTTTCACCAATTACAATACCTGCTTTTTCAAGTTGGTCTTCAAATATTTTCTCACTAATCATTCCACTCCAAACAGCGTTTACAGCTTGCATTTGGGAAGCTCTACCTCCACTTTGAGTTCTGTAGGCTTCAACTTGACGTGCAAATTCTTCTCTATCAATATCTTCACCATTAACTTCACCAATAGAGTTAACCTTACTTGAACTGAAAAATTGTTGTATTGAGCTTGGATCTAGTACAAATGCAAAAAGTGCTAATCCTACTATTAGGATTAAGAACATTGAACGATCTCTAATTTTTGATAAAATTGCCATTATGTTATTTGTTTTATTACAGTTTGCGAAAATACAATTAAGTATTTAATTATGAAAGTGAATTTAGCATAATTAAGTAGGAAAAAACAGCAATTTGCAAGTATCTTGTTTTTTTAATCTGCTTTATCTAAAACTTTTAGATAAACTTCCATTATTTTGGAAGAATCTACCTTCAACATTTTAAAATATAAGTTATCTATTTCAATTACTTCTCCTTCTTTTGGAATGTCCTCGTGAAAATTTACAATAAAGCCCCCTAAGGTTTCATAAGCTTCATCTTCTTTAATATCTAGATTATATGTTTCATTTATATAATCGACTTCTAAACGTGCTGAAAATTCAAATTCTCTATCGTTAATTTTATTCTCTAGTAACTCTAAGGTATCGTGCTCATCTATAATTTCTCCAAATAACTCTTCCACAATATCTTCTACGGTAATTACACCTGAAGTTCCTCCAAACTCATCTAGTACAACCGACAAACTTCGTTTCTTTTTAGTTAAAATATTTAACACGTTATTAATCATCATACTTTCAGGAACAAATTCTACTGGAAGTATCATAGATTTAATGTTTTTTGGTTTTTTAAATAATTCAAATGCATGAACATAACCCAAAACATCATCTAAAGAGCCTTTATAAATAAGAATTTTAGAATATCCCGTTTTAATAAATAGGTTTCTTAAATTTGGAATACTGTCATTAATATCTACCGCAACAACTTCTGTTCTAGGAATCATAATTTCACGAGCCTTTACGGTATCAAATTCTAAAGCATTTTGAAAAATTTGAATTTCTGAATCTACTTCCTCAAAATCTTTGGCATTTTCTAATTGCTTAGAAATATAATGTCCAAGTTCAACTTTTGTAAATTCAGTTTGTTTTTCATCTTTTGTTGAATTAAAAAAGAATCTTAGAAAAAAATCTGAAATTGCTGTAATAAAACTAGATATAAAATGAAAGATAATATAAAAAAAGTATGCTAAAGGAGCAAAAAACCACAAGGTTTCATTTGCATACACTCTAAATAATGCTTTTGGTAGAAATTCTGCAGTAATTAAAATTATTAATGTCGAAATTACCGTTTGAATTAATAGAATAGAAAATTCGTTAAAAGCATTTTCTGGTATAAAACCAATTATAAATTCTCCCATAAAAAAACTATATACCACTAAGGCAATATTATTGCCAACTAACATTGTAGTAATAAATTTTGACGATTTGGAAGTAATTCTACTTAAAATTTTGGAGGTAAACCCCTCTTTTCTTTTTTCGAGTTCTACTTGAAATTTATTAGCTGAAACATAGGCAATTTCCATCCCAGAAAAAAAGGCTGAAAATAAGATTGAAGTTAAAATTACAGCTATTTGAAATTCCATTTATTTTTTATTTCTCTTTTCAATTTTAGCTCTAAACCTTTTTCTAAAGAAGTACATAAAGATGGCCAAGACTGCAAAAAGCAAAAATAAATAGGCTCTTTCTCTTTCTAAATTCCAATTTAAAACTGTTTCTACAATAAAAACTATTGCAATTATTAAGTATCCGTATTCAAATATTTTCCACATTTTGCTCATTTCTCTAGTCTTTAATTTCTATTACTCCTGTCTGATTTTTAACCCACCAAACATCTAAATCTTCAGATGCTTCAAATCCAGTACCATATATAGTATCAGTTAAGGTGTAAAATACAAATCTTTTCTCAGTAAAAAAATAATGTGTTTTTTGATCCCAAAAGATTTCGGAAGTTTCTAATTTTTTATTTTGTGCTTTGTTTATTACAACAACATTTCCTTTTATTTCAGAAACAGAAGTTTTGTTATAGCTTTTAGCATAATCTCCTTGTATTGTTGTTGAGTCGCCATTTTTTTCAATAGTAGTAATTAATATACCCTTTGGAAATTCTGAATAAGGATGATCATCCCTATTTGCAAAATCTAACATTAAAGGAGCTTTCATTTTTATGTCAACTCTACCAGAATCGGTGTGTTTTAAATTAATATCTACTGCTTCACCAATTGGTAAATTTTTATCTGCTAAAAAATCTCTTACTTCTTTAGCGCTGTTTGTACATGAAAAAAACATTGCTATTGTAAAAACAATAGCAATGTTAGTTATTTTATGTACAATTGATTTTGTCATATAACAAATATACCAATTATTAATATTTTAAATGTTTTATTAAGGAACTATAACTGTTTCGTTAATCCAACATCCAATTTTATGTTTTGAACCAGACTTTACACCAGCCACAAATAAATCTTTAGTTGTAGGAATATTATCTGAATAAGAGTTTATAAATCTATTTGCAAGTGTACTAATACTAGGATCTACAGATTTTGCTCTTCTAGCTTTGTTTAATGCTGCAACGTAAACCATTCTTTTAGAAACAATATCGTCTCCACAAGAGTTTGCACTTGAAGCATACATACTAGCAATTAATAAATAAGCTCTACCCATTGTTGGTTGATATTCTAACGCTTGATAGCAATAGCTTCTTGCTTCTGACTTTCTTCCTTTTTTATTTAAAATTACAGCAATTTTATATAAATATCCAGCTTTTTTATAGGTATCTGTTTCTTGATCTACAGCTCTTTTAAAATAATCCATAGCTTTATTAGTTTCGCCATTTTTCATTAAAATACCCGCATAAAATACTGATGCTTGAGGAGATGGATCTGCATGCACATAAGCCTCAACTAATTGATCATATAAAGGATCATCAGTACATTCTTTATTAAACATTCTAGAAACCGCTCTTTTTAACCAAACTCCGTTATTTTTATTTTCTTCAAAATTCTTTCTATTGAAAGGGATTAATCTTTCACAAGTTGAAATTGCAGCTAATTTTTGGTCTAAACCACTTTCTACAATAGATAAATTAGTTATAATTTGTTGAGAAACTTTTCTTTTTTTAATATCTTTTTTACTTAAAGTTGTTGAATCTTTAGCATTTATAGCATCAATTGCTTTAGTGTAATTTTCTCTTTTTAATTCAAGAGCTTCACCAACTTCATCATAGGTGTCAAAAACTCGTTGTGTATCTGAATCTTTATATTTTATTAGAATATGGTCAAAATATTTGTATATATTTTTAGCAGATAACGCAGTTGGATCTTCTTTAAAAGTTTTTTCTAACCATTCGTAAACTTCATCATCAGAAGCACCTTGTTCTCTTTTAAAACTTGCAATATCATCATAAATTCCAGCTTTATCTTTTGGAAAATGCTCTAATCTTTGCGTTAAAACTCTCATTACAAGTTCTTTTGCAGCTGGCTTATCAGCTTCTGAAGCAGTTTCTAATTTATGCTCGGCAATTTTAATACCTAGCTTATAAATATTAACAGATAATGTTGGACAATTATCCATACACCACATCCAGTTGTCATATGCCTTATCGTAATTTTTGGCATTGTAATCACCTTTAAAAAGGTTGTATTTTATAGTACAATCTTGACTGGCTTGTGCAAAAACCATTGGCATCGAAACTACTAAAAACATTAAGGTTAAGAAGTGTCTCATTTTTTTCATTTTCTAAATTTTTAATTAAAATATCTCACGTTTTTTAAACCATTTATCGTTTAAAGAAAAACTTAATCTAAAGTTTATATAGTTTTCTTGAACCAAACCTTTGTCAACTTTTCCTCTTTTTCCTAATTCAAAACCAACATTCAAATTTGATAATTGATTACTTACTGGCAAACTTACTCCAAAAGATATGCCAAAATCGTCAATTGCAGTAAAATCGTTACCAATACCGGTTGAATTTACCATTAAACCAGTTTTTTCTAATTTTACACCTGCTCTATAAGTTACTCTTTCCCAATAACTTGTAATAGAATTAAATTTAGGAGTGTAAAAACCTCCTATTGAAATTTTACTATAACTATCGTATGCTATTTTTGTAAAATTGTTGTATATGTTTCCTTGTAGTTGTAATGCATCTTGAAAGCTATAATCTACACCAGCGAACCATTTATTATCCTCGCCAAAACCAACACCTAAAGAAGTTTTTATTGGAGATTTTAAAATTCCATTTCCACTATTACTAAGCAAAGTGTCACGAGGTATTTCACCGGTTGCAACTGATAAAGAATATACGTATTCTTCATCTTCAGTATCAATTTCACTTTCTAAATCAAAGTTTGCACCTAATTGTAAATTAACTTTTTCTGACAATTTTGTTTTGTATTGAAATCCAGAATTAACTGCAAAACCTTTTAATCTTGAAATTGTTTGATATTTAGTAGCTAAAGAAACATCTTTTAACTGATTAGTGATGTTGTTTTCAATTTTTCCAAAAATATAATTTCCTTGAACACCAACACTAAAACCTTTAAATATTTGAACACCAACACCTAAAAAAACTCTGTTAGTTCCTCCTTCACCATCGTAGGCAGAAACTTCTATTAATTCATTGTCTGTATTATAAGTGTTAGCAACTAAGGAATAACCAACTGAGGTATTTGGTAATAATCCAAAAGACAACCCTGCATTTTCTCCCAACGGCACTCCCATTGCTAAATATGAAAGGTATGTAGATGCACCTTGTTGTTTATCTTGACTATCTTCTGCCCAAATATTCTTGTTCTCTATTGCTAAGGTATAGGTTGTAAATTTTAAACCAGCTAAGGAAGCAGGATTAGACAAATTTAAACGATATTGATCTTGTAAAGAAACCCCAATTCCTCCCATGCTAATTTGCTCAACTGTATTGGAATTATTTTTATCACCAATTCCAAAAAAAGAATATGCAGAAGCATTATTTTTTTGCGCAAAACTTGCAATTGATATAAATAGCGTTAAAATAACTATTATTTTTTTGATCATTTATTATAAATTATAGGTCAAAATTGTGTTTAATCCTTGTAATAAAAAAATAGGATTGGCAAATATGCCATTTTTTAATTTATTTGACAAGAAATTTACATCGCCACCTGTTAAAACTACTGTTAAATCTTTATTTTTTTTTCTATACTTTGTTATTATACTATCAATTTCACTTATAACTCCATTTATTATACCAGAATGAATGCACATTTCTGTTGAATTACCAATTAAATTGGTTGCGTTTTGTGGCTTTAACAGTGGTAACTTTTTGGTAAATTTATGAACTGATTTATACCTCATTTCAATACCTGGAGAAATAGCACCACCTAAATATATTTTTTTATTTGTTACAAAATCAAACGTAATACACGTGCCAGCATCAATAATTAAAACATTTTGGTTTTTATACTTTGAAACTGCAGCGGCTACTAGTGCAATTCTATCAACTCCTAATGTTTTTGGTGTTGCATAATTATTTATAAATGGAATTTTAGAGCCAGCATTTAGCTCAATTACATTGATTTTTGCTTTTATTTGATTTATTTCACTTTTTTTTAATATTCCTACTGAAGAAATAATTGCATTTTTACAGTTAAACTTTTCGATAAGATTTAAAGCAGTTTCTAAGAAAACTTCCCTCGTAAATACTTCATTATAAATTAGTTCATCGTTGTTAAAAATTGCAATTTTAATTCTTGTATTTCCAATATCTACTATTAAATTCATTTAGTTTTATTAAGGAGTATCAAAAATACGACAGATTTTTTAAAAATTGTTTTGATTAGTATAAAAAATACATTTATATTTGCATCCGCTAACGCAATGGTGCCTTAGCTCAGTTGGTAGAGCAAAGGACTGAAAATCCTTGTGTCCCTGGTTCGATTCCTGGAGGCACCACCATAAAAACCCGAACAAATTGTTCGGGTTTTTTAATTTTAAGAAATAAAAAAAGTCGAAAAAGTCGACTTTAAATTTGTTTTAATATTCCACATAACACAATATAAAATGGCAAATTGCTATAATTGTGATGCTAGTATTAAAAATTTTGTGTTAAAAATTTATTTTAAGAAAAGTTCAGATTTAATCTTCATCTAAATCATCTTCAAGTTCAGTATCATCTACATCAATCTCTAAATCGTCATTAATTACTGGATCTTCGTCTTCATCCTCTTCATAATTTTCCATACTATCTGCCAGTTGTTCACTAATTTTTACTAAATATACGGTATCATCAGTTTTTACTTCTACGGCATCAACATATTGACCTTTAGGATTGGTAAAATGTATAATATCTCTTAATCCATAACCGTCTGGAAATTTTTCGACCAATAAATTAAGTATTTCAGGAGTTAATTTTTTATAATCTACTAGTATTCTCTTCAAAATAAATTAGTTAAAGTTATACATTAAACATCTAAATAGTTCTATTTTTTAGGCTATCAAGATATTCAAATATAAAAAAATATTCGAATGAAAAGTAAACTGATAAAAAAAATGTGATTTTTTTTTATCATTAGTTAAAAAAACATAAAAGTTCTAATACAAATAGCTACAAATCATTTCTAAAACAATTATATTTTTAAAAAAAATGAATTGCAATCTATATTCGTAAACTAAAAAAAGGCAATTATAAAATGCGTGTTTTAAATACAGTTAGAAATAAAACTATGCACTTTATAAATTGCCTTAATAAAATATTCTTAATAAAATTAAGTGTTGGTTAAGTAACAAATAAAGAATTTGTGTTACTGTTAGTTTTTAGTACAGATAAATTGATTATTTTTTATATATCTTTTGTTCAAATGACTTACCAGCACTTTTTGTAAAAACAGTATAAGTTCCTGATTTTAAATTTATTAAATTCAAGGTTTTTCTTAAATTAATAGCGTCAGTTAACTTTTCTTTATACAATGTGTTTAATTGATCGTCTACTAAACTAATTTCAAGACTTTCTTCATTAAAAGTTATTTTCGAAATAAAAACTAAATCACCATCTTGTCTAACAGTAGGTTTATAAAAAGTACTTTCGATTTTTCCGTTAAATTCAAGACCTTTAGCTGTTATCTTAAAAGGCATAAGACTAATTTTAGTAAAACCTTCAATCTCAAAGTAATAATTACCAGCTGGTAACGTTTTTAAATCATACTTTTTTGAAAAATAATTTCCTTCAAATTTTTCAGTGTATAAAATTGCTCCTGAAACATCTTTTACACTTATTTTTAAATTTCCATCTGAATTATTCAGTTTTAAATCAATTAATTTAGATTCAATTACATTAACTCTAATATTGTTATTAATGTTTGTTGCGTTACTTATTATTGTAGTAAATAAAACCACAGCTAATAAACTTTTTTTAATTAAATTTTTCATATTTCAATAATTTATTAATTAGTATGAGGCAAATCTATGGTGGAATATCAATCTAAAAAACCTCAAATTTTTCATATTTGTATCCTATTTTAACTGTTAATTTAATGTTAAGAAGCTAAAAGGTTAATATAGAACATAAACATATTAAATTTAAATAGAATCGATGGTTTATTTATTTTTACTTTTGTACTTATTATGTCGCATATGAAAAATACAAAGCCAACATTTGAAAAAATTAATCCATCTTTTGGAAGCTCATTACTTATTAAGCAGCATACTGAGGTTGTAGAAAATAACTTACCTTTTTGGCACTTTCATCCAGAACTTGAATTAGTTTATGTAAATAAAGCCAAAGGGAAAAGACATATAGGTAGCCATTTATCATATTTTAACAATAGTCAGTTGATATTAATTGGTGCAAGTTTACCCCATAGTGGTTTTACTGATAGATTTACTTCTAATGGAGCAGAAACAATTATTCAATTTAAGGAAGAGTTTTTAGGAGAAACTTTTTTTGACATTCCTGAAATGCAATCAGTAAAAACTTTATTTGCTCGTGCAAAAAAAGGATTACTATTCCATCAAGAAGCAAAAAAAATAATTGGACCAAAAATTGAAGCATTACTTAATTATAAAGGTATAGATAGAATTATTTATTTTTTAGATATATTAAAAGAGCTTTCCTTATCTAAAGATTATTCCTTATTAAATGTTGACGGGTTTGCATTTGAAGTAGAACCTCAAGACAATAATAAAATTGATATTATTTTCGGTTTTGTTAATGCTAATTTTAGAAGACACATTTCATTAGATGAAATTTCAGAAAAAGTAAGTATGACAGTTCCTGCATTTTGTAGATATTTTAAGAAAATAACTGGAAAAACATTTACACAATTTGTAAATGAATTTAGAATTGTACACGCAACTAAATTATTAACCGAAAAACAAACTAGTATTACAGATATTTGTTTTGAAAGTGGTTTTAATAACTTTTCTCACTTTAATAAATTATTCAAAAAGTTTACAGGAAAAAGTCCTTTAAAATACAGAAATGAAATGAAAAAATTATTGGTTCAACAATAATTCACTTTTTAAAAAAACATTAAAAAACCTAATAGACTTTCAAAATCTATTAGGTTTTTTTATTTGTAATATTTTTAAATTTAAAACTTTGTGCTGTTACTTTTGCATCTACTTAATATCAAAAATAAATGGTGCTCTAGCTTGAATCCCTTTTAGGGTTTTAAGTTGTTTTAAATTTTGATACACCTTGTAATTCTCTTCTCCTAACTCTTCAATAATTAATTTTTCTTTAGATTTTATAAAAGGAAAAGTATTCAACCTATCTTCAAAATCTATTTTATAACTCGGATAATTTCTTATCTTATAATCTGTTACTTCTGCAAGTTCTGCAGCATGTAAAATTGCATCGTCTAAATTGCCTAACTTATCAACCAGTCCTTTTTCAACAGCTTCAACTCCAGACCAAACTCTACCTTGTGCCACACTATCTACTTCAGAAACTAACATACCTCTTCCATTTGCAACTCTTTCTAAAAAAGTTGTATAAACTTGCTCTACACCTTCTTGTGTAACGGTTCTAAAAGCATCTGTCATAGGCTCAAACACACTATAATTAGCACCTTTATTAGTACTAACCTGCTCTGCATTAACACCAATATTTTTTGCTAACTCGCTAATGTTTGGCACTACTCCAAAAACTCCAATAGAACCTGTAATTGTTGTTGGTTCTGCAAAAATTGCATCTGCATTACAAGCAATATAATAACCGCCAGAAGCAGCAACATTCCCCATTGAAACAACTATAGGCATTTGTACACTTGCAAGCTCTAGTTCTCTCCAAATTAGCTCGCTTGCTAGAGCGCTTCCTCCCGGAGAATTTACTCGCAAAACAACAGCTTTTACATTTTTATCGTCTGTAGCTTTTCTTAACGCATTGATAATTAATTCTGGACCAATAAAATTTTCATCACCTTTACCATATATTATATCACCTTGTGCATAAATTACAGCAATTTTATTGGTGGCCGAAGAACTAATACGTCCTTTCCCTGTTGAAATATAATCTTTTAATGAAATTCGGTTTAAATCATCATCAATAGAAATACCAGCTGCAACTTTTAATTTATCAATATACTCGTCAAAATAAACTGTTCCGTCTACAATATTATTTTCAAGAGCTAGAACTGCATTTCTTGCCAATAAATCATCTGCAATGGTATTTAATTCAACTATAGATTTATTTCTACTTTTAGAAATATCTTGTAACATTTCGCCCCAAATAGATGTTAAAAAAGATGTAATTTGAGCCCTGTTATTAGCACTCATTTTATCATATAAAAAAGGCTCAACAGCACTTTTATATTTTCCATGACGAATAACTTCCATTTTTACACCCGTTTTATATTGTATATCTTTAAAGTATAAAACCTCTGATGAAAGTCCTTTAAAATCAACTGCTCCAAAGGGATTTAAAAAAACAGAATCTGCAACCGAGCTAAGGTAATAACTCTGTTGATCAAACATATCTGCATAGGCATTAATAAATTTGCCTGATTCTTTAAAATCTAGAAGTGCATTTCGTATTGTTTGCGTTTGTGCAATTCCTCCATTAATACCCGAAACACGAATACTTACACCTTTAATATTACTATCAGATGCTGCATTTTCAATGGCATTTAGTATTTCGTTTAGCCCCATTTTACCATCATTAAAGCCAAATACTTCATCCAAAGGATTGTCACTTTTTGGTGCGTAATCTTTAATAATTCCATTTAACCTTAGCTCTAAAACGGAATTCTTTTTAACCACTATTTGTTCACTTTCAGAAACTAAAGAAGCTACTAATATAAATAGCATAAAAATAATACCTAAAGCTATTAAAGTTCCAAAAATTGAAGCTAATAAATTTCTTAAAAATTTCATGTGTTTAATTATTACTTTAAATTGTTACAAAATGTTCACTATAAGTAATTTTACAAAATGCAAACTATTTTGGGTGAATACCTTATAATTACTTGTTTTAGATTAAAAAAACTTAAATGTTTATAAGTTGAGGCACAAAGATATATTTTTAAATAATACTTTTCTTTTCTTTGTACTTAGTTTATGAAAATATTAAGAACCACATATCTTTCTTTGGGAAGTAACCAAGGACCTAAACTTAAAAATTTACAGAAGGCTATAAATTTAATAGCTAAAAGAATAGGTACAATTAGTAAGATTTCATCGGTATATAAAACTGCATCTTGGGGGTTTAAAAGTGATGATTTTTACAATATATGTGTCGAACTTTCTACAGGCTTAAACCCTGAAGATTTACTTAAAGCTATTCATAAAATTGAAACTTCTTTAGGAAGAAAGCCAAATACAGCTGCTACATATAAAGCTAGAACCATAGATATTGATATTTTACTGTTTGATGATGAAATAATTTTTTCAAAGGAATTAAATGTTCCACATAAAGAAATGTTAAACAGAAATTTTGTGCTAATTCCTTTAGCTGAAATTGCACCAAACTTGATACATCCTATTGAAAAACAACACATTAATGTATTAGCTAAAAACTGCACAGATAGTAATCAAATAGAAAAAACTGATCTAAAACTTGAACGTCCTATTTGTATTTCAGAAAAGTATAATTACATAGCTATTGAAGGAAATATTGGAGCAGGTAAAACAACACTAACAAATATGATTGCTGAAGATTTTAACGCTAAAAAAGTGTTAGAGCGCTTTGCAGACAACCCGTTTTTACCTAAGTTTTATAAAGATAATGAGCGTTATGCGTTTCCATTAGAAATGAGTTTTTTAGCAGATAGATACCAACAACTTTCTGATGATTTAGCCCAATTTGATTTGTTTAAAAATTTTATAGTTTCTGATTATTACATTTTTAAATCCTTAATTTTTGCACAAGTAACCTTGCAAAAGGAAGAATATTTTTTATACAGAAAAATGTTCGATATAATGTATAAAGAAATTACCAAACCAGATTTATATATTTATTTATACCAAAACACTCCACGTTTATTAGAAAACATTAAAAGTCGTGGCAGAGATTACGAACAAAACATTGCTCCAGAATATTTAGACAAAATTCATAAAGGATATACCACTTTTATTAAAACTGAAGAAAAATTAAACACCTTAATTATAGATGTTTCTGAAAAAGATTTTCTAAATAATTCAGACGATTATTATGCTATTTTAGATACTATAAAAAAAGGTGGTTAATTGTTTTTAACAATAACATATAGACTTCTATCCTACTTCTTTAACTCTAATTTTTCGGCAAAATAATCACAAAAATCACGCATCGTTGCAGACATTTTTTCATCGTTAGTTGCACGTTCAAAAGTACCAGCCATAGAAACTAATGTTTGATGAAAAAACTGTTTCATTTCATCAATTGGCATATCTTTCGTCCATAAATCCATTCTTAAAGTATCCTTTGCTTTTGAATCCCAAACAGAAATCATTAAAGCTTTCGCTTCTTCATTAGTAACACCACCTTCCTCTGCATTCCAATGTAATTTTTCTGGAACTTTATTTTCGTCTAATCCAACTTTAAATTCAATTTTTGATGTATGCGCTACTGCCATTATTTTTGTGGTTTATATTTAGATTTATTAAAAATTTCATCTGCATTTGTTTGCAAAAGTTGTTGCAAAGTTACATCATTATTATTCATATAGGAAGTTACAATTTGCCAACCCAACCAAACACCAATACTTCCAGGTGATTCTTTATCAATATCAATAAAAAATTTAGAAAATGGAGCTTTCTCTATAAAACGTGTTCGTAAATTAGCATCCGAACTATAAAGCAATTTATTTTCTATAAAATATTTCCAAATTTGAGATTCATTAATTATAGCCCATTCATAATCTTCAGAAGTATAGCCAAGTAAACTAGCTTTTGAATGTTCTGGTAAATAGCTTTCAATTAAAAACATTCTTTTACCTTCATTAATAATTATGTCTAAAAATTGCCTTTTTCTACTATTATTATAATATTTTATACTGATTTCATTTGCAATATCTACTACCAATTGTGACTTATCAAAATTTTGCGAAATGTATTCTGGAAAATCTTGGTAGACCTGGTCCTTTTTACCCAAATACATATCTAAAGAAACAAATAATAAGCTATCTGCATAAATTACTTTACTCTCATAATCTAGATTTGTAATTAAAGTTATTACTTTAGGCTCCTTAAAATTTTTATGATAATATTTTACGTGCTTGAATAGCTTTTCAATTTCTGAAGTTTGTTCTGAAAAATCTCCAAAAACTTTTTGCGCTTTATTAAAAAGATCAATTTCGTCAGCATTATTAATTTTTTGCAACCAAATACTGTCTGAATTATAAGCTGGAAATAAATATGGATAATTGCTCTTTAGCTTTGGTAAGGTTGCTGCTGTTGTGTTAAAGAATTGCTCTTCAAACCTATCTACTTCAACATTTACTTTAATATTTGATACATCAACACTTATTTTCTCTTCTTTTTTACAAGAAAAACTTACTAATAAAACTAGTAATAGTACTAAAACTTTATTCATTAATTTCTATATTTACGCTTCTTAAAAATAAAACGCTAAAATTACTAAAAAAGTTTAAGTATGGATACAGAAAAAGTTGTTGAACATATTGTTAATTGGTTAAAGGAATATGCAACTAATGCAAAAGTAAATGGATTTGTAATTGGAATTTCTGGTGGAATAGACTCTGCAGTAACATCAACACTTTGCGCTAAAACCGGTTTTCCAGTATTATGTGTTGAAATGCCAATACATCAAGGAGAAAATCAAGTTTCTAGAGCTAAAGAACATATTTCACAGTTAAAAAGTAGGTTTAATAAAGTGAGTTCTGCTGAAATTAATTTAACTACAACTTTTGAAGAATTTAAATCCGTAGTGCCAACAATAGATAATTTAGCAACTGTAAACATGTCTTTAGCAAATACACGAGCAAGATTACGTATGACAACCTTATATTATTTTGCAGGACTACATGGCTATTTAGTTGCAGGTACTGGTAATAAAGTTGAAGATTTTGGAGTTGGTTTTTTTACAAAATATGGAGATGGTGGCGTAGATTTAAGTCCTATTGCAGATTTAATGAAATCTGAAGTTTATAAAATTGCTGAGTTTTTACAAGTCCCAATAAGCATTCAAAAAGCCCAACCAACCGATGGTTTATTTGGTGATAGCAGAACCGATGAAGACCAAATTGGCGCGAGTTATGATGAGTTGGAATGGGCAATGAATCAAGCTGATTTAGGAAAAACCCTTCCAGATTTTGAGAATAGAGAAAAAGAAGTTTTTTCAATCTATTTACAAAGAAACAAGGCAAACAAACATAAAATGAATCCAATTCCTGTGTGTGTAATTCCTTCAAAACTTAAAAGTTAAAACCAATTTTATAAAATTGTTAACGTATGTTAATTAATTTTTTCATAAAAGAAGATTTATTATTTTTAAATCCAATTATGAAAAAACTATTATTTTTTGCACTAATTTCAATTTTTATATCGTGTAAAAGCGAAACTAAAAAAGCAACAGAACCAATAATTAAAAAATCGATAGAAGCTATTGAAATTATTGATTATGATGGTTTAGAACTGCTTTTAAATAAAAACGACAACAAAACTTACGTTGTTAATTTTTGGGCAACTTGGTGTAAGCCCTGCGTTGATGAATTACCAGCTTTTGAAAAATTATATAAAAATTATAAAAACCAAAATGTCGAACTAGTTTTGGTAAGTTTAGATTTTGTAAAGCAAATAGAAAAACGCGTAATTCCTTTTATTAAAAAAAATAATTTACAAGGAAACGTAGTTTTAATGGGTGATCCAGATCAAAATACTTGGATACCTAAAGTAAATGCTGAATGGTCAGGCGCTATTCCAGCAACTGTTATTTACAATAAAAATATTCGTAAATTTTACGAACAATCATTTACATATAGTGAACTTGAAACAGAATTATTAAAAATATTAAAAACAAACTAATTATGAAAAATCTAAAAATTGGCATTGCAATTTTATTTTTTGCCACTATAACAGGCTTTGGTATTAAAAATTCTTCCGATGGTTATAAAATTGGAGATACAGCTACAGATTTCAACTTAAAAAATGTTGATAACAATATGGTTTCTTTAGCTAATTACACAAACGCAAAAGGATTTATTATTATTTTCACTTGCAACACTTGCCCTTACTCTGTTGCTTATGAAGACCGCATTATAGCATTAGATAAAAAATATAAAGAAAAAGGATATCCAGTTATTGCTATAAATCCGAATAACCCTGAAGTTAAAAAAGGAGATGCTTTTTCTGATATGCAAGTGAGAGCCAAAGAAAAAGGGTTTACGTTTCCATATTTATTTGATGATGGTCAAAAGATATATCCACAATATGGTGCCACAAGAACACCTCATGTTTTTATTTTAAATAAAGAAAACAATGATTTAATTGTTGAATATATTGGAGCTATTGATAACAACTCACAAGATGCAAGTGAAGTAACAGAAAAATATGTTGAAAATGCAGTAGATAACTTGTTAAATGGAAAAAAACCAACAGTTACTACCACAAAAGCTATAGGTTGTACTATTAAAAAATAAAAAAAGGGGTAATTAAAATTACCCCTTTTTTTTGTAATTTATACTTTATAATTTAAATGTAACAACAGGTAATTTAGCATGGTTTGCCAAATCTTCACCAATACTACCATTAAATAAATGTGCTAAACCTCTGCGACCGTGTGTATTAAGCACAATAACATCCGCATCAATTAATTTAGAGAAATTAAGCACCCCAGATTCAACAGAAATATCATTATAAATATTTAAAGTAAAATCATCTCCCAAATCAAATCCATCAATAAAGTTTCTTATAGCTTCACTCGATTCTTTTGTTGTTTCAAAATTATGAATTGTATTAATTTTTAGTAAATGTAATTTCGCATTAAATAACAGCGTAAAATCTAATATTTTTTGAAATGCAGAGCTGTTTTCAATTTTAAAATTAGAAGCAAAAACAATATTTTTAATTTTAAAGTTTTCAATTTCCTTTTTAACAACCAAAACAGGAACTTCAGAGTTTCTTACAACTTTTTCAGTATTACTACCTACTAAAATTTCTTCAAGACCAGATGCTCCTTGAGAACCCATTATAATTAAATCAACTTGTTGTTTTTTACTTTCATCTAATATTCCTTCGTATGCTTTATGAAAATGTACAGAATCTTCAACTTCTATACCTTCTAAAAAAGGAAGCTTTTTAAAATCTTCAAATTTTTCATGAGCACGTTTCAAAAACAACAGTGCAGTAGGTGTATTATTAGAAGTACCAAAACTTGAAGGATCAATAACTCCCGAAGGCAATTCAAGCATATGTAATAAAAATATTTTTGAATTGGTTTGTTTAGCTATTGAAGCTGCAACTTTAGCAGCATATTCTGCTTGTATAGAAAAATCAACTGGTACTAATATACTTTTCATAAAAAATGGTTATAAAATGTTATCCTTATAGGTAAAGTTAATAATTTTAAATTAAAAAAAGAATGATTTTTTATAATTAAAAAATTGTTAGTATATTTGCACCGAATTATTACAGAATAGAGGATTGGAGGGGACATTAAGTCCCCTCTTTTTATAAAATAATGGATAAAAGTAAAATTATAGATCTAGTAGATCAAGCATTAAAAGAAAACCCTGCGTTATTTTTAATTGATCT
This sequence comes from uncultured Flavobacteriaceae bacterium, assembly GCA_942492305.1. GTDB lineage: Bacteria > Bacteroidota > Bacteroidia > Flavobacteriales > Flavobacteriaceae > Lutibacter. The sequence goes on along the minus strand of CALOEI010000006.1, from coordinate 33,744 downwards.
AAAATTTTTACCAGACAATAAAATTTATGTTGAGGTAGATGGAGATAATGGCATTGCTTTAAATGAATGCATACGAATTAGCAGAGCAGTTGAACATAATTTAGACAGAGAAGAAGATGATTTTTCTTTAGAAGTTACATCACCTGACATTGCAAATCCTCTAAAAGTAAAACGACAATATTTAAAAAATGTTAATCGTATATTACAAGTTAAATTAACTAATAATTCCAATCTAGAAGGTACTCTCAAAAACGTAAGTAAAGATAGTATTGAATTAGAATGGAAGGCGCGTGAACCAAAACCAGTAGGTAAAGGTAAAATTACAGTTGTAAAAAAAGCAATAATACCATTTGTGGATATTTTAGAAGCAAAAGTGAAAGTAATATTTTAATTAAATGAATGCATGGAAAATATAGCATTAATTGAGTCATTTTCAGAGTTTAAAGGAGATAAAAATATTGATAGAGTAACGCTTATGTCAATACTTGAAGAAGTATTTAGAGCAGCTTTAAAAGAAAATTCGGATCTGATGATAACTTTGATATTATTATAAATCCAGATAAAGGTGATTTAGAAATTTGGAGAAATAGAGTTGTTGTGGCAGACGGAATGTCTGAAGATGATAATGAAGAAATTGAACTATCAGAAGCAAGAAAAATTGAACCAGATTTTGAAATTGGTGAAGATGTTTCTGAAGAAGTTAAATTAATTGACTTAGGAAGACGAGCAATTTTAGCTTTACGTCAAAATCTTATTTCAAAAATATATGAACATGACAGCACCAATACTTTTAAACACTTTAAAGAATTAGAAGGAGACATATACAGTGCTGAGGTACATCACATTCGTCACAATGCAATTATTCTATTAGATGATGATGGAAATGAAATTGTTTTACCAAAAAGTGAACAAATTCGTTCAGATTATTTTAGAAAAGGAGAATCAGTTCGTGGTATTATAAAAACAGTTGAATTACGTGGTAACAAACCAGTTATTATTTTATCTAGAACATCACCTCAATTTTTAGAAAAATTATTTGAACAAGAAATTCCAGAAGTTTTCGATGGTTTAATTACTATAGAAGGTGTTGCAAGAATCCCAGGAGAAAAAGCAAAAGTAGCTGTAGACTCTTACGATGATAGAATTGATCCAGTTGGTGCGTGTGTAGGTATGAAAGGATCTCGTATTCACGGAATTGTACGTGAATTAGGAAATGAAAATATCGATGTAATTAATTACACAAAAAACACACAATTATTTATTGCTAGAGCACTAAGCCCTGCCAAAGTTGTCTCTATGAAAATTCATGAAGAAGAAGGTAGAGAAGATGGTAAAAAAGGAAGAGTTGATGTATATTTATTGCCTGAAGAAGTTTCAAAAGCAATTGGTAAAAACGGAGTAAACATCCGTTTAGCATCACAATTAACTGGTTACGAATTAGATGTTCAACGAGAAGGTGTTGAAGCTGAAGACGATGTAGAATTAACAGAATTTTCAGATGAAATTGAAGCTTGGGTAATTCAAGAATTTAAAAATATTGGTTTAGATACTGCACGTAGTGTACTTGAAAAGGACGTAGCTGAACTTTTAAAAAGAACTGATTTAGAAGAGGAAACTATTTTAGAGGTTCAAAAAATATTAAAAGAAGAATTTGAAGATTAATCTTTAAATTTTCAACAACAAATAGGCTAAAAATAAATTATATGGCTGACAACAAAACATTGAGACTAAATAAAGTATTACGCGAATTAAACATTTCGTTAGATAGAGCTGTTGAGCACTTAACAAATCATGGATTTGAAATTGAGGCAAGACCGACTACAAAAATATCTAATGAAGAGTACAATGTATTACTAGATGGTTTTCAAACTGACAGGAATAAAAAGGCAGCTTCTAAAGAGGTTAGTGAAGAAAAACGAAAAGAAAAAGAAGCCCTAAGAATTGCTCTTGAAGAAAAGATGGAAAAACAACGTCTTGAAGAAGAAGCAAAAAAAGTTGTTGTTAAAGCTAAAGCCGAAAAATTAGAGTTTAAGACAGTTGGAAAAATAGATATTCAACAAAAAAAGGAGGAAAAAACTACTCCTCCTAAAGCTGAAGAATCTAAACAAGTTGCAGCTGATGAAGTTAAAAAAGAAGAAACAGCTAAAAAAACTGAGGTAACTAAAGAAGTAACACCTGAAGCTCCAAAGGTTGAAGAAAAACAAATTGAAAAAGTTAAAAAAGAAGTTAAAAAAGAAACTTTAGAAACTCCAAAAGCGGCATCTCCTAAAAAAGAAGTTGCTAAACCTGAAAAGCCAAAAGCTGCTGAACCTACTGTTAAAAAAGAAGACAAACCTGTAAAAGAGGATACAACACAAGCCGAAAGTACAGAATCTGCACCTCAAACAATTGAAACGCAATATAAAAAATTATCAGGTCCAAAAATTACAGGTAAAACAATTGATTTAAAACAATTCGAAAAACCTAAAAAGAAAAAACCTGAACCGGCAGCTAAAAAAGAAAGTTCTACTGATGCAAATAAAAAGAAACGTCGTAGAATAGTTAAAAAAGCTCCAACAAGTCAAGGTGGAAACAGAAGACCTGGAGGCGCGCCTCAAAAAGGCGGAAACCAAAGAGGACCTGTAAGAGGTGGTAGAAAACCTATTCTTAAAGAAGAGCCAACTGAAGCTGAAGTACAAAAACAAGTTAGAGAAACCTTAGAAAAACTTCAAGGTAAATCTAAAAAAGGAAAAGGTGCAAAATACAGACGTGATAAAAGAGATCAACACCGTCAACAAACAGAAATAGATCAAGAATTACAAGCAGCAGAAAGCAAAGTACTTAAAGTAACCGAGTTTGTTACGGTAAGTGAAATTGCTACTATGATGAATATTCCTGTTACAAATATTATTTCTACTTGTATGTCTTTAGGGATGATGGTGACTATGAATCAAAGATTAGATGCAGAAACATTAACAATTGTTGCTGAAGAGTTTGACTATACAGTTGATTTTATTGGTGCAGAAGTTGAAGAATCTATTGAAGAACATGTAGATACTGCAGAAGAATTAGAAACTAGAGCACCTATTATTACCGTAATGGGTCACGTAGATCACGGTAAAACATCATTACTAGATTATATTCGTGAAGAAAACGTAATTGCTGGAGAATCTGGTGGTATTACACAACATATTGGTGCTTACGGTGTACAACTAAAAAGCGGTCATAAAATTGCATTTTTAGATACTCCTGGTCACGAGGCCTTTACTGCAATGCGTGCACGTGGTGGACAAGTTGCAGATATTGTAATTATCGTAGTTGCTGCTGATGATGATGTTATGCCGCAAACAAAAGAAGCTATTAGCCACGCGCAAGCGGCTGGTGTTCCAATAATTTTTGCAATTAATAAAATTGACAAACCAACCTCAAATCCAGAAAAAATAAAGGAACAACTTTCACAAATGAATTTATTAGTTGAAGATTGGGGTGGTAAAATACAATCTCATGATATTTCAGCAAAAACTGGTTTAGGTGTAGATGATTTACTTGAAAAAGTAATTTTAGAAGCTGAAATGCTAGATTTAAAAGCAAATCCAAATAAAAATGCTGTTGGTACTGTAGTTGAAGCTTTATTAGACAAAGGTCGAGGATATGTTTCTACTATTTTAGTACAAGAAGGTACTTTAAAAATTGGAGATTATATGTTGGCTGGTAAACATAGTGGAAAAATAAAAGCTATGTTTGATGAACGTGGAAACAATATGCAAAACGCAGGGCCTTCTACACCAGTATCTATATTAGGTTTAGACGGAGCTCCTCAAGCAGGTGATAGATTTCACGTATTTGAAGATGAAAAAGAAGCAAAACAACTTGCAACCAAACGTTCTCAATTACAACGTGAACAATCTGTTAGAACACAACGTCATATTACATTAGATGAAATTGGACGAAGAATTGCATTAGGAGACTTTAAAGAATTAAACATTATATTAAAAGGTGATGTTGATGGTTCTGTAGAAGCCTTAACAGATTCATTCCAAAAATTATCTACAGATGAAATTCAAGTAAATATTATTCATAAAGGTGTTGGTGCTATTACAGAATCTGATGTGTTATTAGCTTCTGCATCTGATGCCATTATTGTAGGATTTAATGTAAGACCTTCTGGAAATGCTAGAATTTTAGCTGATAATGAAGAAATTGACGTTAGAACTTACTCTATTATTTACGATGCTATTAACGACCTTCGTGATGCAATGGAAGGTATGTTATCTGCTGAAATTAAGGAAGAAGTAACAGGTAATGTTGAAATTAGAGAAGTTTATAAGATTTCTAAAGTAGGTAACATTGCTGGTTGTATGGTAACTAGCGGTAAAATCTTTAGAAATTCTAAAATTAGAATTATTAGAGATAGTGTAGTTATACATTCTGGTGAATTAACTTCTTTAAAACGTTTTAAAGATGATGCCAAAGAAGTATCTAAAGGGTACGATTGTGGTATTCAAATAAAGAACTTCAACAATATTGAAGTTGGTGATGTTATTGAAGCTTACCAAGAAGTTGAAGTTAAAAAGAAACTTAAAAGAAATTAAAATTCTTTATTAAATAAAATAAAAAAGCTAGATAAATAATTTATCTAGCTTTTTTTATTTGCTAACTGCCCACAAGCAGCATCAATGTCTTTTCCTCTACTCCGTCGTACATTCACAATTATATCATTCATTTCTAAAACACTAATATAATCATCTATTACCTGAGGTCTAGCTTGTTGAAACTCTCCATTGTCTATTGGGTTGTACTCTATTAAATTAACTTTACATGGTACATATTTACAGAATTTAACCAAAGCACTAATTGCTTCTTTTGTATCGTTTATTCCTTCCCAAACAACATACTCATAAGTTACTCTACTATTTGTTTTAGCATACCAATATTCTAAAGATTCTTTTAAGTCTTTTAAAGGAAATGCTTTACTAAAAGGCATTATTTTTGACCTTACTTCGTCAATTGCAGAATGTAAAGAAACTGCTAAATTAAATTTAACATCATCATCTGCTAATTTCTTAATCATTTTAGGAACTCCAGATGTAGAAACAGTAATACGTTTTGGAGACATACCTAAACCTTCATCAGATGTTATTTTTTCAATAGATTTAAGCACATTGTTATAATTCATTAAGGGTTCTCCCATTCCCATAAAAACAATGTTAGATAACTTATGGTTATAATACAACAAACTTTCTTGGTTTATGGCTGCAACTTGATCAAAAATTTCATCAGGGTTTAAATTTCGCATTTTCTTTAAACGCGCTGTTGCACAGAAACTACAATCTAAACTACAGCCAACCTGGCTAGATACGCAGGCAGTTGTTCTAGTTCCTGTTGGAATTAAAACAGATTCCACAACCAAACCATCATGTAAACGCACTGCATTTTTAACAGTTCCATCTGAACTGCGTTGCATATCATCAACCTTAATATGATTTATTACAAAATGAGTTTCAAGCATTTGTCGGGTTTCTTTTGAAATATTTGTCATATCCTCAAAAGAATGTGCATTTTTACTCCATAACCATTCATACACTTGATTTCCTCTAAACGCTTTATCTCCATTATTAACGAAAAAATCTCGTAACTCTAATTTGGTTAATGCTCGTATGTCTTTTTTAACACTCATTTATTTAGTATAAATTTAGAAAAGAAATTGTCTAAAAAGTAACACTCTTTAGACAATTTAAACTTTTAAAAAATTAAATTCTTATATAATTAACATCGCATCTCCATACGAGTAAAACTTATAACCTTCTTTAACAGCTTCGTCATATGCTTCCATTAAAAAGTCGTAACCAGCAAAAGCAGCGGCCATCATCATTAATGTAGATTTTGGTGTATGAAAATTTGTAATCATACAATTTGCAATACTAAAATCATAAGGAGGGAAAATAAATTTGTTTGTCCAACCGTTAAAAGAATTTAAGTGATTATCAGAAGAAACTGAACTTTCAATAGCTCTCATAACTGTTGTTCCAACTGCACAAACTCTTCTTTTAGAGTCTATTGCCTTATTTACAATTTCAACGGTTTCATCAGGTATAATTGCTTGTTCTGAATCCATTTTATGTTTGGATAAGTCTTCAACTTCAACTGCGCTAAAAGTACCTAAGCCAACGTGTAATGTAACTTCAGCAAAATCTACTCCTTTAATTTCTAGGCGTTTCATTAAATGCTTCGAAAAGTGTAATCCAGCTGTTGGAGCAGCTACAGCTCCTTCGTGTTTAGCATAAATAGTTTGATAACGTTCCTCGTCTTCTTCATTTACTTCTCTTTTAATATATTTTGGAAGCGGTGTTTCTCCTAATTCTTCTAATTTCTTTCTAAACTCTTCGTAAGAACCATCATATAAAAAACGTAAAGTTCTTCCTCTTGATGTTGTATTGTCTATAACTTCGGCAACTAAACTTTCGTCTTCACCGAAAAATAGCTTATTACCAATTCTTATTTTTCTTGCTGGATCTACCAACACATCCCATAATCTACTTTCAGCATTTAATTCTCTTAATAAAAATACTTCTATTCTAGCACCCGTTTTTTCTTTTTCACCATACATACGGGCTGGAAAAACTTTGGTGTTATTTAAAATCATTAAATCTCCTTCATCAAAATAATTGATTAAATCTTTAAATTGTTTATGTTCAATTGTTTTCTCTTTTCTATTCAATACCATTAAACGTGATTCATCTCTATGTTCTGCAGGGTATTCTGCTAACAAATCTTCTGGTAATTCGAATTTAAAATGTGATAATTTCATATGTGATTTTTATTGTTTTTAGTATAAAAAAAAATTAAAACAACTCTTAAAATTAAAAACTATAAGAATTTAATTTTTTTAAATATTTATTAAGTGAGCGCAAATATACAACATCGACATAGGCGTTGTCAAGTGATTTGTAATAAAATTTAAAAGTTTAAAGGTTTGAAAGTTAAAAAGTTGAAAGTCTTGGCAAATACTATTAACTTAAATTTTTTAAATTATGATTTTATAATCATTCTAAAATTATGATTTTTTTATCTACTTCTTTGATATTTTATTAAAATCATCCCAAAAAGTTGGGTATGATTTTGATACAACATTTGGATCTTCAATTTGAATAGGAACTATTAATGCTAAAGGTGCAAATGCCATCGCCATTCTATGATCATCATACGTTGAAATCGAAATATTTTCCATTATTTTAAAAGAAGGTTTTAAATGCAACGTTTCATTAGTAATACTAACTTCGCCTCCTAATTTTTCAATTTCAGTTTTTAAAGCCACTAGCCTATCGGTTTCTTTAATTTTTAGGGTGTGTAAACCTGTTAAAAAACATTCTACACCCAATCCAAAACAAGTAACTACAATTGTTTGGGCAATATCAGGTGCACTCCTTAAATCTAAATTTAAACGTTTAAAATCTTTAGCATTTGTATTTTTTAATGCTATTAAATTTTCTTCAAAACGTGTTTCAACCCCCAAATTTTTATAAATATCAGCCAATACCGCATCTCCTTGTAGGCTGTTTTTTTTGTACGATGACAATTTTATTTCCGAGTTAGGATTTAAAGCACACAAACCGTAATAATAAGAAGCCGAACTCCAATCCGATTCTACAATTATGGTTTTGTTCTCAATTATGGGTTTTGATTTAATTAAAATTACATCCTTTTCCCAAGAATATTCGACACCTAACGCTGCTAATAATTGCAAGGTCATTTTAATATATGGTATAGAAGTAACTTTTCCTTTAAATTTTAATTGTAAACCGTTTTTTAAGGTTGGTGCTATTAATAATAAAGAAGAAATATATTGACTACTTACATTTCCTTCAATTTCAACACTATCTTTTGTTAGTACTTTTCCTTTGATTTTTAAAGGTGGAAAACCTTCTTTTTCTATATATTCAATATCAGCACCTAATTCTCTTAATGCATCAACTAAAATTTTAATAGGCCTATTTTTCATTCTAGCTGAACCTGTTAACACAATTTCAGCATCTTCTTTTACAGCTAAATAAGAAGTTAAAAATCGCATTGCCGTTCCAGCATGACCTATATTTATTTCGTTTAAAGTACTTGCCAATGCTTTTTGCATTAGCAGGGAATCATCAGAATTAGAAATATTCTCAATTTTTAAATTTGGATAAAATTGTTGTAAAATTAACAATCTATTAGTTTCACTTTTAGAACCTGTAATTTGTACAGTTCCTTTTAAAGTTTTCTTTATTTTATCTATTTTTAACAATTCCATAAGTGATAAATTATACTTAATTATAAAATATTTTTTATAGATTTACTTTTAGTTAATTTCTAAACAATTTAACCAAACATCATGAAAAAATACTTTTTAGTACTAAGCTGTTTTATTTTTATTACAGCCCACAAAGTTAATGCTCAAAAAATAGTATCCAAATTTAGTGAAGAATATTACAAATCTTTAGAATATCGTAATATTGGACCTTTTAGAGGTGGCAGAAGTGCAGCTGTTACAGGAGTTGCAAACAAAGCTAACCTATATTATTTTGGTGCAACAGGTGGTGGTGTTTGGAAAACAACAGATGCTGGAAATACGTGGAGCAATATTTCAGATGGTTTTTTTGGAGGTTCGGTAGGTGCAGTTGCTGTAAGTGAATCCGATACTAATGTAATTTATGTTGGTATGGGTGAAAAAACTGTGCGTGGAAATGTTTCTTCTGGTGATGGTATTTGGAAAACTGAAAATGCTGGAAAAACTTGGGAACATATTGGCTTAAAAAATTCTAGACACATTCCAAGAGTTAGAATTCACCCTAAAAATACTGATATTGTTTTTGCTGCGGTTTTAGGTGATTTGTACAAACCAACTCAAGAAAGAGGTGTTTACAAATCTGTAGATGGTGGAAAAAATTGGAAAAAAGTATTGTTTTCTAACGAAAATGCAGGTGCTATAGATTTAATTTTTGACCCTACAAATCCTCGTATTTTATATGCTTCTACTTGGAATGTTAGAAGAACTCCTTACAGTTTGTCAAGCGGTGGTGATGGTTCTGCGCTTTGGAAAAGTACTGACGAAGGAGAAACATGGACAAATATTTCTACTAATGAAGGGTTACCCAAAGGTATTTGGGGAATTAGTGGTATTACAGTTTCTCCAATTAACTCTGATATTATTTGGGCATTAATTGAAAATAAAGATGGTGGAATTTACAAATCTTTAGATGCAGGAAAAACTTGGAAATTAATTAACAACGAACGTAAATTACGCCAACGTGCTTGGTATTACACGCGTATATACGCCGATACACAAGATGAAAACACGGTATATGTTATGAATGTGAGATATCACCAATCTAAGGATGGAGGAAAAACTTTTAAAACCTTTAATGCACCTCACGGAGACCATCATGATTTATGGATTGCACCCGAAGATAATCAACGAATGATTATTGCAGACGATGGTGGTGCACAAGTTAGTTTTGATGCTGGTGAAAATTGGAGTACCTATTACAATCAGCCAACTTCACAATTTTATCGTGTCGTTACCGATAATCATTTTCCTTACAGAATTTATGGTGCGCAACAAGATAATTCTACAGTTAGAATTTCACATAGAACCAATGGTGGAACCATTGGAGAAAGCGATTGGGAAAGTACTGCAGGTGGAGAAAGTGCACATATTGCAGTTGACCCCTTAAATAATGATATTGTTTATGGTGGTAGTTACGGAGGTTTATTAACAAGAGTAAACCACAAAACAGAGGAACGCAGAGTAATTAATGTGTGGCCAGACGACCCTATGGGGCATGGTGCTGAAGATATGAAATACCGATTCCAATGGAATTATCCTATTTTCTTTTCACCTCACAATCCAAAAAAAATGTATACAACTTCTAATTTTGTTCATACAACCTATAATGAAGGACAATCTTTTGAAGTTATTAGTCCAGATTTAACGAGAAACGATCCTAAAACCTTAGGAGTTTCTGGTGGTCCAATTACCAAAGACAATACAGGAGTTGAATATTACGGAACTATTTTTGCGGCAGTTGAATCACCTTTTGAAAAAGACCTAATTTGGACAGGTTCTGATGATGGACTCGTTCATATAACCAAAGATGGTGGTAAAAATTGGATAAATGTTACACCTAAAAAAATGCCTGAATGGATGATGATTAACTGTATTGAAGTTGATCCTTTTACTGCTGGAGGAGCATATATTGTTGGAACAAGATATAAATTAGGAGATTATACACCATACATTTACAAAACAAAAGATTATGGTGAAAGTTGGAAATTAATTACTAACGGAATAGCTCAAGAACATTTTACACGAGCTTTACGAAGCGATCCAAACAGAGAAGGTTTGTTATATGCAGGAACTGAAAATGGAATGTACATTAGTTTTGATGATGGTGTAAATTGGAAGTCTTTTCAATTAAATTTACCTATTGTTCCAATTACAGATTTAACCATAAAAAACAACAATTTAATTGTTGCAACACAAGGTCGAAGTTTTTGGATAATTGACGATTTAACGCCACTTCACCAATTAAATGAAGATATTATTTCAAAAGAAGCCTTTTTGTACCAACCAATGGATAGTTACAGAATGGGTGGAAGTAGTCGTAAATCTAAAACTGCTGGTCAAAATCATCCAGGAGGTGTTATTGTAAATTATTATGTTAAAAATCTTCAAAAAGAAGACACCTTAAGTTTATCATTCTTTGAAAAAAATGGAAAACATATAAAAACCTTTTCCACAAAACCAGATAAAAGTCAAGATGAAGAAAGTTTAATAGCCAAAAAGGGAGCCAATAGTTTTAATTGGAATATGCAATACCCAGATGCTGAAAAAGTAAAAGGAATGATTTTATGGTGGGCTTCACTAAGTGGCCCAAAAGCCTTACCTGGAGAATACACTATAAAACTTAGTAAAAATGGAAACGTAGTTTCTGAACAAGTATTTAACTTATTACAAGATCCAAGAAGTTCAGCCTCTCAAGAAGATTTAATAGCACAGTTTAATTTTATTATTGAAATTCAAGAAAAGTTAACTGAAATTCATAAAACTTTAAAAAATATTACGAAAATTAAAACGCAAATTAATCAGTTAAAAAGTACAATTTCTGACAAAGAAAAAAATAAGGATATTATTGATTTGGCCAATAAAATTGTAAAAGATTTAACCAAACATGAAAATGAATTGTACCAAACTAAAAGCAAGAGTAGCCAGGATCCTTTAAATTTTCCAATTAAATTAAATAACAAATTGGCACATTTAAATTCGTTAAGCTCTATTGGAGATTATAGACCAACAGATCAATCAATTGAATTTAAAAATGAGATTACAAAACTAATTGATGATGAATTGGCAAAAGTATATACTATTTTTAATAAAGATGTAAAGCAGCTTAACAAAAAAGTAAAAGAAAGTGATATTGAACTTATAAATTTGAATTAAAAATTATTTCAATTTAGTTATACTGATCTTGATTCAGTATGGCATCACCCTTACTATTAATTATTAAGATAATCTGTATTTCAACTTCGCTTAAAATTGGTTGCTAAGCGAAGTTAAAATGCAAGTTTAAAATTTTCACTTTTTTATAAACTTATAATAACCAGCCATAAAAAGCCCATAAAATAACGAAGCTAATAAAAGTTGCCCTATAAATCTATACCAAGTTTCTGGTCCAAAATAATCTGCAATCATTTGATTAAAACTTCCTGATCTTAATATTTTTAAACCAATTTTTACTATTGAAAATAATACTAAAAAAGCAGCTCCAAATCTAAGTGTTAAGTGCAAAAATGTTGCGTTTTTATATTGTTTCATACTTACTTTAGTTTTTGATTGTTGTGATGGCGATCGTGATCACGTTCAGTTTTAATATTCATTTTTTTATCAAAAGCAGCTTGCAAATCAATACCAGTTTGGTTGGCTAAACACAATACTACAAAAACAACATCGGCTAATTCTTCTCCTAAATCCTTATTCTTATCACTTTCCTTTTCACTTTGTTCACCGTATCTACGAGCAATAATACGAGCAACTTCACCAACTTCCTCTGTTAATTGCGCCATATTTGTTAATTCATTAAAATAACGAACTCCGTGTTCTTTAATCCAATTATCTACAATTAGTTGTGCATTTTTTATGTCCATTTTTATGGGCTTTATATTAAAATTCAAAGGTAATGAACTTCTATTAGTAATTTATAAATAGGTTAAAAACTCCTTTCTAGAAATTTCTTCAGCGCCTAAACTTGCTAAATGAGCATTGTATACCTGACAATCTATTAACTTATAGTGCTCTTTTGTTAACTTTTCTACCAGAAAGATAAATGCTAATTTTGAGGTGTTACTAACTTTACTAAACATACTTTCACCACAAAAAACAGTTCCTAAATCAATACCGTACAAACCACCTACTAATTCATTTTCTAACCAAACCTCTACCGATTTTGCAATTCCTTGTTTGTGTAATTTTAAATAGGCTTCTTGCATTTCATTTGTTATCCAAGTTCCATCTTGATCTTTTCTATTAATAGTTTTACAATTGAAAATTACTTCCTTAAAATTTTGATTAAAGGTAACTTTAAATTTATTTTTTTTAATAAGTTGTTTCATGCTTTTTGAAATCTTCAACTTTTTAGGAAACAACACCATTCTAGGATTTGGACTGTACCAAACAATAGGTTCACCTCTACTAAACCAAGGGAAAATACCACTTTTATAGGCTAATTGTAATCTTTCAGAAGATAAATCACCACCTATAGCTAACAAACCATCTTTGTTCGCAAGTTGAACAGGGGGAAAAACCAAATCTTTAGAAAGTAAATACATTAAAAAAAATAAAAGTATTGAAATAAAAAAACTGTTTAAAAAGTGCAAAAACGCCAACCAGAAACAATTTGGATTTGACGATTTTAAAACAATTTAAACAGTTTTAAAAAAATTATACTTGCTTAGAAAGGCAAGTCATCCGGTTCATTATCATCTGTTTTATCAATTGTTTCTAAATTATCTAATGGTGCCATAGGTGGTACCTCAGATGCTCCATCAGCTTGAAGTAATTCGATTCTCCAACCTTGGATTGAATTAAAATATTTAGCAACGCCTTCTGGGTTAATCCACTCTCTACCACGCAAGTTTATAGAAATTTTTACATCTTGTCCTACTTGATAATTATTTAATAAATCACACTTATCTTGAACAAACTCAACCATAAGCATTTGAGGATATTGCTCGTTTGTAGTAACAACCATTTCTCTTTTTCTAAAACCACTTGCTCCAAACGTTTGTGTTTCATTAATTAATTTAATTTTTCCAGTAATTTCCATATTTCAAATTTTGTTCATTAGCGGTGTTTAAGAACACCTATTTTTCTTTAATTCTATTCAAATATTCAAAGTATTTAGATTTTCAATTTTACACTTTAGTTATTACTTTTTTTGTTAAAAATTTCAAAACATCAATTAAATTTATATGGAATAAGAAAAAACAAATTTGTTGAATTCCACACAAAAACCTAAATACATTGCTTATAGATTTCACAAATGTAATTTTTTTACAACTTCAAAACCAAAATATCTCATATCTTATTTTGTAAACTTATTAACATCAAAAAAAATATCATTTAAAAATCATACTTTTAATAATAAGGTTTTAATTTTAAAGTTATATACAACATATATTCTATATTTGAATAATGGCTTCATACAAAAATGCACAATTAATTCGTTGGGCTGTAATAGTAACTTCATTTATTATTGTAGCGTTGATTTTATGGAATACCTATGATTTTTTTCAAAAATTTAAAAACGAAGAACGTGCCAAAATGGAAATTTTAGCAGGTGCTTATGAGCGCTTTAGTACGTTTGATTTAAATGCAGATTTTTCTTTAGAAGATAAGATTATTGGAAAAAATAATAATATTCCAATGATAATTACTAATGAAAAAGATAGTATTACTTTGTGGGCCAACTTAGATTCAATTAAAACAAAGAAACCAATCTATTTAGAAAGACAATTAGCAATTATGAAAGGTCAAAATGCACCTTTAGTTGTTAGTCATAAAAGAGGAAATACAAGCCAATATATATATTATAGAGATTCAGATTTATTAACTAAATTAAAATATTATCCTGTTGCTTTAATCCTAATTTTATTTTTATTTGCCAGTGTAATTTATTTATTTTTTAAATCGAATAAAGTTGCCGACCAAAATAAATTATGGACAGGTATGGCAAGAGAAACTGCACATCAAATTGGCACACCTTTATCATCATTATTAGGATGGATTGAAATTTTACGACTTGAAAATACCGATGAAAATACTGTGCAAGAAATTGAAAACGATGTTAAGAGGTTAAACACTATTGCAGAACGTTTTTCAAAAATTGGTTCAATTCCAGTGTTAAAAAAACATAATATTGTAAAAGCTACCAGTGAATCTTTTAATTATTTAGAATTGAGAAGTTCTAAACAAGTTGTATTTAAATTTGAAACTACTAATACCGAAATATTTAGCAACATTAATATACAATTATTTAGTTGGGTTATAGAAAACCTTATAAAAAATGCTATAGATGCTATGGAAGGAAAAGGTAAAATATCACTATCCATTTCTGAAGATGATAAAAACGTTTTTATTAAAATAAAGGATACTGGAAAAGGAATTCCAAAAAAAATGCAACAAAAAATATTTTCTCCTGGTTTTACAACTAAAAAACGTGGTTGGGGATTGGGTTTATCTTTAGCCAAACGTATTATTGAAAATTACCATAAAGGAAAAATATCGGTACTAAAATCGGAATTAAAAAAAGGAACTACTTTTTTATTAGTATTAAAAAAATAATTTTATAAATTTTTAGTTATTTCTTTTACAGTTGTTTCAAACTCATTAGCACTCATTTTTACTTTTTTAATAAATTGAATATCTTCCATTTTTTGAAGCGGAATTAAATGCACGTGCACATGCGGCACTTCTAAACCAATTACAGCCATACCAACACGTTCACATGGAATAGCCTTTTCAATAGCTAATGCAATTTTTCTAGAATAACTAAACAGTCCATTATAAAGTTTTTCATCCAAATCAAACAGTTTGTTTACCTCCTTTTTTGGCACTACCAATGTATGTCCTTTTGCATTTGGATTAATGTCTAAAAACGCATAATAATCTTCGTTCTCTGCAATTTTATACGATGGAATTTCTCCATTTATTATTTTGGTAAATATAGTACTCATATAATTTGTTTTAATCAAAAATAAGAAACCCTTCTCAATTTGACAATTGAAAAGGGTTTTAAAAGTTTTTTTAAACTATTTGCAAACAAAATTATCTCGAAATCTCTAAAATTTCAAAAGTTAATATACCGTTAGGCACCTGAATTTCAGCAACATCGCCAACTTTTTTCCCAAGTAACCCTTTACCAATAGGAGAGTTTACAGAAAGTTTACCTTCTTTTATGTTTGTTTCAGAATCTGCAACTAACGTGTAATTAAACTCCATATTGTTCGCAGTATTTTTTAATTTTACTTTAGAGTGAATTAATATTTTTGAAGTATCCAACTTAGATTCGTCAATAATTCTAGCATTCGATATCACTTCTTTTAACTTAGCTATTTTCAACTCCAAAAGAGATTGTTCTTCTTTTGCAGCATGATATTCTGCATTTTCACTTAAATCACCTTTATCTCTAGCTTCTGCGATATCATTACTAACCCTTGGACGTTCTACATGTTCTAAATGATCCAATTCTTGCTTTAGATTTTTCATTCCTTCTTCAGAATAATACGAAATTTTACTCATAACTTATCGTTTTAATAAATACAAAAAATCTCACAACTGAAAGCCAGAATGAGATTTAATACAAATGTACGAAATATTTGTAAATTGCACACGTTTAACAAGAAACGTAGCTTAAAATGATTAGAAAATTAGTATTGTTTTTTTTTGTATTAGTAATGAGCTCTTGCGAAAAAAATGAGACAAATGATATTTTACCAGATTATAGTTTTAACCAAACAGTAAATCTAAATTTACCACAATATATAGATCTTCAAGTTCCAAGTGGTTGGGCATATAGCACTGGTGGAATACAAGGTATAATTATACAAAATACAGGTATTGGAAACCCTCCTTATAAAGCTTTTGAGCGTGCTTGTCCAAATTATGATTGCACAACTCCTATGGTATTTGATGGTAGTCTTAAACTTAAATGCCCTTGCGATCAAAGTGAATATAGTATTTACGACGGCTCGCCTCAAACCGCAGGAAATAATCATTTTGCAAGAGAATATCGGGTTACCAAAAGTGGTTCAACTTTAAATATTTCAAACTTTTAACTCTAGATACCTATTAAATTAAATCAGATTACTATTTTTGTCCGAAAGCATTAAAAAGTGAAAAATTATTACTCATCCAATTTTAAATTAGGTGTTTTAGGTGGTGGTCAATTAGGAAAAATGCTACTTACTGAAACACATAAATTAGATATTTACACAGCAATTTTAGATGGTGCTTCTGATGCCCCTTGTGCACAAATTTGTAACGAATTTCATCAAGGTAGTTTAATGGAATTTGATACTGTTTATAATTTTGGTAAAAAGGTAGATTTACTAACTATTGAAATTGAACACGTTAATATAGAAGCTTTAATAAAATTAGAAAAAGAAGGCTTAGAAATTTATCCGCAACCAAGTGTTTTACAAACAATTCAACATAAAGGAAAACAAAAAGATTTTTTTGTTGAAAATAATATTCCCACTTCACCTCATAAACGTTTTTCATCTTTAGAAAAATTAAAAAAAGAAACACTAACATTTCCATTTGTTTGGAAATCAGCTCAATTTGGATATGATGGTACTGGTGTTAAAATTGTAAAAAATCAAGACGATTTAAACGCTTTAGCTGATACTGACTGTATTATTGAAGAATTGATTCCTTTTAAAAATGAATTGGCTGTTATAGTAGCGCGTAATAAAAGTGGCGAAATAAAAACATATCCAGTTGTTGAAATGGAGTTTCATCCAGAAGCTAACCAAGTAGAATTTGTAATTTGCCCTGCTAGAATTTCTAATGAAGTAGCTGATAAAGCTAGAAATATTGCGTTAAAAGTTGCTGAATCTTTTAAGCATATTGGATTGCTGGCTGTTGAATTATTTCAAACTGAAAATGATGAAATATTGGTAAATGAAGTTGCGCCTAGAACACATAATAGTGGACACTATAGTATAGAAGCTTCCTATACAAGTCAGTTTGAACAACACGTAAGAAGTATTTTAAACCTACCTTTAGGAAATACAGCAAGTAAAGTTGCCGGAATTATGGTAAATTTGGTAGGTTCAGAAGGATTTTTTGGCGATGTGGTTTATGAAAATATGGAAGAAATTCTAAAAATGGATGGAGTAACTCCACATATTTATGGTAAAAAACAAACTAGACCTTTTAGAAAAATGGGACATGTTACCATAGTAAATGAAGATATATCTGAAGCGCATAAAATAGCTGAAAAAGTAAAAAATACAATTAAGGTAATTAGTAAATAATTGAATTATGAGCAAAGTAGGAATAATTATGGGAAGTGATTCTGATCTTCCAATTATGCAGCAAGCAATAGACATTTTAAAAAGTTTTGATATAGAAACCGAGGTTGATATCGTTTCTGCTCACAGAACTCCTGAAAAATTATTCGATTATGCTACGAATGCTCATAAAAGAGGAATTTCTGTAATAATTGCAGGTGCTGGAGGAGCTGCACATTTGCCTGGAATGGTAGCTGCTATGAGTCCATTACCAGTAATTGGAGTTCCTGTAAAATCAAGAAATTCTATAGATGGTTGGGATTCTGTATTGTCTATACTTCAAATGCCTGGTGGAGTTCCGGTTGCTACCGTTGCATTAGATGGAGCACAAAATGCAGGTATACTGGCTGCCCAAATTATTGGAAGCTCAAATAAAATTATACTTGATAAAATTTTACTTTATAAAGAAAATTTAAAAACTAAGGTAATAAATGCTTCTAAAAATCTTAAAACCAAATTATAATAAAATCCCAGTTTTTGGTACAATAACTACTCCATTCTTATTTTTATAATTAAACCCTGGAGCAATTGTATTTATACTTAATGTTTTAACTTTTATCATCTTTTTAAATTCCTTTTTAATATTTTTAAAATTAGATTTCATAATAGTAACTATTAAAATTAATCCAATTATTTTAGTTATATATAATAACGTACTTTCTTAAAAAAAAGTATCTATTATTCTTTTTAAAACTCATTTTATTTTTATTTTTCATTCTATACAAAAAAATAACTTTTAGTAATACCTTTGTTGCTTTATAAAAGCACTATTTCAATTATGACAAATCCTTTATTAGAAAATTTTAAAACTGCTTACACAACAGCTCCTTTTGCAAGTTTAAAGAATGAGCACTTTAAACCTGCTTTTGTTGAAGGAATAAAAATTGCAAGACAAGAAATTGACAAAATAATAAATAATAAAAGTGTTCCAACTTTTGAAAATACTATTGAAGCCCTAGAATTTAGCGGTCAACAACTAGATAGAATTTCGAGTATCTTTTTTAACCTAAATTCGGCTGAAACAAATGACACAATTCAACAAATAGCACAAGAAGTTTCTCCGCTATTAACAGCGTTTTCAAATGATATTACTTTAAATAAAGCTTTTTTTAAAAGAGTTCAAGTTAGTTTATGATATTAAAGATGAACTAAATTTAACACCAGAACAACTTATGCTTTTAACTAAAAAATATAAAAGTTTTGTTAGAAATGGTGCTAATTTAAGCGAACAAAAAAAGGTAGAATTAAGAAAAATAGATACTGAATTATCTAAATTAAAATTAAAATTTGGTGAGCATGTATTGGCAGAAACCAATGCATTTGAAATGCATTTAAAAAATAAAAGTCAACTTAAAGGTTTACCAGAAAGTGCAATTGAAGCTGCAGCATTAATTGCCAAACAAAAAAACAAAAAAGGCTGGATAATAACTTTAGATTACCCTAGTTATGTTCCGTTTATGATGTTCGCAGATGATAGAAATTTAAGAAAAGAATTATCTTATGCCTTTGGAGCTAAAGCATTTAAAAACAACAAATACAATAATGAACAAATTGTTTTAGACATTGTAAATTTTAGATACAAAAGAGCAAAACTTTTAGGTTACAAATCACACGCGCATTTTGTTTTAGAAGAAAGAATGGCTGAAACTCCAGAAAATGTATCAACTTTTTTAAATGATCTTTTAGTAAAAGCAACACCAGCAGCTAAGAAGGAATTTAATCAACTTTCTGAAATTGCAAAAAAAGACGGAATAAATCAACTTGAAAAATGGGATAGTGCTTACTATTCTGAAAAATTAAAAAAAGAATTGTTTGATTTAGAAGAAGAAAAACTAAAACCATATTTTAAATTAGAAAATGTTATTGAGGGTGTTTTTGAAATTTCAAAAAAATTATACAATTTACAATTTGAAGAAATATTTACAATAGACAAATATCATAAAGATGTAAAAACATTTAAAGTAACAGATACATCTGGAAATTATATTGCCATATTATATGCAGATTTTTTTCCACGAGCAGGAAAAAGAAATGGTGCCTGGATGACTTCATTTAAAGGTCAGTGGACAAAAGATGGTACAAACTCCAGACCTCATATTTCTATTGTTTGTAATTTTACAAAACCTACAGAAACAAAACCTTCTTTATTGACTTTTAATGAAGTAACTACATTATTCCACGAATTTGGACACGCTTTACACGGAATGCTAGCAAATACAACATATCCAAGTTTATCTGGAACAAATGTATATTGGGATTTTGTTGAATTACCAAGTCAAATATTTGAAAATTGGTGTTATGAGAAAGAAGCTCTAAACTTATTTGCAAAACATTTTGAAACAAATGAATTAATACCAATGGAGTTAATTACTAAAATTAAAAAATCTTCAAACTTTTTAGAAGGAATGCAAACCGTACGTCAATTAAGTTTTGGAATTTTAGATATGGATTGGCATAGCACCAATCCATCGGAATTAAAAAATGTAAAAGATTTTGAATTAGCTTCTTTTAAAAATACTACATTTTATCCAGATGTAAAGGAAAACTGTATGAGTACTTCCTTCTCACATATTTTTCAGGGTGGTTATTCTTCTGGATACTATTCCTATAAATGGGCCGAAGTTTTAGATGCTGATGCTTTTGCGATGTTTTTAGAAAAAGGTATTTTTGATAAAGAAACCGCACGTAAATTTAAAAGTTATATTTTAGAAAAAGGTGGTACTGAAAAACCCATGAAACTATACAAACTTTTTAGAGGCAAAAAACCAGACAATATTGCTTTATTAAAAAGAGCTGGACTACTTAAATAATTGAGTTTATCATATAAAAAGGAGAATTTTAAAAATTCTCCTTTTTTTGTTCAATTCAAAAAATTAATATTGGAATAATAAATTTTAAAAAGTATAGATTTTCCTTACAATAGTAATGAATAACCATATAAAAAGACTCAAAAATCACATAAACGGTATGTTTTATCAAATAAACGGTTAATATTCTTGTTTTGTTATATATTAAAACCTATATTTGTAAAGTAATTAATTCATAACCCCAACAATTATCATGAATTTTTTAATATTCACCCCAATATTCAAAAACGATAACAAGTTTATTTTTATAAATATAGCTTGTTATCGTTTTTTTAAACCCTAAACCCAAATAAATCAGCCCCATAACTATAATCCCCACAAAATGAAACCCCTCTTCTTTACACTCGTGTTGTTTATATCTTTATTAAGTTCTTGTTCTCCTGCAGATGAAGATGCTAATTTATTTCAAGCAAGTAAAGTTGATGAAGCTTCAATTACCGTAGTTTACTCAGAAATTGAAACTGAAATTTTAAGTTTGATTAATAAGTATAGAGAAGATAATAATTTATCCACACTAACTGTTTTGAATATAATTTCTAGTGAAGCTGATACACATACAAGTTACATGATTTCTACTGGAGAAGTTAGCCACGCAAATTTTAACATTAGAGCGGAGAATTTAATAAAAAATGCAGGGGCAAAGTTTGTTTCAGAAAATGTAGCTTATGGGTATAGTTCGGCACAGGCTGTTGTGAACGGTTGGATAAATAGTGTTGAACATAAAAAAAACATAGAAAATCCAGATACTACCCATTTTGGTATATCAACAGATTCTGACGAGAATGGAAGAAATTATTTTACACATATATTTATAAAAAAATAAGAAGAGAATACAGAAACCCCACAATAATTATTTTTTAATACAAATTAATTTTACTTAATTTTTTAAATATGAAAACTGCAAGTTTACAAAATTTCAAAAAAAAGCCTTTTTTAAAAGTGGTAAAAAATTCATTAAAAAATAAAAGTGTTAATAATAAAAAAATTATTAACACTTTAGTTCCTAATTTCAGCTTTAAAAACAATAAAGGTGAAACAATAACTTATAACAGTATGTTATAAAAATAAGCAGCCGCATATAATTTCTTGAAAAAATTGTCGTCCCCACAACGGTAGTAGTATTCAAGTAAATTTACAGTACGGCTGCCTTTTCTTTTATTTCATTTTTACAATAATAAATTCTGTTCTTCTATTTAGCTGATGTTCTTCTTCAGAGCATTTTACGTTATTAGAACATTTATTAACTAATTGGGTTTCTCCAAAGCCTTCAAATTTAGTAATTCTTGAAGAATCTATACCCTTAGAAATTATATAATTATAAGTAGATTTTGCTCTGTTATTAGATAATATTATATTATAATCGTCGTTTGCTCTACTATCTGTATGAGATTCTAATCTAATTACCATCTCTGGATATTTATTCATTAAAGCAACAACTTTATCTAATTCAACGGAAGCATCAGGTCTAATATTGTATTTATCTAAATCAAAATAAATAGTTTCTAAATCTGCCAATACCACAACATCCTCTATTGGTTTCATAGGTATATTTAAATCAACAATAAGTTCTTTTTCTTTTTCTAAACCAAATGAACTAAAGTTTTTTGCAACATCTTGATATTTATCTTTTGAACCCTTAAGTACAAATTTTTCATCTCTCGGAATCAAATGCTCATAGGCTCCATCTCCTTCGGTTATAAAATAAGCTATTTCTTCACCATTTTCTCTCGTCAGAAGCACTTTTGCTCCACTAACTGGCTCATTGTTAACTGCATCAAAAATAGTACCTTTTAACGTTAAAGGAGGGATTCTAGTAAAGGCATAAATATCATCACCACCAATTCCACCTTTTCTGTTAGAAGAAATATAGCCATTAAAACCATTTTTATCTAAATAGTACGCAAAATCATCTTTTTTACTATTTATTGGTTCTCCTAAATTTATAACATTTACAAAATTATCATTACCATCTTTAACAGCTGCAAATACATCCATTAAACCAAAACCAACATGTCCATCTGATGAAAAATATAAAGTTTCGTCTTCTTCATAAATAAACGGAAACGTTTCATTTCCTTCTGTATTAATAATATTTCCTAAATTCACAGGAGTTTCCAATGTTCCATCTTCTAAAATATCACTTACATAAATATCTGTTCCTCCCATACCACCAGGCATATCTGATGCAAAATATAATTGTTTTCCATCTTTACTTAATGAAGGATGATAAACTATATAACTTGGATTGTTTAGGTTTATCGGTTTTATATTACCCCATTTTCCATCCATTAATTCAGCACTATAAATCCCAACATGCATAATTCCTTGTGCATCATTAATTTTCTTAGATTCATAATAATTATTTCTAGAAAAATACATTTTTGTTCCATCACTATTAAAAGTTGCAGGACCATCGTGGTGTATTGTGTTTACACTCCCTTCAATTTGTGTTGTAGCTTCTATTGAAGCACCTTCTTTAGAAACTCTATAAAGATCTAATAAAGGTTGTTTATCCCAAGCATATAGTCTTTTTACAGAAACACCTGCATCTCTAGATGAACTAAAAACAATATCATTGTTTAATTCTACTGCTCCAAATTCATTAAATTTAGTATTAATTGGCAATTTATGTAAGGTGTTTTTTTCTGAAGCATTAAAAATAGCACTTGCTAGATCATCATTTTCAAAAAAGCTTTTTACTCTAGAGTCTTGTTCATTTCCAGCATCTTTAAATTTTTTCATCCACTTTTTTGAAGCTTCATAATCGCCATTTGCTCTTAAAGTCTGTGCGTAATATAAATAATACTCTGAAGGGACATTTTCTTGTTTTACTACCTCCTTATAAATTTCTAATGCTTTTTCTGGTTGACGCAACATAATATATGCATCTCCTAGTTTACGCATTGCGTAATGTTTATTAAAACTGGTATCTATTAATTTTTCATAAGTACTAATCGCTTTTACAAACGAAAAATTATCAAATTGTTTCTCAGCTCGTTTTTGTTTGGCTGTTTGTCCAAATAAAGTGGTACTTATTAAAACCAAAGCAACAAATAAAATTTTTATATTTTTCATAATTTTCATCATTTATTTGGTTAGAAATATCTTGGAGATTTTTGTTTTCTTTTCAAAAATCTAAATTCATACATCAACAAAATCTCATGTGATCCTGAAGTATAAGGTCTAATTTCTCCAGTAGGAATTTCATAAGTATATCCAACTCTAAATTGATCTGAAACCTGAAAATCTACAAGTGCACCTAAGGCATTTTGATCTCCATTAAACCTATACGAGCCTCCTATCCAAAACTTTTCATTAAATAAAAAATTAGCAGTTAAATCAGTTGAAATTGGAGCTCCCTTTGTATGTTTCATCATAAAGGAAGGTTTTAATTTTAAATTATCATTCAAATTAAAAACATACCCTCCAATTAAATAATAATGTACGCGTTCCAATGCTGCATAATCCGTATCATTATTCAAATCATGATTAATAAGTTTTGGAATTGATAAACCTGCATACCATTTGTTTGAATGCAATAAAATACCAGCTCCAAAATTAGAATTCCATCTGTTTAATTTTTCATTAAAATAAGGGTCTTGATTTACTTCTGTAGCGTTGTAAAGTTCTTCCGCTAACTTATAATAAGTCATTCCACCTTTTAAACCAAAACTTATATCAACTTCTTCACTTGCTTTTAAAGTATATGAAAAATCTGCATATACGTAGGTAAAATTTTCATAACCTGCTTTATCGTTGATCAATGATAGCCCCAAACCTATTTGCTCATTCCTTAATGGAGAATGTATAGATAATGTTTGTGTTTGCGGGCCTCCATCAAAGCCAGCCCATTGATTTCTATTTAATCCTACAATACTCAATGCATCTCTGCTCCCTGCATAGGCAGGGTTAATCGCAATTGTATTGTACATATATTGAGTAAACTGCGGTAACTGTTGTGCATTAGAATGGTTTAATCCTAAAACTAGCATTACTAAAAGTATAATTATACGTTTCATAGATTTATTTTTTTTAGTTTGTTCCTAAATATATATATCCTGTAATCGGTTCAAAACCACTACTTAATACATTAACAATATAATAATATGTTCCAGTTGGTAACTTTGTATTAGATCCAATAGTTGCTCCACCAGTATTAGCATTACCTCTCCAATTATTTTGATAATTACTTGATTGATATATCATTTTACCCCAACGATTAAATATTTGAACATCAAAAGTAAATCCACAACCTTCTAATCCTAACAATTCAAACTGATCGTTAAAGCCATCGTTATTTGGTGTTACTACTTTTGAAATTACTAAATCTGTAGTTGAACAAGGCAATACAACACAATCATCGTTTACACTTACGTAAACTATAATTACTCTACCACAAACTCCAGGTTCTGTATATGTAAATTGATATGCTCCTAAATTCACTACTGTAGGGTCGAAATAACCTCCCGTTAATCCACCACTATCAAAATCATCTGTCCAAGTTCCTCCAGATTCAAAATCATCAACTAATAGTGTTGTTAAATCAATCTCTAAATCTTCAACACATAATGTTACTGCATCATCAATTCTATCAATAATTTCAGCTGTAAAATCATCTGTTACTGTGAAAACTTCACTTGTTGATGAACAACCATTGTCTGAATCCGTTACGGTTACTGTATAATCACTAGCTTCAGTTACTTCAATTGTCGCGGTGGTAGCACCTGTACTCCACAAGTAACTTGCCGTTCCTTGAACTGTTGAGCTACTCGCATCTAACGTTACACTTGTTGTTGTACAAGTCAACTCTGATGCTCCTGTTATCGTTGCTACAACATTTGTGATGTCTTCTGTTACTGTGAAAACTTCACTTGTTGATGAACAACCATTATCCGAATCCGTTACGGTTACTGTATAATCACTAGCTTCAGTTACTTCAATTGTCGCGGTGGTAGCACCTGTACTCCATAAGTAACTTGCCGTTCCTTGAACTGTTGAGCTACTCGCATCTAACGTTACACTTGTTGTTGTACAAGTCAACTCTGATGCTCCTTTTATCGTTGCTACAACATTTGTGATGTCTTCTGTTACTGTGAAAACTTCACTTGTTGATGAACAACCATTATCCGAATCCGTTACGGTTACTGTATAATCACTAGCTTCAGTTACTTCAATTGTCGCGGTGGTAGCACCTGTACTCCACAAGTAACTTGCCGTTCCTTGAACTGTTGAGCTACTCGCATCTAACGTTACACTTGTTGTTGTACAAGTCAACTCTGATGCTCCTGTTATCGTTGCTACAACATTTGTGATGTCTTCTGTTACTGTGAAAACTTCACTTGTTGATGAACAACCATTATCCGAATCCGTTACGGTTACTGTATAATTACTAGCTTCAGTTACTTCAATTGTCGCGGTGGTAGCACCTGTACTCCATAAGTAACTTGCCGTTCCTTGAACTGTTGAGCTACTCGCATCTAACGTTACACTTGTTGTTGTACAAGTCAACTCTGATGCTCCTGTTATCGTTGCTACAACATTTGTGATGTCTTCTGTTACTGTGAAAACTTCACTTGTTGATGAACAACCATTATCCGAATCCGTTACGGTTACTGTATAATCACTAGCTTCAGTTACTTCAATTGTCGCGGTAGTAGCACCTGTATTCCATAAGTAACTTGCCGTTCCTTGAACTGTTGAGCTACTCGCATCTAACGTTACACTTGTTGTTGTACAAGTCAACTCTGATGCTCCTGTTATCGTTGCTACAACATTTGTGATGTCTTCTGTTACTGTGAAAACTTCACTTGTTGATGAACAACCATTATCCGAATCCGTTACGGTTACTGTATAATCACTAGCTTCAGTTACTTCAATTGTCGCGGTGGTAGCACCTGTACTCCATAAGTAACTTGCCGTTCCTTGAACTGTTGAGCTACTCGCATCTAACGTTACACTTGTTGTTGTACAAGTTAACTCTGATCCTCCTGTTATCGTTGCTACAACATTTGTGATGTCTTCTGTTACTGTGAAAACTTCACTTGTTGATGAACAACCATTATCCGAATCCGTTACGGTTACTGTATAATTACTAGCTTCAGTTACTTCAATTGTCGCGGTAGTAGCACCTGTACTCCATAAGTAACTTGCCGTTCCTTGAACTGTTGAGCTACTCGCATCTAACGTTACACTTGTTGTTGTACAAGTTAACTCTGATCCTCCTGTTATCGTTGCTACAACATTTGTGATGTCTTCTGTTACTGTGAAAACTTCACTTGTTGATGAACAACCATTATCCGAATCCGTTACGGTTACTGTATAATTACTAGCTTCAGTTACTTCAATTGTCGCGGTGGTAGCACCTGTACTCCATAAGTAACTTGCCGTTCCTTGAACTGTTGAGCTACTCGCATCTAACGTTACACTTGTTGTTGTACAAGTCAACTCTGATGCTCCTGTTATCGTTGCTACAACATTTGTGATGTCTTCTGTTACTGTGAAAACTTCACTTGTTGATGAACAACCATTATCCGAATCCGTTACGGTTACTGTATAATCACTAGCTTCAGTTACTTCAATTGTCGATGTGGTTGCACCTGTACTCCACAAGTAACTTGCCGTTCCTTGAACTGTTGAGCTACTCGCATCTAACGTTACACTTGTTGTTGTACAAGTCAACTCTGATGCTCCTGTTATCGTTGCTACAACATTTGTGATGTCTTCTGTTACTGTGAAAACTTCACTTGTTGATGAACAACCATTATCCGAATCCGTTACGGTTACTGTATAATCACTAGCTTCAGTTACTTCAATTGTCGAGGTGGTAGCACCTGTACTCCATAAGTAACTTGCCGTTCCTTGAACTGTTGAGCTACTCGCATCTAACGTTACACTTGTTGTTGTACAAGTCAACTCTGATGCTCCTGTTATTAATACCTCAGGCTGTATAATATTCCGAGTAAGTGTTATTTTTTTCATTGATGCACAACCATTTGATTCATTAGTAACTACTACATAATATTCACCTGGTTCTGTTACAACAATACTTGATGTTGTTTCTCCACCTTTCCAATAAAAACTATCTCCACCAACAGTTTCACTTGCATCTAATACAATACTTGTTACATTACAATTCAATTCAGTTGTTTCAGCATTTAAAACAATTGTTGGTTTTGTAATATTTCTAGTAACCACCACGCTATCTGTTGATGTACATCCATTTTCAGAAGTAACAGTTAAAGTATATAAACCAGGAGCGCTTACTACAGGGTTTAATGTGTTTGCTCCACTATATATAATACCATTTTGTGTTGTCCATAAGTAAATTAAATCTATTTGATCATTAGTACTAGCATTTCCTGTTAAAGTTGCTGCAGGATTGTTACAAGTTAATAATTTATTTGTACCTGCATCCACAAATATTTGAGAAGGCTCTGAAATAACAACTTCTTCACTTGTAGAACATATTAGTTCCTCTTGATTATTTCCATTTGAGCTTGCAGTAATTAAATAAGTACCTGGGCCAAAATTAGATTGATTACTCAAATCATCTCCTGTGCCATCTAATTGAATAATATAAGTTTCTCCTAGTGCTAATCCAGAAATATTTATTGTTCCATTGTTTTCTCCATAACAAGAAACATTAGTAGATAAAACTTCTATATTAGGAGTATTTAAAATTGTCACTAAGTAGCTTACTTCATCACTACAACTTGGTGTTGTTGCTGTTGCATCATAAATCCATACTGTTTGTGTACTTGTTATTGGACCTGTGATAACTGTTCCGCCTAAAGCTTGACTGTTGTTGTAATATGCTTCATTCCCTGTTAAGTTTGTTCCTGTGATTGTTGGTAATGTATAACTGTCACATACTGTTTGCGGGCCTGGATTCGTAATCGCTGGTGAGTCATTTACCGTCACTAAGAAGCTTACTTCGTCACTACAACTTGGTGTTGTGCTTCATCAATCCCTCTCTTTTCCTTACCCCCCCAACCTCCTTACTCTCCCCTATTTCCCCTGAACCCCCCCTTGCCCGCACCCCGTCTCCCCACAAGCCTTCTCCCACCATCCGTATCTCTTACGCTCACTTCCTGTTTATAATTTTCCTTTTAGAGCTGTTGCATCATAAATCCATACTGTTTGTGTACTTGTTATTGGACCTGTGATAACTGTTCCGCATAAAGCTTGCCTGTTGTTGTAATATGCTTCATTCCCTGTTAAGTTTGTTCCTGTGATTGTTGGTAATGTATAACTGTCACATACTGTTTGTGGGCCTGGATTAGTAATAATTGGTGAATCATTAATCGTTACTGTAAAACTATTCTCTGTAAAACAGTTAGGAGTTGTTCCTGTTTCTGCATATACATAAATTGTTTGTGTACTTGTTATTGATGTACCTGAGGCTATCGGATCAACTCCGCCTGTTGTAGCAAAATAAGATCCATTAGTCAAGGCTGGTAATGTATAACTATCACACATTGTTACATCTGCTGGCGCATCTGCTAATGGTGTATCATTAATCGTTACTGTAAAACTATTCTCTGAAACATCTGGACATGATCCTGTTTCTGCATAAACAAAAATCGTCTGTGTACTGGTGATGTCATCCACCTGAGGCTATCGGATCAACTCCGCCTGTTGCAGTGAAATAAGATCCATTAGTCAAGGCTGGTAATGTATAACTATCACACGCTTCTACATCTGCTGGTGCATCTGCTAATGGTGTATCATTAATCGTTACCACAAAACTATTCTCTACATCTGGACATGAGCCTGTGCCTGCACTAAACACATAAATCGTTTGGGTACTGGTGATGTCATCTCCCGATGATAATGCTGTTCCTGTTCCTCCTGTTCCAGTGAAATAGTTTCCATTGGTCAAGGCTGGTAATGTATAACTATCACACGCTGCTACATCTGCTGGTGCATCTGCTAATGGTGTATCATTAATCGTTACTATAAAACTATTCTCTGTAAAACATTTGGAGATGATCCTGTTTCTGCATATACACAAAGATCGTTTGTGTACTTGTGATGTACCTGCGGCTGATAATGCGGATCAACTTCCACCTGTTGCAGTGAAATAGGATCCATTGGTTAAGGCTGGTAATGTATAACTGTCACAGGCTACTACATCTGCTGGTGCATCTGCTAATGGTGTATCGTTAATCGTTACTACAAAACTGTTCTCTACATCTGGACATGAGCCTGTTCCTGC
Organism: uncultured Flavobacteriaceae bacterium; assembly: GCA_942492305.1. GTDB lineage: Bacteria > Bacteroidota > Bacteroidia > Flavobacteriales > Flavobacteriaceae > Lutibacter. Next base: position 4,077 of record CALOEI010000006.1, on the reverse strand, counting down.
ACTGTAGACAAAGATCGTTTGGGTGCTGGTGATGTCATCTCCTGCTGATAATGCTGTTCCTGTGCCTCCTGTTCCAGTGAAATAGTTGCCATTCGTTAAGGCTGGTAGCTCGTAGGTATCACATGCTTCTACATCCGCTGGTGCATCGGCTAATGGTGTATCATTAATCGTTACAACAAAGCTATTCTCTACATCTGGACATGAACCTGTACCTGCACTGTAGACAAAGATGGTCTGCGTACTAGTGATGTCATCTCCTGCTGATAATGCTGTTCCTGTTCCTCCTGTTCCAGTGAAATAGTTTCCATTGGTTAAGGCTGGTAAGGTATAGGTATCACAAGCTTCTACGTCTGCTGGTGCATCGGCTAATGGTGTATCATTAATCGTTACTGTAAAACTATTCTCTGTAAAACAGTTAGGACAGTTGAACCTGTTTCTGCATATACATAAATTGTTTGTGTACTTGTTATTGATGTATCCTGAGGCTATCGGATGTAACTCCGCCTGTTGCTAGCAAAATAAGATTCCATTAGTCAAGGCTGGTAATGTATAACTATCACACATTGTTACATCTGCTGGCGCATCTGCTAATGGTGTATCATTAATCGTTACTGTAAAACTATTCTCTGTAAAACAGTTAGGAGATGATCCTGTTTCTGCACTAGTAAACAAAATCGTTTGTGTACTTGTTATTGATGTACCTGAGGCTGTACTGCTGGATCAACTCCGCCTGTTGTAAGCGAAATAGATCCATTAGTCAAGGCTGGTAATGTATAAGTATCACACGATTGTTACATCTGCTGGCGCATCTGCTAATGGTGTATCATTAATCGTTACTGTAAAACTATTCTCTGTAAAACAGTTAGCACTTGTTCCTGTTTCTGCATATACATAAATTGTTTGTGTACTTGTGTATTGATAGTACCTGAGGCTAACGTTGATCCACTCCGCCTGTTGTAGCAAAATAAGATCCATTAGTCAAGGCTGGTAATGTATAACGTATCACACATTGTTACATCTGCTGGCGCATCTGCTAATGGTGTATCATTAATCGTAACTGTAAAACTGTTCTCTGTACATCTGGAGATTGAACCTGTTTCTGCACTATACATAAATCGTTTGTGTACTTGTTATTGATGTACCTGAGGCTATAAGGCTGTTCCGACTCCGCCTGTTGTAGTGAAATAAGATCCATTAGTCAAGGCTGGTAATGTATAAGTATCACACACTTCTACATCTGCTGGTGCATCGGCTAATGGTGTATCATTAATCGTTACTACAAAACTGTTCTCTACATCTGGACAGGAATTGTTCCTGCACTGCAAGACAAAATCGTTTGGGTACTGGTTATTGATGTCTCCTGCGGCTAATGCTGTTCCTCAACTCCGCCTGTTGCAGTGAAATAAGTTCCATTAGTCAAGGCTGGTAATGTATAACTATCACAAGCCTCTACATCTGCTGGTGCATCTGCTAATGGTGTATCATTAATCGTTACCACAAAACTATTCTCTACATCTGGACATGAACCTGTTCCTGCACTGAACACAAAGATCGTTTGGCTTGTGGTGATAGCATCTCCTGCGCTAAGTGCTGTTCCGCCTCCATTGGTTGCTGTGAAGTAGTTTCCATTGGTTAAGGCTGGTAACTCATAGGTATCACATGCTTCTACATCTGCTGGTGCATCTGCTAATGGTGTATCATTAATCGTTACTACAAAACTGTTCTCTACATCTGGACATGAACCTGTTCCTGCACTGAAGACAAAGATCGTCTGCGTACTAGTTATGTCATCTCCTGCTGATAATGCTGTTCCCGTTCCTCCTGTTCCAGTGAAATAGTTTCCGTTGGTTAAGGCTGGTAGCTCATAGGTATCACATGCTTCTACATCTGCTGGTGCATCTGCTAATGGTGTATCATTAATCGTTACAACAAAGCTATTCTCTACATCTGGACATGAACCTGTTCCTGGACTGTAAACAAAAATCGTCTGTGTTGTGGTGATGTTGTCTCCTGCTGATAATGCTGTTCCTGTTCCACCTGTTCCAGTGAAGTAGTTTCCATTGGTTAGGGCTGGTAGCGTCATACGTATCACAAGCTTCTACATCCGCTGGTGCATCGGCTAATGGTGTATCATTAATCGTTACTACAAAACTGTTCTCTACATCTGGACATGAGCCTGTTCCTGCACTGTAAACAAAGATCGTCTGCGTACTGGTGATGTTGTCTCCTGCTGATAAGGCTGTTCCTGTTCCTCCTGTCCCAGTGAAATAGTTGCCATTGGTTAAGGCTGGTAACTCATAGGTATCACATGCTTCTACATCTGCTGGTGCATCCGCTAATGGTGTATCATTAATCGTTACGACAAAACTGTTCTCTACATCTGGACATGAGCCTGTTCCTGGACTGTAGACAAAGATGGTCTGTGTACTGGTGATATCATCTCCTGCTGATAATGCTGTTCCCGTTCCACCTGTTCCAGTGAAATAGTTTCCGTTGGTTAAGGCTGGTAATTCATAAGTATCACATGCTTCGACATCTGCTGGTGCATCGGCTAATGGTGTATCATTAATCGTTACTACAAAGCTGTTCTCCACATCTGGACATGAACCTGTGCCTGCACTGTAAACAAAGATCGTCTGCGTACTGGTGATGTCATCTCCTGCTGATAAGGCTGTGCCTGTTCCTCCTGTCCCAGTGAAATAGTTTCCATTGGTTAAGACTGGTAACTCATAGGTATCACATGCTTCTACATCTGCTGGTGCATCTGCTAATGGTGTATCATTAATCGTTACTGTAAAACTATTCTCTGTAAAACAGTTAGGAGTTGATCCTGTTTCTGCATATACATAAATTGTTTGTGTACTTGTTATTGATGTACCTGAGGCTGTCCTGATCAACTCCGCCTGTTGCAGCAAAATAAGATCCATTAGTCAAGGCTGGTAATGTATAACTATCACACATTGTTACATCTGCTGGCGCATCTGCTAATGGTGTATCATTAATCGTTACTGTAAAACTATTCTCTGCATAAAACAGTTAGGAGTCTGTTCCTGTACTGCATATACAAAAATTGTTTGTGTACTTGTTATTGATCTACCTGAGGCTATAGCGGATCAACTCCGCCTGTTGTAGCAAAATAAGATCCATTAGTCAAGGCTGGTAATGTATAACTATCACACATTGTTACATCTGCTGGCGCATCTGCTAATGGTGTATCATTAATCGTTACTGTAAAACTATTCTCTGTAAAACAGTTAGGAGTTGTTCCTGTTTCTGCATATACATAAATTGTTTGTGTACTTGTTATTGATGTACCTGAGGCTATCGGATCAACTCCGCCTGTTGTAGCAAAATAAGATCCATTAGTCAAGGCTGGTAATGTATAACTATCACACATTGTTACATCTGCTGGCGCATCTGCTAATGGTGTATCATTAATCGTTACTGTAAAACTATTCTCTGTAAAACAGTTAGGAGTTGTTCCTGTTTCTGCATATACATAAATTGTTTGTGTACTTGTTATTGATGTACCTGAGGCTATCGGATCAACTCCGCCTGTTGTAGCAAAATAAGATCCATTAGTCAAGGCTGGTAATGTATAACTATCACACATTGTTACATCTGCTGGCGCATCTGCTAATGGTGTATCATTAATCGTTACTGCAAAACTGTTCTCTACAGTTGGACATGAACCTGTTTCTGCACTATACAAAAATCGTTTGTGTACTTGTTATTGATCGTATCCTGAGGCTAATGCGGATCAGTTCCGCCTGTTGCAGCAAAATAAGATCCCATTGGTCAAGGCTGGTAATGTATAAGTATCACACAATGCTTCTACATCTGCTGGCGCATCGGCTAATGGTGTATCATTAATCGTTACTACAAAACTATTCTCTACATCTGGACATGAACCTGTTCCTGGACTGTAAACAAAAATCGTCTGTGTTGTGGTGATGTTGTCTCCTGCTGATAAGGCTGTTCCTCCTCCGTTAGTTGCAGTGAAATAGTTTCCATTGGTTAAGGCTGGTAAGGTATAGCTATCACATGCTTCTACATCTGCTGGTGCATCTGCTAATG
>CALOEI010000005.1:0-167385 GCA_942492305.1 uncultured Flavobacteriaceae bacterium | reverse complement strand
TTATGCAGATTTGAAACACTGGAATCATCATATTTTTACATTTAAATTCCCAAAGGAATTATCATCACTTCCCGAAGGAAAATTATGGTTTGATTTAGATAAAGACGGGAATATTTTTAAATTACATATCGACGTGAAAAGATTTTGAAGGTGATGTTACCGTGGTGGTCTTTCCGATGTTACGATTGGTCAAAGGGAATCCCGTGCAGATAGGGGAACGGATCGGTACATTTTTAATGGAAAATGTAGATCAGTTTGCTGACTTCAATGTGGTCAAGGGTTTTTTGAAACTTGGAAATTTCTGAAGGATATTTATTATCTCGACTTCTTTAACAGCATAAAGGATGATCCGACCTTCGGTATGGGCTCCAAAACGAAGGATGCCGTCATGGTGGAATATTCCTCCCCGAATACCAATAAACCACTTCACCTAGGACATATTCGAAATAATCTTTTGGGTTATTCGGTTGCGGAGATTTTAAAAGCTTCCGGAAAAAAAGTGTATAAAACACAGATCATCAATGACCGTGGAATCCATATTTGTAAAAGTATGTTGGCATGGCAACGGTATGGAAATGGCCAGACACCCGAAAGTACGGGTTTGAAAGGGGATAAACTGGTAGGAAACTATTATGTCGAATTCAACAATGCCTATAAAGCCGAAATCGACAAAATGATTGCCAATGGAACGGAAGTAAAAGTGGCAGAAAAGGAAGCCCCAGTATTATTAGAAGCCCAACAAATGCTCCTGAAGTGGGAAGCAGGAGATCAAGAAGTAGTTTCACTTTGGAAAAAGATGAACGGATGGGTCTACGAAGGTTTTGACGAAACATATGAAAATCTGGGAGTTGATTTCGATAAACTTTATTACGAAAGTGACACTTATTTATTAGGAAAAGATGTTCGTACAGGAAGGTTTGGACAATGGCGTTTTCTTTCAAAAAGAAGATGGAAGTGTCTGGATCGACCTCACGGATGAAGGTCTGGACGAAAAAATAGTTTTGCGTTCAGACGGTACAGCGGTTTATATGACACAAGACATTGGTACTGCGATACAAAGGGTAAAAGATTATCCTGATATCAACGGTATGGTCTATACCGTGGGTAATGAGCAAGACTATCATTTCAAAGTGTTGTTCTTGATCCTTAAGAAACTTGGTTTTTCTTGGGCGGAACAACTGCACCATTTAAGTTACGGCATGGTAGATCTGCCCAGCGGGAAAATGAAGAGTCGTGAGGGTACGGTCGTTGATGCCGATGATTTGATGCAGGAAATGACGAACACGGCAGCTTCGATTTCAGAGGAATTGGGTAAACTGGAGGACTATTCGGAGAACGAAAAACAGCATCTTTATAAAATCATCGGCCTAGGGGCGTTAAAATATTACATTCTAAAAGTGGACCCTAAAAAGAGAAATCTCTTCAACCCCGAAGAATCGGTCGACTTTCAGGGAAATACAGGTCCGTTTATTCAGTATACCTATGCACGAATTCAATCCATATTAAGAAAAGCTGAAACTTTGGACTTAGACTTGTCAGGTTTTCAAAACCTGACAGGTCTTCACCTAAAAGAAAAGGAACTGATAAAGCACTTACAGCTCTTTCCGGATACAATTCTATTGGCCGCAGAGAATTATAGTCCCGCATTGATTGCCAATTACATTTATGATTTGGTCAAGGAATTTAATTCATTCTACCAAACATTGCCAATTTTAGGATGTGATTTCGGAGCAAGAAAAATAATTAGAACCCAGCTTTCAGGAAAGTTAGCGAAGTTATTAAAAACGGCTTTTGGTCTGTTAGGTATTGATGTTCGAACGAATGTAGTTAACAATATAAATCGTACTTTTTATTTATTTTGTTTAGAATAAAACATATTGTAAAAGGCTATTAAAATAAAAATTGAAGAATTCTAAATTAATAATAAAAAGAATTGAGAAATTCTCAAATCAAATTCAATTAAAAAATAAGTTAAATTTACCGAGTCAAATTCGGCATTAACATTAAAAGCAAATTATAAAACCAAATATGAATTTCGATTTAATAGTTATTGGTAGTGGACCTGGAGGATATGTAGCAGCAATTAGAGCATCGCAATTGGGATTTAAAGTTGCTGTTGTAGAAAAAGAAAATTTAGGTGGAATTTGTTTAAACTGGGGATGTATTCCTACAAAAGCATTATTAAAAAGTGCTCAGGTATTCGATTACTTAAAACATGTAGATCAATATGGTTTAAAAGCTGAGGCGATTGACAAAGATTTTGAAGCTGTTATTAAACGAAGTAGAAATGTTGCAGATGGAATGAGTAAAGGAGTTCAATTTTTGATGAAAAAAACAAAATTGATGTTATTATGGGTACCGCAACTTTAGAACTGGCAAAAAAGTAGATCGTTACAGATAGCGATGGTAAAGTAAGCAATATACAGCTGATAATATCATTATAGCAACTGGTGGTCGCTCAAGAGAATTACCAAATTTACCTATGATGGTAAAAAAAGTAATTGGCTATAGCAGAGGCTATGACGTTACCAAAACAACCTAAAAAAATGATTGTTGTTGGATCTGGAGCTATTGGTGCGGAATTCGCATATTTTTATAATTCTATAGGTACTGAAGTTACTGTCGTAGAATTTATAGCAAGGGTAGTTCCTGTCGAAGATGTTGATATATCTAAACAATTTGAACGATCTTTAAAAAAATCTGGAATTAAAGTTATGACAAATTCTTCTGTAGAATCAGTAGATACTTCTGGAAAAGGTGTAAAAGCTGTTGTTAAAAATAAAAAAGGCGGAAGAAAATTTTAGAAATTGCTGATATTGTTCTTTCAGCAGTTGGAATTAAATCAAACATTGAAAACATTGGTTTTGAAGATGTTGGTATAGTAGTAGATAGAGGTAAAATTTTGGTAAATGATTTTTACAAAACAAATATTCCTGGTTATTATGCAATTGGTGATGTTGTTCCTGGACAAGCATTAGCACACGTTGCTTCTGCCGAAGGAATTACGTGCGTTGAAAAAATAGCTGGTTTACACACTGAAAAAATTGACTACGGCAATGTTCCTGGTTGTACCTATTGCACTCCTGAAATTGCAAGCGTTGGTTTAACTGAAGCTAAAGCAATTGAAGCTGGATACGAAATTAAAGTTGGTAAATTCCCATTCTCAGCTTCTGGAAAAGCAAAAGCTGCTGGTACTCCAGATGGTTTTGTAAAAGTAATTTTCGATGCAAAATATGGTGAATGGTTAGGTTGCCATATGATTGGAGCTGGAGTAACTGATATGATTGCTGAAGCAGTTTTAGGAAGAAAACTAGAAACAACAGGTCACGAAGTTTTAAAAGCTATTCACCCACACCCTACTATGAGCGAAGCGGTTATGGAAGCAGTAGCGGATGCTTATGACGAAGTAATACATTTATAAAATTCATTTTAAAATTAAAAAAAGCTGTCAAAATAAAAGTTTGGCAGCTTTTTTATTTACCTAGAAATACATCAATCTAAAGAAATTAAATTTTTAGTATATTTGATTTTTAACATTTAAAACTAAAAAAATACTATTTTATGAAAGCATTAAAAATACTAATACTACTTATTTTTGTTACTTCAATTTCTTGTAAAGAAAACAAACCAAAAACAAATATGAATAGTAAGGTAGCAGTTAAGCATTATATTTGTTTAAATAAGTGTGAAAATAGTGGTTCTGATAACGAAGGAGTTTGTCCAACTTGTAATACTCCGTACACACATAATGTGGCTTTTCATAATGATGATTTCTTAAAAAATGGACCTTTACAAGTTCCCGATAATTCAGCAACTTCAACTCAAAATAATACAATTGCTACACCACCGGCTCCAGCTCCTGCTCAAAATGCTGCAGGCGTTTATCATTATACCTGCACAAACGGATGTGTAGGAGGCGCAGGTACTTTAGTAAACTGTAAGTCTTGTGGTAATCCGCTTGAACACAACCAAGCCTATCATAATAATTAATTATTCTTCAAAACTTAAATATGGCATTTTCATTTTCTAAACTATTCAATAAACCAAAAGAAGTACCTTCTAATGAGGAAGTTATAAAACAAATTGATTTTAAAGGAGGTACAAAATATGCTAAAAATGAAACCAATATTGTATATGCTGATATTGAAGAGTTAGGAGGATTTCCTTATCTAAAAACAGTAATTATTGGAGATACTAAAGTTAATATTAAAAGAACTGGTTGTACGGTTGCATTTAATTTTAAAAATGAGTCTATTGAATTAAATTCTGATAATACAACTATAGAATCTAATAAGATTAAAAATACAAACGTTTATTATACTGAAATAGATTTTGAATTAGATGAAACAGAAGCTGCTAAAATTAAGAGCAGTAAAGTAACAACTATGGAATACGGATTTAAAAATAAAATTATTCCTTTTAAACCATTTTAATATTCTACTACTGTAAATTCTAACTTTAAAGGTTGTAACGCTTCGAGTAGCATTGGAATTAAATCAGAACCCAATTCTAAATACATTTCTGAAAAGTTACGAGTGCGCTCTTCTAAACTTTTATTAGGAAATAATTGGTTTTGTATAATTTCAATTCTAGAGACTACGTCTGAAAGTTTTCTTTTTTGAGCTTTTAACAACCTCTTTTCCAAGTTATCGAGTCCATTTAATTGTTTCTTTTCTTGCGCATTAACGGCTCCAATAAACGATTTATCAGTTTGTTTTGCCAATTCCTTTAACCCTATAAATTGTTGTTGTAAAAATGATTTTTGTTCTGAAAAATCTATTTCAACTTCAGAAATTTCCTCTACTTTTTTATTAATTAAATCTTGTTGTTTATAAAAAACTTCATTTAAACTTACATTTAATTTATTTAATTTAACTAACTGTTTTTCAGAAATTAACAATACAGAATTACGCAACAACAATATTGGAAATGGTGTATTTACTTTTGAAAAATAATCTTTTAGCTGAAACCAATAAGCTAACTCTCCTCCTCCACCGATATAACATAAATTTGTTAAAATAGTTTCTTGATACAATGGTCGCATAATTACATTTGGACTGAATCGTTCTGGAAACTCTTTAAGTTCTTTTAAAATTTCTTCTTCTGAAAAAACAATGGTTGTGTTTATTATTTTATACTTATTATCTTCAAAAATAATGCGTTCTCGTAAATTATCTTTTAGGTAAAAAAGGTTTATTTCTCGAGGATTTACTTGAATTTTATAATTTTCTGCTAATTTTTCACTGGCTTTAGAAACCTCTTTAAAAGAAATATTATTTAACAATTCTTCTTTAACAATTGGAGAGAATTCTTGTTTAAGTTTAGTATCATCGCCATCTATTATTACTAAACCGTAATCACCAAAAAGTGCATTTACTAAATAACGAGTAGCATCAGTTAAATTAGTATGATTCAAATAAGCATTCTCAAATAATTTTTTTATTGAATTTGCATTTTTAGAATTTCCTAACTGTTCAGAAAAACTTTTAAAAACAGCTTTAAAACCTTCAGTTTTCAATCTTCCTACTGCACCTTTACTTTCTCTATCCCAAACAACTTTTTTACCTTTAAAATTAAAATAATTGATTTCTTCAAAATCGTGATCTTCTGTTGCCATCCAATAAACTGGCACAAAATTATGTTTAGGAAATTGAATTTTTAATTGTTTTGTTAAATTTATGGTTGAAACAATTTTATACAAAAAGTATAATGGACCCGTAAAAATATTTAATTGATGTCCGGTAGTTATTGTAAATGTATTCGCTTCTTCTAAAGCGTTAATGTTTTTATTAGTTAATTCACTAATATTAATATTTTTATATTGCTTAATAAGTACTTCTACTAAAGTATTTCTTGATGTTTGTTCAAACGAATCTTGTTTTATTTCTAACTGTTTTTTAAAACCTTCAATATCTGGAAAGTTTCCATAAAATTGAGATAATGTTGAATTATTATCTAAATAATCGCTTATTAAATCTGAAAAATATCCAGTTTCTTGAAAAGGTATACAATGTACTTTCATTAAATTTTAGTGTCTTCTTTTAAATAATGTATAAACATATTCTCTGGTATTTCCAGAAGGTTGTGTGTATGTATAATCAAACGATTTTAGCAATTCAAAATCATCTCCTAAACCTTTTTGTAACATTATTTCGTTATAATTATAAACATTTAAACCACTGCACTTTTTAGCACCATTTAAATTAAATTGTGCTAAAATAACATAACCGTTAACTTTAATAACTTTTCTTAACAACTCAAAATAAGTTTGTTGTTGGTGCTTTTTTGTAAAAAAATGTAGCACTGCCCTATCGTGCCACAAATCAACATTTTTCAATTTTAAAAGTTCTGTTGGATTAGTTAAATCATCAACTATAAATTGAATGTTCGTTTTTTTATTAAATATTAATTCATTTTTTAAGGCTGCTAAAGGAAATGCAGCTATATCGTTCAAAATAATATTATTATATCCTACATTTAATAATTTATTGATTAATGTAGTTGCTCCAGCACCTGCATTAAATATAAGTGCATCTTTAGATAAATTACATGCTTCAATTAATTCAAATGATGGTATTGGATTTTCTTCGTACCAACCTAGATTATTAACTGGCGTTTTTTGATAAGCATTATTCCAATGTTTTTCATAATCAAATGAAGGGTTATTTTCAAAATTTGGGTTCATTTAAAATTAATTTGATTTTATAAAAATACACAATTTTAACAGTTTGTCGAAAGCACTTTAAACATCTAACAATATTTTAACTTATTTTAAAATTTAAATACTAGTTATACAATTATTTCAATATTATTATTAAGTTAATTTAAGTACATTTGGAGCTTTAATTTTTATAATTTATGAAGACCATACGCCTTTCAATTATTTTTATCATTTTTTTTACGGTTATTAGTTTTGCACAAACAATCCAGTCACCTTCAGAATATTTAGGGTATGAATTAGGTTCAAGATTTACAAGACACCATAAAGTTGTTGAATATTTTAAATATATCACTAACATTTCTAAAAATGTCCAACTTACAAAATATGGAGAAACCAACGAGCATAGACCTCTATATCTTTCTTTTATTTCTTCTGAAAATAATATCGGAAATTTAGAAGAAATTAGAACAACTAATTTAAAAAGAACAGGAATTTTAGAAGGTTCTGCAAATTCTGAAATTGGTATTGTTTGGCTAAGTTATAATGTACACGGAAATGAAGCTTCTAGTTCTGAAGCTGCAATGTTAACGTTATATAAATTAATAACAGAGAAACAAGACTGGCTTAAAAATACGGTGGTTATTATTGACCCTTGTTTAAATCCTGATGGCCGCGATCGCTACGTAAATTGGTACAACCAAACAAAGAATACTCCTTTCAATACCAATCCAGATGTAACTGAACATAACGAACCATGGCCAGGCGGAAGACCAAACCATTATTTATTTGATTTAAACCGAGATTGGGCGTGGGCTACTCAATTAGAAACACAACAACGCTTGAAAGTTTATAACAAATGGATGCCACATATTCACGTAGATTTTCACGAACAAGGTTATAATAGCCCTTATTATTTTGCTCCTGCAGCAGAACCTTATCACGAAATTATTACAGATTGGCAACGTAATTTTCAAACTGAAATTGGGAAAAATCATGCTAAATATTTTGATAAAGAAGGATGGCGTTATTTTACAAAAGAATCTTTTGATTTACTGTATCCAAGTTATGGAGATACCTACCCAACCTATATGGGAGCTATTGGTATGACCTACGAACAAGCTGGACACGGAAGAGCTGGTTTAGGAATTATTACAGAAAATAATACAGTGTTAACCTTAAAAGATAGAATTGCACACCATACAACTACAGGACTTTCAACTGTTGAAGTTGCTGTTAATAATACTTCAAAAATGCTTGATGAATTTTCAAAGTTTTTTGATAATTCTGGCTTAAAACATAAAAATTACATTTTAAGAGGCGCTCCAGAAAAAATTGAAAGCGTGATGGAACTTTTACAAAAACATGAAATTGATTTTCATAGGGCTGATGGAAAAAATATAAAAGCCTTTAATTTTGAAACAAAATCTATTGAGAATTTTAAATCTAGTAAAAACGATTTAATAATACCTACAAACCAACCAAAAGGAAAAATGGTAAAGGTGCTGTTTGAACAAGAAGCACAACTATCCAATCCAATTACATACGATATTACTGCTTGGAGCTTACCATATGCTTATGGTTTACAAGGTTTTGTAACAGAAGATAAAATAACTATTGAATCTGATTTAAAATTAATTGATAAACAACAAAACATAAATACTGTTTCTAAAAACGCGTATGCCTACCTGCATAAATGGAATGAAGTTTCTGACGCAGAATTGTTAGGTAATTTATTAAAGGAAGGATTTAATATTCGTTTTAGTGAAAAAGATTTTTCTGTTGAAGGAAAACAATTTAACAAAGGCTCTATAATTATTATGAGAGGTGAAAATGAACATATTTCTAATTTTGATGCAATTATTGTTGAAATTGCAGATCGTTTAAATAAAAAACTAAATACAACAAAAACTGGTTTTGTTGCAACTGGAGCAGATTTTGGTTCCTCGAGTATTAAACTAATTAAAAATAAAAACATAGCTGTTTTAGCAGGTGAGGGAACTTCATCTTTAAGTTTTGGAGAAATATGGCACTTCTTTGAAACGCAATTAAATTATCCAATTAATGTTATTAATATTGATAATTTTAATAGAACTAACTTAGCAAAATATCAAGTTTTAATTTTACCAAATGGCTATAGAGCAAATGAAAACGATTTAAAAAAACTAAGTGCTTTTACCTCTGGAGGTGGAAATATAGTTGCAATTGGAAGTTCAGTTAGTAGTTTTGCAGATAAAAAGGGATTTGATTTGAAAGTTAAAAAAGCAAAAGAAGAAGATGCAAAAAAACCAACACCTAATTTAATCCCTTATGACCAACAAGAAAAAGAATACATAAAAGAAGCCATTACTGGAAGTATTTTTAAAAGTACTGTTGATCACTCACATCCTTTAGCTTTCGGTTACAATAATAATTATTATAGTTTGAAACAACGTTCAAGTACCTACCAATTGCTAGAAAATGGCTATAATGTTGCTTATTTTCCAGAAAATTTTGAACATATTTCAGGGTATGCTGGAGAAAATGCTCTTAAAGAAATTCCAAATTCACTTTTATTTGGTATTGAGAGAAAAGGTCGTGGAAACATAATTTATATGGTTGATAACCCACTATTTAGATCCTTTTGGGAAAACGGGAAACTCTTTTTTGTATATGCGGTGTTGTTGAATTAGAAATAAGCAAAAGCCTAATAAAAGCGAGCTAAGCTCGCTTTTGTTTATATTCTAGTGTTGAATTAAATCGGTTCTCCATACAAATCAAACTCTGTAGCTGAAGTAATTTTAATTTCTGCAAACTTACCAACTTGTACATAATGTTTAGTAGCATCAATCAAAACTTCATTATCAACATCAGGTGAGTCAAATTCTGTTCTTCCAACAAAAACATTCCCATCTTTTCTATCAATAATTACTTTAAAAGTCTTACCAACTTTCTCTTGGTTTAAATCAAAAGAAATTTGACTCTGAAGCTCCATTATATCATTAACGCGCTGTTGCTTAACATCTTCCGGAACATCATCTTTTAAATTTGCAGCGTGTGTATTTTCTTCGTGAGAATAGGCAAACGCTCCTAAACGCTCAAAACGCATTGCTTGTACCCAATCTTTTAATTCTTGAAAAGCAGCTTCAGTTTCACCAGGATAACCTACAATTAGCGTAGTTCTAATTGCCATATCTGGAACCGATTTTCTAAACTCTGCAATTAAATTAGTAGTTTTTTTATGAGAAGTTCCTCTACGCATAGACTTTAAAATCTCATCGTTAATATGCTGTAACGGAATATCTAAATAATTACACACTTTTGGTTCATTATGTATTACTTCTAAAACATCTAATGGAAACCCGGTTGGAAATGCATAATGCAAACGAATCCACTCAATTCCATCAATTTTAACTAATTCTTTTAATAAATCAGCCAAGGCTCTTTTTTTATAAATATCTAAACCGTAATACGTTAAATCTTGTGCTATTAAAATAAGTTCTTTAATCCCTTTTTTCGCCAATTTTGTAGCTTCAATAACCAAATCTTCAATTGGTGTTGAAACGTGTTTTCCACGCATTAATGGAATAGCACAAAACGAACAAGGTCTATCACAACCTTCAGCAATTTTTAAATACGCATAATGTGTAGGCGTTGTAGTTAAACGCTCACCTACCAATTCGTGTTTATAATCTGCATCTAGAACTTTTAATAAATTTGGTAAATCGTGTGTACCAAAATATTCATCAACATTTGGAATTTCCTTTTGTAAATCCGGCTTATAACGTTCACTTAAACAGCCCGAAACATACACTCTATCAACTTCACCCAATTCCTTTTTATTAACATAATGTAAAATAGTATTTACAGATTCTTCCTTTGCATCTCCAATAAAACCACAGGTATTTATAACAACTATATTTCCATCATCATTAGCGTCTTCATGAACAACATTCTTATTATTTGCTTTTAACTGTCCCATTAACACTTCACTATCGTAAACGTTTTTAGAACAACCCAAAGTAACTACGTTGATTTTATTTTCTTTCTTTGTTTTTGTACGCACAAATTTTGTATTTTAATTTTTGCAAAAGTAAGTAAACCTTTTTAATTGCGTTTAGTCTAATTATAAATACGTAAATTTTTAACTTTTCAGATATGAAAAAAAGCATCATAGTTCTCATTATATTAATTAGCATCTTTTCATGTTCAAAAAATGAAGATTTATCAATAACTGAAAATTCTCTTTATTTTCCACCAATAACTGGAAATTATTGGGAAACAATTACTCCTTCTGTATTAAATTGGAATACTCAAGAAATTGACCCATTACTTAATTATTTAGAAGAAAAAAACACCAAAAGTTTTATCGTATTATACAATGGTAGAATTGTTATTGAAAAATATTTTGAAGATCATTCCGAATCAAAACTTTGGTATTGGGCAAGTGCAGGAAAGACTTTAACCTCAATTATAACAGGCATTGCCGAAGAAAAAGGGTTACTAAATATCAACAATAAAGTTTCAGATTATTTAGGAAATGGTTGGACAAGTGCTCCTATTGAAAAAGAAAATTTAATTACAAACAAGCATTTATTATCTATGACATCTGGTTTAGATGATAATTTAGGAGATAATGTTGAAGCTGTAAATTTACAGTATGTATCAGATGCTGGAACTAGATGGGCATATCATAATGTATATGTTAAATTACAAGATGTTATAGAAACCACTTCCAAACAATCATTTTCAACATTTTTTAATACAAATTTAAGAGACAAAATTGGAATGACCGGAACTTGGTTTCAAACTGGAGACTTTAGTGTTTATTATAGTAATACCAGAAGTATGGCTAGGTTTGGGTTATTAGCATTTAATAAGGGAACTTGGAATACAACCAAAATTGTAAATGAAGATTTCTTTATAAATTCAATAAATACTTCTCAAAACATAAATAAAGCCTATGGATATTTATGGTGGTTAAATGGTAAATCCTCTTATCATTTACCGCAATCTCAATATGAATTTACAGGAAAATTAATTCCAAATGCCCCAAATGATTTATATGCTGCGCTAGGAAAAAACGACCAAAAAATTTATGTTTCACCAAGCAAAAAATTGGTAATTATTAGAATGGGAGAAAGTTCAGAAGGCACAAATTTTGCACTTTCAAATTTTGATAACGAACTTTGGGAAAAAATTAATTTAGTTACAAATTAAAAGTTAGTTATAGTTAACAGGGAGTTTTCTTGCCTTTGTTAATTTTTCAAAAGCAAACCCCAACTGCAATAGTTTTTGTTCTTGATAAGGTTTAGCAAAAAACTTAAAACTAATTGGTTCACCTGATTTTTTGTAACCCATTGGAACAGTTAAACACGGGTATTTTGCCACTGCAGCAAATCCTGCATGATAATTATTAATAGATAAAACGGCATCTAAATTATAAGCTTCTATTGGTGTATTTAAAAATTCAACGCCTTTGCTATGTAGATTTTGTTTTATTAAATTAAAAGCTTCTTTTGAAGTAGTATCTTGAACAATTCCTTCAAATAATTGTTGACCGTAAGGAGCTCTTTTTATAGAGTCTTGTAAATTTAATTTTACAATGGCATCAACTGATGAAATTTGTATAGTTGTATCAGCATAGTTTTTCAAATAATAAGGCAAATCGTGTTTCATATCAATATTAAGCAAGGTTAAAAAACCATTCAATCTAATTTGAGGTTGCTCAAATTCAATAACTTCTGCTCCTGCTCTTTTAATAATTTGAATTGTATTTTTATAAATTGAATCGGTTAAAAGTTCTTTTATAACTCCAAATCTTTTTCCTTTTAAAGTTGAAGTGGTTAAAGAGTCTAAAAAGTTTGTTTGCTTATTATTTCCTTTTGTAGCGCTATCTTCAGCATCTTCACCTAACATTGCTGAAAGAAAAATTGCATTGTCAATAACATTTTTAGTCATTGGGCCTGGCGTATCTAAAGTACTTGAAATTGGCACAATTCCAGTTCTACTTAACAACCCAATGGTTGGCTTTAATCCTACCACAGAATTTTGACTAGATGGTGACAAAATGGATCCTGAAGTTTCAGTACCAACCGCTGCAATTGCAAAATTTGCAGCTACTGTTACACCACTTCCAGAACTCGAACCACCTGTTTCAAAAACTTTTCTTCCATAAGGGTTTAGGGTTTGCCCGCCAATAGCGCTATAACCAACAGGACAGCCACTGCAAAAATAATATGCCCATTCACTTAAATTGGCTTTTCCTAAAATTAAAGCACCACTTTCTTTTAATTTTTTTACAATAAAAGCATCATCTGTTTTAATGTTTTCTGCTAAAACATAAGCTCCTGCCGTTGTTGGCATTCCAATAGTATTAATATTATCTTTTAAAAGAATTGGCAATCCGTATAGTGAATTTTTGAAATCTCCTTTACGATTTTTATCTCTTTCTTTCGCCTCATATAAAATGTTCGGGTTTAGTGCAATAATACTATTTAAGGATAGATTGTGATTACTTTCATATTTTCGGATTCTATATAAATAAAAAAGTACAATTTTTTCATAGGATAAAATTCTATTATTTACATATTCCTGTATAGTTGGAATATCTTTTTCCAAAATAAATGGAATTAAATTTTGATAATCATCTTCAGAAAAATATGCTAAATCTTCTTCAAATGGTTTAAAAATTGCATTCATATCCAAGAACTTAGATTGAATCAATTTAAATTTCATTCTATTAATTTCGTGATTTTGTTGTGCCGCTATTTCAGAAGTTTCATCGTATTTTGTAAAAATAACGGGCTCTTCTTTTTGTTTACAGGCAATAACTAAAATAATTAATACAACTACGGAAATTAGGTTTTTCATTCGATTAGATTTTACGGAGACTATAAAAATAAAAAAACCTCTTTAGAAAAAGAGGTTTTTAAAAATTTTATTTGTGTTATTTATTTAAAGAAAGAATCTACAAATTCAATTTTATTAAAAACCTGTAAATCATCTATTCCCTCACCAACACCAATATATTTTACTGGAATTTTAAATTGATCTGAAATTCCAATTACAACTCCGCCTTTTGCGGTTCCGTCTAATTTTGTAACGGCCAATGAAGTTACTTCGGTTGCTAGTGTAAATTGTTTAGCTTGTTCAAAAGCATTTTGACCCGTTGAACCATCTAAAACTAATAAAACATCGTGCGGTGCATCTTCAACAACCTTTTGCATAACACGTTTTATTTTAGTCAACTCATTCATTAAATTCACTTTATTATGCAATCTTCCAGCAGTATCAATAATAACTACATCTGCATTTTGAGCTACAGCAGATTTTAACGTATCAAAAGCCACAGAGGCAGGGTCACTACCCATTTCCTGACGTACAATTGGCACATCTACTCTATCCGCCCAAACCTGTAATTGATCTATTGCAGCTGCTCTAAAGGTATCTGCAGCACCTAAAATAACTTTTTTACCAGCCTTTTTAAATTGAGAAGCTAATTTACCTATTGTAGTAGTTTTTCCAACTCCATTAACACCAACTACCATAATTACATACGGTGTTTTTCCTTCTGGAATTGTAAAATCGGTTTCGTTCCCTACATTAGTCTCTGAAAGTAAACCTGCTATTTCTTCACGAAGAATTTTATTTAATTCATCGGTTCCTAAATATTTATCTTTTGCAACGCGTGCTTCAATTCTATCAATAACTTTTAAGCGTAGTTTCAACACCAACATCAGAAGATACTAATACTTCCTCTAACTTATCTAATACATCATCATCAACTTTAGTTTTACCCGCAACTGCTTTTGAAAGCTTAGAAAAAAAAGATGTTTTAGTTTTCTCTAAACCTTTGTCTAAAGTTTCTTTTTTCTCTTTTGAAAATATTTTTTTAAATAAACTCATATGCTACAATTTTATGCTATAAATATAAAAAAGAAAAGCTACTCTCAAAAGTTTGAAAGTAGCTTTAAAATATTTTAAAAACAAAAATTTATTTTTTGCTCAAAAAGTCTTTTACGTTTGCTGGATCCATAATTGCTTCTACAAAAGTATAAGCACCTGATTTAGGTGATTTTACCATTTTTATAGCTTTTGTTAATCTTTTAGATCCTGTTTGTAACGATGCTACTGATTTCTTTGCCATGGTCTTATAATGTTATTCGACGTTTTCTATGAAAACCTCTAATTATTTAATTTCTTTATGAACAGTCATTT
Organism: uncultured Flavobacteriaceae bacterium; assembly: GCA_942492305.1. Classification (GTDB taxonomy): domain Bacteria; phylum Bacteroidota; class Bacteroidia; order Flavobacteriales; family Flavobacteriaceae; genus Lutibacter. Next base: position 152,528 of record CALOEI010000005.1, on the reverse strand, counting down.
TCTTCAAGATAGGATTGAATTTTTTAATTTCCATTCTATCAGGAGTATTCTTTTTATTCTTAGTAGTAATATATCTAGAAGTTCCTGGTTGTCCAGAAGCTTTGTGCTCCGTACATTCTAAAATTACTTGAATTCTATTTCCTTTAGTCTTAGCCATTACGTATTATTTTTTTAAAAAACCTTTTTCTCTTGCTTCTTTAATAACAGCAGAGATTCCTTTTTTATTAATATTCTTTAAAGCAGATGTTGATACTTTTAAAGTAACCCACTTATCTTCTTCAGGAATATAAAAACGCTTTTTTATTAAATTAGCGTCAAATTTTCTTTTTGTTCTATTCAATGCGTGAGAAACATTGTTTCCAACCATTGCTTTTTTTCCAGTAAGTTCACAAACTCTTGACATATCTCTGTACTTTTTTTATGTATTCTCAAAACGAGATGCAAAATTAATTTTTTAAATCTAAATACACAAACTTATTTCACTAGTTTTTTAAAATTTCTTTTCTTAACAATTCTAATGCTTTATTTGATGCTCTTTCAATTACCTTTTGCCGTGGCTTTCCAAAAAAATATTCTTCAGAAAAAACAGTAGTTGGTGTAGCAATAGCAATAAAAACTGTTCCTACAGTTTTATCGGTTAAATCTGCAGTGGGCCCAGCATTTCCAGTAGTTGCAATTGCATAGTCCGATTTATATTTTTGTTGAATTCCAAGCGCCATTGCTTCAGCAACTTGTGCACTAACTACAGAAAAACGCTTAATTAAACTTTTATCTACATTTAATTCTAACGATTTTATTGAAGCCTGGTAAGCTACCACTGCTCCTAAAAAATAAGCAGATGCACCTGGAATTGCAGTTAACATTTTTGAAATTGCACCTCCTGTACAACTTTCAGCAACCGCCAAAGTCTGTTTTTTATCTTTAAATAACTTACCAATTGCAATTTCAATAGTTTCGGAATCGTCAAAACCAACAATTAAATCTGGAATTATTTTGAATAATTTTTCAATTTCAAGGCGAATCCCTGTTTCTAAAACCTTTTTTTGTGATCCTTTAGCTGATAATCTTAATCTTAATCTTCCATACGATGGTAAATAAGCCAACTTTATGTATGGTGGCAAATTATCTTCCCATTTTTCTATACGCTCGGCAACCATACTTTCTCCCATTCCATAAGTAATTATGGTTTTATGCAATATAAATGGTAATTTAAAAGTTTCTCTTAATTTTGGTAAAACACACTCCCGCATTAAACCTTTCATTTCATTTGGAACCCCTGGTAAAGATATAATAACTTTATTATTTTTATGAAACCACATACCTGGCGCTGTGCCCCAATTATTTTTTAAAGGAACACACGTTGATGGCACCAATGCTTGATCTCTATTAACTTTGGAAAAAGGATACTTAAGTTTTTCAAACATTTCCTTAATATTTGCTACAATTTCTTCATTTAAAACCAAGGTATCATTAAAATATTCAGCTAAAGTTAATTTAGTTATATCATCTTTTGTTGGACCTAAACCTCCAGTTATAATGATAATATCCGAATTTAGTTGTGCTTCATTTAAAACTTTTAAAATATGTTCTTTAGTATCTTGAATAGAAGTTATTTGATATACTGAAACTCCAATTTTATTTAATTCTTCAGCAATCCACTTTGAATTTGAATCTAAAATTTGACCAATTAATATTTCATCTCCAATGGTAATTATTTCTGCTTGCATTTCTATAAAAATATTTTTATAAAAATAGTAATTTAAGCGCAACCTTTTATAAAATTATGCATCTATTGTATTAAAGAGAAAGTATTAATTAACAACTATTTAGAAAGCTATGATCGCACCAAATGAATTAAATGACAACGAACTTATTGAGCAAATTGAAAATTGCACTCTAAGTCCTTCTTTTTTTACACATGAAGTTTTTTTACGGATGGCATATATTTTAATTGAAAAATACGGTATTGAAACTGCCATTAGAAAAAATTGTGAATTAAAAGAAAATTATTTTATTAAGGCTCTAAATAGTAATAAATTTAATTATACTTTAACTAGAGCTTATACCGAAATTTTGTATTACTTTATGAGTAATACTAAAAATAGTAGTTTTAATAAATTATTAAGAGATTTTCCTAGATTACAATATAATTTTAAAGATTTAGTAAAAACACACTATGGCTATGATATAATGAAAGAACACAGAAAAGAAGCTGAAGAATATAAAGGTCCTATTTTGTTTACTTTCTAATTTCAATTTAACATCTAAACAACTTTTCAAATAATTCGAGTACGTTTTGAATAAAACTAACTCGAATTATTTTTTTCTTAAATACTTACTTTATTTTTACTGAAAATGCTTCTTTAGAAGCAATTGTACCAACTAAAACATCATTTTCGGATACTTTACCTACACCAGCTGGAGTTCCAGTAAAAATAATATCGCCTTTTTTTAAAGTAAAAAATTGTGAAACATAAGCAATAATTTCATCTATTTTCCAAAGCATTGCATTTGTATTTCCGTCTTGAACAAGTTGGTTATTTTTAGATAAGGTAAATTTTAAATTGGTTAAATCTCCTAAGTTTTCTTTTGGAAAAAAATCACCAACTACAGCACTTCCATCAAAACCTTTGGCTTTTTCCCAAGGCAATCCTTTTTCTTTTAGTTTGCTTTGTAAATCTCTTGCGGTAAAATCAATTCCTAAGCCAATTTCATCGTAATATTTAGGTGCAAACTTTTCTTCAATGTATTTACCTACTTTATTTATTTTAACTAAAACCTCTACTTCATAATGAATATCATCTGAAAATGGTGGTATAAAAAATGGTTGGTTTTTTGCTAAAATTGCAGAATCTGGCTTCAAAAATATTACCGGATTTTCAGGTTTTTCATTTTGTAACTCTTCAATATGTTTTGCGTAATTTCTACCAATGCAAATTATTTTCATAGGACTGTAATAGTATTAATTGTACATTTTTATCTAAAATATTATTTAAGTCAAATTTAGCATAAATTTTACGAGAAACTTTAAAAAATTACATTCAATAACTACAAATACTTTTATAAAAATCAAATTTTGGTATTATGCTATTTATTAATCAATTGGTATAATTCATTTAATATTTAATTTGTAATTGTTCGCGTAAATATTCATTTAAATTAGATTGCTCAATTCCTAAGTATTTGTGTATTGCACTGTAATAATCTTCATCTGTTTTTCCGCTTGACATAAATTTTTTGAGCAAAGACCAACCGCCTTTTTCAACTATTTTCTTTGCAATTAGTCCACCCAGCACATAGTGATAAGCTGTTAAATTATCTAGGTTTTTTAATTTAAGCATATTATTTAAATTAATTTCAGGATGTTTTTTTAAATATTGATTGGTTCGTTTAATATGCCAATCCAAGCTTTGTCCCCTGCTCCCACCTAACAAAGTGGCAACACCTTCCGACACCCAAAAATGTTTGTTAGGAAAATATTCATCTATTTGAACGTGAAATACTTCGTGTATGTAATACTCACCCAAACCGCCACAATACACTTTATCTACAGTAGATTTGCCAGTTGGTTTTGAATGACCACCCATTCCCATGTAATAATCAATACCTTTTAGTTCCTGTATTTCATCGTAGTCGTTAGCGATAAAATACTCAAAAGGTTTTGGTTTTACCCCAAAATTATTACACATAACATTTATAAAATCATTAAGTTCTTGCGCTTTTTTATAATTAAACTTATGGTATTTTGGATAATAAAAATCCACAATACCTACAGTTGTTAAATTCCAATTTTGTTTGTTAAGTGTAAGCACATTGTACAATTTATACTTACCATGTTCTTTTTTAGCAATGTAATTTACAATTGCCAAAACATATGGACTTCCATCGGCTTTACAATAAGAAAATTGAGCTTTAATTTGACAAATATTATTTTTAAATTTTATACTTAATACTTGTACTGGAAACCCCATATAGAGAGAAGGCTGAAACTCACTTTCTAAAAAATCATAATTCGTATGTTTTTCTTGTTCTTCTAAATTCCAAAATGGGTTTCTTTGCTTCTTTTCAGGACTTGAAGCCAAGTAATTTTCAAACAACTCCATCACTTCTTTAGTTTCTACATTTTTAGAGTCTATAATATGGTTATAAGTAACTTTTTGCCCAAAAGCACCAATACTAAAAAAAAGAAAAACTATAATTTGAAATTGTTTCATTTTAATGATTTTATAACTAGTTTATTTAATTAAAATTAGAGATTCTTTATTTGTAACAAAGATTTATTAAAGTTTTTTGTGTTAATTCAAGTGTAAGAATAAATTATATAAAATGTTGTGCACAATTTTTTAAAGATTAACAAAATAACTGCTAATTCCACTTAATATACTTTGTACGGCATACGAAGCTAAAATAAGCCCCATAATTTTACTAAGAACTGTAATTCCGTAATTACCTATTCTTTGTTGTAAATGATTTGCAGTTAAAAGTATTAAATAAGTAATACCAATTACTAGTAATACAATTCCTGTAGTAATGGCTTGTTGCTTTATTGTGTAAATGTGATTATTTGTTAATAAAACTACTGTCAAAATTGCACCTGGTGAAGCTATAGAGGGAATTGCAATTGGAAAAATTGTAACATGTTTATAATCAATAATTTGCTTTTTTTCATGTTCGGGTTTCCCATCTCCAAATATCATTGTTAATGCAAACAAGAAAAGTATTACGCCTCCTGAAATTTGAAATGCATCAAGTGAGACTGACATACCTTCTAAAATCAATTGTCCAATTACTATGAAAAATAAAAGAATAAGAAAAGCTATAATCGATGCTCTAATTGCAATTTTCTTTTTATGAATTAAATCAAATTCTTTTGTGGCCTCTAGATAAACAGGGATTGACCCTATTGGATCTATTACGGCAAAAATGAAAAATATTATTGTTAAAAATTCCACCATTTTACTTAATCAGTTTTTATTTGTTTTCTGTTTTTATAAATAAGTACTGTGATTATATAAATTAAAACTATTCCAAAAGTAATCACTATAAATCTATATTAAGGTAAAAGACATCAAAAAGTTTGTACAATAATGCATTTTGTGAGTGCATCAAAAATTCCAATTATAGTCCAAATAATTAAACCCGCTAAAGGTGTAGCGATAAATTTTTGATTGATAAATTCAATCTATAATTGTTCAAGTGTTTTGATACTAATGGTTATTTTAATTAATCATCTAGGCTTCTTTGTTTTTTAAAATTTTTAATCATTTTACCAAAATTTCTATCTTTCTTTTTCCGTTCCTCTACACTTGATTCAAAAAAATCTTTTTCACGTTCCATTTTTAAGTAGTTTTCATAAGAATCTGTGTCAATCGTTCCTTGATCAATAGCATCCAAAATAGCACATCCAATTTCTGTTGTATGTGTACAATCTTTGAACTTACAGTTATTGGATAGCTCTAAAATTTCATCAAATGTAGTTTCTAATCCAGCAGTTGAATTTGTAATTCCAATTTCTCGCATTCCAGGGTTATCAATTAAAATTCCATTTTCAGTAACAATTAATTCTCTGTGCGTGGTTATATGCTTTCCTCTATCAATACGCTCACTAATTTCTCCTGTTATCATTAATTTTTCACCAACTAGATTATTGATAAGTGTTGATTTTCCAACTCCTGAAGAACCTAATAGACAATATGTTTTACCTTTTGTTAATATAGATTTTATCTTGTCTAACCCAACTTGAGATTCGTTGCTTATTGCATAAATTGAAATATCTTTTATTCTTTTAGTTATATTCTTTAATATCATTTCCAATTCGGATGTTCCAATTAAGTCAATTTTACTTAAAACTACAATGGGTTCAATTTTAGAAGAATTACATATAGTTAAATAGCGTTCTATTCTGTTTATATTAAAATCTCTATTGACAGATTGAATGATTAATGCAAAATCTATATTTGTTGCAATAATCTGAGATTGACCAAATTTACCCACAGCTTTTCTTTCAAGAAGAGAATACCTTGGATAAACTGAATAAATTAAAGCTTTGTTATCATCATATTCAGAAATAGCAACCCAATCGCCAACAGCTGGTAAATCGTTTTTAGAATCGGCTGTAAATCTTAAATTACCGATAAGTTCAGCATCATATTCAGTATTTTTTGTCTTAACAATATATCTATCCTTATGCTCTGAGATTACTCGACCAATTTCAAAAGAATCTAACTGTTGTTCCTTTCTATATTCTTCAAATTCAGTTTTATATCCTAAATCTTCTGAGTGTCATTACAATGTTTTTTAATGTATTAAAAACAACCAGTTTGTGTTTGCTTAGTTATGTGGTTTAGCAACTAATTTAGCAAATATAAACCGAATAGAAAACCCACTTGCTAAAAATGAAGCAAACTAGCGTAAGTAATTTTCAGAAGCCTGTCCTGAACTTAAATGCTAGACATGCTTAAGCAATTAATTTTAATGATGATGTTTTTCTTTATGTTGCCTCAATAAGTCTTTTCCATAATCATTTCCGTTTGGTGTTCTTACGACGGTATGAATATGGTTTCTTGATGGTTTACCATTATCTGCGTTTGGAACTCCAACTACTCTTTGATGATCAAATTCAATGAATACAACTGGACTATGAATTCTATAGTAAAAAACGGCATCTTCAGAAGTGTTTCCAACCCAAGAAAACCAAGTATTATCTATATGTGCTTTCACTTCCTCCATTTTAACTTTGTCGTGCCCTTCTCGAATATTACTTATATACAAGTAAACTAAGTTTAACAGTTTGTCCTTTTGTATATTAGAAAACTTTGAAACCTTAAGCCCTTGATATTTGAGCGTTAAATTGTCTTTATTGGCTTCAGCTACATTATTATTTTCCGTTTTTATATTTAAAATTGTAGCTTCCTTTTGCTGTTCTTGTGTTAGGGATTGCATTAAAGCTAGTCCATAATTCTGTTCATCTTGGAACAATGTGTTTCCTATATATTTTCCAGAAGTCGTAATTATGGGTTCTCCACCCATAAATACTGGTGACATTACAACTTGGTCTCCTAGTATAAAATAGTTAATTACTAAATGATGTCCATCTATTTGCCATCCCCAAGGTTCAGTACTTGAAGGTTGCCCCATAATAGTTATGAAATACAATTCTTCATCATAATCCAATGAACCATTATTAAGCTCTTTCAGGGTTTGGTCAGTCTTCATTATGTCCTTACTAAGTTGAAGTCCTTTTGCACTTAATGACTCCTGAATTAATCTAAAAGCAACTTTCTTTTGAATTTCGGTTAATTCTTTTAAGCTAACACCTTGTCTTTCATATATACCATTGTCTACGTTACACCATTTCCTCCATTCATCATCATTTATGCCAAATGTTGTGCGTTGTAGTTGTGAAGGTGATAAGCTATTTAAAAAGCTTTCAGCAGCTTTTTGAATTGGCAAAGTTGAAACTCCAGTAGAATGGATTTGAAATACATCAGCCGAATCACTATCTTTTGTAACAATTCCAACAAAAGGCTCTTTTAAGGCGTTCGCCTCCATTTTGGCAAAATGTTCTTTTACAAGATTAACTTTCTCAATGTTATTTTTTGATTTGTCATTTTCATTTTGTGCTGCTTTCTGTACACAACCAAAAACAGTGAATAGTAAGAATATAATGATTAAGTTTTTCATATTTTTTTAGAGCTTATGGTTTTGTACAAGGTTTGGTTCCGTGTTTTAGCACTTAATGATACCCGTTGTTGTGCTTTTAATATTTACTTGTTTTGTTTAATAAACTGGTATGTTTTATCACTTAAGTTAAGAATAACGTGATAATTACCTGATTTAACTTTAATATTATCGCCGTAGGAATAGGTGTTACCATATGGAAATGTATTGCCTCCCCAATTAAAATTCCAATTTTCACCTTCTCTAAATTTAAGCGAGCCGTCTGATAAAATGATATCTCCCTCCCAGATAGCCTTTGATTCATTTGTTAACCTAAGAGGAAAGTTTTTGGTCCAGTTCTTATATTGAGTTGCATCTCCTACAAGCCCAATATTTGAGTAAAGTAATTTAACATCTGGATAATAGTCTTGAATAAAAGTTTTATTTGTATTGGCAAGAGCAATAAAATCATCAAAGAAAATTAAATATGTTGATTTTATACTTTTCACCGATTTTAAGGCATTTTGGAATAATGGATTCTTTAATAATTCGTAAGCATTAGCAATATCGGTTTCACTAAAAAAACCGAGATTCATATTTTCAAAATTATTTAATGCAGAATAACCGAAAACGATACTAGGATAGGGTAAATTCGATTTTTCTAAAAAAGGGGTAATAGATTTCTTATTAGCGACAAACGCTTCGTTTATGGCATTGCCGTAAGAAGATAGGCTTTTATTTAAACTACTTTGATTCTTATTTTGAGGATTGAATTTGAGATAACCTAAGAGATACGAAATTTCAGAGTTTAAATCAGATGGTTCTAAGTCTAAATAAAACAACAAATGTGGAAGTAGTTCTTTATCTATAACTTCGGGATGTTGAACGATGCCATCGATAATTTCAATTTGTTGAGATAATTGATATCGAATAAGTTTGAAATTCTCTGAATCTTGGTCTATAACTGTATATATTTGTTGCAAAACAGCTTTAAATTCATCCTCATTTTTCCTTAATTCATTACAGTTATTTAATTGTAATGCAATTACAATTCCTATTACCACAAGTACAATTTCTCCAATGGCATATTTAAAATACTTTCCAGTTTTACCTTCTGAAAGTAAATTTTGTCTAACTTTTCTAAAGAATTTGATCATTTGTTAGCGGTTGGTTATAATAAAACACAACTTATGTATTCGCTTTATAATGTTAATCATTAGTTATTTCAAGTTTTGCACTTGCCAAGATATTATTTGAAGCTGCACCTACTAAAATTTCAAACTGTCCTGGTTCTATTTTCCAATCTTCTGTTTCTGTATCCCAAAATGCAAAATCTCTATCGGTTAATGTAAAATATACCGTCTGTTTTTCTCCAGCAGCTATGCTAACCTTTTTAAAATCTTTAAGCTCTTTTAAAGGACGTTCTACTGATGATTCAACATCGCACACATACACCTGAATAACTTCTTTTCCATCAACTGCTCCAGTATTTTCGATATCTATTTTTAAGTTGATGTTTTCTCCAGCTTTTATCGATTCCTTATCTAATTGTAAGTTGCTGTAATTATAGTTTGTGTACGACAAGCCAAAGCCAAATGCGTAAAGTGGTTCGATAGCCTTATGTTCATACCAACGATAACCTACAAATACGCCTTCGTCATACTTCACATCGGTAATTGGGTCTATAATTCTATGATCTTGATCCCAACCGGTATATAATTCTTGTCCTTCTGGTATATATCCATACCCTGGAGAATCTTCAAATTTTTTCTCAATAGTAATAGGCAATTTGGCCGATGGATTCGTAATACCAGCTACTATTTCAGCAAAACCTTTAAACCCTATCTGACCTGGATACCAACTGTAAATTAAGCCAGCAATAACATCATTCCACTCACTCATATTTGTGCCACTACCAGAGCTAACAGATACAATAATGTTTTTATTTAATGAAGCTATATGTTTTATTTCGTTATTAATATTCTCTGAAAAATCAAATGATTTATCCCAACCTTCAGAATCAAATGTACCCGTACTATAAATTACATGGCTAGCTGTTTTTAAATCTTCGTCTGTTGGGTTTTCAATATAAGACACTTTATCACCATAAATCTCTTTAAGCGCTGTTATCATAGTCACATGATCATAACCAACAACCTCTGCAGCACCACCACCATGTGGTATTTTATCTGAATATTCGCCGGTCAGTAAAATCGAGATATCACCTGTTTTATCAATAGGTAAAATATTATCATTTTTCAGCAATACAATACTTTCTCTACCAGTTTGTAAAGCTACTTCTACATGTTGGTCAAAATTCTCAAAATAAGAAGCGTCTTTTATCGGTCGCTCAAGCAGACCCATTGCGATTTCTGTGGTAAGAATATTGGTAACCATTCTGTTTATATCTTCTTCTTTAACTTTTCCTTCTTCAAGAAGTTTTTTTGCTGAAGTACGTAAAAAGAATTCATCTTTCTTCATATAATCAGGGTATTCAGCTCTTGGTTCTCCAGGCATATCGAGGTCAAGTCCCGATTTTATTACTTTTTCAGCATCATATACCGACCACCAATCACTCATAACCAACCATTTAAAACCTAAATCTTCACGTAAAAGTCCTGTTATAACATCTTTGCTTTGTCCGGCATATTCCCCATTTACTAAATTATAAGACGTCATAACAGCCATAGCACCTGCATCAACACCAGCTTCAAACGCTGGTAAATAAATTTCGTGTAGTGTTCTTTTATCAACTACTGAATTAGATGTTCTTCTCTTGTAGTCTGTATTATTAGCTATAAAGTGTTTTAAAGTAGCCATGGTACCAGTGCTTTGCATTCCAACTACATAATTTTCTATCATACGAGCAGCTAAGTATGGATCTTCTCCAAAATATTCAAAATTTCTACCATTTTGTGCAATACGATAAATATTCATCCCAGGACCAAGTAGTACTGCAATTTCACCAGCTCTGCACTCCTCTCCAATGGATCTTGCATAATTACCTGCCAATTCTTTATTCCAAGTACTTGCTAAAGCAATTGGACTTGGAAAAGCAACCGATTTTTCTAGCTGATCATCTAAATGACGTCGTATGTTAACTCCTTGCGTTGCATCTGAGAGATACATTGCTGGCACATTAAACCTTTCAAATCCTTTTGTAAAAAATGTGTTATGACCACCTATTAAAGAAATTTTCTCATCAATGCTCATTTGAGCTACAATCTTTAATGCTTGTTCTTTGGCATCATCATATGTAATTGGAGGTTGAAACGGTTGAAACATGGTATCTGTTTTAAATTCTTGAACATTAGGGGCGTTACAGGCACTAATAAAAATGCATACTAAAAGAAATGGTATTATCTTATTCATAAGTTAAAATAAATTTATTTATTACAATATATTAAAAATCCAAGAACATAGAATACTGTAAGAAGTATTTTTTATCAAAAATCTATGCACTCGTAATATCTAGTTATTTAATCTCAATTTTAATTTAATAGAACACAACGTTTAGTACATAAAACATAACGACCGTTTGAGAGCTGAAATTTAAATACATTGTATTGCTCAGTTCTTATTCGTTATCATTTGATTTCGTTTCATCTCAGAAACTCGGTACTGACCAATACTATCTATTGGAATTGAAACCAACCCATCTTGTGAATGGATAGGTTCAAGACAATTAAAATGCAGATGTTCAATATTTGTAAAACCTGTTATACCTGCTATTCCAATTTTTTGACCTGCCAAAACACTGTCGCCAACTTGTACAAGACTTCCTTTATAATCAAGGTGGACATATTGAGTAAACAACCCTATCTGGGGATCATAGATTGTAATAACATTTGCGAAGTCCCTCCATTTTGCTTCTGGCCCTCCAAATTTATAATCTTCAATAACTCCAACTACAAAACCTTTTGTTGCAGCACAGATTGTATCACCAACCTTTAAACCAAAATCAATCGCATATCTAGACCAATTAGTATTATGAGTAGGTAACGAATTATAACCTTGAATCAATAAATATTCTTCATTCTTTTGGAATGGTAATTCAATCTTACTGACATTTACTTTTTTACTGATGTTTCCAAATCTTGATGCAAAACTCAACTCTTTAACCTCCACGCCTTCAATCTGAACATTAATAATGGTATCTTGAAGCGGTTCTAATATCACTGGATTAATATCATTGAAAAAAGTCTTAATTTTAACATCTTTCGATTGAATCCATATTCTCATTGGACACTGTAAGGTGTTGCTCAGCTTAATATTTAATTCATTATTAGTAAATTCATAGCTAGTATTAAGACTATATTGGTAAAGCCTTTCTTTTGGAAGCTTGGATAAATTACATCCTATGAGTAAAAATGTGGTAAGGATTGTTAAATATTTCATTCACTATGGTTTATTTATAGCTAACGGTTGGTTCATGAAGCATTGGCATTTCGAAACACTTGCTTGTAAAAGTGCTAAAAATTTTATTAAATGTAATGTCCAATGATTTATGCAATTTGTTCGCTTTTATTTATTTTAAACAGTTTCTTCCTTTCTAATCATTTTTTGCATAAAAACATTACTAGGTATCGTTATTTTCTTGTCGTCTTTTGTTTTTATAATAATAAAGAAAATACCAATATCACTTAATTTCCCTTCTATTTGGTAGTCCTTATCCATTATTGTTAAGTAATCTCCTATTTTAATAGGGTGACTAAAAAAAATAATTAATGTAGATGTGATATTTGAAATTATTGACCACTGAGCAAAAAATGCAACTCCTAAAATTGTAAGTATTGTTGAAAGAAATAACAATAACTCAGATTGGTTAACTCCCCATATAGCCATTAAAAAAATAGTAAGTATTGTCACTAACAAAAAACCTATTATTTTATTAGTGATTTTTACTCTCCCTGATTGATATTTAAATCGAATTCCTACTTTTCTAATTATTCTTTTAGTTATTAATCTTATAATTAAAAAAACTATAATGATAATAATAGTTTCGGCTATTTGAAATTTATATTCTTCCATATTAATAATCTCTTGTTTCTAATGATTGCCAACGATTTTGTATAAGAGCTATAATGGACAAAAAATCACTTTTTCTCTTTTTGCAATTTACATAATTAAAATAAAATAGCGATTCGAGTTAACACTCAAATCGCTATAGCTTTTATTCTTTGTTAGCATTAGTATTTAGACAAAACTAATACCATGTTTCGCGCAAATTTCAGATACTTTTTCAAAATCTGGCGGACCAGCTGGAAGTTTTGCTAATTCTTTAAACATGTTTTCTATGCCAGCTGGGAAAGCAGATGTAATCATTTTTGCCTTTTCTGTTCCAACAACTTTCCACGAATGTGGTATTTCTTTTGGAGCAAAAGCCATATCTCCTTCGTTTAAAATAGTTGTTTTTCCATCGACCATTATTTCTATTTGCCCTTTTATAACTCTAAATATTTCATCTTCTTTGGTGTGAATATGAGGTGGAATTCCAACACCAGGCTCAACATTATCAACCCATTCAACTATTTGATTTCCAGTATCACTACCAACCAGTTTGTGGGTTTGAATATCACCTATTACGTTCAAAACATCACCTTCAGAATCTTTAACTATTTTGGATTCAGAATTGGCTATGTGATTCTTTGTTTCAACAAAAGATTGGCCTTGAATCATTCCAGGAATTAAGGCAAGACCTAATCCAAATCCCGAAGTTTGTATAAATTTTTTTCTGTCCATGATTAAGTTTTCCCGCAATTTATATTGATAATATTTGTATAACAATGTGAAAATCACGGTAAATCCATAGATTTTGGGAGCGATTAACTTTTTCGTAGGGCTGATGGAGTAATTCCTGTGTGAGTTTTGAAAAAGTAGCTAAAATAATCAGGGGACGAAAAACCTAATTCAAAGCTGATTTCTTTTATGGTTTTGTTCGAAAACTTTAATGCATGCCTAGACCTCATGAGTAATTGTTCAATTATAATACTTTTTGAACTTACACTCAGAACTTCTTTCACGCATTCATTTAAGTATTTTGGAGAAAGATTAAGAAGGGAGGCATAATAAGCTACTTCATGATATTCATTTATATGCTTGTCAACAAGCTTTTTGAATTTATAGACTACATTTGTTTTGGAATTATTATTTGAAACTATAGATTTAATGTTGCATTGTCCATCGCAGTATACAAAAAATGTATTCAATAGTGATAGTATAGCGTCATCTTTATGGTTAAGGTGAGACCCTAAAAGCTCATCAATCATTTCCAAAATTGCTTGTGTTCTTTTTTCAATTCCTGGGCTTAATTTAAATAATGGAATTTCGCCTGAATTGAAAAGCCTTACTTTATTAATGTGAAGGTTACTTAAAATAGGATTATTTAAAACCTCATTAGCCAAGTACAAAATATAGCCAGCAGAAGTAGAACTATCTTTTTTCAATAGCTTCCATTGATACTTAGGATCGAGAAAAAAAATGGAATTCGAAACATTTTTATATAAAACTTGGTCTATTTCAATAGCTTCCACCTCATTCTTAATCCAACAAACAGCGAAATCATCACTATGATGTTTTAAGGTAGTTTCTTTAATTATTTGCGTTATGTTAATAGAATCGGGTTTCATTCAATATAAATACCAACGGTCTCGGCTATGATTTCGTTGTGGAAAATCCAGTATGGATTTTCAAGCGTGAAATCAAGCCTAAATTTATGATATTATTTTCAATTTTTCTCTAATGCCACAATAAATTATAGCCATTGTTGGCTACAGTTTATATATTCATTTCCATTTCATATTGATTAACAGTATTCGATAATCCAATTGAATTGATGAAATTTATTTTCTCGTTTAATCTTGTATCAACATTTATTATTTTTATTGAGTTTGATACTTCTTTTATCCCTTTAAATAATCTATTCCAACAGCCATCACTTTCTTTTAAAATCTCAAATTGTGCTAAATATTCATTTTTGGGGTTTACAACAAAAAAAGACTCAAGAAAATTATCCTTTGTAATTTGATAGTAATCGTAATCTCCGTTTTTAATTACTTCTAAGTTAAAATCCCAAGAATATAAATTTTGATTAGGTAATTTTCCCCAATCTAAAGTATTATAGTCAACTTTATTCATCTCAATTTTAGCATTTGAGATTAATTTAATTTCTCCACTGAAGCAATTAAATGTTTTACAAATTTCGAATCCAATTCTTTGATAAGTTTTTATTGCTTTAGTATTTTCAATGATTACCTCTAATGAACATTTTGTAACTCCATTTATTTTTAAATCTGGTATAGCAAAATCGTAAATCGATTTAACGATTCTTCTCCCTCTATATTCTGGAAGTACACCTGTTCCGGTATTAAAGGCTATTTTTTCTCCATTTCGTTTATCTATGGCGTTAATTATAAATCCAACTAATTTATCTCCATCAAACATTCCATAAGAAAGAGCATAATCAACTTTTGCTATTTTCCATCTCTCTTTATAATAATTTTTGTCAGTTGGAACTTTAACATAGTAATTCTCGAAAGACCTTAAAAAACAATCAGCGATAATATCAAATGCTGTATTCTCTAATTTTTTTACTATCAAAATTTTATAAGTTATTTGTTATTAAATGTCTTGTCCTGAAATATGGCGAGTTGCGGTTTTTTACGCACTAACTTTTCAGTTTTTGACTACCATAAATTTATAAAAAGGACTTTGATTAAATACCAAAACCGCTATTATTTTTATACATTGTTGTAGGTAGTTATTCATTTAACCAGTCTTTTGCTCTATTAATTTGATTGTCATCCTCGATACTTACACTATGTTGAAATTCGATATTTTCATCTACACCAACTTTGTTATCGTACCTCTTTTTATTTCTATCAATAAATACATCTTGAAGATACTAATACCAATTCATCATAATTTTATATAGCATTTCCAGTAGTATAACCAGCTGTTTCTTCTCCTATGAAAAATTATTTTTTCTGCCTTTAAAAGCAAAGCTACTAATTCTCCGAACTATTGTATATCTGCTCAATAAAACCGCTACCTTTTCATTTGTTTTTATTTCGGGAAGACTGTCCATTTTACAAACTAATCTACCATAATTAAAAAATTGCCCATTTTCAATAGTAAAATCACGTATTTCGTTGTCTTTATTTATTGCACCTGCAACAAAGCCTTCTCCAATTAATGGTGCTAATCCTGAAATCATTGGTTCCATATTTCCACCACCATTAAATCTTAAATCTACAATCCATTTATCAACTCCTTTAGCTTTGAGGTCTTTGAGTCCCTCTCTTATAAAATCAGCTTGCTCCTTTACATCTCCCGGACCAATTCCAACAATTTTTAGATATCCGATACCATCTTCTAAGATTTTATACGAGAATTTTGCAGAAATATCATTTATCACAGTATTTACAAATTCAGAATTTCTATTGTTTATTCCTTTAATTTCTCCATTATAACTCACTATAATTGAATGATCTTTTGCGGAACGAAAGCTTCCGTGTTTATCTCCTAAACTATTTATTAGGTACTGTAATCCTTTCTTTAAGCCGTCTGTATTTTCCTTTCCTTTTACTAATTTGATAAACTCGGAATTTACCTCCCTCCAATTTACTTGGTCTGAATACAGAGATGTTTCTTTTACTTTTAACACAATTGGATGATAGACGACTCCTTTATTATTCTTAATCGTCAATTACAAAATTCATTTGTGTACCTTATGAATTATGTAAGCATATAGGTTTGAATACTTTGTAATCTGGTATAATTCCTCGATTGTAAATTTGATTAGCTTTTTTTGGTACGTCTTGCTCCAGATTAACAACTGAAAAGAATGTTTCAATTTTAGAATTAGGTAAAATATATCCCAAAGGCGTATGTCCATTATGTCCATAATAACCACCCATTGTTTCTTCACCAATAACTACTGTGTTTTTATTACCTGCAACCATTGCTGCAAATAAACTACCAGCAGAAGCTACTCTTGGGCTAATAAGTAGATAAATATTCCCATTAAAAGCGTTTTTATTGGGTTTCCATATTTTATGGTCATTGCTTTTTGAGTTTTGATAAAACTTTCCGTTCTTCTCTTCTGGAAATTCTTTTTGAAACTCTCTGTTATACTTACTAACCCCTAAAAATCTTAGAAATCTTGGAATTTTAGAATAGACATATTTAAGATATGGTATTTTTTTGAAGCTAATCCAAGCCTGTTTATTTTCTTGAAAATTTCTTTTAGTTAAATATGAATAGGTTACTAGATCGTTTGGGTCAGTTCCGCCACCATTATAGCGAACATCTACTATTAAATTTTTAATGTTATTTTGTTTAATAGCTACAAAAACACTATCTAAAAATGCAACATATCTATGATGATTGGGTCTTTTTCATTCCTAAACTAAAACTATTTACGTAGAATTCAATTCTTTGTCATGGTTTGTACGAAAGATTATTTTCTTCCAGTCTATAATACCAGTATCAAAAGACCTTGATATCTCTTATTCGCATTTTTGAGTAACTTTTAAACACCCTAGAGTTTTTAATTCCTATAATTTATAGTCTGTATTCAACATAAATTGACTTTCAAGTCCATAATTATAACGGTAATATCTACTAAAACCCTTTACTAAACTAAATTGTTTCCCTGTTGTATTTACGCCATCTGTGGTGTAATATTTATAAAGATTTCTTATGATGTCTTCAATTCTTTCGTTGTTAATGCCTACTATTTCACTACCTAAAGGAATGGTTTTATTGTCATAGTTGATAATCCATTTGTTTTCAATATTCTTTACTGAATATGGAAAATAATTGGCTCATTTCGTAATTTATCTAATTTCAGAAGAAGTTGGTGCTATTATGTGAGCTTCCTTCAAAATTGTTGACTACAATGATATTGTAAAATCACGATAAGTTGATAAGTTCTTAATTTCGTTTTTGCCCACTATAAATACTTCTATTTATTTTTGTCCTTAGTTATAAGTCCTGAATTGGCTTCTAAACGTATATTTTTAAATATTTCTAAATCCTTTAGCATTTTTTCTTGTGAAAAATTGTCGTCTAAAGTTTGAGAAATTGAAAGGTCTGATATAAAAAAAAAGAAAAGCGATAAATAATTACTTTGTGCAACGACTATTATTAGTCAAATATAGTTGTATAAGATTGAAATGACTTGTATAATATTGGCAATTATTGTTTCTTATTACAATTTTCTTGATATAATTTTGGTGAAATACCTATAAATCGTTTAAAAGTTTTTGAAAAATGAGCAATGTCTGTGAAGTTGTATTTATATGCTATTTCAGTTAGTTCTATGTTTGATTTGATATATTTTTTACTGGAAAATATTTTTCGCATTAAAACATAATTCATTGGTGTCATACCAGTAAGTGCCTTAAACTTGGTTTATGTAAGTGGAGTGCGGGATTAAAAGTGATGAACTTTCAATTCCGCACGGAGCCAATTCGTTTATTCAATATTTCAAATTTTCCGTCAATCGTCAAAGACGAATTGGCGGTGTTGCAACAACGAACTGCAGTTGGATTACCCGCTGAAACCCGCATTACATTTACATTTTGTTGTGTGCAGTACTTTATTCCTTTACTTCTTCAATTTTTATATCCTTTATGTAAAATGTGCCACTTTCACAAAAAAGAGACAGCATAAATGAATCTTCTCCTTCTTGTGCTTCAAATAAATCATCAACAAATTATATATTCCTGAGTTTTTGATGTCGGTGGATTTCCATTTTCACCTGCCAATGTATAATTTCTCACTGATGTTTTAAGTCCTTTCCAGAAAAATAAATGATAATGTTTTTAAAGTAATTGAAGTCTGTGTTTTTTTTTATTTCAATATCTTTTGCCTCTTATTGAAAACTTATTATCAACATCAATTTTCAGATATTGACTATTACTATTTTCATTTTCCAAAACTTTTTGTATTTCATAATCATTATCGACATCAATTTTCAATTGTATGTTAAGGTCATTTTTTGATATGACATTATCAATCTCATCAATCCTGACCATATTTTCACAACTGGAAAAAAACAATACACTTAAAAAGAACAACATAAATTTGATTTTTCTCATTATTTCTAATTTTTATATTTCCAAATAAATTTAACTACTCTGTAATTACTTTTTTATTTATAAGTTCTATAATTTAATTTGAGTCAATTTAGATTTCAATAAACATCAAAGCTTATTGCTTGATAGTTATGTTTTCCTTTTCTCTTATTTTAACTAGCTATTTTTTTATCCATTATTCAATAAATATACCTGCCTTTTTTGTATTGGGGTGTGCACACAACGGTTTAGGCTATGGAAAGTTGCGTTTTTGAAAACGTAATTTTCCGATGTTTAAATTTAGTTATTTTATTAGTTAGAAACATTCTATTTTACTGATTTAAGCAATTTTTTATAGCCATTGTTGGCATTTCGTTATTCTTCTTCTATCTTCTTTATTTTATTTAATAGTTCAACGCTGTACGGAACTTGTTTGTATTTTTTAAGTATTCTTTTTGCTTTGCTTAAATCATTCTTATTTTTTTCCAAATACATAACCCCTAAAATTAAGGTATAAGAATAATCTATTCCATAAAGGCTTGGATTCTCAATGATAAGTTTTTCATAAATTTTTAATCCTTCTTCATATTTTTCTAAAGCCTTTGACGGTTCATTATTAACCGAAAGGATATGAGACTAAATTAATCATAAGTTAAAGCTAAATCTGGCAAATAGATTTTTGGGTTTTCATTAACAGAAACTCTTCTTATTTTTAAGGCTAGTTCGAATTTTTCAATAGCTTGTGGAAAATCATTTTTTTCAAAATATAATTGAGCTAAATTATTTAAATTTAAAGCTATTTCTGGCCAATAAGTTCTTGGGTCTTCTTTGGCAAACTCCCTATTTATTTTTAGAGCTTCTTCATATTTTTCTATAGTCTGTTGAAATTGTTCTTGCTCTTTATGTAAATTAACTAAATTGTTCAAAGTTAAAGGTACATTTGGTAAGTATAACTTTAGGTCTTCTTTGGCAAAGTCCCTTTTTATATTTAGAGCTTCTTCATACTTTTCTAAAGCCTGTTGAAATTGCCCTTGATTTTTATGTAAATTAGCGAAATTGTTTAAAGTTCTAGCTAAACAAAGAAAATTAGTTTTTTGTTTATTTTTATTAAGTAATCTGTCAATTTCCAAAGCTTCTTCGAACTTTTCAAAAGCTGTTGAAAACTGGTTTATATTTAAATATATATTACCTAGTTTATTTAAAATTTCAGATGCATTCGGCAAGTAGGTTTCTGGTTTTTTATTTGCGAGTTTTCTATAAATATTTAAAGCTTTTTCAAAGTGTTTAATTGCATCAGAGTAATGATTAATATTTTTCAAATAATCTCCAAAGTCAAAGTGATTATGATAAGATGGATCTTGTTTAATTAGCTCTTTATATAATGCAATAGTTTCATCAAAAGCAAATATTTGCTCTGTTGCTTTTATAGAGTCTTTAAGAAGTTCTAAATTTTTCTTACGTTCTTGATTTATATATTGAAAATAATTTTGTTCTATTAATTTTGCATCTTCTTTTTCGAAGTAAATTTTTAATTGTTTTAATGCATTTGAATATTTTAGGTTTTTTTCATTTTTTACTTTTTCCTCTAATTCTAATAATGTTTTTTGTTTATGTTTTACTATTAAAATTAGAATTTCTTTTAGTTTAGAGTTTATTTTAAATTCATCATACCATTTTTGTATTATTTCTTCCTTTTTATCAATGGAAAGATCAGAGGTTAATTTATCTAAATATTTTTTTATAATCCTAGGATCAATATTTAGATTTTGAATAATTTCATTTGTTGATTCAGATACTTTGTGAATTTCTAGATCCACTTTATCTACAGTTTCTTTTATGTTTTTTATTTCACCAGGAAAAATAATATCAGAAATATAATTTGAAAACCACCCTTTAATTAAATCTCCGATGAATAAGAGTATCAATATTATTATTGAAATAAATGATAATTTACTAGCTTCTTCTTTAGTTTCGTTTATTAGAATATCAAAATTTCCAGAGATGTAAATGATGAAGGCTAAATATTAAAGGTATAATTAAAAAGACAATGATTCGTATTATCCATAATTTCCATTTATTCTTAACAATTTTTGTCATTTAAAAAATCTTTATGTGCTTTTGTCTTTTAATGAATGCCAACTCGTTATATACTCATATTTTAAACGTTTATCCCCTGAAAATATCGGAATAAACGCAACTTTACTAAGGTAAATATTTTTTATCAAAATTTGGTTTACGTTTTTCTAAAAATGCATTTCTACCTTCTTTAGCTTCTTCGGTCATATACGCTAAACGTGTTGCTTCACCTGCAAATACTTGTTGGCCTACCATTCCGTCATCAGTTAAATTCATAGCAAATTTTAACATTTTAATAGAAGTTGGAGATTTTTCTAAAATTTCTTGTGCCCACTCATAAGCTGTATTTTCTAAATCATCATGTGGAATTACAGCATTTACCATACCCATTTCAAAAGCTTCTTGTGCAGAGTAATTTCTTCCCAAGAAAAATATTTCACGTGCTTTTTTTTGTCCAACCATTTTTGCTAAATATGCAGAACCGTAACCACCATCAAAACTTGTAACATCGGCATCGGTTTGTTTAAATATAGCGTGTTCTTTACTTGCTAAAGTTAAATCGCAAACAACATGTAAACTATGTCCGCCACCAACAGCCCAACCTGGAACCACTGCAATTACAACTTTAGGCATAAACCTAATTAAACGTTGTACATCTAAAATATTTAATCTGTGATAATTATCTTCGCCTACATAGCCCTGGTGTCCACGTGCACGTTGATCGCCTCCACTACAAAAACTATACACACCATCTTTTGTACTTGGCCCTTCGGCACTTAAAAGTACAACACCAATGTTTAAATCTTCTTGCGCATCATGAAACGCTTCTAGCAATTCGCTAGTTGTTTTAGGTCTAAATGCATTTCTAACATTTGGTCTGTTAAATGCAATGCGGGCAACTCCCCCACTTTTTTTATAGGTTATATCTTCAAATTCTTTAACGGTTTTCCAGTTTATTTCACTCATATTAGCATAATTTTAGACGTAAAAATAGTCTATTTTTATTTTTGTAAAAAATATGGAAACTAATAAATATTAATTTTATAGTAACTTTGCAATGCTGTTTACGACAAAATAATTGTTTACAGGCTTTTTAATGAAAATATTTAAATCATCATATCAAAAAAATTGGGAGCTTCCTTTAAAAATAAAAGTAAGTTTTAAACCTGTTTTTAATTATTTAGAAATTGTTTCTAAAAACGAAAATCACTTCTTAAATGCTTCTGCAAAGAATTTATTAGCTGAAATGAACGATTATCATGAACTAAAAGATGGTTTTGATGATTTAACTCTTTTAGATAAATACAATAAAGAAATTGATAAATTATTAGATATTTTGTTTCCTGATATTTTACAAGAAAATGAAATTAAGGCGGCAACAATTCCGTTTGACTTTACTTCTTTTAAACTCTCAAAAAGATTTGAAAATATTTTAAATGATGCTGGTGACAATTACGATTTTAAAATAAGAAATTACGACGAATCTAAAGTGTTTATTATGTCTTGTGTGTTTATTTTAGCACATTGTTATGATACTGCCATAGATTTTAGAAGACCTTTTTATTTTGACATTCCAGATAAAAACGGAATAGAAAAACATTATAGAGCATTATATAATGGTGATTTTTTTAAAGTTACACCTCTTAAAAATGCTCCAAAACTAACGCAAGAAGATATTGCAGAATTAATGGATAATTTTAACAACCTTGATATTTGGGTTGAAAAATTTCCTCCTGAAAGTTATTTGTTTGAAGGTTTTGGAATTATGAACTTATTCGATGTTTCTGCTGACTATTCAATTTCTCAAATTAGACAAAACTTATTAAAAGTTGATGAAAATACGTTTTTAGAACTTGAAAAAAGTATCTCAAAACTCTATAATACACAAAATATTAGACTAGGCTTTTCTACGTATAATATTTTAAATAATGGATTTAGTTTTGATACGCACAAAACCGAAAAAAGCTTTATAAAGCATGCTGAATGTAGCGAAGCTTGTTCAGATTTCTTTTGCGATGGTATTTTAGACCAAGTTTTTGAAAAACAAGAATTAATTGCCATTTCTGACATTGATAAATACGGTAAAAAAACAAATTATAACAAGTTTTACAAAAGCCTAAAAAATCAACTTATAGAAAGCATAATATTAGTACCTATTAAATTAAAAGAGGATGTAATGGGTGTTTTTGAGTTGGTTTCAATTAATAAATATGAATTAAATTCTATAAATGCCTACAAATTAAACGATGTTATTCCTGTATTTAAAATTGCAGTTGAGCGTTATTTGGAAGAAAACCAAAACCGTATAGAGTCTATTATACAGGAAAACTATACAACTTTGCATCCTTCAGTAAAATGGAAATTTTTTGATGAAGTTGAAAATTATTTGTATGAATTAGAATTTAACCCAAATGCTGAAATTAATTTAGATGACATTGTTTTTGAAAATGTTGTTCCTTTATATGGACAAATTGATATTAAAGGCTCGTCGTCTGCCAGAAACGAAGCTATTCAAGAAGATTTAGTAAAACAACTAAAACTCGCTTCAAAAGTAATTGAAAAAGCAAAAATTTATTATAATTTACCTATTTACAACGATTTACTTTTTAGGATAAAAGAATGCTTAGAAAACATTAGAAAAGGATTAAATTCTGGAGATGAAATTACCTTAACCGATTTTTTACAAAAAGATATTTACCCTGCTTTTAATCATTTAAAAGAAATAGACCCTAAATTTAAGGAAGATATAAATGAATATATGTCTCATATAGATCCTGAAATTCATGTAGTTTATGAAAAACGCAAAGACTATGAGAAAAGTGTAAATAAACTAAATGAGGTTTTAGCTAAATTTATTGATGATAAGCAAGACGAAGCTCAAGAAATGTTCCCTCATTATTTTGAACGTTATAAAACCGATGGTGTAGATTATAACATGTACATAGGGCAATCTTTAGTAAAAAACAAAGTTTACAATCCTATTTATTTAGAAAACTTACGTTTGTGGCAACTACAAATGATGTGTGAGTTAGAAAATTTAAATTATAATTTAAAAGCTAAATTAAAACATCCTTTAGAAGTTGCTAGTTTAATTTTAATTCATAGCAATCCGTTAGCAATTAAGTTTAGAATGGATGAGAAACGTTTTGATGTTGATGGAGCCTATAATATTAGGTACGAAATAATTAAAAAACGTATTGATAAAGTTTTGATAAAAGGTACTAAAGAACGTTTAACCCAACCAGGTAAAATTGCAATAGTTTACAGCCAAGATAAAGAAGCAACAGAATATTTAAAATATATTAATTATTTACAAGCTACTAACTTTTTAACGAATGATCCGGTTGAATATTTAGACTTGCAAGATTTACAAGGCATTACTGGTTTAAAAGCTTTAAGAGTAAACGTACTTTATGAATTGAAACAAGAAAATAAAATTACTTTTGAAGAATTAAAAGACAAACTTACAAACCCAAATTTAAATTAAACTTGTTTCTAACCCTGCACTTTTCATCATTTCAAAAGCTATTACAAAAGCTATTACAGAAACTACAATACCAATCATAAAAATAGTATACGCTATACGCAAAAGCCTGTATTTTTTATCTAAAACTTTACCCAAAAAGTACAAATCCTTCATTAATGATTTGTATAAATAATCTCGATCATTCATCATTTCGGTCATTCCTTCCTGAAAATCTTCTAATTCCATTTTATGAAAATTTCCAAAGAATAATAAATTTACTTTTTTGTTCTTTACATCTTCTTTAGTAAATGTGCCCGAAGTTATTTTTGGACGTGTAGATAAAATTGAATAAATCATTGTAACCACAGTAATAAACAAGAATAATAAAGTAGGATAAATTAAATAATAATTACTTGCCTTGTCTAATTTTGGAAATAAATTAGATAATGCAATAGATAAAACAATTGCACTTACCGATAATAATATATTTGCTTTTGTATCGGCAATATCACTTAATTTAATATGATTTCTAAGCGTAACTCTATACATGGTTTCTATACCACGTTCTGGCCTATCAGCCTTTTCTTTTTTTCGTTTTAATTCTTCCTTTTTTATACTTTTTTTAATTTTAGCTTCTTCGTTTTTTGCAATAGTTTTTCGTAAATCTTTTTGAACTTTTAACCAGTTTTTAGTTTTCTGCTCATTTAAATTGGCAAAAGCATAATTTGTAAAATATTTATGAGATTTTAAAAATCGCTCATTTTCAGTCAAAAATTCAACATCTGTAAAATACTTGTTACATAATTGTTCCCATTCCGAGCGCAATAAATTAGATTTTTCACTAAAAGATTCAGATCCTAAATGATATAAATCTGCATCGCAAATAATTTCTTCTAACTTATTTTTAGGTTTTTGAGGTAATTTGGTAGCATCAATTAAAGCATTTATTTTTTCTATTTTTTCTTCTGAAAAATCTTTTTGTTTTAAATATTCTTTTGCAATTTTTTTACTTTTTTCTTCGTGATTTTCAAACCCTTTAATAAAACCTGTATCGTGAAACCAGGCTGCAAGCAATAAAACTTCTAAATTATCTTCTGAAATATTTTCTGCAATACCAATTTCATTGGCATTTTTAACAACTTCAAAAGTATGCTCGTAATTATGATAAACAACTTCAGGTGATAGTTCGTTTTTTAACAAATTAAAAACAAAAGCTTCAACCTCCTTAAAAAAATCATTTTCTAACATTGTAAAAAGATATAATGAAACTCAAAAGTACATAATTTTATGTACTTTTAAATTTTTAAACAAATACTAAATGCATCGCTTTTCAATTTTTACTTTTTACTTGGTATTAATTTCTTTGTTTTTAAATAGTTGTGCCACTTATAAAGTAAATTATAAAGATTCTGAAGTTAATTGGAATTCCAAAATAAATGAGAATAATACCGAAATAGAACATACCTTCTATTTAATTGGAGATGCCGGAAATGCAAAAAATGAAGAAAATTTAAATCATTTAAATATTTTAAAAAACGAACTTTCTAAAGCTGATAAAAATACCACAACACTTTTTTTAGGAGACAATATTTATGAAAAAGGGATGCCTAAAAAAGACCATATTTCTAGAAAAATTTCTGAGCATAGATTAGATGCTCAAATTGATATTGTTAAAGATTTTAAAGGAAAAACAATATTTATTCCTGGAAATCATGATTATTATTCAAATGGTATTAAAGGCTTAAAACGGCAAGAAGAATATATCGAAAAAAAGTTGGGTAAAAATACATTTCTTCCCGAAAATGGTTGCCCTCTAGAACACATTAATATTTCAGATGATATAGTTTTACTAATAGTTGATACACAATGGTACTTAGAAGATTGGAATAAAAACCCAACTATGAACGATGATTGTGAAATAAAAACCCGAGATAAATTTTTTGATGAATTTGAAAGTTTGGTTAAAAAAAATAGAGATAAAACTATTTTAATAGCATTACATCATCCTATGTTTTCTCACGGAAATCATGGTGGACAATCGTCTTTTAAACAACATTTTTATCCGTTTCACACTAAAGTTCCTTTACCAATTATTGGAACTTTAGCTAATATTTTAAGGAAAACAAGTGGTATTTCACCCCAAGACATGAATAACCCTTTGTATTTAGAACTTAAAAAAAGAATTGTCACCATTGCTCAAAAAGTACCTAAAAGTATTTTTATTTCTGGACACGAACATAATTTACAATACATTATAGAAGATAATAAGCCTCAAATTGTTAGTGGAGCAGGTTCTAAAACAAACCCTGTTAGAACAATTAATGGTAGCAAATTTTCTTATGGTGGTTTAGGCTATGCTAAGGTTGAGGTTTATAAAAATGGAGCTTCGCAAGTATTCTTTTATAACGAAAAAAACAATACACAAAACTTAATTTATAGTAAAGAAATTTTTAATGCTGATATTAAAAAAGATACAACTTCATATCCTGAAATTTTTCCAACCTATACAAAAGCCTCAATATATACTAAAAATGAAGTGACTAAAAATAGCGTTTTTAAGTTTTTTTGGGGTGATCATTACAGAAAATATTACGGCACAAAAATAACCGCCAAAACCGTAGCTTTAGATACCTTAATGGGTGGTTTAACGCCTATTAGAAAAGGTGGTGGAAACCAATCTAAATCTTTACGTCTTAAAGATAAAAATGGTAGTGAGTTTGTTATGAGAGCATTACGAAAAAGTGCCACACAATATATACAAGCTGTTGCCTTTAAAGACCAATATGTAGCCGGACAATTTGATAATACTTTTACAGAAAGTCTTTTGCTAGACATTTATACTACTGCACACCCATATACACCTTTTGTAATTGGAGATCTTGCAAGTGCTGTTGATATTTTTCACGCAAATCCAACGTTATATTATGTACCAAAACAAAATGCTTTAAAAGGTTTTAATAACGAATTTGGTAATGAACTTTATATGATTGAAGAAAGAGCCGCTTCTGGACATAAAAATGTTTCAAGTTTTGGGTTTTCTGATGAAATAATTAGTACAGACGATTTATTAAAAAAGTTACGTAAAACAGATAATAATATACTTGACGAAGACTCCTACATTAGAGCACGTTTGTTTGATATGCTAATTGGAGATTGGGATAGACATGAAGATCAATGGAGGTGGGCAGAATTTAAAGATGGTGCTAACACTATTTATAAACCTGTGCCAAGAGATAGAGACCAAGCTTTTTCTAAAAACGATGGTCTTATACTCGGTTTTCTTACACGCGCAATACCTGCTCTAAAATTAATGCAAGTGTATGACGAAGATATTAGAAATGTAAAATGGTTTAATTTAGAACCATACCCTTTAGATATTGCATTGTTAAAAACTTCAACATATAAAAATTGGGAAACTCAAATTGATTATATCCAAAAAAACTTAACTCCAGAAGTTATTGACAAAGCGTTTAAAAATGTACCTGATGAAGTAAATGATAAAACAATTACAGAAATAAAAACTAAGTTAAAAGGAAGACTTAAAAATTTAGATAAAATTGGAAAAACATATTACAAATACATATCAAAATATGCAATTATTACAGGAACAGACAAAAATAATTGGTTCGAAATTGAACGTTTAAATAATGGCATAACATCAGTTAAAATTTATAATATAAAAAACAATAAAAAAGGAAGTAAAATTTCGGAAAATCAGTATTCTAAAAAACAAACTAAAGAAATTTGGATTTATGGTTTAGATGATAAAAATGTTTTTAAAGTTACAGGAATAAAAAAGAATTTAATTCCTATAAGAATTATTGGTGGTCAAAACAATGATGAGTATATAGTTGAAAATGGTAAAAAAGTTACTATATATGATTATAAAACAAAGAAAAACACCATTACCAAAAACAACGGCAAACTAAAACTTACAAATAACTATAAAATAAACACTTACAACTATAAAAAAATAAAAAGAAGTCAAAACCAACTAATTCCTTCAGTAGGTTCTAACCCAGATGATGGTGTTAAATTAGGTATAAAAAATGTATTTACGGTGTACGGTTTCGAACAAGATCCGTTTACCCAATTACATACTTTAAATGCTGGTTATTATTTTGCCAATAAAGGTTTTGATATTTCTTACAACGCCGAATTTGCAAACGTTTTAAACAATTGGAATTTTTTAATAGAATCTAAGTTTACAAGCTCTAACTATAGTATTAATCATTTTGGTTTTGGTAACGAAACAGAAAATTTTGAAAAAGAATTTGGAGAAGATTATCATAGAGTTCGCTTTAGCACCTATGCTATGACGCCTTCATTAAAATGGACAGGGCGTTTTGGTGCAATATTAAAAATTGGAGCCACATTAGAAAGCAATGAAATTGAAGGAACTAAAAATAGGTATATCAACACATTAGACTACAACTTAGATAATAGAAAAAACTTTGCTGGCTTAAAAGTTATTTATGATTATGATAACTTTGATAATAAAGTATTCCCTACTCTGGGAATGCACTTTTCTTTAGCAACTGGTTGGAAAACAAACATTAAAAACGCTCAAGAAAACCATGTTTTTGTAACTCCTTCATTTGCAATTAATTACAAATTAAATTCTAAAGGAAGTCTTGTTTTAGCCTCAAAATTAAAAAGCAATATAATAATTGGTACTAATTTTGAGTTTTATAATGCAGCAAACATTGGAGGATTAGACGGTTTACGTGGTTATAGAAATCAGCGTTTTACAGGAAATAGGTCCTTTTATCAGAATAGTGATTTGAGGTTTACGCTACGAAATGTTAAAACAGAATTAGTACCTTTACAATTAGGAATTTTTACAGGTTTTGATTATGGTAGAGTTTGGCTTAAAAACGAAAATTCAAAAGATTGGAAAACATCTTACGGCGGCGGATTTTGGCTAGTTGCTGCTGATTTAATTAATTTAAATATAACTGTTTTTAATTCTAAAGATGGTGCTTATTTTAATTTAGGCCTCGGTTTCGGATTTTAAAACATAATATATAAACATGAAGCAATTTCTTATAACAATTATAGTAATTTTTAGTACTACAATGCTATTTTCTCAAAATATTGAAACTAAAAGATTTAATTCAGAAATACTTCAAAACGATCGGTTTCTAAAAATTTATGTTCCACCAAGTTATGCTACTGAAACTTCAAAACAATATCCGTTAACCATTGTTTTTGATGCCGAATATTTATTTGATATATATGTTGGAAATTCTATTTTATTTTCTGCAAAAGACAAAGCTCCAGAGCAAATTATTGTAGGTATTAACCAAAATTATAATGGCGAACGCTACCAAGATTGTTCTTACCAAAAAGGAAATAGCTTACCAACACAAGAAAGCGAAGCATTTTATCAATTTGTTAAACTTGAATTATTAGATTACCTAGAAGAAACCTACAGGATTTCACCTTTTAAGACCATAGTAGGCAACACTTTAACTGCAAATTTTACAAATTATTTTTTAATTGAACAATACCCTACTTTTAATGCGTTTATAAATATAAGCCCTTATTATGCATTAGATATTCCAGTGTTATTACATCAAAAAGCTTCAAGTTTAAAAGATGAAAACATTTACTATTACCTTTCCAATAACAGAGATAACGCAGAAGATAAACAGCAACTAATAAAAGATACAGACACCATTTTAAAAGGTGTAAACAATGTTAAGTTTAAATATAAATACGATGCTTTTAAAAATAGTTCAAAAACAGCTGCAATTGGGCAATCCGTTCCAAGTGCTCTAGCTTTTATTTTTGAGATGTATTCTTCAATTTCTGCAGATGAATTTGAAAATAATATTAAACATTTATCGCCAGCTGATGCTATTGCTTACCTAGAAAATAAATATGTTGAAATTGAATATTTATTTGGAAGTAATCTTAAAATTAGAGAACGAGATATTATTGCTGTAGAGGCCATTATTTTAGATAAAGAAAATGGAGATTATTTAAAAAACTTTGGTGAAATGATTAATAAATTATATAAAGAATCACCAATTGGAGATTATTATATTGGTCGTTATTATGAAACTGGAAAAAAATATAAAATGGCTTTACGTTATTACAAAAGTGGTTATATGAAATTACCAGAAGGAGACCCTAATTCCGATGGGTATTACGAAAATATTGAACGTGTACTCGATAAAAGAAACGGTACCTACATTGAACAAAATCCAAATAATTAAAAATCATTAAATATTAACACATGAAACTTACTTATTTAACACTCATTTTTTTAGTTACCACAACATTTTTTTATGCACAAGAAGATACTGTGGTTGAAGTTAATTTACAAACTGAACAAAAATATGAGTTTACTACAATTATAGACATTGAAGCCTCTGCAGTAAAAAGTCAAGGTAACACAGGAACTTGTTGGAGCTATGCAGGTTCCTCGTTTTTAGAATCTGAAATATACAGAACTACAGGTGAAATGATTGATATTTCTGAAATGTATACCGTAAGAAATACCTACCCTAAAAAAGCTTGGAATTATGTTATGAGACAAGGCAAAATTCAGTTTAGTGAAGGTGGTTTAGCACACGACGTATTTAATGCTATTGCTACCTATGGTTTGGTTCCAGAAAGCGCCTATTCTGGATTACAAAATGATAAAACTAAACACGACCATTCTAAAATTGTTCCCGATTTAAAAGTGGTTTTAGATGCATATATTAAAAATGATAAAAATTCTGAATACCCACATTGGAGAACTTCTGTAGATTCTATTTTAGATGTGCATTTAGGTAAAATACCTGCTGATTTTTATTATGAAGGAATGACCTATGATCCACAAACTTTTCTTAAAAAAACAAACATACAAACTTCAGATTATATTACATTAACATCATTTAACCACCAACCATACAATTCGAGTTTTATATTAAATATTCCTGATAATTTTTCAAACGGAATATTTTATAACATTCCTTTAAATCAACTAGTTTTAGAAACAGATAATGCCCTAAAACAAGGATATACAGTTGCTTTAGATTGCGATGTTTCTGAAAAAACTTTTTCATCAAAATTTGGAATTGCTGTTGTTCCTAAAAAAATAGATGATCAAGAAAAATGCTTAACGTATATTGTTGAAGAAACAGCTATTACTCCTGAATATAGACAACAAGAATTCGAAAATTACAATACTACAGACGATCATTTAATGCACATTGTTGGAATGGTAAAAGACCAAAATGGAACTGAATACTATAAAGTAAAAAACTCTTGGGGAGCTAATATTGAAAAAATTGGAAACAACGGTTATATTTATATGAGCAAAGCTTTTTTTAGACTTAAAACAATCTCAATTTTAGTACATAAAAGCGCTTTAAGTAACAATTTAAAAAGTGGACTGAAAATTTAACATTTTTGATTGACACAAAAAGAGGCTGTCTAAAAAAAATAAATATTCGTCAACCTGAACTTATTTCAGAACAACGGGTTTTAAAACTTTTTAAACAGCCTCTTTCTAGTTAAATATATCGTTAAACAAACTTTATACCTTCATCAGAAATAACAATTAGCTTTTGACGAAATAAACCTCCAATAGCGTTTTTAAAAGCCTTTTTACTCATTCCTAATTGGAATTTTATTTCTTCCGGACTACTTTTATCGTGCAACGCCAAAACACCATCATTTTGCCTTAAAGCATTTAAAATTGTAATTTCATTTTTTACAATAGTATGCTTAAAACCAACAGCTTGTAAACTTACGTCTAGTTTTTCATCATCACGTATTTTTTTTATGTAGCCAACTAATTTCTGCCCTTCTGCAATTTTTTGGTACAGTTCATTTTTATAAAGCATTCCTTCAAATTCTTCATTTACTAAAACTGTAAATCCAATTGCTAAGTTTCTAACAACAATTAAATCTACTTTATCACCTACTTTTAAATCCATACTATTTTATTTTAAATTGTTGAAATATGCTTTTAATATTAAATCGTTTTCTACTCTTGGGGTAAAAACTTCTAATAATTTAGGAGTTTCACTTTCAAAATAAAAACTGTTAAGTTCATTTTTTAATTCAGCTTCATTATTGGCAGTAACATATTCAAAATTATACATGTTACACAAATGTTCCGCTGTTAAATTGTGTGGTGCTTCAAAATAATCTAAAACATTAGAACTTTTTGGACCCGGAATAAATCTAAATATACCTCCTCCAGAGTTATTAATTAACACAATTCTAAAATTTTTAGGAATATAAGCATTCCAAAGTGCATTACTATCATAAAAAAAACTTAAATCACCCGTTATAAACAGTGTGTTTTGTTTAACTGCAGTTGCTGCTCCAATAGCGGTGCTTGTACTTCCATCTATACCACTAGTTCCTCTATTACAGTAAACCGAGAGTGATTTATCAATATCAAATAACTGTGTATATCTAATTATAGAACTATTACCAACTTGCAATTGCGTATTATTTGGCACCGATTTTAATACGGTATCAATTACTTTTAAATCTGAAAACTGACAATCAGCAATAAATTTTTGATGTTTTTTTAATCGCTTTGCCTTTTTTTGTAACCAAAATGTTTGATAATCACTTTCTAGAGGTTTGGTTAAAAAGAAAAACTGACTAAAAAATAACTCAGGTGAAATTTTAAAATGATGCTTTAAGCAAAAGAATGTATTAAAGGCTCTGTTAGCATCGATATGCCAATGCTGTTTAGGTTGAAATTTTCTAAGATGCTGCTTTATTTTTTTTGAAACAATTAAACCTCCTAAACTCAATAAAATATCTGGCTGAAAGTGTGATAATTCATCATCTTCTAGAGGGAAAATTAATTTATCTATACTATTAATAAATTTTGAATGCGAAACATTTGCTGTATTCTCTATTAATACTAAAACCGAAGGATCTTTGGTTAAATGTTCTAACTGTGTTTGTAATAATTCACTTGGATAATTAGCACCAACCAACACCATTTTTCTTTTTGAAGCATTCCAAATATCAGCAAATTTCTGTAAGAAATCTACCTCCAATGGACTCTCTTCAAATTCATTTAAAAGCGGTTCAAAATGCATTAATGTATCTGTAGTTTCATACAAAGGCTCATCAAAAGGAATATTAATATGTACTGGCCCTTTTTGTTGGTATGAAATTTTTAAAGTTTCATCCAACATTTCTTTTATAGACCCATTAATATTTAAAGTTTCATTTAAACTTAAAGACTCTAATATATGATTTTCAAAAACATATTCTTGTCTTATGGTTTGCCCATCACCAATATCAATTAAATGCGCTGGTCTATCTGCAGAAATAACAATTAACGGAATATTACTGTAAAAAGCTTCTGCTATTGCCGGATAATAGTTTAAAAGTGCTGAACCAGAAGTACAAACAATAGCAACAGGTTTCTTCAATTGTTGCGCCATACCCAAGGCAAAAAACGCAGCACAACGCTCATCTACAATACTATATGTCTTTATTGCATCCGAATTTGTAAAGCCAATAATTAAGGGGGCATTTCGAGAACCAGGAGAAATAACAACATTATTTATTCCATTAGCAATACAAGATGCTATAACAATTTGAGCCAATTCGTTTTTAGGAAATTGATGCATTTACTAATCGGTTTTTTAAAAAGTGCAAAGATACATAAAGTTATTGTAAATATTTATGAAATTGCACAAGATACTCAAATGATTATTATCATTAAAAATTGAAATGGCTAATTGTATTTTTATGCTATTAAACAACGAAATGCTAGGTTTTTAGTTACTCGAGTGGTGAAATTGCAAGAAGCTGTTTTTAATATGTTTCCCCACAGCATATTTAAAAAAAATAAAATTGCTATGTAAAGGACTTTAAATTTAGTGTTTCTTGTTTTTATAATACTTGTTTCATTATTTCAGCCTTTGCCACCGTTTCATCCCATTCTTTTTCTGCATTACTTTTATCAGTAATACCACCTCCAATGTAGAGTGTTGCAGTATTCTTATCTATCTGCATACATCTTAAATTTACAAATAAATTAGTAGAATTATTTATATTCAATTCACCTAAATATCCAGAGTAGAATGCTCTGTTGTAGTTTTCATTTTCTAAAATAAAAGTTGTCGCTATATTTTTTGGAATTCCACAAATTGCAGGTGTTGGATGCAAAGCATTCACTAAATCACCTAATAAATGCTTTGTTTTTAATTTTGCTGAAATATCTGTACGCAAATGCAGTAAACTTCCTGCTTTTGCTGTATAGGGTCCATTAATTTGACTATCCGTAATTTTATTTTTTATATTTTCTAAAATATAATCTGTTACGTATTGTTGCTCTTTCAGTTCTTTTTTATTCCAATTTATTTGGATTGTATCTTTAAATTTTTGTGTTCCTGCTAAGGACATCGTTTTTAAATTCAATTTAGAATCTATACTTATTAAACGCTCCGGAGTTGCTCCCATCCATAACCCAACCTTTGGATGAAACCATAAATAAACAAAGGCATTTTTATAATTATTTAGCATTTTTTTTAAAACTTCAAACACATTAATTTTAGTACAGACAATAGCTTCTTTTCTGGATAAAACAATTTTTTTTGCTTTATTAACATTAATAAAATCAATTGCATTTTGCACTATTGCTATATGATTCTTCTTTGCTTCAACATTTTTAACATTATTAAATTCTGAAGAATTTTTAGAAAGTTTAAAATCCTCTTTTAATGAAGCAGTTAGTTGAGTACACGCATTTAATGGAAATATAATTTTAGATTCATTTTTATTAAAAGGAGAAAAAATAAAACCTGTTTCTTCAAAAGATTTTAAAGTATAAAGATCCGTTGTATTTTGAAAAAATGCTGTAATTTTTGTGTTGTTTGGTTTACTATAAACAACAAACGGCTTATTGGCATTGTACACTTCACTAATTTTATCAAAAAATATATCTATATTATTTAGTTCCATTAATTAAATTGTAGTTTCTAATAATAAATTAGGAAATTTATTGTTTAAAATCGTCTAAAAAAATCTATTAGTTATTGTGCTTAGTTTTATCTTTTTGCTAAAATATAATTAGTGATTTTACAGATAGAAATAACCCTATCTCTATCATCAACTACTTTAATTTCAACCAAATGTATTGTTTTACCTTTATGTATAATTTTTGCAGTTGCAGTAACAAACCCACTTTTTACACTCCGTAAATGATTTGCAGAAAACTCAATACCTCGAACACTAAACTTATCCATATCAATAGCTAATAAAGATGTTGGACTACCAACACTTTCTGCCAAAGCCATAGTTGCACCTCCATTTAAAATTCCATCTGGTTGGTGCACTCTAGAATCTACAGGCATTCGTGCAACTAAAAAATCTTCACCAATATCAATATATTTTATGCTTAAAGTTTCATTTAAAGTGTTTTCACACATCTTATTCAAAATGCTTAACTTTTTTAAAGCTTCTTCCTTAGTATTCATAATTAAAAAGTTGATTTGTAAAAATAAGAATTTAAACTATAAATACTACCTTTGTACTTTATTTATATAGTTTAAAATGGCGTATAAAATTAGAGTGATATTAGATGTTGAGCAAGATGTTTTTAGAGACATTATTGTAAATGAGACTATTAATTTAGAAGATTTGCACTTTATTATTGCAAAATCGTTTGGATTTAAAGGGCAAGAAATGGCTTCTTTTTATCTAACGGACGCTACTTGGGAACAAGGTGAAGAAATTCCGCTATTTGACATGTCTGAAGATGAAAACTCTTTTTCTATGACAAATTGCATTACTTCAATGGTTTTAAAAAAGGAAGGTGATAAACTTATTTATATCTATGATTTCTTTTCTATGTGGACCTTCTTTGTAGAATTAACAGATATTATTGATGAAATTGATGAAGAATTACCACTAATAGCACTTTCGTTTGGAAATACGCCAGATGAAGCACCAGAAAAACAATTTATTGGCGAAGATTCAGAAGATATTGGTTTTGATGCTTTTGATGATGAAAGTAATTTTGATAATATAGATGATATCGATTTAGATAATTATTAACGGGAAATAACTGTTGGCTTTTAGCTTCGACTCCGCTAAAACAACAGATACTTTGAAACACCCACTTCTTACTTCTGACTTTTACCTAATAATATATGTATTTACATTTTCGTAATTTCTAGTGACAAAATCAAAAGCCACTTTTAAAATTTCGCCCATAGTATTACATCTTTTAAAATCCATATCTAAAGTATAGTCATATAAATCCATTTTAAGTTCTTTAATTTTTGCTGGAGTAGAGATTCTATCATTTTTCATACAAGCCAACAAATCATTTATCCTTTCTTGAGACCCTCTCAACCTTCTAGCTATGGCAGATCGTTCCTCTCGTTTATATTGTTCAATAGATTCGTTTTGCAAGTTTTCTGAAACCATTTTTACAAATGGATAATTTTCTTTAAAATACTGTGGAAAATAGACTTTTAAATTACCTTCAAAACTTTGCTGATCAAAATCCATTGCTCTAATTCTATATTCTACTTGATCAAAATCGTACGAAGCAACTATTACATAATTATATGAACGCATATCACCTAATAAACGTATCATACAACGTTCGTTAAACTTTACAAACTCTTTAGAAAGCCTTTTTTTTCCACTTTCAGATACTGTTTTTAAATTTTCAATTAAAAACTGGTCTCCTGGAATTCCTAAAACATGCTCTTCTATTAAGGTATCTTTATATACTAAAAAGTTAATATTATTTGGCGATAAAATATGTTCTAATTCTAACCCATAAACCCGAGAAGCATCTGCTTTTTTAATATATAAATAAGTGTGATTGTCATTTAAAATATTTCTAATTTTAATTCTAAAGGGCTTAGAATTTCCAAAAGTGCAATAATCAATGCCGTCAACAGTTA
The DNA here is from genome assembly GCA_942492305.1 of uncultured Flavobacteriaceae bacterium. Lineage (GTDB taxonomy): Bacteria > Bacteroidota > Bacteroidia > Flavobacteriales > Flavobacteriaceae > Lutibacter. The sequence goes on along the minus strand of CALOEI010000005.1, from coordinate 115,344 downwards.
AAAATGGTAATGAATCTTCACTACCGTCACCATGTAAAATTAAATACATGCGTTTTAAACTTAAATCAATTTCATCGCGTTCATATTCTGCATAATACACGCGCACCCATAAAGTATCTTCTCCATTTTTATCATAAACTACAATGGCTCCAGTAAATCGCAACAAATCATCATAAAAAACAGGAATTTTAATACTTCTGTTGTATTCTGTTAAATAATCGTACAATTGCTGATTAATTGGATACGCGGGTTTTTTTTGTGAAATTAATTTTTGTTCTTCCATACTTTATCGCTTCTAAAATTCAAATTTAGTATATTGCTGTAACAAATTTCAATAATCATCGTCTTAATTTTACAAAAACTATTTTATATTGGAAACTATTCTCTCTCTAAAAAATTTAAACAAAAAATTTGGAAATATACATGCTGTAAATAATTTATCTTTTGATATTAAAAAAGGTACAATTTATGGAATTTTAGGTCCAAACGGAAGTGGAAAATCAACAACGTTAGGTATAATATTAAATGTTGTTAATAAAACTTCTGGCGAATTTAGCTGGTTTAATGGTAATATATCTACCCATCAAGCCTTAAAAAAAGTAGGTGCTATAATTGAGCGTCCTAATTTTTATCCTTATATGACGGCTATTCAAAATTTGCAATTGGTCTGTAAAATAAAGGAAATTCCAACTACTAAAATTGAAGAAAAACTTAAGACTGTTAATTTATTTGAACGCAGAAATAGCAAATTCAAAACGTTTTCTTTAGGGATGAAACAGCGTTTAGCAATAGCTTCTGCCCTATTAAACGATCCAGAAATTTTAATTTTAGATGAACCAACAAATGGTTTAGATCCCCAAGGAATTCACGAAATTCGTCAAATAATAAAAGATATTGCAACTAATGGAACTACCATTTTATTGGCTTCACATTTACTAGATGAAGTTGAAAAAGTTTGTACCCACGTAGTTGTAATTAGAGAAGGTATTAAGTTGTATTCTGGTAGTGTTGATGAAATGACTGCTTCACATGGTTTGGTTGAATTAAAAGTTGAATCTAACAAAAATCAACTCTTAGGAATATTAAATCAGTTTGACGGAATTTCTGCAATAAAAGAAGAAGAGGATACTATTACTGCAACCCTAAGCAAACCTGTTTCAGCTTCAGAAATTAATAATTATTTATTTAAAAATGGTGTTATTTTATCGCATTTAGTTAAACGCAAACCAAGTTTAGAACAACAATTTTTAACACTAACAAACAAAAAATCATAATGTTACGATTATTAAGCATAGAATTACATAAATTAAAATTCAACAGAGCAAGTAGAATTTTAATTCTTATTTATTTTATTTTACTAACTTCAATTGCACTAATTGCTGCTATAAAATTTGATATTGGTCCAATCCAGTTTCATTTGGCCGAGCAAGGCATTTTTAACTTTCCATATATTTGGCATTTTAACACCTTTATGGCTTCAATTTTTAAATTCTTTTTATTGTTAGTAATTGTTTCTATGATGGCTAATGAATACAGTAACAAAACATTAAAGCAAAATTTAATAGATGGATTAAGCAAAAAAGAATTTATCCTTTCAAAATTTTATACGGTTATAGCCCTTGCTTTTGTATCTACATTATTTGTATTTGTTGTTTCTATAATTTTAGGTTACAGTTATTCCGATTTTAATGAATTTTCTATTGTTACAACCGATTTAGAATACTTATTTGCCTTTTTTATAAAATTAGTAGCATTCTTTTCTTTCGGACTTTTTATGGGTATTTTAGTAAAACGTTCAGCTTTTGCAGTTGGTGGAATTTTAGTTTGGTTTTTTGGAGAAAGCATTTTAAAAGGCTATTTATTTTGGCAATTTAAAGATATTGATGGAACTACAGAACGTGTAAATAGCATTATGCAATTTCTACCTTTAGAAGCAATCTCTAATTTAATTAAAGAACCTTTTACGCGTTTAAGTGCTGTACAAACAGTTGCAAAACAAGTAGGTGAAAATTTATCAAAAGATTTTTCTGTACAACCTACAGATTTAATAATTGTAATGGTTTGGACAGCAGTATTTATTTACTTTTCTTATGCCTTGCTAAAAAAACGCGACCTATAATTAGTTTCTATTATTTTTAATAAAAATTTTAATAATTATTAAACTTTTACTTTTATATTTGGTTAAAATAAAGACCATTTGTGATTAAGCAAGCTTATTTTCGTTTAATTATTACAATATTGTGTTTTCTTTTTGGTCAAACAATTAATGCACAGTTAAGTAAAACTCATTATATACCACCATTAACTAGTGCAGAATTTGGAAATGCAAATCCTGAAAGTCAGTATATTTACATATCAACACCTAGTGAAACTGAAGTACCATTTACTATTATTCAAGTAGGATCTCCAGACAACGAAATAAAAGGTGTTGTTTCAAAATCAAATCCTAAAGAGATTTATATTGGCACAGGATACACGCAACTTTTTATGCAGTCTAGCCTTACAAGTAAAGTTACTACTGATAAAGGGTACATTGTAGAAGCAGCAGGAGTAATTTATGTTTCAGTAAGAATGAATGCTGGAAGTGGTGCTCAGGCAGGAGCTTTAGTTAGTAAAGGTTTATCTGCTTTAGGTAAAACTTTTAGAGTTGGAAGTTTTACAAATCAAAATCCTCAAGATAATTATTTAAATTTTGTCTCGGTAATGGCTACAGAAGATGATACAAAAGTAAATTTTAGTAATCTTCCCTCCGACTTAATTATTAAAAATTATTCTGGTACAACTCCAGTAGAAGTATCATTAAATAAAGGCGAAAGCTATACAATTGCAACAAATAGTTTAAATGGCAATTCTAATAAAGATGGTTTAATTGGTTGTTTAGTTACTTCAGACAAATACATTGTTGTTAATTGTGGATCAACAAATGGTAGCTTTTCAGATGGTGGCGGAAGAGATTATGGAATTGATCAAATTGTTGGACTTGAAAAAGTTGGATCTGATTACATATTTGTAAAGGGAAATGGAGAAAATGCATGGGAAAATGTATTAATAGTTGCCCACACTAATAATACAACTATTAGTGTTAATGGACTTTCTAATGTAGCAACCTTAAACCAAGGTGAATACTATTTAATTGAAGGTGATAGCTATAATGCTAATGGGAATATGTATGTTAAAACCTCGCAACCCGTATTTGCATATCAGGGTGTTGGGGCTACAAATTCTGAAGCAAATCAGGGATTATTTTTTGTACCACCTTTAAGTTGTGAAACTAGAGGGAATATAGATAATATTGCTGCCATAGAAAAAATTGGAACTACATCTTTTACCGGTGGTGTTACCATTGTATCAAAAAAAGGAGCTACAGTTACTATTAATAACTTACCAATTACAAATTTTTCTACCATAGGCCCAAATAATGTAGATGGCAACTTAGATTATGTTACATATAAAGTTACCGGACTTAGTGGTAATATTTCAGTAGAAAGTGACAACGAATTGTATTGTGCCTACTTTAATTATAATGGCGCAGCAACATCTGGTAGCTTTTATTCTGGATTTCCAACTGCTCCTGAAATAAATTTTAACGCCGTGTTTCAAACACTGGGTATTTGCATTCCAAATATTACTTTAGAAGCACTTAATATTAAAAACTTTGATACTTTAGAATGGTTTTTCGATGATGGATCTGGTTTTAAAACTACTGGAAATACAAGTGGCGTCTTAGTGCCTAATAAACCTGGCAGATATAAGTTAGTAGGTTACGTTAGTTGTACAAATTTAACTTTAGAATCTTTTGAAGTGCCTGTAAGCTATTGCCCTGAAGACGTTGATGAAGATGGCATTATCGATAATATTGATATTGATAACGATAACGACGGAATATTAAATTGTATTGAATCTAAAGGAAATGTCAACATAAATTTATCAAATATAAATATTCCCGAACTTCGTCTTTCAAACGGTAATCCGATTGCAACTGTGGCAAATGGTAATGTAGTATTTACAAGTAATACAACTTCAACAAGTAGTTTTACGGGTAACACTAATGGAAATTTTATAAGTGAAATTTCAGCCACTACAAATGCTAATAATAATTATACAGTTAATTTTTCAGACTCTATAAACTTAGAGTTTAGTGAAAACAAAGCCTTACCAAATAATAGTATAGAAGGCGAACAATTTATAGCTAGAATTGCTCCAGCTGATAAAAACATTACTTTAATTGATTTAGATAACAGACTCTTGGTTGACACTAATTTTGATGGAATTTTTGAAACCGGAATAACTCAAATTACAGGTTCTGAAATTCATTTCAAAATAAACCCAACTCCAAACGGAACGAAACCATTCAAGTTTTTAGCAAATCAGATTATAGGGTTTTCATTTATTCATCAATCAACAAATATTGAAAAAGCATCAAATTTTAATGGAACGCTAACAATTAATTGTTACGCAAATGACAATGATAATGATGGAATTGAAGATGCATTAGATTTAGATAGCGATAATGATGGGATTCCAGATATTATTGAAAATTTAGGTGAAAATATTACCTTATCTTATATTGATTTGGATGAAAACGGCTTGGATGATGTATTTAATATTAATTCAAGTCCTATTGATACTGATACTGATAATGTTGTCGACTTTTATGATTTAGACAGTGATAATGATGGAATTTTAGATGTATATGAATCTGGAAACAATGCACCCGATAACAACTTTGATGGAATAATTGATAATGTATCTGTTGGTTTAAATGGTTGGGATAATAATGTAGAGAGTTTTATTGATAGTGGATTAATTGGATACGTTCTTAATGATTTAGATACTGATAACATATTTAATTATATCGATTCTGATAGCGATGGAGATAATTGTAGCGACACGCTTGAAGCAGGTTTTTCTGATGAAAACAATGATAGTTATTTAGGAAATTCAACAGTAATTGTTGATAATAACGGTATTGTAACGAATGCAAATAATGGTTATACACTACCACATAGTAACTACAACATTTTTTCAGAAATCAGTATTTTAGAACAGCCCATTACTACAAATACTTGTGTTTTTAACAATGCTATTTTTGAAATAAAAACCAATTTGGTAACTACATATCAATGGCAATTAAGCATAGATAATGGCAATAACTGGCAAAATATATTAGATTCTGAAAATTATACTGGCAGTAATTTTAATGTATTAACAATTAAAAACACCCCTCTTAGTTTTAATAATTATATGTTTAGAGTTTATATGGAGAAAACAGGTAACTCTTGTGGGGTATATTCTAATGAAGTTAAATTAAATGTAAACCCGCTACCAACTGTACAAAACAATGTTGAATTAGTGCAATGTGATGACGATAATGATGGTTTTAGCATCTTTAATTTAAATGAGGCAAGAGAACTTATTTCGGAGAATTATAAAAACGAAACTTTTGAATATTACACAGAAATTGAGCTTATTAATTTAATTGAGAATCCAATTGCTTACAAAAATCCTTCTATAATAAACAGTAAAGTTTTTGTAAAAATTACAGATAAAAATGGATGCGAAAATTATTCTGAAATTACCTTAAAAGTTGGTGCAACTCAAATCCCTCCAAATTTTAAAATTTTACATTTTTACAGTTGCGAAGATTATCCTTCAAACAATCAAGATGGAAAAACAATTTTCAACTTCAGCACTGTAAAACAAGTAGTTATAGATAGTAATCCTCTATTTTCTTTACAAAACATAAGAATTTCATTTTATGATAGTATAGAAAATGCATTGTCTGAAATTAATACAATTCCAGATATTTCAAACTATAAAAATACAACTCCTTGGGAACAAAAAATATATGTAAGAATTGATAGTGACGATGTAAATGCTTGTTTAGGTTTAAACCATGTTGCCACATTGCATACGGAAGCCTTACCGATTGCAACTCCAGTAATAATTCCCAGACAGTGTGATGATGATTACGACAGCTTTTTTGCATTTGATGTTACGCAAATAGATGACTTAATTAGAAATGGTCAAACAAATATTAGTATTGAATATTTCGATGAAAAAGGAGATCAACTTCCTAGTCCATTGCCAAATCCATTTATTACTAAAAGTCAAACTCTTAAAGTTAGAGTTTCAAATTCTAAAACAAATACAGCCGGAGCACCATGTTTTGATGAAACGAATTTAGTTTTTACTGTGGATAAATTACCGAAAATTAATCCAATGGCAACTATTCCAGCTTGTGACAACGAGGATAGTAACGATGGTTATTTTGAATTTGATACTTCAACTATAGAACAAACCCTTTTGGGAAATCAAACAAACTTTGAAATAAAATATTTTGATGCTACCGGTAAAGAACTATCTAGTCCGTTACCAAATCCATTTATTACTAGTACACAAACTATAACTGCTCAAATAAGTAATATTGAAAACAAAAACTGCTATGTTACTACCACCTTTGATTTGATTGTAAATAAATTGCCTGAATTCGAAATAAATTCACCTCAAATTTTATGTTTAGAAACACCCCAAACTCCAATAATTTTAAGCCCTGATATAAAAAATTTAAACTATGATGTATTTGAATATTCTTGGCACAACTCTAACGGAGATTTAATTTCAACTAACTTTGAATATGAGGCATTTTTACCAGATACTTATTACCTAACGCTTACAAATAAAGAAGGCTTATTTTGCTCTAGAACCAAAGAAATAAATATTGTGCCTTCGGAAAAAGCAAATTTAAGTATCTTTGATATAGAAATAGTTGATGTTTCAAACAATAATACTGTAGAAATTATTACTAGTAATTTAGGCATTGGAGATTATGAATTTTCATTAGATGAAAAAGATTTTTCGTATCAAGATTCTCCTTTCTTCGAAAATGTTTCCGCTGGAATTCATACTATATATGTAAGAGATAAAGATAATTGTGGTATAACTGAAATGGATATTTCTGTAGTTGGATTTCTAAATTTTTTTACTCCAAATAACGATGGGTTTAACGACACTTGGAAAGTATTAGGTGTAAACGAACAATTTTATTCAAATGCAGAAATAACTATTTTTGATAGGTTTGGTAAATTAATTCATAAATTAAATCCAAAAAGTAACGGTTGGGATGGAACGTATAACGGTAAACAATTACCTTCTACAGATTATTGGTTCTCTGCCAAATTAATAGATCAGCAAGGAAATATTCGAATAAAAAAGGGTCATTTTAGCCTCGTAAGAAAATAATTAATTTTATGGCTAATTGCTTTTAACAATAGTTATTATATCTTTGATTTTTTTTAAATTTGAACATCTAAATGAAAAAAGCATTTTTTATAGTTTTTATATTCTATTGTGTCACATCTTTTGCACAAGGAGAAGCAAATATTTGGTATTTTGGAGAAAATGCTGGAATTGATTTTAATTCTGGGACTCCAGTTGCTATTTCAGATGGTCAAATAAACACAAGAGAAGGTTGTTCTTCTTTTTCAGATGCAGATGGAAATTTATTGTTTTATTCTGATGGAACAACAGTTTGGAACAAAAATCATATACCTATGCCAAATGGAATAGGTTTAAAAGGAGATGCATCTAGCTCGCAATCAGCAATGATTATACCTAAACCAACTAGTACAAAAGAATATTATTTATTTACCGTTGGAGCAAGAGTAAATGGTGGACAATATGGTTTTTACTATTACACAATAGACATGAACCAAAATGGTGGTTTAGGAGATGTAGTTTCTGGGCCAGTAGATTTAAATGAAGGGCGGTCTGATCTTTGGTCTGAAAAAGTGGCCGCTATTAATGGCAATGAATGTGAAACTTTTTGGGTACTCTCATATGTTCAAAATCAATTTAAAGCATATAAAATAACAAAAGATGGTGTTGCCGATAAACCTGTAACAACAACTGTAAATTATTTTTCAAATGATAGAAGAGGTTATTTAAAGATTTCTCCCGATGGAAGAAAAGTTGCCATAGCGCATATGGGAGATGAAACTTTTTTATTATATGATTTTGATAATGAAAGTGGTATAGTTTCTAACCAAAGGTCGTTAAACCTTTCTGCTCCAGACAACTCACCTTATGGTGCAGAATTTTCTGGAAATGGTGAAAAACTATATGTTACTGGTTCAAATGATTTTTATAGTGAAAATTCATCCGAATATAACAACCCTAACAATCACTCTTCAACACTTTATCAATTTGATATAACAAAACCCTCAGTAGTTGAAATTAATAACTCTAGAGTAACAATAGACTCTAGAAATCTATTTAGAAGTGCTTTACAATTAGGCCCAGATCAAAAAATATATAGATCTATGTCGGCTACCTATAATACAGGTATTTCTTTTTTAAGTGTAATTGAAAATCCTGAAAATGAAGGAACTAACTGTAATTATGTGCACAATGCAATAAACTTAGGCTCCAAAAGATCAACACAAGGGTTACCTCCTTTTATAGCTTCAATATTTTATTTAATTGAAATAAAAAATCAAGAAAACGATGAAATTATTACCAACCAAACTATAAAATTGTGTACCGGAAACGATTATACTTTTAACGCTGAAAATTTACCAGGAAATCCTATTTATGATTGGAAATTTGAAAATTCATCTTTAACAACAACAAAAAACTTAACTATCACCAACATCCAAAAATCGGATGCAGGTTTATACAGTCTTGAAGTAAATTTAGTTGATGATTGTGGTAAATCTATTCTATACAAAGGTAAATTTGAGATAGAAGTTTATGATCCTCCTGCAACACCTTCAAAAATTATTTACGATCAATGCGATGTTGATGAGAATAGTTTAGATGGAATAACCCTTTTTAATCTTAATTCTAAAATACCAGAAATTACTAATAACCAAAGTGACGTAGAAGTAACTTTTTTTGCTTCTGAACAGGATTTTGAAAATAATATATTTATTACAAATCCTTCACAATATATTACAGCCTCTAACCCTAATATTGTATTAAAAATTACAAATACACTGTCGCAATGTTTTACAATTGGTTCTATGGAACTAAATGCTTACCCAACTAGTTTAGATATTTATGAAACTGAGTATTTGTGTGAAACCGATTTAGGAATTGGAACCCAAGCAAGTATAGAAAGTGGTGTGGCCTTATTTGATTTTGAAGCAAAAAAATCAGTCATTGAAACAATTTTTTCTAATTATGAAATTGTTGTAGAATTTTATGAAAATATAAAAGACCTTCAACTACAAATCAATCCAATATCAGGAACTAAGTCGTATTCTAATAGCGAAATTTTTGTAAGAATTTCTAATAAATATAATAATAATTGTATTTCTGCAGGTAAATTTAATATTGTAATAAACACTATACCAATTCCTTATAGTGTAGACGAACAAGTAATTTTATGTATAGGAACTATTGAAGATACTCCTAGAACTTATTCGGTTGAACTGGATGGAAACACCTATGTAAACGGAGATCTATACCAATGGTATTTCAATGATACTCCTATATTAAACGCTACCAACCCAGTACATTTTGCAGAAAAAGAAGGTATCTATGAAGTTAAAGTTTATAGAAACCACGAAAATAATTCCAATACAATAAATGACGATAATGTTTGTGAAGGTTTTAGTATTTTTAACGTAAAAGAATCCAATTCACCCGTTTTATATACCAATAATATTACTATTCAAGATGACTCTTCAAACAACACAATTACAATTAATACAGATAATTTAGGAATTGGAGAATATGAATTTGCGTTAAATAGTTTTAATGGAGACTATCAAGACGAACCCTTGTTTGAAAATGTTCCGGCTGGAATTCATAAAATATATGTTAGAGATAAAAATGGTTGTGGTTTTACCGTACTTGAAGTGTCTGTAATAGGGTTTCCTAAATTCTTTACCCCAAATAATGATGGCATTAATGATACTTGGAGAATTCCTGGAGCAAATACAGATTTTTACCCATCCTCAAATATTTATATTTTTGATAGATTTGGTAAATTTATTGTTTCATTAAATCCAAATGATTTAGGATGGAACGGAACATTAAATGGAAAAGAATTACCATCTACAGATTATTGGTATTCTGTAGAACTAACCGATAAACAAGGAAATATTAGAGTAAAAAAAGGACATTTTAGTTTAATTAGAAGATAATTTTTGTTTAATTAAAATAGCTTTTTGTCTTCCATTAACCATATAGGAATCCACTTTTGGGATAGTTTCACCTTCAAACTCACTATCACCTGTAGAAGTAATGTTTTTTCCATCGGCCGAAATAATTTCAAAAATTATTGAATCTTCTTTCTTTGTATAAGTTGCAACTATAAATGTGTCCATTACTTTAAAAAAACTAGTAAAAATATTAGATTTAAAATAAGAATCTATTACAATTGTATTCTTTTCATCTATTTTGTAAATTCCATTTTTTGTATTTACCAACAATAAATCATAATCTCTAATGTCTTCTTTATCTTTTAAATTGTATGAAATTTTCCATTGGTAAATTGAATCGGTTTTTTTGTTAATATCAAGCTGCATCACAACATTCATGGCAACAGAATCAACACCGTAAATTTGAAGTTCCCCCCTATAATTACCTTGCCAAGAAGCTGGAAATGTTTCTTGTGAAATAGCATTGAAACTTATAAAAGCTAATGCAACACAAAAAAATAATACTTTAAATTTCATAATTAATTTATCTAAAATTTAAAAATACACTTTTTTACTAATTTTTATGTAAAAAACTATTGTAATAAAGATTTGTTAATTTCTAAACCTATTTAAATATGAGTATAAATTAGTTTATTTTTGCAGTATGCAATTAAAATTAGAATCTAAATTTAAACCAACTGGAGATCAGCCCGAAGCCATAAAACAATTGGTTACAAGTGTCGAATCTGGTGAAAAATTCCAAACTCTTTTAGGAGTAACAGGCTCTGGAAAAACATTTACTGTAGCTAATTTAATTGAAAAAGTACAAAAACCTACATTGGTTTTGGCGCATAATAAAACTTTGGCAGCTCAGTTATATTCAGAGTTCAAACAGTTTTTCCCCAATAACTCCGTAGAGTATTTTGTTTCTTATTACGATTATTACCAACCTGAAGCTTATATTCCTGTTTCTGGTGTTTATATTGAAAAAGACTTATCCATAAATGAAGATATTGAAAAAATGCGATTTAGCGCTTCTTCTGCCCTACTTTCAGGAAGACGAGATGTAATTGTAATAGCTTCGGTTTCTTGTATTTACGGTATTGGAAATCCTGTTGAATTTAAAAAGAATGTCATTTCAATTGAAGTTGACCAAGCCATTTCAAGAACTAAATTCTTGCAACAATTAGTTACAAGTTTGTATTCTAGAACTGAAACTGAAATTAGTAGTGGTACTTTTAAAGTAAAAGGAGACACCATAACTGTGTACCCTTCATACGGTGAACACGCATACCGAATTCATTTTTTTGGTGATGAAATTGAAGAAATTGAAAGTTTTGATATGTACGAACAATCAGGTAGTTGAAAAATTTGAACAACTCAATATTTATCCAGCAAATTTGTTTGTTACCTCACCCGATATTCTTCAAAATGCCATTCACGCCATTCAGGAAGATTTAATGAAACAATTCGATTATTTTAAAGAAATTGGCAAACATTTAGAAGCAAAACGCCTAAAAGAGCGCACCGAATTTGATTTAGAAATGATTCGTGAATTGGGTTATTGTAGTGGAATTGAAAATTATTCGCGTTATTTAGATGGAAGAAATCCCGGCTCTAGACCCTTCTGTTTATTAGATTATTTTCCTGATGATTATTTAATGGTTATTGATGAAAGTCACGTAACTATTCCACAAGTACATGCAATGTATGGTGGTGATAGATCTCAGAAAAATAAATTTAGTAGAATACGGTTTTCGATTACCTGCTGCAATGGATAATAGACCTTTAAAATTTGAAGAATTTGAAGCAATTCAAAATCAAGTTATTTTTGTAAGCGCCACACCTGCGGATTACGAATTACAAAAAACCGAAGGTGTTTTTGTAGAACAAATTATAAGGCCAACAGGTTTATTAGACCCTGAAATTGAAGTGCGCCCAAGCATTAATCAAATAGATGATTTAATTGAAGAAATTCAAATTAGAGTTGAAAAAGATGAACGAACTTTAGTAACTACTTTAACAAAACGAATGGCAGAAGAATTGGCAAAATACTTAACTAGAATTCAAGTTCGTTGCCGTTATATCCATTCAGATGTTGATACTCTTGAACGCGTAGAAATTATGCAAGATCTACGTAAAGGTTTATTTGATGTGCTCATTGGTGTTAACTTATTACGTGAAGGATTAGATTTACCTGAAGTTTCGTTAGTTGCTATTTTAGATGCTGACAAAGAAGGTTTTTTACGTTCGCATCGTTCTTTAACACAAACCATTGGTAGAGCTGCAAGAAATGTTGAAGGAAAAGCAATTATGTATGCTGATAAAATTACTAAAAGTATGCAGCTAACTATTGATGAAACTGAAATAGACGTAGAGAAAAACAAATTGCTTACAATACAGCAAACAAGATTACACCTACACAAATTAAAAAAAGCATTGAAAATACTTTGGCAAAAAATACGGTGAATACCTATAAATATGATAGTATTTCTGCAAGTATGGCTGCTGAAGAAGAATTAGATTATTTAACTAAAACCGAAATTGAAAAACGAATTCGTGAAAAACGAAAACAAATGGAAGCAGCTGCAAAAGCACTAGACTTTTTAATTGCTGCAAAACTACGTGATGAAATAAAAGTTTTAAAAGAAAAAGTGTAAAAGAGTACTTTTTAAAAATTTATTAGTATCCTGTCATTCTTGTGAAAACAAAAACCCAGTATATTTTTTTTTATTTTTAAATTGTACTTCTAAAAATCTACAATCTTTTTAAAAGTATAATTTGTAAAGCAAATTAGTTTCCTTTCGCGTAATCTTCTAAAAATTTAGCTAAACCAATATCTGTTAAAGGGTGTTTTAACAAACCTTTTATTGCACTTAAAGGACCTGTCATTACATCAGAACCTAATTTTGCACAATCAATAATATGCATTGTATGACGCACAGATGCAGCTAAAATTTCAGTTTCAAAACCGTAATTATCATAAATATGTCTTATTTCAGAAATCAAATTTAAACCATCTGTTGAAATATCATCTAAACGACCAATAAATGGAGAAACATATGTTGCTCCAGCTTTTGCAGCTAATAAGGCCTGACCAGCAGAAAAAACTAAAGTGACATTAGTTTTAATTCCTTTATCCGAAAAATATTTACATGCTTTTACTCCGTCAGCAATCATTGGCAATTTAACAACAATTTGAGGATGCAAAGCAGCTAAAGCTTCTCCTTCTTTTACCATACCTGCAAAATCAGTTGCAATTACTTCAGCACTTACATCACCATCAACAATTTCGCAAATTGTCTTGTAATGGTTTAATGATATTTTCTTTACCGCTAATTCCTTCTTTTGCCATTAATGATGGATTTGTTGTAACACCATCTAAAATACCCATATCCTGAGCTTCTTTAATCTCGTCTAAATTAGCTGTATCTATAAAAAATTTCATTTATTACTATTTTATTTATTAGTATTTATTTATTCTTGTTTACAAAAGTAGTCAAATCATTTGTTTACAAACATCCGCAAGGGAAAAAATATGTTTTGTGTAAAATAGCATTTCAATTGTAAATTAAATCTATTTAATTTAAAAACAATTTTAAGTTGTAACTTAGACCACAAGTTATTAACTTAATTAACTGATTGTTAAATGAAAAAAAATATTTTTATTATAACTTTTTTATGTTTCTTTTTAAACATAACATTTAGTATTGCCCAAAAATCTTAACGGCATCATCTGCTCAGGCTGCTACTACAACTGGTAATGGTTGTCAAGGACTCCTGTAATACAACGTCTTTTAATATAACACCGGTGTAAAGGTATAGTAGAAGCAACATTGAATTTCAAGTTCAGGGAATAGTAATATAAATACTCAATTTAGATTAACAGATGGTACTAATTTTAGTCAAACTATTTCGCGTTATGTTGCAACAAAAACATATACAGATAAAGGGATTGTAGCAATATCATTTATTTTCAATTATAACACGGCTTTTACTGGATTAAAAACTTTTACCTTACAACATACCAAAACTTCAAATGGAGCAAATAAACAATTTACATCAAAAGCGGTAATTACCGCTATCGAGATTACAAGTAGTAATGTTAGCTTACCAAATGGACAAGGAACAACTGCTACAATAGGTACTTCATCTACAAATTATGTAGGTGCTGCAACCACAAATATGATTACTCTTGAAAAACCTGCAGATATTTATATTGTTTCAACATTCTCAACAAGTACTACAAATGCTTCTGCTACAGGAGCATGGTCTTTAAGAGAATCTAACGATAATGTTAATTTTGTAGACATAACTAATGCACAAATTACAAGATCTATCATAGCAGCAAATGATAATGGTATTGGTGCCGCAACTATCGTAACCTTGATTAAAAATAAACCTGCTGGAAATTATTATTTTAGGTTAGGACACAAAGTTAATGTTGGGACTAATATTACAACTTCAGGAGCTACAATATCCGCTCTTGTTTTAAGAGGGACAATTGCCTCTGGAGACGATTTGTTTCCTTCATATACTGATTCACCTTTAGCTGCATCGACCACCTCAAATACTTTTGCCACTATAAATTCTGCCAATATTACTGCCCCTACAAATACTTTGACCGATAATAATTTCTTTATGCATACAAATTTTAATATGGGAGCGACTGGAGGAAATGTTGTATATGCGTCCTACACATTTGGTATTACCGGAGCAACATTCTCACCTCTTGAAATCCAGCGATATGTTTTAAATGGAACAACAGGAAGTGGTGGACTAATTGGTATGGTAAATGGTATAAATCAAGGAGATTCTTTTACTGCTTCTTTTCTGCATAGAAATTCTGGAGGAGTAACTACATTAAATACATCTAGTATAAATACTATTGGTTTTTTTCTAAATAATGATCCTAATAGTACACTTTCAATAGAAGAAGATATCTTAAATACTAATATTTCTATATATCCAAATCCTTCCAAAGAACAATTTTTTATTAATAATAATGTTAACTCCGGAGATATTTCTTTTAAGTTTTATACGGTAACCGGACAATTAGTGCACATCTTAAATGTATTGCCTAAAACTAATACTAAATTAGATGTTACAGGTTGGACACCTGGAATTTATATTGTGAAAGCAAATAATAATGGTATAAATATTGCGAGAAAATTAATTATAGAATAAGCTTTATATTTATAATTTATAATGATTTATAAGTAATTTCTCATACATTTTGTCTGGAAGCATTTTTTTTAACACAATTGAAAATTTCTGCATAAAATCACCAACTTTATAATGTATTTTAGGCTTAGGAGTTTGAATTATTTTATAAATAGCAGTAGCCATCTCCAACGGATCACTTCCACTATCAACATGGGCATCCATTAAATCTAAATTTTCTTGATATTTCAGTTTATAAGGAGAATCTTCGAAAACAGGTGTATGGTATCTTCCAGAAGCAATATTGGTTGCAAAATCTCCTGGAGCCACATTGGTAACTTGTATTCCAAAATTTTTCACTTCCATTCTAATGGCTTCTGTAACAATCTCTAAAGCACCTTTGGTTGCGGAATAAATTCCTCTAAAAGGCAATCCCATATAACCTGCAATAGAAGTTACATTAATAATTAAACCACTTTTTTGAGTTCGCATTTGTGGCAAAACAGCTTTCATTACATCAATTGCTCCAAATAAATTGGTATCAAAAACATTGCGCATTTCATCAGTTGGAGTTTCTTCAATGGGACCTGTAATTCCCATTCCTGCATTATTAACTAAAACATCTAACCTACCTTCATTAGAAATTAACTTCAGCTACTGCCATTTGAAATTGTTTCAACATCATTGTTACATCTAACGCAACTAATTTAAATGGATGATTAGAAATTTTCTGTGGATTTCTACTTGTTCCATAAACAATAAACCCTTTTTCTAATAAGTATTCTCCAACAGATTTTCCTATTCCAGAAGATCCACCAGTAATTAAAACTACTTTATTCATTAGTAATGTTTAACAGTTATAAGATTGTAAAGTTAAAAAGTTTGGGTAAGGATAAAAATTAAATTTTATTTAAAAAATCTTTCCTCTAGAAAGGTAGAATAAGAAAATAAAAAAAGGCAAGCTACCTACATCACACCGCTACAACCTAATACCTTTGCTGCGTTCCCGCCCTGGAGGATTCAAAGGGAGCTGGTTGTGTAGGACTTGCCCGGCTGCAAATTTACAATCATTTTTTAGTATAACCAATCATTTTTTTTATATTTTTATGTAACATTTTTAAATATCTGATTACTAATAAATTATTAAAAAATATATATTAATATTAACTATTAAAATTACGAACTAAATCTGTATTTAGTATATTTGTTAATCTAAAAACTAATCAACTTTATTATGGAAAACCAAAAATCATCATCATCAAAACAAATAATGTTAAACTATGGATTAATTTTAGGTGTTGTTTCAGTTTTAATTGCAGTTGCAAATTATGCTTTCGGAAACATTTACGAACCACATTGGATTTCGGTAATTTCGTTATTGTAATTATAGCTGTTATTATTGTCTTATGGGTTTAAAAACCTTTAAAGCAAGTAACAATGGCCTTTTAAGTTTAGGAGAATCTTTAAAAATAGGATTGGGTATTTCATTATATGGAGCAATTATATATGTTATTTATTTCTTTGTTTTTACTAATTTTATTGAACCAGATTTTTTTACAAAATATAGCTGAATTTACAAGAGGCAAAAATGATTGAAAACTATCCAAATATGACTGATGAACAATTAGAAATGGCATTAGAAATGGCTAAAAAAGTTATCTAGCCCACAAATTGGAGCTGCAATGGGAATTATTGGTAGCTTGTTCTTTGGTTTTATTATTTCACTTAATAGAAGGATTAATCATTAAAAAAATCAGAATAAGACTATTAAATAACATATTATAAATGGATATATCAGTAGTTATTCCACTACTTAATGAAGAAGAATCTTTACAAGAATTACACGATTGGATTGCAAAAGTTATGCAATCCAATCGTTATTCTTATGAAATACTTTTTATTGATGATGGAAGTACAGACAATTCTTGGAAAGTAATTGAAGAACTTTCAAAAAAAATGACACCCTGTAAAAGGTATCCGATTTCAAAAAAATTATGGAAAATCACAAGCTTTAAACGCTGGTTTCAAAGAAGTTGAAGGCGATGTTGTAATTACTATGGATGCCGATTTACAAGACAGTCCAGACGAAATTCCTGAATTATACAATTTAATTGTTAAAGATGGTTTCGATTTAATTTCTGGTTGGAAAAAGAAACGCTACGATTCCAAAATCAGAAAAAATATTCCTTCAAAATTATTTAATGCTGCTGCCAGAAAAACATCTGGTTTAAAATTACACGACTTTAATTGTGGTTTAAAAGCTTATAAAAAAGAAGTTATTAAAAATATAGATGTTAATGGTGAAATGCACCGTTACATTCCAGTGCTTGCAAAAAATGCAGGATTTCATAAAATCGACGAAAAAGTTGTTGCCCACCAAGCTAGAAAATATGGTGTTACCAAATTTGGAATGGACCGTTTTATCAATGGTTTTTTAGATTTAATTACTATTTGGTTTTTATCTAAATTTGGAAAAAGACCAATGCATTTATTCGGCTTTTTAGGTACTGTTATGTTTATATTAGGTTTCCATTTTCCTTTTATTTGGGAGTTGATAAGTTATTTTTAAATCCAGCTGGAAGGTTAATTACCGAAAAACCTCAATTTTATATAGCATTGGCAACTATGATTATTGGTACACAATTCTTTTTAGCAGGTTTTTTAGGCGAAATAATGCTTCGTACAAAATCCGACACAAAAAGATATTCAATTTCAAACAAAATAAATTTATAACGTTTTAGTAAAACCCATTTTTTTTATTTAATTAAAACTAAATAATCTTATTTTTGTAAAAATTCAAACATTAAGAAAATGACTATATTAGAAAAAGCATCACTTTGGTTAACAGACACTTTTGACAATGAAACCCAACAAGAAATTCAACAATTAATTGATTCTAACGAGGAACAATTAAAAGAAAGTTTTTATAAAGATTTAGAATTTGGAACAGGTGGAATGCGTGGAATTATGGGCGCAGGAACCAACCGAATTAATAAATATACTTTAGGAAAAGCTACACAAGGTTTATCAAATTATTTAATTCAAACTTTTCCTTCAAAAGATTTAAAAGTTGCTATTGCGTACGACTGCCGTCACAATAGTAAAACATTTGGAAAATTAGTAGCAGATGTGCTTTCAGCAAATGGTATTAAAGTTTATTTGTTTGAAGACTTACGCCATACTCCTGAACTTTCTTTTGCTGTAAAACATTTAGGTTGTGATGCTGGTATTGTATTAACGGCTTCACACAATCCGCCAGAATACAATGGTTACAAAGTTTATTGGAATGATGGTGGACAAATTGTTCCTCCTCACGATAACAAAATTATTGCAGAAGTAACTAAATTGGATTTTTCTGAAATCAATTTCAAAGCAAAAGAAAATTTAATTGAGCTTATTGGAAAAAAAGTTGATGATGCTTTTATTGATGCTTGTGTAAAAAATGGAACTTTCAACACTCCAAAGAAAAACGATTTAAAAATTGTTTTCACTTCATTACACGGAACATCCATTGTTTCTGTTCCTGATGCATTTGCAAAAGCAGGCTATACTGATGTTCATATTGTTGAAGAACAACGTGTTACAAACGGAGATTTTCCAACGGTAGCTTCTCCAAATCCTGAAGAACCTGCAGCTTTAAAAATGGCAACAGATTTAGCCGAAAAAATAAATGCAGATATTGTTATTGGTACAGATCCAGATTGTGATAGATTAGGTATTGCAGTTAGAGATTTAGAAGGAAATATGAAGTTGTTAAACGGTAACCAAACCATGTGTTTAATGACCAATTTCTTAATTAAAAAATGGAAAGAAGCCGGAAAATTAAACGGAAAACAATTTGTTGGTTCAACCATTGTTTCTACTTATTTAGTAAATGAAATTGCTGCTAGTTATGGTGTTGAAACTAAAGTTGGTTTAACTGGTTTTAAATGGATTGCTAAAATGATTCGTGATGCAGAAGGAACCCTTGATTTTATTGGTGGTGGTGAAGAAAGTTTTGGTTATATGATTGGTGATTTTGTACGTGATAAAGATGCAGTTTCATCTACATTATTAGCTTGTGAAATCGCAGCCAATGCAAAAGCAAATGGAAGCTCTATGTTTAAAGAATTATTACAAATTTATGTTGACAATAATTTCTATAAAGAACATTTAATTGCTTTGGTAAGAAAAGGAATGGATGGTGCGCAACAAATTGCTCAAATGATGGTTGATTTACGTGAAAATCCAGTTACTGAAATCGATGGTTCTAAAGTTAATTATGTTTATGATTATGAAGCTTCAACCAAAACAAATTTACTTACAAATACTGTTGAACCAATTGAAATTCCTAAATCTAATGTTCTAATTTACGAAACAGTTGAAGGAACTAAAATTGCAGCAAGACCTAGTGGAACAGAACCAAAAATAAAATTCTATTTTAGTGTAAAAGCACCGCTAGATACTATTGAAAATGCTAAAAAAGTAGAAGCTGAACTAGATACTAAAATTCAACGAATTATTACTGAAATGAAATTATCTTAATGAATTATTTCAAAAAGATATTAAAATACGCAAAACCTTATCTTAAATATGCATACTTAAATATTGTTTTCAATATTTTGTATGCATTATTTAATGTACTTTCTGTTTTAGGTTTTATTCCTGTACTCGGAATTTTGTTTGGAAAGGAAGAAAAAACCTATATAAAACCCGTTTATAAAGGAATTTCAAATTTATACGATTATGTTTCAAGGATCTTTAAATTATAAGGTTACTGAATTAATGGAAAGTGGTGGAATTGATAAAGCATTACTTTTTATTTGTATTTTATCATTTAGTTTATTTTTCTTTAAAAATCTATTTAGATATTTAGCTTCATTTGTATTGGTGTTTTTAAGAAATGGAGTTGTAAAAGATTTACGAGATGCACTTTACACTAAAATAATAGAACTGCCACTCGCCTACTTTTCTGAAAAAAGAAAAGGAGATATTATTTCAAGAATGACTGCAGATGTTCAAGAGGTTGAAGTGTCTTTTTTAACATCTTTAGAAACTATTGTACGAGAACCTCTTAACCATTATTTTAACCTTAATTTCAATGTTTGCAATAAGTGCAAAATTGACATTATTTGTATTTATTTTATTGCCCATTTCTGGATTTATAATTTCTGCAATTAGCAAAAAATTAAAAGCAAAATCTTTGTTAGCACAACAAGAAACAGGAACCTTTTTATCTTTTATGGAAGAAACATTAACAGGTTTACGTGTTATAAAAGGTTTTAATGCTGAAGAAAAAATTGAAGTGAAAAATTTAATAATTCTACAACCAAGTTTAAAAACTTAATGACCAGTGTTATTCAGCGAAAAACATTGGCTTCACCAATGAGTGAATTTTTAGGTTCAGCAACTATAATTGCAATTTTATGGTTTGGTGGAAGACTGGTTTTAGCTGATAATAGCGATATGCAACCTCAAGAATTCTTTGGTTATATTGGATTGTTTTATTTAGTTTTAAATCCAGCTAAGGCAATTTCCACTGCTTTTTATAGTATTCAAAAAGGAAATGCTTCTGCTGAACGTATTATTGATATTTTAGAAACTGAAAATACTATTGTAGACAAACCAAATGCACATGAAAAAAAAACTTTTGATAAGATATTTCTTTTGAAAATATTTCTTTTAAATACTAAAGATGAATATGTTTTAAAAGATTTTTCACTAAATATTAAAAAAGGTCAAACAGTTGCTTTGGTTGGGCAATCTGGAAGTGGAAAATCTACCCTTGCAAATTTAATTACTCGTTTTTATGATGTTAATAAAGGGGTCATTAAAATTGATGGCATAGATATTAAAGCCATCAAACAAAAATCATTACGAGGTTTAATGGGAATTGTAACTCAAGAATCTATTTTATTTAACGATACCGTAAAAAACAATATTAGTCTTAGGTTGAGAAACCTCAAGTTTAGAAGACGTTAAAGATGCTGCAAAATTGCAAATGCACACGAATTTATTGTAAATTTACCACAACAATATGAAACTAATATTGGTGATAGTGGTAATACACTTTCTGGTGGACAAAAACAACGTTTAAGTATTGCTCGAGCTGTACTTAAAAATCCGCCAATAATGATTTTAGATGAAGCAACTTCGGCCTTAGATACTGAAAGCGAACAATTGGTACAATTGGCATTAGAAAAAATGATGGAAAATAGAACATCGTTAGTAATTGCACACCGTTTATCTACAATTCAAAAAGCAGATTTAATTTTAGTACTACAAAAAGGTGAAATTGTTGAACAAGGAAAACACGATGAATTATTAGCCAAAAAAGGTGAGTATTTCAAGTTGGTTACAATGCAAAGCCTTTAGTTTAAGTTTAGTGTTTTAGTTTCACAAATTTAACAAATCACTTAATTCAGTTTGGATTTTAGTGTTTCTTAGACTACTTTTAATTCAATTTGTAACTTTACAACAATCAATTTTTTAAATATGAGTAAGACTATAACATTTGGAGAAGTATTAATGCGCTTATCACCAGAAGGAAATAAAAAATTTATTCAAGCTAATTTATTAGAATTTTATTTTGGTGGTACTGAAGTTAATGTTGCTATTTCACTAGCCAATTTTGGAAGTAAGGTGAAACATATAGGTTGTATATCGAACGATTTTCTAGGCGATACTGCAATTTCATATTTGCGAAAATTTGGGATTAGTACCAGAGGAATTGCCCGGTCTAACAGACCTTTAGGTGTTTATTTTTTAGAAGTTGGTGCTGTTATGCGTCCTAGTAAAATTTCTTACAATCGCTCTCACTCTGCTTTTTCTGAAATTCAACCAAGTATGGTAAATTGGAATTCCGCTTTAAAAAATGGCTCTTGGTTCCATTGGACAGGCATTACACCTGCGCTTTGTAAAGGTGGATACGAAACCTTAAAAGAAGGTTTAATTTTAGCTAAAGAAAAAGGAATTACTGTTTCTGCAGACCCTACGTATCGCAGAGGCTTATGGCAATATGGTAAAAATGCAAAAGATGTTTTAATCGATTTATTGCATTATTCTAATATATTTATAGGTGGTATTGACGAAATTAATGAAGTTTTAGATACAAATTTTGGATATTCTAATGAAGATTTTATTGAAGCCAGTCAACAATTAATGCTTAAATTTCCATCCATAGAAAAAGTATTTGAAAAAATAAGAACTGCCGTTAACTCTTCTTGGAATAAAATTAGAGCTAGAATGTGGAATGGTAAAGAATTTAGAGAAACTAAAGATTTAGACATTACCCATATTATTGATAGAATTGGAACAGGAGATGCTTTTGCAGCAGGTTTAATTTATGGGTTACAACATTATGATGATGTAAAATCAATGGAATTTGCAAGTGCTGCAAGTGCTCTAAAGCATACCTATGAAGGTGATGTTAATTTCTCTTCTGTAGATGAAGTTTTAGGGATTTTAGATGGAAATATCACAGGAAGATTGAATAGGTAGTATTTTAGATATTAGAAGTGAGATTTGAGATATTACTTTAAGCCTTTCGCTTTTAACTTTTAACCTTTAGTCCTAATTTTTCAGCTTGAATTAGCATAAAAGCATGCGCTTCATTATAATCATTTGCAATTTTCCCATCTAAAATAGCTTCTTTTATAGCGTCTTTTATCTGACCTATTTCTCTACAAGGTTTTAAATTAAAAGTTTCCATAATTAATTCTCCAGAAATTGGAGGTTGAAAATTACGTACGTGATCTCTTGCTTCAACTTCTTTAATTTTTTCACGAACTTTTTTGAAATTATTATGGTAACGCTCAAATTTAGCAGGATTTTTTGTTGTAATATCCGCTTCACAAAGCGTCATTAAACTATCGATATCTTCTCCAGTGTCAAAAATTAAACGCCTAACGGCTGAATCTGTTACATCTGTTGCTAAAACAATAGGTCTAGAACTTAATAATACCATTTTTTGAACAAATTTCATTTTCATATTCAATGGCATTTTTAAACGTTTAAACAATTTATAAACCATTTTAGCACCTACAAATTCATGTGCGTGAAAAGTCCAACCAACTGTTTTATCAAACTTTTTTGTAGGAGCTTTTCCAATATCGTGCAGTAAAGCTGCCCAGCGCAACCATAAATCGTTTGTATTTTCTGAAATATTATCAACTACTTCTAACGTATGGTAAAAATTATCTTTATGCTTTTGCCCTTCTACTTCATCTACACCTTGTAAATCTGTAACTTCTGGTAAAAACCGATCAAGTAATTTCGTTTTATGCAACAATAATAAACCAACAGAAGGCACTTTTGAAAGCATAATTTTATTGAATTCGTCAACTATCCTTTCACGTGTAATAATATCTAATCGGTCGGAATTTTTTGTAATCGCTTCTAAAGAATCCTTCTCAATAGTAAAGTGTAATTGCGAAGCAAAACGAATTGCACGCATCATACGTAAAGGATCATCAGAATAAGTTATATCCGGATTCAGAGGTGTTTTAATAATCTTATTTTCTAAATCTTGTAATCCATTAAAAGGGTCTAATAATGTTCCGAAATCAGTTTTATTTAAACTTAAAGCTAATGCATTAATGGTGAAGTCTCTCCTGTTTTGGTCGTCTTCTAAAGTTCCATTTTCAACAACAGGGTTTCTACTAGCTTCATTATAAGATTCTCTTCTTGCTCCAACAAACTCAATTTCAATATCATTAAAACGCAACATAGCAGTTCCATAGGTTTTAAAAACCTGTACTTTTGGCTTGTTTGGTAATAATTGCGATACTTCTTGTGCCAACTCAATTCCGCTTCCAACCGCAACAATATCAATATCTTTTGGAGTACCTCTCTCTAAAAAATAGTCACGTACAAAACCTCCAATTACATAAGTTTGTAATTGTAAATTTTCTGAAGCTTTTGAAATATATTTAAATATTGGATGTACTAAAGCATCTTTGTAAGTATTGTTATTAATAATATTATTGGACATAAATTAATCAGACTATATTTTTTTTCTATTATTAGATGTCATTCCTGCGGAGGCAGGAATCCAGAGTTACTTTTGAAAATAGATTCCTGCCTCCGCAGGAATGACAAACGTTTACTAAAAAATGACATTAAAAATTTGAAATAAATTATTAATAACTATTTACGAAGCACAACTATTTCACCATTTTCAGCTACTTTCAATATTGTAGATGATTTATCATTTATTTCTTCGCGGTGTAAATTTACAATATAGTCAACGCTATCCAAAATTGGTTGCTCTATTTCTTTAAAACTTTTAGGGGTTTTGCTACCACTAATGTTTGCTGATGTTGATACTATTGGTTTTCCGAAGTCTGCTATAAGCTGTTTACAAAATTCGTTTTTAGGAATTCTAATTGCAACAGTATTATCACTTGCAACAACGTTTTTAGCTAAACCTTTCGGATTATTATAGATAATAGTAGTTGGATTGGTAGTTTTAGCTAATAATTTAATTATTTGATTTGGAATATTTGGTATATATTGTTTAAGCATTTGAATGCTATCCACTAAAATTATTAAACTCTTACTTTCTGAACGTTGTTTAATTGCATAAATTTTATTTACAGCAATTTCCGAAGTAGCATCACAACCAATTCCCCAAACAGTATCTGTTGGGTATAATAAAATTTTATGTAATTGAAGCGCTTCTATACTATTTTTAATTTCTTGTTGCATTATATTTAACCTTAAAAACTGTAATCATTTGATGTTCATTGGGAATATTTGACAATGTTAAATATCTCTTATGTTGAATTATATTTATTTGGTGAAAATTAAGAAATTAGAATTTATAATATTTTAAACGTTTACACATTTTATATTTTCTAATAAGATTTATCGGCTTACTTTTTAAATTCTCAAACTCATTTTTATTTATAAAATCTACCACTGCATTAATTACTCTTTCACTAGATTTTCCATCAAAATAAGGATGTTCTTCCAATGCAAACTTTTCGATTTTATGCATTAAATTTTCTGGTCTTTTTAACGCATATTCTATGCTACCTTTTAAACTTTCTACATCCGTAATATTAATAAAACAATCCTTAGGCAAATTATTATTAAATGTAATTACTGGCTTTTTTTGAATAATAAATTCTGTAATTATAGATGAAGTATCTGTAAACATAACATCTGCTTGTTTTAAAGGCTCTAAATCTTCTAAAAATGGAAAATATGTAACATTTTTATAACTATTTAACTGTTGAAACTTATTTACAATTTTAGCATTCATTTTTGGATGTAAATTTATTATCCAGTTCCAATCTTTATTTTCAATAAGCCTTACAATTTCTTTAAAAACAGTTGTATTATGTGCTAAACTTAATCGTTCTGTAAATGTTGAAGCAACAAATATGGTAGGATTATAATTCGATTTTTTTTCTTCAACAGGAAATAAAATATCTACTTTAGACCAACCAGTTTCTACAACTTTAAAATGCTGGTGTTTTTTTTCGAGTTCTTTAAAATAAGTAGTTGTAGAAGGACCTTGTGTACAGTACAAATCAAAAAAACCTCGAATTCTGAAATGACCTTTATCTTTAGATCGTTTATTTACACTAAAACCATGGAATAATTGCACTTTAATTCCTGGAAAAAAATGAGGAACATCATTACTAGCAACTAAAACTGCGTCTGGTTTAAATTCTGATACTTCCTGTACTGTATTCAATAGTTTTTCAGAAGGTTTTAATTTTTTCTTACTGGCTTCGTTTTCAATAAACCAAGCTACTTTATAACCACGCTTTAGAATTTCAGTTTGTAAAGGTCTTACAATTGGAAAACCATATTCTAAAGAAATATAAATTAAAAACTTCATAAATTTACTATAACTATGATTGCAAAAATAGTATTTAAAAGTTAGTTAGCTTAACAGAAATTTAAATATTGGGGTTTACGTATTAAAAAAGCTGTTTTATGTATTAAAACTTAAAACAGCTTTTATGATATATAGGTATTTATTAATGAGATTCCTGCCTAAGTAGGTATGACAAACTTTTTCTAAACAGCTACATCATTTTCACGAAGTGCATCATTTAAAGAAGTTTTTTTATTAGTACTTTCTTTACGTTTTCCAATAATCATAGCACAAGGAACATTAAATTCGCCTGCTGGAAATTGTTTTTTATAACTTCCTGGAATTACTACAGAGCGCGCAGGCACTCTACCTTTCATTTCAACTGGTTTTTCTCCAGTAACATCAATAATTTTAGTACTCATTGTTAATACAACACCCGCACCTAAAACTGCTTCTTTTTCTACACGAACACCTTCAACAACAATGCAACGAGACCCAATAAAAACATCATCTTCAATAATTACTGGAGCAGCTTGTAAAGGTTCTAAAACACCACCTATACCTACACCTCCACTTAAATGTACATTTTTACCAATTTGTGCACAACTACCAACAGTTGCCCAAGTATCTACCATAGTTCCTTCATCTACATAAGCACCAATGTTAATATAACTCGGCATTAAAATTGTACCCGCTGAAATATATGAACCATGACGTGCAACCGCATGCGGCACTACACGAACTCCTTTTTCTTTATAACCTGTTTTTAATGGAATTTTATCGTGGTATTCAAAACATCCTACTTCAATAGTTTCCATTTTCTGAATTGGAAAATACAACACTACGGCTTTTTTCACCCATTCATTAACTTGCCATCCATCTTCAATTGGTTCTGCAACTCTTAAAGTTCCTGCATCTAATAAAGCAACTACCTCTCTAATTGTATTTTGCGTATGCTCATCTTTTAACAATGCTCTATTTTCCCAAGCATTTTCTATAATCTCTTTTATTTTATTCATTCCTTTAGTTTTGTTAAAACGCAAATATAAAATTAAAATAGTTATCTATTTCAAAATGACTAAATTTGCACAACTTTAAAATTTCTGTTATTATTTTGGGACGTATTTTGGCTTTTGATTTTGGTGAAAAAAGAACTGGTATTGCAATTACCGATGAACTTCAAATTATTGCTTCTGGACTAACAACTGTTGATACCAAAAAAATATTTTCCTTTTTAACCGAATATTTAAAGAATGAAACTGTTGAATTATTTGTTGTTGGCGAACCAAAACAACTAAATAATACTGTAAGCGAAAGTGAACAATTTATTCAACCGTTTATTAAAAAATTAAGTACTACTTTTCCTAAAATTCCAATCAAAAGAGTTGATGAACGCTTTACTTCTAAAATGGCTTTTCAAAGTATGATTGATAGTGGTTTAAAGAAAAAACATCGACAAAATAAATCTTTAATTGATGAAATAAGTGCTACACTAATTTTACAAACTTACTTAAGTACAAAATATAATGTTTAGAACTGCAAGTGTTTTTATTAGAAGAAAGTATAGAAGGATTTTCAAAAACTATTTGAATAAAAAAGATATTAAATCTTTAAATAATAAAGAGTTTGTAATTATTGCTAATAATTGCTGGGGAGGAGAAGTATATCAATGGTATAATAAACCCTACAACTCACCTTTTGTTGGTTTGTTTTTATACAGCCCTTGCTTTATAAAGGTTGTTTCAGATTTTGACAATTATATGTCTAAAGAATTAACTTTTTTGAAGAAATCTAAATATTTAAAGGAAGAGCAAACATATCCGATTGGTTTAATTGATGATGCTGAAATTCACTTTTTACATTATAAAACTGAAGAAGAAGCCTTTACAAAATGGACAAGAAGAAAAGAAAGAATGTTGAAAGTGACAGATAAAAGCAACTATTTTTTTAAAATTTGTGATATGTATAATAGCTCAGAAAGTATCCTAACTGAGTTTCATAAATTACCTTTTAAAAATAAAGTTTCATTTGGAATTAATAATTTTCCAAGTTTAAAAAACCATAATCACATTACAGTCAAAGAGTCTTATAAAAATCAAAACAAGCATGTTCCAAACGGCGTTAAGCTTTATAAACTCTCTTTTTTATATTTCAACATTCATAAATGGTTAATGAATTAATCTCTTTATAATAATTAGCCCATAAACTATTAATATTTATGGGCTAATTTAAACTGTTACATTTATTTGAGCTAAGATTTTATAGGATGTTTATTTTAATTTTTTTTGAAATATTATCTGAAGAGTTTCCAACATAAATTTCATACATTCCTTTTTCTAAACTCCAATCTGCAATAGCTTCATTATAATATGCTAAATCTTTAACAGCTATTAAAATTTCAACTGTTTCACTTGTATCTTTTTTTACTTCAATCTTTTGAAAGCCTTTAAGTTCTTTAGCTGCTCTTGTTACTTTTGATTTTGATTTTCCAACATATACTTGAACAACTTCAGAACCCATAATTTCTCCAATATTAGAAACTTCACAAGTAATTTTAATAGTATCTTCAAAAGTGTATATTTTTTTATCTGTAGTTACATTATTTATGTCAAAATTTGTATACGACAAACCGTGTCCGAAAGCAAAAAGCGGTTTAATTTTTTGAGTATCATGCCATCTATAACCTACTAAAATATCTTCTTTATATTCTTGATATGCTCCATTTCCTGGATACGAAATTTCACCAAAATAATGTGCAGCATTATCTGTTAATTGCACTGGAAAAGAAAAAGGTAATTTTCCTGAAGGATTTTTAGCTCCACTAATAACATCCGCTAATGCATGTCCAGCTTCACTTCCTAAATACCACCCTTGCATTACCGCTTTTACTTCTGATAACCAAGGCATTGCAACAGCATTTCCACTTACCAAAACAACACCAATATTTTTATTTACTTTAATTAATTCTTCTAAAAGGACTTCTTGACCAAATGGAAGTCCAAAGTTTAATCTATCTCCTCCTTCACAATCTTGATGATGGTTTTTATTTAAGCCTCCGAAAAAAAGCACTATATCAGCTTTTTTAGCAACTTCTAACGCTTCATTTTTTAAAGCTTCAGCATCTAAATCAGAAGCAATAACTTTACCATAAGCTGGTGGGCCTGAAGCATAACCTATAGCATGAAGTATAGTTGCATTTTTAAATTTTTCTTGCAATCCTTTAAGTGGTGCTATTTCATTTTTAGCTTTCAACTCCGATGAACCTCCTCCAACAGTCATTTTACGAGTAGCATTTTCACCAATTACAGCAATCGTTATTTTTTTTGTTGGATCAATTGGAAAAAATGAATTATTATTTTTTAATAATACAATTCCTTCCGTTGCTATTTCACGTGCAACTTTTAAATGTTCAGCACTATTAATACTTCCAAACCCACGATTTTTGTTCATATTAGTTCTAAACATTAAACGCAAAATTCTTCTAACTTTATCGTCTACAATGCTTTCATCTAACTCTCCATTTTTTATCATTTGTAAAAATGGCTTGGCTAAATAATAGTTATCATACGCATTAATTGCAGTTGAAGTTAAGCCATCTGTTCCTGTCCCCATTTCCATGTCTAAACCATAAAGCGCTGCTTCTTTTGTATTATGAGCAGAACCCCAATCGGAAATAACAACTCCATCAAATGCCCAATCACCTTTTAAAATTTCATTAATCAGAAATTCATGATGTGTTGTATATTGACCTCTAAATTGATTGTAAGCTCCCATTACAGACCAAACCTTACCTTCTATTACAGCCGCTTTAAATGCAGGTAAATAAATCTCATATAAAGCTCTATCACTCACTTTTACATTAATATGATCTCTCCATTGTTCTTGATTATTTAAAGCATAATGTTTTAAACATGCAGCTACTCCATTTTGTTGAACACCGTGAACATACGGTACTACCATTTTAGAAGCTAAAAAAGGATCTTCACCCATATATTCAAAATTTCGTCCATTCATTGGAGTTCTATAAATATTAACTCCTGGACCTAACAGCACATCTTTTTCTCTATATAAAGCTTCTTCACCAATACTAACCCCATATTTTTTTGATAATTTAGGGTTAAAAGTTGCCGCTAAACATGTTAAAGCAGGGAAAGCAGTTATAGAATCGTTGGTCCAATTGGCATATCCCCAATTATCCCAATTAATTTCACCTCTAATTCCATGTGGTCCATCAGACATCCATACTTCTGGAATACCCAATCGTCCAACTCCAGGAGTAGAAAACTTTGATTGCGCATGGCACATTGCAACTTTTTCTTCTAAAGTTAATACTGAAATAATACTATCAATCTTTGATTCTATAATTTGATTAATTTCACTTTTCACAATGCTTTCTTGAGCATATATATTTATACTTAATAAGCCACAAAAAACAATAAATAATCTAACTTTTTTCTGTACATCTTTTAGTTTTCTCATTTCAATTTTAATCTGCTTATCAGATTTAATTACGTTTTTCATAATCTGGTCGTTTAGGCATTTTAAAACTTTTTTCACTATTTAATAATTTCAAAACTTCCTTAATACCAGCTTCTAATTGCATGTCCATTCCGTTTGCTAACTGCTGGAAATCTTCAACAACTTCTATATCAGGGTCTACACCGTGGCCTTCTTTAAACCAAACACCATCAGGATCATACATTCTAAAAGTAGGCATGGTAATACTACCATTATCAATTAAATTAGGTGCTCCTGAAATTCCAATTAATCCACCCCATGTTCGTGTTCCAATTAACGGTCCAAGACCTCTTTTTCTAAAATAATCTGGAAAGGCATCTCCTCCTGAACCACTAAAACCATTAATAAGCATTACTTTAGGGCCAAAGTTACCTGCAGGAGGCCAAGCCCAATCTTTACCATCTCTTACAGCAAAAAAGGCTAAAGGATCTCTATCAAGTAATTCAATAAATCTGTCAGGTATTTGTCCACCACTATTAAAACGTTCGTCTATAATCAACCCTTCTTTATTCATTTGAGCATAGAATTGTCTAATTAACTCATTTTGACCATCACGACCAGTACTTCGAACATATATATATCCAATTTTACCATTGGTGGCAACTTCTACACGTTTACGATTCTTTTCAATCCAAGCTAAATGTCGTAATCTAGTTTCAGAATCCATAGGTTTAATTATAACCTTTTTCGCATTTATAATTGAAGGTGAACTATTTACAGTAATTTGTACAGTTTCATCAGCAAGACCTTGAAAAGCAGCTGATATTGGCTTGGTAATATCAATTGGAAGTTCATTTACTGCTAAAATATAGTCTCCTTCTTTAACTGTTATGCCCGGTTTTGCCAACGGTGATCGCACTTCAACATCCCAAGGTGCACCTGAGATTATTTTTTTAATTCTATAATAGCCATTTTCTAAACTAATATCTGCACCTAAATAACCAACATTCATTCTTTTAGCAGGTGTTATATCACCACCACCATTATATGTGTGCGACGCATTTAACTCAGCAATAAGATCTCCAATAATTATATTTACATCGTTACGAGAATTAGACTGATCAATTAATTGACCATAACGAATTCGCATAGCATCCCAATCTACACCATGCATATTTGGATCATACAAATAATCGCGCTCAAATCTCCAAACATCATTAAAAATCTGTTTCCATTCTTCTTTAGGTACAATATTCATTACCATCTTTTGCAATGGAACTGTTTTATCTATTTTTTGATTCTCTTTAATATCAATAACTGCAAGCTTTCTCCCTTGCATTACTAGTACTTTTTTGCCATTAGCTGCAACGCTAAAATTAGATACTTTAGAAAGAATAGTTTTTACTTCTTTTTCTTTAAAATCATAATAATCAAGAGATGAAGACGCTTCTCTTGATGCACCTGCATTAGGATAACGGGTAAATAATAATTTACCTTCCACAGCAACTAAATTACCTAAGTTACCCGGCGATATGTCTAACATTTCAACACGCATTTCAAACCCTTCAATATCAATACTGGTTTTTTTCACCTCTTGTTTATCATCATTATTCTTATCTGTACCTTTTTTCTTTTTGGTTTTATCTTCTTCCTTATCTGCTTCACTTCCATTTTTAGACATCACTTGAACATCATTTTTAACTTCTAACAAAGACTTCTCCGATTTGTTTAAAGTTCCAACAGCAATACTAGTAGCATTTGGATATACAAAAGTGTTATCTAAATCGGAATACACAGGATTAAAGGTTCTATTGGTAGCAAAGAAAAGATGATTTCCATCTGCACTAAAAGCAGGAGCATAATCTTTATAATATCCTGAGGTAAGCTGTGACACTTTATTGTTTTTAGCATCATATAAAAATATAGCAGCAGTAGCAGGATTATCTGTTGCACGGCTATATGCTATCCAATTACTATCTGGAGACCAAGAAACACTAAAGCTACGTAAACCTCCTTCTAACATACTTTTTCCTTTATCTACATTTGTAACTTTACCTGAATCAACATTTACATAATTAATACGCATAGCTTGGTCTACATACACAATTTTTTTACTATCTGGTGACCAAAAAATTTCGTAATTAAAACCACTAGTGAAATTTGTGACTATTTTAGGTTGTTTTTCACTAGACATATCATACAATAATAATTGATATTCACCATTAACATCACTCCAGCAAGCTACAAAATTACCATCTGGAGACCACGATGGTTTACGTTCTGCACTTCCAGAAGTAGCGGAAATATTTGCTACATATCCTTCTTCAGCGGGAAGGTTAAATAACTCTCCTCTTGCTTGTACCACAACCCTGTTTCCATCAGGAGAGATTGTAGCACTTTGCATATAAGACGCAACATTTTTTTGTTGCGTTATAAGTTCTTTTCTATCTGAAACAATACTAATAGCAACCTCTTTAGTAGTGTTAGATACTACATTGTAGATATATAATTTTCCGCCTGCTTCAAAAATAATATCATTAGCACCTTTTTCTGGAAAAGTAATATCAAAGTCTTTAAAACTAGTTAACTGAGTATTAGTTTTAGATGCTAAATCATATTTCCACAAATTGTTTCTTTTATTAGGACCATTATCAGACATATAATAAATGGCATCATTATGCCACATTGGCAACTCATCATTTGCTGAATTATTAGTTATATTTTCTGTTGTATAAGTGTTTAGATCGAAAACAGAAATATCTGGAGCTGTTCCACCTCGATATCTTTTCCAATTTCTATTTACTCTTGATCTATCTGTATAGGCTACTTTTAAACCATCTGGAGAAAATGAAGCATATTCGCCATATGGTATTGGTAATTTTACTGGTGCTCCTCCAATAGCTGGAATGGTATAAAATTGACTATATCGCTGACGCCCACTTTCTCTTGAAGATGCAAACAACACTGATTTTCCATCGGGTGTCCATCCTAAAACTCTATCAAACATACCATGATATGTGAGTCGCATTGGTATACCACCCGTTGTATTTATAACATATACATCACTATTTCCATGATAATTAGCTGTAAAGGCAATTTTGGTTCCATCAGGAGAAAATCTAGGGTAGCTTTCAGAACCTTCAGGTGAGCTAAGTCTATATGCATTGCCTCCAGATTTTGATGCAATCCAAACATCATCACCATAAACAAATGTAATTTGTGATTCAGATACATCTGGATATTGCATTAAACTTCCGCTAATTTGAGCGTTTATTGATCCATAAATAAAAACGAGCATTAATGCTGAATAAAAATTTTTCATGATTATTGGTTTGAGTTTTATAAATTTCTAATATTTAAAATTTAGCTTCTCTAAATATTGTTAATAAATAAGTGTATTAATATGAATTTTTGCTAAACTTCTGAAAATTTTCTACATACAAATCTTAATTTAAGGTATGCTTGTAATTTTGCGATATCTAATGTAATATAAATGTTTTGATATTCATAATTTCAGCTCAATTGTTGCAATGGATGCTCTTAAAAACATATCTAAAAATTCTAGCACTGTAAATTAATTATGATTAATGCAACAAAATTTTTATTTATATTCTATAACTTAAATCAACTATTTTTTATTGAAATATTATCTATTTTATTTGAAATTAAAAAGACAATGCAGCGAACTGCATTGCCTTTTTCAACTTAATCCACTCAAAACTTAATATCCTGGATTTTGATCTTCAGGATTAATTAAATCATTTCTACTAATTTCGTTTGACGGAATAGGAAATACTTGGTTTTTTGAAGTATAACCTATACTTGAAAGTTCTGTATCTGCTAATCCCCAACGCACTAAGTCCCAAAAACGTTGCCCTTCAAATGCTAATTCTAATTGACGCTCAATAACAATTGCATTAAATAGAGCATCTCCTGTTACAGTTACATTTGGTAATCCAGCTCTAAAACGCACTTTATTTAACTCAATTTTCGCTTTTCCATCTTCATTATTTTTATGATATGCTTCTGCTGCCATTAACAAAACATCTGCATATCTTAATAATCTCCAATTAATTCCATAGTTTAATTCGTTAATTGGCCCCGCTGTATCTTCAGTTCTTGTTACATATTTTAATCGTACATAACCTTCATAATCATGAATTCCTGTATCAGGTGGCGTAACCGCACCTCCTGCAGTAACTAAATCTGTTTCAGAAATAAGTGTTGCATTTTTGCGAGAAACATCACCTGCACTTTCAAAAGCCTGACCAATTTTACTAGTTGGCAAATTAAAACCCCATCCGTTAGCAACTCCAATAGCTGCAACGTCAAAAGCATCTCCTCTTGGCCCCATAAGTTGTGCGTGAATATTACTTTCTGGACGTCCGCCCCAAGGGAAATTACCCCAATCGTATTTTTCAGTACTTACATAATTTAATTCAATTAATGATTCTATACCATTTTCAGAATTTGAGTTCCATACATCTGCAAAGTTTGGTTCTAAATCAAATGCTTGTGAAGAAATTACTTTTCCAAATTCAATGGAAGCAACATCATATTTATTTTGAAATAAATAAACTTTTCCTAAAACAGCTTGTGCAGCTTCTTTTGATATTCTAAAAGATTGAGAAACACCACTTCTTGATGGTAATCCGCTAATTGCATCTGCTAAATCATTTTCAATTTGAGTATAAACCTCACTTTTAGGAGATCTTGCTAAACCAAATTCACTAATTGATTGTGGCGTTGTAATTCTTAAAGGTACATCACCAAATAATGTTACTAATTCAAAATAACTATAAGCTCTTAAAAATTTTGCTTCAGCAATAAATTTATCTTTTGAACTTAATTCAGAAACTTCTAATTTTTCAATTAAAACATTTGCTAAACCAATTGTTTTATAAAAACCTTCCCAAACACCTGTAATTGCAGGGTTATCTGCTACATGCGTAAAATCATCTATTTGTTGTAATGGCGGTTGGTCACCTATTGTGCTCCCTGCATTTGCAATATCTCCAGGTAAAACTTTTAAGAAAAAAGCACTGTTCCAAGGGCGGTTGTAATTCCAAGCCATTAAATCGTAAATACCAAATATTACAGATTCTGCTTCATCATCAGTTGTTAAAAAATCATCTTCATTAATTAATCCAATTGGATCAACTTCTGTAAAATCATCACTACAAGAAGTATAATTAAAAATAATTAATACTCCTAAAACTATTATTTTAATATATTTTTTCATTGTTTTATTGTATTAAATTATGAGTTATAGGTTTAATGATAAACCAAATATTATTTTACCAGGTATTGGATAAACACCTCTATCAATTCCTTGACTTTGATTGTTTGTACTACCTGCTTCTGGATCTAAACCTTGATAGTTTGTAAACGTAAAGTAATCTTCTAATGAAATATAAAAGCGTAAATTATCTAACTTAATTTGCTCTAACACTTTTGATGGAAATGTGTATCCAAACTGAATTTGTTTAATTCTCATATAAGATCCATCACCAACCATTAAATCACTTCTATATAACTCATCGCTTCCAACATCAGCCATTGGAAAAGAAGCATTATCTCCTGATCCAGTCCATCTACCATCAAATAAAAAGGAAGGTTTGTTAGAATAAACACGGTCTGTTCTAGTCCAAAGCATATAAATTTCGTTTCCTTGAGTTCCTTGGAAGTTTAAATTGAAATCGAAATTTTTGTAACCTAAGTTAATTTGTCCACCAAATAAGAAATCTGGATGAGGATCACCAATATTTGTAATATCATTTGGAGTAATGTCTCCGCTATTGTCAATATCTACAATAATTGGCTTTCCAGTTGCTGGATCAATCCCATCTGTTTTATACCCTCTAAAATACCAAATTGGTTCACCTTCTTCGAAACGAGTTGTAACGAAACCTCTAACATTTGCACCATCAATTGGTGAATCTACAGCTAAATCAGTTACTTCATTTTTAAGTGTTGAGAAATTTAAATTTAAACCATAAGTTAAGTCTCCAACTTTGTCGTTGTACCCTAATTCAAACTCCCAACCTTTATTAGAAACTGTACCACCGTTGAAGTTTCCAAAATTACGTCCTACAGATAATGGAATTAAGCTATTTCCACTAACAATTAAATCTTTTGTTTTTTTATCGTAATAATCTGTGGTAAATTTAAGTCTGCCCTCAAATGCTCTTAAATCTATTCCTAAATCTATTTGTTCAGAAGTTTCCCAAGTTAAATCTTTGTTTGGAATATTACTTGCTTCATAGCCTGGTAAAAATCCACCATTTCCATCTGGAACTTTAATTCCTGCACTTGAAAAGAATTGTAAATCTTCATTTCCTAATAAATTTTGATCGCTACCTACTTGCCCCCAACTAGCACGAACTTTTATATAATCTATTGCACTATCCTCTTTCCAAAACTCTTCATTAGATATTACCCAACCTGCAGAAACAGAAGGAAAAATAGCTCCTTTATTGGCTTCTGAAAATGCACTTGAAACATCGTAACGTACAGTACCTTCTAAAAGGTATTTATCATCATATTCGTATGAAAATCTTCCAAAAGTTGATCTTTTTCTTCTTTCAATAAAATTCCCGCCTACTTGATCTAAATCATCATCTTGTGTATAATCATGGTACGCATAATTGTCTCCTTCTTTAGGGGTTGGTCCTGAAAATAAATACCAATTTGGTGATTGATATTTTTCTGCAGATAAACCTGCTAATAAGCTATAATTATGTTTATTATAAGAACCTTTATAGGTTACGAAATTTTCCCATAACCAAGATGAATTTTTAGTAATATTATCATCTACGGTAGTTAATGAATTTTGTCTTTCTGAAGAAACATAATATACAGGATTCCAGTTGTGATTTACAGAATAATTTACATCTATACCCAATCTAGTAGTCATAACCAATCCTTCTATTGGAGAAACATTTGCAAAAAAGGTACCTAATATTTTATCGGTTTTAATGTTTCTATTTTGAATAGAAAGCATTGCTATTGGATTTGCAATTTCACCGGTTACATAAGCAGGTAAACCATAATAATTACCATTATTATCAGCTAAAATTGTATTTCCTGCATTAATTAAACTAGTTACATTTGCAGGAACTCCATTATTATAAATTACAGGTGTTAACGGATCCATTAATAAAGCATTATTTAAAATTCCACGGTATTCATCATCTTCACCAATAATTCCACGACTAGTATTAGAATACGTAAGATTGTTTCCAACTTCTAACCATTTATTAATTTGATGTTTAGAATTTAATCTTGCTGTATAACGCTTAAAATTAGCTCTATCTCCTCCAACAATACCATCTTGATTTGTGTATGATCCAGACAATAAATAAGTTGATTTTTCTGTACCTCCTGCAAAACTTAAATGATGTTTTTCCATCCAAGCATCTTCAAAAACTTCGTTTAACCAATTTGTGTCAATTCCATTTGAAGGAATATTTTGAACACCAGCTTCATCTAAATAGGTTCTGTATTGTGATTCGTTCATTAATTCCATTTTAGAGCGTTCAGACTGTACTCCAAATTGAGAATTATAAGAAATTAAGGGTTTATCATAATTTCTACCAGATTTAGTAGTTACAATTACAACACCATTTGCACCTTCTGTACCATAAATAGCTGATGATGCAGCATCTTTTAAAATCTCTATAGATTCAATATCTCCACCATCTATATTATCGATACTGTAAGTTTTCATACCATCTACAATATAAATAGGATCTGCATTTCCATTAGAACCTGTTCCTCTAATTCTGATTTTAGAACCTGCACCTGGAGAACCTGAATTTGTTAATACAGAAATACCAGACACTTTTCCTTGAATTGCTTGTTCTACTCTTGTAGTACCATTGTTTTGCATGTCTTCAGACTTAATACTTGAAATAGCACCAGTTACTAAACTTTTCTTTTTTGAACCATAACCAACAACAACAATTTCTTCTAAAGAATTTGCATCTTCAACAAGAACAATATTAATTTTTGTTTTACCGTTTACAGCTACTTCTTGCGTAATGTATCCAACAAAACTAATTTGTAATACAGCATCAGAGGCTATATTTTCTAGCATAAAATTTCCGTCAAAATCTGAAGTTGTACCATTGTTTGTACCTTTGACTAAAATACTTGCCCCTGGTAAAGGACCACTAGCATCCGAAACTATTCCTGAAATACTTTGTGCTTGTGAGTATGTACATAGCAATAAAAATACTAGGAAAAAGAATCTTACTAAAATTTGATTTTTCATAAAATATTTGGTTTAATTATTCTTTTGTTTTGTATCAAGTCAGTTTAAATTACTTAAATACACCAACAAATTTAGAGAAGATGTTCGCAGAATATTAATCGAATATTGTCACTTTTTTATATATTTACGTCAATTTCACATAGAAACATGAGAAAATAATATACTTATTAAATGTATGATCGATAATGCCCACAGAGAGATTACTCGTCTAATCCCAGAAGATAGTTTTTTAGTTGAAGAAAGAGTTAAAGATGATTTTGATTTTCCAATACATTTTCATCCAGAATTTGAACTAAATTTTATTTATAAAGGAAAAGGAGTAAGACGAATTATTGGAGACCACTCTGAAAATATTGATGATGTAGAATTGGTATTAACTGGCCCAAATATTGTACATGGATGGCAGCTTCATGAGTGTACTTGTAAAGAAATTTACGAAATTACAATTCACATTCATAAAGATTTATTAAATGAAAAAACTTTAAATCGTAGAATTTTTAAGCCAATAAAAGATATGTTTAGTAGATCTAAACATGGAATTCTTTTTTCACGTGATACTACTGTAAAAATAATGCCAAGATTAATGGTACTTACTCGAATTTCTGGTATTGAATATTATTTAGAATTTATTTCAATTTTAAATGATTTAGCTAAATCTGAAAATCAAAGAATGCTTTCAAATTCGAGTGCTGAAAAAGAAGATTTTCATAATAGTGATAAAATAAAGAAGGTTTACGATTATATTCAAGAGAATTTTAATAAAACCATTACCCTAAATGAAATTTCTGGATTGGTAAATATGAGTCCAGTATCTTTTAATAGATTTATTAAAAAAAGAACTGGTAAAACTTTTATTAGTTACATAAATGATACACGCATTAGTTTTGCTTCACATTGGCTTTTGGAAACAGAATTAAGTATTGGTGAAATTGCTTTTAAATGTGGATTTAATAACATTGCCAATTTTAATAGACTTTTTAAAAAATCTAAAAAGTGCACTCCTAAAGAGTTTAGAGAACAGTTTGTTGGAATACAAAAAGTATTATAATTTTATAAGTATAAAAAAAACCTCTTTAAAATATTTTTAAAAAGGTTTTTTAAACTTAGCTCAAACTATCCCATTATTACTTTAATTTTATGAGATTTCCCTTTTTCTAAAATTGGTATTTTATTAATTGTTAATTTTTCTCCATTAACAACCATTTCTTTAACACCTTTACTAATATTTGTCGGATTTAAAACTTCAATATTATAAGTTGCTCCACGAAATTCTCTTTTCATTTTAAAACTATCACATATTGAAGGAATACAAGGATTTATTAAAAGTCCGTCGTAATCTGGTTTTATTCCTAAAATATACTGAGTTATTGTATAAAAATTCCAAGAGGCTGTTCCAGATAGCCAAGAGTTTTTGGCTTCACCCGGTTTAAATGCTTCTTTACCAGCAATCATTTGGCAATATACATAAGGCTCTACTTTATGTAATTCAGAAATATCTTCTAAAAAACTTGGCGCAATTTTGGTATAATAATCATACGCATTATCTCCTCGTCCAAGTATAGTTTCACCAATCATTATCCAAGGATTATTATGACAAAATATACCTCCATTTTCTTTATAACCAGCAGGGTAGGTAGAAATTTCACCATATTCAATATATATTTTGTAAAAGCTGGATTATTTAATACAATACCATATTCACAATCTAAATGTTCTTTTACTGCATCTAACGATTTTTCAACCAAACCTTCTTCTTTACCAATTTCAGCCATAGAGCACCATCCTTGTGATTCAATAAAAATCTTTCCTTCTTCATTTTCATTTGAACCTACTTTTTTACCATAAAAATCATATGCTCGTAAGAACCAATCACCATCCCAGCCATGCTTTTTAACAGCTTCAATCATATTATCAACATGCTTTTTGAGCTCAGTAGCTTCTTCTTTTTTACCAATTTATTGCACAGTTTAACATATTCTTTTCCATACACAACAAACAAACCTGCAATCATTAAAGACTCCGCCTTACTATCTTTTTTATTGCCTGTAGTTTGAAATGATTCGTTAGGATCTGTTGAAAAACAACTTAAGTTTAAACAGTCGTTCCAATCTGCCCTTCCAATTAGCGGTAATTGATGTGGGCCTAAATTATTTACAACGTGATAAAACGAAGCTTTTAAATGCTCAAAATGTGATTTAGCTCTTGTTGCATCATTATCAAAAGGAACCATTTCATCTAACAGAGAAAAATCTCCTGTTTCTTTAATATATTCAGTTGTTGAAAGAATTAACCATAACGGATCATCATTAAAATTACCTCCAATTGCTGCATTTCCTTTCTTTGTTAATGGTTGATATTGATGATAACACGAACCATCTTCAAATTGAGTAGAAGCAATATCAATTATTCTTTCTCGAGCTCTTTCTGGTATTTGATGCACAAAACCTATTAAATCTTGATTAGAATCTCTAAAGCCCATTCCTCTTCCAATTCCCGATTCGAAAAATGAAGCAGAACGAGACATATTAAAAGTAACCATACATTGGTATTGATTCCAAATATTTACCATTCTATCCAGCTTATCATCGCCAGATTCAATATTTATTTTGCCCAATAATTTATCCCAATAGATTTTAATTCATTAAAAGCAGCATTTACTTTTTCAACAGTATCAACTTTTCAATCATTTCCTTTGCAGGTTTTTTATTAATAACACCTTTGCTTTCCCATTTTTTATCTTCAGTCTATTTCAACATAACCCAAAATAAAAATAAAATCTTTCTCTTCACCAGGTTGTAATTCAACTTCAATATAATGTGAAGCAATTGGAGACCAACCATGAGCAATTGAATTTTTTGATTTCCCTTTAGAAACCACATTTGGATCTTCGAAACCATTGTATAAACCAACAAAAGATTCACGATCGGTATCGAAACCCTGTATTGACTGAATTAACAGAATAAAAAGAATAATGATTTCTACGTTCTTTAAATTCTGTTTTATGATAAATTACAGCATCTTCAACCTCAACTTCACCTATATTAAAATTTCGTTGAAAATTGGTCATATCATCTTCAGCATTCCAAAGGGCACAATTCAATTAAAGAAAAGAGTTTTAATTTTTTAACTTTAGAAGTAGTATTCTTAATACTTACTTTTTGTATTTCTCCTAAAAAACCCAATGGAATAAATTGCAATACTTCAGCTTCTACACCATTTTTTACACCTTTAAATTTCGAATAGCTCATACCATGACGGCATTCGTAAGTATCTAATGTCTGTTTTTACAGGTTTCCATCCTGGAGACCATATTGTATCTCCATCTTTAATATAAAAATATTTTCCACCATTATCTATAGGTACATTATTATATCGATAACGAGTTAATCGTCTAAATTTTGCATCTTTATAAAAAGTATATCCACCGCCTGTATTAGATGTTAATGAGAAAAAATCTTCATTTCCCAAATAATTAATCCAAGGATATGGAGTTTTGGGGATTTGTAATTACATATTCTCTATTGTCATCATCAAAATAACCGTATTTCATTTTTTAATTTTTTATTATTGGCTGTATTTATTAAATTTTTAAACCGATTCTTCAAGTCCTTTGCCCTTCGGTTATTTAATTCTATTGTAATTTCGTCGAGCTTTTTTTGAGTTAAAGGGTATAAAAACATTAATCCATGCTGCAGCAAATGCAACTAATAGCTGGAATCCAACTCATTAACATGATAATTCCTGGAACTGCTCCTTGAATTGAACAGCATCTTGTCCATTGTAATGAAAAGCAGCTAAAACCAAACCAATAATTGCACCTGCTATTCCGCCTCCAAATTTGGTTGCAAATGAACCTGCCGAGTAAATTAAACCTGTTGCTCTTCGTCCATTTTTAAATTCTGAATAATCGGCAGCATCACCTAACATGGCAAAGAATAAGGTTGGGAATATTGCTGCTCCAAATTCAGAAATAATACCAATTGTAAAAATTGCTCCAATATCATCAGGTCCACAAAACACGCTAATAAAGCATTTACAACACCCGAAAATATTAGAGCGTAAATAAATAAATTTTCGTTTGCCCAATTTTTTCCTAATGGAGCAGTTACCATTGCTCCAACTACAGAAGCAAGCATTAGTCCAATTAA
The DNA here is from genome assembly GCA_942492305.1 of uncultured Flavobacteriaceae bacterium. Taxonomy (GTDB): domain Bacteria; phylum Bacteroidota; class Bacteroidia; order Flavobacteriales; family Flavobacteriaceae; genus Lutibacter. Next base: position 72,342 of record CALOEI010000005.1, on the reverse strand, counting down.
AAATGTTGCTGCCAATAATTGATTATTTAAGTAGTGTGTAAAATATATAATTACTATACCTTGTTTTATTGAATTATAAATATTAAATAATAATCCTATAACTAATAACACAAGCCAAGGTTTATTTGAAATTAAGTCTTTAAAATCTTGCTTTAAATTATTTTTTTGAGATTTTGGAGGCTGCACTCTTTCCTTAGTTGAATAAAAGGTAATAAACATTAAAACAGCCAGAAATATAGACATTAAATACATTGAATTACTGTATCCATGCTTCTTGATCAATAATAGAAATGCTTGCTGGTTCGAGTTTTTTTCTCCTTCAACAATAAAAGCATATTCTTTATTTGCTTCCATTGAAAAACTTTTACCCTTTGTAGGAACATTGTCCTTAGACTCCATCGTGTTGAAGATCATCCCAAGTAAATTTGGCAATTCCATGTTCAGTTTTAATATTCACATTTTCAACATCTTTAGATGTCGAAACTTCACTCTATATTTTTGGGCATTTTCTAATTTCTCAACATTAATAGTTGGGTTAATATTTCCAAAATAAGCTACTAAAAAGAGTAATGCCCCTTGTACCAACATTCCACCTCCAAAAGCTCCAACCATTCTAAAAGAACCCAAACTAGTTCTCTCTTTATCATCTCCAGTCATAACGGCCATTAGGGCTCCATAAGGAATGTTATTAGCCGTATATATTAATGTGAAAAATATATAGGTTATGTATGCATAAATGATTTTTCCGGTTGAACTTAAATCAGGACTTGTAAATAATAAAGATAAAATTGCAGCAAACGGAATGGCAGTCCATAAAATCCAAGGACGAAACTTTCCATATTTGGATGTGGTTCTGTCGCCAATAATACCCATTAAAACATCGCTAATGCCATCACTAAAACGTGCTACTAACATTAAAACTCCAACTGTTACTGGACTTAAGCCAAAAACATCGGTATAAAATATAAATAAAAATGTTGCAACTCCTCTCCAGGCAATATTTGCGGCTCCGTCACCTAACGCATAACCAATCTTTTCTTTTAATGATAGTTTTTTAAATTCAGCCATTTATGTTTTATTAGGATAAATATTAGTTATTTGACTTTATAATTATACATTTTTCAAAATTAATTAACTAATAAAAAAACTACTGATACAATTTTGTCTTTTTATTGCCCATTTTTTATATTTTCAATGTTTTGAACAACAACTTTAATTTAGTTAATATTTAATACCCTTAAAATTTAAACATTAATATCCTGTAGAACCCAATTAACTTCTTAATAATAATGATTTTTAATATTATAATTCACTTCATTTTATTATTCATTTAATCTTTTGTATTTTTGCAATCCAAAAAAAAATAAATGATTTTACCAATTATAGCATACGGTGATCCAGTTTTAAGAAAAGTAAGTGTTGATATTGATAAAGATTATCCTAATTTGGATGAACTTATTGAAAATATGAAGGAAACCATGATAAATGCCAATGGTGTTGGTTTGGCTGCACCGCAAATTGGAAAAGCTATACGTTTATTTATTATAAATGCTACTCCTTTTAGTGAAGATGATGAATTGGAGCCTGAAGAGCGTGAATTTTTAGCTTCTTTTGATAAAGTATTTATTAACGCTAAAATTATAAAAGAAGAAGGTGATGATTGGGCTTTTAATGAAGGCTGCTTAAGTATTCCTGATATTAATGAAGACGTTTTTAGACAAGAAAAAATTAATGTTGAATATTTAGATGAAAATTTTGAAAAACACACTGCTGTTTTCGATGGATTGGCAGCAAGGGTTTTTCAGCACGAATACGACCATATTGAAGGAATTTTATTTACAGATAAAATCTCATCTTTAAAAAAACGATTAATTAAAAAGAAATTAGAAAATATTTCAAAAGGGAAAATAAATCCAAAATATAGAATGAAATTTCCCCTATTAAAAAGAAAATAAAAAAATAATTAAACGTGTTATGCGTTTAAAAACCTAATAACATTAAAAAAAATATGGAATTAAAAGATATTGTATCTGTAAACGGTAAACCAGGATTGTTTGAAATTAAAGCACAATCTAAAGGTGGAATTATTGTAGAATCTTTATTAGATGGTAAAAAGTTTCCAGTTACTGTTACACATAATATTAGTTCTTTAAATGAAATTGCAATTTACACGTATGAAGAAGAAGTTCCGTTACGTATAATTTTTAAAAGTATTGGTGAAAAAGAAGCAGGTAAAGAAGCAATTAGCCATAAAGAGAGTGGAAAAGTCTTAACTTCATATTTTAGAGAAATTTTACCAAATTTTGATGAAGAACGTGTTTATACTTCCAATATTAAAAAAGTATTGCAATGGTATAATTTATTAGCCTCAAAAAACTTTGATTTTACTTCAATAAAAGAAGTTGAAGAAGAAACCGAAGAATTGTAAATTATGAATTCCCGAGAACAGCAACTTAAAGCATTTGGTCGATTATTAGATATTATGGACGAATTGCGTTTAAAATGTCCTTGGGATAAAAAGCAAACTTTTCAATCACTTCGTCATTTAACTATCGAAGAAACGTATGAATTAGGTGATGCCATTCTTAACAACGATTTACAAGAAATTAAAAAAGAATTAGGCGATGTTTTACTTCACATTGTATTTTATGCAAAAATAGGTTCTGAAACTGATGCGTTTGATATTGCCGATGTTGCTACTTCTATTTCTGAAAAATTAATACACAGACATCCTCATATTTATGGAGATGTTACTGTAAAAGACGAAGAAGAAGTAAAACAAAACTGGGAACAGCTAAAACTAAAAGAAGGTAAAGAATCTGTTTTAGAAGGTGTTCCTAAATCGCTGCCAGCTATGGTAAAAGCTAACAGAATACAAGATAAAGTGGCAGGAGTTGGTTTTGATTGGGAAAAGCCCGAACAAGTTTGGCTTAAAGTTCAAGAAGAGCTTTCTGAATTAAATGCAGAAATTGAAAAAGGAAATACAGCCAATATAGAATCTGAATTTGGAGATGTATTATTTTCTATGATTAATTATGCACGGTTTATTAAAGTAAATCCAGAAAACGCCTTAGAGCGCACTAATAAGAAATTTATTAATCGGTTTCAATACTTAGAAACAGCCGCTAAAAAAATTAATAAATCGCTTCATAATATGACTTTAGATGAGATGGATGTTTTTTGGAATGAATCGAAGAAGTTTTATAGTTAATTAAAAAAATAGTTATATTAGTATAGTTAAAATCTACAGCTATGCAAATAGAAGCCAAAAATTCTGAAGAATATATCTCTCAACTTCCAGAAGATAGAATTCCCTATTTTAAAAAATTACGAAAAACAATTTTAGATAATATACCAAACGGATTTGAAGAACAAATGAGTTACGGAATGATTGTCTATGTTGTTCCTAAAAGTATGTATCCAAGTGGTTACCATTGCGATACAAATTTACCATTACCTTTTGTTAATATTGCCTCTCAAAAAAACTATATAGCATTATATCATTCTGGAATTTATGCAAACAAAGATTTACACGATTGGTTTGTTACTGAGTATCCAAAACATTGTAAAAGAAAATTAGATATGGGTAAAAGCTGCATACGATTTAAAAAAGCTGAAGAGATTCCTTTTGAATTAATTGCAACATTAATGCAAAAAATAACACCAACAGAATGGATCACATTGTATGAAAAAAACATAAAACGTTAAATGGAAAAAATACTTATTATAACTGGAGGAAGTAAAGGTCTAGGTTTAGGATTAGCTAAAGAATACCATAAAAATGGATATCGTATTATATCAATTTCAAGAAGTAACATTAAAAAACTTTATGCGCTGGAGCAATATCAGTGCGATTTAAGTAAAACTGAAACTATTGAAAGTGTAGTTACTGAAATATTTTCTCATTTAAACAAAAACAATACTAAAGTTTTAACATTAATTAATAATGCAGGTGATTTAGGCACTGTAAATACATTAGAAAATATTACTGCTGATGCTATTGATTACACAATTAAAGTAAATTTAATTGCTCCATTAATTTTAAGCTCTTTGTTTATAAAACTATCTAAAGGTTGGCAGTGTAAAAAGAAAATTATAAATATTTCTTCTGGCGCAGCAATTAACCCTTACGAAAGTTGGTCTTTATATTGTTCTTCAAAGGCTGGTATAGATATGATGACAAAAGTATTATCTAAGGAACAAAAAGAAATTAAAAACGGTGTAAAAATTGTTTCAATTTACCCAGGAATTGTAGATACAGAAATGCAAGAAAAAGCAAGAAACACACCAAAAGAAAATTTTAAATCTGTACAACGTTTTATCGACTTTTATGAACACGGTGATTTGTTTACTCCTGACCAAGTGGCGGAAAAAATTTACAAACTTGAAATAAATGGCAAATTAAAAAATGGTCGTATTTTAGATGTTAGAAATGAATAAAAAAAGCAGCCAGTTGGCTGCTTTTATATTTTATAATTTTTTAGCATTCTTAACTTTTTGCTTTGTAAGTGCAATTTTTATTACCTCACTCATATCTGTAACGTAATGAAAAGTTAAGCCTTTTAAATAAGATTCTTTTATCTCTAAAATATCCTTCCTATTATCTTTACATAAAATAATTTCACTAATATTAGCTCTTTTAGCAGCTAATATTTTTTCTTTTATTCCACCAACTGGTAAAACTTTTCCTCTTAAAGTAATTTCACCTGTCATAGCCAATCTAGATTTAACTTTACGTTGAGTAAATACAGAAGCTAAAGAAGTAAGCATTGCAACTCCAGCACTTGGGCCATCTTTAGGTGTAGCACCTTCTGGTACGTGAATATGAACTTTATATTCATCTAATATTTTTGGATTTATGCCAAAATCATCTGCGTTTGCTCTAATATATTCCATTGCAATAGTTGCAGACTCTTTCATTACTTTACCAATATTACCAGTAACAGTAAATCCTTTTCCTTTAGAAACAATCGATTCTATAAATAAAATATCACCACCAACACTAGTCCAAGCTAACCCAGTTACAACTCCTGCAACATCATTACTCTCATATTTACCACGCTCTAAGTGCGAAGCTCCTAATACTTTTTCAATAGTTTCATTAGTTATTTTTACATCATATGTTTCTTCCATTGCAATAGACTTAGCGGCATATCGCACCATTTTAGCTATTTGCTTTTCTAAACCTCTAACACCTGATTCACGTGTATAAGCCACTACAATTTTTTCTAATTGCTTCTTCCCTATTATAAGATGCTTGCTTGTTAAACCGTGCTCTTTTAATTGTTTTGGTAATAAATGACGTTTGGCTATTTCAACTTTTTCTTCAATAGTATAACCGGTTAACATTAATAATTTCCATTCTATCGCGCAACGCCCAAGGAATTGCAGATAAATTATTAGCAGTTGCGATAAATAATACTTTAGATAAATCGTAATCCTAAGTTCTAAATAATTATCATAGAAAGCAGTATTTTGCTCAGGATCTAATACTTCTAACATTGCAGAAGATGGATCTCCATTATGACTAGATGAAGCCAATTTATCAATTTCATCTAATACAAAAACCGGATTGGAAGTTCCTGCTTTTTTCAAATCTTTTATAATTCTCCCTGGCATTGCACCAATATATGTTTTTCTGTGTCCTCTAATTTCTGCTTCATCTCTTACTCCACCTAAAGACATTCTAACATATTTTCTACCTAAAGATTCTGCAATAGATTTTCCTAAAGAAGTTTTACCAACACCTGGAGGTCCATATAAACAGATAATTGGTGATTTCATATCACCTTTTAGCTTTAAAACCGCCAAATGTTCAATTATACGTTCTTTTACTTTTTCTAAACCAAAGTGATCGCGATCTAGTATTTTTTGAGCACGTTTTAAATCAAACTTATCTTTAGAATATTCATTCCAAGGTAAATCTAATAATAAATCTAAATAATTACGTTGTACAGAATATTCTGCCACCTGCGGATTCATTCGTTGTAAACGCCCTAATTCTTTTTCAAAAGTTTCATTAACTTCTTTACTCCATTTTTTTGTTTTAGCCTTTTGGCGCATTTCATCCAACTCTTCATCATAAGAAACGCCTCCTAATTCTTCTTGTATGGTTTTTAATTGCTGATGCAAATAATATTCACGCTGTTGCTGATCCATATCAGAACGCGTCTTGGATTGGATTACGTTTCGCAACTCTAAACGTTGCAGTTCTTCATCCATCTTTTTTAAAGTTAGTAAAGCTCTATCTTTTAAATTTTCTGTTTCTAATAATTCTTGTTTTTCTGCAACATTTAAGTTCATATTAGAAGAAACAAAATTGATTAAAAACGGCTTACTTTCAATATTTTTTATTGCAAAAGAAGCTTCAGAAGGTAAATTCGGATTTTCTTTAATAATTCGAATTGCCATTTCTTTAATTGAATCTATAATAGCATCAAATTCTGGTTCGCGCTCTTGAGATCTATCTTCTTTTCTTGGTTTTGTTATTGCTTGTAAATATGGTTTTTCTTGAACAAAACTATCAATTTCAAAAGGTTTTTTACCTTGAATTATAACTGTTGTATTGCCATCGGGCATTTTTAACATGCGTAAAATACGTGCAACTGTACCAACTCTATGAACATCGTTTATTGTTGGATCTTCTATAGCCTCGTTTTTTTGAGCAACTACACCAATTATTTTGTTTCCATTATTGGCTTCTTTTATTAATTGGATAGATTTATCTCTACCTGCTGTAATAGGAATTACAACACCAGGAAATAAAACTGTATTACGCAATGGTAAAATTGGTAGTATTTCTGGGACATCTTCTTTATTAATTTCTTCTTCGTCTTCTGGGGTCATCAAAGGTATTAAATCAGCATCGTCATCTAAGATATGCTGCAATGACATATTGTCCAGTTTTAAAAATTTTGATTTACTCATAGTTTATTTTGGGTCATTTTGTCATTTAAAGCCTTAGCAAAGCTAAAAACCAAACTAACAAAATTATTTTAGTATTCTAATTATCAACTTATTAAATAAATAACAATCTTGTTATTTACTAATAAAATTCAATAGTTATGCCAAATAAGTATCTAAATTAGATATTATTTTTAGTAAATTTATATAAAACTGTAACAGTTTAATTTTATAAATGTCTTTTTAATAGAAATCAGATTTTTGAAGCTTATAAATCAACATACTAATAAACTTATAGAGCGCTGTAAAGAAGGAGATAAAACTGCCCAATTTACCATCTATAAACAATATTATAAAGCTATGTATAATACTGCTTTAAGAATAGTGAATGATAGTTTTGAAGCCGAAGATATAATGCAAGAATCATTTTTAGCAGCCTTTACAAAATTACATACGTTTAGTGAAACTGTAACTTTTGGTGCTTGGTTAAAAAGAATTGTAATTAACAATAGTATCTCAGCTTTAAAGAAAAATAATAAGTTCAACACTGTACAAATTGATAACGTTATAATTAAAGAAGTTGAAGAGGAGCATCAAGATTATAGCGGATTAAATGTAAAGGATATTTTAACAAAATTAAATGAATTAAAAAATAACTATAAAGTAGCATTAACACTTCATTTAATTGAAGGATATGATTATGAAGAAATTGCTCAAATTATGGATATAACTTATGAAAATAGTAGAACAACTATTTCAAGAGCAAAAAACAAATTAAGACAACTTTTATCTTATAAAAATGAAAGACAATTTAGATAATATATTTAAAGATTTAGAAGGCAAATTTGATGTTGAAGAACCAACTATTGGTCATTTTGATAGGTTTGAAGCTAAATTAAAGCAACCTAAAAATAAATCTTCAAAAAACAATTTTAACCTATATTCTTTTATTGCAGTTGCGGCATCTGTAATATTAATTTTTGGAATTTGGTTAGGTGCTTCTTTCTCGAATAAAGGTATGGAATTAGCTAATGTTTCAACAGAAATGTCCGAAACACAAAGTTACTTTGTAACCACCATAAAAAAAGAACTTTCACTTATAGAAGATGAACGAAATAGCACAACTGAACAACTAATTAATGATGCTTTAGAACAAATAAAAATATTAGAACAAGAATACAACCTACTTACTTTAGAGCTCAAAGAAAGTGAGGAAGACAAGCGAATTATTTATGCAATGATATCAAATTTTCAACAGCGTATAGATATTTTGCAAAGTGTATTAATTCAAATAGAAGAAGTAAAACAATTAAAAACACAAGAAAATGAAAACTATGTATAAAATATTACTCATATTATTACTAATACCTCTTACAATTTCTGCAACAGATAGAAAGGGTAAATACACTAAAAATAAAGTTTTAAAAAAGGAATATACTGTAAACGAGGATGCCACTTTAAATATTACAAACAAATACGGAAATATTGGTATTGCTACTTGGAACGAAAATAGAATTGTAATTCAAGTTAGTATAACTACTAACGGTGACGATGAAGAAAAAGTTGAAGAACGTTTAGAACAAATTGATGTTGAATTTAATGGGAATTCAAACAATGTTTCTGCTAAAACTATAATCGAAAAAACATCAAGATCTTGGAATATTTGGGGAAAAAGAAACAATGTAAATATGGAAATTAATTATTTAATTCAAATGCCAATTACCAATAACATTGAGTTAAATAATGATTATGGATCTATAACATTAGATAAACTTGAAGGTAGCACTATAATTAATTGTGATTATGGTAAAATAACTATTGGCGAATTATGGAATACAAATAATTCTATAAATATTGATTATACCAACAAATCTAACATAGAACTTATGCAAGGTGGAAGCATAAATGCTGACTATTCTACGCTTCATATAGACAGGGCTAATAGAATTAATTTAAATGCAGATTATTCACATTTATCATTCGGAATGGTTGCTGCTTTAGAATATAACTGCGATTATGGAAGTTTAAAAATTGGAGATTCTGGAAATGTATCTGGTAATAGCGATTATATGCATACTACCATTGAAAAATTAAGAGGAAGTGGAGATTTTGATATGGATTACGGCTCCTTAAAGATTGAAGCATTAGGAGCAGAATTTAAAAATATTATTGTGAAATCATCTTATACAAATACTAAAATTGGTGTAAATACTGAAGGTAATTTTACGCTAAACGCAACTTTAAATTATGGTAATTTAAAATATGGAAATGGGTTTACTATCAACAAAGAAATTGTAAAAACAACTTCTAAATATTATGAAGGCTATTATAATTCGGCTAATACCACAAGTAATATTATTATAAAATCGAGTTACGGATCAATCACTTTTACTAACTAAAAAATTAAAATTATGAACTTTTCTAAATCACAACAATTAAAACTAATTACTTCAAAAATACTATTTGTTTTTATTGCTATCTTTTTAATGAGCACCACAAGTAATGCTCAATTTTTTCAAAAAAAGATAAAAGGTAACGGAGACGTTGAAACAATAAACAGAAGTTTAGGTGATTACGATAAAATTGCAGTTGGAGGCGACTTTCGTGTAGAATTAGTTAAAGGTGCAGAAGGAACAATTACCATAAAAGCAGATGAAAATTTATTAGAATTTATTGAAACTGAAGTTAAAAATGGAAATTTAGCTATTAAAGTCAAAAAAGGCTATCAAATTAGATCTAAGAAAAACATAGAAATTACAATTCCTTTTGAAGAAATTGAAGGTGTTTCTCTGGCAGGGTCAGGTACAATTCGTACAAATGATGAAATTAAATCTAACGATTTAAAATTAAGTTTAGCAGGTTCAGGAAATATGGATTTAACAATATCTTCAAAAGATTTGGACACAAATATTGCAGGGTCAGGGAATATAAAATTAACAGGAAATACTAACGAATTTAAATGCAGTATTGCGGGTTCTGGTAATTTAAATGGTTACAACCTTAAAGCTACAATTACAACGGTAAGTATTGCAGGTTCTGGAAATATTAAAGTAGATGCCTTAACTGAGATACACGCAAAAATTGCGGGTTCTGGAAATGTAATTTATACTGGAAACCCTGAAATTGTAAAATCTAAATCTGCTGGATCTGGATCAGTTAAAAAGAAAAATTAACTATTCCTTTAAATTTTAACGTAATTAATAGAATAAAAAAGCCGTTTTTAAAATTAAAAACGGCTTTTTTATTTATTTTAAATTTGATTTTCTAAACATAAAATACAAACCAATTAGTACCAATGGAATACTCAATACTTGTCCTGTATTTAAACCTAAAATCCAATCTTCTCTTCCAGCTACTTGTGCTTCTTTAAAAAATTCAATTACAAATCTTGCAGCAAACGTTAACGCAAAGTACATTCCAAATAAATACCCTAATTTTTGTTTTTTATCAGTTTTCCAATATACAAACCATAAAATACCAAAGATTATAAAATAACATATTGATTCGTATAATTGTGCTGGATGTCTCGGAAAATCTTCACCTAATTTTTTAAATACAAATCCATAATCTGAGTTAGTTGCTTTACCAATAATTTCAGAATTCATTAAATTTCCTAAACGAACAAATGCACCACCTATTGCAGAAACTACTACAACTCTATCTAGAATAAATAATAATGGTTTTTTAAGTACTTTTCTACTATAATAATACATTGCAATAATTGCTCCTATTGCAGCACCGTGACTCGCTAAACCAGCAAAACCAGTAAATTCGAATTTTGGAGAAAATCTAAATGGCAAAAATACTTCCAAAGGTTTTTTTATTAAAAACTCAGGATCATAAAATAAAAAATGTCCTAACCTGGCTCCTACTAGAATTCCAATAACCATATAAATAAAAAGTGAATCTAACTTTTCAATCGGAATTTTATCATTAATGTATATTTTTTTCATTAAATGCAATCCCAACATAAATGCAATTACAAACATTAAACTGTAATAACGAACTGCGAAAGAACCGATTTTAAATATTTCTGGAGAAGGATTCCAATCTATTTGAAGTAATATCATTTTTAATTCTATTTAAATTGTTGTAATTCGATGATTATTCTGTCTTAATTTTTAGTCTTTTTAGTCTTTTCTAATCTTTTCTGGAACTGGGTCGTAACCACTTCCTCCCCACGGATGACAACTACCTATTCTCTTTATTGCCAACCAACCTCCTTTAAAAATTCCGTGAACCTTTAGAGCCTCTAATGTATAACTAGAACACGTTGGAGTATATCTACAAGCAGATGGCGTATATGGTGAAATTGCTACTTGATAAAAACGTACCAACCAAATAAAAGGTATTGCTAATATTTTTGTAACACTTTTCAATTTAGTTTATTGAAAAAGTTGTACCATCTACTCCGTCTTTTAACTGAATGCCTAAGTCTGCTAATTCATCTCTAATTTTATCAGACAATGTCCAATTTTTATCTTCTCTAGCTTGCTTACGCATACCAATTAACATCTCAACTACTCCAGATAACTTATCCGAACTATCTTGTTGCAATTCGTTTTTAAGCCCTAAAACATCAAAAACAAATGCATTAATAGTTGCCTTAAATTCCTGTAAATCTTCTGTAGTAATAGTTGCCTTCTTTTCAATTAAAAGGTTTACAAACTTAACAGCTTCAAATAAATTAGCAATTAAAACTGGCGTATTAAAATCATCATTCATAGCATCGTAACATTTCTGTTTCCATTCAGCAATATTTATAGACGATTCTTTACTTGTAATTATTTTATCTAACGAAGAAACTGCCTCCATTAACTTAATATATCCTTTTTCTGCAGCTTCTAATCCGGCACTTGTAAAATCTAAAATACTACGATAGTTTGCTTGCAACATAAAAAAACGTGTAGCACTTGGTGAAAATGCTTTACTCAAAATTTTATTATCTCCACTAAAAATCTCATTTGGCAAAATATAGTTACCTGTAGATTTTGCCATTTTTTGTCCGTTCAAAATCAGCATATTAGCGTGCATCCAATAATTTACTGGATTTACACCATTATTAGTTTTTGATTGCGCAATTTCACATTCGTGATGTGGAAATTTTAAATCCATTCCACCACCGTGAATATCAAAAGTTTCACCTAAATACTTAGTACTCATTGCAGAACATTCTAAATGCCAACCAGGAAAACCATCACTCCAAGGTGAAGGCCAACGCATAATATGACGTGGTTCTGCTTTTTTCCAAAGTGCAAAATCTTGTGGATTTTTCTTTTCAGATTGTCCGTCTAAAGTTCTTGTATTATGAATAGAATCTTCAATATTTCTACCGGAAAGCACTCCGTAATGTTCGGTTTCATTATATTTCAACACATCAAAATACACCGATCCGTTTACTTCATAAGCCAATCCTTTCGCTAAAATATCTTTTATAATTTCAATCTGCTCTACAATATGACCCGTAGCAGTAGGCTCAATACTTGGTGGTAAGTTGTTTATTTTTTGAAGTGTATCGTGAAAATCAACCGTATAACGTTGCACCACTTCCATAGGCTCAATTTCTTCTAAACGTGCTTTTTTTGCAATACGATCTTCACCTGCATCAGCATCATTTTCTAAATGTCCAGCATCGGTAATATTACGCACGTAACGTACTTTATAGCCTAAATGTTTTAAATAACGGAAAATCATATCAAAAGACATAAAGGTTCTAACATTTCCTAAATGTACATTACTATAAACGGTTGGACCGCAAACATACATTCCTACTTTACCCTCTATAACTGGTTTGAAAATCTCTTTAGTTTTACTTAAAGAATTGTATATTTTTAGCTGATTTGATTTGTATAATTCCATTAAATTGCACTTGTTTTTGAAGTTGTAAATATACTAACATTTATGTTACGGAAAAATTTTCTATCTCTTAATACTAAGAGCTGGTGTAAGAAGCTGATTTAACTAAGAATTATTAGATTTTTTTTAATTAAATAGTATTTCCGAAACATTGTATTGGGCGTTGCATTTTTATCAAAATAAAAATTTTAAATTTACCGAAATTATACCAAGCTAAAAAAATAGCTAATGCGTTATAAAACCTTGCAACAAAAATGAGTTATCAATTTACCATAATTGTTCCTGTTTATAATGAAGAAGAAAATTTACAACGTGTAGAACAAGAACTTTCTAAATACCTAAAAATAGCTTCAAAAAAAACAAAAATACTTTTTGTGAATGACGGAAGTAAAGATAAAAGTCAAAAACTAATTGAAGAAATTTGTGCAAATAATACTGATTTTGAATTTATAAATTTTGAAAAAAACTGTGGTTTAAGTGCTGCAATTACTGCTGGATTTAAAAATGCTGATACTGAATTGGTTGGTTATATAGATTCTGATTTACAAACTGCTCCTGAAGATTTTAATTTATTATTGAAAGAAATTGGACCTTATGATTTGGTTACAGGTGTAAGAGCGAATAGAAAAGATTCTTTTGTAAAAAATATGTCGTCAACCATTGCAAACGGCATTAGAAGAAGTTTTACACACGATGGAATGGATGATACTGGTTGCCCATTAAAAGTTATTAAAACTGAATACGCTAAAAAAATTCCAATGTTTAAAGGTTTACATCGGTTTTTACCTGCAATGGTTTTATTACAGAACGGAAAAATAAAACAAATTCCTGTACAGCATTTTCCTCGTATTGCTGGAGAAGCAAAATACGGATTATGGAACCGATTATTAGGTCCGTTAATGGATTGTTTTGCTTACTTATGGATGAAGAAAAAGTATATAAATTACAAAATTATTAATAAAAGTTAATGAGTAATTGGGTTATATATACCATAGGTTTTTTTGCACAATTATTATTCTCTGGAAGACTAATTTTACAATGGATCTTATCAGAAAAAAGTAAAAAAGTATTAACTCCTTCCCTATTTTGGAAATTGAGTTTAATTGCGTCTTTCCTTTTATTTGTTTATGGCTATTTACGAGACGATTTTGCCATTATGTTAGGTCAAGCACTTACCTATTTTATATATATTAGAAATTTACAATTACAAGGTGAATGGCAAAAAGCTCCAAAACCATTGCAATGGTTTTTATTTATCTTTCCAGTTTTATTAGTTATTTACTCTTATAATAACAATACTTACGATATTGACAAATTGTTTAGAAATGAGGCAATACCAGTTTGGTTGTTACTTTTAGGTAGCATTGCACAAGTAATTTTCACATTACGTTTTGTATACCAATGGCTATATTCAGAAAAAAATAAAGAATCTTCTTTACCTTTTGGTTTTTGGTTATTAAGTTTAATTGGATCTATTTTAATTCTAATTTATGCTGTTTTAAGATATGATCCCGTCCTTTTAATTGGCCATTTAATGGGTTCTGCAATATATTTTAGGAATATTTTAATTTTAAGAAAACAGATTAAATAGTAAACTATATATTTGTAACATTAATTACAATTAACTCTATAGGAAATTTTACTGAACAACGTAAAATTTACAAACATTTAAAACCAATCTAACCAATGCCAGAATCATTCCAATTATGCATTGTAATACCGTGTTATAATGAAGAAAAAAGGTTGGATATAGCACGTTATTCTTCTTTTTTGAGTGCTCATAAAAACGTATTGGTTTGTTTAGTTAATGATGGTTCTAATGATAATACATTGCAGGTTTTAAATAAATTACAATCTAATTTTAAAGATAACGTGGCTGTAATTTCTATGAAAAATAATTCAGGAAAAGCTGAAACTGTTAGAACAGGAATAACACACTGCAATGCTAACTTTAATTTTAAAAAAATTGCCTATTTAGATGCTGATTTGGCAACAACTTTGGAAGAGTGTTTAGAAATAAGTGAATATATATCTTCAAATATTGTTATGGCATTTGGATCTAGAATTTCAAAAATAGACACCAAAATAGATCGTAAAATAACTCGTCATTTTATTGGTAGAATAATTGCTACTTTAATTTCAAATCAATTAAAGTTGGCTATTTACGATACGCAGTGTGGTTGTAAAATATTTGAACGTGAACTTTCAAACAAATTGTTTTCGGAAAAATTTATTTCAAAATGGTTATTTGATGTAGAAATTTTTCATCGTATGATTATAATGTATGGCAAAGATCAAATGCATAATATTTGCAGAGAAATACCATTAAAAACTTGGATTGATTATGATGAATCTAAAGTAAAAATGACTTATTTTTTTAAACTTTGGTTAGATTTATACCAAATAGGAAAAACCTACAAAACTAGAAAGAGTTAATGCATTAATTATGAAACTATTTTCTAAAAAAATATCACCATTTACATTTTGGGTAGTTGTGCTAATTTTAATAAGAGCTTTTTTAAATTATGCTATACCTTTAATGGATAAAACCGAAGCCCGCTATTCTGAAATTGCCAGAATAATGGCTGAAACTAATAATTGGACTACCTTACAAATAGATTATGGAATTCCTTTTTGGGCAAAACCTCCATTATCTACTTGGTTATCTGCTTTAAGTTTTAATATTTTTGGAGTTAACGAATTTGCTGCCAGGTTCCCCTATTTACTGCTTCATATTTTGGTCTTTCTATTAATAGGAAAATATGCAAAACGTAAGGGTCTAGATTTTTTACTTCCTGCTTTAATTTTACTTACCATTCCAGAATTTCTATTACACACCGGAGTGGTTTCAACAGATACTGCTTTGGCTTTTTGTGTTACTTTAGTAATGGTTTCTTTTTGGGAAAGTATCCATAATAAAGAACAAACTTTTTGGAAATATCTCTTTTTTGTAGGTTTAGGTTTAGGGCTTTTGGCAAAAGGCCCAATTATAATTATATTAACTGCTCCTCCAATTTTTGTTTGGATGGTGCTTTTTAAACAATATAAAACCGTCTGGAAAAACCTCCCTTGGGTTTTAGGAATATTTATTACCGCAATAATTGCAATTCCTTGGTATTATTTAGCCGAACAAAAAACACCTGGTTTTATAGATTACTTTGTAGTTGGTGAACATTTTAAACGCTTTTTAAGCTCAGATTGGAAAGGCGATAAATATGGTTTTCCAAAATCACAACCAATGGGAATGATTTGGGTGTTTTTATTTATTTTTGCAATTCCGTGGATTCAAATATTGATTGCCAAACTTTGGAAAAACAGCATTGCATTAATTAAAAATAAATGGGTTGCATTCTTACTTTTTTGGTTGTTATGGACTCCTTTATTCTTTACAGTTTCTAAAAGTTTAATTCATCCTTATATTATGCCTGTTATGGTTCCTGTTGCCTTATTAATATTACATTGGTGGGAAGAAATTAAACACAAAAAAAGAATTATTACTATTGCTTTAATTATACCAATAGTTGCTTTTTTTATTTTTGTTACAGCAACTTTAACAAACAAAGCAAACTTTTATATTAATTCCGATAAGTACTTTATTGAACAACATATTAATGATGAAATTCCAATTTTTCATTGGCAATCTAAAAGCTATTCGGGTCAATTTTATTCAAAAGGAAAATTAAAAGCATTGGAAAATAATCAAGCTTTAAAAGAACAACTTTCGTTAAAAAAACCATTTCTATTAATTATTCCTCATAAAAAAATTAAAAATATTGATGAGTATACTATGAATCAATTAAAAGAATTAGAGACAAATTATAAGAAAAGTATTTATATTTTTAACTAATTAAAAATGATAAAAACGATAGAAAAATATCCAATTGCAAGTTTATCAATTGTAATTATCTTAATGCTTTTGGTACACCTAGACATTCCAAATGTTACTATAATGGAAGCACGTAATTTTATTACAGCTCGTGAAATGGTGCAAGATAACAATTGGTTGCTTACCACAATGAATGGTGAACCACGTTATCAAAAACCGCCTTTACCTACATGGTTAACAGCTATTTCTGGGTTAATTTTTGGAATAAATAACCTTTTTGCATTAAGACTTCCAGCAGCTTTAATGGTTTTATTCTTAGGTGTTTTTAGTTATCATTTTTCATTAGAATTAAATTTATCAAAAAAACATAGTTTTAGAAATAGTTTGATTTTAGTGACTTCCTTTTATGTTTTTGCAATTTTAAACGAGGCACCTTGGGATATTTTCACACACGGTTTTATGTTAGCTGGATTGTATTTTTTGTTCAAGTTTTTTGAAGAAAAAAAAATTGTGTGGAATAATGTAATCATCTCTGCAATTTTTATTGGACTATCTATAATGAGTAAAGGACCAGTTTCTTTATATGCATTATTTTTACCTTTTTTAATTTCATATGGAATTGCTTTTAAATTTAAAAACTTAAATAATAAGTTATTACCTCTTTTAAGTCTTGTACTAATATTTTTAACTGTTGGTGGTTGGTGGTTTTTATATGTTCGATATGCAGATCCAGAAGCTTTTTTAGAGATTGCTACCAAAGAAACAGGAAATTGGAGTAGTTATAATGTAAAACCATTTTATTATTATTGGAGCTTTTTTACACAATCTGGGTTATGGACAATTCCTGCATTTATTAGTTTATTATATCCTTATTTAATTAAGCGTGTAGAGCACAAGAAAGCCTATAAATTTACATTTTGGTGGACATTAATTGCTGTTATTTTATTATCGTTAATTCCAGAAAAAAAAGCTCGATATTTAATGCCTGTATTAATTCCATTAGCATTAAATACAGGATTTTATATTCAATATTTAATTAAAGAATTTTCTAAACTAACTTCAAAAAAAGAATTAATTCCTATATATTTTAACTTTGTATTAATTACTGTAATTGCAATTGGGCTACCAATTGGATTGTATGTATTTTTAAAAGAAGATTTAAATACCTATTTAATAAATTATTTAAGCACATCTATAGTTAGTTTATTTATTGGAGCGCTACTCTTAAAGTATTTGATTAAAAAGCATTTTAAAAATGTATTTTACTTAACCGTTTTGTTTATGATTACATTTTTTTTCTTTGGCTTACCTATTTCTAAGGCATTAAATAAAAATAAAGATTTTAATGCCATAAACTCATTACATACAATTGAAAAAAAACAACAAATAAAAACTTATTCAATTGGTGAAATTACTCCAGAACTACTCTGGAATTATAACGGAAAATTAAAAGATATTTACAAAAATGAAACCTTAAATTTGCCTTCAGAAGCAAATTTTGGTGTTTTAATTATGAATGCAGACGTTGAGAAAATAACAACTCATTTAGCTAAAAACTATAACTTAAAGCTAACTGAAACTTACAATTTAAACGTAGGGTCAAAAAATAAAGAACGTTTAATTAGACAGTTTTATTTAGTATCAAAAAAGTAGTACTTTTGATGAATAAGATTTCTCGATTTATTCGAAATATTACTTAAAAAATTTATACATGAAAACGCTTACAAGAACCGATAAAATTGCCTATATATTTTTATTATTTGTATTTACCATAGGAATCTATTATGCCAATACAGACCTTCAATATTTTGATGAATTTTATACCAAAGAAGATGGATTTGCTGAATATGGGACGGCTTTTTTATTGTTTTGCTCAAGTGTATTATTAATAAGTCGATTTTTTAAACTTAAAAATTATAAAAAACCACTTTGGAAATTAGGAATTTTAGCAATTGCATTGGTATTTATTTTTGGTGCTGGAGAAGAAATTTCTTGGGGGCAACGAATTTTTAATATTGAATCTTCAGAATATTTTAAAGAAAATAATGCACAAGGCGAAACCAATTTACATAATCTGGTTGTAGATGGAAAAAAGGTTAACAAGATTATTTTTAGTCAGTTATTAACTGCAGTTTTGGTAATTTATTTAATCATTACACCATTTTTATATAGAAAATTTAACTGGGTAAAAAAATTAGCAAATCAGTTTGCCGTACCAATTGTACAATGGCATCAAACCATTGCTTTTTTGGTTGTTACTGGGTTATTAGTTTTTATGAATTCAGAAAGGAAATGGGAATTGTATGAATTAGCTTTTGGTGTAATTTTCTTCTTAATATTTTTAAACCCTTTAAATAAAAGTATTTATTCTAAGTAAATAATTTTCGATCAAAGCTTTTAAAAAGTTTGTGAAATACAATAGCATAAACTGCGCCAATTATAGCTCCTGTAAGCACATCTAAAGGGAAATGTACTCCAATATAAATTCTACTGTACGCAACAAATAACGCCCAAATTATTAATAAATAAGAAAGGTATTTTATGTTATCTTTTAAAAGCAAACTAAAAAATACTGCAATTGCCATAGAGTTTGAAGCATGTGCTGAAAAATAAGAATACAAACCGCCACAGCGCTCTTTAACCAATCTAATTAAATGTACAATATTTTCGTCGTGGCAAGGTCTTAATCGTTTAAAGCCATATTTAAACAAATTACTTGTTTGATCGGTAAGCTGTTATTAATAATACTACAAAAAAGTAATAAAACTAATGTTCGCTTTAAACCGTAGTTTTTAAAAGCAAAATAAAGTAGTAAAATATATAATGGGATGGCACTAAACTTATTTGTTAAAATAAGCCAAAAGCCATCCCATTGTGTTGTTCCTAAATTATTTAGGAAAATTAGTAATTCAATATCTTTATCAATAATTGATTCTATCATTGAATACTAGAAATGTTATTAATTATCTGTATCTAAAGATACTAATTCTATTTCAAAAACTAAATCTGTATTTGGCGGAATAAGTTTACCTGCACCTTGTGCTCCATAGCCTAAATGTGCCGGGATAAACAACATTGCTTTATCACCAATTTTTAATTGTTGTAAACCTTCTTTAAAGCCAGAGATTAAACGAGCCTGTGGTCCATATTCAGTTGAAAACGGAGCATATCCATTTTTTTTATCTCTATTTTCATCATAAGTTCCATAAGCTTTTGCCACTTCTTTATAACTAGTGTCAAATAATTTACCATTGGTAAAATAGCCTGCATACGCTACTTTAACTTTAGCCCCAGTTGTTGGTACTTCTCCATTTTTAGTTTCAGTTATAAAAATTTTTAGACCTGAAGCCAATTCTGTTGCCTTAACTTCGTTCTCGGTAAACCGCTCTAATGCACTTGCTGTTGCTGCCTCAAGTTTTGCTTGTTTCGTTTTAAGTTCCTTTTCATAATCAACATAAAAAGTATCAAAAATTTTAGCTGCTTTAAACTTTTTAGCTGCTTTTCCAACATTAATTATTTCTAGTTTTTTTATAGTATCACCCTGAATAATAGAATCTACAACCGTTTGTCCTTTTAACACGTTTCCAAAAACTGTATGGATTCCATCTAACCAAGGAGTATCTTTGTGGGTTATAAAAAACTGACTTCCATTGGTATTTGGTGGTCCCCAATTTGCCATAGACAAAATACCTGCTTTATCGTGTTTTAATATTAAATTTCCATCAGTATCCTTTGGAAATTCATCAATAAATTTATAACCTGGACCTCCAGTTCCTGTAGCTAAAGGATCTCCAGTTTGAACCATGAAATTATTAAGTACTCTATGAAAAATTAACCCCTCGTAAAAATTAATTCCTTTTAATGAGTATACTACCTGCTTATTGGTACCATTTGCTAAAGAAACAAAATTTGCAACTGTAATTGGTGTTTTTTCAAATTCGAGTTTTAATAAAATTGTTCCTTTATTAGTTACCATATCAGCATATAATCCATCTTCTAAATCGGTATATTTAGTTGGCTTACAAGAAATGTAACTACTAATAAAACAACTAAAATTAGCTTTAAAATTTTCATATTACTTAAAAAAATTTATTCAACAATTTCTAATAATTCTACTTCAAACACTAAAACATCAAATGGTTCAATTTTACCACCTCTTCTTGGAGTAGCTCCATATCCTAATTCTTGAGGAACAAAAAACTTATATTTAGAACCTACAGACATTAACTGTAAACCTTCTGTCCATCCTTTAATAACTTGATTTGCAAAAAATTCTGAAGGAGTTCCTCTATCTACAGAACTATCGAATACTGTACCATCAGTTAAAGTACCGTGGTAATGCACTTTTACTTTAGAAGTTGCAACTGGTTTTTCACCACTACCCTCTTTCATTACAATATATTGTAACCCACTTTCTGTAGTTACAACACCTTCTTTTGTTTTATTTTCTTCTAAGAACTTTTCTCCTTCAGCTTTAGCATCAGCATAATCAATTTCAGCTTGTTTTGCAGCTGCTTCTTGTTGTTCTTTCATTTTTGCTTGTTGTAATTTCTGAAAATAAGCATTTATAACTGTGCTAATATCTTTAGCCTCTAACAACATATTTGTAGAGTCTATCCCATTTTTCATACCTTGAATATAAGCATCTTGATTAATATCTTCAAAATTCTGGTTTATTTTAATCCCCATATCCAAACCTAAAGCATAACTTACGGAATCGATTTCAGAATCTAATGATTTTAAAGTAGTTGCTTGATTGTTACAAGAAGCTAGTGAAATTACAATTGCACCTAGAAATAAGAATTTAATTACTTTCATTTTTTTTATTTATTTTAATTAATTTAACTTTATATACTAAGGGTTGATTTATCCCTATTTTTTTTTGATCTCCCAAATATCCAAAAACTTTATGAGATGGAAACAAAAAAGTTACATTGTCTCCAACATTCATTAATTTTAGCCCTTCTCTTAATCCCTCTACAATTTCTTGTTTATCTACTATATATGTTTGAATACCGATTTCACTTTCACTATAAATTGGGCGTAATGCTAAATCAAAAATTTCATACGAATATACAATTTCATCTCCTGTTGCAGGAAAATAATTTGCATTTGATTTTTCATAAAATTTATATTTAAAGCCTAAATTACTATTCACATAATTACTTAAAGAGTCCTGTTTTATTAATATTTCAAACGCTTTTTCTTGTGATGCAATTAAAGCTTTATTAAATGCCACGGACTCTTGCATAGTTGAAGACGACTTTCTTAATATAGGTTTTCTTGGTTCTGGATTATTACAAGAAAACATACATAAAATTAGAAAAATACTAAATATGCTATGCTTCATAAGAATTTAACAACTCAATTTTATAATCTGGTAATACGCTTAAAAATTTAGAAACGGTTGCATCTAAAGAAATTTCTGACCTTCCTCCTGCTGCATTGTCGTGACCACCACCGTTAAAATGATTTCTAGCAAATTTATTTACTGAAAAACTTCCTTTAGATCTAAAAGAAATTTTAACAATTTTTTGTTCAACATCTTCTATAAAAATTACAGCAAAAATAATTCCTTCTAAAGATAAGGCATAATTTACAACACCTTCTGTATCGCCTTTTTGATAATTAAATTCATCTAAATCTTGTTGCGTCAGTGTAATATATGCTGTTTTTAATTTTTCGATAACAATTAAATTACTAAGTGCACGTCCTAAAAGTTGTAATCTTCCATACGAATTCGTATCATAAACATTGTTATGTATTAACGCATTATCTGCTCCTTTATCTATTAAATCGGCTATAATTCTATGTGTTGTGCTTGTGGTTGAAGCAAATCTAAATGAACCAGTATCTGTCATTATTCCAGTGTATAAAGATGTTGCAATTGATTTATCAATAGTGTCAATAGCATCTAATTTCTCAAAAAAATGGTATACCATTTGACAGGTAGAACAAATAGAAGTGTCTGTAAATAAGTATTTTGCAACTGAATCTGGCTCTTGATGATGGTCTATCATTATAAAAGTACCAATAAAGTCTTTTAATGTATTTTCCATATCTGATCCAACCCTATGTAAAGCATTAAAATCTAATAAAAATATAATTGAAGCTTCATCAATTGCTTTTTTAGATTGTCTGTTTTGCATATCAAACTTTAACACTTCTTTAGAGTTTGGTAGCCATTTTAAAAAATCTGGATAATCATTTGGAGCAACTACTGTTACATTATGATTATATTTTTTTAAATAATTATAAATTGCTAAACTTGCTCCAATTGCATCTCCATCAGGATTTCTATGCGGAACAATAACAACATTTTTAGGTGTTGCCAACAATTCTTTTATTTCTTTAATCTCATTAACATTCATAAGTTGCAAATATACAATTTAATACCTTTTTTATTTCATTATACAACCCATATTTGTTTAAATTAGTACCAAAATTTATATATAATGAAATATACTTTAATTATTTTAATTTTATCATTAACCGTTATCTCTTGCAAGGATGATAAAACTAACAACAATTTCACTATTGCGTTTGGTTCTTGTAACAATCAAGTATTAGAAAATGTTCTCTGGAAAGAAGTTAAAAAAAACAATCCAGATATTTGGATTTGGGGTGGTGACATAATTTATACAGATACTGAAGACATGACTTATATGCAGCAAAACTATTTGAAGCAAAAAAAAGATAGTTCTTATTCAAATTTTGCCAATAACGTTGAAATACTTGCTACTTGGGATGATCACGATTATGGAAAAAATGATGGTGGTGTTGAATACCCTAAAAAGAATGAAGCGCAACAATTGTTTTTAGATTTTTTAGATGTTGATAAAACAGATAAAAGAAGAGCACAACAAGGCATTTATTATGCTAAAGATTATAAAATAAATAACAATAGCATAAAAGTAATTTTATTAGATACGCGTTATTTTAGAACAGCATTAAAAACCGACACAATTACTAGAAGAAGATACATTCCAAACAATAATGGTGAAGGCACCATGTTAGGCAATAAACAATGGGATTGGCTGAATAATCAACTTAAAAATTCAACAGCAAACTACAACATAATAGTTAGTAGTATCCAGTTTTTATCTTCAGAACACGGTTATGAAAGCTGGGGAAATATGCCACACGAGGTAACTAAATTAGAAAACATCATTAAAACTACAAAAGCCAAAAACACTATTATTCTTTCTGGAGATAGGCATATCTCAGAAATTTCTAAAAAAGAGGTTGAAGGATTAGAATACCCTCTAATTGATTTTACTTCTAGTGGACTTACGCACTCTTATTCTAATTTTAAAGATGAACCTAATAGATATAGAATTGGCAAAGTAGTATCTAAAAAAAGTTTTGGGATTTTAAAATTTGATTTTAAAACAAATACCGTTGTTATGGAAATGAGAGGAGAAAACAATATAGTTTATGAAGCTTATACCCAAACGTATAACCAGTAACTAAACTTTATATATAAAATCCTATATTTGCGCCAATTAAAAATAAATTTATAGTATAATGGCAACAAACAGAACATTTACAATGTTAAAACCTGATTCTGTAGAAAAAGGATATATTGGCGCAATTTTAGAAAAAATTAATGCTACAGGTTTTAGAATTGTAGCAATTAAAATGACACAAATGACAGTGGCTGATGCTCAAGAGTTTTACGCAATACATAGTGAACGCCCTTTTTTTGGAGAATTAGTTGAATATATGACGCGCGGTCCAATTGTAGCTGCAGTTTTAGAGAAAGAAAACGCAGTTGAAGACTTTAGAGCTTTAATAGGAGCTACAAATCCAGCAGATGCTGCAGAAGGAACAATACGTAAAATGTATGCTGCTTCTATGGGAGAAAATGCAGTTCACGGCTCTGATAGTGATGAAAATGCAGCTATCGAAAGTGCTTTCCATTTTTCTGGAAGAGAAATGTTTTAAACATTCTTTATTAAAAATACATTAAAGAGGTTGATGAAATATAAAAGTTTTGTCAACCTCTTTTAACATAGTATTATTTTAGAAATTAGTGCTTCACCCAATTCTTCATTCATCATTTTAACTATTTTTTCTTTTCCATAGCTTAATTCTTCTCTTAAAACAGAAGATTTTAAATTTACAATTAGCGTTTTTCGTTGCAATTCAATTGAGTTTGTATAAGAAACAACACCTTGTCCCATTAACTTTGACCAAGCTTCATTAACAGATAATTGGTGCATACCTTTGGTAAGTTTGTTTTCTTTTATAACATCCTTCATTAAGTCTTGAATAGAATGAAATTCATTTTGTCGTTTTGCCATTATAATCTAAATATTTTGTAAGATTGCTGCGTTCGTTTCACAACTTCTTCAGTTCTTTCTTCGTGAGTGTCACTTATAAATAATTGCCCAAAATGGTCTTTATTAACCAAATTTATTAATTGCTCTACCCGCATATCATCTAATTTATCAAAAATATCATCTAATAATAATATTGGCTTTACATTTGATTTAGATTTCATAAAATCGAATTGAGCTAATTTTAAGGCAATTAAATACGATTTTTGTTGCCCTTGTGAGCCAAACTTTTTAACCGGATAACCATCAATTTCAAAGGTTAAGTCATCCTTATGTATGCCTACGCTCGTATATTGTAATACCCGATCACGTTCTAAATTTTTTTCTAATAAAACCAACAAATCATCTTCATTTAATTGCGTTTTATAAAACATGTCTACAACTTCTTTACTATTTGAAATTGATTGATATCTTTCTCTAAAAATAGGAATAAAAGCGTCTAAAAAAGCTGTTCTTTTTGTAAAAATTACACTACCATATGTTTTTAATTGCTCATCATAAACTTTTAAATTAAGTGCATCAAAAGTTCTATTTGCTGCAAAGAATTTTAAAAGCGAATTACGCTGTGCCAAAACTTTATTATATTTTAAAATTAGTTGAAGGTACTCCTTATCAGATTGTGAAATAACATTGTCTATAAATTTTCTACGGGTATCACTTCCTTCAATAATTAAATCTCTATCTGCAGGAGAAATTATTACTAAAGGTAAATGTCCAATATGGTCAGAAAATTTTTCATAAACTTTTCCATTTCGTTTTAAAACTTTTTTATTTCCACGTTTTAAACTACAAACAACAGTATCCGTTTTTGTATCTAAAAGATACTCACCTTCAATCATAAAAAACTCTTCATTATGCTTTATATTCTGAATTGCAACTGGATTAAAGTAACTTTTAGCAAAAGATAAATAATAAATAGCATCTAACACATTGGTTTTTCCAACACCGTTATTACCCACAAAACAATTTATTTTATCCTCAAAATCAAAGCTTTGAGATTCAAAATTCTTAAAATTAACAAGTGTAATTTTTTGTAAATGCATCTAATTTTTTATAAAGTTTAAAATTATTCAAAATAAATGAAAATTTAGACACAATTGCATTTTTACTTTCCAATTAAAAATTCTATTTTTGCGCCTACAAATTTTACAACAAATGGCAACATATAAAAAGAAACCGAGTAAAGCAAAAAATACTCAAAGTGCTGTAGAAAATAATTCAACAACTGCTGAAGTATTTAATACTTTAGATGAAACTGCATCAAGATCAGAACAATTTGTAATAAAAAACCAAAAAACAATATTCATTATTTTAGGTTTAATTGTAGCTGGAATTTTAGGTTATTTAGCATATCAAAAATATGTAAAAGCACCTAAAGAAAAAGTAGCTGCTGATGAATTAGCTTTTCCAAAAGCATATTTTGAAGATGCTTTAACAACTTCTGTAGCGGTAGACTCTTTATTAGTTCTTGGTTTAGAAGGTGCAGATGGTAAATATGGTTTTGTCGATATTGCGAGTGAATTTAGTGGTACAAAAGCAGGAAACTTAGCAAACTATTACGCAGGTATTTCTTACTTAAAATTAAAAAATTACAAAGAGGCAATAGATTATTTAGAAGATTTTTCTTCAGATGATGAATTATTAGGCCCAACTGCTAAAGGTGCTATTGGTGATGCTTTTGCTGATATTAACCAACCAAAAGATGCTTTTGATTATTATATGAAAGCTGCAGAATTAAGAGAAAATAATTTTTCTACACCTCTATATTTATTTAAAGCTGCAAATACAGCTATGGAGTTTGAAAATTATAGTAAAGCTTTAGATCTTTTTAAGAAAATTAAAAAAGAATATCCTAGTGCACCAGAAGCTAAAAATATTGATATTTATATTAATAAAGCAACATTTGCTTCAAAAAAATAAGCTGTAATGGCAACAACTGATTTATCTTATTACGATAAAGCTACAATCCCAAATGCGAAAAAATTTCGATTTGGGATTGTTGTTTCTGAATGGAATCCAGATATTACAAACAATCTATATTTAGGTGCTGAAAAAGCATTGCTAGAAAATGGAGCAACTAAAGAAAACATTGTAAAATGGGATGTGCCAGGTAGTTTTGAGCTTATTTTTGGGTGTAAAAAAATGATTGAAACGCAAAATGTAGATGCAATTATTGCCATTGGAAATGTTATACAAGGTGAAACAAAACATTTCGATTTTGTATGTGATGGTGTTACACAAGGAATTAAAGATTTAAATATTAAATACAATGTTCCTGTTATTTTTTGTGTTTTAACAGACAACACAAAACAACAATCTTTAGATCGTTCTGGAGGAAAACACGGAAACAAAGGAATAGAAAGTGCTATTGCAGCTATAAAAATGGCAGCTTTAAGAGAGTTTTAACACGCACTTTTTTTAAAAAACTTGACCACAACTTTATAATTCAGTAATTTTGATAATTACTGTATAACTCGTTTTTTATGTTTGGTAAATTATTTAAGCCTCGCGCTCATTATGTTTTTGACTATAAACCTCGTTATTATAACGAGCGAAAAGAACGTTTGCAAAAATTAGAGGAAAAATATCATAAAAATGATGAGTTTGATGGAGATACTCCAAAAATTACTTTATCTAAAAACAATCTAAAAAACGATTGGGTTAAAAATAAAAGAAGCGCAACAGATAGAGGTACAAATTTAAGATTGGCAATTATTATTGCCATTTTAGTAGGTATTGTTGCCTATATTTTTGAATTACATAAATTATTTTAATGTCGGATATAATTCAGCTACTTCCTGACCACGTTGCAAATCAAATTGCAGCTGGAGAAGTCGTTCAACGGCCTGCTTCTGTGGTTAAAGAACTACTAGAAAACGCTATTGATGCTGATGCTACTGATATTAAATTACTAATTAAAGAAGCTGGCAAACTATTAATTCAGGTAATTGATAATGGCAAAGGAATGAGCCAAACCGATGCCAGATTAAGTTTTGAACGCCATGCAACTTCAAAAATTAAAAAAGCTGAAGATTTATTTAATCTACATACTAAAGGTTTTAGAGGAGAAGCTTTAGCTTCTATTGCAGCAATTGCACACGTAGAATTAAAAACAAAACTAGAAAATACCGATTTAGGTACTTGTATAAAAATTGAAGGAAGTACCGTGGTTTCTCAAGAATCTATTGCTACAACAACTGGAACTTCTATTGCTGTTAAAAATTTATTTTATAACATTCCAGCACGTAGAAATTTCTTAAAATCTAATACAATTGAAACACGTCATATTGTAAATGAATTTCAACGTGTTGCCTTAGCACATCCAGGTATTTCTTTTTCGTTTTACCATAACGAAAGTGAAATTTACAATCTAATTTCCAGCAATTTACGTCAGCGTATTGTTGCTATTTTAGGTAAAAAAACAAATGAAAAATTAGTTCCTATAAGTGAAGTAACCGATGTTGTTGAAATAAATGGTTTTGTTACAAAACCAGAATTTGCTAAGAAAAAAAGAGGTGAACAATTCTTTTTTGTAAATGATAGATTTATTAAAAATGCCTATTTAAATCACGCTGTTACAAGCGCATTTGAAAGTTTACTTTCTGGAGGCTATCACCCAACTTATTTTTTATTTTTAAAGGTTCCAACTAAGAGTATTGATATTAATATTCATCCTACAAAAACAGAAATTAAGTTCGATGATGAAAAAACTTTGTATGCCATTTTACGTTCTACAATAAAACATAGTTTAGGTCAGTACAATGTTGCACCAGTATTAGATTTTGAAAGAAGTTCTAATTTTGACACTCCTTACGAGTTTAAAAACAAAAAATCTAGCACACCAAAAGTACAAGTAGATCCAAATTTTAATCCATTTAAATCTGAAGAACAAAAATCAATTAAGTTTCCTTTTAAACGTGAAAAACCTGCTCAATGGGAAAGTTTGTATTCTGGAATTGATGTTAACAATATTGAAGTGGAATCTGAAACTATAAACACTTCATTATTTACAGAAGAAAAAACGAATAGTAAAACATATCAAATTCATAATAAATATATTGTGAGTAGCATAAAATCTGGAATTGTATATATCAATCAAAATTTAGCACATCAACGTATTTTATATGAAGAATATTTAGAAAATATTACCGTTAAGGAAGCAATGAGTCAACAATTGTTATTTCCTTTAGAAATTTCATTCAATAAGTCCGACATTGAATTAATTAAAAATATTAAAGAAGACTTAGAGAATGTTGGTTTTTTATTTGAAAGTATTCTAGATGACACAATTATTGTAAAAGGAATGCCAACAACTATAATTGAGAGTCAAATAACAATAATAATAGAAGAATTATTAGAGGCTATAAAAAATGACATTCCAGATACAAGCTTTAGTCAATTAGATATTATGGCTAAAAGTTTGGCTAAAAGTTTAGCTATAAAAACAGGAACTAAATTAAATTTAAAAGAGCAAGAAGAATTGGTAAATAAGCTATTCTCTTGTAAACAACCCGATTTATCTCCGTTTGGAAAAACTACTTTTGTAACTATTAATATTGATGAAATTGATAAAAAGTTTAACAATTAAACACTGTTAAAAAATAAAAATATGGGAAGAATTACCGAAGCTGTTAAGCACCTAATTATAATAAATGTAATTTTATTTATAGCACCACAACTTATTCAAGGATTTGATTTGCAAAGTATGTTTGCGCTATATTTTCCTGAAAATGAAAAATTTGGTTTTTGGCAATTTGCAACGCATATGTTTATGCATGGCGGATTTGCGCATATTCTTTTTAACATGTACGGTTTATGGGCCTTTGGAACACCTTTAGAACAAATGTGGGGGAAAAATAAATTTTTATTCTTCTATCTTTCTGCTGGTTTAGGAGCAGGTGTTATTTATACTTTAGTTAATTATTATCAATTTAATTCGGTGTGTATGATCAATTAATTGGTATTGGTTTTTCCGGTACAGATATTCAAAATATTTTAGAATACTGGTAGTTATAACAATCGCATATTAGAAGTACTTTCAGAATCAGACTTAAACAAATTTTATGCAACGTACCATACACCTGCTGTTGGAGCCTCAGGTGCTGTTTATGGAATTTTAGTAGCATTTGGTTTAAGTTTTCCCAATGCTAAATTAGCATTGATATTTTTCCCTGTTCCGATAGCTGCAAAGTATTTTATTCCTGCTATTATTTTAGGAGATTTATTTTTTGGAATGACAAAATACTCTATTGGGAATGTTGCTCATTTTGCACACGTTGGAGGTGCTTTAATTGGATTTATAATTGCTTGGTATTGGAAACAAAACCAGTTTAAACGTTGGAACTAATTTGAACATAATTAACGACATAAAACACGCTTATAACAAAGCAACTATTGTAGAAAAAATAATTTACATAAATGTATTTTTGTTTTTAATTACTGCATTATTTACAAAATTTAGTATTGAATGGCTTGCTTTACCTGCAAGTTTCAATAGTTTTTTATATAAACCTTGGACATTAATTTCGTATGCTTTTATTCACGAACGCTTATTTCATGTGCTATCTAATTTATTAGTACTTTATTATATTGGAAATTTATTTATAGATTTCTACACAAAAAAACAATTTATAAACTTTTACTTTTTAGGAGTAATAGTAGGTGCAGTTGCCTTTTTAGGTTATAATTATTTAGCAACCAAAAACGGTGCGCCTTTAGGTGGTGCTTCTGCAGCAGTTACAACAATATTTGTTGCAATTGCAACTAAAATTCCTAGGTATGCGCTAAGATTACGTTTTATTGGTAGTATGGAATTATGGGTACTCGCTGCAATTTGGGTTGCTTTAAGTATTTTACAATTGGCTAATCCAGATAATGGAGGCGCAATTGCACATTTAAGTGGAGCTTTATTCGGGTTTGTTTATGCTAAACAATTAGATAAAGGGAATGATATTGGTAAATGGTTTGAAGCATTCTTAAATTATTTCACTAATTTTATAAAACCTAAAAAGAAATCACCGTTTAAAACAGTTTATAAAAATAAAAGAGGAACTACAAAAAACGATGTATCAATACCAAAACAACGTAAAATTGATGCTATTTTAGATAAAATCAGCAAATCTGGTTACGAAAGTTTAACACAAGAAGAAAAGGATTTTTTATTTAGGGCTGGAAAAAAATAAGGTATGAAAAAATTATCAGTTTTAGATAAATTGCTCTTTGTTGTAAATTCCTTGTTGGCAACACTTTTACTTATTGCTTATTTAGGTTACTATATTTCGCCAAATACATTATCTCTTTTTTCATTTTTAAGCTTAGCAATTCCTATTTTAATTATCGTAAACTTACTTTTTGTTATTTATTGGTTATTAAAACTTAAAAAACAATTTTTACTCTCAACAATCATATTGCTTATAGGATATCAATACATTACAAAATTTTATAGTCTTTCTGAAAAGAAAGTATTATTGATAGATGATATTAAAATAATGAGCTATAATGTGCGTATGTTTAATTTGTACAATTGGATTGATGAAGAAAATGTAGATAAAAAAATATACGATTTTATTAACGAGAAAGCTCCTGATATTTTATGTATTCAAGAGTTTCATCCTTCAAAAAAACTAGATTTAAAATATCCTTACAAATACGTTAAAATAAGAACAAACCAAAACAATTTTGGTCACGCTATTTTTTCAAAATATAGAATTATTAATTCTGGTTCATTAAATTTTTCAAACAGCAGTAATAACGCCATTTTTGTTGATTTAATTAAAGAAAAAGATACTTTTAGGGTGTATAATGTACACCTAGAATCCTTAAAAATAAACCCTGAAAAAGAAACATTAACTCAAGAAAACTCAGAAAAATTAAGAATTAGAGTTGAAAATGCATTTAAAAAACAAGCTAATCAGGCTTCTTTAATACTACAACATCAACAAAAAAGTAACTATAAATCGATTATTTGTGGCGATTTTAATAACAATGCTTTTTCTTGGGTATATAATACCCTTAAAACCGATAAAAATGATGCTTTTGAAATTGCTGGTAAAGGTTTTGGAAACACTTTTGATTATAAATTTGCGTTTAGAATAGATTTTATTTTAACAGACAAAGCTTTTGAAGTAAACAATTATAAAACGTTCCCTGTAAAATATTCAGATCATTTTCCTATACAAGCCCGTTTTAATTTAAAACAAACTGATAAAATTCAGTAAAAAAATAACTGAATTAATTAACTTTACTCTTTATAACAAATACCTTAGTTTACAATGAAAAAATTTCTTTCGTTTTTATTTATTTGCACATTTATTTTAGGCTATTCTCAACAAAAAGAATTAACACTTGAAGATGCCGTTTTAGGATATTATAAAGGTTTATACCCTATTTCTTACTCAAATTTACAATGGGTAAAAAACACTAATAATTATGTTTTTCAAGAAGGTAATACACTTGTTTTTACAAATGCTAAAACTACAAAAGTTGATAAAAAAATAAATTTTGAGGACTTTCAAAAAGCTTATCCACAAATACAAAGAATGCCCTATATTCAAGAAATTAATGCTAATTATTTAACATTTAGAACTAGAAATACCATTGAAGTTTTTAATTATCAAACTAATTCAAAAGAAGCTACAATTACTTTTGATGATAAGGCACAAAACAACGAATATAATTCTAAAGCAAACGCTGTTGCATATACATTAGATAATAACTTATATGTTGCAACTGTTTCAAGCCCAAAAATTACAGTTACAGAAATTGAAGATAAAAATATAGTATCTGGACAAGCAATACATAGAAGTGAATTTGGAATTACAAAAGGTACTTTTTGGAGCCCAAATGGAAATTATTTAGCCTTTTATCAAAAAGATGAAAGCAATGTTAGTGATTATCCTTTAGTAGACATTAACAACTACCCTGCTTCTTTAAAAAATATAAAATATCCAATGGCTGGACAAGCAAGTGAACATGCCAAAATTGGAATATTTAACTTAAAAAATCAAACAACTACATATTTAGATATTGATACATCAGACGAGCATTATTTAACTAATTTATCGTGGACTCCAGATGAAAAAAATGTACTGGTTGCTGAAATTAATAGAGGCCAAAATCACTTTTGGTACAATTTATATAATATAGAGACTGGTAAAAAAGTTAAAACACTTTTTGAAGAAACTAGTGATAAATGGACAGAACCAGAGCACGATGCTGTTTTTTTACCAAATAGCTCAACCAACTTTTTATGGTTTAGTGAACGTGACGGTTTTATGAATTTATACCAATACACAACCGAAGGAAAACTAGTAAAACAACTTACAAAATTTAAATGGGTTGTAACTGACATTCTAGGTTTTGACCAAAAGGGCAACTATGTTTTTATTACAGGAACTGGAGATAATCCAATGGAAACTCATACTTATAAAGTAAACTTAAAAAATGGGAAATTTAATAAGTTAACTAAAGAAAACGGAACGCATAGAAGTCAATTAAGTTCAAACGGAGCTTATCTAATAGATAGTTACAGTAACTTAGAAATTCCTAGTGAAACATTGATAATTGATACAAAAAAAGGAAATTCAACTTTAATACATTCAGCCGAAAACCCTTTAAAAGATTATGCAATTGGAACTACAGAATTTATTACTTTAAAAGGAAATGATGGAACAGATTTATATTCTAGAATTATAAAACCTGCCAACTTTGATCCTTCAAAAAAATATCCTGTGCTTATTTATGTATATGGAGGACCACATGCACAGATGAATACAAATTCATGGATGGGTGGTGCAAGTTTATGGATGCCAGCATTCGCATCTTTAGAAAATTACATCATTTTTACGTTGGATAATAGAGGTTCTGCAAATAGGGGTTTTGCCTTTGAAAGTGTTATTCACAGAAATTTAGGAGATTTAGAAATTGAAGACCAGTTAATAGGTGTTGAATATTTAAAATCTTTAAATTATGTAGATGCCGATAGAATTGCGTTAAATGGTTGGAGCTATGGCGGATTTATGACTACAAGTTTAATGCTTCGTAACCCAGGAATATTTACAACTGCAGTCGCTGGTGGACCTGTAATTGACTGGAAATATTATGAAGTTATGTACGGAGAACGCTATATGGACACACCTCAAGAAAATCCAGAAGGATATAAAAAAGCAATGGTTGCTAATTATATTAAAAATTTGGAAGGAAAAATGTTAATCATTCACGGAAGTGTAGATCCTGTGGTTGTGCCTCAACATAGTATGAGTTTATTACAAGAAGCTGTTAAACAAAAAGTACAAATAGATTTTTTTACATATCCTATGCACGAACATAATGTAAGAGGAATGGATAGAGTGCATTTAGTAGAAAAAATGATGCAATATATAGTTGAAAATAATAAATAGTTATTTATAAAATACTATATGTTCCTTAATATATTAAAACCTGAATTTGTATTACTTAAGAAAGTTTACAAATTCAGGTTTTAAAATTACTTCGGAATTCCATAATTTTCTACTACATAATCTAAATCTTTGTCTCCTCTACCACTTAAATTAACTAAAATAGATTGTTTAGGATGTTTTTTTGCTAATTTAAATGCATAAGCTACGGCATGTGCGCTTTCTAAGGCAGGAATAATTCCTTCCATTCTGCTTAATTCAAAAAAGGCATCGATACATTCTTTATCTGAAATACTTGTATAATTTACCTTATTTAAGTCTTTTAACATACTGTGTTCTGGACCAACTCCAGGATAATCTAAACCACTTGCAATTGAATGCACAGGTGCTGGTTCTCCTTTTTCATCTTGTAAAGTATAGCATTTAAACCCGTGAATAATTCCAGGGGATCCTAAGGTCATAGTTGCCGCATGTTCTCCTAATTTTTCTAAGGATTTTCCACCTGGCTCAACTCCAAATAAATTACATTCCTCATCATCTAAAAAGGCTGAAAAAATTCCCATAGCATTACTTCCTCCACCAACACAAGCAACAATATTATCTGGCAGTTCTCCGGTCATATCAAAAAACTGATCTTTCGCTTCTATTCCAACAACACGCTGAAAATCACGTACCATCATTGGAAATGGATGTGGCCCAACAACAGAACCAATACAATAAATCGAAGTTATAGGATCTTCTAAGTAGGCTCCAAAAGCACTATCAACAGCTTCTTTTAAGGTTTTTAAACCGTGTGTTACAGGTACAACTGTTGCTCCTAAAATTTTCATTCTAAGTACATTCGGATATTCTTTTGCAATATCAACTTCACCCATATGAATTTCACATTCCAAACCAAAATAAGCCGCAGCAGTGGCTAAAGCAACACCGTGCTGTCCTGCACCAGTTTCTGCAATTAGTTTCTTTTTACCCATATATTTTGCCAATAACGCTTCTCCCATACAATGGTTTAATTTATGTGCACCTGTATGATTTAGATCTTCACGCTTTAAATAGATTTGTCCTCCATATTTTTGAGATAATCTGTGGCAATGATATACTGGAGTTGGTCTTCCTTGAAAATGTTTACGTATATTTCTTAATTCTGAAATGAATTTATGTGATTTGCTTATTGAAAAATAGGCATCATTTATCTTTTTCATTTCTTCTTCTAATTGCGGTGGAATAAATGCTCCACCATACTCATTAAAAAAGCCTTCTTTGTTAGGGTAATTTTTGAAATAATTTTTAGACATTATATCTGTTTTTAAAAAATAGTATTCATTAAAATTTAATAATCTTAAAAAGATGCTCTAAAGTACTATTTTTTTTAAAAGTTTAAATAGGTTCTCCTAAAATTTGCCAATATTTATCTATTTCATAAAAACGTAATTTTAAAATTTATGAAACCCTACAAATTATAAGCATTATAAATCCCAAATTAGTAGTTATCCACATCTATATTTAATTTAATAGAACGGAATTGTTTTACAGCTTGAAATGAGTTTTTAATTTTTAAAATATTATTTTTAGTAGCAGTTAACGATTGCTTTGGAGGAATTTTTACAATAATAGTACGAATATAATAGTTACGGATTTTAGAAATTGCTGGTGTTGTTGGGCCTAAAACTTGCTCTTTAAAAATATTAGTTAATGATTTTCCTAACCAATTAGCACCTTCATCTACTCTGATAAAATCCTTATGGCGTAATGTAATTTTTATAATTCTATAAAATGGCGGATAGTGGTATTGCCAACGCTCATCTAATTGCTCTTTAAACATTTCATTATAAGCATTGGTAGAAACTTGTTGTAAAATTTGATGGTAAGGATTAAACGTTTGTATAGCTACTTTCCCTCTTTTTTTGGCTCTACCAGCTCTTCCTGCAACTTGTACCATTAATTGATAACTACGTTCATGCGCTCTAAAATCAGGAAAATTAAGCATACTATCTGCACTCATAATTCCAACTAAAGAAACATTTGCAAAATCCAATCCTTTTGAGAGCATTTGGGTTCCCACTAAAATATCAATCTCTTGTGCTTCAAATTTTCCTATAATTTTTTGATATCCGTATTTACCTCTGGTAGTATCTAAATCCATTCTACCAACAGCTGCATCTGGAAATAATTGTTCTAGCTCTTGCTCAATTTGTTCAGTTCCAAAACCTTTAGTATTTAATTTTTCACTTCCACAAGCACCACAATTATGAGGCATTGCTTGCCTATATCCACAATAATGGCAACGCAATTCATTTCTAAAACTATGGAATGTAAGACTAACATCGCATTGTGGACATTGCGGTGAAATACCACAGGTTTCACATTCTACAACAGGCGCAAAACCCCTCCTATTTTGAAATAAAATAACTTGTTCTTTCGCGTCTAAAGCATCTTGAATCATTTCTAACAACCTATCAGAAAAATGACCTTTCATTCTTTTTTTTCGATGCTTTTCTTTTATGTCAACCAATTCTATTTCTGGTAATAATACGTCACCAAAACGTCTGTTTAGTTCCACAAAGCCATATTTACCATGTTGTGCATTGTAAAAACTTTCAATACTTGGAGTTGCAGAACCTAATAAAACTTTTGAATTATGTAAATTTGCTAAAACAATTGCAGCATCTCTTGCGTGATAACGTGGCGCAGGATCGTATTGCTTAAAAGAAGGTTCGTGTTCTTCATCAAC
Source organism: uncultured Flavobacteriaceae bacterium (assembly GCA_942492305.1). Taxonomy (GTDB): domain Bacteria; phylum Bacteroidota; class Bacteroidia; order Flavobacteriales; family Flavobacteriaceae; genus Lutibacter. The sequence continues at coordinate 35,289 of CALOEI010000005.1, read as the reverse complement.
AATAATAAATTCTAAATTTGAAAAAGGTAAAAATAATGAAGATCGAGCACCTAAAATAAGTTGCGCTTTTTGTTTGTTTTCCAACACATTATTCCAAACTTCAACACGTTCGTTCATAGAATATTTTGAATGAAAAACAGACAAATATTCTCCAAAATAATACTGTAACCTTTCTATTAATTGCGTTGTTAAAGCAATTTCAGGCAATAAGTAAAGTACTTGTTTACCATCTTCGAGTAACTGCTTAATTAACTTTACATATATTTCAGTTTTACCACTGCTTGTAATTCCTTTTAATAATGTTACTTGTTTGGATTTAAATGAGTTTTTTATACTAACATAAGCTTCTTGCTGATGTGAAGTGAGCTCTTTTATTTCTGAAGTTTTTCCTTTAAAATTTATACGATCTTTTTGAATAAAATAATATTCGAAAATATCTTTATCTATTAAAGATTTTAAAACCGCATTAGAAGTAGCTGCCTTTTCTTGAAGCTGAGTAACCTTAATTGGTTTTTTTAAACTTTGTAATTGAAAATACGTTAAAATTAGTTCGCGTTGTTTTTTTGCTCTACTCAAATTTTCTAACAATTCAGACAACTTATCTTTAGAACTCCAGGGCTCTTTTAAACGAATATATTTTACGAGTTTTGGTTTGTATTGTTCGTAAATTTGTTCTTTAACTACAATTACATTTTTTTCGATTAATGTTTTAATAATAGGAAACACATTCTTTTTTCCTAATATCTCGATAATTTTAAAAATTGAAAGTTGCGATTGATGCTGTAATGCTTCAAAAATTAAAAATTCTTCATCAGATAATAATTCTTCATTTTTAAAACTTGAAACTAATAAAATACTTCCGTTTCACTTTCTAATAAAAAAGCACTTGGTAAAGCTGCTCTAAAAACTTCACCCAAAGCACACATATAGTAACTAGCAATCCACTCCCAATGTTTTAATTGTTTTTCTAGAACTAGAGGAATTTCATCTAAAATTTGATAAATTTCTTTTGCTTCATACCCAACTGGTGCCGTATTATGAATAGAATAAACTAATGCAGTGTATATTTTAGATTTTCCAAATTCAACTGCAACACGCATTCCGGGCTTTAAAAATTTAGCCTCTGCCTGAGTTATTTTATAAGTAAATAACTTTTGTAATGGAATAGGTAATATTACTTGAATATAAAAGTTCAATTTAAAATAATTTTAATGACAAAGATTATATAAAAATAATTAAATCTGTTATATAAGTTACTTTTTTTAAAAGTGCAACAATTAATTTTGTTTGCAAATAAAATTAAAATATATACACATGAAAAAATACTTAGTAGTTAGCTTAGTAGTAACACTTTTTATTGGTTGTAAAGAGCAACCAAAAGATAAAGAAGAAAAAAAAGAAAATACTGAATATGTAGCACTTCAAAAGAAATCAGCTTTACTTTTTGGTGAATTACCAACCATTGCGGAAAATCCAGACAATCCAATATCCGAAGAAAAAGTAGCTTTAGGGAAAAAATTATATTTTGATAATAGACTCTCTAAAGACAATACCCAAAGTTGTAATACATGTCATAATTTAGAAACCTATGGTGTAGATAATTTAAGTACTTCACCAGGAAATGACGGTGGTTTAGGAACCCGAAATTCGCCTACAGTTTTAAATGCTGCTTTACATATAAATCAGTTTTGGGATGGTAGAGCTGAAGATGTTGAAGAGCAAGCTGGAGGTCCAATTTTAAATCCAGTAGAAATGGCTATGCCAAGCGAAAAAGAAGTTGTTAAAAGACTCTCTAAAGATGATGAATATAATCAACTATTTGCAAATGCTTTTCCTGGAGATAAAAGTCCAATTTCTTATAAAAATATTCAAAATGCTATAGGTGCTTTTGAACGTAAATTAATTACACCATCAAAGTTTGACGACTTTTTAAAAGGAGATTTAACAGCACTTAATGCTATTGAAATTGAAGGTTTGCAATTATTTATAGATAAAGGATGCGTTGCTTGCCACTCTGGAAATGCTTTAGGGGGCAATATGCACCAAAAGTTTGGAATTTTTGATGATTATTGGAAACATACGAACAGTGAAAAAATAGATGAAGGTAAATATGAAGTTACAAAAAAAGAATCTGATAAATACATATTTAAATCACCATCATTAAGAAACATTGCTAAAACGTATCCTTATTTTCACGATGGTAGTGTTTATGATTTAAAAGATGCTATAAAAATAATGGGTAAAGTTCAACTTAATAAAGAATTTACCAATGAAGAATTAGAAGCTATTTTTGCTTTCTTAAATTCTTTAACTGGAGAATTACCAGAGAATATTTAGACTGTTTTTTTTTTATTTTAAAGAGGCTTTCTAAAAAGTGAAATTTTCGTCAACCTGAACTTGATTCAGGTTCTCATAATGATTGATTATCAGTATGATGAGATTCTGAAATAAATTCAGAATGACGGATTTCAATACTTTTTAGACAGCCTCTTTTTTTTTTGGCACGTTGTTTGTTTTGTAAGTAATGTAGTTGCTAACTAGCCAGCAATTTTAGTAGTAACCTTAAAACCCAATATTATGAAAAACAAATTATTTTTATTCGCAACCTTTATATTAGTAAGTTTAGGAGCATTTGCATCTAATACAACTAATACAACATCAACAAACCTACATTCTTATTTTAATAACTATGGAAATTCGTTCACATTTGTTGAAAGAGGCGTTACATTTTCAGTTTTTCAAAATGGAGAATTTGACTTTTACATTAATCCAAGACAAGGCTTTAATGCAAGTTATAGAGGAAATGGTATAAATATTAGCTATAATTCTGGTTATAATTATGATGCTTACGTTCAATATGATGATTTTGGTGCTGTTATTCAGGTAGAAGACATTCCTATTTATTACGATTATTATGGTAGAGTTACTAGAGTTGGTAATATTGATATTAATTACAATCGAAATAGATTGGTGAGACTGGGTGGATTAAGAGTTTATTACGACAATTATGGAACATACTCTCATTTCTCAGGATATATAAATATTTATAACCGTAACTATGTGTACCATCCATATCACAATTATTTTGCTAGACCTTTATTTGATTTTAGAATTGTAAGTTATAAGCCTTACAGAAATCATTATAAACCAAATCGTTACAAATATTATAGAGATCATTCTAAAAACAAGTATTACAGTAAAAACAATTATTATAGCAGAAACAGTAAATACAATAGACACAATAATAGAGACCGATACGCTACAAATAAAGTTCCTAAAAGAAGATCTGATAATGTAACATATAGAAGTGAAAACCGTAACAAATCTAATACGCAAATTAAAAGAAATTCTAATGGTTCTTACGGGAATACTAGTAATACACAAAGAAATTCATCTGTTAACAAACGTTCTAACACCAATAATAATGTTATAGGAAACAGAAATACAAACACACAAAGAAGAAGTACTTCTGCGACTAACAATAGAAGCAATAATGTTATTGGAAATAGAAATACGACTCCTCAAAAAAGAAGTTATAATGTAACAAATGAACGTACTAAAGATGTAACAAACAGAACTGCTACAAATAGAACACAAAAAAGAAATAGCAATGCTACTAACAATAGCACAAAAAAGAATACAACTTATAAACCAGTAAGAACAGCGCAAAAAAGAAGTGCTTCCAAAACAACAACAAGAACTTCAACTAAAAATGAACGCTCAACTACTGAAAATACAAGAAAAAGAAGAAGTTAATAATTTTTAAATCTAGTTACTTACAACAATTAGTTAAAAAAATATCGGGGTTTTATTACTCCGATATTTTTTTAATATAGAATTATGTGCCTCTATAATATAATACAGTACTTATGGTCTTAATTATAATTTTAAAATCTAATAATAAATTTCGTTCTTTAATATAATACAAATCGTATCGAAGTTTAATGTATTGTTCTTCTTTTGAACTGGCATAAGGATATTCAACTTGAGCCCAACCTGTTAAACCTGGTTTAATAACATTTCTAATGGTATAAAACGGATAATTTTCACTTAATTCCGTTACAAATTCTGGACGTTCTGGTCGAGGACCAATAACGCTCATTTCTCCTTTCAAAATATTTATAAATTGAGGAACTTCATCTAATCTGGTACTTCTTAAAAACTTTCCAAATTTTGTAATTCTAGTATCATTTCTTGTAGCCCACTCAGCTCCATTTTCTTCAGCATTCGGTACCATTGTTCTAAATTTTATAATATTAAACAAGATACCTCCTTTGCCTACTCTTTTTTGTAAATAAAATAAAGAGCCTCTATTAAAAAATAAATTTCCAATAAGAATAAATGGAATGCTAAAAATTAAAAAACAGCACCCCATTAAAGATGAAACAATATCAAATAACCTATGAAATATTAAGTAAATCCTATTTTGATGACTTTTGCTAAAATTTAAATGATTGTAAAAATTTTCGTTTAAATGCGCTTCTGGAATGCGTTTAGAAATCGATTCCATAAATTTTTCTGAATTTGTAATAACAATGCCTCTTTTAAAAAGCGATATTAATTGAGGCGTAAATTTATTTATAAACTCATTTTTATGAAAATTATCAATTACTATTTCTGAAATTTTATTGTTGAAAACTTGTTTTTTAAGGTCTATATCGCTTTCATTTAAAAATTTTATGGGACCATCTATAATTTCTGAAGGACTTATATACCCAACAATATAATTATGAGGTGCTTTGGTTTGTATTATTTGTATTAAATTATTTACTGAATCTTTATCAGATCCTATAATTAAAATTCTATTAAAAAATAACGGTGAAAATATAAATTGAATATAAGCAAATCTCCAACCATAAATTGATATGGTTGTTGTTAAAAAAAGATATAAAATTTGTAATCTGTTTTCAGGTAATACCGGCGTTACAACAGGTGTAAATACATAAAAAAGTGTAGTTACAAAACCCGTAAGTATCGTATTTTTTAAAATTTGATATTTATCATTGGCAACTTTTAAGTTATACATTTCAAATATTTGCCCAAACAATAATAAATAACTACTTAAAACAAGCATATGTGTTATTATACCAGTTTTTTGCATATTAAAATAATGAAAATCAAACAGGTAAGACATTACAGTTAATCCTGCAATAACAACTACTACATCAAAAATTCGTAATAAAAGTTTTCGTTCTGAAATCGAAAAATTAAAGCTTTTTTGGGGCATGAAACTACTTTAAAAAATTTTTCATAAAGATACATACTAGTTTTTATAGAACAACTTTTTAGAAATAATATTTACGAACACCAAAAAACATCCAACACAAAAAATAATACATAGAATCCAAAACAGAAAGTTTTGCAATATTTCTATAAAATTTCCATTGATGCTTCAGTAAATTTAATTTATTTCTTGAATGTGATTTTTTTCTTATTCTATAAATTGCGAGTGGCTGTTTAATTCCAATTGCAACATCTATAATTTTTAAATATTTTAACCACAAACCCATATCTTGTCTGTACAATACTTCTGGCATATAAAATTTTCCTAATTTATCAATATCTATAAAAGCAGTTAAACAACTTATGGAATTTGATTTTAGAATAGCAGCATAGTTTACTTTATCTGGCACGATAAAATCTTTATAATAGGGTTCTAAATCTTCGTTAAATCTATGGTAAGAAGCAAAAACAAAACCTTCAGATTTTTTTACTTTTTTTAAAGAAGTTTCAATAAAATCAGGTAACCAAATATCATCAGAGTCAATAAAAGTTAAATAACTGCCTTGCGCTTGTTTTATACCTTCATTTCTAACAATAGCCGGCCCGGCATTTTGTGGTAATTCTAGTAACTTAATACGGTCATCCTTCTCTTGGAACGTTTTAATAATCTCCACTGAATTATCATTAGAACAATCATCAACAATGAGTAATTCCCAATTAGTGTACGTTTGATTTTGAACACTTTCTATAGTAGTGGCAATGTATTTTGAAGCGTTGTAATTTGGAGTTATAATTGATACTAAAGGGTTCATTTAATCAATATTTGAAATAAAACTTTTTCGCTTACCATTGCCCATTACAAAGGTTGCTTTTTGGTTAATTGTAATAGCTATATCATCTTTAAAATACATTTTTATTTCTTCCATTAATAAAGTTCTATCATTTGCATCCAAATCTTGTTCTATTGAAAAAATAAGCATTCCTCTCTTATTTTGAACAATTTGATAGGTTAAAAGTAGCCCTTTTTTAGCTAAATTTTTAAAAATATAATAAAAAGTAAAACTTGGGTATGTTAACTTATTTCCATAAACTACTTCTCCTATTCTACCAGTTACTTCTTCTAGAATTAAATGATTCATTCCACAATCACACACCTCAGTTTTTGGAGCTAATTTTATAATATCACCTAATTTATAGCGAATAATGGGAAAGGAATTAAGCTGTAAATTTGTTACAACTATTTCATTGTCAATTTCTTCAACCAGCACACCTTCCATATTAATATGCATAGCCCCTTTTGGGCATTCAAACGCAATAATTCCAGTTTCTGCAGCACCGTACTCACTTATCATTTTTTGCCCAAATGCTTTTATTATTTCATTTTGATAGCTTTCAAATATTTTTTCTGAAGTGCCTTTTACCATTTTTAAATTTAATGGCTTTGGTAAGGATTGCTTATTAATCCTTTTAGCAATTTCATAAATTGTAGAAGAATACCCATGCAAATAAACAGATGCATTTAATCTTTTTATGAATGCATTTAATTGTTTTTCTTTAAAATTAAAAAGTCTATACCTGTTTTGCAAAAAGTCTAAAAACTTTGTTTTTAGTTGTGCTTATAAGAAAAATCAAACCCCCAAAAATACCCATTTTTATCCCAAGGGTTCACATTATACCAAGAATACCCTCTAAATACAGAAGCTCTATTAAATGAGTCTGTAGCTTCGGCTCTTTTAAATATTAAAGATGCTCCTGTTGTACCAGAAGTACTTACTTTAAAATATTTAGTTCCGCTTTCATTTTGTTGAATATTGCTGTTCTCTAAAATTAATTGTTGCTTCGTTATTATTGGTAGTTTTTTAATATCATTTAAACTTTTAATATCGGAAGGTGTTATACCTATTTTTTTTAATGAAGTCCTATAAAATTTAGAGTTTGCATACGCGTTAGCTACCAAATTTTGTAATTGCTTTAATTGGAAGTCCTCTAACTCTTTTAACGTCCATTTTTCTGAACTTTTCAAAAACAAAACCCACTTATTTAAAGAGGGGTTTCTTAATTTTTGACCGAGTTTAAATAGTATTTTAGCTATCATCCTTCCAATAATTTATGCCATTGTTCTTTAACAATTTCAACATCAAAACCTTCAACCAATTTTCTAGCATTTTTAGTTATTGCTAGCGTTTGAAACGGGTTTTCAATAAGTTTTACAATAGCATTTGCCATTTCAAGTTCATTTTTATTTTCAACCAAAACCCCATGAACACCATTTTTTATTAAATAGGGAATTCCTCCAACATTAGTAGAGACCACAGGTAAACCCAATGCCATTGCTTCAATTACACTTACAGGTGTATTATCAACTGTAGTTGTATTTATAAAGATACTAAACTCCTTCGATCTTGCTATCCAAGTTTGTTTATCTAATAAACCTGTAAATTCAACCGCATCTTCTATTCCGTATTTAATTGCAGCACTTTTTGCCTGTTCTAAAGAACCATCTTTATCTGGACCTACCATACATAAACTAGCATTTGGATATGTTTGTTTCAATGCTGCTAATACATTAATTGCCATTTCTGGATTGTACATGGTATCAAAAGCACGTACCCATAATAATTTAGGTTTAACTATTTTTCTTTCTTTAAAATCATAATTTTTAAGCGTTATTGCATTTGGAATAAAAATGGTGTTAAAACCTTTTTCCTTAAAATGTTTTACCAAATAGTTTGAAGGTGCAACATTAATTTCTGCGTTTTTAAAAACTAATTTAGATAAATAACCACTATTTTTCAATCGATTTGGTAAATCCCCACCATGAAGTATTGGTATGTATTTGAGGTTAAATATTCGTGCTAATTGTGAAGTTATAACAGCATAATAAAAATTTAAAGTACTATAGGTATCTATTAATAAAAAATTATTCTTTTTATGTTTAAAAACTCCTAAACACATCGCTAATAACCGTGCTAATTTATTCTCTTTATTAGAATAAACACTAACCTCAAACCCAATTTCATTTAGTAATGTAGAAAGCAATACAATTGTTGTTGGATTTTTAGAATTTAAATTATTTCCTATGTATATGAGTTTTTTCAAATTCTAATATTATTAAGTTATTTTGTTGATTTCTTCTTGTTCTTCATTATCTAAGGTTATCACCATAACGCTTAAACCATAAATAAATGCAGGAAATGCAATCCGCATAGCAGAGTGATTAATCGTTAAAAACCAAAAAACTAAAAAGGCACCTAAAAAAGCCCTGGCTAAATAAGGTTGTTTAAGAATATGGTTCGCAGGAATTGATAAGAGTAAAATTAAAACAATCAATCCAATCATTCCGTGTTCCCCTAATAAACGACTTACTTCATTATGTGATGCTGCTAATTTATCGAGTTTATCTTGTCTGTAATATTTAGCCCCTCCAACTCCTAAGCCAAAAAATGGATTTTCAAGAAAACCTTCAAATTCTGTGATAAATAAGGTAATTCTTCCTGTAGAAATATCTTTTTTGGCTACTCCAGCAGCATTTTTATTAGTGTACCTGTTTATAAGCATTCCATCTGTTTTGTATGCAGTATAACTTACCAATACAATTCCAAATAAAACTACAATACCAGCATATTTTAAGAATTCGCTAACTTTATTTTTAACCGAAAAAAAATAAAAAAAAGTAAAAGCAAAAATTGCAACCAATGCTGTAAGCATCCCACCTCGAGAAAAAGTCAGTAAACCCCTATAAATCAGATACAAAAAAAAAGCAATATCTAACAAAACTGCCATTGCAATTCTTTTTTTTAACACTAAATGAACTGAAAATATAAAAACCCCAAGTCCTAAAATAGTGGATACCTGATTAGGACCATAACCTCCAGAAGCAGCAAAATTAGCTTCGCTATTAAATACAATATCTGTTAAATCTGGTGTTTTCAAAAATAACAAACTCAACATTGATATTATCGGTAAAACCATAACAAACAATACATTTAAAACTGCTTCTAAAGAAAACCTTCTTTTGTAAAAATAGATAGCAGAAACTCCTAATAATATGGGACCACTTAAATTAAATGCAATAGCTTTACGAATAGATTCATTAAAAGGAATATCTGTAAATGCAATTCCAATTAATAACAACAACATATAAATTATATAGGAAACAGAGATATGGTGTCGTTCTTTTTCTACATACAAACCTAACAGTAAAAATAGTAATACTGAATATTTTGGTAATTCGTACAAAATTGTACCTCCTGACATACGAAACAACACCTCAGCTCCAACCATATAACCTGCCCAATAAATAGCTACATTATTTTCATTTTTGGTTTTTATAATATTTATAATTCCAAAAAGAAGTATTGTTAAAGCTACAATTTTTGAAACAACATCAAATAATAATAAAACACCAAAGCCTAGATGCAATAGTATTAATAAAAAGCGGTTATTTAAAATACTCTTTTTCAAAAATTATTTGATTTTCTATAGGTTTAAAAAGCAATCAAATTTAAAGAATTTAGTTAGTATTGTTACTTTTAGTAAGAATTTCTTTTTGAATTTTGGTTAAAAAATAAACATACGTAAACTTTTCAGCTATTTTATAATTAATTAAAAGGTATTCCTCATAAGCATTCGATGCTACATCTAAACTTTTAAAAATTTCTTTGCTCAGTGCATCCGCAGAAATTTGATTTAATTGGTCGGCAACAAGGTTTTTTTCGATGGTGGAAATACTGTAACGTGTTTCACTGGTTTGTATAATATTGATATCATGATAAGAGCTGCTAAGGTCATATAGACTAAAGCCTGCATCAAGCAGTACATGGATGCGCACAGGCTTGTTTGTGTTGTTGATTGGGTCAGTTTCAGTGTATACGCTGGTCTCTTCGGGAGCAGGATTAGTCAGGTTTTTAATTGAAGCCTGGCTGGTATGATTATGTACTGCGTGATAGCGAGGCCCAACAACCATTGGAAAACGTAATCGATAACTGTTGTCTTTATAATCGAGCACCTGTTGAAATTCAAATTCAACGGTAATTTCTTCCTCGGGTGCAATATTGGCTAGCGAGGTGGTAAAAACATTAGGACGCTGTTGTTCGATCAGGCTGGCTTTTTTACCTGCTGATTTTGCGTTCTCATATATTTTTTTTGCAATAATACGTTCTTTAATCTGACCCTCAATAATACGTTCGCCAATGACCATTCTAAAATGATAAATAGCGGCTTTTTCTGGTAACGGGAAAACATAAATGCCTTCCGTCCATAGTGAGCTACTATTTTTAAATTGCTGCTTAACTTTGGCTCTGGCGATTGAGCCGGTGACTTCATAATCAACATCGGTCTGCATTTGCATGGCTTCGAGGTAGCTGCCATTATCGGCTAACAGCCAGACTGAACCATGTGTTGACTGATAGTGGTCAACGCTATCATTTGTATTGTTGTCTGCATATACATATTGAAACAGTTGTCCAAAAATGATGTATACACTGATAACTATTAGTATTTTATGAATAACGTTTATCGATATCGAAATATAGCTTCGTTTTTCTTTCATTCTTTGATAGTAAGCTGTTTTCATTATGTGTACTCCTTCAGCTGGCACACGATGTGTGCCAGCACGTTAAATTAGAGATTTTTGATTCGCTTGTAACGCTGACCAGCGGTGATGATTTGATCTCCGGCAGTCACCAGGTAGACGCTCATCAAGCTGGATAATCGTTGTATGACGATAGTTCCCACATCTGATAACAGCAGGCGTGTGCTTGTTCTATCGAAGTAATATATTATGGTGCCGTTGTTACTGCGTTTGCGTGATCCGTACGCGTACTCCGTTAAGGTCATATTGATGGGGGACCAACAAAACCAGTGAATAATAAGTGGCGGAATACAGCGATTTTGTGACCTTTCCAGTGCATGCTTTGTCATGCGAAAACCTGAAGTTTTACTGCAAATGTTCATCGAAATCATATTCACACCACTCATGGTTTCATAGCGTTCAGTATGGTCAGTCGTTATTGCTATATGTGACTTCAAAACCGTGTGGCTGCATCAGCAATAACAGGGTTAATACCTGTTTCGCTGCCAATATCGTTGCTTGTTTTATCGTGTGAAACGTCAGTTGTTGCATCGGCGGTGTCTGCTAGTACAGCTGCCATTGACTGAATTGAATCAGGGCTTGTTCGCTCAAAACGGATCACTACTTTTCTGTCAAACGTGTAACCATCAAGATCGCCCGGGCTGGACACCATTTTCATTTCACCAAAAGCTTTACTGATAATGCGATGGTCTTCAACACCAGCAGACACAAGTTGCTGACGCACTTTGTCGATGCGCTGATTAGCCAAAACGATATTCTGTGATTTATTGCCTCGACGATCGGTATAACCATCGAGATGCAACTCCAGGGTATCCACTGTTTTCATCAGGTTTGCAATTGCTGCTAGTCGCTCGGGATAGAATGATTCGATAGCCGTGCTGCCAGAACGGAAATAAATATCAAGACTAAGATCCGTGGTCAGGACGTTGACAAGTTCATCCTGCTCAGGGTTGGGTTGTTTTTCCACAACAGGTGTTATGCTGCGTAATTGTGCTAGATAGATTTCGTCCGTTGAATTATGAGAAATAGCAGTATCACTTTTCGAATCAATATTTTCCTTAGCTATGTTGCCTGTTTCCTGAATCAATGCGGTATCTTGATCAGATGTGATATCAGCAACCAACGTTTCCTGATTATCAGTTTCTACTTCCTGGTTTGAACCGACAAATGCACCGATGATGCCACCGATTAATAAACCAGCGGGGCCCGCAACCACTGCGCCAGCTGCAGCACCGGCACCCATGCCGGGAAGCATATAATTTTCAGTTGTATTATCGTTGCTGTTATTATTGTCGACAGACATTGTTTCCTCGGCATAAACCTGGGTAGACAGTACCGAAGCAGAAAACAGTGCTCCTGTAAGAGCCATGCTTATGGCAGTGTTTAATAATGATTTTTTCATTGTTTTCTCCGAATAATTGATGAAAAAGGTTATATGTGGTTCTTTGTTTTCCACGTTGTTATTAAATCAATAATTTTTGCTGCAATCTTTGGCAGTGGATGAAGGAAATATGGAGAAAAAATGGAGATGTGAGAACAGCTGAAAAAAAACAGAGTTCAGCGGTTAGAATGAACCATAAATATTAATCGTCATTGCTTCGTTCCTCGGCAACTGCTTTTGCGTTGCCCTACTAACCTACATCTGACCTCCATGGATGGAGGAAATGCAATAGGATTGTAGGAACAATCCTTGCCATGTAGGGATCGCAATGACGGTTGTTAAAAAGCGAAACTATTTAGAGGCACTTTAGTGAAACAAACCATAGCTATCGTTGAAGACGACGTACAGCAGCGAAGTTACTATGCTGATGCTTTGCGAGCCCGTGATTACAATGTAAATGAATATGGCTCCAGGCAGAGTGCTATTGATGCCTTTGCTAGTGTGTTGCCTGATCTTGCCATCCTGGACATCACCCTTAATGAAGATGTGGGTGGCGGGTATGAAGTGTGCCGTTACCTTAAACAGCGAGATATAGGTTTACCGATTATCTTTCTTACCAGCCGTGGTGATGAACTTGACAAGATATACGGTTTACAGCTCGGTGCATGGGATTATCAAACCAAACCGGTTTCTCTGGATTATTTAGTTGCACGCATCGAATCATTTTTTCAGATAAAAGCGCTAACGCTAAGTTCGGCTAAAGACAGTAATGTAAAGTCAGGTCAGCTAAATATCAATACAAAATCAATGCAGTGTTTCTGGAAAGCAAAAGAAATAAATCTAACACCGACAGAGTTTTCTATTTTAGCGGCCATGGTTGAATCAGCCGAAGCGATTAGTCTTGATGAGCTTGTTAAAGCAACAAAGCAGGGTGTCGTTGAAGATAACACCGTCAACACGCATATATTGCATATAAGAAAAAAGTTCAAAAAAACAGACCGAAATTTTCAATGTATAAAAACGCGTTATGGTTTTGGTTATCAGTGGTTATGTGAATGAGGTTATCTGAATGAAGCTGGGTACACGGTTACTTATATTCAGTTCAATATTTTTAATCCTGTTGCCGTGGTTTGGTTATCAATTTATAGAGAAAATCGAACAGTCATTGTTACAGGGCCAGGAAGAAGCACAGTCAATGGTAGCCTCAGCGATAGCAACGGTATTAACAGGTTATACCGGTTTATTCGATGTTGATGAGGATGCTTTATATGTCTACCCGGCAGACTATGATATAGTCATCGATGGTTATGATGAAGACTGGGTAAAGCTGGAAGATCAATTTAGTTTTCACGCAGATGCTTCCTTCTCGTTATTGCTGGTTGCAAATGATCAGTATTTGTATGCTTACATAAAAGTAAAAGATAATAATATTATTTATCGCAACCCGCGTTATGTTCCTTTAGATTCCAGTGACCATATTCGGCTGGAATATATAGACGAAAATAACAATCGTCGTCGTCTGGTACTGCTAACCGAAGGGCAGGGTAATACCAGTGTCTATGAAGTAGAAAATAACTGGCAAACATGGAAAAACGGTAATCATATAAATGCGGTTTATGGCAACTGGCGTGAAACGAAAACCGGTTATGATGTTGAGTTTCGATTGCCAAGAAAGTGGGTAGAAAAAAATCGGCGATTATCGCTCAGCATAGTTAATGTTTTCGGTGAAAATGAGCGAAACCCTGATACCATTGTTGCAACGCATACATTTAATCCTGATCTGGGAGAGGCCGGTGTTTTGAACCCACTGCTGTTTCAGTCTCATGAAATAAGCAGTGTGATTAAAAACCTGAGTGAGTCAGAGTCACGTATTTGTGTTATTGATAAATATCGCCGTGTTCGTGCGGTAATAGGTGGTTTACATATACAGACTTCATTGTGCCAGGCAATTGATAAGGTCAGTGAAACCCTGGTGGATAAAGTCTTGCTAGGCAGTGAGCAGGTAACGCGTTATGAGGAGCCTGGTGAGACTTTGATCGTGGCCGCGTTTCCGGTATATGATGGTGAAGAAATCATCGGTGCAGTGCTGGTGAGTAAAAATAGTCGTCAAATACTGTCGTTACAGCGAGACACTTTGAAGGACATTATGCTTGTTACCCTGGGATTGTTCGCCCTGGTTTTCTTCAGTTTATTAATTTTCAGTTCATGGTTAGCATTTCGAATCAACAGGCTTAAAAATCAGACCTTGTCTGTCATTGATGATAGTGGACGCTTTATAAAACATATTAGTTTGCCAGATACAAATCACCGTGATGAAATAGGTGAGTTATCTCGAGGTTTCTCATCACTGCTGGACAAATTAAATCGTTACACTGGTTTTCTGGAAACCGTACCGAGAATGTTACGCCACGAAATATTAAACCCGGTAAATACCATTAGCTTGTCATTACAGAGTTTGCAACAGAGTCTGTCGCAGTCTAAGGGTGATTCTGCTAATGTTTTACAGAATATTGGCCTGGCGAACAATGCTGTTTTGCAGTTGCAGCTAATTGTCTCGAGTCTGACAGAGGCGGCGAGTATTGATGAGGCATTAACACAGGATGAGCTAGAGGTTTTTGATATCGCCGCGTTGTTAAGTGAATATGTCCAAAATTCTCAGCTTAAGCACGCTAAAGCAAAGCTACGCTATCAGGGAGTTGATAACGGAGTTTTTGTGCTGGGTAATGACCTGAGAATTGTTCAGTTGCTGGATAAGCTTAAGGATAACGCACTGGATTTCGCATTAGACAATACTGAAGTTTTATTTCAGCTTGATGAAAATCAGCGCGGCGAGGCCATTGTTCGCGTAAAAAATGAAGGTGAAGCGATACCACAGCAACGACTAGACAGTCTTTTTCAGGGTATGATGACACACCGACCTGCTGCTCGGCCAGGAAAAGAAAATACTCCTCATCTAGGTATTGGACTATATGTCTCATATCAGATTGCACGCTACCATCAGGGACGAGTTGCAGATTGTGAATTGGGAGGCTGGCAGTAGGGAAAATCAGGGGTATAAACAAGGCGTGGAAGTTGTATTAATATTGCCAATTACTAACAGTACTCATGAACAGGATACCCTTTATTCAAGACGCACCGTGAATATGTCCATATAGGCTCGACAGCTGCATCCCTGCAGCTGACGGTCTTGAATAAAGGCTATCCTGTTCATCTGACTCAGTAATATAAAGAGATAATATTAATTCTCGTTCCCATTTGCCTGTGCTGGAACGTACTAGGGTAATGCAATTAAGTGCAAGCTGGATAGTACATCAGTATGGGCATAAAAGAGGCAGCAGATAATTTTGTTTGTGGCTTGTTTTGACCTGTGCACTTTCCATACAGGAACATGGGAGTGTGAGTAGCATTAATTAAAATGAGTGAAGCAGTGACATGAGTGACAATAAAATAACCCCAATAAAAATTGCAATCTTAACGGTTTCTGATAGCAGAACAGAAGCAGACGATACTTCAGGTAATGCCTTAGTTGAGCGCTTAATACAGGCAGGCCACATTCTGGCTGAAAAATTGATTGTGTCTGATGATAAATACAAAATACGCGAAGTTGTTTCGCGCTGGATTGCAGATAAAGATGTTGATGTGGTTATCAGTACTGGTGGTACAGGATTAACCGGGCGAGATATTACGCCTGAAGCTGTCGCACCGTTATTCGATAAAGAAATTGAAGGTGTTGGTGAACTATTTCGCTGGCTATCGTATCAGGAAATTGGCACGTCCACTATTGCCTCACGCTGTATTGGCGGACTGGCTAATGGCACGTTTATCTTCTGTTTGCCAGGCTCTACTGGTGCCTGCCGAACAGGTTGGGATAAAGTTATATCACCACAGCTTAATTGTAATACAACACCCTGTAATATAGTTGCATTGATGCCGAGACTATTAGAAAAGTGAATAGTTAAAAATACTATGTCATTGCGATGTACGAAGCAATCTCAGCTAGATGCATCTTTTGCTAATAGAGATTACAGATTACATCCATGTGATTTGCCTTGCGGGTCGATTTAGAGCGTTCAATTTTGTAGCTGGCAAAATTAGGGCCGCATTTCACTTGCAATAACGAGTAATATGAAAATCATTAAAAATGAAGAATATAGAAATAAATACAGTTGACTGTTGTGCATCGCCCGGATTGATATCGGTTGAACAGGCGATTGAAAAAATTTTATCGCAGGCTACACCTGTTGAGCAGGTTGAAAGCATTAATATTCTTGATGCCTTAAATAGAGTGCTGGCTGAGGATTTGAAATCAACCATTGATGTGCCGGGTTATGATAACAGTGCGATGTATGGCTATGCAGTGCGTAGTGAAGACTGTCTAATCTCAGGAAACGAGTTGCCTGTGACACAGCGTATAGCCGCCGGGCAGGTTGGTACCTTACTTGAACCTGGCACTGCTGCGCGTATTTTTACCGGCGCACCTGTGCCTGAAGGCGCTGATGCCATTGTTATGCAGGAAATGTGTGAGCCAGTTGAGAATGGAAAAGGCAATAACAGGGTAATTATTAATACGGTTGTTGAACCAGGCGGTAATGTTCGACGCGCTGGTGAAGATATTAATAAAGACAGTACGGTATTAACTTCAGGTCAACGCTTACGTCCACAGGAACTGGGTTTATTAGCCTCTGTTGGTCTGGCTGAATTCAAGGTAAAAAGAAAGTTAAGAGTTGCCACGTTTTTTACCGGTGATGAAATTATTGCTCCGGGACAGCCATTAGCTGCTGGACAAATTTATAATTCTAATCGCTATACACTAACCGGTTTATTACAGGCAATGGACTGTGAGATTGTCGATTTAGGCATAGTGCCTGATACCCTGGAGGCAACCTTAGATGTTTTGCAACAGGCTGCAGCAAGTGCTGATATGGTTATCACCAGTGGCGGGGTTTCTGTTGGTGAAGAAGATTATGTTCGAATCGCTCTGGAGACATTGGGCGAGTTAACCATGTGGCGTATTGCCATGAAGCCGGGAAAACCCGTTGCTTTTGGTAAGGTTAATAATGCACTGTTTCTAGGGCTTCCAGGCAACCCTGTTTCTGTTTTTGTAACGTTCCTGTTATTTGCACGGGCTTTAATTTTGAAACAGCAGGGTGTGGAAGACTGTTTTATTAAACGTTTTTCAGTTATTGCTGATTTTGACTGGCCACATATAAAACGCCAGGAATACCTGCGTGTTCGCCTGGTAGAAAAAGATAAACAGACGGTTGCTCAATTATTTTCTCACCAGGGTTCTGGCGTATTGAGTTCTGCAAGTTGGGCTGATGGCTTAGTAGAGGTATCTATCGGTCAGCAAATCAAGCAGGGTGACAAGGTCAGTTACCTGCCATTTGAAGGCTTATATTAGAAGTGCCCTAATGTTATGGCGTCCACTGCTACGCATGTAGAGCTGCCCTGGTTTATAATACGGACAAGTCTGCATTTTTGGTGATTGTTAACAGCCATCGAAACCGGATATTTTATTACCTCGTTTTACTATAGGCATTGAGTCCTGGATACACTCTATTCGACCTTTTTGGTTTTGATGTATATGGTTTTTATGAATAACAAGCTGTAAAAAAATGACAGATACCATTCCTGATAAAAATGAATCACCGCCAAAATCCCGTTTGATTGTTGGCGGTACTATTTTCATCAGTGGTTTTTTGTCACCACTGGCTATTCCCCTGGTTACTGGCTCAACTTTATCAACAGAATGGAAAACAATGTTATCGGGAGTACTCGTGCTGGGTGTTCCAGAAGCCTTTATGTTGATCGCTATCGCAATTCTCGGCAAGCAGGGCTTTGACTATTTGAAATCTCGTCTTTGGAAAGCGGTTCGGCCAGCCGACAAAGTTAGTTCTACGCGTTATCGTATAGGATTAGTGTTATTTTTTACTCCTATACTATTCGGCTGGCTGTCTCCCTACCTGGAACTATGGATTACAGTATTAGAAGCATACCAGACCACCTTTGCGATTGCTGGTGATATCATATTTGCAGTTAGTCTGTTTGTACTTGGCGGTGATTTCTGGCTCAAGATAAAAGCATTATTTACTCATGATAAAGATTGAAGGTGATGGCGATATGTCTGTAGAATTAAAAAGAAGAATAATACAGTTAATCGATTTGAAAGAATTATGGATCCGCTGAATAGTATGTACGCTTAATAGCCCGCAGAATTTTATGATACTTAAATAGCGTTGGCCTGGTTATTGTTCACACTTCTTTGGCAATTTATATTCTTCGCGAATGGCCATGAGCTTATTCTGAAGCTGCAGCAAATTTATTCTTGCTTCTGTTTCATCGCTGATGTCCCAGTCTTTTTCCACTATGCCAGAAATTAATGCTTTAGTCTTGTCGCTGTTTCCCTGATCGGCATAACTCAGAGCTTCCAGCCAGTAACCTGCAACAGCGAAGTTGGGATTTGTCGACTGTTTAGCCTTATCTGCATCTTTTAACGCATCCTGATGATCACAGGTTAGCAGAGCACTCAAACCTTTAAACGCATCATCGCCTATCTCTGCACGAATTTTTTCGGCTCTGGCATTTCGCTGCTGTTCAATTTTTGTATCGGCTTTACTGCCACTTATCGCGCCTGCTGTCGCACCGACGGCACCGCCATAGACCGCTCCTCTCGCTGCCGCTTCTGCCGGGTCACCACCAAAAATAAGTGCACTGACAAGGCCGCCGACAGCACCAGAAGCCGCACCCATAGTCGCACCTTCACCCGCACCTTTTGCTGCATGCTCGCCACAAGCTGTTATCAGTAAAGCCAGGCTCAAAACTATTATCGAAAACTTCATTGCTATCTCTCATTGATCACGTCTAAAAATTCGTGGCATTATTTTAAGTTAAGTAGTAAAACTATTAAGTAATTGTATCAGGCTAAACGTCTCGTTTTTGCTGTTTATTCCAGTTTATACTACGTGTAAATATGGTTTCTTTATGATTTTAAACAAGCATCGAAGATATATATACTTCAACTATGGGTTTCATAGGCCTATAAAGGTCAAATTCAAGCTAAGGCGGCGGCTTTCATCCTGGATCGCAAGGTTAAAACCTGTCTTCGGGTGAAAATGATCTGGCAGAATGTCTCGATATACCTGTTATCCGGCTGGTTGTTACTGGCTGTGTTTATCCATGCTTTGCAATAAATTTAAGATTTTTTGTCGGGTTTATTCCTGTTAGAATGTACTTCTAAAAATTTATTTTATCGATTATATTTCACTGCTGTGCCGTTAATTGTTAGAGGCATGGAGTGGGATCCATTGCCTGAGACCGTATGCCGCATGGACGCGGCATCCGAACGTACATGGACGTATTTACAGTGTGTCTCAGGGACGGGTTCTGATGCATGTTTGAAAAATTATGTTATACAGACAATGTAATCTGTCGAAACCAGCAAAGTTAACGGGAAAGGTGATAATATATTGAAGGCAAAAATGCTGAAAACTAACGTGATACGGATAATCACCTGGGCACACTAACATCGTTTAAATGGAGCAGTATGCGCGCAGAAAACCACTTAACGAATCTGCTTTTAATACTTGTAATTACTTAAATCATGAATACATCATTTTTACCGCTTTCTAAACCTTCTATTACTGAAGATGACATTGCTGCTGTTGCTGATGTTTTACGTTCGGGCTGGATAACGACGGGTGCGAAAAACGCCGAACTTGAGCAGTTGGTATGTGAGATCACTGGTGCCAGTTATGCTGTGGCTTTATCTTCTGCAACAGCGGGAATGCATTTGTTACATAAAGCGCTGGAAATTGGTCCCGGTGATGAAGTGATTACGCCTTCGATGACCTGGGTTTCAACTGCAAACCAGGTTGAATTATGTGGTGCAACACCGGTATTTGTCGATGTTAATCGTGATACCTTGATGGTTGAAACAGATATGATTGAGCCATTGATCACTAAGCGGACTCGACTCATTGTGCCGGTTCATTATGCCGGTGCTTCGCTGGATCTGGATCCCTTGCGTGTGCTGGCTGAACGTCACGGCATTCCCCTGGTCGAAGATGCCGCGCATGCCATGGGTACAAAGTATAAAGATCAAGCTGTAGGGCAGTCAGGTACGGCAATTTTTTCTTTTCACCCGATTAAAAACATTACCACTGGTGAAGGTGGCATGTTCTGTACGGATGACGCTAAACTAGCGGAAAAAATCCGTCAATTGCGTTTTCATGGTTTGGGTGTTGATGCTTTTGATCGTGAAACGCAGGGCAGGTCACCACAGGCAGAAGTTCTAACACCCGGATACAAGTATAATTTACCGGACATGAATGCAGTGCTGGGCCTTGGCCAGTTGAAGCGTTTATCTGAGCTTAATCAAAAACGTACTGAAATTGCTTCGTTATATACCGAATTATTGAGTGAAGTGAGTGCAATTCAGCCTTTGTCTGTGCCTGAATATGTGATGACACATTGCTGGCACCTGTTTATTATCAGAATTGATATAGAAGAAATATCGATGAGCCGCGATGACTTTATGCAGGCACTGAAAGTAAAGCAGGTGGGCACCGGGTTGCATTTTCGCGCTACACATACACAAAAATATTATCGCGAAAAATATACTGATCAAGTTAGCCTGCCGAACACAGAGTGGAATTCTGCACGAATCTGCTCATTACCGCTGTATCCGGATATGACAAAAGATGATGTGTCTCGTGTGGTTGAAACCATTAAACAGGTCATTGCAGAAAAAGGGTAAAATAGCCAGTTCGGATAATGCCTGGCCCAGGTGAATGGTTCTGACAAAATAATTATGATAAACGATTTAAACACTACAGACATCAAACTGGTTTCGCTGGTAGCGCCGGTTTATAACGAAGAAGCCAACCTGGTTGACCTGGTCTCACGTTGCGTTGCCGTTGGCGAGACGCTTGAGTATGACTATGAAATTATTCTGGTCGATGACGGTAGTATTGACAGCTCGGTACAGATGATCGAGCAGGCGGCTGAAGAGCATAAGGGCAAAGTTATCGGCGTGTTGCTGAATAGAAACTATGGACAGCATTCAGCCGTCATGGCAGGGCTGGCGCAAGCACGTGGTGATGTAGTGGTGACGCTGGATGCGGACTTGCAGAATCCGCCTGAAGAAATTCCAAAATTATTAGAAAAATCTGCACTCGGTTGTGATGTTGTTGGCAGTGTGCGCATGAGTCGAAAAGATACCTTCTTCCGTCGCACAGCGTCGAAAGTGATTAACAAAGCAGTGCAAAAAGCCACTGGTGTGATGATGACCGACTATGGTTGCATGTTACGTGCTTATCATCGAAACATCGTTGATGCCATGTTGCAATGCCATGAGCGCAGTACCTTTATACCCGTGCTGGCAAATACTTTTGCGCGGCAGCCATGTGAAGTGCAAGTGGCGCATGCTGATCGTAGTCAGGATGAAACCAAATACAGCTTAATGAAATTAATTAATCTGCAGTTTGATTTGCTCACCAGCATGACAACTTTTCCTTTACGTTTGTTAAGTGTGTTAGGTGGTTTACTGGCAATAGCTGGTTTTGCATTCAGCATGGTCTTATTGGCCACACGATTTATTTATGGTGCAGACTGGGCAGGCGAAGGTGTGTTTACCGTGTTTGCCATTTTATTTATCTTCATTGGTGTGCAATTGCTGGCGATGGGTTTGCTCGGTGAGTATATCGGGCGTATTTATCATGACGTAAGAGCAAGACCGCGATATTTTATTCACAAAGTTGTTGGTCTAAATGACTGATCTAAATGATCGGCCTGAATGATTTGCCTTAATAATTGAAAGGCGTAATCAACAACTGTTTATTTAACTTTAAAAAGAGGGAACCATGCGCGCAATAGTTGCTGGTTATCATAATATGGGCTGCGAAGGGCTGGAAGCGCTGATTCGCAATGGTTACAATGTTGTTGCTGTATTTACTTATGCAGATGCGGCGGATGAAGTCATCTGGTTTGGTTCAGTGGCAGAAGTTGCGGCACGTCATAATATTCCGGTTTATACGCCAGATAATATTAACCACCCGCTGTGGGTTGAGAAAATTCGTGAATTAAAACCGGATGTTTTATTCTCATTTTATTATCGCGATATATTATCAGCCGATATTCTGGATGTTCCGGCATCCGGTTGTTTTAATTTACATGGTTCTTTGTTGCCAAAATATCGTGGTCGTGTACCAACCAACTGGGCAATTATTAATGGTGAGTCTGAAACCGGTGTGACCCTGCATTACATGACGCCGGGCATTGATAATGGCGACATTGTTGCGCAGCAAAAAGTTGCCATAGATGTAAACGACACTGCACAAATGCTGAGCAATAAACAGGTTGAAGCTGCAGGTAATATGCTGGATGCCTGCTTGCCTGCAATTAAAGACGGCAGTGTGAAACGCACACCGCAAAATCACAGCGAAGCAACATATTATGGCGGTCGCTCAGCGGATGATGGTGCCATCGACTGGAGTCAACCTGCTGTCACCGTGCATAATCTTGTGCGCGCAGTAACGCGTCCATATCCGGGCGCATTTACCTTTGCCGGGCAGCGTAAACTAACTATCTGGGAAGTTGAGGTTCTAGAGCAGTCATCAGATGCACTGCCGGGAACGATATTGTCAGTAGAACCGTTAGAGATTGCCTGTGGCGAAGGCGTGCTTCGTGTCCGATTTGGTCAGCAGGAGCATGGTGTCTTTAGTACAGGCGCGCAATTAGCGGCAGGTTTAAACCTGGTCAATGCCATGCGCCTGGGCCCTAAGTTTGATCCAAAGTCGAAAGATGAGAAAACGAAGGTATTGATTTTAGGCGTTAACGGTTTCATCGGTAACTTCCTGGTGGAACGTTTACTGGATGAAGGCAACTATGAAGTACACGGCATGGATCTTTCCTCCAGTGCTATAACAAGATTACTGGGTAGAGAAAATTTCTATTTCCATGAAGGTGATATCACTGTGCATCGTGAATGGATTGAATATAATGTTAAAAAGTGTGACGTGGTTCTTCCCCTGGTGGCCATTGCTACACCAATCGAATATACGCGAAATCCGTTGCGTGTTTTTGAGCTCGATTTTGAAGAAAATCTTCGTATTGTGCGTTACTGTGTAAAATACGGTACACGAATTATATTCCCGTCCACATCTGAAGTGTACGGCATGAGTCAGGATTCTTTCTTTGATGAAAACACATCAAACCTGGTTACCGGTCCGATTAACAAGCAACGTTGGATTTATTCAACCAGTAAGCAGTTGATGGACCGCGTTATCTGGGCTTATGGTACAAAAGAAAATCTACCGTTCACATTGTTCCGTCCATTTAACTGGATGGGGCCGCGGCTGGACACGCTTAACTCTGCGCGCATTGGTAGTTCGCGTGCGATCACCCAGCTGATCTTGAATCTTGTCGAAGGCACGCCTATTCAGCTGATTGATGGTGGTGAACAGAAACGCTGCTTTACCGATGTGAAAGACGGCATAGAGTGTTTGTTCCGAATCATTGAGAACAAAGATGGTTGTTGTGATGGCCAGATTTTTAATGTTGGTAATCCGGATAATGAAGCCAGCATTAAACGCATGGCGGAAGTGCTGGTTGAAAAGTTTGAAAAGCATCCGCTGCGTGGAAACTTCCCACCATTTGCAGGCATGGTTGAAACTGAAAGTCGTAAGTATTACGGTGATGGTTACCAGGACGTTCAGCACAGACGGCCAAGTATCGAAAACGCAAAGAAATTACTCGACTGGAATCCTACAATCATGATGGATGAGACCATTGATGACACCTTGGACTACTTCCTGAAAGATCATGTAGATAATTAATAATTTTCTCACAGGTTAAATCAGATTGACTGAACAAAGTATAACCGTTGGCCTTCGTGTTGATGTTGATACGTTTCGCGGTACTCGTGATGGCGTGCCTGGACTGCTGAAGATATTAAAAAAGCACGACTTGCATGCAACTTTTTTTTTCAGTGTTGGACCGGATAATATGGGGCGCCATCTCTGGCGCCTGCTTAAACCGGCTTTTCTTATAAAAATGTTACGTTCCAGAGCGGCCAGTTTATATGGCTGGGACATTTTGTTGCGTGGCACTTTCTGGCCTGGGCCTAAAATAGCAAAAAGTCTTGCCTCGGTAATACGCGATACAGAAAATGCCGGGCATGAAGTTGGTTTGCATTCATGGGACCACCATCGCTGGCAAATGTCTATGCATAAAATGAATGCCGAGCAGATTCATCAGGATATAAAATCTGGTGTAGAAACACTCAGTGCGATTCTCAAACAGGGGCCACGCTGTTCTGCTGTTGCCGGCTGGAAAGCAAACCAGCAGGTGGTCGTTGAAAAGGGCCAGTTTAATTTCACCTATAACAGCGATTGTCGAGGTGAAAACATGTTTCGCCCGGTAATAAACGGTGTTGAATATCCGCCGCAGATTCCAGCAACCCTGCCGACCTATGATGAAGTCATCGGCCATGATGGTATTTCAGTAGAAAATTATAATGATTATATGCTTGCTTTGATTAAACCAGGTCAACTTAATGTTCTGACCATCCATGCAGAGGTGGAGGGTATTGTGTGTGCGACCATGTTTGATGAGTTTTTAACAAAAGCGAAAGCAAGGCATATACGTTTTGTACCAATGCTGGATTTATTACCTGAAGATATTTCCACTCTTCCTGTTGATTCAGTAACCACTGCACCGCTCCCTGGACGTGAAGGCTGGGTATGCTGGCAGGCGTCACTTGTGTCATGAGCCATAATCCATGAGCAGCAATCCAGGCAGTAATAAGCACGGCAATAATGACCAGTCTGCAGAGCTTAACTGGAAGATTTATGCCGTAATCCTGGTTTTTATGTATTTGATTATTTATATATTGCCACTGGGTATACGTCCGATAATGATTCCGGATGAAGCGCGTTATGCAGAAATCCCGCGTGAGATGATTGCCGCCGATAACTGGGTTTCGCCCCGTCTCAACGGTTTGCGGTATTTTGAAAAACCGGTATTAGGTTACTGGGTGACCGGTATCAGTATGCAGGTTTTTGGCGAAACGGCTTTTGCCATGCGTTTACCCAGTGCATTGTCAGCAGGGTTGTCGGCACTGGCGCTATTTATGCTGTTGTTGCGTTTCACGCAGCGCCGCACCACTGCGTTAAATGCTGCGATGATTTATTTAAGCATGTTAGGCGTGTTTTTAATCGGTACTATAAATATACTGGATTCAGTTTTTAGTTTTTTACTGACGGCCGCATTTGTAAGCTTCTATTTTTCTCATAAAGAAACCGATTCAAAAAAACGACTGATTTATCTTCTTTTGCTTGGTCTGTTCTGTGGTGGCGCTTTTCTTGCCAAGGGCTTTCTCGCATTTGTCTTGCTGGGGGCGGTGATTGGCCCTTACGTAATCTGGCAGGGGCGCTGGCAGGAGCTGTTTACACGCGGCTGGATCGCTTTGTTGTCAGCAATACTTGTGATAGCGCCATGGGCGCTTTTGGTGCATTTTCAGGAACCTGAATACTGGCATTATTTTTTCTGGGAAGAACATGTGAAACGTTTTGCCAGTGAGGAAGCACAGCACGGTGAACCGATATGGTTTTACCTCATGTTTCTGCCACTACTGACCTTGCCGTGGATAGCGCAACTACCATTGGCGCTTAAAAACCTGCTGCCGAGTGAGGGCGCTAGTGATAATGCTCCAGGCAAAGATTATGACCTGTTAAAGTATTGTATCTTATGGTTTTTAATGCCGTTTATCTTTTTCTCAGTTTCGCGCGGTAAATTGCCCACTTATATATTGCCCTGTTTGGCGCCGCTTGCTGTAATGCTGGCAGTAGGTATTGAAAATTATCTGTCCGGTAAAAATGCCATAGAACCTAAGGCCACTGGCTATAAATTTGCCAATGCTGTTGTCGCCGCTTTCTTTTTAATTGTTGCTCTGACCCTGGTGTTAATTCAGACTGGTATTGTTGGTAAGCCTGTATGGAGTGATGGCGAAAACTGGAAATGGATTGCACTGGTCTGTGCCTTTTTATCAGGCGCTGTTTTATTGTTAGTGTCAGCTAAAAAGCAGTCGGTAAACAGACGTTTAAGTTTGCAGGCACTGAGTGTGGCTGCTGTTATGTTTGTCATAAGCATCGGTCTTCCACAACGTACCGCGATGAGTAAAATGCCTGGAGATTTTTTACTTGAGCACGCTGATAAAATCAAACCGGATACAATTTTATTTTCTGATGATATTCTGATTCACGCAGTTAACTGGAATTATAAACGTGACGACGTTTATATGACGGGCGCGGGTGAGTCAAAACATGGCCTTTCATTTAGTGATAGCAGTTTTCGCTTACTCGAAGGTGAAGACTT
Organism: uncultured Flavobacteriaceae bacterium; assembly: GCA_942492305.1. GTDB lineage: Bacteria > Bacteroidota > Bacteroidia > Flavobacteriales > Flavobacteriaceae > Lutibacter. Next base: position 8,719 of record CALOEI010000005.1, on the reverse strand, counting down.
AAAAAAATTTATAACACAGCATTTGAATAAAGATGAAATGGTTATTGTTCATCATTCAGATGCGGATGAAAAAATGCAGGCTATTATGCCAGCGCAAGCGCAGCAGTCACGTTGGGGTAAGTTTGTGCTTTGGTACATTCCTGTTGCAGAAGGCCTGTTGAAACAAGGTCAGCTAGATGACGGTTCGTTAAAAGAAGGCATGTTGAAAATAGAAACAAGCGGGCAGGTTTAGCCGAAATGGAATATGCGCTGATACTTCTGGTTGTCACGCTGACATCAATTGGTCAGGTATTGCAAAAACTGGGGGCTGACCGCGGCTTAAAAAATGCAAAATCATTTTCTCAGGTTTTTGCTGCACTTTTTCAATGGGAAATAATTTTAGCGGTTATCTGCCTGGCCTCAGCAATTTGTGTCTGGCTGGTGGTGCTATATATGATGGACGTCAGTAAGGCTTTTCCATTTATCAGCCTGGGTTTTGTCGTTGTGCTTTTGTCGGCGCGTTTTTATCTACATGAAACTATTCCGTGGAATCGCTGGTTAGGCGTAGTACTTATTGTTGCTGGCATTTCATTGCTGGCGCAGACCTGATTTTGCCGGCGTGGTCTTAGTTTATGAATAAAATTGAATCCAATGCAGTGTTATTGCTCAGCTTAAGTGTGGTTTTATCTGCCTGCGCGCAGTTATTTATGAAAGTGAGCATGATACAGCTACAATTGCATGATGAAGTTAATTTTATCTCATCTTTTTTCTTTATCATATTTGAAAACAATGCCGTTCTTCTCTGGCTCATTGCCGGTCTTGCCTGTTATGCAATATCTATGCTTTCGTGGATGTTTGCCCTGACAAAATATGAACTGAGTTTTGCATATCCGTTTCTTGGTATCACCTATGTTCTGGTATATCTCGGCGCCGTTTACTGGGGGCAAATCGGTGAGCAGCTTATCATGGCAAAGAACGGCAGGTATTGTTCTGATATTAACTGGCGTTGTGTTCGTCAATTATCAAAATTCAAATCAGGATGCTGACAATAAGGCTGCTTCCAATAAGAATGGTGTCAATAAAAATGGAGAAGCTGTATGAGCATGATTAAAAAATACTCAGGCCAGACACTTAAAGAACTGATTATTACCGCGCAGGATTCTGAGCGCTTGCGTACAAATTTAAATATACACGAGTCTGGCGATGCGGCTGTGCAACGTTTGTTTCTGGCTTTTGAACCGGGTACCTATATTAGGCCGCACCGCCACCCGCAAGCACATAAATGGGAATTGCTGGTCATTCTTGAAGGTGAACTGGACCTGCTTATTTTTGATGATGCTGGTGATGTCATTGATAAGATTCAAATGTCAGCAGCAACCAATAGAGCAGTTGAACTATCGCCAAACACGTGGCATTCTTACATTAGTAAACAGTCAGGAACCCTGGCCCTGGAAGTTAAACAAGGCGGTTACCTGCCAACGCCGGAACAGGATTTTTTGCCAACGTCACCCGCTGAGCAAACAGATGCAGCTGCAGCATACTTGCAGTGGATGAAAAATATAGCATTACCATGAAAAAGATATTTGTTACATTTATTCTTTTTGTTTTTTCTTTATCAGCATATGCCTACGAAGTGCCCGAAAAAGACTGGGGCATTGCCGCAGGTTTTCGTATTGCGCGCATCCCTTATCCAACACAGGAACAGCAGGTCTCGGATTTTATTCCGCTGATGTTTTATGATGGTGACATCTTTTTTATACGTGGTTTAACGGGAGGCGCCAGGATATATAATAAAGACCAATGGCAATTTAGTTTAATTGCACGCTATCGCTATTTTGACATCCCTGCTGAATTTCAAAACCTGGTACGCGGCAACTCACTGGACTTTGGCGGTGAAGTAAAATATCTTATCACGGATGACCTGGCAACCAGTTTTGAAATCATGACTGATAATGACAGCCGTTACTACTCATCACTGAATACTCGTTATCACTGGGATTCCGGCTCCTGGGATATTTTTCCATACGCCACCTTACGTTACAAAAGTGCAGACTTTAACAATCATTATTATGGACTGGATGGATTTACCGACCCGGATGATCCAGCCAACCCGCTAGACAATAAGATAGGCAGTGGTTTTGATCTGACTATCGGCAGTGAAATTCGCTACCACGTAATCAGTAATTTTTATCTATTAGGCCGCGCACAATTAACCACGCTGGACAGTAAGACACGCGATTCAATCAGCATCGAAAATGGAACTCACGGTGAAATTTACCTGGGCATTGCTTTTTTCAATGATAAAACAAAAATGGAATCATCATCACTTAAAGCCAAACCCTACTTTCGTTTTGCACATGGCTGGGCAACACCGTCAAACATTGGCGATATTCTCGCTTTCGACTCGCAGGATGATGTGCAGAACAACCAGTTAACTTCGCTGTTTTATGGCCACCCGATTGCAGACAGCCTGTTTGGTATCGAGGCTATCGACTTATATATCACTACCGGTTTTGTTTATCACCATGGCTCAGATCCTGTCGATCAGACAATTCAGCCGGGTGAGGGAATTAACACGGCCGAACTTGCCGGCCTTGGCGATAATATCTGTGATGGCGTCAACCCCTGTACCATTACTTATGACCTGCAGCCCACCAATGAATATGTGTTAGGTATAAAGGCTTATTATACTGTTAACTGGCCGGCTCGCTGGCGACTGGGTTTTGCGGAGGGCCTTTCTTATATTGAGACCGTCAGTAATATCGAACAAAGGGAAATGGACAGAAAGGGTTATCGTTCGAGCAACCTGATGAACTATCTCGATTTCACCCTGGACTTTAGCCTGGGTGATACCTTTGGCGTGAATTCGATTAATGACCTGTACTTTGGTGTTGGCATACATCACCGCTCATCCATTTTTGAAACCTCGTCATCCTTTGGCCGTATCAAAGGCGGCAGTAACTACAACTCGCTGTATCTGCAGTACCACTGGTAAAACACAACAAAAATGAAAGCCAGGATTCTATTTTTATATGATTCTGATTCATTTAATGTCCCGAGGGTATTCTATTCTTTTTATATGATTCTGATTCATTTATAAAACAAGCTATGGATTTTGCTTGATAGCCTGGAGTTGTGAACCTGTCAGATTAGAAATAATATTGATAACTTAAATTGATATCAGAAAATTCAACATCGTTTTCCTGCCATTCGTATTTCGCAAAAATCTTCAGTGAATTATTTGTGTTGATTACAAAGTTATGGGTGTATGTAGCACGTAAGCGGTACATGTTGCCGGTAAAGTGTTCACCGCTGATTTCGAGACGTGCAGTATTGGTGCCAAAGTGTGAGAGAAGACCGATGATAAATCCTATGCCAGGTTCGACGCTGTGGTCCAGTTGCTTGTTGATTTCCAGCCTTCCTGTTGCCAGCGTATAAAACTGGTTGTTATCAGAAAAATCCCAGCTGCCACCAGCGCCGCCGGTTAGATGTGCGGCCAGTTGGTCAACACTATCAGTTAGCTGCTTTTCAAAATCCTGCATAAACTCGCCATGCGCTGGGCTTAAAAAATTGCGTGCGTGGTGATAATGAGAAAATGTCGATTAAATCCAGTTTATATAAACTAATGCCTTCATTTTCTTCTGCACGAATTTGTAAACTGCCGATGTTTATCTGCGCGCCACGGAGAAATCCTTCTTCATTATCTTCCAGATCATGAAAGGACATTTTAAAACCGACTTCACCGTAATAATTATCTAGCCGTCTACCCAGGCCGAATGATGTACGTTTACTGTTGTGGCCCTTTTCAGGTGACACAGGAGGAGGCAAATCGGGGGGGCTGCTAACTGGATAGTTATTGCGTAACTTTAATAATTGAAAACTACGTTTGGCAACCGCAGGATCCCGGTCTGTACCTGTCTGCTGGTAACGCAGGTACTTGTATGTGGACTCAATTATTTCTCGTTGCTCATCCCGGGGTAGACGAGTGAAATCTGAACTGTTTTTTATTTCAATATTTTCCGATAATTGCATAACCAGCTCACGGTTATTCTCGGTCATTTGTTGAATCATGAAAGATAATACTGTGGCGCGAGCAGGCCGGTACTCGGTATTTTCTATCATGCCAGCTTTATAAATAGTTTTAACGGTATCGATAGGTATTGCCGTTACCATGTACTCATTTGTCAGTTCGATGCCAGGCCGTGCAATTTCAAGCAGTTCCAATAGACGATATGAGCAATTTTCATCAAAGAAATAATAATCAAAATTGATGTCCTGTAATTCCCAGATATGGGTAACCATCCGTTCGATTTCTTCAGGCGTCAGGTTCAGGTGATACTCCCAGATATCACGATGCTCTATGCCATTATATTCCTGTATTTTTTTGTAATAGTGATCAGTTATAAATAAACCAGCGTAACCACCGACGAGGCCACGATAGGCGTAAAGTGCTGAGTTTTCGTTTTCGGGAGCATTGGCGCCAAAGCTGATCGATACTGATAACCATTTGATTCACCCTGGTCCTGTTCAGGATCGAGGCGCAATAAAGTGTGGCCGAACATCGATGATGGACTGTTAAGGTGATAAGTGGGGAAGACTAGTGTGACCTGCCGAGGCTGTACATTCTTTCGCCACTCTATGTATTTTTTACAATGTACCGTTGGTAATGTCTCGGTATTAATGGCCAGTTTCTGTGTTAACCAGTTTAGTCGGGCAACAAAGCGGCATTGTGCATTGTTATCATCTTTATTTTCGCTGTCATAAATCCCGTTTAATGTGGCAACTAATTCTGCTTCAGGGTTATTGGCACCATTGTCTGCAAGGAAAAAAACTTTGATCTCTAACTGATTTGCAAAGTCATCGGGCGCAACACCATGTCCTGCATAGTGGAGTAAGTTGATCCATTCAGTCTGTTTCCATAATTGCTGCTGTTTCGCCCTGTTCTGTAACTGGTTCAGATAGTCACTGGAATTGGCGGCGTGTGATGATAATGAGATAAATGATGATATTAGTAACAAATTAATTACTCGTTTTTTTAGGTCAAACAAGAGAGGCTTCATTGAATACAGGGTTTAATTCAGGGGGTAAATTCGAACCTGATTGATAGTATGGTTGTTAACTAAGGTGATTATATATTTTGCTGGTTTAGTACGTATTCTATAAAAAAGCCCGGTATCGTCAGATACCGGGCTTTAATAATTTCATCGGGAAACCAATCAGGCAATATACTTGCTTAGACGGGCATCCGCTTTCATTACTTTTTCCATAGAAGCGATCATTTCATCAGCTGTTACATCTTCGTTAGGGAAGATAACAGAAAAGTTTTCGTGTGCATAACTTGTGCGAAAACTTATCTCTGTCCTGTTGTTCAACGCCATAAACCACAGCAACACCGTTTAGCGCATCACCTTGACCGCGAGCGACATCTTCAGAGAACTCGTTCATGATGGCACTAACAACGCTTTGGCCACCGTAACTAAGCGTGCCTGTAGTAGAACAACCATTGGTGCCACTGGTCATACCGAAAGTGTTATTACCAAAAGTTGGGTTTGTTGTAGCTGCTAATACGTGAGAAGCCGTGCCCGATGATCCGGTAAACAGTGCCTGTCCCCAACCACAGCCTTCGCCGCCAGCTGAGACGGCACCAGCTACAGATGAGACACTCAGTAAAGCTAAACCTGCAATTATTTTTTTCATTCCTAAACTCCAATTTTTATTAATTATCTGTATAAAAGAGCCAAGATGATAAGCGATAAACAAGATGTTATGCAAGTGTCGAATTGTGCTTTTGAGGTTATATTTTTTTAATAATAATCTGCAGAATAGGTCTGAAATGCCAAAATTATCAAATTGGCTAATTTCGGACTGGAGACCGGTTATGACACCTGGGTTGTTGTAGCGGTTAATAATCAATATTAGAGATGTCAAATAATCAATGAATTGTGCTTTCGCTTAATCATCGGTGACAAAATATGTTAATTTCTGCACCTTGTAGCTTATAGTTATCTATTTGATTATCAATGTATCGATCCTGTTTAATAATCACTGTATTTTTTCTCTTCGGGTGCAGCAATATGCTGTTTGTACCAGTAGACCAGTACCCGCTAACACCTGCTGCTGCAGATTTGTTGTACCAGGACCTGTTTATTACCAGCGAAGATGGTTTGAAGCTGCATGGCTGGAAGATTCATGCCGAAAATAAGACCGCTGGTAACATATTATTTTTCCATGGCAATGGCGATAATGTCAGTACCCAGTTACCCAACACATTCTGGTTGGCAAAAGAGGGCTATAATCTCTATATCTATGATTATCGTGGTTATGGTCAATCTCAGGGTACGCCAGACCTCGATGATACGATCAGTGACATGGAGCTGATGATCGCTCATGCGGTGCAGCAGCTGCCTGATGATGAAAAGTTGATCGTACTGGGGCACAGCCTCGGTGGCAGCATGGTTATCTATGCTGTCGCACACAGTGCCTACAGGGACAGGATAGAAGCGCTGATACCTGCCAGAAGCATTTAGTGATTATCATCATGTCACACAGGATATATTATCGAAAAGCTGGCTGTTCTGGCTGTTCCAGTGGCCACTATCATTCACAGTTAGTAATGCTTATAGTCCACTGGATTCGATAGCCCGGGTCTCACCCGTGCCCGTTTGTATCATGCATAGTGAAAATGATGAAATGATAGATATGTATCACGCAGAAACGCTGTTCGAGGCAGCAAACGAACCGAAGACTTTAAAGCTGATTGAGAGTAACCATAACAATGTTCTTGTCACAAAAGAAAACCGGAAGCTGTTACTTGATTATTTGTTACTATTAAAATGAAGTCTTTTACATAGATTGATGGTTTTACACATGGTCGAATTTTATTAGCCAGGCAAACATCACTAAAGTTGCTTGTGCCTCTCTCTTCTTTTGTTCAGTCTAATTTAATTATCAATCAAATATATATTTATCAATAAGATATAATATATTATCTAATGTTAGGTCTTCTGCATTACCGTGTCGTATCCATATGTGAAATGGCGCTATAATGTAACAGATGCTGTGTGCAAAGTTCTCAAATTGATTGCCTAATATTATTAAAACTACTATAGATAATCAGTAACTAAAGAAAATACAGGTATCTTCTCGACGATTGTTCCATGCATTGCACAGAAGATACGAATACAGTTCCATTTCATCCTGTTAATCAATTTGGCTAAGTAACTTAATCAGAGATTCCATATAATGTTCCACCTAACTAAAAATGATTTGTATGCTGATGTTGGCGAGTGTTGCAGCTTGTGCTACTACGAGTAATACCGTATCTGACGGACGTAACGCTATTCATCAGATGGGGAACGATGTACTAACTCAGCTTTATCGCATTAAACCTGAGGCCAAAGAACAGATCGAAAAATCACCTGGTTATGCGGTGTTCAGCAGTGCAAATGTGAATATGCTGTTGCTTAGTTTTGGCGGTGGTTATGGGCTGGTTGAAAATAATAAGACGAAACAGTGTACCTATATGAAAATGGGAGAAGCCGGTGTTGGCCCTGGTCTGGGTATAAAAGATTTCCGTGCTGTTTTTGTCTTTCATAGTGATGAAGTCATGGAATCATTTATAGAATATGGCTGGACACTCGGAGCGCACATCGATGCGGCTGCAAAATTTGATGAACAGGGTGGTGCAACCGGTGGATCAATTACTGTAGGTGACATTACTGTTTACGAGATGACGCAATCAGGTTTAACACTTCAGGCAACACTTAAAGCGACAAAGTACTGGAGAGACGACTATTTAAACCAGGGCAACTCTGATTAAGAAATAGTTTTCAGTTTTCAGTTGGCAGTAAAAAGCTTAGTTGCTTTTTGTTGTCATCCTGAACGGCAGTGAAGGATCTGGCCTTTGGTTTATCGAAGACGTCTGCTGTAAAAGATCCTTCGCTATCGCCTGGATGTCAGTGAATATATTTATTTAGTAGCAATCCTCGAAAAATTAGCTAAAGCATTGGTAACTTTTTGAACAGAGGCATCACAGCCTATGATGTTGTGTCTCTTCGCCATATAAGCAGGGTCGTTATATACCAGCCATACTTGTCCGCTTTCATCTTTATATGCCAATGCTTTTTGCGGCAGATCTAAGGCTGCTGTTTGCGAACATAACATCAAAGGTGTACCGACTTTGGGATTGCCAAAAATCAGCAGTTCAGTGGGGCGTATTTGCATTCCGACTTTTTCTGCACCAGCTGCGTGATTTATGCGTTTGAATATGGTCATGCCTTTATTTTTGAGGGCAGTCTCAAGTTTATCTATAGTTGCTGTTACGCTATTGTTGCTTTTATTGCGTATCATTCCATCTGAATTGTCTGCATAGGCCTGTGTACTCAACAGTAATGTTATGACGAGTGCCTGGACAGAAATGTTTTTGACTTTATTCATGACTGGATTATACCTCGTATGATTTATAAGCTTTAAAAAAACAGGGCCCTTGCGGGCCCTTTGGAGTGTGCCTCGGCTAAACTTAACAAGGCAGGAGTCATACAGTTATACTTCTTTTATAAAGTTAGAAGATATGGGTTAGCTGTATTGCATAACGTGTATCTACATTATCGAGGTTAGCATTCGGACCTGCACCTGACGCAAAGTCAACGGCTTCAAAATCCCTGAATGCTGCTTCGGCATTGATACGAGTCTTCTTGTTGATGTGATACTGAGTACCTAAGGTTACAGTATTGAACTGCAC
>CALOEI010000004.1:0-119030 GCA_942492305.1 uncultured Flavobacteriaceae bacterium | reverse complement strand
CTACTTAATAAAGTAATCGCTATAAAAAATACGGTTAAATAAGATGATATTTTTTTCATTCTATAAGAAAATTTAATTTATAATTATGTATTATTTGTTGTTTTTTCTAATTCTTTCATCTGTCTATATTATTTTTTAACAATTAACAGCCTAGCTAACATCCACCTTCTACAGGCATTTTTTTCTTCTTGTTTGATAGGAACTACTTTTTCTTTCTAATAGGTATTACTTTTTTTGGAGCTGATATGTTTGTTTCTCCTGAATTATTATTGGCTTGCTCTGGATAAGCAACACCAAAAAACATACTTGCAGCTTTTCTCGATGTATCATACAATTCAAAAGCTTTAGTAGCCATATTCTCAGTTGGTTTAGGTGGATTAATAATGGTATTAAACCAATGGTTAAGTCCTCCTTTTAAAACACGTAAGATTTTTATAATTCAATCTATTGCAAAAATCCAAGCTTGATCTGCATAAAAGTTATCGTTTGAAAATAAGACAACGTTGTATTGAGTTTTGGTTTAAATACAATTCCGAATCTTCATCCAATAATTTTTTTAAAGGAATGTTAATGGCATTTGGCAATGTGTATTTTTCATATTGAACAGAATCTCTAACATCAATTAATAAATAAGAAGGATCTTGATTGATTATAATATCTAGCCAACTTATCTGTTGAAATATATCTTTCAGGACTTATTACATTGCTTAACAAAATTTCAGGTTTTATACCTTCATGTTTTTCATATTTAGGCAATAATACCAACCCACCAGCTAGTATTAATTAGTAAAAACCTAAAACGAAATAATTAAATGAAAGATGAAAATTTTTATAAATTGTTTTGTAACCATTTTTTAGTTGTTATTAATTTTAATAAAATACTTTTTTAATTCTTTTTCTAATTATATCAGTAACTACAAAAGCAACAATCGCAATAATGGCAAAAATAAATACAAACCAATATGGATTGAAGCCAAAGGAATCCATTAAAGTAATGTTTCCATAGAAATATCCGTCGTATATTGGTTCAAAAAAGGTGAATAATTCCGAAAAAATAAATACACCAATCATAATTCCAACTACATAAACTAAGGCATCAATTTTACCAATTGCAACTGCACATAAACTTGTTCCAGGGCAAAAACCGCCAGCAACAAAACCTACACCCATAATAACACCACCAATAATTGCTCCCCATAAATAAGTTGGATGAACATATAATTGGGCCATATCAACATAACCTAAATAATCCATATATAAAATACCAATTACTGATACCAACTGCAGCGGTAAAAAATACTTTTAATACGGCAAAATCGTAGCCATAAAATACACCGGCTAATTTTCTGGAAGAAGAAAATCCAGAGGCTTCTAAAATAAAACCGAAAGCAATACCAATTAGAATTGCAATAATAATGATTCCATTCATAGGGAATTATACCGTTAGGAATTAAAGGTCCCATAATTTTATATTTTTAATTATTAAATCCAATTTTTTCTAAAGAAATATGCCACAACATAACCTGTTCCAAAAATAGCTAACATAGTTATAAAGCCACCTGTTGAAAGTACAGCCATACCGCTTAATGCAGCACCACTAGTACAACCACGGGCAATTTGTGCTCCAATTCCAAATAAAATACCACCACCTAAAGCAAATACCAATCTTCTTTTTGAAGTAATTTTTGGAGAATGTTGTACTCTCCATCCTATTCTACCTGCCAATCCACCAGAAATAAAAGCACCAATTAAAACACCTAAAGCTTCAAAAACCAACCAAGTATTCATTGGGGATTTTCATCTTCACTAATAAACTGACTGTAATATGCATTATTTTCGGCGTGTGTTGGTGCAACTGTATCGACAATTGTAACTACACTACTTTTCATTGCCCCACTTGCTCCTAAGACCTCTTCCGGTAATGTAAAAAGTAAAAAGGATGATAATTCCCAAAAGAAATCCTCCAAAATAAGGGATTCCAATACATGTGTTTTTTTGATTTTCTGTTTTCATAATTTATTAGTTTTAATATAAGATATCGTGTTATTTGACCTGCTTCAACCATTACAAATCGGAAAACGAATCCGCCTAAAATAACTAATATGGCAGGAACATACGCAGGAACTTTTAAACCTATTAATTCTGAAAATTCCAAAATTGCAGGAATAATTAATCCTAAAATTACAACAAAACCAAAAAACATCAATGTAAATTCTCCACCTACCAATAATTGCATCGCTTCTAATTGAACTTCAGAACCTGCCTACATTCCCATAATCATATGAACTATTAAACCTAGTTCAATTACAATAAGAACTAAATCTATTTTGCCGAAATAAATGTTTTTCTTTGGCTTTTTGCTAAATAAAATAATAGTTGCAGCTCCCAGTTGAAAGTCCGGAAACTAAAAATAAAGGGCCTAAAATGGCATTGTTCCATAATGGTCTTGCATTAAAAGCAGATAATAAAATACCAGTATAAATACCTAAAATAATTGAAAGAGGTATTAAAGCAATTGCCATATTTCTTCTATTTTTTTGAAGAAATTTTTCAAATTTATTTAAGAATTCGAAATTTCCAATTTCCATTTTGGAAATAATTCCTTTAATAACTAAATACCCATAAAAATGATAAGAGGTGTAATAATTAACAATACCCAAGCTCCCCAAGACATTGGAGATTCAATTCTAATAGTGGTATACAATTGCCAAAAATAAAATTTATGTGTTAAATCATAAAACAAGGCTAATAAACCTAATGTTAAAGCAATTGGAGATACAATTGATGCATATTTTACAGCAGTTGGATATTCTTTATCTTTATTTAAAACAGTAATTAAGGCCAGCAAAAAATAATAATACCAGCAGCCAAACCTCCTAAAAATAAATATACTGATATTGGCCAGTGCCAAATTTCTAATGAAGGATCTATATTTGGAATATTTCTTCCACTTGTAAATAATTCTTCTTGCATAATCTAAATTTTAAATTAAATAATAAACTTGAGGTTTTGTTCCAGCTTCAGGAGCCAATGTTTTATATTTTCTGTTTTTTAATAATTGCGAAACTTCACTATTTGGATTGTCTAAATCTCCAAAATACATACACTTTGTTGGACATACTGATACACAAGCAGGTAATTGTCCTTTTTCTAATCTATGATGACAGAAAGTACATTTATCTACATAACCATCAGGATGTTGGATAACGCGCATCGTATGGACATGAATCTACACAAGCACCACAACCAATACATTCATCTTCGGTAACCAATACAATTCCGCCTTCAATTTTATGACTTGCACCTGTTGGGCAACAACGTACACAAGGAGCATTTTCACAATGATTGCAACGTTCAGATTTTAATTCTAATTCAATAGTAGGATAAGCACCACTTACGGTTTCAGTAATCCAATCTCTACAATATCCAATTGGAACATTATTTTCGGTTTGACAAGCAACTACACAATCGCTACATCCAACACATTTTAAAGTGTCTATTACCATTGCATATCTCATATCTCAATATTTTTATGTGGATTTTCAGTTAAAATTGTTACAAAATTTCCTCTCATTCCAGTTCCTCCCATAATAGGGTCAATAACTACTTTTGAAATCAATTGTGTATCATTAGCACCTTTTCCAAAGGCTCGGCTTAATTTTTTATTATCGTGACCAAAACCATGAACCATATAAACAGAATCCCAACGAACTCTTTCTGTAACTCTAACTTTTATTGAAAAAGTTGAAATAATATCATCTTGATTTTTTAACCAAACTTATTGTCCAGTTTTTAAATCCTAATATTCGAGCAACTTTAGGATTTACCCAAAGATTATTTTCATCTTTTAAATCATTTAAATTTGGATTGTTTGCAGTTCTACTAAAAGTATGCATTGGAGCTCTTCCATAATTTAATCGATAAAAACCTTGAGGTGGTTCAGGATGTTGTGTATATTTTGGCATTGGGATCAAAACCTAAATCTTCTAATTCATGTGAATAAAATTCAATTTTACCACTTGCAGTTGGAAATTCATAATCTTCATCTTCATTAAATACAAATGGATCCAGATTTTCGAATATTTTTTAACACCAATTTTTTCCATTTCTTCTAAAGAAGTTCCCATTTCTTTTAATTGCCAATCAATAACTTCTTTAAAATCGTCGTAATTGAAATAGTCTTCTAAGCCTAATCTTTCACCAATTTGCTTAGCCATCCACCATACTGGTTTGGAATCGTATTTTGGAGCAACAGCAGGAACTCTTACAGCTATTGAAGGCTCTCTATTTGTTGCAGATCTAATACCATCATAACGTTCTAAATAAGTACATTCAGGTAAAACAACATCAGCATAACCAGTTACATCCATTGGCATGGTGTCAATAACGACCATAAATTCTAATGCATCAATTGCTTCTTCCAATTGTTTAGTGTCTGGAATAGATTTAATTAAATTTGTACCAGTAACCATCCAAGCTTTAACTGGATATTTTGGGTTTTCGCTTGGTATTGAGTTTCTAATTATTTCATTTGTAAGTCCCATTTGAGCTAATGGATAATTTTCTCCAACATCTTTCCAATCCCATTTTGGATGTGGATATGCAGGATGTGGAAATTTAGGAACTGCTATTTTTTCTTTAAAATAGAAACCACCTCTACGTCCCCAAGAACCTAATAAAGCCATTTAAAATAGCCATAGCTCTTGCTCGTTGAGTATCATCTCCATACCAAGCAACATGTCGTCCAGGATGAATAATTACAGCTGGAGCAGCATGTGCCATAGCTCTTGCAGTTTTTCTAATTTCTTCTGGTTTTATAGTAGTAATTCCATAAGCCCATTCAGGTGTAAATTTTTGAACGTGTTCTTTTAATTCATCAAATCCAAAGTATATTTTTCAACATATTCTTTGTCATAAAGCTCTTCTTCAATCAACACATTCATCCAGGCCAGCATCAAAGCGATATCTGTTGCAGGTTTTATTGCCAGCCAGTGTTGAGATTTACTTGCAGCAGTTGAAAATCTTGGATCAACTGTTATAATTGTTGCACCATTATCTATAGCATCAGACATTTCCTGCACTTGTGTATTGTGCATATTTTCACCAATATGTGAACCAATAAGCACTAAACATTTAGTATCTCTAATATCTGTTGGTTCAGGAGAACCAACCCAAGATCCAAAGGTTAAATCAAAAGCCAGTTTCTCTAGGACCTCTACATTGTGCATAAGCAGGTTCAGCAATAGTATCTGAACCATAAGCTTTAAATAAATGTTCAAAATGTGAACCTGGAGAACCATGTTTAAATAAAGCAAAGATTCTGCACCATATTTTTCTTTTATGCTTTAAATTTTGAAGCAATTAAATCTAAAAGCTTCATCCCAACTTGCTTCTCTAAAGGTTTCTTCTCCGTTAACAGTTGTTCTAATTAAAGGTGTTTTTAATCGGTCTTCATCATTATACATTCCTACACCACCTGTTCCTCTTGGACATAAACGACCATTACAATGTGGATCATTATCATTACCAATAATTTTTTTAATTTCACCTTCTTCATCAGAATAAGCCCAAGCGGCACATTTCCAAAAACAAACTTCGCAATAAGTGGCAGTTCTTTTCAGTTTTTTGGCAACATTTTCTTTTACAAGTTCATCTAAATAAGTATTAGAACCAAACATGTTTAACGCTGTGGTTGTTGCTGCGATACCTCCCAAACCTAAAGCAGAAATTTTAATAAATTTTCTTCTTGAAGTAGTCATAAGTTTAATTATTTTTTTCTGATGTAAAGATATTTATTGAGCTTTTTAGAGTATGATAAAAGTCATAAAATGTAAAATATAATAGTAACATTTGTTACATAATAATTGATTAAATTAAATGTTTAAAAGTAACTAAATAGTTTAATAATTTTGTTTTTGTTCTGATTGTTTAAATGGTTATGTTGAAGATTTTAATATTTTTTTATTGAACATTTTAATTTATTGTAAATTTGTTGAAGAATTTATTTATGAAAAAAAAATATATTCAAAAGTTTTGGTTTTTTTACATAGTTATTTTAGTTTAATTGCTGCTTATTTTTTTTAAAAATGAAGGTGTTTTTGAATCTACTTTATTTCAGATGATGAATATAGAATATATAAAAATTGAAAACATAGATGAAGAATCTTGTTTAAGTTGCCATTCAAATACGAAAGGATATTCTAGTTACCATAATCCAGAATTAATTGGTTGTATTAGTTGTCATTTAGGAAATCCAAATACTTCAGATAAAGAAGATTCACATAAAGGAATGGTTTTAATTCCAGGAAATTTAAGTGATGCTGCTGAAACTTGTGGAAAATGTCATCCAAATGAACTTCATAAAATAGAGAACTCTTTAATGACTACCAACAGTGGTATTGTAGCTGTTGATAAATATATTTTTGGAGAGGCAGATACGCCAAACGGACAGTATCATATTCAGTTAATTGAAAATTCAGCGTCAGATAAACATTTAAGAGATTTATGTGCTAATTGTCATTTAGGTGCTCAAAAGGATACATTTGGACCAATTACACAATTAAGTAGGGGTGGAGGTTGTAATGCATGTCATTTAAATTATTCCGATGAAGCAAAAGCCGATTTGGCAACATATATTTCTTCAGAAAAAAAGGAATTACCAATACATCATCCTGCAACTAATATTTTTGTTACAAATGAACATTGTTTTGGTTGTCATAGTCGTTCCAGTAGAATTTCAACCAATTATGAAGGTTGGCAAGAAACCTTGTTAGATGAAACAGACGTTTTAAATAATAATGCATACAAAGTTATAGAAGATAAACGTGTTTATAAATATATTGAAGAAGATGTGCACCATACAAAAGGAATGTTATGTATAGATTGCCATTCTTCACATGAAGTAATGGGTGATGGAAAACGATATACGCACGAAGAACAAGCTGTTAAAATTCAATGTTCAGATTGTCATTTTAAAGAAAAACCTAATACTATTCCTTACGACTCACTTGACGCTGAAAGTTTGTTGGTTTTTTTGCATAGAGATTATAAACATTCAGATAAAGAAGTGATTTCAGTAGAAAAAGGCGGTCATCCATTGGTAAATACTTTTATAGATTCTCTTGGAAATGCTTTTTTAATAGGTAAAAAAGATGGTAAACTACATCCGTTAAATCCACAACCAGAAGTTTGTTCGAGAGACAATGCACATAAAAATGTGAGTTGTGCCACTTGTCATTCTTCGTGGACTACGCGTTGTATAGGTTGCCATAATGAATTTGATGCAAACGAGCCAAGAGCCTTTGATTTGTTAGATAGAAAGTATGGAAAAGGACAATGGAAAGAATATGTTTCAGAATTTTCATCGTCATTACCAGCAATGGGCGTTAGGATTACAAATGAAGGAAAACGAATTGAACCTGCAGTTCCAGGAATGGTTTTAACTATTGATAAAGGAAGTTATGCAGGAAAAGAAATAGGGACAGATGTTTCTTTTCATAGATTGTATGCTCCAAATTCACCACATACAACAATTTCAAAAGTTCGAGATTGTAAAAGCTGTCATACAAATCCTGCAACATTAGGTTATGGAAATGGAACATTAATTTATGAAATTAATGATGAAATTGGAGTTTGGAAATTTACACCAGAATATGCAATAAATGAAAATGATAATTTACCAGAAGATGCTTGGATTCCATTTTTAAAGGCGAAGTTGAAAAAGGTGTGATTAAATTCAACAAGAACAGATTTTAGGCCATT
This sequence comes from uncultured Flavobacteriaceae bacterium, assembly GCA_942492305.1. Taxonomy (GTDB): domain Bacteria; phylum Bacteroidota; class Bacteroidia; order Flavobacteriales; family Flavobacteriaceae; genus Lutibacter. The sequence continues at coordinate 111,269 of CALOEI010000004.1, read as the reverse complement.
TACTGTTAAAGAACAACAACAATTATTATTGGTTGGGGCTTGTTTACAATGTCATAAAGAAGATTCTAAAGTAATGAAACAGAGTTTAATAAAGGAATTCAACCTTTATTGAAAAAATTAAATAAAGATTGTAAATTACCCACTTGGTAATCAACTTTGTATCAAATGAAAAAAAAAATTGCGTTATTTATATTTTTAGTTGTTTCAATATTAGATATTATTGGAATTATTTTTAAAATCGACAGTCTTACTTTTATTTTCAAACCTTTTATTTTATTAGCACTATTGTTTTTGTATTCTCATTCGGTTGAAAACAGAAATAAGTGGTACGCTACGGCATTAATATTTTCTTTTTTTGGAGATGTTTTTTTATTGTATACAGGAGATACTATTTTTAAATTTGGGTTAGGATTCTTTTTAATAGCACATCTTTTATTTATTTCAATTGTAGTAAAACGAATTAAAAAAGTTTCGTTTTTAAATAGTTTTATAGCATTAATTTTGTTTAGTGGTGTATTATTTTTACTGCTATTTATATTAAAAGATTCCTTATTTAGTTTATTTATTCCAGTATTAATATATGGAATTACTATATGCCTATTTGGTGCAATTTCTCTTGTAGAATATTTAAATACAAAAAGTAAATATGCTTTATTAATGTTTCTTGGAGCAGTAGTTTTTATTGTATCAGATTCCGTTTTAGCAATCAATAAATTTTATTATGAAGCTTTATTTTTTCAAGTGGTAGTAATGGTTACTTATATTACTGCTCAATACTTAATTTATAGATCTATGATTTTAGAGGAAAAAGCACGAACTAAAATTTAGTTCCTATTAATGGGATTTTCTTGCGTTCATTCCATAAAATTAAGATGCTTAAAATTAATACAATTAAAGCCATATAAAATAGATTTCCTCCATCATTATTAATTTCAATACCAAGTATGGATAGGTGCATTATTATAGCGCCGCTAATTATTCCGATGGATAATATTGCTCCTGCCCATATTGTTTTTGGTAATACAATTAAAATAGCAGTAATAAGTTCTAAAGCGCCTATTCCAATCCTTCCGTAAGGTTCTAAACTAATTTTTGTAAAAATATAAACACTATAAGGATGAGCTGTAAATTTATAACGAAGTGTTTGAACTAGAATTATTGCAACAATAATTCTTAGAACGAGAAATATATTGAGTTTCATAAACAAAAAACTTTTTCATTTAGACGAGAAAGTTTTTTGTTATTACAATATTATAGAAGGTTTATTTCGAAAAAACTTCATTATGTTGTTCTTGCACTCTAATAAAAGTAGTTCTTTTAGTTAATTCTTTAAGTTTACTTGCTCCAACATAGGTACAAGTAGATCGTAAACTTCCTAAAAAATCTTGTACAGTATTTTCTACAGCGCCTCTGTATGGAATTTCTACAGTTTTTCCTTCAGAAGCTCTATAGTCAGCAACACCGCCAACGTGTTTGTTCATAGCAGTTTCAGAACTCATTCCGTAAAATTGTTTGAATTTTTCACCATTTATTTCAATGGTTTTTCCTCCGCTTTCTAAATGTCCGGCAAGCATTCCTCCAAGCATTACAAAATCTGCTCCACCACCAAAAGCTTTGGCAATATCACCTGGAATTTTACATCCACCGTCCGAAACAATTTGTCCGCCTAAACCATGTGCAGCATCGGCACATTCTATAATTGCAGAAAGTTGTGGATAGCCAACACCAGTTTTTACGCGTGTTGTACAGACTGATCCAGGACCAATACCAACTTTAATAATATCTGCACCAGCTAACAATAACTCTTCAACCATTTCACCAGTTACAACATTACCAGCCAAAATAACTTTTTCTGGATATTTTTTTCGAGTTTGTTTAACAAAACTAACAAAGTGCTCAGAATACCCATTTGCAACGTCTATACAAATAAATTTTACTTGAGGATGCTTATTTAATATGGAAGCTAATTTTTTAGAATCAGGTTGTCCAGTTCCAGTACTAACAGCAAAATAATCGGTTACTATTTCTGTTGGAGTAGAATTTATAAATTGATCCCATTCTTCTAAGGTGTAATGTTTGTGAATAGCTGTAAATATTTTATGTTTAGCTAAAGCTATATCCATTTCAAAAGTACCTACAGTATCCATATTTGCTGCCATTATAGGAACACCATTCCATTTATAATTACTATGTAAAAAAGTGAAATTTCTATCTAAAGTAACTTGTGATCTAGAACTTAATGTTGATCTTTTTGGACGAATCATTACATCTTTAAATCCTAATTTTAATCCAGTTTCAATTCTCATTTATATTTTATTTTTTGGCACTTCAAGAATACCTTGTTTGTTTGGAGGGATATTTTTACTATACAATTATACTTTTTCCTTTACTAATTTTAGTTGCGTCAGAATCAAAATAAAAATCGATTCTACCAACATTTAATCCGTAACATCCTACCTGATTTACCAAGACATTTTCTCCAATACTGTTTTTTGTAATTGTAGGTTTTGGTAAAAATGTATGTGTGTGTCCGCCAATAATTAAGTCTATATCTTTTGTTTTTGACGCTAATATTAAATCACTAATTATTTCAGGATTGCTCTTATAATAATAACCTAGATGTGATAAGCAAATAACCAAGTCGCATTGTTGTTCTTCTTTTAAAATACGACTCATATCTTGGGCTATTTCAACGGGATTTAAATAAACCGTTTCTTTATACATTCTTGGGTCAACCAAACCTTTTAACTCAACACCTAAACCAAAAACACCAATTTTTATTCCGTCTTTAACAAATACTTTATACGGTTTTACAAAACCATCTAAAACGGTGTTTTTAAAATCGTAATTTGCAGATAAAAAATCGAATTTAGCATTTGGTAATTGTGCTAACAATCCATCGATGCTATTATCAAAATCGTGATTTCCTATAGTTGCTGCATCATATTTAAGCATACTCATTAACTTAAATTCTAACTCGCCACCATAAAAATTAAAAAAAGGTGTTCCTTGAAAAATATCACCGGCATCTAATAATAATGTGTTAGGATTTTCTTTTCTAACGTTTTCAACTAAAGTTGCGCGTCTAGCAACACCACCTTGGTTAGGAGTTTTATAATGATCGCTTGGAAAAGGTTCTATATGGCTGTGGGTATCATTTGTATGTAAAATAGTAATGTGCTTTGTAGTGCTTTTAGCAAACGATTGTAATGATAAACCTCCTAATGTTAAAAATGCAGTAGCCGCTGTAGATTGTTGTATAAAATTTCTTCTTTTCATTTATTACTATTTTCAAATTAATTTTCTATTCTTAATCTACCGTCTAACTTAGTTTTAAGAGTATCGGTTTCTTCAAAATAATCTATAATGGCATTTCTAACTTTATAATCTAAATTAATAACAGTAACTGGATTTTTAAAGAAATTCATACTATCTCCACCGTTTTGAAGATAATCTGATGTTAACACAAAATATGTTTTATCATTCTCTAAAGGTTTATTATTTATCTTTAGTAAATACCCTGTTTTAGTAATCGCTAAATTTATATGTTTAGAGAGCGGGTGCGCTCTGTTGCTTTCAATTAAATAAGCTACAAGTTCTTCAATTTTATCAGCAGTTAGTTCAACAACAACCAAACCGTTTTCAAAAGGCATTAAGTTAAAAGCGTTTTCCATAGTAACAGCTCCTTTTGTAATACCAGCTCTAATACCTCCATAGTTAAACATAGCAAAATCTATATTTTTCTTTGTTCTTGAATTAAAAACAGGATTGGCACGTTGATAGCATAAATCTGCCATTAAATTTCCTAAAGTACTTTCTAATTGACCATCTGTTCTAACTAAATCTATTGGTGTATAGGTAAGTACAGTACTCATTTCACTTTCAACTTTTTGCTTTATAAGGTTCAATAAAATTTTCAATTTCTTTATCAGATTCAATTTTTTCATCTATAGGAATTAGTTTTCCTTCTATTCTAACCAATTGCTGTGGTTCATTTTTACAACTAATAATACTTAGAAATGTAAATAATGAAATAATAAAATTTTTCATTGTTGAAATACTAATGATTTTAATTATTTTTGTGATTCAAGCGTAAATATAGATGATTTTTACAGGAATTAAACGAAAAAGTAATCAATTATTTTTTAACAAAAAAGTTAAAGAATATGTATCATCTGTTTCTAAAAATACTTCAGAAAAAATTAAAAATGTGCTAGTTTTATTGGATGATATTTCTAAAAAAGAGGAAGTTAAAATAGTTTAAAAAAATTTTAAAAGTAGATGAAACAAAAATAGAAGTTCTTAATTTATTTCAAAAAAAATCCAAAAAAAATGGTAATCAAAAGATTTTTTCTCAAAAAGATTTTGGTTGGTATGGCAAAATTAAATCTGAAACCTTAAAAATATTTTAACAAAAAAATACGATTTGTTAATAAACTACAGTAAAGTTGATAGTTTATATAGCAACTTATTATTATTGCATAGTAAAGCAGCATTTAAAGTTGGTTTTGCTAATTTAGACAATCGTTTTTACGACTTACTAATAAATTGTAAGTCATCTGAAATTGAGCTGTTTAATAAAGAGTTAAAAAAATATTTAGAGATTTTAAACAAAATATAAATGAAAGAATTGTTAGGAACTGGAGTGGCATTGGTAACACCTTTTAAAGACGATAAATCGGTAGATTTTGGGGGGTTAGCTCGTTTAGTAAACTATCAAATTGATAATGGTGTAAATTATTTGGTTGTTTTAGGAACTACCGGAGAACCAGCTACATTAACCGCAAAGGAAAAAGCTTTAGTAAAAGCAACCATTATTAAAGAAAATAATGGTAGGCTTCCGCTTGTTCTTGGAATTGGTGGTAATAATACCTTAGCTGTTGTTGAAGAAATTAAAACTACAGATTTATCAGCATTTTCTGCAATACTTTCTGTATCTCCATATTACAACAAACCAACCCAAGAAGGTATTTATCAGCATTTTAAAGCAATTTCTGAAGCAAGTTCTAAACCAATTATTGTGTACAATGTTCCAGGACGAACTGGTAAAAATATGGAGGCTTCAACAATATTAAGACTAGCAAATGATTATAAAAATATTGTTGCAGTTAAAGAAGCTGCAGGAGATTTAGTGCAGGCTATGAGAATTATTCAACACAAACCAGCAGATTTTATGGTAATTTCTGGAGATGATATGATTGCTTTGCCAATGGTATTAGCAGGTGGTTCAGGTGTAATTTCAGTAATAGGGCAAGGGCTTCCTAAAGATTTTTCTGAAATGATTCAATTAGGATTACAAAAAAAGGCAGTTGAAGCTAATACATTACATTATAAAATAATGGACAGTATAGATTATATTTTTGAAGAATGTAATCCATCAGGAATAAAAGCTTTATTGCAAAAACTAGAAATTTGTACATCTAATGTACGTTTGCCTTTAATAAAAGCTACAGAAAAATTAGAACAAAAATTAACTAATTTTGTTGATAATTATTAGTAATTTTACAATCCTTTTTAAAATAGTAAATTAGTAATAAAAAATATTTAAATATGTTATCAGAAAATATGCAAGCTGCTTTAAATAAGCAGATTAAAATTGAAGCAGAATCGTCACAAATATATTTAGCAATGGCTTCTTGGTCTGAAGGTCAAGGATTAGAAGGTATTTCTGAATTTATGTACGGACAATCAGATGAAGAACGTGAGCATATGCTTAAAATGTTTAAGTATGTAAACGAACGTGGTGGACATGCTGAAGTTTCTGAATTGGTAAAACCAGCGCATCAATACGGTTCAATTAAAGAAATGTTTGAAACGTTGTTTAAACATGAGGTTTTTGTTTCGCAAAGTATAAATGAATTAGTTCATATTTCTTTAGAAGAAAAAGATTATGCAACACATAACTTTTTACAATGGTATGTAGCCGAGCAAATTGAAGAAGAAGCTCAAGCAAGAACAATTTTAGATAAAATTAACTTAATTGGAGACGATAAAGGAGGTTTATATTTATTCGATAATGACATTAAGCAATTTACCGTTGTAAGTTCTGTTGCTCCTCCAACTGTTTAACAATTAACAAACAATTAAGATTGTTGTGCAATATTTATTGTAAAAGCAAGTTATTTTTGTGGTTTAGTATTCATAAAAAATCATTTTAATAATCCATAATAAATAACTATTTTTGCCAAATGCTTAAAAATAAAATATATATTCTAATTTTATTAGTTACTATTGGTCTTTCATCGTGTAGTGAATATCAAAAAGTATTAAATAAAGGTACGGTCCAAGATCAGTATCAAATGGCTACAAAATTGTATGAAAGTCAGAAGTACAATAAAGCCATTCAATTATTTGAAAAAATTACACCAGCATATAGAGGGAAACCTCAAATGGAGCGTATTCAATTTATGGTTGCACAATCACATTACAATACTAAACAGTATACTTTAGCAGCTTACTATTTTGATAAATTTGTAAAAAATTATCCTAAAAGTTCAAAATTAGAAGAATCAGCATATTTATCTGCTCATAGTTATTTTTTAGACTCACCAGTATTTAGTCTAGATCAAAAAGCTACACAAGAAGCAATTACAGCTTTGCAGAATTTTTTATACAAATATCCTGAATCTGATAAAGTAGCAGAAGCAAATGAAAATATTAAAGAGCTTACAAATAAATTAGAAGAAAAAGTCTTTTGAAATTGCAAAACAATATTATCATACAGAAGATTATATTGCGGCAATTGCTGCATTTGATAACTTATTGGGTGATTATTTAGGAACATCATATAAAGAAGATGCAATGTATCTAAAATTTAAATCTGCAAATAATTTAGCAATTAATAGTTATATCTTGAAAAAAGAAGATCGACTTAATAATGCTGTTAAAATTCATGAAAGGTTTAAAAGAAGTTTCCCAAAATCAGAGTATTTATCTGAAACCGAAAAATTACTACAAAATCTAAATAACGAGTTAAACTCTTTAATTGCACTAAAAACTGAAACAAATGGACTATAAAAACACAAAAGCTGCTCCAACTACTGTTACTTATGATAAAGACAGTATTGAAGCTCCAACTAACAATATCTACGAAGCTATTACAATTATAGCTAAACGAGCTGAACAAATTAGTGGTGATTTAAAAAGTGAACTGATTGAAAAATTAGAAGAATTTGCTACTTACACAGATAGTTTAGACGAGGTTTTTGAAAATAAAGAACAAATTGAAGTTTCTAAATTTTACGAAAAATTACCAAAACCAACCGCAATTGCTGTTGAAGAATGGTTAGAAGGTAAAATTTATCATAGAAATCCAGACTTAGATACAAAAGAATAAGATGTCAATATTAAGCGGTAAAAATATACTTTTAGGCGTTACCGCAGGTATTGCTGCTTATAAAACAGCGCATTTAGTACGACTTTTTATTAAGGCAGGTGCACACGTAAAAGTTGTAATGACACCTGCTTCAAAAGATTTTGTTACTCCACTAACATTAGCTACATTATCTCAAAATCCTGTGTATTCTTCTTTTTTTGAAAAAGGAGATCAGGAAACGGAAGAATGGAATAGCCACGTAGATTTAGGTTTATGGGCAGACTATATGGTTGTGGCACCTGCAACTGCAAATACATTGTCTAAAATGACAAACGGAGTTTGTGATAATTTGTTGTTAGCAGTGTATTTATCCGCAAAATGTAAGGTCTATTTTGCACCAGCAATGGATTTAGACATGTACAAACATCCTTCAACCAAGGCAAGTATAGAAAAATTACAAAGTTTTGGAAACGTATTTATTCCACCTTCAACAGGTTTTTTAGCAAGTGGTTTAGAAGGAGAAGGGCGTATGGAAGAGCCAGAAAATATTGTTTCTTTTATAGAAAATGATATTATAAAAGGAATGCCATTATTTAACAAAAAGGTGCTTATTACTGCCGGGCCAACCTATGAAGCTATTGATCCTGTACGTTTTATTGGAAATCATTCTTCTGGTAAAATGGGTTTTGAACTGGCTAAAGTTGCTGCTAATTTAGGTGCTCAAGTTTTTTTGGTTTCTGGACCATCTAATCAAACTGTTACAAATAGTTTAATTGATAGAATTGATGTTGTAAGTGCTGCAGAAATGTATAAAGCAGTTCACAAATTGTATAGTTCAACAGATATTGCAATTCTATCAGCTGCTGTTTCCGATTACAAACCAAAAAATGTTGCTGTTAACAAAATTAAAAAATCATCAGATTCAATGTCGATTGAATTGATAAAAACACAAGATATTTTAGCTTCATTAGGCGATATTAAAAAACAACAGTTCTTAGTGGGATTTGCTCTTGAAACTGCTAACGAATTAGAGAATGCTACAAACAAACTTAAAGCTAAGAATTTGGATTTAATTGTTTTAAATTCTTTAAATGATAAAGGAGCTGGATTTAAAAAACCTACAAATAAAGTTACAATAATTGATAAATCCGAAAATATTTCCGAATTTGGTCTAAAATCTAAAGCTGAAGTTGCTGAAGATATATTTAATGTAATTTTGAATAAAATGTATGCGTAAAATAGTTCAAATAGTAATTGCTTTATTTGCTGTAATTCAGTTAAATGCACAAGAATTAAATTGTACAATTACTGTTAACGCAGATAAAATACCTGGTTCTAACAAGCAAATCTTTACAACTTTACAAACTTCATTAAATGAATTTGTAAATCAAAAAAGATGGACTAATTTTAATTACAAACCACAAGAACTAATTAATTGTAATTTAACACTAACTATTTTAGAACAAACAGGAACAGACTTTAAAGGACATATTCAAATACAAGCCTCGCGACCAGTTTATAATTCAACATATTTAACACCGGTTTTTAATTTTAAAGACGATAATTTCTCTTTTCAATATACAGAATTTGAACCATTACAATTTAACGAAAACTCTTTCGAATCTAATTTAGTTTCTGTTATTTCATTCTATGTATATACTATTTTAGGAATGGATGCTGATACTTTTTCGTTGAATGGTGGAACTGCTTATTTTACAAAAGCTCAAGATATTGTTGTACAAGCGCAACAAAGTGGTTATGCTGGTTGGAATCAAAACGATGGTTCAAAAACAAGATTTATTTTAGTAGATAATATGTTGTCACCAACCTATGATATGTTTAGAAGCGCTATGTATCGATTACCATTTAAATGGTTTGGATATAATGAGTAAAGATAAAAAAGCAGCAAAAGAAGCTATTTTTCAAGTTGTAAAAAATTTAAAAAACATTTACGATTCTAGACCAAACGCTTTTTTATTACGTGTTTTTATGGACTCTAAAGCCGATGAAATTGTAGCTATTTTTTCTGATGGACCTAGATTTGATACTAGTAAATTAAAAGACGACTTATTAAGAATTTCGCCTTTAAATGCTTCTAAATGGGAAGCAATTAAGTAATTTCTTAATTTTCAAACCTAAAAAATGCTTATACATCTTTCTATAAAAAATTATGCATTAATTGAAAGTTTGTCTGTAAATTTTCAAGATAATTTATCTATTATTACAGGTGAAACAGGAGCTGGTAAATCTATTTTATTAGGAGCCTTGGGTTTAGTTTTGGGCAAAAGAGCAGATTCTTCTACATTAAAAGATGATTCAAAAAAATGTATTATTGAAGCTCGATTTTCAATTTTAAACTATCAATTAGAATTATTTTTTAAAGAGAAAGATTTAGATTTTGAAGATGAAACAATTATTAGACGTGAAATTTTGCCGAGTGGAAAATCACGTGCTTTTATTAATGATACACCAACTACGGTTCAAACCCTGCAATTACTTAGTGAAAAGTTAATTGACGTGCATTCCCAGCATCAAACGTTACAATTATCTGATAGTAACTTTCAGTTTTATATAATTGATGCTTTGGCTAATAATTTAGAAAAAATTGAATCTTATAAAAGAGGTTTATTAGTTTTTAATAAATTAACAAAAGAGCTTAAAACACTTAAAAAAGAGCAAGAAGCCGCTAAAGAACAATACGAATATAATTTACATTTATATACAGAATTAGAAAAAGCCAATTTAAAAACAGACGAGCAAGAAACTTTAGAGCAGCAGTTAGATAAAGAAAATAATATTGAAGAAATTAAATTAAATTTAACGGAAGCTCAAGCATTAGCAGTAAACGAGGAAATTGGGATGCAGGCTCTATTGGTTAGTTTTACAGCTAATTTGAACAAAATAAAATCCTACGCTGCTGAGTATAAAGAGTTGTACGATAGAGTTTTGAGTATGAAAATTGAATTAGATGATATTGTGGCTGAAATTGAAAGCTTAAATGAAAATGTAGAGTTTGACCCATCTGAACTTGAAAAACTAAACGATAGATTACAATTAATTTACAATTTACAAAAAAAACATTTTGTAAATTCAGTTGCTGAATTAATAGAAATTAAAGAACAACTTTCTATAAAAGTTGATGCTGTACAAAATTCTTCAACTAAAATTAAAGCTAAAGAATTAGAAATAAAATCTGTTTCAGAAAAGATTGATAAGTTAGCTATTTCAATTTATAATGAACGAACCAAAGCAATTCCAATTTTAATTAAAAAATTAGAGACCATACTTTCTAATTTAGGAATGGAAAATACTAGATTTAAGTTTGATATTAATCATACTAATAATTATTTTTATAACGGAAAAGATGAGTTGGACTTATTAATTTCAGCTAATAAAGGTGTAAATTTTGGAGAGCTTAAAAAAATAGCTTCTGGAGGTGAATTATCTCGTATAATGTTAGGTGTAAAATCAATTCTTTCAGAATATTCTAAATTACCAACTATTATTTTCGATGAAATTGATACAGGTGTTTCGGGGGATGTTTCTCAAAAAATGGCAGATATTATGCAGCAAATGAGTGCTAATATGCAAGTAATTACCATTACACATTTACCCCAAATTGCAGCAAAAGGCCAACAGCATTATAAAGTTTATAAAGAAGATATAAATAATAATATAATTACACAATTAACGCAATTAAATAGTAATGAGCGTGTTAAGGAAATTGCAGAAATGTTAAGTGGTAAAAATATTTCAGAAACAGCAATTGAACACGCTAAACAATTGTTAAATTAAGAATTCACTATATTTGCAGCCAATTAAATTAAATTGAAAACAACATAAAAATTATGCATAATTTATTAAAAGGAAAAAGAGGAATTATTTTTGGAGCGTTAGATTCTAAATCAATCGCTTGGAAAGTTGCTGAAAGAGCACACGAAGAAGGAGCAACATTTGTTTTAACAAATGCACCGGTTGCATTGCGTTTAGGAACTATTTCAGAATTGGCTGATAAAACGGGCTCTCAAGTAATACCTGCAGATGCAACTTCTATGATGGATTTAGAGAATTTAGTTGACAAATCTATGGAAATCTTAGGTGGAAAAATAGATTTTGTGCTGCATTCAATAGGTATGTCTGTTAACGTTCGTAGAGGTAATCATTATACAAATCAAGATTATAATTTTACAAAAACGGGTTTCGATGTTTCAGCATTATCTTTTCATAGAGTAATGAGTATGTTGTACAAAAAAGATGCTATGAATGAGTGGGGAAGTATTGTTGCATTATCGTATATGGCAGCACAACGTGTTTTTCCAGATTATAATGATATGGCAGATAACAAAGCGTATTTAGAATCTGTTGCACGTAGTTTTGGTTATTTCTTTGGCCGTGATAAAAAAGTAAGAGTTAATACTATTTCTCAATCTCCAACGCCAACAACAGCTGGTAGTGGTGTAAAAGGTTTTGATGGTTTTATTGCATATGCAGAAAAAATGTCGCCTCTTGGAAATGCAACAGCTTTAGAATGTGCTGATTATACTATTTCAATGTTTTCAGACTTAACTAAAAAAGTTACACTGCAAAACTTATTTCACGATGGTGGTTTCTCAAATATGGGTGTAAGTACTGCGATTATGGATAATTTTATGGAAGATTTTGAGCAAGATGAAGTTGTTGAATAATCTATAAAGAAGATAATTTATAAATTTACGATTATATAAATTTTTTAAAAAGCGATGATTAACTAATCATCGCTTTTTTTGTTTAAAAAATTATAAATACAACTAAAAATATAAATTTTAGAAGTATGAGTATTGTCATCGTTTTCATGAAATAATTCCTTTATTTTTAAACAATCAAAAAAATACAAGTAATATTATTCTATGAGACCACTTAAAATTGTAGTACTTGCAAAGCAAGTGCCGGACACACGTCATGTGGGTCCCGATGCCATGAAACCTGATGGCACTGTAAATAGGGGGAAACTTTCAACAGTCTTTAATCCAGACGATTTACACGCTTTAGAGTTAGCATTAAATATAAAAGATCGAATACCAGGAACACATGTAACTATTTTAACCATGGGGCCACAAAAGGCTGCTGATATTATCCGAGAAGGGTATTATCGCGGTGTTGATGATGGAATTATGATTTCTGACAGACGTTTTGGAGGGGCCGATACTTTAGCAACTAGTTATACTATTGTCCAAGCAATAAAGAAAATAGCCGATTATGATTTAGTAGTTGGAGGAAGACAAGCCATTGATGGAGATACAGCGCAAGTGGGTCCACAATGTGCAGATAAATTAAACATTCCTCAAGTTACTTATGTTGAAGAAGTTTTAGAAATTAGTGATGACAAAATAATTGCAAGAAGAAGGTTAGAGAATGGTGTTGAGCTAGTTTCAGCTCCATTTCCTTGTTTAATGACAGTGCATGGTTCATCTCCAGAATGTAGATCAAGACACGCCAAAAATGTAATGAAATACAAATATGCAAGAACAAATACAGAGATGAGAAAAGGAGATCCTGTGCTAGAGGAATTGCATAAAAAAAGACCTTATTTAGTGATACCAGAATGGAGTGTTGAAGATATTGAAGCAGATGAAACAAAAAATTGGATTAGCAGGTTCACCTACTAAAGTTAAAAGTGTTTCAAGTATTGTATTAACGGCAAATGAATCTAAAGTGTTAACAGATTCTGATAGTGATATAGAAGGAATGATTAAAGAATTAATTAAACATCACACCATTGGGTAGTTGATATAACTTAAAATGAATAAAATGAAAAGTGTATTTGTTTATTGTGAAGTAGAAAACAGCGAAGTAGCAGAAATAAGTCAAGAGTTATTATCAGCAGGAAAACGATTAGCTCAAAAATTAGGATGTCCACTAGACGCCATGCTTTTTGGAAAAGACTTAGATGGAATTGAAAGTCAAATTTCACCTTATGGTGTTGATAAATTATTTATTTCAGATGATGCAAGACTAGAACCATATAGAACGTTGCCACACGCAGCTTTAGCTTATAAAATATTAAAAGAACAAGATCCTCAAATTGTATTGTTTGGAGCAACTTCTGTTGGTAGAGATTTAGCTCCGCGTTTGGCTTCAAAATTAAATTGTGGGTTAACTGCTGATACAACAATCCTAGATATTGGAGATCATTTTGTAAAAAAAGAAAAAAAAGAATATAAAGATTTATTGTACGCCATCCGTCCAGCGTTTGGAGGAAGTATAATGGCGAACATTATTAATTGGGACATGCACACTCAAATGGCAACCGTTAGAGAAGGTGTAATGAAAAAAGAAATTTTTGATGCAAATTATAAATCAGAAATATTTAAAATAAATGCAAATGAAGTTTTAAATGATGAAGATTTTGTTGTTGAGGTAATAGAACGTCATATTGAAGAGTCGGGCGTAAATTTAAAAGAAGCCCCAATTATTGTTGCTGGTGGATACGGTGTTGGTTCAAAAGAAAATTTCGATTTGCTTAGAAATTTAGCAAACATTTTGGGAGGTGAAGTTGGAGGTTCAAGAGCTGCGGTAGATGCTGGGTTTATTGATCATAACCGACAAATTGGACAAACTGGAACTACTGTAAGACCTAAATTATATATTGCGGCAGGTATTTCTGGAGCAATTCAACATACCGCAGGTATGCAAGATGCTTCTATGATAATTTCTATAAATAATGATCCAGATGCTCCTATTAATGACATTGCAGATTATGTAATTACTGGAGATTTAGGTGTGGTGCTTCCAAAAATGATTAAATTTTATAAGGAGAACGCAAAATAGATTAACAAAAAAAGGACGAGTTTATCAATTGATGGCTCTAAATATAAAATAGAAAAAAATGGATAATTTTTTCAAAGATACACCGGATTTTAAATTTCATTTAAAAGATCCAATATTAAAAAAGGTTGTAGAGTTAAAAGAAGAAAATTTTAAACAATCTGAAAAGTTCGATTATGCACCTTTAAATCACGAAGATGCTATAGATTCATATGAAAAAGTGTTAGAAATAGTTGGTGATATTTGCGCCAATACAATTTCGCCAAATGCAGAAGGTGTTGATATAGAAGGCCCACATATTGAAAATAATGAAGTGGTTTATGCGAAGGGAACTACCGAAGATTATAAAGCTTTATATGAAGCCGGTTTAATTGGAATGTCTTTACCAAGAAAATATGGTGGATTAAACTTTCCATTATTACCATATGTAATGGCTGCAGAAATGGTAGCACGTGCAGATGCTGGTTTTGCCAATATTTGGGGTTTACAAGATTGTGCTGAAACTATTTATGAATTTGGTTCAGAAGAACAAAAAGATAAGTTTTTACCACGTTTCAATAAAGATGGAGCCACGGCAGCAATGGTTTTAACAGAACCAGATGCAGGTTCAGATTTACAAGCCGTAAAACTAAAAGCAGTTTTTAATGAAGAAAAAAATACTTGGATTTTAAACGGTGTAAAACGTTTTATTACAAATGGTGATGCAGATATTTCACTAGTTTTAGCTCGGTCTGAAGAAGGAACATAACGATGCTCGTGGTTTATCAATGTTTATTTATGATAGAAATGATCACGCTGTAGAGGTTCGCCATTTAGAAAAAAAATTAGGAATTAAAGGTTCTCCAACTTGCGAATTAGTATTTAAAGATGCTCCTGCCGAATTGGTAGGAAAAGAGCGTTTTGGATTGATTAAATATGTAATGTCTTTAATGAATTCCGCACGTTTAGGTGTTGGTGCTCAGTCTGTTGGTATTGCAGATGCTGCTTATAGAGAGGCGCTAAAATATGCAGA
Organism: uncultured Flavobacteriaceae bacterium; assembly: GCA_942492305.1. Classification (GTDB taxonomy): domain Bacteria; phylum Bacteroidota; class Bacteroidia; order Flavobacteriales; family Flavobacteriaceae; genus Lutibacter. The sequence goes on along the minus strand of CALOEI010000004.1, from coordinate 96,138 downwards.
AGAAAGAGCACAATTTGGAAAAGTAATTGTGAATTTCCCTGCGGTTTATGAAATGTTAACAAATATGAAAATTCGTATAGATGCACTTCGTTCATTATTATATGAAACTGCTCGCTTTGTAGATATTTTTAAGGCTTATGAAGATGTGATGAAAGATAGATCCTTAGAAAAAGAAGAACGTATGGAAATGAAACATTACGGAAAACTTTCTAATGTATTTACACCACTTATTAAACTAACTGCAAGTGAAGCTTGTAATAAAATAGCCTATGACTCTCTACAAATTCATGGAGGAACTGGGTTTATGAAAGATTTTCCAATAGAGCGTATCTATAGAGACGCACGGATTACTTCAATTTATGAAGGCACATCACAGTTACAGGCCGTTGCTGCAATTAAAGGAGTTACAACAGGTGTTTTCTTCGAACAGATTAAAGCCTATGATGCGCAAGTTTCAGACAAAAACTGTGAGATTAGAACAAAACTTCACAAAATGGCAGAAGAATATCAATCCATTACTCAAAGGATTGTTGAATTAAAAAATAATGAGTTGATTGATTTTCATTCAACTAGACTTGTTGAAATGGCTGGAAATATAATTATGGGTTACTTGTTGGTTTTAAACAGTCAAAAAGATGATAAATTTATTAAAACTGCTAGGTTGTATGTAAATTTAGTCAGATCTGAAAATAAAGAGCGTTTCGATTACATGAATGGATTTAGCGTTGAAAATTTAGAAATGTATAAAAATGTAGATTTAGAAGCGATACAAAACTAATCTTAAACTTTATAATAAGAAAAAGCCTATTTTGATAATATCAAAATAGGTTTTTTCTTTTTGTAAAAGAAAGTTAATTGTAATAAATAAAGTAAATTTGAATTTGTAAAAAAATATTTGTGGAGCTAATTTTTTCTTTAATTATACCTGTTTACAATAGACCTAATGAAATTGATGAATTGTTGAGTAGTTTGGTAAAACAAACATATACTAATAATTTTGAAGTTATTATAGTTGAAGATGGCTCTAATTTTAAGGCAGATGAAATTGTAAAAAACTATTCTAAAAAATTAAATCTTCACTATTTTTTTAAAGAAAATACAGGAGCAGGGCATTCAAGAAATTATGGAATGAAAAAAGCGAGTGGAAACTACTTCGTTATTTTTGATTCTGACTGTATTATACCTCCAAATTATTTAGTTGAAGTTGAAAAAGCGTTGACACTAAATTATACTGATGCTTTTGGTGGTGCCGATGCTGCACACGAATCTTTTACTGCAATTCAAAAAGCAATAAATTATAGTATGACTTCTTTTTTTACAACAGGCGGAATTAGAGGAAGTAAAAAAGCAATTAATAAATTTCAGCCAAGAAGTTTTAATTTAGGAATTTCTAAAACTGCTTTTGAAGCAACTAAAGGTTTTAGTAAAATGAAAATTGGAGAAGATATTGATCTAACCTTTAGATTATGGGAGCATAATTTTGAAACCCAATTTATTGAAAATGCTTTTGTGTATCATAAAAGAAGAGCAACATTTAAACAATTTTTTAAACAGACTTTTGCCTTTGGTAAAGGCAGGCCTTTCTTAAATAGGAAGTATCCTGAAACTTCTAAAATTACCTATTGGTTTCCATCAGTATTTATTTTAGCGTTTATTTTTTCAATGCTTTTAATACTTCTTAACATAAAACTATTTGCATTATTTTTTGGAGTTTATTTTGCAATTATATTTATAGATTCCCTCTTGAAAAATAAAAATTTAGGAGTAGCAATTTTAAGTGTAGTTACAACCTTAATACAATTTACGGGTTATGGTTTCGGTTTTTTAAAAGGATTGACTGTAGCTGAAACTGAATAGTTTAGTTGTTCTCATTGGCTTTTATCATTCCTGCGTTCGCAGGATACCATACACTGTTAAAAGTATACATCAAATGTTGCGGAAATAGTTACCTGCCTCCGCAGTTATGCCAGTTCAATACAATTATACAATTCAGCAAATATTATGCTATCTCAAAGTTTTTAAAGGAGTAATTTCCATAAAATAATATATAATACTTCCTATAATTCCTGTGAAAATGAGAATTAAGGTCCACATTATTTTTTTGTTAGTGTCATTTTCTGAATTATTGTTTGTATGTACAATGTAATAAATTTTAATTCCTAGGCTAATAATTCCCATAAAAACAATTAATAATATAATCCATGTTAACGATTGTAAAAACTCAAAAGGAAACTCCCCTTGATTTTGTTCTAACTCTATAATGTTTTCAAAGAAAACAGTGAAGAAGAAAACAAAAAATAATACTAAAAGTAATAGTGGTAAAAATGTGAATAAGCCAAGCCAAAATTTTGTTGAAGATTTCATAAAAGAGATGTTTAAACGAGTTCTTTAAAGTTACTAATTTTTTTAATTTATGTAAAGTGAATTTTTTTACAAAAAAAATCCAGATTTTTTAAAAAATCTGGATTTTATTATTTTAGAATTTACAAAGTATTATTCAACTTTCTTTTTGCCTTTTGTTATTTTTATGGTTAAATCATTTGTTTTTTTATCTAAGTCCATAAAAATTGAATCACCTTCGTTTAATTTTGAATTCACAATTTCTTCAGCTAAAGCATCTTCAATATATTTTTGAATTGCACGTTTTAAAGGTCTAGCTCCGTATTGTTTATCAAAACCTTTATCAGCAATATAATCTTTAGCTTCATCAGTTAAATTTAATTTATAACCTAAGTCTTCAATACGATCTACAAGTTTCTTAAGTTCAATATCAATAATAGAATGAATATCTTCTCGCTCTAAAGCATTAAATACAATTACATCGTCTATTCTATTTAAAAATTCAGGTGCAAATGATTTTTTAAGTGCACTTTCTATTACTTTTTTAGCATTAGCATCAGCTTGGGCAGCTTTTGAAGCAGTTCCAAATCCAACACCAGCACCAAAGTCTTTTAACTGACGCGAGCCAATATTAGAAGTCATAATAATTATAGTATTTCTAAAATCAATTTTTCTTCCTAAACTATCAGTTATATGTCCATCATCTAAAACTTGTAGCAGCATATTAAACACATCTGGATGCGCTTTTTCAATTTCATCTAATAGAACTACAGCATAAGGTTTACGTCTTATTTTTTCTGTTAATTGTCCACCTTCTTCATAACCAACGTATCCAGGAGGAGCACCTATTAGTCGAGAAATTGCAAATTTCTCCATATACTCACTCATATCAATTCTAACCAATGCATCTTCACTATCAAAAAGTTCTGTAGCTAGAACCTTTGCAAGTTGTGTTTTTCCTACACCAGTTTGCCCTAAAAATATAAATGAACCAATTGGCTTGTTGGGGTCTTTAAGTCCAACACGGTTTCGCTGTATCGCTTTTACCACCTTAGAAACAGCTTCATTTTGACCAATAACTTTTCCTTTAATTAGGTTTGGTAAATCGTGCAGTCTATGGCTTTCAGCTTCAGCAACTCTATTTACAGGAATACCTGTCATCATAGAAACAACTTCAGCTACGTTGTCTTCTGTAACTATTTCTCTATTTAGTTTAGATGCTTCTTCCCACTTTTTCTGTTCTGTTTGAAGTAAAGCTTCAACACGTTTTTTTTCATCATCTCTTAAACGAGCAGCTTCTTCATATTTTTGACCGTTTACAGCAGCAGATTTGTCTTCTTTAATTTTTTCTAATTGTGTTTCGAGCGTTAAAACTTCTTTTGGAACAACAATATTTGTTATGTGAATTCGAGACCCAGCTTCGTCTAAAGCATCAATTGCCTTATCTGGTAAAAAACGATCTGTCATATATCTATTTGTTAATTTTACACAAGCTTCAATTGCTTCATCTGTATAATCAACATTGTGATGATCTTCGTATTTATCTTTTAATATTATTCAAAATTTGAATTGTTTCTTCAACAGAAGTAGGTTCAACAATTACTTTTTGAAATCTTCTTTCTAAAGCACCATCTTTTTCAATATTGGTTCTAAATTCGTCTAAGGTTGTTGCTCCAATACATTGAATTTCTCCACGTGCTAATGCCGGTTTTAACATATTTGAAGCATCTAAAGAACCAGTTGCACCACCTGCACCAACAATGGTATGAATTTCATCAATAAATAAAATGATATCATCATTTTTTTCTAATTCATTCATCAGGGCTTTCATACGTTCTTCAAACTGTCCTCTGTATTTTGTACCAGCAACTAAACTCGCTAAATCTAAAGAAACAATACGTTTGTTAAATAAGATACGTGAAACTTTACGTTGAATAATACGGAGTGCTAAACCTTCTGCTATTGCAGATTTACCAACACCTGGCTCACCAATTAACATTGGGTTGTTCTTTTTTCTACGACTTAAAATTTGAGAAACGCGTTCTATTTCTTTTTTTCTTCCTACAACAGGGTCTAAGTTTCCTTCTTCGGCTAAACGTGTTAAATCACGTCCAAAATTATCTAAAACAGGTGTTTTAGATTTTTTTTCAGTTGTGTTTAGTTCTCCTTTAGGTTGCTCAAACGGATTTGATTTAGAACCTTCAAAATCATCATCTGATCTATTTTCGGCTTTAGGTAAATTCATTTCTTCGTTTAAATTCAAGATTGTTTAAATATAGTTTTTACATCTTCATAACTAGCTCCAAAATTATTTAGCAGTTTTGTAGTTGGGTCATTTTCGTTACGTAAAACACAAAATAGTAAGTGTGCAGTATTTACAGATTCACTTTGATATAATTTAGCTTCTAAAAAAGTAGTTTTTAATGCTTTTTCAGCTTGTCTTGTTAAGCGTAAACTTTTTTTGTCATTAGAGCTTTCAATTATAGCATTTTTAGGGCTTAAACCCTCAATTTTTTTACGTAAATGATCTAGATTAATTGCTAAAGAATTTAAGATGTCAATTGCTTTTCCGGTTCCTTTACGAATTAGACCTAACATTAAATGTTCAGTTCCTATAAAATCATGACCCAAACGTAGCGCTTCTTCTTTGCTGTAGGCAATTACATCTTTAACTTTTGGTGAAAAATTATCGTCCATTGTTTTGTGTTTATATTGTAAAATTAACTGATTTTTTTCTTTTTTATAATGCAAAAACAGCACCACTTTTTAAATTTTTAATAAAATAGTGAACATTTTTTGATATGTAAAAAGCTTGATTGTAAGTAATTTAGGGGTTATTTTTTTAAACGTTTTATTGTTAATAAAAATTATAAAAACAACCTGACAAATTGGTTGTAAAAAAGTGAAAAATTGTATATTGCTTTGTTAAAAAATAACACTAAAATAAATTAAAAAACATATGGCAGACGGAGAAAAATTGATACCTATAAATATTGAAGATGAAATGAAATCTGCTTACATTGATTATTCAATGTCAGTAATAGTTTCAAGAGCATTACCAGATGTACGAGATGGATTAAAACCAGTGCATAGAAGGGTTTTGTATGGAATGCATGAGTTAGGTATTAAAGCTACAGGTTCTTATAAAAAATCAGCAAGAGTTGTTGGAGAGGTATTAGGTAAATATCATCCACATGGAGATACTTCGGTGTATGATTCTATGGTGCGTATGGCTCAAGATTGGTCTTTAAGATATCCAATGGTTGATGGTCAAGGTAACTTTGGTTCGGTAGATGGTGATAGTCCTGCAGCAATGCGTTATACAGAGGTGCGTATGCGCAAAATATCGGAAGAAATGCTTTCAGATATTGAAAAAGATACTGTAGATCATAAATTAAATTTTGATGATACATTAAACGAACCAACAGTTTTACCAACTAGAATTCCAAATTTATTGGTAAATGGTGCTTCTGGTATTGCAGTAGGTATGGCTACTAATATGGCACCTCACAATTTAACAGAAGTAATAAACGGAACCTTAGCTTATATTGATAATAGAGAAATTGAAATTTCTGAATTAATGCAATATATTAAAGCTCCAGATTTTCCAACAGGAGGTATTATTTATGGTTATGAAGGTGTTAAAGATGCTTTTGAAACCGGTAGAGGTAGAATAGTAATGCGTGCAAAAGCTACCATAGAAGAAGTTAAAGGTAGAGAGTGTATTATTGTTACTGAAATTCCTTATCAAGTTAACAAAGCAGATATGATTAAAAAAACTGCTGATTTAGTTAACGAAAAAAAATTAGAAGGTATTGCAAATATTAGAGACGAATCCGATAGAAATGGGATGCGTGTTGTCTATGTTTTAAAGCGTGATGCTATTCCAAATATTGTATTAAATAAATTATACAAATATACAGCGCTTCAAACTTCATTTAGTGTAAATAATATTGCATTAGTAAATGGGCGTCCAGAGCAATTAAATCTAAAACAATTAATTCATTATTTTGTTGAACATAGACACGAAGTAATAGTTAGAAGAACTGAATTTGAGCTTAAAAAAGCAGAAGCTAGAGCTCATATTTTAGAAGGTTTAATTATTGCAAGTGATAATATTGATGAGGTTATTAAAATAATACGTTCATCTTCTAATGCAGATGAAGCTCGTGAAAGTTTAATGACTCGTTTTGAATTAACAGAAATTCAAGCCAAGGCAATTGTTGAAATGCGTTTGCGTCAATTAACTGGCCTAGAGCAAGATAAGTTACGTGCAGAATACGATGAAATAATTAAAACTATTGCAGATTTAAAAGATATTTTATCCGATGAATCAAGACGTTACAATATAATTAAAGAAGAATTAGAAGCAATTAGAGATAAATATGGAGACGATCGTAGATCTGTAATAGAATACGCAGGTGGAGATTTATCTATTGAAGATATGATTCCTAATTCTAAAGTAATTGTTACTATTTCACATGCAGGTTATGTAAAACGTACTAATTTAGACGAATATAAAGTTCAAAATAGAGGTGGTCGAGGTCAAAAAGGAGTAGCTACAAGAAATGAAGATTTCTTAGAGCATTTATTCCTTGGAACTAACCATCAATATATGTTATTCTTTACGCAAAAAGGAAAAGTATTTTGGATGCGTGTTTACGAAATTCCAGAGGGAAGTAAAACTTCAAAAGGAAGAGCATTAGTCAATTTAATAAATCTTGAGCAAGACGATAAAGTTAAAGCGTTCTTAGTTACAGAAGATTTAAAGAATGAAGATTATGTTAATAGTCATTATGTGATTATGGCAACTAAAAAAGGTCAAGTTAAAAAAACTTCATTAGAACAATATTCTCGTCCAAGAACAAACGGTATAAATGCAATTACTATTAGAGAAGGTGATGAATTATTAGAAGCTAAATTAACAACTGGTGATAGTCAGGTAATGATAGCGTTAAAATCTGGTAAATCAATTCGTTTTGAAGAAAGTAAAACAAGTCCAATGGGTAGAAATGCTTCTGGAGTTAGAGGTATTACTTTATCAAATGAAAAAGATGAAGTTGTTGGAATGATTGCAGTAAATGACCAAGAAAGTAATGTATTAGTAGTTTCAGAAAAAGGATATGGAAAGCGTTCAAGCCTAGAAGACTACAGAATTACAAACCGTGGTGGTAAAGGTGTAAAAACTATTAATATCACTGAAAAAACAGGTGGTTTAGTTGCAATTAAAAATGTAACAGATGAAGATGATTTAATGATTATTAATAAATCTGGAATTACAATTAGAATGGCTATATCAGATTTACGTGTTATGGGACGTGCTACTCAAGGTGTAAAACTAATTAACATTAAAGATAATGATTCTATAGCTGCTGTTGCAAAAGTAATGCATGAAGAAGAGGTGGAGAGCGATGAAAATGAAAATGGCACGGAAATTGAAAACAATACTGACGAGAGTACAAACAAAGAATAAATAAAGAATAAATCAATTAAAATGAAAAAACAATTAATAATTCTGTCTGCTTTTTTAATTAGTATGACAGTATTCGGACAAAAAGATGAACTTAAAAACAGCCGAAAAAGCGATTAAATGAACAGTGACTTTTCAACTGCAATTGCCGCAATTAAATAAAGCAGAAAGTTTAATTGGAAATGCAGATCAAAAAACAAAAGCTAAATATTATTATTTAAAAGGATTAGCTTTGTATCAAAATGGAGATGCTAGTGCAAATATTTTAGGAAGTTGGAGCAGCTTTTAATCAATTAATTAATTTTGAAAAAGAATCTGATAAACTTAAGTATTCTAATGAGATTGGAGGCTTAATTAATACATTAGTTCAAAATACTGCAAGTAAAGCCTCTAAAAATTATGAAGTTGCAGCTCAATCTAAATTACCAGAAGATTATGTAAAAGCAGCTAAAAAGTTTGCTCAAGTATATTCATTAAGCCCTGCAGATACATCATTTCTTGATAACGCAGCGCTTGTTTATTATTTTGGAAAAGATTACGAAACTTCTAAAAATGTTATATCAAAAATTATTAGACTTAAATTATACTGGTATTTCTACAGTTTATATAGCTAAGAATAAAGAGAGTGGAGAAAGAAGTTTCTTATCCAGATAAAAAAGCAATGGATTTACAAGTAAAATTAGGTTTAGCTGAAAACCCAAGAGAGGAAGCTAAAGAATCTAGACGTGAATTCATTTATAAAAACTTAGCTATGAATTATTCAAACTTAGATGACAATCAAAAAGCATTAGAGATTATTGCTAAAGGAAGATCTGAATTTCCTCAAAGCTATTCATTATTAATTGATGAAGCTAATGTATATTATAAATTAGGTGATAATGATAAGTTTAAAGAAAAATTAGAAGAAGCTATTAAAATGAATCCAACAGAACCAACTTTATATTACAATGTTGGTGTAATGAATATGGATCAAGGAAAAATTGATGAAGCAATTAATTTTTTTAATAAGGCTATTGAATTAAAACCTGACTATGTTGATGCTTATAATAATATTGGAGCTGCAATTATAGAAAAAGCAGCACCAATTATTGATGAAATGAATAAAAATTTATCTGATTTTGCAAAGTATGATAAATTACAAGCACAACAATTTGAAATATATAAAGAAGCAGTTCCATATTATGAAAAAGCTTATGAATTAAGGACAAATAATATAGGTGTTGTTCAAACATTTAATGGGTTTGTATGAAAATCTTGAAATGACCGATAAACTGACTGAAATTAAAGCAGTTTACGAAGAGTTAAAGCAATAAAAAAATAGAACAAAATTCAAAAAAAACCTCTCAATTTTGAGAGGTTTTTTTTATATAATTTTTTTAATAACCCGTAATTTATGAGTATGTTTTTGGGAGTCTAGATTAAAAATACCACTATGATCAATCATATCAATTCTAACTTTTCCATGAGCATGAATAATATAATTATCTTTCATTATTATACCAACATGCGTAATTATGCCTTCACTATTATCAAAAAAAGCTAAGTCACCAGGTTCACTTTCTTCAATAAAACTGAGTACTTCTCCTTGTGTAGCTTGTTGAGAAGCATCTCTTAATAATTTATAACCGCAAAGTTTATAAACCATTTGTGTAAAACCAGAGCAATCAATTCCAAAAGGTGTTTTTCCTCCCCATAAGTAAGGAGTGTTCAAAAATTTAAATGCAGTATTAACTATAATTTCATTTGATTAAGTTTTCATTAACTATAGTTCCTTCATAATGGATAATTTGTTAGTATTAATAAGATAATGTTCTTATCATTGAATAAAGGGTAAATTAGAACCAAGAGGTAACAGTTGAAAACTGGTTGTCTTTCATCAGTAGCAAAATCAATTAATTCAGCAGCTAATGTATTAGAAGAGTTTTGTAAGATATTATAAGTTTCTTCAGAAATTTGTTCGTATTGTTTATTATCTACCCAGCCTTCATAATTATCAAAAGCGATTCTTATTTTACTCCAATTTTTACGTATTTCTAATAGTTTAAAATGTTCTCCAAATAATAATTGTGAAACCATTTCACTATTATCAATAGGTTCAATTCTAACTGGAACAATACTTAAATTACAAATACCGTACTGCATACAAATAAAATTACATTCTTTCAATTACAATTGCACTTGCGCCACCACCTCCATTACAAATACCAGCAGCACCAATTTTTGCATTTTTTTGTTCTAAAATTGAAGTTAAAGCAATTACTATTCTAGCTCCTGACATTCCTAGCGGGTGACCTAAAGATACAGCTCCACCGTTAACATTTACTTTTTCAGCATTTAATCCTAAAATTTTAATGTTAGCCAATCCAACTACTGAGAAAGCTTCATTTAATTCATAATAATCTACTTCATTTTGAGAGATTCCGGCTTTTGCTAATGCTTTAGGTAGTGCTTTTGCAGGAGCAGTAGTAAACCACTTTGGTTGGTTGGCAGCATCTGCATAACCTTTAATTTTTGCTAAAGGTTTTAAGTTTAATTCTATTGCTTTGTCTAAACTCATAATTACCAATGCAGCAGCACCATCATTCAAAGTTGAAGCATTTGCCGCTGTTACTGTACCATTTTTTGAAAAAACGGGTCTTAATGTTGGTATTTTTTCTTTTAGTATGTTTTTATATTCTTCGTCTTCAGAAAATAATATAGGATCTCCTTTTCTTTGTGGAATTTCAACAGGAACAATTTCATTTTTAAAATAACCGTTCTGCCCAAGCTTTTGCAGAGCGATTATAAGATTCTATCGCAAAATTATCTTGATCTTCTCTCGTGAAATTATATTCTGTTGCACATAAATCACCACAAGTTCCCATGTGTTTCTGATCGTAAACATCTGTTAATCCATCTAATAAAAGGCCATCAACTACATTTATATTTCCAAGTTTTGTAGCTTTTCTTCCAGAAATATAATGGGGTATACTGCTCATATTTTCCATTCCACCAGCAACTATAATTTCAGCGTCACCTGCTTTAATTGCTTGTGCAGCCAACATTATAGATTTCATTCCAGAAGCACATACTTTATTAATTGTTGTGCAAGGAACAGTATCAGGAATACCAGCAAAAATAGCAGCTTGTTTGGCTGGAGCTTGACCAAGTCCGGCAGAAATTACATTTCCCATATAAACTTCATTAACCAAGTTGGGATCTAAATTAATTTTATTTAGTGCACCTTTTATTGCAATTGCACCAAGTTTTGGTGCAGAAATGGCTGCTAAACTACCTAAAAAACTACCTATTGGAGTGCGCGCTACAGAAACAATTACTACTTCCTTCATCTTTTTATTTTTTACAAAGATATACTTCTAGAATATTATACAAAATTCATTTTAATATAATCTCAACTGCGAATTTAATCAAATTTAAGGAATCTATTGTTTTTTTGGCTTGGGTTTAATATTTGTAATATAAATTACTTAGAATAAGTTTAAGTTTTATAATTTACTAAATTATTTAAAATCTAAAATTTATGGATGCAATAGCAACTTTTAAAAAACATTACGTAGCAATTATTGGAGGATCTATATCTGGTTCAGAAGCAGCAAATATTCTTGCTAAAAATGGATTTAGGGTTGTTGTTTTTGAGATGAATAAATTACCGTATGGTAAAATTGAAGATGGTTTACCAAATTGGCATATAAATTTAAGGGACAGGCAAATTAAAGAAATAGATTCAAAATTAGACCAAGAGAATATTCGATTTGTACCAAATACAAAAATTGGAAAAGATATTGATTTTTTAGATTTAGTTAATAATTGGGGTTTTTCAGCAATTATTTTGGCTAATGGTGCTTGGCAGGATAGGAGTTTCCCAATTCTAGAAATAAATAAGTTTAAAGATAAAGAACTAGTTTATCAAAATTCACTTATTTATTGGTTTAATCATAAACATGAAAAAAATTATGATGGAATTAATTATTCTGTTAAAAATAATACTGTTGTTGTTGGTGGCGGATTGGCATCTTTAGATGTGATTAAAATTGTAATGATTGAACTTGTTAAGAAACAATTATTTGATAAAAAAGGAATTGAAGTTGATTTGTTTACATTAGAGAAAAAAGGTATTCATAAAGTTTTAGAAGAATATCAAGTAGATTTTAAGGAATTAGAAATTGTAAAGGCTAAATTAATTTATAGGAGAACTGCTAAAGATATGCCTTTAAAATCTCCAAAAGATGATTCAAAAGAAAGTATTGTTATTGCTAAAAAGGTTTCAGAAAAATTATTAAAAAAGTATCAAGAAAAGTATTTATTTGAATTTATACCACTGTGTATTCCAGTTGATTTTATTGAAAAGGAAAGTAAATTAAATGAAATTATTTTTCAGAAAGTACAAGTAATAAATGGTAAAATAGAGCCCATTGCAAATAGTTTTTTAAATATAAAAACTGAAATGGTAATTTCATCTATTGGAAGTGTTCCTGAAAAAATAGAAGGTTTGCACTATGATTATTCTTCATTAAAAATGAGAGACCAGGCCGATTATCATGTTTTTGGTTTTGATAATGTGTTTGCAATTGGAAATGCGGTAACTGGTAGAGGAAATATACAAGAGTCTAAAAAGCATGGACAACAAATGACTGAAAAAATTATTGATAACGATTTAACCGATGAGGCTTTTGAAGCTTGGTTAATTAATCATAATAATAATATACGCAGTATGGTTGCTAAGCAATTAGATAGTATTGTAAAAGAAATTTCTGAAGCAAAAATTCAACCAGAATCATTAATTAAAGAAATTCTTAAAAAAACAGATAGTATTCATACTAAAATAGGATATTCAAATTACATTAGTTGGGCAAATAAAAATATGCCTGTTCGGCTTGAAGCATTATTAAAAAATAAAAACAATTACAAATAGAATAATAATTGTTATTTTTGAAATGCAAAGAAATGCTTCGTGAAAAATACTATTAATAAATTACTTGTAAATCATTCTTTAATATATAAGCTGTTTTTATATATAGTCACTATAATTTTAGTAGTTTATTTGTTTCCAAAAGGAGGACAGTTTAAATATGAATTTCAAAAAGGAAAACCTTGGGAATATGAAAATTATTATGCTCCCTTTGATTTTGCCATTAAAAAAACTCAAGCTGAAATAGATTCATAGAGAAACAACAAATTTAAGAGATAACTCAAAACAATTTTATGAATATGATGAAGAGGTTGCCATACAAGTAAAAAATGAAATAAATACTAAGATTGAAAGCGCTTTATTAAACTCTGAATTAAAAGACGAAGCAAAACTTAAACTAAAAGATTTAGGCACTCAAATTACAAATAGTATATATGAATTTGGTTATTTAGAGAATGATACAGAAATAAAATCTGAAATTAATTTAATTACCATTACAAAAGGTAATAAAAGTCAGGAAATTAATGTAGATAAGTTATTTAAAGCATCGCAAATTTTAAGTTTTTTAACTTCAAAAATTGGAATACAACCTTTTACTCAAGAAGAAAATATTATTTTAAACATTATTTTAGAATCGTTAAAGCCTAACGTTAAATTTGATGCAGAGTTTACTGAAAGAGTGCTGCAAGAAAATCTAAATAAAATTTCTTATACAAAGGGTTTAGTTTCAGAAAATGAAAGAATTATTCTTAAAGGTGATATTGTAGAAGGTGATAAATTAAGGGTTTTAAACTCATTAAAAAGCGAGTTTGAATCTCAAGTATGGAGTAAATCAAATTATAATTGGATTGTATCAGGATATACAATTTTAGTGGCATTGGCATTTTTAATGCTATTACTTTTTTTAAAAAAATACCGCCCAGAAATTTTTGAAAACAATACTAAAGTTACCTTTATATTTTTTAATATTATTTTAATAGTATTATTAATAACGCTTATTGTAAAGTACGATGCAAAATATATTTATATTGCTCCAATTGTAATATTACCATTAGTATTAAAAGCTTTTTTTGATGCTAGGCTAGGGTTGTTTACGCACGTTTTAACTGTATTGTTATTAGGTTTTATTGTGCCCAATAGCTTTGAGTTTATCTTTTTACAAATTATTGCTGGTATTGTAACTATTTTAACAATTTCAGAACTATACAAGAGAGCTAATTTATTTATTTCTGTTATACAAATTACTTTTGTTTATTTTGTAGCATATTTTGCTTTTTCAATTATTCAAGAAGGAAATGCTCAAAATTTAGATTGGGAAAAATTTATGTATTTTGCCTTAAATGGAGGAGCTACTTTATTTGTTCTTACCATTAATATATATTTTTGAAAAATTATTTGGTTTAGTTTCAGATGAATCTTTAAAAGAATTATCAAACACAAATTCAAAACTTTTAAGAGAATTAGCAGAAAAAGCACCAGGTACTTTTCAACATTCGTTACAAGTGGCAAATTTGGCTGAAGCTTGTGCAAACGAAATTCAAGCTAATTCAATGTTAGTTCGAACTGGAGCATTGTATCACGACATTGGTAAAATGATTAACCCTATGTATTTTACGGAAAACCAATCTACAAATGTAAATCCACATAACGAATTAACACCAAAAGATAGTGCTCATATTATTATAAATCATATAATTGAAGGTGTTGAATTGGCTAAAAAAAATAGAATACCAGATAGAATTATAGATTTTATAAGAACACACCACGGAACTAGTTTAGTATATTATTTTTATAAGAAAGAAGAAGAAATAACAGGGAATACTCCTGGTAAAAAATATTTTCAATATCCAGGTCCTATTCCATTTTCAAAAGAGACTGCAATTTTAATGATGTGCGATTCAGTTGAAGCAGCTTCAAAAAGCATTAAAGAGCCAACAACACAAGCCTTTGATAACTTGGTAGAAAAAATTGTAAATAAGCAAATGGAAGATGGTCAATTTATGAATGCTGATATTACTTTTAAGGAGTTACAAATAATTAAAAAGGTATTAAAGAAGAAGTTAAAGAATATATACCATCTGCGAATTGAATATCCAGAATAAATTTATATAAAAAAAACTTTAAAAATGTTGTGTAAATGCATTTCTAATGCTACATTTGCACTCGCAAAAATAAGTTCATATACATATTTTTAGGAGAGGTGCCAGAGTGGTAATGGAGCAGATTGCTAATCTGTCGACGGGTAACTGTCGCCAGGGTTCGAATCCCTGTCTCTCCGCAAATTATGAATATCATTTCGGGGTGTAGCGTAGCCCGGTTATCGCGCCACGTTTGGGACGTGGAGGCCGCAGGTTCGAATCCTGCCACCCCGACAAAATGATACTTCATATTTAAATTATAATGGTCGCGTAGCTCAGCTGGATAGAGCATCTGCCTTCTAAGCAGACGGTCACAGGTTCGAATCCTGTCGCGATCACAAAAAGCCTTACTATTGTTTAGTGAGGTTTTTTTGTTTTAAGTTAGGGTGTATAATTTGTGTTCTACTATTTAAAAAAAACGTATTTCCTTTTAATTAAACTGATTGAGTTCTGGAAAGAAAAGATACATTGCTTAATAAAAAAATATATTAATAAATTAGTTTATTTGTTAAATTTTAATACCAAGTTAGTTTGAGTTATTTATTAGCTGGTATTGTTTATTATTAGGATAAACTTTAATTAAGGTATTTAAAATGTTTTTAGCTTCAGTAGCATCACCTCTGTCAATGTATATGGAGTAAGCTAAATTTAATAGTTGCTCGTTGTTTGGATAAGTTGTCAATGCTTTTAGAATTGTTGCAATTGCTTCTTTACTTTTTCCTAAATCATTTTGCATTAGCGCATAATAGTAATGGTTTTGTGCATCATTTTTAACAATTGTTTTAGCGGTTTCTAGTGTCTTGAATGCCTTTGGCTTATCACCAATTCTAATATAAGCAAAAGCTAACGCTTGATATGCTGCGGAAAATGTTTTATTTATTGTAAGAGCTTCTTTCAATAATGCAATGCACTCTTCATTTTTTCCTTGTATTCGTTTTAAATCAGCATAATTTAATTTTACAATTAAGTTTAAAGTGTCTAAAGCGATAGCTTTTTTAAAATATTCTTCAGCTTGATTTAGTTTTCCTAAATTTATAGATGCAATTCCTAACGATGACAGTCCAAGTGATCTATCTTGCCAATACAATAGTTGATTAATGTATTCCTTTCTTGCTTTTTTAACTACCTGTTGTTGTTCAACAGGTATATTTGTTGTAGGCATATCATAAATTAAGCTATTTACAATATGTCTAACACCATATACGGAATCATTTGCTAAAGGTAATGCGTATTTAAATTGCTGCTCTTTAGGTAGATTTCGAAGAGATTCTAACCCGGCTCTTCTCACTAATGGACTTGGAGATGCTAGTGTCATTTTTAAATTTTCAAAAGCTAAGGGATTATTTCTATAATCTTGATATCTAATGGCAGTTCCTACAACTATATTTGCCATGTCTTTGTCATTAATAACTTTATTTAAATCGGATTGAGCATCAGGTTTATTGGTTCTTATATTATGAAAAGCAAAACCATAATGTGAAATAGTATCATATTTATTGCCATACCATTTTTTAAATTCTATAGATGCCCATTCATTGGATTTATCTTTATGACAATTATTACAAGCATTTGTAGCTCCAGTTTTTACACTAATATCAGGTCTTGGAATGCGCATGCTGTGGTCTGAACGAGGGTCAACTACCATAACGGTAAATTTTGGTAAATGACAACTTATACAACTTGCTCCAGTACCACCTTCTTTATGTTTATGATGTTCTGTTGTTTTATATTTGCTAGGCATATGGCATTGAAAACAAACATTTTCTTTACCACCTTTTAATTCTCCACTATGCACGTTGTGACAATCTTTACAAGTAACCCCTTTCGCATACATTTTACTTTGAAGAAAGGATCCATATACATAATCTTCATTATTAATTGTCCCATCATCGTTGTATAAAGGATAATCTAAAAAAGCTACCTGATGGGTATGTTCTAACATTTTTCCAAATGTAAATTCATCAGTTAGCTGAGATCTTCTAGAATGGCAACGGCCACACCATTCTACTTGCATATTTGAAGTTCTAGGTTTTGAACGGGTTACCTTTGCAGTTTCTGGATCAATATTCCATAGACTTGGATCTCTGTCCATAATGTCAAAAATTAGTCCCATATTCTTTACATTCTGAAGGGTGTCTTGTGCCCATTTTTTATGCAAATCTCCAGGTCCATGACATGCTTCACAAGAAACATTTATTTCATCAAAAGTTGTATTATAAGTTTGCGTATTAGGATTGTAATTTTTTTTAACATTGGTTGAGTGGCATTCAGCGCACATATAATTCCAATTTTGTAAGGGTCTTCCCCAATTTAATTCATCGTGTGAAGCAATAAATTCATCAGGATATAAATGTTGCCATTTTTGCCCGCCTTCTTCTTTTAAACGTGAATCCCAAAAAGGCGTTAGCACTTGAAGTTTTCCTTTAGGAAAAATAACTAAGTATTGTTGTAAAGGATAAACTCCAAAAGTATATTTTACTTCAAAATCAGAATATTTTCCATCAGGCCCTTGTGTATTAATTATAAACAAGCTATCCCTTTTAAAGAAAGTACTTGTTACTCCATAAATTGTATATTTTGAATTATTGAAATCCCCTAACACAGTATCATCAGTTGGTAACTGCATAGCTAATTGATGGTCAGAACCCATCCAATCATTATATTCAGTTTGGTGACACTCAATACAATTTGCCGACCCTATAAAACCCTCATCATGTTTGTGATTATTAAGAGAAATTTGAAGGGGAGAGTACTCTTCTCCTTTTTGTTTGTTGCAAGAAATGGAACTTAAAACTAAAACTAAAATTGAAAATTTTAATAAAGAGTAAGAAGAAAAAAATAGATAATTTTTAATGTTCATTCTAATAAAATATTTAAACTTTAAAAAAATTGATATTTATAAACCGAAGGGAAAGTGCAGAATGCAAAAATGGTTAATAAATTATTTTATTTTTTGAGGTTCTTTCATATTCTCATCCATTTCTTTTTTTAAATCTACTGCTTGTATATAAATAGACATTTTACTTCTTATATAATACAATATTGTTATAATAATAACTGCTATAGGAACTGTATAGATAAATTCAACTTCATCAACATAATCAATACTGTCATTAATTATGGCAATTAATTGAAACAAATACACTGAAATTGGAATTGCAATTGCATGTACCCACCAATGTTTGTTGGTAATAAACCAAATAAATAAAAGTAATAGGGGTACAAATTTTGAGAAAAAATAGTAAATATAGTTCTGTGCTTTCATAAAGCCACCAGCTTTAATTACTCCAAAAATAGTCTCCCAGTCCTCAGGGAAATCTGGATCAGGGTTATTAACAGGCACAGATTGATAAAAGTAGAGTAAATATGGCGTTATAACAATTAAAAACACAATAACACTCCCTATAAGTAATGATGATTTTTTATTATTTTTAAACATTTATTAACTAACTAAGCTGTATAACAAATATAGTTAATTAATTAGAAAGACAAAATGAATCAACCCAGAAAACCACAATAGTAAAACTATTGTGGTATTGTAAATTATTATAACCTAAATGTTTTAAGTATAATTTTTAACCTTTTGTTGGAAGGTACATTTGACCTCTCTTTTTAAGAGCTTGATTGTCAGTTGATGTGTTACTTAAAGCTATTGCAGCAAAAAAACCTGCTACAAGTAGCAATCCGAAAATTAATTTTAATTTTTTCATTTTTAGTAAGAATTAAATGATTAGTAAGAACCTCAAATTTAATGTAAAACTTATGTATAAACAAAAAAATGTCACCATTATTTTTTTAAATTGAAAAAATAATGTGACCTAAAAAACTAATTCTCCTTTAATTTAAAGGGCTAACTCTAAATTAAAAAAGGTAAAAAAGTCTTATATTTTATATACTAAAACTTCTATTTTGGAGATTTTTAAAGAAAAATTAGAACAAATTTTTATTAGAAAAATGTTTTAATTGTGATAATGAACGAATTACAAACCATCTCCGTAAAGATTTGTAACTATAAGGACGTTCATATTTTATACAAAAATAGATTTTTTTTTGACATTTGCAAAATATTGTTTAAAATAAGTAATTTATTATGTAAAACGTGTAATTTGTTTAACGTTTGGAATATTGCGTAGCTTTTTTACCTCTTGAAAAACCAATAAGGCAAATTCCAAATTCTTTAGCAAAATCAACAGCTAAACTTGAGCAGGCTGAAACAGCAATTACATAAGGAATTTTAGCAATAAATGCCTTCGAAATAATTTCATAAGAAACACGGCCACTGACAAACATACAATTTGCCTTGCTTAAAGAGTTTGTCAAAAGTAAATCACCAATAACTTTATCTACAGCATTATGTCTACCTATATCTTCTTTTATTGATAGTATTTTATAATTTACATCAAATAATGAAGCGGCATGGGATCCGCCAGATAAATCAAACGTTTCTTGATTTGCTTTCATTTCTAAAAACAATTCTTCAATTTTTAAGAAATCAAAATTAAAATCATTTGAAAGTTTGCTTCCTTTTACCGAAATATCGTCTAGTTTTTGTTTACCACAAATTCCACAAGAAGAAACAGATAATAATGTTCGTTTATTTAAATAGCCTTTACCTATAATATTTTTTGGAATGGTAACATTAATAATTGAAAATCCGTTTTCACGTTTTTCAACAATTTCATAAGTTAACTTTGCTTTATTTTTATAAATATCTTCAGCATATAATAAACCACGGATCAATTCGAAGTCATCTCCAGGAGTTCTCATTACAACTGTATAAGGTTCTCTATTGATATTAATTTGTAATGCAGCTTCAACCACTAAAGCATCTTTTACTTTTTTAGAGTTGCCATTGTTTATTAAAAAACCTTCGTATTTAGAAGTTTGCATAGACTAGTTTAGTATTCGTTCAAAATCAACCGCTACTACTTTGTATTCTGGAGTCATTGTTTCTTTATCTCCAACACTTCCTGTTATAATATTTATAAATACTTCAGGTTGATGAAAAGTGGTTCTTAAAACTCCTCTTTTAACACTTTTAGAGTATTTAATTGGTATGTTAACACTTCCTCTGTCTGAAAAGATCCGAACGATTTCAAGGTCTTTTATCCCTTTATCTTTTGCATCTCTAGGGTGCACTTCTAAAACATCTTGAGCCAAAATAGTTTGATTGTCGGTTCTTCGCGTCATTGTTCCAGAATTATAATGTTCTAATTCTCTTCCTGTAGTTAAAATAAAAGGATATTTTTTTCCATGCGAAGTAATTTCTGGAGTTTCTTCAAATTCGAAGTGATGAAAAGTTCCGATTCCTTTTTTAAAATGTCCATTAATATGAAGCATTTTAGTATCAGTTCCATCTTCTTTAATTGGCCATTGTAAACCATTTTCACCCAATCGTTCCCAAGTTAATCCTTTCATAAACGGAATAACATCAGCAATTTCTTCAATTACTTTTGCAGCATCATAAGTTAATCCAGTAGGTTGATTATAACCTAATTTATACATCATGTCAATAATGATTTGCCCATCTGGTTTTGTATTTCCAATAGGATCAATTACTTTATTTACGCGTTGTACTCTTCGTTCTCCATTTGTAAATGTTCCATTTTTTTCAAAATAGGAAGAAGCAGGTAAAACTACATCAGCCATTTCAGTTGTTGCAGTCATAAATAATTCTTGCACTACAATTAAGTCTAATTTTTCAAAAGCTTTAATACTATGATTGGTGTTTGGATCCGTCATAATGGTATCTTCACCCATAATATAGAGTGCTTTTAATTTACCTTCAATAGCGGCATCTAACATTTGAGGAATTTTTAATCCTTCAAATTCAGGCATCTTTTCTACCTTATATTTATTTGCATAATAGTTTTGAACGTCAGGTAAATTAATGTTTAAGTAGCCAGCTCCTTGATGAGGTTGAACACCCATATCAGCTGCTCCTTGTACATTGTTTTGTCCGCGTAAGGGATTCAAACCAACACCCTTTTTCCCAATATTTCCTGTCATCATGGCTATGTTAGACAATAACATTACAGTTTTACTTCCTTGAAAATGCTCAGTAACACCTAAACCGTGAAATTCCATAGCCCTATCTGCCGAAGCATAAGCAATTGCAGCTTGTCTAACCAGTTCTTTTGATAACGCCAGTAAGAGTTTCTAATTCATCCATATCAAAATGTTCAACATGATTTTTAAATTCCTCATATTTTTCTGTATAAGAATCAATAAAATGT
Source organism: uncultured Flavobacteriaceae bacterium (assembly GCA_942492305.1). Classification (GTDB taxonomy): domain Bacteria; phylum Bacteroidota; class Bacteroidia; order Flavobacteriales; family Flavobacteriaceae; genus Lutibacter. Next base: position 75,045 of record CALOEI010000004.1, on the reverse strand, counting down.
TGATTTACTAAATTTTCTTTTATAATATAATGGGAAATCATATTTAAAATAGCCACGTTAGTACCCGGTCTTATTTGCAAATGGTATTGTGCTAAATCTGCTAATTTAGTTTTGATAGGGTCTACAACAATCGATGTGACACCTTTCATAAAGGCTTGTTTTATTTTAGCACCAGTAACTGGGTGACCTTTTACCGGATTTGCACCAAATAAGAAAATAGCATCGGTTTGTTTTAAGTCTTCTATTGAATTTGTTGCAGCTCCAGTTCCAAAAGATTGTTGCATACCAAAAGCTGTAGGAGCGTGGCAAACTCGCGCGCAACCATCAATATTATTGGTACCAACAGCAACACGAATCATTTTTTGCATTAAATAATTTTCTTCGTTGGTTGCTCTTGATGAAGAAATTCCACCAATACTATCTGCACCGTATTTATTTTTTATTTCGATTAATTTTTTTGCAATAAAATCATAAGCCTCATCCCAAGTTACAACTTCAAATTTGCCATTCTTTTTAATCATTGGTTCACGTAAACGATCTGGATGGTCGTAAAATTGAAATGCAAAACGACCTTTTAAACAAGTATGACCTTCATTTACTTCAGCAGTTTCTGGAGCTTGAATTCCTCTAATTTTTCCATCTATAACTGATACATCTAATTGGCAACCAACACCGCAATACGTGCACGTTGTTCTTACTGTTTTATCAGCAATTAAGGTTTTTGTTTCAAATTTATCGGTTAATGCTTCGGTTGGACATGTTTGCACGCAAGCGCCACAAGAAACACAGGCAGATTCATCAAAAGTGGTATCAAAACCTTTGATAATGTTTGTTGCAAATCCTCTTCCTGACATTCCCAAAATCATTTCTCCTTGAATTTCTTCACAAGCTCTTACACAACGAAAGCAATTGATACATTGTGATAAATCAGATTTTATATATGGATGCGCTCTATCTGGTTGAATATCTAGATGATTTTTACCTTTGGGATAACGAATATTCTGGAATTCCAATTTGTGCAATGGTTTCTTGAAAAGGAGTTGCTTTTTTATTTTCTGAAGGAAATATTTTGTCTGAAGGATAATCAGTTAAAACCAATTCAACAATATTTTTGCGAAGACGTTGCATTCTTTCGGTATTGTGATAAATGTACAAACCTTCTGAAATAGGAGTGTGGCAAGAGGCCATTGTTTTTGTTGGTCCGTCTTTTTTACGAGCTACTTCAACCGAACAAACTCTACAAGAACCAAAATTTTCTAAACGAGCATCTTGGCACATAGTTGGAATGGCGTTTGTGTTTTGTTCAATTCTTCTCACAAATTCCAAGATGGTTTCACCTTGAACAAAATCGTATGCTAAGTTATTAATATATGCTTTCATGATGATTTTTTAATTTGAAGTAAAATATTGTTTAAGTTCTTCATTCAAAATATTGTAATGCATTTTTAATAGGCAATGGAACACCGCCACCTAAAGCACATAACGAACCAATTTCTAGAGTTTCTAATAAATCATTAAATAGTTCTCGATCCATTTTATAGGTTGAATTTTGTGCTTTTTGAAGCATTTCCATTCCTCTAAATGAGCCAATTCTACAAGGATAACACTTTCCACAAGATTCATCAGCAGTAAATTCTAATAAATGTTCTAAAAATTTTACCATTGGAAAATCTCTTGGTATTGAAACTACACTGGCGTGTCCTAATAAAAATCCGTTTGAATTTAAACTTTCAAAATCTAAGGTTAATTCACCAATTTTATGTATTGGAACAATTCCACCTAATGGTCCACCTATTTGAAAAGCTTTAATATCTTGTTTAAAGCCATTTCCGTATTCATAAAATACAGTGTGCAAATCTGTTCCCATTTCAATTTCATACATTCCCGGTGCGTTAAAAAAACTATCTAATGAAACTAATTTGGTACCGGTAGATTGTTTTGTGCCTAAATCAGCAAATGCGCTTCCGCCGTTTTCTAAAATCCAATGAATATTAGCAAAAGTTTCTACATTGCTTAAAACTGTTGGTTTACCATATAAACCATATTGTGCTGGATAAGGCGGTCGAACCCGAACTTCTGGACGCAAACCTTCAATTGAGTTTAACAATGCAGTTTCTTCTCCACAAACATACGAACCTTGTCCGCGAATTATTTTGAATTTAAAATCGCCAATTAAGTTTTTTTCTTTTAATTCTTCAATCGCATTATTTATAACTCTAATAGAATCTGGGTATTCTCCACGAATGTACAATACACCCGTATTTGCACCAGCAGTTAATCCGCTCATATACATTCCAAACAGCACTTTATGAGGCTGATGTTCCATTAAATACATATCAGAATATGCCCCAGGATCACCTTCATCGGCATTACAAACTATATATTTTTGAGGATTCGATTCCTTTATTACGGCATCTAACTTAAACCAAAAAGGAAATCCAGCGCCCCCACGACCGCGTAAATTAGATGTTTTTAATTCTTGAATTACGAGTTGAGGATTGTTTTTAAATTTATTAGCTAATTGATAAAATTCTGTAATATTTTTAATTTTAGAAGTTAAAATTGGTGTTGTATTACAGTTAATATTATAATTATTTTCTTGATTTTGACTTTTAATAAGTTAAAGATGTTAGTACAATTCTTCTTGAGTATTTTAGCAGAAAAAGTATTGTTTTCAATCATAAAAGCGCCATTTGTATGGCAACGACCTACACAAGCAGCATGACCAATCTCGTCTTTTTTGAAATGTTTTTCAATATTTTTTTTAAGGTTAGTTTGAGTTTTAGCAACCATACAAGCTGTTCCGCTGCAAACGTGAATTTTTTTATTTCGGTTTTCTTCTCGAGTGAAATCGTAAAAAGAGGCAGTTCCAACAACTACAGAATCATCAATCATAAAGCGTTTAGAAAGTTCTTGAAATGCTTCCTTGGAACCTTTTTTATGAGATAATGCTGCAATATTCTCAAATAAATTGTCTTCAAGTCCTTTCCTTGAAGATAATGAACGGATGTTTTTATTTGCCATTTTAACTAAATATAATTAGCTAAAAATACAAAATTAATCGAGGTTTGAAAACTATTTAATCTTCTCGCAAATTAAGACAATATGCTTATTATTGTAGTTTGTTGTAAAAAACACATATTGATTTCCTCCATCTTTTATTCCAGTTTTCTTACGTATTTGAGCTACAGTTTCAGGGAAATTGCGAGTAGCTATATTGGCTTTTTTAGTAGGGATTAGTTTTTTCAATATTTTTTTATCGTAAGAAATAATGTGATTAATTTTAAAACTTCTACCTGGAAAATTAATTAAATTATCTGACGTATATAAATGTGAATGTTGGTGTAATTTATCAACTTTTAGCTTTTCTGAAATTTGTAAAAAGGCTCCAGCTTTTAAAATAGCAGAATTAGGTTCAAATAAATACTTTTTTGGAAGAGAAAAACTTGCAAAAGCCTCATTATTTAAAATAAAATTAAATGTTTGAGTTACTTCTTTGTTGAAGTTAATGGTCTGAATATTTATAGTTTTAGTGTAGTTTTTTTCTAATATAAACAGCAATTCTTTTACCTCATTCCCAATGGCAACAATATGAATTTCTTTTACAAATTTTAATTCATTTATAGCGCTTTTTATATCTAAAATTGGTGAAATTTTTAATAGAATATTTGAAGTTTTTTGGAATAATAGATTTAGATTTTTAGGAATATTTGGTAAACAATCTTCTAATAAAAAAACTTTTCCTTTAACATCATTTCTACGTGAAGGATCTGCATAAATCCAGTCATATTGTTTTTTAGAGTTTTCCAGATATTTTAAACCATTGCCAATAAATGTTTCAATATTTATACAATTTAATTGTTTTAAATTATGAGTAACAATTTTAGAAAGTTGTTTATTAATTTCACAATGTGTTACATTTTTAACTTTTTGTGAAAAATAAAAAGCATCAACTCCAAATCCTCCAGTAATGTCTATTAATAGATTTCCACTTACTAAATTTGCTTTGTATTTAGCAGTAATTTCTGAAGAGGTTTGTTCAATATTTAATTTACTTGGGTAGTACGTATTTTCGGTAGAAAACCACGTGGGCAATTTTTTTTCACAACGACTTTTAGCTAAAATCTGTTCTGCAATCTCTTGAATTGAAATTTCAGGAAATGGGCTTCCTTTTAAAATCAGTTTAGTAATTTCAGATTTTAAATTCGAGTTAATAAAACTCTGAACTTCATTGTTTAAGATATTTATATTCAATTTATTGATTGCTTAATTCTACAAGTTTTGTAACGGTGTTCCAGTTTCTAGATGTTGCCGAAACATTTAATTTGGCTTCAATATTGTTATTAGAAAGTTTGGTGCTACCAAATCCTTTTGGGCAATATAAATATGCTGTTCTATCCTTAAAAATAACTATTTCATCTTTAGATGCTAGACTTTTAACATTTTTAATTCCTTCTTTTGATGGAGTTTTATTTAAAAATACTACACACACTTTTTTTAAATCGAAACTTATATTATTTAATAATGGGTTTGCTTTATACACAGCTTCAAATTCATTCTTTTTTAAAATCAATACTTTAATAGAATAATTAAAATGTTTTTTAATTTCATTAATAATTAGTTCTTCAATTTTTACAGTACTAATTTTTTTAGTTGAAAATAGTACATTACCACTTTGGATATAGGTAACAACATTACAAAAACCAAGATTTAAAAATAGTTGTTTAAGTTCAACCATTTTAATTTTGTTTTTCCCAGAAACGTTAATCCCTCTTAATAAAGCTATATAAGTACTCATTTACAGGTCTTTAGTGAGAGATTTTACAATCTTATTGTCTGCTAAAAAGGCTTTTAAAATTACTTTAATTGCTGTATAAGTTGGTATGGCAACTATCATTCCTGTTACACCAAATAAAACTCCAGCTATCATAATTACTAAAAATATTTCTAATGGATGTGATTTTACACTGTTAGAGAAAATTAAAGGTTGACTTAAAAAATTGTCTATTAATTGTGCAATTACATAACCAATCATTACATAAATTGTAGTTGGTAAAATTTCAGATTGAAAATCTTGACCTAAATTACTACTCATAGATAAAAATAACATTAAAACACCACCAACTAAAGGACCTATGTATGGAATTAAGTTTAAAAGTGCACATAAAAATGCAATAACAACGGCATTTTCGATTCCAAAAATTAGTAAGGTTATGGTGTAAATTATAAACAGAATACTAATTTGAAAAACTAAGCCAATAAAATATCTAGATAATAAATGGTTTATTGTTGATAAGGATTTTTTAAGTTTATGTTCGTTATTATCACTTACTAAAACATAAATAGAGCTTTCCATAATTTGGGTATCTTTCATTAAAAAGAACGTAATAAAAAGTACAGAAAATAAACCAATACTTAAACTACCAAGTGTTCCAATTACAGAGTTTAATAAGTTAGGAATGGCTGTGATATTTTTAAATAAATCAGCGTGCTTTAACTCATCTAAAACATCGATTCCTTTAGCTAAAAAATAGTCGTTTAATTGAATTAATAAATCTTGAATGTTAGTTTGAAGCTGATCTATATTTAATAATGATAAGTTTTGTCCTTGCTCAATTATTAAAGGAATAAACATGGAAATTAACCCAGAAAAAATTCCAATAAAAATTAGCATTGTAAAAATAACAGCTAAAGTATTTGGAAACTTTAATCTTCGTCTTAGAAATGAAATTATTGGACTTGCTATTAAAGCAATAACAGCAGAAATAGCTATATATATTAAAATTGATTGCACTTGGTACAAAAAGTAAAGTAACAAGCAAACTGCTACTAATATTGCAATAGCTTTTAATATTCCGTTGGTAATCGTGTTAGATGTCAATTTTTTTATTTTTTAATTTCTATAACAGCTCCATTTGGTGGTGACCAAATGTTTAAATTTTTAGGAATTTTAAACTGATTTTCATTTGATAACTCTTCAACTTCATCTGCATTATCAGTTTTAATAGTTCTGGTGGAAATAGCATCTTTTGTAACAAAAATCCATTTAAATTGATTAAAAGAGCCAGAATCTCTTGTCCATTCTTTAATGTCGTCATTTTTTCTTAATGGAGCTCCCCAGCATCCTTCACCAACATATATTGTTCCATTAGCATCTCTTATAAAACCTTCATCACTGCCAACAGCCGTTGAGGGTTTAATTGGCCAAGTAGTTTTAACAGTATGCGAATCACATTCAACCACTAATTGTACATTGTTTTGGTAAAATAAATTTGCCCAATGTTGGTATTGAAAATGTCTTTCTTTTTTTCTAGAAACATGTGGCCGCATTGGTTTGTGGTATTGTATAATTTTCCATTGATCGTTTTTATTTGCTTTTAATTCATTTTTAAGCCAATTAGTTTGACCTCCTGGAATTGCAATTTCAGAATTAAGAGTGTAAACTCTTACAAATTTTTTACCGAACGGAATACTATAATAAACTCTTTCTGAAGGCGTATCAAATAAGTTGTAAATACTTTTATCTTCTCGCTCATGATTTCCTCTTGTAGCTATAATAGGAAACATTCTGTTATCTGAAGCAATTGTTAATTGCCAATCGTTAAACCAAGTTTGCCATTCGCTATCGGTATCTCCACCAGTCATATCTCCTCCAAACAACACAGCAGTTGGTTTTAATTTTGACACTAATTTATTAGCATTTTGTCTTGGAATTTGATTATTTCTTGAGTCTCCACCAGCAATTAATGAAATGCTTTCTTTGTTTTTAGGTGCAGTTTTAAACCAAAAACGTTCACTTAAACCTTCACTATCCTTGATAACAAAATAGTACGCAGTATTTGGTTTTAAGTTTTTTAAACGCACAAAATTATTATGCATTCCTTTAAAATGAACGGCTCTATCTACACCTTTTTTATTTTTATAATTTTTATAATTTGTTCCAAAATCCGTTGTGCCATAATAAACGGTTGGATTGTTACCAGAAATTTGATTCCATCCAATGGTTACAGTTGTAGCAGGATTATTTCTTAAAACTAAACGATACTTATCATTTGCAGCATTTAATATAAAAGTGCTTAAAAATAAGAGTAAAACTAATTTCTTCATATATCCAAAGTTAAATCAAAACATGTTACAATTAATCAGTAACGTTCAAAAGTATTATTATTTATTAATAGTATAAAATATTTTTAACATTTATAAATTAGATACTTCATATTTTAATAGTTTTGTAATGATTTATGAAAAAAGAACTAAAATTAAGTAGCAGTTTTAAACTATTAAAAATTTCAGTAGTTTTTGTTTTTTTAGGAAGAGCATGGCAATTTATTTTTTGGGATGCACCTTTTAGAACTTTTTTTTGGAACGAAAGCTTATTAAAACCTTTTGTTGAAAGTGTAATTGGTGTTCCTTGGCAAACGTATGCTAATTCTCCAAAATTAGATGCATTTATAGATAACAGTGTTTTTGCTTTTGGAATTTTATATTTGTTAAGTGCTGTTGCCGTTATTTTTTATTCAAAAAGAGAAAGAATAGGCAGTTATATTATTTTATTTGGAGGAATAGGGTTATTATTTTTAGCTTTTTTATTATTGAGCGACAGGTTTTATCAATTCAGTCAATTTTTTGAATATAGTATTCAGTTTAGTATTCCTTTTATTTTTGTTTTTTATCATAAAAAGTTTATTCAAAAACATTTAATTTTAATTCTGAAGTTATTAATTACAGCTGTTTTTATAGCGCACGGTTTATATGCTGTTGGTTATTATCCTGTTCCGGGATTTTTTTTAGGAATGGTAATAGATATTTTAGGTTTTACAGAACAAGGAGCACGTAATTTTTTATTAATTGCAGGAATTTTAGACTTTGCAGGTGCAATTTTAATATTTGTACCTAAAGTAGCTAAATATGCATTAGTTTATTTAGCAATTTGGGGATTCTTAACTTCGTTTGCACGAGTGATTGCAGGGTTTTCTTTTGATTTTTTTTGGGAATTAATACATTTAAATTTATACCAAACAATTTATAGGTTGCCACATGGTATTGTACCAATAATAGTATTATTAAAACTGAAAAATAGATGATTAAAACCCAACTGCTTTATCATCTCCTCTAGAATCTGCACCACCTTCTAATTTGCCATTTGGGAGAACTAAAATGGCATCTACTTTTCCAATAACCAAAGATTCTCGTTCTAATAGTTTATATCCTTTACTTTGCAATTCAACTTTTGAAATGCTATCAAAACCTTTTGGTTCCATTAAAATATTGTCTGGTAACCATTGATGATGGAATCTAGCTGCATTTACCGATTCCTGCATTCCCATATTGAACTCTATAATATTTAAAATATTTTGTAAAACTGAGGTTATTATAGTTGAACCTCCTGGGCTTCCAACTACCATTTTTAATTTTCCATTTTGTGATACAATAGTTGGTGTCATAGAACTTAACATACGTTTTTCTGAGGCAATAGCATTTGCTTCTGATCCCACTAAACCATAAGAGTTTGGAACGCCAGGTTTTGCACTAAAATCGTCCATTTCATTATTTAAAAAGAAACCACCATTTTTTACATATACTTTAGATCCAAATCCTGTATTTAAAGTTGTTGTTACAGCAACTGCGTTACCGTATTTATCAACAATAGAGTAGTGGGTGGTTTCTTCACTTTCGTAACCGTTTAATTTTCCGTAAGAAATTTCAGAAGATTCTGTAGCTTTTTCCCAAGAAAAACTTTCCATTCTATGGTTTATGTATTTCGAGTCTATTAAACTATCAATGGCAACAGAAACAAAGTCTGGATCTCCTAAGTAATGTGCTCTATCCGCATAAGCTCTTCGTTCGGCTTCGGTTAATAATTGAATATATTTTGATGAATTATGCTTAATTTCGTTTAAATTATAAGGTTCTATTGCTTTTAATATTTGTGCTAAACATATGCCGCCACTCGAAGGAAGCGTCATAGAAGTAATTTCAAAATCTTTATAATTAAAAGTAATTGGATTGCGCCATTTGGCTTCGTATTTTTCTAAATCTTCCATAGTAATAATACCACCTAATTCTTGAATATAATTTACAATAAACTCTGCTGTTTTTCCTTTGTAAAATTCATTTTTACCATTTGTTTTAATACGCTCAAGTGTAGTTGCTAATTCAGTGAATTTTAAAGTATCACCAGCTTTCCATAAAGTATCCAAGTGAATGGTATAATTATTTGCCTTTTTAAAGTTATCACGACTTTTATTTAAACTATTTGCCTGATTTTTAGTGATAATGATTCCGTTTTTAGCTAAATCAATTGCAGGTTCAATAAGCATCTCAATAGGTAAGGTCCCAAATTTTTTATGAGCTTCAAAAATACCAGCAATCGTTCCTGGAATTCCGACTGCCATGGCTCCTAATGTGCTTTTATCTTCAATTACATCACCATTTTCGTTTAAATACATATTTTTTGAAGCTAATATTGGCGCTTTTTCACGATAATCTAAAGCACCAGTTTCTCCGTCATTTAGTCTGTAAACCATAAATCCGCCACCACCAATATTACCAGCAACCGGATATGAAACAGCCAAAGCCAATTCAGTTGCAACCATAGCATCAAAAGCGTTTCCACCTTTTTTAAGGATTTCGACTCCAATTTTTGAAGCTTCTTCACGTGCAGAAACAACCATTGCACTATCTGCAATTAAACCAATTGTTTTAGTTGTTTTTTCAGCCAATTTCGGTTTGCATTGTATTAATGCAAATGCTATAACTAAGATTGAAATATAGGTTCTCATTTAGATAAAAGATAGGTTGTTTTTTTGTTTGAAAAGTCTATTAATTCTTGAAAATACGCTGTAAAATCATTCTCAAATTCTGTGTAATTAATTTTTAAATCTTCAATTGCTAAATCCATTTGCGAAATTCCTTTAGTACGTTTGTTCATGCCTTTTAAAACACGTTCAATACCTTCTAATGAGGCATAATTTACCAACCAGTTATATTGAATCATGTACGGCAATAAATGTTGGGTTTCTTCTGGAAAAGTAGCTATATTTTTATTTAAAAATGAATACACATTTTCGGCATAGAGTTCTAAAGGAATTTCTGAATAATTAGACCAATTTTTAGCTAAGAAATGATCGTATAAAATATCAATTATTACACCATTATAATGTCTATAACGTTTGTTTAATCTGCGCATACTTTTTCTAACAATTGGATGTGCATCTGTAAAAGTGTCTATTTCTCTATGTAATAATATACCAGCTTGAATCTCTTTTGGATACTTTTTATATTTTTTACCTTTTATAGCATCAGAAATAAAGTTTCCAATTAGAATATTTTTATTGTCTTTAGAAAGGTATAAATGTGCCAAAAAGTTCATAAATAAATTTTAAAACAATGATACAAAAAAATCCGCCAAAAGCGGATTTTTAAGGTTTTATATTCTATTAAAAATATGATATAATATTTAATAAGAAGTACATTTAAAAAAATAAAAGTCTTTTCTAATAATAACTCCATCTTCAACAGTAATTGTATTTTCATCTGAATACTGATAAACATCTAACGGCATTACTAAATAAGTACCATTAGGTAGCTCAAAATTTAATTTACCATTTTTAATAGTGGTATTTATACTATTTAGTTTTAGTTGTGCAAAATCACCATCACCTAAGTTTTCTAAATCAGATTTTAAAATAAAATAGAGTGTACCATTAAAATTTGTGTAGTTTCTTCCTGATCCGTCTATTAATGGCATGCAGTCTCCTTTGCCATATTTTACGGTTCCTATAATTCCTTTAGAAATTGAAATTATTTCTTCATCTTTATTATTTGTGCAGCTTGTTGATATAATTAATAGGAAAAGTAACAATAGTTTTTTCATTATTTAAATATTTGTATTTAGTTTAACCCAAGTCTTATTCTTGCCTAAGCAGGAATTAAAGAGTTGTTGTTAATTTAAATTTTTAGCTGTTTTAACTAACTCTTTAAATTCAGCTTTAAAACCGTGTTCATCGTTTAAATTTGTTGCATTTAACCATTCTAGAACAGTGTCATAATTACTAGTTCCTTTATATTCAGAATCTGAAAGTAACATAGAAAAAGAAGCAACACTTGTTGTAAATTTCATAAAATCGGATGCTTGGTTAAATGTTTTTCCTTGATCAAATATTTCTAATTCTAACGGAATACTAGCATCAGAATCTGGATTTTTATATCTAAAATCAATTGTAAATGTTGGGTTGTTTTGGTTATTTGCATTGTTTTTTGGAACAATTTCATACAATGCAGTTACATTTTGGTTTGCACCAATTTCTCCAGCATCTTTTGTATCATCTTCAAAATCTTCATTTTCCAGCACCCTGTTTTCGTAACCTATTAAACGGTATGATTCAACATTTGTTGGATTAAATTCAACTTGAATTTTAACATCTTTTGCAACGGTATAAAACTTACTGTAATCGTAAATAAACACTTTTTTTAGTTGTTCTATGGTGTCAATATATTCGTAAGTCCCATTTCCGTTATTTGCAATTTGTTCTAAAGCTGCATCGTTTAAATTTCCACGTCCAACACCTAAAACAGTAATATAAATGCCTAATTCTCTTTTTTCTTCAATTAATTTTATAAGTTCTTCTTGACTTGAAGGACCTACATTAAAATCGCCATCAGTACCAATTACGATTCTGTTATTTCCGTCTTCTATAAATTGTTCTTGTGCAATTTCATATGCTGTTATTATACCTTGTGCTCCGGCAGTGCTTCCGCCAGCTCCTAATTTATTTATAGCGTTTTTAATTTTTTGTTTTTCACTTCCCGAAGTTGCCTCTAAAACTACGCTAGCTGAACCTGCATACGTTACAATAGCAACTTTGTCATTATCAGTTAATTCATCAACAAAATAATTGAATCCGTTTTTTAAGAGATCTAATTTATCTTCACTTGCCATAGAACCTGAAACATCAATTAAAAAAACAAAATTTGATGGTGGTAAATTTTCTGTCGCTATAGGTTTACCTTTTAGGCCAATTCTAACTAGTTTATTATCTGAATTCCAAGGACATTCGCTCACTTCTCCGTTCAGAGTAATAGGATGCGTGGTGTTATTTGAAGGATAATCTAATTGAAAATAATTTATTAATTCTTCAGTTCTAACAGCTCCTGTTGGAGGTATTGTTTGGTCTTGTTGTAAAAATCTACGCACATTTGCATAAGCAGCTCCATCTGCATCTGTTGAAAATGTTGAAATAGGATTTTCAGATACATTTATAAATGGATTTTCTACATATTCATTGTATTGATCCCCAGTGGGTGTAAAACCGGCATAATCTATATAATAACTTTCATTTGCTAGATTGTCTAAAGTGCCATCTGAAAGTTCACACGAAATAAATCCTATACTTATTAAAAGTGTTAATAAAAAGAACTTGCTAAACTTAAACAATTGTTTGAAGAAATTTTTCATAATAATTAACTTTGTTATTTGATAATTTACTATCAATACGAAGTATTATTAAAAAACGCTACATTAAATTTTAGAAAAGTGTTATTTATTTTTCTTTGTTTTTTTAATATTGTAAAAAGCTAATAACCCCATAAAAATTCCAAAAAACAAAAAATTGATTATAAATCTAAAAAGTCTAAAACTTTGTTCATTTGAATAATCAAATCCAGCCATAAGTAAAGCGTAAATTAAGCCAGTAAGTAATCCAGATTTTAATATTGATTTAGTTTGTGATTTATTCATTTATTTCTTTCCAAACTTTTCTAATATAAGAAACATCTTTTTTTATTTTCTTTAATATTTCAGACTTTTCAATGGTTGGAATTCCACCTTTTTCTGCACCACCTAAATCATATTCAGCGTGAAGCGTAATAGGGACATTAATATTATACTTTTTTAGTAACGTGAAATAGTGGTGAAAGTCAATCATTCCTTCTCCTAATGGAGTGTAAACCATTTTCCACTTTTCATCTATTTTTTTCCATTTATAGTCCTTAATTACTAAAGAATTTATATGTGGTTTAATTAATTCGAAGCCAATTTCCCAATTTTTACCACCTTCAACTGAAGCGTGCATAATATCGTATTGAGAGCCCAAATTTGTTGGTGAAATATCTAACAATAATTGCTGTAAATCCCAAATTGCAGAACCAATATAATGTCCAGAATGGTTTTGATATGCACCGCAAATTCCAATTTTACTGTTGAGTTGGGCTAATTGATTAAATTGATTTTTTGCTGTATTTAGATTTTCTAAGATTGTTATATTACGATTGTATTTTAACCAATCTGTTCTATAATATTGATAACCTAATTGCTTAGCAGTTTCTAAAACAGAAATCTGAGAAGGCTCATCTGCAGAAATTACATTGGTCGAAATCATTTTTGGAATTAAACCATGTAGTTTCATTTGTTCTGTTGCTTTTGGTAGATCTTGTAAAACATTTTCTGGAAGCACGTGACCTTTCCGTCTAACCGTAAGATCAATTCCATCAAAGCCCATTTCCTTTACAGCAATACACATATCTTTATAATCTAAAAATTGTAAGCATTTAGAAAAAAGATGCAATTCAAGATTGTTTTTTGAAGTGCTATTAGTAGAAAATAAGTTAGTTGAAGTTAAGTCAATAGGAAATAATAATGCTCCACTTGCTAATGCTGTTTGGTTTATAAAATTTCTTCTGTTTAATAAATTAGGCTTTTTCATGCGATGCTATTGTTGAATTTATTTTTTTATAAATATTAATAGGAATAACTAAAACACTAATTTAGGGAATAAGTGATACTTATTATAATTGAAACATAAAAAAAACCACAATTTTAAAAATTGTGGTTTTTTATAATTTTATATTGTTTAATATTTTAACTATTCAACATTACAGGCATTACCAACATAGTAATAAATTCACCTTCTTCAACACCATCAATTGGTGTTAAAATTCCTGCTCTATTTGGTAAACTCATTTCAATTAAAACTTCATTAGAGCTTAAGTTTCCTAACATTTCTGTTAAAAAGCGAGAGTTAAATCCAATTTGCATATCATCTCCATGATATTCACAAACCAAGCGTTCTTCAGCTTTGTTAGAATAATCAATATCTTCAGCAGAAATATTTAATTCTGTTCCTGCCATTTTTAAACGAATTTGATGTGTAGTCTTACTTGAGAAAATTGATACACGTTTTACAGAATTTAAAAAAGTACCTCTATCAACTGTTAGTTTATTTGGGTTTTCTTTTGGAATTACAGCATCATAATTAGGATATTTGCCATCAATTAATCTACAAACTAGAATAACATTGTCAAATGTAAATTTAGCGTTAGAATCGTTGTATTCAATAGTAACATCGTTATCAACTGTTCCTAAAATTCCTTTTAATAAATTTAAAGGTTTTTTTGGCATTATAAATTCAGCAGCATCATTTGCAGTAACATCTGTTCTAGAATATTTAACTAATTTGTGTGCATCTGTTGCAACAAAAGTTAAACTTTCGCTACTAAACTGAAAAAATACTCCACTCATTACTGGTCTTAAATCATCGTTACCAGCAGCAAAAATAGTTTTAGAAATAGCTGTTGCCAATATATTTCCAGGAATTACTGTACTGCTTGGACTTTGAATAGAAACGGCTTTTGGAAATTCATTTCCATCAAAATAAGCCATATCATATTTACCATGACTAGAACTAATTTCCAAAGTATTATTATCTTCTGTTTTAAATGTTAATGGTTGATTTGGAAATGTTTTTAAAGTATCCAATAATAAACGAGCCGAAACCGCAACAGAACCATCAGAATCAGATTCAACTTCAATGGTTGTACTCATTGTTGTTTCTAAATCAGATGCAGATATTTTTAATTCATTTTGGTCTAATTCGAATAAGAAATTATCTAAAATAGGTAAGGTATTACTACTGTTAATTACACCACCTAAAACTTGAAGCTGTTTTAATAATTGGCTACTTGATACTATAAATTTCATTTAAAATTATTTTAATGGAATAAGTTACAAATATATTCTAAATATATTGTTATAAAAATATTATTTATCAACAGTTTAAAACTAAATAATGTATTTTAAAACTAAGGTTAAGAGTATGTTATAAAACTATTTTTAAAAAAGTTATAATTATGTTAATATAGTTACATTTAATCCGTATCCTATTAATTAAATTTTATATTTGTTTTTACTACTAAAATTAACCGATCTATTTTATGAATAAAATTACGTTATTCTTATTTTTATCAATCTTTAGCACTTTAATATCATTTTCGCAAGCACCTAAAAAACCCACTTCTGGTGATATTTATGAATCAATTCAAAAGTTAAATTTCTTAGGAACTGTTTTGTACATTGCTGCGCATCCAGATGATGAAAATACACGATTGATTTCTTATTTTTCTAATGATATAAAGGCAAGAACTGCTTATTTAAGTTTAACAAGAGGTGATGGCGGGCAAAATTTAATTGGACCAGAAATTAGAGAGTTATTAGGTGTAATTAGAACACAAGAATTATTGGCTGCAAGAAAAATTGATGGTGGCGAACAGTTTTTTACCAGAGCCAACGATTTTGGCTATTCTAAACATCCAGATGAAACTTTAGAAATTTGGAATAAAGATGAGGTACTGAAAGATGTAGTTGCTGTAATTAGAAAATTTAAACCAGATATTATTGTAAATAGGTTTAATCACAAAACTCCAGGCACAACACACGGACATCATACTGCTTCGGCTATGTTGGGCATTGAAGCGTTTGATTTAGCCGCAAATAAAACATATAAAACACATTTAAAAAATGATGAAATTTGGCAGTCTAAAAGAATATTTTTTAATACTTCGTGGTGGTTTTATGGAAGTCAAGAAAATTTTGATAAAGCAGATAAAACCAATTTGGTAGATTTAGAAATTGGAGCGTATTATCCGCATAAAGGATTGTCTAATAGTGAGATAGCATCATTAAGTCGAAGTCAACACCAATCTCAAGGTTTTGGAAGTACAGGTTCTAGAGGAAATCAAACTGAATATTTAGAGTTTATAAAGGGTGATTTTCCAAATAACAAAAATGTTTTTGATGGAATAGACACTTCTTGGAATAGGGTTGTAGGGGGAAAAGCAATAGCTAAAATTTTAACAAAAGTTGAGCAAAATTATGATTTTAAAAATCCATCGGCTAGTATTCCACAATTATTAGAAGCTTATAAATTAATTCAAAAATTAGACGATTTTTATTGGAAAGAACAAAAGACGGAAGAAATAAAGAACATAATTACTGCTTGTGCCGGGTTGTATTTAGAAGCTGTTTCCGACCAAACGTCTACAACAAAAAATGCTAAGAATACTATTAAAATTGAAGCTATAAATAGAAGTGATTATCCTGTTTCTTTAATTAGTGTAACAATCAATCCGTTAAATGTTGTTGAAAATAAAAATATAGAACTAACAAATAATAAACCACATCAATCTTCTATAGAAGTTGGTATTCCTTCTGAAGTTAATTATACATTTCCATATTGGCTTTATAATAAAGGGACTATGGGAATGTATGCAGTTCCCGATGAAAATTTGATAAGTTTACCAGAAACTCCAAAAGAAATTAAGGCAAATTTTATGTTAGATTTTAACGGAGTTACAATTCCGTTTATTAAGGAAGTAGTTTATAAATATAACGACCCAGTTAAAGGTGAAGTATATCAACCTTTCGATGTATTGCCAGAAGTTTCGGCTTCATTTCCTGAAAAAGTACACATTTTTGTAGATGGAGATACACAACAAATTAACATAAAAGTAAAAGCATTAAAAGATAATTTAAAGGGAAAATTAACATTTTGTTTGCCCAATGATTGGAGTGTTTCACCAGAAACTGTAAATTTTAATTTAACACAAAAAGGAGCCGAGCAAAGTTTTCAATTTAATGTAAGTCCTCCTGAGCATCAATCTGAAGGATTGATTGCCCCAATAGTTGAAATTGATGGTAAAGCGTATACAGATGAATTGGTTGAAATAGATTATAATCATATTCCATTTCAATCTATAATAATGCCTGCAGAAGCAAAAGTGGTACGTTTAAATATTCAAAAAAAAGGTCAAGTTGTTGGTTATATTCAAGGTGCAGGAGATGTTGTTCCAACAAGTTTACGTCAAATAGGTTATACCGTTGTTGAATTAAATGATGATGACATTACACCAGAAAAATTACAAAATTTTGATGCTGTTGTTTTAGGAATTAGAGCCTATAATACAAATGATAGAGCTCGGTTTTATCAAGAGCATTTGCATAATTATGTTAAAAATGGAGGAACTTTAATTGGACAATACAATACGAGTCGTGGTTTAAAAGTAGCCGAGGTAGCTCCTTATACTTTAAAACTTTCAAGAGATAGAGTTACTGATGAAAATTCTGAAGTACGGATTATAAATCCTAACCACGAATTATTGAATTTCCCGAATAAAATTACAGCAAAAGATTTTGATGGTTGGGTACAAGAACGTGGTTTGTATTTTCCTAACGAATGGGATTCTAATTTTGAATCAATATTAAGTATGAATGATAAAAATGAAACTCCAAAAAACGGAAGTTTGTTAGTAGCAAAATACGGAGAAGGTAATTTTATTTATACAGGATTAAGCTTTTTTAGAGAATTACCTGCGGGTGTTTCTGGAGCATATAAACTGTTTGCAAATATGCTTTCTATTGGAAAAAATAATATAAATAAACCAATTAAAAACTAACTAAAATGGAAACACCAAAATATGTCTGGAAAAAAGCATACACCGCCGTTTTGGTGGTAAATGCAGTGTATATTGTATTGTTTTATATAATAATGAATTACTTTTCATAAATTATGGCACAATTAGATTGGATTATACTTATTGGAACCCTTTTGTTTATAGTTTCTTACGGAGCTTATAAAACTAAAGGAAGTAAAAATGTTACAGATTATATTAAAGGTGGAAGTGAAGCCAAATGGTGGACTATTGGTTTGTCTGTTATGGCAACACAAGCAAGTGCCATTACTTTTTTGTCAACTCCCGGACAAGCATTTCATAGCGGAATGGGTTTTGTGCAATTTTATTTTGGTTTGCCAATTGCAATGGTGGTTATTTGTTTGGTTTTTATTCCTATTTATCATCGATTAAAAGTATTTACTGCGTACGAGTTTTTAGAAAGGCGTTTTGATTTAAAAACTAGAAGTTTGGCAGCTATTTTGTTTTTAATTCAGCGTGGCTTAGCTGCAGGAATCACCATTTTTGCTCCTGCAATTATTTTATCAGCTGTGTTGGGTTGGGATTTAAATACTTTAAATATTATAATTGGAATTTTGGTAATTATATACACAGTTACAGGTGGAACTAAAGCTGTTAGCGTTACACAAAAGCAACAAATGGCTGTAATTTTTGGAGGAATGTTTATAGCTTTTTATTTAATAGTTAGTTATTTACCTGCTGATATTTCATTTTCTAAAGCCTTAAAAATTGCTGGAGCAAGTGGTAAAATGGAAGTGTTAGATTTCTCTTTTAATTTAGATAACAGATATACTTTTTGGAGTGGAATTATTGGAGGAACGTTTTTAGCATTGTCTTATTTTGGAACAGATCAAAGTCAGGTGCAGCGTTATCTGTCTGGAAAATCTATGAAAGAAATGCAATTAGGACTAATTTTTAACGGTTTGTTAAAAGTGCCAATGCAGTTCTTTATTTTATTGGTTGGTGTTATGGTATTTGTATTTTATCAATTTAATGCTTCACCTTTAAACTTTAATCCAGCAGCTACAGAAATTGTAAAAAACTCTGAATACGCTGAAGAATATATAGCATTAGAAAATAAGCATAAGGACATTGAAATGCTAAAATCTGAAACTAATTTAAGTTTTGGTAAAGATTTAAATAATAAAATTTTATTAAATCAAATTCAAGAATTAAATACTAGAGAAACCATTGTTAGAGAAAAAGCAAAAGAATTAATTAATAAGGCTGATAGTACTGCTGAAACCAATGATAAAGATTATGTTTTTATCCATTTTATTTTGAATAATTTACCGCGCGGATTAATTGGTTTGTTATTGGCTGTTATTTTATCAGCGGCAATGTCTAGTACAGCATCTGAATTAAATGCGTTAGCTAGCACAACTGCGATGGATTTGTTTAAGCGCAATGTAAAAGGAGAAAAATCTGATGCTTATTTTGTAAATGCTTCAAAATGGTTTACGTTGGCTTGGGGAATTATGGCAATTTTAGTGGCTTGTTTTGCTAGTTTATTTGATAATTTAATTCAATTAGTAAATATTATTGGCTCTATATTTTATGGTAATGTTTTAGGAATATTTTTACTTGCATTTTTTATAAAATTTGTAAAAGGAAATGCCGTTTTTGTTGCAGCTATTATTACACAAGCTATTGTAATTGTTGGTTGGTGGTTAGATTGGATGCCTTATTTATGGCTTAATTTATTTGGATGTATGTTGGTAATGTCAATTGCAATTTTAATCCAAATTTTTACTAAAAATGCAGATTTAAAAACTGTTTAGAATTATTTAATTATCGTTATAGATTAATAGTAATACCACAATTTGTTTTTTAATTTCCCCCCCCTTCATTGTTTTCTCAACCACTAATTTTTAAATATTTCAAGCTAATTTAAAGACTTTGTAATTCCGAGACCATTCTGTTGATTTACCAGGTTTAAGATGTATGTTATAAAACAATTCTGGACAAATTACGTGTTGCCACCCCCAAAGATTTACGTTGGTTGTTTTGAAATTGCTGGTTTCGCTAATACCAATATTATTTTTAAGGTTTATTAATTCCCATTGCGCTGTAACTGGTTCGTTACCATTAAGATTACTGAAAAAGAATTGTTCTTTAGGTGAACCATTAAATTTAATTTTTTTTAGTTTAATTACTACTTTTTTTTCAGGGTTTACAGTTTCTTCAAATAGTGCTGGTTTTATTTGAAATGGAAATTTCAAAACATAATTGCTTCCAATTTCCTCCTTATTTATAGAAGTAAAATTATGAACGTACTCAGTTGTAATAATATCTTTTTCACCTGTGTTTTGTAAAAAATAGTTGATATTAAAACCACTATCCAACACTTCAATTTCTTTTTTTAAAACATACGAATATCCATTAATACTTGCTGATTTACAACTAAATATTACTTTGTTTAATTCTTTAGTAATTTTAAAATCGGCAGGTTTAATTTTATAATTTTTGTTAAATTTATATAATGAATCCTCTTTTTTTAATAGGCCTATTCCTATTTTATGAAACCAATCGCCAATTTTAGTTTCATTAAATCCTAATGCAGAATTAATTCCGAATTCATTATAGAAACCTTTTCCTAAAATATGTTCATTTTTACAATCGGTGGTTTCAACGCTAGATACTTGTATATTTTGAAATTTTACTTTTGTAATTTTTCCAGTCCAATCAAATCTTGAAAGTTTATAATTCTCAAATGGAGCATCTATATAAATTTCTAGGTTTTTACTTTTAAGAATATATGCCATATTTGTGTGAATATAAATTGATTTAAAATGGAAGCACTATAACGGATATTTTTATATTTCAAAATTGAGATTTGTTGGTTTAGGTATAAGTTTATTTGAAATCCCAATATTTAAAGAATCATTAAATTTTTCTACGGATTCTCCTAAAATCTCGAAACTTAAATTATCGAACCAAGCTTTTCCAGTTCCGTTAATTAGAACTCCAAAATTCATGGTGTTACTATTTATTGGAACATCTAAAACTATTTCATATTTCGTCCAATTTGTTGTTCCGTTAATCTGTCGATTGCTCATATTATCAAAATATGCAGATGAGGGAGCTTTCATGGGATCAATTCTTAACCACATTCCAACCCAATTAGAAATATTTTCTGTTTTAATAAAACCTGTCATTTTAACTTTTTTGCCAAGATATTTTTTTGCGCTACAAGTTTGCATTAAAGTTCCAAATCCATCAATTTCAGATTCTATGGATTCAATATAAGCACTTTGTTTTCCGTTTTGGTAAATTGAATTATCTCTACTAATTACGTAACTCTCTAGTTTATCTCCAGCTTTAATCCATTCATTTGTTGAATTTTTTTTGCAAGAATTAAATCCAAATACTATAAAAATCAGTAATGATAAAATAATCGTTTTCCGTAAATTTTTCATAATTAATTTTTGATTTAAAGTATTTTAATAAGCAATTTTTAAAGTAGATATTAAATTTAAACAAAAATATTGGAAGCAGTGGTTGAGATAATAGGATTTTGTGAAGAAAATTAAGGTATAATTAGTATTTAGAAAATAGCTTATATAAAAAAGACTGTTTAGAAATTTTTCTAAACAGTCTTTACTATTTTATTAACTATAAGTTAATTAATAGGAATTTCAATAGTTAATTTTTCCCAAGTAAAATGGATACCCTGTTCTGTAACTTTAAAAGTCAATAGTTCGGTATTTTCATCAACAGCGTTAGGCGTTATTTTTGTTCTTAAAAGATCATTTTCTTCGCTATAACCTTTTGAACCCCAAGCGTCGTTCTTTTTGCTAAAAATAATTTCCCAAGGACCGTTTTCAGAAGGAATCATAAAGAATCCATATTTTCCTGCTGGTACATTAGTTTCAGCAATTGTAACATCTTTATCAAAAGAAATTGTAGTATTTTCGTTAGCTCCAGCTCTCCAAACTTTATTATAAGGTACAAGTGCACCCCAAATAGTTCTTTCTTTAACGCTAGGCGCACCATAATCAACTGTTACAGCAACATCTCCGATGTTTCCAGTTGCTTGTTTTCTAGGACTTTTTTGTGCAAATGTTATAGTTGCAACTAAAAGTAAAACGAGTGTTAATTTAAATTTTTTCATAATTATTTTTGCCATTTAGCAATTGATTCATTATTCATTTTTTCATAATCTTTATTTCCTGCTTTAATTGCACCTTCTAAAGATTTTTTTGCAGTTGCAATTGCACCAGCTTTATCTCCCATATCAGCCTGAATTAAGCTCATTCTTCTTAAATACCAAAATGGAGGATTATCACCAGCAGTTGCTTTTTGCATCCAAGCAAGTGCTTGTTTTAAGTCTTTACCTTCGGTATGGTAATATGTAGCTGCTTGAAAATAATCGTTTCCAGAAGGGCCAGCCATTACAGCTTCTATACTTTTACTTGTAATTTTATCTGTAGGCACTTCAAAAGGAACACCAACATACACATTTTCCCATAAGAAACCTATAACTGCGCCATTTGTGTTTAAATCATCAATAGTAATTGTAAAAGATTCTATTGGCATAGGCATTTCTTGAACATCTACAGTTGTTTTTAAAGCAACTTTACTTTCATCCCATTTTTGAGGAGTTCCCCAGTTGTTAGAATCATTGTAAAACATTACATCCCAAGAACTTTCATTTGGAATTGTAAAAATAGCGTACGTTCCTTTTTTTAATTCTTGACCGTCTATAGTTACATTGTCACCAAATGTAATTTTTGTATTGGCATTTGCACCAGTTCTCCATACTTCTCCATAAGGTACTAAATCTCCAAAAATTGTTCTGTTTCGCATTGCAGGACGCGAGTATTCTAAAGTAACATCGGTTAAGCCTACTACTTGTTCCATTTTTGCAGCTGGGCTAGGTTGTGGTGTTTTAATTTGAGCAAAAGATATTGTTGTTAAACCAACGAACAATAATAAAAGTGATAATTTTTTTAGCATAATTAAGTATATTTTAGTTTTGTAACAAATATAACTTATATAAGTGCCTATAAACTAATAGCTTTGAATTTTAACAAATTTTTAAGATGCAAAAAAATAAGATTATTGATATTTTTTCTTTTTAAAATAGTTAAATGCAAATCCAAAAATACATAAAATAAGTAAAGGTGAAATAATGTTTATTAATTGCCATTTTGTAGCTTCTGCGTACGCTTTTTGTTTGTTTAAAAAAGCAATTTTTACAGTTTTAGAACGCAAGTTAATTAATCCAGTATCGTCTAATAAATAATTAACAGCATTTAATAAAAAGTCTTTATTTCCGTAACGGATATTTGTAAATTTGTTAACACCCAATTCAATTGGTTGTCCCTTTAAAATTTCATTTGCAATAATATCGCCATCCGAAATAACAATCATTTTTGTGTCTATTCCAGTTTCTTTCGCATTGTTTAATACATAAGGTTTTACACGATTGTTGTAAGCAGATTTAAAAGAACCTTCGAGCAATATCGCCAAAGGTTTATTTCCGTTAGTAAAATTAGTAGGATCTGGTTTTTGATTGATGCTTTTTAATGAAATAATACTAGGTGTTCCAATAACTTTTGATAGTGGTGAACTTTGTAATAAAATAGTTTTTGAAATGCCATTTTTTAGTGTGTCGATGCTATTAGCAAATTTAAAATTTACAGGAGAAATTGTATTGTTTATTGGGTGGTTATTTAAAGAATTTGACAAAGGGAAATAATACCATTGAAAATTATTGAACTGTGTTTTATTTCCAATATTACCTGTTGCTAAAGTAATTTGAGAACTGTATAAATCACTCACTAAATCGGGATTAATTCTAACTCCATAATTAAAGAGAAAATCTGTTAAGCTTAAATCTCTTGGATACGCCAATGCTTCTCCAGTTTGCATTAAACTGTCTAACTCTGCCTGAACGTTATCTATCATCCACAGAGTTTTTCCACCTTGCATTATAAATTGATCAAGCGTATATTTTTCTTCTTCAGAAAACTTTTCGGTAGGTTTTGCAATTATTGTAAGGTCATAATCGGCAAGTTGATTGGCTGTTTTTTGAGGTTGTTTAGCAACAGAATCTAAGGTAAAAGGAGCCAAGAAATAATAGTTGCCAATTTTTTTTAAAAAATCGAACAAATATATGTCTTCTAAGGTACCTTTACCACGTAATACTGCAATTTTTTTTGATTTTTTTGATGTTATTGTATGGATGGCATTTGCAAAGGCATATTCTAAATTTTGGATAGAACTTTCTAATTGTTGGTCTTGAGAGTTTGTAAATATGTCTTTTAATAACGAAACGTATTCCGTTTTGTTTTTGTAATTAATTTCAGCAAAAGGAAATAATACAATTTCAGATAATTTTCCATTTTCTTCAACTTGCAATCTACTTGGTTCTAAACCCTTTTCAATTAACTCTTGTGTAAAATCAATTGGATTTACAAATCTAAATTGAATGTTTTTATTTAAGTTTTTTAATTCTTCTAGATGTAGTTTAGTTTCAATTTGAAGGCGTTTAAATTCCGCAGGAAAATCACCTTCTAAATACACTTTTATGCCAATAATTTCATCAATATTAGAAACAATATTTTTAGTAGTTTCAGACAATGTGTAACGTTTGTCTTCTGTTAAATCAAATCGTTTGTAAACTTTTGATCCAATAAAATTTAGGAGTATTATCCCTATAAAAACAACTACTATTTTAGAATACTTATTTTTCATGTTGTATTCTAAGTTTAGTTAAAAATAAAAAGAAAACAGTTACTGAAATAAAATAGATTAAATCTTGCGTGTCTAAAACACCTTTTCCAATACTGGTATAATGGCTATTCATTCCAATTTTTTCAATTACATAATCTAAATTTCCAAAAAGCTGGTAGGTTGCTAATGCCTCAAAACCATAAAATAAAAAGAACGAACTAAAAACTGCAATTATAAATGAAACAATTTGGTTGTTAGAAAGCGTAGAAGCAAATATTCCCATGGCTGTATAAGCACTTACTAAAAACAACAACCCTAAAAAAGAACCAATAGTTGTTCCAATATGTATATTTCCAACTGGGTTTCCTAATTGGTATACACTATAAGCATAAACTAGTGTAGGTAAAATTGCTAACACAACTAAAGTTAAAGCACCAAAATATTTACCTAAAATTAATTGCCAATCGGTTAAAGGTTTTGTTCTTAAAATTTCAATAGTTCCGTTATTAAATTCATCAGAAAAACTGCGCATTGTAATTGCTGGAATTAAAAAAATAAAAATCCAAGGAACCAAAAAAAAGTAACTACTTAAATCGGAAAAACCAGCGTGTAAAATGTTATAATCGTTATCAAAAACCCACAAAAATAATCCGTTTACTACTAAATAAACAGCTATTACTAAATAAGCAATTGGCGAAGAAAAAAAGGAAGTTAGTTCTTTTTTTAAAATGGGTAACATTAATCTGGTTTAAAGTTAAATCTATTCAGAAGTAAAGTATTTATCAACACTCCAGGCTTCGGGTTTTTTATTAAATAATATTTTTGTTTTTGACCAAACTGTTTTAAACAATTCGGAATTTCTATAATTTTCTAAATCTTGTTCAGATTCCCAATAACTATATGAAAAAAATAGTGTTGGTTCTGTTTTATCTCTGTACAATTCTAATAAACGGCAACCTTTGGTATTTCGTATTTTTTCTTTGTTTTTATTAAAATTTTGAAGGAATATTGGAATATTAGATGCTTCAAAACTCATTTTTACAATACGTACAAACATATTTTAAATAAATTTAATAGTTAATTTATCTCTGTAATTTAAACCTAGTAAAGAAACTGCACCGCCAACAGTATTTAAATTGCTTCTGTAAATTGCTATTTCTAAATAATTAGCAGAATTAAATAAAGCCAATCTATCGCCTTCATTTTGACGCATTTCTTTAGGGATGGAAAAATCAACAAATTCACTATATTTTGAATGAATTTTTTTGAAAACATATTTGTTTGCAATAATTTCAAAATCACGGCCTTTACCAACTTCTTGAAATAATTTTTTTGAAATATTACTTATAGAATTTCCATAATTATCAATATAAATTATATTTCCAGAGATTGAAGTATTATCAGAAGAAATAGAAGGTTGTAATTCTACTAATTTTTTAACTTCAGTAATTGCTTTTCCAATAACTTCAAGTGTTCCACCTCTCGCAATATGACAAGCAACTTTTACAAAGATATCTAATACAGGAAAACTTGTTTCTATTCTGTCGTGAATATTAATTTCAACAATTTTTTCTGGTTTAATTTCGGCTGTTAACAAAGAAATTACACCATTATTTGCACAAATAAAATAATGATTGTCTAATTTAATGGCAATGTGTTTGTTTTCTTCATTTAGCTCAGAATCAACACCAATTATATGTATACTTCCATCTGGAAACCCTTTATAAGCATTCTTTAAAATATAAGCCGTTTCTGTAATATTAAAAGGAGCTATATGATGCGATATATCAACAATTCGAGCATCAGGCAATTCGCTATAAATAGTGCCTTTTACAGAACCAACAAAATGGTCTTTAGTCCCAAAATCAGTAGTTAATGTAATTATTGACATATAATAGTTGTGCGATTTTTTTAAACGAATAGCAATTAAATATCCTTAATAAAATGTTTAAAACTTATTTGAAAAGCCTCAATTATTGTTATTTGATATAATTAAATTTGTTATGCAAATCTAATCAATTATTCGGTTATTTTATGTACATTTTATTGATTTAAACTTAACACTTTTACATTTGAACGAACGCATTATTGAACTC
Organism: uncultured Flavobacteriaceae bacterium; assembly: GCA_942492305.1. Taxonomy (GTDB): domain Bacteria; phylum Bacteroidota; class Bacteroidia; order Flavobacteriales; family Flavobacteriaceae; genus Lutibacter. The sequence goes on along the minus strand of CALOEI010000004.1, from coordinate 48,526 downwards.
ATAGAGATAAACCCAAGCGATTTGTTTGGTACTCAAAACTCAAACGTAGATATTTTACGTAAGTATTATCCAAAACTTAAAATAGTTGCCCGCGGAAATAATTTGAAAGCCTACGGAGAGCCAAATATTTTAGACGAGTTTGAAAAACGTGTTGAAATGCTTATAAAATACTTTAACAAGTATAATAAATTAGATGAAAATAGTATTGAACGTATTTTAACTTCTAATGGCAAAGAACATAAAAGTTCTAAATTATCAGAGGGTGTTTTAGTACACGGTGTTGGTGGAAAATTAATAAAAGCTCAAACGGATAACCAGCGTAAAATGGTTGAGGTGATGGGTAAAAATGATATGCTTTTCGCCATTGGTCCAGCAGGTACTGGTAAAACATATACAGCCGTTGCATTAGCGGTTAAAGCATTAAAAGAAAAGGAGGTAAGACGTATAATATTAACGCGACCAGCTGTAGAATCTGGTGAAAATTTAGGGTTTTTACCTGGAGATTTAAAAGAAAAGTTAGATCCGTATATGCAACCATTATACGATGCATTGCGCGATATGATTCCTTTTGAAAGATTGGATTCTTACATAGAAAAAGGCGTAATACAAATTGCACCTTTAGCATTTATGCGAGGTAGAACTTTAGATAATGCTTTTGTAATTTTAGATGAAGCACAAAATACCACGCACAACCAAATGAAAATGTTTTTAACCAGAATGGGTAAAAATGCAAAGTTTGTTGTTAATGGCGATCCAGGCCAAATAGATTTGCCTAGAAGGCAAGTTTCTGGTTTAAAAGAAGCAATTTTAACACTTAAAAATGTAAAAGGTATTGCTTTTGTGCATTTGGTTGAAAAAGATGTTATAAGACATAGGTTGGTAAAAGAAATAATCTCAGCTTATAAAAGTATAGAAACACAATGATAAAAATTGACGCAGATAAATTAGGACTTCAAGATTACTTTTATATAGGATATTTGTATCTTATTATTTTAGGAATTGTAAGTGATGCTATTTTTTATGGAATTTTTGGGGTCTCTTATTTAAATTATACAACCATTTTAGATGCATTAATTTCACCTGTTAGTTTATTAACAAATAATTGGTTTATTACATTGTTTTTAGCCTTAATGTTTTGGTTAATGCATATGTATTTTTCAAATTGGATGTTTAAAATTTACGCTTATTTTAGAGTAAAAAAGTGGTATCAGAAAATATACAATATTGAAAAATGGGATAAAAAATATGAAAAGCTAAAGAATAGAAAGAATGTACTTCCTGGTATGATGTTTATCTTTTTTTTGCTTTTTGTATCTATGAGAACTGGAATGGGAATTGGAGCAAAGCAAAAATTAAACGAACAAGAAATTATTCCGAATTATTCATTAATTTTTAAAGATAATACACGTTTAGATGTAAAAAAAGTAGGACAAAATTCAGCATATTTTTTCTATTATATTCCTGGAGAAAAGGTAATTACTGCAACTCCTATTTTTGATAATATTAAACAAATAAAAGTGATAAAAAAGAAGCAATAAATACCAATAAAAGTTAACTGGGCTAACAACCAACATCGGGTTTAAAAATATAAAAAATGAGCAATACAATTAATGATACAGCGTATAATTTTCCTAAACAAAAAACTTATTATAAAGGAAAAGTTAGAGAAGTTTATAATATAAATGATGAAATTTTAGTAATGATTGCATCAGATAGACTTTCGGCCTTTGATGTTGTTATGCCAAAACAAATTCCTTATAAAGGGCAAATTTTAAATCAAATTGCTTCTAAAATGATGGAAGCAACTAAAGATATTGTTCCAAATTGGATTGTTGCAATTCCAGATCCAAATGTTGCAATTGGACATTTATGTGAGCCATTTAAGGTAGAAATGGTAATTAGAGGATATATGTCTGGTCACGCGGCAAGAGAATACAAAGCAGGGAAAAGGATTATTATGCGGAGTTCCGATGCCTGATGGAATGGTAGAAAATGATAAATTTCCTGAGCCAATAATTACGCCTGCAACAAAAGCTGATGATGGTGATCACGATGAAGATATTTCAAAGGAAGATATTATAGCAAAGGGAATTGTGTCAAAAGAAGATTATGAAGTATTAGAAAAATATACCAAGTGCTTTATTTAAAAGAGGAACTGAAATTGCAGCTGAAAGAGGTTTAATTTTAGTGGATACAAAGTACGAATTTGGTAAAACAAAAGATGGTAAAATTTTATTGATTGATGAAATTCATACGCCAGATTCTTCGCGCTATTTTTATGCAGATGGATATGAAGAAAGACAAAGTCGGGGAGAAGCTCAAAAACAATTGTCTAAAGAATTTGTGCGTCAATGGTTAATTGCAAATGGTTTTCAAGGTTTAGAAGGACAAAAAGTGCCTAAAATGAGCGATGAAAAAATTCAAGAAATTTCCGAAAGATATATTGAGTTATATGAAAACATTACAGGTGAAACTTTTGTAAAATCTGATGTAAAAAATATTTCTCAACGAATTGAACAAAACATTCTTAGTTTTTTAAATAGTTAAAGTTATCTTACTTAATTTGGTTTGATGAGATATTGAAACAGTTTTAGCACAATGTTTTTTCAGGAATGTCATTTCTTTTGCAGAAGGAACCCATAAGTACGATTTTGAAACAACTAGATTGGAAAGTTGATAATTAAGGTCACAAGTATGACAGTTTAATAAATTAACATTTCTTAACCTAAGTTTGAAAATGTAATAATTCTTCAAGATTTTTATTGATATTTAAAAATAGCTATTATACTTGAAGTATAATTTATTGGGGTTGTATTATTATTCTAAATAATTTATAAAAGTTTCTGCTGTTGTATATGGTAAAAAAGTTGGAGTTTTAGTAAAATAGTTGTCGTAAACAGCAGGTATATAATCGTTTAAGCCTATTGTTAATGTTTCGTTATCGTTCAAAATTTGATTGTCTTGATTTTTAATAATAACGGTATTATTTTGTTGTTCAATTTGTACTCCCGAATAATATACTGAAGCTTTACTCCCTTTTAAAAAGTTTTTTATTTCACCCACAGTCATTGAGTATGTTACACTTCCATTGTTAAACGGATCAATACTAAAAATCTCACTTTTTAAAATATCACCTTCGTCTAAATCACTTCTAACACCACCTGTATTTTGAAACGTAAAATCAACATTCATTTGTATTCTTAAAGCATCAGTATAAAAGCTACCAACTTGAACTGTTGTGAGTGAAAAGAGTTCAGCATAACCAATTACTTCGCCTAAATTTGCATTTTGATTGTAAGCATCAATTATATCTTTAATAGTGTGCTATCGTAAAATTAGGTAGTTAGATAAATCTAATTAATGTCATAAGTTAAATTTTGTATTTTTTTATCTTCAATTTCTAATTCAATTTTACCCAGATAATTTAAGTTTGAACCTGCCTGAAAATTGGAATATTATTTAATTTTATTTGTTTTTGAATGTGAATGCCCACCAATAATTAAATCAAAATAAGGATAATTGTTTGCAATATTTTAGATCAGTTGCGTTGACCTAAATGAGTTAGTGCAATGTATAAGTCTGAATTTTCAGATTCTTTTACTTGTGAATAATTGGCTATAACGGATGTGTATTTTTGAAAAGTTAAATTTTCAACTCTCCAAGGGTGGGTTGAAGGAATTATATCATCTTCTTTACCATTGGTTTCAACTAAACCTAGAAAATTTACTTTTAAAGTATCTACTGTAATAGTTTTATATTCATCTGGTTCAGGAATTCCGCTATTGTCCATTTCAACATTTGCACAAATCCAGTTAAATTGAGATTGGTTAAATCGATCTTTTAAAATAGCCTCTCCGTAATCAAATTCGTGATTTCCAAATACGGAAACATCAACACCAACTTTATTCATTAAATCAATCATTGGAAATCCTTTTTCGGGATGATTATCAACTACTGGATTTCCAGAAAAAATATCTCCACTACAAACTAATAACACGTTGGTTTCCATTTTTTCTTTATCGACTATATCTTTTATTTTTGCAAAATTATCTATTTGGCCGTGTTGGTCGTTTATATGGAAAATAGTTAGTTTATTTAACGTATTTTCTGGTATTATAGTTGAGAATCGTTTTCATTTTTAGAACAAGCAAAAATTAAAAATGAAAAAAAGATAAAATTTATAAATATTTAAAAAATCTCATAAGTTTTTTAGGTTACTGTCAAAAGGGTAAATAAAATTAATATGGTTTTTAAATTATTTAAAAGTTAACATTTAATTTAATAGTTTATAGAAAATTCTTCAGAATTTAATGTTTTTAAGGCCTATAAAATTCTTTATCCATAGTTTTCTGCAGTTCAATTGAAAATATTTTGATATTCTAAAGGGTTGAAATTTTTTAGCCAATTAATATAAGCAGGAATAGGTTACCTGATTAGGTGTGCTAGTAATTACTGCTATTCGTTTATCACCTTGTGTTTTAGAATTGCTCTCAAGATGATTAACATAATTATTCATATCTTCTTGTGTAAGTTCAAATAGCACATTTTTTAAATCTTCAATTTGGTTGAGTATTTTTAATAAAATCAACTAATTTTTTGAATAATATTCTTCATGAGGTTAAATTCAAAGTTCCATTTTGTAAATGAATAAAATAATTTAGACCAGTTTTAAAATTTTATCATTAAACGTCTTAATTCGGGCATTTTAAATTTAAAAAAGTAAGAGTAGAAATCTAAATTAACTAAATGATGATTCTATATCATTTGGTTCTAGGATTTAATTAAAATATCTTATATGTATTTTATAAACTATTTTAAACAATGCTAAGTGATTCCTTAATGCACCAAATAAGAGTAAAAAACCTTGTGTATTTCACATTCTTATTGATGTATAAACAATTTTAGATTGGAGCTAAAAAAAGCTCAAATATTTAAATTTGAGCTTTTTAAATTAATAAGATTTAATCTATTTTTTGCTTCTTTTGTTGTTTAGCTTGTTGTTCTTGTGCTTGTTTCATTGCATCGTTTAAACGTTTTCTAAACTTACCTTCTTTTTTAGGTTTCTTTTTATTTTCTTCAATTTTTGCGTGAATTTTATCTTCATCTATTATATAGTTTTTAATAACTAACATAATAGTAATAGTTAATAAGTTAGAAACAAAATAATATAAACTTAAACTACTTGCATACATATTAAAGAAAATCAACATCATAACAGGTGAAAAGTACATCATCATTTTCATCATTTTTTGCATATCAGGCATTCCTTCTTGTGTAGGCTGCTGCATATTCATTTGTTGACTTTGACTCATTCTCATATAAAAGAAAATGGCAACAGAAGCTAATATTGGAAATAAACTTATATGCGATCCGTACATTGGGATATGAAAAGGAAGTTCAAAAACTGAATCATATGCGGATAAATCATCTGCCCATAAAAATCCTTTTTGACGTAAATCTATATTAGAAGGGAAAAATCTAAATAAAGCGAAGAATACTGGCATTTGCAGTAATGCAGGTATGCAGCCAGACAATGGACTAACACCAGCTTTACTTTGAACAGCCATTGTTTCTTGTTGACGTTTCATTGCATTTTCTTTACCAGGCAAACGTTTGTTAATTTCTTCCATTTCAGGTTTTAAAACCTTCATTTTGGCACTAGAAAGGTAAGATTTATAAACTAATGGAGACATAATAATTCTAACAACAATAGTTAACAGAATAATAATTAAACCATAGTTACCAATAAAGCCTTGTAAAAAGTTAAATACAGGTACAAAAACTAGTCGGTTTATGTACCCAAAAATTCCCCAACCAAGATTTACAATTTCTTTAATATTTCTATCGTATTTTTTAAGAATTTGATAATCGTTTGGTCCAATATACCAATCCATATTATAATTAAATTCTCCACCATCTAATGCTAAAGGTGTTTTTAAAGCGAATGCTTTTGTAAAAACAGTATCTATTTCTTCATCTTTAGTTAATGTAACAGAAGTTAATTTTGCGTTATCAAATGCTTTTTCTGAAATAAAAATGGCAGAGAAAAAATGTTGTTTATATGCTACCCAATTTACATCTTGCTCTTCAGCATCGTCATCACCACCAACTGATAGATAATCAATATCTTCATCGCCTTTTTCATAATACATTTCAGTTTGTTGATTTTCGTAACGAATGCTTTTTTCGTGACTGTAACCGTCTAAATTCCAGTCTAAAGTAATCTGTTGAGCTGAATTAAGTACAGTGCTTAACCCTTGCGAGCGTATAATAAAATCAACCATATATTCATCTGGTTTCATTTCGTATCTGATACTCTAAATAATTTAGTTTCTGAAACTTTTAATTTCATTGAAAGAACTTGATTAGACTCCATTTTGTGAAATTGTAGGTTCAAATAATAAGTTTTTAGTATTTAAGGTTCTATTATCTGAAGTTCCAAAATTGATATTAAAAGATGCGTTATTTTCTTTAATAATATATAAGAGGTAAAGAATCGTAAGTAACATAATTTTTTATTAAAGCTTCTTTAATTTGTCCACCTTTATTTGAAATTACTAATTTAAAAACATCATTTTCTAAAACGGTTTCTTTATCACTTAAAGTTGCAGAATATGCGAAAGCACCTAATTGAGATTGAGCATTTACAAGGGAAAGAGAATCTGTTGCTTGTACAAAATCAGCTATTGGATTAGTAGTTGTGTTTGTTGAAGAAATTGTTTCTTCTTGTACTTGCTCTGTTTCTTTATTCTTCTCTGCTTCTAATTCTTCAAGAGTTGGTTGGTTAGTGTACATCCACCAAAGCATAATAGCTCCTAATAAAACAAAGCCTATGAGTGAATTTAGATCGAATTTTTTTTCTTCCATGTGTATAATTAAAATGTCAGTTTGTCACGTACTTTTTAAAAAAAGCTCTAAAAAGCCCGACAAATGTACTAAATGTATCGTAATAATTGAGTTTTTATTAATGAATCTAATCTAGTTCAAAGAGTGTTCCAAAGAAGCTTTAACAAAATCAACAAACAAAGGATGTGGGTTTAAAACGGTACTTTTATATTCAGGATGATACTGAACTCCAACAAACCAAGGGTGTGAAGGAATTTCAACAACTTCAACTAAATCAGTTTTTGGATTTTTACCAGTTGCAATCATTCCAGCTTTTTCAATTTGATCTAAGTAAGAATTATTAAATTCATATCTATGTCTATGTCGTTCACTAATAAGTTCTTTTTTATAAATATTTTTAATCTTACTATTTTCTTTTAGCTAAATTACAATCCCAAGCACCTAAACGCATAGTTCCACCTAATTTCGTAATACTTTTTGTTCTTCCATTAAATCAATTACTGGATTTGGTGTTTCAGGATCCATTTCGTTAGAATTGGCATCTTTTAAACCTAATACATTTCTAGAAAATTCAATAACAGCCATTTGCATTCCTAAACAAATTCCTAAAAAAGGAATGTTATTTTCTCGTGCATATTTTACTGCTTCAATTTTTCCTTCAATACCTCGTTCTCCAAAACCAGGAGCAACTAAAATCCCATTTAAATTTTTTAACTTTTTTGGGACATTTTTCACTGTTAATTCTCCAGAATGAATCCAGTTAATATTAACATCTACCTCATTAACGGCACCGGCATGAATAAAAGCTTCAGAAATAGATTTGTAAGCGTCGTGTAATTCAACGTATTTACCAATTAATCCAATTTCAATAGTGTTTTTCGGATTTTTAAAACCTTTTAAAAAGTTATTCCACGCTGTAAGTGTGGGTAATTTATCTGCAGGAAGTTGTAATTTTTTTAACACAACAGCATCTAAACCTTCTTCTAACATCAAATTAGGAACATCATAAATTGTTTCAGCATCAATAGATTCTATAACATCTTCTTGCTTCACATTGCAGAATAATGCCAATTTACGTTTTATAGATTCTGAAATTTCGTGTTCAGTTCTGCAAACTAAAATATCTGGACTTACACCACTTTGCATTAACATTTTAACAGAATGTTGTGTTGGTTTTGTTTTTAATTCACCAGCCGCAGCTAAGTAGGGCACCAATGTTAAATGAATTACAATAGCATTTTCATGACCTAATTCCCATAATAATTGACGAACAGATTCTACATAAGGTAACGATTCAATATCACCAACAGTTCCACCAATTTCAGTAATTACAATATCAAAATGCACCAGTATTACCTAAAATTTGAATACTTTCTTTAATTTCATCTGTAATATGTGGAATTACTTGTACTGTTTTACCTAAAAATTCACCTTTACGTTCTTTATCAATAACAGATTGATAAATTCTACCAGTTGTAACATTATTAGCTTGTGAAGTTGGAATATTTAAAAAACGCTCGTAATGCCCTAAATCTAAATCGGTTTCTGCACCATCATCAGTTACATAACATTCACCATGTTCGTACGGATTTAAAGTTCCGGGATCAATATTAATATATGGGTCAAGTTTTTGAATGGTTACAGAGTAGCCTCTTTCTTGTAATAATTTTGCTAAAGAAGCGGCAATAATTCCTTTTCCAAGTGATGAAGTAACACCTCCAGTTACAAAAACGTATTTTGTGTTTTTCATTGTGTTTAGGTTTGGGCAAAAGTACTAACTCTAGTTGATTTACCAAAAAAAGAACCCTTTAAAATATTTTTAAAGGGTTCTTTTAAAATTTAGATAAATTTCACAATTCAATATATTAACTATAAAGTTCTTCGTAATATTGTTTTGCCATTCTATTACTTGTAAATTCAGGAATTACATCTGTAATACTATTGAATACAATTTCTTGCCATTTTTTAGGTTTGTCATAATAAGTAGGAAGTACTTTGTTTTCAAGAATATCAAAAAGATTTGCACAATCTTCTTCGTCTTGTTCCCAAACTGGTCTTCTATAATCTAATTCAGGTAAAACAAAACAGTTTTCCCCATTTTTCTGAAATTCTGGAATCCATCCGTCATTTATAGAAACATTTACTGAGCCGTTAAAAGCTGCAGTCATTCCACTGGTTCCAGAAGCTTCACGTGTAATTCTTGGTGTATTAACCAAATATCTGAGCCACATTTCAATTTTCTAGATAAATCAATTTCATATCCAGTTAAAACAGCTAAGTTTTTTCTGTTTTTTGAAAAATTCACTAAGTGATTGAAAATATCAATTGCATAAAAATCTTTTGGGTATGGTTTTCCTGCCCAAATTATTTGTACTGGATATTTTTCGTTAGAAAGTAATTTTTCAAATCTTTCAAGGTCGTATAAGAACATATCTGCTCTTTTGTATCCAGCAAATCGTCTAGCCCAAACAATTGTAATTACATTAGGGTCAAATCTTTTTTGAGTTTGATTTAATACAACTTCAAACAACTCATTCTTTAATTCAATTTTTCTATCTTTAAATTTCTTAGCACTTTTCTTTTGCCAAGATTTTTTGATCTCTTCATCTTGCCAAAAATTTTGATTTTGAGCATTTGTAATCGGAATGATTTCACTTATCCCGTCAAAACCTTTCCACATATCGTTGGATACTACGGAATGCAATTTTGAAACGGCATTAGACTTTCTGGCCATTCTTAAGGCAGAAACGGTATAATTAATCATACCATCATTTACCATTTCTTTTCGCAATTCATCTTCAGAAAGCGTTCTTCCAAAAAATCCACATCTATTTAAATGTCTTGCATCACGTTCTTCATTACCAGCTTTTTCAGGAGTGTGTGTTGTAAAAGCAAATTGTTCTTTTTTAACACCTTGATCTCTTAAATAATAAAAAGCAGGTAGCCCATGTCCTTCATTTAGGTGATAAATATCAGCACCTCCTAAGGCTTCAACCACTTTAGCTCCACCAATACCTAAAATAATGCTTTGAGAAACTCTTGTAAGTTCGTTTGAATCGTATAAATGGTTTGTAATAGTTCTAGATAAATGGTCGTTACCCTCAACATCTGTACTTAAAAGATACATTGGTACACAACCAAAAATTTCAGGTTTTAAAATGTAAGCTCTAACTTTTACACTTGGATTGTTATGAATAGGTACTTCAACTTCAATCCCAGTATCTTCCAAAAAATTATAGGTTTTTTCAATAAAATTTGCTCTTAGCGTTTGGTCTTCATTTCTTCCTTGATCATAATATCCATATTTCCACAGCATTCCAATACCAATCATATTTTGCTTTAATTCAAATGCAGAGCGCATGTGAGACCCAGCTAAAAATCCGAGCCCACCAGAATAAATTTTTAATGCTTGGTGAATACCAAATTCCATACTAAAGTATGCTACTTTTTTATCATATTTTTTTGCTGGCTTATAAGGATGATGCCATTTACTATATTCATTTACCATGATTTGTTCATTTTTAGAAAATTGTTTACAAAACTAAGTATTTAAGTTATTTGAAATATATAATATATTAACCCATTTATATGTAAAAAAGTGTTTTTTAGAACTTTTGTTTAAATATTTTATGGGTTTAGGTTAATTTAGAACATATGTCATATAGAAGTTTATATATTTTAATTCACATTATTTTTTAATTAGTAGATTTTTTATTTCTAATAATTATATAATCTAATGGATGCAATACTACATCTTTAATGCTTAAACGTAATAACTGACCAAGATTGCTTATTTTAAGTCCGCGAGATTTAAGAACCAATAAAAAAGTCATAGAAAAGCTAACAATGAAATTTATTAAACCAATTATTAAAACACTTATTAAAGCTAATAAAATTGTTGAAAAACTAAATGGGTGATTAATAATGCTATAGCCTACATTGGATGAGCTAAATGCTATATGTCTAATATCTACGGTAAAAGGTAATATATAAGATACTAAAAAGGCTGAACCAAGAAAAAACCCAAGACTAATATTTCCAGCATATATTCCAAGTTTTTTCTCAATAATTAATGAAATGTTTTTTAGAGTTTTCTTTGACATATACGCTAACAGTAATTTATTATTCTGAATTCGATAGGCTAAATTTATTGCTTTTACTTTATTATCAAAATATCCTGAGATAAAGCCTGAAATGGATAAAAACACACCAGCAATTGCTGCAAAATAAATTGCCCTTCCATAAAATGGAAAAACTTGATCGATAAGATTGATTGATTTTTTTGTATCTATTAAATTTAAATCAAATACATATCTAAGTAAAAATGCAATAAAACTAGAAGCTGCAAAAGCCATAATAAAATTACCTATCAAAGATATAAATTGGCTCCGTGAAATTTTTCTAAGTAATAATACAATGGCTTGTAAGTTATCAAATTTCATATCACCATCTTTATCAATACTTTTGGCAATTGTTGAAGCCGTCATTGCAGGTTGCTTTGTTGCAATAGTGCCTCCTAAAAAATAAACAATTATAAAACAGAGTGCATAATTTATACTGTACATAAAGGCGAGGGGCAATGAATTAGAAATAGCGTAGTCTAAATAAATTTTAAAAAGCGCAAATATTGAAATAATTAATCCGCCGAGTAAGCCTTTTTTAAAGAATGAAATATATTCTTTTTTATTTTTTGCAACATATTTTTCTCCTTTTTGCGCTGTATGTTCAACAATTTCAAGCGCCAAAAGGTCCATATGTGAAACGAAGAACTCACGTAGACTATTTTTAGATTTATTATAAATAATATAATCATTAATTAAATTTTTCCATTTTTTTTCAGATGTGATATTACTTCTTAAATCTAATAGCATTTGTATGCGTTTTACATAATTAACAAGATTTTTAAGAGTAATTGTTAAATGCAGAGATGTGCCAATAATATTTTTACTCTTTCGCAATATTTTAATAGTGTTAGAAACTTGATCTAAACTATTTTGGAACGTTGTAAGTTCAATTTTCCCTTCTTTGGAAAGAGAACTAGCTTGGTGTAATAATTCAGTATAACAGCTAGAATCAATATTTAGTTTTTTAAAAATTGCTTGAAATTTACGATCAAAACCAAAAGAAATAATTTTAGTAGACAAGGCAGATATCGCATTGTTTAAATCATTTATAATAGATGTTTTAGTTGTTTGATCTAAGAGAAATTCATTTAAAGAATCGGTAATTTTTGTTAAATTACCTTGATCTAATTGCAATTTTAAATAAAACTCAAATGTATTCTCTTCAGGTATTTCAGGTAAAAATTTATTAAAAATTCTTCTTATGTAACCATCCATAAATCCATAATTTTCCATTAAAGAATACTTGGTAAAAAATGAATAGTAGTTGTATTTTAAATTTTTATTTTCCAATACACTTGTTGTCTTATTGCTATTATTAATAGTTTTATTTTTAATTCTTTTTATTTCTTGTAATAACTTCTATTATGTTCCACTTTTCATTTGGAAATTTTTAGAGCATTTTAAATTCTCAGCATCTTTAAACCATTCACCATTATCAATTATAATAGCTTTACCATTTGCGTATGCATAGAAAATAGTCTTTGAAATTAGTTGCTAAATTAACTAATTCTTGATCATCTTTGTTTTGTAATAGTTTTTGTATAAACTTGATAATAGAAAACTGTCTAAATATTAAGAATTATGCTAATATTTAGACAGTTTAAAACTACCTGCTCCTTTTATTACTACTTTTTTTCTGGAGAAATATATTTATAAACTAAGCCAGCAAGTATTGCTCCAACAATTGGAGCAAGCCAAAACAACCATAACTGATTTAATGCCCAATCACCAACAAAAATTGCTTGGCTGGTACTTCTTGCCGGATTAACAGATGTATTTGTAATAGGAATGCTAATTAAATGAATAAGGGTTAACCCTAACCCAATAGCTAAACCTGCTAAATATTTTGGTGCTTTAGAATGTGTTGCACCTAATATTATTACTAAAAACATAAACGTCATAACTACTTCGGTAATAAGTGCAGCCTGCATACCATAACCGCCAGGAGAATGCGCTCCAAAGCCGTTTGCTGCAAAACCACCAATTTCAAAACCTTGTTTTCCGGTTAAAATTAAATATATAATTCCTGCTCCTGCAATACCTCCTAAAACTTGTGCTGCAATATAAGGTAAAAGGTCTTTTTTGTCGAAACGGCCTCCAGCCCATAGTCCAATACTTACAGCTGGGTTTAAATGGCAACCAGAAATATGTCCAATAGCATAGGCCATAGTTACAACTGTTAAACCAAAAGCAATGGCTACTCCTACAAAACCAATTCCTAAATCTGGAAATGCTGCTGCAAAAACTGCACTACCACAACCACCTAATACTAACCAAGCGGTACCAATAAATTCTGCTATTAATTTTTTCATAAATAATAAAGATATTAAGTTAAACTACTGGGTTAGCATATCAAATATATCGTTTTTATTTAGAATGATAATAATTGAATTGAAATTTAGAGTTTTAGAACTCATGCTAAATAATTATTTCTTTTTAGTTATTTTTTAATCTGCAGCAGCTGAAATACTAACATTTTCTAAACCGCTGTCACCATTAGTTACAGCAATTAATTGCTCATTTAAGGAATCTTCCTTTAACATTGGTTTTTATCACATAAAATGGTATTTTTATTTCTTAATATCATAGAGGTTTTTTTCAAATTTAGCTTGAATAATAATATTTTTTAATTTTTTTAAATTCTATTTGTCAAACACAAAAGGATTTGTATATTTGCCAACGCTTTCAAGGAGACTACTTCTTAAAGTAAATTAAGAAAAAAAGAAACACTATTTTAAAAAATATAAGTAATGCCAAAAAGAACATTTCAGCCTTCAAAAAGAAAGAGAAGAAATAAACACGGGTTTAGAGAGCGTATGGCTTCTGCAACTGGTAGAAAAGTGTTAGCAAGAAGAAGAGCTAAAGGAAGAAAAAGAGTAAGTGTTTCTTCTGATCCAAAACCAAAAAGATAATGAAACAATAGTTTTATATATAAGGTGTTACTTTTTTTTAGTAACACCTTTTTTTATGACCTTTTAATAAGTTTTGAAAACTATTTTATTTAAAAACCTATTCAATTTTTATTGATATTTGAAAATTAAAATTTTATTTTAAAAAAATGCCAAAAAACACAAACATTAAATCAATTTTAATAATTGGTTCTGGACCAATAATTATAGGCCAAGCATGTGAATTTGATTATTCTGGTTCTCAAGCAATTAGATCGTTAAAAGAAGAAGGAATTGAAGTTACTTTAATTAACTCCAATCCGGCTACCATTATGACAGACCCGTCTTTAGCCGATAATGTTTACTTAAAACCTTTAACAACAAAATCTATCATTGAGATTTTAAAAATTCATCCTAATATTGATGCTGTACTCCCAACAATGGGTGGGCAAACAGCATTAAATTTATGTATTGAAGCAGATGATAAAGGTATTTGGGAAGATTTTAATGTTGAATTAATTGGTGTTGATATTGATGCAATTAATATTACAGAAGATAGAGAGCAGTTTAGAAAGTTAATGATTGAAATTGGTGTTGGCCAAGCACCTTCTACAACTGCAACTTCATTTTTAAAAGGAAAAGAAATTGCACAAGAATATGGTTTTCCATTAGTAATTCGTCCTTCATTTACTTTGGGAGGGTTTGGAGCTTCTATTGTTTATAAAAAAGAAGATTTTGATGAATTATTAAGTAGAGGTTTAGAGGCTTCTCCAATCCATGAAGTTATTATTGATAAGGCGTTATTAGGTTGGAAAGAATATGAATTAGAATTGTTAAGAGATAGTAATGACAATGTAGTTATTATTTGTACTATTGAAAATATGGATCCAATGGGAATTCATACAGGAGATTCAATTACAGTTGCTCCAGCAATGACTTTAAGTGATACAACTTTTCAAAGAATGCGTGATATGGCTATACATATGATGCGTTCAATTGGAGATTTTGCAGGTGGCTGTAACGTGCAATTTGCAGTAAGTCCAGATGAAAAAGAAGATATTATAGCTATTGAAATTAATCCACGTGTTTCACGTTCATCAGCATTAGCTTCAAAAGCAACAGGATATCCTATTGCAAAAATTGCCGCAAAACTAGCTATTGGTTATCATTTAGATGAATTAAATAATCAAATTACAAAAACAACTTCAGCATTATTTGAACCAACACTAGATTATGTAATTGTAAAAATACCGCGCTGGAATGTTGATAAGTTTGAGGGGGCTGATAGAACTTTAGGTTTGCAAATGAAATCTGTAGGTGAAGTAATGGGAATTGGTCGTTGATTTCAAGAAGCATTGCATAAAGCAACGCAATCACTTGAAATTAAACGAAATGGTTTAGGAGCAGATGGAAAAGGAGAAAAAAATTATGATACTATTATTGAAAAATTAACCAATGCAAGTTGGGATAGAGTATTTGTAATTTATGATGCCATTCAAATGGGAATTCCATTAAGTAGAATTCACGAAATTACAAAAATTGATTATTGGTATTTAAAACAATATGAACAATTATTAGCATTAGAAAACGAGATTGCGTCAAACAAATTAGATACTTTATCATATGAATTATTGTTAGAAGCAAAACAAAAAGGTTTTGCAGATCGACAAATAGCGCATATGTTAGGTTGTTGGGAAAGTGAAGTAAAAGCAAAACGAACAGAATTAGATATTAATCGTGTTTATAAATTAGTTGATACTTGTGCTGCTGAATTTAATGCTCAAACACCTTATTATTATTCTACTTTTGAAAATAAAATGATTTCAGCTGATGGTGTTGTTAAAGCTGATAATGAAAGTGTAGTAACAGATAAAAAGAAAATAGTTGTTTTGGGTTCTGGACCAAACAGAATTGGTCAGGGAATTGAATTTGATTATTGTTGTGTGCACGGTGTGTTAGCTGCTAAAGAAGCTGGTTATGAAACTATTATGATTAATTGTAACCCAGAAACAGTTTCAACAGATTTTGATACAGCCGATAAATTATATTTCGAACCAGTATTTTGGGAACATATATATGATATAATTGAACATGAAAAACCTGAAGGAGTTATTGTTCAGTTAGGTGGGCAAACAGCCTTAAAATTAGCTGAAAAATTGTCGAAATGGGGTGTGAAAATTATAGGAACTAGTTTTGAAGCACTTGATTTAGCAGAAGATAGAAAACGATTTTCTGAATTATTGGTTGATTTGGATATTCCTTTTCCAAAATATGGAACTGCAACAACAGCAGATGAAGCAGCTGCAATTGCTGATAATTTAGATTTTCCAATTTTAGTTCGTCCATCTTATGTTCTCGGAGGTCAAGGAATGAAAATTGTAATTAATAAAGAGGAATTAGAAAAACATGTAGTTGGGTTATTACGTAAAATTCCTAATAATATGTTATTGTTAGACCATTATTTAGATGGAGCAATTGAAGCAGAAGCAGATGCTATTTGCGATGGTGAAGATGTTTATATTATTGGAATTATGGAGCATATTGAGCCTTGTGGAGTGCATTCTGGAGATTCAAATGCTACGCTTCCTCCATTTAATTTAGGGGAATTTGTAATGCAACAAATCAAAGATCATACTAAAAAAATTGCCTTAGCTTTAAAAACTAAGGGGCTAATAAATATTCAGTTTGCTGTTAAAGATGATACAGTTTATATAATTGAAGCAAATCCGAGAGCATCACGAACAGTTCCTTTTATTGCGAAAGCATATCAAGAACCTTATGTAAATTATGCAACAAAAGTAATGCTAGGAGATAAAAAAGTGAAAGATTTTAATTTTAATCCAAAATTAGAAGGTTTTGCTATTAAACAACCTGTATTTTCATTTAATAAATTTCCTAATGTTGATAAAAAATTAGGTCCAGAAATGAAATCTACTGGTGAAAGTATTTTGTTTATTGATAGTTTAAAAGATGATCAATTTTATGAGTTATATTCACGTAGAAAGATGTATTTAAGTAAATAAAAATGATTAAATATTATAAAAAAAGAGCTCCAATTTGAGCTCTTTTTTTAGTTATATCAATTATTGTATGTAATTTTGTTTAAATAAAACAACAAGACATTGAACAATATTAAATCAGAATTCACGATTAAAGACCTTGAAAATTTTTCAGGAATCAAGGCACACACTATTAGAATTTGGGAAAAAAGATATAATATTTTAGAACCAAATAGAACAGATTCTAATATTCGATATTACGATATAAATAACCTTCAAACGCTTTTAAATGTTTCACTTTTAAACACTAATGGATTAAAGATATCTAAAATTGCTGAATTGCCAGAATCAAAAATCAATGCTTCAGTTCGAGAATTAGTTGCTAAAAATGGAGCTGATTCTCTTGCATCAAATTCTTTGAAACTTGCAATGTTAAATTTTGATGAGAATTTATTTAATATTACTTATAATAATTTAGTAGCACAATCATCACTTAGAGATATTTTTAAAAATGTGTTCTTGCCATTTATGAATGATTTAGGATTGTTATGGCAAGTAAATTCTATTACACCTGCACATGAACATTTTATAACCAATTTAATTAAACAAAAAATTCATATAAATATTGAGCGCTTACAATTAACAACACCTAATAAATTTTGATAAAATATTTGTTTTGTATTTACCTATGAATGAAATTCATGAATTAGGTTTGTTGTATTTGCATTATGAATTGTTGCTACATGGGTATCAATCAATATATTTAGGTCAAAGTGTTCCAGTAGCAAATTTAAATGATGTTCAAAAAGTATATAATAATATTTGTTTTATTACTTATTTAACTGTTGAACCATCAAGAATGTCGGTTGAAGATTATATTGAAACTGTAAATAATACTGTATTAGAAAATACGAATGATTCTTATGGTTTTTGGGTAGAAAGCTAACTGAATTGAAAAAGAAGGTTCCTTTAAAAGTGTAAAAATGTTTAAATCTATTGATTTTGTTAAATAAATTATAATTTTTGTTAAACAAATTTGTTTTTTGTTAATAAATATGTATATTTGTTAAACAAATGAAAAATATAATTATAATAGGTTCAGGATTTTCGTCACTTTCAGCTGCGTGTCATTTGGCAAAAGCAGGTTATAAAGTTACTATCCTTGAAAAAAATGCTACCCTAGGTGGAAGAGCAAGAAAATTCGAAAAAGATGGTTTTAAATTTGATATGGGACCAACTTGGTATTGGATGCCTGATGTTTTTGAAAAGTTTTTTAAAGATTTTGATAAAAAACCATCAGATTATTATGATTTAGAAAAATTAAAACCTGCTTATCAAGTTTATTTTGATAAGTTAGAATCTATAACAATTCCAGATAATTTAGAAGAAATTTATGATGTATTTGAAAAAGAAGAAAAAGGAAGTTCAAACATATCTAAAAAATTTTTAGATTCAGCAAAATTTAATTATGAAGTTGCTATTAATGACTTGGTTTATAAGCCAGGAGAATCTATTACAGAATTAATAAATTTTACAACATTATCAAAGGCTAATCAATTTTTTACTTCTATTAGTAAAACAGTTCGTAAAAAAATTAAAAGCACCAAACTTCAACAAATATTAGAATTTCCAGTATTATTTTTAGGAGCTAAACCTACAAACACTCCAAGTTTTTATAATTTTATGAATTATGCAGATTTTGGTTTAGGTACTTGGCATCCAAAAGGAGGAATGTATGAAGTTGTAAACGGTTTTGTGAATTTAGCACAAGATTTAGGAGTTGAAATTTTAACAAATCAGAATGTTGAAAAAATTGTAGTTGAGGAAGGTAAAATTGAAGGAGTTGTTTCAAATGGTAATTTTATGAAATCTTTTTCTGTAATTAGTGGCGCTGATTACCACCATACTGAAACATTGTTAGATAATAACTACAGAATGTATTCTGAAAAATATTGGGAGAAAAAAACATTTGCACCATCTGCATTGCTTTTTTATGTAGGATTTAATGAGAAAATAAAAAATGTTGCGCACCATACGTTGTTTTTTGACACAAGTTTTGACGTACACGCGCAAGATATTTATGATACACCGAAATGGCCAAAAGATCCGCTTTTTTATGCTAGTTTTTCGAGTAAAACGGATACTAGTTTTGCCCCAAAATCTAAAGAGGCGGCTACTTTTTTAATTCCATTGGCCCCTGGTTTAACTGATATACCAGAGGTTCGTGAAGAGTATTTTTTGAAAATTATGGAACGTTTGGAAAAATTAACAGGATCAAAAAGTTTGAAAGATCAATATTTATTTAAAGAATCGTATTGTGTTAATGATTTTATAAAGATTACAATTCATATAAAGGAAATGCCTACGGATTGGCAAATACGTTATTTCAAACTGCATTTTTAAGACCTAAAATAAAAAGTAAAAAAGTTAGAAATTTATTTTTTACGGGTCAATTAACTGTGCCTGGTCCTGGAGTTCCACCAGCAATAATTTCTGGTAAAATTGTTTCAGATATGGTTATAAAGCATACTAAATAACACTACAACTAACTAAAAAAATTAAATTATGAAACAGCTTTTTGACGAAACGTCATTTAAATGCAGTAAAATTGTTACTAGAAAATATAGTACTTCTTTTTCATTAGCAGTTTATATGTTATCGCCCAAAATTAGAGAAGCTATTTATAGTATTTATGCTTTTGTGCGATTTGCTGATGAAATTGTGGATTCTTTTCACTCACATGAAAAAGAGATTTTATTAAATGAATTTGAGGCAGATTATTACAAAGCTTATAAAAATAATATTAGTTTAAATCCTATTTTAAACTGTTTTCAGCATACCGTAAAAAAATACAATATCACAGATGATTTAATTCAATCGTTTTTAAAGAGTATGAAAGCTGATTTAAATAAAGAAACTTACAATACTGTTGAAGAATATAATGAATATATTTATGGCTCTGCAGATGTTGTTGGTTTAATGTGTTTAAAAGTTTTTGTAAATGGAGATGATGAAAAATATGAAAGCCTAAAGTATTCAGCAATGAAATTAGGATCAGCATTTCAAAAAGTGAATTTTTTACGAGATTTAAAAGATGATTACGAGTTGTTAAATCGTTCGTATTTTCCAGGAGTTAATTTGAAAGAGTTAAATGCTGATGAAAAAGCTGAAATAATTGCAGATATTGAAGCTGATTTTAATGAAGCTTTAATAGGTATAAAAAAATTGCCTTTAGAAGCAAAATTTGGAGTTTATACGGCTTATGTTTATTATAAAAGGTTGTTGAATAAATTAAGTAAAACACCTTCATCTGAAATTTTAAATACACGTATTAGAGTTTCTAATCCTTTAAAAATTAGTTTATTAGCCAAATCTTTTGTAGTGTATAAGTTGAATTTATTATAATGAAATATTTAGGAATTGTTGTTTTTTCATTAATCTTCTCTAGTGTAGAGTCTCCTCTTGAGCAGATGAGAAATCAGTTTCCTTATATAGAATCTTTAGAAGAAGCCAATGTGTTTATAGAAGAACTTAAAAATGATACCTCACCCGAAGCTGTAGGTTATACTGCAGCTATGATTTTAATGAAATCACGCTATGTTAAAGGTCCATTTTCAAAATTGAAGTACTTTAAAAAAGGTAAGAAAATTTTAGATGCTACTATTTCTGAAAACCCTTTAAATATAGAAATTAGGTATTTACGCTTTTTAATGCAAAAGCAAATTCCTAATTTTTTGGGTTATAATAAAAATATTGAAGAAGATTTTGAAGTTATTTCTAATAAATTGCTAAATTCAAGTTTAACTAATAATTTTAAAATTAAAATGTTAAACACAATGTTATTAGTTGATGATTTGAGTGAAATTAAAAGAATAAAGATAAATAAAATACTAGATAAAATATGATTTTTGCATTAATTACAATAGCTACTTTTTTGTTAATGGAATGTGTTACATGGTTAACACATAAATACGTTATGCACGGTTTTTTATGGTATTTTCACGAAGATCATCATCAGCCAAGGTATAAAAATTGGTTTGAACGAAACGATGTGTTTTTCGTTATTTTTGCAGTTCCAAGTATTGCTTTATTTTATTTTGGTGTAGAAGGTGGTTTAAACTATTTATTTTTTATTGGTTTAGGGATTATGTTCTATGGAATGGCTTATTTTTTAGTACATGATGTATTAATTCATAGACGTTTTAAGTGGTTTAATAAAACTACAAACAAATATTTAATAGGATTAAGAAAAGCACATAAAGTACATCACAAACATTTAGGCAAAGAACATGGTGAATGTTTTGGGATGTTGTTTGTACCTTTTAAGTATTATAAAGTATGACCTCATTATATTTTATAATTAATGTAGCATCATTTTCAATTCCATTTTTATACAGTTTTGAAAAAAGAATGAATTACATTCAATATTGGAAAGCTGTTTTTTTAGCAATTTCAATCGTGTCAATTCCTTTTTTAATTTGGGATGTTTGGTTTACAAGTATAGGTGTTTGGGGTTTTAACCCTACGTATTTATTGGGACCAACAATTGCCAATTTACCTTTTGAAGAAGTGCTGTTTTTTATCTTGTATTCCGTATGCAAGTATTTTTACACACTATGCTTTGTTATATTTTTTTCCGAAGCTTGCATTACCAAAAAAAGTTTCAATAGGGATAACAATATTTCTTTTATTAATGGCTATTTTAATTGTAATTTTTAATTATGATAAATGGTACACATTCGTAAATTTTTCAGTTTTTGCGTTACTTTTAGTTTATGCATTAGCAGTTAAAGACACTAATATAAACTCCTTTTATCTAACATTTTTGGTTGTTTTAATTCCGTTTTTTATAGTAAACGGATTACTAACAGGAAGTTTTATTGAAGAGCAAGTTGTATGGTATAACAACGCAGAAAATTTAGGAATTAGATTAGGAACAGTTCCTATTGAGGATGCTTTTTATGCTTTTAGTATGTTGTATGCTGCAATTATTTTAATTGAAAAATTTAAACCTTTTTTTAAAAAGAAATAATGACTAGTAAACAAGAAGTTTCAGTTTTTTGGTTTCGAAGAGATTTAAGACTGCACGATAATGTAGGTTTGTATAATGCGCTCAATTCTGAATATCCTGTTTTGCCGATTTTTATTTTTGATGAAGCAATTTTAAATGAACTGCCAAAAGATGATGCTCGCGTAAATTTTATTCATCAAACTTTACATAAAATTAATGAAGTTTTATTTGAAAATAATGCTTCGCTATATATTGAAAAAGGTGAAGTAATTACTATTTGGAAAGCACTTTTGAATAAATTCAAAATAAAAAAAGTTTTTTTTAATAAAGATTATGAGCCGTATGCTATTAAACGAGATGCTGAAATAACCAATTTATGTATTCAAAATAATATTGAAGTACATACTTTTAAAGATCAGGTTATTTTTGAAGCAGCTGAAGTTTTAAAAGCTGATGGTAAACCTTATACAGTTTATACGCCCTATAAAAATAAATGGTGGAATTTATTTAATTCTCAGGAATTAAAGTTTTTTCCTTCAGAAAATTATAAAGAAAATTTTTTAAAAGAAACCTTTAACTTTCCTTCAATAGAAGCTATTGGTTTTATTAAAAGTGTTATTAAAATTAGAGCAATTAACACAAAGGCGATTTTAGATTATCAAAAGTTTAGAGATCTCCCAACTGTTGCTACCTCTAACAACTCTGTGTATTTACGTTTTGGCTTAATAAGTGCTCGTAAGTTATTTAAATATGCACAAGCTAAAAACGAAACGTATTGTAACGAGCTTATATGGAGAGAGTTTTTTATGCAAATTTTGCATCACTTTCCAAAAGTTGTAGATGAGAACTTTAAATCGAAATATAATTTTATTCCTTGGAGAAATAATGAAGAAGAATTTAAATTGTGGTGCGAAGGAAAAACAGGTTACCCAATTGTAGATGCAGGTATGCGAGAGTTAAACCAAACTGGTTATATGCATAATAGGGTACGAATGATTGTTGCTAGTTTTTTAAATAAACATTTGTTAATTGATTGGCGTTGGGGAGAAGCTTACTTTGCTGAAAAATTATTGGATTATGAATTAGCTTCAAACAATGGAAACTGGCAATGGGTTGCAGGAACAGGTTGTGATGCTGCTCCTTATTTTAGAGTTTTTAATCCTACAACGCAGCAACAAAAATTTGATCCAAATTTTGAATACATCAAAAAATGGAATCCTGATTATAAAAATATTCCTGAAATTGTTGAGCATAAATTTGCTCGTTTACGCTATTTAGAGGTTGTAAAGTCTTCTTTAGTGCAATAAGGTTAAACTAACTTCGAAATCATCCCATTAAAAACAAACCAGTGAAAAGGTGTTACGGCATACCAATATAAACGCCCTGCAATACCTTGTGGTCTAAACGTGGCTGTTTGGTATAACGTATTATTTTCTATTTTAAATTCTAACCAAGCTTCACCAGGAAGTTTCATTTCGGCATATAATAATAGCTTTTTAGCGTCTTTGTTTACATAAATTACACGCCAAAAATCTAAAGAATCTCCATTATTTAATTCTGTTGGATGTGTACGTCCGCGCCTTAAACCAATTCCTCCAGAAAATTTGTCTAAATATCCACGTAATTTCCATAGGAAGGTACCATAATACCAACCGTTTTTGCCACCAATAGACCAAATTTTTTCTAAGGTATATTTTTCATTTTTTATGGTACGTTTTTGCTTATCTGTAAAACAACCGTATGTTGGAACGTTAATATGTTTGTGTAAATCACTTTCTAAAGCACTACTTATAAAAGAATCTTTCCAGCTAGAAACAATGCTATTTTGCTCAATTTTCACAAAAGCATTTTCTACAGCTTCTTTGTATGAAATAGGTTTTACTTTTAATTGCTGATAAATATTACTAGGTTTGCCAATAATTTCTATACCCATACTATTTACCAATGAGGCTGCCAGTTTGTAAGAAGTTGAAGTAACAAAATAGAGCCAATAAGATGATAATTTTGGAGTCATTAAAGGAATCGTAATAATATGTCTTTTTAAACCTCTAATTTCTGCAAACTGTAACAGCATTTGTTTGTAGGTAAGTATTTCTGGACCAAAAATATCAAACGATTTATTGTATAATTGTTTTTTACCATTCGCTCTTTGTAAAAAAGTTAAAACGTCTCTAATAGCAATTGGTTGTGTTTTGGTATTCAGCCATTTTGGAGTAATCATAAAAGGTAGTTTTTCAACTAAATCTCTAATAATTTCAAATGATGAACTTCCTGAACCAACAATAATACCAGCTTTAAAAGTAGTTAAAGCGTAATTGTTTGATTGCCAATCTATTTTCTACATTTTTACGTGATAGTAAATGTTTAGAAAGTTTTGTATCGTTTGTAATTCCACTTAAATAAATTACTTGTTCTACAGAAGTAGTTTCTATGTAGTTTTTAAAATTTTGAGCACATTTTTCTTCTAGTGTATGAAATTCTGTTGAAGAATTTGACATAGAATGAATTAAATAATAAGCAGTATCAATATTTTTTGGAATATTTTTGAAAGTTTCGGTTTTAAAAAATCAGACTTCAACAATAATTATGTTTTCATCATTTTTAAAATTTTTGGGCACTCTGTTTTTATCGCGTACAGTGCAAAAAATATTATGGCCATCGTTTAATAACAGTGGTATTAAGCGTTTTCCAATATAACCGGTTGCTCCTGTAACTAGAATTTTCATTTATTTTATAGGTCTTTGGTACTCAAAACGTTCTTTTAAAGTTGGTATGGCATATCCATTTAATCCATTAATAGTTGCAATATTTCCTTCAGATAAATTAACAAAACCATCTTCTTTTATAAGTTTTTCTTCAATATACAACTCTTGAATTTCCCCTACAATAAGTTTTGTGTTATTTGATTTAATATCATATTCTTCAACATATTTCATTCCAATTTGAATTGGGCAATCTTTTACATACGGCGGAAAAAAGCTATTTTTATAATCTGTTTCTAAATTGGTAACATCAAATTCAGAAATATCTCTTTTATATTTAGCTGATGTATGGTGCGCATCTTTTAAAATCTCCTTATGAATATGATTTATGGTATAAAAACCTGTTTCCATAATATTTTCATAGGTGTTTCTAGGAACTGTTGTTGGTCTTAAAATAAAACCTAATAATGGCGGTGCAGAACCTAAATGAATAATTGAGCTAAAAATAGCAACATTTGTGTTGTTTTTGTTAGATTTTGTTGCAATTAAGTTGGCTGACTTATAGCCAGCACAACTATTAATCAAGTTTATTTTATATAAATGATTTAATCGATTAATATCATCAATATTAAAATGCGTCATTATAAATTTTTAAAATTATTAATGTGAACTTCGGTAGCTTTTAAATCGAACATTAAATTATACAATCCAAAAAAGGTTCTATTGATGTAAATAAAATGTTTAGAGCCTCTGTTACCATTCATTTTTTTAAGTTCTGTGTTTTTTGAATAACGTTCGCCCAATTCTGCAATTTTTTTAAAGAAATTTGCATCAGAAAAATCAAAAACTTCTTGGTGAAAAGGTTGGGTAAACAAGCTTAACATATCGTGAAACATTGCTGTAAAAAAAGCTAATTCTTCTTTAGAATCGTCTTCTCTTAAAATCTCTAATTCAAATAGTTTTTGTTCAAATAATGCTGGGTTATTTATGTTTTCTTTTTTAGCCAATTCAAAATACGGAATGTAAAAATCATTAGGTATGGTTTTCATACAGCCAAAATCTAACGCAATTAAATCAGCTTCAT
The DNA here is from genome assembly GCA_942492305.1 of uncultured Flavobacteriaceae bacterium. Lineage (GTDB taxonomy): Bacteria > Bacteroidota > Bacteroidia > Flavobacteriales > Flavobacteriaceae > Lutibacter. The sequence continues at coordinate 22,872 of CALOEI010000004.1, read as the reverse complement.
CAGAAATTAAAAAATTGCCAGGATGCGGATCGGCGTGTACTTTTTTTAATGAATGAATTTGGTACATATAAAAATCCCACAAAGCTTGCCCTAATTTGTTGGCTTTATTTGTGTTGGTATTATGCGCTGTAAATTCAGACAAATGTTCTCCGTGCATCCAATCCATTGTTATAATTCTTTCTGAAGAATATTCCTCATAATATTTTGGAAACTTTAAGTTAGGTATGTGTTTACAAGCTTCTGAAATTTCTTTACTTTGTTTAATCTCAATTAAATAATTGGTTTCTTCAATTAGTTTATCTTCAACTTCTTTAAAATATTTGTCAGAATCTTTTCCTTTAATATTAAACATACTAATGGCAATTGGTTTTACCATTGTTAAGTCGCTTGAAATACTATTTGCAATACCTGGATATTGAATTTTTACGGCTAAATTTTTACCATCTTTTACTGCTTTGTGCACTTGGCCAATACTTGCTGCGTTTACTGAATTAGCGTTAAATGTGTCAAAAATTTCATTTGGAGATTTTCCAAAGTACTTTTTAAATGTTTTAACAACTAAAGGAGCTGACAATGGTGGTACAGAAAATTGAGATAAAGAAAACTTTTCTACATAAGCTTGTGGCAAAACACTTTTTTCCATACTCAACATTTGAGCAACTTTTAACGCGCTACCTTTTAACTTTTTAAGTCCATCATAAATATCTTCAGCATTATTTTTGTTTAATTTTTCTTTAGCTTCATCCTCGGTATTTACTAGTTTATCTCCGTAATACTTTAGGTAATTCATACCAACTTTTGCACCAGTTTGCACTAGTTTAGAAGCTCTATGAATTTTAGAAACGGGAATTGTATCAATTGTTTTTAGCATAGTTAATTAGTTTATGTTCATTTTTTTCTTTGTATAAAAACTTACCCAAATCTATAATGCTTTTTAAAGGTGTTGAGTCTATAACATCAAAGCTTGTATTTACAGATTTTTCAATAAAAATATCTGTTTTTTCAAAGGAAGCAGAAGTGTCATTCATCCAAAATTTTAGCGTAATTAATAGTTGAATCCAAGCAGTCTCTTTAATGCTTTTTTGTTGAATTTGAGCAATGTTTTTTTGTTTTAAATCAATGGTTTCAATTTCAAGACTATCAATATAATTTGTAAAACTAGTTTTAAGACTAGACAATACATCTAATTTTTTTAAATCTAACTTTTTAGAATCTAAAGTTGCAACAACATAACTTCTATTAGCTGTTAAGTTTTCGAAAAATGTATAATAGAAACTTAACAATTTATTGCGAGCATCAAAAGATTGGTAGTCTTCACTTTTGTTTAAAATAGTAATCGTGTTTTCGAAAAATGTATTGAAAATTGCTTTTTCAATGGCTTCAAATGATCCAAAAAACTGATAAAAAATAGCTTCTTCAAACTTGTTTTCTTTTGCAAAACTGTAAACAGAACTTGGTTTTGCATTGTGCTCTAAAACATAACTCATATAGTTAGTTATAATTTCTGCAGCATTTATTTCTTTTTTTTTAGGCATAATATGTGTTTTTGATTATTGTTTAATGTAAAAGTAAACAAATTAAACAAAATATAATAATATATTTTGATTTTAACTATGTTAAAACTTTATTAAAGTATAATTAAAACTGATTGTTAATTACAGATATTAAATATAAAATGTTTAGCTTTGTTTAAAATTAAATAAACAAAATGAATTTTAGAACAGCAATATCTAGAAGAGAACACTTTAATTCGGCACACAGATTGCATAATTCTAATTGGTCTGATGAAAAAAATTTAAAAGTTTTTGGAAAATGTAACAATCCAAATTATCATGGTCATAATTATGAATTAGAGGTAAAGGTTATAGGAACCGTTAATGAAGATACAGGTTATGTAATAGACACAAAACAGTTATCAGACTTAATAAAAGAACATGTGCTAGATAAATTTGATCACAAAAATTTAAACTTAGATGTGGCCGCATTTAAAGATTTAAATCCAACAGCAGAAAATATTGCTATGGTTATTTTTAACATTTTGAGGCCTCTTATTGAGGAAAACTACGAACTAAAAATTAAGCTTTATGAGACACGACGAAACTTTGTTGAATTTCCCTACTAACGGAACAAAACTAAATGGTTTTACTTTTGAAGAAATCGGTGATGACCATTTATACACAGGAATTGAAACTCCCTTAACAGAAGATGCTTTTGATATTTCTGATGAAGAGAAAAAAGAAAAAATTGCCGATTTATTTTCGCAAATAATGCAAGTAATGGGCTTAGACTTAACGGATGATTCTTTAAAAGGAACACCCAAGCGAGTTGCTAAAATGTATATTGAAGAAATATTTTCAGGATTAAATCCAGAGAATAAACCTAAAATTGCATTGTTTGAGAATAAATATAAGTACAACCAAATGTTGGTTGAAAAAAATATACAATTCTATTCTAATTGTGAACATCATTTTGTTCCAATTTTTGGTAAAGTACACGTGGCTTATGTTTCTTCAGGAAAAGTAATTGGGCTATCAAAAATTAATAGAATTGTACAATATTTTGCAAACAGACCACAAGTACAAGAGCGTTTAACCAATCAAATTGCTTTAGAGCTTGCAGAAATTTTAGATACGCAAGATATTGCTGTTATAGTAGATGCGAAGCATTTATGTGTTGCTTCAAGAGGAATAAAAGATGATTCTTCAGCAACAGTAACAAGTTATTATGGTGGCGTTTTTAATACACCTGAAAAAATTGTAGAATTACAAAATTATTTAAAACTTTAAGTATGGAATTAGTTGAAAAAGCGTTAGAATTTGAGCAACGTAAACTTTCATTAAAATCAACAAACGATAGAATAATAGCGGCTCAAAAAGTAAAATCATTAATTTTAGGAATTAATGAAATTTATAAAAAAACAAAAAATCCTGAATTAATGGATATAATGAAACGTTTAACGGTAATTAAACAAAAAGCTGAAAAACGATTAAAATATTAATGAAGTTACTATGAAAACAATTTTAATTATTGGAGGAAGTAAAGGAATAGGAAAAGCAATTTCTACAACCTTATTAGATACTTGCAATGTTATAAACATTAGTAGGTCAAAACCTGAGTTTGAACATCAAAATTTAACACACTATTCGTGTGATATTTTAACTGACGAATTGCCAGATTTAGAAAGTGTAGATACTTTAATTTACTGTCCTGGAAGTATTAACTTAAAACCTTTTGAACGTTTGAAAATTGAAGATTTTAAAAGCGATTACGATATTAATTTTATCGGTGCAGTTAAAACTATTCAAAAGTATTTACCAAATTTGAAGCAAGCTGAAAATTCAAGTATTTTGTTATTTAGTACAGTTGCTTCTAAATTAGGAATGCCTTTTCACGCGAGTGTTGCAAGTGTAAAATCTGCAGTTGAAGGTTTGGTAAAATCATTAGCAGCTGAATATGCTCCAAAAATTAGAATTAATGCAATTGCACCAACGGTTACAGATACAAATTTAGCTTCAAAATTATTAAGAAATGAAAGATTAAAAGATCAAATGATAGAAAGACATCCGTTAAAAAAATATTTAAGTCCAGAGGAGGTTGCTGAAATGGCTGCATTTTTAATTTCAGAAAAATCAGCATCTATGTCGGGTCAAATTTTTGAAATGGATTGTGGAATTACTACATTTAAGAGTTAATAATAAAATTTAAATAAAACGAATGAAAATAGCCGGTTTAATAACAAGTATAATACTTTCAGTATTTTTTATAAAAGAAACTAATACAACTAATATGGAAAAAATTCAACAAAATTCTTTATACGATATTTCAATTAATAGTATTACAGGTGAGCCAATAAATTTAAAAGAGTTTAAAGGTAAAAAAATATTGTTTGTAAATACCGCTTCGGAATGTGGTTTTACTGGACAATATGAAGGTTTGGAAAAATTACACAAAGAATACAAAGATAAATTGGTAGTAATTGGTATTCCTTGTAATCAGTTTGGAGGTCAAGAACCTGGTACACTTACTGAAATTCAAACTTTTTGTAAACAAAATTATGGAGTTACATTTTTAATGACTGAAAAGGTTGATGTTAAAGGTGATAATCAACATCCGCTATACGCTTGGTTAACTAAGAAAGAATTAAATGGTGTTAAAAGTTCTTCAGTAAAATGGAATTTTCAAAAGTATTTAATTGACGAAAACGGAAAATATATTGATTTTTATTACTCTATAACGAAACCATTAAGTAGCAAAATTACAAAGCAATTACAATAAAATTATAATGAAACAAATAATGTGGTTAGTATTGTTTTTACTAATAAATTTTTCAGCACTTGGCATTGGTAGCTGGTTAATGAATAATGGTCCAACCTCTGGTTGGTATTTAACATTAAACAAAGCTCCATGGACACCTCCTGGATGGGTTTTTGGTGTTGCTTGGACAACCATAATGATTTGTTTTTCTATTTATTTATCATATTTGGTGAACATTAAAGAAACTAATATGTTTTGGGTACTTTTTATAATACAATTTATATTAAATGTGTCTTGGAACTTTATATTTTTTAATCAGCACGCTATTGGTTTTGCTTTAATAGTAATAATTCTGCTTACAATATTAATAGGTTATTACTTATTCAGTTTTTTGTCTGATATGAAGTATAAATCGTTATTAATTGCACCTTATTTTATATGGTTACTAATTGCAACTAGTTTAAATGCCTACTCTTATTTTAAAAATTAATTTATGAAATTTTCTTCAAAAGGAATTGTTTATCGCTTATCATCAAAACAAAAGTTACCAATTTCTGTAAATGAAGCATGGGAGTTTTTGTCAAGTCCTAAAAATTTAAAAACAATTACTCCAGATTATATGAGCTTTGATATATTATCTGGTGCAGATAAACCAATGTTCGCAGGGCAGATAATACAATACATAGTAACCCCAATATTAGGTATTAAAACCAATTGGGTTACCGAAATTACACACGTTGTTGATAAACAGTATTTTGTAGATGAGCAACGTTTTGGACCATATGCACTTTGGCATCATAAACATTTTGTTAAAGAAATAGATGGAGGTGTAGAAATGGAAGACATAATAGATTATAAAGTTCCTTTAGGTTTTTTGGGAAGATTAGTACACCCTTTTTTAGTAAAACCAAAACTAACTGAAATCTTTAATTATCGAACACAAAAACTAATCGAACTTTTTGGAGAATACAAAAAATAAAAAATGCTAATTTTTAAATATTTTATACTAATGTCAATAACAATGCAAACAACTTACACTATTGTAAACTTTACAAAAAACACTAAACTTTATGATTGGAATATTGTTAATGATGTGGTTATGGGTGGAAAATCTACAAGTACAATTAGTATTAATTCCGATGGAAATGCAGTTTTTAAAGGAGAAGTTTCTTTAGAAAATAACGGCGGATTTTCATCCTTAAGACACCGATTTGAAAAATTGGATGTTTCAAATTTTAAGACAATTAAAATTCGATTAAAAGGAGACGGTAAAAAATATCAGTTCAGAATAAAACCATCTAGGTTTAATCAATATTCATATGTTTATCATTTTAAAACAAATGGAGATTGGCAAACTGTAGAAATTAACTTAACAGATTTTACACCTGTTTTTCGAGGTAGAAATTTAAATATGCCCAATTTTTCTGGAACTGAATTAGAAGAAATTGGTTTTTTAATAGGAAATAAACAACAAGAAAAATTCGAGCTTATTTTAGATACTATTACTTTAGAATAAGTTAAGTCTATTTATTATGAGTAAAAAAAGACCATTTATACCAAATGCTGCTGTTTTAGATAATACAAAAGAGTTAGAGAGATTTCAAAACTTAACATTACGTCCTATAATAAAATCTTTAAATAATTTTTTATGTGAATATTTTCTAAATTATACTGATATTAAAAAGTTTAATTTGAGAAATGCAACTGCAGTTGAAAAGGATAAATTTGTAACCACTGCCTTTTTAAAAGACAATCAATTTAAAAATGAATTAAAAGGAATTGTAATGGGTCATTTTACAATAGAAGAATTTAGTTTTTATAAAAATTCATCAAAACAGATTAATAAAAGAATTTTTGATATTGTTAAGCAACGTATCTTAAGTTTTCAATAAAAGATATTGTTTTTTAATAAGAATAAAAATATTTAAAAAAATAATGTTAGAGGTATAGTTTAAGAAGACTTTTTAGTATTAAATCTATGTTAAAATTGTTACACTATTTCTTAAAAATGGTAAACCAAAGTGGTTAACCACTTAGCAATTAAGGTTTAAAAAACCTTAATTAAAATGATTATAAATAATTTCCTACCTTTTTTTACTGATATATATCATTATAACTCTTACTTTATAACTTTAATTTTACATCATAAAAATGAATTGTAGAATTATATAGTTTGCAATTTATTCCCATTTTAAATATGGGTTTCGCAAATTATTAAGTGTAAATATAAAGTAAAATGAAACGAGAAAACAAGAAATTAATTTGTGATGCTAATGAAGCGGTGGCAAGAGTAGCACACAAAACAAATGAAGTATGTGCAATCTATCCAATTACACCTGCTTCTCCGATGGGAGAGCATGTAGATGTGTATAGTGCAAAAGGACAAAAAAATATTTGGGGCGATGTTCCAAGAATTATTGAAATGCAAAGTGAAGCAGGTGCTGCTGGTACCGTACACGGGTCACTTCAAGGTGGTGCATTAACTACAACATTTACCGCATCACAAGGGCTGTTATTAATGATTCCTAATATGTATAAAATGGCTGGTGAACTTTTACCAACTGTTATACATGTTGCTGCAAGAACAGTTGCAACACATGCATTATCAATTTTCGGAGATCATTCAGATGTTATGTCTGCTCGTCAAACAGGTTTTTCAATGTTATTTGGAGGTTCTGTACAAGAAGCACACGATTTTGCATTAATATCTCAAGTTGCAGCTTTAAAAAGTAGAGTTCCAATGATGAATATTTTTGATGGTTTCAGAACTTCTCACGAAATTTCTAAAATTGATGCTATTTCAGATGATGTTATTAAAGCAATGATGCCAGAGGAAGAAATCATGAAGCACAAAAAAAATTCATTAGATCCAGATAATCCTGTAATTAGAGGTACTGCTCAAAATCCAGATGTGTTTTTCCAAGCAAGAGAAGCTTCAAATTCATATTATGAAAAAGTTCCTGAAATTGTACAAGATACAATGGATGAATTTTATAAGCACACCGGAAGAAAATACAGTTTATTTTACTATGTAGGGCATCCTGAAGCAGAAAAAGTAGTTGTTGTTATGGGATCTGGTCAAGGACCTGTAATGGAAACAATTGATACCATGGTAGAGCAAGGTGAAAAAGTTGGAGCATTATTTGTACGTTTATACCGTCCATTCTCAATATCTAACTTTATAGAGCAAATGCCAAAATCAGTAAAAAAAGTTGCTGTTTTAGATAGAACTAAAGAACCAGGAAGTACTGGAGAACCTTTATATTTAGATGTTGTTACTGCTTTTGTTGAAATGGGAGAATCTATGCCAACCATTACTGGTGGTCGTTACGGACTTTCTTCAAAAGAATTTACACCTGCAATGGTAAAAGGAATTTTTGATGAATTAGAAAATAATTCACCTAAAAACCACTTTACAATTGGTATTAATGATGATGTTACCCATACAAGTTTACCTTACAAACCAACATTCCAAACTAGAAAATCTACATTTAACTGCATGTTCTATGGATTAGGTTCTGATGGTACAGTTGGAGCAAATAAAAACTCAATTAAAATTATTGGTGAAACAACTGATAATTTTGTGCAAGGTTATTTTGTTTATGACTCTAAAAAAGCAGGAGCGCAAACAGTTTCACATTTACGTTTTGGACCAGATCCAATTTATTCTACTTATTTAATTAATACAGCTAATTTTATTGCTTGTCATCAATTTAGTTTTATTCATAAGTATGATGTTTTAGGTCATATTAAAGAGGGAGGAACTTTCCTTTTAAACTCACCTTACTCAAAATATAAAGTTTGGACAGAGTTACCTAGCGTAATGCAACAAAAGATTATAGATAACAATATAGAATTTTATGTAATTGATGCTACAAAAGTAGCTCAAGAAGCTAATTTAGGTAAACGTACCAATACAGTATTACAAACATGTTTCTTTGCAATTTCTGGTGTACTTCCAAAAGATGAAGCAATTAAGAAAATTAAAGAAGCAATTGTAAAATCGTACTCTAAAAAAGGTGATGCTGTAGTTCAAATGAACTTTAATGCAGTTGATAAATCTTTAGAAAATTTAGAAAAAGTTGAATATCCTCGTCATACAACAAATGAAAAAGGATTAATGCCAATGATGACTGAAGAAGCTGATGATTTTGTAAAAGAAATTTTAGGAACAATATTAGCTGGTAAAGGAGATTCACTTCCAGTAAGTGCTTTTACAGCAGATGGTACGTTCCCAACAGGTACTACGCAATATGAAAAGCGTGGAATTGCAGATGCTGTTCCAACTTGGGATGATGCAGATCTTTGTACACAATGTAATAAGTGTGTTAATATTTGTCCTCACGCAGCAATTAGAGCAAAAGTAGTTTCAAATGAATTATTAGAAAATGCTCCTGAAGGTTTAAAACATGTACCTGCAAAAGGTAGACCATTTAACAAAGAAACTGAAAGTTATGTGTTACAAGTTTCTCCACAAGATTGTACAGGATGTGATCTTTGTGTAGCAGTTTGTCCAGCTGAAAGTAAAGAGGTTGAAGGTGTATTTGCAATTAACTTACATAAAAAACTAGAAGTTGAAACTGTTGAAGATAAAAATTGGGATTTCTTTATTAATTTACCAGATTATGATAGAAAACTATTAGCTACTTCTACAGTAAAAGGATCACAATTCTTAGAGCCATTATTCGAGTTCTCAGGAGCTTGTTCTGGTTGTGGTGAAACACCTTATATTAAACTTATAACTCAATTGTATGGTGATAGTATTATGATTGCTAATGCAACAGGTTGTTCATCAATTTATGGTGGTAACTTACCAACAACTCCTTATACAACTAATAAAGATGGTAGAGGACCAGCTTGGGCAAATTCATTATTTGAAGATAATGCTGAATTTGGTCTAGGAATGAAATTAGCACTAGCCAAAAAACAAGAAATATCTGTTAACTTACTAAAAGGTTTAGAAGATAAAATTGGTAGTATTTTGGTAAATCAAATTATAGATAACCCAGAAAACAATGAAACTTTAAAAGAACAAAAGTTAAATGATATTGCTGAATTAAATGGAATTTTAGATACAATAGATACGTATGATGCTAAAAAACTAAGAAACCTAACAGAATACTTACGTAGAAAAGATGTTTGGATTTTTGGTGGTGATGGTTGGGCTTATGATATCGGTTATGGTGGAGTAGATCACGTTTTAGCTTCTGGTGAAAACATTAATATTTTAGTAATGGATACTGAAATCTATTCGAATACTGGAGGTCAAGCATCAAAAGCAACACCACTTGGAGCAAGTGCAAAATTTGCAATGAATGGTAAACAAAGTAATAAGAAAAGCTTAGCATTGCAAGCAGTATCTTATGGAAATGTTTATGTAGCTCAAATTGCAATTGGAGCAAAAGATATGCAAACTTTAAAAGCAATTGAAGAAGCAGCTGCATATCCAGGACCATCTATTATTATTGCTTATTCACATTGTGGTGATCACGGTTATAATTTAAAAGACGGTGCTGCTCATCAAGAAAAAGCAATTGAAACAGGTTACTGGCCATTATTTAGATTTAATCCTTTAGCACCTAAAGGAAAGAGATTTAGATTAGATTCAAAAGCACCTTCTGCACCTTTAGAAGAGTTTATGTACTCAGAAACTCGTTTTACAAGAGTTGTAAAAGAAAATGCAGAAATGGCAAAAGACTTGCTAGATAGAGCCCAAGAACAAGTAGATATTCAATGGGAGCGATTAGAGCTTTATAAGAATTTATAAACCAAACTAATTTTAAAGTGCTGGGTATTTAGAATACCTGGCACTTTTTTTATAAACCTTTTTAAATATTATTAATATGAAATCAAGATCAGAAGTTTTTTTTAAGGAAGCTACTAAAAATTTACAATTAGCAAAAAATGAATTGTTTAAGCCTTCTGAAGATATTGTTACCTATTCAATTTGCAAGAGTTCTCAATTTGCAATTGAAAATTACTTGAGAGGTTTTTTAATTAGAAATGAAATTGACATTTCTACAAATGAAACTATAGAATCTTTATATAATAAATGTAAAGATGTGGATGAAAATTTTAAAAATATAGATATTAATGCAATTGGTTGTAAAAATCACCCAATAGATTCAAGATATTGTTCAGAAATTAATTCTGTAAGTGCTTGTTTTGATACCGCAGATAATATTGATACCTATTTAAGAAAAAACAATATTTTATAAAATTTATTTTTATTTGGCAAAAATAAAACTTACAGTACCTTTGTTTAAAATATTTTGAAAAATGAATTATATTTTATTTGATGGTTCCGTACGTAATGCTTTATTACCTTTTACTTACACAAAGCCAGTTGCAGATTTGCGTATTGGTATTCTAACTATTCGTGAAAAGTGGGAAAAACATCTAGGTTTTACTACAACCACACTCACCGAAGAGTATTTAGAGGAAAAATATCCAATGGTAGAAATGGCTGAGAATGTTATGATAAATGCTTCATTCTTACCAACACATTCATTGGTTAAAATAATAAAAGAACTTAAAGAAAATCAGGCTGTTTATAAAAATGATGAAGTGATAGCCTTTTTTACTACAGAAAATCAAGATGAAGTTAATTTTGACGAGTATGATCAAATTGATTTTAAAGATGATATAATCCAAATAAAAAACACTTGGGATCTGTTTTCTTTAAACGATGCTGCTATTAGATTGGATTTTGACCTAATTACAGAAGGAAGAGATTCGCAACCAATTCCGGAAGGAGTTAATTTTTTAAACAAAGAAGATATTTTTATTGAAGAAGGTGCCGAAGTATTGTTTTCAACATTAAATGCTAGTACTGGACCAATTTATATTGGAAAAGATGCTTTAATTATGGAAGGAAGTACAATTAGAGGTCCATTTAGTTTGGGAGTAGATTCAGTTATTAAAATGGGAGCAAAAATATATGGTGCTACAACTATTGGTCCTAGTTCTAAAGTTGGAGGAGAGGTAAATAATTGTGTTATTATGGGATTTTCAAACAAAGGTCACGATGGATTTTTAGGGAATTCTGTTTTAGGTGAATGGTGTAATATTGGGGCAGATTCTAACAATTCAAATCTTAAAAATAATTATGCCCAAGTAAGACTATGGAGTTATGAAACAGATAGTTTTGCTAAAACTGGTTTACAATTTTGTGGTTTAATAATGGGAGATCATTCTAAATGTGCTATAAATACAATGTTTAATACAGGTACTGTTGTTGGAGTTAGTGCAAATATTTATGGAAGTAATTTTCCAAGAAATTTCATTCCTTCATTTAGTTGGGGAGGCGCAGCTGGTTTTACAACCTACCAATTCAATAAAGCGTCTGATACTGCTTCTTTAGTATTTCAGCGTAGAGGTTTAGAGTTTGATGAGCAAGAAAAAAGAATTTTAAACCATGTGTTCGAAATAACCAGTAAGTATAGAAATTTTAAATAAACTTATTTCTTTTTAGCTGATTCAACTAATTCTAATTTGTTAATTGTGGTTTTAGTAGTAAAAACACCATAATTTATAAATGCATTATTTTTTTCAATTTTATCAATAGTTCCACAAGCATTACTATCAATAATACGAACTTTGTCGTTTACTTTAAAAACGTAATCAGCTTTTTGTTTTGCAACTTTTTTAGCTTCGGTTTTCTTTTGTTCTCTAACTTTCGTTACTTCAACAATTACTTCCTTTTCAACATTTTTTAATTTTTCTTCAACTTTTTTCTGTTCAATTTTAACTTGTTTTTTCTGAGCTTTTGTTTTAGGTTTAGGCGGATTTTTTTTAAGGTGTTTTGTTTTTTCAGAAATTACCCAATTATTAAAGGCAAGGTTTAGTTCTTTTTTATTATTTGTTTGTAAGTACTTGTTTAGAAGTTCATTAATTTTTCTTCCATAAGCCAACATTTTCTGATTGCTATCGTATAACGTTTGAAAACTCTCTAGTTTTTCTTGAATTTTTTCTTGCTTTTCAGTCAATAGTCCAGTTTTTTCAGCTGCAATATTTTTTTCTTTCTCTAAACTTTCAGATGTTTTTTGGAGTAAATTACGTTCTTTCTGAAGTTTAGAAATAGTTTTGTCTAATCTAACTTTTTCACCTTCAACACGTTTTTTTGCTTTATTAATTAAGCTAAATGGTATTCCGTTTTTTTGAGCAACTTCAAAAGTAAACGAACTACCAGCTTGTCCAATAAACAATTTAAAAAGTGGCTCTAATGTTTTTTCATTAAACTGCATATTAGCATTTGCAACGTTTTCTAATTCATTTGCTAATACTTTTAAATTAGAATAATGTGTGGTAATAATTCCGTAGGCATTTTTATTATAAAATTCTTCTAAAAATATTTCTGCCAAAGCACCTCCTAATTCAGGATCACTTCCGGTACCAAATTCGTCTATTAAAAATAGCGTGTTTTTATTACATCTTTTTAAAAAGCTACGCATATTTTTAAGACGATAACTATATGTGCTTAATTGATTTTCAATAGATTGATTGTCACCAATATCTGTTAATACCTTGTCGAAGAAATACGTTGAAGAACGTTCATGTACAGAAATTAAAATACCACTTTGCAACATAACTTGCAGTAATCCTATAGTTTTTAAAGTGATACTTTTTCCTCCAGCATTTGGGCCAGAAATTACAATAATTTGCTGTTTATTATTTAATTCTAAGGTTTGAGGAACTGTTTTTAAATGCTTTTCTTTATTTTTTAATAGTAAAATAGGATGGTAAGCATCTCTTAAAAATACCTTTTTTTCTGCTGTAATTTTTGGTAAACAAGCATCAATGCTTTTAGCATATTTTGCTTTTGCTCCTATTACATCTAACTTTATTAGAAAGTTTTGATAGGCAATTAAATCAGGTACAAATGCTCTAATTTTATTTGTAAGCTCCTTTAAAATACGTACAATTTCTTGATGTTCTTCATAAGCAAGATTTTGTAATTCTCTACTAAATTGTAAGGTTGCTTCAGGTGCAATATATACGATACTTCCAGTTTTCGAACTTCCTAAAAGACTTCCTTTTACCTTTCTTCTATGCATTGCTTGTACAGCCAAAACACGTTGATTATCTACAACAGATTCTCTAATTTCGTCTAAATAACCAGAACTACTATATTGGCTTAAAGCTTTGGTAAAGCTCGAGCCAATTTTTGAGCGTACCGAATTAATTTCAGACCTGATTTGTTTTAAAAGTACAGATGCGTTTTCATTTACTTCCGCAAACGGAGTAATAATAGTGTTAATACTTTCTGTTATAAGTTTTTGATAGTCAATTTCTTCTGAAAAAATATGCAGTGCTGGGTAAATAACTTTAAACTTCTTTAAAAATTTTAAGAGTTCAAAAATTGTGGTTACATTGTTAGAAATTTTTAAAAAAGAAGCAGGTTCTAAATAACTATTTTCAATATTTAATAAATGGATTTCCTTTTGAATGTCATCAAAATAATGATTTGGTAATCGGTTATCATTCTGATAAGAAGAGAGGTATTCATTCACTAAGTTTAGTTCCGAAATTAGTGTTTCTTTTGTGTTAAAAGGTCTAATTTTTAAAGCACTCTTTTTTCCTAATTCAGAAATACACTTTTCACTTACCGATTGTAAAATGGTAAAAAATTCTAAATCTATTAATGTTTTTTCTGAAATGTTACTCATAAAAAGTGCTACTTTTGACACGGTTTACAAAAGTATAAATTTAACGTGAATACAAGTAATGAAATTTGAAATAGCTACTAGTTGGAGGGAAATACTCTTTTCTGAGTTTAAAAAGCCTTATTTTGAGGCACTTACAGTGTTTGTAAAACAGGAATATGAAACAGGTTTGTGTTTTCCACCTGAGCATAAACTGTTTGAAGCTTTTAATTTATGTGCTTTAGAAGATTTAAAAGTTGTAATTATAGGCCAAGATCCGTATCATGATGTTGGACAAGCACACGGTTTATGTTTTTCTGTTAATGATGGTGTTAAGCATCCACCTTCGCTTGTAAATATATTTAAAGAAATTGAAACGGATTTAAATATTCCATACCCAAAAAGTGGAAATTTAGAGCGTTGGGCTAGGCAAGGAGTTCTTATGTTAAACGCGACATTATCAGTAAGAGCACATAATGCAGGTTCTCATCAGAAAAAGGGTTGGGAGCAATTTACAGATTCGGTTATTTCCAAAATTTCTGAAGAACGGGAACACGTTGTTTTTTTACTTTGGGGTGGTTTCGCTAAAAAGAAAGGTTCAAAAATAGAAACTTCTAAACATTGTATTTTAACTAGTGGGCATCCTTCTCCGTTGAGTGCAAATAGAGGCTATTGGTTTGGAAATAAACATTTTAGTAAAGCTAATAACTATTTAAAAAACAATAATTTACCAATAATTAATTGGTGATTTATGTCATATTTATTATATGTAATATTAGTTACTTTTATATAAAATTAAATCAATTCAAATGAAAAAAAATATACATTATATAGTGTTAGTTGTCAGTGTTTTACTGTTGTTTTCTTGTAAAGAAAAAAGTAATTATTCTAAAATTGATACTCCACAAACTGCCTCAAAAACTACTGTTCATAAAATTGTTGTTGATGAGTATATTAGCGGTGGAACCTACGCTTATTTAAGAGTTACTGAAAATAGTGAAAGTTACTGGATGGCAATTCCAAATATGGATGTGAAGCAAGGAAGTACTTATTATTATAATGGAGGTATGGTTATGAAAGATTTTAATAGTGAGCAATTAAATAAAGTTTTTGATGAAATTATTTTTGTAGAAGGAATTAGAACTTCGGAAGAACTTATGGCTAAACCTCAAAATGATGTTCACAATCATGCACATACAACTTCTGAGGATACAACCAAAGAGATTGAAAAAATTGAAAAAGCTACGAATGGAATTTCAATAAGTGAGTTACTTTCTGATAGAAAAAAGTTTGTTGGAAAAGAGGTGATTTTAAGAGGAAAAGTAGTGAAAGTTAATAACGGAATAATGGATAAAAATTGGGTTCATATTGCAGATGGAACTCAATTTGCAGATAAAAAAAGTATTACAATTACAACCCAAGAGTTAGCCAAAGTAGGTGATGTTGTAACTTTTAAAGGTAAAGTTACGTTAGAAAAAGATTTTGGTTACGGTTATGTTTATGATATTCTTTTAGAAGAGGGTAAATTAATAAAATAGTAGTAAATAGGTTAATAAAAAAAAGCGCTTTTGGCGCTTTTTTTTATTAACTAAACTCAAATTTATACAATGAAAACAAAGTTAACTACTCTTTGTTTCATTATTATATTAGCAATTGGTATGCCAAAAAATAATACTCCATTGTTAATTAAAAGTTAAACTAAATAGTATTGTTTAATTACTCCAAATGTTTTTGAGCTTTATAAGACGATCTAACCAAAGCACTACTTTCTACGTGTCTAAAGCCCATTTCTAATCCAATTTTTTTGTATTTATTAAATTGTTCTGGCGTAATAAATTCTTTAACAGGTAAATGTTTTTTACTAGGTTGTAAATACTGCCCTATGGTTAAAATATCAACTTTAGCATTTGCCAAATCTTGCATAGTTTCTATAACTTCGGCTTCAGTTTCACCTAAGCCAAGCATAATACCAGATTTAGTTCTACGCTGACCTTGGTCTTTCATATATTTTAAAACCTCTAAGCTTCGGTCGTATTTTGCTTGAATTCTAACCTCACGTGTTAGGCGTCTAACAGTTTCTAAATTATGCGAAATTACTTCAGGTGCAACAGCCAAAATTCTATCAATATTAGTTGTATTTCCTTGAAAATCTGGAATTAAAGTTTCTAGAGTAGTGTTTGGATTTGCTCTTCTAATGGCATTTACAGTTTCTGCCCAAATAATTGAACCACCATCTTTTATATCATCTCTATCTACTGATGTAATTACAGCATGCTTAATGTTCATTAATTTAATTGAACGTGCAACTTTTTCAGGTTCTTCCCAATCAACAGTTTCAGGCCTACCAGTTTTTACACCACAAAAACCACAAGAACGTGTGCAGATATTTCCTAAAATCATAAAGGTTGCAGTACCTTCTGTCCAGCATTCTCCCATATTTGGACAGCTTCCACTAGTGCAAATTGTATTTAATTTGTACTTATCTACAACATTTCTTAATTCTGTATATTTTTTTCCAACGGGTAGCTTTACGCGTAACCATTTTGGTTTTTGTATTTTATTTTCAGTTGTAATAGATGTTTCTTCGCTCATTTCATTCAAAATTGAATGCAAAAATACAAAGAATTTATAAACTGAATAAATACCAGATACTAAATCCTATTAAAAATAAAATTCCAAACCAACTTAAAATCTTAAGAGGTATTGAAGGTCTCCATTTTTTTGGAGTATGTTTACCAGAAATTAACATATAGTTAATAATTGCAAAAAAGGGTGCTGTTAAAAAGGAGAGGATAGTTGCAATCTTAATTAAAACTCCCATTTCAGACATAAAGAATAGTAAAATTGAAATAGTACCAATTGCTAGAAAACTTATCCAAAACCAATACATATTTTTATAAGATTTATTGGTTAGCAAGTCAAAAGTTTTAGTCATTGCTCTTGGTGAAGCATCTAAGGTTGTAAGTGTAGTACTAAACATTGTTGTAAAAGCAGCAGCAGCTATAAACACATACATACCTTGTCCCAAGTTTTTTGTATATAAATTAATAAGTTGTTGCGAAAACTGTACAGCGCTATTGCTAAAAGTTTCTTCAGAGTTAAACATAATTAAAGCACCTAAAGACACAAAACAGATTCCTAAAATTAATGTTCCTGCAAAACCAATATTGAAATCAAAAATAGCTTGTTTAGTATTGAATTTAATAGTTTTATCTTTTTGCTTTTCAATTGCCCAAAGTGATTGCCAAATGGAAACATCTAAAGGCGCTGGCATCCATCCTAAAAAAGCAATTAAAAACCCAACTTCTATACTTCCTTTAGGTAAAATTTGAGTATAATTAAGTGAAGTGCCGTTGCTTGAATAAGCAATAAATAATGCAATTATGGTACTTATTGTTAAGGTTATTATAATAAGTTTCATTAAATGATCTAATAATTTATATTTCCCAATTACTAAAAGTGAAAAACAAATTATTGTAATAATAATACTCCAAATAACGGGATTTGTTGTAATACCAAATAAATTAGCAGCTAAGCCAGCAGTAACAATTGTAACAGCTGCTTGAATAGTAAACATTGTAGCTAAGTTTAAAATAAAATAGGCTATAAGTACTGTTTTTCCAAGTTTTTTATAACCATCTAATAAACTTTCACCTGTTGCAGTTGCATACCGTGGTCCAAATTGAAAAAAGGGATACTTAACAATGTGAATTAAAACCAAAGCCCAAACTAAACCAAAACCAAAATCGGCTCCTGCTCTTGTAGATTGTACTAAATGGGAAACTCCAATTGCGGCTCCTGCAAATAGTAAGCCTGGACCTAATTTTTTTAACTGATTACTTGCTTTTGAAATCATTTTTCGATGATTTTTCAATAATTTCAGCTAATAATTTTTTGGCTCTTAGCAGTTTAACCTTAATGTTGCTCATTGGTTCGTTAAGTTTATCAGCCATTTCTTTATAACTCATTTCTCTAAAATAACGTAGATTTATTATTTCTTGATAATGCGGTTTTAGCTGTTTTAAGTAGTTTAATAATTGAGCTAAGTTTTGTTCTATTATTAACTGATCTTCGGCGGAAGGTGTTTCGTCAAAAATTTTATAGGCTTCAGATTCTTTTTTGTTTATTGAAATTGTTTCGGTTCGCTGTTTTCTTAAATGATCTAAAAATATATTTTTTGAAATTGATATAAGCCAGGTTTTGAAGTTATACCTTTCATTATACAAGTGGATTTTATCAAATGCTTTAGAAAAAGTTTTGATAGTAATATCTTCAGCTTCGTCTTCATTTTCAGATTTAGATAATTGAAACCTAAAAACATCACTCCAATATGTGTTCAATAATGTATTAAAAGCTTTTTGATCTTTTTTACGAGCTTTTTCAATTATATCAGCAATATCATTATTTTTTTTTACCAATGTGTAGGTTTTGAAATAAGATTTTTTATAAAGATAAACATTTGAATGAAAATTAAAAATATTTCATAAAATGGTAAAAATAGTACTAGATCAATTTCATTTAATTTTTTTGCAGCAAAACCTACAGATAAGTATAAGAATAATTGTCTTAAAATAATAATCAATAAAACACTAATTAAGTTAAATTGAAAAACTAATAATAGAATACCTAATAGCCAAAATAGAAGTTGTGAACTAAAAAATAGACCTAATAGATATTTATGAGTTATTTTATAATGTGATGCTGTTGAAATATGTCTTCTTTTTTGATGAAGCCAAGCTTTAAAAGTTGTTTTTGGTTTAGATTCTGTAAAACTATTTTCTATTACACAAATGGCTGTGTTTTTTTTGGTAGCAACTTGGTTTATAAATAAATCATCATCTCCAGATTTAACTCTGTGCATATGATTAACAAATCCATTTGCTTCAAAAAAAGTGGTTTTTGTATACGCTAAATTGCGACCAACTCCCATATATGGAATTCCAATTTTTGCATATGAAAAGTATTGCAAGGCTGTTAAAAGTGTTTCAAAGCGAATAAGTTTATTTAAGAATGAACTTTTAACTTTAGTATAAGAGCCATAACCTAAAACAATTTGTTTTTTAGTAGAAAAATTATTTGTAATTTCTTGAATCCAATTTTTTGAAACTGGTTTACAATCGGCATCAGAGAATAATAAATATTCATTTGTAGCTGCTTTAATGCCTAAGGTTAAAGCATATTTTTTACTTCCCCAAAATAGTTCGTTCGGTACTACATCAACAATTTTTATTTTTGAAGGAAATTTACTTTTAAATTGTTCCATTACTTCTAAAGTAGAATCTCTAGAAGCATCATTAATAAGAACAATTTCAAAATTAGGATATTGTTGCTCTAAAAAGTATGGAAGATTTTTTTTTAAATTTTCAGCTTCATTTTTTGCACAAATAATAACTGATACTGTTTTGTTAAAAGTTTGTAGTTGTTTTGATTTTTTAGAAAAAGAAAAACTTCCAAAAATAATAAGGTAAAATATACATTGAATACAAAAAATTACTATAAAAGCAATAAATAGATATTCGAGCATATATTATCTATTTTTACATTCATCTGCTGTTTTTCCGCAGTAACCACAAGGTTCTCCATTTTTATTTAGGTGTGGGTTTTGGCTTGCACAAGTACCTGCAAATTTACCATCTTTTTTTGCCCATATTTTAATTGCAAGTCCTGCAATTCCTAATCCTAATAAAGCTAGTGTAATAAATAATAATTTCATTTATTTAGAAATTTTTTGTTTTACAGTTTTTAAAATTGATTACAGATTTATTATTTTTAAAAGTTAATATTCTATAAAGAATTTTAATCTGAAATTTTTGAATTGCAAAGATAAAGAAATTTGAACAAATTTAAATGGAAAACAAAGTTGAGTTTTATATTAAATATTACACAATAAATTTAGTTAAATTATATAAATTATGTATTTAAAACGTTAAATATTAACAAGTTTGCCTTGTTTTAAATAAAATAAATATTATATTAGCAATGATTAATATTTGTATACTAAAATTTAGAGATTAGACCAACTAAATAAATTGTATAATTAGAATAGATTGAATTAAAAAAAGTATTAATCGATTTGCTACTAACTTAAAGACTCGTTATTAAAAATAACGAGTCTTTTTTTACTATACAAAGATTTATTGTTTTTAAGAATCTGATGATTTTATCAATTCATCCTGAACATTATTAGGTACTAATTCAAAATTTGAGAACTTAGTACTAAAGCTTCCTCTACCTTGAGTTATAGAACGCAACGTTGTTGAATATCTGTACATTTCAGCTAAAGGAGTTTTAGCTTTAATAGACTGGTATTTTCCTTCGCTATCCATTCCTAAAATTATGGCTCTTCTTGATTGTAAGTCAGTCATTACATTACCCATAAGTTCTTCAGGTACCTTAACTGTAAGTTCTTGAATAGGCTCTAAAAGTTTAGGTTTTGCATTTAAAAAGGCAGCTTTAAAAGCGTGAGCAGCAGCAATTTTAAATGAAATATCATTAGAATCTACAGGGTGCATTTTACCGTCAAATACCATAACTCTAATATCTCTAGCATATGAGCCTGTTAGAGGGCCTTCTTCCATTACTTCGAGACATCCTTTTAATACAGATGGTAAATATCGTGTGTCTATAACACCACCTACAATACAATTGTAGAATACTAATTTACCACCCCATTCTAATGCTACCTCTTCTTTTCCTCTAATGTTAAAACCTTCTGGCTCAGGCATACCTTCATACCAAGGTTCTATTTTTAAATGTACTTCACCAAACTGACCAGAACCACCTGATTGTTTTTTATGTTTATAACTTGTGGTTGCAGAACGTTGAATTGTTTCTCTATAAGCAATTTTTGGTTGATCAAATGTAGCTTTTATTCCATATACTTTTTGTAAAGTCCAATCTATGGTAGCTAAATGTAATTCGCCTTGACAAGATAAGATTTGTTGTTTTAATTCTTTTGAATAGTGAATAGAAACGGTTGGATCTTGACTATGGATTTTTTTAAGAGCTTCATTTAATTTTTCTTCATCGTTTTTATCAACTGCATTTATTGCTTTGGTAACTCTAGGTTCTGGAAACTTTATAGGTTTTATAGTAATATTAGAACCTTTTTCTCTTAATGTATCATTTGTTTCGGTGTATTTAAGTTTTAAAGTTGCACCAATATCACCCGCACTTAATTTTTCAACTGGTTCACGGTTTTTACCGTCCATGATATACAATTGATTCAGTGTTTCTATTTCATCGTTTCTAGAGTTTTCTAATTTATCGTTTTGTTTTATTTCTCCAGATTTTACTTTAAAGAAACTTATTTGACCTAAGTTTGGTTCGTATAATGTTTTAAATATAAATAATGAAGTAGGCGCATCTGGTTTACATTCAATAGTATCACCTTCAACACTTTGTTCTGGTTTTAAGTCTGCAGCAGATGGTGCAACATTATCAATAAATCCCATTAATCTACCAGTTCCCATATCGTTTAATGCAGAAACGCAGAATACTGGAAATAATTCATGATTTAACATTCCTTTTTTAATTCCTTCACGCATTTCATCTTCATTTAATGTGCCCTTATCAAAATAAAGTTCCATTAAAGCTTCGTCATTTTCAGCAGCTTTTTCAACTAATTCGTTGTGCAATTCATTTGCGATAGCTGTTTGGTCTTCTGGAATTTCGAATTTCTCTGGTTTTCCGCCTTCAGGTCCAAATTTGTACATTTTCATTTTTAGTACGTCAATGATACATTGAGCACCATCAACTACTAATGGATATTGTATTTTTACAGCATTGCTTCCAATTAAGTCAACAATACTTTTAAAGCTTTCATCAAAATCTGCATTTGGACTATCAATTTGATTGATAACAAACAATGTAGGAAGTGAAAATCGATCTACATAATTCCAAATAATTTCAGTACCTACTTCAACACCCTGTTGTGCATTAACTACGGTTACAACAGAATCTGCAACACGCATTGTTGAGGCAATTTCACCAATAAAATCGTCTAATCCAGGAGTGTCTATAATGTTAATTTTGTAGTTGCGCCATTCTGTGTGAAGTGGTGTGGCAAATATGGAAGTTTCTCTTTCATGTTCAATTTCGTGATAGTCTGAAACAGTGTTTTTGTTTTCTACACTACCACGACGGTTGACTAAGCCAGCTTCAAAGAGCATTGTTTCTGCTAATGTAGTTTTACCACTTTTATTTGCGCCTACAAAAGCAACATTTTTAATGTGTTTATCATCGTATATTTTCATAATCTAACTGTTTTTGTAAAAAGTTTTATAAAGTTACAAAGATTTTTATTTTAAAATATGACGAATGTTAGGTTTTGTTTCTGAAAAGTTAAAAAGTACTTAGGTTTAAAGGTTTAAAGGTTGAAGGGTTAAGAGGTTTAAAAGTGAAATCTACAACTGCCACAAAAACAAACAACTTCTATTATTAACAATTCATCATTAAAAATCTACAATTCGGAAAGTTTAAGTTTTCAATTTGTTTAAATATATACACTTTTGATGTGTCGAATAAAACAATATTAATTTAAAAACAACTTATTATGCAACATTTAATTTTAACCGCAGCATTATTATTTTCAACTTTAGTTTTTTCACAAACATCTGAAACAACTAATTTAAACAACTCAAGTAACATTTCTGTTTCTGTAGTAAACGCTTTAAACGATACAGGAACTGTAAATTTTGCACTTTTTAATAAAGAAAACTTTAGACAACAACCTTTAAGAGCGCAATCTGCAAGTATTAAAGATGGATTAAGTACTATTGTTTTTGAAAATGTACCTGCTGGTATGTATGCAATTATTTGCTACCACGATGAAAATGAAAACAAACGCATGGATTTTCAAGATAATGGAATGCCTTTAGAGAGTTACGGAACATCTAATAACCCATTAAATTTTGGACCACCTCAGTTTGATAGTTCTAAATTTGAAGTAAACGGTAAAGATGTAACTTTAGAA
>CALOEI010000003.1:0-416027 GCA_942492305.1 uncultured Flavobacteriaceae bacterium | reverse complement strand
ATTTTAGCAGCTTCTGTTTCATCTAATTCAAAATCTACTTCAGTATAATAAACGTTTGTATTTTTAATTTTATTAGATTCTATAGTTGTATTATCAGAATTTAATTCAATAGACTCATTTTTAAAATTAAATGCAACCGTACAACCAGTTCTTTTAATATTAACTTTAGTATCTCCAATAATTACTGTTTTTAGATCATGTGAAATCCTCCTAACTCTTCAATATCAGCATATACAATATTGGTTTCATTTTTAGTATATTTTGTACCTCCTTTTAAAATCAATTTGTTTTATAACTTCCTCTAGAAGGTACTTCTTTTGGTTTATTGAATAGTTTAGAAAATGAAAATGCCATATTTAAGTTTTGAAGAATAATTAATTATTATGATAGTCTTGGTTGTGTTCAAGCGGATTACCACAAGACTTACAGTTTACTAAAGTACTCTGCGCCTTGCCACTAATTCGCTTGTGCAGGTATAATGATAAACGCCTGCATCATTTGAGTAGGAGCTGGAGCCGGTGGTGTAGCAATTGTATTATTTTGAGTTGAAGTTGCTGAATTATCTGGAACTCGTAAAGGTCCATTTTTTTAAGAAATCATCATTATGAAGAGCTTGCACATTATGTGTGTACGGAGTATTACAAGTTGGACAAACTCCTTCGTTATCAGAACCACTATTTTCACACTTATTTAAACAAATATAATGCTTAACTGCTACCTTACTATTCATATTTGTTTTTGGTTTTGTTTCTTTTACAAGAAATTGAAGTAATGTAAAAATAAGTAGTATTAGTATTTTTAATGCTTTCATAAAATAGTATTTTAGTTTAGTTTTCCCTCCCCCCCCCCCCCCCCCCCCCCCCCCCCCCCCCCCCCCCCCCCCCCCCCCCCCCCCCCCCCCCCCCCCCCCCCCCCCCCCCCCCCCCCCCCCCCCCCCCCCCCCCCCCCCCCCCCCCCCCCCCCCCCCCCCCCCCCCCCCCCCCCCCCCCCCCCCCCCCCCCCCCCCCCCCCCCCCCCCCCCCCCCCCCCCCCCCCCCCCCCCCCCCCCCCCCCCCCCCCCCCCCCCCCCCCCCCCCCGTTAAAATCAAATATACTAAAATTTAATTTCTTTAGATTGATGTATTTCTTTAGGTAAATAAAAAAGCTGTCAAACTTTTTTATTTTGA
The DNA here is from genome assembly GCA_942492305.1 of uncultured Flavobacteriaceae bacterium. GTDB lineage: Bacteria > Bacteroidota > Bacteroidia > Flavobacteriales > Flavobacteriaceae > Lutibacter. The sequence goes on along the minus strand of CALOEI010000003.1, from coordinate 414,861 downwards.
CAGCTTTTTTTATTTTAAATTGAATTTTATAAATGGATTACTTCACCATAAGCATCGGCAACTGCTTCCATAACAGCTTCACTCATGGTAGGGTGTGGGTGAATTGCTTTTAAAACTTCGTGACCTGTAGTTTCTAGTTTTCTTCCTACAACTGCTTCAGCAATCATATCAGTAACACCAGCACCAATCATATGGCAACCTAACCATTCACCATATTTTGCATCGAAAATAACTTTTACAAAACCATCTGGAGTTCCAGCAGCTTTAGCTTTACCAGAAGCTGAAAATGGGAATTTACCAACTTTAATTTCGTAACCAGCTTCAATAGCTTTGGCTTCTGTTAAACCAACACTTGCAATTTCTGGAGTAGCGTATGTACAACCAGGTACATTTCCGTAGTCAATTTTTTCAGTATGTAAACCAGCAATTTTTTCAACACATGTAATTCCCTCAGCAGAGGCAACATGTGCTAGAGCTTGTCCAGGAACAACATCACCAATTGCGTAGTAACCAGGAATGTTAGTTTGGTAAAAATCATTTACTAATATTTTATCTCTATCTACAACAATACCAACATCTTCCAAACCAATATTTTCAATGTTAGATTTAATTCCAACTGCAGATAAAACAATATCAGCTTCTAAAATTTCTTCTCCTTTTTTAGTTTTAACAACTGCTTTTACGCCTTTTCCAGAAGTATCTACAGATTCTACAGAAGAATTTGTCATAACTTTAATTCCAGATTTTTTTAATGAACGTTCAAATTGTTTAGATATATCAATATCTTCAACTGGCACTACATTTGGCATAAATTCTACTATAGTAACATCGGTTCCCATTGAATTGTAAAAATGAGCAAATTCAACTCCAATAGCTCCAGAACCAACAACAATCATTTTTTTAGGTTGTTTTGGTAATGTCATAGCTTGGCGATATCCAATTACTTTTTTACCATCTTGAGGTAAGTTTGGTAATTCTCTAGAACGTGCACCAGTTGCAATAATTATGTGATCTGCACTATATTCTGTTACTTTTCCATTTGCATCAGTTACATCAACTTTTTTACCAGTTTTAATTTTACCAAAACCATCAATAACATCAATTTTGTTTTTCTTCATCAAGAATTGAACACCTTTGCTCATTCCATCTGCAACATTTCTACTACGTTTAATAACAGCTTCAAAATCTTTATCAATAGCTTCAGCTTTTAAACCATACTGATCAACATGTTTTAAATAATCGTAAACTTGTGCACTTTTTAATAAAGCTTTTGTTGGAATACATCCCCAGTTTAAGCAAATTCCACCTAAATTTTCTTTTTCAACTACTCCAACTTTAAATCCAAGTTGTGAAGCTCTAATGGCAGTAACATATCCTCCAGGGCCACTTCCTATAATAAGTACATCGTATTTCATCTTTTAGTTTTGTTTTTAATGAATGCTGAATTGTGCAGCAAATTTAATTATTTTTTTATTGAATTGATTTGAAAATTGTTCAATTCTTTACAATATAAATTTTTAATCTGTCAAACAATGTTAAAATTACATTCTTTCAGGAACTTCAATTCCTAGTAATCTGAATGCAGTTTTAATTACTTCAGCAACTTTATAAGAAAGTTGAGTTCTAAATATTTTTTCATTTTCGTTTTCACATCCTAAAATTGGAACAGTTTGATAAAATGAATTGTAAATTTTTACTAAATCATACGTGTAATTTGCAATAATTGCAGGACTATGATTTTGAGCTGCATTCTGAATTATTTCAGGAAACAGTTGTATTTGTTTAATTAATTCGCGCTCTTTAGGATCTAAATTTATGGTTGTAATTTCTTTAGAAAAATTGAAAGTAGCTTTTCTTAAAATAGATTGAATTCTGGCGTATGTATATTGTATAAAGGGTCCTGTATTACCTGCAAAATCAACTGATTCTTCTGGATCAAATAAAATACGTTTTTTCGGATCTACTTTTAAAATATAGTATTTTAAAGCGCCTAAACCAATAGTTTTGTAAAGCGTTTCTTTTTCATCTTCAGAGTATCCATCTAATTTTCCTAATTCTTGAGATATTGCTCTAGCGGTATCTGTCATTTCTAACATTAAATCATCGGCATCTACAACAGTTCCTTCTCTAGATTTCATTTTTCCGCTTGGTAAATCTACCATCCCATAAGATAAATGATACAAGTTTTTAGCCCAATCAAAACCTAATTTATCTAAAATTAGAAATAAAACTTTAAAATGATAATCTTGCTCATTTCCAACAGTGTAAACTAATTCTTGAAGGTCGAAATCTTTAAAACGTTCAATGGCAGTTCCAATATCTTGTGTCATATAAACGGCAGTTCCATCGGCACGTAAAACAATTTTTTCATCTAAACCTTCATCAGTTAAATCTATCCAAACAGAACCATCTTCTTTTTTGTAGAAAATTCCTTTTTCTAAACCTTCAGCAACAACATCTTTTCCTAATAAATAGGTATTACTTTCATAATAATTTTTATCAAAATCAACACCAAGTTCTTTGTAAGTTTCGTCAAAACCATTATAAACCCATTCGTTCATAGTTTTCCATAAAGCAACCACTTCTGTATCTCCAGCTTCCCATTTTAACAACATTTGTTGAGCTTCAATAAAAATAGGTGCTTGTTTTTTAGCTTCTTCTTCAGTTTTTCCTTCAACAATAAGTTTTGCAATTTCTTCTTTATAGGCTTTGTCAAAAGCAACATAATAATTACCAACTAATTTATCGCCTTTTAGACCAGAGCTTTCAGGGGTTTCACCGTTTCCAAAACGTTGCCAAGCCACCATACTTTTACAAATATGAATACCTCGATCGTTAATAATTTGAGTTTTATAAACTTTTTTACCTGATGCTTTTATAATTTCTGCAACTGAATATCCTAATAAATTATTTCTAATATGACCTAAATGCAGTGGTTTGTTTGTGTTTGGTGAAGAATATTCTACCATAACAGCTTTTTCACTTTTAGTAGGCACAACTATACCGTAATTGTTGGTTTTATAAATAGAATTGAAATTATTTATAAAAAAAGAATCAGCTATTTCTAAGTTTAAAAATCCTTTAACAACGTTAAAATCTGCTACTTCTGCAATATTTTCTGTTAAATAAGTACCTATTTTAGTTCCTATTTCAACTGGATTTCCTTTAATAAACCGTAAAAAAGCAAAAACCACTATGGTTATGTCACCTTTAAAATCTTTTTTAGTTGCTTGAAATTCAACAGATTGAATATCTGTATTGTAAATTTCTTTAAAAGCCTTTTTAACAGCTATTTCTAAACTATTGTGCATATTTTTTGCTTAATTATTTTGAGGTGCAAAAGTACTAAATTTGAAATTATTTTTATGATTTTATAAAGTCAAATTCAGTAAAATCAAAATCTGGATTTGGAACGTCGATATGTAATTTAAAAATATTCCCGTCTTTATCTAAATCAAACCATAATTTTCCTTCGGGAAGTGATGATAATTCCTTTGGGAATTTAAATGTAAAAATATGATGATTCCAGTGTTTCAAATCTGCATAAAAAATGGATGTTTTATCCATTTTAAAATGTAAACTGTTGTTTTTTACAGAAACGGTTACAGTTCCATACATTTTATCATTATAAATTCCAGTATATTTATCTAAATTTAAATGAGTACTATCTTGTTTACCACGTAAGTTTTCAATTGTAATTTTTTGAATACTATCTTGTTTTACTTGTTGTTTTTTGTAGGATAAATAATTTGCAGACCAATCTTTACCTTCTAAATTTTCGGTTAATAATACATCTAAAATTTTATTAGATAATGCCCCTGGCACCCAGTTTAAATTGTTAGTTAAAATTACAACTCCAAGTTTTTTTTCTGGAATAAAAAATGATTTAGAAATCATACCATCATATCCACCGCCGTGCGAAACTATTTTATAGCCTTCATAATCTTGTAATTCCCAACCTAAACCGTAGCTTTTAAAATGTGTGTTTTCATCATTTTTTCTAACTTCAAAGTTTATGTGAGGAGTGGTCATTTTTCTAAAGTTTTGCTCGCTAAAAATTGCTTTTTCATTTAATTTACCTTCGTTTAAATTAAGTTGTAACCATTTTGAAAAATCGCTAACTGATGAAATTAAAGCACCAGCTGGTGCAATGTTATCCCAGTTTACCCATTTTACTTCATTATTTGTATTGTTTTCAAAATAATAAGGTGTTGCAACATTACTTGCTTTTGAAAGTTGATTTGTAGAAGTTAGTGTGTTATTCATCTCTAATGGACTTAAAAAATGTTGTTTCACAAATTCTTGCCAAGATGTTCCACTTACTTTTTCAATAATTTTTCCAGCAGCTAAATAAGCAATATTTGAATATCCAAAAGTTGTTCTAAAACCATATTTTGGTGTTAAATATTGTTGTGCCGCAATTATTTCTTCAGCTGAAAGTGTAGATCCGTACCAAAGTAAATCACCACTAAACGTTACTAAACCACTTCTATGACATAATAAATCTTCAATAGTGAAATTTTGTGTTGTATAATCATCGTGCATTTTAAAGTATGGTAAATAATCTACTACTTTATCTGTCCAATTTAATTTACCTTCTTCTACCAAAATTGCAATAGAACTTGCAGTAAAAGCTTTAGAATTTGAAGCAACTGCAAACAAAGTATTTTTATCTACTTTTGTTTTTTTATCAATATTAGAATAGCCATAACCTTTGCTAAATACTATGGAATCAGTATTTACTATGGCAATTGCCATTCCTGGAATTTGCCATTCATCTAATGATTTTTGAAAATAAGTATCTAAATGACTAATTTGCTCCTTGGTTTGCGAAAAAGCTAAAACAGTACCTAACAAGAAGGCTACAAATAATTTGAAAGTTTTCATAAATTTTTGTTTAAAAAACGAATTTAATAATATTTTTAAAGTTATTTCAACAAATAACATCTATATATTTGCACTATGGAAAATTTTTTAAAGGAATTACCAAAATTGGCTCAAGATAAACTAGTTGAAAACAAAAAATATTTTCAAAAGTTAAAAAAGCGTACACCTAAAAATTTAGATATAGTAATGCAAGAGTTGCACGAAAAAGAGTTTGAAAAAACAGACTGTTTAACTTGTGGAAATTGTTGTAAAACTACAAGTCCGATATTTACAAATAAAGATATTGAACGGATTTCTAAGCATTTTAGAATGAAGGTTCTGGATTTTACAACAAAGTATTTAGTGCGTGATTCTGATGATTTTTATGTTTTAAAAACTGCACCTTGCTCATTTTTAGACTTGAATGATAATATGTGTTTGATTTATGATGTACGTCCAAAAGCTTGCGGTGAATATCCGCATACAGATAGAAGAAAATTTATTCAAATAACGGATTTAACAATTAAGAATACAGAAATTTGTCCTGCAGCTTTTAATATTGTTGAGGCTTTAAAATTAACATTGCCAAAGTAACTTGGTAAGATATAATAATAGGGGCTTTTAAGATTAATTTTATTCACTTAATTTATCTCCACAATTTGAACAAAAGGGTAGATGTGCAAAATTTTCTGAATTGCAACTTTTACATTTTTTAAATAACTCTAAACCACAAAATCTACAGAAGTTTGTAACCTCCATAGGTATTTCAACAGTACTTTTTTTATTAGTTGGTTTAGCCCAACCCTTTACAATAAAGTCCTTTCCGCAAGATGGGCACATATGGTTGTCTAGCGCTTTTTCAGCAGTTTCTATTTGAACTTTTTTAGCACGTTCACTTGTTGAAACTTTTAATTCATTTTTTTTGTATTCTATAAAAGCTTTAATTTTATTAATAGCATATATTCCTAAAAGAATACTCAATATAATACCAACAGAGTATCGAATATAACCACCATAACTAGGTAAATAAGGCACTAACCCAAAAAAGAATGCATAAAAAGAAAACAGTACAAAGCCTAAAAACAGTGGCCAATATTTATGTTTTCTGTACTTTAAAATAAAAATTATTCCTAAAATTAATATTGGTAGAATAAATAATAAACGAATTAAAAATACTTTTAAATTATAGTTTCTTATTTCTTTCTCACGTGCAGAAAAGGCTCGATTTTCTTCTTTATAAATCTGTTGTTGAATGCTTTTTTTTGTAGTGTTTAATGATGTAATAGTTGCATTTATATTTGCTAATTCTTTTTCCCATTCCTGTTGTGTTTTGTAAAATTGATCAAGTTCATTGGCTCTGGAAAGCACTTCTTTATCTTCGTTAGGAGAACCAACTATTTTTCTTGTTTCTAACCAATTATCAAAAGATTTTTTAGCATTTTTATAATTACTATTAACTATTTTTATAGTGTTTTCAGTACTAACTCTTTTTTGAATATTTAAATCAATTTCAGCTTCAATTTTTTTAATTTCAGCTTCTTTTGAGTTTAAAAAAGGTTTATTTTGAAATTCTTCAACAGTAGGTTTTTCTTTCCATTCATCAACATCATCAATTAATTTTCCAGAAAGTGCAATTAAAAAACTACAAAGTACTAATGCAATTAAGTAATTAATTAATTTAGATGTTTTTTCTAACTTTTTGTTATTAAATTCCATAGTTACCTTAATTTAAAAATTTCAAATGTTTGAACATTTAAACTAAGTAAATTTAACTTTAAAAATTTATTAGATAATAGAATTACTTAATTATTTTTAGAATTTTGAAGTAATTATTATGAAAAATGTAGGGTTTTAGGTTTAAATAAAAATATTTTTAATTTTTTTATTGCCCCATTCTTTTTCTGCGACCATATTCTTGTAAAATTCTTTTATTAAAATCTCGTTCTGCTTTTTGTAATCTTACAATTTGATGTGCTGAAATTATTTTAGAAAGTTCTTCAATCATTTTAGTTTTGGCTTCAAAAATTTCTTTTTCGTGAATTAATGATTGATTAATAATTTCTTTAGCTTTTACTTCAGATATGTTTTCAATACCTCCAGCAGCTTTAATATCTTGCATTTTACCACCTTCTAGTTTAAATTTTAATTGTTGAATCTGGTCTGAATATTGGTTATAAATTGGCCAAAACTTTTCAGCTTCGTTAGTTTTTAATGCAATAGCATCTGTAATAAAAGCTGTTTTTAGTAACTTTATTTTTTGTCTATTCATTTTTTGACTAAAAATATTACTTGTAGTAAATAATACCAATACTGTTATAAAAAGTAGTTTTTTCATTTTAGTTTAGTTTTCTAATAGTAAGGATTCTAAATCATTCTCGTTTAAATAATTTTCAACTTCTGTATCTGAAAGTGTAGAGATAAAATTAGTGTCTTCTAGGGTTACATCTGGAAAAACTAATGCAATACTTTCTGCATCATAATAAAGCATATCATTATCTATAAATTCTTCAATTTCAGTAGTTGTTAAATCATTAAAAGTAATTGTGTTAGGTGTATTGTTTAATAAAAAAACTAATAAAAAAGAAGCGGCAATTGCAATAGGAGCAATATATTTAGAAATTCTTTTAAGTGTTTTAACTTTTGAAGTTTCTTTAATCTTTTCTAAAACTCGATCTTCTAGTGTTTCAAAATACCCCTCAGGAATTGAATTTGTTGCTTCTTTTTCAAGAGCTTCTATTTTAAGTTTTGAAATAATAGTATCTTCAACGTTATTAAAATAATTGTCAGGAATTTTATAATTTGTTTTATCTAAAATTATTTTTGAAGTATTTATTTCAGCTAATACACCATCTTCGATAGTATTAAAGTAAGTATCAGGAACACTAAAACCGTGTTTTTTATTTCCAATTTTACTTAGATTAGGAGCTATTTTATGTACTTCTTTTTTATTCATTATACTATTTAGACTTTTTTAATCCTTTTAGGTTTAATGGTTTTTCAAGAATTCTTCAATTTTTTTAACTGCATGAAAATATGAGGCTTTTAGTGCACCTACAGATGTGTCTAAGATTTCAGACATATCTTTATATTTCATTTCATCAAAATATTTCATATTAAATACCAACTGCTGTTTATGTGGCAATGTAATTATTGCTTTTTGAAGTAACAATTGAATTTCATCACCTGTAAAATCGATGTCATTATTTAAATTTTGGACAGTGTTTAATTGTAATTCACTTAAATCTACTTGTTGCTTTGCAGCTTTTTTATTTATAAATGTAATTGCTTCATTGGTTGCAATACGATACATCCAAGAATATAATTTACTTTCCTCTTTAAAAGAATGAATGTTTTTAAAAACTTTAATGAAAGTATTTTGCAGTACATCATCAGCATCATCATGTACATACACAATTTTACGAATATGGAAATACAAACGTTCTTTGTATAAAGACATTAATTCTCGAAAAGCTTGTTCTTGAGTATTTTTATTTTTTAGTTTTGCAACTAGTAAAGCATCGTTTTTATTCACGTAATGAATATTTCTTTTTAGACACTTAAAATTAAGAAAGGTTTAATTGATAAACAATTATTATTTTTTTAAAAATTTTCTTCTAGAGTATCCGAATAATCTTTCCGTTTTAATTGTTTCAGCAATTCCTTTAGGAAGCATTTCTTCCCAACCATGAACTCCGTTTGAAATCATATCCAGCACTTTTTTTGAGAAAACTTCCAAAATATCTGGATCAAAATCTATAATATCTATAACTTTTCCGTTGTACTTAAAGAATTTGTACAATTCTTTCATTCGCGGATGCACTTTTAGGTTTTCACTAGTTTTTAGTTCTCCTGTGCGCTCATCTTTAAGAGGATATAGGTATACTTTTAAATCTTTAAAGAATAATTTACCAAAGGCTTCTAAAATACCACCACTTAAATTACGGTAATATTTTTCATTAAAAATTTGAACAAAACTATAAACTCCCATTGCTAAGGCAATTCTTTCTTTGGTGAATTCAGAAAAGTATTCTACTAATTTATAATACTCTTGAAAATCTGTAATCATTACATTTTGTCCAAGAGAACAAAGTAATTCAGCTCTGTCTAAGAAATCTCTTTCATCAATTTCGCCTTCAGCACTCAAATTTGTTAGTGTAATTTCAAAAATAATTTTAGCATTTTCCTTTTTAACCTTGCTTTCGTTTAAAAACATTTGTTCGGCAAGTTTATACATATCCATATTTACTTTGGTAACGGGTCTAAAGCTACCTCTTAAGGCTAAAATATTGGCTTTATATAACTGTTGAGCAGGTAATAAATTATTACCATCTGGTCCAAACATTACGGCATTGGTCATACCATTTTTTACTAAAAGTAAGCTCATTAACCTATTATCTACATAGGAAAAACGAGGTCCAGAAAAATTAATCATATCAATTTCTAGCTGTACTTTATGTAAATTGTCGTAAAGCGACTTTAATAATTCTTTAGGTTTATCGTTTAAATAAAAAGCACCATAAATTAAATTAACACCTAAAATACCAAGTGTTTCTTGTTGCAATTTGGCATCCGTTTCTTTAAATCTAACATGTAAAATAATTTCGCTGTAATCTTCTAATGGATCTAATTGAAACTTAATACCAACCCAACCATGACCTTTAAATTTTTTAACAAAATCTATAGTAGTTACAGTATTGGCATAGGTAAAAAATATATTATCGGGATGTGTTTTTCTGCTTAACCTTTCTTCAATTACTTCAATTTCATAGGTTAGCATTTTTTTTAGACGATTTTCTGTAACATAGCGTCCATCTTCTTCAATTCCATAAATAGCATCAGAAAAATCTTTATCATAAGCACTCATTGCTTTTGCTATAGTACCTGAGGCACCTCCAGCTCTAAAAAAATGGCGTACTGTTTCTTGTCCAGCTCCAATTTCTGCAAAAGTACCGTAAGTTCGTCTATTTAAATTAACTTTTAAAGCTTTTGCTTTGCTAGACTTTACCTCGTTAATTTCTATATCACCTTTTAAAACTAGAGCCATTGTGTGTTTTTATTTCTGCAAAAGTAAGAAATTAATTTTCGCAAAAAAAATAGAGTAAAAGTTTAATTTTACCCTATTTTAAAACATTTATTATGTATTTTTTACATGTTTTTTAGTTCTGCCACTAATTTAGTTAAGGCTTGCTTAGCATCACCAAAAAGCATAGAAGTTTTCTGATTGTAAAATAATTCGTTTTCTATACCTGCATAACCAGGTTTCATACTACGTTTATTTATAATAATATTTTTTGCATTTTCTACATCTAAAATTGGCATTCCATAAATTGGACTAGATGGATCGTTATGTGCAGCTGGGTTTACAACATCATTTGCACCAACTACAAAAACAACATCTGTACTTTTAAATTCTGGATTTACATCTTCCATTTCAACCAATTTATCATAATCTACATTGGTTTCTGCCAATAAAACATTCATATGTCCAGGCATACGACCCGCAACAGGATGAATAGCATACTTAACATCAATTCCTTTACTTTCTAATAATTGTTCTAGTTCGTGAATTATGTGCTGCGCTTGAGCTACAGCTAAACCATAACCAGGAACAATAATTACTTTGTTAGAATAGTTCATTAGAATTGCAACATCACTTGCAGTTGCTTTTTTAATATTTCCTGTAATTTTGGTTCCAGAACTGTTCAGCTGCAACTGCAGCTTCACCAAAAGCTCCAAAAATTACATTTGAAAGTGATCTGTTCATACGCTTTACACATAGCAAAAGTTAAAATTGTACCTGCAGAGCCTACTAAAATACCACCAGTTAGCATGACCATATTTCCGTATAAGAAACCTCCAAATGCAGCGGCTAAACCTGTAAATGAATTTAATAATGAAATTACTACAGGCATATCTGCACCTCCAATTGGCAATACAAATAAAATACCATACGCTAAAGCTGCAAAGAAAAGTAAGTATAATAATAATGAACTATCGGAACCACTAAAAACCATATAAGCACCAAAACCTAAAATTCCAATTAAAAACACATTATTTAATATGTTGTATTTTGGTAATCTAATAGGTTTGTTCATTGTTCCATTTAATTTTGCCCATGCAATCATACTTCCAGAAAATGAAATACTACCAATTATCATTCCTGCAATTATGGTTAAAATAGATAATTGATCTCCAATGTAATGGTTAAATTCAATTAAACCAATTAATGCGGCACTTGCACCTCCCATACCATTAAAAAGAGATACTAATTCAGGCATTTTTGTCATTCCAACTTTTTTAGCAACCATCCAACCGATTACGGTTCCAATAAAAATTGCTATTCCAATTAAAATATAAATAATAGAAGCTACTTCACCTTGATATAAAAATATTGTACCAAGAATTGCCAATGTCATACCAGCAGCAGCAATTAAATTTCCTTTTCTTGCAGTTTCTGGATGTCCAAGCATTTTTAAACCTAATATATAAGTTACAGATGCTATTAAATAAATAAATTCTAGACTAAATATATATTCCATTATTTTTTCTTTTTAAACATTTCTAACATACGGTCGGTAACTACAAATCCACCAACTACGTTTAAAGTTCCAAGTAATACTGCTACAAAACCAAGTGATAAAGCTAAAATATTGTCTGGTTCGGCACCTAACATTACCAATATTGCACCAATAATTACAACACCGTGTATTGCATTTGCACCAGACATTAAAGGTGTATGCAATACAGCAGGAACATGGCCTATTATTTCAACTCCAACAAATATCATGAGAATTACGATATATATCATTTGGAGATTATTGCTAATAAAATCTATAAATTCAGTCATAGTTATTCAGTTTTTCCGTTTTTTCTAATTTTACCTTGTTGGACTATCAGAGTTTCGTCTGTGATTTCTTCTTCTAACATCCCATTTGAATTCGCAATCTTTTGTAAGGTGTATGATGAAGTTATATATATTTTTTCCAAACAAATCACTTGCATTTGTAGAAACACTTTCAGGAGAAATTGTAGTTCCAATTATTTTTACACCGTGTTTAATAACGGTTTTGTTTAGTTTGCTTAATTCAACAGTTACCACCTTGAGCTGCCGCCAAATCTATAATTACCGCACCATTTTTCATTTGTTTTATTTGGTCTTCAGTAATTAAAATAGGTGATTTTCTTCCAGGAACCATTGCAGTAGTAATTACTAAATCTGCTTGAAATAAAGATTTATTTACTGCTTCTTTTTGTCTTGGCTTTGCATAATCTTCAGAAGCTTCTTTAGCATAACCGCCTTCGATTCTTCTCCTTCAACTTCAACAGTAATAAATTTTGCTCCTAAAGATTCTGTTTGTTCTTTTGTTTCTAATCTAATGTCGGTAGCTTCTACAACAGCACCTAATCTTTTAGCGGTAGCAATAGCTTGTAAACCAGCAACACCAACTCCGTAAACTAATACTCTTGAAGGAGTTATTGTTCCTGCAGCAGTCATCATTAATGGAAATATTTTGGTCATTTCATAAGCTCCTAAAATAACAGCTTTGTAACCTGCTAAATTGCTTTGAGAACTTAACACATCCATATCTTGTGCTCTTGAAATACGTGGCATTGCATCCATAGAAAAAGCAGTAGCACCTCTTTCTGCAATAGCTTTTATTAGTTCTGGATGCGATTTATGAAATAATTGACTCATTAAAATATGAGAATCATCCACCAATTTTAAATCTTCTTCATCAAAAGGGTTAATTTTTACAAGAATATTAGCTTCTTTAAAAACAACACCTCTAATTTCTACAACTGCTCCAACTTTTTCATAATCTGAATTTTTAAAGGACGAATTTACGCCAGCATCCTCTTCAACAAGTATTTCAAAACCTTTTTCAATAAGTTGTTTTGCAATTATTGGAGAAATGCAGACACGTCTTTCACCTTTTTGAGTTTCTTTTAATATGCCTATTTTCATATATATTTGATTTTAATTTGAGAATAATTTGAATTGATATAATTTAACTTTTTAAGCAAGCTTAGAAACATAATTAAAAAAAGAAAACTAGCTAAATAACTAGTTTTATAAAACGAACATAAAATTGAAAAAGTAAAAAGCCCTAAAAAAATATAATTAATATTAATTAAAGAAAAGCAAGGTGCATTAATACTCATTATTTCAATGTCTTATTAATTGTTTCAGTAAATATATAGAATTAATTATCCAAAAAAGTTGATAAAAATCACATTTTTATCTAATCTGTAAAAATTACGATATATATTGTATATTGTGTAATAATTATTACTAAAACATAGGGTAAAAAACATTTTTTATAAGAATAAATAAAAATATAAATTATTTGAGTATTTATAAATTTTAAAAGATTACTTGTATTTTTACAAAAAAATATAGTTTGAAAATAACATTTTTAGGTACTGGTACATCTCAAGGAATTCCTGCAATAAGTTCTAAGCATCCTGTATGTTTGTCAACAGACAAAAAAGACAAGCGATTACGTGTTTCTATTCTAGTTGAGTGGGATGAGTATGCCTATGTTATAGATTGCGGTCCCGATTTTAGATATCAGATGTTGCGTGCAAATGTTAATGAAATTTGCGGTGTTTTATTTACCCATGAACATTCAGATCATACAGCTGGTTTAGATGATTTACGTCCGTATAGTTTTCAATTAGGTAGCGTTCCTATTTATGCACAACAGCGTGTGTTAGATAATTTAGCAAAACGTTTTGATTATATTTTTATTGATGAAAATAAATATCCTGGAGCTCCAAGTGTTCAACAAAATGAAGTTAAGAATAAGCCTTTTTTATTAGGTAATTTAAATGTAATTCCTGTAGAAGTAAACCACGGAAAACTGAAGATATTTGGTTATAGATTTAACAATGTTGCATATTTAACAGATGTTAAAAGTATTGACACTATTGAAAAGGAAAAACTGAAAAATTTGGATGTATTAATTATTAATGCAATCCGACATAAGCCTCACCATTCTCATTTAAATTTAGAGGAGGCTTTAACATTAATACAAGAATTAAAACCTAAAAAAACATATTTTACACATATTAGTCATCATTTAGGTTTTCATTCAGAAGTTGAAAAAACATTACCAGAAAATGTGTTTTTAGCTTATGATGAACTTGTTATTGAAGTAATTTAGCAATTATATTTTTTTTGCAGTTAATAAAAAAAGTGGATACTTTTTATTATTCTTTTCAATTTCGTAGCAAATAGTGTAATGCACTACTTTAAAGCCATTGTTATGAAGCATTTCGCTTAATTTTATTTTATTAAAACCATTATGTCCAATAAAATTTTGTTGTTTTGGATGAAATGTTCCATCTTCTTCAACCAAATCTGCAATACATAAATAGCCATTTTTATTTAATAATGAATGAAATGTTATAAAAGCTTTATCAATATCTTTTATATGATGCATAGTCATTAGCGTATAGATTATATCCTTCTTTGTAATGCTTTTTGAGTCTTTTAGAACATCAATTAACAGTGGTTTAAAATTGTTTATTTTAAGTTTTTTAACTTTTTCTTTTAGTACTTCAATCATCCCTTCAGAAGTATCAACCAATGTAATTTCTTCAAAATAATTTTTAAGTTGAAAACTTAGTAAACCTGTTCCGCAACCAAATTCTAATGCTTTCATTTGTTTTGAAGGTTGAATAAACTCAACTATATTTTTAGCAAAAATTTTAGCACGTTCCGTTTTTTCAGGATTGTTATCCCAATTTTTAGCTTTTTTATTAAAGTGTTCTGAACTCATAAAATTTATTTTTTTGGAGAATTTTGCATATAAAAAGTAATTTCACCACCATTTTTAATTTCATCATATTCTAAAGATAAATTATCTAAAGTTTTTCCATTTATTACAACTTTTTTAACATATACATTTTCTTTTCCCTGATTTAAAGTTTTTATTGAAATTGTTTTTCCGTTTTCTAAATTAATTGTTGCGTTTTTAATTAGCGGACTTCCAATTGCGTACTCATTAGAAGCCGGAGTAACTGGGTAAAATCCTAGAGCACTAAATACGTACCAAGCACTCATTTGTCCAGCATCATCGTTACCACACAAGCCATCTTCACCATTACTATACATTGTATCCATAATCATTCTAACGCGTTCTTGTGTTTTAAAAGGATTGTTTGTCCAATTGTATAGGTAGGGCATATGGTGTCCAGGTTCATTACCGTGCACATAATTTCCAATAATTCCATCACGGGTTATATCTTCGTTTTTTTCAATGTATTTGTCTTCAATATCAGTAGTAAAAATATAATCTAAATGCGCTGAGAATTTATCTTTTCCTCCCATTAATTCAATCATATTATCTATTTCATGTGGAACATATAATCCATAATTTAAGGCGTTTCCTTCAATAAAACCTTGTCCGTGTGTATCTATTGGGTCAAATTCTTTACGCCAAGTTCCATCACTTAGTTTTGGTCTCATATAACCAATTTCTTTATCATATACATTTTTATAATTTTTAGAACGATTTAAATACGTTTTATAAACGGTTTCATTTTCAGCTTTTTTAGCAATTTGTGCAATACACCAATCGTCAAAAGCGTATTCTAAGGTTTTTGATACGGAAGATGAACTTTTATCTTCAGGAACGTAACCAAGTTTTATGTAGTCTCCTATACCATCAAAATAGGTTAGGGTAGCAGTGTTTTCGGTAGCTTTTAAAGCGTTATTTATATCAACATCTGTTGTTTCTTTTACAATGGCATCTGCAATAACGGTTACTGAATGGTAGCCAACCATACACCAGTTTTCATTAGCATAATGACTCCAAACAGGTAACATTTTATGTACACTTTGATTATGATGTGCTAACATAGATTTTACCATATCGTTATTTCTAGAAGGCTGAATTATATTAAAAAGCGGATGTAACGCTCTATAAGTATCCCAAAGTGAAAAAATAGTATAGTTTGTAAAGCCTTCAGATTGATGGATATTTTGATCTAAACCTCTGTATGCGCCATCAACATCTTCATAAATGATAGGGCCTAACATGGTATGATATAATGCAGTGTAAAAAGTTTCTTTTTGTGCTTTTGTTTCAGTTTCTACAACTATTTTGTTTAGTTCTATATTCCATTTTTGTTGCGTTTCTTGTTTTGTTTTTTCAAAATCCCAATGCGGAATTTCAGCTTCTAAATTTTTTAAAGCTCCTGCTGTACTTGTGTTAGAAAGTGCAAACTTTATCTTAATTTCTTCATTTTCTTCAGTGTTAAAATTAAAATAAGCTCTTAGATTTTTTCCTGCCATTTCTGGAAAGTTCTCCTCTTCATTAAAACGTCTATAGAATCCGTTGTATTTAACTTCATCATATTTTTTATGGCCGTAGCTTTTAAAAGGTTTAGAAAATTGCATAGCAAAAAATACTTTTTTGGTGCGAGCCCAACCATTTGTTTGGCGATAACCTGTTACTAAAGAGTCGTTTTCAATTCTAACAAATGTCCATACATTTTTATCTTCATAATTGTAAATGTTCGAAATTAAATCTAAAATTATATGTGATTCTTCAGATTTTGGGAACGTATATTTATGAAATCCCACGCGGTCTGTTGTTGTGAATTCAGCTTTAATATTATAATCGTCGAGTAGTACTTTATAATAGCCTGGTTCTGCATGTTCATTTTTATGTGAAAATTGAGAATAAAAACCACTTTGTGGAATTGAGTCATCTCCAGGTTCTAATGTTAGTTTTCCAGTTGTTGGCATTACCAAAAAATCACCTAAATCTGAATGTCCTGTACCGCTAAAATGTGTATGGCTAAAGCCAAAAATTGTGGAATCATCATATTGATAACCTGCACAATATTTATAGGTGTCTGGATTGTATTTTCCATTTATAAACATTGGTTGTTGGTTGGTTTCTGGACTTAATTGAACCATGCCAAACGGAGCAGTTGCACCTGGAAATGTGTGTCCCATATTTTTTGTTCCTATAAAAGGGTTTACATAAGCTATTAAATTTTGGGTTTTTATATTGTTTGTTGACACGTTTTTATCAGTTTCGTTTACGCAAGAACTTGTTAGAAGTACTACAAAAATTATAAGTAAAATTTGTTTCATTTTATTCAATTGAAATTTGATATTTTTCTAATAAACCAGTAACTCCGTTTAAAGAGAATTTGGCATTTTTAATGTTATTTATTTCTGGATTGATAGTGTAGTTGTTAGAAGTTCTGAAATCTACTTTTTCTAAATTGGTGCTTTCAAAAATAGCTTTGTTTAAATCACAATTTTCAAATATTGAATTTGATAGATCAGCTTCAACAAAGTCAGTTTCTTCTAAATTACAGTTTGTAAATTTGGTGTTTTTTAGTTTTAACTGAAAAAAGGAAGCTAAATTTAATTGACAATTATTAAAAGAAAAAGCTAGTAAAAAGGATTACATTCACTAAAATTTAAACCGATTAATTTACATGTGCTAAAAAGAACCTCTTTTAAAGAGGTGTTTTTTATGTTTGAATTGCTAAAGTTACAATCTTCAAATTCACATTCTATAAATTCATTATTAGAAAGATGTAAATTTGAAAAATTGCAATTAATAAAAGTACAATTATCATATTCACCTTTTGGAAATCCACTCTTGGTAAAATCGTTTCCTTTAAAAGTTCTACTTTCTATATAATTATTATTCATTTAAATACTTAAATTCGATTTTTTAATATCAAATTTAAGTATTTTATTAAGTTTAGAAGTAAGAAAAATATTAAACTATTTTAATTAACTTTTAATTTGTTTTTTTTTGAATTTTTCAAATTTATTTTCAGTTGCTTTTGGCCAACTGTTGTTACTTAAATCTACATCGGCAGTTTCTTCATCTGGATCAATAGTTATTTTTTTGATAGCTTTAGTTGCAGGAAAAACTTTAGTTACTTCTGCATCATTCTTTCTCCAAATTTGCGCAGGATATTGTTTGCGCTCTTTTGTGCCATCTTCGTATTCAAATTCTACAATAATTGGCATTACTAAGTCTCCTGGTTTTTCAAATTTTAGTTCGTAGAAGTATTTTGGAGCTTCCATAGCAGTCTTTTCTTCAGGTGAAAAATTTTGATCTATAAAATCAGTTAATAAACTAAAGTCTTCAGCTTTATTATTTTTTAAATCAGCTGTAAATTCTTCACTATCTTCAGATATTAAAAATAATGATGGAGGAATATTTTCTTTAGTGATACCATAGCGCTCATAAATTTTAATAGCATTTTCGGTTGGTTTGTCCGTTAAATGATATTTTTTTACTTCTTTAATTCCAATATCGTTATTTCCGGTTGTATAGAACCAACCTCTCCAAAACCAGTCTAAATCCATAGCAGAGGCATCTTCCATAGTTCTAAAAAAGTCAGCAGGAGTTGGGTGTTTAAATTTCCAACGATTTGCATAAGTTTTAAAGGCATGGTCAAACAACTCTGGTCCCATAATTGTATGTCTTAAAATCCACAGCGCAGTTGCTGGTTTAGCATAGGCATTATTTCCAAATTGATACAAATCATCTCCTTTAGACATAATTGGAGCTAATTTAGATTGATCTCCTTTCATATAACCAACAATGTTTTTAGGTAAACCTCTATTTAATGGATAGCCTTCTTCATAGTCCATCATAGCTAACATTTGTACGAAAGAATTTAAACCTTCATCCATCCAAGTCCATTGGCGCTCATCAGAATTAATTATCATAGGAAAAAAGTTATGTCCTACTTCATGAATTGTAACTCCAATCATTCTATATTTTGTGCGGTCGTTATAAGTTCCATCAGGATTAGGTCTTCCAGGATTAAAACAGATTTGAGGATATTCCATTCCCATTTGCCCATCTACAGAAATTGCTTTATGGTAAGGATAATCAAAAGTATGTCTAGAATAGGTTATTAATGTTTGCGCTGTTGCTCTTGTAGAATGGTCTCCGTATAAAGGGTTTGCTTCTTTAGAATAGTAAGAATATGCCATAACTGTTCTACCATTAATATCAACAGCCATAGCATCCCAAATAAACTTTCTAGAAGTTGCGAAGGCATAATCTCTCACATTTTCTGCAAAAAACCTCCATGTTTTAGTTTTTTTTGATTTTTCTTTTTCAGTTTCAGTAGCTTCTTCTTGAGAAACTATTAGCACTGGGTTATCAAAAGTTTTTCTAGCTGTTGCTAATCTTTTTTGCTGTGTTTTGGTAAGTACTTCTTTTTCATTCATTAATACGCCAGTGGCTCCTAAAATATGATCTGCTGGAGTTGTAATTGAAACATCATAATCTCCAAATTCTAATGCAAATTCACTGCGACCCCAAAATTGATCATTTTGCCAACCTTCTACATTATTATAAACACACAATCTAGGGAAAAACTGTGCAATTACATAACTATTATTATCATCCTCAGGAAAATGCTCAAAACCAGATCGTCCACCTTGAGTTACATGATTATTTATGTTATACCACCATTTTATTTTAAATGAATGCGATTCACCAGAAGCTAAAGGTTTGTCTAAATTTAAACGCATCATTGTTTGATTTATTAGGTATGATGCATCACTGTCATCCATATTTTTTACAAATTCAATTTTAAAACCACCATCAAATTTTTCTTCAATAAATGTTTCTGAAAATTGTTTAGGTGTATATAATGTGTTTAATCGGCTAGATTGAATTTCTGGAGATTTTGAATCTGCAGCTCTTCTATTTTGATCTAATTGAAGCCATAAATATTCTAAATTATCTTGTGAATTATTGTGGTATGTAATTATTTCTTCACCATAAATACGTTGATTTTCATCATCTAAAACAATATCCATTTTATAGTCTACTTTCTGCTGAGAATACTCGTAACCAGGTGCTCCAGAGGCTGTGTGCTGGCTATTTGGTGTCGGCAACTCTTCATTTAGTTGTTTAAATTTACTAATGTTATAATGTCCTTTTTGACGTTCTGTCTCTTGGGCAAAGAAATTAGTTGAAAAAATAGATAATGATAGGATTAGTAAAAATAATTTTTTCATAGTTAAGAAGTGTATTTTTATAAAAATGAGTTTTTTAATGTTTAAAAACCTTTATTTTAATAATTATTTTAGAATAAAGTTAGCCTTTAATTAAAGTATATATTATTAACCTTTAATTTGTTTGTTTTTGAATTTTTCAAATTTATTTTCAGTTGTTTTTGGCCAACTGTTGTTGCTTAAATCTACATCGGCAGTTTCTTCATCTGGATCAATAGTTATTTTTTTGATAGCTTTAGTTGCAGGGAAAACTTTAGTTACTTCTGCATCATTCTTTCTCCAAATTTGAGCAGGATATTGTTTGCGCTCTTTTGTGCCATCTTCGTATTCAAATTCTACAATAATTGGCATTACTAAGTCTCCTGGTTTTTCAAATTTTAGTTCGTAGAAGTATTTTGGAGCTTCCATAGCAGTCTTTTCTTCAGGTGAAAAATTTTGATCTATAAACTCTGTTAACAAACTAAAGTCTTCAGCTTTATTATTTTTTAAATCTACTGTAAACTCTTCACTATCTTCAGAAATTAAAAATAACGCTGGAGGAATATCGTCTTTAGTGATACCATAGCGCTCATAAATTTTAATAGCATTTTCGTTTGGTTTGTCCGTTAAATGATATTTTTTTACTTCTTTAATTCCAATATCGTTATTTCCGGTTGTATAGAACCAACCTCTCCAAAACCAGTCTAAATCTATTGCAGAAGCATCTTCCATAGATCTAAAAAAGTCAGCCGGAGTAGGGTGTTTAAATTTCCAACGTGTTGCGTATGTTTTAAAAGCATGGTCAAATAACTCTGGTCCCATAATAGTTTGCCTTAAGATAAAAAGGCCAGCTGCAGGTTTAGCGTATGCATTGGCTCCAAAATTAAAAGTATTATCACCTTGTGTCATAATTGGAGCTAATCTGCTTTGGTCTCCTTTCATATAGCCAACCATGTTTTTTGGGTATTTTGTCATTGGAAACATAGTAGCATCGTAATTATATTCTGCCAAAATTTGCACAAAAGAATTTATACCTTCATCCATCCAAGTCCATTGACGTTCGTCAGAATTAACTATCATTGGAAAGAAATTATGACCAACCTCGTGGGTAATAACTCCTATCATTCCTTTTTTTGTTCTTTCAGTATAATTTCCATTTTTATCGGTTCTACCAAAGTTAAAACAGATCATAGGGTATTCCATTCCCATTTGAACATTTACAGAGGTTGCTTGTGGATATGGATAATCGAAAGTGTGTTTTGAGTATACTTCTAAAGTATTAGCCACAACTTTGGTTGAGTGTTCTTGCCATAAAGTTTTTCCTTCTTCAGGATATAAAGAATAGGCCATAACGGTTTTATTATTTAATTTAACTGCCATAGCATCCCA
This sequence comes from uncultured Flavobacteriaceae bacterium, assembly GCA_942492305.1. Taxonomy (GTDB): domain Bacteria; phylum Bacteroidota; class Bacteroidia; order Flavobacteriales; family Flavobacteriaceae; genus Lutibacter. Next base: position 393,602 of record CALOEI010000003.1, on the reverse strand, counting down.
CATATATTTACTTGAAGTTGCAAATGCAAAATCACGTACATTTTCAGCATATAATTTCCAAGTTTTTGTTTTGTTACTTTTTTCTTTTGAAGCTTCTAGAGCTTCTTCTGGAGTAACAATAAAAATTGGATTATTATAGGTTGTTTGTGCTTCTTGATATCTTTTGAATTGTTTTTTTGAAAGTACTTCATTTGGATTCTGAATAACACCAGTACCATTTAAAATATAATTTTTTGGAGTTGTAATTGCAACTTCAAAATTTCCAAATTCTAAAGCAAATTCGCTAGAACCCCAAAATTGCATATTTTGCCATCCTTCTACATTGTTATAAACAGCTAATCGCGGATAAAATTGGGCTATTGCATATGCAGGAACACCATCGTCAAATATTTCGAAACCAGATCTTCCACGGTCTTCTCTATAATTATTAATGTTGTACCACCATTTTATATTAAAAATAAATGTTTTGCCAGAAGCTAATGCGGTTGGTAAATCAATACGCATCATAGTATTGTTGATTATATAACTTAAATCATTACCATTTGAATCTGTTAAGGCTTCAATTTTAAAACCACCATCAAAAGGTTTTCCCATAAAACTTTTTGTAAAATTTGAAGGAGAATAAGAAGCTCTTGGTCCACCACCATTTCTATCACCTGATTTAGAGTCTGCAGCACGTACATTTTGATCTAATTGCACCCATAAATACTCAAGGTTGTCTTTAGAATTATTATGATAAGTAATAGTTTGATAACCGCTAATTCTATGATTTTCAGTATCTAAAGCTATATCCATTTTATAATCAACTTGCTGTTGGGTATATTCATGGCCTGGTGCTCCTGAAGCAGTATGTTGTTTATTTGGAGTAGGTAATTCTTCGTGTAATTGTTTAAATTTACTAATGTTGTAATGGGCTTGTTGTTCTTTTTCTTGAGCAAAAACTGAGGTAGAAATTATTACAATTGATAGTAATAATAGAAAAATATTTTTCATTTAAATTTAGAATTGAATTTAAGCTTGAAAATTAAATAATTTTAACATAAAATTATAAATTCTATTGAAATTTTAACAAACCTTTAAGTGTTTTGTTGTCTAAATAAAAAGTTTTATGCTTTTGGTTTGCATATATTTTAATAATATTTTGTTGATCTTGAAAATCTCTTATTAAACATGTGTTTTTAACTTCTATAGAATTTAATTTTTTTACATCTGTAATTTCTAAATAAAAGCGAACAATATCATCATCATATTCTTTACCAATATAATTATGAGTTACAGGATTATTATTAACCTTTAGATTAAGATTAGTATTTAAATAAGATTTAAAATATGTTTCAATGTCAGAATCCTCGTTTTTTGTAGCAATTTTAAGGCTTGTATTATAATCTTTATTAAGAGTTAATTCAATATCGTCGATAAAAAAACCAATTATAATTTGTATTGATTCCTTTTCTTTAACATATTCAATTTCACATAGACTTACGTAGTATTTGTGAACCGAAAAAGACATTAGCGGAATGAAAAGTAATAAAATGAGGTAGTTTTTAAATTTCATTTATTTTTAAATGTAAATGTTAAATTTTATAAGTTTGAAAGTATTTAGCTAATAAACAAAAAGTATTCCACAAATTTTTAATTTTTTATAAAATAACTATTCTGTAATTTTATTATACTTTCTACTTTGCACTATTAAAAAGTTTTTAATTTGAAATTCGTTACTATTTAAATGGTTGCTTAGTCCATTTTCTTGACAATACTCTAAGAATAGATAAATTTTATCATCAGGAATATTTAATTCGTCAGTAAAAAAATTAGCTTCATAAAGTGTATATAATTTATTTGGAAATTCCTCAATAAGTCTTTCATTTATGGCTTGTTCAGACTTTTTTTCTTTATTTTTTAATCGAAGGTTTTTAGTTAATAGTTTAAAAATTGAAACAAAATCTACTCCTGTGTTTCCGTAAGAAGGGTCAGTCATTCTACGCAAGTCAGGTCCCTTTTTTCTGCTATTTTCTGTTGTGTTTAAAATAATTCCTTTTTGCACATCAAGATTTCCAACGTCTAATCTTATTTTTTGGTTTAGCAAAACTTCATCTAATTCATTAAAGCCTTGTTCTAAAAAAATAAGTATTTTTTTTTCGTTAATATGATTTTTTGAAATTTTAATAATTCTGTTTGTATAATTTACCGAAGAAAACATAACAGAGTCTCCCAATTTAGCAAAAAGTGTAAATGCACCTTTTGAGTTACTCGATGCACCTAAGTTTTGGGTAAGGTTTAAAATATTAATATTTTCTAAATAAATAGAATCAGATTTTACAAAACCCTCTATTTTCACAAGCGATTCTTGAGCAAATAATTGCACACTTATAAATAAGAAAAGGAGGGCAGTAATTATATTTTTTTTATTTAATTTCATTATATGGAACGCTTTCTTCTTGTAAGATTTTAATTACTTGTAATACATTATTCTTGTAATATTTTTCAAATATGTTTTTGGTTTTGCAATAATTAATAAAGTTATAAATTTTATTTTCAGGAATCTTTAAATTTTCAATAAAAAATGATGTTCCTAATTCTTTTTTTAGTTTGAATGCAAAATATTGTTTCTTTTGGCTGATCTACTAGTTAACCTAAAAAAATGAGTTATGTTCTTTAATTTTTAATTTCATTGTAAATGCTGCTTTCTTCTTTCAAAATTTCTATAACTTCTAATAATTTATTATTGTAATATTTATTAGTTATATCCTTAGATTCGCAATAATCAATAAATAAATAAATTTGGTCTTTGGGTATTTTTAAATTGGTAATAAAAAAAGCATCACCCAAGCGTTTTCTAAGTTGAAATGGAAAATCTTTCTTTTTTTTAAGTTTTCTTTTTAAAGCTCTTTCACTTTCAAGTTGTTTATTGTACTTACTTCCTTGACCGCCACCAGCTAAATATATTGGATTGGTAAAAGCTTCAGCATTTACATCTTTTTGATAACCAAACTCGTCACCTGGTAATTTTTTATCTAAATCACTTAATTTATAAACAAAGTTAGCTTTAACAGTAGTGTCTTTTGGTGTTTTTTTAAAATCTACATCTAAGCTACCAGTTAAACCGTGTAAATAAACTTCATTTAAAATATTTACGCTAGGTTTTAACGCTACTACTAAAGAACTAGATTGGATATTAAAGTTTGTAATAACTATTTTTTTATTTTGATATTGAATTGAAGAAAAAAGTAAAACATCTCCTTCTTTTGCTAATATTTCGAAAGTTCCTGTTTCAGAACTAACAGTACCTAAACGATTACTTAAATTTACAATATGAATATCGCTAATAGGTTTGTTAGCACTAAAAAGTGTACCATTAATTATAACAGACTTTTCTTGTGAAAATGAATTAGTTATAATAGAAATGAAAAATATAAATTTGGTTAAGTTAAATTTCATTAAAAACAAAGAACGTTATTGAAATCTTAAAATAGTATTAACACAATTGTAAACTTATGTTAAAAGCAAGAAAAACGCTATATTTGATAAAACAGTTTTTTTTATGAAGAAATTATTAATTGCAAGTACATCTACAGTTCATGGTAAGTGTTATTTAGAATATATTTTACCAGAATTATCTAGTTTTTTTAAAGGTGTAAAAGAAATTTTATTTATTCCATATGCAAGGCCAGGTGGGATTTCGCATGATGTTTATACAGAAAAAGCTAGTGCCGCATTTGAAAAAATTAATATTAAAGTTAAAGGAATTCATCAATATAAAAACCCGATTGAAGCAATCAACAACGCAAAAGGTATTTTTACTGGTGGCGGTAACACTTTTTTATTGGTAAAACAGTTGTATGATAATAAAGTAATTTCGAGTATAAAAAATGTAGTAGAAAATGGTACTCCTTATTTTGGCACAAGTGCAGGTAGTAATATTACGGGTTTAACTATTCAAAATACAAATGATATGCCAATAATTTACCCACCTAGTTTTACTACTTTTGGCTTTATTAATTTTAATATAAATCCGCATTATTTAGATCCAGACCCAAATTCAACCCATATGGGAGAAACAAGAGAAACTCGCATAAATGAGTTTCATACTTTAAATAAAATTCCAGTTTTAGGTTTAAGAGAGGGAAGTTGGATTTTAGTTAATGGAACTAAAATTGTTTTAAAAGGACCATTGTTTGCTCGTTTATTTCAACAGGGCAAACAACCTGTGGAATTAGCTCCAGAAACTGATTTAAACTTTTTAATGTAAATTTAACGTAAGTGCTATTATTTGAGCATCAGGAGATTTTTTAATGTCCTCATTTAAAATGTTATATGAACTTAAAATTTTTAAAGAATCTACTTTTGTATTTTTTAATTGATCTCTTAATATCATTGCAGCAACATAAGAGTTGTTGTTTTTAGCAATATAATTGTAACTAAAATCAATAAACTCTTGTTCAATTTGCTTCATTTTATTGTTAATTTCAGCTAATTTTTCTGCATTATTTTCTAACCTATATTTTTGAAATTCAGGAAAAAGATAACTTATTTTTTGAAATATTTTTTTTGAATTAGTTTGATAATTTTTGAATTCTGAATTTAAACTAGAACCTTTAATAATTATATTTTCTAGGTTATTAGCATCAATATTAATAGTTATTTCTGCATTTTCAATTATTAGTATTACAGTAGTAGAATAATGTTTAAAACTAAGAGCAAATCGTTCTGGGTATTCAACAAATCCATTAAAATAAAACGTATTGTTTTCTACACTAGATGAGTCAATAACAAATATAGAATTTTCAAATATTTTATTTAGATATACTTTTTGAGGGTAAAAGTTCTCTAAAGTTCCATTAATTTTAAATGTATTTTTTTTTAATGAAACTATTTCATTTTTTAGAACTGTTTCTTCTTTACAAGCCATTAAAATAACAGCACATCCACATAGTAATAATATATATTTTATTGCAGTTGTGTAAATTATTTTCATTGTAGGTAATTTGTTAAAAAAATATGTTAATACTATAAATTTTCATCAAATTTATCATTCCTGCTACTGTATAAATCTATAAGCTTTAAAATAATTTCTTATGTATTAAATATGAACAGTATTACATTGCAGATAGTTAAGATTCTGTTTAGCTTTTAAAATTATTTAAATATAGACTCTAAAATATTAAATTCTAATAATTTACATACTCAATAATTTCAATACCATAGCCTGTCATTCCAACTCTTTTTCTAAAAGTTGTAGCGTTAGAAAGTACTTTTAATTTATTAATTCCAAGATCGTGTAAAATTTGTGCACCAATTCCAAAATCTTTTTCATCCATTTTTAAATTTGGAATATAAGTTTGTTTATTTGCCTGACTCTCTTTTAGAATAGCTAATCTGGCAAGTAAATTAAAAGATTGATTTTCTTGATTTATAAAAACAATAGCACCTTTACCAGCTTTATTTATAGCATCAAAAACACTTTTTAATTTATCATCTGGGTTTTTAGTAAGTGTTCCTAAAATATCATTATTTACTAAGGTTGAGTTCACTTTAACTAACACCTCTTCATTTTTGCTCCATGTACCTTTAGTTAAAGATAAATGTACTTGGTTGTTTGTTGTTTGTTTATAGGCTCTTAATCTATAATCTCCAAAACGTGTATTTATTGTAAAGTCTTCGGTAAGTTCTATTAAAGAATCGTGTTGCATTCTATATTCAACTAATTTTTCAATAGAAATAATTTTTAAATCAAACTGTTTAGCAATTTTCACTAATTGAGGAAGACGAGCCATTGTACCGTCTTCATTCATAATTTCAACAATAACTCCAGCGGGATTTAACCCTGCTAAGCGTGCTAAATCTATAATAGCTTCTGTGTGTCCAGTTCTTCTTAAAACACCACCTTCACGAGCTTTTAATGGAAAAATGTGTCCTGGTCTGCTTAAATCGTGTGGTCTTGTTGCACTATCGGTTAGAGATTTTACAGTTATTGCTCTATCTTGTGCAGAAATACCTGTAGTAACACCTTTTCCGTTGAAATCTACAGATACAGTAAAAGCAGTTCCAAGAGGATCGGTATTTAAACCAACCATTAAATCTAAATTTAATTCTTTGCAACTACTTTCGGTAATTGGAGCGCAAATAAGACCTCTACCTTGTGTTGCCATAAAATTGATCATTTCAGGGGTTACTTTGTCAGCAGCTGCTACAAAATCACCTTCATTTTCTCTATTTTCATCGTCAACAACTATAACAATTTTACCATTTTTAATGTCTTCGATTGCTTCTTCAATTGTATTTAGTTGTATGATTTTTGTAGATGTATTCATTATTTTATAGGTTGTTTTTTCTTTAAAATTCCAAAGAATTTTTTAATGTTATCAAAAATGGAATCAATATTAAAAATGCCCATTCCTTGTGTAGCTCTTCGCGTTAATAAAATACCAAATGGTAATAAAATTAATGTTGAAATCCAACTTCCTAAAAAAGTAGTAATAGCACTTTCTTCCGATAAATTTTTTCCAAATTGTGAAATGAAAAAATAAATTACAAAAATGAAAATTGCCATAATCATTGGTAATCCAAATCCTCCTTTTCTTATAATTGAACCTAATGGTGCACCAATAAAAAATAAAACTAAACAAGCTAATGAAAATGAAAATCGGTAGTTATATTCGAAATCGTATAAGTTTAGTAGTTTGCGTTGATCTTTAAGCTTAGTTTTAAGTTGATTATCATTTCTATCTGTAATTCTTTTTAAAGTTTGAATTGCATCGCTTACAATAATTCCTTTGTTGTTTAGGTATTGAAAATTATCAAGAATGTCAGGTTTTAAATTGGTAGCTCGGAATAGTATCTTGGTATTTATATAGATTTATTGGCTTTTATAGTTCTGTAAAAATTTTAAGGCTTCTTGTTACTTACCAATTCATCATAAACTATTTTTTCTTTTTGAAATTGAATCTAGTTGGCGATACTTAACATTCCATGATGTTGTTTAATTTTTTCATCATTTAAACTTTCATCATCATTAAAAGAAGAAATATCAATATTAATAGTATATTTATCAAACTTTAGCATTTGAAGCAGGCATTTTAAACCGATCTTTTGTCCATTAACTCGTTTTATATGTTCTTCGTAATAATTACCATCTTCTAAAGTAAGTGTCATATATTTACTGCCTTCTTCAGAAGAGATTTCACCTTTTTTAGCAGTAATTACTTTTATTTTTCCTTTTCCTTGATTTAAATCTGCAATTTGAACATTTTTAAGTAAATTTTCATTCTTCGCCATATTTTTCATCAAACTTAATACTAAACCCAGGAATATCTGTATTAAAAGTACCTGGAACCAGTGCTAAAGCAGGCTTTTTCTTTTTCATATTTAAATACAAATTCTTTTGCTTTAATGTAGCCCAAGGATAAATATTGTTTAGAAAAACGAAATTTAATCCACTTAATAAAAGTGTTAAAATAACTAAAGGTCGAATCACTCTTTTTAAAGAAATTCCTGCAGATTTTATGGCTGCAAACTCATAATTTTCTGATAAATTACCCAATGCCATAATTGATGATAATAAAATTGCAATTGGTAGGGCAGTAGGAGTTAGCATTAAAGCTAAATAATATAAAAATTGAATGATAAATGATAAATCGATTCCTTTTCCTGCAATTTCATCAAACGCAAGCCAAAGGCCTGCATTACCAATACAAATAGAACCACAAAAAAAGTGGCAAGTAAAGGTTGTAAAAAGCTTTTAAAATATATTTATCAAATATTTTCAATGCTAATTTTTTGGTTCAGAGATGGTGTATTTCTTTTGATTTTTATATTTGTCAAGGTCAAAGATAAAAAGATTTTGTGAAATTGGTTGATTTGTTTTAAAAGAATTAACAGTTAATGTTGTTATAGTTTTATTTTCACCTGTTTCAATAATATTATAAATATGTTTGGTTTTTATATCAATTCCAACCAAAATAGAAGCAATTTCAGAATTACTATCAATAGGAGTTAATTTTACATATTGAATTTTAATTCCTTTAATTTTTTTAATTCTCCCATTGCATAAGAATATCCATTTTTATAAAATGAAAACATTTTTGAAGGGGTTAATGTTTCGTCTCCATTATTTGAAGGTTTTTGAATAATTACTTCTTCATCTTCATTGATAATTAGATACGTTTTTTTACCATCATAAATTTGTTCAGTACCCATATAATTTAAGTGATACAAATCACCTTGAATAGTAACATTACCTCTTGTTTCTTGGTGAACATCAGCATCGTCATTATCTAATTTATGAATAAATTCAAGTTGAATATTTTTATAAGTCTTTACTTTAGTAGCCACTTCATCTAACAATGCTTTTGCTTCTGTAGAATCTTGAGCTAAATGTTTACTACTAATATAATAAAAACTTAAATACTATTATTTTTTTCATAGGTTTCATAAGTTTAATTATTGTTTTATTCATTATCTAATAACTGATTTAAAGCCATTTCATCTGGAACTAAAACTTGTCGAGCTTTACTACCTTCAAATGGACCAACAATTCCAGCTGCTTCTAATTGGTCAATTAATCTACCTGCTCTATTGTAACCTAATTTTAATTTTCGTTGCAATAAGTGATGCAGAACCTTGTTGTGCATGTACAATTACTAATGCAGCATCTCTAAATAAAACATCTCTTTCGCTTATATCTATATCAAGACTTGTGCCAACTTCTTCACCAGTATATTCTGGTAATAAATATGCATTCTGGATAAGCTCTTTGTGAACCTATATAATCGGTAATTCTTTCTACTTCGGGTGTATCTACAAAAGCACATTGTAATCGAATAATATCGTTACCATTTGTAAATAACATATCTCCTTTACCAATTAATTGGTCGGCTCCAGAAGTATCTAAGATAGTTCTAGAATCTATTTTTGAAGTTACTCTAAACGCAGCTCTTGAAGGGAAATTTGCTTTAATAATTCCGGTAATTACATTTACGGAAGGACGTTGAGTTGCTACAATTAAATGTATTCCAATGGCACGTGCCAGCTGAGCTAAACGAGCAATTGGGGTTTCAACTTCTTTACCAGCAGTCATAATTAAATCGGCAAACTCATCAATTACCAAAACAATATAAGGTAAAAATTTATGGCCGTCATTCTGGATTTAATTTTCGAGCTTTAAATTTAGTATTGTACTCTTTAATGTTTCGCACCATTGCCGATTTTAAGTAAATCATAACGAGCATCCATTTCAATACATAAAGAATTTAAGTGTATTAATTACTTTTGTAGTATCGGTAATAATCGCTTCTTCACTATCAGGAAGTTTCGCTAAATAATGTCTTTCAATATGGTTGAATAAAGTAAGTTCTACCTTTTTAGGATCTACCAAAACAAATTTAACTTCTGCAGGATGTTTTTTGTATAAAAGAGACGTTAAAACCGCATTTAATCCAACAGATTTTCCTTGTCCTGTAGCACCTGCCATTAATAAATGCGGCATTTTAGCTAAATCAAAAACAAAAGTTTCATTAGAAATTGTTTTTCCCATTGCAACAGGTAATTCCATTTCTGAATTTTGAAATTTAGTGGAAGAAATTACCGATTTCATAGAAACCATAGTTGCTTTTTTGTTTGGTACTTCAATACCAATAGTTCCTTTTCCTGGAATTGGTGCAATAATTCGAATTCCCATTGCAGAAAGTGATAATGCAATATCGTCTTCTAGATTTTTAATTTTAGAAATTCTAATACCAGCTTCTGGAACAATTTCGTATAAAGTTACAGTAGGACCCACAGTAGCTTTAATTCGATCAATTCCAATATTATAATTGTTAAGAGTTTCAACAATTCTATTTTTATTAGCTTCTAATTCTTCTTGATCAATAGAAATACTTTCGTTATAATCTTTCAATAAATTTAAAGTTGGAAAGTTGTAATTTCCTAATTCTAATGTTGGATCAAATTCTCCAAAATCTTTTACTAATTTATCCGATAAATTTTCTTCAACGTGATTTTCTTCAACATTTTTTCTACTTCAATTTCAACATTTCCTTCTTCTTGTTTCAGTTGGTTTTATATTTTCTCAAGATGTAATTCATCTTTTTCAATTATATTTTCTGAGAAAGGTATCAAGCAATCGGCAGGTTTTGCTTTCTACAGATCAATCTAGCTTTTGATTTCATCGAATCCTTCTTCCAAATTGGTACTTTTAATTTCTTCTGAAACTTCAGCTAAGTGATTTTTTTCTTCTTTTTTCTTTTTAAAAAAATACTTTTAATTCTTTCTGGTGTTAATTTAAATCGAATAACCAAATAAGAAATAAATAAAAATAGCAACAGAAAGAATTAATCCAGTTTTTCCTAAAAATTGCTGTAAATAGTTATTTAATTCAAAACCAACAACTCCAGCTAATAGATTGATTTTTTCAGCTAAAAAACCGAATGAAATAGAAAACCATATCATTCCTAAAATTCCCCAACCCCAAGATTTTCTTACTTTTATTAAACTTCCTTTTAAAAATAGAAATACCACTGAAAAAAATAATAAAACGGGAAAATACAAAGATGCAATTCCAAAACCATCATAAATAAAAAAATGACTAATACTTGCTCCAATTTTTCCTAATAAGTTTTTAACAGTAACATTTTTATCGGTAAAATTTACAAGCTGACTTTGGTCGTCTTGCCAATTAAATAAAGTAGGAAATAAAGAAATTACTAAAAATAAAGCAAACAAAACAATAAAAACAACCTAAAATTGTTTGAAATTGTCTATTTGCAAAAAACGATTTTATTTTTTTAAAACGAGGTTTTTTGCTGTTTTATTTATTTGTTGTTTCTTTTTAGCCATATATTTATTATGTCACAAAAATATAAAATTAATGTGATTGCTGTTAAATTACTAAATAAATTTAGGAATGTAAATTATTAAACCAATAATAACGGCAAATATTGCAGCAAAAAAAGCAGCACCTGCAGAAATATCTTTTATAGTTCCAATTTTTATATGGTGTTCTGGGTGAATAAAATCAGCTAATTTTTCAATAGCTGTATTTAAAGATTCTGCTACCAAAATAAGACCAATTGCAAAAATTTGAAACATCCATTCGGTAGCAGAAATTTGAAAGATAAAACCAAAAATAGTCATTAAAATCGCAATAATTAACTTGTGTAATAATACTTTTTCTGTAGTAATTAAAATCCAGAATCCTTTAAAAGCATATTTAAATGCTTTAATTCTGTTCAGAATAAAATTACGTTCAGTATTCATTATTAAAGTGCTTTTAAAGCAGCTTCATAATTTGGTTCATCAACTATTTCAGGAACTTGTTCTGTATAAGTTACAACACCTTCTTCATTAACAACTACAATTGCTCTAGAATGTAAATTTGCCAATGGACCATTTTTAATTGTTAATCCATATTCTTTTCCAAATTTTCCTTTTGCAAAATCAGATAATGTAATTACGTTCTCTAATCCTTCAGCTCCACAAAAACGTGCTTGTGCAAATGGTAAATCTCTTGAAATACACAATACTTTTGTGTTTTCTAATTTTCCTGCTTCTTCATTAAATTTTCTAACAGAAGCAGCACAAGTTCCAGTATCTAAACTTGGAAAAATATTTAAAATTACTTTTGAACCTTTAAAATCTTTTAATTTTGCTTTTGATAAATCAGCTTTTATTAATGAGAATTTAGGTGCTTTTTTGCCTACTTTAGGTAATTTTCCAGAAGTTTTAAAAGGGTTTCCTTTAAGTGTTATTTTAGCCATATTTAATATTTTTTAGTTTAAAAATCAAAGTTAGTTTAAAAACTAAAATATACGAATTTATTTATGATTTTTTAATGAATTTATATTTTTAAGATTTCGAAACTTCAAAAAGTTAAAAGAATATAAAATCTTGTATCTTCGCAGCCTAAGCTATTTTAATTGAAATTAAAAAAATACACTTCAGAATTTAAAAACAACATTAGGTTAGCAACTCCAATTATGATGGGCTCTTTAGGCCATTTATTAGTTGGTTTAATTGATGATATTATGGTTGGAAGATTAGGTGCTGTTGAATTAGCAGCTACCTCTTTGGGTAATAGTATTTTTTTTATTACGCTTTCTGTTGGACTGGGTTTCTCATTTGCTATAACTCCGTTAATTGCCGAATCTGATGGAGAAGGAAATAAAGAAAAAGGTAGAAGTATTTTTCAGCATGGTATTATTTTAACCGCAATAATTGGTTTAGTAATGTTTATTGCATTACTATTTTTAAAACCAATTTTATATCATTTAGATCAACCAGAAGAAGTGGTTGTTTTGGCAATTCCTTATTATGAGATAGTTGCGTTTTCTATGATTCCGTTAATGATTTTTCAAGGATTTAAGCAGTTTGCCGATGGATTGTCTCAAACTAAATATGCAATGTGGGCAACAATATTAACCAATATTGTAAACGTTGTTCTAAACTTTACATTAATATATGGTTTTTGGATTTTTCCAAGATTAGAATTAATTGGAGCCGCTTTAGGTACATTAATATCTAGAACTGTAATGGTATTTTTTATATACATTGTATTAATGAAAAAAGAAAAATTTGCCATTTATTTAAAAAGGTTAAAGTTTGAAGAGTTAAAAAAAGAACGTTTTTTAAAAATTATAAAATTAGGTTTTCCAACGGCGTTACAAATGCTTTTTGAAGTTGGTTTGTTTACAGCATCGGTTTTATTGGCTGGAACTTTAGGCGCATTTCCGCAAGCAGCAAATCAGATTGCTTTAAAATTAGCATCTACAACTTTTATGATTGCGGTTGGAGTGGGAGTTGCTGCTACTATTAGAGTAGGAAACCAAAAAGGATTAAAAAATTATGTAGCATTAAGACGTGTCGCTTTCTCAAACTTTTTATTGATATTTATTATAATGTTCACGTTTGCAATTGGATTTATAGTATTTAAAGATTTTTTGCCTCTAATTTTTACTGACAATTTAGAAGTTATTAAAATAGCATCTAGTTTATTGATAATTGCAGGTCTTTTTCAATTATCTGATGGAATTCAAGCTGTGGTTTTAGGAGCTTTAAGAGGTTTGCAAGATGTAAATATACCATCAGGACTAACATTTATAGCCTATTGGATTATTGGATTTCCGATAAGTTATTATTTGGGGACTAAAGCAGGTTTTGGTACATTTGGAATATGGATTGGACTTTTAGTAGCTTTAACATCATCTGCTTTGCTATTGTTTATAAGGTTTAATTATTTAACAAATAAATTAATAAAAGAAAAAAATGGAATTACCTAAATTTTTACTTGGAGATAATACTGATTGTGTAAATGATATTTTTGTGATTCATACAGAATTTCCAAGATTTATTATCAATTTAGTGGATGATGAAATTGAATGGCTTGAAGATTTTGATGGAGCTGATCAAGAAGAATTAGAGTTGGAAGTAGCTACACTTATTGACCAAGCTAGTGAATTTTATGATAGAGAAATGAAACGTTATGAAACAGAATAAACCTTTTAAAAGCCAAATATTTATAATAATAAAATAATCCTCGAAAATAATTCCGAGGATTAATTAAAATGTTACCAAGAAAGATAGATTCTGAATATAAATAATTATTCTTTTATAGGTACCCGCTCATAATACCAATATGCAGTCATATTTCTTGTGCCATGATGCGAATAATACCCTGAAATTAAATTATTGTCTGGAGAAATAGTATAATGATACTCATAACCAAGATCTATAGTTTTACCATTAACAACAGATGGAAACACTTTAAAATTCATTTCTCTACCTTCAAAATGACCTTCCCCCATATATGATTTCCAAATTTTAGTATTCTTATCAATCCAAGAAAGAATAATTATAAATTTATTTCCTTCTTGCCATATATTTAACCGATGATCTTGGTCTCTAATGCCACGATGTGCCCAGCTTCCATAAACATTAATTGGTATTTCTACTTGAGTTGGATTTTTAATTGTTGTGTTTTCTAAAGATTTAGTTTTTGTACCATTCCACTTTTTGGTAGGAGTGGCATTATTATAACCATATTTTCCAGTAAAAGCTGAAAAGTCAGAATTAAATATAAATTCAAAGTTTCCAGTTTTACCACTTGCATTATTGTTCCAAGTTCCAATAAGTCTATTTCCATCTAAAGTTCCTTGAATCTTTCCATTAGTCCCTTCATAAGTCCCAGTAACTTTATTTCCTATTTGACTTATTGTCATTTGTTTATAGTCTGTAGAAAAAACACCTGCAATATTTGCAATAGGTGGTGGTGGAGCTTGCACAACGGAATTTGAGTTTGAAGATATAGTTTTTGTTCCGTTCCATTTTTTGGTTAAGCTACCATTATTATAACCGAATTTCCCTGTAAAAGCTGAAAAATCTGAATTAAAAATAAATTCAAAATTTCCAGTTTTATTATTTCCATTGTTTCTCCAAGTTCCTGTAAGTCTGTTTCCATTTAAAATTGCATCAATTATTCCATTAGCACCTTCATAAGTTCCAGTAACCTTATCACCATTTTGGCTAAGAATCATTTTACCGTAATCCGTATCATATCCTCCTGAAATATTAGTTAAAGGTGGTGGTGGAGCTTGTACAATTGTTGTTGAAGTTGAAGGTATAGTTTTTGTTCCGTTCCATTTTTTGGTTGGACCATTATTACCATAACCGTATTTTCCAGTAAATGAAGTATAATCGGAATTAAAAATAAATTCAAAGTTTCCAGATTTACCACTTGCACTATTTTTCCACGTTCCAACAAGTCTATTTCCATTTAAAATTGCTTGAATTTTTCCATTATTGCCCTCATAAGTACCTGTTACTTTATTTCCAATTTGGTTAAGTGTCATTTGTCTATAATCCGTATTGTAAACACCAGAAATATCTTGCGAAAAACTTGTTAAGCTTACTAAAAAAGCAATCGCTAAAAAAATTAGATTTTTTTTCATTTTCTAACAATTAAAAAAATATTATGTGCTTACTCTTTCGATTTTCGGCTTTTTCGGCTACTCAATAGATTAATGTCGAATTTCGCTTTCACATTCTCGTCTTTGGGTGGTAAGCCCAATTTTTAACCATGTTGACTTTAAAATAGACTTTAATAAAATTGGGGTTATTAAAATATATAAAAACTCGAAAATAATTTTTCAATAATGATTTAGAGCATCAAATAATTTTGAGCTGATATTATACTTTAAAATTAAGCATAAATTGTATAAGATTTTAATTTTTAAATATTTTTTTATAAGCTTACTTTTAAAATTAAAAAATAATTTATTGCAATCTATTAACCCTTCTTAGAGGTAAACCATTTTTTGTATTACCATTCCAAATGGTATAATAAGTAATTTCGCTATTATCTTTTGAAATTGTTCCATAAAAATAAAAAAAGTCTGTTTCTTTTTTTGAACCATCAGTTGTTGAATCTGAAAATTTACATATTATTTCCCTGCCATCTAACTTACCTTCTGCTTTAAAAGATCTCCACACACCCTTATACTCATCGGTATCGGGATTTATAATACCCCAAGAGTTTATTGCAACAAATTCATCACCTTTTTTGCCAAAATGACATTCTGCCCATTCTTTTTATGTTGCCATAAGGAGCCCAACTTCCAATAATATTAACTGGTAGTAAAGTTTCTCCTGAAGGTGACTTTGTATTAGGATCTGGAAAACCTGATTTATTAGGAATTGCTGTTGTTTCGACTAATTCTGGAGTGTCTGAAATTTTGGTATCATTTTTATTTGTTAATTCTATTGTTCCTTTATCTGAACTTGGATCTGTCCATGTCCCAAATATTTTATTACCACTGATGGTGGTTGTATATTGGCAGTTAAGGTTTGCATTTCCTTTTTTGATATACGCAATTTCTTTAAAAGTAAATTGTGAATTGATTAGTTTTCCTTCAATTTTGTGTACTGAGCTTAGTGAAGGCCATTCGATTTGTCCTTCAACAAAACCTGATGAAGGATTATAAGATATAATCTTTATGCTGGTAGCCCAAGATTTTCCAGACTTTGAAGATTTTGCAATACCAGAAAAACTAGAACCTACAATATCTTTATAAACCGAAGTATTTGTCGAACTGATTTTAGTGCCATTCCATTTATTAGAAGGGGTATTATTGTTATATGCCCATTTTCCAGTAAAAGCTGAAAATTCAGAATTAAAAAGAAATTCAAATTTCCCTTTTCCATTAGTCTGTGTCCAATTACCAATTAGTTTATTTCCCTCTAAAACACCGTTAATTTTCCCATCATTATGTTTATAAGTTCCCGTTACACTATTACCATTTATACTAAGTGTCATTTCATTAAAGTCAGTATTATAAGTACCAGCAATTTTTGAATTGTAAGAGTTAAGTTGTGTTGGTAAATTATTAGTTTCATCCGGATCTTGTGTTTCGGGATTGTTGTTATTGTTCGAATTATTGTTAGACACATTATCTTTATTATTTAATTCAATAGCTCCTTTATCTGAACTTGGATCCGTCCATGTCCCAAATATTTTATTACCACTGATGGTGGTTGTATATTGGCAGTTAAGGTTTGCATTTCCTTTTTTGATATACGCAACTTCTTTAAAAGTAAATTGTGAATTGATTAATTTTCCTTCAATTTTGTGTACTGAGCTTAGTGAAGGCCATTCGATTTGTCCTTCAACAAAACCTGATGAAGGATTATAAGATATAATCTTTATGCTGGTAGCCCAAGATTTTCCAGACTTTGAAGATTTTGCAATACCAGAAAAACTAGAACCTACAATATCTTTATAAACCGAAGTATTTGTCGAACTGATTTTAGTGCCATTCCATTTATTAGAAGGGGTATTATTGTTATATGCCCATTTTCCAGCAAAAGCTGAAAAATCTGAATTAAAAATAAATTCAATGTTCCCTTTTCCATTAGTCTGTGACCATTTGCCAATTAGTTTACTTCCTGTTAAAACCCCACTAATTTTCCCATCACTATGTTTATAAGTTCCCGTTACATTATTACCATTTATGCTGAGTGTCATTTCATTATAATCCGTATTGTAAACACCAGAAATATTTTGAGAAAAACTAGTTAAGTTTAATAAAAAAGCAATCAATAAAATAATTACATTATTTTTCATTTCTTAACAATTTAATAGTTATTAAAAAAATGCTTACTCTTTCGATTTTCGGCTTTTCCCTCGGCTACTTAATTGGTTAATGTCGAATTTCGCTTTCACATACACGACTTTGGGTGGTAAGCCCAATTTTATCCATTTAATTTTATAATAGATTTAAACAAATTGGGGATAACTTTAGTTTAAAACTCAAAATGATTTTTATAATTGATTATGAGTTTTAAATAGTATTGAGGTGGTATTAAACTATAAAGTTAAACATAAATAGTTTAAAATTTTAATGTATGATACTTTTTTTAACAAAGCTATTTCTAAAAGTTTTTAATGATAGCTTAAAATACCTAAAAAAATTTGGTACGATATTAAAACTTCACATCCATTTTAATATTTAAAACACGAGGAGTCATATAATTTGGGATGCCATAAAAACGTTTTGAATACACGTCTCGAACCCAAGTATTTGTAATTGAATTTTGAACATCGAACATGTTAAAAATTTCAAATCCTAACGAAAATTCTTGAACGTTTTTTAACAAACCTGATGTATGTTTGTTATTTGCATCTGCAAAAACATATGAAATGCCAATATCTGCTCTTTTATATGCATTTAACCTATTTTGGTATTCATAAGAGTTTGAATATGAAGGTGCTCCACCTGGTAACCCTGTATTGAAAACTAAATTTAAATACATTTTAATATTAGGAATATTAGGAACATAATCTTGAAATAGCATTCCAAATTTAAAACGTTGATCTGTTGGACGAGAAATATAACCTTGATTGTTATAGTTTTCTTCAGTTTTTAAAAATCCAATACTCATCCAACTCTCTGTTCCAGGAACAAATTCTCCGTTTAATCTTAAATCTATTCCTGTTGCATATGCAGTTGCATTATTGTCTGCGTTGTATCTAATTTTAACATTATCAACAGTATATGAATTAACGTTGGTTAAATTTTTATAATATATTTCTGAAATTAGTTTAAATGGTCTGTTCCATATGTTAAAACTATAATCATTTCCCAATACAATTTGAAACGATTTTTGAGCTTCTACGTTGGGATTTATTTCACCGTTAAAACCTCTTAATTCTTTATAAAATGGAGGTTGTTTATAGGTTCCACCAGCAATTCTAAAAAGCATATCTTTTTTCCAATCTGGTTTAATAGCAAACTGACCTCTTATACTATAAATTTGTTGATTTGAAATAGTAGTCTTTGTATCGTTCACTTTCCAATGATGTGCACGTACACCTAAATTATACCATATTTTATGATTGTTCCATTCACTATTTTTACTGTATTGTGTAAACCAAATTAATCTGTTTATTTTTAAATGATTTTTTGTGTCAATACTTTGGTACGGAGTTAATTCACCAGAAAACGGCTCGTATGGTTGATTATTTGCACTAAAATTTGGTGGTCTAACACTAAAACCTAAAGAATCAATTACCTCCCATTCTTTAATGCGATCTTTTATATCTTCATTTTGATATTTTATACCAACATTAATTAGGTGGTTATTTTTTTTATAAGTTGCTTTAAATTCAGCATTGCTAATTAAAGCATCAATTGCATTTCTAGCATGATTTAATTGAGAACCTATTCCTTCAGAAAATTCAACTTCTCCAAAACCATCGGAGCCAAAATCGTTGTTTACTTCTCCAATATTATAGCTAGCTAAAATATCATAATATTCTTCTTCAATAGTATGATATGCAGATGTTGTAAGTGCTAAATTTAAATTTTCTGTTGCTTTATAGCTTCCATTTAAGGCCCCAAATATTGTTTTAAATTTGTCTTTTTCTTGACCTTTATAATAAACAATTAATTCTTGAGGTTCAGCTATTGTTCCAAATTTGGTTCTTCTTGTTTTTGGAATGTATTTGTAATTATTTAAAGCATAGTTTCCTAAAAAATCTATTTTAAATTTAGTATTGATAGCATACGATAAAAATGCTTGAACATCTGTAAAATTTGGGTTAGCATTTGTTTCAATATCTTTACTATTAATAAAAAGACTGTTATTTCTGTATCGTACCCCAACCATCCCACTTAATTTTTTGTTAGATGAAAGTCCTTCAACAGTAAGACTACCACCTAATAAACTGGCATTTATACGTGCGCTAAAATCTGTTGGAGTTCTATAGGTAATATCTAAAACAGAAGATAATTTATCTCCATATTTTGCTTGAAAACCGCCAGCTGAAAAATTTACATTTTGAACCATAGCACTGTTTACAAAACTTAAACCTTCTTGTTGTCCAGATCTCACAAGAAAAGGGCGGTACACTTCTATTCCGTTAACATAAATTAGATTTTCATCAAAATTGCCTCCTCTAACGTTGTATTGTGTACTTAATTCGTTGTTGTTATTAACACCTGGTAACGTCATTAAAATATTTTCGACACCCTGATTTGCACCAGGTATTTTTGTGATATTTTCAGTTGTAATTTTTAAAGTTCCTTGCGCATCTTTTTTTCGATCTTCAACAAGTACTTCATCAATCTCTTCAATCTTAAAAGGTAAAATAGGGGAGAACCGATATGTTTTGTTGGCAGGAATAGTAACTATTTTTTGAATAGTTTTAAAAGAAATATGGCTAAAAACAATTAAAATTTCTTTTCCTGCAGGTACTTCTAACACATATTCACCATTTTTATTTGAGGTAGTTCCATAATTTGCAGCTGTAATTGAGACACCTTCAATAGGAGTTTTTTCACTGTTTTTTATAGTACCTTTAATGGTTGCTTTTTGAGCAGTTAAAGTAACTGAAGTAAAAATAAGAAAGAATAAAAGCTTAAAAGTTTTCAAATTGTACCGCTTATTTTTTTCTGAAAAAAGTAGCATTTAATGTTGTTGTGTTTCCAACATTATCTGTTACGGTTATTTTTAGATTGTGCTTAGCGGTTGTAAAAATTTTATCGTTTAAATTATAAACCAGCAAATCTTTTTTTGGATCATATTCTAATAAAATCCATTCACCATCAATTTCTCCTTTGTACGACTTTATTCCAGATTCATTATCTGAAATTTTAATCTTTAATTTATTAAAATTTGTTAGCCATTGCGCATCATTAAAATTATGCAACTTAACACTAGGATTCTTATTGTCAGTTAATAACGTAAAGTCTCCTAAACTTTTAGTTGAAGTATAGAAAGTACTACTCTTTTTAACAGTAGTTTCGTAACTTGTTTTTCCTTTATTATTAATTGAAGCTATATACATCAATTCTTTTTCACTCTCAGTATATTTTGAAACATCAAAAGTTAGTGTGTATTTATTATTTAAAGGAACTGTAGGTGTATGTACTTTTACTAAAGAATCTTGAACTTCAAAATCTAAATAAAAGTCGTTATAAAATGTGAATTTTGGAAATGCAACACTTATTCCGTCTTTTTTAAATACATTAAAAATTTCACGTTTAATTTTATAAGGAGTTTTGTTAATTGTTTCTTTTACCAAAATACTATCATTACTTCCAATAATTGGAATTGTAATTTTTTGACTATTCCCTTTAAAATCTTTTGCAATAATTTCAACCGTATAATCCATTCCATCTTCAATGGTTAAATAACCATTATTATTGGTTTTATTATAAACACTTAATTTGTTTGCAGGTTCAATAAAACATTTTTGAATGCGTTGTCTTAATGTTGCAAACCGTTCGTAATCAATTAATAGATTAATATACTTACTTTCAGCAAACGAAAAGGATTCTGCATTAAACTCGTGAGCTTTTTTGCCATTAATATTTAATGTTAAATTGTATAAACCGTTTTTGTTATAGGCACCATCTAATTGATCATAAGCATTAATACCAAAACCAATTGTGCCAATAGCCTTTATCTTTTTTGCTAACAAATCACCATTTTCAAGTCTAATTAATGAAAGTTTTGTTGGGCTAGTAATAGCATTAATATGTGAGCTGTTGTTTAAGGAATAGCCAATAACGGTATTTATTCGAGGTTTTTTAGAGTCGCTCACTTCAATACCAAACAACATTGGATTTATTGGTTTTTCGGTTTTAGTATTGCGTATTTCAAAATGTAAATGTGGGCCACCAGAGCCTCCTGTATTACCAGAAAATCCTACAATTTCATTTTTAGAAATGGGCAACGTTACTGCAGATGGAAATAATTGAATTTCAAAACTTTCTTTTTTATATTGTTGCTTTTTTACGTAAGCTTCAATTTTATCGCTAAATTTCTGTAAATGAGCATATACAGAGGTATAACCGTTTGGATGAGTTATGTAAAGTGCCTTGCCATAACCCCAGTGCGAAACTTTAATTCGTGAAACATACCCTTCTGCAGTTGCTAAAACATCTAAACCTTCTTTACCTTGTGTTTTAATATCTAAACCAGCATGAAAATGATTGCTTCTAAGTTCTGCAAAAGTACCCGACAATACCAAAGGTATTTTAAGAGGCGAAGTAAAATAATCTTTAGGGTAAACTTTGCCAGTAGTAGCATTACCTTGGCTATAGCCAAGTGTAAAATTACATAACAACAAGATTAAAAAAACTTTTCTCACATTTAATATTTTGTGCTAAAATACTAAATATTATTTTTTGTAAAGTCTAAAAATTCAATGAATTATTAAGAATTATATTAAGTTTTTTATAAAATCCAAAAAAAACAGTTGTAATATTGACATACTAACACTAACTTTGTAATTATAGTTTATATTCTTTAGTTATATATGAGTAATTTAAAAGAAATTGTTAATTTGTTTGAAAATAAACTCAATAAACTTTTAGAAAATTATAATTTTTTGAAAGAAGAAAATGAGGTTTTATATAATAAAATAGCAGTTTTAGAAAATCAAATTACTAAAGAAAAGCAATTAAATAATGAAATTGAAAGTAAATATCAAACATTAAAAATTGCAAAAACTATAGAGGGCAGTAAAGAAGATAGAAGAGAAACAAAACTCAAAATAAATGCTTTAATTCGTGAAATTGATACCTGTATTAGTCAATTAAGTGAATAAAATCGATCTTTTAAATACAATGGCAGAGTCGTTAAAAATTAAAGTTACAGTTGCAGGAAGAGTGTATCCTTTGAAAGTGAAAAATGCAAACGAAGAAGAGGGAATGCGTAAAGCAGCAATTAAGATTAATGATTTGGTTACTAAATACGAGCAAAATTACGCTGTAAGTGATAAACAAGATGTTTTAGCTATGTGTGCTTTGCAGTTTGCGTCATTAATTGAAGTAAATGCTATTAATAAAGAAGAAGATTTAACTGAAGCAATTAACAAAATGAATAAATTAAATGTTTTAATAGATGAACATTTAAACAAATAAGTTCTTTAAAATAAAATTAATTAATAATACTGCCTACATTAGTTATTGTTTGTTAAACTCAACGTCACATTTTTATGAAGAGTGAGTCTATACTATTAGAGCAAGCCGTCTAGAACGGATCCTCGACCAGTTAGTTAGCTCTAAACTTGTTTTTTAGGAGTTTACATAAAACCCAAACTATTGTAGGTTTTTTTATATCCAAAGTTGAATTATGGTAGAATATATAATGCCAATTATTATTGGCATAGTAATAGGATTAGCGATTGGTTATATAATTGCAAAAATCGCTTGAAAAAAATAAAGCAACTAAAATTTTAAGAAATACTAAAAAAGAAGCATCATCTTTAATAAGAGAAGCGCAGATAGAAGCCGACGCTATTAAAAAAGATAAAATACTTCAAGCAAAAGAAAAATTTATAGAGCTAAAGTCTGAACACGAAAAAGTTATTATTGGGCGTGATAAAAAAATTGCTGAAACAGAAAAGCGTATTCGAGATAAGGAATCACAAGTTTCTCAAGAACTCGATAAAAACAAAAAATTGAATCAGGAAATAACAGCTAAAATTAACGATTACAATAAAAAAGTTGATTTTTTAGAGAGAAGAACAGATGAAGTAGAAAAGTTGCATCGTAAACAAGTTGAAAATTTAGAGGTAATTTCAGGTTTGTCTGCGGAAGATGCTAAAAAGGAATTAGTTAGTTCTTTAAAAGACCAAGCCAAGTCAGATGCAATGGCACACATTCAAGACACTATTGAAGAAGCCAAATTAACTGCACAGCAAGAAGCTCGAAAAGTTATTTTAAATACTATACAACGTGTTGGAGTAGAGCAAACTGTTGAAAATTGTGTTTCCGTATTTAATATAGAATCTGATGATGTAAAAGGTAGAATTATTGGTAGAGAAGGAAGAAATATTAGAGCAATTGAAGCTGCAACAGGTGTAGAAATAATTGTTGATGATACACCAGAGGCAATTATATTATCTTGTTTTGATCCTGTAAGAAGAGAAATAGCACGTTTATCGTTACATAAATTAGTAACCGATGGAAGAATTCATCCAGCGCGAATAGAAGAAATTGTAAAGAAAACAGAAAAACAATTACAACAAGAAATTATAGAAGTTGGTAAAAGAACGGTTATAGATTTAGGAATACACGGCTTACACCCAGAACTTATTAAAACTATTGGTAGAATGAAATACCGTTCTTCTTATGGTCAAAATTTACTACAACACTCGCGTGAAGTTGCTAACCTTTGTGGTTTAATGGCAGCGGAACTTGGATTAAATGCAAAATTAGCTAAAAGAGCAGGTTTATTGCATGATATTGGTAAAGTTCCAGAAACTGAAAGTGAATTACCACATGCTTTATTAGGAATGGAATGGGCTGAAAAATATAATGAAAACCCAGAAATTTGTAATGCTATTGGAGCACATCACGATGAAATTGAAATGAAATCGCTTATAGCACCAATTGTACAAGTATGTGATGCAATTTCTGGAGCAAGGCCAGGCGCTCGTCGTCAAGTTTTAGACTCATATATTCAGCGTTTAAAAGATTTAGAAGATATTGCTTTTGGATTTACAGGTGTACAAAAAGCGTATGCAATACAAGCAGGTAGGGAACTACGTGTTATTGTTGAAAGTGAAAAGGTAAATGATGCAAAAGCTGCTGAACTATCTTTTACAATTTCTCAAAAAATTCAAAACGATATGACTTACCCTGGACAAGTTAGAGTTACAGTAATTAGAGAAACTAGAGCTGTAAATATTGCAAAATAGCTTTATAGTTTAATTTATAAACAAATAAAAAAATCTTGCGTACGCGAGATTTTTTGCTTTTAATGTATAATTTGAACAAATTATTAAATTCTGTTTTATTAGTTTTTTGATTAGTAATTTAATAGTTTAAATAAATTATTTTATAAATTCAGTAATTTACTAAGTTTTTTTCTTTAATTTTTTTCACCAATTTTTAGTTAAAATAATTTTAAAAAATATTATTGATCAATTTGTGTACTTAATTCACATGTAATCCTTATTTTTAACACTTTAAAATTGGTTAACCAATTTAATGGTGTGGTTAAAGTAAACATTTAGAACCATTTTACGTAAAAAATAATAGCATATAATAAAATAACAATGAGTTTAAATCAGGTGAAAATTAGTCAAAGTAGAAAAGATACTGTACAGTATATAAACCTTCAGTTAGCCTCTTTAGGTCAGCCTCTTTTTCAGGATAAGGAGGATGATTCTGAAAAGTTTTGTAATCCGAAGCTACAACAATTAACAAGTTCTTTTACAAAAGGATTTAGAGAGAAATCTAGATTGCTTTCACAGTATTTGTCGCCTGTTGATTCTAGAATTCAAGATTATATTAATGATTATTTGAAAGATGTTGATTTTTCAAGAGACTATTTAATTCCGAATGATACTTTAGTATTAAACCAAAAAGGCCATGCAAGAGAAATAAGTTTACCACCAAACGGAACTTCATTTGTTAGTGATAATATAACTTCACACAGAATTAAACAAGGTATTTTAAATAACCCTATTAACGACAAAAGAACAACAAAAGGTACTTTTCATATAGTTGAAGGTGATTTACCTGTACCATTAGATAAAAAAGAAGTTCCTAAAATTGTATTTGCTCATTTTTTAAATGCAGCTTTTAATCCTTCGGATGAATTACTGACATTACCATTTACTGCCAATCAGCCAGATAAAGCAAAGGTAATAGTTTCATTATTAATGCGCCCAATGGTATGCCCTGAAGTAAAAGGAGTAATTTCTAAAAAAAGTATGGAAGTTCGTTTTTTTGCACCTGGCAGTTTAGTAAGTAATTTAGATTTTGTAGAATCTATTTTTGGTAATGCTGGAGATCCAAATTTAGCGCATAATGATGCTGCTTTAGATCCAGAACATTGGACAGGTCATACAGGATGTATTATTTTAGCACCTCAATTAAAAACATTGAAGAAAAAAGATGTTGGGTTACCACATTGGGATGATGCTACTGAAAGACAGCGAAACGATGGAATGTGCTGGAAGAATGACGATGAATTATATAATGATGGTGGTGCATTTAAGATTACGTGTAGAGATGATAGAGGTGTAGTTGTTACACTTATTGCAGACAACTATTTTGGCTATTCAAAAAAAGAAATAAAAACACAAATTAGTTATTCTGCTAATTTATTTGGTTTGGTTGAAGAAGAACATGCTGGTGGAGCCATTGCATTTCCGAGAGGAGTAATGGGTGATATTGTAGATGGTGCGGCATTTTCAAAAAAATATGGAAATCGTTTTACTTTTGAAAATGTAAAAGAATTACTTGGGGATAGAATTGAAATACAATCGGCAAACTATGCCATAGATAAAAAGTATCCAAATTTAATATACATTCCAGAAGATGCTTATATCAATACAAATACAAACAGTATTACTTGGATTTATAATAATGAGGAGCAAAAATTAATTTTATCACCTTACAAGACATATATTCATCCAACAGGAAATAAATTTAAATTAGAAAAGCATAAAGCTATTTCTTTATGGAGAATTGTAAATACATCACCTGAAGGTATTTTCTGTCATAAACCTTGTACTGTTTCAGGAGGTGGTAAATCAGAAATTTCAAAATCAATGTTAAATGCTATTACCTATAGTGCGTTTAATATTATTGATATTGAAGAGGATTTTAAAAAAGCAGATGAAGTTATTGAATATGATTATTCAAAAAGATGGAAAAATTATGATCCAACGTTACCTCCATCAAGAACTTTTTTAGATAAAAGGAGAACACTAGGTTCTGCAGTAAAATTATTAACTCCTTCGCCAAAAAATTCTGATGAATTTAATCAGTTTGTAAGCTCAATTCCAGTTCATATTCGATCTTTAGTATTATTTGTAAAGCGTTTATATCGTCAAGATCACGAATCTTTAAATTGGAAAGATTGTATGTCTGTTGAAATTGTTAACGGACAAAATGGAACTGGTTTAAAATATTTTAATACCGATGTGGTTGGTAGTTACGTTCGCATTGGATTCAATCAAGAAGGACGTTGGTTATTGAACAAGCTACGATCAGATTTTTCAGCGAGTCAAAAAATTCAATTAGAAGATGATATTTCTGCATCAATTACATTGCCAAGAAATCAATTTAAAAGCTTAAACCCAGAGTTTAAAAATAAAAGTTTAAAGGTTGTTGCCAATTGTGAAAGTCATTTATTTCAAAGACCGGATGAAGCTATTGTAAGAGGTTATGATGAAGGTGCAGAGCGCGATTTGGTTTCGGATAATGTATTTTTAACAAATTATGAATTGTTAACAAAAAAAGATGCTATTGAAATTTATGAAGACACAATTAATTTTGATAAGTATACACAGCCTGTAAAAGACTTAATTATAAGTATTGTAAACAGCCCAAATAACGAAGAATACTTTTCTTTACCTTCTCATACTAGAATTGTTGATGGAGAACCTACAAAAAATCCACGTTATTTAGAACGCAATATTTTTATAGATGAAACTGAAGATAGTTATTTAGGGAATATTGGAGTTCGTTTATATAGAAAAATTAAATCTGAAGATCCTGTTATTAATGTTGTAAATGCAGTTTTACCAGGAAGAAGAAATAATCCGGTTGATAAAGAAGCAGGGATTAGACCATTAGCGGTTTACAATCCAATTCATTACCAAGAAACTCCAGAATTATTTATGGACTTTATTTGTAGTTTAACAGGTAAATCACCATCAACTACAGGAGCTGGTTCAGAAGGAGCATTAACAAAAGGACCTTTTAATATGTTAACGCCAACAACCGATTTAAATAATGCGTTATTATCACATATTTTAACTGAATCTAATGCATTTAGTACTGCAGCAGGTTATGTTGGTGCTGAAAATAAAGTTGATCATGATATTAGTTTATTAATTCCTGAAATTTGGGCACGTTTAGAAACGGAGGATAGAGATCCAAAAGCTTTAATAGCAAATGGTTCTTTAGAAAAATTAGAAGATTTTGAACATAATGGTAAAAAAGTATTAGCAAGTAGATTGGGTTACAGAATTACAAGTAATTTTTCATTACGTTGTTTAAACCGTTTATTTGATGAACCGAACGCAGTATTTAATGAAAAAATGTTAAAACCAGAATTACAGGGGCTTGAAGACTTTGTAGACGGTATTAATAATATTGTTGAGGCACAACAAAAAGTTGGACTTCGATATTTTGAAGATGGAAG
Organism: uncultured Flavobacteriaceae bacterium; assembly: GCA_942492305.1. GTDB lineage: Bacteria > Bacteroidota > Bacteroidia > Flavobacteriales > Flavobacteriaceae > Lutibacter. Next base: position 365,939 of record CALOEI010000003.1, on the reverse strand, counting down.
TATAGATGCTGCAATTCCACCATTAAAAATTCTATTGCACATTATGGCATATGGTCATTATAAAGGAAAGGAAATTAGCGATCCAGCATTAAGAGTTTATTTTGAAAGAGATTCTATTTTAAACAGCGATTGGTACAAAGAGCGTTTAATTATTAAACAGCAAAAGGATGTTGCTTTTTATGATAAACAAATAAATTATTTAGAATCTTTTATTTCTAATTTAAATAATGTCGATATTGTTTCAGAATTAGATTTAGAAAGAAAATTAAAGAATGTTAAAGAGTTACGCAATCAAGTAAACTCTAAAAATTATATAGATAGTTTGGTAGGAACTATTGGTGCTGATCCCTTATATAGAAAATAATAATTTAAACCTTACAGGTTTTAAAACCTGTAAGGTTTACTATATCTTAAACCCTATTTTCTAGGATGAAAGGTATTTACTACTTTTTTTAAAAAGCTTCTATCTAAATGCATATAAATTTCTGTTGTAGTAATACTCTCATGTCCTAACATTTGTTGAATTGCTCTTAAATCGGCTCCGCGCTCCAAAAGATGTGTTGCAAATGAGTGTCTAAAAGTATGTGGACTTATTTTCTTTTTTAAGTCTATTTTAATGGCTAAGTTTTTAACAATAGTAAAAATCATTACTCGGGTTAAGTTTTTCCCTCTTCTGTTTAAAAAAACAGTATCCTCAAATCCTTTTTTTACGTTTATATGTACTCTAATATCATTTATATAATTTATAATATATTTTTGAGTTTGTGTATTTATTGGAACAAAACGCTGTTTGTTGCCTTTTCCTAAAACACGAATAAAACCTTCTTCAAAAAATAAATCGGAAAGTTGTAAACCAACCAATTCAGATACCCGCAAACCACAGCTATAAAGGGTTTCTATTATTGTTCGGTTGCGTTCACCTTGTGGTTCACTTAAATCAATAGCATTTATTAATTTATCAATATCCTCTAAAGCTAGGGTATCGGGTAATTTTAATCCAATTTTAGGCGTTTCAATTAAATCTGTAGGGTTGTCTTTTCTATAGCCTTCAAAAATTAAATAATTAAAAAAATTACGAATTCCAGAAATTAATCTAGCTTGTGAACGCGCGTTTATTGTTTTTGAAACGGTATAAATAAATTGTTGAATACAGTCTTCAGGAATATTTATAGGTGTAAATATAAGTTTGTTTTCTTCTAAGTAAGAAATTAACTTTTTAACATCACGCATATAACTTTCAATAGAGTTTTTTGCCAACCCTTTTTCAATTTTTAGATAAGTTATATAGTCTGTTAATGCGTTATTCCATTTCATGTTGTAAATATAATCATTTAGAAAGCTAGGTCTAAAACAATTTTTTAATAAGAATTTACATAAAAATAAGTATCTTAGTTGTATTAATTATATTACTTATGAAGAATTTTAGTTTAAGTTTACTGGTTTTATTTTTTATACTAAATTTTAATACCACAAAAGCACAAAGTTTAAATCAGTTTGGTATTAAGGCAGGTATTAATTTTGTGGATATTAGAGATAAACTTAATGATGATAGTGTGACACATGTAAATAAAACAGGGTTTTATCTTGGAGTTTCTATGGAGTTTTTACAAAGTGTGAATTTTTCCATTCAACCAGAAGTATATTATTCTGCAAATAATAATAAAATTGATGAGAAAATTGGTTTACTTCATATTCCAGTATTATTTAAATATAAATTAGGAACTAGATTTGAAGTTTATGGAGGTCCAGAATCTCAATTTTTATTATCAGTACGAGGGGTTGATATCAATAAAGATAAAAACTATAAGAAGTTTATTTTGGCTGGAACTGCAGGTGTTGGTTTTTTAATTTCTGATGAATTTACACTTGATGCACGCTATAATATGGCTTTTTCTAATTATATAGATTTCGGATACCGCGCCAATAAAAAACTAAACTTTATTCAAATAGGATTGGCATATAAATTTGATAATTAATTTAAAGCAACCTAAATTTTAGATAATAATTTTTAAATTTGATGCTTGAAGAATTGACTTCTACTTTATTAAAAAATAAACATGAAAATACTTATTTTAAACGGTCCTAATTTAAATTTACTTGGCAAACGAGAACCTGAAATATATGGAAGTTTGACTTTTGAAGCATATTTTAAGAATTTAAAAACAAATTTCCCTGACATTGAATTACATTATTTTCAAAGTAATATTGAAGGTGAATTAATTGATAAATTACACGAAGTTGGTTTTAGTTTTGATGGAGTAATTTTAAATGCAGGTGCTTATACACATACTTCTGTTGCAATTGGAGATGCTATAAAGGGTATTGAAACTCCTGTTATTGAAGTCCATATTTCTAATGTACATTCTAGAGAAGATTTTCGTCATATCTCGTTTATTGCACCAAATGCAAAAGGTGTAATTGCTGGTTTTGGATTAAAAAGTTACGATTTAGCTTTACAGAGTTTTTTATAAATAAATCTGATTAACTTAAAGCCTGCTCCCAATCAGCAATTAAATCGTCTATATGTTCTATACCAACAGAAATTCTAATTAAGTTGTTTGGTGTTAAACTATCTGGTCCTTCAACAGATTTTCTGTGTTCTACAAGACTTTCTACACCACCTAGGCTAGTTGCTGTTGTAAAATATTTTAGTTTTGTTGAAATTTTAAAAGCTTCTTTTTCGGTTCCTTTAATTAATATTGAAAGCATTGCGCCAAATCCATTATTTTGTTGTTTTACTGCTAAATTATATTGCGGATGACTTTTTAATCCAGGATAATTAACTTGTTCAATTTTTGGATGTTTTTCTAAAAAACTTGCCAGTTTAAGTGCATTTTCACTTTGTTTTGAAACTCGTAAATGTAATGTTTGAATACCTCTGCCTATAAGCCAACAATCAAAAGGAGCAGGGACTGCACCATTTAATAGTTGAATAGATTTTAGTTTAGCTGCAATTCTTTTATCATTTAAAACAACCGCACCGCCTAAAACATCACTATGTCCACCAAAGTATTTTGTTGTAGAATGAATTACTATATCTGCACCAAAATTTAGTGGATTTTGTAATACAGGTGTTAGCCAAGTATTGTCAACAACACATATGGCATTATTATTATGTGATATTCTCGAAATTGATTCAATATCACTTAGTTTTAATTGAGGATTTGAAGGTGTTTCAATCCAAATTAATGTTGTGTTAGGTTTAATTGCGTTTTTAAGAGCTTTTAAGTCAGTCATATCAACTTGTGTATAACTTAATCCCCAATCTATTAAAACATCATTAAATAATTTTTTAATAGTAAAGTAAATATCATCTGGAAGTATAACGTGATCTCCTGTTTTTAAACTTTGTAAAATTGCGCTAACTGCAGCCATTCCAGAAGAAAATGCAAACCCATATGTAGCATTTTCTAATTTTACGATACTTTTTTCAATAATTTGCCGGTTTGGATTGTCGTTTCTAGAATACACAAAATCGTTATTATAAGAACCATCAGCGTTTCTTTTATAAGTACTAGATAAGTATAAAGGAACACTAACTGAATTTATATCTGAAAATGTATACTCGGTGCTTTTTATTGCTAAAGTTTCAAATTTTGGTTTCATAGATTGGGAGTTTTTATGAGAACTCTATTATTTAAGATTCTAAAGATATAAAATACTGTAATAAGTTTGCTATTTGTTAACTATTATATAAGTTTTATTGATTGTTGAAAAAATATTAAAAATACGCTTAAAATTCTAGTTTTTCCGTGTTATTTTGAATTGAAAAAGAGGTGTTAATTGTTGTTTTTGTTAATTTACGAATGTAGGTTCGTTTTTAATTCTGTAGCAACGTTCCAAACCTAAATATTTCGGATTACCATATTCTTCAGACCAAAATCCATCTAAAACATCATTTGAAATACAGCGATAGACAACAGTACCATTATAGGTATTATAATCTTCACCCTGGTAGTTAAAGTTTATGACTAATATATTATCTTTAAAAAAACCAGTACCAAATTGTTTTTGAGTTTTATTTATAATCCATTTGGCAATTATCCTGTTATTATTATCTAATGTTAAGCTTAAGATGCCTTTATAAGTAATATCTGTTTCATCTTGATTGCTTCCAATAATTGTAAAGTCACCAATTAAATCAGTTTCAGAAATATGTTTCATCATTGAATTAGTCTGCAAGTTTGTAATTAAACTTCATTTCAACTTCTTCTTTTCCTTCGTCTTTAAAAATCACATAAATATTTAATTCATTTTTGGAGACTTTTTCAAAAGTAAGGCCATCAAAAAATACTTTGTTTTTTTCAATTTTCACAAGTGGAAATTCAATAGATGCATCTTTTTCTTCCCAACCTTTTAAGTCTTTGTCAAAATGTTTAATGCGAAGTAAAAGACTGCTATTTTCTTCGGTAATAGTACATAATTCATAAAATTGAACCACATTTTCAACAACTAATTTAAAAGAGCCCATCATAGATTTTCCAAGAGGGGCAGTCCAGACTTCTTCCGTAATTCCACCTAAAGCTTCACCCTTCCAATGTCCAGCAATCCAAGCAGCATCTTTTATAGTTGCAATAGCACTTTCACGATCTTCTAATTTTAGAGTATTTTGAGCTATTGCTGATGCAGAAATTATTAATAACAATAAAGCCAGATAGTTTTTCATTTTTTAATTTTAAAATTATCTGACTAAGCTACTGTTATTTATTAAGAAATACAATTACTTAGTGGCTACTAAATAATCTTTTAATTCTTGATATGTTGAAATTTTAATTGAAACTTTTTCTTTGTCAATTACATCTTTAATTTGTTGAGGAAATTCAATAGTTTCATTTAAAACAGGCTCAACTACATCTAAAAATTTAACTGGATGTGCAGTTTCTAAAAAGATACCTTGACCTTTATTTTCTTTTAAATATTTTTTCAAACCTAAATAACCAACTGCCCCATGAGGGTCTGCAATATAACCAGATTTCTTTTTAATTTCTTTCATTGCTTCCCTAGTTTCATCATCGGAAAAAGAATAAGAAGTAAGGTGTTTTTTTAATTCTTTATCTGTTTTATAAATTTCTTGAATTCTAATAAAATTACTTGGATCTCCAACATCCATAGCAGTAGAAATTGTTTGTTTAGAGGGTTTTGGAGTGTAAATACCAGTTTCTAAATAATTAGGAACAATATCGTTTGCATTTGTTGCTGCAATAAATTGTTTAACAGGTAAGCCTAATTGTTGTGCCATTATTCCTGCACAGATATTTCCAAAATTACCGCTAGGTATAGAAAAAACTAGCTTTTTCTTCTTGTTTTTTAGTTGTTTGTATGCAAAGAAAAAATAAAACATTTGCGGTAACCAGCGTGCAACATTAATAGAATTTGCAGAAGTTAAATTTCTTTGAGAAGTTAATTCTTCATCTAAAAACGCTGTTTTTACCATTGTTTGGCAATCGTCAAAAGTACCATTTACTTCTAACGCTTTTATATTATTACTTAAAGTTGTTAGCTGTTTTTCTTGTACTTCACTAACCTTACCGCTAGGGTACAAGATTACAACATCTACACCATTAACATTAAAAAAACCGCTTGCTACGGCACCACCAGTATCGCCAGAGGTAGCAACCAATACAGTGACTTTGGTTGTTTTTTTATCTTTATTAAAATACCCAAAACAACGTGCCATAAAACGAGCACCTACATCTTTAAAAGCCATTGTAGGACCGTGAAATAATTCTAATGTTGAAATGTTTTTTTTGATTGGAACAATAGGGAAATCAAAACTTAAAGTTTCTTCTATAATTTCTTTTAATTCCTTTTCAGGAATTTCATCACCTACAAATTGTTTAATAACCTCATAGGCAATTTCAGTATTATCAAAATATTCTATATGATTGAAAAAATCCTTTGCCAATGGAGTTATACTTTCAGGAAAATATAGCCCTTTATCTGGTGCCAATCCTTTTATTACTGCATCTTTAAATGATACATTAGGAGCTTTTTTATTTAAACTGTAATAGTTCATAGTTTTTGATTTTGCTTTGTCATTCCTGAAAAGAAAGGAATGATAGCTTATATTATTTTTATACCTCGTTTATTTACTTTCGAAACATGAATATCATATTCAATTCCAACTTTTTCATAAACATTTTTCATTGCCTCAGCTACTTTAAGCGCAGTTTCTTTACCTTTACTTAAAGCAAATATAGAAGGTCCAGAACCAGAAATTCCACATCCTAAAGCTCCGGCATTTAGAGATTGTTGTTTTACAGCATCAAAAGCAGGTATTAAAATAGAACGAATTGGTTCTATAATAAAATCTTCTAATGAACGACCAATTAAATGGTAATCTTCTGTATATAAACCACTAATTAATCCTCCTACATTTCCCCATTGTTTAATAGCATCTTTTAAGGGAATTGTAGTTTTTAGTATTTCACGTGCATCAGAAGTTTTAACTTCAATTTGTGGGTGAATTACTGTTGCGTATAATTTAGAAGGAGTATTAATACTTATTATATCTAAAGGTTCATAACTTCTAACTAATGTAAAACCGCCAAAAAGGGCAGGAGCCACATTGTCTGCATGTGCTACACCGGTTGCTAAACGCTCACCTTCCATTGCAAAACGCACCAAATCTGATTTTTTAAAAGGATTCCCTAATAATTTATTGATTGCCCAAACAGCTCCAGCAGAACTTGCAGCACTACTTCCAATCCCACTTCCTGGTTTTATACGTTTGTCTATTTCAATTTCAAAACCAAATTCGCTTTCCGTTTCGGCCAGTAAAGCTAATGCTGCAACTCCAGCTACATTTTTATGAGTCTCTAAAGGTAAGTCTTGACCAATAATTTTAGTAATAGTTACCCCTTTTTTAGCTACTTTACGGATAATCATTTCATCACCAACATTATCTAATGCCAATCCAAGTACATCAAAACCACATGAAACATTAGCAATTGTTGCAGGAGCAAATATTTTTAGTTCTTCATTTTTCATTTTCTAATAGTCTGTATTTCGTATTCCTTGGTAAAGAACATATTAATTATTACCAATCCTAATAATATCAGCAAATAATCCAGACGCAGTAACATCAGCACCAGCACCAGCACCTTTAATAATTAGCGGTTGTACTGGGTATCTATCAGTAAAAAATAACACAATATTATCACTTCCATCTAAATTATAAAAAGGATGATCTGCAGGAATTTCTTGTAAACCAACTTTAGCATTTCCATTGTCAAATTCAGCCACAAATTTTAATCTACATTCATTTGCAGCTGCTTTTTTATAGATTTTATTAAAATGTTCAGTTTCTAATTTTAAAGTTTCTAAAAATTCTGGAACACTATTGGCTGCCAATGAAGATTCTGGTAAAAACGAATCATTTTCAATATCACTTAATTCTAAACGTGTGCCACTTTCACGTGCTAAAATTAAAATTTTACGCATTACATCAACACCACTTAAATCAATACGTGGATCAGGTTCTGTGTAACCTTGAATTCCAGCTTGTTCTACAACATTGTAAAACGAGTTTTCTTCATTGAAATTATTGAATACAAAATTTAAACTTCCAGAAAGTACAGCTTGTATTTTATTTACTTTATCACCAGAAGCAATTAGATTTTTTAAAGTATCAATAATGGGTAAACCAGCACCAACATTTGTTTCGAATAAAAATGGTGCATTGTATTCACGTGCTAATTGTTTTAATTTTAAGTAGTTAGTGTATTCAGAAGAACAAGCAATTTTATTACAAGTTACAACAGCAACACTTTCTTTTAAATAGGTTGCATATAACTTAGAAATATTCTCATTAGCGGTATTATCTACAAAAATGCTATTTCTGTGGTTTAAATCGGTTACATTTTTATAAAACAAATCCATATTTAAAGTTTCACCTTTTTCTAATGCAGGTTTCCAATTTTCTAAATCGATACCATCTTCATTAAATACCATTTTTTTAGAATTTGTTAATGCAATAACCCGCACTTGCAATCTTAAATTTTTTTGTAAATAAGTTTGTTGCTGCTTTATTTGCTCTAATAATTTACCACCAACATTACCAACTCCTACAACAAATAAATTTAATTGTTTAGTCTGATTTTCAAAAAACTCTGAGTGTAATGTGTTTAAAGCTTTTTTAATGTCTTTATGTAAAATAACTGCAGAAATATTTTTTTCTGAGGCCCCTTGAGCAATTGCTCTAATATTTACATTGTTTTTTCCTAAGGTGCTAAACATTTTTCCGCTAATTCCTTGATGACTTTTCATATTATCACCAACTAAAGCTATAATTGCGTTGTTTTCTTCAATAATTACAGGTTCAATTTTTGCGTGTTCAATTTCGTAACTAAATTCACTGTCAATTGCATTTTTAGCTTTTAAAGCATCATTATTACTAATTGCAAAACAAATTGAATGTTCTGATGAAGCTTGCGTTATTAATGAAACATTTATTTTTTCTAAAGATAATGCTCCAAACAAACGTTTAGAAATTCCAGGAATACCAATCATTCCACTACCTTCTAAGGTAATTAATGCCATATTTTCTATATGACTAATTCCTTTAATTGGATTGTTGTTTGATGATTTTTGTGTAATTAAAGTTCCTTCAGCATTTGGCTCAAAAGTGTTTTTTATACAGATAGGAATTTCTTTTTTAAGTACTGGTTGAATGGTTGGTGGGTATAGTACTTTTGCGCCAAAATGCGATAATTCCATTGCTTCTTGATATGAAATATTTGGAATTGGAAATGCTTCACGTACAAATTTTGGGTTTGCAGTGTACATTCCACTTACGTCTGTCCAAATTTCTAATACAGAAGCATTTGTTGCAGCGGCAATTATTGCTGCAGTATAATCTGATCCGCCACGACCTAAGGTTGAAACTTCCCCATTTTCTGTTGTAGCTACAAATCCAGGAAACACAACTATTTTAGAATTATTTTGCTTAAAAAACGCTTCGATATTAGCGATAGTTTTTGGGAATAATACACCAGCATTTGAAAAATTTGTATCGGTTACAATTAATTCTTGTGAATTTTTTAGAACAGTATCTAAACCGTTGCTTTGCATTGCATTTGCAATAATAAATGAAGAAAAAAGTTCTCCAAAACTTACAATTTTATCAGATGTTTTGTTAGATAATTCATTAATTAAAAATACACCTTCTAACGTATTTTCTAATTTATTTAACATCTTTTTTATCTGACCTAAAACACTACTCTGGTTATTTATAGGGATTAATTCTCTAACAACTTGTACATGTTTTTCTTCTATAGTTTCAAAAGTTTTTAAATAATCTTTATTACCACTACAAGCAAGATTACCAGCTTCTAACAATAAATCTGTTACACCACCAAGAGCCGAAACAACAACAGCAACTTTATTTTTTTTTGAACTTTCTTTAACTATGTTTATTACTTTATTTATGTTTTCTGAAGATGCTACCGATGAGCCTCCAAATTTTAATACTTTCATAGTACTATTTTATAATGTTTTTTATTGAATTGTATTAATTGATTTTCAAATTAATGAAAAAAATATGTGTACGAATAATATGAATAGAATAAAACCCCTAAAGGGTTGTTGTAGTAGTTGTAGCAATAATTAAGCTGCGCATTTGAATTGCGTTTTTAATTAACTTATTTGTTTTTGCTATTTGCATTGGGTAAAATTAACTATTTTTTTAAAACGACAACACTTTTATTTAAATTTTACTAAAATTTTATTTTAATCGTATTTAAACTGTACTCTTATCATTATTTTAAAGAACTTTTTATGAATAATAAAAAACTCCGAAATTAAGTTCGGAGTTTTTAATATTTTTTATAAATCAATAATTACTTGATTTTGTAATAAATCTTCAAAAGTTTCTTCTTTTCTTATAAGATAATCTTTTCCTTCATGTACCAGTACTTCCGCAGGTCTAAAACGTGAGTTGTAGTTTGAAGCCATTGAAAAGCAATAAGCTCCGGCATTGTTGAAACATAATATATCTCCTTCTCTAATTTCACTAATTCTTCGGTTAGAGCCAAAAGTATCGGTTTCACATATATAACCAACAACCGAGTAATAACGTTCACGTCCAGTTGGGTTTGAAATATTATGAATATGGTGGTAAGCATCATACATCATAGGACGTACTAAGTGATTAAAACCGGAATCTACACTTGCAAATACTGTAGATGTGGTTTGTTTTACAACATTAACTTTTGCCAAAAAAGATCCAGCTTCACTTACTAAAAACTTTCCTGGTTCAAACATTAAGGTTAAATCTTTACCATAATCTTTACAAAATTTATTAAATCGCTTAGTTAAGCGTTCACCTAGTTCTTCTATATTAGTTGAAATATCACCTTCTTTATATGGAACTTTAAATCCACTTCCTAAATCTATAAACTCTAGATTTTCGAAATCTTTTGCACAATTAAAAATAATTTCGGTGGCAGCTAAAAATACATCAATATCTAAAATGTCCGATCCAGTATGTGTGTGAATTCCATTAATTTTCATTCCTGTATTTTCTATAACACGCTTAATTAATGGGATTTGGTGAATAGAAATTCCAAACTTTGAATCGATATGACCTACAGAGATTTTATGATTTCCACCAGCCATAATGTGCGGATTAATTCGTACACAAACTGGAATGTTAGGGTAGTGGTGGCCAAATTGTTCTAAAATAGAAATATTATCAATATTTATTTGAACACCAAGTTTTGCTACTTCCTCAATTTCTTCTAATGAAACACCATTAGGTGTAAAAATAATATTTTCAGGTGCAAAACCAGCAGTTAATCCTAATTTCACTTCTTGAATAGATACTGTATCAACCCCTGCATTTAATTTCTTAAATAATTTTAAAATACTAATATTAGTATTTGCCTTTACTGCGTAATTTAATTTTAATTTTTTTACACCTTCAAAGGCATTTATAATTCTATTGTATTGCGAGCTAATTTTTTCAGCGTTGTAAACGTACAACGGACTTCCATATTTTTCAGAAAGTGATACTAATAATTGATTATCCATTCAATATTTTTTTTGAATGCCAAAAATAGAAAATGCTTTTAGTTATTAAAATATATTTTTATAAAATAACAATATTTAACAGTTTGTTAAATTGTAGGAAAAAATTTATAAAGCTTTAAATAGTAAAAAGATCTAATGTATTTGGAATCAATTGTTCTTCTTTTAACTTAATTATAGTATTTGAATTGTTTTTAAGATAATTATTTAAAATTCGTCTCACATCATTATTATCTTTTTGTGATGTTATTATTTTATAATAATCGTTAACATTTATAAGCTGTTCAGTTTTATGTGCGTAACCAAATCCTTTGTAGATTCCATTTAAAATAAGAATGTAAGCATATTCTTGTTTTGTTCTTCCTGTTTCTTGAATTATAAAATTCTCAGACTTAAACTTAATAGATTCTATAGCTTTTAAAACTCTTTTATTATAGCTTTTAGCAGTTTCTTCATTTTTACAAATACCTTTACATTGTTTTATTTGGTAATGAAAACAAGTAGTTACATTGGTTTGTAAATGACAATATTTAGGGCATAATTGGTAAGTTTCACATAGTTTTTCCAAAAATAACCTGCATTCTGTAAGATTGTAAAACTTCATTAACGGATTAGAAATAAGTTTTAATCTATTAAAAGCTAAATGTAATACTCCATCTCTGTCTTCATAACTAAATAAACCAATAATTTCGTTAGAACGGCGTTGTGCTCTGTTATATTTTGGGTATATTCTTTTTATTTCGGAAGATTCTAATAATAAAGCAACTAACTCGGTTCCAGTTTCTTCAAAAGTAATAGATGCAATTTCTAAACACATTTTCACTTCTTTTTTTGCTTTATCGTAAAAATGACTGATAACACGTTGTTTTATATTATTGGCTTTTCCAACATAAATAATTTCATTTTTTGAATTTTTAAAATAATAAACACCAGTTTTTTCTGAAAGGTTATCTACAATTTCTTTTGATAATAATGGAGGTAGCGTAGCTTGTCTAGATTTTGGATTTAAGAATGAATTTATTGTTTTTAATGAAGTGTCTAAATTTAATAGTTTTTTAAACAAAATTGTAGTTGCTTCGGCATCTCCTTTCGCTCTATGTCTATCTTTAATTATAATATTTTGAGAGCTACAAAGTGCACCTAAACTATACGATTTTAATCCTGGAATTAATTTACGAGACAAACGTATTGTACATAGTTTTTTCCGCTTAAAGTCAAAGCCTAGGTCTTTAAACTCTTTGTTAATAATGTTATAATCAAAATTTACATTGTGTGCTACAAAAATGCAGTCTTTAGTAATTTCTTGTACTTTTTTGGCAATTTCATAAAACTTTGGAGCAGCTCCAACCATTGCATTCGTAATTCCCGTTAAATTAGTAATAAAAGGTGGAATTACACTTTCAGGATTTACAAGGGTAGTATATTCATCAATAATTTTTTCACCATTAAATATAAAAATAGAAATTTCTGTGATTTTAGAACTATGTCCTGTAGTTTCTATATCAACAATTGCATACATTAATTTATAGATTTTTTGAGTTCTTTTAATTCTACACCTAATTGGGTTAACATATTTGCAATGCTACTAATTTTTAATTCTTGTTCGTCATATTCTTGCGTATTAATACTACACGTAAACTCCCAAAGTTCTAAAACTTCATCTACAGGCACAAAGTATGGGTCGTATTTTTTATTATCTGAAGCTAAAAGTAACATATTGTGTTCTTCAAGTTTATCAAAAACACGTTTGTAAACTATACCATCATTTAAAGTAATTACTATATAAGTTTTGCCATTTTTAACGTCTTTAATGTCTTCAATAAATCTGGCAACAATGTAAGAACCACTTTTAACGGGTAACATAGAATCTCCTTTAATTGGGAAAGCTCTGTGTGTACCAGTTGGTAGAAAGGGGAGTTTTATTTTATTTAAATGTTCAATATATTCAGGATCAGAATAACCTCTTAAATAACCTGCCGAAGCTTCAACCGGAATTACTTCTATTAAATCTTCATTTTCACTATCAACGGTTATTGGAAATAACACTCTTTTATTCCCAATTTTAAGAAAATTTAAATCGGAAGATTTTGTTAAATCATTTTTTGCCAACATGTCAATTGAAATATTATAAAAACCCGATAATTTCATTAAGAAATCAATGGGAGGAATTGCTCTATTCTCTTCGTAAGAACTTATTCTTGCTCTTGAGATCTCTAACTCTTTAGCAAATTGTTCTTGGGTTAAACCCTTTAAAGCTCTTAGATGTTTAATGTTTTTAGATAAATAATTCATAATGCTAAATTTGTAAGCTTGTTTTGCTAATAATTTTAGCTAATATAGTAAAAAAATATAAAAATATAGTAGAATTTAATATTTGTTGAGATTTTCTAAAATAAACCTTTTATTCAAATAAAATTGGCTATTGATATAATTAAATTTTACAAAAAATTAGTATGTTTTTTTGAATAATAATGTAAATTTGAAAGAGTAAGATTTATAAATATTTATTTTAAATTTAAGTGTTTATAAAATTATTCTAACTTCATATCAATTCAATAATAAATTTAATATAAAAGTTAACTTAAAATAAGATACTATGGCAAAAACAATTAAGGGTACCATTGCAATATTAACAGGTGGTGGAGATGTTCCGGGTTTAAATCCAGCAATAAGAGCAATTACAATAAGAGCAATACGTGAAGGATATAGAGTTATTGGTTTGCGAAGAGGTTGGGCTGGTATTGTAGAACTTGTGCAAGATAAAAAAGCGGATAATAGCAATAATTATGTTGAACTTACACAAATAATTGTAAATAGAGCCGGACGTACAGGTGGTACGTTTTTACATAGTTCTAGAACACGTCCAAGTCATTTACCAAAAGCAAATGTTCCAAAGCATTTACAAGATACTTATAAAGAAGAATATAACGATTTAACTAAAGTTGTTTTAGATAATTTAAACTATTTAGGTGTAGATTATTTGATTCCAATTGGTGGTGATGATACGTTAAGTTATGCAGTTCGATTATATAAAGAAGGTGTAAAAGTGGTTGCAATTCCAAAAACAATGGATAATGATGTTCCTGGAACAGATTATTGTATAGGTTTTAGTACCTGTATTACCAGAACTATAAATATGACAAATACTTTAAGAACCTCTGCAGGATCACACGAACGATTTTTAGTGTTAGAAGTATTTGGTAGATATGCGGGGTATACAGCAATGTTGCCAACAATGGCTGGTGCCGCAAACCGTTGTGTAATTCCTGAGTTTAAGTTTAATATTAATAAATTGACAGAACGCTTAATGGAAGATAGAAATGAAAACCCTAGTAAATATTCTGTGGTTTTAGTTTCTGAAGGTGCTATGTTTGAAGGTGGTGAAATGGTGTTTAAAGATGGTGAAAAAGACCAATTTGGACATGCAAAACTTGGAGGAATAGGAGAGTTAGTTTCACAACGTTTAAAGGAATTATCTCCTAATTATAATAATGGTAAAAAAGTAAATGTAATAAATCAAAAATTAGGATATTTAGTTAGGGGTGGAGACCCAGATGCCATAGATTCTATTGTTCCAATGGCCTATGGAAACTTAGCACTTGATTTAATTTTAAAAGGTGTTCACGGCAGATTGGTAGTTTTAAAAAATGGACGATATGATAATGTACCTATTGATGTTGTTACAGGTAAATCTAAAGTTGTAAATATTGAAAAATTCTATAATACAGATAGGCTTTGTCCAACATATAATAGCTTTGAAATGAATCCGCTATTTATAATGACGAGTGATTCTTAAAATTTAGAATTAATATAATTCTTTTATAAAAAACCTTGTAAAGTTGAAATTATTCATTTTTACAAGGTTTTATATTTTAATACATATAAAAAAATATAAGTTTGAAAATATTTGATTACTTTCCGATACAAAAATTAGCAAAAATATTACCTAACAAATCTTCGGTTGTAACTTCTCCGGTAATTTCACCTAAATGAAATAAGGCTTGTCTAATATCTATTGCGAATAAATCGGTGCTAATATTTTGTTCAATTCCTTTTTGAACTTCTTTTATAGAGTTATATGCGTTGTTTAAAGCTTCAAAATGTCGAGAATTACTTACAATAGTTTCGTTATTGCTTAACGCTCCTTTATTAACTAAATGGGTGAGTGTTTCAGTAAGTTGTTGGATTCCAATTTTTTCTTTGGCTGATAAAAAGAGTAATTCAGTATTTTTAAAAACAGCTATTACTTCGTCTTTTAGCTGATTGTTTATAGTATCAACCTTATTAGCAATTACCAAAATATGTTTTTGAGGGTGTTTTTCTTTTAATTTTGTTACTTCAGAATGAACAATTTTAATTAGAGACTTATTCGAACTAATCTTTTCTAAATCAAATAAATATATAACTAATTGAGCTTGTTCAATTTTTTGAAAAGTTTTTTGAATTCCTATGTTTTCTATAAAATCTTCTGTAGTTCTAATCCCAGCAGTATCAATAAATCTATAAGCAACACCTTCAATGGTTATTTCATCTTCAATAGCATCTCTGGTAGTCCCTTCAATATGACTAACTATCGCCTTTTCTTCATTTAAAAGTGCATTTAATAAGGTAGATTTTCCAACATTTGGTTCTCCAACAATTGCAACTGGAATTCCATTTTTTAAGACATTACCTAAAGCAAATGAATCTATTAAACGTTTTAAAACGGTACTAATTTTATTGATCAAACTTTTAAACTCTTTACGATCTGCAAATTCTACATCTTCTTCAGCAAAATCTAATTCTAACTCAATTAAGCTTGCAAAATTTAATAATTGCTGACGTAAATTTTCAATCTCGGTACTAAATCCTCCACGCATTTGTTGTAAAGCAACTTGATGTGAAGCAGCTGAGTTTGATGAAATTAAATCGGCTACTGCTTCTGCCTGACTTAAATCCATTTTTCCGTTTAAAAATGCACGAAGCGTAAATTCTCCTGCATCTGCATTTCTAACACCTTTTTTAATAAAAAGTTGAATTATTTCTTGTTGAATATAAACAGATCCATGACAATTAATTTCAACAACATTTTCACCTGTATATGAATTTGGATTTTTAAAAATGGAGATTAAGACTTCATCTATAATTCGTTCACCATCAATTATATTACCTAAATGAATGGTATGTGATTTTACATTAATTAAATCTTTTTTGCCAAATTTAGATTTAAAATTTTTATTTACAATGTTTATAGCATTTTCTCCAGACAAACGGATAACAGCAATGGCTCCAACTCCTGAAGAAGTTGCCAATGCAATAATTGTATCGTTTTTAATTGAATTCATAAATACAAAATTAAGCTATTTTTTAGCCAATAGCCAATAGCTAGCTAAAGTTAATAAACCGCTCGTTTTATAAAATCTTCATAGTATTCATAAAATTCTTCAAATTGATGCATTGCTTCATTAAAAAAATAATATACATTTTGCCAAGTATTTTTGTCGTGAATATTAAATTCACCGTTGTATTTCACATAAATTCTATGAATAATTTTTCCTGTTTCTAGAACGTAAAGCTCATCAAAAATAATATCTGGCAAATAGTCTTCAATTAGAATATCCTTTAATTCTAAAACCTGATCAAATAGTAATTCGTTTTTAGTTCTATCAAAAGACTCGATATCTAAACAAACGAGTGCTTGTTTTTTATCAGCTACAAATTTAAAACCAAAATCTTTAATTTTGGTTTTGTACAATAACCATTTTCTAGGAAATGATTTTCCAAAACTCGTCCAAAATTCTTTCCTTAATTGTGCTGATTCTTCTTTGCTAAACATTTATCCGTGAACCTTTGCTTTAATTCCTCTTTTTTTCATAAACTCTCCTTCGTAGGCAACTAAACCTTTCCATTTTTCATCAACAATTTTTCTGTCTTGATATTTTCTCGCAAAATTTAAAAATGTAACATAATGGTTTGCTTCAGAAACCATTAAATCTAAATAAAATTTAGAAAGCTCCTCGTCTTCCATATTGTCTGCAAAAACTTTAAATCGTTCACAACTTCTAGCTTCAATTAATGCAGCAACAAGTAAACGTTGTATTAAACTTTCTAATCTATCTTTAGTTTTTGGAAAATATCCTTGCATATGTATGGCATAATCGTTTTTTTGTGCTCTACCTAAGGTCATTCCACGCTTAACCATAATGTCATGAACCATTTTAAAATGCTCCATTTCTTCTATTGCAATTAGCGCCATTTCTTGCACTAGTTCAGTTTCTTCGGAATAATTAATGATTATGGATGTTGCATTTGCAGAAGCTTTTTGCTCTGCATATGCGTGATCGGTCAATATTTGTTGTAAGTCGTTTTTAGCAATCTCAGCCCAGGAAGTTTCTGTTTCAAATTGTAAACCAAGCATCATAGTTAATTAATTTTTATTGTTAGAAGTTACAATTATTTATAAATCTAAATCAAAAGTTTTTTTCAATAATTCCATAGCCTTATTTTTTTCTTTCAATTTCTCAAATTTTTCTTGAGGAGTATATGCATATTTTTTGGTTTCCTCTTCGTTTACGTGCAAAATTAAATCTACTTTAAAATTATTTAATTGTTCTCTTATAAACTTTAAAAGTGGGTGTTTTCCTCGTTCTAATTGATCTTTCATTAAATGATTTGGAAGGTCAAAGTGTAAGTTTAAGTCTTTTACATAGGGTTTATTTGCATTCATTACAGCTGTTAAGCTTTTTTTACCCTTATCTAAAAGTAATGCAGTATATTTTTTCCAAGCTAAAATAGCTTCACTTTCACTAAAATTATCAGTTGGTAATCCTTCAACTTGATCATATTCAACTTCAATTTTTTCAAGTTCTTTTTTTCTATTAATACTTGTTAAAGATAGGGCAGAAGGTCTTCTTGCAGTAGACTGTAATATTGGTTTTGAGATTATTTTTACAGTTTTAGCTTCTGTTTTTGGAAGTTCAGGTGCTTTTTCAGGTTTTTGATACGTAGGAATTTGTTTGGAAAAAGTGCGTTTTTTTATTTTACTTTCAAAATGAATAGCAGCAATTATGTATGGTTTGTTATTTTTTTTTTCTCCATCGAAAGTGATAGAGGCTATTTGCATTAAAGTTAATTCTACTAATAAACGTTGATTTTTACTGCTTTTGTATTTTAAATCGCATTCGTTTGCTAAATCTATGGCTTGTAACAAAAAGCGCACATCACATTTTTGAGATTGTTCTAAATATTTTTTTTAGCGTTGTCTCCAACTTCTAATAAATCAATAGTAATTTTATCTTTAGCAACTAGTAAATCTCTAAAATGAGAAGCTAAACCACTAATAAAATGATGACCTTCAAAACCTTTTGACAAAATACTGTTAAAATGAACGAGAACTTCAGGAATTTTATTTTCAAGAATTAAATTTGTAGTTTTAAAATACTCATCATAATCTAAAACATTTAAATTTTCTGTAACTGCTTTTCTCGTTAATTCTTTTCCAGAAAAACTAACAACTCTATCAAAAATAGAAAGTGCATCTCGCATAGCTCCATCAGCTTTTTGAGCAATAATATGCAAAGCATCATCTTCGGCCTCAATATTTTCTTCTTTCGCAATTTTTTCTAAATACTTTTTGGTATCTAAAACGCCAATACGTTTAAAATCAAATATTTGACAGCGAGAAAGGATGGTTGGTATAATTTTATGTTTTTCAGTAGTTGCTAAAATAAAAATAGCGTGTGCAGGTGGTTCTTCTAATGTTTTTAAAAAAGCATTAAATGCAGCTTGAGACAGCATATGTACCTCATCTATAATATAGACTTTGTATTTTCCTGTTTGAGGAGGAATACGCACTTGGTCGGTTAATTCTCGAATTTGATCAACACCATTATTAGATGCAGCATCTAATTCGAAAATATTAAAAGCGAAGTCATCATCGCTAGTTTCACCAGCATTTTCGTTTATCCTTTTTGCTAATATTCTGGCACAGGTAGTTTTTCCAACGCCTCGTGGACCAGTAAATAAAAGTGCCTGTGCTAAATGGTTATTTTTTATAGCATTCTCTAGCGTGTTTGTAATCGCTTTTTGCCCAACAACATCCTCAAAAGTTTGAGGTCTATATTTTCGAGCTGATACTATAAATTGTTCCATTTAGTGTGTTTTAGTAAATTACAAAAATAGAAAAACGAATGACTTTACAACGGATTTAATTATTAATTTTTTTTAACAAAAGTTAGAAAAACAAATGAATTAGATTTATTAAACAATAAACTTTACTTTAAAAATTTACCTTGGATTGTCTTCATATATTTTATTATATAAATTTAAATAATGATTTATAATTTCTTCCCTTTTTGGTTTCATAGTTGGTGTTAATAAACCATTATCAATTCCCCAAACGTCAGGTGTTAATTCAAATCTCTTTATGGTTTCCCATTTTGCAAAACTTTCATTTCCGTGATCAATCTCTAATTGAATACGTTCTATAATATGTGGATTTTCAATTAAATCTTGATTGTTTCCAGGTATTGGTTCGTGATGAATACGTGACCACTCTCTCAAAAATTCAAAATGCGGCTGAATAATAGCAGAAGGCATTTTTTGACCTTCACCAATAACTAATATTTGTTCGATGAAACGAGATTGTTTCATTTCATTTTCTAAAAGGGCAGGGACTACATATTTACCACCAGAGGTTTTAAAAATTTCTTTTTTTCGCCCAGTAATTTTCAAAAATCCATCTGCATCAATTTCTCCTTTATCACCTGTATGAAAGTAATCACCTGTCATAACACTTGCAGTTCTTTCAGGGTCTTTATAATAACCTTGCATAATATTTGGGCCTTTAACTAAAATTTCTCCATCATCAGCAATTTTAACTTCAACATTATCAATTGCTTTACCAACTGTTCCAATTTGCATTAAATTATCCATCATATTTATTAACTGAAATAACAGGTGATGTTTCTGTAAGTCCGTAACCTTCCATAATATGCATACGTGCAGCAGTAAACACTCTTGCTAAACGTGGCTGCAGTGCTGCGCTTCCAGAAACCATTGTACTTAAATTACCACCTAAGGCTTCTCGCCATTTACTGAAAATTAATTTATTGGCTATAGCTAATTTTTTATCGTAAAACCATCCATTTTTGTGATATGGTTGATATTTAAGTCCTACTTCTACGGCCCAAAAGAAAAGCATTTTTTTTATTCCTTTTAATTCAGAACCTTTGGTAATAATGCCATCGTATACTTTTTCTAGCAAGCGCGGAACAACAGACATAAATGAGGTTTTACTTCTTTTATATTTTCTCCAATTTTATCTATTCCTTCAGCAAAATAGATAGATACGTCCAGAATATTGATATAAATAATGAAGCATTCGTTCAAAAATATGGCAAACAGGTAAAAAACTTAATGCATTTATTTTGACCCATTTGTAATGGTAATCTTGGGTAGCTATCTAAAACATTGGTTACTATGTTATTGTGCGAAAGCATAACACCTTTTGGTTTTCCGGTTGTTCCAGAAGTGTAAATAATAGTTGCTGTATCTAAAGGATTAATACTATTTTTTATAGTTTCAACATCTTTTTGTAAGCTTTCATCTTTACCAAGTTCTAAAATTTCTTTCCAATTTTTACATCTTTCAATTTCTTCAAAAGAATAAATTTCTTTTAAGTGTTGGAACTTTTCTTTAATAGCAATGGCTTTATCAAATAAATCGTTATCTGATAAAAAGCAATGAGTTACTTCAGCATGATTAAAAATGTATTCAAAATCTTCTTTCGAAATTGTTGGATAAATAGGAATATTAATAGCTCCAATTTGTAACATACCAATATCTAAAATATTCCATTCGGTTCTATTGTTTGTTGAAATAACAGCTATTTTATCACCAGGTTTAACACCTAACTTTAATAATCCACCGACTTATAGCATTTGCTTGTTCAATATATTCTTGTGTTGAAGTTGCAACCCATTTTCCATTATATTTTGTATTAAAAGCTTTTTGTAAATTAAATTTTCTAATTGGTATTAGGCAAAATCGAATAATCGATTAATTTCTTTAGCCATTGATTTAAATGTTTGAAGCATTGTGCAAATTATAAAAATTAAAATGATTTTACAAGAATGATAAAAACATTCATAAATAAATTATTTTTTATAAATATTTTGGTGTAATTTTTTGTATTTATTCAATATCTCTTTTCTTTTTCATTTTCATAGTTGGTGTTAATAAACCATTTTCAATACTCCAAATTTCTGGTGTTAATTCAAAAGCTTTTATTTGTTCCCAGTTTCCAAATGATTTATTAGCTTTTTCAATTTCTTTTAGAATGCGTTTTTTAACTTTCTTTTTTGAAACAATAGAAACATAAGTTCCATCATTATTAATGTTTTTTCGCTTTACCCATTCGGTTAAAAATTCAAAATGTGGTTGAATAATTGCGGCAGGCATTTTTTCTCCTTCACCAATAACTAGGACTTGTTCAATAAAACGAGATTCTTTTAATTTTCCCTCTAACATGGCAGGGGCTATATATTTACCCCCAGAGGTTTTAAACATTTCTTTTTTTCTGTCTGTAATTTTTAAAAATCCGTCTTTATCTAAATTTCCAATATCTCCAGTATGTAAAAATCCGTTTTTAATAGTTTGCTCGGTTAGTTCTTTATTTTTGTAATAACCCAACATAATATTTGAACCTTTTATCAAAATTTCACCATCGTTAGCTATTTTAATAGTAATGCCCTCTAGTGCTTTGCCAACCGTACCAATTTTGAAGCCGTTATTTCTAAAATCGTTAATTGAAATTCCAGGAGATGTTTCTGTCATACCATAACCTTCAAAAATTGGTATTCCAGCTGCTGTAAATAATTTAATTAAAACAGGTTGTAATGGAGCACTTCCAGATACTAAAAATTTTATGTTTCCACCCAATGCAGCTCTCCATTTACTAAAAACTAATTTTTTTGCAATACTTAATTGAAAATGATACCACCAACCATTTCTATTATATGGTTCATAGCGTTTTCCTAAATTTATAGACCAATAAAACAAGAGGCGTTTAAGTCCTTTTAGTTCACTTCCTTTATCGGCAATTTTATCATAAATTTTTTCAAGTAGTCTTGGTACTACTGGAATAAAATGAGGTTGTACTTCTTTTAAATTATCGCCTAATTTATCAATAGATTCAGCAAAATATATTTCAAAACCCATTAATTGATAATAATAAAGTGCAAAACGCTCAAAAATATGGCAAACAGGTAAGTAGCTTAGTACTTTATAGGTTCCTTTATCAAAATCAAGAGCTTTAGCGCTTACTAAGGTATTCTCAACAATATTTTTATGTGCTAACATTACCCCTTTTGGTGTACCTGTTGTACCTGAAGTGTAAATAATAGTAGCTAAATCAGAAGGTAATACTTTTGATCTTAGTTCATCTACAAGATTTTGATTTTCAGTTCTTTTTCCTAATTCTAAAAGTGATCTCCAGTTAGAAGTGTTTTCGATATTATCAAAAGAATATATATCTTTTAATTTTGTATTATCTTTAATTTTATCGACTTTAGAAAATAGTTCTTTGTCAGAAACAAAACATAAAATAGCATCGGAATGATTGATTATATATTCGTAATCTTTTGATGTTATAGTTGGATATAAGGGTACATTTACTGCTCCAATTTGCAACACTGCAATATCTAAAATACTCCATTCAACTCGGTTATTTGAAGTTACTACTGCAATTTTATCATTTGGTTTTACACCTAATTTTAATAAAGCTCGGCTAATAGTATTTGCTTGTTCTATATACTGATGTGTTGATGTTGCTACCCAGTTGTTTCCATTTTTAGTATTAAAACAATTTGTTTGTGGGTTAAATTTCAATTGTTCGAAAGCAAAATCAAACAGTCGTGTAATTTTATTGGGCATATAATTAGTTTGGTGTTATGCAAAATAGAAATAAATTTGGAAATTTCAAAAACAAGTTTTTTATCAAATGGGTAACTAGATGAGTTTCGTTATTATGTTAAAAATCAACTTTTTATACGTTAAATTAATATAAATATAAACAAGTAAGGTTTTTAGAGATAGTAAAATTTTAAAAATAAAGTTTTATTATTTTAACTGAAAATGATACCAATTGATATCATTTTTTTTATTGAAATTTTTTTTGATTACCGTAATATAATAACTACTAACCTTTTGTTACTAAGATTTTAATTCGTACATTTGGTTTACCAGATTGGATAACCAGTTTTGGTGTTAAAATACTTAATATAAAATACTTTTCGAATGAAAAAAAAATACTCTTTAAAGTTTTCAACTTTTTCATTAATAATTGCGTTGTTTTTGATAGTTACACAAGTTTCGTTTTCTCAAACAACTTACAATATAGATGATCCGGAAAAATTAGAGGATCAAACTTACGTAGCAGGAGATGTAATAATACTAGCTAACGGTGTTTATGATTCTGACGACCGTATAGATTTTATAGGCGATGGTACTGAAGACAATCCAATTACTTTTAGGGCAGAAACTCCTGGAGGTGTTGTATTTACTGGTGGTTTGAAAATGAATATTGGAGGAGATTATGTTATTGTGGATGGTTTTCATTGGAAAGGTGGATATGGCGCAAGTAATTTTATTCAGTTTAGAAATGGTTATGATTATGCCAACCATAGTACAATTCAAAACTGTGCAATAGATGGTTTAGGAATTGATCCAAGTGATTTAGCAGAAGATTTGGCGGATGGTTCAATTACAAAGCACAGATGGATTGTTTTATACGGAACTTACAATACAGTAATTAACTGTACTTTTATGAATAAAGAAAGTGCTGGTGCTTTAGTACTTGCAGAATATGCATACAACGCTTTTCCAAATGTGCCAGATGGTGAACCAGAAATAAACAACAGTTGTGAATTAGTTGGTCATACAATAAGCAATAACTATTTCTATAATTTTGAAAAAATGGATGATCTTTATGCAGATTATGGTGGTGATGAATTATCAAATGCAGGAGATTGTGAAACTATACGTATAGGTACCAGTGAATATCAAAATGTTAATAGTGGAGCTACAGTTAGTAATAATTATTTTGTAAAGGCTGATGGTGAAAACGAAATTATTACCAATAAAAGTAAAAACAATACCTATACAAATAACACTTTTAGAAGGTCTAGAGGTTCTTTAGTACTTAGACATGGCTCTCGAGCTACTGTTGATGGAAATTATTTTTTAGGTGAAAATGTTGATGGTACAGGAGGAATTAGAATTACTGATAGTTACCACAACATTACTAATAATTACATTCAAGATTGTATTGCAGTTGAAAATAACGCTAAATGGAATAACGGTATTACATTTATTGGAGGAAGCGATAATGCAGATGTTGATTGTAATTCAACAGATGTTTCAAATGGATATCAAAAAACTACAGATATTAATGTTTCCAATAATACAATTATGAACACCAATGCTCCTTTATTCTATAATACGGATAAAGGATCAACAGACCCATTAGGAAATATCACTAATAACTTAATTTATTTTAATTCAGGTAATCCAAATTTATCTGATGTTATTATGGGTGAATATAATAATCTTGGTACTGCATTAACTTATACTGGAAATGTTTATACAGGAACATCTTTAGGTGCGACGAATCCGGGTTTTACTGAAGATACTGGAATTGTAGCAACTGCTGATGGTGAAATTTATACTTTTACAGGTGCTGCTGGAAAAGGTGCTGATATGGGAGTTTACGAGCCAACAACCGATGCTATGGTTGGTTATGGAATTGGAGCTTGTTTTTTAGATTATTCAGGATCTAATATAACTGATGGCGATTGTACTATTGAAATACCAGAATCTTTAACTGTTGGTTCTTTACCTACGCTAGATTCAGTTGGTGATAGCTATGATGTTGAAGTTTATGCTAATGTAAGTTGGTCTGCTGTATCTAATGATTCTTGGATAACTATTAATACTAGTGCAGGTACTGGTAATGCAACAATTTCTGTTACAGTTTCTTCTAACACTGAGACTTCTGTAAGAACTGGTACAGTAACTTTTACGCAAGATCCAGGAGGTGATGATATTGTAAGAACATTAACAATTACACAAGATGGTGTACCACTTACATACGGACTTACACTTATTAATGATGGATCTGAAAATGATAATGTTGGTGTTTATTCTGTATTTCACGAAGAAGTAACTGATTCTAAAAATAATATTGCTATACATAGTTTAGATAAAGATACAAGTACGCAATGGTCTGGTAATAACGAGGCAACAGAAATTAATGCGGGTACAAATGTTGGTGAAATTATTTACGACCTTGGCGGAACTTACAATTTACAGCTAGTAGATTATATGTCTACTAATGGAAAAACGTACGAGTTTCAAATATTTGTTTCTTCAACAACTACAGATGATGATGCTTTCACAAACCCTTTTGGGGCAAATAATCTTGTTTGTGCTACTGAAAATAGTGAATTTACTAATTTTCTTTTGCCATCAGTTGCATATGATACTAAATATGTAAAAATTAAAGGTTTTGGTCAGCCTGCTAGGCCAAGCTCTTGGAACACAATTGTAGAAATTGAATTTTATGGAGCTGCTGAAGATTCTGACGATGATGATGGAGATGGAGTTTTAAATGAAAATGATCTTTGCCCAAATACACCATCTGGAGAAACTGTAAATGAAGATGGTTGCTCTAATGGACAATTAGATGATGATAATGATGGAGTACAAAATAGTGAAGATACTTGTCCTAATACTCCAGCCGGTGAGGTTGTAAACTCTCAAGGTTGTTCAGAAAGTCAAATTGATGATGATAACGATGGAATAATGAATAATTTAGATTTATGCCCTGATACACAAGAAGGAGAAGATGTAAATGCCAATGGATGTTCATATAATCAATTAGACGATGATAATGATGGTGTTACAAACGGAAATGACAATTGCCCAGACACACCAGATGGAGAAGACGTAAATACTGATGGTTGTTCAGAAAGTCAAATTGATGATGATAACGATGGAATAATGAATAATTTAGATTTATGTCCGAATACACTAGAAGGAGAAGATGTTGATGCCAATGGATGTTCATATAATCAGTTAGATGATGATAATGATGGTGTTGCAAACGGAAATGACGATTGCCCAGACACACCAGATGGAGAAGACGTAAATACTGATGGTTGTTCAGAAAGTCAAATTGATGATGACAATGATGGAATAATGAATAATATAGATTTATGTCCTAATACTCCAGATGGAGAAGATGTAGATGCAGAAGGTTGTTCAGAAAGTCAATTAGATGATGATAACGATGGAGTAATGAATAATATAGATCAATGTGATAATACAACCGCAGGAGCAATGGTGAATGAGGTTGGTTGTTTTGTATTACCTGCTAACAATTTTAAAATTGAAACAATAGGGGAGACTTGTCCTGATAAAAATAATGGAAAAATAGTAATTACTGCAGTAGAGAATATGAATTATACTGTAAGTGTTGATGGAACTGACTATACTTTTAATAGTAATTTAGAGGTAGAAAATTTAGCTCCAAAAACCTATGAACTATGTTTTTCAGTTAACGGTGAAAGTTATGAGCAATGTTTTAATGCTATTATTGAAACAGGTACTACAGTTTCAGGAAAAATAGCTGTAACTTCAAATAAAGTAAATGTTGATATTACACAAGGTACTGCACCATTTAATATTTATTTAAATGGAGAAGAATTATTCCAAACTTATAATAATTCATTTTCTTTGGATGTATTACACGGAGATTTGATTCAAGTTAAAACCAATGTAAATTGTGAAGGTGTTTTATCAAAACAAATAGATTTATTTGAAAGCATCACCGCTTATCCTAATCCAACAAATGGAGATTTGTCAATTAATTTACCTATTGAAAATAATAAAGTAATTATTGAATTGTACAATATGCAATCACAATTAATTTCATCTCAATTATACGATGTTAATTATGGAAAAGTGGCTATAACATTAGAGAATATGCCAACAGGAATTTACTTAGCAAAAGTTTTACTAGACAAGCCTGTAACTATTAAAGTTGTAAAAGAGTAGTTTATATAATAATTGTTTTAATCAAAAAAAGCGCCTTCAAAAGTTTGAAGGCGTTTTTTTATATAAGTATATATAGTTTTCTAGTTGTTAGAATCTATCCACTTCCGTGCATTTACAAAAGCCTCTGCCCAAGGAGAAACTTCGTCTTTTCTACCACTTGGATAATTCGCCCAATTCCATTGAAAAATAGAACGCTCAATATGTGGCATCATAACTAAATGGCGTCCATCTTTACTACTCATCATAGCAGTATTATAGTCTGAACCATTTGGATTTGCAGGATAGCTTTCATACCCATATTTTGCAACAATGTTATAAACACTTTCTTCCATAGGTAAGTTAAATTTCCCTTCTCCGTGTGAAATCCAAACTCCTAAAGTGCTTCCTGCTAAAGATGAAAGCATAACTGAATTGTTCTCTTGAATAGTTACAGAAGTAAAATTACTTTCGTGTTTATGCGAATCATTATGTAACATTTTTCCGTGAACTTCGTGTTCTGGATTAATTTCTTCTAATTCCATAAACAGCTGACAACCGTTACAAATCCCAACAGAAAGTGTATCTTCTCTTTTAAAGAAATTTTGCAAAGCGGTATTTGCTTTTTCATTGTATAAAAATGCGCCAGCCCAACCTTTTGCAGAACCTAAAACATCTGAATTACTAAATCCACCAACAGCACCAACAAATTGAATATCTTCTAATGTTTCACGACCGCTAATTAAATCAGTCATATGTACATCTTTAACATCAAAACCGGCTAAATACATAGCATTTGCCATTTCACGTTCAGAATTTGATCCTTTTTCACGAATAATAGCTGCTTTTGGTCTTTGTTTACTAATGTCAATCACTGGTTTTTTACCAGTAAAGTGAGTTGGAAATGTATATTTTAAAGGTTGATTTTTATAATTATCAAATCTGTCTTTAGCTAAATTATTTGCAGTTTGTTTATTATCTAACAAGTAAGAAGTTTTAAACCAAATATCTCTATACATAGGAATGTCTAATTTACAAGGTCCAAAATCTAATGTTTCTTCGTTTGTAACAGTTCCTAATTTATAAAACTCAATATCATTTTTGTTTAATTTACTTTCAACTAAAGTATCTTCTTTTGCTTGGAAAACAATTCCAATATTTTCAGCAAATAGATATTTGATGATGTCTTTTTCTTCAAAAACAGAAAAATCTATTTTTGCACCTAAATTGGTGTCAGCAAAACACATTTCTAATAAGGTTGTAATTAAACCACCACTTCCAATATCATGTCCTGCAACAATAGCATTTTCTAAAATTAATTTCTGAATTGTATTAAAAGCATTTTTGAAAAAATCAGCATTTTTAATAGTAGGAGCATCATTTCCAATTTCATTTAAAATTTGGGCAAATGAAGAGCCTCCTAATTTAAATTCATCTTGAGAAAGATTTATATAATAAATAGAACCTCCATCTTTTTGTAAAACAGGTTCAACAACTTTTTTAATATCTGTACAATTTCCTGCAGCAGAAATAATAACAGTTCCGGGAGCAATTACTTCATCATTTGGATATTTTTGTTTCATTGAAAGCGAATCTTTTCCTGTTGGAATATTGATTCCTAATTCAATAGCAAAATCTGAACAACTTTTAACAGCTTTATATAAACGAGCATCTTCACCTTCATTTTTACAAGGCCACATCCAGTTTGCGGAAAGCGATAACCCTTTTAAACCATTTTTTATTGGTGCCCATACAATGTTAGATAAAGATTCTGCAATAGCAGTTCTACTTCCAGCAGCAGGGTCAATTAACGCAGCAACTGGTGAATGCCCAATTGAAGTTGCAATACCTTCTTTACCATTATAATCTAGCGCCATAACACCGCACATTATTTAATGGTAATTGTAATGGTCCTGCACATTGTTGTTTGGCAACTTTTCCACCAACACAACGGTCAACTTTATTTGTTAACCAATCTTTACAAGCAACTGCTTCTAACTGCAATACTTGCTCTAAATAAGTTGAAATATTTTTTACTGAATATTCTAAAACTGGGTAATTTCTTTCAACAGTTTTATCATTCATAATTGTTTTTGGAGAACTTCCAAACATATCGCTCAATTCTAAATCCATTGGTTTTTCGCCAGTAGTTTTAGATTGAAACGTAAAACGATCATTATTGGTTACCTCACCAACTTCATAATATGGAGAACGCTCACGATCTGCAATTCTATGCAAATAATCAGCATCTTTTTCGCCAATAACTAATCCCATACGTTCTTGAGATTCGTTACCAATAATTTCTTTAGCTGAAAGAGTAGGATCACCAATTGGTAATTTATCTAAATCAATTAATCCCCCAGTTTCTTCTACTAATTCAGATAAACAGTTTAAATGTCCGCCAGCACCGTGATCGTGAATAGAAACAATAGAATTAACATCACTTTCTACCATTCCTCGAATAGCATTAGCAGCTCTTTTTTGCATTTCAGGATTTGAACGTTGTACAGCATTTAATTCAATACCACTTTCAAAAGCACCTGTGTCTGCTGAAGAAACAGCAGCACCACCCATTCCAATTCTATAATTATCACCACCTAAAATAACAATTTTATCATGTTCTTTTGGTGTGTCTTTTAAAGCTTGTGTTGCTTTTCCATAACCAATTCCACCAGCTTGCATAATTACTTTATCAAAACCTAATTTACGAGCTTCTTCTTGGTGTTCAAAAGTTAAAATAGAACCTGTAATTAAAGGTTGTCCAAATTTATTTCCAAAATCAGAAGCTCCATTAGAAGCTTTTATTAGAATATCCATTGGAGTTTGGTATAACCATTTTCGTTCTTCCATACCATTTTCCCAAGGTCTGTTTTCTAACAAACGAGAATAAGCAGTCATATAAACAGCAGTTCCTGCTAAAGGAAGAGAGCCTTTTCCACCAGCCAATCTATCTCTAATTTCTCCACCTGAACCTGTTGCAGCACCATTAAATGGTTCGACAGTTGTTGGAAAATTATGTGTTTCAGCTTTTAATGAAATAACAGATTCAAAATCTTTTTTCTCGTAAAAATCTGGTTTATCGGCAGATTTTGGTGCAAACTGCTCAACTTTTGGTCCTTTTACAAAAGCAACATTATCTTTATAAGCCGAAACAATATCGTTTGGAAATTGTTTTGATGTTTCTTTAATTAATTTAAATAATGAAGAAGGCATTTCCTCACCATCAATAATAAATGTTCCGTTAAATATTTTATGACGACAGTGTTCTGAATTTACTTGTGAAAATCCAAAAACTTCAGAGTCAGTTAGTTTTCTACCAATTTTAACACTTAAATTATCTAAATATTCAACTTCTTCATCACTTAAAGAAAGACCTTCTTGTTGATTGTATGCAGCAATATCATCAATATCTAAAACATGTTCTGGTTTGATATGAATTTCAAAAATTTCTTGATCTAATCTTCTCATACTTTTGATAAATCATAGGATCAAAACCTTCTTGAGCATTTGAAGTTGTAAATTCTTCAATTCTAATAATTCCTTCAATTCCCATATTTTGGGTAATTTCAACAGCGTTTGTACTCCAAGGAGTTACCATTGCAGCACGAGGACCAATAAAAAAAGCATCTATTGATGCTTCTTCAAGCTTTGGTTGATTTCCAAAAAGCCAGTTTAATTTTTGAGTAGTTTCTTGCGAAAGTTCTTTTAACGTTTGCACAGCATAAATTTTACTGTTTTGGTTTCCAAAGAAATGAATCATAAAGTTCCTATTTAAGTGAGTTGTTAGAATGCGCAAATTTAACCAAATTATTAGAAATTTGGGCTTTACGTTTTATTGATTTTTTACATTTATGAATGAGTTTTTAACAATTTTAACTTAGTTTTTATTATTAAAAATAAAAACCCCAATATTTCTATAGAACTATTGAGGTTATATTTTGCTTAAATAAGTAAGATTATTTTTTTTCTCTTTCAGCTGTAAGTTCAGCAATTTTTACAATAACATCTGTTGCTAATTGTAAGGATTCTGCAGCAATATATTCATACCTACCATGGAAATTATGTCCACCTGCAAATATATTTGGACAAGGTAACCCTTTGTATGAAAGTTGAGAGCCATCTGTACCACCACGAATTGCTTTAATAAGTGGTTTAATATTTAATTGTTTCATTGCTTCTTCTGCAATATCTACAATATGCATTACAGGCTCAATTTTTTTACGCATATTAAAATATTGATCCTTAATTTCAACTTGAACTATATCGTTACCTAATTTTTTATTTAAAGCATCAGCAACTTTTTGAAATGTAGCTTTACGTGCTTCAAATAAGTCAAAATCGTGGTCTCTAATAATATATTCTAAAATGCTTTTTTCAACTTCACCAGACATTGTATGTAAATGATAAAAACCTTCATAGCCTTCTGTTTCTTGAGGAATTTCGTTTTTAGGTAATGCAGCTATAAATTCATTTGCAATTAACATAGAATTTATCATTTTACCTTTTGCATAACCAGGATGTACAATTTTACCATTAATAGTAACTTTTGCTCCTGCTGCGTTGAAGTTTTCATATTCAAGTTCACCAACCTGACTTCCATCCATTGTATATGCCCATTCTGCACCAAATTTATCAACATCGAACATATGAGCACCTTTTCCAACTTCTTCATCAGGTGTAAAACAAATTCTAATTTTACCGTGTTTAATTTGTGGGTTATTTATTAAATATTCCATTGCAGAAACTATTTCAGTAATTCCTGCTTTATCATCTGCACCTAATAGGGTAGTACCGTCTGTTGTGATTAATGTTTGGCCTTTATATTGTAATAGATCATCAAAATAGCTTGGAGACAACACAATGTTTTGTTCTTTGTTTAAAACAATGTCTTTCCCATCGTAATTTGGATGGAATTGAGGATTTACATTTGTTCCGGTATAATCTGGGCTTGTATCAATATGAGCGATAAAACCAATAGTTGGTACTTTAAAATCTACGTTTGAAGGCAGTGTAGCCATTACGTAACAATTATCGTCTAAAGTAACATCTTGCATTCCAATTTCATTAAGCTCTTCAACCAAAATTTTAGCTAAATCCCATTGTTTCTCAGTACTAGGAAATGCAGGATTATTTTCATCTGATTGTGTGTCTATTTTGACATATTTAACGAATCTATCTATTATTTTTTGCATTATATTAAATTTTTTATCAAAAGTAAGTATTCAATTAAGGATTTGCAATCTAATTATCTTAATTTATTGCAAAAATTCAATACTGTTTAGTATTGTAATGGATTCGCAAATACGTTTATCGATGTTATTGGTTCCATAAATTTCTGAATATGCCGTAAAATAAGTTTCTTTTGAAAGTTTAATTATTAAATTAAATTGGTTGTAAGTAAATCCTTTTTTGGTTCCTGTTACAAGATACCAATAAGCAGGGTTAGATTTAAATTTTATAGTACCATCTTTTATTTTTTGCAAGTTTGAAGTTGCTAAAATAGAAGCTGTTTTGTTGTAAAATTCTTCGTTAAATTCTAGATTTCCATAATTAAAAGCAGCATCTATAATATAACTCTCACTTAATTGTTTTGTGGTATCCGCAGAAAATATTTCAGATTGAAATTCGTTATAGTATAATTCTGTTTTCCAGTTTGTTGGAATTGCTATTTCGAAGTTTTGTTTAAAGTCGGAATAAGTTTCTAGGTTACTTAATTTAAAAGTGTTACAGTTGAATGTTTTACTTAATTCTGATTGTTTTTTACAGCCAACAATTAGTATTATTATAAATATAAAAACAAATTTATTTTTCATTATTAAAACTAATTTATAATCATTTTAGCAATTACATTATTCCCAGACAACCAAGCAATATTTTTATCATAAAAACGGATACTATAAAATCCTTCATCACTTACTTTTTCCCAGTTTTGCCCATAATTTTTCGAATAAAATATGCCGTTAGTAGAAACAGCAAATATTTCTTTTCCGTCTGTTTCTGGAACGTATTGCACACAACTAATATATTTTGGAGAGGTGTTTTCTGCAACAATTTTCCAAGTTTTACCACCATCTACAGTAATTGCTTTGTTTGCAGAGTTTCCATATTTATCTAAATAATCGCCACCACAAATAATTCCTTGTTTTTCATTATAAAAATCAACAGAATAAATTCCTGTGGTGCTTTTTCCTTGAACAATTGGTGTGTCGTAAACATTCCAAGTTAAACCCATATCTGAAGTATGAAAAACCCTTGCTTTTTTTCCACCAGTTACAATCCAAGCATTTTCCCCAACAATTGCAATATTTGTATTACTTGCAGCAAAGGCAGCTTCTCCATCTTTAATCTGTGGTAAATTTTCACATTTTATTTTTCCCCATGTATTTCCTCCATCTCGCGTAATTAATATAGACAAACAATTGTCGGTTGGATCTCCCATTGCAATTCCATTTAAGTCATCAAAGAATTGCATTGAATCATAAAAAACTTTTTCATTTTCTTCTTTATAAACAATTTCAAGTTGATTGTTTTGGTATTTGTAGAGTAGAGCAGGATTGCCAACATTTAAAGCAAATACGGCAGTTTTTGTATATGCTAACGCTCTAAAATGAGGTATAATAGTGTCTGTAATTATACTTTTAGTTCCAATAAACTTTCCCGAACTTGTCAAAATACCTAAATCGCCTTTAGAACCTGCATATACAATGGATGAGTCGTTTACAATTTCTATAGCACGAATACTAGAACTATCTATATTAAATTTATTTATAGAAACAGCAATGTTTTTACGCGGTACATAATTATTGTTGCAAGCAATTAAAAAAAATAAGATTGTAAATAGTAATGCAGTTCTTTTCATTTTTAATATTTTTATGGGTCTAAATTAATTAAAACAATGGTAAATTAATGAAAAAAGCTTTGGTAATTTCTGGAGGAGGAAGTAAAGGGGCATTTGCAGGTGGTGTTACTCAATATTTACTAAAAACCAAACAAAAAAAATATGATTTATTTGTGGGTTCTTCTACAGGAAGTTTAATGGTTTCTCATTTAGCATTAGGTAAAATTGATGAGTTAAAGAGAATTTACACTTCAGTAAATCAGCACTCAATATTTAGTAATAATCCGTTTGTAATTAAAAAAAGGCATGGTGAAAAAGTGATTACAATTAACCATTTAAATACGTTATGGAATTTTATTAATGGCAGAAAAACGTTTGGAGAAAGTAAAAATTTACGAAAATTAATTAAAAAAGAAGTTACTGAAGATATTTACAATCAAATACTTGAAAGTGATTCAGATGCAGTTGTTACGGTTTCTAACTTATCGTTGAATCAAGTTGAATATAAATCGATAAAGGAGTGTAGTTATAATGATTTTTGTGATTGGATTTGGGCATCGTGTAATTATGTGCCATTTATGAGTTTACTAGTTAAAAATGGTTGCCAATATGCTGATGGAGGTTTTGGTTGTTTGGTACCTATTAAAGAAGCTATTCAGCGTGGAGCAAAAGAAATTGATGCCATAGTTTTAGAAACTGAAGTA
The DNA here is from genome assembly GCA_942492305.1 of uncultured Flavobacteriaceae bacterium. Taxonomy (GTDB): domain Bacteria; phylum Bacteroidota; class Bacteroidia; order Flavobacteriales; family Flavobacteriaceae; genus Lutibacter. The sequence goes on along the minus strand of CALOEI010000003.1, from coordinate 331,298 downwards.
ACTCAAATTAATAGATTACAGTCTAAAAATGCCTTTTCTTTATTATTTAGCGTTTTTGATTTTATGTTAGAACACGTAGAAAGGCATAATATAACAATTGGCAAACTTTCGGCTAAACATAATGATGTAAAATTAAATTTATATTATACACCTACAGTTTTAACCACAAATTCGTTAATTTTTGATAAAAAATTAATGTCTAAATGGTGGAAGGCTGGTTTTAAATATGCAAAAAATAAAGATGATGAAACTATGAATTCGTTTAGAGCAGATGTGTTGAAATAATTTATTTGTGATAATGGATTATGAGATGACTAATAAGTGTTATAATCATACTTTTTATCAAGATTTTAGTTTTAAACATATTCTTAACTTTTTTGCTTATTTGTAATACAAAACTATTAGTGGATGCCTTTTAGAAACAATAAAAACCTAGTCATTTATTCGTTGCTGTTATTTATTTTCTCAGCAATGTACGGTTTAATACTTCGTTGGAATTTTGCTTTTCCATCTGTATTTATTTCATATAAAAATTTATTACAAGGGCATTCACATGTAGCATTTTTGGGTTGGGGGTATTTAGCAGCTATTTATGGAGTTTTTAAATTGTTTATCCCTAAAGAAAAATTGAATTTACCTGTTTATAAAATCTCTTTATCAATTATTATATTTTCAATTTTTTTAATGCTATTTAGTTTTATATTAAGTGGTTATAAGGTTTTTTCTATAGTGTTACTTTCAGTATTTGGAATAACAACTTATGTATTAACTTTTAGATTATTAAAAGATATAATTGGTAAAAGTACTTCAACTAAATTAGTGAAATTTGGGATGTATTATTATTTAATTTCAAGTTTAGCAACATGGTTTTTAGCTTTTGTAATTGTTACACAAGGCAAGACAAATTTGTACTATAATACCGTATATTTTTACTTACATTTTTTATACAATGGATTTTTTGTGTTTACATTATTTGGTCTTCTTTTTAAAATTTTTGAAAATCAAAAAATTGAAATTTCAAATTCACTAAAAAACTACTTTTTTGTATTTTTAAATATTGCCTGTATTCCAGCTTATATTTTATCTGTTTTATGGAGTACATCAAATTTTACATATAATATTATAGGTTTTATAGCTTCTGCAATACAATTAATATCATTGGTATTTCTTCTTAAAATATTAAAACAAGTTTTAATTCAATTAAAATGGAGTAAAACATCAAAATTATTATTGAAATTTGTATTAGCGGCTTATACTTTAAAAATTTTAGCGCAATTAGCATCATCATTTCCTTATTTTGTTGAAAAATCTTTGGCTTTAAAACCTTATTTTATTATAGGGTATTTGCATCTTTTTACCTTAGCTTTTATGAGTGTTTTATTGTTTTTGTTATTAAAACAGTTAAAAGCTATTCATTTAAAATCAATTATTTCAAAAGTAGGAATTGGATTATTTTTGACAGGAATATTTTTTACGGAATTATTACTATTTCTACAAGGATTTTTAATTTTAATGAAGCAAAACGCTATAACTTACTACACAAAATATATGCTAATTTTTAGTTTTTTAATTGTAATTGGCATAATTCAAATTTTTATCAGTCAGTTTTTAAAACCTACTATTTCCAATAAATAATTATTTGTCAATAACTTTTATTGTTTAACTAAATTTGGAATAGTACTTTTGAATTTTAAAGAATTCCTGTGATAAATTACTTAGAAAATCTTAACGAATCTCAAAAAGCAGCCGTTGTACATAAAGAAGGCCCAATGATTATTATTGCTGGTGCCGGCTCTGGAAAAACACGTGTGTTAACTTACAGAATAGCACATTTAATGAATCAGGATGTAGATGCTTTTAACATTTTAGCATTAACATTTACTAATAAAGCTGCAAGAGAAATGAAAAATAGGATTGCAGATGTTGTTGGTACTTCCGAAGCTAAAAACCTTTGGATGGGAACCTTTCACTCCGTTTTTGCTCGTATTTTACGTTCAGAAGGAGGTCATTTAGGGTATCCTTCAAATTTTACAATTTACGATACACAAGATTCAGTAAGATTGCTTTCTTCCATAATTAAAGAAATGCAATTGGATAAAGATAAATACAAACCAAAACAGGTTTTAAGTAGAATTTCATCTTTCAAAAATAGCTTAATTACTGTAAAAGCTTATTATAACGATCCAGAGTTAATTGAAGCCGATAAAATGGCACAACGCCCAAAAATGGGTGAGATTTACCATCAATATGTAGAGCGATGTTTTAAAGCAGGAGCAATGGATTTTGACGATTTATTGTTAAGAACCAATGAGTTATTAACACGTTTTCCAGCGGTATTGGCTAAATATCAAAACCGATTTAAATATATATTGGTTGATGAGTATCAAGACACAAATCATTCACAATATTTAATTGTAAGAGCCTTGGCAGATCGTTTTCAAAATATTTGTGTGGTTGGAGACGATTCTCAAAGTATTTATGCGTTTAGAGGTGCAAATATTCAGAATATATTAAACTTCCAACGAGACTATGAGAAAGTAGAGATTTTTAAATTAGAACAGAATTATCGTTCATCAAATAATATAGTTCAGGCAGCAAATTCTGTTATTGAAAAAAATAAAACCAAGTTAGATAAGGAAGTTTGGACAGAGAATAGCGAAGGGCCAAAAGTAAAAGTAATGCGTACTTATACCGAGGGCGAAGAAGGTAGATTTATTGCCGATTCTATTTTTGATAATATGATGAATCTGCAATTAAAAGGTTCAGATTTTGCTATTTTATATAGAACGAATGCTCAATCTAGAGCACTTGAAGATGCGCTTAGAAAAAAAGATATTAAGCATAAAATTTATGGAGGTTTGTCTTTTTACCAACGTAAAGAAATTAAAGACACCTTAGCTTACTTACGTTTGTTAATTAATCCAAACGATGAGGAGGCGCTTAAACGAGTAATAAATTATCCAATGCGTGGTATTGGTGCTGCTACTGTTGACAAACTTACTGTTGCTGCAAATCATTATAAAATTTCAATTTTTGAATTACTTAGAGATTTAAATAAATACGATTTAAAGTTAAATTCAGGAACTAAAAATAAATTAGATGGTTTTATAACAATGATTCAGCATTTTCAAATTGAAGCACAGTCTAAAAATGCTTTTGAAGTTGCAGAATTTGTTGTGAAACAAACGCGTTTAATTCGAGATTTAGAAAAAGATGGCACTCCAGAAGGTGTAAGTAGAGTAGAAAATGTACAAGAATTATTAAACGGAATTAAAGATTTTATAGATGTTCAGAAAGAAAAAGATGAAGACGATTCCTTGGCCTTTTTCTTAGAAGATGTAGCACTTGCCACAGATTTTGATAGTGATAAAAAAGATGATACTCCAAGGGTTTCATTAATGACAATTCACTTAGCAAAAGGTTTAGAGTTTCCATATGTATATATTGTAGGTCTTGAAGAAAATTTATTTCCTTCAGCAATGAGTATGAATACTCGTAGTGAACTTGAAGAAGAGCGTAGACTCTTTTATGTAGCACTTACTAGAGCCGAAAAACAAGCCTATTTAACGTATGCACAAACACGTTACCGTTGGGGTAAATTAGTAGATTGTGAACCGAGTAGATTTTTAGAAGAAATAGATGATAAATTTTTAGAATACTTAACTGTAAAAGACATTAAACCTTCTCAAAATAAATTTATTAACGAAGATATTTTTGGTAGTGTACCTCAAAATAAAATAAGATTTAAAAAACCAATACAACGCACTCCATTTAAAAAAAAGGATTCACCTAAAATAGAGTTTCAACCTCCAAAAAATCTTAAAAAGGTAACAAATACAACCACACCTAAAACCAATTTATTTGACAATAATATAGCTGTTGGTAACGTTGTAAATCATACAAAGTTTGGAAAAGGTGAAGTGTTGAGTTTAGAAGGTACTGGAGCAAATCAAAAAGCTGAAATTAGATTTGCCTCTGTTGGTGTTAAAAAGTTATTACTTCAATTTGCTAAGCTTACAATTATAAGCTAAAATAACATTGTAAAATCAATATTAATAGCGTAATTTGCATAAAATAAAAAGAGAAAAGATAGATGGAATTTGATTTAGAATATAATGGGGAAAGACCTCATTTAATTATACCTGAGTATGGAAGACATATTCAAAAATTAGTAGATTACTGTGTAGCATTAGATAATGTTGATGAGCGTAATAAAATGGCAAAAGCTATTGTTGATGTTATGGGTAATTTGCAGCCTCACTTAAGAGATGTACCAGATTTTAAACATAAATTATGGGATCAATTATTTATAATGTCCGATTTTAAATTAGATGTCGAGTCTCCTTACGAAAAACCAATAAAAGAAGAGTTACAAGCTAAACCAGAACCGTTAGCATATCCAAAATCTGCATCAAAATACAGATTTTATGGTAATAATATTCAAACGATGATTGATGTTGCTTTAACTTGGGAAGAAGGAGAAGTACGAGAGGCATTGTATTATGCAATTGCAAATCATATGAAAAAATGTTATCTAAATTGGAATAAAGACACCGTAGAAGATAAAGTAATATTTAAGCATCTAAAAGAGTTATCCAATGGAAAAATCAATCTTTCAGGAGAAGAAGAAACATTATCTGAAGTAAAAGATTTGATGAGTAAAAAAAAAGTCTTCTAATAAAAATAGAAACAAGACCAAAGAAAGAAAAATCATAAATATAAATAATCTAGCAAAAAATGGCAACATTTGTAATTGAGGGCGGTCATAAATTAAGTGGAGAAATTACTCCACAAGGAGCTAAAAATGAAGCGTTACAAGTAATTTGTGCGGTTTTATTAACAAAAGACAAAGTTACAATAAGTAATATTCCAGATATTAGAGATGTTAATAAGCTAATTTTTATTCTTGGTGAATTAGGTGTTAAAATAGATAAAATTAAAGATGACACTTATACCTTTCAAGCAGATGAATTAAATCTTGAATATTTAGAGTCTGAAAAATTTAAAAAAGATGGAAGTTCTTTAAGAGGTTCTATAATGATTGTTGGTCCACTGTTAGCACGATTTGGAAAAGGATATATTCCTAGGCCTGGAGGTGATAAAATAGGTAGAAGAAGATTAGACACTCATTTCGAAGGTTTTATTAAATTAGGAGCTACATTTAGATACAATAAAGACGAAAAATTTTATGGTGTAGAAGCCGAATTTTTAACAGGTACAAATATGCTGTTAGATGAAGCTTCAGTAACAGGAACAGCTAATATTGTTATGGCTGCTGTTATGGCAAGAGGAATTACTACAATATACAACGCAGCTTGTGAACCCTATTTACAACAACTATGCAAAATGCTAAATAGTATGGGGGCAAAAATTAGAGGCGTTGTTTCTAATTTACTAATTATTGAAGGTGTTAAAGAGTTAGGTGGCTGTTCGCACAGAATTTTACCTGATATGATTGAAATAGGTAGTTGGATTGGTATGGCAGCTATGACAAAATCATCCATTACAATTAAAAATGTAAGTTGGAATGATTTAGGATTAATTCCACGTGTTTTTCAAAAGATTGGGATTAATTTAGAAAGAAGAGGGGACGATATTTTTATACCTGAACAAGATAGTTATGAAATTCAGAACTTTATAGATGGTTCTATTTTAACAGTATCTGATGCACCATGGCCAGGATTTACCCCAGATTTATTAAGTATTATTTTGGTAGTTGCTACTCAAGCAAAAGGAAGTGTTTTAATTCATCAAAAAATGTTTGAAAGTCGCTTGTTTTTTGTTGATAAATTAATAGATATGGGAGCTAAGGTTATTTTATGCGATCCACATAGAGCTACTGTAATTGGTATGAATCATGAGTTTAGTTTAAAAGGAACTGTAATGACTTCACCAGATATTAGAGCAGGTATTTCATTATTAATTGCAGCGCTTTCTGCAAAAGGCACAAGTACAATACATAATATTGAGCAAATAGATAGAGGGTATCAAAATATTGATGAACGATTGCGTGCTATTGGTGCTAAAATAACCAGAGTAAATTAATGCTTATTAATTGAAAAATTTAAAGTTATTTCACTTTTCAAATATAAATTACTTTAACTGTATAAATAACTCAAAACTTTAATTTTATTCATTTATTAAACAAAAATGTCATATTGGCATAATTCAATAAAATGGCAATACTTTTGCGTATAAAATAGTTGATAAATTTTTTTAATAAAATTATGAGTAAAAAGAAAGATTCTAAAGAAGAAAAAGAAGTTATAGAAAAGAAACTACAGCAGCAAGAAACGACTGAAATTAGTGCAGAAGAGCAGTTAAAAATTCGCAGAAGTTGCTCAAGAAAAAGATAAATTTTTAAGATTGTTTGCTGAATTTGAAAATTATAAAAAACGTACTTCTAGAGAACGTATAGAGTTATTTAAAACTGCCAATGAAGATTTAATGACAGTTTTATTGCCAATTTTAGATGATTTTGACAGAGGCTTAAGCGAGATAAAGAAAGCAAAAGATAAAGAGCTGTTAAAAGGTATGGAGCTTATTAAAAATAAGTTTTATAATACGCTTACTCAAAAAGGTTTAAGTCTTGTTAAAGTTGAACAAGGAGCAATTTTTGATGCTGAATCACACGAAGCTATAACTCAAATTCCTGCGCCTTCAGATGATTTAAAAGGGAAAGTAATTGATGTTGTTGAGCAAGGCTATAAATTAGGCGACAAAATTATTAGGTATCCAAAAGTAGTTATTGGGCAATAACTAGAATTACGAATTATGAATTACGAATTTTAAATTAATGGCAAAAGAAGATTTTTACGAAATATTAGGCGTATCAAAAAATGCAACTCCAGCAGAAATAAAAAAAGGATATAGAAAGATGGCTATCAAATACCATCCCGATAAAAACCCTGGAGATAAACAAGCTGAAGAAAATTTCAAAAAAGCTGCTGAAGCTTATGAAGTTTTGAGTGATGAAAATAAAAAAGCACGATACGATCAATATGGTCATGCAGCTTTTGAAAACGGGGGCGCTGGAGGTTTTGGTGGTGGAATGAATATGGATGACATATTTAGTCAGTTTGGAGATATTTTTGGAGGTGCATTTGGCGGCGGCGGCGGCTTTGGCGGCTTTGGTGGCAGTTCAAGAGGTAGAGCTCGTGTTAAAGGCAGTAACCTAAGAATTAGAGTAAAACTTACCTTAGAAGAAATAGCTACTGGAGTAGAAAAGACAGTTAAAGTTAGAAGAAAAGTAAAAGCTGCAGGCGCAACATTTAAAAGTTGTTCAACTTGTAATGGTAGTGGTCAAGTAATGCGCGTTACAAACACCATTTTAGGAAGAATGCAAACAGCTTCAACTTGTCCAACTTGTCATGGTGCTGGTGAAATATTAGATAAACGACCAAAAAATGCTGATGCTCAAGGTTTAGAACCAAAAGAAGAAACAGTTTCAATTAAAATACCAGCAGGTGTTACAGAAGGTGTTCAGTTAAAAGTAAATGGAAAAGGGAATAGTGCTCCTGGAAATAATGCAATTGATGGAGATTTAATTGTTGTAATTGAAGAAGCTAAACATGAAACTTTAAAGCGAGAAGGAACAAATTTACATTTCGATTTATACGTTAATTTTTCGGAAGCAATTTTAGGTGCTGATAAAAATATTGATACAGTAACCGGAAAAGTTAAAATTAAAATTGAACCTGGTACTCAATCTGGTAAAATTTTAAGATTACGAGGTAAAGGACTACCAAGCATAGATCATTATGGAAATGGAGATTTATTAATACATGTTAATGTTTGGACTCCACAAAACATTTCAAAAGAACAAAAAGAGTTTTTTGAAAAAATGAAAAATGATGAAAATTTTACACCTAACCCTTCTAAATTAGATAAATCATTTTTTGAAAAGGTTAAAGATATGTTTTCTTAAAAAAAATATATTAATTATTGTATTACTCATAAAAATTAAATTATATTTGAAAAACGTTATTAGTGAAATATCTAATAACACTTTTTCTTTTTCATAGCAATTTTCCCACTCAAAATTTGAGTGGGTTTTTTTATGCTAGTTTTAAAATGTATTTTTGCAAAAAATAAAGTAGGTCGACTTATCGCTTTGCGCTGAACTAGTTTTAGAACACAGAGGAAAGTCCGGACACCATAGAGTAGCATAGCGGATAACATCCGTCCAACGTAAGTTGAGGACAAGTGCAACAGAAAGCAAGTACAGTTTGGCTGTAGTGAAACCAGGTAAACTCTATGCGGTGAAATGCCACGTATATTGAAATTTTAAAGTTACTCGCTCTATTTCAAGGGGTAGGCAGCTCGAACTATAAATTAATTTATAGTCTAGATAAATGATAAGTGCTTTTTTAAAAGAACAGAATCCGGCTTATAGACCTACTTTTTTTATCATATTCTTAATATTTATAACGTTTTCGTAGCTTGTTTTTATAATTATTCTAATATTTACTATTCATAATATTTTATCTATAAAAATGGGCTTTTAATAATGAATTTTAAAGTTCAAAAAATCCTTTTTTGTAACTTCGCCTGATTAAAAAATAAGAAACTAAATTAATTTTAAGATATGGTTTTTGACTTCGATATAATCAAAAACTAAGTGTCTAAATTTCAATAAACATTATGAATACTTATAAAGATTATATTAAGCAAATTGAAGAAAGAAAAGTTCTAGGTCTTCATCCTCAGCCAATTGATGGTGCAGAATTGCTAAGTGAAATTATTGAACAAATTAAAGATATTAATAATCAATACAGAGAAGATTCTCTTAATTTCTTTATTTATAATGTTTTACCAGGAACAACAAGTGCGGCTGGTGTTAAAGCTGCCTTTTTAAAAGAAATTATTTTAGGTGAGTCTGAAGTGAAAGAAATTAGTCCTGCTTTTGCTTTTGAACAATTAGCTCATATGAAAGGAGGGCCTTCTGTTAAGGTGTTATTAGATTTAGCTTTAGGTACTGATGTTGCTATTGCAAAAGAAGCTGCTAAAGTTTTAAAAACACAAGTTTTCTTGTATGAAGCTGATACTAATCGTTTGGAAAAGGCTTTTAAAAACGGAAATGAAATTGCGAAGTATCTTATAGAGAGCTATGCAAAAGCTGAATTTTTTACAAAGCTACCAGATATTCCAGAAGAAATAAAAGTAGTTACGTTTATTGCAGGTGTGGGAGATATTTCTACAGATTTACTTTCTCCAGGTGGTGACGCGCATTCAAGATCAGATAGAGAATTACATGGGCAATGCATATTTGAACACAATAAAGAACAACAAAACGAACTTTTAGCATTACAAAAAGAACATCCAGATAAACGAGTAATGCTTATTGCCGAAAAAGGTACAATGGGAGTTGGTTCTTCCAGAATGTCAGGTGTAAACAACGTAGCATTATGGACAGGTGTTAAGGCAAGTCCTTATGTTCCATTTATCAATATTGCTCCAATTATTGCAGGAACAAATGGAATTTCTCCTATTTTTTTAACAACTGTTGGTGTAACTGGAGGTATTGGAATAGATCTTAAAAACTGGGTAAAAGTTAAAGATGCATCAGGAAAAACTTTAAGAGATGAAAATGGAGATCCAATTCTTGAAGAAAAATATTCTGTTGCTACCGGAACGGTACTTACAGTTAATACGAAAGAGAAAAAATTATATAATGGAGATCAAGAATTAATTGATATCTCGGCATCTTTAACTCCTCAAAAAGTTGAGTTTATCAAAGCTGGTGGTTCCTATGCTGTTGTATTTGGTAAAAAACTGCAAACCTTTGCTTCAAAAGTTTTAGGAATAGATGTTTTATCTGTATATGCACAATCAAAAGAAATTTCTATTGAAGGTCAAGGTCTTACAGCAGTTGAAAAAATATTTAATAAAAATGCCGTTGGTACAACTCCTGGCAAAGTATTACACGCTGGTTCAGATGTACGCGTTGAAGTAAATATTGTTGGGTCGCAAGACACTACTGGTTTAATGACGTCACAAGAATTAGAAATGATGGCAGCAACTATTATTTCTCCAATTGTTGATGGTGCCTACCAATCAGGTTGTCATACAGCTTCGGTTTGGGATAATAAATCTAAAGCAAATATTCCAAGGTTGATGAAATTCATGAATGATTTTGGTTTAATAACTGCTAGAGATCCAGAACATAAATACAAACCAATGACAGATGTTATTCATAAAGTATTGAATGATATTACTGTTGATGATTGGGCTATTATTATTGGTGGAGATTCGCATACAAGAATGTCCAAAGGTGTTGCTTTTGGAGCGGATTCAGGTACAGTTGCTTTAGCACTTGCTACAGGAGAGGCTACAATGCCAATTCCTCAGTCTGTAAAAGTAACCTTTAAAGGTGAGATGAAAAGCTACATGGATTTCCGTGATGTGGTTCATGCAACTCAACAACAAATGCTTTCTCAATTTGGAGGTGATAACGTATTTCAAGGTAGAGTAATTGAAGTTCATATAGGAACTTTAACTGCTGATCAAGCATTTACGTTTACTGACTGGACTGCTGAAATGAAGGCAAAAGCCTCTATTTGTATTTCTGAAGATGCTACTTTAATTGAATCTTTAGAAATTGCAAAGGGCAGAATTCAAATTATGATTGACAAAGGAATGGACAATAAATTGCAAGTTCTAAAAGGTTTAATTGCAATAGCAAATAATAGAATTGCTGAAATTAAATCAGGAGAAAAACCTGCTTTAACTCCAGATGCAAATGCGAAATATTTTGCTGAAGTTATTGTGGATCTTGATAAAATTGATGAGCCAATGATTGCAGATCCAGATGTATATAATGAAGATGTATCTAAAAGATATACACACGATACTATAAGACCTTTATCTTATTATGGAGGAGTTAAAAGTGTAGATTTAGGGTTTATAGGTTCTTGTATGGTTCATAAAGGAGATATGAAAATTCTAGCTCAAATGTTAAAAAATATTGAAGCACAACAGGGTAAAGTAGAATTTAAAGCACCTCTTGTTGTTGCGCCTCCAACTTATAATATTGTTGATGAACTAAAAGCAGAAGGTGATTGGGAAGTTTTACAGAAATACTCAGGTTTTGAATTTGATGATAATGATCCTAAAGCAGCTGCTAGAACTAAATATGAAAACATGTTGTATTTAGAACGACCAGGTTGTAACCTTTGTATGGGTAACCAAGAAAAAGCGGAGCCAGGTGATACCGTTATGGCTACTTCTACACGTTTATTCCAAGGTAGAGTTGTAAAAGACTCCAGTGAAAAGAAGGGAGAATCTTTACTTTCATCAACTCCGGTTGTTGTTATTTCTACAATTTTAGGAAGAACACCAAATTTAGCAGAATATGAAGCTGCCGTAGATGGAATTAACTTAACAAAGTTTAAACCTTCACATAAATTATTGGTAAATTAACAAGATTAAATATTTATTTTTTTGAAAGCCTGAATCATAGATTCAGGCTTTTTTTTGCTCTATTGTGGTTTGTTTTTGTTTTCATTAAATAAGAAAAGAAATATTTTTTTAACAACCTTAATATTTTGTATATTGTTCGTTAGAAATAATAAATTAAAACTAAAAAATATGACTTTTGATATTGAAATGATTAAAGGTGTTTATGCTAGAATGGCAGAACGTGTAGATGCTGCAAAGTCCGTAGTAGGAAAACCTTTAACATTAGCTGAAAAAATATTGTACAATCATTTATGGGATGGTAAAGCAACCAGAGCGTATACTAGAGGCAAAGATTATGTAGATTTTGCCCCTGATCGTATTGCTTGTCAAGATGCAACTGCACAAATGGCATTATTACAATTTATGCAAGCTGGAAAAAATAAAGTTGCAGTTCCTACAACTGTGCATTGTGATCATTTAATTCAAGCAAAACAAGGTGCAAATTTAGATTTAAAAAGAGCTAATGATGTAAGCAAAGAGGTTTTCGATTTTTTAGCTTCAGTATCTAATAAATATGGTATCGGTTTTTGGAAACCAGGGGCAGGAATTATTCATCAAGTTGTTTTAGAAAATTATGCTTTTCCAGGAGGAATGATGATTGGTACAGATTCTCATACAGTTAATGCTGGAGGCTTGGGAATGGTAGCAATTGGTGTTGGTGGTGCTGATGCTGTTGATGTTATGGCAGGAATGGCTTGGGAATTAAAATTTCCAAAATTAATTGGAGTTAAATTAACAGGTAAATTAAACGGATGGACATCTGCCAAAAGATGTAATTTTAAAAGTAGCCGGAATTCTTACTGTTAAAGGAGGTACTGGTGCAATTGTAGAATATTTTGGTGAAGGCGCAAAATCTATGTCGGCAACAGGTAAAGGAACAATTTGTAATATGGGAGCTGAAATTGGAGCAACAACTTCTACTTTTGGTTACGATGCAGCAATGGAGCGCTATTTACGTGCTACAGATAAAAATGAAATTGCTGATGAAGCAAATAAAATAAAAGAATATTTAACTGGAGATGCGGAAGTATATGCTGAACCTGAAAAATACTTCGATCAAGTAATAGAAATTGATTTAGATACATTACGTCCACATTTAAATGGTCCATTTACACCAGATTTAGCTACTCCAGTTGGAGAATTGAGCAAAAGCTAAGGAAAATGGATGGCCGATTAAAAGTAGAATGGGGATTAATAGGTTCTTGTACCAACTCTTCTTATGAAGATTTATCAAGAGCAGCTTCTATTGCACAACAAGCAGTTGATAAAAAAATAAAAGCTAAATCAGATTTTGGTATCAATCCTGGTTCCGAACAAATACGTTACACGGCAGAAAGAGATGGTATTCTTAAGGTTTTTGAAGATTTAGATGCAACTATTTTTACCAATGCTTGCGGTCCTTGTATTGGGCAATGGGATAGAAGCGATTTAAAAGGTGCAAGAAAAAAATACAATTGTACATTCATTTAACAGAAACTTTTCAAAGCGTGCAGATGGAAATCCAAATACACATGCATTTGTAGCTTCACCAGAAATGGTTGCTGCAATTGCAATTTCAGGGCGTTTAGATTTTAATCCAATGACAGATACACTTAATAAATGAAAATGGTGAAGAAGTAAAATTAGATGAACCAACAGGATTAGAATTACCACCAAAAGGTTTTGATGTTAAAGATGCAGGTTATGTAGAGCCAGTTGAAGACGGAAGTAATGTAGATGTTTCAGTAAGTCCAACTTCTGAGCGTTTACAATTATTAACTCCTTTTACACCACTTGGAAATGAAATTAATGGTGCAAAATTATTAATAAAAGCTTTTGGAAAATGTACCACAGATCATATTTCTATGGCAGGTCCTTGGTTGCGTTATCGAGGTCATTTAGATAATATTTCAAACAATATGTTAATTGGAGCAGTAAATGCTTTTGGTAAAAAAACAAATTTTGTTAAAAATCAATTGACAGGTGAATATGGAGGAGTGCCAGATGTTGCACGTGCTTATAAAGCAGCTGGTGTAAAATCTGTTGTTGTTGGAGATCATAATTACGGAGAAGGTTCATCTAGAGAACACGCGGCTATGGAACCAAGACATTTAGGTGTTGCTGCAGTAATTGTGAAGTCTTTTGCAAGAATTCATGAAACGAATTTAAAAAAACAAGGTATGCTAGGACTTACATTTGACAATGAAGCAGATTACGATCTAATTCAAGAAGATGATACTTTTAATTTTATAGATTTAAGTGAATTTGCTCCGGAAAAACAATTAACTTTAGAATTAGTACATTCTGATGGTTCTAAGAATATTATTAAATTAAATCATACCTATAATCAAAGTCAAATAGCTTGGTATAATGAAGGTTCTGCATTAAATTTAATAAAAAAAGAGAATGCTTAACTTACAATTTGATTTTAGATAAAATAGATTTAAAAAAAAGACGTTTAAAAACGTCTTTTTTTTATGTTCAAAAATCAATTAAATGGGTATAATATATAGAATCTAGTCTATAAATCATTGAAAAACAATGTAAAACAAATTAAATTCTAACGTTTTCGTAAATTATATAAATAATATGTAATTTTTTTGTAACTTTTTAACTTAATTTTGAAAGATGTATGAAGTACAATTTTGAGTATAATACTTAGCATTTAATGATAAAATGGATTGGTTGATACTATTATTTTCTTTCCATATAATTCATAAGTATTTTATTTTAAAATAGTTTAAAATTAATTTTAAAACTTCATAGTTTAAAAAATTATTAATAAGGACAAACATTAAATTTATATTATTTGAAACCATATTTATGAAAGCATTATTTTATACAAAAGAATTTCCCCCTTATGTTTATGGTGGAGCAGGGGTAGTTGTTGAATATTTAGCCAATGAATTAGAAAAATTAATGGAAATTGATGTAAAGTGTTTTGGTGATCAAGATGAAACCTCAGGAAATTTGACAGTAAAAGGTTTTCCTTATGATAATCCAGTTTTTGATAAATCAGATGATAAATTAAAAGCAGTATTTAATAGTTTAAATACATGTCTTCATATGAATGCGGAATTGGATGCTGATATAGTTCATTGCCATACTTGGTATGCTCAATTTGCAGGTATAGTTGCAAAATTATGTTATGGAGTTCCATTGGTAATTACAACACATTCTTTAGAACCTCTAAGACCTTGGAAAAGGGAGCAATTGGGCCGTGGATATGAAGCTTCATCGTGGATTGAAAAAACAGCTATTGAAATGGCAGATGCTGTAATTGCAGTTTCAAAAGAAACTAAAGAAGATGTTTTAAAATATTTTAATGTTGATGAAGAAAAAGTAAAAGTAATTTATAATGGAATAAATTTAAGAGAATATGTTGTTACTTAAGAAACTTCAACTTTAGAAAGTTTGGTATTGATAAATCAAAACCGTATGTGCTTTTTGTAGGAAGAATTACCCGTCAAAAAGGAATAATTCATTTAGTAAATGCTATAAAATATATTGATCCAGATACACAAATTGTTTTATGTGCTGGAGCACCAGATACTCCTGAAATTGGCAAAGAAATGGAAGATAGTGTTAATGAAGTTAAAAAAACACGTAATAATGTTATTTGGATTGATGAAATGTTACCTAAAAAAGAAGTAATTCAATTGTATTCTCATGCAGATGTTTTTTGTTGTCCATCAATTTATGAACCATTTGGAATTATAAATATTGAAGCAATGGCTTGTAATACAGCAGTAGTAGCAAGTGCTGTTGGTGGAATAAAAGAAGTTGTTGTTGATGGAGAAACAGGAATTTTAATTCCTTTAGAACAACAAAAAGAAGCTCCTTTTGAACCAATTGATCCAGATAAATTTTCAAGAGATTTGGCAAATGGTATTAATAAATTTATTAATGATAAAGAATTAAGAGAAAAAATGGCAAAAAATGGAAGAAAAAGAGTTGAAGAACACTTTGATTGGATAGCCATTGCAAAACAAGTTGAAGAATTATACAAATCTTTAATTTAATTAATATAAAAATTAAATATATTAAAATAAAATATAAATAACATATTAAAAATATGATTATGGAAAGTAAAGTATTAGCAATTATTTTAGGTGGAGGACAAGGATCAAGATTACATCCATTAACAGAAACTCGATCAAAACCAGCAGTACCAATTGCAGGAAAATATAGATTAGTTGATATTCCAATTTCAAATTGTATTAATTCAAACATAAAACAAATGTATGTATTAACACAATTTAATTCGGCATCATTAAATAGACATATTAAAAATACCTATCATTTTAGCTTTTTTAGTTCAGCCTTTGTAGATGTATTGGCTGCAGAACAAACACCCGGAAATAAAGGATGGTTTCAAGGTACAGCAGATGCAGTGCGCCAAAGTATGCATCATTTTTTAAGACATGATTTTGATTATTTTTTAATTTTATCTGGAGATCAATTATATCAAATGGATTTTGCTGAAATGGTTAAAAGCTCATGTAAAAAGCTAATGCAGCCATTTCTATTGCAACTATTCCTGTAAATGCAAAAGATGCTACTTCATTTGGAATATTAAAAGCAGATGATAAAAATAGAATTACTTCTTTTATTGAAAAGCCTGACGCATCATTATTACCAGATTGGACTTCAGATGTAAGTGAAAGTATGAAAAACGAGGGAAGAAATTATTTAGCTTCTATGGGTATTTATATTTTTAATAGAGATTTATTGGTTAAATTAATGGAAAATCCTGATACAAATGATTTTGGAAAAGAAATTATTCCTGAAGCAATTGGTAGTCATAAAGTTATAAGCCACCAATATGAAGGTTATTGGACAGATATTGGAAATATTGATTCCTTTTTTGAAGCCAATTTAGGATTAACAGATGATTTTCCAAAATTTGATTTATACAGCTAGAGAAAAGCGTATTTATACACATGCTCGAATGTTACCAACAACCAAAATTTCTGGAACTATTTTAGATAAAACAGTTATTGCAGATGGTTGTATTATTAATGCAGGAAAAATTGAACATTCAGTAATTGGAGTTCGTTCAAGAATAGATCAAGAATCTACAGTAATTAATACCTATATGATGGGTAGTGATTATTACCAACCTTTAGAAGATATTCTTAATCCAGATATTGTTTCTATGGGAATCGGTAATAGATGTTTTATTAAAAATGCTATTTTAGACAAAAATTGTTCTATTGGAGATGATGTTAGAATAAGTGGAGGTGTTCATTTAGAAGATACTGAAACTGAATTTTATGCTATTAGAGATGGTATTGTAGTTGTCAAAAAAAATGCAGTAATACCAAACGGGTTTACAATTTAAAAAAACGATTTATATTTTTTATATGCATGAAAAATCAAAAAAGAGTTGTTATTGAAAATGTTTCACCTCAATTAAATTGTGGAGAGTTTTATAATTAAAAGTGTTGTTAATGAAATTGTTAATGTAAATGCAGATATTTTAGCAGATGGACATGATATTATTGCTGCATCAGTTTTATATAAACATGAAAAATGATAAAAAATGGAGTGAAGTTAGAATGCAATCTCATTTAATAATGATTGGGATGCATCTTTTACAGTAAAAAAACAAGGTTTATATGCTTATAAAATTATTGGTTGGGTAGATTATGCTTTAAATTGGCAACACGGTATTCACAGAAAAATTGACGACAATCAAATAGTTCATTCAGAATTATTAGAAGGTATAGATTTTTTAAAAAAATGTAGCATAAAAGCAACAGTTACAGAGAAATCATATTTAAAAAAATTAATTGAAATTTTTGAAGATGAAATGCTTATAATGAAGCAATTACTGAAGCAACTAAGTGAAAAATTACATCATATTTTTATAAATATCCAGAAAAAATTTAGCAAATACATCAAAAGAATTTCAAAGTTTATGTAGATCGAATTAAAAGCAAGATTTAGTACTTGGTATGAATTTTTTCCACGTTCTGCTTCTGAAAAAGAAAATGTTCACGGAACTTTTAAAGATTGTGAAAAATTATTACCTAGAGTTTTAGAAATGGGCTTTGATACCTTGTATTTTCCTCCAATACATCCAATTGGTGAAGTAAATAGAAAAGGGAAAAATAATACAACAGAAGCTAAAGAAGGTGATGTTGGTTCTTGTTGGGGAATTGGTTCAAAATTGGAGGTCATAAAGATATTCATCCAGAATTAGGAACTATTCAAGATTTTAAACAGCTTGTAAAAAAAGCTTCAAAATTAGGTATAGAAATAGCAATGGATTATGCTTTGCAAGCTGCACCAGATCATCCTTGGGTAAAAGAACATCCGTCATGGTTTAAATGGAGACCAGATGGAACTGTACAATATGCTGAAAATCCACCAAAAAAATATCAAGATATTTTACCAATTTATTGGGAAAGTGAAGATTTTAAAAATTTATGGGACGAGTGTTTAGACACTTTGTTTTATTGGATTGATTGTGGAATTAAAGTTTTTAGAGTAGATAATCCGCATACAAAACCTTTTTATTTTTGGAATTGGATTATTTCTGAAGTAAAAGCAAAACACCCAGATATACTTTTCTTAGCCGAAGCATTTACAGCACCAAAAGTAATGCAACAGCTCGGTAAAGAAGGTTATACGCAATCTTATACTTATTTTACTTGGAGAAATAACAAATATGAACTAACTGAATATGTTGAAGAGTTAACAAAAACAGATCAAAGAGAATATATGAGGCCTAATTTCTGGCCAAATACTCCAGATATTAACCCGTTTCATTTACAAGGAGCAAATGAGTCCAAATACATTCAACGTTATGTTTTAGCAGCTACTTTAAGTTCTAATATTGGAATTTATGGACCTGTTTTTGAACAAATGATTGACCAACCGATAGTTGGTAGAGAAGAATATTTAAATTCAGAGAAATTTCAAATTTGTAATTACGATTGGTTTAAACAGAACAGATTAACATCAATAATTACAAAAGTTAATAATATTCGTAAAAACCATGCAGCACTGCAACAAACCAATAATATAAAGTTTTGTTCTATAGAAAATGATAATTTAATTGCTTTTATAAATGGAATGATGCTAAGACTGATGAAATGCTTTGTATCATTAGTTTAGACGAGCATCATTCACAACAAGGAATGGTTCAATTGCCTTTAGGAGATTTAGGAATCAATCATGGTCACCATGTAAAAGTTACAGATTTAATTACTGATAATACATATAATTGGTATAGTGAATGGAATTTTATAGAATTGCAAACCTACCTTACCATTTCATATATTTAAAATAAATAAATAATTAAAATGTCTGAAAATGTTAAGGATTCTAAATTAAACGTTGCTAATTATAATTTTGATGTTCCTTGGGAAGAATTATTAGAAAATAAAGACTTTTTAAAAAAAGTTTTTTTATCTGATGTTTTAGAAGAATTATATTATAAAACAACGTTGGTATGGAGGAAAAGCAAGCAAGAATTAAATATATTGAACTTTCAGAATATTTTAGAATTCAGCAAAATAATGAAGTTTATTTTGGATTAATTTTAGAAGTAGATTTTGTAGAAGCTTTTTTTCACCATTATTTTATTCCAATAGCATTTGTTTCAGACGAAAATTTTGCTAAAAAAGATAGAATTTTACCAATAAGCATAAAAAATCAAGAAGGTTTTATTATAGATGCTGTTAATTTAGAAGCCTTTAGAAAATTGTTTTTGAACGTATTTTAATGCAGAATCCAATTGATAAAACAAAAGTTCAATACCATAAAAGCGAATTTATTTTCAAATATAGAATTATGAATCTTCAAGATTTATGGGGCTTGAGCAAAGCAATACTTCATTAGTTTTTAATGATAAGTATGTTTTAAAATTTTTCAGAAGAATATTTGCGAATAAAAATCCTGATTATGAAATGAACAGGTTTTTAACTGACAATAAAGATTTTAAAAATACACCTAGATATTTAGGAAGTATTAATTTTGTTGATCAAAGAAAACATATAGTTACCATTGCAGTAATGCAAGAATTGATTCCAAATGAAGGTGATGCTTGGGATGTTTTTTTAAAAGAAATTGATAAAATTTTTGAAACATTAGAATACAAAAATATTGATATAAACAATTTACCAGAACCTAAATTTTATGCAACGTTTAAGAATACATGATATTCCACATAGAATTATAGATTGGGTAGGATTAAGTATTTTTTTAAAAATTAAAGTGTTAGCTAAACGTACTGCAGAAATGCACATAAATTTGGGCTCAGAGTTTGAAGATACTGCATTTACGCCAACTCATTTTAATGGAGATTATTCAGTTTGGTTAAAAAACAGAATGATTTACCAATTTCAAAATAGATTAAATAGCATAGAAAATAATTTACACAAGCTAGAAGGTTATAGTTTAGAATTAGCAAATGATTTGCTTAGTAAAAAAAGTTTAATTCGAAGTAAATTTTTAAATTTTGATTGGACGAAATTAAAAGGGGAACGAATTAGAATTCATGGAGATTATCATTTAGGGCAAATTTTAGTTCAGGGAGATGATTTTTACATCCTTGATTTTGAAGGGGAACCAGAAAGTACTATCAGAGATCGACAAGTAAAACAACCACCAATGAAAGATGTTGCTGGTTTATTTAGATCTTTTCATTATGCTATTTATGCAACAATTTTTAACAATAAAGATAAATATAAGCAACCTCAAAATGAACTTTTTAAAGCAGCGGAATTATTATATGGCTATTTTACAGGTGTGTTTTTAGGAACTTATATTAATACAGTTCAACAAGCAAATTTAAATATTGGATATAATCAAGAGCGTAACTTTATTTTAGAATATTGTTTATTAGAAAAAGCAGTTTACGAACTAGGTTATGAGTTAAATTCACGTCCAACATGGGCAGTCATTCCTTTAAAAGGAATTTCAAATCTTATTAATAATTAATTTATGACAAAAGTAAAATCTTATAGTTTATTTACAGATTTTGATATTATCATTATTTAAAGCAGGAAAACATTATAGATTGTATGAAAAATTTGGTTCACATATTACCACTGTAGATGGTAGTAGAAGGAACATATTTTGCAGTTTGGGCACCAACAGCCAATCAAGTTTCTGTAATTGGAGATTTTAATCATTGGAAAGATGGTGAACATCAGTTAAATGTACGTTGGGATTCTTCAGGAATTTGGGAAGGATTTATTCCACTTGTAGAAAAAGGAATGACGTATAAATATAAAATTCATTCAAATAATATGGGTTATATATCTGAAAAAGCAGATCCGTATGCTAGAAGATGTGAGCACCCACCAAAAACCGCTTCTATTGTTTGGGATGATAATTACAAATGGAAAGATAAAAAATGGCTAAAAACCAGAAAAGATCATAACGCATTAGATGCTCCATATTCTGTATATGAAGTGCATTTAGGTTCTTGGAAAAGACATGCAACAGAAGATCGTTTTCTATCGTATTTTGAATTGGCAGATGATTTAGTTAATTATGTAAAAGAAATGAATTTTACACATGTAGAGTTTATGCCAATTATGGAATTTCCATACGATCCTTCTTGGGGGTATCAAATAACAGGTTATTTTGCACCAACTTCTCGTTTTGGATATCCTGATGAATTTAAATATTTAGTTGATAAATTACATGAAAATGGAATTGGAATTATTTTAGACTGGGTACCTTCTCATTTTCCTGAAGATGCACATGGTTTAGGTTATTTTGATGGTTCACATTTATATGAACATCCTGATAAAAGAAAAGGCTATCACCAAGATTGGAAAAGTTTAATTTTTAATTATGAAAGAAATGAAGTTCGATCATTTTTAATAAGTAATGCCATTTTTTGGTTAGAACAATACCACGTAGATGGTTTAAGAGTAGATGCAGTAGCATCTATGCTATTTTTAGATTATTCACGTGAAGATGGAGAATGGGAACCTAATATTTATGGTGGAAATGAAAACTTAGCAGCTGTTTCCTTTTTAAAAGAATTAAATGAAGAGGTTTACAAATCTTTTCCTGATGTACAAACTATTGCTGAAGAATCTACAGCATTTCCAATGGTTTCTAAACCAACAAATATGGGAGGTTTAGGCTTTGGAATGAAATGGATGATGGGTTGGATGCACGATACATTAGAATATTTTGGTAAAGACCCAATTTACAGAAAACACCATCAAAATGATATAACATTTAGTTTGGCGTATGCATTTACAGAAAACTTTATGTTACCATTATCTCATGATGAAGTTGTATATGGCAAAAAATCTATTTTAGGAAGAATGCCTGGAGATGAATGGCAACGATTTGCAAATCTTAGGTTAATGTATGGCTATATGTTTACACATCCGGGTACAAAATTGTTGTTTATGGGAGGTGAATTTGGTCAACAGCAAGAGTGGAATTTTCAAGAAAGTTTAGATTGGAATTTATTAGAATTTAAACCTCATAAAGAATTACAAAATTTTTATAAAGAATTAAATACATTTTATATAACAAAACCAGCATTATTCGAAAAAGGATTTAGCCAAGATGGTTTTGAATGGATTAGTTTAGATGATGCTGAAAACTCTGTTATTTCTTATATAAGAAAAGGAAATAATGAAGCCGAAAATTTAGTTGTTGTATGTAATTTTACACCAAATGCAATTGAAAAATATAGAATTGGACTTCCTTCTAAAGTAAAATTAAAAGAAATTTTTAATAGCGATGATAAAAAATTTGGAGGAAGTGGCATTGGAAATTCTAGAATGTTAACAAGTAAATCAGTTTCGTGGAATAATAAACCTTATTCTGCAGAAATTAAGTTATCTCCATTAGGAATCACCATTTTTGAGATAAAATAGTATCATTTTTTAATAATTTATAATTTACATCACTAATTTTTAATTAAATTAAAAATTAGTGATGTTTTTTTAAAAAATATTAGTGGAGTCTAAATATTTAAAAATTTAGTACGTTTGCTCTTTGAAAATAGATTAATTTATGATTTTAAATACTGAATTAGAATACAAAGGAAATTTATTTCCTTCAAAAATAATTTCTTATAAAAAGAATGTAAATACTTTATTTTAAAAGTGAAAATGGATGTAGTTTTACAAGTTACTGTTGAACGAGATAGTGTTTTACGATTTAGATTTACAACAACTGGTATTTTTGAAAAAGATTTTTCTTATGCAATTACTAAATATGCGCAAGTAAAGGATATAACCATTTTGAAATTACTGAAGATGATAAAAAAATATATAATTACAACTTCAAAATTAATTTGTCATATTTCAAAATTAGATATGCGAAAATCTATTTATGATGCCAAAGACAAATCTCTAATTTGTGAAGATGAATTAGGTTTTCATTGGGAAGAAAGTTATGAATTTGGTGGCGATATTGTAAAAATGTCTAAAACATCGCAACAAGGGGAAAACTTTTATGGTTTAGGAGATAAACCTGTTGAAAATAATTTAAAAGGAAAGCGTTTTCAAAATTGGGTAACAGATTCTTATGCATATGTTAGAGGTACGGACCCAATTTATAAAGCAATTCCATTTTATACGGCTTTGCATAAAAACAAGTCTTATGGAATCTTTTTTGATAATACATTCCGATCTAATTTTGATTTTTGCAGTGAAAGAAGAAATGTAACAAGCTTTTGGGCAGATGGTGGAGAAATGAACTATTATTTTATTTACGGTCCAGAAATGACTGAAGTTGTTTCAAATTATACAGATTTAACTGGAAGACCGCAGCATATGCCACCTTTATGGGCTTTGGGATATCACCAATGTAAATGGAGTTACTATCCAGAATCGAAAGTAAAAGAAATTACATCTAAATTTAGAGAATTAAAAATTCCTTGTGATGCTATGTATCTAGATATAGATTATATGGAAGGCTTTAGATGTTTTACTTGGAATAAGGAATATTTTCCGGACCCGAAAAGAATGGTGAAAGAACTTGCAGATGATGGATTTAAAACAATTGCAATTATTGATCCAGGTATTAAAATAGACATGGATTACCCTATCTTTAGGGAAGGTTTGGAAAAGGATTATTTCTGTAAACGTGCGGATGGGCCTTATATGAAAGGTAAAGTATGGCCAGGAGAATGTTATTTTCCAGATTATACAAATCCTGAAGTGCGCGAATGGTGGTCAGGTTTGTTTAAAGAATTAATTGAAGATATTGGTGTAAAAGGTGTTTGGAACGATATGAACGAACCCGCTGTAATGGATGTTCCAGGAAAAACGTTTCCTAATGATGTACGTCATGATTATGATGGAAACCCTTGTAGTCATAGAAAAGCACATAATATTTATGGAATGCAAATGGCACGTGCCACATACCATGGTTTAAAGAAATATAGTTACCCTAAACGTCCGTTTGTTATTACTAGAGCCGCTTATTCAGGAACACAACGTTATACATCAACTTGGACAGGAGATAATGTTGCAACATGGGATCATTTAGCAATTGCAAATCAACAAGCTCAACGTATGTGTATGTCTGGATTTTCTTTTGCAGGTTCAGATATTGGTGGTTTTGCAGAACAACCAAATGGGCGAATTATTTGCACGTTGGATTCAGTTAGGAGTTTTTCACCCATTCTGTAGAGTACATTCTTCTGGAGATCACGGAGATCAAGAGCCTTGGGTATTTGGAAATACAATTACCGATATTGTTAGAAAATTTATTGAAATAAGATATCAATTATTACCTTATTTATATACTGCTTTTTGGAGATATGCAGATGAAGGTATTCCAATTTTAAAATCGTTAGTATTATTTGATCAAAATGATCCGCATACACATTATAGAAATGATGAATTTATTTTTGGTGAAAAAATATTAGTTTGTCCAATTTTAGAAGCAAAATGCAAAAGGAAGACGAATGTATTTTCCTAAAGGGAAATGGTATAATTTCTGGGATAATTGAATTGTTATTGGTGGTGAAGAAAAATGGGTTGATGCAGATATAGATAGTATGCCAATTTTTGTAAAAGAAGGTGCAATTATTCCAAAATATCCAATTCAACAATATGTTGGAGAAAAAGTTATAGATCAATTAGAATTTGATTTATACTATAAAGAAGGTAAAGAAATTTCTGAAGTTTATGAAGATGCACATGATGGCTATGATTATAAAAAAGGAAGATATAGTTTAAGAAACTTCAATCAAGTTGGTAAAAAAACTTCCTTAACAATTCAGCAATTTAAATCAGGAAAATTTACTACAAGTTATAATACTTTTAAAATAAATATTCACGGTTTACCATTTAAAATCAAAAAAATTGAAGTAGATAATGAAGAGATTGATATCTCAAGAATTAATGGTAATGTAACATTTGAAGTAACTAAAGAATTTAGAGAAATTTACATTGTTAGTTAAAAATCAATTTTAATTTTTATTATTAAAAGCCTACTATTAGAATGATAGTAGGCTTTTTTGTAAGTTTTATAATTAATCACGACCATAACATAAAATATAAATCATGAGTAAGCTTTGGTATTTTGAAAATGTAAACTTGTTTAAAATTTTATGTCCACATAAATTTGCAGCATATAAGAACTGTCATAATTTTATTAATTATTCAAAAAGTGATTATATTTATTTTGAAGAAGGATGCTTCTACAAAAGTTTATTTAATCGAAAAAGGAAAAGTTAAATTGGGATATTATTCTGAAGATGGTAATGAACAGGTTAAAGCAATTTTATGTAAAGGAGAACTTTTTGGAGAAAAAGCAATATTAGGAGAAGAAAAACGAAATGAATTTGCTCAATCCATAGATAATAATACTTCTATATGCCCAATTGGGGTTTCAACATTGCATGATTTAATGCGTGACAATCAAACTTTTACACTTAAGATATATAAATTTATAAGTTTTAGAATTCAAAAATTAGAGAGAAGGCTCCAAATTTTATTATTTAAAGATGCAAAAACAAGGCTTTTAGATTTTTTAGATGAATTGTGTGATGATTATGGAGTTTGTTGTGAAGAAACAGGAAAGCTTAAAGTAGCAAATCCTTATACACAAAAGGATATAGCTAATTTAATTGGCACATCAAGACCAACTTTAAATTTGATTATGAATGAATTAAAAGAAGATGGTGTAATTAATTTTAAGGGTAAACAAATTCTTTTTTTAAAAAAAACTGCATAGTGTTAGCTAGCTAACATTTTAAACTATTTTACTAAAATATCTTTGTCATATAGAAACCTAAAAAATATATTATGACAAGAATTTTTAAATTATTAGTATTAGCAGTAGTTGCTTTAACTGTTACATTTTGTAACGATGATGATGATGACCAATTATTAAAGGACTTAACATTAAATATCTCTGGATTAGAGAATCTAGGATCAGATTATGTTTATGAAGGGTGGATTATAGTAAACAATAATCCTATAACCACTGGGAGATTTTCAGTAAATGATAACGGAGTACTTTCAGAATCTAGTTTTAAATTAGATTCAGAACAACTTGAAGCAGCAACAACATTTATTCTAACTATAGAACCTGCTGTTGGTGACGATCCTTCTCCAAGTGCAGTTCACATTTTAGCTGGGGATTTTAATGGTAATTCAGGACAATTAACTATTGGACATGGGGCTGCATTAGGTAATAATTTTGCTAATTCAAGTGGATCATATATTCTAGCAACACCAACTGATGGTGCAATGACAAATGAGAATAGTGGAATTTGGTTTCTAGACTTATCTTCTGGTTCGCCATCGGTTGGTTTATCATTACCAACATTACCGGCAGGTTGGAAATATGAAGGTTGGGCTGTTTCGGGCGGTCCAATATCAACTGGAAAATTCACATCTTTAAATATTGCAGATGAGTTTGATGGATTTAGTGGTACCATGGGAGGGCCACCATTCCCTGGGGAAGATTTTTTAGTAAATGCACCTGCTGGGTTTACATTTCCTATTGATTTAGCTGGCGGAATAGCAGTTATATCGATAGAGCCAGACCCAGATAATAGTCCAAACCCATTTTTATTAAAGCCTTTAGTTGCTGATATTCCGGTAAATGCAGTAGATCATACAACTTATAGTTTAAATCAAAATTTAAATTTTCCAATTGGTACGGTTAACAGATAAATAAAAACAATCAACCCCTTTTTTAATAAATATTAAATTAGAAAAAGCTTCCTTTAAGGAGGCTTTTTTTATTCAAATGTGTATATTTGATTTATAATAATTTTGAAAACTAAAATTACAAATAAAGATGAAACTTTTAGAAAATAAAACAGCTTTAATAACAGGAGCTACTAGAGGAATTGGAAAAGGAATTGCTGAAGTATTTGCAAAGCAAGGGGCAAATGTAGCATTTACATATAGCTCATCCGTTGATGCAGCAATTGCATTAGAAAATGAGTTAAAAAACTATGGTGTTAAAGCAAAAGGGTACCAATCTAATGCAGCAAATTTTGATGCGGCTCAAGAGTTGGCTGCTGAAGTTTTAAAAGAGTTTGGAACTATAGATATTTTAGTAAATAACGCTGGAATTACAAAAGATAACTTGTTAATGCGTATTACTGAAGATGATTTTGATAAAGTAATTGAAGTTAATTTAAAATCAGTATTTAACTTAACAAAAGCTGTTATTAGACCAATGATGAAGCAACGTGCAGGATCAATAATTAATATGAGCTCTGTTGTTGGATTAAAAGGAAATGCTGGGCAAACTAATTATGCAGCTTCCAAAGCCGGAATTGTGGGCTTCTCTAAATCTGTTGCATTAGAATTAGGTTCTCGTAATATTAGAAGTAATGTAATTGCTCCTGGTTTTATTGAAACTGAAATGACTGCAAGTTTACCAAAAGAAACTGTTAAAGAATGGAGAAACTCAATTCCACTAAAACGTGGTGGAACTCCTGAAGATATTGCAAATGCATGTGTATTTTTAGCTTCGGATATGAGTTCTTATATTACCGGACAAACATTAAGTGTTGATGGTGGAATGTTAACTTAATAAGAAATTTTACATTATTATAAAAAAGCAAGAAGATATTTAAATGAAGACAGTCACAATTTTACTTATTATTTTAGCTGTTTTTGTTGCACTATCTGTAGCTTTATTTCAATATATTTTAAATAATAAAGAGAAAAGCCAATTAAATTATTGGCTTTCTTTTTTACGATTTTTAAGTGTTTTTATACTCTTATTATTAATTATTAATCCCACAATTAATAAAAACAGTTTAAACATAATAAAACCAAATTTACTTGTTGCAATTGATAACTCAGCTTCTATAAAACATAGTTTACAAACAAAAAATGTTGAAAATTTAGTGCAACAATTAAAAAACGATACTGAATTAAATTCTAAATACGCAATTAATTATTACACGTTTGGAACTAATTTAAATACGTTAGATTCTTTAAGTTTTAGTGAACATCAAACTAATTTATCAAAACCATTTTTAGAATTATCTAATTTATATAAATCAGATAACAATCCTGTTGTGTTGATTACTGATGGAAATCAGACTATAGGAAACGATGTTGAATTTATAAATTATAAAAGTCCGGTTTTTTCTTATATAGTTGGCGATACAACAGTTTTTGAAGATATTGCTATTAGTAAATTGAATATTAATAAGTATAGCTATATAAATAACAAGCTTCCAGTTGAATTATTTGTTAATTATACTGGTAATAAAACTATTACTAAAAAGTTAACTGTTTTTGATAAAAACACTAAAGTTTTTTCTAAAGTATTAAATTTTTCTTCGACAGAAAATGTACAAGAAGTTTCTTTTTATTTAACCGCAGCAACTGCCGGAACACAATTTTATACTACAACAATTGAAACCTTAGAAAATGAACAAAACACATTAAATAATACGAAAAATTTTAGTGTAAATGTTATAGAGGAAGTTGCCGAAATTTTAATTTTAACTTCAGTAATTCATCCTGATTTAGGGATGTTTAAAAAATCTATTGAAAGTAATAAACAGCGTTCTGTAACTATTAGTAAAGTAAATGACTTTAAAGGTAAGTTGTCAGATTATCAAACAATTATAGTGTATCAACCAAATAATTTGTTTAAGCCCATTTTTGATGAAATTTCAAATCAAAATTTAAATTATTTTATTATTTCTGGATTGGCAACCGATTGGGATTTTTTAAACAACAATCAAAATGATTTTAAAAAAGGAGCACTTTCACAGACTGAAGAATACCATCCTGTTTTTAATTTAAATTATGAAAGTTTTGTAAGTTCTGATATCGGTTTTTCTCGTTTTGCGCCCTTAGAAGATTTTTTTGGAGACATTACTTTTTCATCCTCAACAAATACATTATTATTTCAAAAAATTGGTGCTATTGAAACGGAACAACCGTTATTAGTAACTTTTAAGAAAAACAACCAAAAAGGAGCTGTTTTATTTGGTGAAAATAGTTGGATGTGGAGAATGAATAGTTTTGCAGAGAATAAAACTTTTGAAATTTTTGATGGGTTTATTTCTAATTTAATACAATTTCTATCATCAAATTTAAAAAATAATAGGTTAGATGTTGCTTTAAATCAATTGTATTATGCAAATGAAACAATAGCAATTTCTGCAAGTTATTTAGATGAAAATTATAATTTTGATAATAGGGCTAAGCTATGGATCACAATTACCAACAGAGCTAATAATTTTATAAAAAAAGTTCCATTTACATTGATTAATAATCAGTTTTATGTTGAACTTACTAACATCCCTTCAGGAGAATACACATATACAGTTTCTGTTGACAATCAGAAGGTTAACGTTTCAGGAAACTTTAAAATTGTTCCTTTTGAAGTTGAGCAGCAGTTTACAAATTCTAACTTTACAAAGCTAGCAAAGCTTTCGTCTAATACTAACGGAGCTATTTATTTTGATGGAGCCAACACATTAATTTCAGATTTAAAATTAGATGAACGCTTTAAAAATATTCAAAAATTAAATGTAACTAAAACTCCACTTATTAGTTTTAAATGGCTACTTGGTTTAATTATTTTGTCTCTTTCAGTAGAGTGGTTTTTAAGAAAGTATTTCGGAAAAATTTAATTTTTTCAAAAATATAGATTTTGTCAATACTACTATAAGAAATAAATTTTTAAATAATAATTTAACTTTAAAATAATTTTTAAATTGTATTTTATTATATATGATTAAAATTTCAGCTCTAATATTATCCTTTACTATTTTGTTTCAAAGCTTTAGCCTTGAAATAGAGGATTTTAATAACTTACCAATACTTGTTGATCATATTTCATCTCATTTAAAGGATGGAGATAGTTTGGCTGAATTTATTGCAATGCATTACGGTAGTGAATTAAATAAACATGAACAAGAACATAAAGAACACAAAGAGCTCCCTTTTAAACATCAACATTTAGAGTCTCATTTTCAAATTGTTTTTATTTTATGTGTTCATAATTATCCTTTAAATTTTAGTGAAATTACGGTTGATACTAATAATTTTAAATACAAAGAACCTATAACAAACTTATTTATTAATAATTTTTTCCAACCACCACAAAAGTTACATAGTTAAATTTTTTATTGAATAAATTTGAAAATCAATCGTATGGTTTTCAATAATATATATTACTAATTATTTAAATTATGTTACAAAAAATTATTAAACTAAGTATTGATAATAAACTTATCATACTATTAATAACGGCTGCAATTTTTGGATTTGGGCTGTTTTCTTTAACCCAAATTCCTATAGGTGCAGTTCCCGATATAACTAACAATCAGGTACAAGTTATTACAACTTCAAAAAATTTATCTACTCAAGATGTAGAACAATTTATTACATATCCTGTTGAATTAGAAATGGCAAACTTACCAGGAGTTACAGAAATTAGATCTATTTCTAAATTTGGATTATCGGTTGTTACTATTGTTTTTGAAGATGCAATGGGAACTTATCTACCAAGACAATTAATTGCTGAAAAAATTAAATCAGCCTCAGAAAAAATCCCACAAGGTTTTGGTACTCCTGAAATGGGTCCAATAACTACTGGTTTGGGTGAAATTTACCAATATACGTTAGATACAAAACCTGGATATAAAGATCGTTATTCACCAATGGAGTTGCGAACTTTACAAGATTGGGTTGTTAAACGTCAACTATCAGGAATTCCAGGTGTGGTTGAAGTAAATACCTGGGGTGGATTTTTAAAACAGTACGAAGTTGCTTTATTTCCTGAAAAATTAAAATCTATGAACATTACGCATTCACAAGTATTGGATGCTTTAGAAAAAAATAATAGTGTTGCAGGTGGTGGTTATATTGAAAAAGCCAATGAAAGTTATTTTGTTCGTGGAGAGGGAATGATAGAGTCTTTAAGCGATATTGAAAATGTTGTTGTAAAAAATGTAGATGGTGTTCCAATTTTAATAAAAAATATTGCCGAAGTAAATTTCGGTTATGCAAATCGTTTTGGCGCAATTACTGGTAATGGTGAAGGAGAAAAAGTACTTGGGCAAGTAATGATGCTTAAAGATGGTGACTCCAATAAAGTAATTGAAGCTGTTAAAGATCGTGTTGCAGAAATACAAAAAACATTACCAGAAGGCGTTTTTATTAACGGATTTTTAGAACGTAGTGAATTAATAGGAAAAACTACATTTACAGTTGCTGAAAACTTAATAATTGGGATTATTATTGTAATTTTTGTGGTAATTCTTTTATTGGGAAGTATGCGTTCTGGGTTAGTAGTTGCATCTGTTATTCCATTATCATTACTTTTTACGTTGTCTATGATGTACATTTTTGGTGTAGATGCCAATTTAATGAGTTTAGGAGCTATAGATTTTGGTATAATTATAGACGGTGCAGTAATAATTGTTGAATTTATTGCTTATAAAATAACAAGTAGTAGAAGTGAGTTAATGTTGCTATCTAAAAGCGAACGGCAAGAAAGTATTGATGAAATAACTTACAGTAGTAGTTCAAAAATGATGACTTCAGCAATATTTGGGCAGCTAATTATTTTAATTGTATTTATCCCAATTCTATCTTTAAGTGGCGTTGAAGGAAAAATGTTTAAACCAATGGCAATGGCTTTTAGTTTCGCATTAATTGGAGCTATGTTCTTATGCTTTACCTACGTGCCAGTAATTTCATCTATCTTTTTAAAGCCAGAAAAAGTAACTGATAAAAATATATCAAAAAGATTAATGGCATTTTTTTATAAAATGTACGAACCAGTTATAAAATGGTCTTTACTTCATAAAAAAATAGTAATTTCCTTATCTGTAATTCTTTTAGTTGTAACCGGAGTTTTATTTAACCGAATGGGAGGAGAGTTTATTCCAACCTTAGACGAAGGAGATTTTGTAATTCAACCAGTATTAAAAACGGGAACTACATTAACTAAAACTGCAGAAATTACAACGCAAATCGAACAAATTTTATTAGACAATTTTCCTGAAGTTTCTCAGGTAGTTTCGCGTATTGGAGCAGCTGAAGTACCTACAGATCCAATGTCTATGGAAGAAAGTGATGTAATTATTAAGTTAAAACCAAAAGGTGAATGGGTTTCAGCAGATTCGAAAGACGAATTAGCCGATAAATTTAAAGAAAAGTTAGCCATAATTCCCGGAATTGATTTTGAGTTTACACAACCTATAGAAATGCGTTTTAATGAGTTAATTACAGGTGTAAGGGCAGATGTAGCTGTTAAAATTTTTGGTGAAGATTTAGGTATTTTAGCTGATAAGGCAGATGAAATAAAAAGTAAAATTGCCAATGTAGAAGGTGCATCAGATATTATTGTAGAAAAAATTGATGGATTGCCTCAAATGACTGTCACTTATAATAGAAAAAAAGTTGCACGTTACGGACTAAATATTCAATCCTTAAATGAAATTATTTCTATGGGGTTTGCAGGTAATACCGTTGGAAGTGTTTTTGAAGGTGAACGAAGATTTGATTTGGTAGTGCGTTTGCATTCTGAATATCGTAAAAATATCGAAAACCTTAAAAATTTATATGTAGATACTCCAACTGGCACAAAAATTCCATTACATGAAGTTGCAACAATTGAATATACCAAAGGTCCTGCTAAAATTTCAAGGGATGATACTAAAAGACGGATTGTAATTGGTATTAATGTTAGAAACAGAGATATGGAATCTGTAGTACAAGATGTACGAAATATTATTGAATCACAAGTTAAATTACCTGTAGGTTATACGGTTTCTTATGGTGGTCAATTTGAAAATTTAAATAGTGCAAAGGCACGTTTAAAAGTTGCCGTACCAATAGCCTTATTTTTAATTTTTATTATGCTTCATTTTGCATTTAATTCTATAAAAGAAGCGTTAATGATTTTTTCTGCAATTCCTTTGTCTGCAGTTGGTGGAGTGTTATTCTTATGGATGCGTGGTTTACCTTTTAGTATTTCTGCTGGAGTTGGTTTTATTGCATTATTTGGTATAGCGGTACTTAATGGTATTGTACTTATTGAGCATTTAAAATCGTTAAAAGAACAAGGTTTTGATAATGTTAATGAGCGAATTTTAAAAGGAACAAAAGAAAGATTACGACCAGTAATTTTAACGGCAGCAGCAGCAGCTTTAGGTTTTTTACCAATGGCTGTTTCAACCAATGCTGGTGCCGAAGTGCAGCGCCCATTAGCTACTGTTGTAATTGGAGGTTTGGTAACCGCAACTATTTTAACAATGGTTGTTTTACCTGTATTGTATGCAATTTTTGATACTAAAAAGTTTAAAATGAAAAAAAGGAAAATAACACCAACCATATCAATTATAGTATTTTTATTACTGCCAGTAGTTGGAATTTCGCAAGTAAAAACTATTACATTAGAAGATGCAATTACAATAGCTATTGACAATAATAAGGAATTAAATATTAAAAATTTAGAAGCTAACAAAAGTTCTAAACTAATTGGAAGTGCGTTTGAAATTGATAAAACTAATTTTTATTACACTAAAGATGAAACCAATTTAGGTATAGATGGAAAACCTTTTGAAACCTATGGAATTGATCAAACTATTGAGTTTCCAACCATATATTTTGCAAGAAAAAAAGCAAATAAAATAGCTTCTAATTTAGCAGGTTTAGATTATAATATGGCTAAAGAGAATATCATTAAAGAGGTTTCTAAAGCATATTTTTCAATTGTTTATTTATATAGAAAGCAACACCATTTAAAGCAAATGGATAGTTTGTATTTTAATTTTTCAAACGCAGCAAAAAGAAAATTTGAATTGGGTGAAACTAATTACTTAGAAATGATTACTGCGCAATCTAAATACAAACAGTATGCAGCTAAAGTAAGTCAAGTTAAAAATGATATTTCAATTGCATATACCTTGTTAAATGGATTGCTTCAAACAGAAGAAGATGTTAAAATATCTAAAACTACATTAACTAAGATTTCAGTAAATAAACCTGATTTAAACCAACATTTGTTAACTGAATATACCTTGCAAAATAGTAAGTTAGCCAAAGTAAGAAAAGGAATATCTGCTCAAGAATTATTACCAGATTTAAGTTTTAATTATTTTAATAGTAAAGATGTAAAAGCAAATACTTCGGTTAATAGTTATCAGGCCGGTATTGCAATTCCAGTATTTGTATTTGGAAAATCAGCTAAAATTTCAGCCTCAAAAATTGAAGAGGATATTGCAAGTGAACAAGCTTATGATTTAAATTTTAAGTTAAAATCGAAATACCAAATGTTATCTAATGAACTTAAAAAAAGCGAATCTCAATTAGCTTATTTTAATGAAAGTGGCAATAAAGTAGCTACTGAAATTTTAAAAACAGCAACTTCAAGTTATAAAAATGGTGAAATTGATTTTTTTCAATACATACAAAGTATTGAAGTTTCAAATCAAATAACATTAGATTATTTATCTAATTTAAATTTATACAATCAAATTGCTTTAGAAATTAATTATTTAAACTTATAGAAAATGAAAATACTACGTAAATATATATTGTTAATTGTTGTTATTGGACTAGTTTTTAGTTCTTGTTCAACATCAAAAAAGGAAGATAATCAGATAGAAGAGTCTTCTGAAAATAATAGCTTTATTACAATATCACAAGCACAATTTTTAAATTCGAAAATGGAGTTGGGAACTCTTACAATACAAACTTTTTCTGAAGGAATAATAACAAACGGACTTATAGATGTACCACCATCTAGTAAAGCAATGGTAAGTGCCATAATAGAAGGGTTTGTAAAATATTCACCACTTTTAATTGGCGATAAAGTAGATAAAGGTCAGTTATTATTAACTATTGAAAATCCAGATTTTATTGAAATTCAACAAAATTATTTGGAGATTTTTGAAAAATTGAAGTTTCTAAAGAGTGAATATGAGCGTCAGAAAATTTTGTTTGATGAGCAAATTACTTCAGAAAAAAATTACTTAAAAGCCGAGAGTGATTATAAAAGTGCAGTGGTTCAATTTAATTCTTTAGAACAAAAATTAAGATTAATGAATATTAATATTTCTAATGTAAAAAATGGTAAACTAACTTCTGTAATTCCAATTTATTCACCTATAAAAGGTAGTATAACAGAAGTAAATGCGAGTGTTGGTAAATTTATGAATGCTTCAGATGTAATTTTAGAAGTTGTAAATAGTACACATAAGCATTTAGAGTTGGTAGTTTTTGAAAAAGATGTTTTAAAAATTAAAGAAGGGCAATTAATAAAGTTTCAAATTCCTGAAAATTCTGAAAAATTTTACAATGCAGAAGTTCACCTAATAGGAAAATCAATCGATGAAACAAAACGAACAGTAAAAGTACATGGTCATTTAGAAGATGAATCTGAACCATTTTTAGTTGGAATGTTTGTAGAAGCTGAAATTATTACACATTCATTAGAAAAAAAGGCCTTACCAGTTTCAGCAATATTAGAGGAAGATGGTAACTTTTTTGTACTACTATTAAATACTAAAAATGAAGATACTTATAACTTTGAAAAAACACCTGTAAAAATAGGTTCACAAAGTGAGCATTGGATTGAAATAATTGATGAAGACAATACTTTAAATGAAAAGCAAATTTTAGTAAAAGGCGCTTTTATTCCCTTAGAAGAAGGATAACGCCTTGATAGTTGTTAAATAAAACTTAAAACAGATTTTATATAAATTCTGTTTCGTATTTTTGTTAACAATTTAAACTAAAAATTATAGAAAATGAGCAACGGACAATTACAATTACCAAAATCTTTAATGCCACTAATTTTTGTTGGTATTATAGCAATTATATTTTTATCAAAGTCTACTGTAACAATTGACTCTGGAGAAGCAGGAGTTTTATGGAAACGTTTTGCAGGAGGTGTAGTAACAGATCAACCACCTTTAGGAGAAGGGTTTCATATAGTAGCTCCTTGGAACGAAGTTTATGTTTATGAAGTGCGTCAACAAGAACTTTATGAAAAAATGAAAGTACTTTCATCTAACGGATTGGACATTCAGTTAGAAACTTCAACTTGGTATTTACCAAAAGCACAAGATTTAGGAAAATTACACCAACAAATTGGAGAAAATTATTTAGAACGTATTATAAAACCAGCATTACGTTCAGCAGCTAGGAGTGTAGTAGGACGTTATACGCCAGAACAATTATACTCAAGTAAAAGAGATGTAATTCAGAATGAAATTTATGAAGAAACTAAAATCATTTTACAAGATCAATTTGTTCAATTAAATGAAGTTTTAGTACGTGATGTAACTTTACCACCAACAATTAAGGATGCAATTGAGCGTAAATTAAAACAAGAACAAGAGTCTTTAGAATACGAATTTAGATTAGTAACTGCCGAAAAAGAAGCTGAAAAACAAATTATTGAAGCCCAAGGTAAAGCAGATGCAAATAGAATTTTAAGTGCATCGTTAACCGAGAAAATTTTACAAGATAAAGGTATTGAAGCTACACTGCAATTATCTAATTCTCCTAACAGTAAAGTTATTGTTATTGGAAGTGGAAAAGATGGATTACCTCTAATTTTAGGAAATCAATAAATAAAACCTATTAAAAAAAGAGGCTAAATAAAAGGTAATTTGTTATAAATTAACAATACATACTTTTAGTTTAGCCTCTTTTATTTTTTAAAATGTTTTTCTAAAAATAAACTGTCAAATATTATAATTTATAGTAGTATATGAAATTTAAACTAAACAAAAAATCCATTTCAAATATAATATTTGTTTTAGCTGTAGCACTTTTATTATATCCTCCTATGCGAGAATGGTTTATGCGACAAATAGCATTTTCTCCTTCCATAGAAAATAATAGTACAGAAAAAATTGACTCATATAATTGGCAATTGAACGGTTTAAATACAGAAAATATAAACTTTAAGGAACTTAAAGATAAAGTAGTTTTTGTGAATTTTTGGGCAACTTGGTGTCCACCTTGTAGAGCAGAAATGCCAATGATACAAGATTTGTATAACGACTATAAAGATAAAGTAGCCTTTGTTTTTGTAACCAATGAAAATTGGGAAACAGTAAATAAATTTTACTTAAAATACGAATATAATCTTCCAAGTTATAATTCTTTAAGTGCACCTCCAGATAAATTTACAGAAACCAATAGTATTCCTGCTAGTTATTTAATAGATAAAGAAGGTAGAATTTTAATCTCGAAAACTGGTGCAGCTAACTGGAATAGTACTAAGGTTAGAAACTTATTAGATGAATTAATTTTAAAATAAATAGGTTTTAATGTAGCGTTTTGCTTTTAAAGTTCGTATTGAAATTGTAAAAAGAGAAAAACTCTTTTTTTAAAAAAATATAAATAATAAAAGTAAAAACAATGAGAAGAGCTTTATTGCTAATAGTAGTACTATTTTTAACTATTTCATGTAATTTATCAAATGATTGTGGAGCTTGCTTTACACCTCCGCGTCAATTCAATTTTAATTTAGTTGATGCCACAACTTTAGAAGATTTGTTTTCAAATGAAACATTTACAGAAGATTCATTAAAAGTGTTTGATGAGTTAGGTGAAGAAGTTACATTTGAATTAGTTTTTTATAATGACCAATATATAATTTCATTAAATGAAATTGGTTGGGAATTAGAACCAAAAATCTACACAATAGAATTAAGTTCAGAAATTTCGGTTATTTTTGAGTTAGATATGGATGAAGTAACATCTGATTGTTGTACCTATTTTGAAGTAAAAGTATTTAATATTGTAGATTATGAATATGAAGAACAATATCCTTCTGGAATTATTCAGGTGAAAATTGATTTAAATTAATATGATTCAACAAACAAAATTCTATATATACCTGGCAATTATTCTTTTAACTGTAAACTCTTGTAGTACAGCATCTGATGATATCGATGGTGTTATATTTAATGATAGTTATACGTCAGCATCTTATAACTCTCCAGTAGTTTTCAGAATTAACTCTGAAGCTTTTGAAACCATTAATAATAATCGTTTAAGTAATATAAATACGGGAGATTCATTCAAAATTAATAATGCAAAAAGAATAAATGATATATTAGAAATTAGTATTTCTTATGGTGGTGGCTGTAAACAGCATACTTTTGAAGTGCTTTGGGATGGTGTAGTTTACACGGATCCTCCATGTTTTATGAATTTATTAATTATACATAATGCTAACGATGATAATTGTGAAGCATTAATTACTGAAACAATCTCGATTGATTTAAAAAAATTTATAGGAGATAATGATTATAAAGATAGTTGTGCATATAATATATTTACCAGTTACAATGCTACCAATACAGCTGATGTAATAGTAGACGGTATTTAACAGCTTTTCATTAATTTATAACATATAGCTAGTTTAGTTGGTTCAATTTGAAAGACGAAATAGAAACAAAAAAATACCTAGAAAAAATATTAGCCGAATGTAAGAATGGCAATGTATTGCATCAAGAAATGTTATACAAGCATTTTTACGGCTATGCACTAAGTATTTGTAGGCTATATACATATTCTAATGATGACGCAGTAAGTATTTTAAACGATAGTTTTTTAAAAGTTTTTTCGTCTATTAAAAAAAAAGGATACAATAATAGTGTACCATTTAAAAATTGGCTTAGAAGAATTTTAATAAATACAGCAATAGATAATTATCGCAAAAACGTAAAACATTATTATCATTTAGAGATTGAAAATGAAGACGAAGTAGCTGTGGGCAGTAATGTAATAGATGATTTAACAATTAAAGATATTTTAAAACTATTAGATCAGTTGCCAGAAATGCATAGAATAGTTTTTAATTTATATGAAATTCAAGGATTTAGTCATCAAGAAATATCAAAAAAATTAGGAATAGGAGA
Organism: uncultured Flavobacteriaceae bacterium; assembly: GCA_942492305.1. GTDB lineage: Bacteria > Bacteroidota > Bacteroidia > Flavobacteriales > Flavobacteriaceae > Lutibacter. The sequence continues at coordinate 292,525 of CALOEI010000003.1, read as the reverse complement.
GAGTACATCAAGAGTTTTTTTAACACGAGCAAAAAAAAAGTTAAGAATTTTAATAGCTAAAAATTTTTAATAAAAATATAAAATAAATAACAAAATACTAAAACGGTTTGCAGATATAGAATTAAATGAAAGACGATTTTGATAAAATATTAAGTGATAAAATTAAAGAAGTTTCAAGTAAAACTGAAATTCCTTACAATCCTGAGCATTGGTTTTTATTACAAGCAAAGGTTAAAAAAGAGAAAAGACGTAAGCTATTCTATTGGCGGATTGCGTCTGTACTTTTAATTTCTTTGTTAGTAGGTGGAATTGGTAAGTATTTCTTTAATGAAAAAAATACTAATGAAAACAGTATAAATCCACAAATAATTTTAAACACTAAAAATGATTCTTTACGAATTGATTCTTTAAAAACCAATAAACATATTTTTATTTCATCGAGCGATTTTGATAGTATAAATAACAATGAAAAATTGAGTAAACTTGATTCAAGTTCTACGTTTAAAAATTCTAACTCTAAGCTAAAAAATCAAATAAATAAACCCACTATAGAAAATAGTATCGCAATATACACTAAGACTTCAACTACAAAATCTTCAAATCAAATAAACAAGGCTAAAATAGATAGTTTTGAAGTACTAAATAATAAAGGTTTCCACAAAGAAATATTAGCTGAAGTAATTGAAAAACCAACTGATAATAATCTAACTTTAGATAGTATTTCTAATACAAAAAAATTGAATGAAAATACTAATTTTAAAAATTTTCAAATAGATTCTTTAGTAAATAAAAAAGAGCTACTTACAGTTCTTGATGAAGAAAAAGAATCCTCTAAGAAGAGTTTATTAAAATCTTTAAAACTTGGATTGGAAATATCTCCAATATTTGATTATAACCAAGATAATGGAAGTTCAAGCATTGGTTTTGCTGGTGGTGTAACATTTGAGATTCCAATCTCTAATAAATTTGATATTAATACAGGTGTTTTTTATGCAGATCAAAAATTGAATTTAAATCAAAATTCAGCATTTAAATCAGATGTGGTTAGTGCAAGAGCTAGCAGTCAATTAATAAATGAAGAGGCCGTTATAAAAGGTATAGAAATCCCTCTAAATATTAAATATAATTTTTCTGTTGCTGAAAATGATTTTTTTATTGCGGCAGGTGTTACTTCTACTTCATATATTAAAGAAAATATTGAAGCCAATTATTTAATAAATAATAGAACAGAAACTAAAACTCAAGACTATTTAGGTAATAACATTGTAAAATATGAATTGGTACAAACTAATTCAAAAATTTCTACTCCTGCCAATTCAAGTAAATTTAATTTTGCAAATTATTTAAATGTTTCGTTAGGAATAAAATTACCAGTTAATAAAAAGCGTCAAGCAATTATTATAGCGCCTTATTTTAAATATTCGTTAAAACCACTAACACACCAACAAATAGATTTTAATAGTGGAGGAATACATTTAAGGTATAATTATTTCAGTTTTTCTAAAAATAAATAGTTTTAAGTGAAGCGTTTTATAACCTATCTGCGTATTGGATGTAGGTTTAATAAATTAAATTTACAATTTAATTACAAAATATAAAATCTTAAGAGACTAACTTTAAAGTAAATTAGTAAATTACTTGAATAAAATTGGGGTCAGCAGCCAATTAAAATAAAAATATACTTTTTAGAAAGTCTCAAAGATTTTGTAAGAAAATTACAAACTAGTAAAATGAAAAAAGGAATTATCGCATTTTTTATCTTGAATTTAATTTTTGCCTGCACTAAAGAAGATGATGGAACTGAAAAACCTACTAACTTTTTTGAGTATTATCAATTAGTAAAAATGACAGGTAGTTTTAATGGATCAGAAACTACTGGTTCCGATATGGAATGGCAAGAAACCTATATATTAAATTCTAAAGATAGTACTTTTATAAAATCTCGTTTAGTTAATAAAGTCACATTTGAAGCAAGTGGAATATATACCTACATAACTATTGATAATCAAGAATATATAGAATTAACTTTTAATGAAGATTCAATTGTTATAGGTAATTGCTTTGGTGATTTAATAGAAACATTACAAATTCTTGAAGATGGCAATAAGTTAGTTTCAACTTGGAGTGCTTGTGATGGACCTAGATTAGAATATCAAAAAGCAGTTGAATTCTGTGGAACTGAATCATAAATCTTTTGAATTTTGAAATTATCTGTAGTAATATTTTTAATAAGCTTAACTTCATTAATAAGTTGTAGTAATGATGAAGTAATTAATTACAATATAGAAGGAAATTACACAGGAATTTTTAAAAGAGGAGATAATACTTCTAATGTAGCTTTACAACTTGTAAATAATGAATTTTCGGGAGGAAGTACTGAAGGTTATAATAAATTCCCTGCAATTTGTAAAGGTACTTACACCGTTAAAAATGATGAAATTACCTTTAATAATACGTGTATTTGGACTGCCGAATTTGATTGGACTTTAATATTAGGCGGTAGTTGGAACTATGCTTTTAAAAATAACACACTCACTTTAAATAACTTAATTGGAGATGTTTATATTTTAAATAAACAAGATTAAAATAATTATAAATTCATGAAAAATAAATTTTACGTTTTAGTAATCCTAATTTTAGCTAACATAATTATATCTTGTGAACCAAGTGATTTAGATTACCAAAACGACTTTAATAAGAGCAAAAAAACTTGGTTAGAATTTAAAGAGTTAACTAATAATTCTTATGTGTATACAGTAACTGGTGGATCTTGGGTAGGTTTTTCTTGGGAAACCACCATAATAGTTTCTAATGGAATAATAATTGAGCGACACTTTAAATATATAGTTACAGATGGGATATCAGAAGATACACCAGAAGATGAGCTAGAATGGACGGAAACCGCAAATGAAATTGGCAATCACGATAACCCGGGTGCAGCACCTTTAACATTAGACCAAATATATGCTAAAGCAGAAAATAATTGGTTGTTAAAAAGAGACAATACCACAACTTACTTAGAAACCGAAAATAATGGATTAATTTCAACCTGTGGTTATGTAGAAAATGGTTGTATGGATGATTGTTTTATAGGAATAAATATAAAAAGTATTGAAATTTTATATACTCTAGATAATTAAAAAAATATTCCGAAAAAACGAATTTTAATGTTATTAATTATATCCTTATCCTTTTCTCTTCATAAAAATATTGCTGATAAAGTTTCAACTTTAAATAAAGTGCTGCTTTTAAAAGTTGTTGTGGTTAATTTATGAAACGAAAAATAACATTATTACTATTTTTAATTAGCATTAATGTAGCTTATGCACAACTTAATGTAAATAATACGATTTATTTAACAGGTGAGCTGAGTTTAGGTAGTTATATTGGCATTGACATTAACTTGAATTATATCTACAAAGAAAAATATTCTTTCAAAATTGGATATGTAGGAAATATACGAAAACCTAAATCACAACCTAAAAATTATGCTTCTGGTTTAACGGGATTATTTACCTTTGGGCTGTCAAATCCTTATGACCAATTTGAAAATTATCAAATAGGTTTTGGAAAAATATACAATCTTAACGAAAATGGAACTATTAGAACAAACTTATCTTTCGGATTAGGATATACAACAATAAGAGAGCCTGAAAATTGGGAATTAATTAATGACGGTTTTTTGACAGAGAATTATACTTGGAATTATAAAAAGTATAATACGGTAAGCATAGTAATAAATCCTAAAATTGAGTTTCCACTTACAAGATTTTACGGATTGACAATTTCACCAATGTTGCAAATAAATAAGGATAGAACATATTTTGGTATTGGAATTGGTCAAATGATTGGATTATTAAGAAAGAATTAACCACAACAAAAAATTAAATTTATAAAATAAGTTTGTTTATACACTTTTACCAAATAAAAAAAAACCTATAGTTTGAGTACTATAGGTTTATATCTTTTGGTTTCATACTTATTTTTTATTTAGTTGTTAGTTAAGATATTTAAGCGTGTAATCCATATCTTCTAAATCTATCCCATTGGATTCTTTTAGTATTTGTAAAATTAATTATTACGGCTCTTTTCTTTTTTTGTTCTGCTAATGTTAAATTTAAAGTTTTCATAATATTTGTTTTTTAATTAGTTACTTACACTTAAATGACGTTTATATTTTAGTTTTGTTACGCTATTGTGTATAACATAGTACTATATTAACAAATAATTAACAAATATTATGTGACTTATTATTGTTTTATTAATGGGAAGTTAATGTAACTAATTAATAATCAGCTAATATTTCATTTAAAGATTCAATAATAATATTACAACCTTTATAAATTTCTTCTTCAGTAATTGTTAGAGGAGGAGTTATTCTAATGGCTCTTCCTTCAAATAAAAGCCAAAAAAGTAATAAACCTTTTTCTAAACTTTTTAAAATTACTTTTGATGCAATTTCACTATTTTCAACCAGAGCGGCAAGCATTAAACCTTTTCCTCTAATTTCTGTAATTAAAGGGTGGATTAATAATTTTCTAATCAAAGCTTCTTTAACTAGTGTTTCTTGAATTAAATTAGATTTTAAAAGTTCATTTAAAGTTGCGTGCGCAGCAGCAGCAATTACTGGATGACCACCAAATGTTGTAATATGTCCAAGTTTAGGGTGCTGTTTTAAACAACTCATAATTTCAAGGGAAGAAATAAATGCACCAATTGGCATTCCGCCTCCCAATCCCTTACCGGTTACTATAATGTGTGGAAAGATAGTATAATTTTGAAACCCAAATAATTTTCCTGTTCTACCTATACCAGACTGTATTTCATCTAAAATTAGCAATGCACCAACTTCGTTACATTTATCTAATACTTTTTTTAGATAATTATTTGAAGGTTCTATAAAACCAGCTCCACCTTGTATAGTTTCTAAAATTACTCCTGCAGTTTTAGTAGTAATTTTATCTAAATCTAATGTGTTATTAAATTCAATAAACTTAATTCCGGGTATTAAAGGTCTAAACGCACTATTTTGTACTTCTGCTCCACAAACACTCATTGCACCTTGTGTATTTCCGTGGTATGCATATTTAGCAGCAATAATTTCACTTCTTCCTGTAAATCTTTTTGCTAATTTCAAAGCTCCTTCTGTGGCTTCTGTTCCAGAATTTGTTAAATAAACAGTTTGTAATTCTTTTGGTAAATTATCGGCTAATAATTTACAAAGTGCAACTTGTGGTTTCTGAATAAATTCTCCATAAACCATTACATGGGCATAAGCATCAACTTGGTTTTTTATTGCTTGTGTTATTTTAGGATGATTATGTCCTAAAGTATTTGCAGAAACTCCTGCTATAAAATCCAAATATGCTTTGTTAGAAGCATCATATACATAAACTCCATTTGCGTGTGATATTTCTATTGCTAACGGATGGGCACTTGTTTGTGCTTGATGTTTATAAAAGTAGTTTTTCACTTTTAATTTATTGTCTCTTAATAATTGCTTTTTTTGGTAATTCTATTTTTGTAGTATCCTTTATTTTAGGTGTTTCTTTTAAATTAATTAATTTTTCAGGAACTACAATGGCTTCCGTCTTATCTTTAATAAAAATGTCATCTTTAGTTAAGGGCCTTTCATCTTCTCTCCAAATAAAACCTGGTAGCACTTTATCTTCATCTCTTAATTTTTCAAATTCTGATGGGGGATATGTTTTCCCTGTAATTGTTTTATAATAATCTATACTTTTTACATCAACATTTTCAAAAATAATTAAAATATGATAACTAGATTGTTTTTTATCAATTCCAAAAAGTTTATCATTTTCATCTCTTAAAAAAAACAGTGTTTCACTATTACCAATTGCATCTAAAGATTCAATGCTATTGTTTTTAAATGTTCCATACATGTTTTTACCTTTAAGTTGACTAAAACCTGCGGAATCTTTTTTAACCATTAAGGCATTATTTAATATTTTTAAAGAATCTAATTGTTCAGTTTTTAGATTAGATAAAAAATGAATAGTATCTCCAGTAATTTGGTTTCCTTCTGCCCACATAATTGGTCTTGTAAATAACTTAGTAATTCCTGTTTTTTCATTAGTAACTAAGGAGTCACATTTACCTTGCAAATCGGATTTAAAAATTTTAACTCTTTTAAAAGCTTTAATAATTCTTTCATTAGTTTTACCGGTTACCATTAAGGTATCTCCGTGAATATAAATAGAGTCTTTTTCCATTTCAGAAATAGCAACAGCTCTATCTGTAATAAAAACAGAGTCTTTTAATTTAAAATAATTCGGCATAACCACCTTTAATAATTGTTTCATTTACAGTATCTAAAACTTTAATATTACCAGTTGCAGAAGCGAATTCAATATTTTTATTGTAGTATAAACTATCTCCAGAAACTGTTCTATCACCGTAAAAGATTTTAGATTTTTTTAAAAAATGCGAAATGTTAGTTTTTGTATTATGTTTTCCCTTTTCTGTATAAATAGCATTTTCTTCACTTGTAATTGTTGAAGGCCCAAACAATTCTGCTATTCCGGTACTTGTATAATAATCTAAATGATCGGAAACTAATTTACTATCTTTATTTGTAACATCAACTTTATTAAATGCTTGAAATTTATTGGTTTGCAGATAATAATTTCCAATTTTACTTTTAAGCAGGTTTGTGGTATCTTTTATAGTTCCCCAATTGTTATAAAATAAATGTTGTTTTTTTCTGTCAAAATATAATGTGTCAGTTTTTAGAACCATTAATTCATCTTTTAAAACAACATCACCCCAAGAGGTTGCTAACATTTTATTAGCATCATAATCTACATATTTACTATATTGAATAATGGTATCACCTTGATTGATAATAACATTACCCATGGCTTTGATTAAATTTTTTTCAGAATAAATATAAGCTTTATCACAACGTAATGTTGCGCCTTCGTGTTCAACAAATATGTTTCCTATGGATATGGTTGCTCCTGGAAATTTTGGATCAACCATTGTATTATCAGCTTTTAAAATTTTAATTTTTTTAGCTTGTGTAAATCCTTGAAAACTAAAAAGTAAAATCAGTATGAATAATATGTTTTTCAAATGTATTAAGTTTAAATACAAAACTAACTAAAAAGATATTTGGAAGTTATAATATAGTGTTAAAAAGAGAAGCTGTTTAAAAAGAACATTTAATTTACGTTAACTTAAAATAATTTAGATTAACGAGTTAAAACTATTTAAACAGCTTGATTAATTATTATCGTATTATTGTTTGCGTTCTATCTGGACCTACAGAAACAATTTTAACAGGTACATTTACAAAATCTTCAATAAATTTAATATATTCTTTTAGCTCTTTAGGAAGGGTTTCTTCACTTGTCATTGAAGTTATATCTTCTTTCCAACCTTTAAATTCTTTAAAAATTGGAGTTACATTATGTGCTTCAATGTTATAAGGTAAGTGGTTAACCTCAGTACCTTTATAATTATATGAAGTGCAAACTTTTAATGTTTCAAAACCTGAAAGCACATCACCTTTCATCATCATTAATTGTGTAACACCATTAATTTCAACAGCATATTTTAAAGCAACTAAATCTAACCAACCACATCTACGAGGACGACCAGTTGTTGCTCCAAATTCGTGACCGACTCTAGACATAGTTTCTCCATCTTCATCAAATAATTCAGTAGGGAATGGGCCAGAACCTACGCGTGTTGTGTATGCTTTAAAGATACCGAAAACATCACCAATTTTATTAGGAGCAACACCCAAACCGGTACAAGCACCTGCTGCAGTTGTTGTAGATGAAGTTACATACGGATATGTACCAAAATCTACATCTAATAAAGATCCTTGAGCGCCTTCAGCTAAAATTGTTTTACCATTTTTCATGGCATTATTTAAATATTCTTCACTATCTATAAAAGTAAGTTCTTTTAAAACTTTAATTGCATTAAAAAATTCTGTTTCTAATTCTTTTAAATCATATTGAATATCAACATCAAAAAAGTCGATCATTTTAATATGTTTTTCGGTTAAAGCAGCATATCTATCTTTCCAATCTTCTAATTCTAAATCTCCAACACGCATTCCATTTCTACCGGTTTTATCCATATAAGTTGGACCAATTCCTTTTAAAGTAGAACCAATTTTAGCTTTTCCTTTTGAAGCTTCACTCGCAGCATCTAATAAACGGTGTGTTGGTAAAATTAAATGTGCTTTTCTAGAAATTAATAGTTTGGTTTTAAAATCCAGATTAAATTGTGATAAATTTTCTAATTCTTTTTTAAAAATTACAGGATCAATAACAACACCGTTTCCAACTACATTTACAGCATTTTCGTGAAAAATACCTGAAGGAATTGTATGTAAAACGTGTTTGTGTCCATCAAAAATTAATGTATGCCCTGCATTTGGACCTCCTTGAAAACGTGCAATTATATCATAATTTGAGGTAAGGACGTCTACAATTTTTCCTTTCCCTTCGTCTCCCCATTGTAGTCCTAATAATAAATTTACAGCCATGTTGTATTGCTTAATAATATGTTAGTGTTAGTTGTTTTTTTGTTTTTTTGTTCCGTAGAAATAGAGTGAATGATTGTGAATATCTATATCAAAAGTATCTTCAATTGCCTTTTTAATAATTTGTACCCTTGGGTCACAAAATTCAATAACCTCACCAGTATCTGTTAGAATTATATGATCGTGTTGTTTATCAAAATATGATTTTTCATAGTGTGCTTGGTTTTGTCCAAATTGGTGTTTTCTAACCAAACCACATTCTAAAAGTAATTCAATGGTATTGTAAAGTGTTGCTCTACTAACTCTATAATTTTTATTTTTCATTTGAATGTATAATGATTCTACATCAAAATGATCATTTAAATCATAAATTTCTTGAAGTATTGCAAAACGTTCAGGAGTTTTTCTATGAAGATTTGTCTCTAGAAACTTAATAAAAACATTTTTTACAATTTTCTGGTTTTCAACACTCATATCTACACTAATTAATTATAAAATTAAACAACAAATTTAACGCTATTTTTTTAAAAAAAATACTTGAATCCTTTATACTTATTAACTTTAATTGTGGATAAATTAATGCTTATAAATTCTATCTACTTTATCAATTCCTTCAATTTTTTTAATGCTATCGCTTAATTTTTGAAGTTGTGATTTATTTTTAACACTCACAGTTATTCTACCTTCAAAAATACCATCGTTACCAGAAATGTTTAAATTATGAATGTTCACGGTCATATTTCTTGAAATAACTTGAGTAATTTCATTAACCATACCTACGTGGTCTACTCCGTGTAATTTTAAAATTGCTTTAAATTCTTGTTTTGTGGAATCTATCCATTTTGCACTTAAAATTCTATATGCATAATTTGCTTGCAGACTAATTGCATTTGGGCAATCTTTTTTATGAACTTTTATACCATCGTTAATGGTAATAAAACCAAAAACTTTATCACCTGGTATTGGATTGCAGCACTGCGACATTTTATACTCTAAGCGTTCTTCTTCAGAACCAAAAACTAAAGAATCGTAATTTGCAATTACCTCGTCTTTATCAATATTTTCTTGTTTACTAGCACTTCTTTTAATTCTATTTTTAAAGAAACTAACAAATGCATTATTTCGTTTAGAAACAAAATCTTTTAATTGTGTATTATCTATAGAACCAATACCCATTCTATAGAATAAATCTAAGCTGGTTTTTAGTTTAAAATATACCACTAATTCGTTAACTACTTTTTCATTTAAAGTGATTTTTAAATGTTTTAGTTTACGTATTAAAACTTCTTTACCTTCTTCGGCAATTTTCTTTTGATCTTCTTTTAAAGCGTTTTTAATTCTTGTTCTTGCACGCGCAGTTACTACAAAATCTAACCAACCGATATTTGGTTTTTGATTTTTTGCAGTAATAATTTCTACCTGATCACCACTAAATAACTCTTGGCTAATAGGTTTTAATTTACCATTAATTTTTGCACCTCTACAACTCATACCAACTTGTGTATGAATTGAAAAAGCAAAATCTAGTGCTGTTGCGTGTTTTGGTAATGCTTTTAAATCTCCATTTGGCGTAAAAATAAAAATTTCTTTCGCGTACAAGTTTAATTTAAAATCTTCAACAAAATCAATTGCATTGCCATCAGGATTTTCAAGAGATTCTTTTATTTTATTTAACCAATCATCTAAACCAGTTTCTCGCTCATCTTTGGTTTTTATATTTATAATGGGCTGCATAGCCTTTTTCAGCTATTTCATCCATTCGTTCTGAACGTATTTGAACTTCAACCCATTTTCCTTTTGGTCCCATAACGGTTATGTGAAGTGATTCATAACCAGTAGATTTTGGCTGACTTATCCAATCTCTTAATCTACTTGGGTTTGGCCTAAAATGGTCAGTTACAATAGAATATATTTTCCACGCATCAAATTTTTCTTGTTTTATGGTAGATTTATAAATAATTCTAATTGCAAATTTATCGTATATTTCATCGTAAGTTACTCCCTGAGAAAGCATTTTTTTTCTAATGGAGTAAATAGATTTTCTTCGTCCTTTAATTGTATAATCAAAGCCTTCGTTATCTAAAGACTCTTTTATAATATTAGAAAAAGTATCTATATAAATTTCTTGCTCTTCTTTGCTTTGCGTAACTTTATTTGCAATATCTATGTAAACATCGGGCTCGGTATATTTTAAACCTAAATTTTCTAATTCAGATTTTATATTGTAGAGTCCTAACCTATGTGCTAATGGCGCATAAATGTATAACGTTTCTGAAGATATTTTAATTTGCTTGTCGTGAGGCATTGCATCCATAGTTTGCATATTATGCAACCTATCTGCAATTTTTATTAGAATTACTCGAACATCATCATTCAATGTCAACAACATTTTTCTAAAATTCTCAGCTTGTACAGAGGCATCTTGATCCTTCTTTAAATGCGATATTTTAGTTAATCCGTTAACAATTCTCGCCACATTCTCACCAAACAAACGTTCAATATCTTCCAGTGTGTATTCGGTATCTTCAACTACATCGTGTAATAAAGCAGCAACAATAGAAGTAGTATCTAATCCAATTTCGTATGCTACAATTTTAGCAACGGCAATTGGATGAAATATATAAGGCTCACCAGTTTTTCTTCTTTGGGAACTATGCGCCTCTAATGCAATATCAAAAGCTTTTCTAATTTCCTTTTTGTCGGTATCAGTAAAAGTTTGATAAGCACCTTTTAGCAAACCTTTATATCGTTTTGCTATTTCTTTATTTTCTTCTTCTAGACTTAAGTTGTATGTCATCGCCTAAAATTAGCATTTTTTAATTATTTAGCAATCTATAAACTTTATTTTTTTAAATTTAATATACGCTCTAATAAAGTAGGGTGAGAGTAGTGAAACTTAACATATAAAGCACTAGGAGTTAAATTACTTAAATTATTTTTTGATAATTTTTTTAATGAAGAAATTAAAGCAGTAGCGTTGTAATTTTTTTTAGCATAATCATCTGCTTCATATTCAAATTTTCTTGATATAATATTCATTAAAAAACCCGTGACTTCTGAAATAGGACTGTACAAAATTCCGAATGAGATTAAACCAATATGGAAACTAGTAGTTTCTACACCCAAAGCTTGTGAAAGTAATTGATTTCCAATAAGTAACGATAAAATATAAAATGTAAATCCTGTTAAAATCAGCGATAAAATTAAATTATAAATAATGTGTTTTTTTGTATAATGACCAATTTCATGTGCTAAAACTGCCACAATTTCATCTGTTTCTAAGTCATTAATAAGTGTATCATAAAGCGTAACTCTTTTTTGAGAACCAAACCCTGAAAAATATGCATTTGCCTTTGTGGAACGTTTGGAACCATCAATTACAAATATATTATCTAATTTAAAACCAACTTTTTTTCCAAAATTATCAATGGCAGTTTTTAATTCTCCTTCTTCTAAGCTTGTTTGTTTATTAAATATTGGAACAATTAATTTTGAGTAAAATAAATTCATAAAAATTGTAAAAACTGCGATTAGTCCCCAAGCATATAACCAAAAATTAGAGGTTGTTAATTGATAAAACCATGTCAATAGTGCTAATATTCCACCACCAATTATTAATAACATTAACCAACCTTTTATTTTGTCTAAAATAAATGTTTTTACGGTAGATTTGTTAAATCCAAACTTTGCTTCAATAACAAAAGTTTTATAATATGAAAAGGGCAGTGTAAGGATATCACTTGTAAATAAAATAATTCCGAAGAAAATTAATGTAATTAAAATAGTGTTATTTGTAATGTTTCTTGCAATTTCATCTACAAATGCAAAACCACCAAACATAAAAAACAGGAGTGTTAATATTAAAGAAAACGTGCTTGTTATCAATGAAAATTTATAATTAACCTTCTTGTAAGCTTGTGATTTTTCATACTCTTCTGAATTATAAATTCCTTCTAATTCTTTTGGAATTGCATCATTAAAATGTTTTGCATTTTGGGCATTTATAAAAGTGTCGAATATAAATTTAACTATTATTATTCCTATTAATATGTAAAAAAGAAATTGAGGAGTCATTTTATTTTAGTAAGGTTTATGGATTTAATTGTATTTTAAATGTATTAATTTGGAAATTCAAAATTTATAACGCTCGCTGCCTAACTGCTTCAAATAAAATAATTGCTGCACTCACTGATACATTCATAGAATCAATGGCACCACGCATTGGAATTATAATATTAGCCGTTGTATTATTTAACCATTCATCTGTTAATCCAGTTGCTTCGGTTCCAACAACTATTGCGGCTGGTTGCGTAAAATCTATTGTTTGATATTCAACTGAAGCCGTTAAAGCAGCTCCATAAATATTAATGCTATTTGTTTTTAAAAATGTAATAATCTCTGAAGTTGAACCAGCAGCAATTGTAGTTGTAAAAACACATCCAACACTAGATCTTATAATATTTGGATTGTACATATCTGTTTTTGGATTTGCAATTAAAACAGCATCAATACCAGCAGCATCAGCGGTACGTAATAGAGCACCAATATTACCTGGTTTTTCAGGAGCTTCAGCGACTAAAATTAAAGGATTTTTAGTCTTAAACTTTAGAGCTTCAAGTGTTAGATTTTTTGTTTTGGCAACAGCTAAAATTCCTTCAGTAGTAGTTCTAGTAGCTAATTTTTGATATACCTGATTGGTTATTTCAATAACTTCGATTGCTAAATTTGTGCTTTCTAACAAATTGTTTAAAGCCAACTCATCCAAAATAGAAGAATCTACTAATAAAGTGCTTATTGCATAATCGCCTTTAAGTGCTAAAGAAATTTCGCGTAAACCTTCAATTAAAAATGTATTTGTTTTTTTTCGAATGCGTGATTTTTCTTTTATCTGAAAAAGTTCTTTAATGTATGCATTATTTACACTTGAAATCTGTTTTCGCATAGTTGTTAAAATAAGTTGCAAGATAATGATTAATGAATTAGTTGTTAGTGCATTTGCAAAAATAAGGTTTAATTTATTTATAATTTTTCCAGATTATTAAGTAGTTTAATAAGTAATTTATATAAAAGTAATACAATCATTTTATTTATAATAATTAAAGTAACCATTTTAATTCCATCATTTTGTTTATTTGCCTTTTAAAAAATGATCATAAAAAATTTTAAAATATTTCTCAGACCAATTTTGATACGATTCCCAAAATTCTTGACTTTGTTTCATATCTTTTAAAATACCTTTATTTATTGTAGGTTTAAAGCAACTTCAAATTGTTCAGGATCTTTTCTATAAATTTCAGACAAACAATAGCGAAGCGCCATTAAATATCCAGAATAATTATAATAAAGATCATCAGAATTTGTATTGCTAAATAACCTACAAAATTTGCTTCACTTTCTGATGCAATACCTACTTGGTGAGCAATTTCGTGGCAAATGGTAGCAGGATAATTATTTTTTGGAATTAAAGCATTTACTTGTGCTTCATTTGTAATGGGATTTAAATAACCTGCAAAACCCATATAGGTTAGTGGTACACTAAATAGTGAATGTTTTACTTTAGGGATTTTTAATTAAATTGTGGATATTTTTTATCTAACTGATTGTAATAAGCTACAGGTGAACATTGTATTTAATTTCTTTTTTACTAACTGGATTTTCAACAATTAAAGTATCATTTTTAGTAATTGAAAATTGGACTGTCATTTGTTTTAGTAATTAATTTTTTTGTAAAATCTATTAATTCATTTGAAGTATAAGTACTCTATTTCAAAATTTAAACTTTGAAATATAAAGGATGTCTAAAATAATTTAACCCCAATTAAAATGAAAAAAAAAAAAAATGACTGAAATTATTCCTCCAATTTTAAAAAATGTATTTTTAACATTGAAATGTTTTTTTTTTATAGTATTATAAATGCCCTTAATAATAAAAAAAACAAAAAAGTATAAAAAAAATCACCTATTGAAAATGGAATCCAACCTAAAATAATTCGTAAAAAATTAGATATATAGAAATATAAACCATTAGAATAATAAGTTTCAATAAATTTAGGATATTGAGCAATAATTTGAATAAAAGCCCATTGCATAACTAATAAAACAGTAAGAATTTTATAAATTTTTTTCGTTCCCATTTTGTCAAAAATATGAAATAAATCTTGAGAAAATCACGTTATAATAGTTATTAACAAAAATTACACTTGTTAACAAAATATGTGTAAAAATAAAATTAAAAATTAAGGATTTTAAACTGTGTTTTAAAAATTACATTTGCTTTGTGAAATCAAAAAATATTTTGAAAGTTAATATTAATATTCAAAAAATTTTAAAAGCAAGTAAAAATTTAATATCATAAATAAATAATAAATTAAATGAAAAATTTACAGCCAATACCAGCTAAAAAATTTAAAAAGAGTACTGTTATAAGTCTTGAAAAAGGTAAATTACCACCTCAAGCTATTGATTTAGAGGAGGCTGTATTAGGAGCGATGATGATTGATAAAAAAGGTGTTGATGATGTAATTGATATTTTACATCCAGAGGCTTTCTACAAAGAAACGCATCAACATATTTATGAAGCAATTTACACTTTGTTTCAAAACTCTGAGCCTACAGATTTATTAACTGTTTCTAATCAATTAAAAAAAACAGGTAATTTAGAACTAGTTGGTGGCGATTTTTATTTGGTAGGTTTAACACAAAAAGTGTCTTCGTCTGCGCATATAGAGTTTCACGCACGTATTATTCTTCAAAAATATATTCAACGTAAATTAATTTCAATTTCTGCCGAAATTATTGAAGAAGCTTATGATGAAACTGTAGATGTTTTTGATTTATTAGACGATGCCGAAACTAAACTTTTTGAAGTAACCCAAGGAAACCTTAAAAAAGGTTCTGAAGATGCACAAGGTCTTGTTACTCAAGCAATAAAAAAGATTCAAGAAATATCCAATAAAAGTGGAATGAGTGGTGTTGCCACTGGTTTTAGTCGTTTAGATGAATTAACATCTGGTTGGCAACCTTCCGATTTAATTATTTTAGCTGCTCGTCCTGGTATGGGTAAAACGGCTTTTGTAATGTCTATGGCTAAAAATATGGCGATAGATTTTGATACACCTGTAGCTATTTTTTCATTAGAGATGTCATCAGTTCAGTTAATTACACGTATGATTTCTAGTGAAACAGGAATTTCTTCAGGAAAATTAAGGAAAGGAAATTTAGAACCACACGAATGGGAACAATTAAATGTAAAAGTTAAAAATTTATCAAAAGCACCTATTTTTATTGATGATACGCCTTCATTATCTATTTTTGATTTGCGTGCAAAAGCACGTCGATTAGCATCGCAACACGGTATTAAAATTATTGTAATTGATTATTTGCAATTAATGACTGCTGGAAGCTCTTCAAACGGAAATAGAGAACAGGAAATTTCTACAATTTCTCGAAATTTAAAAGCATTGGCAAAAGAATTAGCAATTCCAGTAATTGCCTTATCTCAGTTATCACGTGCTGTCGAAACTCGTGGAGGAAGTAAACGTCCGTTATTATCAGATTTACGTGAATCTGGTGCAATTGAGCAAGATGCCGATATTGTTTCGTTTATTTTTAGACCAGAATATTATGGACTAACAGAATGGGATGATGAAGAAAGAACACCTTGCGAAGGTCAAGCTGAATTTATTGTTGCAAAACATAGAAATGGTGGTTTAGAAAATATTCGATTAAAATTTACGGGTCACTTAGCACAATTTAGTAATTTGGATGAAGGTTTTGGAAACGAATTTCATTCTAAAATGAATAGTGCAATTTCATCAGGTAATATGCACAGCCCCAGAAGATGCTTTTGGAGTTCAAGATAATTTAGATGATGGTGATGTTACCTTTTAAAATTGAAAATTTTTAAAATAAATATTTAATTAAAATTTTTAGTTAGTTGTTTTTATTGTTTACAACTTCGAACAGTTTCATTTTTGCTTCATTTATATTAATTCCAATGGATGATGTTACTCAAACCAACCATTTAAAAGCCTATGGAATTACCTATTGGTCTTTAGAAAAAGGAAATACAGCTAAATGGTTGTTAAATTATGAAGGAGGTTCTTTTTTATTAGAAGATAATGAAGCTACAAGAAACGAATGTAAAATAAGAGGTGTTTCTTTTCAAATAATTTCAGATACACAAGCAACTCAAATTTTAGAAGAAATTAGCAGTCCTTCTAAAAATATGGAAGCTGTTGTTTTAGAAAAAGCACCTAAAATTGCTGTTTATTCTCCAAAAGATAAAATGCCTTGGGATGATGCAGTTACTATGGTTTTAACCTATGCTGAAATTCCTTTTGATGTTATTTATGATGAAGAAGTTTTAAATGAAAAATTGCTTTTATACGAATGGTTGCACTTACATCATGAAGATTTTACAGGTCAATTTGGAAAATTTTATGGTTCTTATAAAACAGCTCCTTGGTATATTGAACAAAAAAAATCAGCAGAAACTTTAGCTGCTAAATTGGGATATTCAAAAGGATCTCAACAAAAATTAGCAGTAGCTTTAAAAATTAGAGATTTTGTAATTGGAGGTGGTTTTATGTTTGCAATGTGTTCAGCCACGGATAGTTTTGATATTGCTTTAGCTGCTGAAGGTGTAGATATTTGTGAAACTATGTTTGATGGAGATCCTTCTGAAATGGATTATCAAAATAAAATAGATTACAATAAAACATTTGCTTTTAAAGATTTTACATTGGTTAGAAATCCAATTGAATACGAATTTTCTTCCATAGATATGACTCGAAAAAGACAAAATATAAAACGTACAGCGGATTATTTTTCATTAAAAGAATATTCAGCAAAATGGGATCCAATTCCAACTATGTTATGTCAAAATCATACACAATTAGTTAAAGGTTTTATGGGGCAAACTACTTCTTTTGATAGAGATGCTGTAAAATCTAATGTGTTAGTAATGGGAGAAATAAAATTAAATAGAGAAGCACGTTATATTCACGGAGTAAAAGGAAAAGGAATGTTTACTTTCTATGGTGGTCACGATCCAGAAGATTATCAGCATAGAGTAGGAGATCCTAAAACCGAACTCGATTTGCATCCAAATTCACCAGGCTATCGTTTAATTTTAAACAACGTTTTGTTTCCAGCAGCAAAAAAGAAAAAGCAAAAAACATAATATGTTGATAATACCTCAATAACTTTATACCTAAATTTTAGTATTTCAAGTTTCAAAAATACTATTTTTGCGAAATTAAATAGTATTTTTGTTTTTTAAACAAAAAATACAATGTCAACTACACAACAACTGCAAGATTTTGCACAACAAGTAAGAAGAGATATTGTTAGAATGGTTCACGCCGTGAAATCTGGTCATCCTGGAGGATCATTGGGTTGTAATGAATTTTTAACGGTCCTATATCAAGAAGTTATGGAATATTCTACTGAATTTTCTATGGATGGTAAAAATGAAGATTTATTCTTTTTATCAAACGGACATATTTCTCCTGTTTTTTATAGTGTTTTGGCTAGAAGTGGATTTTTTCCAGTTTCAGAATTAGCAACTTTTAGAAAATTAAATACACGTTTACAAGGGCATCCAACAACACACGAAGGTTTACCTGGTGTTAGAATAGCATCAGGTTCTTTAGGTCAAGGGATGAGTGTTGCAATTGGTGCTGCTCAAGCTAAAAAATTAAATGGTGATTCAAATTTAGTATACTCTTTACACGGTGATGGTGAGTTACAAGAAGGTCAAAATTGGGAAGCAATTATGTATGCTGCAGGGAAAAAAGTAGATAATTATATTGCAACAGTAGATTATAATGGTCAACAAATTGATGGTTCAACAGATCATGTATTGCCATTAGGAGATTTAAAAGCTAAGTTTGAAGCTTTTGGCTGGACGGTTTTAGACATAGAAAAAGGTAACGATATTGAAGCCATACTTAAAGGTATGAAAGAAGCAAAATCGTTAACAGGAAAAGGAAAACCAGTTTGTATTTTACTACATACTGAAATGGGTAACGGTATTGATTTTATGATGCATACACACGCTTGGCACGGAAAAGCTCCGAACGATGAGCAACTTGCTAATGGATTAGCTCAAAATCCTGAAACTTTAGGAGATTATTAATAATAATAAAATCTATTTAAAGGGTTTAAATAGATATAAATAAGGCTGTTTAGGATGTTTAAAAACTTTTTAAACGGCCTTAACTTTTTTTAAGATTTATTTATCAGTTTTAATACCGCTAATTGTAAGTTTCAATTTATATTTACAACTAATACTAAGGTTTAAGTATTTTAACCTTTAATTTTTCAATTATTTAATAATACGTATGAAAATAGGAATTGTTTGTTATCCAACATTTGGAGGAAGTGGAGTAGTAGCAACTGAATTAGGAATGGCTTTGGCTAAAAAAGGAAATCACGTTCATTTTATAACTTATAAACAGCCAGTCCGGTTAGATTTTATTTCAAACGATATTCATTTTCACGAAGTTTTTGTTGAAGAATATCCTTTATTTCAATTTCAACCCTATGAACTTGCTTTGTCTAGTAAAATGGTTGAAGTTGTAGAAATGTATAATTTAGAAATTTTACACGTACATTATGCAATTCCACATGCGTATGCCGCGTATATGGCAAAACAAATGTTGAAAGAGAAAGATATTGATATTAAGGTGGTTACAACTTTACATGGAACAGATATTACCTTAGTTGGAAGTCATCCAAATTATAAAACAGCAGTTGAATTTAGTATCAATAATTCTGATGTTGTTACTACAGTTTCTGAAAGTTTAAAAAGAGATACCTTGCGATTATTTAATATTACCAAAGAAATTCATGTTATTCATAATTTTATTGATTTTGAAAAATATCCTCAAATTACGGATGCTGAATGTCAGCGAGGTTCTATAGCTTCTGAAAATGAACGAATTATTACACATATTAGTAATTTACGTCCTGTTAAAAGAGCAGCAGATGTTATTGATATTTTTTATAAAATTCAGAAAAAAATACCATCAAAATTGTTGCTAGTTGGTGAAGGACCAGATAGAGAACATATTGAATGTCAAGCTAAAGATTTAGGCATTTTAGATAAAATACTTATTTTTAGGAAATAGTAACGAAGTAAATAAATTATTATGCTATTCCGATTTATTTTTATTACCGTCTGAAACGGAAAGCTTTGGATTAGCAGCTTTAGAAGCAATGGCAGCAAGAACTCCTGTTATTTCTACAAACTCAGGAGGTCTTCCAGAAGTTAATACACAGGGAGTTACTGGTTTTTTAAGCGATGTTGGAGATACGGATGATATGGCTAAGAATGGAATTTACATTTTAGAATCTGACGAAAGATTACAACAGTTTAAACAAAATGCATTAGCACAAGCAAAAGATTTAGTTTGCAAAATGTGCTTACCAGCTTATAAAGAAGTGTATATATAGAGAAGTATTGTTGAAGATTGTTGTTAAGCAATTAATTACAAATAATCTAAAGCTTCAATTAATAATGCTTTCTCAACTTTACAATCTAACTTAAAATTTTCAAAATCGGAAAGTAATACAAAATTTACTTGTCCGCTAACATTCTTCTTATCGTGAATTAGTAACTCTATTATAGCATCGTAATCGGAAGTCTCTATAGTAACTTTTCCATAAATTTTAAGTAACCTAGTTTTAATTTCTGCTAAATAATCAGCAGGAAAATTCAACAATTTTTCAGATAAAAAAGCTTCGGTAATCATACCTATTGCAATAGCTTCACCATGAGTTAAATTTTCTTTGTTTTTAGATTCTAAAAAATAAGACTCAATTGCGTGTCCTAATGTATGTCCGTAATTTAAAATTTTACGTAATCCGTGTTCTTTCGGATCTTCAGTAACAACTTCATTTTTAATTTCAATAGAACGATGAATTAAAGTGCTTATATTGCTTATTGTTAAGTCTTTAAAGTTAATTATCTTATCCCAAAGTTTAACATCATAAGTTAAACCATATTTAATAATTTCTGCCAATCCAGAACGTATTTCGCGTTCTGTCACAGTTTGTAAATACCTTGCATCAATGAGTACCATTTCAGGATCAGAAAACAATCCAATTTGATTTTTTAATACACCCAAATCAACTCCTGTTTTTCCACCAACAGAAGCATCAACCATACTTAAAAGCGTTGTTGGTATATTAATAAATGCAATACCACGTTTAAAGCAACTTGCAACAAAACCACCTAAATCTGTTATAACGCCACCACCTAAATTAATTAGTAAACTTTTTCTGTCTGCGCCTAATTCCGTTAATGCTTCCCATACACCGGTACAAGTATTTAAATTTTTATTTTCTTCACCAGCTTCTATTTCAATAATTTCAATAACAATTTCTGTTTCAATTTCTTGTAATAAAATTGGTAAACAATGTTGATTGGTATTTTCATCTACCAAAATAAAAATAGTTGATGGTTTGTTTTCACTTAAATAGTGATTTAATTTTACATAAGATTGAGTTTCAAACTGTACAAAATAATTATTGGATAGAATTGGTTGCATTTTGGATAATTTAGATGTGCAAATTAAAGGTAAAAAATTTAAAAAATAAACTCTTAGGAATTATCTTTGTGTAAACACAATTTACAATGGAAAAATTATTTGATAATACAGAGGTTGCTTTTGCCTTAAAAACAAACGCTGAGCTAGATAGAGCTTACTATTTGTTTGAGATGATAAAGCGAGAGCCACTTGTTAAAATTGGTACTGCTGTTACCAAATTTGCGCTTAAAACACATTTACCTGTTGAAGGCATTATTAGAGCTACTGTTTTTGATCATTTTTGTGGTGGAGTAACTGAAATAGATTGTTTACCAACCATTGATAAAATGTATACTAAAAACGTACATTCTGTTTTAGATTATTCTGCTGAAGGAAAAGAAGTTGAGGAGCAGTTTGATTTAGCCATGGAAAAAACTTTAAATACCATAAAATTTGGTAAAGAAAAAGAAGCAATTCCTTTTGCCGTTTTTAAACCTACTGGATTTGGAAGATTTGAAATTTATCAAAAAATAACAGAAGGTTCACCGTTAGATGCTCACGAAGAAATTGAATGGAAACGGGTAAAAGAACGTTATGATATTGTAAGTAAAGCTGCTTTTGACAGAGATGTTCCTCTACTTATTGATGCTGAGGAAACTTGGATGCAAGATGCTGCAGATGATTTAATTGAAGAAATGATGGTAAAATACAATAAACAAAAAGTAATTGTATTTGGTACTTTACAGTTATATCGTTGGGATCGATTGGATTATTTAAAAAAGCTACACGCAAGAGCTAAAGAACAAGGTTTTAAAATTGGAATGAAATTGGTTCGTGGTGCATATATGGAAAAAGAACGTTAACGTGCTGAAGAAAAAGGGTATAAATATCCTATTTGTGAAAATAAGGCTGCTACAGATAAAATGTTTGATGACGTTTTAGTGTATATGTTTGAAAATATAGAAGATATGGCCATTTTTGCAGGTACACATAATGAAGAAAGCTCTTATTTATTAATGGATTTAATTGCCAAATCTGGTTTAGATAAACACGATTTAAGAATTTGGTTTGGACAGTTATATGGTATGAGTGATCATATAAGCTATAATTTATCTGAAAACGGTTACAACGTTGCTAAATATTTACCATTCGGACCTGTTAGAGACGTAATGCCTTACTTAATTAGAAGGGCAGAGGAAAATACTTCTGTTGCTGGACAAACAAACAGAGAGCTTCGTTTGCTTAAAGAAGAAAGAGAACGTAGAAAAATTTAAAATAAAAGTGTTTTATTAGGTACATAAAATTAATACAACTAAAAAATTCGTTAAAAGAGCTGTTGAACGTTTTTTTTAAGTATATAATGTTTTTTATTAAACTAAATGTATTATGCAGTACTTTGATCACTCTTTTTTCCATCCACGCACAAAATAATGGCAATACTATAATCAGTCCTAAAAAAACTAAAAACATAAAAATTGCGAACCAATAATCCCCCAATTCCAGTTAAATAAAGCGAAGTTGTTAAATATCATAATAGAATAATTTTTAACAAACATAAGGATTTAAATTAATTTTTTAAAAATCTATAATTCTTTAATTTTGTTACAATAAACCAAATAAAACAATTACTTTTGCAGCCTTTAAAAATCAGAAAATGCAAAGTATAAGAAATATAGCTATTATAGCGCACGTTGACCACGGTAAAACTACATTGGTTGATAAAATTATTGATCAAGCTCACATTTTAGATGAGCGTAAAGTTCGTACCGATTTATTATTAGATAATAATGATTTGGAGCGTGAAAGAGGGATTACTATACTTTCTAAAAATGTTTCTATCATTTATAAAGGTGTAAAAATTAATATTATTGATACTCCTGGTCACGCCGATTTTGGTGGTGAAGTAGAGCGTGTATTAAAAATGGCAGATGGTGTTTTACTTTTGTTGATGCTTTTGAAGGTCCAATGCCACAAACTCGTTTTGTATTAGGTAAAGCCTTAGAATTAGGTTTAACACCAATTGTTGTTATTAATAAAGTAGATAAACCAAACTGTACACCAGATTTAGTACATGAAAAAGTTTTTGATTTAATGTTTGCATTAGATGCTACCGAACAACAATTAGAATTTGATACCATTTATGGTTCGGCAAAACAAGGTTGGATGAGTAGAGATTGGAAAGAAGAAACTACAGATATTGTAGCTCTTTTAGATTCTATATTAGAAAATATTCCTGAAGCTCCTTATAAAGAAGGTACTGTTCAAATGCAAATTACTTCGTTAGATTTTACATCTTTTGTTGGTCGAATTGCAATTGGACGTGTTTTTAGAGGTGATTTAGAAGAAGGAAAAGATTATATGCTTTGTAAAGCTGATGGAAGTTTTAAAAAAGTACGTATTAAAGAATTACATACATTTGAAGGTTTAGGAAAAGACAGAACAGCAAAAGTTAGAAGTGGAGATATTTGTGCAATTACAGGAATTGAAGGTTTTGATATTGGAGATACAATTGCAGATTTAGAAAACCCAGAACCTTTACCAAGATTAAAAGTAGATGAACCTACTATGAGTATGTTATTTACAATTAATAATTCTCCATTTTATGGAAAAGAAGGTAAATATGTTACTTCTCGTCATTTACGTGATAGACTATATAAAGAAACTGAAAAAAATTTGCACTTAGAGTTGAAGATACTGATACAGAAGATAAATTTAATGTTTTTGGACGTGGAATTTTACACTTATCAGTTTTAATTGAAACAATGCGTAGAGAAGGTTATGAGTTACAAGTAGGTCGTCCACAGGTAATTATCAAAGAAATTGATGGTGTTAAATGTGAGCCTTATGAAACCTTAGTAATTAATGTACCTGAAGAATCTGCAAGTAAAGCTATTAACTTAGTAAGTTTAAGAAAAGGTGATTTGTTGGTAATGGAACCAAAGGGTGATTTACAACATTTAGAGTTTGATATTCCTTCAAGAGGTTTAATTGGTTTACGTAATAAAATTTTAACAGCTACTGCTGGAGAAGCTATTATTAATCACCGTTTACGCGGTTTTGATGCTTATAAAGGTGAAATAGCAACTTCTAATAATGGAGCTATTGTTTCTGCAGAAACAGGTAAAGCAACTGCTTATTCTATTGATAAACTGCAAGATAGAGGGAAGTTTTTTATAGATCCTAATCAAGAAATATATAAAGGTCAGGTAGTTGGTGAAAACAATAAACAAGAAGATATGGCCGTTAATTTAATTAAGGGTAAGAAATTAACAAACGTTCGTAAATCTGGAACTGATGATAGTGTTAAAATTGCTCCAAAAATAGATTATTCTTTAGAAGAATGTATGGAATACATTAAAGAAGATGAATATTTAGAAGTTACTCCTCAAAGTTTACGTATGCGTAAAATAGCATTCAGATAAATTAATTATTATATTTAAAATATTAAAAACGTTTTCATTTTATGGAAACGTTTTTTTTTAAACTTTTTTAAATTTTAGGGGTCTAATAATAAAATCTTTAAAATTATAAATATTTGAGCAACATTAGTCACCCATTTATTTATAAATAATTATGAGATTTGAATTTTTAAAAGAATAAAACAATAGACATCCATGAAAAAAATATTTGTCGTAATTAGTTTAATAGCATTGTTTTTCTTTCGCTGTTCAAGTACAGATTCAGAAGAAACTAATACCGAAATTACTATAGAAGCACAAGATTTATTAACAAATGAAGAAATTGCCGACTTATATTTTTTGAGAGAAGAAGAAAAATTAGCAAGAGATGTTTATTTATATTCTTATAATTTATATGGTTTACAGATATTTAAAAATATTTCAAATAGCGAACAAAAACATATGAATAGTGTTCTTGAACTATTAAATCGTTATAATTTGGAAGATCCAGCCTCAGAAACTATTGGAAAATTCAACAATTCATATTTACAATCTATTTATAATAGTTTAACAGAAATATCTAATATTTCTTTACTAGAAGCATTAAAGGTTGGCAACACAATTGAAGATCTTGACATAAATGATATTACTGAAAATGAAAAGCGGACAACAAATACTGATTTGTTATACCTTTACAGTGTATTAAAATGTGGCTCACGAAATCATTTAAGGAATTTCAATAATCAGGTTCTGCAAAATAATGGCACTTATGAGCCAATTTATATAACAATTAGTGAATTTGAAGCTATTATTTCGTCTTCTAACGAACAATGTGGAACTAATTAAAATTAAAAAAATGAAAATATTAAAAATTTTATTTGTTATAACTTTAGTAACTATAACTTCTTGCTCCGAAAGTAAAAAAAACAGTAAAAAAGTTACCGAAGTTGTAGAAACTTCAACAAATACTGATAATGAAGGATACAAATTAATTCAACAACATTGTTATGCTTGTCATTCAGTTACCTCAAAATCTCACGACGAAATTATTGCACCACCTATGGTTGCTGTTAAAAGAAGGTATAAAATGTCATATGCAACAGAAAAAGAATTTGTAACGGCTATTACCAATTGGACCTTAGATCCAAAAGAAGAAAATGCTTTAATGTTTGGAGCTGTTCAAAATTTTAAAGTGATGCCAAAGCAACCTTTTAATAAGGATGAAATGGTTAAAATTGCAACGTACATGTTTAATAATGAACTAGAAAAACCAAGTTGGTTTGAAAGCCATTTTAATGAAGAACATCCAAATGGTATGGGTAAAGGTAATGGTATGGGAAATGGAAAAAGAAGAGGAAAATTTAAAAACAATTAATTTTTTTTATTAAGTTATAATGTAAATAAAAAATAGCCAATGTAGTTAGAAACAACAATGGCTATTAAAGTTAAAGTTTTAAAAAATAGTCTTAGTTTAAAATATTTTTTTTAATTGAATTTTTAGTAAACCAAACTAAGAAAGCAGCTATTACAACAGTAATTACTGGCAAAATTACGCTAGTTCCAGTTAATTCTAAAAATTCTTGAATAAACAAATTATAAATTACTTGTATAACAACTGCAATTAAAGAAACTATAAACATTAATTTTGCCCATTTTTTCTTTAAAACTAATGCAAGAGAGCCTAAAAATCCTGTAAAAACTGCAATTGCAAATGCAGCAGTAATCCAAGCAGGTATATTAGTATAATAAGCCTGTTCTGCTTTTGGTAATACTAATAATGCCTCCTCTGTCATATAAGCTTGTCCTAAATAGGCTACTACACCCATTATATTCCAAAAAAGTGCAATAATACTTATTACCCAAAAAATTGTGCTAGGTTTTGTTGTTGAATTTGTCATAATAATAAAGAAGTATTGGTTAATTAAAATTAATAAACTAATCACAAAGTAGTGTAAATCTTATTATTAGCCAAATATTAAACTAAATGAGTCAAGAAATTATTATTATAATTCTCTAAACTTAAACTGGTTTTGAAATAGATCAAACTATTTTGTTTTTTATTAAAATGGGGTATGCAAATTCAACTTTTTATATATTTTATATCGATATATTAACCTGACATATAAAAAATTAAATTGGAAGTGTTATATTTGCCAAAGTTTATAATTAATTTATAAACAAGTCATTTAATAACTTCAGTTATATTTTGTAATTCAATTTAAAAAAATTGTATTCCTAAAAAAAATTATTTTAATTCAAATGACTACCTTTAACTGTCTGGTAAACAGCATATAAAAAATTAAATTTAATATAAAAAATTAATGGCAGGATCACAAGAAACATTTGGTAAAAAAGAAAGAGAGAAGAAAAGATTAAAGAAAAAGAAAGATAAGCTTTTAAGAAAAGAAGAGCGTAAGGCTAGTGGACAAGACAGCATGTTTGTGTATGTTGATGAGTTCGGACAATTAACTGATACGCCGCCAGATCCGTCCAAAAAAATAAAAGTAGATGCAGAAAGCATTGAAATAGGAATTCCTAAAAAGGAAGATAGAGAAGAAGAAGTGCCTGTTGATAGACAAGGTAAAGTATCCTTTTTTGACACTTCTAAAGGCTTTGGTTTTATAATTGATTCAAATTCTCAAGAAAAGTTTTTTGTACACGTAAGTGGTGTTTTAGAAGAAATTGCTGAAAATGATAAAGTAACTTTTGAACTTGAAAAAGGTTTAAAAGGTATGAATGCGGTTCGTGTTAAAAAAATATAATTTAATAATAAATACTTTTCAAAAAGCTACTTTTTTAAGTAGCTTTTTTATTGATTAAAATAATAAGATATACTCCTGTTTATTAGAGGTATATTTGTAATCAAAAAAATAGACATGGCAACATTTTTAGAATTAGGAATTCATAAAGAGTTTATACAAGGATTAAAAGAACTAGGTATAAAGTCACCAACTGAAGTGCAAAAAGCTGTCATACCTGTTTTATTAAAATCTAAGACCGATTTAATAGGTTTAGCGCAAACAGGAACGGGAAAAACAGCTGCTTTCGGGTTGCCAATTTTACAGGGAATAGATGCCAATTCATCAAACATTCAGTCGTTAATCTTAGCACCTACAAGAGAATTAGCGCAACAAATTAAAAAACAACTTTTTAAATATACTAAATATCTAGATTCCAAAATTTTTATAGAAGCAGTTTATGGTGGTGAAAAAATTGAGCGTCAGATTAAAAATTTAAAAAGAACTACACATATTGTTGTTGCTACACCTGGAAGATTGATAGATTTAATTGAAAAAGGCGAAATTGATTTAAGTAAGATAACAACATTGGTATTAGATGAAGCTGATGAAATGTTGAGTATGGGATTTAAACAAGATTTAAACAGAATTCTAAAATATACAGGAAAAAACAAAAACACTTGGTTATTTTCTGCAACCATGCCAGATGAGATAAAACAGATTATAAAAACTTATATGGCTTCTGATGCTGTAAAAATTGCAGTTAACAAAAATGCTTTAGTTAACGCAAATATTACGCACCATTATATAAAAACAACCATTAAAGAAAAACCAGAATTGTTAATTAAAATTTTAGAACGAAGAGCAAATGATAGAGGGATTATATTTTGTCGAACAAAAGCTGGAACACAAAATTTAACTGCGTTTTTAAAAGAAGAAGGTTTTTCGGTAGATGCTTTAGAAGGCGATATGCAACAGCGAGAGCGCGAAAAAGTTATGCGAGCTTTTAAAAACAGAAGCTTACAAGTGTTAATTTCAACCGATGTTTCTGCACGTGGTATTGATGTAAGTAACTTAGGTTTTGTAGTTCATCATCAATTACCAGAACAATTAGAATATTATACCCATAGAAGTGGTAGAACAGCAAGAGCAGGAAAGGCTGGGTTTTCTATTGCGCTTATTTTGCCAAATGAATTACAGAAAATTCAAGATATTCAAAAAGAATTAGGAATTAAATTTGTTGAAATATCTGTATAAATATTTAATAATATATTAGTTTAATAATTGGGTAAATAAATCAATTAAAGGTCATTAAAAATAAATTTCATCAAATTTATAGATTCTTTTAGAAAAATAGTACTTTTAAAATTCGAAATAATTATTGATTTATGAAACTTGTTACGTTACTACTATTTTTATTTACTTCCTTAGTTGGGTTTTCTCAAAATTTAAATGAAAAATTATTAAAAAATCAATCTGAAATACTAACACAAAGCCCAGAAAATGGCATATTATTAATTATTGGAGGAGCAGCTTCTAATTATTTTTATGAAGAGTTTATGAATCTTGTTGGAGGTGAAAACGAGCCAATTGTAGTTATTCCAACAGCTGGTACCAGTGAAGAAATATCACAAAAAGATTTAGATAATTTTAAAAATAGCTTTCTTAAAAAAGGTTTTAAAAATGTAACTGTTTTACATACGCACAATAGAGAAGAAGCTAATTCAGATGAATTTATTAAAGTTTTAGAACATGCCAAAGGTGTTTGGTTTAACGGAGGAAGACAATGGCGATTGGCAGATTCTTATTTAAACACAAAAACTCACAAAGCTTTTAATGCATTATTAGAAAGAGGAGGCGTAATTGCTGGAAGTTCTGCTGGGGCAACCATTCAAGGCTCTTATTTGGCGCGTGGCGACACAAAAACCAACACAATTATGATGGGTGACCACGAAGAAGGATTAAATTTTTTAACCAATGTAGCAATTGATCAGCATTTATTGGCAAGAAACCGGCAGTTTGATATGTTTGATATTTTAGATAAGCATCCAGATTTATTAGGTATTGGTTTAGATGAAGATACCGGAATTATAGTAAAAAATAATATTTTTGAAGTTATTGGAAATAGCTATGTTGCTATTTATGATGGTACTCGTTGGATAAAAGATAAGAACGAAATAATACAGTTGCCAAAAGGTAGTAGAGATTTTTATTTTCTTAGCAAAGGAGATAAATACAATTTAAATACACGTAGAATTATTAGAGATTAAAATTAATAAATAATTGAACTATTATGAGAAAAATACTAATTATTGCTTTGTTAATAGGTGTTGTAACTAATTCTTTTTCACAAAAAAAAGTATTAGATCATCAAGATTTTGATATTTGGAATGCGATTAAAAATCAGAAAATTTCTTCGAATGGAAATGCTATAATGTATTTGCTTGAAAAAGGAGAAAAAGATAGCCATGTTAAAATTAAAAATAGCAAAGGACAACTTATTTTTGAACACGAAAGAGCTGAAAATCCTGTTTTTACAAATAATTCGGAAGTTGCAATGTTTACTGTAAAACCTTGGAAAGATAGTATAAAGGAATTAAAACGTAAAAAAGTTAAAAAAGATAAATTACCTAAAGATACTTTGGCAATTTACACACTTAAAACAAACTCACTTTCAAAAATTGGAAATGTAAAATCATATAAAATTCCAGAAAAATGGGATGGTTTTATTGCATATATGTTAGAAGATATTAAAGCAGTAAAAAAAGATAAAGACACTTCTAAAAAAGAAAGTAAGGAAAAAAGTAAAAGAAATAAAAAACTAAAAAAAGTTGGAAAGGATAACGGTTATCATTTGGTTTTAAGAGATTTAACTACTTCTAAACAAGATACTTTTAAATATGTAACGCAATATCTTTTTGCAAAAGAAGGTAAAAAATTAGCGTTTGTAACAACAGGTGAAGATTCAACGGTAAATGCTGGTGTTTATATACTTAATTTGGAAAACAAACAATTAACTTCAGTTTTTGAGGCTGATGAAAAAACTAAATATTATCAATTAAATTTTAGTGATTCTGGGAAAAATTTAGGTTTTGTTGCCGATTTAGATACAACAAAAGTTCAAGTAAGACCAAACGAATTGTATTATTGGAACGAAGGTATTTCTAAAGCCAAAAAATTAATAGATCCAACATCTGCTCCAGAAGGGTATAGAGTTTCGTCAGATGGAAATATTTACTTTTCTAAAGACGAATCTAAACTATATTTTGGTTTAGCCAAGCCACCAATTATTAAGGATACTACTTTACTTGATGAAGAAATTGTAAATGTTGAAGTTTGGACATATGATGAACCTAGATTATATACAGTTCAAGAATTACAAGTAAAAAATGATGCAAAAAAATCATACACTACAGCTATACATTTAGCAAATAATAAATTAGTGCAATTAGGTTCTGTAGCATATCCTTCTGCTGAAATTGGAAATGAAGGAAATGCTGAATTTGCATTGCTTAGCAATCCAGAACCATACCTTTTGGAAAGTCAGTGGACAGGAAATTCTGCACGCGATTATGCAATTGTAAATACAAATAATGGAAACATAACTGAAATATTAAATAAAATTAGTGGTCGTGTTCGGTTAAGTCCAAGTGCAAAATATGCTTATGGATATAATACTGTTGACAGTACGTGGTTTACCTATAATTTGGCTTCAAAAAAGCTAACAAACTTAACAAAAGGTAAGATTTTTTATGATGAATTAAATGATTCTCCTGTAAACCCTAGATCTTATGGAGCAGCAGGATGGACAGCAAACGATGCTTCAATTTTGTTATACGACAGGTATGATATTTGGGAATTTAATCCAGAAAATGGTTCAAGTGAAAAATTAACAAACGGGCGTGCTACTAAAACAACTTATAGATACATAGAATTTGATAGAGAAGAACGTTTTTTAGATAAAAATCAAAAGTGGTTACTTTCAATATTTAATGAAACTAACAAACATGCTGGTTATTTTGAGTTTAATCCAAAAAATAATAAAGGAAAACAATTAGTTTTAGATGCTTATCGTTTTTCTAGACCAATTAAAGCGAAGGATACCGATAATGTATTATTTACCAAACAAAGCTTTAAAGTGTATCCAGATTTAATTTATTCCGATCTAAGTTTTAAAAAACAAACAAAAATATCTAATGCAAATCCACAACAAAGTGACTATAATTGGGGGACTGCAGAATTGGTACATTGGACATCATTAGATGGTGAAGCATTGACAGGAATGTTAATAAAACCAGAGAATTTTGATCCTTCAAAAAAATATCCAATGCTCGTTAATTTTTATGAAAAAAGTTCTGATGGACTATTTAGTCATAAAGCACCATCTCCAGGAAGGTCTACTATTAGTTATAGTTTTTATGCAAGTAGAGGCTATTTAATATTTAATCCAGATATAAATTACAGAATTGGTTATCCAGGAGAAAGTGCATATAGTTGTGTAATTCCTGGTGTTACTTCATTAATAGAAAAAGGATTTGTTGACAAAGATAATATTGGGGTGCAAGGACACAGTTGGGGAGGATACCAAATTGCTTATTTAGTTACTAAAACAGATATTTTTAAAGCAGCTGAGTCTGGTGCACCTGTGGCAAATATGATTAGTGCTTATGGTGGAATTAGATGGTGGACAGGGTTAAGTAGACAATTTCAATACGAACATACACAAAGTAGAATAGGAGGTACACCTTGGGAATATCCTGCGCGTTATGTCGAAAATTCTCCAATATTTAATATTGATAAAATTAATACTCCATTGTTAATTATGCATAATGATGCCGATGGACATGTGCCTTGGTACCAAGGTATTGAGTTTTTTGTTTCATTAAGAAGATTAGGCAAACCAGCTTGGTTTTTAAATTATAATGGCGAACCACATTGGCCTTTAAAAATGCAAAATAGAAAAGATTTCAACATTCGTATGCAGCAGTTTTTTGATTATTACTTGAAAGGTGCACCAATGCCAGTTTGGATGAAAAAAGGAGTTCCTGCAATTGAAAAAGGAATTAATCAAGGATATGAATTATTACCAGATTCTAATTAATTATTGTAAATATTTTAATGAAAACAGCTTCAGTTAAAGAACTAAAAACCGAATTAAATGATTGCTCGAATTGTGAATTAATTGAACTTGTTTTAAGACTGTCAAAATTTAAAAAAGAAAATAAAGAGCTTTTAACTTACTTGTTATATATGGCATCTGATGAAGATGCCTATATTTCAAGTGTAAAAAATGAAGTTGCACAATTGTTTCAAGAAATAAATACATCAAGCTATTTTTTTATAAAAAAAAGTGCTCGTAAAATTTTAAGAATTGTTAAAACTTATATTCGTTATTCAAAAAAGAAAGAAACTGAAGTTGAATTATTACTGTTTTTTTGTAATCAATTAAAAGACTTTAAACCTACAATTAATAATAATACTACACTCAAAAATTTATTTGAAAGACAACTATTATTAATAGAAAAATCGGTTTCAACTTTACATGAAGATTTACAATATGATTATACTGTTGAACTTGAAAAACTAAGGAATTAGAGGTCGAAATTTTGTGCCAAAAAAAATATTTTTTGCAAAAAAGTTGCATTCACGCCAATAAAGGCTGTATTTTTGTGAGTTTTTAAATTACAAATGTGACCTTAACTACTACAGACTTAGAAGAAAAAAAAACTGGTAAAGAGCTCTATAATTATCAGAAAGAAGCTATTACAAAAATTTTTAAAAGATTTGAGGAAGCTCCTGATGATTATCATTTACTTTTTCAATTGCCTACAGGTGGAGGAAAAACAGTGATTTTTTCAGAACTCGTTCGCCAATACTTAAAACACCACAAAAGCAAAGTTTTAATTCTTACGCACAGAATAGAACTATGCAAACAAACGTGTGCCATGCTTTCAGATTTTGGGGTTGTTAATAAAGTAATTGATAGTAAAGCTAATTTAGACGATCACAGAGATTATTCTTGTTATGTTGCAATGGTAGAAACTTTAAATAATAGATTGAATGATAATAAGCTTGATATTTCTGATATTGGATTAGTAATAATTGATGAAGCGCATTATAATTCGTTTACAAAACTTTTTAAGTTTTTTGAAAAATCTTTTATTTTAGGCGTAACGGCAACTCCATTAAGTTCCAATATTCAGTTACCAATGACTGATAATTACGAAGAATTAATTATTGGAGAATCTATAGAAACACTTATAGAAAATAAATTTTTAGCGAAAGCAAAAACATATTCTTATAATGTTGGGCTAACTTCCTTAGTTGTTGGAATAAATGGAGATTATACCGTAAAGTCTTCAGATGATTTATATACAAATAGCGAAATGCTTAGTAAATTAATCAAAGCTTATGAAGAACGTTCTTTAGGTAAAAAAACATTAATATTTAACAACGGAATTAATACCTCTATAAATGTTTTTGAAGCCTTTAAAATGGCCGGTTATCCTATAATGCATTTAGATAATACCGCTACTAAAAGAGAACGCGAATTTATTTTACGTTGGTTTAAAAAAACTCCAAATGCTATTTTAACTTCAGTAAGTATTTTAACAACGGGCTTTGATGAACCAACCGTTGATACAATTATTTTAAATAGAGCTACCAGATCGTTAACTTTATATTATCAAATGATTGGTAGAGGCTCTAGAATTTTAAAAAACAAAACCACGTTTAACGTAATAGATTTAGGAAATAACTTTCATAGATTTGGGATGTGGGGAGCAAAAGTTAATTGGCAAAAAATATTTAAATATCCAAATTATTATTTAGACAATCTTTTAACCGATGAAGATTTAGAAAGTAATTTTAGATATGAAATGCCAGATGAATTACGAGCAAAATTTTCTAAAACTGAAGATGTTTTTTTTAATATTAAAAAAGTATATATAGAGGCAATAAAAATAGGTGAATCTTCTAAAGTTGTGCTTTCACGATCTATAGAACAACACGCAAGAATTTGTGTTGAAAATAGTGAAGACGTCTATGATGCTTTAATTTTAGCAAAGGAATTGGGTGATGATATTGATTATAGAATTCAACAATATTTAAAGTGTATTTGTAAAAGCACCAATAGCTTTACAGACTGGTTAAAAGAAGACTATAGACAAAAGTTAAGAGCTTTTTTACTTGCTAATTTTGATCAAATTTTTGAAGAAATTAATGGGTATCCGCCAGAAGATTAAGTATTCTATATTATAATTACATTGTTTTTTTATAATTCATAAATAAATTAAAATAGTCTTTATTTTTAAATTTATTAGTTGTTTTTTAGTAATATTGGCTTCACAAAAAAGCTAAGGCTTAATATATTTTATTCTATGAAATCAAATAGCAAATTACTTATAATATTAGCTTTTTTTTCTATATACATAATTTGGGGTTCAACGTATTTATTAAATAAAATTGCTGTTACAGAATTACCCCCATTTATGTTGGCTTCAATTCGTTTTTTATCCGCTGGAATTTTAATTTTTATTATTGCTAAAATAGCCGGTTTTAAAACTAAAATTACACTTAAGCAGTTATTAAATTGTACAATTGCAGGCTTTTTATTTTTAACTTTTGGAAATGGAGTAGTAGTGTGGGCTTTAAAATTTGTTGATAGTGGATTTGCGGCTCTTGAGATCTCTGCTCAGCCTTTAGTTGTGCTAATTTTGATGTTAATTATACAAGGAAAAAAAATTCAACCAATGTCTATTATTGGAGTAGTATTGGGTTTTATTGGTATTTATTTATTAGTCAGTCAAAAACAACTAATTCATCAAGAAGGATCTATAAAAGGAATGTTAATGATTTTTGCTGGGATGCTAAGTTGGAGCTATGGAAGTATTTTTGTTTCAAAAGCAGATTTACCTTCCAATTTTTTTGTAAATACTGGATATCAAATGTTAATGGGTGGTATTCTATTATTAATTGCTAGTTTTAGTTTTGGTGAAAAATGGATTGCAATAACTAATTGGAGTTCATCGGTGCAATTATCTATGATAGGATTAATTATTTTTGGAAGTATAATTGCCTTTACATCTTTTAATTATTTACTTAGAGTTGTTTCTCCAGAAAAAGTAGCAACTTCAACATACGTGAACCCTGTGATTGCGTTACTTTTGGGGTGGTTTTTTTTAAAAGAACAAATTACGCTACAATCTATAATTGCTGCTACAATTCTTTTAACAGGTGTATATTTTATTAATACTAAGAAAAAATTAGTGTTATTTTCAAGGTTTAGAAAAAACTAACCAATTCTTTAAAATTATGAACCTTTTTTTACCCAAGGCTTTCCAACTTTTAAAAGTTGCTTATTTGCTACATCATTAATAATTATTGTAGCCATCATATACCAAGCACCTAAAGCACAAATTATTAAAACATATGCAGCCCAAACGGTTAACTCAGGAAAACCAAAATGTGCTAAATCTAATAATATAAAACCAATTAATAAGGCTGTAAAAGTAAATGCCATTGCACCGTGAATAAATAATGATGCAATCCATAAAATTAGCGTTAATAATGTCCAAGCAATCAAATAGAAACCAACGTCAATCCCAGAGGAATTATAAATATTGAAATGATTGCATATCCAAATAAATCCTAATCCAATCCAAAAAGCACCATAGCTAGTAAATGCAGTAAAGCCGAAATTATTACCCATTTTATGCTCCAAAAACCCAGCAATCATTTGTGCTAAACCTCCAAAAATAAAACCCATTGCAATAACAGGACCTAAGCCTATTAAGTCTAAATTATGAAATTGCAAAAGTAACGTTGTTAAGCCAAAGCCTGCTAACCCAACCACCGCTGGATTTGCTAATTTATTTGTATTCATTGTTTTCTTTTTTTCTTAAAAATGAGGACAAATATGAAGCAATAATATTTTTTGAATTATGATTAAAGTCATAGATAATTTGCATTTAAAATTTTACCCTATTTCAAACGTTTTCAGGCTAAAAACATTTTTAAAATTTAATAATAATGTTTTTTAAATTTTGGAATTTTCTAAACAATTTAAATTCTTACATTTGATTTTGAAATTTTTTAAATGGTAAATCAAAATAAATATTCTTTTATAAACCCTAATAAGTCACCATTTTTTTACGGATATGTTGTACTTTTTTTTGGAAGTATTGGTGTTTTAGCAAGTATGCCAGGACAAACCGTAGGAGTTTCAGTTTTTACAGATCCAGTAAAAGATGCTTTAGGTTTAACTAGAAATCAATTTAGTAATGCTTATATGATAGGTACATTAATTAGTTCTTTTTTGGTAACTAAAGCGGGCTTTTTATTTGACAAATATGGTGCTAGATATTTGGCATTTTTTGCAACAATATTTTTAGGTTTTTCATTATTATTATTGTCAATATCAGTTCAAATTAGTGATAGTATAAAAACAATTCTAAATATTGATTCTTGGATTATACCATTTTCATTAATAACTGTATTCTTTTTCTTTATAAGATTTAGCGGACAAGGAGTTTTAACTATGGCGTCTCGAAATATGATAATGATTTGGTTTAATAAAAATCGAGGTAAAATTAATTCTATTAGCAGTATCGCAGTTTCTTTAGGATTTTCTTCGTCACCAATTTTAGTTAATTATTTTATTGATAATTATGGATGGGAAGTAAGTTGGCAAATTTTAGCGGTTTGTTTATTTATTTTTAGTTTTTTTATAATGCAATTTTATCGTAATAAACCTGAAGATTTTGATTTAACACCAGATGGTTTATCAAATAAAACAACGTTTAATGATGTTGAAGAAATTGAAAACAACCTAACACTTAGTGAAGCGAAAAAAACAAGAGCATTTTGGATGTTTGGGCTAGTTTTAACTTTTAATAGCTTTTTTATTACTGGTTTTACATTTCATGTAGTATCAATTTTTGCGAGTCAAGATTACACAAAACCTCAAGCAATAGCTGTATTTTTACCAATTTCAGTTATTGCGATTTTCGTTTCAACTTTATGTAATATTTTAAGTGATTATATTCAGCATAAAATCTATTTATTTATAATGATAGCCAGTGGAATTTTAGCTTCTTTGGGTTTATTATTTTTATCTTCTACCTTTGGTGTGTATATGTTAATTGCGGGCTTAGGAACACTTAGTGGTTTGTTTTCAGTTATTAATGCTGTTACTTGGCCTAAATATTTTGGAAGAAAATACTTAGGATCTATAACTGGAAAAGTTATGAGTTTTTTAGTAATTGCGAGTGCTATTGCTCCCAGCATGTTTAGTTATTGTTTTTCAAGTTTCGGATCTTACAGCAATATAAGTTATATAACACTAGGCTTTTTAATATTTTTAACAATTGGTTCTTTAAAGGTTAAAAACCCACAATAGTTTTATTTTTGTAATTTAATTAGCGCCTAATTTTTTTAGCATTTTTACAGCATTATTATTTTTTGGATTTAATTCTAATGATTTTTTATAATTTTTAATAGCTTCTTCATTTTTACCAAGTGTCATTAATGCTTCCGCATAACTATCGTAGGGATTATCTCTATTTGGAAAAATTTCTATACTTAATTTAAAAACTTCGCTCTTTTGCATTCCTTGCATAACTTGTACCTCCAAACTTGTTCGCTTATTAATTTTGTTCTTTTTTCAAACCATTACACCTTTTTTCTATATCTCATAACTTCTAAAGGTTTTAAGGAAAATCGTATTTTTATCATTTAAAATGCCTGTAACTGCTGTTGTAATTGAATTTAAAAAAGCACGTTTAGTATTATTTAATAAAATAATTGAAGAATTGCTTGAAGGAATTCTGGTAAATAAAGCGCAAAAACCATTTATAGAACCACTATGCCCAATAGTTTCAATATAATTAGTTGTATTTCCAATTTGTTTTTCTTTTAATTCCCATCCATATCCTGAACCTCCATATCCAGTCTTTTATATGTTTTGTTATAAATCCATATATTTTTTTGTAATATTCTTCAGTTATATCTTGATCCCAATAATCTTCACTGTATTATTACCAACTGCTGTTATTCTAAAATCGGCATAAAATATCTCCAAAACTTTAAAATACCTTTCTCTTTGTTTTATTCTCTTTTTATCAATTCCATATTTTTCATTCCCAAGGTGTAAGGATTTTTTCTTGTAACACTGTTTCATAACTTTTTTCAGTTATAGTTTCTATTATTAAACCTAAAACTAAAAAGCCAGTATTACTATATAAAACTGATATCCTTAATTCTAGGTAAATTAAAATTCTTCAACCATTTTTAAGTCTTTTTCTTCTGTATTTATTAAGCTTCTCTTCAATTCTAATCTCTAACAAAACCAGATGTGTAAGATATGTGTAAATAATTACATTCCTTGTTCTTTTGGAAAGTTTGGTAAATAAGTGGAAATTGGAACGTGTAAGTCTAATTTATTTTCTGCAACCAATTGCATAATAAGCATTGATGTAAAAGGTTTTGTAATAGATGCAATTTGAAACTTAGTGTCAGTTTTATTAGGAATATTCCATTCCATATTTGCCAAACCAAATCCTTTTTTATAAATAACTTCATTTTCGTGAGCTACTAAAATTCTCCATTAAAACCTTCATAATCTGCATATAAATTTACTAATTCGTTTATTTTAGCAA
Organism: uncultured Flavobacteriaceae bacterium; assembly: GCA_942492305.1. Classification (GTDB taxonomy): domain Bacteria; phylum Bacteroidota; class Bacteroidia; order Flavobacteriales; family Flavobacteriaceae; genus Lutibacter. The sequence goes on along the minus strand of CALOEI010000003.1, from coordinate 253,675 downwards.
CTATTTCAAGATTCTGTTACTTTCCTTTTTAGTCTGCGCACAAGAAATATTTATTAAAAAAGAAAGTATAAAAATTCCTAAGGCAATTTTATTTTTAATCATAGCTTTTAATTAACAGTTATCCAATTCAAATTTAAGTTCTCCATTTTGAAATTTTATAAGGAATGGTACTTTTTCCAGTGTACAACGCGGTTCTATAGTAAATTGTATGTATCCAAAAACCTGAAAATCATCTTCTTTAAGAACTTGCAATTGTTGCTTATAGTTGGTGTTGACTCTAACCCAATTTACATTTCCATTATTAAAATCTTTTAGAAGGTATCTAAGATTGCCTTGAAAAAATTTCGTTCTTTTCCAAAATAACTAAATCCTGATAAATCCTTCTTTTCATTTGTACAATAAAATCTTTACAAATTTCTAAATGTAGTTACTGCATCTAACTTTTGTTTAAGTTTTAATTCATAAGGTTCTAATGTTTTTTGGACCAAAAATATTAAAGCACTTTCAGGTTTTAAAACTTGAGTTTCTTTACTTGCTAATGAATTTTTTGTTTTTAATGTATTTGTTGAACAGCTTATTACAACAATAAAGCAAATTAATATTATTAAGTATTTCATTATATTAGTTTTAAATGTTAAAATTAAATTGAAAAAATTACTCTTTTTTTTGATGTTGCAGTAAAACTAAAGTAAGCAATGTATAAAAGTGTCAAATATTACTAAAAGTCATAAAAATGTATGTTATTTACATTTGATTATGCGTTTTAACATGAAAATTATAGTTAACAATTTAGTTATTATTATTTGCTTTATAAGTGTTTTATCTTGTTCTAAAGCTCACGATAATCATTTCTCTGAAGTTGTAAAAGTATCGCTACGTGAAGTTGGTCATAAATTATTATTAACCAATCACGATTCTACATCTTTGGTAAAACCTATTTTAGTTTTAGATAAATTAAAATTTCAACTATCGTTTAAAGAACAACTATTTATTGAGCCAGATAGTTTAATAGCAATAATAAAGAGTAGTTTTGAAAAAGCAGATTTACCACAAAACTATTTAACAGAAGTACTAAATTGTGAAGCTAATGAAGTAGTATATAGTTATGAAATTAAGCAAGAAATTAATACTGGAATAATTCCTTGCAGTGGAAGAAACTTGCCAAAAGCCTGTTATACTATACAAGTTAGGTTTTTCAGTGCTCCTCAATCTACAAATTATACGCCTTATTTTATGCTAAGTATAGGCGTTTTGTTATTACTAATTTTTTATTTGCTTTTTAAAAGAAAACAAATTCCACCAAAACAACAAATAAATGAAGATTTTGCGAAAATTGGAATTTTTCAATTTTATCCAACCCAAAACAAACTTATTAAAGAAGCTACAGAGATTAGATGTTGTAGAAATTTTTATTGCTAAGCCAAACCAAATTATTACAAGAGACGAATTAACAAAAAAAGTTTGGGAAGATAAAGGTGTAATAGTTGGCAGAAGCTTAGATACTTATATTTCTAAATTACGAAAGAAACTAAAAGATGATGCTTCTGTAAAGCTTACTAATGTGCATGGTATTGGATATAAGTTAGAGATTGAATAGTTAAATGTGGTAAGTTTGTTCTTCAAATTATAAAACAAATTGTTCTAAATATTTTAACTCTTGTTGAGCCAAATAAGACAGATTTTACATAATTAAGTATAATTTAAGTGTTTAATTAACATAACAAGTTTAGAATTTTAGATGTTTTTACCTAAAAAAACAAAAATAATTCAATTAATATATTGAATATCAAAAAAATGGCATCACCTTTGCATATCAATAATTATAATAATTAAATTACATTAAAATGAGTAAAGGAACAGTAAAATTTTTCAATGAATCTAAAGGTTTTGGATTTATCACTGAAGAAGGAGTTGAAAAAGATCACTTTGTACACATTTCAGGATTAGTAGACGAAATTCGCGAAGGCGACCAAGTTGAATTTGATCTTCAAGAAGGTAAAAAAGGATTAAACGCAGTAAACGTAAAAGTTATTTAAATATATACTTCAAGTTTTACAAAAGCCCATCAATATTGATGGGCTTTTTTTGTGCTCAATTTTTAGAACATAAATTCATTCAAGAATTTGTTATGTGTAAAATGCCAAAAGAAAAAGTTTGCATTTACAATTTTTGTTTTTGTATTTACGCCAAAATACTTTCATGTCCAGAATCCTTAACAAATAGGCACGTGCTTTTAGTTTTAACAGACATTTTCTTTACAAAACTAAATTCTAGGTCTTCGTGCATTCCAAATATATTTAAATCTGCAGCAGGAGCTTTGGTAACAATCGTATTAAAATCTCCAATATAAACTTCTGTTAATGTTTCTGGTAAACGCGCTAAATTTATTAAAGAACTTAGAAATTCTTTAGCGTTTGCTTCTTCTTGTTCGTTGTTAATTACTGTAATTAACCTTATTTGAGCTTTCCAATTCATTTTAAGTTTATAAGCAACTAAAAGTGATAGATCTAAATTTCCAATATCCCAACCTAAATCCCAATTACTTTGCCTATCACTTATCCAAACATTTATTGTGTTGCGTTGCCCTAATAACGCTGTTGGATGCGATAAATATAATAAAACTCCAATTTGAAGTCTAATGGACTCTTTCATTACAGGTCTTAATTCATTTTCATAATCATCGTGGTCTTGCATATTCAAAAAGACTATATTCGGTTTAAAAAAAGCTCCTTGAAGCGCTTGACTTCCATAGTTTATCCCTTTTGCAAATTCATCGGTATGAATAACAGTAGAAGACGAAAACACATCTTTCTTTCTAAATGATGCAGAAATTGATTCTAATTCATCAACCAAGGTGCTTGTTTCAGAAAATGGTTCAATTCCTAATAATTTAATAGATCCTTTTGGTTTAGCAATATTTCTTAAAAACTGAAATGTTCCTTTTAATCCGTTAACATCTCTTACTGGAACCATTAAATTGGCTTTCCAAGCGCGTTGTTGCATTTTTTTCATTCCCCAAGTATGTTTAGCTGCCCATTCTGCAAACGAAACAAATAATCCGGATCTTACATCTTCAAAAGGAGTTTCTAAATTTTGTTTAGACAAATACCAATAAACTGCCAAAACAATTGTTATTGAAAGTAGGCTAATTGTAGGATTTATTATAAACATTGTAAAAATTGAAGAAATAAGTCCAAACCAAGGTACCCATCTATGTATTTTAAATATTGGTCGATAACTAATTAAACCTAAGTTTTGTTCAATGATAACCACAATATTAATCATAGCATAGGTAATTAAAAAGAACAGCGTTACCAAAGGAGCAACCGCATTTAAATTTCTTAATAAAAGGGTTAAGAAAATTAATATTCCAGTTACCAACATGGCATTTCTTGGTTGTCCGTTTTTACTTTGTCCTGCTAAGAATTTTGAATATGGTAATACTTTATGTTCGCCCATAGCAAATAATATTCTAGACGAACCTATAATAGAAGCTAATGCAGAAGAAAAGGTTGCTCCTAGAATTCCGGCAATAATTACTGGACCTACATAAGCTTTTTCTACCATAATGTAGTAATTATTAAGTAATTCTTCTTCAGTAGCACTTCTAGAAATCCAAAAGGCTAGGAGTATATAAATAATAAAACTAACGCCAATAGCCCAAAGAGTTCCTGTAGGAATACTTTTTTTAGGGTTTTTTAATTCACCAGACATATTTGCACCGGCCATAATCCCAGTAGCAGCTGGAAAGAAGACAGCAAAAACTATCCAAAAATTACTACCCCTAAACCCATTTTCAACAGAACCTTTAAAAGAACCCCAACTTAATGCTTCACTTGTTGGAATTTCCATAGAACCACTATATGCCGCAATTACAATTGAAATTAATGATAACCCAATGATTCCTAAGATTATAAATTGAGTTTTAATAGCCAAATTAGCACTTATATACGCAATTGTAAAAAGTACAACAAAAACTATAACATCTACCAAAAACGCATTGTGCTCCGGAAAAACACCTAACCAACCTTCTCTAAAACCAAAAATGTACATAGTAACGGCCAACCCTTGCGAAATATAACGAGGTATTCCTAAACTACCACCAACTTCTAAACCTAATGCTTGAGAGACAATTGCATAGGCACCACCAGCACCAATTCTAATATTTGTTGTAATGGCAGACATAGAAAGGGCTGTACAAAGCGTTATTAAAAAAGAAATAATGATAATTAACCACGCACCTAAAAGTCCGGCGTTTCCAACTACCCAACCCATACGCAAGTACATAATAACACCTAAAATGGTAAGTAATGTAGGTGTAAATACACCACCAAAAGTGCCGAATTTTTTGATTGTTTTAGGTTCAGTATTCATTAAAAGGAATGTGTTGATTTCTGAGTATTAATTTACAAATTATTCATTAATAATTCTTTCACTAATATAAATTAATAAGAGTTAAGTAAAATATTTAATTATTAATCGAATTTAACAACCAAAATTCTTGGAGGTTATCATTTTGCTCTTTTTCATTAGTATTTTCTAATATTTTATTTAAAATGCTTTTATACTCATTAGAATTATATTTTAAAGGAATTTTAGCAAGTATAGGGGCTAAACTAACAAGATTAATCTCTTTTAAAGTATTGTGTTTCCATTTTTCACCATTTACTACAGGTATTAAATAATCTATTGCTAGAGCTAAACTTTTTTTACTTTCGGATTCATATATCCACATATCCATACCAACTTTATCACCTATTACAGCAATATCAGATAAAGCTTGTAAATTAAAACAACTATAGAAAAAAGATCTTGACCTAGCCAGTTCATGAATTTGTCCACCGTCAATATCAAGCATTTCATCCAAGCTTTGTTGTGCTAATTTCACCATATTTATTGCCAATTGTTTTTCACCCAAATAAAGTGCTAAGGCAGCTACTTGAAATTTGTACCAAGAACCATGATTGTTTTTTTGTTTACTTCCTTTTATACCTAAATCACTTTTTGTCAGCCAATTAAGATATTGTCTTAACCAAATATTCATTTTTATTTGATGATTTTTATTCCAATTATCTGAAGCAGAAAGTAAGTTTATAGCATCTGGAATATGCATTGTTATGGAACGTCCATCTAGAATTCCTGAAGGTCTTTTATTTGGATTTCCTGGAACACTTTGTGCAAATTCTAAATGCGGATTCATAAGTGTTTCGGGGTTTATAAACCAGGTTTCTAGCATGCTAATTGCTTTTTTAGCATACTTTTCATTATTGGTAAAATAGAAAGCCAAACTAAGTTTCCAAACTCCTTTGCCCATTAAACCCAAGCGTTGCCTATCAACAGCATCGGTTTGTGTATCAGGATTTGTTTTTCCGTCGTGTCGTATCCAAGGTAATCCATTTTTTTTATCAGGGTTTGGCCACCAATACCTACTAATACTTAAATAATCGTGTTTATTTTCTGTAGGAGGAAGTATTGTTTTATCTACCACAGTTGGGTTTTTAATATCAAGCAATTTATCGGCATCTTGAATTAGATTTTTATAAGCATCCAATGTTTGTTTAGAGGCAGTACCACGCTCAATCATTTTTTTAACTTTTGCCAAACTAACAGAATCTAACCGTATAAATGGGTTTGAAAAAACTTTAGTGTTTATTGAACACATTAAAATTATTAGAATAAAGACTTTTTCTATAGGTTTCATTAATTAATTATTTTGCTTGTACTATTCTTTTGTTTCAACTATTAATCTACTTCATTTATAAAGTCTAATTCAAGAATATTAAAATTATTTGCAGCTTTAACTAGTAGTGTAGAGCCTATTGTTTCGAATAAGTAATTTGTTTTTAAAACAAATTCTGCTTGTTTTTCTATACGGTAATTTGGAATTCCAATTATGGTTAAATTTGTTTTTGCAGAATATTCTTTAATAATATCATAAAAAGGTATTTGTTCTACAGCATTATTAATTATTACTATTTCTACAATTACTCTAAGATCTTCTACAAGTTTTAATATTTTAGAATGAATTAATTCTCGATCTACGTTATTGTTATTAACAAATAAAACTCTAATACTAGTTTCATTCCATTTTGGTGAAGCAATAATAAATCGGGCAATGTTCAACATCATTTCTGCATTTTTACTATCCGTTTCTCTCCACCAAAAATCAACCGATTTATAATTACCAAATTTTTGTTTTCTATCAAAGTCTAGATATAATAAATTATAATCTAAATGAAGTAGGGTTTGTGTCATTTTAGAGTATTCAGCAGAGTTTTCAAGTCCTTTTGGCCAACCCATCATTATTGTATTTGGCTCTACACCTGAAAATCCGTAGGTCATTGCTATATTAGTTATGCCATCATAGATGTTTTTCACTTTAATTTGTCGTGCAAAAATTCCTAAATCAGCAAATGTTTCATCTCTAACAATTTGTTCGGATTTTTTTAACGGTTTAGTACCATCTTTATCTAAAATTAACTTGAAGTTTGTAACAATTCCTGTTCTCCCTGAAACTGTTTTTCCTAGCTGTAGTAAATATGATTGATGATCACTTTCACCACTAAAAAGTATAATATTTGGATTCCAATTTAAATTTTCGTGATCTTCTGAATCAATTTTTTTAAGACCTTTATTTACTACATTTTCCCAAACGCTGCGCCAAACATCATTAGATTGAAGTTTTACCTCTTTTCTCTGAAGCCAAAAATATAAGCCAGCAACCACAGTTAATGCAACAATCATTGCAAACATATCTAGCTTAAACATAATAGCAAAACAGGCAATAAACCCTAGTAAACCAATCCATCGCTTTATTTTAAATGTAGGCTGAAAATCTGGATTTGCCCAGTTTTCTAAAAAAAAGGCAATATTGATAAATCCGTATGCCGTAAGATAAAACATGGAAACTACACGTGCAATAACATCTAATTCTCCTATTAATATGCCGGCTTCTGCAATAATAAAAACCATAATAAGTGCATTAACAGGCTCATTATTATTACCTCTTCCTCTTGAAAATATTTTTGGAGTTACTTTATCCATAGACATTGCTTGTAAAATTCTTGGCCCACCAAGAATACCTCCTAATGCAGATGATAAAGTAGCTCCCCAAATCCCTGCAACCACGGCTGGAGAAAAAAGTGCAATTTTCATTAAAATATTAGAATCTGTTTTTAGAGTTGCAGAGTTAACACTAAAAGAAATAAAAATTGCCAATAAAATATAAACAATTAGCCCCACGCCAATTGCCCACAAGGTACCAGACGGAATGGAAGTTTTAGGGTCTTTTAAATCACCACTCATAGCAATTCCGGCAGTAAAACCTGTAACGGCAGGAAAAAAAACTGCAAATACTATTTCCATAGACATGGAATCTTTAGTAGCGAATAAATTAACAGTTTCTGGCACAAATTCACGTGTACCTAATACTATTGAAATTATTGAAACTACAATTGCAGATAAAATAATATATTGTGTTTTTAAAGCTATAGAAGTGCTTATTAATGCTAGTATTGTAATGGATAGCAATGCAATAGTTCCTGTTATTCTTAAGTCGTTAATAGTAATACCAAAGCCAAAAAATTCATTAAAACTTTCAGCAAAACCAATTAAATATAGAGCAATTGATAGGGCAGTACCTACATATAATGCGATTCCAATAGATCCTCCAATTGGAATTCCCATGCTGCGAGACAACACATAATAGACGCCACCTGCACCAATTTTTTTATCAGTAGCAACAGAAGATATGCTTAAAGGTCTTTAGAAGATTGTATTGCTTATGCGATTGAAAATAATATTACAATTAAGGAAGCTGCATTAAATATAAATATCGCAGATGTAGATTATAAAAAAGCTAAATCATATAGATTGCCGGATTTATTTGGTAATGCTTCACAAAGTTTTTCAAATGGAAATTCTATAGATCCTATTACAAGCGATTATGTAACAGATCAAATTAACAGTACAAATGTTGGTATTAATAGTTCTATGACTTTGTTTCAAGGAAATCAATTAAACAATCAAATTAAACAAAATAAATTATTACTCGAACAAAGTATTTTTCAAGAAGAAGTAGAAAAAAACAATATTGTTTTAAATATTTTAGAAACATATTTACAAACGTTATATAGTAAAGAAAGTATAACTATAGCAGAAAATAATTTAGCCGCTTCAGAAGAAGAAGTATTAAGAGCAAAAGCTCGTTTAGATGCTGGAACAATTGCTTTAAGCGATTATACCGAAGCACAAAGTCAAGCAGCAACTAATAAATACAATGTAATTGCTGCAAAAAACAACTATCAACAATATATTATTGATCTTAAAACAATTATTAGAATTATCCACCAACACAAGATATAGAAATTGAAACCATTGATGAAAATATGGATTTAATTAATATAGAACTTAAATAAAATTGAAATTTATAATAAAGCTTTAGGTTTTTACCAGAAATTAAAGCTAGTAACTTAAATATTGCAGCAAATGAAAAAGAATTAGATATTGCAAAAGGTGGTTATTTACCAACATTATCATTAACAGGAAGTATAGGTTCTGGATACACAAGTATTAATGACAATTACAATTTTCAGATCAGTTTGATGTTAAATTTCAATCAAAGAATTGGGCTTGTCATTAAGCATTCCAATTTTTAATAGAAATCAAACAAAAGCAGCTGTACAAACGGCTACATAAATATTGAAAAAGCAGAAATTCAAAAGCAAAGAACTGAAAAAGAATTTATAAAAAAGTAGAAACAGCTTATCAAAATGCATTATCTGCTCAAGAACAAGTAATTGCTGCAGAAGCTTCAAAAATAGCAGCAGAACAATCTTATAAACTGGCACAAAAAAAATACGAATTAGGCGATTTAAGCACTACAGATTTGGTAATTAGTCAAAATACATTTACCAATGCACAACAAAATTATTTACAAGCAAAATACTTAAATATTTTATACCATCAATTATTACAATTTTATCAAGGAAACGATATTAAACTTTAATCAAAATGAAAAATAAAAAAAAGATCATCATAGGCAGCATTGTAGTTAGTAGTATTGCATTGTAGCTTACAGTTTTATTAAAAGGTGATGATGCTATTATTATTGAAGCTAAAACAGTAGACTGCTAAAAAAGCAAATGTAACCACAATGGTTACTGCAACAGGAACTATAGAACCAATTACACAAGTAGAAGTTGGTACACAAGTTTCTGGTGTTGTAGAAAAAATATATGTAGACTATAACAGTGAAGTTAAAGAAGGACAACTCATTGCAGAATTAGACAAAACAAATCTTAAAGCTTCACTAACACAAGCACAAGCTGCTTATGATAATGCTGTAAGTCAAAGAAATTATATGCAAACTATTTACGACAGACAAAAAACATTGTATGACAATCAAGTAATTAGTAAATCAGATTTTGATGATGCACAATACAATTATGAAACGGCTAAAGGAACAGTAACCCAGCGGTATTCCGACTTGCAAAAATCGAAAACAAATTTAAGTTACGCTAATATCTATTCGCCTATTGATGGTGTTGTGCTTTCTAGAGCAATAGACGAAGGACAAACAGTTGCAGCAAGTTTTAGTACACCAACTTTATTTACAATTGCTCAAGATTTAAAAGAAATGCAAGTAGAAGCAGATGTAGATGAAGCAGATATTGGATATGTTAAAAATGGACAACGTGTAGCTTTTACGGTTGATGCTTATATAGGTGAAACCTTTGAAGGTATTGTAACACAGGTGCGATTAGACCCAACAGTAACTTCAAATGTGGTAACTTATACTGTTGTTATTAAGGCAGATAATCCAGATTTAAAACTAAAACCAGGATTAACAGCAACCATTTCTATATATACTTTAGAATTGAAGGATGTTTTAACTGCTGAAGCTAAAGCCATTAATTTTAAACCAGAACGCAGAAACCTTAATGGCATATAATGACAACAATAATTTAACCTCCAAAACACAAGTAACACCATCTAAAAATGAAACACAACTTTGGGTTGGGTTATGAAAAAAATGGAAGCTATTAAACCAAAAACAGTAACATTAGGTGCAAGTGATGGTGTAAATGTTCAAATATTAAGTGGAGTTAAAGAAGGTGAAAAATTAGTGTATAGTTTAAAAGCAGTCAATAAATCTGAAATTTCAAAAGAAGCAACAAATGAAAGTCCGTTTATGCCACAACGACCAGGAGCAAAAAAAAATAAATAAGCATGAGTAAAGAAATTATAAAAATAGAAGACTTAAAGCGTGAGTTTGTTATGGGAACCGAAACGGTTCATGCTTTAAGAGGTATTTCATTTACCATAAAAGAAGGGGAGTTTGTTACCATAATGGGCTCTAGTGGTTCTGGGAAAAGTACCTTATTAAATATTTTAGGATGTTTAGATCAACCAACTTCTGGAATTTACGAAATTGATGGTGTAAAAATGAAGGATTTAAGTAGAAACCAATTGGCTACTATTCGAAACGAAAAAATAGGTTTCATTTTTCAATCTTATAATTTATTGGCAAGAACATCAGCTTTAGAAAATGTAGAATTACCTTTGTTTTATAATAGTAAAGTGTCTTCAGAAGCGCGTAGGGAGAGAGCTGTAAAAGCCATAAAAATGGTTAGTTTAGAAGACAGAATGGATCATACACCTTCACAACTTTCAGGAGGACAACAACAACGTGTAGCCATTGCAAGATCGTTGGTAAATAATCCAGTTATGATTTTGCAGATGAAGCTACAGGAAACCTGGACACAAGAACTGCCTACGAAATCATGTCTATTTTTCAAGAGTTAAACAAACAAGGCATTACCATAGTGTTTGTAACTCACGAGCCTGATATTGCATCATTTAGCAATAGAACCATTGTTTTAAAAGATGGAAATATCATTCAAGATTATAAAAATCCTAAAGATACTATCTGCAGCAGAAGAATTAGCCAAATTACCTAAACAAGACGATTAATTATGAGACTATTAAATTTATTAAAAATCGCATTTAAAGCCATCATTCTTAATAAAACAAGAACCTTGCTTACCATGTTAGGAATTATTATTGGTGTGGCTTCTGTAATTGCAATGTTAGCCATTGGTGAAGGTTCTAAAGAAAGTATTAGAGTAACCATTTCAAGCAATGGGTTCTAATATGATTACTATTAGACCTGGAGCTGATGATAGGTGGTGTTAGACAGGAAGTGGTGGTAATGTATGGAAACATTAACGCTTAAAGATTATGAAAAAATAAAGGAAGAAGCTACATTATTGAGTTATATAACTCCAGTTGTAAATGGTGGCGGACAGGTTATTAACGGTTCTAACAACTGGCCAAGTACAATTTATGGTGTAAATCCAGATTATTTAAAAATTAAAATTACCGAATTAAAAAGCGGAAGTATGTTTACAGATGCTGAAGTACAATCAGCTGCAAAAGTGGCTTTAATAGGACAAACAGTTGTTGATAATGTTTTTTCTGACGGACAAGATCCTGTAGGTCAGATGATTCGTTTTAATAATATTCCGTTTAAAGTAATTGGTGTTTTAGAAGAAAAAGGAGAAAATACCTTTGGTCAAGATCAAGATGATGTGGTTATTGCACCATACACAACAGTACAAAAACGTATTTTGGCAATCGACTATTTAAATCAAATAATGGCATCTGCTGTAAGTGAAGATGATGCACCAGAAGCAGTAATACAAGTTTCAGAAATTTTACGTAAACAACATAAATTAACAGAAAATGAAGAAGACGATTTTCATGTACGTTCTATGGAAGAATTAATTTCAACTTTTAGTTCAACTAGCGAGATGTTAACAATTCTATTAGTGGCAGTTGCAAGTATATCATTATTAATTGGTGGTATTGGTATTATGAATATTATGTATGTTTCTGTAAAAGAACGAACTAAAGAAATTGGATTACGTATGGCAGTAGGAGGTAAAGGTTCAGATATTTTAATGCAATTTTTAATTGAAGCTATTTTAATAAGTATTACAGGCGGTATTCTTGGAGTTATTTTAGGCCTTGGATCTACTATTTTTATTGAAAAATTCTTAAATTGGCCTACAAGTATTGCGTTGTATTCTATAATAATATCTTTTGCTGTTTGTGCTGTAACAGGTATCTTTTTTGGATGGTATCCTGCAAGAAAAGCATCAGCTTTAGATCCAATTACGGCATTACGTTACGAATAAATAAATTATGCATAAAAATAAAAAAATAACAGCTTTTTCGCATCTTCTAGTATGGTTAGTGCTATTTAGTATTCCTTATATATTATCGTATGGGCAATCGCAAGAGATTCGTAGAATTATAGCTCATTTCTGGATTCCTTTAGGGTTTTACGCTATTATTTTCTATGTCAATTATTTTGTGCTCATAGATCGGTTTTTATTTACCAAAAAAATGTTGTTCTTTATTGGTATTAACCTTGCTATCATTGCATTGTTTTTAATTTTAAAAGAACAAATTGAAAACTCTTTTTTTCAAGAAATTATTAGAAAACAACCTAATAATGAAGAAGGAAATGGTCCGCCTTTTAAATTATTTATTTATGTTCAAATGCTGTCTTACGTTGCGCCATTGCTTTTTTCTATAGCTATAAAAACTACAAAACGTTGGATAGAAACAGAGGCTGAGCGTAAAGAAGCAACCAACTTTAAGTTACAATCAGAGTTACAACATTTACATTATCAATTACAACCGCATTTCTTTTTTAATTCGTTAAATAATATTTATTCGTTGGTAGATATATCGCCAGTTCAAGCTAAATCGTCTATACATAGTTTAAGTAAGTTAATGCGGTATATGCTGTATGAAACTAATATGGAATTAGTTCCACTTTCAAAAGAAATCGATTTTATGAAAAAATATATTGATTTAATGAAATTAAGAGTTTCTGATAAAACAATGGTGAATTTTAATTTTCCTTCATCAGAAACAGGCATTCAAATTGCACCATTATTATTTATTTCTTTAATTGAAAATGCCTTTAAACATGGTGTTTCTGCGAGTAAAGAAAGTAATATCGACATTCATATGGCTTGTAAAGATAAAACAGTACTTTTTACTATTGAAAATGATAATTTTCCTAAAAAAACAGATGATAAAAGTGGTTCTGGAATTGGACTTACAAAATTTAGAAAAACGTTTAGAATTATTATATCCAAATAAACATAGCTTTAAAACTCAAAGTAAAAGACAATCGTTTTTTAGTACATTTAGAAATAGAAACAGCTTAAATTATGAGCAATCAAAATATTACTTGTGTTATTGTAGATGATGAGCCAATGGCTCTTAATTTAGTGGAAAGCTATGTAGAAAAAACACCGTTTTTAGTACTAAAAAATAAGTGTAGTAGTGCTATTGAAGCTATGGAATTTATAAAAACGAATCCGATAGATTTATTGTTTTTAGATATTCAAATGCCAGATTTAACTGGTATTGAATTTTCTAAAATGCTACCCAAAGAAACACGTGTTATTTTTACTACTGCTTTTGATCAATATGCTTTAGAAGGCTTTAAAGTAGAAGCTTTAGATTACTTATTAAAACCTTTTGATTACTCCGAGTTTTTAGTTGCAGCTAACAAAGCAAGTACTTGGTTTGAATTGGTAAAAGGAAAAAACCAACATATGGTTTCTAAAGAAAAAAAGAATTCCTTTTTGTAAAATCTGAATACAAACAGTTACGCATTAAATTAGCAGACGTTTTGTATTTTGAAGGACTTAAAGATTATATTAAAATATGGTTAAAAGATAACCCAAAGCCTATTTTAACATTAATGAGTTTAAAATCTTTAGAAGAAGAACTTCCTGAAGCTCATTTTATGCGGGTACACAGATCATTTATTGTGTCTTTAAAAAATATTGATGTTATTGAACGTAGCCAAATCATAATCAACAAACAACGTATTACTATATCAGAACAATACAAATCAAAATTCTTAGAGTTTATAAATCAAAATTCATTAAATATTTAATGAAGTCATATAAAAATTAGTATTTTATTTATTAATTGAAATTTTATATATATTTAATATAAAACGTATTAAAATTGATGTTTATCAATATATAACTCTTTAATATTTCGTAAATTTAAGTAAGAGTTTGTTTCGAAGATTTCATTCAAAACAACCTACTTTTAAGTTAACATTTTAAATATTTAAGATATGAATAAAGATTATTCAAAACAGTACAACGATCTTATTAAATTAATGGGAGAAATGGGAACAAAAATCCCTGACATTATGGGAGGTTTTAGTAAAATGCATACTGCAAATAGTGTAGATGGTGCACTTTCATCTAAAACAAAAGAACTTATAGCATTAGGTATAGCAATAACAATTAGATGCGAAGGTTGCATTGTTTGTCACGTGAATGATGCATTAAATTCAGGTGCTAGTGGGGACGAAATTATGGAAACCATTGGGGTTGCTGTTCTTATGGGTGGAGGACCTTCAGTAGTTTACGGCTGCGAAGCTATGGAAGCATTAAATCAATTTAAGGTTTTACAAAACTAGTTTGTAATAAATAGTTTTAAAATTATAATTTTAAGATTTAAATAAGCTAATTAAGGCGTATATTAAAAATGTATGCCTTTTTTATTTTAATTCATCCCATAAATCATTCAACTTCTATATAATAAGCCTTTTTATAGACAAAATATAAGCAATCTTCCATTTCCTTTTATTTACATTAACAATATAAATATCTTTAAACTATTAGTACAAGATATAGTCTAAGTATTATAATACAAAAAGGAAGTTTAATCTTTAAAATCTTGAAATTATGAAAATGTTTATTAAAGTATATTTAGTAACTGGGTTGTTTTTGGTTGCTATTACAACACAAGTTTCAGCACAAACACGTAGAAGCACAAATACATCTAAAACTATAAAAGTTTCAAAAACTACAACTAATAGAAGCGCAACAAGTAGGAGAGTGCCAAGCACTAAAGTAACTTATAAAACTCCTAAAAAGAAAGTAGTGGCAGTTAGAAATGTACCTAACAGAACTATAATTAACCATAGAGGTGTAAATTACTATTACGCAAATAATAAATTTTACACACAATCTAGAGGAAGATATATTGTTATAGCTCCAAAAATTGGATTTAGAATTAAAGTATTACCATCAAATTATAGAATGGTGCGATTTAATAACTACAATTATTACAATGCGCAAGGTATATTTTACATTCAAATAAATAATGAATTTGAAGTAGTAGAGCCAGAAATTGGAACTATAGTATATGAATTACCTTATGATTATGAAAAAGTTATAATAGACGGTTTAACTTATTACGAATATGCAAATGTTTTATACGAAAAAGTGCAAGTAAATGGTACTAGAGCTTATGAAGTTGTAGGAATTATTGATATGCAATAAAAATTATGTTTGGTTAGTTGTTAAAAGCGGGTACTTAAATTTAAAAGTATTCGCTTTTTTAGTTTTATAAAAAATTTTATACTAACATGTTAATTCTACAAAGTTAATAAAACACTTATTGTTTTGACTGACCAAGGAAGTTAATCAATTTTAAAACCAGATTTTAAAGTTTGTAACATATCTAAAGCAGCTTTTTCTCCAGAAATCATTGCAGCATTCAACGAACCGTTTAGCTGTGTATCACCAGCAAGAAAAATGCAGTTAGTTAATTTCGTTTCCGAGGGAAGCATTTCATACTGTAATTCCTTTAGTTTAGGTAAAGCTTGGGGAATCTTGTAATGTTTTAGAATAGTAGACGAATTTATTCCACAATAGTGTTGTAATTCTTTTTGAACGCGCATTTTTAATGCTTCTTTAGATAAGCCGTGTTGTTTTACAACGGTAACCGATAATAATTCCTTTTTACCTTTTGAGTTTGATAAAATACTAGTGTGGTAGCATATGTTATTAATAAGCGCATCACTTTCTGCTATAAGTCCAATAAGTGGTTTTGCAATAATTCTAGTATTGGTTTCAAAATATAGTGTATCACAAGATTTCCATTCAGTTTCTTGTTTTTTTAGATTTGCTATAAGTTTGCTCGCATCTGTTGCAATAATTGTAAAATCACTTTCCAGTTCGGTTCCATCTTCAAGTATTATTTTTCTATCTTCTACAGACTTAACTTTTGTGTTAAACTGAAATGTAGTTTGCTTTAAATTAGCTTTTAACTGCTTCGGTATGGCTTCAATACCACCTTTAGGTAATGCAGCAAATCCTTCTCCAAACATTTTATAAACAAATTCAAACATTCTGCTTGATGTTTCTAGTTCAGGTTCTAAAAATATACCACTAAAAAAAGGTTTAAAGAATTGAGAAATTATTTCTTTAGAAAAACCAAAATCTAATAAATATTGAAGTGTAGTTTTTTTAGGTTTAGCGAAAATTTCGGTTAGTGTTGTTTTCTTTAAGAGACTATTTAGTTTAAGTATTTTTAATTTATCTGAAAACTTTCCTATTCCAGACAATAAGGTAGGAAAAAGTAACGATATATTTCTTAAAGGATCTCCAATAGTTTTTTGGTTACCATTTCTAAAAATAGTAGCTCCAGGAAGAAAATATTGTAATTCCAATGCTTCAAAATTTAAATATTTTTGCGCCGCTGGATATGCTGTAAGCAATACTTGAAAACCGTGATCTAGCTGATAGCCTTCTACAATATCGGTTTTAACTCTTCCACCAACACGATCAGTTCCTTCTATAATAATAGGAGTAAAGTTATGATTTTCTAAAACTTGAGCAGCAATTAATCCACTTACACCCGCGCCAATAATATGTGTTTTATAGTCTTTTTTAGTCATAAGTAATTGATTAGTAATAATATAAGCTTTGTAAGCTAATTTAAGATTTTAATAGGTTTTTTTATTTTATGAATTATAATAAGAAACATTTAAATAATCATTTTTTAGATGAATCATTTTATTAATAAATTTTTTATTAGCAACATAATTTTTATTTTTTGAAAATTGGATGAAGTTTCCATTGGCATGAATACTAAAAAACTGAGCATTGTAAATTACCAATCGATAGTAGGGTATTATCCAAGAGAAACGCTCTAATTTTCTTGTATAATGCACAATAATACCTTTTGGACGCAATTCAATGTTGCCGTAATCTGTTTCGGCGAATTTTAATTTTCCAAGATCTAATTTTGGACTTATAGATGCAATAATTAATCTGCTTGATCCAATACCACCTTGCTTTATTCGTTCTAAAAAGCTAAATGATTTACCAACGTGTACTATACTTTGTTGATTAAAATCTTCATTATTATATGTTGTATCAAATACCATTATTTTTTATTTAGCGTGTTAAACTGTGTATATATTTTTCACCATTGGTAATATGCATTAATTTTTTTTCAGGTGGCATTTTATCGAACATGGCAACTAGCATTCCTAATCGAGGATTTTGTTTAAAGAAATTGCGATGTTTATCCATAAAACGCCAAAAAAGTCCGTCCCAAATAGCTTGCCATTCACCTTTTTTAAAATTGCTCATCTTCATCAAATAGTTGCTACCACTTATATATGGTTTTGTTGCCATTAATCCACCATCAGCAAACTGACTCATTCCATAAACATTGGGAACCATAACCCAATCATAACTATCTATAAAAAGTTCCATAAACCATTTATATACTTCGTCTGGATCAAATTCGCACAACATCATAAAATTTCCTAAAATCATTAAACGCTCAATATGATTGCAATACCCTGTTTTTAAAATTTTCTTTATCGTTTTATCAATGGGTAAAATTCCAGTTGTTCCGTTATAAAAAGATGCTGGAATTTTTTTAGTAAAACCCCAAAAGTTTGTAGTGCGTTCATCACTCCCTCGGCTCTCATACATTCCACGTATAAACTCGCGCCAACCCATTATTTGTCGCACAAAACCTTCTAAAGAATTTATAGGAATATTGTTTTCTTTCGCATAAATAATACTTTCTTCTAGTACTGTTTTAGGTGTAATTAAACCTATATTTAGCATAGGAGTTAAAACACTATGATTTAAAATAGAATTTTCCGAAACAATAGCATCTTCATAAGTGCCAAATTCTAAAAAGCGCTGTTCTAAAAACTGATGAAACCATTGTTTAGTGGTCTTAAAATTTGTTGGATATAAAGAATTTTCACTGAGTTGACCTATATTTTTTGAGAAATTTTTATTAACATAAACGAGCGCTTCTTTGTAAAATGAATCAACATCTGGAAATTGAATTGCAGGCGGAACCTTTTTTGTTGGGTATTTTTTTCTGTTTTCTGTATCAAAAGTCCATTTTCCACCAGTTGGTTTTCCATTTAAATCTATTAGAATATTTTTTTTAGTGCGTTGGTCTTTATAAAAAACAGTTTGATGATATTTCGATTTATCACTTCGGAAAAAAGGCTGTAAATCTTCTTTAGTATTCAAAAATAAAGGAGAGTCAAAGACTGTTCTTTCAATATTATTGGCCTTACAACCTTTTTCTATTCTTTTCTGCAGCCAATTATCAACAGGATCTACATAATTTATATGGGTAATTTTTTTTGATTTTAAAAACGGAATTAACATTCGAATATCTGAAATATGCTCGGATGATTCTATATAAATTACTTCAATGTTTTTAGAAGCTAAAAAAGCTTCATACTGTTTCATTGTAGCTCTATGATATGCTATTTTCTGTTTATGAAAGTTGAATTGTTTAAAAAATAAAAATTCTTCAATAATATATACAGGAAAACCATGCTCTAAAATTGGAGATGCTTCAAAAAGTTGATGTGGAAAAATTAGATTTACTGTTTTCATTTATGCTTTGTTTCTTTTACAACGTTCACTACAATATTTTACTTCTTCCCAATTTTTCTCCCATTTTTTACGCCAAGTAAAAGGTCTGCTGCAGACCACACATAGTTTTTGAGGTAAGTGTGCTTTTTTCATCGTTTTTTATTTACATGCGTTGCTAAAACTCTGTGTTTATCAGCTGTAACTGCCGGAAAGTTTTTATGACTCCAAATTTTATCTTTTGTCTTTTTTGCATTTATTTTTAAATTTACAATAAGAGCAGGGTAGTGCTCACCAATGGTAATTCCACAAAAATTTTGCTCCATTAAACTCATTTTAAAAGGTTCGTGAGCTTGTAATTTCAAATCACGTTTTAAGCAAACTATATGTATGGCTTTTGGATTCAAAATATAATTTCTTTTTTACATTTTTTCCAAAAAGCAAAGAAAGAAGGGTAGTAGCCTTTTACCGAAAACATCCAATCTCTTTGTAATTCAATACCTTGATAATGTTTGTTTAAAGGATGTTCTTTATAATAGATGTCTCCTAAATTATATGTAGTCTTAAGCTCATTAAATTCACCCACGAATATTTGGATATTTTCTATATTTTTTGAAAGACTAATTATAAAATTAATAGTGTTTTGAGAAACGGGATATTTCTTAAAATGAGAAGGCTCTAATAAAAGAACTCGATTTGCTGTTAGTTCTTTTTTCCAAATTGGATCTAAGTTGTAAAAATTATAAATAAGGGTAGGTAATTCATTATTTATAACTATAGGTTTTGATTTTGGAAGCGGTGTATTTAATGCTAATATTTCTGAAGGTAATAATACATTAGGTATTGCTAAGTTTTCAAAATCATCATAAGATATATCCAAAAAAGTGTCCGTTTGGTTGCTATAACAAAAGTTATTAATGTTTTCTTGGTTCGCATAATACTTTTTATTACTATTTGCTCCTGCAACCCATTGCCAGCTTAATGCATTACTTGCCCAATCAGCATCGAGCAAATGATAATACATCCATTGTGCAGGGTGTTTCCAATGATTTTGACCAATATTACACGCAATTGAAGCAATGTACATTCTTAAATGATTATGAATGTAACCTGTTTTGTAAAAATTCTTAATGCTATTGTCTATAACTGTAATACCAGTTTTTGCATTTGCTAAATTTTTAGAAATCCCATTTGTAACAACTGGAGTTTGTGTATGCTTTAAATCTAGGTTTATATCATCTTCTTTAGCAATCCAAACCTGTTGCCAATAATCACGCCACGCTAGCTCTTGAATAAATTTTAATATAGGACTAGGATGAAAATTACGTTTTAATAATTCTTGATACACAAATTTTGTAGAAATAACACCGCGAGAAATGTAAGGTGATAAATAACTTACAGCACCATCTATATAATTTCTAGATTTGCCATATCTAACAGGGTCTATGGACGCTATTCTATCTAATATAGCATCAAATTCTGTTGGAAAATACAATGTTGTATTTGTATTATTTTTCATTAACGTTTACTTATTTTATAAACAGCAATAGCATTTTACGTTTAAATAAGGACAAATATACAAAATGTTTAACTTATAATCATTTATATTAAACAAATATACTTATCTGTAAATGAAATCAATTTTCTGATTTTTTATACTATGGATTAATTGCAATTTTTTTACAGATTAGTTTGTACATAAAAAACAATTAATAAATAGGGTAATTTCAGCAATAACAACTGTGAGCTCTTTTTTTTGACTATTTTAATTTTTACACAGACACTTTAGTTTCTAGTTGTTGTCTAGTTATTACGTTTAACTATTAGTTAAAAATTATAAACTAAATATTTTAAATAGAGTTTTATAATTATGTATTGCAAAGATGAAATAACATACGAGTTTAAAAAATAGATTAAATAACTATTTTTTTAAGCTGTGAGACGAAGCTGTTGAATAATTATATCTAACAAATAGATTTTAGAACTTAAGTCGTAATTGCTTTAATTCAATTTAAAATAAAAAATTATGCTGACTGACGAAAGGAGGGAAGTTTAATGTGTGTGGAATGATAAAAATCTAAATCTTATTATTAAATTTTATTATATATAAATAAGTTTTTGTTTTATGAATTACCTAAATAGATTATTATATAAATTATGTTTTAATTTTATTAATAAAATTTATAAGTCTTAGATTTCTTTTAATTGAGCAAGTCATTGCATTTTCCCATAAAATATTTAGTTCGTTTTTAGAGGTGTCGTTAATTTTAATTGTTCCGTTAAATGCGTTTGAAGTATTTCGTAATCGCATAATTTTAAGTTGACTAGCAACAACATCTAGCTTTAAACTTTCTTCAATCTCATTATTTGAAAGTGTGGTTCTATTAATTTCTTTATGTCCACCGCTACCAGACTTATCAGCAGCTTCATAGTTGTTTTTACCTGCAAAAATATCTAAATACCAAACTTGGGGAATTCCTGGCATAAACATTTGAATGGCTCTAGCTAATAATAGTTTTTGTTCATTTTCTCCTAAAGCACTAAAGAATGTTGCATTTATTTGATAGTATGAGATTTTTTTACCTGAAGGACCATAAAGATTTTTTACTCTACCACCTCTTTCCATAATTATTTTCATTATGGTTTCTATTTCACAATCGTCTAATAAACCTTTATTGTAAACTCCGTTAACTTCTTTTCCTTTTAAGTCTAAAACAGGTATACCATCATGACAACCTAGCATATTAACTGTTTTATATCCTTTACTAATAATTTCATTTATCCAGGTTAAAAGTGCTTTATTATTACCCGTTTCAATAGTATGAATCATTAAACCTGGCAGGAAAAAATCGTAAATTTGATATCCTTCATTTGCAACTTCATCATGAAGATTTAAACCATATTCTGCATGAATTTCCGGTAAAAGCGTTAAATGATTTTTATCGGCTATTTGTTTAATTCTTTTTAAATAATCCCAAGTTCCAGGTTTATTAAAAAATTTGATTGCCCTATTTCCTTGTGCAAATATGCAAAGGCATCCAATAACCTTAAAATGGAACAACCATAGCTTCTTACTTTAGTCAAGCGTTTCATTATAAAAATCCCAAACTAATGGAGATTTTGCATTTACATCCATTTGGCCTAAAATGCTATTATCTTCTTTATTTATTTTCTGATAAAAAGTATTCCAATATGGTTTCACAGATCCATCAGGAAAAGGTACTTTTAGTATTGGTAATCCTGATTTTCTCATAAATAATTTATTGAGAAATTCGTCATTTGGAATGATGATGCCGTCTTCATTCATTTTCCCGTTACCTTCCCAAAAGGTATTCCAATTGATAAAAAAATCTTTGTATTTAGATTTTTTTCCGTGTTTTAATAAATCTTTAAATTGTGGAGATGCTACTGACAAATGATTGAGAACAATATCAAACTTCAACATAATATTTAGTTCTTCCAAAGCTTTTAAATCTTCTCTAGAAACTAGATCTTTATTTATATCGTAATCAATAATTGAAAAACCTCTATCTAAATCGCTATTAAAAAATGTTGGCAATACGTAAAATAATGAAAAAACATCCTTAAACTCTGGTAATTTATAACATGTTAATTATATCACTTAAATTATTACCAATACTGTCTGGGTATGCATTAAACATTACCCCATTTAAAATATGATTGTTACTTTGTCCCATAAAAGTTAACTACAAATGTTATAAAAGTTTTGATAAAATATTGATATTGTCTGGTAATCTACCCACATTTTGGAGCTTTAAAGCTGCAAGTTTTAAAGCAACTTCTAAGCACTCTTTTATTGGTTTTTCTTTTATATATGCGAATAAAAAACCTGACCAAAAAGCATCACCTGCTCCTGTTCCATTACTTTTTCAACTTTTATAGCTGGTATTTGAATAATTTCTTTCCTTTTTGTGAGAGTTTAACACCTTCGCTTCCTAAGGTTAAACAAACTATTTCTACTCCTTCATTATGAAAAAACTCAAATATTTCTTGGATGTGGTAATTCCTTTTCAAATAAGCGTAACATATCGTCTTCACTAATTTTTACTAAAGGATTAAACTTGCAATATGCTTTAATAACACTCAAGTGCTTCTTCTTGACTATCCCAAATTTCTTAGCATAATTAACATCTATACTTAATTTACAACCTAAATTAAAAGCTTCTTCAGCCTTTTTTAAAATGGTTGATTGTGCAGGGTTTTTACTCAGAGCAAAACAGGATGTATGGTATATTTTAGTATTTGATAGATTTCTTCTGAAATTTGATCTTCTGTAAAATAATCAGCTTCACGAAATGGAATAAAATCGGGTGTTCCGTTAGATCTTGAAACAAAAATTACACTAGTAGATTTGTTTTCTTGTTTGGCTATACAATTTGTATTTACACCAACTCCCGAAAGTCTTTCAAAAATATATTCTCCAAAACCATCATTCCCAACGGTTGCTACCATAACGGAATTCAATCCTAATCTTGCGGCGTTCATAGCCACATTTGTAGGTGAACCTCCTAAATATCTATGATAATCTCTCGTATTGTTAATTTGTACATCTTGTTGATGCCCAATAAAATCAACAAGCACTTCACCAACACATAAAATATCTATATTTTTATATTATTTTTCAAAATCATTTTTTATTAATTAAAAATTAATGTCCCCACTTCTGAAACGGAACATCTTCAACTTCTTCATTAGTCCTTTGGCTGTTTAAGTCGTAATGCTAAAATACCTGCTATAATAAAAAATACACCTCCAAATAAAATGGCATTAACAGCACTATTATTTAGTAAGTTTTTAACTATTGGCCCAAAAGTTACTGTTTGAATTCCCATAGGAATAACAATCATCATATTTAAAATACCCATATAAACACCGCGTCGTTCTTGAGGGACTATTTTAGAAACCATAGAATAAGGAATACCCATCATTGCAGCCCAACCTATACCAAATAAAATCATAGGTAAAATAACCAAAAGAGGATCTTGAATATATGGAATGGAAAGCATGGCAATTCCTGTTAAAAACAAACTAACAACATACACTTTTTTACCTCCATATTTTAAAGCCAGTGGAACTAACGCCAATGCAAAAACAATGGTTGAAAGATTATAAGTTGTATTCATTTTTGCAGCCTGACTCAAAGCTTGAGAGGCATCAAAATTCATACTTTCCCTAAACATAGGCGCAATAAACTGCCAATACACAAACAAAGCATACCACTGAAATAGATAAACCGCAGATAGTTTCCACATAAATTTTGGCATATCTTTTATTGCATCAACAATTTCTTTAAAAGGTGTTTTAATTCGTTCTGAAATAGGTAATGCATTATGTCTTTTTATTTCTTCGTATTCCTCATCAGAAGGTTTGATTTCTGGAGTTTTTAAAACAGACCATAAAATGGTTGATACAGATAATACCGCGCCAATAAAAAATGAATAATATAACCATTTAGGAATACTTTTAGTGGTTTCAACAATTGCTTCAGTACCACCAAACCAATCTTGAAATATAAATATTGAAGCGTTGGCTAAAACAATTCCAGCACCAACAAATAAACTTTGCATTTGATAACCAAAACTTAACTGCTTATCTGGTAATTTATCACCAACAAAAGCACGATAAGGCTCCATTGCCATATTATTTCCAACATCTAAAATCCATAACAAACCAACAGCAAACCATAATGTTGGACTAAATGGAAAAGCAAATAAACACAAACTACCAATTAGTGCTCCAATTAAAAAGAATGGTTTTCGTCGTCCCCAACGAGGAGACCAAGTTTTATCTGAAATTGCACCAATTATAGGTTGAATAATTAAACCTGTTACAGGACCTGCTAAATTTAACAAAGGCAAATCTTCATGATGTGCTCCTAAAAAAGAAAATATTGGATTTACTGCTGTTTGTTGCAACCCAAAACTGAATTGAATTCCAAGAAATCCGACATTCATATTAAAAATTTGCCAAAAGATAAACTTGGTTTTTTAATTTTCATCCTTTTATTTTTATTAATGATTAATTTTTTAAGAAATTTATCAAAATTAGACTATTCATTATAAGTTCTCCTTTTAAATCTACAACGGTAATATAAATATGTTGAAATACCTGCATTATTTAATTTAACAAGCATTTCTCTTTGTTTTAAAAGGTTTATATCTACGTCATAATAAATAAAATCAACATTTTTTTCTTTGAGATATTTTTTTGTATCAATAAAGTAATGACAAGTGTCACTCCCATAAATAATTATTTTTTGAGAATTTTCTTGAATTGTTAATTTATATTCAAAATTTTTACTACCTGCGATAACTTACATTACCTAAAGTAGAATAAGTATAGAAAATAAATATTTATATTAATAATTTAAGTTAAAAGAGTTGAATTAAGTTGCAAAACACCAACTCTTTCATTAACAAACTCAACTCAAATTAAACTATAACTATTATTTAGAATTTATATTTAAAGATAACGTTGAAGAACGACCACTAATTGATCTAGCTCTAACTAAACGATCTGAACCAAAAGCACCGTCTCCGTTACCTTCAACTTCTGTAATACCAACTGTATCAAATAAGTTATTTAAACTTAATACTAATGATAATCCTTTTGCTAAACCTGCTCTACCAATTAAATTAAAATATGCATATGCTGGCATAACTAAATCGTTATCATCTTGTGCTACGACTTTGATGTACCTAAAACACTTAATGCTATACTATGTTGACTGGTTTTACCAAAATTATAAGATGGAGATAAGTTATAAACTAAATTGCTTGTCTTCTTGGAGTATTTCCTTTATTAGCACCACCATCAATTTCAGCTTTTGTCCAAGTAAAAGAACCATTAAAAGAAAAGTTGTCTCCAAATGCTAAAGCAGTTTCAGCTTCTAAACCTAAAGCTTTAAATGGGTTACCTACAGATCTATTTAATTCATTACTTATACCTTCATCAGTATTACTCATAAAACCAGTTAGGTTAAGTGTTCCGTTACTAAGTCTTTTCTTAAAACCTACTTCAAGTTGAGAAAGTTCATCAAACTGAACATCTGCCAAACCATCTGTACCATACGTATTTCTATCTGCTGCTCTACCTGAAGCACCTGAACTATATCTTGCAAAAACAGCAGCACCATCATCTAACTTATAATTAAGCCCTGCAGAATATGAAACAAAGTTATAGTTATCATTTATAATTTGACCATCATTACCATAATAACAGGTACACTTGCTCAATACCTTCAATCACACCATCACCATCATAATCGTATGCTCCTTGACTAGTTGGTCCAGCTTGAATATTACCATTTACGTTTACGTTTTCAAAACGAACACTACCATCAAAATTTAATTTTTCAGAAAGATCTGCATCAATTCCAACATATGGAGAATTTACATTATGTACTGTATTGTATTTACGTTGGCACATTACCCCAAACTGGTGTTCCATAAGAAAATTGACCTCTCTAGAAAAACCATCAAAATCTGCTAACCTTGCTTGTCCTCCTCCTTGAACTTCAGAAATGAAAGAATTCCATTGCCATCCAATTTTAGTATTTTGAGTTGCAGTAAATAAACCAGCTGTAACACCAACATTGTCTCCAAGTTTTTTTGTAATTTTTACATCACTAAAAAAGTTACTTAAATCATCAACAGTTACGTCGAACATATGTATAATTTGAGCTAATCCGTTAGAAGGATTAAAAGTTCTCTTCTCCATACATAAACCAAATGGTTCTGATCCTGCTCCAGCACCCTCAGCAGTGGTTTCAATTTCAGAAACTGTACCTACTGCAGCTGTAAAAGGTGCAACCCATTCTCCGCTATTATTTGAATATCTAGCTTTACCTCTACTTTCCAATCATTTCTAAATCAAAAGAAAACTCAGCCCTAAAGCTTTAGAAATAGGATTGTTACCACTTCTAACATATTTAATTCTAGATCCAGCAAAAGGAGATGTTAGCACTTTGTTGTAAGTAAGCAGATGTAAGGCATATTAGTAATATCAAAACCTGGTAAGTTAGAAAATGTTGGATCTGAGTTATCTCCTTCTAACAACATAGGCATAGGTAAATAATAAGATTTATCGTTTAAAAACTTAGCATATACACGAATCCATTATCAAATTTCTTAGTAAGGTTTGCTTTAAATTGTTTTATTCTTGGTAACCTATTTCTCTTGGCCTCACCTTCTCATAAAACCACCAATATGATAAGACAATCCATTTCCAATAGGCGTTCCATATTCAAAATCTAATCTACTAGTTTGGTAATCTAATCCAAAAGTTGTTGCTAAAGAACCTCCTTCTGTTGCACCAGTTTTACTAATCATATTAATAATACCTGCTGGACCGTTAGAAGTTTGTGTAGATGCAGAACCACCTCTAATAGCTTCAACTCTTCCAACGTTAGAATCAATTCTTAAGAAATTATCAGCGTTACCGAAAGAAGTATCTCCAAAAAAGTTTAATGGTAAACCATCCTCTTGAATTTGAAAATATCTCGATCCACCTGAAGAAATTGGCACACCACGTACATTAAAGTTTGCATTACCTTCACCACCTGAAGATTCAGCTCTAATTCCTGGAATGTTTCTAAAAAGTTCACCAGCACTTCTTGGCGAAGCTTGCTCAATAAGTTTAGCTCCCATAGTTGATACAGAAACACTAGACTCTAATTTAGACTTAGGATTTACAACACCTGTTACAATAATTTCATTTAAAGATTGTGCATCTTCAACCATAATAATATCAACAGTAAAATATCTAGCCCTTGTACTGCTATACTTTGTGAAAAGTTTTTTAAACCCATATAAGTTGCAGAAATTATAGTACCATTCTCTACATTATCAATAGAATAGTTACCATCAAAATCGGTTACTGCCCTTTTGTTGTACCATCTAACATAAATTAACACCAGGTAAAAGGTTCCTGTTTGATCTTTAACATTTCCTGTATTGATTGTGCTATAAATGTGCTTACAGATAGGAGCATTACAATCAATAAAATCCATTTTTTTTTGTTATTTATTTTTAGATTTTAAGTTATACAATATTTGAGTTAATTTTCTAAGTAAATTATAATTATGAATAAATTAAAAGTTAATTATTAAATTTTTTTATCGAAAACGTTTTCGATTTTACCGAAAACGTTTTCGATTGATGTTAATTTAGTATATTTGATGATTAATTATGTTGTATTTATGAAGCCAGTAACTCTAAAAGAAATAGCAGAACAACTAAATATTTCTGTAACTACTGTTTCAAAAGCTTTAAAAGATTATCCTGATGTTAATAAAAAAACAAGGGATTAGTAAGGAGAATTAGCAAAAACTTTAAACTATAAACCAAATACTTTTGCTGTTAATTTAAGAACAAAAGAATCTAAAACTATTGGTTTATAATTCCAGCAATTGTACATCATTTTTTTTCTAACGTAATAAAAGGAATTGTTTCTCAAGCAGAGAAAAAAGGTTATTTAGTTATTATTCTTCAGTCCGATGAATCCTATGAACTTGAAAAAAAACAAGTTGATTTATTATTAAGTCATCGAGTTGATGGTATATTAATTTCCTTAGCAAATGGAACAGCAAATTTCAATCATTTAAATGAGGTTATTTCTCAAGAAAAACCATTAGTAATGTTCGATAAGATTGCCAAAATTGTAAAATGTTCTAAAGTTATTATTGATGATAGAAAAGCAGCTTATATAGCTACTAAACATTTAGTAGATATTGGTTGCAAGCGCATTGCTCATTTTAGAGGAGCACTTTTACCACAAAACTCTATAGATAGGTTTCTTGGTTATAAAAAAGCACTTATTAGATAATAATTTACCTTATGACCCTTCTTTGGTGTATATATGTGATTGTGGAGATATGAGTTTTGAAGAAGGTAAAAAAAATGCACAACAATTATTAAAAGACCATAATGATGTAGATGGGATATTTATAAATACGGATTTGGTTGCTATAGGAGCTATGACAGCATTAAGAGAGAGAGGTGATTAAAATACCTGAAGATATTAGTATTGTTGGGTTTAGTAATTGGTTTATGTCTTCTGTAATTTCACCGTCTTTAACAACTATTGACCAACCTGGTTTTAAAATGGGAAAAACAGCTTTTAAGCAACTTTATAAAGAAATTAAAGCCATTAAAAAGAAGAAACCTAAAGCTCCCAAAATTATTACTTTAGAAACAACTTTGGTAAAAGAGAGTCTACTAAATGATTTGGATTTATAGAGATTAGTTAAAATCAATTAAAGAGTAAAATTAAATAAAATCTAGTAGCTAAACTCGGTCTCAGAAAATTTTGGCTAAAACAATAGGGGAGAGAAGCGTATATATTTTAGGGATTTAGTAATATAGTTTCTTAAGAGTTTAATTATTACAAGGGATTTCAAAACAATGTTAATTAGTTACAATGTTTCCTAAAATATAGCGAATGAACCGTAATTGTTTCCAAAAGTTATATGCATTGATTTTTTTGTTTCTTTTTTCAAGACAAAAAGATAAGCATAATTAAAATAAAAGATTAATTGATTTACAAATGTTAAGAAATACAAAAAAGTGCATAGAAATTAGTTTAGAACAACTGTATTTAAATTATTTGCAAATCATGCAAACTGATTTGTGAATGATGGGAAAGTATTAAACAATTTGATGGGTAGTTATGAAAAGAACTTTTGAACGTCTAAGGAATTTTTTATTAAACAACGTACATTTTATCGAATTTTACGCGATGTTTTAAAACTGCAAAAGGATTAAGCTTGTATTTTAGGCGTTGGCAAAGCGGTTATGGCAAATTGTGTGTAAAAAAATTGCATAGCAATTTGGTTTTAAGCAAAACAATCGAGTGATTGGTAGCTTGTATTTTAGCATAATGGCTAAATTAGTAAATACATTGAATGCCAATTTGTAAAAAATAGTGTTGCAGAGGCAAACCGCTTAAACTAGTTTAATGACCCTAGATAGGATGTATTCTTATAGAATAATGGCAAATGCATTTCTGGGATATTTAACATAATATGCAATTATAGCTTATCAAATGGCTAAACTCACCTATAAAAACGAATATGTCATAATTTGTATTATAATTTATATTATGTTAAATAGTATTTTTACATACAGACATTAATTAAAATTAAACCTACTCCTTTTCAATTACTAAAGTTGTCATACAACGTTTATTGTAAACAATTGTAGTTTTCACAGTTTCAATAAAACTTATATCTTTTCTATGAAGTAAATCATTTAAAATGTTTTGTGTTAATAAAAACCGTTGAGATCCATCAGGTAAATTATAAACACCATTACCTATATGTACTACTTGATTTTCAATTCCGAAATTTGAAGCTGTTCTAATAAATAAGGTTCCCTGAGGTTTTAATATACGCAACAATTCTTCAAACATTTTTAAATATTGGCTTAAATCTTTAGCAAAATGCAAAACTGCATTGCAAATTATGTGATTAAAACTATTTGCTTGATATGGACTATTTTCAACAGTAGCAAAAATAAAATGTTCTTTTTGTTCTGGATATATTTCTTTACAATGTATTAATCGTTCTTTATCAATATCGGTTCCATGTATTTCAAATCCAGTATTGTAAAACCATTTTAAGTTTCTACCATTTCCACAACCAGCATCTAAAATTTTATCTCCAGGTTGGTACCTATTTTTTAAAATTTGATCTAAAATATAAATATCTATACCTGCTATATTATCTTTCAATAATTCTAAATTCATACCTATTTGTTAGAAAGTTCAAATTACAAATTTTGATGCTTAGTTTGTTATTTTACTTACAAAAAATGTGAATGGTATTCCAATTCTATTACATTTGCACAATGCTTAAAAGTAAACCTTCTCAATTCGAATTTATTGCCTTAATGGCGGCATTAATGTCTGTTGTAGCACTTGCAATTGATGCCTTGCTCCCAGCTTTAGATATTATTGGTCATTCTATTGGCACTGAGTCTAATAGCGAAAATCAATTGTTAATTATAATGATTTTTTTAGGGCTTGGAATTGGACCTTTACTATTTGGGCCAATTTCAGATGCATTAGGCAGAAAACCAATAGTTTATGTAGGATTTTTACTATTTATAGTTGCTAGTTTTATTTGTATTCATTCAGAATCTATTGAAGTAATGATTATTGGTAGAATTCTGCAAGGTATAGGCCTTTCAGCTCCACGAACCATTAGCATTGCAATTGTAAGAGACACGTTTAGTGGCGATTATATGGCCAGAATTATGTCGTTTATAACTGTAGTTTTTTTATTAGTTCCTATTGTAGCGCCTGCTCTGGGTAAATTTGTTTTAGAACTTTATAATTGGGAAGCTATATTTTATTTTCAATTAATTATTGTTGTGATAGTTTCCATTTGGTTTTGGTTTCGACAACCAGAAACTTTGCATCCAGAATACCGTGTAAAATTAACAAAAACAACTGCTATTGATGGTGCAAAAGAATTATTTAAATACAAGCAAACCATTGGTTATACTATAATTTCTGGATTTATTACAGGTTCTTTTATGGTATATTTAAGTACTTCTCAACAAGTATTTCAGCAACAATACAATTTAGCAAATGAGTTTCCTTATATATTTGCTGGTTTAGCAATTTCTATGGGTGCGGCAAGTCTTTCAAACGGTTCTGTGGTAGTAAAATTTGGAATGAAACGTTTGGCTACCACAGCTTTGTATGTATTTTTTGGTGTTTCTTTATTGTACATTTTATTATTTTTTAATAGTAAAAACCCTAGCATTCAAGTTTTAATAGCATTTTTTGCTATTCAATTTTTTTCTATTGGATTCCTTTTTGGAAATTTAAGAGCTTTAGCGATGCAGCCAATTGCACATATTGCTGGAATTGGAGCTGCAATTACTGGATTTATTTCTACTATTATGGCTGTGCCAATTAGTGCAATAATTGGAAGTTATGTTGAAGATACTACGTTACCGTTATTTATTGGTTTTTGTATTTGTAGCTTTTTAGCTATTTTAATTACACTTTATTTAAAACGTGTAAATATCTTGAATAGTGGTAATTAAACTCTTTGTTAGTATATTTTGTCATTCCTGCTAAGGCAGGAATCTAAACTTGGTTTGTAATGGATTCCTGCCTTCGCAGGAATGACAGACAAACATAAAATTCGTAAGTATTCGAATTCAGGTTTTTATAATGATTGTTTACCAGTAAGATGAGATTCTGAAACAAGTTCAGAATGACGTGTTTCCAAATATTTTATTGTTCTATATTCGTAATATTTAAAGAAATTAATTCAGAATTGTTAAATATTGGATTAATCTCTATAGGATTACAACAAATTTCACAATCTTCTATATAAGTTTGATTGTTAATAGAACTATCAAACAACATAGAAATTTCTTCCCAACAATATGGACACTGAAAAAAATGTTCTTCCATAATTACATTATTTAAACAATAATATTAAAGCGCCAATAGCTGTTACAACAATAATAAATTTTCGATACAATTCGTTATTTATCAGTTTTACTAATTTTATACCAGTAATAAACCCTAAGATAATTGCAGGAATTAATACTATGTTTATGGCTAAACTTTCATAGGTTACTGTTTTCCAAACTATAATATGAAATGGTAATTTAAAAATATTAATTATAAAAAATAACCAAGCTGCAGTTCCAATAAATTCGTTTTTTGGTAACCGCATTGCTAAAAAATAAATGTTTGAAAATGATCCTGCTAAATTTCCTATCATAGAGGTAAATCCAGACAAAAGTCCCATGCTATTTGAAAACAAACGTGTTTTAGGTATCGCGGTTGATTTACGTTTTTCCATAATAAACATAAAAATTACAATACCTAAAATTAAAAATGCCATTAAGCGTTTAAAAAGTTCGTCTGAGATATCGTTACCAAGCCACACTCCTATTAATACCCCAATTACCATAGTTGGCATTAGTTTTATTAAATATTTCCATTGTGTGTATCTATGGTAATAAAACACCGCTAAAACATCTGCAAAAATTATCATTGGAATTAAGGTACCGGTTGAAGATTTTCCACCAAAAACAATGGCCATTAAGGTTACAATTACAACCCCTATTCCTTTTATTCCTGCTTTACTAGTGCCTAGAAAAAAGGCTGCTAAAAACGCAAAAAACCAACTAACTGGTGTTAGTTGGTAAGTATGTATTAATTCTAAAATGATTTCCACAAATATTCTGTTCTAAAATGTAAAAATAACACTTTAAAAACAACTAAGTTTAATTGCCAGCTTCTTTTTTAGCTTCTTCTTTCATTTTTTCATTAGGTACAATTGCTATATTCACCCTTCTGTTTTTAGAACGACCTTCGGCAGTAGTATTATCTGCAACTGGTTGTTCTTCACCAAACCATTTTGTTGTAAATCTTGTAGAAACTAATCCTTTACCAGTAAAATAATTAGTTACAGAAAAAGCTCTGTTTTGCGAAAGTGTCATATTATAAGCATCTGCACCAGTACTATCTGTATGTCCAACTACAATTACATTAGTATCAGGATATTCCATTAAAATACCAGCTAATTTATTTAATAAAGTTTCTGAAGCTTCATTAATATTGTATTTATTTGTATCAAAATAAACGCCACTATTTTCATCAAAAGTAACAACAATTCCGTCATCTACCCGTTCAACAACTGCTCCAGGAATTTCTTCCTCAATTTGTTGTGCCTGTTTATCCATTTTTTTACCGATTAGTATTCCGGCACCACCACCTACTACTCCACCAATAACAGCTCCTAGTTCTCCTCCACTTCCTTTTTTACCAACATTATTCCCTATAATTGCGCCTAAAATTGCACCACCAGCAGCACCAATTGCACCACCTTTTTGAGTGTTACTCGCATTTTTAGTAGCCTCGCAACTATTTATGTTTAAAGCTAAAATTATAGCTAATATTCCGAATCCTATTTTTTTAAATATTGTTTTCATTATTCGTTATTTTTTAAAAAATTC
The DNA here is from genome assembly GCA_942492305.1 of uncultured Flavobacteriaceae bacterium. Taxonomy (GTDB): domain Bacteria; phylum Bacteroidota; class Bacteroidia; order Flavobacteriales; family Flavobacteriaceae; genus Lutibacter. Next base: position 219,909 of record CALOEI010000003.1, on the reverse strand, counting down.
ATATAAATTTTAAATGGTTTTCCTTCAACAAAAACCGTTTGTTCCCATTGCATAGTTGTTTCAGAAAGTTGTGTTAAGTTTAATCTAAAACCTTTATTATCAGCAGATTTATTTTTTGAGTCTGTTGGTTTTAGTAAAAAATCATACAAACCTGTTTCAGGATCAATTTCTTGAATTGTAAATACAAAATTACGATCGCCAACTATACAATCTTCATTGTTAATTGTGTAAATACCTGTATTGTTGTTAGGTATAAATCTCCAAGTACTTGATTCAAAACAAACTTTTGGAGCATCATTTAATAGTGTCACATTATAAGTGCCTGTTTCATTATAAGAAATTTCATTTAAAGTCCAATACCCTTTAATAACTTTTTTTGATTGAATAACGGTTTTTGGTGTTCCACAAGAAATTATTGTGCATACAAATAGCGTTAGCAGTAGTAGTTTTTTCATTTTTTGATAGCTTTTAGTTGTAAAATTATGTAGTATTAAATATACTAAAATTATACTTCAAAAGTATAAAAAAGAATGTATTATTGTCTATAATTCTACATTTTAATTAAGTAATGTTTTAAATATTTTAAGTGCGTACATATTTAATGAAAACGTATATTTACCGAATGAATATTGAAGTTTTTTTTGAAGATGATTATTGTGTAATTGTTAATAAACCTAACAATGTTTTAATTCATAATTCTTATTATGCAAGAAACATAAAAGATGCTACTTTATTAAATTTATTAAAAGAACAATTAAACTTAGAATTATTTCCAGTTCATAGATTAGATAGAAAAACTTCTGGAGTGTTGGTTTTGGCAAAAAAAAAGGAAAATGTTGCTGTTTTTCAAGAGTTATTTAATTCTAATACTATTAAAAAAACGTATTTAGGGATAGTTCGTGGCTTTGTTGAAAAGGAATTGAGAATTACTTCTCCTGTTAAAAACCCAGACACTAAAGTTTATAAAGATGCCGACACTATTTGTAAACCTTTGCAAAAAATTGAACTAGATATTGCTGTTCATCCTTATGCCGTATCAAGATATAGTTTGGTTGAATTAACACCACAAACTGGAAGAATGCATCAACTTAGAATTCATATGAATAAAATAAGTCACCCCATTGTTGGTGATTATAAATATGGAGACCGTTTTCATAATAGAATGTTTGAAACTGAATTTAATTGTGAAAATTTATTCTTACACGCAAATTCAATACAATTTACACATCCAATTTTAAATAATAGTATTTCAATATATGCAACATTACCAAAAGATTGGGATATTATTTTTGAAAAATTTAATTGGAAAGTATAAAAAAACCGTTTTCTAATTTAAAGTATACCTTATTGGTTTTGTTTAAAAAAATCATTAGATCTGTAAATTTTCACCCCAAAAAAATTAACATATTTAATGGTATTTAATAAGCTACAAATAATTAAATATCACGTTAATACTTAATTAAATAATAGTTCATTATCTACTAATTTGTTCATACAATTCCGCAAAGAACTAAAACCCGAAAACGGTTAATTTTTATATTAATATAAGTTTATGTTATTGGTTAATAACAACTTAATATCTAATTATTTAAAAATTTAAATTAAGAATGCAATTTTTTTAACTTATTTTATAAGTATTTGATTTTATGCAAAATAAATACAAATATTTAAATTTTTACTTTAATTTTTTAATTAGAAAAACTAATTAAAAAACCGTTCTCAAACTTAAAATTTACTTTTAAAATCTGTATAAAAAAAATCATTACATCTGTAAATTTTCACCCCAAAAAAAACCAACATATCCAATGATATCAAAACAATCTAAAAATTAACTATTACGTTTATAATTAATTGCTATCAATTTATTTGATTATACAAACTCTCAAAGAACTACAAACCTGAAAACGGTTCAATTTTAATGCGATATAAGTTTTTGCTGCTTATCTTTTTTCATTATAAACAATATTAACTCATAAACCTGCTCTTTTATATATTTAAAATTTTGGAGATAATTTTTAACTTCAATTGTTAAAAAATCATGATTTTCTCTAAAATCAGCTTCTTTCTTCAAATAAATATGCTCCATTAGCAATGCCAAATTAACATTATGGTCTTTTATTGAAGTAATTAGTTCATCTCCTAAAATATGTTCGTGCTCTATTCCTTTAAGTAATAATTTTGCTTTATTAAAATTATCTGATTTACACAATCCAATAATATGCTCAGAAAGAATTTCTTTTAAAAAATGTTGCTCTACTTTAATAAATTCAATTTCTGAAATCCACTCTTGCGTTTTTTTATGCAACTGCTCAATAGTACTTTTAGAAGTACTTCTTATTTTAGACTGTTTTGGGATTATTTTTTTCATATTAATTTAATTTTAATACTTTTTAGAAATATAACCTCTAAATGTGTGACTAAATTATTATATAGTTTAGTTAATAATATTGATTTGTATCAGTTTAAATAATGATTGTTATCATTTTTGATATTTTATTTCAAGTATTATCTGCTACTTTTGGCAACATCACATTAAACACAGTTCCTTTGTTTTCAGTGCTTTCAAAAGATATTTCACCTTTTAATTTTTTTATATATCCTTTAACAATATTTAACCCAATACCTGTTCCAGGATAATAAAGTGCGTTTTTTGCTCTAAAAAACTTTTGAAATATTAATTTTTGTTCATTTTTAGGAATTCCTATTCCGTAATCTTCAATTTTAAAATAAATATTAGTTGTATCTGCACTTATATTAATGCAAATATCTTTTTTAGAATACTTTATTGCATTGTAAAGTAAATTTGTTAAAATTATTTTCACAATTTTAGAATCTTGATACATATAATCATCAATATTATTTGAAAATATAATTTGCTGATTCTTCTTTAAAAAAGACTTGGTATTGTTTATAATATCCGTTACTAAACTACTAAACTTAAATTTTGAATATGATGGTAAAATATTACCAGACTCTATGTTTTCTAATGTTAGCAAGTTATCTATCATATTATTTAAAAAAATAATTTTAGATTTAACTTTATAAAAGTGTTCATCTCTTTTATCAATATTATTTAAATCTGCATACTTCACCATAAGTTCGGTTGAAGTAATAATTGCGCTTAAAGGCGTTTTAAATTCGTGAGAAGCTAGTGCTATAAATTGCGTTTTTAAAGTATTTAATTCTTTTTCTTTAATTAACAACCCCTTTAATTTTTTAACAACATTTTCTAATTCAATAGTTCTAATTTTTACTTCTTCTTCTAACTTATAATTTAAAATATCTTTTTTTTGCTCTAACTCTTTTCTTTTTGAAATATCTGAAATTAGTGCTTTATAATAGGTTCCTTCTTCAAATTCAATTTTACCAAAACTCACTTCAATTGGAAATTCAATTCCATCTTTATTTACACCTACTGTTTCAATTAATGATTTAAATTTTAAAGCATCATAATGCTCTATAAAATCATTTATTAAAGTTTTATAGCTAAATAATACATCAACATTTTCTTGATAGATTTCTTCTGATGTGTAATTAAACATTTGATTTAAAGGGGTATTTGCAAGCATAATCTTTTTTTCAGAATTGTAAACAACAATACCTACTTGCATTGAGTCAAAACAAACTTTAAAGAAATCTTTATTGTCTTTTAACATCATAATAATAACAATTTATGTTAAAATTAGGGCTAATGAGATGTTAATTGTATGATTAAAGTCAGTTAATACTTTAAAAGTTCCATTATTTCGTTTAAGAGTCTATTTTTTGGTAAGTACATTTCTTCTAACGAATTAGCAAACGGAATAGGTGTTTCTATACTCCCTACCCTTTTAATTGGTGCATCTAAATCTTCAAAACAATTTTCAGCAATTAAAGCCGAAATATCAGAGGCTATTCCTCCAAAAAGTGTGTCTTCATGCAAAATAAGCACTTTTCCTGTTTTTTTTACTGAAGTGTAAATAGCTTCAATATCTAATGGTTGTAGGGTTCTTAAATCAAGAATATCTGCTGAAATGGTATGTTTGTTTACCGTTTCTAACGCCCAATGCACTCCTGCTCCATACGTAATTATACTTATGCTAATTCCTGTATTTACAAGCATTGCTCTTCCAAAAGGGATTGTATAATAATCTGTTGGAACATCTTGATAAATTGTTCTATATAATAACTTATGCTCAAAAAACAAAATAGGGTTTTCATCTTCAATAGCAGTTGCTAAAAGTCCTTTGGCATCATAAGGAAAAGCCGGATAAACAACTTTTAAACCTGGTGTTTTTGTAAACCAAGCCTCGTTAGTTTGGCTATGGAATGGACCAGCATTAACGCCAGCACCACAAGGCATTCTTAAAACTACTGAAGCAATTTGATTCCATCTATAAAATGAGTTTGCTAATAAATTTATTACAGGATTAAATCCGGAGGTTATAAAATCTGAAAATTGTAGTTCAACAACTGCTTTTATGCCACCATTTATTGAAAGTCCGTATGCAGCCTCAATAATAGTGGACTCACAAATTGGAGTGTTTCTTACTCTATCAGCACCAAATTCTTCAATAAAACCATCTGTAATTTTAAAGACACCGCCATATTCTGCAATATCTTGTCCCATAATTACAAGATTATTATACTTACGCATACTTTGCTTTAAACCAAGCGAAATTGCATCAATTAAGCGCATATTTTCTATTCTTGTGGAAGGTTTTGTTTCAATAAAATTTACATGTTTGTAAACATCTGATAATTCATTTTGTATAGAGGACGTAATCGGGTCTTCATTAAAAGCAATTTTTAAATGTTCATTAATTTCAAGAACAATATTTTCTTTAATTAAAACATCCAATTCTTCTGAAAGGACTTTTTCTTTTTTTAAAAATGCGTGAAAATTCTCTATAGGATCTTTTCTTGCCCATTTATCCATTAAGTCTTGAGGAACATATTTTGTACCACTCGCCTCCTCGTGCCCTCGCATTCTAAAAGTTTTAAACTCTAATAAAATTGGACGTGGTTTTTTTCTTACACTTTTTGCCAATTTTGTTAGGGTTGTATGTACCTCTAAAATATTATTTCCATCTATAATATGGCTTTCCATACCGTAACCGATACCTTTATCTGCTATATTTTCACATTTAAATTGCTGACTTGATGGCGTTGATAAACCATAACCATTATTTTCTATACAAAAAAGTACAGGTAAATTCCAAACAGCTGCAACATTTAAAGCTTCGTGAAAATCGCCTTCACTTGTACCTCCTTCACCACAAAATACAGCCGTTACTTTAGCTTCTTTTTTTAATAAATTAGCTAAAGCAATACCATTGGCAACACCTAACTGTGGACCCAGATGAGAAATCATTCCTACAATTTTAAACTCTTGGGTCCCAAAATGAAACGAACGATCTCTACCTTTTGTAAAACCACCTTTTTTACCTTGCCATTGTGAAAAAAGTCTATGTAATGGAATTTTTCTAGATGTAAACACTCCTAAATTCCTGTGCATTGGCAGTATGTATTCATCAGATTTTAAGGCATTAGTAACACCTGCTGAAATAGCTTCTTGTCCAATTCCAGAAAACCACTTAGATATTTTACCCTGACGTAATAAAATCAGCATTTTTTCCTCAATTAAACGCGGTTTTAAAATAGATTTGTACAATTCAATTAATTGCTTATTAGAATAGTTTTTGCGGTTGTAAACTAATTTCTTTATTGAATTATCTATCGATCTCATTTAATTGATATAGTATATTCAAATGTAACAATTATTGTTATGATTTAAAAAGTTTATAATTAATATTAAATCTCAATTTAATTCTTATTAATACATTTGAAATATGAAAAAATTACTAATTATTGGATTTGTTTGGCCAGAACCCTCTACTACAGCTGCTGGAACAAGAATGTTGAAACTTATTTCAATATTTAAAACATATAATTTAGATATTCATTTTGTTAGTGCAGCAGCTAAAACAGAGCAATCGTATTGTTTTATTGATGATGAAATTCAAACAGCAACTATAGAGCTAAACAATAGTAGTTTTGATAAATATATTTTAGACTGTAATCCTAATATTGTTTTGTTTGACAGGTACTTAACCGAAGAACAATTTGGATGGCGTGTCACAGAAAATTGCCCGAAAGCACTTAAAATATTAGATACAGAAGATTTACATTTTTTAAGATTTGCTAGAGAAACAAGCTTTAAAAAAAATATTGAAATCAATGATTCTATACTCAACAATGATATTACTAAACGAGAAATAGCAAGTATTTACCGTTGCGATATAACACTAATCATTTCAATATATGAATTAGAATTACTTCAAAATAAATTTAAAATTAACTCAAATTTACTTTGTTATATACCATTTTTACTAGATAAAATGGCTCCTAATATTTTTTCAAATTACCCATCATTTACTCAAAGATTAGGATTTATGACTATTGGAAATTTTAAACATAAACCAAATCTAGAAGCAGTTAAAACTCTTAAAACCAAAATTTGGCCAAAAATTAAAAGTCATTTACCAAAAGCTATTATGCATATTTATGGAGCTTATGGAACAAATTCAAGTATTAAACAATGGCACAATAAAAAAGAGGGATTTTTAATTGAAGGTTGGATAGAAAACAAAGAAGTCGCTTTTACAAATTCTAAAGTATGTTTAGCTCCATTACAATTTGGAGCTGGATTAAAAGGAAAACTTGTAGATGCAATGCTGTTTGGAACACCATCAATTACAACTTCAATAGGTGCTGAAGGTATAAATGCAGATTTGCCTTGGGCCGGTTTTATTGAAAATGATTTTGATAAATTTGCTGAAAAAGCTGTAGCATTATATGAAGATGAAGAAATTTGGCTACAAAAACAGCAAAATGGTATGAATATAATTAATTCCAATTTTTCAAAAAATACATTTGGAGTGGAATTAATGCAAAAAATTGAAGCTACTATTAGCAATTTAGAGCATTATAGAAATCAAAATTTTATCGGATCAATGCTGCAGCATCATACATTAAAAAGTACGAAATATATGTCTAAATGGATTGAAGAAAAAAATAAGTAATTAAATCTATTATTAGAATTTATTAACATGAAGTAAAGTTAGAATATCAGAAGGAATTCTAGTTGGTTTCATTGTATTTTTATCTAATAATATCCAAATTGTTTTTACAGAACAAACAATTTTATTTTCTTTTATAACATCTACATACCTTACCGATTTTACGCCGCTAGAATCACCAATATAGGTGTTTAAAGTGATTTTATCATCAACAAAAACCGGTAAAAAATAATCAACTTCGTGTCTTTTCACAACCCAAACATAATTAGATTCTATAGCTCTATTACTTAATTTGGCCCAATGTTTTTCGGCTATTTTTTGTGCCCAATCTAAATAAATTACATTGTTTACATGGTTTAATCCATCTATTTCATTTTGGCTTACTGTAAAGGAATATGTAAAGTTTTTATTCACAAGCTTATAGTTATAAATTAATAACAAATATACTATTGGTTTTAATTATATGCGCTGATTATAAATAAAAGAAAAAAATATTGGAATTATAAATGTTAAATTATAAATTTACATAACCTAAAGATTCAAGAACATTTAAATTTTTAATTTTTTTTAAAAAATTTAAAAATTCACAGTCGTGATACTTGTACCAATAAAATTATCGTGGGGACGACAGTTTTTCAAGATTTTCGCGGCTGTTTTTTTATTTAAACAAGTTGCTTAAAAGTTTGGTTTATATATCTTAAAAACTACCGTTGTGGGGACAACAATTCAAGATACTACAATTGATTTGTGGGGCGTGAAAATCCGTAATCTATATTTTAATAAAACAATTTTTAAACGTTATAATTTTTCCACTTTTGTTTTTGTAAGAAAAATTTGGAATTAGTGTATTAATATGAATACAATCATCTGTTTTAGTAATAGTATTCGTATGCTGTATTTTTTCTAAAACTAACATAATAGTGATTTATTTATTAATAAAAATATGTGTAAAATAATTTCTTCCATTTTCATCTTTTTGTGTTGATATTCCAAAATGGGTAAATGATTCATTCTCAATTATTTCTCTGTGACCATCACTATTTAGCCAGGCATTAACAACACTTTCTGCTGTACTATAACCATATGCAACATTTTCGCCTACTGAAATTGCTTGGGCGTTATTAACTAAATTTTTATGTCTTTCCGGAAAATTATCATGATTTACTTCACCAATTTCAACCATATAATTAGTATGTGTTTCAGCAACAGACGAAATAATATTTAATTTATTTAAAATAGATAAATGCTTTTCTTTTCTATATTCATTTACTAAGTTTAAAATTTCATTTTCTATTGTTGAGTATGTTACTTGAACTTCTTTTTTTGAAGTAAATATTGCTTCATCATCTTCTGTAGCACAAGAAATACAAAACGTGAACACTAAAAATACGAGTGATAGTTTTACAAATAAAGATTTCATTTTCGAGGGGTTTTGGTTAAGAGATTTATATTTAAAGGCAGCCGCAAAATAATATTACTAACTACCGTTGTGGAAACTAATTAGATGACATATTTATTGCGGCTGTTTTTAAAAAGGTACAAGCGTTTTATACACACGTCTAAAGGGGTTTTAGACATATTTTTTAAAAACGAAGTAATTAGAGTGTTGGGGTGAAAATTAAATAAGCTACCTATTTTTAGGTGTCTACTAGTAAATAAAGTAGAGAAAATAATTATAAATAATATTAATATTTGGGTATTCATTTTTGGGGTTTTGACTAGTTTGGGGTTAATTTATTTCTTTCATAATTTTTTTAAAAAAGAGGTAGCTCAAAGTTCTTACTAACCATCTAACTTGTAAAAGCTTTTCGGATTGCTTCTTGAAGTATGTGACTACAGAGAGACTACCTCTAGTTTAGTTTTTCATATTTCTTTTAAAAATTATTACTAAAAATACTTCAAGGGGTGAAATATGTATTTCTAGTAATAATTTTAGTTTGGGGTCAATGTTTATTCCTAATTTTTATTAATAATCTATTTAAATCTAAAATTTCTTCTTTTGACAAATTCTCAACAACACTATTTTCAAAACTACCTTGAATTTTCTCAATTTCATTCAATAACTCGAGGCCTTGCTCTGTAATTCTAATTTCAACTTTCCTCCTATTTTCTTCATTTTGAAATCTAGTAATTAAACCTTTGAGTCGTAATTTTTCTACCAATCTTGTTGTGTTACTATTTTTACTTACCATCTCGGCTTGTAAAGTTTGCAAATCTGCTGGTTGACCATTTAATTTTTTTAAAGAACGTAATACTTGATATTGTTGAATAGATAAGGCAAATTGTTTTAAATGATCTGAAAATGTTTCATTCATCCAGTTACCTGTGTGCAATATGTTTGCAATTGTAAAATCAGGTAAATTTAAATCTTCCTTTTTTTCATTTTTATTCAACTTCGGGGGGACAACTATTTTTCTATACGTTAATTGTATAGACAACAAATGTATATACAAATATTAAATAAAACAAATAAATTGTTAAAAAATTCATTTAAAACTTTGAAAAACCAAGTAATTTTCTTATTTTAAATACATTGCGAATAATGCAATGGTTTTTTTAAACACTATCTATACTACTTATAACCAGTATTTTAAATTATTTTTACTAGAGTAATAATTTAAATACTAACCAACAAAGCTCTAGGAATAAAAAAAAGGTATTTTTTTTATTAAGTCTATTCTCAATTGTTAATAACTCTATTAATTATCACTAAAATTTCAATAAAGTAGTTGTTAAATCTGCAATGTAATGCGTAACCAAAGTTGCAATTTTATACTTCATTTAGTTATAAATTTGGAATAAGTACTTATATAAATATCTTATGAAAACAATTGTAGCTGTTACTTTTCAAAATAAAAAGACCATATCGAGCCATGCTGGTAAATGCCGAAATTATCTAATTTATACTATAAATAATTCTATAATAGAAAGTAAAAAAGTATTAGAACTGACTATTAATGAGACTTTACATTCTTATTTTCATAACGAAAATTCTTCAAAAAGACATATTTTATTCGAGTCTGATATTCTATTAACTAAAGGTATTGGAACTGGTGCCATTGAAAAATTAGCAAAAAATGGTGTTGCTTGTTATAAAATTGAAGAAGATGATCCAGATTATGCTGTTGAAAAGTTAATAAATGGAACCTTAGAAGCTATGGCCCCTATTTCAAATGCAGTTTCGGGTTGTAATTGTAATTGTGGAAATAAAGAACATTAAAAAATATCTGAATAATTTTTGAACTACTGCCCTTCTCTATTTAAAGATGTTTGAAATACTAAAAATAGAACTAATACTAATTGTTATAAGTATACTATAACCCCAAACATAAAAAAACTATCTAAACTTAAAGTCCATCATAATTTTGATGGAAAATAACTTTAGATAGCTCTTAATAAGTAGATGTGTATTATTAAATTTCTCTAAAAATAGAATGCATCAATCTCGTTTTATCATTGATACTTTCTTCTAAAGAAATCATAGTTTCAGTTCTTGATACTCCATCTATATCGTCAATTTCAAAAATAATTTCTTTGGCGTGTGTAGTATCTTTAGCTCTAATTTTGCAGAATACATTGTATTTACCAGCGGTAATATAAGCTATTGTAATATTCGGAATTTTCTTTAAATCGTTTATTACTTGTTTTGTTTTAGATGTTTTAGCTAAATATATACCAACATGTGAAATAAATGAGTAACCCATTTTTTCATAATCCAATGTTAATGTAGAGCCTTTAATAATTCCTTCATCTTCCATTTTTTTAACTCTCACGTGTATAGTTCCTGCAGATACAACTAATTTTTTTGCAATATCTGTAAATGGAGTTCTAGCATTTTCTATTAGAATATCTAATATTTGATGATCTATTTCGTCTAAAATAAATTTTTTCATGACTTGTTTTTAATAATAATATAGAAATATATGACAAATTTATTAAAAAAATCTGATATTTAACTAAAATATTTACGAATTTGACAATTTTAATTCATAAAAATTCAATTTAGTGGCATTTATTTTGTTATTTGTGAAATAATTAGATAAATCACCTTGTTTTTCTATTGATTTATACATTATAAGTTTATTGTTTTCTACTTTAAATTTATACTGAATACCAACGTCTTCAATAGATTGTTCTCCATTTTTTTCTATCTTAATATTAGAATATATAATATCTAAAAATAAGGTATCATTATTAGGAATCTTAAAATAAGGTTTGTAATTAAGTTGGTTTTCAGCTATTGCTATAGTGTATAAACCCTGCAAAATTGCATAAAAATTGTATTTCCTTGTAATTTCTCTATCATAATCATTATTAAAATGACCTGCTTCAATTAATATGGTATTATGTCCCAATTTTTGAAAGTTATCTCCAGTAGCTGTTGGGTAAAACTCATCTGTATATCTTCCAACCTGATTAGGTATCAACTTTTGCAATAATGCATTCATAGTAACAATAACACTCATTGTTTCTTTTCGGCCTTTTGTTAAAGTGCGTTCTACATCTTCAGAAGGTGCTAAAAAAGATATTGTAGCAGGATTTTTAGTACCTTCTACATTAAAGATAGAACGCTGATCGTGTAAATTAAAGCAAAACTTAGGATTAAATGTATCTAAAACCAAACGCAATAATTTACTCTCAATGGCTTTAATATCAACTGCATCTCTATTTAAATCTATATTGTTAGCATTTTCACGTGTAAAATTAATAGCTCCATCTGGATTTAACAATACTACAAATTGAAGGGTGCAGTTATTTAAAATAAAATCTGAAATACTTTTTAATTTTAAGTCTGTTGTTTCAAAGAAATTAAAAAGATCAAATAAAGCTTTTGTTCCTGTACTTTCGTTCCCGTGCATTTGAGACCAGGAAAGTACTTTAATTGGGCCTTTTCCAATAGAAATTTTATATATAGGAATGTTGTTTTCTGAATAACCAAGAATCTCTTTTTTAAATTTTGAAGATAAATTTTCTATTAATGGGTGTATATCTTCAAATAAAATCCTTCTTCCTTTTAAGTTAGATTCAAAATTGGCAGCATACCAATTTTCTAAAATAGCTGTATTAATTATTTCCATGTTTGTTCCGTATTTTTTTCAACCTCGCATCTTTGAGCAAAAATAGGGATATATTTTTTTTAATTATAGCTAGAAATTTACAAATTAAAAACTTTACCTAATTACAATTGTAATTTATGGGTGTTTTACAAATGTAAACAAGCGTTTAAGGTATGTTGTAAACAAATGTAATCTGTTTTATTCTAATCTTGTTTACAATGTTTGTTCACATTCCTTTTAGTATAAGAAAATACTATAGTGATGGTTTAAAAAATTTATTATAAGGTAATTATACAGCTTACTTAAAGTCATACTTTTATTTATACTTGTACTTATTTTTAATATTGTATTATACTTTTGCTTCTTATATTGTTATTGATTACATTTGTAATAAGATTATTAATTTACAAATGTAACATATGGTAAATGTTAAAGAATTTGCTAAACGCTTAAATATAATTATGGACTTTTATCAATTGTCTGCAGCATTATTGGCAGATAAAATTGAAGTTCAACGCTCAAGTATATCACACCTATTATCTGGCAGAAATAAACCTAGTTTAGAATTTGTATTAAAAATTTTAAAAACTTTTCCTGAAGTTGAATTGTATTGGTTACTAAATGGTGTTGGAAGTTTCCCGAAAAAAACAGCTTCAAATAATACATCCAGCACTCCTACTCTATTTTCAGATGAAAAAAAGAGAGCTACAGAAAAAATTTCACCAATTAAAACTATAGAAGATAATTCTACAGAAATTGAAAGGATTGTTATTTTTTTTAAAGATGGAAGTTTTAAAAATTATACTTCATAAATATATTTGCAGAAACGCCATACTAAATCTAGTTCAGCACGGCGAATTAAAGGGTGTTTAAAGGCTTATTCAATAAGTTTAGACATTCCTGTTTTTAGAATTAAAATCAATTCCTGTTTATTTGTATTTGTTGTTAAAAGCTGTAATTGTACCATTTGATTTAACATATTAACAGCCATTTTATCAAAATTGTATTTTTTGTACTGTAATCCTAATTTTACAAAATTATTAGTTAAATTGGTAATAGCTTCTTTATTATCACTTTCAGCTATCCATCTAAAAGCCTCTCCATATAATTGTTGAACCCTAGTGTTTTCAGATAAAAACATTCCGTTTAATACCTGGTTCGCTATAAATGGTAAATTAGATTTGTCTTTTTCTTGAATATATATGCTCGTTACCGCATCTGCTAAACTTTCTTTTGTAGTTTCATCAAACACTTTAATAAAATTCATGGCACCTTCTTTATCAATTTGATATAGAGAAGCCAATGAGCTTCCTTTAATAGCGTACGATTCATTATTTACACCTCTTTCAAATAATGGTTTGTAAATTGGTTCTATTAATTTTCCTAAAACACTTATAGCTGCCGCTCTAACCAAGGTTTTTTCATCATTCTGAGCTATTTGTTCAACTTTAGCAATAATATCTTTCTTATTATATTTTTGAAATAAATCTAAGTTTTCTAAAGCAATTACCCTAATTTCATAGTAAGGATCATTAAATGCTTTAACAACCGTATTTAACGCAGTCTTGTTATCTTTTTGGTGCTTTACAATTTCTTCTAAGGCCAATCTTCTGTCTAAGTAATGTGGTGCATTATTAAATTGAAACAAATAATTATCTAAAGTTTTACTTTCAGTAAACTCAGCCAATAGCACATGTTTGGCATCTATGTTTATTAAATTAGGTACCTTTCTAAAAGGAAAAGTAAATGAATTTTGTTTACTATCAACCCAAACATTATGTCTGGTTTTTAAAGTTCCCTCATAAATATCTATGGATAAAGGAAATGTAAATACTTTATCTTGCTGATTTATATTTACTGTAACTGTATTGTTTATTGTATTGTAATCATACGTTACTGTTGCTTTAATATGTCCGTTTCCATAATACCATTGATTAAAAAACCAATTTAAGTCTTTACCGCTAACTTTTTCAAGTGCTAAGCGCAATTCATGTGCTTCTGCAGTTCCATACTTGTGATCGTTTAGGTACTTTTTTAATCCTTCAAAAAAAGCTTCATCTCCTAAAACATCTCTTAGCATATGTAAAATGGCATTTCCTTTATGGTAACTCACAGTATCAAACATATCTTCTTTATCATGATAATGAAAACGGACTAAAATTTTGTCTTCACTATCACTTTGTAAATACGTTTGTATATCATTATACATATGTGCTGCAGCTTTATCTTTTCCATATTTATACTCATACCATAAATACACGCTATAGGTTGCAAAAGATTCGTTAACTGTTAAGTTTGCCCAGCTTTCTGTTGTAACTAAATCTCCAAACCAATGATGAAATAGTTCGTGCGCAATAGTGCCTTCCCATTCATTTTCATCAATTAATTGTCCTTTTTTTTGTTGCGCATCTTCACCATGAACAACTGCTGTAGTATTTTCCATAGCGCCACTTACATAATCTCTCACCACAATCTGACTATATTTATCCCACGGATATTGAATTCCTGTTAAATCTGAGAAAAAAGTCATCATTTCTGGTGTAGTTCCAAAAATATCTTGTGCCACATCTTTATATTCGTGTTCCACATAATAATCAACTTTTTTTCCGTTCCAAGTATCATTTACAATACTAAAATCACCAACGCCCATAAAAAATAAATAGGGTGCGTGTTTTTGATCCATTTTCCAATAATCGGTTCTAGTACCATTATTGTTATTGGTTTGAGACTTTAACGTTCCGTTTGAAAGTGTAACAAATTTCGACGGAACAGTCATATAAATTTCTTGTGAAGTTTTTTGATTTGGGGCATCTATTGTTGGAAACCAACAACTACTTGCTTCGGTTTCTCCTTGTGTCCATACTTGAGTTGGCTTTTCTGGATCAATTTCTAAAGGATCTATAAAGTACAATCCTTTAGCATCTTTAATACTTACACTTCCTTTTTGTGTAACTTCTTCTGGTCTAGCAACATAATTAACATAAACTATATACTCTTCTCCTTTATTATAGGTTTTATCCAGTTCTATAGTAAGTTCGTTGTCTGAATAATTATATGCAGCGTTTGTATTATTTACTTTAACTTGATTAATTTTAAATGCTTTAGCATCTAAAGTTACTTTATTTGTTGGATAAAAATGTGGTGTTAAAGTAACCCAAGCTTCTCCATTTAACTGACTTTTTTCAAAGTTAAAATCTACTTTTAATTTTGTATGAACTAAATTGTTGATTTTATCTCTCTCTGGTTGGTATGTTTTATCTTGAGCTTTTAAACTAAGTGTTAAAAGTAAAATAAGTACTACAAATATATTCTTCATTTTCAAAAACTAAATTTTAAGAGTTCAAAAATACTGTTTTTCTTGTTTTAAGAAGTTAATAGATAGTTAAAAAGCCATACTTTATTCAAGTATGGCTTTTAAAAATTATTTTATCGAAAAACTATTTCAGACTACTAAACAAACCTCCTAATTGTTTTAATTGAGCAGAATCTCCATCTAGTTTAATTTCTTGAGCAATTTTCATTATTTCACTAGGGTTCATGTTTTCTCCAATAACTCTAACTAATGCGAAGCCTTTAGAAGCATCTGATCCAAAAATAACAACTTCATCTATAGCATCTTCTTCACCTAAATAATTAACGCTTACGCTTCCTTTCCCCATATTCATGCGCATTAATTGTTTGTATTTAGGGTTTTTAAGAATTGCATTTACTTTTAATTTTTCTGAAGTATATAAAGCTTCGTTAGTTTCAGTTAATTGCAATGCTAAAAAATTTACTTTTTTAATTGTTTCTAGCGTTTCCTTAACTTCATCAGAAACATCATCATTTTTTAATTGTAAAATGTTTGCAGGTAAATCAACTGAAATAAATTCATTATTTTCTTTACTATCTACATAATATTTCTGTAATGATGGGTTGTTATCACAAGAAATAAATGTTAGTGTAACAATAAAAACTAATCCTAAAAATTGTGTTATTGATTTCATAAGGTTTATTTTTTATTGATTTTTTAAATGTTTACTACTTCCTGGAACGTGAGTTTCTGTAAGTTCAGATATTTTATTTAAATCAATATCTCCTGTTAATGAAAGTATTACTGACTCTGCTTTTATAGGGCTATCAGAATTATTGGTATATTTTCCTACACCACTAACAAACATTAACAATTCACTAACATGGTCTTCATCTTTTCCTTGACGCACATAAATTTTTACATTAGAACCTTCATCTTTAACTCTCATTAATTCAATTAATTTTGAAGATTTTAAATACTTTGAAACGATTGCATTCATTTCTTGTGCAATTGAAGGATTTTCGGTTGTAAATACTCTAAAAGAAGACAATCCTTTTACCATATCAAAATATTCTTGTCCTTCTTCTCCTCCACCTTTAAATTTTGCAAGCATTCTAAATGCTTCTTTATTTACAATTACAGATGAAACTTCATCCATTTCTTCAAATTTATCAAAAATTGAATTTTGAGCGTATGTACCGTAAGATATTAAGGTTACTGCTATTAATACTATTAATTTTTTCATTTTTTTACTTTTTAGGTTGTTTAAAAATTTTATTTTTTGTGTCTTCAAAATGTTGCAATTGTAAAATTGCTTCATTTCCTTTGTTTAAATTTGCTGACAACATACCAAAAGCCATTCGGGTTTCTGAATATATTTTTTCAGCCTTTTTTTGTTGGTTATTTTGATAACCGGTGTAAACACTTACTAATAAAACTACTGAAGCTGCTACCGATAACCATTTCCAATTCCTCTTTTGACTTTTTAATTGGATGGTTTTTGTAAACCGTTCATTTTTATTAGTTGAAAAATATCCGAACATCGCTTGATATTCCTCTAAATGTGGCGCTACGTTGTCGCTTAAAAAATAGTTTTTTAACACTTTTTCTTCTGCAATGGTAGTTTCTGCATTTAGATATTTTTCCAACAACTTTTCTATGTTAGCTAATTCCATAATTATGTTGTTTTGTTAATTGTTCTCTTATTGTTTTTCTTGCTCTTGATAATGTAACTCTTACAGCTGTTGGTTGTAAACCTAACATTTTTCCTATTTCATCAAATTCATATTCCTCAACATCTCTAAGCTGAATTACTAATTTTTGTTGCTCTGGTAAGTTCTCAATCAATTTATGAACCAAACTTACACTGTCATTAAGTTCCACACGCCTTTGCAATGGTGTATCTTTTTCTTGATAATTACTATGAATTAACTTTAAATTACTTGCTTGTTTCGATTTTAATCGGTCAAAACAATAATTTTTTGTCATTGTCATTGCAAATGCTTCAACACTTTTATAGTCTTTTAATTTAGACCTATTTCTCCACAACTTAAAATAAAGCTCTTGAGTGGCATCTTCAGCCTCTTCAGTAGATACAAGTAATCTTTTGGCTACTCGAAACACTTTATCTTTAAAAGGCATTACAGTTTTTAAAAACTCTGACTGCTTCATTTTTAAGTTTTGATTAATTATTTTTTTGGTGTTGTTACAATTATGACGAGCATACTTCGTTATTGTTACACTTTGGTTTAATTTTTGTAATAAAATTTAATATCTTGCGACAAAATACACATAATTTAATAATAGAAATGAAAAAAATAAATCCCTTTTTAATACTCTTTTTGGCGGTAAGCCTTGTTTTTGTTAGCTGCAAAAAAGATGATGATGAAACTATTGATCCAATAGTTGATCAGACAGAGCTTGACAATCCGATTAATAATTTTGTTTGGAAAGCAATGAACTCTTGGTATAATTGGCAACCAAATGTTACTAATTTAGCTGATAGTAAAGATGATAATTTAAATAGTTATTACCAATATTTAAATAGCTATTCAACTCCTGAAGCTTTATTTGAAACTTTATTATTTAATAAAGGTACAACTGATAGATTTTCTTGGTATGTTGAAGATTACAATGTACAAGGTGCTTCTTTTAGAGGTGTTAACGATGCTTACGGATTTGAGTTTGACTTAACCAGATTGTGTGAAGGTTGTAATGAAGTGCTTGGTTATGTTACTTATGTGGTTCCTAATTCGCCTGCAGCAGATGCTGGAATGATGCGTGGTGATTTTTTCTATAAATTTGATGGTATTGAATTAAACCTTGACAATTATGGCGTTGTAAATAATTTTTATGATGATGAAATTACTTCTATCACCTTAGAGTTTAACACTTTAGAAAACGGTATTATTGTACCTAATAATGTTGAAAAAACATTAACAATTAGACAAGTTGTGAAAATCCAGTACATTTTATTACTGTTTTTAATGATGATAGCACGGAACAAAAAGTTGGATATTTAGTTTATAATGGATTTAGATATTCTTACAATGATGAGTTAAATGAGTGTTTTCGGATATTTTCAAAACGAAGGTATTACTGAACTCATTTTAGATTTAAGATTAAACGGTGGAGGATCTGTTTTAACATCAGCCTATTTAGCAAGTATGATTTATAAGGATGCTAATAATGATATTTTTGCTGAGTTACGATTTAATGAAAAACACTTAAATGAAAATGGATATTATAATTTTGATGATAGTTTAGATGTTTATGATGTTAGTGGTGCTAAAACTGGAGAAGAAACAATTAATAGACTAAACACAATAAATCAATTATATGTTTTAACTTCTAGTAGTACGGCTTCTGCAAGTGAAATGGTTATCAACGGACTAAAATCATTTATCCCTGTTAAAGTAGTTGGATCAACTACGTATGGTAAAAATGTTGGATCTATAACCCTTATATGATTCTCCAGATTCTTGACAATACACGAGCTTGTCAAGCGCAAACCCAGATCATTTAAATGCTATGCAACCTATTGTTTTTCAAATATATAACAAAACTGGACAAAGTGATTATACGTTGGGTTTTGAGCCTGACATTGAAGTAAAGGAATATCAATTTTGGAATACAATTTTACCTTTTGGAGATGAAAATGAAGTTGTTTTAAAAGCAGCTTTAGATGATAATTAGTGGTCTATCAGGTAAACCCCAGTTCATATCTAAATATAAAAATGTTAAGAAATGTGAATGTGACTGAACTTTAGATACAAAGAAATTTGAAAAAGAAATGTATATTATCCCTGAATAAGATAATCTTATATTTTAAGGATGTAAATATCTTTCAAAAAAAACCTAACAAATTATTAATTTGTTAGGTTTTTTTATACAGTTTCAGTATAAGTTTTTATTAGTTATTCTAAAATCTGGCTGGTGTGTTGTTTTGTTTTTACTTTTAAAATTACGTCCTCAATAATACCATTTTCATCAATAACAAATGTAGTTCTATGAATCCCATCATATTCTCTTCCCATAAATTTCTTAGGGCCCCAAACACCAAATGCATTAATTACTGTTTTAGCTTCATCTGCTAATAAAGGAAAAGGAAGTTCGTTTTTATTAATAAAATTTTGTTGACGCTTTGCAGAATCAGCACTTACTCCCAAAATATCATATCCTTTCGATAAAAATGACTGATAATTGTCTCTTAAATTACACGCTTCCATTGTACAACCTGGTGTACTAGCCTTTGGATAAAAGAATAGTACTAACTTCTTTCCATTGTAATCTGATAATTTTATGGTATTTCCTTGTTGGTCTAATGCTTCAAAATTTGGTGCTTTATCACCTACTTTTAATGTTGTCATAAATAAATTATTTTTAAAGTTGTAAGTTAAAAAGTTATTATAACAATTAAAACTTTTTTGAAAATTATATCTTTACATTTTAAGAAACTTTGTATTTTAGTTTTTCAACAAATATAAAATGACAAAAAAAGAAAAAGTTCAATTTGTAATTGATACACTTGAAAAATTATATCCAGAAGTTCCTATTCCATTAGATCATAAAGACCCTTACACCCTGCTAATTGCGGTTTTAATGTCTGCACAAAGTACCGATGTTGGCGTTAATAAAATTACACCAATACTATTTGCAAAAGCAGACAATCCATATGATATGATAAAGCTTTCTGTAGATGAAATTAGAGAAATTATAAAACCCGTAGGACTATCTCCAATGAAATCAAAAGGAATTTATGGTTTATCAAAAATATTAATTGAAAAACACGATGGTAAAGTGCCGCAAAATTATAAAGATTTAGAAGCACTACCTGCTGTTGGACATAAAACTGCAAGTGTTGTTATGAGCCAGGCTTTTGGCATTCCTGCGTTTCCTGTTGACACGCATATTCACAGGTTATTATTTAGATGGGGATTAACCAACGGTAAAAATGTTGTTCAAACCGAAAAAGATGCTAAAAGATTATTTCCTGAAGAATTATGTAATAAACTACACTTACAAATTATATTTTATGGTAGAGAATATTCTCCGGCAAGAGGTTGGGATATTGAAAAGGATATAATTACTAAAACTATAGGAAGAAAATCTGTTTTAAATAAAATTCTTAAAGAGGCTAAATAATTATTAAAATGGCTAAAAAAGGAAGTGCAAAAAACACAAAAAATAAAGCTTTACATTCAAAATTAATGAATCAGAAAAAAAATAAATTAAAAGCTTCTAAAATTGCAACCAAAGAACGATTAAAAGCTATAATTAAAAGGTCTCAGAAATAAAACTGTTTGCTATTATTTCTATTATAACTAACCCTTAATAGTTATTTTACAGCTATTAAAAAATAGATGCTATTGCTTCTAAAAATAAGATATTAAATTAATCAATTACCTAAATATTTAGACTATCTTTCATATATAAATATTAAATTATTTATTAGAGTAACGTAAATTATTATTAAAATCTAAAAATTATAAACAATGGCAAAAACTCAAGATGCAAAAAAGAATGTAAAAAAAGAGCCTTTAAAAACTACAAAAGAAAAAAAGGCTGCAAAAAGGAATAAAAAACCTAAATACGATTAATAACAACTAAAAAGCCCATTTTTGGTTAGAAAATGGGCTTAAAGAACATTAATTCAAATGTAATTCAATATAGTTGTTTTTGTTGGTTTTAACTACCCTCATTTGCTTAGAGTAATTAAGTAAATATTGAATTATTTCAGGTCTTGGTTGCTCCAAAATTGGAGACTTTTTAGAGTAAAGTTTCATCATATTTAACTGGTTTATATTAAAGTAACGATGAAAATTTACATTTAGTATTAGTTAACCAAAATTATATTATGTTTTTCTATAAGTTTTCTTAAATTAATTAGTGCATAACGCATTCTTCCTAAGGCTGTATTTATACTTACATCTGTATTTTCTGCAATTTCTTTAAAACTCATATCTTTATACATACGCATTATTAACACTTCTTTTTGATCTTCAGGTAATTCTACAATTAATTCTCTAATATCATTTAAAATCTGATCTTTAATTAATTGTTTTTCAACATTTAAAACTTCATCACTAATTACAGTAAAAATATCAAACTCGTCTGTATTTCTAAAAGTTGGAATTCTTTTATTTCGTCTAAAATGATCAATAACCAAATTATGAGCTATTCGCATAACCCAAGGTAAAAATTTACCTTCTTCATTATATCTACCTCTTTTTAAAGTGTTTATCACTTTAATAAAAGTATCTTGAAAAATATCTTCTGCAATTTCTCTATCTAAAACTTTAGACAATACAAAGCTAAAAATACGCTGTTTATGGCGTACAATTAGAATTTCTAAAGATTTTTCATTTCCGTTTATGTAGTCGCTAACTAAAACGCTATCGGCAATAACTTTACTTTCCATAATTTAAATACATTAATGGGGGTTTAACTTGTATTTTAAAATTTTATAAAAGTAATTGTGTTATATAAGCGTTTGTTTTTAGAATTATTATTCAAATATGCAGCATATTTTTAACATTTACAAATAATATTAAAAGAACTATTCATATTTTTTAAATTATGTTTTGTATAGCTCTTAAAATTCTCATTAATTGTAATTATCTTTGCATTTATTCATTTTTTAATAAGTATGACCAAAAACCTTGCCGCATTAAACCCAAAAGAAAACATTTTAATTAAAGGAGCTAAACTTCATAATTTAAAAAATATTGATGTTGCAATTCCTAGAAATAAGTTAGTTGTAATTACCGGACTTTCTGGTTCTGGAAAATCTAGTTTAGCTTTTGACACGTTATTTGCAGAAGGTCAACGCAGGTATGTTGAAAGTTTATCATCATATGCACGTCAGTTTTTAGGCAGGTTAAATAAACCAAAAGTAGATTATATTAAAGGTATAGCACCTGCCATTGCTATTGAACAAAAAGTAAATTCTACAAATCCCAGATCTACTGTTGGTACTTCAACAGAGATTTACGATTATTTAAAATTATTATTTGCCCGAATTGGCAAGACCTACTCTCCTATTTCTGGAAATGAAGTAAAAAAACACACCGTAAGTGATGTTATTAATCATATTAAAACAATAGCATTAAACTCAAAATTACTGCTACTCTCACCTGTTCATATTCCAGATGAAAGAAGTGTATTACAAACTTTAAAAATATTAGCACAACAAGGGTACGCCAGAATAAAATATAAAGATGAAATTCTTAGAATTGAAGAAATAAATAAAGAAATAGAACACGATTTTTTTCTTGTAATTGATAGAATTGTTGTAAAAGATGATGAAGATTTTTTTAATCGGTTAGCTGATGCTATTCAAACTGCTTTTTTTGAAGGAAAAGGTGTATGTATAATAGAAAATTTAAAAACTAATAAGGAAACGTTATTTAGCAATAAATTTGAATTAGATGATATGCAATTTTTAGAACCTAACACACATTTATTTAGCTTTAACAACCCTTATGGAGCTTGCCCAAAGTGCGAAGGATATGGGAATGTTATTGGAGTTGATGAAGATTTAGTAATACCAAATACAGCATTATCAATTTATGAAGATGCCATTTTACCTTGGAAATCAGATTCCTTTAATCATTATAAAAACGAGTTAATTACACACGCCTATAAATTTGATATTCCAATACATAAACCTTGGTTCGAATTATCTGAGGCTCAAAAAACACTAATTTGGGAAGGAAATAATTCTTTTAATGGATTGTCCCATTTCTTTCAGCATTTAGAAGAAAAAAGTTATAAAATTCAATATAGAGTAATGCTTTCTCGCTATAGAGGAAAAACAAAATGTACAACCTGCAAAGGAAAAAGATTAAGAGAAGAAACCAATTTTGTTAAAATAGGTTCTAAAAACATTAACCAATTAGTTGATATACCATTAAATGAATTAGCTATTTTCTTTAAAAATCTAAAATTAGATGTTTATGAAGAAACAATTGCAAAACGATTATTAGTTGAAATTAATAACAGATTACAGTTTTTGAATGATGTTGGTTTAAGTTATTTAACTTTAAACAGAACTTCTAATACTTTATCTGGTGGTGAAAGTCAGCGTATTAACCTAGCAACTTCACTCGGAAGTAGTTTGGTTGGTTCTATGTATATTTTAGATGAACCAAGTATTGGTTTACATCCAAAAGATACGGAACGTTTAATTAAAGTTTTAAAACATTTACGAAATTTAGGTAATACCGTAATTGTGGTTGAACACGATGAAGATATTATGAAAGCTGCTGATTTAATTATTGATATTGGTCCTGAAGCTGGAACTTTTGGAGGAGAAATTGTTGCAGAGGGTACTTTTAATGAAATTTTAAAATCAAAGTCGTTAACGGCACAATACTTAAATAATTCACTAAAAATTGAGATTCCAAAAACTAGAAGAGTATCTAATAATGTAGTTACGGTAATTGGTGCAAGAGAAAATAATTTAAAAAACATTGATGTTACTTTTCCATTAAATTGCTTAACGGTTGTTACTGGAGTTTCAGGAAGTGGAAAAAGTACATTGGTTAGTAAAATATTGTTTCCAGCCATTCAGAAGAAGATTGGAGGTTATGGTGAAAAAGTAGGTCAGTTTACGGAAATTTCCGGCGATTTTAAATCAATTGAACATATAGAGTTTATAAATCAAAATCCAATTGGGCGTTCAAGCAGATCAAATCCTGTAACTTATATTAAAGCATATGATGATATAAGGGCTTTATTTGCTTCAGAAAAATTATCAAAAATAAGAAATTACCAACCAAAACATTTTTCGTTTAATGTTGAAGGAGGACGCTGTGAAGTCTGTAAAGGTGAAGGCGAAGTTACTATTGAAATGCAATTTATGGCAGATGTGCATTTAGAATGTGAAACTTGCAAAGGAATGCGTTTTAAAAAGGAAATTTTAGAAGTGAAATTTTTTAATAAAAATATAAACGATATTTTAAATAGTACAATTGACGATGCTATTGCATTTTTTAAAGAACATAAAGAGACTAAAATTGTAAAAAAACTACAACCGCTGCAAGATGTAGGTTTAGGTTATGTTACTTTAGGGCAATCTTCTTCAACACTCTCTGGTGGTGAAGCCCAACGTATTAAATTAGCTTCATTTTTAGTTAAAGGAACACGTCAAAGTAAATCGCTATTTATTTTTGATGAACCAACTACTGGATTGCATTTTCACGATATTAAAAAATTATTAAAATCATTTAATGCTTTAATTAAAAATGGACATTCAATTATAGTTATTGAACATAATATAGATTTAATTAAGTGTGCAGATTATATTATAGATTTAGGGAAAGAAGGTGGTAAAAATGGCGGTTCACTCCTATTTCAAGGAACTCCAGAAGAACTTCTTAAATGTAAAGATTCTTTAACAGCGCCTTATTTAGAAGAAAAACTAAAATAAATATTTAAAGTTATTCTTCTTTATTCTCAGAGTTTTCTATAGTTGTAATTTTACTTTTGGCAAGTACAAAATCTGGAAATAAATTTACAGCACGCATAAAACTTAATTTTGCTTCTGTTTCTTTATTCATATTTAATAAAATAATCCCTTCTAAGTATGCAATGGCAGCTTTTAAATCTACACTTTGATTGTAGTTTTTATTTACTTGAAAACTAACTTTAATTGTACCTGAATCTTCAAGTAAATCGGCACCTTTAATAGATTTATAAGCGTCTACATACTTTTTTGTTGCAACTTGCAATGTTGCTAATTTATAGGCGTGATAATTGTTTTTAGTTTTAGATAATAAATTAGAATACACTTCAACAGCTTTATCTAAAGCTCCCATATTTTCTATAGAAATAGCATTTATCTCTAATAATTCAATATTATTAGGTTTGTATTTTAAAATATCATTGGTTACTAAAAAGCTAGAAATATATTTGGCATCGTTAAAGTACATATATGCCAAACTATCTTTATAAGTACTTTGCTCACCTTCCATTGCAATAATAGAATACATTGCAGTAGCTGCTGCTTCTTTATCGTTATAGCTTAACGCTAATTTTATTTTTTTCTGTTGTAATTCTAAAGTATTATTAGTTTGTGCAACTATTGATGTTGCTACAAATAAAGCAGCTATATATAAATAATTTTTCATTTTAACGATTTAAATTTCAGATTGTAAAACTATTAAAATAATTGTAATCAAGTGTAAAATATATCATAAAAAGTAGGTTTTAAAACAAAAAAAGGTCTGTAAAACAGACCTTTTAATTTGGGTGGAAGACCGGGTTCGAACCGGCGACCTCCGGAACCACAATCCGGCGCTCTAACCAGCTGAGCTACAACCACCATTTAATCGCGGATGCAAATGTAAAACATTGTATAATTTTATACAAGCATTTTTTTAAATTAATTTATCTAAATTTTCTATGGCAATAGTACGCTCAATATTAAAACCTTCTGCGTGTGAAGTTCCTATTAATCTACCTAAATCTTGCGCTCTATAAACAATACTATCTAAAAAATTCTTACTTGAAATTGGTGAACTTGGTTCGGTACTTTTTGGATCATAAAACTGAGAGCTGTAGGCCTTTACAGCCTTTAATTTCGTATCAATAAACCCAGAAACATCAACTACAAAATCAGGTTCTAAATTTTTCCATTGTATATAGTGATACACATGTTTTGGTCTCCAAGCATCTTGCACAACTCCATCTAATTGTGTCTCAATTTTAACTAACCCAGATAAAAAACAAGCATCAGATACTAGTTTACTTCCTTTTGGGTGATCAATATGTCTATCATCAATTGCATTACACAAAACAACATTCGGTTTATATTTTCTAATTATCTTAATAATTTCAATCTGATGTAGCTTTATCATTAACAAAAAAACCATCTGCAAAAGCTAAATTGTGCCTAAACTCAACACCTAATATTTCTGCTGCATTTTTAGCTTCTTTATCTCTAATTTCTGCAGAGCCTCTTGTTCCTAACTCACCACGTGTTAAATCTAAAATCCCTACTTTTTTACCTAAAGAAATCTCTTTAGATAATGTTGCTCCACAACCTAATTCTACATCATCTGGGTGAGCTCCTATAGCTAAAATATCTAGTTTCATAAAAATTTACTTGTTATTTTAAGCAAATATATAACATTTTTATTTCTATAAAATTGTAGTATTTACAGACTATTTAATATTAAAATAAAAACTTATAAACCACAGGTTTTTAATAAATGTTAGTTAAATGGCAACAAATGAAGTATTGTATTGGTCGAATTGAAATTAACTCTTTAAAAATATTCAATATAAACTTCTAATATTAAACAAGTTTTAGTAATCCTATATCACAATATAACTCAATTTATTAAAACATTCTAAAATGTAATTTTTGGTATGTTTTTTTGTTAACATTAATTAACATAGTTGTAGATGCAAACCTAAGTTTAATAATTATATATTTGCTAAAAATTTAAAGGCTTGTTTTTAGATTCTTCAATAATTCCTTGGATTGGTATTACAGCAAAAATGAATGCTTGTTTTATTAATAAAACTTTTAAAGAACATGCTATTGATCTTAGTATAGAACAATTTATTGTTTTAAAAGTATTGATTAATAATAATGGTAAACCACAAAACGATTTAGCTTGATAATTACAGAAAGTGATAAAACATCATTATCTAGACTTATGAACTTCAACTTTGGAAAAAAAAGGACTTATTTCCTAAAATTAATAAACTTAAAAACAGATAAAAGTAGTTAAAAATATTTATTTTTATTACCAACCTTGGAAAAAATATGCCTCAATTTATTTTCACCCCTCACATACTTAACAACTTTACCTATTTGTTGTTAACTTTTTAAATAAAAAAGACCTATTGAAAAATTTCAAGAAGGAATTTCTGAAACTGAAATATCTAAAGCAATAGAAACTATAAAAAAAATTCAACTAAATATAAATAAAGAACAATCTTATAAATTATGAGAAAAATAATAATTACAATTGGAAGTATTGTATTAATAGCGCTATCAATTTTTGGTGGAATTGCTATTTTAAACAGCAGCAAAGAAAGTAAACCAACTTTTAAAAAATTAGTTAGCACAGTTTATACAAATACAATTGAAAATAAATCAATACCTGTTGTTATTACTACGAGTGGAAGTTTAACTGCAAAAAATAAAATTGAATTATATTCTGAAGTACAAGGAATTTTAAACTATAGTTCAAAAAACTTTAGAGCAGGAACTCAATATTTTAAAAATGAAACAATTATTGCTATTAATAGCGATGAATTTTATGCAAATTTAAAAGCTCAAAAAAGTAATTTGTTTAATGCCATTACTGCAATAATGCCAGATATT
This sequence comes from uncultured Flavobacteriaceae bacterium, assembly GCA_942492305.1. Lineage (GTDB taxonomy): Bacteria > Bacteroidota > Bacteroidia > Flavobacteriales > Flavobacteriaceae > Lutibacter. Next base: position 192,156 of record CALOEI010000003.1, on the reverse strand, counting down.
CAATTAGATTATCCAAATGAATATGCTAAATGGAAATCGTATTTAACTAATTTCGATATTAATAAACCAACGCCAAAACTTCCGGAAACAAACTCTGAAAAAGAAAAGTTCTTTATTTCTGGTAGAGGCATTATTACTAATTATTACAATGTTAAAAATTTAGAAGTAAAATTAGGTAAATATACATTAAGCGCTCCTTTTAAAGGTGTATTAACAGAAGTACTTGTAACACAAGGTTCTTTAGTAAGGATTGGTCAAAAATTAGGAGAATTTATTGATCCTTCTGTATATGAAATGGAAGTGAATATAAACGAAGCTTATGCAAATTTACTTAAAAAAGGCTCTAAAGTAAATATCTACAACCTTAATAAAACCAATACTTGGGAAGCAACCGTTATAAGAGTAAATGGAAGATTAGATCAAGAAACACAAACAGTAAAAGCATATTTAGAAGTTACAGGAGAAAATCTAAGAGAAGGAATGTATTTAACCGCTGATTTAGAAACAAAATCTATTGAAAGCGCCACAGAAGTTTCAAGAACTTTATTGGTAGATGATACAAAATTATTTACTGTAAAAGACTCTGTTTTAAGTTTAGTTTCTGTAAAACCTGTTTATTTTAATGACAACTCAGTAATTGTGCAAGGATTAGAAAATGGAACAACTATTTTATCTAAACCACTTCCTGGAGCATATAATGGTATGTTAGTTAAAACTATTAATGAAAGTAATAATAACTAATTTACTATGAAAAAAGTAATTACATATTTTATAAAATACCCTGTTGCGGTTAATATTTTTATTATTGCATTCATAATTTTTGGAATATTTGGAGTCCTTTCAATGAAATCTTCCTTTTTTCCATTAACAGAATCTGATAGTATTAGCGTTAGCGTATCTTATCCTGGTGCATCGCCAGAAGAAATGGAAGAAGGTATAGTACTAAAAATTGAAGATAATTTAAAAGGTATAGTAGGTGTTGATAGAGTTACATCTGTTTCTCGAGAAAATTCAGCTTCTATAAATATTGAAGTTGAAAAAGGGAAAGATGTAGATGTAGTTTTAGCCGATGTAAAAAATGCAGTTGATAGAGTTCCCTCCTTTCCTTCTGGTATGGAACCTGCTGTTATTTCAAAAATAGAAAGTGTTAGACAAACTATTTCATTTACAGTAAGTGGTGATAATTTACCTTTAGCAACTTTAAAACAATATGGTAGAAGTATAGAAAATGATATTAGAGGAATGGAAGGTATTTCTCAAGTCTCGTTAACTGGTTTCCCAGATGAAGAAATTGATATTGCTATTAAAGAAAGTGATTTAAGAGCATATAATATATCTTTTCAAGAAGTAGCACAAGCGGTTTCAAGCGCAAATATTTTAATTTCAGGTGGTAATATAAAAACAACTGATGAAGATTATTTAATTAGAGCTAGAAACAAAAAATATCAAGGAATTGAATTACTAAATATCCCAGTAAAAAGTGATAATTCTGGGAATATTATTAGGTTAAATGATATTGCAGATGTAAGAGATACTTGGTCTGAAAATCCAGACAGAATTTACTTTAATGGTGAAAACTCTTTAAATATTTCTATAAGAAATACCAATAATGAAGATTTAATAAAATCGGAAATAATGTTAAAGAATATATTAATAAATTTAACCAACAACATAATAATGTTAAAATTAAATATTTCAAGTGATAGTTCTGTAACTTTAAATCAACGAACCGAATTATTAGTAAAAAATGCTGTTATGGGTATTTTATTGGTACTTCTATTTTTATCGCTCTTTTTAAATCCTAGATTAGCTTTTTGGGTAGCTGCTGGGTATGCCAATTTCCTTTTTTGGAATGTTTGTTTTTGCTCCAATGTTAGATATTACAATTAACGTATTATCGCTATTTGGAATGATAATAGTTATTGGTATTTTAGTTGATGATGGTATAGTTATTGGCGAAAATATTTACAACCACTACGAAAAAGGAAAAAGCCCAATTAGAGCTGCAATAGATGGTACACTAGAGGTAATACCTCCTATTGTATCAGCAATTATAACTACTTTATTAGCATTCTCTACATTTTACTTTTTAGACGGAAGAATTGGTAAATTTTTTGGTGAAGTTTCTTCAGTAGTAATATTAACGCTCTTAATTTCTTTAATAGAGGCTTTAATTATTTTACCTGCTCATATTGCACATTCCAAGGCATTGGTTAGAAGAGAAAAAAAGAAAACTAAAATCAATCAATTTTTTACTACTGTTAATGAAAAATCTGAGAGTTTTTTATTTCTAATTAGAGATAAATTATATGCACCATTTTTAAAATTCTTTTTAAAAAATAAAATTGCTTTTGGATTTGCAATTCCAATATCATTACTTAATTTTAACCATTGGAGTATTAAAGGTGGCATTGTAAAAACAGATTTTTCCCTTCAATTGCTAGTGATAGAGTTTCTATTAATTTAAAAATGCCACAAGGAACAAATGAAAAAATTACAGATTCTATTATTTCTGAAATTGAAAAAGCAGCTTGGGAAGTAAATGATGAATATACAGAAAAACAAACAGGAAATCAAAAAGTTGTTCAAAATATAATTAAACGAATTGGTCCTGGAACTTCTAATGCAAGTTTAACTGTAAATTTATTACCAGGAGAATCTAGAGAATTTTCTTCACCTGATATAACAAACTCTATTAGAGAAAAAGCAGGAACTTTTTATGGTACAGAAAGCTTAACCTTTGGATCTGGTGGTAGTTTTGGAGGAAGCCCTGTAGCTGTTTCATTATTAGGAAATAATATTAAAGAATTAAAAGCTGCAAAAGATGAATTAAAAGCTGCATTAATGTCAAAATCCAGAGTTAAAAGATATTTCAGATAATGATCCTGCAGGTATCAAAGAAGTTCAAATTAAATTAAAAGAACAATGCTTATTTATTAGGTTTAAACTTACAAACTGTAATGAGCCAAGTTAGAGCCGGATTTTTTGGTTTTCAAGCACAACGTTTTCAACGTGGGCAAGATGAAATAAAAGTATGGGTACGTTATAAAAAAGAAGACCGGTCTTCTATAAAGGATTTAGATGATATGTGGATTACAACTCCTTCAAATGAGAAATGTTCCTTTTTCTGAAATTGCAACTTATGAAATTGAACGAGGTGATGTATGCAATTAATCATTTAAGTGGAAAACGAGAAATTCAAATTACAGCAGATTTGCAAATCCACAAGGTGAAAGTGCTACAGATATTTTTGAAGATATTAAAAACTACTGTTATGCCAGAAATTTTATCAAAATATCCAACAGTTTCTGCTGTTTATGAAGGGCAAAATAGAGAAGCTCAAAAAACCTCTAGTTCTGCCATTAAAACATTTCCAATAATTTTAATGCTAATTTATATAACAATTGCATTTACATTTAGATCTTATGAGCAACCATTGTTGTTAATTTTCCTTATTCCTTTTAGTTTAATTGGAATTATTTGGGGACATTGGATTCATAATTTTCCAATTAATATTTTATCATGGTTAGGAATTATTGCATTAATTGGTATTATGGTTAATGATGGTTTGGTACTAATTGGAAAAGTAAATTCTAATTTAAAGCTAGGGTTAAAATACGACCAAGCTTTATTTAAAGCAGGGCTATCCAGATTTAGAGCAATATTTTTAACTTCATTAACTACAATTGCTGGTTTAGCTCCACTTTTATTAGAAAAAAGTAGACAAGCACAATTTTTAAAACCAATGGCATTATCAATTTCTTATGGTATTGGAATTGCTACTGTTTTAACGTTAGTTATGTTTCCATTATTATTGTCACTTGGTAATTCTATAAAAGTATTTTTTAAATGGATTAGAACAGGTGAAAAAGTTTCAAAAGAAGAAGTTGAAAGAGCAATTATTGAATCAAATATTGAAGAAGATGAATTATATTAATAAAATATTACTGCTATTTTTACTAAGTATTTCAACAAGTTTTGCTCAAGAAACTTTAAGTAAAAAAAATGCAATAGATATTGCTTTAGAAAATAATTATGGTATTAAAATAGCTAAAAATAATGTTAAATTGCTGAAAATAATGCCAGTATTTTGAATAATAGTGGCTATTTACCTAAAAGTAACTGCTAAGTGCAGGAGCAAATGTATAGTTTAAATAATATTGAACACTTTATTGAGATGGTGAAGTTAATGAAATTAATGGTGCAGAAGCTAAATCTTATAATACATCAATTGGTTTAAATTATACACTATTTGATGGTTTAGGAAGATCTTATAATTATAAAAGATTAAAAGAAACCTATAATTTATCAGAATTAGAAGCTCAAACTGTTATTGAAAATTCATTTTTACAAATTTTTTCAATCTATTATAAAGTAGCTCAGTTAACTGAAGATCGCAAAAATATTAGTGAATCTTTACGAACGTTTCCAAACAAAGATTATTAACGTGCAAAATATGGTTTTGAATATGGACAAAACACGAAACTTGAAGTTTTAAATGCTGAAGTTGATGTTAATAATGATAGCATTAATACATAAATACACAACGTTTATTAGCAAATGCTAAAAGAGATTTAAATTTGGTCTTAGGTAGAAATGTAAATACAGATTTTTCAGTAGAAACAGATATCACATTTAATTTAGTATTTGAGTTAAATGCACTGTTAGAAAAAGCCAAAAAATACAATGTTGAAATTCAAAAAGCAAATAAAAACATTGAATTAAGTCAATTTGATATAAAAATTAACAAATCGAACTTATTGCCAAGTTTAAATTTAATGGTTCTTATGGTTATAATAAATCCAAAAACGATGCCAGTATATTTATCAATCAATTATCCAATGGATTAAATACGGGTGTAAATTTAACCTGGAATTTATTTGATGGAGGAACTTCAAAAATACTAATAAGAAATTCTAAAATAACAGCTGACAATTTAAAAGTTCAAAAAGAACAAGTTGAAAATGAATTAGAACGAAATGTTGCAAATGCCTTAGAAGTGTATAACAATGCATTATTTATTTTACAAGCTGAGAAAAAAATGTAGAAACTAATAAACGAAATTTTTCTAGAACAGAAGAACAATATAAATTAGGTCAAATTTCAACTATAGAATTTAGACAAGCGCAAGTAAATTTATTGAATGCTCAATCTAATTTAAATATGCAAGATATGATGCAAAAAATGCCGAGTTAATATTATTACAACTAACTTCTGGGGATTTGCTTAATGTAGAATTTTAAAATTAGAACAAAATTAAAAAATCATTTTTTGATATTGGAGATAATGTACTTTAGATTGGTTTGTTAGCAAAAAAGAAAATATAATTTTGTAAAACTGCTTCAAACTATTTAACATTAATTTTCGTACTAAAAATCAATGATATATTAGTCCATAACAAACATTATCAACTAAAACATAAAAATATGATAGAAAAAAATTGTAAATTTGTGACCTCATTTTAATAAAAAAATTAATATTATAAATATAAAGTTAAATTAACGATGGAGATGAAACAAACAGACAAAAGAGTTTATAAATTTGGAGGCAAAACAGCAGAAGGTAAAGCAGACATGAAAAACCTCCTTGGAGGTAAAGGTGCAAACCTTGCAGAAATGAACCTAATTGGAGTACCTGTTCCTCCTGGATTTACAATTACCACTGAAGTTTGTACCATGTACAACGAGCAGGGCCAGAAAGCAGCTTTCGATTTAATTAAACCGGAAGTTGAAGCAGCTGTTGCACTTGTTGAAAAATTAACCGGAACAGTTTTCGGTGACAAAGAAAATCCATGTTTAATGTCAGTTCGTTCAGGTGCCCGAGCTTCAATGCCAGGAATGATGGATACTGTACTTAAATCTTAGGTATGAATGATGAATGCTGTTGAAGGTATTGCAAAAAAATCAGGAAATTCCCGTTTTGCATGGGATTCATACCGTCGTTTTGTACAAATGTACGGCGATGTTGTAATGGGCATGAAACCTGAAAGTAAAGAGGAAATTGATCCATTCGAAGAAATTATTGAAGAATTAAAAGAAGAAAAAGGAATTCACCTTGATACTGATTTTACAACTGAAGATTTAAAAGAATTAGTTAGCGAACGTTTTAAAGCAGCTGTAAAAAAACAAACCGGAAAAGATTTCCCAACAGATCCTTGGGAACAACTTTGGGGTTCTGTTGCAGCTGTTTTTGGAAGCTGGAATAACGACCGTGCAATTTATTACCGCAGAATGGAGCAAATTCCTGACGAATGGGGAACAGCAGTAAACGTTCAGGCAATGGTATTTGGTAATATGGGAAGTAACTCCGGAACAGGTGTGGCTTTTACGCGTGATGCAGCAACTGGTGAAGATATTTTCAATGGTGAATATTTAATTGATGCACAAGGTGAAGATGTTGTTGCAGGTATTCGTACTCCTCAGCAAATTACGCTTGAAGGTTCAAAAAGATGGGCTGCACTTCAGGGAATAGGTGAAGAAGAAAGAGCTTCAAAATATCCGTCACTGGAAGAGTTTATGCCGGAAATGTATCGCCAGTTGAATGAAACTCAACAAAAACTGGAAGATCATTACAGCGATATGCAAGATATGGAGTTTACCATTCAGGATGGTAAATTTTGGATGCTGCAAACCCGTAACGGAAAACGTACCGGTGCTGCAATGGTAAATATTGCTATTGACATGTTGGAAGAAGGTCGTATTGACGAAAAAACAGCATTAAAAAGAGTTGACGCTTCAAAATTGGATGAATTACTTCACCCTGTTTTTGATACTGCTGCAATGAAAGCTGCAAATGTTTTGCAAAAGGTTTACCTGCATCTCCTGGTGCTGCAACAGGTCAAATCGTATTTTTTGCTGATGAAGCTGCTAATTATCCCAAATCAGTTTTAGTTCGTGTTGAAACTTCTCCTGAAGATTTAGAAGGAATGAACATTGCCAAAGGTATTTTAACTGCTCGTGGAGGTATGACTTCTCACGCTGCTGTTGTTGCTCGTGGAATGGGTAAATGTTGTGTTTCTGGTGCAGGTGCTGTAAAAATTAATTACAAAACCCGCGTAATGACCATTGACGGAAAAGAATTCCAGGAAGGTGACTGGATTTCGTTAAACGGATCTACCGGTGAAGTTTATGAAGGAAAAGTTGCAACTAATGGATCCTGAATTAAGTGGAGAACTTTGCAAAAATTATGGATTTAGCTGATAAATATAGCAACTATGAAAGTTCGCACAAATGCTGATTCTCCTGCTGATGCAAAAGTTGCACGCGACTTTGGTGCCGAAGGAATTGGTCTTTGTCGAACAGAACACATGTTCTTCGAAGGTGAAAGAATTAAAGCAATGCGCGAAATGATTTTAGCAGAAATGAAGCTGGAAGAAAAGAAGCATTAGATAAATTATTACCATTCCAACGTGAAGATTTCGAAGGAATTTTGGAAGCAATGGCCGGCTATGGTGTTACCATCCGTTTATTGGATCCACCATTACACGAATTTGTTCCTCACGAAGAAGCCAACCAAAAAATTATGGCTGACGAAATGGGAATTAGCATCGATAAAGTAAAAGCATTGGTTGAAGACTTACACGAATTTAACCCAATGTTAGGTCACCGTGGTTGTCGTTTAGGAAATACTTATCCTGAAATTACAGAAATGCAAGCCAGAGCAATTATTGAAGCTGCAGTTAATTTGAAAAAGAAGGGGGTCGATGCCCGTCCGGAAATTATGGTGCCACTTATTGGAACTGTAAAAGAATTCTAAATTGCAGGCCGACATTATTAATGCAACAGCAAAAAAAGTTTTCGAGGAAAAAGGTGCAACTTGCGATTATCAGGTTGGAACAATGATTGAAATTCCACGTGCTGCTTTAACTGCCGATAAAATTGCCGAATCAGCTGAGTTTTTCTCATTTGGGACAAATGACTTAACACAAATGACATTTGGTTATTCTCGTGATGATGCTGGTAAATTCTTACCAATTTACATTGAAAAAGGAATTCTTAAAAACGATCCTTTCCAGGTACTTGACCAAGAAGGTGTTGGACAATTAGTTAAAATGGGTACTGAAAAAGGTAGAAGCACAAAACCAAATTTAAAAGTTGGTATTTGTGGTGAGCACGGTGGTGAACCAAGTTCTGTTGAATTCTGTCACAGAGTAGGAATGAATTATGTAAGTTGTTCTCCATTTAGAGTACCAATTGCACGTATTGCTTCTGCACAAGCTGCAATAAAAAAACAACAAGCATAGTATAGTTTTTTAGATAGTAGTTAAAAACTCCAGCTTTTTAAAAAAGTTGGAGTTTTTTTTATACTACTTTTAAAGTATCTTCGTAGTATGATAAAAGTTAGTATTCTTGGAGGTGGTAATTTAGCATATCATTTAACAACAATTTTGCTCAAAACAAAAAATATTGAATTAGTTGAGGTTTATAATAGAACACTTGAAAAAATTCAATATTTGAAAAACCATACTGCTATAAATTCTAATTTAAATAAATTAAAAAATGCCGATATTTATATAATCTGTGTCTCAGATAATGCCATTGAAGAAATTTCTGAAAAATTAAATTTTAAAAATAAATTAGTAGTTCATACTTCTGGAGCTGTTGGATTAGATGACTTAAAATGTAAAGCAAATAAAGGTGTATTTTATTTATTACAATCATTTTCAAAAAATAGAAAAATTGATTTTAAAACAACACCAATTTGTTATGAAGCTAGTTTAAAAAAAGATGAAAAACTATTAGAACAATTAGCAAAATCAATTTCTGATTATTGCTACAAAATAAATTCAGTTCAACGTAAAAATTTACATGTAAGTGCTGTGTTTGTTAATAATTTTGTAAATCATTTATACTATATAGGTAATCAAATTTGTGAAGAAAATAAGATTCCTTTTGAAATTTTACTACCTTTAATTAAAGAAACTGCTTTAAAAATTGAAACTTTAAATCCAATTGAAGCACAAACTGGCCCAGCAAAAAGAAATGATACAAAAACCATTAAAAAACATATGGCAATTTTAACTAAAAATCAACAAGAAATTTATACATTGCTCACTAAATCTATTTTTAATACTTATGGAAAAAAGCTATAAAGAACTAATGCCAAAAATTAACACCTTTATTTTTGATGTAGATGGTGTTTTAACTAATGGGATTATAACCATAACTACTACTGGTGAATTAATTCGAAATATGAGTATTAAAGATGGATATGCATTAAAAACAGCTGTTGATGCTGGTTATAATGTTTGTATAATTTCTGGGGGAAGTAATGAAGGCGTTCGTACTCGGTTAGAAGGTTTAGGAATTACTGATATTTACTTGGGAACACATACCAAAACTATTCAACTAAATGAATATTTAGAGAATAATAATATTAATCATGAAAATGTGTTATATATGGGTGATGACATTCCAGATTTCCCTGTAATGAAACAAGTTGGTTTACCATGTTGCCCAAAAGATGCAGTGCCTGAAATTCAAGATATTTCACTATATATTTCTCAAAAAAAAGGCGGAAACGGTTGTGTACGAGATGTTATTGAGCAAGTATTAAAAGTTCAAGGAAGGTGGCAACTTCAATTTGATGCTAAAACCGATTAAAAAACTATTTTAACCATTATATATTTATAAAATTATGAAAAAAACTATTACAACATTAAGCTGTTTATTTTTTATAGGAATCTTATCAATTCAATCGCAATCTATCTTTGGAAAATGGAAAACAATTGACGATGAAACTGGTAACGAAAAATCTATTGTTGAAATTTACCAAAAAGACGGTAAAGCCTTTGCTAAAATTGTTGAACTTCTTGAAAAAGAAAAAGAAGATAAAGTTTGTGAAGAATGCAAAGGAGCCAAGAAAAACAAACCGATTAAAGGAATGGAAATTATTAATGGTTTATCTAAAGATGGAGATGAGTGGAATGATGCTAAAATATTAGATCCAAAAACAGGTAAAGAATATAAATGTTATATTACTTTAGAAGGAGAAAACAAACTAAAAGTTAGAGGTTATGTTGGCTTTGCGCTATTAGGAAGAACACAATATTGGCATAAAGTGATAGAATAATTTTTTAAAAATTGGGTGTTAATAAATCACAGATATTACAGAATAACACGCATCTTAACAGAAAGTTACTAAAAAATTCTATGTACAAATCCAATACTAAGTCCAGTATAATCTGCTTGACTTAGATTGGATTTTATATGTGTTCCTAAATATAAATTGTTTTTAGGCCTTTTTAAAGTATTTATCGCATATAACTTTAAACCCAACTTTCCTAAAAACAAATTTTTTAATTTATAAATATGATTTAATTCTTCACCTTGTAATTTATAATGTTCTTTATAAAATGGCTTATAAACATTTAAGCCTCCTTCCCAATCAATTCCAATATTCCCAAACAAAGCTTCAACTCCAATTGCAATGTAAACATTTGAAGCATTTAAAATTGGATTTTCAATATAAGACTCAACATTATTATCTTTTATAAAATCATAATAGTGATGATAAAAACTATAGGTAAAACCTGTACTAAATTTTAATATATCCTTATAAAATACACCTCCTTTAAATTCTAACGAATTTATGGCCTTTACCCTACTTTCGTGGTCAATAAATTTTTGAATTCCTTGACCATATCTAATTTCATAAAACTTAGTAAACTTTTTTAAATTGTTTGTTAAATCAATATTTGTAGGAATATTCACAAACTTTTTTCTTAATTCAAAACTGGTCGAAATACTTACTAAAGCTGTATTTAAACCTGAGTTTGGCAATTGAGTATGACCATTTGAATGATGAAAATATCCTACCCCAACTTTTAGCGACTGATTATTATTTAAATGTATGTTATAATAGATAGAGGTTAAAAAAGCCCAAGTAATATTTGTACTAACAGCTGTATTTAGCGGATTATTGACAGGGTGGTATTTATTGGTAAAATAAGATGCACCAAGTCCAAATTTAGCTAAAAATGTTTCTCGTTTATTCAAGTTAATTGCTACAAACGGAAGTATTGAAATTGCATTTCCAACAACCTCTTGATTTCCTATACTAGAATAGAGTGCAGAGATGCCAGTTGCAGATAAGTTTATAGTATTTTGCCATTTTTCTATATATACACTACTTCTCTTCTCTAAACTAAGCCCAAGCATATAGTGTGTGTTTAATTTGGGAAACCAACTATTTGGTTGAAAAGTTTTACCTATAAAAAGTTCTGGATGAATACTTAGTATGTTATAATTTATATTATTTTGAGCAAAGCAAGAAAAACTTATAAAAAAGTATATCAGGAGTTTTTTCATTTTTCAAATATACTTTTAAATTCTATTTATAAAAAAACACAATAATTAATTACGCTCTTTTAGCATTGGTACAAATCTAAAATCTCCTAATTCATGTTTTTCAAAGTCTTTTTCACCTGTTCTTACAAAAAGTGTCATCGTTTGCACTTCATCGCCCACAGGAATTACTAACCTACCTCCTATTTTTAATTGCGACAATAATGGTTTTGGCACATAAGGAGCACCAGCAGTAACAATTATTCCATCAAAAGGAGCGTCTTCCGGCAATCCTTTATATCCATCTCCAAATATTATTTTCTTTGGTTTGTAATTTAATTTGGGTAAAAACAATTTCGTTTTTTTAAAAAGTTCTTTTTGGCGCTCTATTGTATAAACTCTAGCTCCCATTTCTATTAAAACAGCTGTTTGATATCCAGAACCTGTTCCAATTTCTAAAATTTTATCTGTTGGCTTTACTTGCAATAATTCAGTTTGAAAAGCTACCGTGTAAGGTTGTGAAATAGTTTGTTCAGCAGCAATAGGAAACGCTTTATCTTGATATGCAAAATCTACAAATCCAGAATCCATAAATAAATGTCTAGGTACCGCTGCAATGGCATTTAAAACATTTTTATCAAATATACCTTTTTCCGCGATTGTGGCTACTAATTGATTTCTAAGTCCTTGATGTTTGTGCGTATCTTTCACTAATAATTAAAATTTGAGTTGTTAAAAATAGGAATAAATGCGTAAAGATTGTTATTTTTGTTAGTATAAAAATAAACAATCTTATGATGCTAAAAGCAGGAGTTCTAGGAGCCGGTCACCTTGGTAAAATTCACTTAAAATTATTAAATCAATCAAATAAATACGAGCTAGTAGGTTTTTATGATCCTATTAAAGAAAACGCTCAGAAAGTTTCTGAAGAGTTTGGTTATAAAATATTCAATTCAGTAGAAGAGTTAATTGATGCTGTTGATGTTGTTGATATTGTAACTCCTACCCTTTCTCATTTCGATTGTGCAAAATTGGCAATAGAAAAAGGCAAACATATTTTTATTGAAAAACCGATTACTAAAACAGTTGAAGAAGCTGAAACTATTATAAAATTAGCTGAAGCAAATAACATTAAAGGTCAGGTTGGACATGTAGAGCGTTTTAATCCTGCATTTACAGCAGTTAAAGATGCCATTGTAAATCCTATGTTTATTGAAACACATAGGCTGGCAGAGTTTAACCCTAGAGGAACAGATGTTCCTGTAGTTTTAGATTTAATGATACATGATATTGATATTATATTAAGTGTTGTAAAATCTAAAGTTAAAAGCGTACATGCAAGCGGTGTTTCTGTAATTAGTGATACTCCAGATATTGCAAATGCACGTATAGAATTTGAAAATGGTTGTGTTGCTAATTTAACAGCAAGTAGAATATCATTAAAAAATATGCGTAAATCTCGTTTCTTTCAAAAAGATGCTTACATAGCTGTTGACTTTTTTGAAAAAGCAACTGAAGTTGTTAAAATGAAAGATGCTCCAAAAGTACCGGGAGATTTTGATATGATTTTACAAAATGCAGAAGGAATTAAAAAACAAATTTATTTCGAAAACCCTACAATTGCAGCAAATAATGCTATTTTAGATGAATTAGAAACTTTTGCAGATGCTATTGTAAACAATACAACACCAATTGTTACTTTAGAACAAGGTACGGAAGCTTTGCGCGTTGCACATATGATTATTAACGATTTTTAAAATGAAATTATACCAAGTTGACGCATTTACAAATGAACTATTTAAAGGAAATCCGGCAGCTGTTTGCCCTTTAGAAAAATGGATTTCTTTTGAATTAATGCAAACTATTGCAGAAGAAAACAATTTATCTGAAACTGTGTTTTTTGTTCAAAATGAAGGTAATTTCGAAATAAAATGGTTTACACCAACTTGTGAAGTTGATTTATGTGGACATGCAACTTTGGCTGCAGCACATATTATTTTTTCTGAATTAAAATATCAAAAAAACACCGTAAAATTCCTTTCAAAAAGTGGTACTCTAACAGTCGAAAAAAAAGAAGATTGGTACACACTTAATTTTCCTTCGGAAGAAATTGAAGAAATTGAAACACCACAAATTTTAAAACAAGCATTGAATGTTCCTATTTTAAAAACCTTTAAAGGCATTTGGAAATTGTTAGTTTTAATAGAAAACGAAGAAGTACTAAATAATTTAACTCCTAATTTTTCTGAACTTACAGAACTTGATGAAGCTGGAATTATTGTAACTTCAAAAGGAAACAACGTAGATTTTGTTTCCCGCTTTTTTGCACCTAAAATTGGTATTAATGAAGATCCAGTAACAGGTTCGGCACATTCACAACTAATTCCGTACTGGGCCAAAAAGCTCAATAAAAACAACTTAGTTGCTATGCAGCTTTCAAAAGGACTGGATTTTTAAAATGTAAATATTTAAATGATCGTGTTGAAATGAGTGGACAAGCAATAACTTATCTAAAAGGACAACTAACTTTAAAATTATAATTAATGAAAAATATAGCAGTTATAGGTGCTGGTACAATGGGAAATGGTATTGCTCATGTGTTTGCACAAAACAATTATAACGTACATTTAATTGATATATCTCAAGAAGCAATTGAAAAAGGAATTGCAACTATCACAAAAAATTTAGATAGACTTTTAGTAAAAGAAAAAATTACTGAAGCTACAAAATCACAAACATTAAATAATATTTCAAGTTTTACATCTATTACAGATGGCGTTAAAAATGTTGATTTAGTGGTTGAAGCTGCTACTGAAAATGTAGATTTAAAATTAAAAATTTTTAAACAATTAGATGAAGCTGCACCAGAAAATGCAATATTAGCTTCTAATACTTCTTCAATATCAATTACAAAAATTGCATCTGTAACTAAAAGACCAGAAAAAGTAATTGGAATGCATTTTATGAACCCTGTTCCAATTATGAAACTTGTTGAAATTATTAGAGGCTATAACACAAGTAATGAAGTAACAAAAACAATTATGGAACTGTCTAAAGACCTTAATAAAGTTCCTGTTGAAGTAAATGATTATCCAGGTTTTGTTGCTAACAGAATTTTAATGCCAATGTTAAATGAAGCTATTGAAACGCTTTACAATGGTGTTGCTGGTGTTTATGAAATTGATACTGTTATGAAATTAGGAATGGCACATCCTATGGGCCCATTACAATTGGCTGATTTTATTGGTTTAGACGTTTGTTTATCTATTTTAAATGTAATGTATGATGGATTTAAAAACCCAAAATACGCTCCTTGCCCATTACTTGTTAATATGGTACAAGCAGGAAAATTAGGTATTAAAACAGGTGAAGGTTTTTACGATTATTCTGAAAACAGAAAAGCTGAAATAATTGCAAAACAATTTAGCTAAAACAGTATTTGGCTAAAAAAAACCTTTCCATTTCTGGAAAGGTTTTTTTTGTCTTAAAGATATTTCAAGAAAAAATCCATCATATCCTCTTTTAAGTCATAATGCATTTTTACAAATGTTTTCATTTCATCTTTTAACAATACTTGTTTTTCTGGAAATTTAACTTCTTCTGTATTTTGATATTTGGCTTTTGCAATTTCACGTTTTTTCATTCTAAGCCGATGCCTTAACTGACCCATTACTTCTCTTTCACGAATTATTTTATTTTGAAAACCTTCTAGCTGTATCATTACATCTTTTCCAAGGTTTCGCATCGCAACATGCTCTAATTTTTCTTCAAAATAATCCATTTCACTTTCTTGAAATTTTAACTCTCTTTTCCATACTTCTAAGATTGAAGTTTAGATCACTTAAGAATAATAACTGACTCTCCATATTCAATTGGCTTTTAAATTTTATATAATAAATTTCGGACTTTTAATTTAAATTTTATCTGATAAAAATCATAGATAAAAAATAATTTTATATGTTTAAAAGTATTCCTATAAAGATATAAAAAAAGTGTTTTAATAAAAATTAAAACACTTTTAAAATTAATTAAATAACTAATTAGTTATTATTATTTTCTTCACCTTCTTTTTTAGAAGTTTTATTCCAAATTTTAATTTCATCGTCTAATGTTACTCCCGATAAAATTTCAACATTAATTCCATCTGAAATTCCAAGTTCTACATCACGTTTTTCAAACTCTTGATCTCCAATTTTAACTTCTACAAAAGGAGTTTCTGTTTTTTTATCAAATTGTAACAACGCTTCTTTAATTGATAGTACACTGTCCTTTTTTTCTAGAATGATATCAGCATTTGCACTATAACCTGCTCGTACAAAAAACTCATCATCTAAGGTAACATCTCCTTTAATTTTAAACTGCACAGCACCATTTTCTTCAGTACCTTTTGGTGCAATAAAATTTAATTTTGCAGGATATTTTTTCTTTTCAATAGCTCCTAATGATACTTCTAAAACAGTTCCGTTTTTAATTTTACCAACTTCAGCTTCATCAACTTGCCCTTCAAAAATCATTTTTGTCATATCTGCAATTGTAGCAATGGTAGTACCTGCATTAAATGTGTTACTTTCAATTACCTGATTACCTTTACGAACTGGTATTTCTAAAATAGTTCCTGTAATTTCTGCTTTTACATTCGTATTGGCAGTTTTACCCATTCCAGCAGTTGAACCTTTTTTAATTATTTGAAGGTTATCTTGCGCATTTCTTAAATTTTGTTGGGCGCTATTATAGCTTAATTCAGCAGTTTCAAATTCTGTACGTGATTTTACACCTTTTTCAAACAAACCTTTTACCCTATCGTAATTTGTTTTAGCATTGTCAAAATTTAACTGTGCTGTTTTTACACTTCCTTGTGCGCTATTTAAACTTTGTACATTTGGCACTACTCTAATAGTTGCAATTAAATCTCCAACTTCTACTTCTGCTCCTTCTTCTACAAATATCTCTTCTATAATACCAGATACTTTAGGCTTTATTTCAGCTTCTTCTAAAGGCACTACTTTACCTGTTGCAACAGTTTTTTTAACAATATTTGTTTTAAATGGCTTTTCTGTTTCATATTGAATTGGAGATTGACTGTTTTTTGCCCCAAACCAAAGTAAAACTGCTATAAGCGCTACTGCTATTCCTCCAAAAATTAATGTTTTTTTCATTAGTTGATTATTTTCTTGTTTCTATTAGTTTATTTTATAATTAAAAATTAATAAATAATAATTCTTAATTTGTAATTGTTTACTCTTCTCTTAATGCTTCAATTGGTCTTATACTTACGGCTGTTTGTGCTGGAATCATTCCAATTAAAGTTCCTAAAACAACCAATGTTATTGCAGCTATAATTACTACTGGAATATCTACAGTTGGGTTAGTTAATGCAGCTTCTGGTCCACTACCTATTGTTTTATCAATTAACATTAACACTAATCCTCCAAAAATAATTCCCAAAGCACCTGCAATACTGGTTAAAAAAACTGATTCTAAAATTATTTGTCTTTTAATTTCCCACGGTTTTGCTCCTAATGCACGCCTAATCCCAATTTCTTTAGTCCTTTCTTTAACTGTAATTAGTAAAATATTACCAATAGCAAAAACACCTGCTATTAATGTGGCAATTCCTACAAACCAAGTTAAAAATTGCATTCCAGTTAAAAATCTTGTCACTTGTTTAATCATTTGACCTAGATTAAAACTTCCAAAAGCTCTTTCATCTTCAGGATGTACTTTATGTAAGTTTTTTAACAATAATTTTACATCTGCTTCAATTTGAGTGATGTCATATCCTGATTTTCCTGTAACCATCATCCAACCAATACTATCTCCTCTATTATATACTTGCTGAAATGTTGTAAAAGGAATATGTATATTTCCTTGAGGTCCACCACCTCCTATTTGACCTTCTTTATACATTCCAACCACATTATAATTTATATTATTGATTTTTATATAAGTTCCAATTGGATAAACATCTTTATCGAACAGCTGTTTATAGATTTCTTCTTCTATTACACAGACTTTTCTGTTATCTTTAATATCATTATCATTTATAAATCTACCATAAACTAAATCTTTCTTTTGAACATTATCTAGTTCTGGATAATCTCCAAATATTCCAAAATTACCAGACTTAAAATTATTCACAGCCAAAGCTTGCGTTTGATGCCGAGGCACTACAAATTCAAGACCTTCAATTTCATTCTTAATATTTTCTAAATCAGACATTTTTAAGGTAAGTCTTTTACCTTCTTGGAAACCTTTAAAAGGTTTACTTGTAGATTGTGCCCATACAAAAACACTATTTGTTGCAAAACTTCCAAAAATTTTATTAAAATTATTCTCTACACCTTTAGCTGCCCCTAATAAAACAACTAATAGAAAAATACCCCACAATACACCAATAATGGTAATACCAGTTCGCATTTTATTTTTACGAATACTACTATAAATTTCTTGCCAAGTGTCTTTATCTATTAAAAATTTAAACATAATTATTCGTCGTTTAATGCTACAATTGGTTTTATACTAGCTGCTCTTTTAGCTGGAATGTAACCAGCAATGGTTCCTGCAATAACTAGTACAATTGTCGCACCAACTACTACATAAGTTTCTACACTTGGATTTAGAATAAAATACTTTTCTTCTAAAGTATCTCCTATTGCCTTTAAAGCAAAAACCCCAAACATTAATCCAGAATATCCTGCAATGGCTGTTACAAAAATTGATTCCATCATAATCATTCCAACAATTGAACGCGGTGTTGCTCCTAGTGCCTTTCTAATTCCTAACTCTTTAGTTCTTTCTTTTACTATATAAACCATAATATTACTAATACCTATAACACCAGCAACCAAGGTTCCAATACCTATAAATAATATTATTACATTTAAAACCATCATAAATTGTTGTACATTTTTTGTTCCTTCTGCATAATTTCTAACTCTAATAGCACCTTGATCTCTTGGGTCAACATTATGCTTTTCTTTTAGCATTTTAGTTAATAAGTTACTAAATGCTAAAGCTTGATCTACATTTAAATCTGGACTAAATGTCATTCCAATATAATCCAATTCATCATTTGGCTTATACATTCCTTGAAAAGTTGAAAAAGGTGCGTAAATATAACGCTCGTCATTATCTCCTCCTGGATCTTTAAAAACACCTACTACCTTATATGAAATACCTTCCATATTAATATCTTTTCCCATAGCACTTAGTTGTCCAAACAAATCTTTTTCAACCAACCTACCAATTACAACAACTTTTGATCTTCTATCAACATCTAAATATGTTAAAAACCTACCATCTATAATCTCAGCTGATTCTAACGGTTGATAATCTGGATAAACACCTCTAACATTGTATCTATTTTGTTCACCCTTATAAATTACTTGCATATTACGCTGAATATTCGGACTAAAAAATTGGATTTTATCCGAAAACTCTTCATTTATAAATTTAGAATCATCATTCCTAAACTGAATTCTTCTACCACTCTGTAGTCCTTTATAAGGTTTTGTGGTTAAACCTGAATTTACATAAATAGAATTTTGTGAATCTCCCGCAAATTGTTTTCAAAAGTGTGTTTTAATCCATTTCCAATACCAAATAATAAGGTGAACAATAAAATTGCAAACGCTATGGTAAAACCAGATAATGCTGTTCTAAGTTTATTTTTATTTAATGACTGGAAAATTTCTCTCCAACTATCTAAATCAAACATAATTAAGCGTTTACTTTTTTGTTAACTTTCTCGTCACTAATAATTATACCATCTTTTAAACGTACAATTCTATCTGTTTGCTCGGCAATGTCTTCTTCGTGTGTAATTACAAAAACAGTCATACCTTCTCTGTTAATATCTTTTAGTAATTGCATTACAGAAGCTGATGTTTTAGAATCTAATGCTCCTGTTGGCTCATCTGCCAAAACAACTTTTGGGTTAGTAGCTAACGCTCTAGCAACTGCAACACGCTGCTTTTCACCACCAGAAAGTTCACTTGGTAAATGGTCAGCTCTATCTTTTAACCCTACTTTGTCTAAATATTTTAAAGCAATTTCCTGACGTTCTTTTCTTCCCATACCTTGATAGTATAAAGGGAGTGAAACGTTTTCAACAGCTGTTTTATAAGTTATTAAATTAAAAGATTGAAAGACAAAACCTAAAAATTTATTTCTTAAAATAGCAGCTTTCTTTTCATCTAAGTTTTCAATTTTTTGCCCATTTAATATATAGTTACCTTCATCATGTGTATCTAATAATCCAACTATATTAAGTAAGGTTGATTTTCCAGAACCAGAAGAACCCATAATAGCTACAAATTCTCCTTCTTTTATATGTAAATCTAGACCTTTTAAAACATGAAGCGAATCTTTTCCTATTGGATATGACTTATGTAGTTTTTCAATCTTTATCATTTGGTTGTTGTTTTTAACGAAATTATAAATTGCTATTGAAACTAGGTATTAATTAAATGTTAAAAGAAATATTTTCTATAAATATGTAACTTTGCCTAATGATCAATAACAAAAACAAATCTTTAATCCTTTTTGATGGTGTTTGTAATTTATGCAATGCATCGGTCAATTTCATTATTAAACACGATAAAAAAGCACATTTTAAATTTGCCTCACTTCAATCAGACGCTACAAAGGAACTATTGTTACAATACAATTCAAAAAATATCAATTATGACTCAATAATTCTTATTGAAAATGACACTTTATTTGCAAAATCAACTGCAGCATTGCGCATTTCAAGAAACTTAGATGGTAGTTATAAATTATTATATGCATTTATAATAATACCACCATTTATAAGAGATTGGGTGTATAACTATATCGCCAAAAATAGATATAAATGGTATGGAAAAAAAGATAGTTGTATGATTCCAAATAAAGAAATAAAAAGTAGATTTCTAGATTAAAGGTGTCTGATTTTATTTACATAATTCCTTTTTTTACTAAAAATATTCTTGTAAATCTTCGATTTCAGAAACTCATTGATATTCAAAAATTTTAGTATTTATTGAGTAAAAACCTGAATCAGCTTCTAGTATAGACATTTTTACTTTTTAGATTTATTTTTTGGATAATCATCATCCCAATCTTTTACTTTAGGTTCATGTAATTTACCAATTGATTTAGCAACTAACATAGAAACGGAAGCATCTCCAGTAACATTTACTGTAGTTCTAAGCATATCTAAAGGCCTGTCTATAGCAAAAATTAAAGCCAAACCAGCCTCTGGAATACCTGCTTGTCCTAAAACAATTACTAACATTACCATTCCTGCACCTGGTACGGCAGCAGATCCAATACTTGCAAGTGTAGCAGTTACAATAATACCTAATTGGGCTCCTAACGATAAATCCATTCCAAATGCTTGCGCTATAAATACTGCAGCCACAGCTTGGTATAAACTTGTACCATCCATATTTATAGTTGCTCCTATTGGTAACACAAAACTACTTACTTCTTCATCAACTCCTAAATGCTCAGTAACTCTTTCCATAGTAACAGGTAATGTTGCAGCACTACTACTTGTTGAAAATGCTAATAATTGTGCAGGAGAAATTCCTTTTAAAAATGTTGAAGGATTTTTTTTAGTTACCAACCCAAACAATTAAATTATAAAAAGAAATCATCAATATTAGGCCAAAAACAACTGTAAAAGCATACCATATTAAAGCTTTAAACAAATCTATACTTGGTGATTCTACAACTAACGCAGCCAATAATGCAAATACTCCATAAGGTGCAGCAAGCATTATTAAATCAATCATTTTTAATATAACTTCATTAAAACCATCAAAGAATTTTTTAACTGGTTTCGATTTTTTTTCTGGAATTAAAATTAGACCAATGCCAAAAAATATTGCGAAAAATATAACCTGCAACATATTTTTATTTTCCGAAGCAGCTCCGAAAATATTGTCTGGTACAATGTCTACAAGTGCTTGCAATGGACCGCTATCTTTTTGCTTATTTGCTTCCTCTTTATATTTTACGGTATCAGTTGCATAATTTTCAACTAATTCTAATCTTGTTTCTTCAGAAATTGAATTTCCAGGTTTTACAACATTTACTAATAATAAACCGATTGAAACAGCAACTACAGTTGTAATTAAATACAATCCTATAGTTTTTCCACCCATTTTAGATAATTTAGAAATATCTTTTAAATCGGATACTCCTTTAATTAATGAAGCTAAAATTAAGGGTACTGCAATTAATTTTAATGAATTTATAAATATTTTTCCAAAGGGCTTAATCCAATCCTGAACAATTTCTTTACCGCCATCGAATTGAGTCATTAAAATTCCAACTCCTACTCCAATTACCATTCCTAAAATAATTTGCCAGTGTAATGCTATTTTTCTCATTAAAAAGTTTTAAAATTCTTGGAAAGATAAAAAATACTTGAAAACATACATAAGATTTAAGCATAAAAAAAAGCACTAATAGTGCTTTTTTTGTATTTCATAATATATTTAAAATTGATACCTTATAGATAATGCTAAATCTAAATCTGTATCCTTACCATAATCTCCTACAATTCCAAGTTCGGGCCTAAAATCTAACGAAATTACAAAAGGAGCATCAAAATTGTACTCTATACCTACATTTCCATCGGCATTTATAAATAGACCATCATCACTATCATTATTAATACCATTACTGTAGCTCCAAGAACCAATTCCAGCACCAAAACCTGCATACCAATTAAACCCTTGATCAATATTCCAAACCCATTGGTAAATTCCAGACAGTTTAAATGCATCATAATTTTTATGATTTCTATATCCTAAATCTACCTCTAACCTGTTTTGTATAGATAATCTTTTTTGGTAAGAAATTTCACCTCCAAAACCATCATTATCTCCAAATCTAATACCAAGCGCATGTTCTGAAATTTGTTGTGCATTTCCATAAAATAATCCTCCAACTAAAAACAATGTTAGAACTAAAAATAATTTTTTCATTTTATATCGATTTTAATTTAAAATTTATTACAATGGTTTGCTATGAAAACCACAACGAGAGCAAAGTTTAGTAACCCAATTATTAAATGCTGATGGAGATGGAAGTATTATTGATGATATTATGTAGAACAAATTATTAACAATATATAAAAATAACATGGCAGGAATTTTAGATTTATTAAACAGTGACCTTGGAAAAACGCTTATTAGCGGAACTAGTAAACAATTTGGACAAGATGAAGGAAAAACTACAAGTGCTTTAAATACGGCATTACCGTTAATATTCAGTTGAAAATATAAATGTATTTCTACACCAGAAGTTTTGAGCATCATGGAAAAACTAAAACAGCGCTGGGGATTAACATCAAACTTTCAAGTAATATTATTAATTATAAAGTATTTTAGGTGGTAACGGTTCGTTGATGAAGATGTAGCGAAACCTGATGGAGCTGGAATATTATTGGGCATGTATTTAAAGGTAAACAACAAAATGGTTAGCGCAGGCAGTTCGAAAAATATTGGAATAGATATTGGTACTGCTATGAATTTACTTTACCAGTTGCAGGACTCTTGTTATGGGTCAATTTAGGAAAAGAAATTCGTCTAAAAAAACTGTTGCTGACGAGAATGGGATTGGAGATTTTATTAGGTAGAATTAGATGAAGCCTCTAGTAATCAACAAAATTTAGTTAATCAGTTATAAGATGCAGATGGAGACGGAAGTGTTAATTGATAATGTTGCAAAAATGCCAGCTTCTTCGAACTAAAAAGCACTAAACCGGACTTGGTGGAATTTAGGTGGCATTCTTTGGAGGACATAATTATACAATAAAGAATCTAAAAAAGGTGCCCAAATAACATACGAAAATTGTCCTTTTTTTATTATAAATTATATAGCATGTCAAATTCCATCAAATGTATTTTTGCAACAATAATTTTTTATATATCGTCAGAAATTTAAAAAACGTTGGGGATTAAAATCAAACTTTCAAATAGTATTAATACTAATTGTTTTCTCTATTAATGGATCTTTTGCTGCTTATATAGCTAAACCACTTACAGAATTTATTGGATTAGAAAAAGCAACAACAAATGGTTGGATATTTTGGCCTGTTCGAATTCTACTTATATTTATAATTTATCAAATTACATTACCATTAGTCGGTGTTTTCTGTAACTATTGGAGTTTAAATTCTTTTGGAATTTGTTCACAAAAAAAATGTTGAAAAGAATGGGGTTTAAAAGTTTTTTTAAAGAGTAAAAAAATTACTCTACTAATCTTTTTTTTCCTTCTTAATTAAGTATTTATAAATCCATGTTAACGTAAAAGTTGGTATAAAATCTGTTCCAAAAAAACCTGCTTCTTCTACAAAAGAAACTATACTTCCTACCTTACCTTCAGCTCCTTTATACATTTTGTAAATTAAAAACGCAGATGCTGGTGCCCAAACTACATCAGCAAACTCGCCAACAACTGGAATAACAAAAGATAACATCCCAATTCCATCCAATTAAATGCTGAAAATAATAATTTCTATTTTTTTGCACCAAAAATTACTATTGTATAATATTGAAGTTTCCATATGTATTTTAATTTTTGAATTTAATTTTGATAACTATTTGAGCATTCAATAGCTATTAAATCACCATAATTAAGCAGTTATAATTTATAATTAGTTTTAATTTCATATTTTAATCAATTTTAAAAGGTAAGTTCGGATAAAATTCAAAAAAAGGTGTACACATAACCTAGAATCCGAATTAATTTTTTTATAATATTCTCCTTACTTGTTGGACGTGTATCTGCACCATTTTTCCAACACTTGCACACCAAAGAAATAATTATCAATCACAATATTTTTTAACGTATAATCAGAAACATTTCCAAATCAAACGACTGTATTGCCATTGTGGTGCGGTTGTATCTCGCCAATAAATTTTATATCCAACAATATTTTCATCATCTGAAGTATCCCATTTTAAACGTGTTGAAGGTTGCACAGCTCCAGCAATCATTACATTTTCTGGTATTACTCTATGGTGCAGCTAAATGAAGCTAAAAAGTTAAACAATTTACAGCAGTTAATTTTGCAGCATAATCAAAATTTAACACCTTCTATAACATCACCATAAGCAATACCATTTTCTGTTCTTAAATCTTGGTGTTGACGATTGTAATTTTCGTGAGTTTCCATAATTCTAACACCAGTAAAATCCTGCATCATTAAAAGGTCTATGATGTCCTCCTCTACCAAATCTATCCAATCTATAAATCATAATTGCATCTAAATTGGTCATATAATCATCGGTGACTTTTATCAATACTCTACGAGCTAATTGTCTAGAAGGTCCATCCTACTTCACCACCATAAAAACGCATTCCTGCTTTTTCTCTATCGGTTGTTTCCATAGAAATTGCTTCTGAAAAAACTCGAAAAGTACTATTATCAATGACACTGCATCAATTCCTTCAATATTACCAATCATATCATTATTTAAAACTGCTAAAATATCCCAACCATTTTTTTTGGCATATTTTGCTTTAATAATTTTCCACCATACAAACCTTGCTCTTCACCTGAAAAACCCACATAAATTATTAGGAAAACTGGGAAATTTATACTTACTTTAAAATTCTTGCTGCTTCAAAAGTTCCTGCTAAACCAGAGGCATTGTCATTCGCTCCTGGTAGCATCATGAGTAAATTATTAGCATCAGAAACACGAGAATCAATATCTCCAGACATAATTACATAATTATTTGGATATTTTGTTCCTCTTTGAATTGCTACCACATTTACAACTTTGGTATCTGTTATAATTCTTCTTCCATCAGCTACTACTAAATCACCTAAATAACTAACTCTCTAAACAGTTATTACACTTTTAGAAACTTCTTCAAAAGCAGATTTCACCCATCTTCTAGCAGCACCAATTCCTTTTGTTTTTGAAATTGTGTCTGACAATGTATGCCGCGTACCAAAATCCACCAATTTTGAATATCCTTTTCATATTTTCTGCAGAAGGAGCTGTTGAAATTTCTGTTAAAATTTTATCTATTTCAGATTGTGCAAATACCGCAACACTGAAAATAACAAAAACAAACTGCTTAAAAAAAATTTATTTAAAAATTTTCATTTTGAATTTTATTAAATATGTTCAATAGTATGCACCACAGATTTCTAACATTTCTTCTGTAAAATCTAAATGTGTTACCATTCTTAATTTTCCTTGCCCCATAGAAATTAAACAAATTCCTGCATCATTTAAACTACTAATAAAATCAATTCATTAATATCATCAATAACATTAAAAATAACAATATTAGTTTCAATTGGTTCAACATTTTTAACTAATTCACAATTTTGAAGTGCAGCACCAATAATTTTAGCGCGTGTATGGTCAATTGCTAAACGATCTACATGATTATCTAAGGCATAAATTCCTGCAGCAGCTAAATAACCAGCTTGTCGCATTGCGCCACCAAATAATTTTACGAATTCTAAATGCTTTTTCTATATGCTCTTTAGTACCTAATAATAGCAGATCCAACTGGAGCACCTAAACCTTTTGACAAACAAATTGAAATAGTATCAAATACATTTCCATATTGTTCTGGAGTTTCATTTTTAGCAACCATAGGAGCATTAAATAAACGTGCTCCATCTAAATGAAATGCTAAATTATTTTCAGTACATACTTTTCTAATTTTTAAAATTTCTTCAAAACTCCAACAAGCTCCTCCTCCTTTATTTGTAGTATTTTCTAAAGCAACTAATCTAGAATAAGGTACTGAATATCTGATCTACCACCCGAAATAGCTTCTTCTAATTGTTTTGCAGTAAAAGTTCCTCTGTTTCCATCTATTAAATGCGAAGTTACACCAGAATTGGCCGCTGCTCCACCACCTTCAAAATTATAAACATGTGCATACTTATCACAAAACATCTTATCTCCGTGATGGGTATGTATTTTTATAGCCGTTTGGTTTGCCATTGTTCCAGATGGAAAAAACAAAGCATCTTCCATACCAAACATTTCAGCCATTTTATCTTGTAATTTATTAACTGTTGGATCGGATTTAAAAACATCATCACCTACTTCAGCATCCATCATAGCATTTAACATTCCTTTTGTAGGTTTAGTTACTGTATCACTAATTAAATTTATTTGCATTTTTTAAATTTTAATGTATCAAATATAGTAACTAAATATTGCTTTTTTAAATTTTTATAATATGTATTTAATTAATTTATAATTAGTTTAAAAATGAAAAGTTATTTTTGTATTTCTTAATTAACAAAATGATATCAAACGAACATCTAAATAAATTAAAAATACGCATTGGCAATTTAAAAACTTACCTTGAAATTGACAAAAAAATAATTGAAATTTCAAATGAAGAAGAAAAAACTGCAAATCCAAATTTTTGGAACAATCCAAGAGAAGCTGAAATTGTAATGAAAGCATTACGTTCTAAAAAAAAATGGGTAGAAGATTTTGAAGCCATTAAAACGTTATTTGAAGAAACTTCTATTCTATTAGATTTTTATACTGAAGGAGAAGCTACAGAACAAGAAGTTGAAAAACTATACAATAAAACTGTTGAATTATTAGAAAATTTAGAGTTTAGAAATATGCTGTCTGAAGAAGGCGATAATTTAAGTGCTGTGCTTCAAATTACTGCTGGTGCTGGTGGTACTGAAAGTTGCGACTGGGCAATTATGTTAATGCGCATGTATTTAATGTGGGCTGAAAAACAAGGTTTTAAAATTAGAGAACTTAACTACCAAGAAGGTGATGTTACCGGAATTAAAACCGTTACTTTAGAAATTGATGGCGAATTTGCTTTTGGATATTTAAAAGGCGAAAATGGCGTACATCGGTTAGTTAGAATTTCACCGTTTGATAGCAATGCAAAACGTCATACAAGTTTTGCTTCTGTATATGTATATCCGCTTGTAGATGATAGCATTGAAATTACTATAAATCCAGCTGATATTGAAATAATAACGTCGCGTTCTAGTGGTGCTGGAGGACAAAATGTAAATAAAGTTGAAACCAAAGTACAATTAACACATAAACCAACTGGTATTCAAATTTCTTGTTCTGAAACTCGCTCACAGCACGAAAACAGAGATAGAGCAATGCAAATGTTAAAATCTCAATTATACGAACTTGAGTTGAGAAAACAGCAAGAAGCGCGAAGTGATATTGAAGCTGGAAAAATGAAAATTGATTTTGGTTCGCAAATTAGAAATTATGTAATGCATCCATATAAATTGGTTAAAGATGTTAGAACAGCTTTTGAAACTGGTAATGTAGATGCAGTTATGAATGGGGAAATAGATGGATTTATAAAAGCTTATTTAATGCAGCAAGGACAAGTTGATGATAAAAATGAGTTATAATGCATCCTAAAATTGATACCATAATTTTTGACCTTGGCGGCGTTTTAGTAGATTGGAAACCTGAATATTTATATCGAAAAGTTTTTAATGGAGATGAACACAAAGTACAATGGTTTTTAAAAAACGTGTGTACATCCGAATGGAACGCAGCTCAAGATGCCGGTAGAACTATTGCAGAAGCAAATGCTATAAAAATTGCTGAATTTCCAGAATATAAAAATGAAATTATAAGTTTTTATAACCGATGGGAAGAAATGTTTTCTGGTCCAATTACAGAAAATTTGCAGCTTTTTAAAAAACTAAAAACAACAGGCAATTATAAAATTTACGCCTTAACAAATTGGAGTGCAGAAAAATGGGATAAAGGCGTTACAGTTGTTTCCTTTTTTTAAAGATTTTGATGGAGTTGTTGTTTCAGGTCAAGAAAAAACAAGAAAACCGTTTTTAGATATATATAAACTAATTTTAAACCGATACAATATCATTCCAGAAAAAGCCATTTTTATTGATGATAATAAAGAAAATATAAAATCTGCAAATGCATTAAAAATTAATGGAATTTATTATACAAAAGGTTTAAATTTAACTGAAAAGTTAAATTATTTATTTAAAATAAATTAATATTAACAATCTAAAATTCAAATAAAAGGTAAATAATTAATCACAAATGGTTTGTTTTTACTAATAATTTGTATTTTCGTAGTTGTAGAAATTTAATTATCATTATTAATTGATTCAAAAATTGTTATGTTTAATAAAAAATCATTTTATGAGAAGAATATTTTTATTGCTAATCATACTAACCCCACTAATAAATTTTAGTCAAAATTTAAAAAAAGAAACTTATACAATATCCGGTAAAATAATTGATGGCAAAACAAAAAATGCATTAGAAGATGCCACAATTGTATTTAAAAGTGTTGATTCAAACACCATAAAATTTGGTGGAATTACAAATGCGAGAGGCAATTTTTCGATTGAAGTTGAAGAAGGTTTATATAATGTAACAGCAGAATATATTTCATATAAATCTAAAAAAATTAATATCTCAACCATTAATAGAGATTTAAATATCGGAACTATTGCATTAGAAGTTGATATTGAATTTTTAGAAGCTATTGAAATAACTGGAGAAAAAAGAGCAATTGAATTAAAACCAAATAAACTTATTTTTCACGTAGACAAAGACTTAGTTGCTGCAAGCGGAGTTGCAACAGATGCTTTAAATAATATTCCTTCTGTTTCAGTAGATCCAAATGGCGGAATAACAGTTCGAGGGCAACAAAATGTTCAAGTATTAATAAATGGTAAAACATCCTCGTTATCGGGTGTAAATGCTTTAAAATCACTTCCTGCAGGTGCAATTCAAGATATTGAAGTAATTACAAGTCCTGGTGCAAAATACAGTGGTTCTGCATTAAGTGTTATTAACATTATTTTAAAAAAGGGTAAAGACGAAGGTTTAAATGCTTCATTAACTGCCACTGGTGGTTATAAAGATTATTCAGGTGGGTTATTTACAATTAATAATAAAGATAAAAATGTAAATTTTTATATAAACTCTTCCTACAATCAAAGTACACCTGTTACTAAATCGATACTTAAAAGTGAATACTTTAATAACAACAGTACTACTTCATTTTTAAATGAAAATAGTTTGTTTAAAAATAAAAAAAATGTTTTTTATGGTACAATTGGAGCCGAATTTTACTTATCTAAAAACAGCACTTTAAATACTAGCATAAATTATATTAATGCTATAAGTAAAAATAAAACCTTAACAACATCAGAAATTTTTAATGCATCATACAATGCTATTCTTTTAAACAATAGAACACTTAATGGTAATTTTAATAATGAAATGGTTGAGTTTGTTGCTGATTTTACACAAAATTTTAAAAAGGAAGGCGAAACATTTTCAACTACTATAACGCATACAAAAGATAAAGATAAATTTGATGATATTGTAATCAATTCTAACACAAATTTTTCTGATGAAAATTATATTGAAAAAAATAAGTTAACAAGAACTTCGGTTGAATTTAAATATTCAAATCCTTTTAATGAGAATTCAACTTATTCCTTTGGTTTTAAGGGTGATTATTTTAAACTACCTTTTAAATATACTACTACAACAGATTTTGAACAAATTGACTATAGTGAAAGAATAAATGCTGCATTTATAGAATTTGAAAATCAATCAGAAAAACTTTATTTAGGCTTAGGTTTAAGAGCTGAATTTATTGAAATGAAAGCTGATTATTTAGACTTAAACAACTCAC
Organism: uncultured Flavobacteriaceae bacterium; assembly: GCA_942492305.1. GTDB lineage: Bacteria > Bacteroidota > Bacteroidia > Flavobacteriales > Flavobacteriaceae > Lutibacter. Next base: position 162,200 of record CALOEI010000003.1, on the reverse strand, counting down.
AAAAAAATAATTTCGACAAACTTTTACCAACAGTTTTATTAGAATACTATTTTAATGACATAAAAAGTATATCACTTAGTTATTCTAAAAACATGATAACACCTGACTACCAAAGATTAAGACCTTTTGAAGAGAAATTTAGTGAAACATCATCCTTTATTGGGAACCCTACTTTAAAACCAATTTATGTAGATAGTTTTAATGTTGGTTTTTCAAGTGTTGGTAATAAATTTAATTTTTTCCCAAGTATTTATTATCAAATTTTTAAAGATTATTGGCAAGATATTACCTACGAAACCGGGCAACAATTGGATGGCGTTAATAAAATAATAACAACGCCTATTAATTTAGGTGAAGTAAATTATTACGGTATAAATATTAATGCAATGTATAAAGTTAGTAATGCTTTAAGCTTTACTAGTAATATAAACATTTATAATTTTGACCAAAAAGGCACTTTTACCATAATTAATAGCGCTAACGAAACTATTTTTTTAGATTATAATGATAATAGTACAAATGGTTCTTTTAGCTTATTTACACAATTAAAAATACCTAAAGTGTTTGATTTTCAACTAAATGGAAAACATACTCTAAAATCTGTAGGTCCCTATTCTACCAGGAAAGCATATTCATATATTAGTGCAGCTATAAATAAAGATGTATTTAACAATAACGCTACAATAAGCTTAACTGTTGATGATCTTTTTTTAACGAATGAAACCGATAGAGATAGATATAATGCTAATTATTTTTCAACAAGTTTAATAAAAAATAAATACCGTACTATGCTACTATCATTTACCTATCGCTTTAACCAAAGTAAAAAAGACAGGGTAATTGATTTTGATAAAAAAGATATCAAACCTACCTATTAATTATATATTTTTAATAAAAATTTTAAGATGAAAATATACCACAATCCTAGATGTAGTAAAAGCAGACAAGGTTTAGCAATTTTAGAAGATTCTAAACTTACTTTTGAAACAATAAAATACTTAGATACGCCTATTTCAAAAGGTGAATTAACAAACATTATTAAATTATTAGACATTTCTCCAATTGATTTGGTTCGAAAAAACGAAGCCATTTGGAAACAAAATTTTAAAGGAAAAGAATTGTCTGATTCTGAAATAATTTCAGCAATGGTTGAAAATCCAAAACTTATTGAAAGGCCAATTGTAATTAATAATGGAAAAGCAGTAATTGGTCGCCCACCAGAGATGATAAAAACAATTTTATAAAATTTAAGTTTTTTTTAACAAGGTGAAATCGCCTTAAATAACAACTTTCCACACTTAAAACCATATTTAACAAACGTTAATCTACTAGATATTAAATAATTATATAGATTTTTCGCTTAATATTTTGTTTATTCTTTTTCATAACGACTTAAACAAACGTTAACACTAGTTAACACAAAAAGAGTATAGTCTAACCTATATTTGCACTATATTTTTAACTAAAAAATCATACATGAAAAATTTTATATTATTAATAGTAGTAAGTTTCTTTACAGTAACACTATCTGCTAAAAATTACGATCCTTCTGAAAAGATCTCAATTTTAGGTAAAGTAATTGATAAGGAAACTCAGCAACCATTAGAATATGCAACAATTGTTATAAAATCTTTAGATGGAGATATTATAACGGGAGGAATAACTGATATTAATGGACTATTTGAAATACAAGTTGCCAGAGGAACATACAATATTTCCGTAGAGTTTATATCTTTTAAAACTTACACATTCCCAAATAAAGAGATTAAGAAATCAACGGATTTAGGTGTTATTTCATTAGAGTTAGATGCGCAAGCTCTTAACGAAGTTGAAATAATTGCTGAAAAAAGTACCGTTGAAATTCGTTTAGATAAAAAAATATACAATGTAGGAAAAGATATGACCGTAAAAGGTGGTTCTGCTTCCGATGTATTAGATAATGTACCTTCCGTTACTGTAGATGTTGAAGGGAATGTAAGTTTAAGAGGTAACGAAAATGTTAGAATTTTAGTAAACGGAAAACCTTCTGGCTTAGTTGGTTTAAGTGGTACAGATGCACTGCGCCAATTACCTGCTGATGCAATTGAAAAAGTTGAAGTTATTACAAGTCCATCTGCTCGTTATGATGCTGAAGGAACTGCCGGAATTTTAAACATTGTTTTACGTAAAGGAAAAGCGCAAGGTTTTAATGGCTCTTTAACTGCTAATGCTGGAAACCCTGATAATTTTGGTGCTTCAATTAATGTAAATTACCGAACAAATAAGGCAAACTTTTTTAATAGTACAGGTTATAACTATAGAAATGCTCCTGGAAATTCTAAAAACCAAACTACTTATTTTGATGAAAACGATTTAATTTCTAGTTATAGAGATGAAAATACCACTTACCAGAGAGAAAACAATAGATTCAATACAACTTTTGGAGTAGAGTATTTTTTATCTGACAAAAGTTCTTTAACCGGTACAGTGCTTTATAGAAAATCTGATGGTGACGATATTTCAACAAATATTAATAGTTTATTTGATGCAAGTAATGTTTTAAGCAGTACTTATGAACGAATTGAACTTGAATCAGAATTTGATGAAACTATTGAGTATTCTTTAAACTTTACACAAGATTTTAAAACCGAAGGTCATAAATTAATTTTAGATTTTCAATATGGAAAAAGTACTGAAAATAGTGATGCTATTATTAATGTGAATGATGAAAATAACTTTACAGACGAAGAGTCTAAAGATATATTAGTTCAAGCAGATTATGTATTGCCAATTGGAGAAAATGCGCAATTTGAATTCGGTTTCAAAGCCGATTTAAATGAATTATATACAGATTTTTTGGTAGAAGATTATGATGAAGAAACCAATCAATTTATAAATAATACGGATTTCTCTAACACCTTAGATTTTAATCAAGATGTTTTTGCTGTATATTCTCAATTTGGAAAAAAAATAAATAAGTTTTCATATTTATTAGGTTTAAGAAGTGAAACAACAGATCGTAAAATTAACTTAATTCAAACAAATGAAGTTTATAATAAAAAATTTACTGAACTATTTCCCACAGTAAATTTAGGGTTAGAATTAAATGATTCAGAAAGTTTAACATTAGGTTATAGTAAACGTTTAAGACGTCCAAGAAGTAGATTTTTAAATCCTTTTGAATCAAGAACAAGTGAAACCTATATTAGAAAAGGTAACGTAAATTTAGACCCAACTTATACAAATTCATTTGATTTTGGTTATTTAAAAAGATGGGAAAAATTCACATTAAACTCCTCTATGTACTACCAACACGCTGTTAATAATATTGAGTGGGTACAAACTGAAGATACTAGAGATATTGATGGTGTTTCTACTTTAGTAATAATTAGAACACCTGTAAACCTTAGTTCACAAGACCGTTATGGATTTGAGTTTACAACAAACTACACTCCATTTAAATGGTGGAGATTAAATAATAGTTTTAACTTTTTTAAATCTGTAACAGAAGGTGATTTTGAAGACATTAGTTATGATGCTGATAATGTAAGTTGGTTTACTAGAATGGTATCTAGAGTAACATTACCTGGTGGAATAGATTGGCAAACAACTGGTTTTTATATGGGCCCTTCAGAAGGTGCACAATCTAAAAGAGAGGGTATGTTAAGTGTAAATTTAGCTTTTAGTAAAGATATATTTAAAGAAAACGCAACACTTTCTTTAAATGTAAGCGATTTATTTAATACACGTAAAAGAAAATCTACTAGTTATTCTCCTACAACAGTATCTGTTGGCGAATTTCAATGGAGACAACGTCAAGTAATGTTAAATTTTACGTATAGATTTAATCAGAAAAAGAAACGAGAAAGACCTCAAGGAGGTTTTGATGGTGGTGGTGAAGAAGAAATGTTTAAAGCATAAAACTAAAAAAGGGCAATTTTAAATTGCCCTTTTTTTATATATTAAATACCAAAAAATTATTTTTTAGGTACTGCCCTTCCTTCTTTTCTGTATTTCCAAGCTTCTCTAAAATAACCTACTAACCAATACGGAATTGCAAATGTTAATAAAAATAACATTAACCAAAATCCCATAGTAAAGATTGTTAAAAATACTAAAAAACCAGAAAATTGAGATAAATCCATAACTATTATATCTTTTATTAATTTTTACAAAAATAATATTTTTTTTTATTAAACCCTTCTTTTATTACTTTATTTTAAACGATAATTCTTATTTAAATTCTGCAAAAAAATCATTTCCCTTATCATCAACTAATAAAAACGCTGGAAAATCTTCAATTTTAATCTTTCTAACTGCTTCCATTCCTAATTCTGGAAAGTCAACCACTTCAACAGATTTAATACTGTTTTTAGCTAAAATTGCAGCAGGACCTCCAATAGAACCAAGATAAAAGCCTCCATTTGCTTTACAAGCATCAGTTACTTGTTGCGACCTATTACCTTTTGCTACCATTACCATACTTCCACCTGCTTTTTGGAAAGCATCTACATACGGATCCATGCGTCCAGCAGTTGTTGGCCCAAAACTACCTGAAGCCATTCCTTTTGGTGTTTTAGCTGGCCCAGCATAATAAACTGGGTGATCTTTAAAATACTGAGGCATTTCTTCGCCATTAGCAAGCATTTCACTAATTCTAGCGTGTGCCATATCTCGAGCAACAATTAAAGTACCTCTTAAACTAAAACGTGTTTTTACAGGATGCTTAGAAAGTTCCTCTCGAATTTTAGCCATTGGTTGATCCAAATCTAACTCAATTGCATCTTTTAAGTGTGGTGCTTCCTTTGGTAAAAATTTTGCAGGATTTTTTTCTAATTGTTCTAGAAAAATACCCTCTTCGGTAATTTTACCTTTTACATTTCGATCTGCACTACAGCTAACTCCTAATCCAACTGGGCAAGATGCGGCGTGACGTGGTAAACGAATTACACGTACATCATGCACAAAATATTTTCCTCCAAATTGAGCTCCTACTCCACTTTCTTGACAAATTTTAGTGATTTTTTCTTCCCATTCTAAATCTCTAAACGCTTGTCCTCCATCGTTTCCTTCAGTTGGTAAATGATCTAAGTAACCTGCAGATGCTTTTTTAACAGTAGCTAAATTTGCTTCTGCTGAAGTTCCTCCAATAACAAATGCTAAATGGTATGGCGGACACGCAGAAGTACCTAAGTCCATAATATGCTTTTTAACAAAATTAGTTAAGTTATCTTCTGTTAATAAAGACTTAGTCATTTGATACAGATATGTTTTATTTCCAGAACCACCACCTTTAGTTATAAATAAAAACTCATATTTATTTCCAGGCTCTGCATAAATATCTATTTGAGCAGGAAGATTAGTACCCGAGTTTTTTTCTTTTAACATTGTTTGAGGAACAATTTGAGAAAATCGTAAATTATCTGTTTGATACGTATTATATACTCCTTTGGAAATACACGCTGCATCATTTACTCCTGTATAAACATCCTCTCCTTTTTTTGCCACACAAATTGCAGTTCCGGTGTCTTGACACGTTGGCAACTCTCCAGATGCAGTTACCATTTGGTTTAACAACATTGTATAAGCAACAAAACGATCATTATCCGTAGCTTCTGGATCTTTCAAAATTGATTCTAATTTTTTCAAATGAGATGCACGGAGGAAAAAAGACACATCATGATATGCTTCTTGAGAGAGCATCTCTAGACCTTCAGGTGCTACTTTTAAAATTTTACGTCCATCAAATTCAACCACAGATACATGTTCTTTTGTTAGTAAACGATATTCTGTAGTGTCCTTTGTAATTGGAAACGGTTTTTGATATTTAAATTCAGGCATTTTATATAATTTTATTGTAACTTCATTTTAATTCCTACAAATATACAATGGAAGAAGAAAATAGTTTGTATAAAAAAAAGTTTATTTATCCTTTTTTATTAGAAAAAACATTTAAAATTTAACTTCTAAAAATATGATTTAAAATATTTTTTGTACAATTAATTATAAAACATACACAAAATGAAATACAGAATTGAGAAAGATACTATGGGAAACGTTGAAGTCCCAACAAATAAATATTGGGGAGCGCAAACCCAACGTTCAATAAATAATTTTAAAATTGGAGCTGCTGCATCTATGCCTTTAGAAATTATTTATGGATTTGCATACTTAAAAAAAGCTGCAGCACATGCAAATTGTGATTTAGATGTTCTTTCTACAGAAAAAAGAGATCTAATTGCTTCTGTTTGTGATGAAATTTTAGAAGGAAAACACGACAATCAATTTCCGCTTGTAATTTGGCAAACAGGCTCTGGAACACAAAGTAATATGAATTGTAATGAAGTAATTGCAAATCGTGCACACGAAATTGCTGGAAATATTATTGGAAAAGGCGAAAAAACTTTACAGCCAAATGATGATGTAAATAAATCGCAATCTAGTAACGATACTTTTCCTACAGGCATGCACATTGCTTGTTACAAAATGCTAAAAGAAACAACAATTCCAGGAGTAGAAAAATTAAGAGATACTTTATTAAAAAAATCTAAGGAATTTGAAAAAGTTATAAAAATTGGAAGAACACATTTAATGGATGCTACTCCTTTAACCCTTGGTCAAGAGTTTTCTGGATATGTTTCTCAATTGAATCACGGTTTAAAAGCGTTGAAAAACACGTTACCTCATTTAGCTGAATTAGCTTTAGGCGGAACAGCAGTTGGTACAGGCTTAAATACTCCAAAAGGATACGATATTTTAGTAGCTAAAAAAATTGCCGAATTTACAGGATTACCATTTATTACTGCCGAGAATAAATTTGAAGCTTTAGCTTCGCACGATGCTCTAGTTGAAAGTCACGGTGCTTTAAAACAATTAGCGGTAGCTCTAAATAAAATTGGAAACGATATTAGAATGATGGCATCTGGACCAAGATCTGGAATTGGAGAATTAATTATTCCTGCAAATGAACCAGGAAGTTCAATTATGCCTGGTAAAGTAAATCCAACGCAATCTGAAGCATTAACAATGGTTTGTGCACAAGTTATAGGAAATGATGTTACAATTTCTGTTGCAGGTACCCAAGGGCATTATGAATTGAATGTTTTTAAACCAGTTATGGCAGCAAACTTTTTACAATCTGCACGTTTAATTGGTGATGCTTGTATTAGCTTCAAAGAAAATTGTGCCAATGGTATTCAACCAAACCACGAAAGAATTAAAGAATTGGTAGATAATTCATTAATGTTAGTAACGGCTTTAAATACAAAAATAGGTTATTATAAAGCTGCTGAAATTGCAAATACTGCTCATAAAAACGGAACCACTTTAAAAGAAACAGCTGTTAAATTAGGTTATGTTACTGCCGAAGAATATGATGCCTGGGTAAAACCAGAAGATATGATTGGTACTTTGTAAAAATGATCGTGATTTAAAATAGTTTTATACATTAAAAAGGCCTGATATTTTAATAAATACAGGCCTTTTGTAAGTGTTAAAGAATATTATTATTTATTAAAAGTATAAGAAACTCCAAACATTATCATACTTGTTGTCATTTCATAACCAACTTTTGTACCTGAAACTGCACCATAAGGATTTGTTGGAGAAATAGCCAATGGACTTAACATTTCACCTTCAGTTTTATCTCCACTAGCACCATAATGATATACCGCATTTAATTTAAAACTATCATTAAAGTTATGGCTTAAACCAAATTGAAATGCATTCTTAATTACAGCTGTTGCTGGGATTGAGAAAAATGCTAAATCTTCATTTATTGGATTAGAACTATATGTATATCCAAATCTTAACGGTAAATTTTCAATACCTTTATATTGTAAACCAACAGAAATTATATTAATATTTTCCCAACCAAAACCATTTACTGCACCTGTTGGAAAACCGTTATCTGCAAATTGCCATCCTTTAGCTTCAAAACCTGCTGTATTTTCATAATCTACCATTCTATAATCTAAAGCAAAATCAATTTTATCATTTGAATAACCCAAACCAAAAGAAAGAATTGCAGGATAATCCATATTAAATGCAACATCTTGTGCAGCACCTCCATTATTTACATATGAATTACTAAATTCTAAATCACTAAATTTTTGAGTAGTTTTATATGAAGCTCCTAATTTTATACCACTTGGTGAATTAAAAAATAATCCAAATTGTGCTCCAAATCCCATTGCAGATGCTTTATCACTAACAGGATAACCTTTACCAGTACCACCCATTTCTGGTGGAAAATCTGGTGAAGCTAAAGGGTTTGGCGCTAATTCTAATGATGCGTAATTCATCGTAGGCTCAATTCCAATTGAGAAAGTCTCAGAAACTTCATATGCCCAAGTAAATCCAACTTGTAATAACATATAATCTGATTCTATATGACCAAAACCTCCCATTGATTGTGGCATACTAATGGCATTTGTCATATTTTCAGGAAAAGTTACTCCAAAACCACTAATACCAAAAGCAGAAGCTCCAAAGGTATGTTTACTATCTTCATTTCCCCAAACCATTGCTAAAGCTGGCATAGGAGATACACCTCTATCATCTTTTGTAATTCCACTAAATGTACCACCATCAGGGGTTGGAACTGTAGAACTTAATTCAGGTGAAGAAAAGAATAATCCTAAATCAAAATTTAATATTTTACTATCAAATGTAGATATTGAAGCTGGATTCCATTGCAATGCACCACTAATATCAAGTGGTTGTGCTGTTGCAGCTCCACCCATTGACATATTTACGGCACCTACTCCTTGCATTATATGACCTGCCTGAGAAAAAGTAGCCGTTGTAAATAATAAAACTGCTAATCTTAGTAAATTTTTCATAATATATTGTTTGTTTAATAGTTTAGTTACAATTGTAGTACATTATTTTTAGCACTAACAATTAATTTTTAACAAATTTATAGTCTTACCTAAGTATAATTACTGATAATTATCATTAATATAGAATTCAAATGTAACGATTGTTACATAAAATAGTGTTTAATTTCACTATTCAAAAATAAAACTATTTTTTTTTAATATATTATAATTTTAAATACTTCATTGTGTAATATTTTTACTAAGTTTATTTTTGTATTATTTTAAAACAACTAAAAATTGGAAAAAATTATTGAATTATTGGCTTACACAATACCAGCTATAGTAACAGGAGCAGTTGCTTATTATTTTTTTATGAATCATACTAGTTTTGAACAACAACGGGTAAAACTAAGTCTATTAAAAGAAAATCAACAGCAAGTATTACCTATTAGACTTCAAGCTTATGAAAGAATGACCTTATTTTTAGAACGTATAAATCCGGCTAAACTATTACTGAGAATTACCTCAATAAATAACGATAAAGAGGCATATGCTTTAAGTATTATTAATACTATTGAACAAGAATTTGAACATAATTTAGCCCAACAAATTTATATTTCAGAAAAATGTTGGAGTGTTATTATTGCATCTAAAAATGCTACAATTCAGTTAATTAAGAAAACTGAACAAATAGAAGAAGTTAAAACAGCACAAGATTTACGTGAAGCAATTTTAAAAAAAATGTTAGAAATTACACCTCCTTCTAATACTGCCTTAGCGTTTATTAAAAATGAAGTAAGAAACTTTTTTTAATAAAAAAACCACCCTATTTTAATTAAATTAGAGTGGTTTATAAATTATATTAGAAATTTTAGAATTTAAAATCTAATCCTATTTTAAAATTTCGACCCAAAGTTGTAAATCCAATTGTTTCAATATAATCCTCATTAAATACATTATTTAGCTGTGCAAAAAGAACAAGTTTATCTTTTATTACATTATGACTTGCATATAAATCAACTAAATTATATGCATCAAAATCAATAGTTGAACCTGTTCCCCACTGATCGAAATAAGTTCTTTTTGAAATATTTTTAAATTTTAATGATATATAAGTGTTTTTTAATCTGTTTGTTTCTAATAATGCAGTAAATTTATTTTTAGGTATATAATCTATATCTGCACTTTTGCTTGTATAGGTATGTCCTAATCTAAATCCTAAATCTTTAAAAACATTTATAGAAATTCCAGTTTCAATACCTCTAGCTATTAAAGTTTCGTCTGTATTTCTATAGGTAATAAAATCTGGTAAAATAATGGCATTATCTTCTTCTCTATAAAAGAAAACCGAATTAAATTCAAACTTATCTTTTGCTGAAAATATAAAACCAGCTTCAATAGATTGCACATCTTCTGGTTCCAAATCAATATTTCCATATTGTGAGAATAATTGATAGGTACTTGGGGCAATAAATGCTGTACTAATAGAGGATATTAATCTAAAATTAGCGTTGAAATTAAAGGATGGATTTACATTATAAACCCAATGATTCCCATATTCACTATGATTATTTAAACGAGCCCCAGCATTTAAATTAAAACCTGACACACTGTTAAATACAACCGTTACATAAGGATCTACAGTATTATAGTTTGCCAAATCATCATCAATATTTCCGTATGGACTGTTGGTTAAATTTAATTGTTTTTGATAATTTAAACCTGAAATTAATTGAAACTCATTGGAGATTTTATAATTATTAATTACATCTAAAACGTAAGTTTCTCCAGTGTACTCATAATAATCAGTTGCATTGGTCCAACTATTAAAACTATTCAAAACTCTATTAATATTATTATAAGAAGCGGTAAATGCTAAGCTACCTTTTAAAAACTTGTAATTTGTCTTTATTCCAACACGTTGCTGTTTATTTACACCATTGTTTATATCAGAATCTGAAAAAGCCCCTGCATCATAGTCATAAATATCCTTATCAAAATTTCCGAAAAGCTGAACATTTAAATTTTTATTAAAATTATAGCCAAGCCTTAAAAAAGTATTAGTTGCCTTAAATTGTTCGTCTTCAAATTTATCAAAACTATTTTCATCACTTGCTTCAGATAATCCATCAGTTTTTGAAGCATTAAAAGTTGCTAAATAATTAAATTTATTTAAAGTTCCATTTATTGAAACATTTTGATTAAAATCGTTAAAATTCAATTTGGAATCCTCTTGTGAATTATTAGTTCCAACAGAGGTTTGATAATTTAATGAAACTGATGCTTCACTTGCTTTTTTTAATTTAATATTAATTACACCTGTTGCTGCTCCGGACCCATAAAGAGTGCTCGCTGCACCATTCATAACTTCAATAGATTCAACTTGACTTAACGTTAACAAACGTAAATCAAAAGTTGTATTTACACCAGAAGGATCACTAACTGGAACTCCGTCTATTAAAACTAAAACGTGACGATCTCTTCCACCTCTTATATAAGTACTTTTGTTTTTTCCGGCTACATTATTTGCGCCATTAATTTGAATTCCAGCAATGTTATCTAAAACATCTACAACAGTTTTACCTTTTAAATTAACAATTTCTTCAGGTTTAATTTGATAAATAACTTTACCAATTAATTCTTTTTTAATTGCAAATTTTGTAGCTGTAACTACTACTTCTTCTAATTGCTCAAAATCATCTTTTTTTTCTTGAGCAATTAAATTTGTGATTGCCATAAACACACACAAATAACTTAAATGAAATTTTTTTTTCATTTTACTTTTAGATTTAATTAATACTAAATCAGGTAAGTTTTTAAGTATAGAAAACCATACTCAAACCTTTCTCCCGAAAGTTTGAACTATTGCGATTTTGGCAGGTCTCCTGGCTTGCGTATTGTTATTTACCTTCCCATTCTAAAAACTAGAACAGTGGTTAAAGTTTAATAACAACCACCATTTATGGCTAAGCTTACAGTTGCGGGAACAGCCTCGGATTTAAACCGAATTCCCTTTTAATTCTATTGAGCAGATTGTTCAAAAGAAAACCATAATCTGGTGCAAAGCTAATTAATTTAAGACTAATTAATACTATTAATTTTCAAAAAGATTACATTTGCCTAAATTTATTTATAGATGAAATTATTTAGCTTAAAACTTGCAACAATAGCATTCTTTATTATATTTTTTTCTAGTTGTCAGCAAAAAAAACAAACAGATTCTAATACTAAAAATAACTATACTTTAAGCAATATTAAATATGCTAAAGGCTTTGAAATTCAACAATATAAAGCTTATAAAAAATTAATTATAAAATCACCTTACCAAAATGCAAAAGAAACTTTTGAATATATTTTAACTAATAATTCTAAAGCTTCATCAAAAAACACCATTCAAATACCACTAAATTCTATTGTAGTTACAAGTACTACGCATATTCCAATGTTAGAATTATTACAAGTTGAAGATAAATTGATTGGCTACCCAAATACAAAGTATATTTCTTCCACAAAAACAAGAAATTTAATTGATTCAGGTATCATAAAAGACCTTGGAAATGAAGAGCGTATAAATACCGAATTACTGCTTAATTTAAATCCAGATGCTGTAATTGGATTTTCAATAAACAGTAATAATAAAATGTTTACGAACATTCAGCAGTTAGGAATTCCAGTAATTTTAAATGGCGATTGGCTAGAAGAAACACCACTTGGACGTGCGGAATGGATTAAACTTTTTGGAGTGTTATTTAATAAAGAAAAAGAAGCAGATAGCATATTTTCAACTATTGAAGCAAATTATTTAGTTGCTAAAAAATCAGCTCTAAAAACCTATATAAAACCAACAGTTATTTCTGGAGGGCTGTTTAAAGATATTTGGAATTTACCTGCTGGAGCGAGTTTTGAAGCAACTTTCTTAAAAGATGCAAATACCAATTATTTATGGTCAGATACGGAAGGAAATGGAAGCTTATCTTTAAATATTGAAAACGTTTTTGAAAAAGGAAAAGATGCCGAATTATGGTTTGCTCCTAGTTTTTATACATCTTTAAAAGACTTAGAAGCAGCAAATGATATGTATTCTAAATTTAAAGCTTTTCAAAATAAAGAAGTGTATTCTTTTGTAAATAAACGAGGTAAAACCGATGGTATAATTTATTTTGAATTAGCTCCTGCCCGACCTGATTTGGTGTTAAAAGATATTATTAAAATTGCACATCCAGAATTAATGAAAGATTATGAATTTACTTTTTATGAAAAATTACAATAAAAATTAGAATAAAGCTGTTTGTCCTTTATCATCCTTTTTATCATCATCGTCATTTTCTTTTGAAGAGTTATCTATAACTTCTTCATCGTTCACCTCAACATCATTAACAACTGGAGCTTCATAAGCTAAAGGCTCTAACATATTAACTGTTTTAATTTTATCGGTAGTAAGCTGATTTCCTTGAGCTTTAATACCTTTAACAGCAATAAATTCTTCTAAATTTACTTCAATATTATCTAAACTACGTTTAGAGAATTGAATTTCAGCCATTGGTCTGTAATCTGTAGAGACAATTTCTAATTGTGATTTTGGATGTTCTGAAATAAAAATTTCTTCTTTGTTAGGATTATCAATCATAAAACGTTTTATATAATAACGTTCTTTTTCTCCATCAAAATAAATAGCTGAAATTGGTTTTTCAGGAATCCATTTTTCAAGTACAATCATATCTGAATCAAAATGTGTAGTAAGTTCAGGTTTTATAGTTTTTACAATTCCTTTTTGAGTAATTATTAACAGTCTATCTTCACCTCTAAATTCACCTAAAAGCTCACCTCTATCGTCAACATTTAAACGTTGTACTGTTTCATCAAACCAAATTTTACGAGGTTTTAACGTAGAAACACCTTCTGATTTTAATTCAATTTTTTTAATAGCATATTTAGTTACAGTATTTCCTTTTACACCTCTACCTTTAATAGCTAAATCTGAAAAATCTATATCCCATTTTAACTTTTTTATACTTCCAACTGCACGTAAATTTATAGTAACTGTTTCTGCTTCGCCATTTGGATTAGCTGTAAAGTATTGAACAACAGATGCTTTATTTCCGGCTGTTAAATCATATTCTTTATCACGTGTAACACCTTTAACGTTAAAGCGCTTCATATAACTTGGACCACTCCTTCCATCACGATAAATCATATTATACACTGTACGTTTATCGTTTTTCTTAAAAATAGCAACATGAATAATATCTTTTCCTACAAAAGTTTTAGCATCAACTTTTGTAACCATCATAACACCATCTTTTCTAAAAATAATTACATCGTCAATATCGGCACAATCATCAACATATTCATCTCTTTTTAAAGAAGTACCAACAAAACCTTCTTCTCTATTAACATACAATTTAGTATTTCGCATCACTACTTTTGTAGCAACGATATCGTCAAATAAACGAATTTCAGTTTTGCGTTCTTTACCTTTTCCGTATTTAGTTTTTAAGTTTTTAAAATAATCAATAGCATAGTCAATTAAATTGGCCAAATAATGCTTTACTTGTTCAATTTTTTCTTCTAAACTTTCAATAAATTGCTTTGCTTTATCTATATCAAATTTTGATATTTTCTTAATGCGTATTTCAGTCAAACGTACAATATCTTCCTCTGTAATAGCACGTTTTAAATGTTTTATATGTGGTTTTAAACCAGTATCAATAGCTTTAATAACACCTTCCCAAGTTTCTTCTTCTTCTATATCTCGATAAATCCTATTTTCAATAAAAATACGTTCTAACGAAGCAAAATGCCATTGCTCTTCTAATTCATTCAACTGAATTTCAAGCTCTTGCTTTAATAATTCTACTGTATGATCTGTTGACAGTTTTAAAATTTCAGAAACACCAATAAAAACGGGTTTATTATCCTCTATAACACAACACAGCGGCGAAATAGAGTTTTCACAATTTGTAAATGCAAATAATGCATCAATTGTTTTATCTGGAGAAATACCGTTTGGTAAATGCACTAAAATTTCAACATTAGCGGCTGTGTTATCTTCAATTTGCTTAATTTTTATGGTGCCTTTATCATTAGCTTTTAAAATAGAATCAATTAAACTAGAAGTTGTTGTGCCATACGGAATTTCAGTAATTACCAAAGTTTTTTTATCGAGTTGCGATATTTTTGCTCTTGATCTAATTTTTCCACCTCTTTTACCATCATTATAATTAGAAACATCAGCAATTCCACCAGTTAAAAAATCAGGAACTAATGTAAAACTTCTTCCTTTTAAATATTTAATAGATGCATCAATTAATTCGTTAAAATTATGCGGTAAAATTTTTGTTGAAAGTCCCACTGCAATTCCTTCAGCACCTTGCGCCAAAAGCATTGGAAATTTAACTGGTAAATCTATTGGTTCTTTTCTTCTACCATCGTATGAGGCTTGCCATTGTGTAGTTTTTGGGTTAAAAACAACTTCTAATGCAAATTTAGACAAACGTGCTTCAATATAACGTGAAGCCGCTGCGCGATCACCAGTTAAAATATTTCCCCAGTTTCCTTGCATATCTATTAACAAATCTTTCTGACCAATTTGCACCATAGCATCGGCAATAGAAGCATCTCCGTGAGGATGATATTGCATTGTATAACCGATTACATTTGCAACTTTATTGAATCGACCATCATCCAAATCTTTCATAGAATGCATAATTCTACGCTGCACCGGTTTAAAACCGTCTCTAATACCAGGAACTGCACGCTCTAAAATTACATAAGATGCATAATCTAAAAACCAATCTTTATACATTCCAGTTACCTTAGTAATGGTTTCTTGGTTTCCGAATTCTTCTTTATTTGGTTCGTTATTCTCTTCTTGCATTATTTTTATTATAGTATTTGGTATCTGGCATTTAATTCATAATTAAAAATTCGTAATTCTTAATTAAGCTTTATTCTTCAACTATATCGAGTTCTATTTTTAAATTGTTGATAATAAATTTTTGCCTGTCTGGAGTATTTTTTCCCATGTAAAATTCCAGTAATTTATCAATAGATGTTTCTTTATCTAACATAACAGGATCTAAACGAATATCGTTTCCAATAAAATGTACAAATTCATCGGGCGAAATTTCACCCAAACCTTTAAATCGTGTCATTTCAGGTTTTCCTTTTAATTTATTAATAGCATCTTGTTTTTCTTCAGGACTATAACAATAAAAAGTTTGTTTTTTATCGCGCACTCTAAATAAAGGAGTGTCTAAAATATACAAATGCCCTTCTTTTATTAATTCTGGAAAAAACTGTAAAAAGAAGGTAATTAATAACAATCGAATATGCATACCATCCACATCGGCATCGGTTGCAATTACAATATTATTATACCTTAAATTTTCTAAACCATCTTCAATATCTAAGGCAGCTTGTAGCAGGTTAAATTCTTCGTTTTCATACACTATTTTTTTACTCATATTGTATGAATTCAGGGGTTTACCACGCAAACTAAAAACAGCTTGGGTATTAACATCTCTAGATTTTGTTATGGAACCACTTGCAGAATCTCCCTCAGTAATAAACAACGTACTTTCTAAGCGATTGTCCTTTTTTAAATCGTTTAAATGCACTCTACAATCACGTAATTTTTTATTGTGTAAACTTGCCTTTTTAGCACGTTCTCGCGCTAGTTTACGAATTCCAGATAAATCTTTTCGTTCTTTTTCAGCTTGTAAAATTTTCTTCTGAATTTTTTCAGCAGCATCTGGATTTTTATGTAAATAATTATCTAAGTTTCTTTTTACAAAATCGGTTATAAAAGTTCTAACAGTTGGTAAGCCGCCACCCATTTCTGTAGAACCTAATTTTGTCTTTGTTTGGCTTTCAAAAACAGGCTCCATTACTTTTACACTAACAGCTGAAACTATAGATTTTCTAATATCTGAGGCTTCATAATTTTTGCCAAAAAACTCACGAACAGTTTTTACAATGGCTTCTCTAAATGCGTTTTGATGTGTTCCTCCTTGCGTTGTGTGTTGCCCGTTAACAAAAGAGTGATATTCTTCACTATATTGTGCTTTGCTATAAGTTAGTGCCACTTCAATATCTTCACCTTTTAAATGAATAATTGGAAATAGCATAAATTCATCAGCAATATTTTCTTCTAATAAGTCTTTTAAACCATTTTCTGAAAAATATTTTTCTCCATTAAAAACTATGGTTAAACCTGTGTTTAAATACACATAGTTTTTAATCATTTTTACAATATACTCGTTTCTATATTTAAATTTTGTAAAAATACTTCTATCAGGAACAAAGGTTACTTTAGTCCCTTTTCTATTTGAAGAATCAAGTGGTTTTTCTTCATGAGTAATTGTTCCTTTTTCAAATTCTGCAAACACCGTTTTTCCTTCTCTAAAAGATTGCACTTTAAAATAAGACGAAAGTGCGTTTACAGCTTTAGTGCCCACACCGTTTAAACCAACTGATTTTTTAAATGCTTTAGAATCGTACTTTCCACCAGTATTCATCTTAGAAACAACATCAACCACTTTTCCTAAAGGAATTCCTCGACCATAATCGCGTATTGTTACAGTGTCTTCTTTAACAGAAACTTCAATGGTTTTTCCAGCACCCATGACATACTCGTCTATCGAGTTATCTAAAACTTCTTTTATTAGAATGTAAATACCATCATCAGGTGAAGATCCATCACCTAACTTACCAATATACATTCCTGGACGCATTCTAATATGTTCTTTCCAGTCTAACGAGCGAATATTATCCTCGGTATACGATGTTTGTTCTGCCATTTATATAGTACTATTCTTGAAGATGTGCTAAAGTACTATTTTAGAATAAGAAATAAAAAAAACGCTATTAAAATAATTATTAACAGCGTTTTCACAATATTTATAATTGTTTAAAATTAAACGTTAAATCTAAAATGCATAACATCGCCATCTTTTACAATATATTCTTTTCCTTCAACACGCATTTTACCAGCTTCTTTTACTTTAGCTTCGCTTCCATAGTGCACAAAATCATCATAAGCAATAACTTCGGCTCTAATAAAACCTTTTTCAAAATCGGTATGTATCACTCCTGCTGCTTGTGGTGCAGTATCTCCAATATGAATTGTCCAAGCTCTAACTTCTTTAACACCTGCAGTAAAATACGTTTGTAAGTTTAATAATTTGTAAGCAGCTCTAATTAATACTGAAGAACCAGGTTCCTCTAAACCTAAATCTTCTAAAAATAACTGACGCTCTTCAAAAGAATCTAGTTCCGTAATATCAGCTTCTGTTCCAACAGCTAAAATAATTACTTCTGCACTTTCATCTTTTACAGCTTCTTTAACTGCTTTAACATAATCGTTTCCATTTACAGCTGAACTTTCATCAACATTGCACACATATAACACAGGTTTATCAGTAATAAATTGTAATGGTGTAATATATTCTTCTCGTTCTTTGTCTGTAAATTCAATTGCTCTTACTGAAATTGCAGCTTCTAAGCCTTCTTTAACTTTTAAAAGCACATCTAATTCTTTTTGAGCATCTTTATTTCCAGTTCTAGCTGTTTTTTTAACACGCTCTAATTTTTTTTCTAAAGTCTCAAAATCTTTTAATTGCAATTCAATATCAATAGTTTCTTTATCTCTAACAGGATCAACGGTGGTATCAACATGCACAATATTATCATTATCAAAACAACGTAAAACGTGAATTATCGCATCTGTTTCTCTAATATTTGCTAAAAATTGGTTTCCTAAACCTTCTCCTTTACTTGCACCACGAACCAAACCTGCAATATCAACTATATCAACCGTTGCAGGCATAACACGCTCTGGATTAACTAATTCTTCTAATTTAGTTAAACGATTATCTGGTACATTAACGACACCAATATTTGGTTCAATTGTACAAAAAGGAAAGTTTGCACTTTGCGCTTTAGCATTTGATAAACAATTAAATAACGTTGATTTTCCAACATTTGGTAATCCTACAATTCCTGCCTTCATAATTTTAATTTTTTGCGCTGCAAATATAGTATTAAGTTTTGTAAAAACTAAAAATTGATTTTTCAATTAATTTATACTCTAAAATACATTATTAAAAACGTTGTAATCGATTCAAAAACAAATAATTAATCCACATTACTAAATACTAACTTAACAGTTTTCTTTTGAATGAAATTCGTACTACTTAAAAACTAGTACAGAAAATATACAATTGGTAGAATTTTTAGTAAATTGGTAGATAGTTATGATTCAATTTATTTTAAACAATGAAGTCATAAAAACTACTGCAAATGCAGGAATGACTTTACTAGATTTTATTAGAGAGAACAAGCAACTAAAAGGAACTAAAGTTGGCTGTCGAGAAGGAGATTGTGGTGCTTGTACAGTATTAGTCGGAACATTAATTAATAACCAAATTTCGTATCAAAGTATTACCTCTTGTATTTCTCCGCTAGGAAATGCGAATGGGAAACATATTGTAACTATTGAAGGTGTTAATTTGCCTGAAAGCCTAAACTTTATCCAACAAAAAATAGTTGATAATTACGCTACACAATGTGGTTTTTGCACACCTGGTTTTGTAGTTTCTTTAGCTGGGTATGCCTTAGAAAAATCTTCTAAAAAACAGACAACATGTAATGATGCTATTAGTGGAAATATTTGTAGATGTACTGGTTACAAATCTATTGAGAAAGCTGCAATTTCAGTTGATGAAAAGTTAGTAGAAAAACATAAAAACAATCAAATAGCGTGGTTAATTAAAGAAGGTTTTATTCCTACTTATTTTCGTGAGATTCCTCAAAAACTAAAACAATTAAAGCCTAGAGAATTAGAAAAAACAGGTACAATTGTTGCCAATGGGACTGATTTATATGTTCAAAAAGCAGATAAACTAATAGAAGAAAATATTTATTTAATTGCTAACGACCCATCTTTAAAAGGAATCACTTTTTATAAAACCACCTGTATAATTGGTGCTAATACAACTGTAACCGAAATTTTAGAAGACAAAGCACTCAATTCTATATTTCCAAAACTACAACAGTTTTTAAAACTTGTCTCATCTGAGCAAATTAGAAATATGGGAACATTAGGAGGGAATTTCGTAAATGCCTCACCCATTGGTGATATGTCTATCTTTTTTTTAGCTTTAAATAGTACATTAACCATCAAAAATAAAAATGGAGCAATACGAAAAATTCCTTTTCAAAATTTTCACAAAAATTATAAAATTGTTGATTTAAATAAAGGTGAGTTAATTGTTGCTATTTCATTTAAAATACCTGATAATAATACGTTATTTAACTTTGAAAAAGTAAGTAAAAGAACACATTTAGATATTGCAAGTGTTAATACTGCATGTAAAATATCGGTGGAGCATAGTAGAATTTATAATACCCATTTTTCTATAGGCGGTGTTGCTGCAATTCCAACCTATTTATCAAAAACAAACAACTATTTAAAAGGTAAAGAAGTAACTAATTCAGTTATTATCGAAGCTGAAAAAGTGTTACAATCTGAAATTAGTCCAATTAGCGATGTTAGAGGAACTTCTGAATATAAAAGGTTAATGGCAAGGCAATTATTCTTTGCTCATTTTATTGAACTATTTCCACAAACTATTAATTTTCAAAACTTAGTATCCAAATGAAATCAATGAAAAACATAGACTCTTTTGGACACGTTAGAGGTGAATCTCTTTTTGTAGACGATATAAATACTAATATAGGAACACTATATGGTTTAACTTTCGATTCTCCTAAAGCACATGGTATTATTAAAAGTGTAAATTATGCTAAGGCCGAAAATTTAGAAGGAGTTGTAAAAATATTTACTTGTAAAGATATTTTAGGCGAAAATCAAATTGGTGGTATTATTCCAGATGAGCCGCTATGGGCAGAAAATGAAGTACATTTTATAGGTCAGCCTATTGCTTTTATTGTTGCTGAATCTGAAATTATTGCAAAAAAAGCAAGAGAACTTATTACTATTGAAATAGAAGAAAAACAAATTATTACAACCGCCAAAGAAGCAAAAGAAAAAGGAAGTTTTATAAATGCACCTCGCTCTTTTAAATTAGGTAACACTACTAAATCTTTTAAAAACTGTGATTATGTTTTTGAAGGTGAAACCTTTTCTAACGGACAAGAGCATTTATACTTAGAAACTCAAGGATGTTATGCAATACCGATGGAAAATGGAAACATTAAAATAACATCTTCCACACAAGGACCAACATCAGTACAAAAAACAACTGCTAAAGTTTTAGGAGTTCCAATGCATAATATTGAAGTTGATGTAATACGTTTAGGTGGTGGTTTTGGTGGTAAGGAAGATCAAGCTACACCTTGGGCTGTAATGGCTGCTGTTGCCGTTCAGCACTTAAAAAAACCTGTAAAATATATTCTAAATCGCCATGATGATTTACGTATGACAGGAAAACGCCATCCTTATGAATCCACTTTTAAAATTGGTATCACAAAAGATCTAAAAATTCAAGCATATGAGGTAGAATTTTTACAAAATTCAGGAGCAGCGGCAGATTTATCTCCTGCAATTGCTGAACGTACTTTATTTCATGCTACAAATAGTTATTTTATTCCTAATGTAACTTCAACAGTACATAGTTGTAAAACTAATTTACCGCCAAATACTGCTTTTAGAGGTTTTGGTGGCCCACAAGGAATGTTTGTTATTGAAGCTGCGATTGCTAAAGCTGCAAATGAACTTAGAATTGATAAAAAGAAGATTCAAGAAGCAAATTTGCTAAATGAAAATGATGAATTTTCATATGGACAAATTGCTACCCAGGTTGAAATGAAAAATAGCTGGAATTCAGCAAAAAACAAATTCAATTTAAAAAAATTAGAACGTGAAATAGCCCATTTTAACAATACAAATACACAATTCAAAAAAGGGCTTTCATTAATGCCTATAACTTTTGGAATATCTTTCACAAATACTCCAATGAATCATGCCAGAGCTTTAGTACATATTTATCAAGACGGAAGTGTTGGTATTAGTACAGGCGCAGTAGAAATGGGACAAAGTGTAAATACCAAAATGTTACAAATTGCTTATCAAATTTTAGGAATTTCAGCATCAAAAGTAAAATTAGAAACAACTAACACAACTAGAGTAGCAAATACCTCACCTACTGCTGCAAGTGCAACAGCCGATTTAAATGGAAAAGCTGTTTTACAAGCTTGTAATTCTTTATTAAAAAGATTAACAAAGGTTGCTTCTACAATGCTTTCAGTTAATGAGATTGCATTAAGTTTTAAAAATGATGCAGTTTATATTAATAATAAAAAAAGTAGTATAAGCTGGGAAAATGTAATTGAACAAGCAATGCTAAAGCGTGTAGCATTGACTGAGAATGCACATTATGCTACTCCAATAATACATTTTGATAAAACGAAAGAAAAAGGACATCCTTTTGCTTATCACGTATATGGCACTGCTATTACAATAGTTACGGTAGATTGTTTAAGAGGAACATACCAAACTGATGCTGTTAAAATTATACATGATTTTGGAAACAGTATGAATATAGGTATTGATAAAGGTCAAGTTGAAGGCGCTCTAATACAAGGTATCGGATGGATGACTTTAGAAGAAATTGCTTACAATAAAGATGGTAAGCTACTTTCTAACGCATTGTCAACTTATAAAGTTCCTGATGTTTTTTCTGCACCAAAAACTATAGAAATAATTCCGCTTGAAACCAGTGGTAACGAAATGGCAATTTTAAAATCTAAAGCTGTTGGAGAACCTCCATTAATGTATGGAATTGGCGCTTACTTTGCAATACAAGATGCTGTAAAAAAATTCAATCCAAAGTATATATTAAAGTTTAATGCACCATTTACACCAGAAAAAGTATTAATGGGACTTTATGAAAAATAAAACAACATTTCTAAATTAAAAGCAAATCAAATTATCAAACTAAGCTACACAAAATCAAATATTTTTAGAGGTGCTTTAATTTATAGTGCTGGTGATACCATTGCAGCTTTATTTTTAAATGAATTCTCTTGGAGTAGATTAATTGGAATGATTGTAATTGGAGCAACACTTTATGCTTTTGAAATTCCGAATTATTTTAGTTGGATTGTAAATAAAACAAAGAACTTAAAAGGAATAAAATTAACGTTAACAAAAACTACATTAGCCATTATATATTTTAATCCACTTTGGATTGCAAGACATTTATTATTTATAAAATTATTTTCAGGAAATTTTAATACTATCAATATGCATTTATTAGAAATTGCATGGTGGTCATTTTTAGCAAACATTCCAATTTCTTTTATTGCTAATTACATTATTCAAAATAGGATACATTTAAATTGGCGTTTTTTAGCAAGTGCAATTTTTTCTGCTTTAATGGCTATTTATTACGCATTAAGCGAAACTATTTTTTAGGTAGTTCTCATAAACTATTTTCTCGTCCCAATCTATGAAAAACAGTTAAAGTTTCTTTGCAGTTTACCTTTTGCTAACTTTCATAAGATCTTTTTTTGTTATAATTCAAACATTTAAAAAGATCAATTGAAATTTTAAGGTTAGTATTTATCAAAAAATACTATAAATTTTATACCTTTCTCTCTTTATTTTAAAACAAAAATTTTGGATACAACAAAAAAATACAACAAAGCATTTATTATTTTAACCTCACTATTTTTCATGTGGGGTTTTATTACTGTACTAGTAGATTCTTTAATTCCAAGATTAAAAGAAGTATTCGAACTTACTTTTTTTCAAGCAGGATTGGTACAATTTGCTTTTTTTACGGCATATGGATTATTATCTATTCCTTCTGGTTTTATACTTTCTAAAATAGGTTATAAAAAAGGTATTTTATTAGGTTTAACTATTATGGGTGTGGGTTGCTTATTGTTTTATCCGGCTGCAGCATACAGAACTTTTCCAATTTTTTTATTAGGATATTTTGTATTGGCAGGTGGAATGACAGTTTTACAAGTTGCTGCCAATCCGTATGTTGCAGTATTAGGAAGTGAAGAAACAGCATCGAGTAGATTAAATTTATCTCAAGCATTTAACAGCTTAGGAACCGCAATTGCACCAGCAATTGGAGCTATGTTTTTATTAAGTGACTCTATTAAAAGCAGTGCATCAATTAATAGTTTGGAAGCAGTAGAAAAAGAAGCTTATTTTATAAGTGAAGCTTCAGCCGTACAAAGCCCTTTCTTAGTTTTAGCAAGCGCACTATTGCTTTTAGCATTAATTGTTTCATTTATTAAGTTACCTAATATTTTAGAGAAAAAAGAAGGTGAAGGTTTGGGTTATGGTGAAGCTTTAAAACATAAAATTTTAAAAATGGGAGCCGTTGGTATCTTTTTATATGTGGGTGCTGAAGTTGCCATTGGTAGTTATTTAGTAAATTACTTTTTAAGTATGGGCATGCCAGAGTTAATAAGAAACAGCGAATGGATGTCTGCAATATCTGAAATGGTTGTTCAACAAGATTTGGCTAATGTAGATAACAAAGCTATTGTTGGAGCTTTTGTTTTATTTTATTGGACTGGTGCAATGATTGGAAGATTTATCGGTGCTTACTTAACAAAAATTGTAGCACCTGCAAAAGTATTGGCAATATTTGCAACAATGGCAATAACGTTACTAGCCATTTCTATGCTAACAAACGGATTTGTTGCAATGTGGTCTATTTTATTAGTAGGTTTATTTAACTCTATTATGTTCCCAACAATTTTTTCTTTATCATTAACTGGTCTAGGAGAACGTAAACCACAAGCTTCTGGTATTTTATGTACTGCAATTGTAGGTGGTGCAATTATTCCACCTTTATATGGTTTATTAACAGATCAATTTGATTTTAAACCAGCATTATTTTTAATGGTACTTTGTTATTTTTATATTTTCTATTTTGCTAGAAAAAGTACAGGGTTTATAGGTGCTATTTCTAATAATAAATAAGGTTTTTACTAAATATGCTTTTAAAAAATATTTAAACTTCAAACATTTAAAAATGAATAAAATTAAACTAATTATACTTATTTTTTCAATACTAGTTTCTTGTAATGAAAAAAACACTAAGCAAGACATTTTTGAAATAGAAAAAGATATGGAAACAATAAAATCTGATGATGGTGGCGAAACAGAAGGTGTAGAAACTACGATAAAAAGCTATTTAGCACTTGGTGATAGTTATACTATTGGACAAAGTGTTCCAGAAACAGATCGTTTTCCGGTACTACTTGTTGAAGAGTTAAATATTAAAAATTATAATTTTGAAACTCCTAAAATTATTGCAAGAACAGGATGGACAACAGGCGAATTAAAAAACGCCATTTTACAAGAAAATATTTCGGAAAGTTATGATTTAGTTACCTTATTAATAGGAGTCAACAATCAATATAGAGGAAACTCTATTGAAGTTTTTAGAACTGAATTTATTGAATTATTAAACATGGCAATTACTTTTGCTGGAAATAAAACTGAAAATGTGATTGTAGTTTCAATACCAGATTGGGCTGTTAGCCCTTATGCCGAAAGTAGAGATAGAACTAAAATTAGTTCAGAAATTGACCGATTTAATGCTGTAAAAAAAGAAGAAACATTAAAAATGAATATTAAATTTGTTGATATTACACCTACCTCCAGACAAGCGCTAAATAAACCAGAATATTTTGCAAGTGA
Organism: uncultured Flavobacteriaceae bacterium; assembly: GCA_942492305.1. Lineage (GTDB taxonomy): Bacteria > Bacteroidota > Bacteroidia > Flavobacteriales > Flavobacteriaceae > Lutibacter. The sequence continues at coordinate 136,703 of CALOEI010000003.1, read as the reverse complement.
TGGGTTACATTTTTCTGGCAAAATGCACCAGCTCTGGGTTGATGAAATTATGAAAACGTTCAACGACAATTAATTATAATTATGAACAGTTTTTTAGAAAAAGCAGCCGCATTAGATAAAAAAGACGCTTTAAATACTTTTAAAGAAAAATTTGTAACCAATCCAAAGCTTATTTATTTAGATGGTAATTCTTTAGGTAAACTACCCATAAAAACTATTGAAACTACTTCTAATATTGTAGAAAACCAATGGGGAAAAAGACTTATACGCAGTTGGAACGAACACTGGATGAGCCTTTCTAATGATATTGCAACAAAAATTGCTAAAATTGTAGGTGCACAACCAGATGAGATTTTTGTTGGTGATACCACTTCATTAAATTTATATAAACTTTTATTTGCGGCTTTAACTTTACAAAAAGGTAAAAATAAAATTATAACAGACGATTTAAATTTTCCAACAGATTTATACATAATTCAAGGACTTATAAAACAACAATTTAAAGCGCATACTTTAAAAGTTTTAGAAAGTACAAATGAGATTTGCATGGATACGACTAAAATTAGTGAAGTTCTTGATAGCAGCACCTCGTTAATCACTTTAAGTTTAGTTAGTTATAAAAGTTCTTTTTTATATGATATGAAATCCATCAATAAATTAGCGCACAAAAATAACAGCTTAGTAGTTTGGGATTTATCCCACGCTGCTGGAGCAACAACTATAAAATTAAACGATACCAATGCGGATATGGCCGTTGGTTGTACATATAAATACTTAAATGGTGGTCCTGGAGCACCTGCTTTTTTATATGTTAGAAAAGATTTACAAGATAAACTTACTAATCCTATTTGGTCTTGGTTTGCACATCAAAAACCTTTTGATTTTAATCCCGATTTTGTTGAAAATACTGGAATACAAAAATTTGCAATTAGTACCCCTTCAATTTTATCTTTAGGAGCAATAGCACCTGGTTTGGATATAATTTTAGAAGCTGGAATGTCAACCATAGAAACAAAAAGCAAAAAACAAAGTGCTTTTTTAATTGAATTGATTACGTATTATTTAGTTCCATTAGGTTTTAAAATTGCTTCTCCTTTAAATGAATCTGAAAGAGGCTCACATGTTTCAATTACACACAATGAAAGCTATAGAATAAATAGAGCTATGATTGCTCCGAGTAATAAAAATACAAAAATTGTAATTCCAGATTTTAGACCTCCAAATTTAATACGCATTGGAATTACACCACTTTATACTTCGTATTTAGATTTATATGAAGCTGTTATTCGAATAAAAGAAATTGTTACAACCAAAGAATATGAAAATTTTTCTACTGAAAAATTAACGGTTACTTAATAAGCAAAAAAAATCCCAAATAAAATTTGGGATTTTTTTAATTAAACTACAATCTTGATTGTGCCTCTTCAATAATATTTTTATACTTTTTTAATATCCTACTCCATTCTTCAAATTCCTGATCATCTTTTACACTTACTGCTCCTTCTGCCCTTTCGCTACTAATTTTCATTATATATTTTAAAGGATTAGAATCTCCAAGTTTTACAATAACTCTAGTTCTAATGGTGCTTCCGTTAAATCCTTCTACTTGCCAAGCAGTTCTCATATAACCAGTTTCTTTGTCAATTACTTCTAAAACATCAAATTCTGTTGTTACAATAGAGCCTAGTAACTTCCAGGCATCGTCTTCTATAATTTCTGGTCTCACAGCTATTGTAAAGTTAACATTCGCTAAATCAGTTGAAATAGATTGTTTGTGAGCTTCATCTTCAATTAATTCTAAATGATCTCTTAAAGGCGGTTCTTGATAATCATTAGAATTGCAATAATTCTTTTTTATGTTTAAAAAACTTTCTTTTCTAATAATTACTTCCACACAATTATTAAAAGGAACTTTTAAATCGTAAGTTCCAACACCAACTACTTTTCCATCCACAACTATTTCGGCATCACTAGGTGTTGCCTCAACTTTTACCAACCTATCTGTTAAATTAAAATGGTGATTAATTGGAATTGAACCCTCATTTTCTTTATTACAAAAAACTTTTTCGTCATTTATAAATCCATCTTTTCTAACTTGAACTAAAACACATTCACCTTTTGGAATTACAACATCTGATATGCCAATACCTTGCGAAACATTATTTACAAAAATCTCAGCATCAGCTGGTGTTACTTTTACCTGAATTAACCGATCAACTAAGGTTAAATTTACAGTGTTTGGTGGTACTTCTTTATCTTCTTTATTGTAATAAGTTTGTACAATAGATTTAAAACCTTTCTTTTTAATTTCTACTGTAGAACTTGCATCTTTTTTTAAAATTAAATCATAATTTTTATTTCCAACAGCATTTCCATCAACAAAAATATCAGCATCATAAGGTTCTACATTTAGTTCAACTATTCTACTATCTAATGTTACTTGCACATTTTTTGGCCATTTTGTTGAACGTGGGTACATTTTTATGAGGTCTTGAAAACCTTCTTTTACAATTTTAATTTTATTTAAGCCTTTTTTATCCAACTTCAATATTATAGACCCTACACCTAAAGCAGGTTGAATGGTTTGATCGCCAATTACTTTATAAAAAGTAGCATCTGGATAATTAGCAGTTATAGTTATTTTACTTTGTGAATAGGTAATTGAAACGCATAAAAATGCAAAAAGAAATGTTAAATTCTTTATCATAATAATTAGTTTGAAATTGGTTGATAAGCGAATATAATAATTTATAATGTTATTCCTTATGTAAAAAAGTCTTTTTAGCTAATAGCTGTTCTTCTGTTTCAATATTTTCATCATCTGGCACACAACAATCTACAGGACAAACAGCGGCACATTGTGGCTCGTCATGAAAACCTTTACACTCGGTACATTTATCAGCAATTATAAAATAAACTTCATCATCTTTTGGTTCATACTGTGCATCAGCGTCAACTTTTTTACCATTTGGTAACACTACATTACCTGATAATTCTGTACCTTCTGAAAAACTCCATTCTTCAGATGCCTCGTAAATTGCATTATTAGGACATTCTGGCTCGCAAGCGCCACAATTTATACATTCGTCTGTTATTTTTATTGCCATACTATTATTTACATTATTTTTGCAAATATAAAATTATATTTAAATATGAATTTAGAGCAACGCATTGAAGCCTTTGCAAAACTTGGAGAATTTTTTGGTCAGTTTACTACTAATGCAATTCTAAAAAAAAGACACTTCCGAAACAAATACCCTATTTTTTGATGCTTTTAAAATACAAATAGAAAGAGCGCAAGAATTTAATGGTTGGTTTACAAAAGATAATGTTTTAAAAGCTTTTGAAAGTTGGAATAAAACACTTACTAAAGAGAATTTAATTGCTTGGACTTCAGCATATAATTTTAATAATTCTAACACTGTAAAAACAGTTGCTATTGTTATGGCTGGAAACATACCTTTAGTTGGGTTTCACGATTTTTTATCAGTATTAATAACCGGACATAATACCATTGTAAAACAATCTTCAAACGATAAACATTTTTTACCTTTAATAGCAAAATATCTAGAACATTTATACCCTTCTTTTAAAAATAAAATAACATTTACTGAAAATAATTTAGCCAATTTTGATGCAGTTATAGCTACTGGAAGTAATAATACCGCACGTTATTTTGAACATTATTTTGGTAAATATCCTTCAATAATTAGAAAAAATAGAAATTCTGTAGCAATTTTAACAGGAAATGAAACTAAAGAAGAATTAGAAGCTTTAGGTGAAGATATTTTTCAATATTTTGGATTAGGATGTAGAAGTGTTTCTAAAATTTTTGTTCCTGAAAATTATAATTTCGATCTTCTTTTTAATGCATTTTATAAGTTTAATAACATTATAAATTACAAAAAATACGAGAACAATTACGACTACAATAAAGCCGTTTATATTATGAGTCAGTTTAATATTTTAGAGAACGGTTTTGTAATGCTAAAAGAAGATTCTAATTACGCTTCTCCAATTGCCACATTGTTTTATGAATTTTACAATTCTTATGAAAATTTATTACAAAAATTAACTAAAGAAAGTGATCAAATACAGTGCATCGTTTCCAACGAAAACGTTGTAGATTTCGTAAAATTCGGTGAAACTCAACATCCAAAATTATGGAATTACGCAGATGATATTAATACAATTGATTTTTTAATAAAATTATAATCTTTTTTTTAGTAGATATATAGATGCTGTTTGTATTTTTTTTACGAAATTTGTGATAGAATTTAATTCATAATTCAATACAAATGAAAAAACATAATTTTAGTGCAGGTCCTTGCATTTTACCACAGGAAGTTTTAAAAAAAGCATCAGATGCTGTAGTTAACTTTAATGGTATAGATTTATCATTAATAGAAATCTCTCATAGAAGCAAAGAATTTGTTGAAGTGATGGAGAACGCACGTAATTTAGTAAAGGAATTATTAAATTTACCTGAAGGGTATTCAGTACTATTTTTACAAGGTGGTGCTAGTTTAGAATTTTTAATGACAGCCTATAATTTAATGAAAATTGATGGAAAAGCAGGGTACATAGATACAGGTGCTTGGAGTTCAAAAGCAATTAAAGAAGCTAAACAATTTGGAGAAGTAAATGTTTTTGCTTCATCAAAAGATAAAACATACAATCATATCCCAAAAAACTACACAGTACCAACTGATGTAGATTACATCCACGTAACTTCAAATAACACTATTTACGGAACTCAATTTAAAGAATTTCCAAAAACTGATAGTTTATTAGTTTGTGATATGAGTTCAGATATTTTCTCACGTCAATTAGATTTTTCTCAATTCGATTTAATTTATGCAGGAGCCCAAAAAAATATGGGTCCAGCAGGTACTACTCTAGTTGTTGTAAAAGATGAAATTCTTGGCAAAACAGGAAGAACAATCCCTGCAATGTTAGATTATCAAGTTCATATTAGTAAAGACAGTATGTTTAACACACCTCCAGTTTTTCCAGTATATGTTTCTATGTTAACGTTACAATGGTTAAAAGATTTAGGAGGAATACCAGCTATTGAAAAAATAAATGAAGAAAAAGCTGCGTTGTTATATGCAGAGATTGATAGAAATCCTCTTTTTAACGGTTTTGCAGCAAAAGAAGACCGTTCTTTAATGAATGTTACTTTTACACTAGCTAACGATGCCCACAAAGAAACCTTCGACAACCTTTGGAATGCAGCAGGTGTTAGTGGAATTAAAGGACATAGATCAGTTGGTGGTTATAGAGCAAGTATTTATAATGCAATGCCAATAGAAAGTATTCAAGTTTTAGTTGATGTTATGCAACAACTTGAAAAACAAGTTTCATAAACTAAAAAATCTAAATAAAATGAAAGTATTAGCAAACGACGGATTAGCCAAAAGCGGTATCGCAGCATTAGGGTTAAGTGGTTTTGAAGTAGATTTAACAACAGTAGCTCAAGATCAATTAGTAGATTATATCAATAAAAATGAAATTGATGTAATACTTGTTAGAAGTGCTACACAAGTTAGAAAAGATATTATTGACAATTGCCCTTCATTAAAAATTATTGGACGTGGCGGTGTTGGTATGGATAATATAGATGTGGAATATGCACGTGAAAAAGGATTGCACGTAATAAATACGCCAGCAGCATCTTCTCATTCTGTTGGAGAATTGGTTTTTGCTCATTTATTTGGAATGGCACGTTTTTTACACGATTCTAACAGAAATATGCCTTTAGAAGGAGATTCCAAATTTAAAGTATTAAAAAAATCATACGCAAAAGGCGTTGAGTTAAAAGGAAAAACTTTAGGTGTAATTGGCTTTGGACGTATTGGACAAGCTACTGCTAAAATTGGTTTAGGACTTGGAATGAATGTGATTGCTTTTGATCCATTTATTGATGCTGTTAATTTAGAATTAGAATTTTTTGACGGACAATCGGTGTTCTTTAATATAAATACTATTAGTAAAGAAGAAGTGTTAAAACAAGCTGATTTTGTTACATTACACGTTCCTGCTCAAAAAGACTATGTAATTTCTACAAAAGAGTTTGAAACAATGAAAGATGGAGCATTTTTAGTAAATGCTGCTCGTGGTGGTGTTGTAGATGAAGTTGCTTTGGTAAAAGCGTTAGAAAGCGGAAAAATTGCTGGTGCAGCTTTAGATGTTTTTGAAAACGAACCAACACCTGAAATTCAGTTATTAATGAACCCTGGCTTATCCTTAACACCACATATTGGTGCTGCAACTGGTGAAGCACAAGATAGAATTGGTACTGAATTAGCATCACAAATAATTGAAATTTTAAAATAAATATATTTAAAAAAGACTGTCCATTCAGACAGTCTTTTTTAGTTTAAAGAAACTGAAATTTTATATTTTAAGTTAAATTTAATCTAAAAAAAACTTATTGGTTATGGCAATAATTAAACCTTTTAAAGGATTAAGACCTCCTAAAGAAATTGTAGAAGAAATTGCATGTTTACCTTATGATGTTATGAACTCTGAAGAAGCTGCGCAAATGGCAAGCGGAAAAGAAGCATCACTATTAAGAATTACTCACGCAGAAATTGAATTAGAAAAAGGTACGGACTCACACGATAAAAAAGTGTATTTACATGCCAAAGATAATTTTGAAGCATTTCAAAATAAAAACTTTTTAATTCAAGATAAAGAGGCTAAATACTACATTTATGCGCAAACCATGAACGGTAAAACGCAATATGGTATTGTTGGTGCAGCTTCTTGCCAAGATTATATTGATGGTGTAATTAAAAAGCACGAATTAACACGTCCAGATAAAGAAGAAGACAGAAAAGTACTTTCTAGAATTTTAGAAGCAAATATTGAACCTGTATTTTTTACATATAGAGCTGTTCCTGAAATAGATGCAATTGTTTCAGATATTGTAACAAACAATAAAGCAGAATACGATTTTACTGCCGAAGATGGTTTTGGTCATCATTTTTGGATAATTCAAGATGCAGCAGTAAATAAAAAAATAGAACAACTTTTTAAAGAAAAAGTACCAAACACCTATGTTGCAGATGGACATCATAGAACGGCGGCGGCTGCAGGTATGAGTGAGGAATTTCGTGCAAAAAACCCAAATCATACTGGAAATGAAGCTTATAATTATTTTATGGCAGTACATTTTCCAGATAATCAATTACAAATAATTGATTACAACCGAGTTGTTAAAGATTTAAATGGATTAAGTACTTCTGAATTTTTAACTAAAATAGGTGAAAATTTCAATATTACAGAAATTAATGAATCTATCATAAAACCTAACAAATTACACGATTTATCTATGTATTTAGATGGAAAATGGTATGGTTTAACAGCAAAAAATAACACTTTTGATGATAATAACCCTATAGATAGTTTAGATGTTAGTGTTTTATCAAAATATATTTTAGAACCTATCTTAAATATTAAAGATTTAAGAACTGATACCAGAATAGATTTTGTGGGTGGTATAAGAGGATTATCTGAACTAAGTAAGCGCGTTGATAGCGGTGAAATGGCAGTTGCATTTGCATTATATCCTGTAAGCATGAAACAATTAATGAATATTGCTGATACCAACAATATTATGCCTCCTAAAGTAACTTGGTTTGAACCAAAATTGAGATCTGGATTGGTAATTAATAAAATTAATGAATAGTTAGTGAGTATTTCAGACAACATAAAACTCTTAACAAAATCCATTCCGCACCATGTAAAATTGGTTGCAGTTTCAAAAACAAAGCCAATTTCTGATATTTTAGAAGCCTATAATGCTGGTCAGCGTATATTTGGTGAAAACAAAATTCAGGAATTGGTTGAAAAATATCAAGTGCTACCAAAAGATATTGAATGGCATATGATTGGTCATCTACAACGCAACAAAGTAAAATACATGGCTAGTTTTGTGCATTTAATTCACGGCGTAGATAGCCTTAAAACTTTAAAAGAAATAAATAAACAAGCTTTAAAAAATAATAGAGTTATAAATTGTTTATTACAAATTAAAATAGCTAAAGAAGATACCAAATTCGGACTTTCTTTTGATGAAGCTGAAAAATTAGTATCTTCGGAAGATTTTAAAAATCTTTCTAACATTAATATTCAAGGTTTAATGGGAATGGCTAGTTTTACAGAAGACGAAACAATTATTAGAGCTGAGTTTAAAAATTTGAAAAACTATTTTAATAACTTAAAGAATCATAATTTAACAAATTTTAATCCAACAATAATTTCTATGGGAATGAGCGGAGATTACCAAATAGCCATTGAAGAAGGTAGTACTATGGTTAGGGTTGGAAGTGCAATTTTTGGAACTAGAAACTATAATTAATTTGTACGCAGTTTTAGACATAGAAACCACTGGCGGTAAATTCGATGAAGAAGGAATTACAGAAATTGCAATTTATAAATTTGATGGAGATCAAGTAGTAGATCAATTTATTAGTTTAGTTAACCCAGAAAAAGACATACAGCCCTTTGTAGTTAATTTAACTGGAATTAATAATGGCATGTTGAAAAATGCTCCAAAATTTCATGAAGTAGCAAAACGTATTGTCGAAATAACTACAGATTGTGTTTTAGTTGCCCATAATGCAAATTTTGATAACCGTATTTTAACTACAGAATTTAGACGCTTAGGTTATGAGTTTGAAAGAGAAACTTTATGTACCGTAGAATTAAGTCAAAAATTAATTCCTGAACAAAATTCATACAAATTAGGAAAATTGTGTAGAGCACTTGGTATTCCTGTTTCTAGTCGACATAGAGCAGATGGAGATGCAATTGCAACTGTACAATTATTTAAATTACTATTAAATAGAGATTTCGGAAAAGAAATTATTAAAAAAGCCATTAAAACTGATAATTCTAGAAAATTAGCACCAAAACTTTTAACAATTTTAGATGAATTACCAGCAAAAGCAGGATTGTTTTATGTACATAATATGGAAAGAACAATTTTGTATATTGGGAAAGGAAGAAATATAAGAAAAACAGTAAATCAGTTGTTTTTAAGAACTTCAAAAAAAGCGAAAACACTACAAGCCGCAGTTGTTTCAGTAACTTATGAAATAACGGGAAGTGAACTTATTGCACAACTAAAACACATTGAAGAACTTAAAATTAATAAACCTAAATATAACTTTAAACAAAAGCCTAATTTTACAAAAATTGAGTTTAGTAATAGCAACTTACTTGTTATTGATAGAGGAAGAAATGTTGGAGAAAAATCGGTTTTATTAATTGAAAATAACGAATTTAAAGGTTTTTGCTATACAGATTTAGCGCATCAAATAAATAATATTGAAATTTTAAGGAATATTATTTCACCTATGGAAGATTCTATTCATAATAGGTGTACCATAAAAAAATATCTACAAAGAAATAAAGTTGAAAAGTTAATCCGGTTTTAATTAAAATAATTATTTTATTTTAGTAAAAATTAAGTAATACGCTAAATTGGAAAAACAAAAAGACACGAGACATTGGAAAGTTAAACTTCATGAAATTATTTATGAAGCTGACACGCCTAACGGCAAACTGTTCGATATTATTTTAATTTTTGCCATTATTGCAAGTATTATTTTGGTAATGTTAGAAAGTGTTGAAAGTTTTGACAGAGATTATCATAATTTTCTTAATATTTCTGAATGGGTTATAACCATCTTATTTACCATAGAATATATTGCACGTATAATTTCTATTAAAAAACCAAGTTCCTATATATTTAGTTTTTATGGTGTTATAGATTTATTAGCAACCATTCCTAAATACCTTTCGTTAATTTTTGTAGGTACACACGCACTTGTAGCATTAAGAGCATTAAGGTTACTTAGAGTTTTTAGAATTTTAAAATTAACCCGTTATTTAGGTGCTTCTAGAACATTAGCCGAAGCACTATATGCTAGCAGAATAAAGATCTCTGTATTTTTATTTGTTGTAATATTATTAACCGTTATTTTAGGTACAATAATGTATTTAATTGAAGGTCCAAAAAATGGCTTTACAAGTATTCCTTACAGTATGTACTGGGCAATAGTTACCTTAACTACAGTTGGTTATGGAGATATTGCACCTCATACTCCAATGGGTCAATTTATTGCTAGTATTGTTATGATTTTAGGTTACGGAATTATTGCTATTCCAACAGGAATTGTTACATCAGAAATGACTAAAAAAGATACTACAGTGCATGCAAATACACTACACTGTAAATTTTGCGGATTTGATAAACATTTAGACAACGCAGAATACTGTAATAAATGTGGTAAAAAACTGCACGATGATTAATTATTTAATTACAGTAGTTGGTGCAACTGCTATTGGAAAAACGGCATTAAGTATACAACTTGCACAACATTTTAATACCGAAATAATTTCTAGTGATTCACGCCAATTTTATAAAGAAATGAATATTGGTACTGCAGTTCCAACTGAAGATGAGTTAAATGCAGCAACACACCATTTTATTCAAAATAGATCCATTTTTGATATGTATAGCGTTGGACAATTTGAAAAAGATGCATTAAAAAAACTAGACACCCTATTTTTAAAAAATAACATTGTAATTATGGTTGGTGGCAGTGGTTTATATACCAATGCAGTACTAAATGGTTTGGATTATTTTCCAGAAGTTGCACCAGAAATTAGAACCAATTTAAACCTAGAACTCGAAAATAACGGCATTTTAAGCCTTCAAAATCAATTAAAAGAATTAGACCCTGAATCGTATGCCTCAATTGAAATTGAGAATCCGCACCGCTTAATTAGAGCGCTTGAAATTTGCATTGGAACAGGAAAAACATATGCTGAATTTAAAAACAAACCTAAAGCAACGCGTAATTTTACGCCAATAAAAATTGGACTTTTTGCTGATAGAACACTAATGTACAACCGTATTAACCAACGTGTAGATATTATGATACAACAAGGTTTATTAGATGAAGCTAAAAAATTACATCCTTATAAAAATCTGAATGCTTTACAAACCGTTGGTTACAAAGAATTATTTGATTATTTAGATGGTAAATACACTTTAGAATTTGCCATAGAAGAAATTAAAAAAAACACGCGAAGATTTGCAAAAAGACAAGTTACCTGGAATAAAAAAGACCCATCAATTAATTGGTTTGATTTTACAACTGATACTACTGAAATAATTGCTAAAATTGAATCATTAATTAGCTAAACTAGCTTTAGCTACTATGCTCCACTCCTATTTTATTGGAATCCATATTTCTTCTTCAGAGCTCGGATCGTTATTTTTATATTTTGCTCCTAAAACTTCAAAATGTGGTCTATTGTCTAATTGATATTCTGAATTTGGTAACCAAGTCATAAAAATATACTGAAAAAAAGTACTGCTATCGCTGCTAGAACCTTTATAATCAAAAACTGCATATTTGCCTCCATTTAAGGTAAACGTTTCCATTTCATTTGAAACATCTTTAAAATCGGCTACTTCAACCGTTGCCCATTTTTCAAATTCTTTATTGGGATTAAAATTTGTATGGTAAGAAGCATCATAAACCTGCATAGAAATTTTATCGGTAGTACATTTATTTTTAATGTCTTTAATTTTAGGCGCAAAACTTCCCCAAAGCTCACCGGTTTTATTGTTGGTTAAGCTCATTTTCAAGCTTTTTCCAACCAGTTTTTTAGTTTGTAATATTTCTATTCTTGGTTTCATTTACACGTAGATTTTATAAGTTATTGCCTACGGTATTTTTATGATGCCATGTTCAACTCTAACTCGTAAAATAAATTAATGGCAATTATCAATCTCACAGTTTTATCATTGTAATCATTATCTTCCATAGCACTTACTAAGCCTTGAGCTAAAATAGTAGGACTTATATCACCAATTTCTTTTAAAGACGTTAAATACTCATTAACATAGTTATTTTTTTGATTAGAAATTAAACATTCTAAATATGCACCTTTTGGATTTGTGATATAAAAATCTTTTGGAGTAAACTCCGTTTCGTTTTCAGTGTTTTTTAAGTTGGTTTCCACTTGAATTTCGTGTGAATCATCTTCATAATAAGTATCTGAATATTTAATCCAAATTTTATCAAACGCACTTGAATTTTTCAATTCAGTTACTATAGTTTTAGGAGTATTTTTTAATAAAGCAATAGGCGCATTTATAGAACCAATATCATTTAGAAATTGTTTGTATTTAATTCCCATTGGCTCATTTGGATAATTCTCGGATAATTGAGATTCAAATAAAGCGCAGGCCTCGTTTAAAATTTCAATTTCAGTAGTTGAAAAGCAATTTTCTAAAACATTTGCATAATCAATTTTTTTGTCGGTTTTGTTACAACTTATACTTAACATTGTAATCAAAAAAAGAATGGCAATTTTTTTCATAGTTATTTGTTTTTTAATATTGTTGCTTGAAGAGTTTTGGTATGGAAAGTTGAGTGACTGGAAAATCGTAGATTTTTTCGGTGGTAGAAATCGTTAGTTAATATTTGTATGATCGATACATTCTAGTTTACTGAAGTTAGCAATTTTTTGTGCGGCATTGTTGGCATTAGTATTTTTTATTTCCAATCAGCTTCTTAATTCCAAATATTAATAATTGAATTAGTAATATCAGAAAAACTAATACTGTATATGGAATTATTAAATAGGGGAATTTTTCCGAAAGTTCTTTATATCTTTCAGTTTTAAAAGTCAAGTCGTGACCAAATATTCCGCTTAATTCATTTTCTACAGCAGCAATTCCATTATCTGGTGTACTAATTAATTCTCCATTTTTATCAAATAGTAAATAAGTTGGATATGAAGTTACTTTCAATTCTTCTACTAAACTTTTTCCATTAAAAATGTTATTATAGAAAGTCCAGTTTTTGTCATCAGAAACCAAGAAATTCCAAGGTTTCGGTTTTTGTTCAAGAAGATATTCAGTCTTTTCTTTTGGGTCAATACTTATACTCATTATTGCTAATTCAGAATCATATTTCTTTAATAATTCAGGAAAAAATTTCATTTCTTCTAAACAAGGTATGCAACCTTGAAACCAAAAATCTACCAAAAGTACTTTCCCTTTATAATCATTAAACGATTTTAATTCTCCAAACTGATTTTCTAAAGCGATTTGAGGAATTTTTAATTCGGATTCAAGTTTGTCCACCTTTACAAAATAGATATAAAGTCCAATTAAAGCGATTAGTAAAAAGATAATCAATCCGATTACATATCGCTTAATAAATCTAAATATTCTTTTTTTTATCATTCAATTTTTGATTTCAAATGTGATTTTTTAGTTGTCGGTTATATTAATGCCAACGTTGGTATGATTCGTTGGTTTAGCACTAAGTTAGCAAATAAATCACAGATAGAAACATGAGGACGCACGCTGTAGATCAACAAATTATAAACAAGTTGTAACAATGTCGATATTCACTGTCATTCCTTTAAATTTCAGTTTAATTCTTTCACTGTTATAATATTTATATACACTTTGGTTTTTTCAATCGAATATCGACTTATATTTAATCTGATAAAATAATTGATATTAGAACCAAAAATTTCTAAATCTAAGTGTTGCAAACAAAATTATTTCAGAATAACTTCGTAACTCCAGTTTACCTTATTTATTATTTGATCTGAATCATCGATATTCCCAACTATCTTATTATATAGAATTTAGTTTGGAACCTCACGGATTTTTCGTCAGCACGTAATATGTTAAAATGTTGTTTTTCAGAAACTCATAACTTATTTTACTACATTGGAGTTATTAGTTATTGGCGATAGAATAATAAAAGAACCGAACCAGAGGACTTTAAATTCGGAGAATCAGTAGACAATTTTTATTGCTTACATTGTTGTGTGCAGTGTAAATATTAGGAGCTGTAATTCGCCTACTTATAAGGTATAAGACTGATATCATTTCCATAGCTCGATAATATTTTTCATCAAAACCAGAGTTAATAACAATATGTTTCATGATTAATTAGAAACCTCTATGTTAATCTCTAAAGTGATTCTAACTCTATATCTAATCGTCTTTGGTGATAAATTATCCTGGCAGACAAATAGTTTTACCTCTATCTATATATATCACATGTTAGATGGCCTTTAGTATGCCATTATAGTAACAAATACTTATATCCATATTAGTATGATTTAGCAATGTTATCATACTCATGAAATCAAATTCTGCCTTAATTCTGGTGTAAAGGTTCTTTTTGTAGTTGCTTTTGTGGTATTAAGTCCTGAAACATTTTTATCAAGTTCTTTTGCTTCTTAAATATTCATTTTGCAATATAGTTAGTGTCAAGGCTCTTTGCTATGAGCTAAAGCGTGACATATGGACTTCTTTAACAATTTGCTCACTTAAATTATATCTTGACTTAGGTTATATCTCTTGGTTTATGATTTATAACCTCTAACTGGTATCTTTTTTGTTACTACGATGCCAATTCAACTACAATTTAGTAGAAATATTAAACTTAATACTACACCTCTATCAATTAATAACTCTCTGTCATGGCTTCTATAATCTTCAAGCTTGATCTGTAGTTTATCCAGACTTGTTCTATCAGATGGTTATGAGCTTCCTTTTATACCATACTTGTAACGAACAAACCAATCTCAATAAGGGAGTGCAGCCATTATGACAACCAATTCCATAGTTTTGAAAAGCATTGCAACTGTTTTGTGACTCATTAAAACTTCTTTTACACAGTGGTTTGTTTGAAATGCACAAGTGTACTTGACATGGTTTCTTCCCTGGTATAATGCACCTCAAATTAGTGTCTAACTAAAAACCGAAGTACAAAATCCGCGAGAATTTTCAGAAGAGGACGAGAACAAGTAATTACTTATAGCCATTGTTGTGTGTAGTTTTTATTTTTTAAAAATTATATTAATTAAATCTTCTAAATATGCTTTTATTTTCTGTGTCTCTGGATAATATTCACTTGGATGTCCGCAATAATTTCTCAAATCTAAATGCTTATCTAATTCTCCTTTTGATGTTTTCTGGATAAGTAACATATGAAATTTGATATATCTAAAGTAGTTTTACCTTTCAGTCTCTCAAAATCTGAAACTTTTTTATTGGTTTTTCTCTTTGGTTTATTTTTTTTAGAGCTTCATTTATTTGTTTGTATCCAATTTCTACACACTTGTTTTGTAAATTCCTAATCGCTGAGGCCCATACAAATACAACTCCAGCTCTCATTGCTCCAACTTTGAAACAAGCAATACTTTCTCTTAAATAATCCTTTCGTCCAGAATAGCAAAATGAATCAAATATTTTTTCAATTTCTACTGTATTCAATTTATTAGTAATCAATTATTACTCCCAATATGTGATTGGTGAAGAAATTATTCTTTCCTTTTTCCCACAAAGATTATAATAAAATCGAACTGTGACCGAATTATGAACTGGCATACTTTTGAGTATGCAGGTAAAGATTGACCTTGTTCAACCATATGTTTAATGTAGCAATATCTTAAACTTATTAAAGTAAGTTCTTCTTTTATTTCTGCTTTTATTTTCGCTCTTTCTAATATTTTTCTAATACTTGTTGTAGAATATTTCGTGTATTCTAAGAACCTCAAATAAATATTCTTTTCCGTTTATACTGAACGTAATATCCTCGAATTGTACTTTAATATCTTATCTGAGAGATAAGGAGATCTTATTTTTCCAGTTTTAGTATTTCTTACTCTAATTTCTTTTTTGTCAGATAGAATGTCTTTTGGTGTAAGCTCTAATAACTCTTCAACTCTCAATCCAGTAGCATACAATAATTCTATCAGAGTTTTGTCAATTAAGTTTTCAAATTTTCAAGCAGTTCATAAATTTCATAAGACAAATTACATTGTGAAATAGAGAATCTTTTAAAGGCAATCTTAATGAGTGAAAAGGAAGCTTTTTCCAAGAATTTCATTGAAAATAGAGCTTTAATGACAAGTAAAAATTCTCCATACTTGATAGTGATTGACTTTATACTTCGATACAAGTATAAATCTAATTCATCTAAATCTATATTTTCAGGTTCAATTTGATTGTAAAATTAAAAAAATACAGTCATTTTTTGAGTAAATAAACTTTTTTATAGCTGGAATAAATTTCCAGATATTTTTCAAATTCCTTAATTAATAATTCTTCTGTTGTCATTTCTCAAATTACACACAAACGGTCTCGGCTATGCTGTCGTTACGGAAAAATTGTGATTTTCGTACATAGCAATTACTTTGTAACATATTATGATTTCTGACAAAGAAAATCAGGTTAGCGCAATATAGCCATTGTTGTAAACACGTTATTTTTATACAATCAAAAATATATTCTTCTAGGAACCAACAATTACTGGCTTGTCAGATGTCTGGATGTATTAATTCTAATTAACTCTATAATTTATATGTAGTTCCACCTTATCCGTTGATTTATGTCTTTCGTATGGAAACACAAGAGTTTGTATAAATTCAAACTTGTGGTTTGCAAATTTTAATAAATTCTCGAACGATAAAATAATAGTACAAAAATTACTATAAGCTAATGAAAGAGGCTTCTATTTTAGGTTCAATTTTGTCAAAATTTTGAGGATAAATGAATTTCCTCTCCAAAAAAACCTAATAAATAATTTAATAAAAGCCTCAATTTCAATTTTTAAATCATTGTTAATTAATGTATTGTTTTTTATTTGTTCCACGAATTCCTTATCCATAGTTTTTCTGACTATTGATATCGTATGTTTATATTTATAATTAATTGACCATTTAACTTCTTGAGTAGATGTCGTACACCAAGAATTGTAAATGCTACAATTGATAAACTTCACATTTTTATGCCATTAAGATTTGAAATATGCCAAAAGGATTGATATCCATCGAATACACAATTCTCGGAAATTAAATGTTTAAAAAATCAAATAATAATTTTGTCCTCAATATCTAACAAACAAAGATTAGTTACTTTTTTCATTTTTTTTAATTGCAAGATGCTCTAATATTTGATTATTTGTCTTTTTATTTGGCATTTGTTCTTTTATATGAGTTTTATCAATATTGTATGCTAAATTAAAAAGACCTGAATACATACGCTTTTTTATATTTTCATTTAATTCTTCCTCTTCACAATTAAATTAAATAGAATAGATAAATTTGCTTTATTTAAATCCGACCAAGTATTAATCCTTATTCTTATTTCAGTTAAAATTCTACTTTCAAATTTAAAGTCTTGACGAATTTTAGAAGGTCGATCCTTACATCATCAAGTAGCTCAGAATTATCAAATTATATGCAAGATAACTTGCTTTGAAAATATCAATATAGAAATCAAACAAAAATGAAATAGTTGAATTGTTTTCTTGGTATTTCAAAAGCGGATGGGATAGTAAAGATTTAGAATATGAATAATAATTAATTTCTTGAATTTCTTCTAAGTTTTTATTAATTCCAAAAAAATAGCATCTTTTAGATTGTCTTTTGAAATAAACCCATTATAAGCTATAGCAATATACTCTAAGACTTTGACTTGTTCATCAATGGAAAGGTCTGTAACACGTGGTCTACCACTATGAGATTTTTCTTAAAATAGATTTTCCCAATAATATAAAACGTTTTGATTCTTTCCTGTATTAATCTTTAATAGTATCGTATCATCTTTTAAATGTATATTTTGTTTGATGATAGAAACGATTAAATCTAGAGCGTAAGGGTGATAAATGTATGTACTTGCATTAATTTATGTCAGTATCATTTTTTGGAGAGGAAAAACATTAGCTAATTCATTTCTTTATAAAACTGAGAATAATTTGATCGACTAAAGTTCTTTTAAAAATTATCCATTTTATTATAATCAAAGGCGTTTATTTCAATTAGTTCCAAACCTGAATACTATATGTCCCAATACTAACTTCTACAAGTAATAATTACTTTTAAATTTTATTTTTCTTATATTCATTTATAGATGCTAAAAATTTTTCTAAAGGGAAATTTTTTACTTTTGACATTAATTCGTCTATCTCCATCGATTACAAAAATTTTCCTAAATCTAAGTTCTTTGCAAAGTAATACTCATCAATAATGTTTTGATTCTTAATGATTCTTTATAGATGTCATAAAGGCTAATATGGGAGTTGAAATTGTGGAATTTAATCTATTTCTAATTTCAACAGAATCAATAAATATATTTGTTGTGTCAGAGTATTTTGCAACTTTAATTTCATTTGAAAAATATTCGGCAATTGTACTCATTTCAATACCACCTTTACCTAGAAGTACAAGTACCGATTTTGCCATTTTCATACCAGTTTAATATGTATCTCATTTGCAACCGTTCCATTTATTTTGAGAGTTTCTGTTCCTGAATGATTTAATGTATGTGTTAATTGTAGGATTTATAAAGCAGCTGGAATATCAAAATCTGTGAAATCAAAATCAATATCAGTTCTACGTTTACTCGTATTTTTATCTATATCATTTATGAAACTTAGATCAGTATATTTTAGATTGTTTTTTTTGAATTAGTTTTCAACTTCTTTTTATTCTATCTTTTGAACTATTTTCTTCTATTAGAAATATATATAAATGTGTCAAATTTGAAAAAATCCTTACTATAAGAATGCTAAATATTCAACTGTTTTATAAGTATTTGTGTAGAAATTACAAAATATATGAAAAGATGTTAGCTTTAGTGCTATTATCTTTTTCCGTGAAAACATCAAAATTTGCAATAGCGTCATTATTTTTTATATTTAAAGATTTTTGATCTAAATGTGAAATATCAATTTATTAGGATTTTAATTTTTTACAAATTCTAATGTAATCGTTTATAATAATAGTTCATTGAATTCAATTAAAATAGAGTTCAGTGAATAATATTTTTCAAATCTTTTAAAAGATAAGCGCCTTGGATAAAAATCATCATAGATATCATTTATTAATTTTTTAGAATCAATATTATTCTTATAAAATTTAATTAAAATTCTATTGATTTCAGGATCTAAAATCTTCAATATAATATCTATTAAATAATTTAAAATTATTTTTTGCTTTTCACATTTTTTTATATACTCATATAGTGCTTTGGTAACAGCTATGTCTAAAAAAACAAAAGATTTCGGCATCAGCAATTGAATAAATTCTATTTATGTAAATTTTTAAAAATTCAGATAATAAATTAATTCTATCTGTTTTTATTAGCTCAGATATCACAATATCAAACGTGTTCTCTTTATGTAATTTCAAAGAAAGTAAAAAGTTGAAGATTTTATTTTCATTTATGTTATTATTCCTAAGAATAATCCTTAAAGGTCTATCAATACTCTTGGTTTTGTCAATTAATTTATGAAAATTTGAATGAAAATTTGAATCTTCATTATTGTAAATAAAACTATTATTATTATTTAAATGATTGAAAGTGTAGTTTTTAATAAAGTCTACATTTGTTATATTATTGTTTATTAATATTCGTTAAAAACGTGATTATAATCTGATGTTGTTTTTAGAAAAGAATTATTTAAAAAAATTAATTTCATTAAGTCCTCCTTGTATGAATTAACTTTAGATGGCTCCATTAATTTCTTATATTCATATTTTTCAAGTAAATCATATAAAAAATGATACTCGTTTCTTTTGGCTAGAAAATAGTAATAAAGAAATAATTTCCTTTTCTTTCCTTTTTAGAAATTTAGCAAAGAAAATTTTAAAATTAACCAAATAAGTAAGAATAATGCTATAAAATTTCCCAAGTATCTTGCAGTTTTAAACTTTCGTCAAAAGTAAATTTTTCTAAAAAGGTAGAATTGTTACAATTGAATTGAAATATAGTAAATAATTGATAAGAATAAAAGTAATTACAAGTATCGTTTTTTCAAGTCTAGTAAATTTGGTTATTATAAATAACTTTCTTTTCGCATATTAAAGCGAAAATAGCAAGAATTATCCCTATTATTGAAATTAAATCGGAAACAGTCATTTTAATGTGTTACAACTCGCTATATAATTATAAAACATCACTTTATCCCATTAAATTCATAGGATAACCTTACATTTTATTTGTTTTTAGTACTAGCAATTTTTTTGAAGTTTCTTCAAAATTATACTCAAATTTAATACGTTGCAATTAAAATTTGTATGATAAATGTCATTAGAAACTCTTAGAAAAATTTCATTTACTAATAATCATATTGCTTGGTGGCACGTAATTATATGTTAAACGCTATTAAAAAACGCAGTAAAATAACTGTATTTAAAACAGAGTATCTTACTGCGTTTGTAATTTTTACAAATTTAAATTTGCAATTTATTCTTCAAAAGATCTTCTGCGCTGTGGTGAAACATTAAACAATACACCTCCGGCATTTTCAAACTCTTTTTCAAGACTTGGAATTTTAGTAGTGTACAATTCGTTTAATTTTCCAGACACACCATTAAAAGCATCTTCTGCTAATTTAAACTGTTCTTTTTGTGCTCCTGTAATATCTACTTGTGCAGAATATGTAGTGTATAATGCATATCTATTACGAGACGCTACAGAGTTTTTAGCTCCAAAACCACCAACAATAATTTTAGCTACTGCATCAACTTCTTTTTGAGCTTCGTTTAACTTAGTTACAAGCGTACTTGCTTCTACAGGTGTTTTTTCTAGAATTGCTTTCATATTATTAATTCTAGTATTCATAGCATCAATTTTACCATTAGCAGCTGTTACCTGAGAATTTAAATCGTACACACCTTTTAAGAAGTTAAAATTAGCTTCATAGTTTGGAGTACCCAATGCATTTGGTAACGAAATTACTTTAAATGCTGTAGGCTCTACAAGACGCGTAAATTTGCCATTTTCGTTTTTATCTAAAGCAACTTTGTAGGTTCCTGGTGGTACTTTTATGCCTCTACGGGTTAAGTAGCTTAAATCCCAAGAAATACTGTTGTAACCTTTTTTAAGTGGTGCTTCAATTTTACGCACAATACTATTTGCATTGTTATAAATAGTAAATACCAAGTTTGGTTTTACTTCATCACTTTCTAAACGTAATTCTTCTTCTGAAGGATAATAATACATTCCAGATTTTTCTGAAGCTTTTTGTTTTTTAATGCGTTTTTGTTTTAACGATTCAAAACCATTTTTTACATAATATTCGAATCTAGCTTCCGGATCTGGATTTTCAGCTCTAAAATAAACATCGCCTTGATAGTTTAAATTACTTGAAGGGAAATACAATAAGGTTTCATCTATTTCAAAAATATGTGCTTCTTTTTCTTCAATTGCAGGTTTTAATTCTCTTAATGCAGCATAATTATCTAACACATAAAAGCCTCTACCAAAAGTAGCTACTACCAAATCGTTTTCTCTTTCTTGAATTGTAATATCTTTTACTTGAATGGTAGGAATTCCTTTTTTAAGCTGAACCCATTTGTTACCTCCATCTATAGTTGTCCAAACGCCCCATTCTGTTCCAATAAATAAAATATTAGGATTTACATGGTCTTCTTGAATACAATACACGGTTCCTGAAGGTAAATTTGAAGCTATAGAAGTCCAAGTTTTACCATTATCGGTACTTTTAATTAAATAAGGTGTAAAATCGCTACTATTTTTTCTTCCATCAAAACAAGCATAAACAGTTCCTTCTGTATGTTGAGATGGCAAAATATAATTTACAAAAGTCATTTCTGGAACTCCTGTAAACTTGTCGTAACGTGTCCAATTTTCTCCATCATTTTCTGAAGTCCAAATTAATCCGTCATCAGTTCCAACATACAACATTCCTTGTTTTAAAGGAGATTCTGCAAGTGCAAATATATTTCCAAATTTAGAAGTTGACATGTTTTTTGCAACAGCCTCTGGCGGCCACATTTTACCCATCATTGGTAAGGTATTTTGATCGATTCCTCGCGTCATATCTCCACTCACTTTTTTCCAAGTGCCTCCCATATCGGTACTTTTCAATACATAATTTCCACCAACATAAAGGGTTTTATTATCAAACTTACTTATAAAATATGGTGTGTTCCAGTTCCAATTATACTCTTCATCTTCAGTAGGTTGTGGCTTAATTGAAATGCTATTACCTGTAGTTCTATCGTAACGTCTTAAACCACAATATTGAGATTCACAATAATGAATATCAGGATTTTCTGGATCTGGAATAGATAAATATCCATCACCACCAATTGTATATGTCCAATCTGCATTTACAATAGCTCTTCTATGTGTTTGTGAAGGTCCAAACCAAGAACCATTATCTTGAGCGCCACCATACACATTATAAAAAGGGTAATCGTTATCAGTACGCACGTGGTAATATTGCGTTATTGGTAAATTGCTTTTAAATTGCCAAGTTTTAGCTCTGTCGTAACTTTCATAAATACCGCCATCACAACCCATTAAATAATGGTTAGTATCATTTGGATTTATCCAAAGTGCGTGGTTATCTACGTGTTTATTGCGACCTTCAATATTAACCCAAGTTTTTCCACCATCGTCTGAAAGTCCAGCACGTGTATCCATTAAAACTATTAAATCTGGATCTATAGGATCAGCATACAACTCATTGTAATATTGTGGGCTTCCTGAAACTTTATCACTTCTTTTTACCCAACTTTCACCTCTATCATTAGAACGATATGTTCCTCCTTTATTACCCGGAAGTTCAATTACAGCATAAATAATATCTGGATTAGAAGAAAGTGCTAAACCAATTCTACCAACATCACCAGAAGGCAATCCTTTTTTTAATTTTTTCCAAGTTGCTCCAGCATCTTCCGATTTATAAATTGCAGATTCTGGCCCACCATCTATTTTAGAATATACTCTACGCTCTCTTTGGTGCGAAGCTGCATATAAAACATCTGGATTTCTAGGATCCATTTCCATATCAGAAACACCTGTATACGCTCCTATTTCTAAAATTCTATTCCAAGTTTTTCCACCATCTATAGTTTTGTACAATCCTCTTTCGCCACCAGGTCCCCAAGCTTGTCCTTGTGCTGCTACATAAACAACGTTACTATTTCTAGGGTCAATCATAATTTTTCCAATTTGAGAACTTGTTTTTAGGCCCATATTGGTAAACGATTTTCCACCATCGGTAGTTTTATACACACCATCGCCATATGCTAGATTACGTTGCGTATTATTTTCTCCTGTTCCAACCCAAACAACATTAGAGTTATTAGGATCCATAGCTAAACAGCCAATTGAAAAAACAGCTTCCTTATCGAAAATTGGTTCAAAGGTAGTTCCGTGATTTACAGTTTTCCATAAACCACCTGAAGCAACACCTACATAATACTCTGAAGGGTTTTCTGGATTTACAGCAAAATCTGAAATCCTTCCTGAATACGCTGCCGGACCAATACTCCTAAAGCTAAACATATTCAAAGTTTGGTTATTTAATTCAAATTTCTCTGTTGTTTTATTTGTCTTCTTTTTTCTGTTTTGAGAATCTGCATGTTGCACAGAAAAAATAAAAAATACAAACAGGATACTGGAAAGTATCCAACTTTTGTTTTTAATGCAATACATAAAATTGTGTTTAAATTAATATAATAAAAATGATGCACTAAAATAAACATTTTTTTTATGGTTTTTGTATACTGACTTAATATAGATTAATACTAAATAACTATAAAAAGCAGCTAATTTTAATTATTAAATAAATTTTTAACTAACAAAATTGAATGTATATTTATAAAAATTATTAAACAATTTTATACTTGTGAAAAACAACATTGTATCTGCAAAATGGCTTAATAATAATTTAAATAACCCTGATTTAATTATTTTAGATGCCAGCCAAAAAGAAACTATTAATAACACAACATCTAAATTTCAAGGTTTACAAATAAAAAATGCACGTTTTTTTGATATAAAAAATGCATTTAGTGAAAATGATTCCGTGTTACCAAATACACTTTTAAGTGCTGAAAAATTTGAAAAAGAATGTAGAAAATTAGGTATTAATAAAGCGAGTAAAATTGTAGTTTATGACAACTTAGGTATTTATACGAGCCCAAGAGTTTGGTGGATGTTTAAAACAATGGGACACAAAGATATTGCCGTTTTAAATGGAGGTTTACCCTCTTGGATTGCAAATGGTTTTGAAGCAGTTCCAATTAGTAAAAAAACCTACAAATCAGGAGATTTTGAGGCTACATTAAACAATGCTTTAGTAAAGGATATTGATGCTATAAAAACCAATTTAGCAACTAAAAATGCACTTGTTATTGATGCTCGTTCCGAAGGTAGATTTAATGGAACTGCTCCAGACCCAAGACCAAATTTAAAAAGCGGACATATACCAAATTCTATAAACTTACCTTATGCTAAGGTGCTTAAAAATGGTACATTTAAATCTAAAAAAGTACTTAAATCTATTTTTAATGATTTAGAAGTTAAAGACAAACCCTTAATTTTTACGTGTGGTTCTGGAATAACTGCCTGCATAATTATGCTTGCTTGCGAACTAGTTTCTGAAAACAAAAAAGCTGTTTTTGATGGTTCTTGGACAGCATGGGCTTCTGCAAAAGACACTCCAATACATACTAATATTTAAAATTAATAACTGTTGACAAAAAAAGAACTTAAAGAATTTTTAGATGATAAGGTATTGGAATACAACAATCCAACATTTATTGAAAGTGATCCAATTCAAATTCCGCATCAATTTAGTTTAAAAGAAGATATAGAAATTGCTGGTTTTTTAACAGCTACAATTGCTTGGGGAAATAGAAAAATGATTATTAAAAATGCAAATAAAATGATGGAATTATTAGGAAACTCACCTTTTGATTTTGTTATGAATTACCGACCAGAGCATTTAGATAATTTTAATGGTTTTGTACATAGAACTTTTAATAGCTTAGATGCAGCTTATTTTGTAAGTGCATTACAACATATTTATAAAAACCATGGTGGTTTAGAATCTATATTTTCTAAGTATTCAACTACAACATCAACACAACCAGCAATTCATACATTAAAGCAATTATTTTTTGAAATTCCTCATGTAAATCGTACAAAAAAACACATCTCCGATCCATTAAAAGGTTCTGCAGCAAAGCGAATAAATATGTTTTTACGATGGATGGTTAGAAACGATGCAGCTGGTGTTGATTTTGGTATTTGGAACACTATTTCACCGGCAATTTTGTCTTGCCCTTTAGATGTGCATTCTGGAAACGTAGCACGTAAATTAGGATTGTTAACTAGAAAACAAAATGATGCAAAAGCATTAGCTGAATTAGATTATTCACTAAGAAAAATGGATAAAACCGATCCGGTTAAATACGATTTTGCACTCTTTGGATTGGGTGTTTTTGAGAAGTTCTAAAATAATGTGACCAAATTATACCGTAAGTGTCATACTTATAGCTTGTTAACAATATATTTTATGATAAAAAATGATTTAAATGAAAAACTTTCTGCAGAAGAAGTTAAAAAAACTGCTCTAAAGCATTATAAAAAATATATAGAATATTACAAATCTAAAAATTTAAATCCAATGTCTTTTAAAGAATTTTATAAGAATTATTCACCTTAATCTTCTTTAAATTGTTATTCTATTTTAATACCTTGTGATGTAAACGATAAACCTTGTTGCCCTGAAGTAGAAATCATAACACTTTCAAAATGAGGATCGTTAACTTCTTTTTTCTTTTTCCAATCAAAAACAAAGTTTGCTCCTGTTCCGCCGTGTTTATCAACTTCATCAATAACAATTTCTACTGTTTCTAAAGGAGCTAAATAAATAGGTTCACTAAAATATGTTCTAATCAATGCTCCTTTTGTGTTATAGTATCTAGCCTTTTCAATAAAAACAGAATCGTTAATATTAATATTTTTCATACTAACAGTAACGGTTAAATTATGGGTTCTATGCTCTGTATTACTATATATTTGAGAATATACAGATAAATATGTTTGTCCGGAAGCAAGTGAATCCTTTTTGTTTATTTCAATAGTTCTCTTTTTCCAATTATTTGACTCTATGGAGCTAAATTCTGTATTCTTTTTCTCACAAGAAAAAACCAACAAAGAAACAGCTAAAAAAAGTACTATTTTTTTGATAACCGCATAAAAATGTGATGTAATTTTCATATAATCTTAAATTAGTTATTAAAGATATTATTTATTTTAGAATATTTAGTGTTTTATAGCGTCAAAAAATCAATCTAACTTTGGTAATATAAAATTATCTAAAATACTTGGTAGCTTCATAGTAGCTTCTATTGCTGAAGAAGTTCTTGGTGCCATAACAGATAAGTTAACTGGCCCATTTTTAGTAATTAAAATATCATCTTCAATGCGTATACCTATACCCCACCACTTTTCATCACAATCACTACCGTATGGAATATAAATTCCCGGCTCCATTGTAACAACCATATTTTCTTCAAACCTATTATAATTACCTGGATCGTGTACATCTAAACCAATGTGATGCGAGGTTCCGTGCGGAAAATAATTATGGTATGTATCTTCAGATGCAATAATTCCTAAAGCTGCCAAACCTTTATTAATTATTTTTTTTGCAATAGCATTGGGTTTATTCATTTTTGTTCCAATAGTATAAGCTGCAATTCCAGCTTCTTGTGCTTTATATACCAAATCATAAATTAATTTTTGCTCAGGAGTAAACGTTCCATTTGCAGGTATTGTTCTGGTAACATCTGCCGTATATCCGTGATATTCTGCGCCTAAATCCATTAAAATTAGATTATTATCACCAATTAATGTTTTGTTATTATCTACATAGTGCAAAATACAGCCATTGTTACCTGAACCTACAATAGAAGGATAGCCTTCGTATTCTGCTCCATATTTTTTATAAACAAATTCGTGCACACCTTGTGCTTCGGTTTCTGACATATTTGGGTGCATTGCTTTCATTATTTCCAATTGTCCAATAGCAGAAATTTCAATCGCTTTTTTTAACAAAACCAATTCTTCTTTGGTTTTAATTTCTCTTAATGAAGCCATTGCTCCTACTAAAAACGCTGTATCTAACCTTTTTTTAGTTTGGTTATTAATTTTATCGTCTGAAGTATTGTTTAACTGAATTAAATCAAAAGATACCTTTTCTTTAAAGGTTTTTATCAAGTCATATAAATCGGCACTATTTTTTGTATCTCTTACATCATTTTTAAATTGTTCAAAAAATATTTTATCAAATTTTAAAAAATCTATTGCATAACTTTTAAACTCGCTGCCATTATATGCAACTCTAAAACCTAATGCATCTTGCGCTCCTATAACTCCCAATCGTTTCCCAGTCCACATTTCAGCATTCTCGTTGCGTTCTTGCACAAATAAAACTTCATTAAACGTTTTACCCTGTATTGTCTGGTTTTCTTTAAAAATTAAAACCATAGCGTGTGGCTCTTTGTACCCTGTTAAATAATAAAAATTTGGGTCTTGGTGGTACACATAATCCACATCGTTTGCTCTGTTTCTAACTGGGTTAGCAAAAAAAACAGCAACACTATTAGCAGGCATTTTAGCACGTAATGCTTCCCTTCTATTTGTATGAAAATCTTTTTTTAGGTAATCTTCAGGCAAAAAGTTATTCTGTGCATTGCTTCCAAAAAATATAAAGAGACAACTAATAAAAACTATTTTTTTTATTTTCATGTGTTACAATTCGTAAATTAATAATGTCAAATATAAAAAAAGAAAATTTGACTACGACTTTATAATTAGTTTGGTAAATTATAGTATTTATACACTTTTATAACAGTAAAATGTTAATTTAATACCAAGTGACTTTATGATTATTTAGTACTTTTGTAACACCAAAACAATAAAAATGAAAAATACCGCATTAACACATATACACGAACAATTAGGTGCTAAAATGGTGCCCTTTGCAGGCTATAATATGCCCGTACAATATGAAGGAATTAATATTGAACACGAAACTGTTAGAAACGCTGTTGGTGTTTTTGATGTTTCTCATATGGGTGAATTTTTAATTGAAGGAGAAACTGCAATTGACTTGGTTCAAAAAGTTACTACAAATGACGCTAGTAAATTAGAAATTGGAGATGCACAATATAGTTGTATGCCAAATAAAACTGGTGGTATTGTAGACGATTTAATTGTATACAGAATAAAAGAAAATACATATTTATTAGTAGTAAATGCATCTAATATTGAAAAAGATTGGAATTGGATTGCTGAAAATAATAGTATGAATG
This sequence comes from uncultured Flavobacteriaceae bacterium, assembly GCA_942492305.1. GTDB lineage: Bacteria > Bacteroidota > Bacteroidia > Flavobacteriales > Flavobacteriaceae > Lutibacter. The sequence goes on along the minus strand of CALOEI010000003.1, from coordinate 108,491 downwards.
TTGAAATGAAAAATATTTCTGATGGTTATTCTTTACTTGCTATTCAAGGTCCAAAAGCTGTTGAAGCAATGCAATCTTTAACTTCTGAAGATTTATCTGCAATTAAATTTTATACCTTTAAAATTGGTGATTTTGCTGGAATAGAACATGTTATAATTTCCGCAACAGGTTATACAGGTTCTGGAGGATTTGAAATTTATTGTAAAAACAGTGAAGTTGAGCAAATTTGGACAAAAGTATTTGAAGCTGGTAAAGAATTTGGAATAAAACCTATTGGATTAGCTGCACGTGACACTTTACGTTTAGAAATGGGATATTGCTTATACGGTAACGATATAAATGATACAACTTCACCAATTGAAGCTGGTTTAGGTTGGATTACAAAATTTACCAAGGAATTTGTGAATTCTGAAGCCTTAAAAAAACAAAAAGAAGAAGGTGTTACTAAAAAGTTAATTGCTTTTGAAATTACTGAAAAAGGGATTCCACGTCAAGGTTACGAAATAGTAAATGAAAAAGGTATTGTAATTGGAGAAGTAACTTCTGGTACTATGAGTCCTTCGCTTAAAAAAGGAATTGGTTTGGGGTATGTTGAAACAGCATATGCTAAAAGAGATACTGATATTTTTATTCAAGTGCGCAAAAAAGCAATTCCAGCAAAAATTGTAAGATTACCTTTTTATAAAGGATAAACTTATTTTTTAACTGAGATAAAAATACTTAAAAAGTTAAATTATATTGAACTTTTATTGCAACTCTGCTTATAAAAAAATGAGCGGAGTAAAAATATTAGGTTTTAAAACTATTAACTTTACCAATATATGATACCCAATTTTATATAGTTTATACAGAATTAATTGCTATGGATTTAAAAATAAAACAACGTGCTGCCTTAAGCACTTATTTTTTTTTAACTGGATTATGTTTTGCCACTTGGGCATCTAGAATACCTACAATTAAAACATTTTTTAATTTTAATGAAGCTGAACTTGGTACTATACTATTAGCTATGCCAATAAGTTCTATGATTGGGCTACCTATTTCAGGATGGATTATTTCAAAATTTAATAGTAGAAAACCAATAATAATCTCTTTTATAATACTTTCATTTTCCTTAATCTTTATTGGTTATGCTACTTCAACTTTTGTACTTGTTACAGCTATTTGTGTGTTTGCTTTTGGTATGAGAATTTTAAATATAGCTATGAATACACAATCTATAACCCTGCAAAAACAATTTAAAAAGAAAATTGTAAGTTCTTTTCATGGACTTTGGAGTACGGGTGGTTTAATTGGTGTTGGATTTTCTACCCTAATGGTAAAAATGGATGTTTCTATTTCAAATCATTTACTGTTAATCGCATTATTTTCTTTAATTATAGCTTCTATTGCGTTTTTATATTTAATAAAAGGTGACAAATCTACTACAGGAAATAAATTAATTTTAGGTAAGCCAGATCCTTTTATTTTTTATTTAGGAGTGTTAGTTTTTTTGGCTGCTGTATGCGAAGGTGGTATGTTTGATTGGAGCGGTGTCTATTTTAAAGAAGTAATTAATGAAGATATTTTTACATTTGGATACCTTTCTTTTATGACTTGTATGGCTTTATCTAGATTCTTTTCAGACAAATTAATGGATGCAATTGGAATGCCAAAAACATATATTTTAAGTGCTATTTTAATTGCAGTTGGTGTTTCAACAGCAATATTTTTTCCTACTTTTTGGCCATCACTTATAGGTTTTTGTTTGGTTGGAATTGGAACAGCCCCTATATTTCCAATGACATTTATTTTAGCAGGAACTTCTAATAAATATTCTCCCGGAATGGCAATTTCAATAATTACTACTTATGCAATTATAGGTATGCTAATTGGACCTCCTTTAATTGGTTATTTAGCACATGCGTTTGGATTAAAATCTGCTTTCTTTATTTTTGTTTTTGCAGGGCTTTCATTTATTCCTATCTCTAAACTATTATTTATTTATAAAAACAAAATGTCCTAAATTTTATTAGTGATACATATAAAAGCATAAAACTTTTAAAAATATTAATAATTATAAATTAAAATTTTCAGGAATTTTACCTTTTACTCCTTTAAAAAAAGAATAAAAATGTTTAAAATCATTTTCTATATTATCAGTTAAATAATAAGGTTCAGATATTTTAACTTGTTTGTTTTCAAAATCTAACGTTCCCATAACAATTGGAACATTCGCACCTTTGGCAATATAATAGAAACCTGTTTTCCAAGTATCTATTTTTTTTCGAGTTCCTTCTGGTGATAACGCCAAAATAAATTTTTCTCTACTTTTAAAAATTTGAACAATAGCTTCTACTTTGTTTGTACTTTTGCTCCTATTTACTGGTGCTCCTCCAAGCCATCTAAATATAAATCCGAACGGAGGTTTAAATAAAGATGCTTTACCAATATAATTAACAGGTGTTCCTTGTGCATATTTTACACAAATACCTAAGGGAAAATCTAACCAATGCGTATGTGGAGCAGCAATAATTACGTATTTATTTAAATCTTTTGGGAAATTTCCAATAATTTTCCAACCTAATAATGTGTGTAATATAAATTTTGCAATTGTTTTCATATAGCTTGTTAATAACTCAACTTTATATTCTAATTCACTGGTTATTGTCGCAAATATAAATATCTTACTTTTATAATCTAATTTTTATTACAATGAATACTTTTTTAATCTATTGTTTAATTGCTATTATATTTTTTATAATTGGCTATATAATTAGTAATTTAATTACTAAAAACAAGTACCAAAAAATTACTTCTGAACTTGAAATTAAGTATAAACTTTTACTTGAAGATAAAGAACATAATAAATTTGTAATCAATCAATTAAACAATGATAAATTATTATTGTCTAACGAAAAACATGCAATTGATTTACAACTTACTCAAAAGGTTTCAGAGCTTAAAAGTTTAGAAGAAAAACTAACAGAAAACAAACAAGAAATAGAAAAATTACAAGAAAAATTTTCTAAAGATTTTGAATTATTGGCTTCAAAAATATTAGAAGAAAAATCTTCAAAATTTACGGAACAAAACAAAGAAAATATAAAAAATATTCTAAATCCTCTTCAAGAAAAAATTCAAACTTTTGAAAAGAAAGTTGAAGAAACTCACAAACAAAATATTGATTATAATTCAGCTTTACGTCAACAAATTATTGGTTTAAAAGAGTTGAATGAGCAAATGAGTAAAGAAACGTTAAACTTAACAAAGGCTTTAAAAGGCGATAGTAAAACTCAAGGAAATTGGGGTGAATTAGTTTTAGAACGTGTATTGGAAAAATCTGGACTAGAAAAGGATAGGGAATATTTTGTACAACAAAGTTTCACAAATGCTGATGGTAAACGAATTTTACCAGATGTGGTAATTCATTTACCAGATAATAAAAAAATGGTTATAGACTCTAAAGTATCTTTAACAGCTTATGAGCAGTATGTAAATGCAGAATCATCTTCAGATAAAGAACAAGCAATTACAGCACATATAAACTCTTTAAAACGACATATTACACAACTAAGTGAAAAAAATTATCAAGACATTTACCAAATAGATTCTCCTAATTTTGTGTTACTTTTTATACCAATAGAACCTGCTTTTGCAGTAGCGCTTAATAACGATAATCAACTCTATAACAAAGCATTTGAGAAAAATATTGTAATAGTAACACCTACTACTCTTTTGGCAACTTTACGCACGATTGACAGTATGTGGAATAACGAAAAGCAACAACGTAACGCTATTGAAATTGCTTTGCAAGCCACTCGTTTGTATGACCAATTTGTTAATTTAACTGACGATTTAATAAAAGTTGGAAACCAACTTAAAACGGTGCAAGGAAGTTATGATACATCAATGAAAAAGCTTACAGGAAAAGGAAATCTTATCAAAAAAATAGAAACTATTAAAAAATTAGGGGCAATTGGCTCTAAAAATTTTAATGATAAATTACTTGAAAGGGCTTTGGAAGATGAAGATTAGTTTTGGCTGATAGGTTGAAAGTTAAGGCGGTTGATTGGAGTTGAAGTCATAAAAAAAACTCAGGATTTTAAATAAACCCTGAGTTTTTTTAATTATAATAAGTATTAAAAAACTTACATATTTTATTTTGTATTCTCATCTAAATAATCTGGAGTTCCATCATTATCCGCATCGTCATTGGTAGGGTCACCATCACCGTTGGCATCTTCATCTATTGTAAGAACGCCATCTCCATCATCATCGTCATCTAAATAGTTATAAATACCATCACCATCAGTATCGTCATTTGTAAAATTATTATCACCATTTAAGTCTTCAAATTTTGAATCTATTCCATCTAAATCGTGATCGATTAGATTTACACTTTTTAACGCTATTTCAAAAATTAATGGTGTATTTTTTTCAATTAAACCTGAAGCCGAATTTCCATAAGCCAAACCAGAAGGTATAAATAATATTCCTTCACCATAATCTTCAAAATCAAAAGATTCATCAGCATTTTGAACTAAAGTACCACCTTTAAAGTTTGTAAATCCATATTGCCAACCAGGAATTAACCCACTTAAAACTGCTGCACTAGCACCAATATTCCAAGAAAAAGTAGTTTTTGAATCAAAAACAGTACTGTCTAACAACATTCCTGTATACGTTGCATAAATTGAATCTACAGCTGAAGGTGAAATTGTAGAACCCTCATTCTTAACAAAGTAATATAATTTATATGCTACATCATTATGCGTTAAATTTTGAATTTTTAATCGAGCATCATCCATTAAAGAAGCTTCTCCATTTGTAATAGTATCTAAAGCATCATCATCGTTTAAATAATGTGATTTTAAATAGTCAATTAATTTGTTATCATCTTCTATAGCTTGTGCAGCTGCATCATAATCATTGGAATCATCATCTTTATTACAAGAAAAAATTACTAAACCAAATACAAGTAAGACTATTAAATTTTTAATTTTCATTTAATTATATTTTAAGGTGCGCAAGATACTATTTTCATACCTTTGTTAAAAGAGAAAAGCTAAAATTTAACTTTATTATAGTATTTAAATGCGAATTGATAAATATTTATGGTGTATTAGGTTATATAAAACCAGAAGTCTAGCAACTGAAGCTTGCAAAAAAGGACATATAAAAGTTAATGATGCAAGTGTAAAAGCTTCTAAACTAATTTTTAATGGAGAACAAATTACGGTTCGAAAAAATCAAATTAATTATAAAATTGAAGTTTTAGATATTCCTCCAAACAGAGTTAGTGCAAAACTGGTTGATTTGTATAGAAAAGATACTACACCTGCTGAAGAATTTGAAAAGTTTGAACTTTTAAAATACGCAAAAGATTATTACAGAAAAAAAGGGACAGGTAGACCAACCAAAAAAGATAGAAGAGATATTGATGACTTACAAGAAGATTAAAAACCCACTTGATAAAGCCTATTGGGAACATAGATATGACCTAAACAAAACTGGTTGGGATATTGGATATGTATCTACTCCTATAAAAGAATTTGTAGATCAACTTAAAAATGAAGCGCAAAAAATTTTAATTCCTGGTGGTGGAAATAGTTTTGAAGCAGAATATTTATTAAAAAAAGGGTTTAAAAACATTCATGTTTTAGATATTGCCCAACAACCATTAAATAATATTGAAAAAAGAATTCCAAATTTTCCGAAAGAAAATTTAATTAATCAGAATTTCTTTGAGCATACTGCCAAGTACGATTTAATATTAGAACAAACATTTTTTTGTGCGCTAACTCCTGCTCTTCGTACAAATTATGTTGATAAAATGTACAGCCTTTTAAACAAAAATGGAAAGTTAGTTGGTGTGCTTTTTGATTTTGAATTAACCGAAAATGGACCTCCGTTTGGAGGAAACATTATAGAATATATTCAGTTATTCTATGCTAAGTTTGAAATTAAAGTATTCGAAAAATGTTACAATTCAATAAAACAACGACAAGGAAACGAATTGTTTTTTATCTTTGAAAAAAAATAACTAAAAATGAAAAGTTCAATTATATTAACAAACGAGCAGATTAAAAATAAAACACGTAGAATCGCTTATCAAATTTATGAAACCAATTGTAATGAAAAAGAAATTATAATTGCTGGAATTAATGGTAACGGTTTTGTATTTGCTCAAAATATAGCAACTATTTTAAACGATATTGCAGAACTTAAAGTTATTTTATGTGAGGTTAAAATTGATAAAAAAAATCCAAGAAAAGAAATTACAACTAGCATATCTACAGAAGAATACAAAAATAAATCGTTGGTTTTGGTAGATGATGTTTTAAGTTCAGGAACTACGTTAATATATGGTATTAAACATTTTTTAGAAGTACCTCTTAAACGTTTTAAAACAGCTGTTTTAATTAATAGAAATCATAAAAAATATCCTGTAAAAGCTGATTTTAAAGGAATTTCTTTATCAACTTCTATGCAAGAACATATAAATGTTATTTTCGATACAAAAAATGCGTATGCTGTTTTAGAGTAATTTTAATATTTCTTCAACTATAGATTCAACAGATTTATTGTTTACAATTATTGTTTCATCGGCTTCTTTGTAAAATACTATACGTTCAAAAAGATGTTTACCTATATATTCCTTTAAATGTTCTTCGCCAATAGTTGCAACTAAAGGTCTTTGTAATGTTTCTCCTTTTAATCTATTAAAAATTGTATCAATTGAAGCATTTAAATAAAATGATTTAGAACTATCTTTAATATATTCCATATTAGTTCCATAACATGGTGTACCACCGCCAAGCGATATAATACAATTTTCCTTTAAATTTAATAGTTCTTTTAAACATTCACTTTCTTTCCTTCTAAAATATATTTCACCTTTATTTTTAAAAATAGATGAAATAGTAGCTTCCTCAGAAATTTCTATATAAGAATCTAAATCTATAAATTCAAGGTTTAATTTAGAAGAAAGTAATTTTCCAACTGCAGATTTTCCTGAAGCCATATAACCTAATAGTACAATTTTCATAAAATAATTTGTCAAATAAAATACGATTACAAATATCGTTTAAAAAACTACATAAAAAAACTTGTATTTTAAACTTTAGATAGTATATTTGCACTCGCAATTGCGAAAGGTTTAGACCTGGTAGCTCAGTTGGTAGAGCACCTCCCTTTTAAGGAGGTGGTCCTGGGTTCGAGCCCCAGCCAGGTCACAAAAAAAGTTAAGCTTTTACTTAACTTTTTTTTTATAAGACAGTTAAGCGCGTATGGCGGAATTGGTAGACGCGCCAGCTTGAGGGGCTGGTGTTCGCTTAGAACGTGCTGGTTCGAATCCAGTTACGCGCACAATAAAAAAAATCATTTTTTTTATAATTTTGCAATACTTTACTTTGTCGCTATTTTAAAAATGATTAATTTTAGCACTTAATTTATAGAATATGAAAAAATACATTTATACTTTAGTTTTTGCAACATTATTATGGTCGTGTGGTGGTTCAGGTGGAGATTCTCCAGATCCAGAACCAGTAGTAAACAATGCTCCAACCGTTCCATCATTAATATATCCTTCTGCCAATTTACTTTGTATAGATAATACAGTAGAATTTAAATGGAATGCTGCTACAGATCCTGATGGAGATACAGTATCGTATCAACTGGAAATAGCAAAAGACAATCAATTTACTCAAATTGTACAGTCTGTTTCAAACTCTAGCACTGTTAAAGTATTTTCATTAGAAAAAGGTGTTGCTTATTATTGGAGAGTAAGTGCAAAAGACAGTAAAAATAAATCTAGTGCATATTCAAGTGTAAATTCTTTCTATACTGAAGGAGAAGGTGTTTCTAATTATTTACCATTTTCACCAGAGATTGTAGCTCCAACATTAAATGCAACTGTTACTGAAACTAGTGCAATGTTAGAATGGAATGCTTCTGACGTTGATAATGACCCACTAACATTTGATGTTTATTTTGGAACAGCGTCAGAACCAACAACAATTGTATCTACCAACCAAACAGCTAAAACATTTAATGTAGATGTAACTGATGGAACTACTTACTATTGGAAAGTAGTTGTAAAAGATGATAAAGGTGGTGAAACAATTGGTCAGGTTTGGAACTTTAAAACCGATTAAATTTTTATTATTTTATGTAATTCTCGGTAAAATCCTTTTTTAATTTGGATAAAATATACACCTGGAATTAAATTAGATAAGTTTATTTTAACGGAAGCACCATTTACTGGTAATTTATCAATTAAAAGGGTACTTCCAGTTCCGTTAATAATTTTATATTCTATTTCATAAACATCTTCTAAACCAAAGATTGTAATAATATCTCTAAATGGATTTGGATATACTTGCCATCTCTTAAGATCTTTCGGAGTCGTCTCAAAATCATCTATTCCAAGTGTTTTATTTAAACACTCTTCTGGTATTTTTGATGTTTCTTTAATTAATTCATCAATCTTAGAATTTGTAAAGCTTGTTGGTGATGGTAAAGCTGAGTAGTTAAAAAACGTGCTATCAATAACTGAATTTTGTGCGCCTAAAAAATCTTGTAATAAGGTTGCAACTGTTTGCCTATAATCATATTGTACCTCGCTTATTTGATAATTATTATCTAAAGTTGCTTCACTTAAATCTACATTTAAACCAGATACACCACCTTCTATAGCTTCACCAAATACAAATGCCGGTGAAATTTGACCGTGATCTGTTCCCATATTACCATTCTCTCCAGCTTTTCTACCAAATTCAGAATATGTTAATCCAGAAACATTTTCTCCTATTCCTTGACTATTTAAATCAGTTACAAATGCAGTTATGGCTTCAGACAATTCATTTAATAAATTATAGTGCTTACCCAAAGGGTCATCAACACCTTGAATTTGATTATTATGTGTGTCAAATCCAGAAATTCTTACCATATAAACTTTGGTTTGTAAATCTCCACTAATAAGTTTTGCCACAGTTTTTAATTGATCTGCTAAATCTGTATCTGGATATGTACTTGCGTTAGTTCCACTATTAAAGGCATCGGAAATAGAAGCAGCGTGTGTATTAGATAATGCATCAACACCTGCAATAAAAGCTAATTCAGTTCCAAAATCGGAGTTTGGAAAAGTTGTTGGTGCTTGCCCTCCTAGCCCATTTAAGATTGAATAAAAACCTGCTGGATCTTGCCCTGTTAAATTTAAAGATAATCCATGTTCAACAACACCGTGAAAACCTAAAGAAGTTTTATCCGATCCAATTTGAATTGCTAATGGATACGGTTCTGATATTTCTGATGGGTAATACAATTCCATAAACCTACCAATCCAACCTGAGTCTGTTCCATTTAAACTACTATTACCATCATTTCCAGTCATATATATATCACCTGATTTAAAATGACTTCTATTTTGAGAAGGGTAACCAACAGATTGTAAAATTCTTAACCAACCGAGATCATACAACGATTTTAAACCAGTTAACGCAGGGTTTAAACCAATTTGCTGATTAGATGGTAAGTTTGTGTCTAGAGTTATATATGATAATCCTGTTTCTGGTATTTTAATAGTTGGCCTTAAATTAGCATAAGTGCTGTATTGATCTAGTGGAATTACAGTATTTAATCCATCATTACCTCCAGATAAATTAATTAAAACTAATTTTCTATTCGATGCATCTGGACAATTTAAAGTCAATAAAGGTTTTAGCGCTGCGTGAATTTCTAATGGAGACAATCCAATAGCAGTAGCTGTAGCCGATAATTTAATAAAATTTCTTCTTTTCATTCTAAAAATAATAGTATTACATTAATTGAAATTCAGCAGCATTTATCATACTTATTACTAAATCGTCTAAACGTGTTTTAATAACTGAAGTATCTCCAGTATTTTCATATTTTCCCCATTCAGAAGTCCAATAATATTCATTATAACCATCAATTAAAGAATTTACAAAATAATTAACCCGTTCAGTACTAATACTCTCAGGATATAATAGATCAGACAATTCTATAACTAGTAAAATTGAATCTGACGGATCAGATATATTATTCTCGACAAAGCTAATGGTATCTAATGTTGCAAAAATAGTTCCACTAGTAATGGTGTTTTTTCCAGCAATTAGACTTTCAATCATTTTATAACGTGCTATTAAAGTATTTGATCTAAACCAATGCCTATCATAATCTGGCTCTTGATACATGGCAGGATAACCGGCAACTGAATCTGGATTAAAAAAGTCAAAACCAGCTCCGTTTAAAAAAGAGTTATGCACAAATCGTTGAAAAAAAGTAACATAAAATTGATCAGCACCATCTGGATTTGCAATTGGGTCTCCAGGGTTATCAAAAGGATTGTTAGGATTCGTTGGATTAGGTGGTTCTGGCATTTCCAAATTAAACAAAGTTACTACTTCAGAAAATAATTGTAACGGACTTTTAACAATAGCACCTATTATATTATCAGTATCATCACTATCATCCTTATCATAAAAATGTTGACTGGTTAATAATTTAGTAATTACTGGTATCATTTCATAGTTTTCGGCTACCATTAATTGGGCTAAAGGAGTAATAATATCATTTTCAACTTCACTACTAATTTCACTTTTCACAAAAAATCTATAAAGCTTTCTACAGTATGATATTGATGTAGCTTGTTGGCCAAAAACCATTTCTACAAAATCATCTAATTCTTGTAATGCTCCTGCCTCGTCTACACCACCAGTTATGGTTTGATTAAATGCACTACTAAATTCTTTATCGGATGCATCGTGTTTGGCAATGTTTAAATATCCTGTTGGAATATTGGTTTCTGGATCAATTATTAAAGAACGCTCAAGATTTCTTTTATATCCAGAAAATACTTTTGCTGCATTTTGTACATCAATTTCTGTATAATTAGTATAATTCCCATCACCAATTTGAGGTCCTTTTAAAATTGTAAATAATTCTAAAAACTCTCTTGCATAATTTTCATTAGGATTGTTTGCATTATTACTTGTATTATCCAAATAAATAAGCATAGAATTATCTAATGTAATTTTTTTTGCAAGCTCTTTTATATTTCCGTAAGAATAATATTCTAACAAACATAGATGATCGTAAAAATGGGTTGATTTACCAGAATTTGAGTCTTTTCCTACTGTAAAACACGTATGTAAAAAAAATGTTAACTTATGTTTTAATGAAGTTTCTTTAATTGCATTATACCACCACCAACCACAAACCTGAGTTCTTTTTCGAACATCTCCACTTATATTTGCATAAGGTATACTCAATGCAGTCCAAAAACCATTATCAGTATCACGAGGGTCGTATGGACCATACTCTAGAAAATTAGTTGTACTAGAAAATAATAAATTTACAGCTTCTAAAGGAGTTTTAGATGCAAAAATATCAATCTGATCTTTTGTATAAGTAAAAGAAGCTCTTCTCAACAGATGTTTTGCACGTCTATAACCTAATACTTCAGTTAAGGGAGTTAGCGAAGCCATTTATTTGGGATTTAATTTTAGCTAATATAAAAAAATGATTTTAACAAATCTTATTAATAGTAAACTTTAGTTCAATTATTAGGTATTGAAATTTGTAATTCATTAACAATATTTTTCGCTAATATTTAGTATCATTGCATATGCAAAAAAGAATTATTTACTTAGTATTGCTTTTAATTTCTGTAAAAGTATTTTCTCAAGAACCAACTAAAATTGATTCTCTTTTAAACAATAGCATTAATGTTACTTTAAAAGGACAAATTGTTGATCAGTTAGACAAGACACCTTTAAAAGGTGCCCATATTTTTAACCTTAATGATGTTTTTGGTACAATTACTAATGATAACGGAGATTTTGAAATTGCAATTGCTGTAAGCGACACTATTTATGTTTCTTACTTAGGTTATCAATCAATTAAACTAAAAATAACAAACGATTTATTAAAAGGAAATGAGTTAGTTATAGAACTTTATGAAAAAGCTGAAGAAATTAGTGAAGTTGTTGTAAAATCTCATAAACTAATTGGTGTTTTAGAAATTGATGCTAAAAATGTTCCGAAAGATAAATATGCACGGATTCATATTAATGGTTTACCACAAACTTATGAAGTAGGAACGGCAAAACAAAGAAAAGAATTTAATTCTCCTGTTGATGCACTTTTTAGACCTATAGATTTTGTTTATAATATGTTTGGTAAAAAACCCAAACAATTAAAAAAACTTAAAAAGATGCGCGATAATGATGAATTACGACAACTTTTAGAAGCTAAATTTAATAGAGAGTTAATGATGGAATATTTAGAAATGGATTCAACAGAGTTAACAGAATTACTTAACGAGTGTAACTACTCTGACTATTTTATTAAACAAGCTAGTGATTTACAATTAATTGAAGCAGTTTTGTTATGTTATGAAAATTATAAAGCAATAAAAAAAGGAAGTACTATAAAAGATACCGACAAACAATAACTTATATATTAAAGCACAAAAAAACCTTTGAAATTCAAAGGTTTTTTTAATTTATAACAGTTAAATATTTTAAATTAACCTAAAACCTCGGCAACTTTAGCTCCAATTTTTGCAGGTGAATCTACAACGTGAATACCATTTTCTTTTAAAATTTTCATTTTAGCTTGGGCAGTATCATCTTTACCTCCAACTATAGCACCCGCGTGTCCCATTGTTCTACCTTTTGGTGCTGTTTGTCCAGCAATAAAACCAACAACTGGTTTTTTATTTCCTGTAGCTTTTATCCATTGTGCAGCTTCAGCTTCTAACTGTCCTCCAATTTCACCAATCATAACAATACATTTAGTATCCTCATCATTCATAAGTAATTCAACAGCTTCTTTTGTTGTAGTTCCAATAATTGGGTCACCACCAATACCAATTGCAGTAGTAATACCATAACCTTGCTTTACAACTTGATCAGCTGCTTCATAAGTTAAAGTCCCAGATTTTGATACAATACCAACAGTACCCTTTCTAAAAATAAAACCTGGCATAATACCAACTTTTGCTTCTTCTGGTGTAATAACACCCGGACAATTAGGACCAACCAATCTGCAATCTTTTGTTTCTATATAAGCTTTCACTTTTACCATGTCAGCAACTGGAATTCCTTCTGTAATACAAATAATTACTTTAATTCCAGCTGAAGCTGCTTCCATAATAGCATCTGCTGCAAAAGCTGGTGGTACAAATATAATTGAAGTATCAGCTGCAACTTTATCTACCGCATCTTGCACTGTATTAAAAACAGGTTTATCTAAATGAAATTGACCTCCTTTACCTGGAGTTACACCACCAACAACATTTGTCCCATATTCAATCATTTGGGTTGCATGAAATGTACCTTCGCCACCTGTAAAACCCTGTACAATTATATTCGAATTTTTATTTACTAAAACGCTCATTTGTATCTATTTTATATTTAAGACTATTACAAAAGTAATTTTTTTTCTAAGTTTAAGTTAAAATAAAATTTACTTTTTTTGATTTTTTATTATTTGTTTTATAGCAACTAATTCTTTCAACTTTTTTCTTGACTCTTCTATAGGCGTACCAAAATAAGTTAAATTTCCTTTTATTGATTTTGTAACACCGGTTTGTCCTAGAACAACAGCATTTTTTCCAATAGTTATTCCGCTATTTGTACCAACTTGTCCCCATAAAGTTACATTATCTTCAATTATAACACAACCAGCAATTCCTGTTTGGGCAGCTATTAAACAATTTTTACCAATAATAGTGTCATGTCCAACTTGAACCTGATTGTCAATTTTTGTTCCTTTATGAATTGTTGTATTACCTGAAACACCTCTATCTATAGTGCACAATGCTCCAATATCAACATTATCTTTAATAATAATACTTCCTCCTGAAATTAATTTATCATATCCAGTTTTTCGTTTTTTATAATAAAACGCATCAGCACCTAAAATTGAACCTGAATGAATTGTAACATTATTACCAATAGTACAATCGTCGTATATTGTAACGTTTGGATGAATTACACAATTTTTTCCAATAGTAACATTATTACCAATAAATACATTTGGTTGAATAATTGTGCCTTTCCCTATTGAAACCGTATCTGAAACTAATTGATTAGCTGGTTTAAAAGCATTAAAATGCTTAGTAAGTTTATTAAAATCGGTAAATGGATCTTCTGATATTAATAATGCTTTTCCCTCTGGACAAGCTACTTTTTTATTAATTAAAACAACTGAAGCTTTAGATTTTAATGCCTTATCGTAATATTTTGGATGATCCACAAAAACAATGTCTCCATCTTCCACAACGTGAATTTCATTGCATCCATAAACTGGAAAATCATCTGGTCCAATATATTCAACCTTCAATAATTTTGCAATCTCTTTTAAACTATACTTTTGAGGAAATTTCATAGTATTACTCTTTTACTCTTTCTAAATACGAGCTTTTAGAAGTATCTATTTTAACTTTATCACCTTCATTAATAAATAAAGGCACATTAATTTGCGCACCAGTTTCTACAGTTGCAGGTTTTGTAGCATTTGTTGCTGTATTTCCTTTTACACCAGGCTCTGTATGCGTAATTTCTAATATAACACTCGAAGGCATTTCTACAGATAAAGGCATACTATCTTCAGTATTAAATATAACAGTAACAATTTCTCCTTCTTTTAAAAGATCTGGAGTATCGAGTGTTTCTTTTGCTAAAGTAATCTGATTGTAATCATCTGTATTCATGAAATGAAAAATATCACCTTCTGGATACAAAAACTGATATTTTCTAGTTTCAACTCTTATATCTTCAATTTTTCTACCTGCAGGAAATGTATTGTCTAATAATTTCCCTGTTGATAAACTTTTTAGCTTAGTTCTAACAAATGCAGGTCCCTTACCTGGTTTTACATGTAAAAATTCTACTATTTTAAAAATATCATTATTATGTCTAATACATAATCCGTTTCTAATATCTGATGTTGTTGCCATTTGTTTATTTTAAATTCTAAGTTTTAGTTTTAAGTAGCTTTTTATTCTTAATTAAAGTTAACTACCTGTATATCCTTTCATAATTCCTCTTTGTGAGTTCTTTATAAAAAGTAAAATATGATCTCTTTCTTTTGTTGCTTCCATTTCAGCTTCAATTATTTCTACTGCCTGTGAAGTATTGTAATTTTTTTGATAAAGAAGTCTAAATACATTCTGAATTTCTCTTATTTTTTCTGTATCAAACCCTCTTCTTCTTAATCCAATTGAATTAATACCTATATATGAAAGTGGTTCTTTACCTGCTTTAGTATATGGAGGTACATCTTTTCTAACTAAAGAACCTCCAGAAACCATTGCGTGTTCCCCAATATGAATAAATTGATGTACAGCTACCAATCCGCTTAGTATTGCAAAATCACCAATTGTTACATGCCCAGCAATTACAGATCCGTTTGCTAAAATACAGTTATTGCCAATTACACAATCGTGTGCAATATGTGATGTTGCCATAATTAAACAATTATCTCCAATCTGTGTTTTCCCTAAGGCTTTAGTACCTCTATTAATGGTACAACATTCTCTAATAGTTGTATTATCACCTATTATTGCTAAAGAATCTTCACCTTCAAATTTTAAATCTTGTGGAATTGCAGAAATTACTGCTCCTGGAAAAATTCTACAATTTTTCCCAATACGAGCACCTTCCATTATAGTAACATTAGAACCAATCCAAGTTCCAGAACCTATAATAACATTATTATGAATTGTTGTAAAAGGCTCTACCACTACGTTAGTAGCAATTTTTGCGCCTGGATGTATATAAGCTAAAGGTTGATTCATTATTCTTTAGGTTTTTTTGCAATTTGTGCCATTAATTCGGCTTCAACAACTAATTTTCCATTTGCATATCCATAAGATTGCATATGACAAATACCACGTCTTATTGGAGATATTAATTCTGCTTTAAAAATTAAAGTATCACCTGGCAATACCTTTTGTTTAAATTTAACATTATCCATTTTCATAAAATATGTTAAATAATTTTCAGGATCTGGAACCGTGCTTAACACTAAAACTCCTCCACATTGTGCCATCGCTTCCACTTGTAATACTCCAGGCATTACAGGTGCTCCAGGAAAATGTCCAACAAAAAAATCTTCATTCATTGTAACATTTTTCATACCCACTACATGTTTATCTGAAAGTTCAATAATTCTATCTATCAATAAAAATGGTGGTCTGTGTGGTAAAATATTCATTATTTCATGAATATCCATTAATGGTGGTTGGTTAAGATCAAAAGTTGGAACTTTATTTCTTTTTTCTTGTTTAATTATTTTTTGAAGCTTTTTAGCGAATGTTGTATTAACTAAATGTCCTGGTTTATTAGCAATAACTTTTCCTTTAATTCTAGTGCCAACTAAAGCTAAATCTCCAATTACATCTAATAACTTATGTCTAGCAGCTTCATTAGCCCAACGCAATGTTAAATTATCTAAAATTCCATTAGGTTTTACAGTTAAAGATTCTTTATTAAAAGCTTTCTTTAACTTATTCATAGTAACTTCAGAGATTTCTTTGTCTACATAAACTATAGCATTATTTAAATCGCCTCCTTTTATTAAATTATTATCTAGCAACATTTCAAGTTCATGCAAAAAACTAAAAGTTCGTGCATTTGAAATTTCACTTTTAAAATCTTTTAAAGAATTTAAAGTTGCATTTTGGGTGCCTAAAACTTTAGTACCAAAATCTACCATTGCAGTAATTTGATACTCATCTGAAGGCATTAATATAATTTCGCTTCCTGTAGCTTCATCTTTATAAGAAATAATTTCTTTAACAATATATTCTTCTCTTTCAGCTTCTTGTTCTTGAATTTCAGCTTTTTCAAGTGCTTCTATAAATTGTTTAGAAGAACCATCCATAATTGGTGGTTCAGCACTATTTATTTCAATACAAATATTATCAATATCTAAGGCAACAACTGCTGCCAATACATGCTCAGATGTGTTTACAAAAACACCTCTTTTCTCTAAATTTGTACCTCGTTGTGTATTTACAACATATTCTGCACTTGCTTCAATTACAGGTTCTCCCTCCAAATCAATTCTAACAAAAGCATATCCATAGTTAATTGGTGCAGGCTTAAAAGTCATAGTAACTTTATTACCAGTATGCAAACCAACACCTGAAAGTGTTACTTCTTTCTTAATTGTTTTTTGTTTAGTACTCATATTTTTCTTTTAAAGCTTTTACTTTCTTTTCTAAACTTTCTATAGTAGCAACAAGGCTCGGCAATTTTTTAAAGTATACATACGATTTATTAAAATCTGAATATCCAAATGCTGGAGTGCCTTGTATAACTTCTCCATTTTTAATGTTTCTACCTATGCCAGATTGTGCTTGTATTCTAACATTATTTCCAATTGTTAAATGTCCAGCAATACCTACTTGTCCACCAATCATACAATTTTCTCCAATTTTAGAAGAACCCGCAATACCTGTTTGTGCTGCGATTACAGTATTTTTACCAATTTCAACATTATGTGCAACCTGAATTTGGTTATCTAACTTTACGCCTTCTCTAATAATTGTTGAACCTAAGGTTGCTCTATCAATTGTTGTTGCAGCACCAATATCCACATAATCTTCAATTATTACATTTCCAATTTGAGGAATTTTATCGTAAACACCATTTTTACTTGGTGCAAAACCAAATCCGTCAGCGCCTATAATTGCTCCTGAGTTTATAACACAATTATTACCAATTTCAGTTTCTGAATATATTTTAGCGCCTGAAAATAAAGTTACATTATCACCAATTTTTACATTATCGCCAATATAAACATTCGGATAAATTTTAGCATTCTTCCCAATACTTACATTATTACCTATATATGCAAATGCACCAATGTATATATCGTCTAAAACTTTAGTACTTTTTGATATATATGAAGGCTCTTCAATACCAGATTTTTGAGATTTTGCTTGGTTATAGTACTCTAATAATAATGCAAAAGATTGATATGCATCATCAACTTTTATAAGTGTTGTATTAAATTCTTTTTCAGGAATAAAGTGCTTTCCAACAATGGCAATAGATGCTTTTGTTGAATAAATATAAGGTGTATATTTAGGATTGGATAAAAAAGTTAACGAACCTTTTTCTCCTTCTTCAATTTTAGAAAGTTTATAAACTTCCACGTCTGCATTCCCCTCAATATCTCCTCCTAAAATTTCCGCTATTTGATTTGCTGTAAATTTCATTGTTGCAAAAGTAAAAAAAAAGAATCACTATACCTATTTCTTAGGGTAACACAAGTAATACTTATTTACAGGTTTAGATAGTGCTTGAATATTTAAATGATCTGACGCTTCAATAACATCTTTAATTGTGCCATTTTTAAACACTAATTTTATGGTATTTTTAGTAGAATCGTACGCTTGATTGCTAATTCTACCACTATAAACTAAATAATTTACTTCATTATTATTTAAATTAAAAGTCTTTTTTACTTGTTCTTTTACGGTCTTAATTTCATCACTTAAAAATGGCCTATTTTGCAATATCACTTTTGGAAGCTTTCTATTAATTAAACTTTCCGATAAATTTGATAAAATTAAATCACTATGCGAAATCCATTCTTTAATAGATGCCAAGACATCAAAATCATCTAATTTTGCAAATATTTTTAAAGTTTTTGTATCGAAATTACCTTCTTGTATTTGATTGACTAAAAAATAATTAAATGATTTGCTTGCGGGTAATTTAGTTCCTTTTAAAACTAATTCTTTAGCACGTAAAAGAACTTTTTCTAATAGTTTCTCTGCACCCAAACCTGTTTTATGTAAATATACTTGCCAATACATTAAGCGTCTTGCAACAATAAATTTTTCAACTGAATAGATACCTTTTTCTTCAACAACCAAATTATCATTTGCAACATTTAACATCGTTATTAAACGCTCAGAATTTATATTTCCTTCTGAAACACCTGTATAAAAACTATCTCTTTTTAAATAATCTAGTCTATCCATATCTAACTGACTTGCAATTAATTGATAGAAGAATTTACGATGATAATCTCCTTTAAAAATTGTTATTGCTAAGCTTAATTTACCTTTAAATTCTTTATTTAAAGCTTCCATAAATTTTAAAGAAATTGCTTCATGATGAATTCCTGTGGCAATACTTTGTTCAAGTGCATGTGAAAATGGTCCGTGACCAATATCATGTAATAAAATAGCTATATACAATGCATTTGCTTCCTCATTTGAAATATCAACACCTTTAAATTTTAAAATCCGGACAGCTTTTTGCATTAAATGCATACAACCAAGCGCATGATGAAACCGCGTATGATGTGCACCTGGATAAACTAGATGTGATAACCCCATTTGTGAAATCCTTCTTAAACGTTGAAAATAAGGATGTTCTATTAAATCGTATATTAAAGCATTGGGTATGGTAATAAAACCGTAAATTGGATCGTTTAATATTTTAAGTTTGTTCGTGTTTTTTTCGTTCAAAACAAATATTTTATTAATAAGTTGTACAAATATAACAAACAATATGAGTGAAATAAGTATTTTATGGGTAGATGATGAAATTGATTTATTAAAACCACACATTCTATTTTTAGAAAAAAAAGGATATACTGTTACTAAATGTAATAATGGTGCCGATGCCATAGATTTATGCACAGAAAATAATTACGATATTGTTTTTTTAGATGAAAATATGCCTGGCTTAAGCGGTTTGGAAACTTTAACTGAAATTAAGAGCAAACGTGCCAATCTTCCAATAGTTATGATTACTAAAAGTGAGGAAGAATATATTATGGAAGATGCAATTGGTAATAAAATTGCCGATTATTTAATAAAACCTGTTAATCCAAATCAAATTTTATTAAGCCTAAAAAAGAATTTAGATCATTCGCGATTAGTTTCTGAAAAAACAACTTCAAACTATCAACAAGAATTTAGAAAAATAGCAATGGATTTAGCTATGGTAAATTCATATAAAGAATGGATAGATGTTTATAAAAAACTAATATACTGGGAGTTAGAACTAGAAAATATTAGTGACTCAGGAATGATTGAAATTCTTGAAAGCCAAAAACAAGAAGCCAATTCTTTATTCTTTAAATTTGTTAAAAAAAGATATCAAGATTGGATTAATAATGCAGAGGAATCACCAATTTTATCAAATACTTTATTTAAAAAAGTAATACTACCTGAAATTAAAACTTCCAAAGGAACACTTTTGGTGGTTATTGATAATTTGCGTTACGATCAATTTAATATTATTGAAAAAACAATTGAAAAATATTATAAAAAACAATCTGAAGTTCCTTATTTAAGTATTTTACCTACAGCTACACAATATGCACGAAATGCCATTTTCTCTGGCCTAATGCCTTTAGAAATGGAACAAAAGCATCCAGATTTTTGGAAAAATGATACAGATGAAGGTGGTAAAAATTTGTACGAAAAAGAGTTTTTAGAAGCACAGTTACTCCGACTTAAAGAACAACTGAAATTTGAATATTATAAAATTACCAATTTAAAAGCTGGTAAAAATTTAGCGGATAATTTTAATTCTTTAAAAGAAAACGACTTAACAGTTATTGTATATAATTTTGTAGATATGATATCGCATGCAAAAACCGAGATGGAGGTAATTAAAGAATTAGCAAGCGATGATAAAGCTTATAGATCTTTAACTAATAGTTGGTTTTTAAACTCACCTTTGTTAGAAATGATTCAAAAAGCGCAAAAATTAGGGCTAAAATTAATAATAACCACAGACCACGGAACTATAAATTCTAAAGCACCATCTAAAGTTATTGGCGATAAAAATATTAGTTCTAATTTAAGATACAAAACTGGTAAAAGCCTATCCTATGAAGAAAAAGAAGTTTTCGCTGTTAAAAATCCAAAAGATATTTTATTACCTTCTTTAAGTATGAACAGTTCCTTTATTTTTGCAAAAGAAGATTACTTTTTTGCCTATCCTAATAATTACAATCACTTTGTAAAATATTACAGAAATACGTATCAACATGGAGGAATTTCTTTGGAGGAAATGATAATTCCTTGTGCTATATTTGTACCGAAATAAATAGTTAAAAGTTGAACAAGTAACCTCACCCTGAATGTATTTTAGAGTCTCATTATAATTAGATACAAAATGTGAGATGCTGAAATAAATAAAACATTACGGTCATAATTAAACCGAATTTATAAATGATTAAAAATTACACACTAAAAGAGCTTCCAGAAATTGCAAAAGAAGTTATTGAATTTTCAAAACATAAAATAGTACTTTTTTATGGAGAAATGGGTGTAGGAAAAACTACACTTATAAAAGAAATTGTAAAACAATTAGGTGTATTAGATAACGTAAGCTCCCCTACTTTTTCTTTAGTTAACGAATATCATACTTCAAAAAATGAAAAAGTGTATCATTTCGATTTTTATAGAATTGATAAAGAAGAAGAAGCTATGGATATGGGAATTGAAGAGTATTTTTATAGCAATAACTGGTGTTTAGTTGAATGGCCAAATAAAGTAGAAAATTTATTACCTTTAAACTCAGTTATAATTAATATAACAGCATCAGATAATCAGCTACGAACTATAGAAGTTAAAAATAATGAGTAAAAAAATTACTTCACCGTTTAGTAAACAAGAATTAATTCCACAAGAAGAGACCTTAGAAATTACAAAACAAAAAGGAGCTTTAGTAATAGGAATCCCAAAAGAAACACATTATCAAGAAAAACGTGTTTGTTTAACACCAGATGCTGTTGCGGCACTAACAAATCAAGGTCATAAATTTATTATTGAAACTGGTGCTGGTGAAGGTGCTAACTTTTCAGACAATGAATATTCTGAAGCCGGCGCAAAAATTTCTTACGATATTAATCAAGTTTTTGGATGTCATATTATTTTAAAAGTTGAACCACCATCGTTAGAGGAAATTAAGTTAATTAATCCGCAAAGTATTATATTTTCTGCCCTTCAACTTAAAACTCAAACAAAAAAATATTTTGAAGCATTAGCAAGTAAACGCATAACAGCTGTTGCATTTGATTATATTAGAGATGAACACGGAATCTATTCTGTTGTAAAATCTTTAAGTGAAATTGCAGGAACAGCCTCCATTTTAATTGCAGCTGAAATGATGAGTAAAGATAAGGAAGGAAATGGTTTACTTTTAGGAAATATTAGCGGAGTACCTCCTACCGAAGTAGTTATTTTAGGTGCAGGAACAGTTGCAGAATTTGCTGCCCGCTCAGCCATTGGCTTAGGAGCTAACGTAAAAGTTTTTGATAATTCTTTAACTAAATTAAGAAGTTTACAACATAATTTAGGACGGCCAATTTATACATCAACCATTCAACCAAAAACACTTCAAAAAGCTTTAATGCGTTGTGATATTGCTATTGGTGCTGTTAGAGGAAATTCTCGTTCTCCAGTACTTGTTACTGAAGAGATGGTAGAACAAATGAAAACAGGTGCTGTAATTGTTGATGTTAGTATAGATCGCGGTGGTTGTTTTGAGACTTCTGAAGTAACAACACATAAAAACCCAATTATTGAAAAATATGGAGTTTTACATTATTGTGTTCCAAATATTCCTTCTAGATATTCCAGAACAGCTTCAGTATCAATTAGTAACATCTTCACTCCTTACCTATCTAATATTGCAGAAGAAGGTGGTTTTGAAAATGCTGTAAGATTTGATAAAAGTTTACAAAAAGGAATGTACTTTTACCACGGAATTTTAACAAATAAATCTGTTGCAGATTGGTTTAATATTCCTTTTAGAGATATCAATTTATTATTTTTGTAAAA
Source organism: uncultured Flavobacteriaceae bacterium (assembly GCA_942492305.1). Taxonomy (GTDB): domain Bacteria; phylum Bacteroidota; class Bacteroidia; order Flavobacteriales; family Flavobacteriaceae; genus Lutibacter. Next base: position 85,654 of record CALOEI010000003.1, on the reverse strand, counting down.
TGACATTTAAACAACGCTTGCCTTATTTTTTAGGTGGATTAATTGTGGGGATTATTATTGTAATATTTATTTGGGGTAAAAAAAATACCACTTTCGATTACGGTCCAAATGCACGTGTTTTAAAGAATATACGTATAAAAGAACGTGTTTTTTCTGATAAAGCTTTAAGTATTTTAAATACTTATAAAATTGATACTTCTAAAATATCTGAAATTCTTAAAAAAGGAAATGTAGATTTAATGAATAAAATTAAACTAGACAGTTGCTTATATAAGTACAATATTCAAGGAAAAGAAGATTTAAAAAATATTACAATTACAGTTACTAATTGTGAATCAATGGCAATAATTGAAGACATAAAATTTAAGTAATTTTTTTAATTATATAGTAGACTCATTTTCAGAATAATATTTTGCTTTAATTTTTTTAATACTTTTTATCGTTTTTTCTAACCAGTCCTGATATTTTTCTAATTTTTCAACCGAAGATAATTGCCAATCAACGTCAGAAGCCTTTAATTTTTCGTTCATATTTTGTAGAATAATTGCTGCTGCTACAGAAATATTTAAACTCTCCGTAAAACCAACCATTGGTATTTTTAAAAACCCATCTGCATTGTCCATTACATCTTTTGAGAGCCCTTCTTTTTCAACACCAAAAAAGAAAGCTGATTTTTGAGTGATATCAAAATCTTTTAATAAACAAGATTCATTATGTGGCGTTGTTGCAATAATTTTATAACCTTTTTCCTTTAATGAAGCTATACAATCCAATGTATTGTTAGCATTTTTTTGGTTGTACATAGAAAAATCTATCCATTTTTGAGCTCCTTTAGCAACCAATCTAGAAGCATAAAACTTATATTTACTTTCAATCACGTGCATATCTTGTATTCCAAAAATATCACAAGTTCTAACTACTGCACTTGCATTATGTGGTTGAAAAATATCTTCAATTGCAACTGTAAAATGTCGTGTTCTTTCACTTAACACTTTTTTAAATAATTTTTTTCTTTTTTCAGTTACAAATTGTTCTAAATATTCAATATACTTTTCATCTACCATTTAAAAATGTATTTTTTCAAAGATAAATTTTTACTTTTGAATAAATTCAAGATATGAAAAATATTGTTATACTAACAGGTGCAGGAATTAGTGCTGAAAGTGGAATTAGCACTTTTAGAGATGCCAATGGACTTTGGGAAGGACATGATGTTATGGAAGTTGCCTCACCAATTGGTTGGAATAAAAACAAATCTCTTGTATTAGATTTTTATAACAAACGCAGATCCCAGTTATTAAGTGTTGTACCAAATGATGCACATAAAAATTTGGTGAAGTTAGAACAACATTATAAAGTCGATATTATTACCCAAAATGTTGATGATTTGCACGAAAGAGCTGGAAGTAAAAATGTATTACATTTACACGGGGAATTATTAAAAGTTAGAAGTTTAAAAAATCCAGAGCTTATATATACTTGGAAAAAAGATCTAAATATTGGTGATTTATGTGAAGAAAACTCGCAATTAAGGCCACATATAGTGTGGTTTGGAGAAGAAGTTCCAATGCTTGAAAAAGCAATTAAAATCACTTCCAAAGCCCATATTTTATTAATTATTGGTACCTCAATGCAAGTTTACCCTGCTGCAAGTTTAATAAACTTTGTTTCTCAAAATATTCCAATTTATTTTATTGATCCAAATCCTGCAATACAGAAAAATTACTTCACAAATTTAAAAGTACTCGCTCAAAAAGCATCTGTAGGGGTTACAAAAGTTGTTACTGAATTAATTGACCTAAAGCATTAAATAAGCTTCCTTTAGAAATAACACTTCCCATTTCAATAAGTTTAAAAATTTCTATATTTCTTTCTGCTGCATATTTTTTTGAAGCCTTGTAGTATTCAAAACTGTCATTCATAGGGTTTTCTAAAAACCAGTTATAATCATCTTCGTTTAAAAAACTTTTACTTGCATCCTTAAGTTTAATATAAATTCGAATAATTTCTTTTGATTGGCATTTAAACAAATTGATATGTTTTTCAGAAATATGTTCTAAATATTCTGTCTTTGTTAACACATCTTCCCAAACTAAATCGCTAAAAATATTAAGTTCATCTTCAGCCATTTTTGGCTTTTTTAGCTTCATTGCTTCCCATTCTTTAACATCTATTTGTTGTGTTGCCAAGAATTTAGAAAAATCTTCGTGTAAAGCTTCAAATTGTTCCTTTGTTAACTGTCTATATTTCATTGTTTAGAATAAAAAAAACCGCCCAAATTGGGCGGTTTAAATATATAAAAATCTTATGATTTTATTGTGCTTCTGCAATAACGTCTACTGGTAATTCTATAATTACCGATCTGTGTAATCTAATAGTTGTATTGTACTTGCCAAGTCTTTTAATGTTTCCACCTTCAACTTTAATATACTTTTTATCAACTTCGTGACCTTCAGCAGCTAATGCTTCAGATACGTTTCCATTATTTACAGAACCAAATAATTTAGTTCCATCACCAGTTTTAGCAGTAATTTTAATTTCTAATTCTTTAATTGCATCTGCAATTTTAGTTGCATCTTTAATTAATTTTTCTTCTTTATAAGCACGTTGCTTTAAAGTTTCTGCTAATACTTTTTTTGCTGATGTAGTTGCTAATACTGCATATCCTTGAGGAATTAAAAAGTTACGACCGTAACCATTTTTAACAGTTACAATATCATCTATAAAACCTAAGTTTTCAACGTCTTGTTTTAATATAATTTCCATGATTCCTTTCAGTTTTATTTTAACATATCGCCAACGTATGGCATTAAAGCTAAGTGACGTGCTCTTTTAATAGCAACAGAAACTTTACGTTGATATTTTAATGAAGTACCTGTTAAACGACGTGGTAAAATTTTACCTTGTTCGTTTACTAAGTATAATAAAAAGTCTGCATCTTTATAATCAATATATTTGATACCATTCTTTTTAAAACGACAATATTTTTTTACTTGTTTTGTATCAATATCTAACGGAGTTAGGTAACGAACATCACCTTGTTTTCCTCCTTTTGCTTGTTGTTCTATAGACATATCTCTTATTTTTTAGCTACTTTACCTTTAACTCTTTCTCTTCTTTTTTCAGCCCAAGCAGCAGCATGTTTATCTAACTTTACAGTTAAATAACGCATTACACTATCGTCTCTTCTAAATTCAAGTTCAAATGGAGAAACTACTTGTCCATCAACTTTGTATTCGAATAAGTGATAAAAACCACTTTTTTTGTTTTGAATTGGATATGCTAATTTTTTTAGCCCCCAATCTTCTTTTGAGATCATTTCGGCACCTTTGGAAACAAGATAGTCTTCGAACTTCTTTACTGTTTCCTTTATCTGAGTATCAGATAAAACGGGATTCAAAATGAAAACAGTTTCGTAATGATTCATAATTAAAATATTTAAGTTTTACTTTTAAGGCTGCAAATATACGGTTATTTAATGAACTGACAAGTGTATGTTTAATAAAAATATAATTTAAATTTTTACAATTAAATTCATTAGTAATCAGGTCTTAAAAAGTATTAATTGTTTTAACAAGTTGTTCTAAAGAAACATCATTTTCAGCTTCCTTTATAATTAATTCAAGTAAGTTATTTTTAAAATTATGTTGATTAAAATCAATTTTTACTGAATCATCCTTGTTTATAAAACTTGAAAAACCTCCTTTGCCTTGAATTTCTTTAAAATGATTCCAAGTATTATTTAATATTTTCTCTGTAAGTTTTTCTAAACTAGTTGATCCAGCCCAAGAATCAATAGTTTTAAAGATATATGTTTCCTTTATAATAAATTCAGATATTATATTGGTTGAAATTGCACTTTGCGCTCCACCAAATTGGGCAGATACTACTTGATTAATATTACTAAAATAATTCTTAGAGTGTATTTGAAGCGCTAAAGATTGATTTTGTTTAGGATTAAATTGTAACATCATTTTAGCCCAAAGCATTCTTAAAGCTCTCATTTTTGAAATTTCAAAAAAATGATTTTTACCAAAATCATAATTAAAAGAAATTTTTGGTGCTATGGTATCAATTTTTAATCCTTTTGAAATACAGTGAGATATGTTTTCGAAAGCTGCTGCTAATAACAATGCGAATTCAGTCTCAAAAGATTTATCACTTTGAGTTGTGGGTGACGCAATTGAAATTGTGTTAAAATTAGGCAAGTATTTATTTACATATGTAAAAATAGCTTCAATTGTGTTTTGATTAAAATCTGAATCTGTTATTGAGTTTTTAGAATTTATAATTACTGATAAATTCAAATTATTTTGCGCAATTCCTAATTGATTTGTTGCTGCAATAAACAAACCTAGAACAGTTAAAATAGAGTTATTTGTAGTTAAAGTAATTGATAAATCTTTAAGTTGAATATCCTTAAGTAAAACCTTCATAATTTCAATTGACGGAATTGAAATACCTGAAGTTATCTTAGAAAAAGAACCTGTATTTATATCCAACACAAATGATTTGTAGCCTTTTAAAACGTTCTCTTTAATAAATGCATTGCTCTTTTCAGGTGAAGAAAAATTAACTAATAATTGTGTTTCAAAAGGTTTTTGAAAATACATTGTGGTGTAGATACCTCTTAAAAAAGGTGGAATACCGGCTATATAATTTTCATGTACAAAAGAAATTTCTTTCGTGTTTTGAACTTTAATTTCTAAATCTGAAAAATCTTTACGCTTCATCTCTCCTAATTTTATGTTCCATTTTTTCAGATAACCGTTTAGGCAAAATTGGAATAATTAAAGTTTTACGAGGTTTTTTTATAGGTTGAGCAGTTTTAAACTTTTTGTTTAAAACTATATTTCTTCCTTTATTTAAAGTTTCTAAATCAAATTTATCTTGTTCCTTTTTAGCATTTTCTGATATTTTTCGTTGTATAGTACCTTCTTTAAGTTGATTTAAAAAACCACCACTTTTTTCTATTTCTTTAAAAATAATTAATGCTTTTTCAGCTAATTGTTTGGTTAAAGATTCTATATAATAAGAGTCTACTGCAACTTCTTGTTCACTTTTAAATTTTAATAAGTTATTCAAAACCTCTTGTTGATGGTTTTTTATATTATTACAACTATAAAATTCTGAAAGATAAGAATCAACAGAAATTGTATTTGAACCTGCTAAGGTTGCACTTTCAGTTTGTATTATTTCACGAAATACATTTAAAGGTGATTCATATTGCGTTTGATTTCTAAAACTTGACTCTGAATATATTGTGGCGATTGCGGTTGTGTTGTATTTACTTAAAATTAAATTATATAAGTAACGAAAAGCTCTTATTTTAGCAATTTCAAAAAAGTAGTTTGTACCTGTTGCAAATTTAAATTGAATGTTTTTTGCAATGTCAGCTCCAAATTTTGTTAAATACTCATTAGAATGCGCTAACGCATAGGCAATTTGTTGCACAATATTTGAACCTGCATTTTGATAAGTAGTTGCATTAACATTTAAAATAAAATTATTTGGATTTTTTTTGATTAGTTTTTCCAGTAAGGTAAAATCATTATTAAAACTGCTAAACCAATTACCCGTTTTAACCAAATTTCCAATAGGGTCAATATTTAAGTAGCAAGTTTCAGAACTCAAAAATGTAGCAAGTTCCTGTATAAAATTTTCCGATAAAAAGTTAAAATCAAAATGAAAAGCGATATTCTTATTTAATAAATCTTTAAATAATAAAGCGATATTAATTGGTTTTGAAACTTGAAATAAAATAGCTGTAAAACCTTTATCAATAGCAGTAATTGCATAAGAGTTTGCAGTCATTTCAGAATCAACAATAATTGTTTTACAAATTTTAAAATCTTCTTTTGATTGTGGAACAATTACTTTTTCGAAATCATCTGAATGATAAAAAGGTTTTATGATAATTCCTTCGTTTGTATTGGTTAAAAGTGTCTGGTTGTAGTCTGCTCCGTCTAACTCAAATTGAATTTTTTGTTTCCAAGCAGCTGCTGAACTTGGCTGAAATTCATTTATTAAAAAATTAGACATAAGTATAAGGATTGAAGAAACGTACAATTAAAAATACACTATTTTTTATTTAAAGTATCATATTGTATTATAAAAATCTCTTCATTTTCTTTTTTCATTTTATATTCTTCTCTAGCAAATTTCTCTAATTCATCAGAATCATCAAGGTTTTTAATTAATTCATCATCTTTTGCAATTTCAGAATTATAATACTTTTTTTCGTTCTTAAGCTTTTCAATTTCTTTATTAAATTCTCTATGATTTAATAAAGAATTTTCATCAAAAAAAACCATCCAAATTATAAATGTTGTTAGTACTAACACATATTTATTGGAAATAATTTTTACAATTGGCTTATTTCGAAACTGCTTTAGCGTCATAAATTACAATTTATTACTTATAACAGTTCTAACGATATCAATTGCTACAGTATTGTACCTATCGTTTGGAATTATAATATCTGCGTAGTTTTTGGTAGGTTCTATAAACTGCTGGTGCATAGGTTTTAAGGTATTTTGGTACCTAGTTAAAACTTCATTTATATCTCTACCTCTTTCTTCAATATCACGTCTAACTCTTCTAATTAAACGTTCATCTGTATCTGCATGAACAAATATTTTAATATCAAAAATATCTCGTAATTCTTTATTGTTAAAAATTAAAATTCCTTCAACAATTACTACTTTTCTGGGATGTGTAATCAGTGCATCTTTTGTGCGGTCATGTGTTACAAAAGAATAAACAGGTTGCTCAATTATTTCACCTTTACGAAGTGCATTTAAATGACTTACCAACAAATCAAAATCAATAGCTTTTGGATGGTCAAAATTAATTTTTGTGCGCTCTTCATAACTTAGGTTATGAGTTTCATGGTAATATGAATCTTGTGAAATTACACAAACTTCATCAGCCGGTAATTCATTTAATATTTGATTTACTACAGTAGTTTTACCACTTCCTGTTCCGCCCGCAATTCCAATTATTAACATTAATGTAAATTATAAATTTTTACAAATTTAGGGAATATTAAATAAGAATTAATAATGAAGTATTGAAAAAAAATAAAGATATATTTTTAACTACTATAATTTTTTAGAAACTCTTCAAATGTCATCGGATCTAAATTTTTTAAAGAATAATGTTCTAAATATGTTTTATAGTCGTTTAATGCCGTTTGATTAAATCTTTTAGAATTAATAGAATGTTGTAGAGAAATAGTACTCATAATAATAGAATTTGGGGTTTTTATTGTTTTATTAATACATTTAATTTGGGGTTCTATTTATAAAACGTTTTAAAACTACGAAAAAAATGATAACTTCCAAATAAATTTACCGATTATAGGGTGTACTATGCATTTTGTAGGTAAAAACCATACTTTTATTGAATAATGTTAATTATTTAGTTATTAAAATCCCTCACAAAAAACATATTTTTAATTTTTAACAAATATTAAACAATTAGCAATATATACTTTCTTTAAAAGCAATTGCTATTCAATATTAATTGGTTATTTTTGTTGAAATCTAAATTGTTAAAATATAAAGTTTAGAATCTCCATTTTTACGTTCTAAAATGGTTAAAAAAATATATAGTTTAAAATGAAAGGAATAATTTTAGCAGGAGGTTCGGGAACACGCTTATATCCAATAACTAAAGGTACTTCAAAACAATTATTATCAATTTATGATAAACCAATGGTTTATTATCCGCTTTCTATCCTAATGTTCTGAATTTACTATGTTTAATTATTTCTACACCTCAAGATTTACCTAATTTTAAAAAATTATTTGGAGACGGTAACCAATTAGGTATGCAATTTTCATACATAGAACAGCCATCTCCTGATGGTTTAGCACAAGCTTTTATTTTAGGGGAAAATTTTATTGGGAAAGATGATGTTTGCCTAATTTTAGGAGATAATATTTTTTATGGTGCAGGTATTGAAAAACGATTAAATAATGCTGTTAAAACGGTAAAAGAAGAAAATAAAGCAACAATTTTTGGCTATTATGTGCAAGATCCAGAAAGGTATGGAGTTGCTGAATTTGATAAAGATGGAAATGTATTAAGTATTGAAGAGAAACCAGAAATTCCTAAAAGTAATTATGCTGTTGTTGGTTTGTATTTTTATCCGAATAGTGTAGTTGATATTGCTAAAAATATAAAACCTAGTAAACGAGGTGAATTGGAAATTACAACGGTAAATCAAACCTATTTAGAACAAATAAAATTGAAAATTAGAATTAATGGGTCGAGGTTATGCTTGGCTTAGATACTGGCACTCAGGATTCCTTATTAGAGGCTTCTAATTTTATTCAAACTATTGAAAAAAGACAAGGTTTAAAAATTGCTTGTATTGAAGAAATCGCCTATCAAATGGGCTATATAAATAAAGAACAACTTTTGTCTATAGCAGAAGAATATAAAAATAACAGTTATGGACAGTATTTGTTAAGGGAAATAAAAGTCAGAAGAAAAAAAGTTTGATACACAGTCATCTTGAACTTGAATCAGGTTGTCAAAGTAGTAAACTAAAACCCAAAAACTAAAATTGAAGATATTTTTTAATGGAATTTATAAGAACCAATATACCAGATGTAGTACTTTGTAAACCAAGTGTTTTTAAAGATGATAGAGGTTATTTTTATGAAGTATTTAAAAAAGAAATTTTTGAAGATTTTATTGGCTATAAGGTAGATTTTTGCCAAGATAATGAAGCGAAATCTTCAAAAGGGGTATTGCGTGGTTTGCATTATCAATTACCTCCTTTTGCACAATCTAAATTAGTACGTGTTATAAAAGGTAAGGTATTGGATGTGGTAGTTGATATCCGAAAAAATTCCAAAACCTTTGGAGAAAAAGTTATTGTAACGTTGAGTGAAGAAAATAAACACCAACTTTTTATACCAAAGGGATTTGCACATGGATATTTAACGTTAACTGATGATACAATTTTTTGTTATAAAGTAGATGCATATTACAATCAAAAATCTGAACGTGGTATTTATTTTAATGATCCAGAGTTAGCTATTAAATGGAATTATCCTACTGATGAATTAATTATTTCAGAAAAAGATAAAGTGCAAGTACCTTTTAATAAAGCAGATTTATTTGAACCAACTTTTAACGTATATGAGTAATATATTAATAACAGGTTCAAAAGGGCAATTAGGTTCTGAAATTAAGAAATACTTCTAGGAATTACCCAAATTACAATTGTTTTTTACAGATAAGGAATTTAGATATTATGATTATAAAGACCAAATAGTTGTTGAAACATATATAAGAACTAATAATATTAAAATTATTATTAATTGTGCTGCTTATACTAATGTTGATACAGCTGAAGAAGAAATAGATTTAGCAACTGAAATTAATGAAGTAGCGGTAGAAAGTTTAGCTTTTATCTCAAAAAATATGACATTAACGTTAATTCATATTTCAACCGATTATGTTTTTGAAGGAAACTCTTCAGAACCGTATCAAGAGGACGAGTATACGAACCCTCAAAATGTATATGGACAAACAAAATTAAACGGAGAAAAAGCATTGTTAAAAATTAATCCAAGCAAATTCAATAATAATTAGAACCTCTTGGTTATATTCTGAAAATGGTAATAATTTTGTAAAAACCATGTTAAATTAATGTTTAACCAAAAAAAAAAGAAATATTCAGTGGTTAATGATCAAATTGGTTCGCCAACGTATGCAACAGATTTAGCACAAACGTTATTTAAATAATTCCACATATTAATAACTTAAAAATGTTGAAATTTATCATTATTCAAATAAAGGAAAATGTAGTTGGTTTCAATTTGCAAAAGAAATCGCCAAAATATCCAATAGTGATTGTACTGTAGTTCCTATTTCATCTAAAGATTTTAAATCAAAGGCAAAAAGACCAAAATTTAGTTTATTAAATACTGATAAAATAGAAAAACGTTTCAAATTGAAATTCCTATCTTGGAAGATTCTTTAAAAAATGTGTTAAATAAAAAAAATAAATTAAATTATGAAATCAATTTTAGTTACAGGTGGAGCAGGGTTTATAGGTTCAAATTTAGTCGAATATTTGATGGAAATATATATCCTGATTTTAAAATTGTTGTAGTTGACTCTTTAACATACGCAGGTGATTTAGAAAATTTAAACGCTGTAAAAGATTCAAAAAACTTCACTTTTGTACATGGTTCGATATTTGCGATAGAAGATTAGTGGAGCGCATTTTTCATCATTATATCATCAATAATGTTATTCATTTAGCGGCAGAATCTCATGTAGATAATTCAATTAGAAAACCAGATGTTTTTATTGAAACCAATGTTAAAGGAACATTTACTTTGTTAGATGTTGCTTATAAATATTGGATGGAAAAACCATTTGTATTTATAAACCAGGTTTTGAAAATGCACGTTTTTTGCATGTTTCAACAGATGAGGTTTACGGTACTTTAAGCGAAACAGGATTGTTTACTGAAAACACACCGTATGCACCAAATTCACCATATAGCGCTTCTAAAGCAAGTAGTGATATGATTGTTAGAAGTTACCATCATACCTATGGAATGAATACAGTAATTACAAATTGTTCTAATAATTATGGACCAAAACAACATGATGAAAAATTAATTCCAACTGTTATTAGAAAAGCATTGGCAGGTGAAGAAATTCCTATTTACGGAGATGGAAAAAATATTAGAGATTGGCTATATGTTTTGGACCATTGTAAAGGTATTGATTTAGTTTACGACGATGGAAAAAGCGGTGAAGTATATAATATTGGCGGTAAAAATGAACGAAATAATAATTATATTGCTAACAAAATTTGTGAGTTGTTAGATAATTAATTCCAAAAGAAAATAAAAGTTATAAAAACTTAAATTCTTATGTGGAAGATAGAGCTGGTCACGATTTTAGATATGCCATTGATGCTTCAAAAATTGAAAAACAATTAGGTTGGAAAGCAATGAAAATTTTGAATCTGGAATTTTGAAAACGGTAAAATGGTATTTAAATAAATATAGTGAATAGGCAAACAAATTTTTAAAAGTAAGTTAATACTTTATGGTGATTGATCGAAATCGAAATCACGACTAAAGATAAAAAAATGAAAGAACAAACTAAAATAGCAATTATTGGTTTAGGATATGTAGGTTTGCCATTAGCACGATTATTTGCTACAAAATATACAGTGGTTGGTTTCGATATTAATAAAGAACAGAGTATTACTGAATTAAAAAAAGGAATTGACAGTACTTTAGAAGTTGAAGATGAAATTTTAAAAGAAGTATTAGTAACAAATCCAAATAATGAAAAAGGTTTGTATTGTACCACAGAAATCAATAACATAAAGAACTGTAATTATTATATTATAACAGTACCTACTCCTGTAGATAAAAAAAATAAACCAGATTTAACACCTCTTATTAAATCAAGTGAAACTGTTGGAAGTGTTGTGAAAAAGAATGACATTATTATTTACGAATCTACTGTATATCCAGGTGCAACAGAAGAAGTTTGTGTGCCAATTTTGGAAGCAACTTCTGGACTTAAATTTAATAAAGATTTTTTTGTAGGCTATTCTCCAGAACGTATAAACCCAGGAGATAAAGAGCATACTGTAGAAAAAATTCTAAAAGTAACTTCAGGTTCTACACCAGAAATTGGTAAAAAAGTAGATAATTTATATGCTTCTGTAATTACTGCTGGAACACATTTAGCACCAACAATTAAAGTTGCTGAAGCTGCAAAAGTGATTGAAAATTCTCAAAGAGATATAAATATTGCTTTTGTAAATGAGTTGGCAAAAATATTTAATTTATTGAATATTAATACCCAAGATGTGTTAAAAGCAGCAGGTACTAAATGGAATTTTTTACCATTTAAACCAGGTTTAGTTGGTGGACATTGTATAGGTGTAGATCCATATTATTTAGCACAAAAAGCACAAGAAGTTGGTTACCATCCAGAAATTATTTTAGCTGGAAGAAGGATGAATGATAGTATGGGAAACTATGTAGCTTCAGAAGTTGTTAAACTCTTAGTGCAACAAGATATTAGAGTTAAAAACTCTAGAATTTTGGTTTTAGGAATAACTTTTAAAGAAAATTGCCCGGATGTTAGAAATACAAAAGTAGTGGATGTAATAGAAAATTTAAAAGAATTTGGGACCGAAGTTACTATTTTCGATCCTTGGGCAAATAGTAATGAAGTTAAGCACGAATATGGTATAGAAACTGTTAAAAATATGCCACAAAATAAATTTGATGGAATTGTTCTGGCTGTTTCACACAAAGAATTTTTAGATATTGATTTCAATAAATATTTAAACCCAAAAGGAATTATATACGATGTAAAAGGTTTTTTGAATTGTGAAGTACAAGGAAAACTGTAAATCTAAATTTTGTAAAGGCTTAGCAATGTCGAAAGACCAAAATATTGAACAGAAATAAAAAGTTGAAAAATTGTAGAATTTTTAAATTATCACAATTAAACAGTAATAAAATAATATTTCCTCTTCTCCTAGTTAAAAAAAAAATGAAAATAGTAGTAATTGGAACTGGATATGTAGGATTAGTATCAGGAACTTGTTTTTCTGAAATGGGAAATAAAGTAACCTGTGTAGATATTGATGCAACTAAAATAGAAAATTTAAATAAAGGGATTATTCCAATTTACGAGCCAGGATTAGAACCTATGGTGGTAAAAAATATTGAAAGAGGTAAACTTCAGTTTTTCACTACAAATTTAAAAGAAGCATTAACAGATGCTGAAATAGTTTTTATTGCTGTTGGAACACCAATGGGAGATGATGGGTCTGCAGACTTACAATATGTACTAAAAGTAGCTGAAAACATTGGTAAATTAATGCAAAAAAGATTGATTGTTGTAGATAAATCTACAGTACCTGTTGGTACTGCAGATAAAGTTAAAGCAACCATTCAAAAAGAACTAGATGCAAGAGGTGTTAACCTAGAATTTGATATTGTTTCTAATCCTGAATTTTTAAAAGAAGGTGCTGCTATAAACGATTTTATGAAACCAGATAGAGTTGTAATTGGATACGAAAGTAATTACGCTTTAGAAAAAATGAAGCAATTATATACACCTTTCTGTATGTCTCATGAACGTTTTATAGCAATGGATATTCGTTCTGCTGAAATGACAAAATATGCTGCAAATGCCATGCTAGCCACCAAAATTTCATTTATGAATGAAATTGCAAATATTTGTGAAAAAGTTGGTGCAGATGCTAATCAAGTGCGTATTGGAATTGGTTCAGATAACAGAATTGGGTATAGTTTTATTTATCCAGGCTGTGGTTATGGAGGATCTTGTTTTCCTAAAGATGTAAAAGCTTTAAAGAAAATTGCTGAAGACCATAATTATATTCCTAAACTTATAACATCTGTTGAAGAAGTAAATGATGCTCAAAAATTAGTAATATCAGAAAAAATTGTTCAAAAATATGGTACAGATTTAACTGGAAAAGTTTTTGCAATTTGGGGATTGGCATTTAAACCAGGAACTGATGATATGCGTGAAGCTCCTGCAATTTATATTATAAAAGAATTGGTAAAAAGAGGTGCTAAAATTCAAGCTTATGATCCAAAGGCTATGGAAGAAGCACAAATATTTTATTTAAAAGGTGTTAAAAACGTAACTTATTTAAACTCTAAATATGATACACTTAATAACGCAGATGCAATGCTGCTTTTAACCGAATGGAAAGAGTTTCGTTCACCAGATTTTGAAGAAATAAAAAAACAATTAAAAACACCTGTTATTTTTGACGGAAGAAACCAATACAATATTTTTAATTTAGAAGAAAAGGGATTTGAATATTATCAAATTGGTAAAGCCAATAGATAAAATGTCAAAAGTTAGAAAGTGAATAATTTAATTTGGTTTAACGGAGTCTTAACCAATACTAATTAACTTTATTCAGTTCTCAAATAAATTATAAACAACCAAGAACAAAATAGTAATGAAAAATTTCGCATTAATCGGAGCAAGTGGGTATATAGCGCCACGCCATATGAAGGCAATAAAAGAAACCAATAATAATTTGGTTGCTGCTTTAGATAAATTTGATAGTGTTGGAATTATAGATAGCTATTTTCCAGAAGCAGATTTTTTTACTGAATTTGAGCGTTTTGATCGTCATATTTCAAAATTAAAATACGAAAAAAACAAACAATTAGATTATGTAAGTATTTGTACCCCAAATTATTTACACGATGCTCACATTCGCTTTGCTTTAAGGCAAGGAGCCACTGCCATATGTGAAAAACCTTTAGTATTAAATCCTTGGAATATAGATGCATTAGCTCAAATTGAAAAAGAAACTGGTAACAAAATTTACAATATTTTACAGCTAAGAGTGCATCCTAGTATTATTGCTTTAAAAGAAAAAATTGCTAACGGGCCAAAGGATAAAATTTACGATGTTGATTTAACATATTTAACATCACGTGGGCATTGGTATTATACTTCTTGGAAAGGAGATGTGTCGAAATCAGGAGGAATTGCTACAAATATTGGCGTGCATTTTTTTGATATGCTTTCATGGATATTTGGCGATTTAAAACAAAATACCGTTCATATAAATACACATGATAGATCAGCTGGATATTTAGAATTTGATAAAGCTAGAGTTCGGTGGTTTCTATCAATTAATTATGACGTTTTACCAGACGAGATAAAGGCAAAAGGGCAACGTACTTACCGATCAATTACAATTGAAGGTGAAGAATTAGAATTTAGCGGTGGATTTACAGATTTGCATACAGTTTCTTATCAAGAAATATTAAAAGGAAATGGCTACGGTTTGGAAGCGCCCCGTCAGGCAATAGAAATAGTACATACAATTAGACACGCGGAGCCGGTTGGTGCAAAAGGAGAATTTCACCCATTTGTAAAAAAACCATTAGCAAAACACCCTTTTAAGAAATAAGTATTTAAAAAGTAACTAAAAAAACATTTTACTTACTTAGTGAAATCTCAATAATTATTAAAAATTTTTTAGATGATATTAATTAGTGCAGATAAAAATTCAATTGTAAAAATTGATAAAGGAGAATTAATAAGCTATAAAAAAAATGGTGAAGAATTAATACATCAAAAAGGAAATCCGGGATGGCGAAATGCTGACACAGAAATGTTTCCAATAATTGGTCCAACTGAAGCTAATAATTATACTGTTACTACTCCAAAAGGAAACTACAACCAAGATCAACACGGACTTTTAAGAGAATTAGATTACACAATCTTGCACCAAGATGATAAAAGTTTTGTTTTCAAAAAAAAATATGCTGCTTATACGGCCATAAAAAATTCAAAATATCCAGATAAATCTACGGTTCGCTTAGTGTCTTGGCCTTATAGTTTTAATTTTAAAAAAAGTATTGAATTAAAAAACGATGCACTAAACATTTCGTTTGAAATTAGAGCAGAAAGCGGAATGCCTTTTATGTTAGGTTACCATCCTGCTTTTATGTTAAATGGTAAATTAGATGAAATTGTTAAATCAAATACTCAAGAGGTTTCAATTCCAACAATTATTCACGGAGGAAATATTGCCTACCCTATTCTAAATTCTAATGAAATTAAATTAATTAAAAAAGATGGTTTCAATTTATTAATTAAAACAAAAGGGTTTAATAATTTTATGTTGTGGACTGAAGTTTCGAATATGTTGTGTATTGAACCTATTACGGCCTACCCGTATACTGAAGGTGAATTCCTAACAAAAAAATTATTTAATAGTTCTAATGGTATAGATACTTTTGAAGTTTCAATTATACCATTTTAATTTATTTCAAAAACACTAATTAATCTTTTTAACACGTTCTAAATTCAATAAATTAACAGGATTAATTCCTAAACCTGTTACATTTTTTTGAGTAAAGCGTACAACTTCATCATAATACAATGGTATTACAGCTGCAGATGACATTACTAAACTATCCATTTTTTGGTATAAAGCTCGTCGTTTTAAGTTATCTGTAATCGTTATTGAATGCTCATACAAAGCATCAAATTCAGGAGCACTATAGTGTGTGTAATTGGGACCGTTTGGTGAGAAATTTTTACTATGAAAAATAAATAAATAATTCTCTGCATCAGGATAATCAGCTACCCAACTTCCTCTAAAAATACTTAACTTACCTGTTACTTTTGTTTGCCTTAATGTTGAAGGCGGCATTACTTCAATAGTAACATTTAAACCTGTTTTTTCAACTTCACGTTGAATGTATTCACACAAATCTAAATACTGACTATTGGTACTAATTGTAATTGATGGATTTACATTTCCAGTTTCTTTCATGTAAGATTGTACTAATTCTTTGGCTTTAGTTGGTTGATAGGTATACCCTTCCATACCGTTAAAACTTGGGAGACCTTTTGGTATAAATCCATTTATTGCAGGAGTTCCAATACCATTCCGTAAATATAGAATCATCTTTTCACGATCAAAACCATAATTAATTGCTTTTCTAATTTTTATAGAATTCACTTCTTTTTCATCAGCATCTAAATAAATCCCTAAATATTCTGTATTTAAATAGGGACCAGAAATCATATTAATTTTGTCTTTATGATGCTCTTTTAAATTACCATCAGTAGTTAATAAATCGTCTTTATAAGAAGCATCAATACTACTCATAAAATCAATATTTCCTTGAACAAATTGTAAAAATTCACTTTGTTTATCAGGTAAAAATGTAATTGCTACAGCTTCCAAATATGGTAAAGGGGTTCCAGTTTCATCTTTTTGATAGTAGTGCTCATTTTTTCTAAAAACCAACTTGGTATTTTCAACCCATAATTTAAATTTAAAAGGACCCGTTCCAATCGGATTAGCTCTAAAATTTGTTCCAAAATACTCCACTGCTTCTTTTGGTACAACTGAACAATATTTCATACTTAAAATACTTAGAAATGGCGGAAACGGTTGTTTTAATTGAATTACAAAAGTAGAATCGTTTTTTGCTTCAAAATGTTCCGCAAATTCCAACACCCACTTTCCTGGAGATGTTACTTTTGGATCCAACAATCTATTAAAACTATATTCAAAATCATTGGCTACAACATTTCTTGTAGAGTCTTTTCCAAAAACATTATGCTTATGAAACTTTACATCGTTTCTTAAATTAAAAGTATAGGTTTTTCCATCTTCAGAAATTGTCCAAGACCTAGCAATATCAGGTTGTACTTCCAAAACATCATCTAATTTCACCAAACCGTTAAAAAGTTGATTTGTAACCCAAATAGTTCTTAAATCTTTTGCAAAAGCAGGATCTAATGTAGTAATATTTGCGTGCTCGTTGTACCTAAAAACTTGTAAATCTTTGTTCTTTTTTGCTGCTTTTTCACAAGAAACCAACAATAAAAGAACACTGGTTAATATTAAATATTTTAAACCTAATATACTATATTTCAAACCCATAGTCTCGCTCCACTTTACAAATTCTTACTTTAAAATTTTTATACCAAACGCTTCTTCCCTTTTCTCTAGCCTCGGAGTGATCGGCATTCATTTTCCATTTTTTAATTGCTTCTAAACTTTTCCAATAGCTAACAGTAATTCCAAGCGAATTTCTAACTGATTCTAATCCTAAAAATCCTTCTTGTTCTTTTGCCAATGCTTCCATATTATCCGCCATTTCTGCATAACCGTAATCATTATCACTTTTTATTGAAGTAAAAATCACCGAATAATAAGGTGGTTTTGGTGTATTTGCAATCATATTATAAAAATAAAATTCTGTACTTTTGCATCCGATAAATGTACAAGAATGAGCGCACAAAAAAAAGTAGCATTTTACACACTAGGATGTAAACTTAATTTTTCTGAAACTTCTACCATTGCACGTAACTTTCAAAATGAAGGTTTTGACCGTGTTGAATTTGAGGAAAAAGCTGATATATACGTTATTAACACTTGTTCTGTTACCGATAATGCAGACAAACGTTTTAAATCTATTGTTAAAAATGCACTTAAAAAAAATGAAAATGCTTTTTTAATAGCAATTGGTTGTTATGCACAATTAAAACCAGAAGAGCTTGCAGCTGTAGATGGAGTAGATATGGTTTTAGGTGCTACTGAAAAATTTAAAGTTACTGATTATATTAACGATTTGTCCAAGAATGAAATGGGCGAAGTACATTCATGTGAAATTGAAGAAGCTGATTTTTATGTTGGTTCTTATTCTATTGGAGATAGAACTCGTGCATTTTTAAAAGTGCAAGATGGTTGCGATTATAAATGTACCTATTGTACAATTCCTTTAGCACGAGGAATTTCTAGAAGTGATTCTTTAAATAATGTTCTTAAAAATGCAGCAGAAATTTCTAAAAAAGGCATTAAAGAAATTGTTCTTACTGGGGTTAATATTGGTGATTATGGAAAAGGAGAGTTTGGAAATAAAAAACACGAACATACTTTTTTTGAATTAGTACAAGCGTTGGATACAGTTCATGGAATTCATCGGCTACGTATTTCTTCAATTGAACCAAATTTATTAACTAATGAAACTATTGATTTTGTTTCAAAATCAAACAGTTTTGTACCGCACTTTCACATTCCCTTACAAAGTGGCAGCGATACATTATTAAAGTTAATGAAACGTCGCTATTTGCAAGAAACTTATACCAACCGTGTTGAAGCTATTAAATCAACAATGCCAAATGCATGTATTGGTGTTGATGTAATTGTTGGTTTTCCTGGTGAAACAGATGAATTATTTTTAGAAACCTACAATTATTTAAATAATATAGATATTTCATATTTACATGTTTTTACATATTCTGAAAGACCAAATACAGAAGCAGTTGAAATGGAAGGTATAGTTCCTAAGAAAACACGGACAAAACGCAAGTAAAATGCTTAGAGGCTTGTCTGTTAAAAAAAGAAGAGCTTTTTATGAAAGTCAGTTAGGAAATGAGCTTACAGTACTTTTTGAAAGCGAAAATAAAGAAGGTTATATTCACGGTTTTACCCAAAATTATGTAAAAGTTAAAACACCTTGGAATCCTGAATTGGTGAATACTCTCCATCACATAAAACTAACAGAAATTGATGAAGATGGAATTGTGCGTTTTAATTGGATAAAAGAACCTAAATTTGCTTTATAATGACAGAAGATATGTACACCTTAGGATTACTTATTTTTACTTCTTTTTTTACACTGATAAATCCTTTAAGTTCAATGCCCGTTTTTATGACAATGACAGTGAATTTAAGTCCTGAAAAAAGAAAAAAAACAGCAAAAAAAGCAACCTTAGTTGCATTTTTCACTTTACTCCTTTTTGCTTTTTCTGGACAAATTTTATTCAACTTTTTTGGTATTTCAGTTAATAGCTTTAGAATAGTTGGTGGTGTTATTTTCTTTGCAATGGGTTGGGATATGTTACAAGCACGCTTAGCACATATGAAACATACTGATGATGAAGATAAAATTGATGCGTATGTTGATGACATTTCTATAACTCCGCTGGCAATACCAATGATATGTGGCCCAGGTGCAATTACAAACGCAATTGTATTAATGGAAGATGCTGTAACGGTTCCTCAAAAAATACTTTTAACTAGTATTATTGCATTTGTTTTATTACTTACCTACTTAATTTATGTTGGTGGTAGTAAAATTATTAGTTTTTTAGGAGAAACTGGAAATAAAGTTATGATGCGTTTAATGGGATTAATTGTAATGGTAATTGCCGTAGAATTTTTCTTTAGTGGATTAAAACCTATTGTTATGGGAATGCTCAAAAATTAAAAAACCATGGAAGAAAAAAAAATTCATATTTATTTTGTACCTGGATTGGCAGCAAGTTCAAAAATATTTGAATATTTAAAATTTCCAGAAGATACTTTCGAGTTGCATTTTTTAGAATGGTTATTACCCCTTTCGGAAATTGAAAAAATTGAAGATTACGCTAAAAGAATGGCTAATTTGGTTACAGAAGAAAATCCTGTTTTAGTTGGTGTTTCTTTTGGTGGTATTATTGTGCAAGAAATGAGTAAGCACATTAATGTTAAAAAAATAGTATTAATTTCTAGTCTTAAAAATAGGCACGAATTACCTAAACGTCTAAAACTAATTCAAAAAACAAAAGCATATAAATTATTTCCTTCAAATTCTATTAAAAATTTAGAAGATTTTTCTACATATGCCTTTGGAGATTTCGCTAAAAAAAGAGTTAAATTATACAAAGAATATTTATCGGTAAGAGATGCTCAATATCTTGATTGGGCAATTTATAATGTACTTCACTGGAAACAAGAAGAAAGCTTAGAAAATGTATTACATATACAAGGTGATGATGATCATATATTTCCAATCAAACACATAAAAAACTGCATTCCAATTGAAAAAGGAACTCATATAATGATTTTAAATAGAGCAAAATCAATTAGTAAAATTATTATTGAAGCATTAACATAAATTGGTTTAAACTTATAGAAGTTTATTTTTTAATTTTATACCCATAAACATCTTTAAAGTTAGTAGTATCTCCTTTTTTATTTATGACATGTAAATCATATCTAATCAACACTTTAGTGTTAATTGGAGCGTAATAATAAATGATCCAAGCATCACCTTCATTAGTACCTATACAACCGTTAGAATAAGCCTTACCTAATGTATTTTTATTTGTAGTTGGATGAATTAATTGCCCATTTCTAATTCCATTAATTTCAGTTTCTAAAAAAGGTATTTGAGGCAATTTAGTAACTTTTTCATCATCACGTCTTGTTAAAAAATACTGGTGACCTGTTACAGGATTGTAATAATCTGGATTCTTAACATGATTTACAATTTTTCCTATTCCTATTTTAGTTTTTAAATCTGTAACCCTATCACCCATTTTTAAATATTTTTTTTCGTTACGTCCTACTCGTACAGGGAATTCATAAAAAATAATTGAATCGGTGCAAACCCGCAATTTATATTCTGGAACATTTATATCTAAAAAAATAGTGCTAAAAACGTTTAACAGTGAATCTACAGCTAATGAATCTGGAATAATTAAACGATCTCCTTTTTTTAAAATTAGCATTTCTTTTTGATTGTAAACAAACGAATCCTTTTCAATCATTTTGTAATAATCAGTAACAGCTAACGAATCAATTATCCAAATATTGTAACGTACTAATAAATGCTCTGTAATTCTATAATTTTTAGTTTTATTAATACTATTTAAAATAGAATCTAAGTAATTAAAATAATTTTTAATCTTAATATCTTTTGCTACAATAACACTTTTTAAAGTATCTGAAATTCGAATTGGTATGGCAATATTATAATCAATATTTTGTCTATTGCTAAAATTAGAAAAAAGTGAGCCTGATATTAAACAAAGAACAACACTTTTAAAAATAAACCTTGCAATCATTATAAATTACTTTTTAATCTATATGAAAGTTAGTTTAAAACAATCTCAATTTATATAATGAAAATCATTTTTAAATATTTTTTGAGATCTTAAAATTGAGGAATATCATTTTAATAAGTTTTATTGCATGGTATCTTTGATATGCTTTTAATGGCTGCTTTATGGCAATTTCACTTAAAATAGTACAAAAAACAAAAGCTTTTTTACTAGAAATTGGTGAGCTTTCTTATTTTGCTAAACGCTTTTTTAAAGAACTTTTTACAAAACCATTTGAATTTAAAGAATTAGTACTACAAGGATATAAAATAGGAAACCAATCACTGCTTTTAGTTGGTGTTACCGGCTTTATTCTAGGATTGGTTTTTACATTACAATCCAGACCAACATTAATGGAATTTGGTGCAGTCTCTTGGATGCCATCTATGGTAAGCATTTCAATTGTACGCGAACTTGGACCTGTAATAATTGCTTTAATTTGTGCCGGTAAGTTAAGCTCAGGTATTGGCGCAGAATTAGGTTCTATGAGGGTTACAGAACAAATTGATGCTATGGAAGTTTCTGGTACAAATCCGTTTAAATATTTAGTTGTTACTCGTATTTTAGCAGCAACATTGATAGTACCACTTCTTGTAATTTTTGGAGACACAATTGCCTTATTTGGTTCTGCAATTGTTGAAAATTTAAAAGGAGATGTTTCTTTTCAGCTTTATTTTAATAAAGTATTTAATGCATTAAAATTCTCTGATATACTGCCTGCTACTATTAAAACATTCTTTTTCGGTTTTGCCATTGGTTTGGTAGGTTGTTTTAAAGGATATTACTGCAAAAAAGGAACAGTGGGTGTCGGTCAAGCTTCTAATACAGCAGTTGTGTACGCTTCCATGTTATTATTTATAATAGATTTTATTGCAGTTTTTATTTCTGATATTTTCTTTGAAATTTAATCATGAAAAAACAACAAGATATAGCACCAATTATTAAAATTAAAGACTTAAAAAAAAGTTTTGGAGATAACAATGTTTTAAATGGCTTCAACATGAATTTATATGAAGCTGAAAATTTAGTTTTAATGGGGAAATCGGGTTCAGGAAAATCTGTTATGATAAAATGCCTTGTGGGTTTAATGCAAGCAGATGCAGGAACTATTGAAATAATGGGGAAAGATATTACAACGCTATCGCATAAAGAGTTTAATAATTTACGAACTGAAATTGGTTTTTTATTTCAAGGTAGTGCATTATATGATTCTATGACAGTTAGAGAAAACTTAGAATTTCCACTTAGAAAATTTCCAGAATATACTTCTAAAAGTAAACAATTAGTTTTGGAAGCATTAGATAGTGTTGGCTTAAAAAGCGCTATTGATTTAATGCCTGATGAACTTTCTGGCGGAATGAAAAGAAGAGTTGCACTTGCAAGAGCAATTATTTTACGTCCTAAAATTATTATTTATGATGAGCCAACAACTGGTTTAGATCCTATTACTTCTAAAGAAATAATAGAATTAATGAGAGGAATTCAACAAAAATTTAAAACTTCATCACTAATAATTACACATGATATGGATTGCGCAAGAGTAATTTCTAATAGAATGATTTTATTAATTGATGGTATAAATTATATAGAAGGAACTTATAAAGAAATTGCTGCATCTACAGATAAAAAAGTACAAGAGTTCTTTAAATAGCAATGGTATGAAAAAATCTAATTCACAAAAAATCAGTTTAGGCTTGTTTGTAATTTTAAGCACATTTTTTTTAATTACGGCACTATATTTTATTGGAAATAGGCAAAATCTCTTTGAAAAAACATTTAAAATTAGTGCTGTTTTTAACAATGTAAATGGCTTAATATTAGGCAATAACGTGCGTTATTCTGGTATTAATGTAGGTACTGTAAAATCTATAAATATGGTTAATGATACCACTATTTGTGTAGATATGATTATTGAAGAAAAATTTTTAAAACATATTAAAAAAAATGCAGTAGCAGGTATTAGTTCAGATGGTTTGGTTGGTAGCATGGTAATTAATATTGCACCAACAAAAGATAATGCGCCTCCATTAACTCCTGGAGATACCATAAAATCATACAGTAAAATATCTACAAATGATATGTTAGAAACTCTAAACACAACTAACGATAATATATCATTACTAACCTCTGATTTATTAAAAATTACAACTTCTATTAAAACCGGTAAAGGAACTTTAGGTATGTTAATTAATGATTCTACCCTAGCATCTGGATTAAAAAACACCATTTTAAATTTACAAACCGCTAGCAAAAGTGCTTCAAAATCACTAGATGAATTTAACAATATTATAAAAGCTATAAACTATGATGAAAGCTTAGCTGCTGTGCTCTTAAGCGATTCTATTGCAGGAACTGAAATGAAATCTACCATTCATAATTTAAATACTTCTAGTAGTAAAATAGATTCAGCAATTACTTCAGTAAATGAGTTGATTTATAATATTAATAATGGAGATGGTACTGTAAATTATATGTTAAATGACACGCTTCTGGTCAAAAATATTGATGAAACTACAAAAAACATAAAAGAGGGTAGTTTGTTGTTAAATGAAAACTTAGATGCCTTAAAACATAATTTTTTCTTTAGAGGTTATTTTAAAAAACTTGAAAGGCAAAAAAAAAGAGAAGAAAAACGAGATAATTAATACGTGGTTGAATAAATATTTATCTTTTAAAAAAAGAAAAGTCGAAAGTCAGTTATATTTTTCTGGCTTTCGACTTCATACTTTTAACGTATATTACATTTTCGCATCAATATACTCCATCACTTCATTTTCAATTTCTACTGTTTTAGTATAAACAGCTTTTGCTTTATTTAAAATTTCATCAGCGTAAGCTCTGTCTTTTATATCTTTTGCGTTAATTCTAACATTAAAATAGGCCCCAACAACTGCAGTTCTTGCACATAAAATTCCAACTCCAGCATCAGAAAGCGAAGTTTGCATTCCTTCTTTAATCATTGCCTGCATAACTTCCATAGAATTATAAGCAGTTTCCATTACTTGAAATGGAATTTCAGTAGCGTATTTAGTCGCATTTTCTATAGCTTCTTTACGTGCTTCAATTTCTTCAGAATTAGATTTTGGCATTCTAAAACCATCAATTATTTTATTAAAAGCATTCGTATCTTCATCTACCAAAAACAATAATTTGTTTTTATAAGCTTGCCCTTTTTCAGCCCAATCAGAATAAAATTCCCATTTGTCATCCCAACCAGCTTTATGAGCTGAAAGATTTGCAACCATTGTACCTAACGAAACGCCTAAAGCTCCAACATACGCCGAAATAGAACCACCTCCAGGCGCCATAGATTCTCCTGCTGTTTCTTCTGCAAAACCTTTTACAGTAAAATCTACTAATTTTTTTGAAGCAGTATCTTCTAATAAATATTCTATAATTTTTTCTTTCGGATTAAAAGGTTTTAAATCGTCTAAGCCTAAAGATTTTACTGCAATTTTTATTTTTTCTTCTTCTGAAATTCCTAAAGAACGTTCTTGCTTTCTTAAAAAATAATCTCCAGCATCTAACATTGCTTTTAACGGAATTAATCCTATTAATTCTGAACCTGTTACTCTTAAACCTCTTTTAGTTGCCGATTTCATAGTTTCATCAAAAGCAACATGCATCGATGTGATATTAATATTGGTTAAATTATACGAAATTTGTGCAATTCCATATTCTTCAATAAACCAACCCATTCCTTTTACGGATTTCAATTTTCCAGGAATTCTAATAGGCTCTCCATTTTTATCTAGTACCTTTTTTCCAGTAATTCCATTTTCATATTTAACACGGCCAGCTTCACGAATATCAAAAGCAATTGCATTGGCTCTTCTTGTTGAAGTTGTATTTAAATTTACGTTATATGCTATTAAAAAATCACGTGCAGAAATTGCCGTGGCACCACTTTTAGCAACAGCAGTATTAAATTCTGCTGGTCCAAAATCTGGTTTCCAGTCAGGATTTACCAATTTTTCTTTCAAACCTTCATATTCACCAGAACGACAACTTGCTAAATTTTTTCGTTTTGCTTCTTTGGCAGCATTTTCATAAAAATAACCAGGAATTCCAAGTTCTTTACCTACTCTTTCTCCCAATTTATGAGCAAAGACAGCAGTTTCTTCTAAAGTAATTCCTGAAATTGGCACTAACGGACAAACATCTGTTGCTCCAAAACGCGGATGTTCGCCAGAATGTTTACTCATATCTATCAATTCAGCAGCTTTTTTTATCAATAAAAATGCCGCTTCAATCACATTTTCTGGTTCACCAACAAATGTAATTACAGTTCTGTTTGTTGCATTTCCTGGATCTACATCTAATAACTTAACACCTTCAACAGTTTCTACAACCGAAGTTATTGCCTTTATTTTTACAGCATCTCTTCCTTCACTAATATTCGGTACACATTCTATTAATTGTTTGTTCATATTTTATATAATTTAGTCTCTCAAATTTAGTTAGATATTTTAATAAATTTTGTTACTATATCAAAATAAATACAGTTTATCTTAACCATTTATTGTAAATAATTCTATTTTTGTTAATCTCATTAATAAATAGACTTCTTTAGAAGTAATTTTTTATAAAATTCTAAAATTAATGTTAAGGCTGTGTTTTTATTAAATCAAAAAACAATTAATGAAAAAAGAAAACAAAAAGAAAGTACTTATCACTGGAATGGCTGGTTTTATTGGTCATCATTTGGCAAAATTATTACTAAAAAACAATTATGCTGTTGTTGGTTTAGATAATGTAAATGATTATTACGATGTAAATTTAAAGCTAGCGCGTTTAAAAGATTTAGG
The DNA here is from genome assembly GCA_942492305.1 of uncultured Flavobacteriaceae bacterium. Lineage (GTDB taxonomy): Bacteria > Bacteroidota > Bacteroidia > Flavobacteriales > Flavobacteriaceae > Lutibacter. The sequence goes on along the minus strand of CALOEI010000003.1, from coordinate 59,382 downwards.
TTTTAATACTTCAGAAATTGAATACAATAAACTTTTAAAATCTGGAGATAACGCATTTATAAAATTAGATTTAACAGATTTAGAGAAGGTAAAACAATTATTTAAAGAACAGCAATTTAATTATGTTGTTAATTTAGCTGCACAAGCTGGTGTACGTTATTCTTTGGAAAATCCACATTCTTATGTAGATAGTAATATTACAGGTTTTTTAAATATTTTAGAAAGTTGTAGAGCCTACCCTGTTGAACATTTAGTATTTGCTTCGTCTAGTTCAGTTTATGGTTTAAGTGAAGCCATTCCCTTTAAAGAAGATAATTGTACGGATCATCCGTTAGCAATGTACGCTGCAAGTAAAAAAGCCAATGAAATGATGGCACATTCGTATGCTAATTTATTTAATATTCCTGCAACAGGATTAAGATTTTTTACAGTTTATGGACCTTGGGGAAGACCAGATATGGCTTTGCATATTTTCACGAAAGCTATGGTAAATGATAAAGAATTTGAAGTTTTTAACAATGGTGATATGAGTAGAGACTTTACCTATGTTGGAGATATTGTTGAGAGTATAAAACGTCTATTACCGTTAGCTCCAAAAGAAAATAACCCTGCATTTAATCCTAAAGAACCAACTTCATCAAAAAGCACTAAAGCATACCAAATATTTAATATCGGAAATAATAGTCCAGTTGCTTTAATGGATTATATAAAAGCTTTAGAAAAAGTATTGAATAAAAAAGGAAAAATTATATTTAAACCAATGCAACCTGGTGATGTGAAATCTACCTACGCCAATGTTGAAAGCTTATTTAATTATATAGATTTTAAACCTCAAACTAACATAGAAGATGGTGTAAAAGCTTTTGTTGAAAAATATTTAGAATTAGAAGAATTAAAAAACAAATAAAAGTTGTAAATCCTTTTATATTTACAACAAATAAAACTAAGATACCTGAAACTAAACAAAACACTTATGAAAAAATCATTTTTAGCAACAGCAATCCTTTTGCTACTTTTTTTAGTTGCTATTCCACTTAAATCTCAGGAAAAAGATAAAGAAAAAGATAAAACACGTTGGACACCAGAAGACATAATAAATACAGAGTCTATGCGATCTGTTTCTATTTCTCCTGATGGAACTATGGTAGTATGGACTAAAAACAAACCTGTCAAAAAGAAAGATAAATTTGTTTCAGACATCTATTTAACACGTTTAGATATTTCAGAAAAAGACAGTTTTAAAACTATTCAGCTTACAAATGCAGATGAAAATGATTACAGTCCGTTATTTTCTAAAGATGGTGAATTTATTTATTTTTTATCCTCTCGAGATAAAGGAAAAAAATTATGGAAATTAAGTATTTATGGTGGTGAACCTAAAGAAGTTAAAGAATTTAAAAATGGTATTTCTAGTATTGCTTGGCAAAATAAAAACACATTACTTTTTAAATCTAATGAAGGAGAAACTTTACACGAAAGTATACTAAAAGAAAAAAAAGATGATGTAATTGTTGTTGAAGACTCCCTTCACTGGAAACCTTCAAGAGTGTATGCTTATGATTTAAAAGAAAAATCTATAAAAAGGATAACAGATAATAAAAAACCATTAGAAAGTTACACCGTTTCACCTGATGGAAAATGGCTAATTTATAGTACTAGCAGAAGCAGAAGTTACGCTTCAGATGCACAAAAAGATCCTTTTTATTTTCTTAAAAATTTAGAAAACAATCAAGTAACTCAAATTATTAAAGAATTAGAATTTCCTTCAAATGGATTTGAGTTTAGTATAGACAATAAAGGTTTCTATTTTACATCATCTCACGCTTCAGACCCTGAATGGAATGGCGCTGGAATTTCTGAATTGTATTATTATACAATAGCGACTAATAGCTACAAAAAAGTAGATTTAGAATGGGATTTAGGCATTGGACGTGGCTATAATATTGTTGGAAACGATGTAATTGTTACCCTAGCTAATAAAGCATATTACAAATTAGCTTACTATAAAAAAAACGGGGATTCTTGGTCAAAAAAATCAATTGATTTAGATGAAAAAGACAATCATACAACACTTTTAAGTGTTTCAGAAAATGGTTCAAAAGTAGTTTATCAATACTCTACAGCTTCAAAATTACCAAAATTTTATATAGCAGATATTTCAAAAAATAAATTTATTAATGAAAAGGTAATTGTTGAATTAAATAAAAATTTATCAAAAAAACCAATTACTAAAAGTGAAGTGTTAATTTGGAAAGGCTATAATAATGAAGAAGTTACGGGTATTTTATATTATCCTGAAAACTACAAAGAAGGCAAACGCTATCCGTTAATTTTATCTATTCACGGAGGCCCTTCTGGTGTAGATACTGATACTTGGAGTGAACGTTGGAGCACCTACCCAAATATTTTAGCACAACGTGGAGCATTTGTTTTAAAGCCAAATTACCACGGTTCATCTAACCACGGACTTTCTTTTGTTGAAAGTATTAAAGGAAATTATTACGAGCCAGAATTAGAAGATATTACAAAAGCAATAAATCTTTTAGATGAAAAAGGTATGATTGATAAAAATCAGCTAGGAACCATGGGGTGGTCTAACGGAGCAATTATAACTACTATGCTAACCGTTCGTTATCCAGACATGTTTAAATTTGCAGCGCCAGGTGCTGGTGATGTTAACTGGACATCCGATTATGGAACTTGCAGATTTGGTGTTAGTTTTGATCAATCCTATTTTGGAGGTGCTCCTTGGGATGATTTAAATGGTAAGTTTTACAACGAAAATTACATTATTAAATCGCCATTATTTGAAATTGAGAAAATAAAAACTCCAACTATTATTTTCCACGGAAGTGAAGACAGAGCAGTTCCACGTGACCAAGGTTGGGAATATTACAGAGGATTACAACAAGTAAATAAAGCACCGGTTCGATTTTTATGGTTTCCAGGTCAACCACATGGTTTAGGAAAAATTACACACCAATTGCGTAAAATGAACGAAGAATTGGCTTGGATAGACACATATTTGTTCAATAAAATTTCAACTAAAAATGAAGCCTTTAAAAAGGAAAGCCCTTTAGCTAACTTATTGAAAATTGATAAAGCTAAAATAACCAAAACTGGTAATTTTGGTGAATTACACAATGAAGTTTTAATTCCAGAAACAGTTTTAGTTAAGAAAGATTCTATCGCAATTAGTAAATTTGAAATTACAAATGCGCAATTTAAAGCCTACAAACTAGAATTTAGTTTTGATGCAGGATTAGATAATTATCCTGTTGTAACTTCTAAAGAAGAAGCTTTAAAATATGTACAATGGCTAAGTAAATTAACTGGTGATACTTATAGATTGCCAAATGATAAAGAAGCTAAAAATCTGCAAAAATCTGCACATAAAGCTGCTGCAAAAGAAAATACTTTAAACTATTGGGCAGGTTATTCAATTACAATTGATGAAGGTGAAGCCTTAAACCTTAAAATAAAAGAATTAAAATCGCACTTATTTAAAAAAGTAGGAAAAAATAAACCTGTAAAAGTTGGTGAAGCGGATGTATATGATTTAGGAGGAAATGTTGCAGAATATTTTAATAATGGAATTTACGGTTACAGCGCATACGACTTTTATGACGTGAATAATACTGAAATAATTGAAAGTAAATACGTAGGAATTAGAGTTATAAAAGAGTAACTTTAAAAATTAATCAATTAAAAACAGGCTGTTTAAAAAGTATTGAAACCCGACATTCTGAACTTGATTCAGAATCTCAACACACTGATTTTCAATCGCTATGAGAACCTAAATCAAGTTCAGGTTGACGAAAATTTTACTTTTTAAACAGCCTATTTTTTTAGTAATAACTTTATATATTTTACAAACTATCTCGAATAGTTTGGAGATTCTTTTGTAATTGTCACATTGTGCGGATGACTTTCTCGCATACCTGCAGCGGTAATTTTTACAAATTGAGCAGATTTTTGAGTGCTAATATCTTTAGCTCCACAATACCCCATTCCTGCGCGTAAACCTCCAATAAACTGAACCATTGTTTCGTTTAATTCACCTTTGTAAGGCACACGCCCAACAATTCCTTCAGGAACTAATTTTTTAATATCATCTTCAACATCTTGAAAATAACGATCTTTAGAGCCGTGTTTCATAGCCTCAACAGATCCCATACCTCTATAAGATTTAAACTTTCTTCCTTCAAAAATAATAGTTTCTCCTGGAGATTCTTTTGTTCCGGCTAATAAAGAGCCTAACATAACTGTATCTGCTCCAGCAGCAATAGCTTTAGGAATATCTCCTGTATATCTAATTCCACCATCGGCAATAACTGGTACTCCAGTTCCTTTTATTGCTTCTGCAACATCTAAAATTGCTGATAATTGAGGAAAACCAACACCTGCAACAACACGAGTTGTACAAATAGAACCAGGTCCAATTCCCACTTTTACCGCATCGGCTCCAGCTTCAACCAAATATTTTGCTGCTGCTCCTGTTGCTATATTTCCAACAATAACATCGGTATCTGGGTATTTATTTTTTACGCTTTTTAACACATCAACAACACCTTTTGTATGTCCGTGAGCAGTATCAATAATAAGTGCATCTACACCCGCATTTATCAAGGCTTCAGCTCTTTCAAGAACATCATGTGTTACACCTAATGCAGCGGCAACACGTAAACGTCCGTATGAATCTTTATTTGCATTTGGATTTTCACTTACTTTAATAATATCTCTAAAAGTAATTAATCCAACTAATTTATAATCATCATCAACTACAGGCAATTTTTCTATTTTATTATCTTGTAAAATTACTTCAGCTTGTTGTAATGAAGTTCCAACAGCAACCGTAACCAAATTTTTAGAAGTCATAATTTCCTCAATTTTACGTGTGTTGTCACCTTCAAAACGTAAATCTCTATTAGTTACTATTCCAATAAGCACATCCTGATCATTTATAACAGGAATACCTCCAATACCGTATTCACGCATTAGACTTTTGGCGTCAAGAACAGTTTTATCTTTAGTAATAGTAATTGGGTCTATAATCATTCCAGATTCAGAACGTTTTACTTTTCTAACTTCATTTGCTTGTTTTTCAATAGACATGTTTTTGTGTAAAACACCAATACCACCCTCACGAGCCATAGCAATTGCCATTTCAGATTCTGTAACAGTATCCATAGCTGCAGAAACTATTGGAACGTTTAACGTTATGTTTTTTGAAAATTTTGTTTGTATACTAACTTCTCTTGGTAATATTTCAGAAAATGCTGGAATTAGTAAAACATCGTCGTAGGTTAATCCTTCTCCTACAAATTTATCGGTATGTGTTATCATGTTGCAATCAACTTAGAAATTAATTGCGAGCAAATTTACACTATTTAATTTAAATAGGTAGAAAATATTTATTTGTTTACTTTATAAGGTAATAAAATCTGATAAAGAATTGAAATTGTTGCTACTACAAAACTTAAAGTCATTAATGTTCCTGAAAAAATTATAACATACTTAAACCACAAAATACCTTTCCAAAGTAAATAAATACCTCCAAAAGTTAAAAGTATCGATAAAAAGGGCTCTATCATTAAAAAATATTTCAACTTTTTATTAATAGAAGTTGTCGCTACTATTAATGAAAGTAAAAAGAAGATTATTGATAAAGATAAAATATGATTATGAACTATTGTAAGTATTTCTCTTTCACTTTTTTTAAATTTCATAATTTCGGCATCTTCATCTGCTTCGTTTCCTAAATAATGTGTTTCAATACCATTTGAACTCATTGATGTTGTACTTCTTACAAAACTTAAACCTCCATAAAAACCTATACTTAACACTACAATAAAAGCAATTATTACTAATTTTATTTCTTTTGGAAACTGCTGAATTAAACCGTGTACCTGCATTATAAAAGTTTTTTAGTATTTAAAGCATGGATTGTTCTAAGCAATCTATTTACCTCATTTGTCATAGATTTTGCAGAAATTGTAGCTCCAGAAATTGCAGCAATATCTTGTTGGTATTTTAATTCTTTTTCTGCAGTTGTTCCTATAAACTGTTTTAACCAACGTTTACTCCCCACTTCTCCACCGTGATCTTCTCTGTAAACTAATATTTTTACTTTTGAAACAATTAAATCTGAATCAAAAATTACAATAAAATCAAAATAATCTGCTTTACCATAAGCTTGCCCCAAATAGTAATATCCTAAATTTTCATTTCCAGAATATATTTTAAAAAAGTTTTTTTCGGTGATTTTTATTGGTAATGAATCTATTAAATCAAGAGGAATACTTAGGTTTTCTTTTGTGTAATTTTCAATTCCAAAAACGGACTTAATTTCTTTATGTATAAGTGCTTCAACACGATTAGATACATTGAAACTTGCAATAAAAAATGCTAAAATTGTTATAAATACTGTATGCTTCATCTTTTTAAAATTTAAAACCAAATAGCGACTCCAGCATTAAATTGTTTTGCAGTATCACTGCCAGAAACTGCGTTATTCATTAATTGATAATCAACTTTAAAAGCGGCTCCTTCAGCAACTTTATAATTTAAACCAAAAATTAACTCATCTCTATCATACGCTTTATTAGCAACTAAACTACCTTCGGTATCAGCGTGTGTATTGTGTTTTTCGTATCTTAAAAAAGGAGTAAGCTTTTCAACACCTTGTAAATCAAATCCATAGGCCACTTCGGCATACAAACCACTCATTTTTGATCCTAAGTCTTGCCCTGTTAAAGTATTATATTTTTCAGTATCAGATAAATTTGTTGTAATAAATTGCCCTCTTAATTCTAAGCTATTGTATTTGTAACGAGCATCAAAACCAAGCATAGCAATTCCAACAGTTGAAGCTTCAATTACACTATCATCGGTTTGTGTTTTTCCGAAATAACCCGATAAACCTACTCTAAGTCCCATAATTCCATAGTAATCTAATTTTGCAGAAAAATTAGGAGAATTAATTACAGATTCAGCTCCTTTCTGACGTCCTTTTCTTAAACCATCTGAACCGCGTAATATTCCAGAACCATCAGCATAAGATTTAAATCCGTTAAATATATACGCTTGATATTTTAAAGAAACTGTGTTTATATTTCCAGATACACCAACACCCAATTCTCTCCAAGTGGTAGGAACAATGTATTTATCAACATTTGGACGTTCAACACCGTAATAAGTTGTTGGTTCATGAAACTCATTAATAATTCCCATAGGCACTAACATTAAACCGGCTAAAACATTTACATTTTCATTTGCTTTATATTTTATAAATGCTTGCTCAACATATACTTCTTTAACGTGCTCATACTCTATTTCTGTTAAAAAACTAACTTTATCGTTAAACTTATAACCAAATAATAAAACCAATCTATGTATATCTAGGTTTCCTGCTGCTGAGCCATCTGGTTCGTTATAATCTATTTGTCCATATCCTCCAATTGTAATTCCTTTTGATAAATTATCGCCTAATAATTTTGAACCAGAATTTTGATAATTATTTTGTGTGTTTTCTTGTGAATAACCTATTGAACAGATTAAAATTGTTACAAATAATAATTTTAAGTTTTTCATTTTTACCCTTATTTTTATTTAGACTTGTTTTAAATAATAGTACAAATGTATGTAACCGAAAGTAACATAACAAAATCTTATTTAGAATAGTTATAAATAGTATGACATATGTCATAATTTAAAATAGAAGTAAAATTTAATTATTTGAAAACGAATAAATTATAGCAAATCAAATATTTTTAAAGCTTCATTGTAAGCACTTTCAAAGCTCATTGCATTAATATTTGTAAAAGCTTTTTGTTGATTGAAATATGATACAAGTTTTTCAGTTGGCATATTTCCAGTTAGTTCATCTTTTGCCATTGGACAGCCTCCGTAGCCTTTTATAGCACCATCAAACCTATTGCAACCAGCTTTATAGGCGGCATCAACTTTCTCGAACCAAGTTATTGGTGTAGTATGTAAATGAGCACCAAAATCAATTGATGGATATAACGGTATTAAATTAGAAAATAGATAAGATATAATATCAGGAGTTGAACTCCCAATGGTATCTGACAACGAAATTATCTTAACACCCATTTGCACTAACTTTTCAGTCCATTCCGAAACAATTTCTACGTTCCACGGATCACCATAAGGATTTCCAAACCCCATAGATAAATAAGTAACTACTTCTTTATTTGATTTTGAAGCAATGTTTAAAATTTCTTCTAAAGCAATAATAGATTCTGAAATAGTTTTTCCAGTATTCCGCATTTGAAAATTTTCTGAAATAGAAAAAGGATACCCTAAATAATCAATTTCTTCAAATTTTGAAGCATCTTCAGCTCCACGAACATTTGCAACAATTGCTAATAACTTGCTACTTGTTTTACTTAAATCTAATTTTGAAAGTACTTGCGCAGTATCTCGCATTTGCGGAATTGCTTTGGGCGATACAAAACTACCAAAATCTATAGTATCAAAACCTACACGCAACAACGCATTTATATACTGTGCTTTTGCAGCGGTTGGAATAAAATGAGATTTTATTCCTTGCATTGCATCACGCGGACATTCTATAAGTTTTACGGTTTTCATACAGTTTCAAATATACAATATCTACTCAGAAAAAAGTATAAAAATAGCAATCCCAATAAAAACAACTATTTTAAACCATTTAATATTTGTATTAAATGTTGGATGTTTTTTTAAATAGGAAGCAAAACTTCCTGAAAGTAAAGCCACTAATGCAAAAATTAACAATGCTTGTAACATAAAAAGCAGTCCTAAAACGTAGAATTGAACTACTGTACTTTGTGAATCAGAATATAAAAACCCTGGAAAAAATGCTAAAAAGAAAATTGAAACTTTAGGATTTAAAACATTCATAATAAAGCCTTGTTTAAATAACTGTAAGAGTCCTTTTTTGTCTGTTTTTGCTGTTAACAAAAGTACTTCATTAGATTTATAAGTTAAATAAGCCAAATACAGCAAATACAATGCTCCAAACAATTTAATACTAAAAAAAATGTACTCAGATTGTTTTATAATTGCTGAAACTCCAAAAGCTACTAATGTAGTGTGAATAATTATTCCAGAAACCAAACCTAAAGCTGTTGCAATTCCATGTTTTTTGCTATTTGTAATACTTTGCACCAATACATAAATTATGTCTGGTCCAGGTGTTACGGTTAACAACATAGAAGCAGCAATAAATGAAATTAGGGTTTCCAATATTAATTGTTTTAATTAGACTTTATTTGCTTTATCTAACTTTTCGAATTTAAGCTTCAGCCAAAATAGCCTTATTAATTCGTTTTACCAACGCAGGTCCTTCATAAATAAAACCTGTATAAATTTGAATTAAATCCGCACCTGCATTCAATTTTTCAATGGCATCTTCAGCTGAATGAATACCACCTACTCCAATAATTGGAAAAGATTTTTTAGAGGTTTCAGATAAATATTTAATTACTTTTGTACTATTATTTTTAATAGGTTTTCCGCTTAAACCACCATTACCAATAGCTTTTAGTTGTTCTTTTGAAGCTAATAATCCATCTCTATTTGTTGAAGTATTTGTTGCTATAACGCCATTTATTTTAGTTTCTGCAACAATTTCTATAACTTCATCTAACTGAATTTTATTTAAATCTGGTCCAATTTTTAGTAATATTGGTTTTTGTTTGATAAATGTTTTATTTGATTTTTGAACTGTAGTAATTAATTCAATCAAATAATCTTTATCTGTTAATTTTGCGTGACTTCCAACATTAGGGCAGCTTACATTTAGCACAAAATAATCTACAAAAGGATGCAATTCTGAAAAACATTTTAAATAATCTTCCGTATAACCATCTGGCATTGTATCGGTATTTTTACCAATATTTCCTCCAATTATAAGGTTTCCTTTATTCTTTTTTAATTGCTGAATTGCAGCTTCTAAACCTTCATTATTAAATCCCATTCGATTAATAATACCATTATCTGCCTTTAATCTAAACAATCGTTTTTTAGGATTTCCCGCCTGTGGTTTTGGCGTTACAGTTCCAATTTCAATAAAACCAAAACCAAAATTTGCCAATTCATTATACAATACGGCATTTTTATCGAAACCCGCAGCTAAACCAACTGGGTTTTTAAATGTTAATCCGAATAGTTTCCTTTCTAATTTTTTATCCTTTATTAGAAATAAACTTCTAAAAGCAGCTGGAACTCCAGGTATTTTTGAAAAAAATTTAATTAATGAAAATGTAACGTGATGAATTTTTTCTGGATCAAAAAGAAAAAAAAATGGACGGATAATAGTTTTGTACATTGAAATATGTTTGTGCAAAATTAATAAAAGTGATTTGATTGAAAAGAAATAATTAGTAAGAAATTGAAAACGCCATGTTAAATCTAGTTCAACATGACGCATAGCTTAAGTTTAAATTAATGTTATTTTACTCTTCGTCTATTTTATCAGAATCAGTTTTTTCATAATTTTTAAGTTTTTTGGCTTTTTTACTTCCTTCATAAATATCATAGCGCACATACACACAATCTAAATCTCCATTTTTTAAAGGAATTCTTTTTGAAGTTCTTAAACCAACATGTTTAATTGCTTCTTTATTAGAAGTAATAAACCAAACTGTAGAATCTGGATAACCTCCTTTTAAAGTATCTCCAATATTTTTATAAAACTGATTTATGTCTATATCCAAACGTTCACCATAAGGTGGATTGAATAAAATGGTTGTTTTACCAAAAACTTCTTTAACTGAATTAAAGAAATTTATATGATGCACTCCAATAAACTCAGACAAATTAGCATTTTCAATATTTTCTTTTGCTTTTCTAACTGCAGAAGGAGCTTTATCAAATCCCATAATTTTAAAATGAGAATTGGTAATTTTTTTTAATAAAGAATCTTGAATTTTAAAAAACAAATCTTCATCGTAATCTTGCCAATTTTCAAAACCAAATTCTTTTCTATTAATATTTGCAGGTATGTTATTCGCAATCATAGCTGCTTCAATTAAAATAGTACCAGAACCACACATTGGGTCAATAAAATTACAATCGCCTGTATATCCAGACAATAATACCAAACCAGCTGCTAAAACTTCATTTATTGGAGCAATATTAGTTAAATTTCTATAGCCACGTTTGTGTAAAGAATCGCCAGAACTATCTAAAGATATTGAGCAAAAATCCTTTTGAATATGTACGTGAATTTTTAAATCTGGATGCTTAACATCAACATTTGGTCTTTTATGATATTTATGCCTAAAATAATCTGCAATAGCATCTTTAGATTTTAATGAGATATAATGCGAGTTTGTAGTAAAATTTTTAGAGTTCACCACTGCTCCAATTGCAAAAGTACTATCAACCGTCATATAACGCTCCCACTCTATTTGCTGAATTTTTTTATACAAATCGTCTTCATCAAAAACTTTAAAACGTTTTATAGGTTTTAGAATTCGAATAGCAGTTCTCAAGGCAATATTGGCCTTGTACATAAAGCCTTTATCTCCAACAAATGAAACACTTCTTACCCCTGGTACAACATTTTGAGCACCTAAATTGGTTAATTCGGTTGCTAAAACTTCTTCCAAACCAAACATTGTGGTGGCTACCATTTTAAAATTATGATACATATCTTTTAATTTTTGCAAAAGTACTTAAATAATAAAGAAACTGTTGAAAGTATTTAGGAGAATTAACTAATTAGGTTTAATCATCTATAATTTCTAACGCTATTAGAATTTAATAATGCAAAAAAACCAATAATGGACAAAATTTAAGTTCAACAATTTAACAAAACAGTTTCAATTGATTATTTTTGTAGCCATTTAACAATTATGAATAAAAAAACAGAATGGTTTGCTTCTTGGTTTGACACCAGTTATTACCATATTTTATACAAACATCGAGACGACAGTGAAGCTCAAGAATTTATAAGAAACTTAGTTTCTTTTTTAAACATAAAAAAGGAAAACAGATTATTAGATTTAGCTTGTGGAAAAGGAAGACACTCAATTTTTTAAATCAATTAGGATATAATGTTATTGGTGCAGATTTATCTAAAAACAGCATAAATATTGCGAAAGAGTTTGAAAATGAGCGATTACGGTTTGTTGAACACGATATGCGAAATTCATTTCAAACTAAATTTGATGTAATTCTAAATCTATTTACAAGTTTCGGTTTTTTTGAAGATGATAATGAAGATATTAAAGTTTTACAAAATATTAAAAATGGTTTAAATACCAATGGAATTGCTATCATCGATTTTATGAATGCTAAAAAAGTTATTAAACATTTAGTACCGGAAGAAATTCAAATAATTGACGGTATTACATTTAATATAAAACGCTACCTAAAAAGTGGTTTTGTTGTAAAAGAAATTAATTTTGATGCAGATGGTGAGCACCATACTTATTTTGAAAAAGTAAAATGTTTAGATTTAGCTAAAATTAATTTATATTTAAATTCTGTAGGTTTTAAAATTAAACATACTTTTGGCAATTATCAATTAGATGCTTTTAATGAAAATAGTTCAGATCGCTTAATTTTAGTTTTAGAATGACATATATTGCTCTTATTTTATCGGTTTTAATTGGAATGATTATTGTTTTTGGGCTTAAACCAAGTGCAAAAACAGTACAATTATTATTAGCTTTTAGTGGTGCCTATTTATTATCCATTACCATATTGCATTTATTTCCAGAAGTTTATATTTCAGACAAACCAAATATTGGGTTATTTATACTTTCTGGGTTATTACTCCAATTAATTTTAGACTTTTTCTCAAAAGGAGCGGAACACGGACATATTCATGTTCAAGAAAATATAGATTTTCCGTGGGCGTTATTTATTAGTTTAGGAATTCACGCATTTATGGAAGGTATTCCATTAGGACACAATCACCACCATCATGAGCATTTATTGTGGGCAATTGTAATTCATAAAATACCGATTGCAATTATATTAGGAACCTTTTTTGTAAAATCTAAAATTTCAAAAATTTACGCCGTACTATTTTTATTAGTATTTTCTTTAATGTCTCCTTTAGGTACTTTAGCTGGAGGAAATATACAGTTTTTACTAACGTACAAAACTGAAATTACAGCAATAATAATTGGTGTTTTATTACATATTTCAACCATTATTTTATTTGAAACATCTAAAGATCATAAATTTAATTTGTATAAATTTATTGCAATTTTAGTGGGGATGGTTGTAGCTTATCTAGCTTAAAATTTTAATTTTACACTATACAAAATATTGCATTGCGAGGTAACAATAATGTGCCACTACACCTGCGCCAATACCACCAATAGTATGAGAAATTAAAGCTTTAGAAGTTAATTCTCTAAATTTTAATGTATCTAACATTGCAGTGTGTGTACTTAAATAACCGCTCCAACACATTCCCATTGCCGTGAAAACAGCAATTGTATCTCCAGTTACTATACCATCTGCAATAAATGCTTTAACTAAAGAAAGTGAGGCACCAACAGCACCTAAAGAAGTTATTGGAAAAGCAATTAGTTCTGGGTTTTTAAACCCAAATAAGCCTTCAAAAAGCCACCAAACTTTACCTGCTAATTCTGGAAGTAATGGAACTCCTTCATAAGCTAAACCTTGATAACCCATAGTAGCGTCATTTACTCCAAAAGTTAGCATCATAACCATTGTAGAAATTATTAAAACACCTGGAATAATTGCCAAACCTAAACTAACTCCAGATTTTCCTCCGTCTAAAATTGAATTTAAGAATCTAATAAATACGCTTCCTTCGCTTTTAAAACTAATATTTTCTTCAATTTTAACATTAGATTCAATATCAGTTTCTTTAATTTTATCTTTAATTAAATATTGCATAAATCGCGTTGAAATTACAGCCCCCATTAACGCCCCAAAAAGTCCAATCATTGCAGCAATAAATAGATTTTCGCTATTTCCAGGAATTTTTAATGTAGACATAAATGTAATAACAATCAATCCCATTCCAAATGCAGTTCCAAAATTTGTTAAAGATATAAGTTCAAATTTTTTGAAGTATTTATTAAAGTTTTTATCATTAGATAAACTAATAATAGCTGGATTGTCTGATAAAAAAGTTAAAACTCCGGCTAAGGATGCAACACCTGGTAAATTAAACAATGGTCTCATTAATGGCGCTAAAATTATCTCTAATAAACGAACCACTCCAAATTCTATTAACAACTTTCCCAAAGCGCCTGATAAAACAGTAATACCCATAATATAAAATACCGTATTCATTAGTAAATCCCAGGCCGTATTCATAATTGTATTTAACATATTTGAAACTCCCATAGTTGATCCCATGTATCCAAAAATTCCAAAAAACACAATTAAAAATACAATTGCTTCGTATCTTCTTTGCTGTAAAAAGTTCGATTTTCTTATTGACTTTAAAGCACTCATTTTATAAATTTAATACTATAATTATTACTATATAAGCTGTTGTTTTATAACAAAAATTAATTTTAAAAATCGAGTAAATTTATAAATATTATAAAAATCAGTGCATAAAAAAACCCTTATATTTAAGGGCTTTTTAAGATTTATACAATTCTAATTTAACAATAAAAATATATACTAATCTGAAAGTCTTTTGATTTAAATACTAGATATAATTAAATAGATATAACAATTACTTAGTAATTAACAAACGTTATTTTAGTTTGCAACTTGACTAATAAACTTAATTCGCATTAAACGCAATTCTTCTTCGTCGTAATCTCCATCAAATTCATCTAAAGCATTTTGAATGCTATCATTTTCAGCTTCCATAAAATACTCAAAAATTTCTTCTTGTTGATCCTCATCTAACAAATCATCAATACTGTAATCAATATTAATTTTTGTACCGCTGTAAACAATACGTTGCATTTCTTCTATAAGTTCATTAAACTCTAATCCTTTAGATTTTGCAATATCTTCTAAAGGTAATTTTCTATCTGTGTTTTGAATTATGTATAATTTTAGACCAGAATTAACACCTGTGCTTTTAACAACAAAATCATCAGGACGCATAATATCATTTTCCTCAACATATTTTGAAATCAAATCAACAAAAGGCTTACCAAATTTTCTTGCTTTTCCTTCTCCAACTCCATATATATTTTTTAATTCATCTATGGATATTGGATATTTTAGAGCCATATCGTCTAAAGATGTTTCTTGAAAAACAGCATAAGGCGGAACTCCATTCTTTTTGGCAACAGATTTTTGTAAATCTTTCAATAATTTAACTAAAGTTTCATCGGCAGCTGCACCACTACTTTTTGAGTTTGTAATAATAGCAGCATCGTCATTTTCATCGTACTTATGATCTTCTGTCATTAAAAATGTAGTAGGTTTTAAAATATAATTTAACCCAGCTTCTGTTATTTTAACAACTCCATATTGTTCTATTTCTTTTTTTATATAACCAGCAACCAATGCTTGTCTAATAAGCGCCATCCAATACTTACCATCGTGTTTATCCCCTGAGCCAAAAAATGATTGCTCATCAGTTTTATGCGATTTTAATAATGCATTTACTTTTCCAATTAAGGTGTTTACAACTTCTTTAGATTTATATTTTTGGTTTGTTGCTTTTACAACTTCTAATAATAATTTTAAATCTTCTTTAGCTTCATGTTTTTTCTTAGGATTTACAACATTATCATCCATATTTGCACCCAAACCATTCACTTCGTCAAAATCTTCACCAAAATAATGTAATAAATATTTTCTTCGAGACATTGATGTTTCTGCATAACCAACAACTTCTTGCAATAATGCATTTCCTATTTCTTGTTCGGCAATTGGCTTACCAGATAAGAATTTTTCTAATTTTTCAATATCCTTGTACGAATAATAAGCTAAACAATATCCTTCACCTCCATCACGTCCAGCACGTCCAGTCTCTTGGTAATAACTTTCTAAACTTTTTGGAATATCATGGTGAATTACAAATCGCACATCAGGTTTGTCTATACCCATTCCAAATGCGATAGTTGCAACAACAACATCTACTTCTTCCATTAAAAACATGTCTTGATGCTTAGATCTTGTTTTAGCATCTAAACCTGCATGATATGGAACTGCTTTAATACCGTTAACTTGTAAAACCTGAGCAATTTCTTCAACTTTTTTTCTACTTAAACAATAAATAATACCAGATTTGTTCATATGTAAACGAATAAATCTAATAATATCTGAATTTACATTTGCAGTTTTTGGCCGTACATCATAAAATAAATTAGGTCTGTTAAATGAAGCCTTAAATGTTTTAGCATCAGACATTCCTAAAGTTTTTAGAATATCTTCTTGCACTTTTTCTGTTGCAGTTGCAGTTAAACCAATAATAGGAACTTTGTCTATTTTTTCAATAATATTTCTTAAGTTTCTATATTCAGGTCTAAAATCATGTCCCCATTCAGAAATACAGTGTGCTTCATCTATAGCAACAAATGAAATTTTTTGATTTTTTAAAAAATCTATGTATTCTTCTTTTATTAAAGATTCTGGAGCAACATACAACAGCTTAGTAATTCCATTTTCTATATCACTTTTTACTTGTGCTACTTCGGTTTTATTTAATGAAGAATTTAGTACGTGTGCAATTCCTCTATTAGAAGAAATACCTCTAATAGCATCTACTTGGTTTTTCATTAAAGCTATAAGTGGAGAAACAACAATTGCAGTTCCATCTTTAATTAATGCTGGTAATTGGTAGCAAAGCGATTTACCACCTCCTGTTGGCATAATTACAAAAGTATCATTATCATCAATTAAACTTGTTATAACTTGCTCTTGTAATCCCTTAAACTTATTAAAACCAAAATAGTTTTTTAATTCTTTGTGTAAATCAACACTTTTTTCACTCATTATTAATAATTAATTATCATTAAAAAAATTTGATAGGAAATAATATGTTAAAAATACTACTCAAATTTTTATTTTTTAAATAGTTTATTCAATTATCTAATTAAATAAATATATTTTTGTTTGAAACTAAAGATAAAACTTTTTTTAATAGTAAAACTTAATCTTTTGAAAAATAAAAATACAATTATTGATATTGCAAAGCAAACAATTATTGAAGAAAGCAAAGCAATTGCTAATTTAATAAATTTTGTTGATGCTAATTTTACAAAAACTGTTAATTATATTCTAACTTCGAATGGAAGGGTTATTGTAACAGGTATTGGCAAAAGTGCTAATATTGCTACAAAAATTGTTGCTACCCTAAATTCTACAGGTACGCCTGCAATTTTTATGCACGCGGCAGATGCAATTCACGGAGATTTAGGAAACATTCAAAAAAATGATACTGTTATTTGCATTTCTAAAAGTGGAAATACTCCAGAAATAAAAGTTTTAGTACCCTTAATAAAAAACTATGGTAATAAAATTGTAGCAATTACAGGAAATGCTTCATCATATTTAGGAACACATGCAGATTTTGTGCTAAGTTCCTTTGTTGAAAAAGAAGCGTGTCCTAACAATTTAGCACCTACTACAAGTACAACAGCACAATTAGTTATTGGAGATGCATTAGCAGTTTGTTTGTTAGAAAAAAATAATTTTTCGAGCAAAGATTTTGCTAAATACCACCCTGGTGGTGCACTCGGTAAAAAATTATATTTAAGAGTTAACGATTTAATATCTAACAACGAACTTCCAATTGTAACACCAACAACACCAATAAAAGATGTAATTATAGAAATTTCTAAAAAAAGATTAGGTACAACTGCTGTTTTAGAAAATAATAAAATTGTTGGTATTATAACCGATGGAGATTTAAGACGCATGTTAAAAGATAATGCCGATATTAGCAAACTATTAGCAAAAGACATAATGGGTACTAATCCAAAAACCATTTCTGTTGATGCTATGGCTATTGAAGCATTAGAAACTATGGAAAATAACAATATAACTCAAATATTAGTAGTTGATGGCTCAAAATATGTAGGAGTTGTACATTTACATGATTTATTAAAAGAAGGAATTTTTTAAGATGGCAAAAGCAGAAAAAGAAATGTCTTTTTTAGACCACGTTGAAGAACTAAGATGGCACCTTGTTAGATCTAGTGCCGCAATAATATTCTTTGGCATTATTGCATTTTTATTTAAAGGTTTTATTTTTAATACCATTTTATTTGCTCCCAAAAGTGCAAATTTTGTTACTTATAGGGTGTTTTGTAAAATTTCTCAATTTTTTGGAACGGACGGTCTTTGTATAGAAGATATTCCATTTACTTTTCAAAGTTTAGCAATGGCTGAACAGTTTAGTGTACATATTTGGACCTCCATTACTGTTGGTTTTATTTTAGCTTTTCCGTTTATTATATGGGAAATTTGGAAATTTATAAGTCCTGGATTGTACGAAAAAGAAAGAAAAAATGCTAAGAGCTTTATTATTATTTCTTCCTTTTTATTTTTTATAGGAGTTTTATTTGGATATTATGTAGTTACTCCACTCTCTGTAAACTTTTTAGGAAATTATTCTGTGAGTGATGCTGTTGAACGAAATATTAAAATTGGCTCATACATTTCGTTAGTACGATCGTCTTTACTAGCTTCAGGATTTATTTTTGAATTACCAATAGTTATGTATTTTCTTACTAAAATGGGTTTAATTACACCAGACTTTTTGAAAAAATACAGAAAACATGCATTGGTTCTGGTGTTAGTTTTGGCGGCAATTATAACTCCACCAGATATTATTAGTCAAATAATTGTAGCAATTCCAATACTTATTTTATATGAAGTAAGTATTTATATATCAAAAATTGTGATAAAACGAGAACTTAAAAGAAGTAAACAAAATGCCTAATCAAGTAGAAGAATTTAATGCGTATCGTTTAAAGATGAACGATAAAATATTAGCTGATGACAATAAAGTTATAAAGCGAATTTTTAATTTAGATACTAATACGTTTAAAAAAGGTCATTTAGACGTGAAAACAAAAGAGTTATTAGGTTTAGTTGCATCAGCTGTTTTAAGATGTGACGACTGTGTAAAATACCATTTAGAAACTTGTTTTAAAGAAGGGGTTTCTAAAGAAGAAGTTATGGAAACCTTATCTATAGCAACTTTAATTGGTGGTACAATTGTAATTCCACATTTAAGAAGAGCTTACGAATTTTGGGAAGAGTTGGAAGGAAATTAATGAAATTTGAGAAGTAAGACGTTTGTAAAAAATTCAACAAAAATTAAAATATGAAACTAAGAGCAGAAAACATAAAGAAAAAATACGGTAGCAGATATGTGGTAAAAGGGATTTCTCTTGAAGTTGAACAAGGTGAAATTGTGGGTTTATTGGGTCCTAATGGTGCCGGTAAAACTACTTCTTTTTATATGATTGTTGGAATGATAAAACCAAACGAAGGTGAAATCTATTTAGATGATGAAAAAATTACCGATTTTCCAATGTATAAAAGAGCACAAAAAGGGGTTGGTTATTTAGCTCAAGAAGCTTCAGTATTTAGAAAATTATCGGTTGAAGATAATATTATGTCTGTACTACAATTTACAGAACTTTCAAAAAAAGAACAAAAAGAAAAATTAGAATCTCTTATTAATGAGTTTAGTCTAGGTCATGTGCGCAAAAACCGTGGTGATTTGCTTTCGGGTGGAGAAAGAAGAAGAACAGAGATTGCGCGTGCTTTAGCATCTGATCCAAAATTTATTTTATTAGATGAACCTTTTGCAGGTGTTGATCCAATTGCTGTAGAAGATATACAAAGTATTGTTGCACATTTAAAAGATAGAAATATTGGTATTTTAATTACCGACCACAATGTGCAAGAAACTTTAGCCATTACTGATAAAACTTATTTAATGTTTGAAGGAGGCATTTTAAAAGAAGGAACTCCAGAAGAACTTGCCGCTGATGAAACTGTTAGACGCGTTTATTTAGGTAAAGATTTTGAACTAAAAAAGAAAAAGTTTTAGTACCAACGATTTACTAATGCTGTTTGTTTCAATCATTTTTCAATTAATTCATTAAACAAAAAGCTATACATAAAAGCACGTTCTTGAATCATAGAATTAATATTATTAGCTCCATAATGCCCTGTTTTATCCTGAGACCAGAGTAAAATAGGCTTTTTCTGTAAAGGGTTGCTTTGTAATAATGCGGCAAACTTATAAGAATGGTATGGTGGAACTCTATTATCGTCACTTCCTGTCATAATTAAAGTTGAAGGATAATTAATAGTATTATCTACATTATGATAAGGTGAGTATGAGAGTTTATTAAAAAATTCTTCTTTGTTTTTGTTAGACCCAAATTCATTTACATTTGTGTAAACAGACCCTACAGCCGACATCTCAAACCTTAGCATATCTAATACGCCCACGTCTATTACAGCAGCTCCAAATAATTCTGGTTTTTCAATTAATGCACCCGCTGTTACCAAACCACCATGCGAAGTTCCTGTAATTGCAATTTTTCTTGCTTTAGTATATCCTTTTTCAATTAAAAATTCAGCTGCACTTGTAAAATCTAATATTGAGTTTTTTTTATTCATTTTTTTTCCATCCTCCCACCACTTAATTCCAAATTCACCTCCACCTCTTACATTTACATATGCAAAAACGCCACCTTTTTCAATAAAATAAATAATTCCTGGATCATATGAAGGTTTTGCTACTGTTCCATAACCTCCATAAGTCTTTAATAAAAAACGTTCACTTCCATCTGTTTTTAAAGAATCTTTAAAAACTAAAAAAATTGGCACTTTTGTACCATCATAGGATGTAAACTCCTCTCTTAAAAATTTATAATTGGATGCATCAAATGCTACCTTAACTTTACCTAAATAATTAAATTTAAAGTTAACTAAATCTAATTGACACGTAACAGGAGGAACAGTATATGAAGAGAGTTTAAAATAAAATTCATTTGTTACTTTTGAATAAACTAAACCACTAATACTAAGTCCAACTGGAGTAACAACCTCTCCTAAAACTTTACCCTTATAATCTAAAACTGTTAAAAAAGAAGCTTTACTACCTTGATACGAAACAACAATTTTATCATCTAAAATCTCATAACTTGTTAGAACAGCATCTTTATATGTTGGACTTAAAATTTTCCATTGCTTAGGTTGCTTTAATGGAAAAGATAAAATAAACTTATTTTGTTTAATTGTGGTTAAAGCTAAAACGGTATCAGATTTAAATCCTATAATGTTAATATCATACTTAATATTTTCAAATAAAGGTTTAAACTCAAAGTTTTGTTCTTTTGGATCTTTATAATATAAACTAAACTTATTAGTAAATTTATTTGATTTTTTTACAATAAATAAACTCTGATTAGAGGTTCCATAAACATTTAGATCTTCATTTTCAGTATCCACTTCAAAAAGCAACTTATCTTTTTCTTGTTCTGTTGCTAATTGATGGTATTTTATTTTAGGATTCACTCTCTTAGCATGGTTAGAGTCAAATTGATACTCTTTATAAAAAAAACCTTGACCATACCAATAAATCTCGGAAGTAACAACATGTTTTAAAACTTCTTTAAAATAACGTCTGTTTTTTATTTGTACAATTTTTATTTCTTTCCAATCACTTCCGTTTCTGCTATATTGATATGCTAAAAACCTTCCATTTTTAGATGGTTTTAAACTTGTAAAAATTATTTTATCTTTTTTAGAAATTGAACTTGGACTAATCAACTTTTCATAATCTCCTTGCAAACCCTTTGCATAAAAAATTGAAGCTAAAGAATTAAAACCAGTGTACAAGAGTTTAAAATATAATTTAGAATCAGTTTCTAAATCTATATCTTTATCATAATCCATGGAATGGTACATATAATTACCTATATTCAATTTTGAATTATATGTCTTTTCTAATTTTGATAAATATTTTTCGGAAACTTTATTTTGAAGTTTAACCCATTCTTCAACCTCAATAGATTCGAGTTTTTCTAACCACCTATAATCATCAGAAATTTTAGTATCAAAATAAGTATCTATTACTTCTCTCTTTAGAGTTTCAGGATAGATAATTTGAGCATCAACAATAAATACTTGTATAATAAAAAGAAAAATGAATATATATTCCAATCTTTTCATGACTAAATATATTTAGATTATTATGCTTTAAAACTAATAAAAACTACAATAAAAATATTTAGTTCAATAACTTATAAGATTGTTTTGCAATCTCTAATTCTTCATTAGTTGGAATTACTAAAATTTTCACTTTTGAATTGTCTGAATGAATCTCAGTTAATTGCTTTGCTCTAATATCATTTTTAACTTCATCAATTTCAATTCCAAAGAAATCCATATTTTCACAAACCATTTTTCTGGTAAGAATAGAGTTTTCACCTACGCCTGCCGTAAAAACAATAGCATCAACCCCACCTAATGCAGCAACATATTTACCAATGTATTGCTTAATTCTATAGGCGCTCATATCTAAAGCTAATTGGCAGTCAGCATTTCCTTCTGCGGCTAGTTTTTCAATATCACGTAAATCACTATATCCTGTCAGCCCTGTCATACCGCTATCACGAAGAAGCATATTATTTACTTCATCTATAGTGTAATCTAAATTATTTACTAAATGAAATATAATTGCTTGATCCACATCTCCACTTCTACTTCCCATAATTAAACCTTCATTTGGTCCAAAACCTAGTGAAGTATCGACACTTTTACCCTCTTTTACTGCAGTAATACTACATCCATTTCCAAGATGAATAGTAATAATTTTAGAACTATTTGCAGCACCTAAATATTCTATTGCTCTTTCAGTTACAAATTTGTGGCTTGTACCATGAAAACCATATCTACGAATTTTATTTACGTTTAATAATTTATTTGGAATGGCATATTTATAAGCCTTAATAGGCATTGTTTGATGAAAAGCAGTATCGAAAACAGCAATCTGTTTTGCATTTGGAAACATAGATTCTGCTACAATTATTCCCTCATAATTTGCTGGGTTATGCAAAGGCGCTAACGGAAATAATTCTTTTATTTTATCTTTCACTTTTTCATCAATTATAACAGTATCTGAAAAAGTAGCACCTCCGTGCACTACTCTATGACCAACAGCAGCAATTTCTGAAGTAGATTTAATTACACCAACTTCTTCATCTAATAAAAATTTTACAATTTTTCCTAATCCAATTTCGTGATTTTCAATTTCACAAATTTTATCAATACTATTATTTACTGATTTATAATGAATTTCTGGGTTTGCTAACCCAATTCTCTCTACTAAACCTGAACATATAACTTCTTCTTGAGGCATATTAAATAATTGATATTTAATTGAAGAACTACCTGAATTTATTATTAAAACTTTCATTATAAACCTTGTGCTTGTATTGCTGTTAATATTACTGTGTTAAAAATATCGTCTATTGTACAACCTCTACTTAAATCGTTTACAGGCTTATTTAAGCCTTGTAACATTGGACCAATAGCTAATGCGCCTGTTTCTCTTTGAACTGCTTTATAAGTATTATTACCGGTATTTAAATCTGGAAAAATTAATACATTAGCTTGTCCTGCAACTTCAGAATCTGGTAATTTACTTTTTCCAACTGTTGCATCTACTGCCGCATCATATTGAATTGGACCTTCTACTTTTAAATCTGGACGTTTTTCCTTAACTATTTTTGTAGCTTCTCTAACAATATCTACATCAGCTCCTTTTCCAGAAGCCCCAGAAGAGTATGAAAGCATTGCAATTTTAGGATCAATTCCAAAATTAATACTTGAGTCTGCTGAAGAAATTGCTATTTCTGCTAATTGTGCTGCATTTGGGTTTGGATTAATTGCACAATCACCAAAAACTGAAACTCTATCTTCTAAACACATAAAAAATATAGATGATACAACTGATACACCTGGTTTAGTTTTTACAAATTGTAAAGCAGGTAAAATTGTATGTCCAGTAGTATGTGCTGCTCCAGAAACCATTCCGTCTGCTAGGCCTTTATGCACCATCATTGTACCAAAATAGGAAACATCTCCCATTAAATCTTCTGCCATATCAATGGTTACACCTTTATTTTTTCTAATTTCAAATAAGGTATTAGCAAAATCTTTAAAATATTCTGAATTTACTGGATTAATTATATTAAACTTATTAATATCTACTATTAAACCTAAACGAATTATTCTATTAGCAATATCATCATAATCTCCCAGAATTGTAATATCTACAATGTCCATTTGAACCAATCTTGCAGCTGCAGTAATAATTCTATCATCATTTCCTTCAGGTAAAACAATATGTTTGCGTTGTTGTTTAGCACGTTTCAATAAATTGTATTGAAACATTCTTGGAGTAATACTATCGTTTTCGAAAGTAATTAGTTTTTCATTTAACTTTTCAACTTCTACATACTTATCAAAAACATTTAATGAAGTAACAATTTTTTCTTTATTTTCTGCATACATATGAGAGCGAATTGCTCCAATTTTATTTGCTACTGCAAAAGTTCCTTCTTTCACTGTTAAAATAGGAACAACTTGTGCAAGACCATCAATTAGCTTTATAATTGGTTTTTCAGGCGTTATTCCTCCAGTAAGTACTATTCCAGAAATCTTTGGGTAATTTGAAGAAATGTTAGCTTGTAAAGCTCCTAAAATTATATCTGCTCTATCTCCTGGTGTAATAATTAAACAATTTTCACATAAATGTCCTAAATAATTTCTAAGCTGCATTGCACCAACTATAAATTTAGAGGACTGATTGTTTATATGCTCTTTTCCAAATAAAATTTTTGCATCTATAGCCTTTGCAACTTCTTTTATTGTAGGATTATTAAGAGAAGTTATTAACGGAATAACACTTACAAATATATCTTTAGGCAAGTTTTGCTCAATACCATTTTTAGCAATCTCAATATTTTTTTCTTGAACTTTATTAGCAATAACAGCTAATACTTCAACTTCTTTTTCTTTAAAAGAATCATAAGCTATATGAACACCATTTACAAATTCTTCTAAGGTTTTACCAACCCCACTAGAAACAATAATTGCAGGAATTCCTAAATTTTTTGCAATTAAAATATTAGCATCTAATTCTATTGCAGTACCTTCTCCAGAAAAGTCGGTACCCTCAACTAACATAAAATCGTTTTTCTCTTCTAAACTCTTATACTTTTCAATAATTTTATCAAAAATTTCTCCTTCTTTTCCTTCATTTCTTTTATTTATAAATTCAGATCTAGTAAAAGCATAAGCTTCATTTGGATTTATACTCAAATTAAAATGTGAAATAATTGTATTGATGTGATTGTCCTTTTTCCCTTTTTTAACATCATCAATAATTGGTCTAAAATACCCTACTTTAGCAGTCTTGCCTAATAACATTCGCATTAACCCAAGTGCTACAATAGATTTACCGCTATTAGCTTCACTTGTTGCTATATATATTGCTTTATTCATTTAAAAAATTTTTACAAATATAGCCCATAAAAAATTGGTTAACCAATTATTCGTAAAAAACTTTAGTGACTTTTATCACCTTTTTCGAAAATAAATTATACTATTTCAAAGGCTTTAAAAAAATAAAAATGGAATCCTGTATACTAAAAATATAAGATGTTTATTTAATTATTTTAAATAAAATAAAATTGTTTTGTGCTATTCAATAAATTATTTTTTTGTGAAAAGGTTTTTAAAAAAAGACTTCTTTTCTACATCTGCATAACCATTAGAATACTTTCCATAGCCATAGCCATAACCGTAGCCATAACCATATCCGTATTTTGCTTTAATTTTAAAATCATTTAAAACAATACTTACTTTAGATTTAGCATCTTTATTGTGTTTTTCATTAATCATTTTAAGCATTCCTTTTTGAGAATAACCTTGTCTTAAAACATAAATGGTAGCATCTGAGTATTTTAATAATTCTAAGGCATCACTTACTAAACCTATTGGTGGTGTATCTAAAATTATATATTCATAATCTTCTTTAAGTTTAGCAATTAGTTCTTCCGTTGCAGAATTAATTAATAATTCTGAAGGATTAGGAGGAACTGGTCCTGAAGTAATTACATCTAAATTAGGTATTTTTGATTTTTGAATTATTTCTGGAATACTTTTTTCTGCAATTAAATAATTAACTACACCAATATCATTTGTAAAATCAAAATCTCCAAAAATTTTAGGTTTTCTTAAATCTAATCCTACCAAAATAGTTTTTTTACCACCTAAGGCAAAAACAGTGGCCATATTTATTGAAATAAAAGTTTTCCCTTCTCCACTTACAGAAGATGTTACAAGAATTGTTTTAGATTTATCTTTTAATTTTCTATCAAATAGAAACTGAATATTAGAACGCACAGCTCTAAAAGATTCCGAAACCATAGATTTTGGTTTTAAAAATACTGCCAAATTATTAATAGCTGTATTTTTACCAATAACTCCTAAAACTGGAATTGGAGATAATTTTTCTATATCCTCTACAGTATGAATTTTATTGTCTAATATTTCTTTAACAATTACTACAAATAGTGGTAAAATAATACCTAAAAGCAATGCAATCATATAGTTAAATGAAACTCTCGGTAAAATAAATCCTTGCCCAGTATCTTTTGCAGAATCTAATACAGAAATATCCGAAACGCTTGCAGCAATTGCAATATCTGCCTCATAACGCTTTTGCATTAAAAACACATAATTAGATTCTGTTAAACTATATTTTCTCTGAAAATTTAACAGTTTCTGTTCTTTATTTGGCAACTTGTTTAATTCGTAGTTATAAGAATTTAAGCGTTCTCTGCTATTTTTTAAACTAACTAATGTAGCTTTTTTTAACGACGCAATATTTTCAAGCAATACATTTCTGGTGGTTTCAATTTCTTCATTATTTAATTTTAACGAAGGATGGTTGGATGTAACTTCTTTAGAAAGTTTTTCATTTTCTATAGATAATTTAGTTAGTTCACCCACCATTGCAGAGATTGAACCATCTTCAATATTTATTATTGCAGGAGCAGGAATTTTAGAAAAATTTGTGTTATTTTTTATATAGGTTTCTAAGTTTTCAAAATACTCAATTCTATCTATAAATTGATTTTGTAATTTATCTAATCCTGTAGTTTGTGAAAAAATTTCACCACCTTGTGCAGATAAATCATAAATTGAGTTTTGTTTTTTAAATTTCTCTATATTGGTTTCAATTAACTTTAATGTATCTGAAGTATTTTTAAATTGCGCATCTATAAACTCTTTGGTACTTCGGGCATAATTTGTTTTTTGATCTAATTCTACTTCTGCTAAAACTTTTACTGTTTTATTTAAAAAATCAACAATTCTATTTTTATTTGAACCTGTTAAAGAAAGTTCTATTAAAGAAGTGCCAGACAAGCCTTTCGCTCTAATATTTGTATACTTACTTGTTACGCTATTAAATGAGTTTAATTTAATATAATAAACCTCTGCACTTTCAATTTTAACTATATCAGACTTTAATAACTGGGCTTTTAAAAAAGGTAAATTTATATATTCATCAAAACTATAAGATTGTGAAAAAATATTTGTTTCAGGAATGAACCTTTTTGTAGTTTCATTTTTATAATTTATAAGGTTGTAATTTTGCTCAGAATCAAAATCAACAGTTAAATTAAAAATATCTTCATCTATTATTTCAATTTTAATAAGTGTATTTAAAAGCTGATATTGGTTAGGTTGTAGTTTAATTTCAAATGGAGTTTCTTTATAAACATCTTCCATTCTATACCTTCCGTCTTTTAAATAATCTATATAAAAACCCAATTCCTTAATTACGTTTTCATTATGCGACCTAGATGTTAATGCTTTTCTAATAGATTCTACTTTATCGCTTACTCCACCCCAATTAAAAGCTATATTAGTTCCTGTTGAAAATAACGGGTTCTGTTTTTCTTTAACAGCAATTGTAGTTGATAAACCATATATTTTTTCGGAAGATAAATTATAGTAATAAGCAATAGCAAAAGCTATTACAAGTGATAAGACAAACCATTTCCAATTAGCAATTATTCTAAAAATATAATCTTTAATATCCGAAATATGCTCGTTTGTATGTTCACTAAAATTAAATTTATTATCCATATTATTATAAATTTTTAACTAGTAATACGGAACTTACTAAAAAAGATAAAACTGTAACTACAGTGCCAAAAGATTGAAAACCAGTTGTTCCAGTTCCCCAAGATTTTTGTTTTAAAGGTGATACATAAACAATATCATTTGGTTGTAAATAGAAAATTTCAGAATCAAAAATATTAATTTTTGTATAATCTACTTCAAACTTTTTAACTCCATCAATTGTTTTTCTAATTATTGTAATAGCTTCTCTGTTACCAAACTCTGTAATTTCTCCAGCATTAGAAATTGCATCTATAATAGAAACTTGATTTTGTTTTAAATTTATTGATCCTGGAGAATTAACTTCACCTGTTACTAAAATATTAATACCTGCTAATTTTACAGTAACAAACAATTGTTCAGGGTTTTTAAAATAAGTTTCTAAATTTTGCTCTATTTTTTCACGAACTTCTTTTTCGGTATATCCTAAAACATTTACATCACCTAAATACGGAATTCTAATATTTCCATGTCTATCAACAGAATAACCCGTAAAATACAAATCTTGAGTTCTATTTAAAGAATTGCTTGAGTTTTCTGCACCACTTGTAAACATTGCAACTATTTCAGGGTTACTTCCTTTTATATCTATATATAAAATATCGTTAATTTGAAGTCTGTAAGGTTCGTTATTTAACTTATAAAGTTCAGATTTACTAACAGGTTCTCCTTGAAAATAAGTCATTTGCTTTTTAGAAATGCAAGATGTAAAACAAGTTAATAATAATATAAATAAAAAAAAGTTCTTCATAAAATAGTATAGGGGCATCACAAATATAATTTTAAATAGCAAATTAAAATAATTTTTCAGCTATTTTCGCAATATATTATATTATGTATGTGGTTCAAAATAAAGTCTTATTTTTTATTCCTAATTAAGTCAACTAATAAACATGGTATCCACTCACCATTTATTTACAATTTAGTTACAAAATGTTTTAATTTAAAAACTTCTTCTGTTAATAAGAAGCAAATACATAACTTTCAAAACTTTTTTTTAAAAAACAGTACAACCATATCAGTGAATGACTTTGGTAATGGATCTAAAATATTTAAAACAAGTAATAGAAAAGTTGCTAAAATTGCTAAAATTGCCGGCATTTCTAAAAAACGTGCACATCTATTAGTTAGAATTGTAGCATATTTTATGCCCAAAAACATCTTAGAATTAGGAACCTCTTTAGGACTTAGTACAGCTGCTATAAGTATAGGAAATCCAAACGCTTCAATAATTACTATAGAAGGCTGTAAAAATACAGCACAAAAAGCTCAAGAACTTTTTTCTGAATTTAATCTTACTAAAATTCAATTAATTAATAACGAATTTAAAAATGTATTACCAGAGTTAACAAAAAACTCAACTTTTGATTTAATTTATTTCGATGGAAACCATCAAAAAGAAGCTACTTTAAACTATTTTAATCAGTGCCTTGCAACTGCACATAATAATTCTGTATTTATTTTTGATGATATTAATTGGTCAAAAGAAATGCAACAAGCTTGGTTGGCAATTAAAAACAATCCAAAAGTTACTATAACTATAGATACTTACTTTTGGGGAATCGTATTTTTTAGAACCGAGCAAGCCAAACAACATTTTACTATTCGAATATAAATATCAAATATAGGATACCAAATACCTGCAGCTTATTAAAAATTTGAAACTTAAAATCTTTGTATATTTAAGCCTTCAAAACTTTTACAATGAAAATATATACAAAAACTGGAGATAAAGGAAAAACATCATTATTTGGCGGAACTAGAGTTCCAAAATACCATTTACGCATAGAATCTTATGGAACTGTGGATGAACTAAACTCATATATTGGTTTAATTCGTGATCAAAAAATTGATGATTACACTTCTCATCTGTTAATTAAAATTCAGAACGAATTATTTACATTAGGCGCAATGTTGGCAACGCCGCCAGAAAAAAAGGTTTTAAAAAGTGGTAAAGAACGCCTAAACATTCATAAAATTGATAACAAATCAATAGAACTTCTAGAAATTGAAATAGATAATATGAATGAGAACTTACCGCCTATGACTAATTTTGTATTACCAGGCGGACACACTACCGTGTCATTTTGTCATATAGCACGTTGCATATGCAGAAGAGCAGAGCGCATTGTTACTCAATTAAGTGAAGAAAGTACAATTAATGAACTTATAATTGTTTATTTAAATAGACTTTCTGACTACCTTTTTGTACTGGCACGAAAATTGACTATTGATAACAAAGCTCAAGAAATCCCTTGGATTCCTGAGAAAATATAACAAGTTCTTTTTATTATTGAAAAAAAGTAAGAAATAGCTTGTATCTTTAAGTAAAAAAATTATTTTTGCAAAAATATTTAATACAAAAAAAAGTTATGTATTGGACATTAGAATTAGCATCATATTTATCAGATGCACCATGGCCTGCAACAAAAGACGAATTGATTGATTATGCAATAAGAACAGGAGCTCCATTAGAAGTTGTTGAAAATCTTCAAGAAATTGAAGACGCAGATGAAAATTTTGAATCCATTCTTGAAATTTGGCCAGATTATCCTTCCGAAGATGATTATCTTTGGAATGAAGATGAATATTAAAAATATTAGAATTCAAAAAAAGTCTCGGTTGAGACTTTTTTTTGGTTTAAACCATAATTTAAACATTTTTTAAGCTTTATAAAATATAAATATTTTAAATTCGCTTACTAAACAATAATAGAAAAAACACCTAATTATTAAGGTAAAATAATATAAATATACACACAAAACATGAGTATTTTAAATTCAGTATTAAAAGTATTTGTTGGAGATAAGAAAAAAAGCGATTTAAAAGCGTTACAACCAATTGTAAAAAAAGTTGCTGCATTTGAAAATGAAATTTCTAACTTAACAAACGACCAACTAAGAGCAAAAACAAACTATTTTAAAGATATAATTGCAAAAGCAACCGATGAATATACTTCTAAAATTAATGAGTTAAATGAAGAAGCTCACGAAGCAAATGTTGATAGAAAAGAAGAAATTTATGCAGAAATTGATCAATTAGAAGATGTTTCTTATGAAGCTTTAGATAAAATTTTAACAGAAATAATGCCTGAAGCTTTCGCTGTTGTTAAAGAAACTGCAAAACGTTTTACAGAAAACGAAACTTTAGTAGTTACTGCAACTCCTTTTGATCGCGAACTTTCAGCTACCAAAAGTAATGTGACGCTTGATAATGAGCAAGCCATTTGGTCAAATACTTGGGATGCACAAGGAAAACTAGTTACCTGGGATATGGTACATTACGATGTGCAGCTAATTGGTGGTGCAGTGTTGCATCAAGGTAAAATTGCAGAGATGATGACTGGTGAAGGTAAAACATTGGTATCTACACTTCCTGTTTATTTAAATGCTTTATCTGGAAAAGGTGTGCATGTTGTAACTGTTAACGATTACTTAGCAAAACGTGATGCCGCTTGGATGGGACCAATTTTCGAGTTTCACGGTTTAAGTGTAGATTGTGTAGACCACCATCAACCAAATTCTGATGCGCGTAGAAAAGCTTATAATTCAGATATTACTTATGGTACTAATAATGAATTTGGTTTCGATTATTTACGTGATAATATGGCGCACTCACCTAACGATTTAGTACAACGTCCACATCACTATGCGATTGTCGATGAAGTAGATTCTGTATTAGTTGATGATGCCCGTACACCATTAATTATTTCTGGTGCAACTGCAAATGCTGACAGACATGAATTTAACGAATTAAAACCAAGCGTAGATAAAATTGTATCTATTCAACGAAATTATTTAACAGGTGTTTTAGCTGAAGTTAAAAAGCTAATTGCTGAAGGAGATACTAAAGAAGGTGGTTTTTTACTGCTACGTGTATTTAGAGGTTTACCTAAAAGTAAAGCCTTAATTAAGTTTTTAAGTCAAGAAGGAATAAAGCAACTCTTGCAAAAAACTGAAAACTTTTACATGCAAGATAACAATCGTGAAATGCCTAAAATTGACGAGGAATTATACTTTGTAATTGATGAAAAAAACAATTCTATAGAATTAACAGATAAAGGTATTACTTTTTTATCTGGTGATGATGGCGATGATAATTTCTTTATACTGCCAGATTTAAGTACAGAAATTGGTAGTATTGAAAGTAGTAACTTAACTCCTGAAGAAACCAACGCTAAAAAAGAAGAATTATACCGAGATTTTAGTATTAAAAGTGAGCGAATTCACACAATGAATCAGCTATTAAAAGCATATACATTATTTGAAAAAGATGTAGAATATGTTATAATGGATGATAAAATTAAAATTGTAGATGAGCAAACAGGTCGTATTATGGATGGGAGACGTTACTCAGACGGATTACACCAAGCCATTGAAGCTAAAGAAAACGTAAAAATTGAAGCTGCAACACAAACATACGCTACTGTAACACTTCAAAACTATTTTAGAATGTACCGTAAACTAAGTGGTATGACAGGTACTGCAATTACAGAGGCTGGTGAATTTTGGGATATCTACAAATTAGATGTTGTAGAAATTCCAACAAATGTCCCTTTAATGCGTGATGATAGAGAAGATTTAATATTTAAAACTAAAAGAGAAAAATACAATGCTGTTATTAATGAAATTGAAAAATTAGTTAAAAACGGACAACCTGTTTTAGTTGGTACCACTTCTGTAGAAATTTCAGAATTATTAGGAAGAATGCTTTCTATTAGAAAAATCAATCATAATGTATTAAATGCAAAATTGCATAAAAAAGAAGCTGATATTGTTGCTGAAGCAGGAAATCCTGGTGTTGTAACTATTGCAACCAATATGGCAGGACGTGGAACGGATATTAAATTATCGGATGCAGTAAAAGCTGCTGGTGGTTTAGCAATTATTGGTACTGAACGTCATGACTCTCGTCGTGTTGACCGTCAGTTACGTGGACGTGCAGGTCGTCAAGGAGATCCTGGTTCTTCTCAATTCTACGTTTCATTAGAAGATAACTTAATGCGTTTGTTTGGTTCGGAACGAATTGCAAAAATGATGGATAGAATGGGATTACAAGAAGGTGAAGTGATTCAACATTCTATGATTTCAAAATCAATTGAAAGTGCCCAGAAAAAAGTTGAAGAAAATAACTTTGGTGTTCGTAAACGATTATTAGAATATGATGATGTTATGAACTCACAACGTGAGGTTGTTTACAAACGCCGTAGACACGCATTATATGGAGAACGCTTACAAGTGGATATTGTAAATATGGTATATGATACTTGTAGTGCTTTGGTTAGAGAAAGTAAACTGATAAATGATTATCAAAATTTTGAATTTGAGTTAATCCGTTTCTCTTCAACTTCTTCTCCATTTTCTGAAGAAGAATTTAAAACACTTACTGAGCAGGAACTTACAGATCAACTTTTTGATGTTGTTTACAAACACTATAAAGAAAAGTTAGAAAGAAGTGCAAAAGCTGCTTATCCCGTTATTAAAGATGTTTACGAGAACCAAGGCGATAAATACGAGCGTATTGTTGTGCCGTTTACCGATGGAACTAAAGAATTAAAAGTAGTTACTAATTTAAAAGAAGCATACGAAAGTGAAGGAAAAGGATTGGTAACTGATTTTGAAAAAAATATTACTTTGGCTATTATTGATGATACTTGGAAAGATCATTTACGTCAAATGGATGAATTAAAACAATCGGTTCAAAATGCTACTTATGAGCAAAAAGACCCTTTATTAATTTACAAATTTGAATCTTTTGAGTTGTTTAATGAAATGCTTGATAAAGTTAATAAAGAAGTACTTTCTTTCTTATTTAAAGGCGAATTACCATCACAAGATGCAAATCAGGTTTCTCAAGCAAGAGAACAAAAAAGAGAAAAAGTTCAATTAAGTAAAGAAGATTATAAAAACACTTCAGAACAAACGCAAACAAACCAAACGCAACAACCACAAGTGGTTGAAACAATTGTTAGAACGGAGCGAAAAATTGGAAGAAATGAAAAAGTTACCATTAAAAATGTAATGAGTGGCGAAAATAAATCTCTAAAATACAAACAAGCTATTCCTTTAATCCAAAAAGGTGATTGGGTATTAGTTGAAGATTAAGCTAAATTATTCTTTACTTAAATCATTTAATACTAAACGCAAATCGGTGTAAGAATACTTATCATCGATTTGATGTTTTAAATCTGATAAATTTTCAAAAGTCATTGTAGGAATTAATTCTTTTAATTCTTTATAATGACTTTCTAATATTAAATCTGTAATCTTAATTTCTTTTGTAGAAATAAAAAATGCTAGGTGCGTTGTTATTGTATCTGTTGTTAATCCCCTTTCATCAGCAATTTCTTCAATAGTTTTACCAGATTTAAATAACTCTAATGAAAGTTTTTTACTATCCCCTTTCTTTTTTTTTGATTTTTTTTCTTCAAAATTTTCTTTTTCATATAAAACTTCAATATCATTTTCAATAAAAAAATCTCCAATAACTTTTAAAATTGCATCGCCATATTTTTTTACACGTATTTTACCAAAGCCATTTACTTTTAAAAGTTCTTTTTTAGTAGTTGGCAGAGTTTCACACATTTCAAATAAAGATTTTTGAGTAAATACCTGAAAATGAGCTAAATTATTTTCGTCTGCAATAGTATTTCTTAATTGTCGTAATTGTTCAAATAATTCAACATTTACAATTCCTTCTATATTATTTTTAACAGATTTTTTTGGTTTATCTTTAGTTAAGAATACAGCATTTGCTCTTAATTTTAAAATCTTAGCTGTATTGAACCCTTCTTTCAGCTCTTTAAAATAACTCAATTTAGTAGCTAATAAAGCTTCAATTGTATCTAATTGCTTGTTTAAATCTTTCTCTATAGCTTTATTGTCTGTTGTATAGTTAAAGGCTTTATATGGTTCATTAATATTAATTGAAAATTGTTCGCTAAAATATTCAAGTGCCTTAATAAAACGTTCTTGAATGGTTGTATTTACTTCAGGCTCGGTTTTGGGTTCTGATAGATTATGTAATTGTAATTTAAACGAATTTGCAATTTTAAGCAGACTTGTAATTGAATCTTTTATAGTAATAAAACTTGTTTCTAAGTTACCTTTAATGCTCGTTTTATTTCTATAAAAGATATCTAAAACACGGTTTACAGGATATAAAAAATCAAAAAAATCAAATATTTCTGAAATTAAATTTAATTGAAATTCGGATTTAGATTTTATTAAAATAGTTTCATCTGGTTGATTTTCTGCTGCATTTTTATTAAATGAAATTACATTACTATCACTAATTATTTGCCTTGAATCAATAGGACTTTTTAAAACCAAGCCTTCTAAAGATTTACATCTACTAAGTGCTACATACGTTTGTCCGTGAGCAAAAGCTGCTTGAGCATCTATAATTGCTTTTTCAAAAGTTAAACCTTGACTTTTATGAATAGTTATTGCCCAAGCCAAACGTAATGGTATTTGTGCAAAAGACCCAATACTGTTTTCTAAAATTTCATTAGTTTCTTTATTTACAGTATAATTTATGTTTTCCCAAATTTCTGGTTTAACTATTATATTAGCAGCATCATTTGGACATTTTACAATGACTTCATTTTTATCTAGAAAAATAATTTTTCCAATTTTACCGTTAAAGTATCTTTTTTCTGGATTACTATCATTTTTAACAAACATTACCTGAGCTCCAACTTTTAGCTGTAACTCTTCTTTATTAGGATATGAATATTCTGGAAATTTCCCATCAATTCTAGCAGTATAAATATGTTTTTTAGTTTTTAATTTATCTAATTCTATTTTATTAGTTTTTTCTGCTCTATTATTATGTGTTGTTAAATCTATATACCCATCATTTTCATTTGGAACAAAATCTGGTAAGTAACGTTTATTTAGCTCATTGGCTGAAGCTTGTGAAAGTGAATCATTTCTAATTTCATTTAAAATTTTAATAAATTTTTGATTGTCTTGTCGATACACGTGTTTTAACTCCACAGTAATGGCATTACATTGTTGATAAGAATGACTGCTAAAAAAGAAACCATTTTTATAAAAAGATTTTAATAAATCCCATTCGTTTTCTTTAATTACTGGAGATAGTTGTTGCAAATCACCAATCATTAATAATTGAACACCTCCAAAAACTTTGTTTTTATTTTTAAAACGTCTTAATGTATTATCAATGCCATCTAACAAATCTGCACGCACCATACTAATTTCATCAATTACTAATAAATCCATAGATTTAATGATATTGATTTTAGTTTTGCTAAATTTTCTATTAAAATTAGAAGATTGGTTCTTATCTATATTTGGTACAATTGGACCAAAAGGCATTTGAAAAAAGGAATGTATAGTCATTCCTTTTGCATTTATAGCAGCAACTCCAGTTGGAGCAACTACAACCATTCTTTTTAAAGATTCGTTCTTTAATTTATGTAAAAAAGTAGTTTTACCTGTTCCTGCTTTTCCTGTTAAGAATATATTTCTGTCTGTATTATTTACAAAGTTCCAAACTAGTTCTAATTCCTTATTTGTTTCCATTGTGCAACATTAGATTTAGTAAAGTTTGAAGCAAAAAAGTAGTTGCTTTACATTCTAAATTTCAAGATTTTTATCGTACGGAATACTTTTTAAAATATGATTAATTGCATTTACCCTTGCAATTGTTTTTTTATTAGCTCTAATAATTTTCCATTTAACTGTATTATCAGCAGTTTTTACAAACATTTTTCTTTTGTAATCTGTATAAACATCCCATAACTCTTGCGCTTTTTCATCAACTGCAGTCATTTTCCATTGTTTTAAAGGGTTGTTTTTAATATCTTCAAAACGCTTAGCTTGCTCTTTTTTTGAAATAGACATATAAATTTTAACCAAACGAATTCCAGATTCAGTAATCATACGTTCAAAATCATTTACTTGATTCATAAAGGTTTCATACTCCTCGTTAGTACAAAAACCATTTACTGGCTCAACAACTGCCCTATTATACCAACTTCTATCGAAAAAAATAATTTCACCTGCTTTAGGAAATTGACTTACATAACGCTGAAAATACCACTGTGTTTTTTCATCTTCTGTTGGTTTTGGTAATGCTACTTTTCTTAAGTGTCTTGGGTTCATACGTTCTGTAGCACGTCTTATAGCTCCACCTTTTCCTGCTGCATCACGTCCTTCAAAAATTATGATAATTCGTTCATTTTCTTTAATAGCCCAAGATTGCATTCTAATCAATTCTATTTGAAGTTTCTTTAAGCGCTTTTCGTACTTAACATACCTTACAGCTCTTTCTAAATTATAAGGCTCTCTCGATAATAATGCTGAAAGACCTTTATTAGTATTAAGAATTTTTACGTTTTCTGGTGTTAATGTAAATTCCTGCATAATTAATCTAATTGTTTTGATGAACGATGGTATCTCATTATAATATTAGGATCTGGAAGCAATGTTGTAAGTGCTTCGTCTTTACCATCATAATTAAATTGAGATAATACATACCTAATACTTTCTAAACGAGCCACTTTTTTATTATTAGCTCTAACAATTATCCAAGGACTGTAACTTGTATGGGTTTTACTAAACATTTGTTCCTTATAGTGCGTATAATCATTCCAAAGTTCTTGACCTTTTCTATCTACTGGGCTAAATTTCCAACGTTTTAAAGGAGTCTCTAATCTGGCGTTAAACCTTGATAATTGCTCTCCTTTAGAAATTGAAAACCAAAATTTTATTAACACTACTTTGTCTTCATATAACATATGTTCAAATTCTGGTACTTGAACCATAAAATTATCATATTGAGATTGATTACAAAATCCCATTACAGGTTCTACCACTGCTCTATTGTACCAGCTTCTATCAAAAAAAACAATTTCACCTGAATTTGGTAATTCTTTAATATAACGTCTAAAATACCATTGTCCTTTTTCTACTTCAGTAGGTTTTGTTAGTGCAACTAAACGCGTAGATCTCGGGTTTAAATGCTCTGAAAATCTTCTAATATTACCTCCCTTACCGGCTGCATCTCTACCTTCAAAAATAATTGCAACTCTTTTATTATTTTTAGAAATCCATTGTTGCAATTTCACTAACTCAATTTGTAATTTTTTAAGCTCTTCTTCATAAAATAATCTATATTTTACTTTGTCTATATTAATATTTTTCTCATTAATAATTGCTAAAAGCTCTTTGTTAGAAGTTGCCTTTTCAAAGTCTTCTTTTGTTAAACTTGGAGTTGTTTCCATATGTTAATCTACCTTTTCTATAGTTATACAATCAGCTGGATTATTAGATATCTGTAATTTTGCATCTGAAGGAGAGATATAAGGTATACCTAATCCTAATCCTCTTAAAATAAACAATAATCCAATAATTACAACAAATATTGGAATTACTTTTTGAATTTTATTTCTGAATGATAAACTTACAAAATTTCCTAAAAATATAGCACCTGTCATTAAAGGAATTGTTCCAAGTCCAAAAACAGCCATATATAAAGAACCATTAATTATTGAACCTGTTGAAATTGAACCAAGTAAAGCCATATAAACCAATCCACAAGGTAAAAAACCATTAAAAAAACCAATTAAAAATAAGGCTTTATTTGATTTTTTTGTTAGGTATAAACCTAATTTTTGTTTAACCTTTCCTATTATTCGATATATAGGTTTTGAAAAATTATATTTATTAAATATAGATACAGGGATTACTGCAATAACAATCATTACAATTCCCATTAAAATTGATAAACGTTGCTGAAAACCAGCTAAATAAAGTCCTTTGCCAACAAAACCAAAAAGAACTCCAATAAGAGAATAAGTAATTACTCTACCTAAATGGTATAAAAATGTTTGAAATATTAATCTTGATTTAGAAGATCTATCAACTGGTAAGACAAATGCAATTGGACCGCACATACCTATACAATGAAAACTACCCGCTAAACCTAAAACCAATGCAGTCCATAGCATACTAATATGTTAACTTTTGTTTAAATAAATATTCTTTATTATTTACAGACCAATCGATTCTAACATTCCATCTCCCCGCTACAAGAGATTCATCTTTAATTAAATATTTGTTAGATGTTAATACAATAGGATGCTCAAAGTCAATTTTATTGTTAGACATTCTCATAAATTTAATACTACCTTTTATATCTTCGAAATTAAAATCTGAAGGAAATGTAATTTGTAAACCTTCTTTTACTTTTTTTACAGTTACATCTTCTCTTAATAAAATCGCATTCTTTAATTTATCAATATCTTGTTGGTAATTTAATTCGTCTTTATAATAATCTTCTGAAACTAAATGATGATCGTATTCTTTTATAAAATGTGCTTTATAAACAAAGAATAAAATAAATATAATAAACGATACCAACGCGATAACAATTCCCATTGGCCATGTAAATTTAATTTTCATAATTATTTAATTATTAATGGTCCTGTAAAATTAGTTGTGGTAGTTTCAATTAATTTTCCTTTTGAATAAATACCAATTTTCAATTTCTCTTTAGACGAATTTAAGTCTTTTTTATCAATTTCAATAAATAATGTCCCTCCTTTTAAACCTTGTTTTTTGATACTTATTTTACCTCCAACAAGTTCAACACTACCTGGATGAGATATTAATTTAATATCTATATCTTCTACATCTTCCGTAGTTTTATTAATTAGTTTAACTGTATATACATTTTTTATAGTTGTTTCTGTACTTTGAAATGTTTGTCCAGGTAAACGTAATATTGTAGCTTCAATATCATTTCGTAAAAATAACATTGTTACTAAAACACCAACTAAAATGGTTAAAAGTACTGAATATGCAATTAAACGTGTATTAAATTTAAATTTTTCCTTTTTCTCAATATTGTCTTCGGAAGCATAACGAATTAAACCTCTATCAAATCCAGATTTATCCATAATTGCATCACAAGCATCTATACACGCCGTACAATTAATACATTCTAATTGTGTTCCGTTTCTAATATCAATTCCTGTTGGACACACATGAACACATTGCTTACAATCTATACAATCTCCATGTCCAAGCTCATCTCTATCTTCATCTTTACGCAATTTTTTTCTACCATTTTCTCCTTCACCTCTTACAAAATCATAAGCAACATTAATAGATTTATTATCTAATAAAACACCTTGTAACCTTCCATAAGGACAAACAATAATACAAACTTGTTCTCTAAACCAAGCAAATACAAAATAAAACACTCCTGTAAATGCTAATAAATAGATTAATGTTTTTAGATGCTCAAGAGGTCCATCAGTAATATACATTAAAACTGTATCTGACCCAACAATGTAAGCTAAAAACACATTTGAAATTATAAATGAAATTATAAAAAACACAAACCATTTTAAAACTCGTTTTCTAATTTTTTCGGCATCCCATTTTTGTTTATCAAGTTTAATTTGTTTAGATCTGTCTCCTTCAATTAAATATTCAACTTTTCTAAATACCATTTCCATAAAAATGGTTTGTGGGCACATCCATCCACAAAAAATTCGACCAAAAACAACCGTAAATAGAATAACAAAAACAACACTTACCAACATTGATATTACTAGCAAATGAAAATCTTGTGGCCAAAATGGAAATCCAAAAATGTGAAATTTACGTTCTAAAATATTAAATAACAAAAACTGATTTCCTTTTACTTTTATAAAAGGAGCGGCTAACAAAAACGCTAATAAAAACCAACTTACAATAGTTCTATAATTATAATATCTACCTTTTGGTTTTTTAGGAAAAATAAAATTTCTTTTTCCACTTTTATCAATTGTTGCTATTGAGTCTCTAAATATTTCTTTATTTTCTTTATCCATTTTAAATAATTCTATATAAAATTTTCAAGCAAATTTATAGTTAATTGTTATATTGCATGGAAACAAAAGTGACAAAAAAAAGGGTAAACAAGTTGATTTAATTGTTAATTACTATAAACCTACTTTTTTACCCTAATTTACTACTAACTAAAAAATATAAATTTGAAGTTAATTTAAAGAAAAACCAATATATAATTTCTTGATTTTAAACTTTAGAACTTCCTTTTATTATTATTATTCTGGCCAAATAATATCACCTTCAGGTGCTTTTGGGTTTGCTGGTTGCGATCCTTGCATTGAGATAATATAACTTGCTAATTGAATTCTTTCT
This sequence comes from uncultured Flavobacteriaceae bacterium, assembly GCA_942492305.1. Classification (GTDB taxonomy): domain Bacteria; phylum Bacteroidota; class Bacteroidia; order Flavobacteriales; family Flavobacteriaceae; genus Lutibacter. The sequence goes on along the minus strand of CALOEI010000003.1, from coordinate 18,049 downwards.
TCTCTACTAATTGTACTTTCCCAAGCAATCATTCCTTTTCCAGGTCTTCCTCCATTAGTTAATGTGTTAAAAATAGATTTAACATCACCTCCTAAAATCCACACATTATCAGTTAAGTTAGGTCCAATACTTCCTCCCAAATCAGCTAAATGACAAGCTGTGCAAGTTTTTGTTGCGAATAACTCTTTTCCTTTTGCAATACTTTCAGCATCTGTTAAAGCTACTATATTACTATCATCAAATAGCTGAGGATTTGCTGCTTTATACGCTTCAACTTCTGCTTTACCTTCTGCTAATTCAGTAGCAAACTCTTCAGCTTGACTGTATTGTTCAGAGTTATAAAAAACTTGAATATAATAAAAAATACTAATTGCAATAGTAATATAGAAACCGTATAACCACCAAGGCGGCAATACATTATCTAGCTCTTTAATACCATCATAATCGTGATCTAACATGATATCTTCCTCGGTTCCTAGCTCGTGGGCTTTAGTCATGGATTTCATAAACTTTTTCCAACCCGATATATTTTCTGAATTTTTATTCATCTGTTTGTTCTTTTGTATTAATATCGTTATCGAAAGTTAAATTACTTAAATTATCAATTCTTCTTTTTGGAAGTCTTAAAACAAAAATTATCATTGTTGAAAAAACTAAAAAGAATAAAACTAAAGATATTATTGGATAAATTTCTACCCCTTCAATACTTTCTAAATTGTGTTTAATAAATTTTAACATTGATTATTATTTTAAGGCTGTATTATTTGCTTTAATATCTGTTCCTAAACGTTGTAAATAAGCAATTAATGCAACAATTTCTTTATTTTCAATATTACCTGAACCATAATTTTTAACATACTCTGGGTCTTGTCTTAAATTATTTTCAATTTCTTTAGCTTGAGCCAATAATGCTTGTTTAGCACCTAAAATTTCTTCTTCAGTATATGGAACTCCAAGACTAACTAATCCACTCATTTTACTCTCTAAATTAGATGCGTTCAAATCATTTTTAATTAGCCAAGGATAACGAGGCATTATAGAACCTGGAGATGTTGAACGAGGATCTAACATATGGTTAAAATGCCAGTTATCGTTATATTTTCCACCAACTCTATGTACGTCTGGTCCTGTTCTACGTGACCCCCATAAGAATGGAAAATCGTATACAAACTCACCAGCTTTTGAGTATTCACCATAACGCTCTACTTCAGAACGGAAAGGACGAATCATTTGTGAGTGACAGTTGTTACAACCTTCTCTAATGTATATATCTCTTCCTTCTAATTCTAGTGGTGTATATGGTTTTACACTTTCAATAGTTGGTATATTTGATTTCACTAATATTAATGGAACAATTTCAACTAAACCACCAATTAAAATAGCAACGGTTGTTAAAATTGTAAATAATACTGTTTTTCTTTCTAACCAAGTATGGAAACCTTCACCTGCAACTCTTTTACCACTAATTTTTTTCAAAGGAGCAGCTTCTGCTAATTCATCTTCAACAGCTGAACCAGCTTTTGCAGTTTTAATTACGTTAATAGCTAATAAAATAAACCCTGTTAAGTATAAAGTTCCTCCAATTGCACGCATTGCATACATAGGAATTACTTGGGTTACAGTTTCTAAGAAATTACCATAAACTAAAGTTCCATCAGGATTAAATTGTTTCCACATAAATGCTTGTGTAAACCCTGCTACATATAATGGAATTGCATAAAATAAAATTCCTAAAGTACCTAACCAAAAATGCGTATTTGCTAATTTTCTAGAATATAACGGTGTTTTCCAAAGTTTTTCGGCTAACCAATATACAATACCAGCAATCATAAATCCGTTCCAGGCTAATGCTCCAATATGCACGTGACCTACAATCCAATCAGTATAATGCCCAATTGCGTTTAAATTTTTAAATGATAACATTGGTCCTTCAAAAGTTGCCATACCATAACCTGTTATTGCAACAACAAAGAATTTTAAAACTGGATTTTCACGTACTTTATCCCAAGCACCACGCAATGTTAATAAACCGTTTATCATACCACCCCAAGATGGGAAAATAAGCATCACAGAAAATACTGTTCCTAAATTTTGTGCCCATTCTGGTAACGCTGTATATAATAAATGGTGTGGTCCTGCCCAAATGTATAAGAATATTAGTGTCCAAAAGTGAATAATAGAAAGTCTATAGGAATATACTGGTCTATTAGCTACTTTAGGAACAAAATAATACATTAAACCCAAAATTGGGGTTGTAAGGAAAAATGCCACCGCATTATGTCCATACCACCACTGTACCAATGCATCTTGTACTCCAGAATAAACTGAATAACTTTTAAATGCTGATACAGGCATTTCTAAATTATTAAATATGTAAAGAACAGCAATAGTTACTAATGTGGCAATATAAAACCAAATAGCAACATAAATATGTCTTTGTCTTCGTTTTAAAATAGTACCTATAAGATTAATTCCAAAAACTACCCAAATTAAAACAACGGCAATATCAATTGGCCATTCTAATTCTGCATACTCTTTTGAAGACGATAAACCTAAAGGTAATGTAATAGCAGCGGCAACTATAATAGCTTGCCAACCCCAAAAATGAACTCTACTTAAAACATCATTAAACATTCTAGTTTTAAGTAATCTTTGAGTTGAATAGTAAACTCCCAAAAATATACCGTTACCTACAAAGGCAAAAATTACTGCATTGGTGTGTAAGGGACGTAAACGCCCAAAACTTAACCACGAAATTGCACTATCTGAGCCTGTAAACTCTAATAATCCTGGGAAAACAAAAAGTAGTGCTACTAAAAGCCCTACTAACATTCCTACAACTCCCCACAGAATTGTAGCCCAAAGAAACATTTTAACTATTTTATTATCATAATAAAACTGTTCTTTTTCCATACTTGTTTGATTGATTTGTTAATTATTATATATTTATTACTGTTGATTTTCCTCTTGTTCTTTTAATTCTTTTGGCTCTTTAACTAATTCATCATCAAATAACATTCTAACAGACGGAGTATAGGTATCTTCATACTGTCCAGATTTTACTGATTTGATAAAAATAATGAAAAAAAACACGGCAACAATAATACTTACGCCTATTGTTATGTAGACAACTTCCATTTTTTAGTTAATTAGTTTTTTTTATTTTGATACAAACACAAAAATATTATTTAATTTGTAAAAATGTATGATAATTATCATACAAATTAATTGAATTATATTTTTAACATTTCGAAATTATAATTTTTTTGAAACCCAATTTGTAAGAATAGTTACAAACACAACAATTGTAATAGAGCTCAAAGGCATTAAAATTGCAGCAACAACGGGAGTTAACATCCCGGTTAAGGCAAAATACAACCCAATAACATTATAACAAAAAGAAAGTATAAAACTTGCCTTTATAATCGAGATAGTTTTTTTTGAAAGTGTTAAAAACTTAGGTAATTTGTTAAAAAGTTTAGCGTCTAAAATGGCATCACAAGCTGGTGAAAATACATTTACATCTTCAGAAATAGCAATTCCAACATTACTTTGGGCTAATGCACCTGCATCATTTAGACCATCACCAATCATCATTACTTTTGAGTTTTTTTCTTGCAAATTCTTAATAAATTCTAACTTATCCTCTGGCTTCTGATTAAATTGAAAATGAGTGTTGCTTGGTAACAATCCTTCTAAATATTCCTTTTCACCATCGTTATCACCCGAAAGAATTACTAAATTATAGTGCTCTCCTAATTTATCAAAAACCTCTTTAATTCCATCTCTATAGCTGTTTTTAAATAAAAAATAGCCTTTAAAAACGTTATTAATTTTTATATAAATAGATGTTTCGTTAATTGCTTCGGTTTTAGCTTCAACAAAACTTGAAGAACCTATTTTATAACTACTATTATTAATTGTAGCTTCAATCCCTTTACCTAAAATTTCTTTAAAATTTATTGGTTTTTCTAACAATGTATCTACATCTAAATATTCATATAAAGATCTACTTAATGGATGGTTAGATGCTCTTAAAATACTTTTTAAACCACTTTTTTCTACATCGGTTAATTCTGTACCAAAATAGGTAAGTTGCGATTTATCACTTGAAGTAATTGTTCCTGTTTTGTCAAAAATAATAGTATCTATTTTTGATATGTTCTCTATAGTTTCAGAGTTTTTAAGATAAAACTTTTTGTATCCAAATATGCGTAAAATATTTCCAAAAGCAAATGGAGCAGATAATGCTAATGCGCAAGGACAAGCAATAATTAAAACAGCAGTTACAACATTAAATAACATATCTGCATTATAAAAATACCAAAAAACACCTCCAAAAAAGGCAATTAACAAAATTGCAATTGTAAAAAAACGGCTTATGGTATCTGTAATGTTTTTTATAGTTTTTTCGTTAGATTTATTAAAAACATCATTACTCCATAATTGTGTTAAATAACTTTGTTCTATGGTACTTATCACTTCCATTTCTATGGCACCCGCTGTTTGTTTTCCTCCTGCAAATAATTTGTCTCCAGATTTTTTTACAACAGGAATAGACTCTCCAGTAACAAAACTATAATCTATTGCCGCATTTCCATTAATTAATATACCATCTACTGGAATTAATTCTTCATTTCTAATTAAAAGCCTATCACCTTTTTTTATATCTTTTACTTGAATATTAGTTTCTTCATCATTAATTATTAATGAAACTGCTATTGGAAAATAAGATTTATAATCTCTTTCAAACGATAAAAAATTATATGTTTTTTGTTGAAAAAATTTACCTAACAGTAAAAAGAAAATTAATCCCGTTAAACTGTCAAAAAAACCAGATCCAATATCTAAAAATATTTCAATAGAACTTCTAATAAATAAAACCGAGATTCCCAATGCAATTGGAACATCTATATTTAACATTTTATGTTTAAGGCCTTTATAAGCCGATATAAAATAATCTTTTGCAGAATATAATACTACTGGTACTGCCATTACAAACATAAGTAGCCTAAACAAATGCTTATATTTTTCTAACCAAAATTCATCAACTTCAAAATACTCTGGAAATGATAATAACATAATATTACCAAAAGCAAAAGCTGCAACAGAAACTTGATAAATTAAAGTTTTATCAACTTTATTAGTTTTTGATTCTGCATCTTCTAAACTTATATAAGGCTCGTAACCAATAGAAGTAATTAATTCTACCAATTCTTTTAAATTAGTGCTTTTGTTTTTAAAGGTAATGCGTAATAATTTTTTTGGAAAATTTACCATAGAAATTGTTACCCCTTTATTAAGCCTATTTAAATTTTCTAAAACCCAAATACAAGAGCTACAATGTATGCTTGGAATGTAAAATTCAACTACAGAAGTTTCTGTATCATTAAACTCTAAGAGTTTTTGAATTATTTCTTCGTTTTCTAAATAGTTATATTTTCCTTTAATATCTGAAGGAATTGTTCCAGGAGTAGCCTCTAAATCGTAGTAGCAATTTAATTCATTAGCATTTAATATTTCGTAAACAGTTTTGCAACCATTGCAACAAAAATACTTATTATTAAATTCTACAGGTTTTTTACCGCAATCTGCACCACAATGATAACAATTATTTACACTCATTTTGCTAAATTAACAATGCAAAACTATTGATTTCTAGTGGCAAAACAATGACAAATATCATATTTTAACACGAGTTAGTATTATTAATTTTTGTAAATTTGTCTCGTTTTAAATAAAACCATCTAGAATTATATGTCGAACTGTAGACAATGTATTATTAAAAGATTTAATGCTCTAAAAACTTTAACAAATGAGGAGCTAGAAACATTCTCTGATCATAAAACAACACTCCTTATAAAAAAAGGTGAAAATTTAATGACAGAGGGTAATACTATAAACGGATTGTATTGTATAAAAGATGGTAAGGGCAAACTGACAAAGTTAAACACTAACGGAAAAGAGCAAATCATAAAATTTATAAAAGGTGGTGATTTATTAGGACATAGATCTTTGTTAAGTGAAGAATTAGTTGGTTTAAATGCTATAGCCCTTGAAGATATGCACGTTTGTTTTATTCCAAAAGGAGATATTTTAGATACAATAAAAGAGAATAATCAATTTTCTCTAAATCTAATGAAAAATATTTCTCATCAATTAAATGAAGCAAATACTTCAATTTCTCAAATGGCACAAAAGCCAGTAAAAGATAGATTAGCAGAAACTTTAATTCATTTAGAAGAAACTTTTGGAGTTGATAATGAAGGTTTTATTGACATTATTTTAACAAGAGAAGAAATTGCAAATACGATTGGAACTGCCACAGAAAGTGCTATAAGGCTATTATCTAACTTTAAAAAAGACGGCGTAATAGATTTACAAGGTAAAAAAATTAAAATTTCTAATAAAAGTGCTTTAAAGAATATTTCTGAAGGATATTAAAATTTTATAAAATAAAAAAAGGCTGTTTATTAAAAATAAACAGCCTTTTTTTATGCCTTTAAATATTATTAAATCATTGATGCTGCAATACGCTTATAAATACCTTTTTCAAGTTTTTCACGAATTGCTGAAAACGATTCTATTGTAATTTTAACATCTTCTAAAGTATGTGTTGCAGTTGGAATTAATCTTAAAATAATTAACCCTTTTGGAATTACTGGATATACAACAATTGAGCAAAAAATTCCATAATTTTCTCTTAAATCATTAACCATAGCCATAGCTTCTGGAATATCACCTTCTAAAAATACAGGAGTAACACATGTGTTAGTTTTACCAATATTAAAACCATTTTCTTTTAACCCATTTTGAAGTGCATCTACATTTTCCCAAAGTTTTTCTTTTAACTCTGGCATAGTACGCAACATATCTAAACGTTTAAGTGCGCCTTTAACCATTGGCATAGGTAACGATTTTGCGAACATTTGAGATCGCATATTGTACTGTAAATATTGAATAATATCTTTATCCGCAGCAAAAAATGCCCCAATACCTGCCATAGATTTTGCAAAAGTTGCAAAATATACGTCTATGTCTTCTTGCACACCTTGTTCAAATCCAGCACCTCTACCACCTTCTCCTAAAGTTCCAAATCCATGTGCATCATCTACTAGTAATCTAAAATTAAATTTTTCTTTTAAAGCTACAATTTCTTTTAATTTACCTTGTTCTCCTCGCATTCCAAAAACACCTTCGGAAATTACTAAAATCCCTCCGTTATTCTCTTCGGCAATTTTAGTAGCACGCTGTAAGTTTTTTTCTAAACTTTCAATATCATTATGCTTATAGGTATAACGTTTACCATGATGCAGTCTAACTCCATCTATAATACAAGCATGTGAATCTATATCATAAACAATAACATCATGTTTTGTAACAAGAGCATCAATTGCTGATACCATACCTTGATAACCAAAGTTTACTAAATACGCCGCTTCTTTATCTACAAATGCAGCACATTCTTTTTCTAATTGTTCATGATATTTTGTATGTCCAGACATCATTCTAGCTCCCATTGGGTAGGCCATTCCATATTCTGCTGCAGCTTCTGCATCAGCTTTTCTAACATCTGGATGATTTGCCAAGCCAAGATAATCGTTAATACTCCAAGTAATTACTTCCTTTCCATTAAATTTCATTCTATTAGAAATTTCACCTTCTAACTTTGGAAAAACATAATAACCTTCAGCTTGTTTGGCCCATTTTCCTAATGGCCCTTTATCTTTCACTATTCTTTCAAATAAATCTTTCATTTATATATTATTTTAACCTAAATACAATTTTAATAATTGTAGATACGTGAATGCAAATTACGTGATTTTTTTTGCTATTCAAATGTTAATTGACAAAAAAAGAGGTTAAAATATTAATTTTAACCTCTTTTTATATTTTAGAATTTTTTACTTTATAAATTCAACAACTTGATGTGCTTGTTTTTTTGAATCAAAAAAACCTTGTTCTTTCATCCACTCATCACAATAAATTTTTTCCATATAACGCGATCCATGGTCTGGTAAAATTAAAACTACTTTTGAATTTTCATCAAACATACCTTGTTCTGCATATTGCATAGTTGCTTGTATAATAGCACCACTTGTATAACCTGTAAATAATCCTTCGGTTACAGCTAACTCTCTTGCTCTATGAGCTGCAGCCTCATCAGTTACCTTTTCAAATACATCTATCACATCAAAGTCAGTAGCAGTTGGAATTAAATTTTTACCTAAACCTTCAATTCTATAAGGGTAAATTTCATTTTTATCAAACTCTCTTGTTTCATGAAATTTCTTCAAAATTGAACCAAAAGCATCAACTCCTAATGTTTTTATTTTTGGATTTTGTTCTTTTAAATATTTTGAAACTCCAGAAATAGTTCCTCCTGTACCACTTGCTGCAATTAAGTGCGTAATTTCACCTTTGGTTTGTTCCCAAATTTCTGGTCCTGTAGAATTATAATGGGCTTCTATATTTAAACGATTAAAATATTGATTTATATATACCGAATTAGCTGTTTCAGCATGTAACCTTTTGGCAACTTCATAATAAGATCTAGGATCATCTGCTTTAACATGTGCTGGACAAACGTATACTTTAGCACCCATTGCCTTAAGCATATTAATTTTACCCGGAGCAGCTTTTGATGTTACTGCCAAAATACATTTATAACCTTTAATAATACTAACTAAAGCCATACTAAAACCTGTATTCCCAGAGGTTGTTTCAATAATACAGTACTTCCTTCTTTTAGAATCCTTGCTTTTCAGCTTGTTCAATAATATGCAAGGCAATTCTATCTTTCATAGAATGACCAGGATTAAATCCTTCATATTTTGCATAAAAATTACCAGGAAGGTCTTTAGTGATTTTGTTTAATTTAATTAAAGGAGTATTACCAATGAGGTCTAAAATATTGTTACTTATACCTTTATTTTTTGTCATTTTAAATAGTTTAATTAAAATATCAAAACCTAGAATTAAGAATTTTGAATAATTATCTACAATATGCAAATTTAATAATTTTTTTTTATTTAATTGCAAACTTCTAAATCAATGATAAAACTGTAGTCTCTGGCAATCTCTTTTAAAGCATCAAACCTTCCAGAAGCACCACCATGACCCGCTTCCATATCATATGCAATAAAAACAAATTGTTATCATTAGTTTTAAATCTCTTAATTTTGCTACCCATTTTGCAGGTTCAAAATATTGAACTTGAGAATCATGCAAACCTGTTGTTATAAACATATTTGGATAATCTTGCTTTGAAACATTATCATACGGTGAATATGTTTTCATATACTCATAATACTCTTTTTCGTTTGGATTTCCCCATTCATCATATTCTCCAGTGGTAAGTGGAATACTTTCATCTAACATAGTTGTAACAACATCTACAAATGGCACTGAAGCTAAAATTCCATTAAATAAATGTGGTGCCATATTTATAACGGCTCCCATTAATAAACCTCCTGCAGAGCCACCACTAGCATATAAATGTTTACTTGAAGTATAGTTTTTTTCAATTAAAAAATTAGCGCAATCAATAAAATCAGTAAATGTGTTCATTTTATGTAACAATTTACCGTTATCGTACCATTGACGACCTAAATATTCACTTCCACGTACATGCGCAATTCCAAATACAAAACCGCGATCTAATAAACTTAAGCGCGCAGAACTAAAACCAGCATCTAAAGTATAACCGTAAGAACCATAACCATATAATAATAACGGTGTGTTTTCTAGAAATTTTAGTTTCTTTATGATAAACTACTGAAATTGGAATTTTAGTTCCATCGTTTGCTGTTGCCCACAAACGCTCACTTTTATAATTTTCTTTATGAAAATTTCCTCCTAATACTTCTTGTTCTTTTTTTACATCTTTAATCTTAGTATTTACATTAAAATCAATAACCGAACTTGGTGTAGTCATAGAATTATATCCATAACGAATGGTATTTGTATCAAATTCAGGATTAAAATAAACTCCTGCCGAATAAGTTTCTTCTTCAAAAGGTAAGTAAAAATCTTCTGATTTATCCCAACGAATAATTCGAATTTTATTCAATCCATTTTCACGTTCTTCTAAAACTAAAAAATCTTTAAATATTGAGATGTCTTCAAGTAAAACATCATCTCTGTGAGGAATAACATCAACCCAATTTTCTTTTGATGTTTGCTCGCTGGAAGTCTTCATCAATTTAAAATTAGTAGCATTATCTTTATTTGTATGAATGTAAAAATGATTGATTATAATGTGCAATACTATATTCTAAATCGCGTTCTCTAGGTTGAAAAATTCTAAAATTACCCATTGGATTATCAGCTTCTAAAATTCTATATTCTCTTGAAACCGTGCTATGAAGAACCTATAACTAAATATTTATCTGATTTTGAACGATAAACAAAGCTGCTAAAAGCTTCATTATCTTCGTGAAAAACTTCAATATCTGTTGCAGGATCGGTTCCTAAAATATGTCTAAAAACTTTATCGCTTCTTAATGTATTTTCGTTTTGTTGAGTATAAAAAACAGTTTTATTATCATTTGCCCAAGATGCACCTCCTGTTGTATTTTCAATTTTTTCAGGAAATAATTCACCTGTTTCTAAATTTTTAAATTGTAAGGTATATTGTCTTCTGCTAACAGTATCAATTCCAAAAGCAACAAATTTATTATTAGGACTTACAGATAAACCTGTTAATTTAAAATAACTAAAACCTTTAGCCATTTTATTTACATCAAATAAAATTTCTTCAGCGGCTTCTAACGTTGAAAATTTACGGGCATAAATTGGATATTGTTGTCCTTTTTTAAAACGTGTTATGTAAAAGTAATTGTTCTTTTTATATGGAAGTGATTCGTCGTCTTCTTTAATACGAGCCTTCATCTCTTCAAATAAATCATCCTGAAACTGTTTTGTATGTGCTGTATTTTTCGATTTAAGTAATAATACTTTAGTTTTCTTTATCATTTAAATAATCAATCACTTTCGGATTTTCTTCTCATCGTTTCTGCAATTGGAGCCAAAATAATAATTGTCAATTCTCAACATACTCCGTGAATTTCTAATCTTTTAGCAATTTTATCTCGCTTTAGGATTAAATATAATTTTACTTGTTTAAGTGATCATAATTTATTTTTAAAATTAACGGATAAAGAAAAAATGCAAAAATACTCTACAAATTTAGAAAAAGCATTCAATTGTGAAGCTGAACTGGCTGCAGCTGAAAAAATGGAATGCCAAATATTTCAAAGTTAATGGATATGTTTATATAAAAATACTATATTGAATATTTTATTCCACAAAAAATTCGTCTTTAAACCCAATTAAATAGAGTTTGTCTTGAGCACTTGTAACTGCAGTGTATAACCAACGTAAATACTCAACATTTTGTCCATCAGGCAAATAAGGTTGTTCAATAAAAACTGTTTTCCATTGTCCACCTTGTGATTTATGACAGGTAATTGCATAGGAAAATTTTATTTGTAATGCGTTAAAATATGGACTGTTTTTAACACCTAATAATTGTTTGTATTTAGAAGTTTCATGTGCAAAATCCTTCCCAACTTCTTGATACAATTTATTAGATTCTTCATAAGATAATGAAGGTGTTTCTGAAGTTAAGGTATCTAACAATAAAACAGTTTCAAAAGGTTTTTGATTCGGATAATCAATCATTCTAATTTTTACTTCAGCAAATCTAAAACCATACAATTCTTTAATACTTTTTATTTCTAAAATTTCACAAATATCACCATTGGCAATAAAACCAGCATCACTAGATTCTTTCAACCAGAAATAATTATTTTTTACAACCATTACAAAATCTCCCGTAGAAATTTCGTTTTCCTGACCTCTAATTTTACTTCTAATTTGTTGATTGTATTGATTTGCACGTTTATTTGAACGCACAATAAATACGGTATCTTCTACTCCAATATTATCATAAGCTGAATTAATTGCGTCTTGAATATCATAGCCATCTTCTAAACGAATTAAATCTGGCATAACCTAATTGAAATTGAAATGTTGTATACCATTATTTGAAATAATTAAACTTAATTCTGTAGCATTTATAAAATCCCAGAATTTGTATGCTGACGCATAACTTCGTTTAATTCAATTTCAGTAACTTCTTTTTGATAATTAAAAGCCAATTTATTGAGCATCTAAAGCTGGACTTATATCTAATTTTACAGGTGGTAATTGCGCTGTATCACCCACAAAAATTAATTTACAATGTTTTCCTGAATATACGTATGACATTAAATCGTCTAATAAAGAGGCATTTTCAATTAATTTTACTCCATTTGAATTGTCGGAAATCATAGAAGCTTCATCCACAATAAAAACAGTATTGGTGTGTTTGTTTGGTTGTAATGTAAACTCTACTCCTCCTGCCCTATTTTTTTTTGGAAAATATATTTTTTTATGAATGGTAAACGCCTGTTTATTTGAATATCCAGAAATCACTTTTGCAGCCCTTCCCGTAGGCGCTAACAACACAGCTTTTTTACCAATATGCCATAAACTATTTACAAAAGTACTTATGGTAGTTGTTTTACCAGTACCAGCATACCCCTTTAATAAAAATAAACTGTTATTATTTGTATCAAAAATAAATTCTGATAATTTTATTAGCAGCTGATCTTGGGAGTCTGTTGCATCAAACTGAAATTTTTCAACAAGTTTTTGGTAAAATTCTGAAGCTGTTTTAATCATATTAAAAATAAATGTCAAATATACAAATTGATTTTACCTTAAAAGTTTTTCTCATTAAAAAAAATTTGTAGATTTGTAGACACACATAAAAAATAAATATTCAAATGACAACATTTTTAATTATTGTAGCAGGTATAATAGTTACAGGACTTTTAGCTTACGCAATTGTGAATTTCATTCCAAGAAAATTACACTGGTTAGTTTCTATCGTTTTAATCGGTTTAGCAGTTTTATTAGTATATAATATCAACTTTGAAATTCAAAAACCCGTTAAATTTAACAAAGAGAAAAAAGTTAGATACGCAAAAGTAATTGAGAAATTAAAAGTTTTACGTGATGCAGAGGTTGCCCATAAAAAAGTAACTGGAAAGTTATACTGCAAATGGAAAAATTTAATTAAATTTATTGATACCGCTAAATTCGCATTAACCCAAACAAGAAACGTTGTTAAAACGGTAAATGTAGGTGGGGGAATTACTAAAGAAATTGAAGAAAGAGTAATAGATACAATTGGTTACGAAGATGTAAAATTAGGGTTTGTAGGTACAGATTATAAAAACATGCTTCTAATTCCTGGTACTGATCAAAACTTTGTAATTGAAGTTGGTAGTATTGAAAAAATAGCTGGTTTAAAAGCTCCTGTTTTTGAAATTAAAGTTGACAAAGGTTTAATTTTAGAAGGAATGGATTTTAATTTAATGAAACAAGAAAAAGAAGCTATTGGTGGTGAAGAAATTAGAGGAGAATACCTTAGAGTAGGATCTCTAGATGAAGTTAGTGAAGATGGCAACTGGCCTCCATTTTATGATAAAGGAGATAAAAAAGAAAACGAATAAAAACGTAGATTTTAAAAATCCACAAGAAAATCATTTGTCCATCCAACTTCGGTTGGATGGATTTTCTTTTTGTATTTATAACAAAATACAAGAAGAAATAGGTGCATTCGCTTCCTTTGAGTTTGATCAAAATTCTATTTCGCCTTATCAGCATTTAGAATTAGTTGAGGAACTTTTTAAGCAAGAAGAATTACTGCAACTAAAATTCCAATCTGTAAGTGTTGCACACTTTAACAACTTAGTCACTCAGGTACCAAAACCTTTTTTTGATAAAACTAAATTAAGTGAATACCTACAATACACCATCAAAGTATTGGAAAATGATTTTATAGCCTTTGATTATTTTAAAAATTCTGAAATAGTGAATGTATACATTCCATTTGTGAATATTAATAATTTTTTAATAGACCAATATGGTTCCTTTGTTTACAAACACTCCTCTACTATTTTAATTGAAAACCTATTAAACACATATAAAAACACTGCTGAAGCTATTTGTTTTGTAAATGTCACTCAATCCAATTTTGAGATTGTCGTACTTAAAAATAGTCAATTGTTATTGTTTAACTGTTTTACATTTAAAACCAAAGAAGATTTTATCTATTACATATTATTTACAGCGGAACAATTAAATTTAAACCCAGAAACGTTCAAATTAATTTTATTGGGAGATATAGAAGAGGACTCTGAATTGTACACTATTGCATTTCAATACATCCGAAATATTGAGTTTTTAAAACCAATAAAGTTTCCTTCAATTTTAAAAGAAGACTTTTCTGATCACACAAATTTTACATTACTAAACCAACTTTAATGCGCATTATTTCAGGAAAATTTAAAAGTAGACGTTTACAGGCCCCAAAAACATTACCTGTGAGACCAACAACCGATATGGCTAAAGAAGCCTTGTTTAATATTTTAAATAACACCTATTATTTTCAAGAAATTAGCTGTACTCGATTTATTTGCAGGCACTGGTAATATAAGTTATGAATTTGCCTCAAGAGGCACTGAAAATATTACTGCGGTTGATTCACATTTTGGTTGTGTAAAATACATCAATTCAATTGCGAAAGAATTAGATAGTAATATTCTTACTTTTAAAAGTGACGTGTATAAATTTTTAGAAAAAAACATCGCACAGTACGATGTTATTTTCGCTGATCCTCCTTATGATTTTGAATTTAAAAAATTTGAAGAAATTGTACGTTTAGTTTTTGAAAACAATTTACTTACCGAAGAAGGCGTATTAATTGTAGAACATTCTAAACATACCAATTTAACGGAAAACGCACATTTAAGTTATCAAAAAAAATATGGTGGAAATATGTTTAGTTTTTTTGAAAATAATTCAGAGTTAGAATAAACTTTCAATCAGTTGTCTTTCTGTAATCCCTTCTGCTCTCTGCCTTGTAATTTTTAACAATTCTATGTTTTAAAATTGCATACGCCACCGCTTGAACATCTTCAATATCTGGTGAATATTTTCCATTTACAGCAGCATGTGCTTTAGCAGCTAAAATTAGGTTTTGAGAAGCTCTTGGACCTGCTCCCCAATCAACATAACTATTAATCATTGCTGTTGCATACGATGTATTTGGACGTGTTTTAGAAACCAATTGAACCGCATATTCAATTACATTATCAGGTACTGGAATTCGACGAATTAAATGTTGAAAATTAAGTATTTCTTCTGCTGAAAGTTGCACATTCACCGTTGCTTTTTCATCGTTTGTTGTACTTTTTACAACATTCACTTCCTCTTCAAAACTTGGATAAGTTAAATGAATTGAAAACATAAAACGGTCTAATTGTGCTTCTGGCAAAGGATAAGTACCTTCTTGCTCAATTGGATTTTGAGTAGCCAACACAAAAAACGGTGACGCTAATTTATAGTGATGTCCTGCAACAGTAACAGCTCGCTCTTGCATTGCTTCTAACATTGCAGCTTGTGTTTTTGGAGGTGTTCTATTGATTTCATCAGCTAAAATAATATTGCTAAAAATAGGTCCTTTTATAAATTTAAAATGCGTTGTTTCATCCAAAATTTCACTACCTAAAATATCAGAAGGCATTAAATCTGGTGTAAATTGAATACGTTTAAAATCGAGCCCTAAAGATTGTGCAATGGTTTGTACCATCAATGTTTTTGCCAAACCTGGTACGCCTATTAATAATGAATGTCCTCCAGTTAAAATAGATAATAAAATATGTTCAACTGCTTCAGTTTGACCAATAATTACTTTCCCAATTTCTTTTTTTAAAGCTTGGTGTTTTTCTACTAATAATTTTAAGGAAGCAACATCAGACATAATTTCTATTCTTTAGTCCAATTTTGTTTAAAGTCACATGTAGAATAAGTACCGTCTAATTTAATATAAGTGTCTGATAATTTGGTTTTTGCCCATTTATCAACTTCTTCTTCTTTCTTTTTTTGTAAAGCTAACTGTTGAATTTTTTCGTAGTCCTCAGTAAAATTAGCGGTATGTGCTTCAATTTTATTTTTCAATAAAATAATTTTATACATTTTATCTCCTCCTCTTACCTCTTCATAAAAAGGCATTGTTATTTCACCTGTTTTTAAACTACTTACACGATTATATAACTGAGGATCCATACGCGTTAAATCGAATTTTGGATCATTCGTTTCAGGATTTAAAATCATACCACCATTCATTCTAGATTCTTTATCATCTGAATATTCACGAGCATCAGCAAAAGTAATTTCACCACTTAAAATTTGTTCACGAATTTTAATTAATTCTGATCCAAGCCTTTTTTCATTTCGGCAGGTGTAATTTCAGGCTGCATTAAAATATGACTTACATCTCTTTCTTGTCCTTTAATTTTATCTACCACAATAATATGATAACCAAAACCGGATTCAAACGGTTCAGAAACTTCACTATCTGGAAACAGAGGTTCAAATTGTCGGCAGAAATAAAAAAAATGAAAAAAGGCAAATTTGTTGCCAGTCTGAAACTTTGTTTTAAATTTTCGACAATTTTTTTGGCTGTTGCGATTTTAAGTTGTTTGCTTGTAACAGTATATCATGCTATTACAACTTGTCAATATTTTACAATTGATGCAATCGTTATAGAAAATGCAAAACAATTATCGAGACAGGAGTTGCTGAAACATGCGAAAATAAAAGAAGGTGATAACATATTCGCAATAAATATTGCAAAAGCAGGCATAAGACTCGATTCTCATCCATGGATTGCAAAAGCGGGGTCAGGAGGGAATTGCCGGGAAAAGTCATTATAACCATAACCGAACATAAATACCTCTTGCAATAATCGACTTTTGGGGAAAAATATATAATAAACATGAAAGGCGAAATAATAAAAAAAAAAGAAAAAAACGACACAAAAGCTTTGCCTGTAATATTAGGACTTGATTTTTCGGATATAGCGGGTAAAGTAAGGAAAGAAGATTCAGCATTTGCTTCGAGTATTGAATATATTGTCCGGTAACGATGACTGCGAAAAGGTTATTTCTCGGTAAATACAAGATTGAGCGAAATTCACATGGACAAAGAGCTCGGCTTGAAACAGTATTGGGAAAATGGCAGAATCAAGACCATTAAATTCGGAAAAGGGGAATTTCGTTTTAAAATGCAGAAAGCTTGAAGAAGGTGCTTTTTTTTTGGAAGAACGGATAGCGGATAGGTTCGAGAAGTATCAAGCCGGAATAGAGTTTGCAGACTTGCAAAGATTCGAATCGGGTGGTAATAAAGACTTGGTAATAATGAACTATAATAACAGAAAGGTCGGGTATGCAGGCGCATGAAGAAATAATAGTCGGGCTGGATATAGGAACGACAAAATATGTGCTGTAGTAGGCGGAACTTTTAAACAACGAAGTCAACATAATAGGAATAGGCACACACCCTTCCGAAGGGCTGAAAAAGGAGTGGTGGTCAATATAGAGATCCACAGTTGGCTCCATAAAAAAAGCGGTCGAAGAAGCGGAACTTATGGCTGGCATTCGAAAATCAGAGATGTTTATGTCGGAATAGCCGGAAGCCATATCAAAGGATTCAACAGCCATGGAATAATAGCGATAAAAGGCTCGGAAGTGGTACGTCAAGATATCGACAAGGGCCAATTGAAGCCGTGCAAGTGCGGTTGCAATACCGACAGACAGAGAAATAATACATATGCTTCCCCTCAGGAATACATAGTCGATTACCAAAAAGGAATACAGAATCCCATCGGAACTGACAGGCGTAAGGCTCGGAGGCCGATATACACATTGTGACAGGCGCCGTTACTTCCGTGCGTAACATCGTCAAAATGCGCAAACAGAGCCGGACTCGACGTCAGCGATATAGTTTTGGAAGCTCTTGCTTCAGGCGGAAGCTGTTTTGACCAACGAGGAAAAAGGGCTTGGAACAGCTCTCCCTGATCTCAGGAGGCGGAACCAGCGATCTTGCGGTATTTGTACGGCAGCAACATCAAGCATACATTCGTACTTCCGCC
>CALOEI010000002.1:22500-87900 GCA_942492305.1 uncultured Flavobacteriaceae bacterium | reverse complement strand
AATTTGGGTTTACTCCTAAATTTAAAAAGCTATATTTTAAATCTTCGTTTGTTGTATAATTTTGTTTAAATTTTCCATTTGCTAAGTCAACTAAAAATTCTGCATTTATTAACTCTGTTGAAATTGGGAATTCTATTTTAGGTGTAACTTTAAATCTAAATTCGTTACTGTTATAATTGTCTGAAAAATTCATTAATTCTGCAGTTGCTCCTTTAAAAAATGAATCTTTAAAATCAACATTACCGCCAACATAAATATTTTTATAGATTTGTTTTTCATCAATAGTGTTTAGAATTGCGTCCTCAAAAGTTACACGAGTTCCGTAATAATTATAGAGTTCGCGTTGTACGCCAGCATTAATTTGCCAGTTGTAATACTTGTCGAAAAACTTATAAAATCCATCAATACGAGTATCTGCAAAATTATCATTTAACTGTACATCTTTTATACCGCCTTCAGAAGAAAGATGGTTTATAAAAAATCCCAAAATCGTTGTATTTTGGATCTCGGTATACAGTGTATAAGCATCAAAAAACGGTGTGGTAAAGTTTCCAAAACCAGCAGAAATATAATTTTCGAGCCGACGCTCCTTTGGAGAACTTTGAACACCTTTTGGCTTTTCCTTTTGAAGGTGTAAAGAGTTGAGGCAAAAGGAATTGAAAAAATAGTGTAGTTCACTTTTTCTTTTTGAAATTGTTGTAGCTGCATCTATAATTGGATTCGATTTAACTTTAAAAGCGTCAGAAATGTTAGGTGTGTAGGGTTTTACAACTGAAATTTCTTCAGTTCTTAGTGTATCTTTTTTTGTTTCTTGAGAAAAAGATCAACTAGTAAGTGTAAAAATTGAGAGTGCTAATATAAGAAGCTTTCGCATTGTTTTTATGTTTAAAGTTGAATGTTTTAAAAATATGAATTGAAATTTGTAATTTCGAATAAACTTGTCATTATTTTAATTTTTTACAGATTCGTTTGTTTTTGCTTGCTCTTCTTTAATTTTTACGGCTTAAATCTGCTGTTGCTTCTTCAGCTACATCCTCAAACTGTGTAAAGTTTTTTAAAACACTTTCTAAGATATAAGTAACTTGGTAAGCATCATTTAATTCGTAATAATTGTTTGCCATCTATTATTAAACTTTTTGAAGCCCAATATTTATATGCTCGCATAATTTGACGCAATTTTTTGAACTATTTCGATTGGAAACACGGTAACTTCCATCCTTACTTTCAAAATAAGCATGGTAATAAAACGCTTCGGCTTTTAATTCTCCAGTTACCAATTTGTTCCACTTCGGTGTAAGCGTTTCTAGCTTTTTCATCATTATCTGTTGCTATTGCCGAACGTGCAATTATAATTTAAGCATCGGATTTTACACGATTATCTAATTTTGAATTGCTTAAAACCTGTTCAGCATACGTAACAGCATTGGTGTATGCTTTATCTTCGGAATAATAACCTTTCATTAAATTTGATTGTGCAAATGTTATGTTTTGAGGTAGCTCGGCATCTTTTTCTAAACGTTCTAGTACGGGAATGGCCTTTTGCCATTTACTATTGATACTCTAAATAAACTAAAGTTAATTGCGATAATGAAGTCTCGGTGAATTCATTTTGCTGCTTGTTCAGTAACATAAGTATAATGTGGAATGGTTTCTTGAATGTTTGCCTTCAGAAAATAACAATTGCGCTAGATAAAAATTAGCATGTAAAGCATGTAATCCTTTTGGAAAACTTAGCAAGTATTTTTTAAAACCTGAAACTGCTGTACTATGGTTGTTTTGCAAGTATTGCTTTTCAGCAGACTCGTACATATCATTATCTAATTCAGCATCAGAAACATTTACAAAATCAACAGTTTTTACCCAATGTGCATATTCATCAACGCGTCCTAAATCAACATAAATTTGACGTACATCTTTTTTTACAGCTTCTAAGGCTTCAGCAGTATTTGGAAATCTAGTAACTACTGTTTTATATGTTGAAAGCGCCTGATCATTTTGACCTGTATTGTAAAAAATTAACCCCTTTTTTAGCAGTGATGTTGAAACTAACAGGCTCGCTTTAGACTGTTCAGTAATTGAATTGTCAAAGCTTTCTAAGAGCTTGTTGATTATTGTTTTGTTTGGAGTATAAAAATTTTCCTAAAACATAAAAAGCATCATCACTATAAGTTGAGTGTGTAAGAGTTGGTTAAAAACAAATTTAAACGTTTCAATTTTTACATAACTTTCATCACCTAGTTAAGACCAAAACAAATTGCTTTTTGAAATTGAGCATAATCGGCATCAATTCCGTTGCATTTCTAAGGCTTTGTTGTAGAAATCAGTAGCATTAGAATAATTGCTGTTGACAAAATAGCTGTCTCCAATTCTAAATAGCTATCGTTTATCTAATTTCGTCTGTGGTGTTTTTTTGAACTATATTTTTTAGAATGATTCAATTGCACTTGTATACTCTTTTTGTTTAAAATACGCATAATCAATATTGTAATCTAAATTTTTCAAATTCTGATTGTGTTTGAAGCTTCAGAGTTTGTTTTAAAAGTTATTAAAATCAGTTAATGCAGCTTTAAAGTTGTTAAAACTATAATTAGTTTCACCTTTCAGAAAGTAGCTTGAGCTGTAATATATTTCGTCTAAAGTAACTGTTAAAGAATATTCAAAACTTTCTAAGGCTTCGGTAAGTTCTTCGGAAAAATATTCAGATCCTGTATAAAATGATACTTTTTTGAAATAAAGGATGCTCTTTTGTGATTTTTTGATTTTTTAAAAACTCTAAAGCACCTTGATAATCTTTTGAAGCAATGAAGGAACTAATAATTAAGTTGTCGATTTCTTCTTTGTGAGTAGAACTAGGACACAACTCTAAATATTCTTGTAAAACTTCAGGCACACTCTTATACGGATTCCCAATTTCATAACTCAATTTTGCATAATTTAACCAGGCATCTTTCTGTATTTCAGTCTCGAACGTCATTTGAGAGGCATTTCTAAAAGCATTTAAAGCATCATTTTATTAGTTAATTTTTTTAAATAACATTCTGCTAAATGGTAGTAGGCATTTGGGCAACAGCATTGTTTCCATCAATAATTTTGTTGAAATAATTGATGGCATTTTCAAAATAGTCTTTGTTTGTAATAAGCATAACCTAATAAATAATAATCGGTATTGTTCCATTTTCCGTTTTTACCTTTATAAGCGGTTAAATATGGAATTGCTTGTTCGTACTGTTGAAGATTGAAATAGCTTTCACCAATAATTTTAGAAATTTCAGAGCGTTCAATAGGCTTTGCTTTGGTTAAAAGTGGCAATCCATATTCGATTGCTTTTTCAAAATTTCCTAATTTAAAATTCATATCAGCTAAATAGTAAGAAACATCGGTTTTAAAGAAGCGTATTCTTCAACTTCACCTAAATATTTATCTGCAGTATCATAATCATCTTGATTATAGGCAATAAAACCGTAATAATATTTAGCCTGCGCGCCATACGTTTGAGAATCTAACAGAATTAAAAAATAAGCTTTGGCATTGGTGTAATTTTTAGTAGCAAATAAAGAATACGCATAGTTAAAGTTATAAGTCCTCTTCTTGTTTTAAAGTTAAATTAGTAGTGTTTACTTTTTTATACCATTTTGCAGCATAGGCATATTTTCCAACATTAAAATAGTAATTTGCAACATCTATAAAAGCACTATTTCTTTTAATACTAGTTGGATAATTATCTACAAATTGTTGCATTAAATCATCGGCATTTGGCTGGCCTAATCTAACAGCGCAATTTGCAGCATAATATGCACAGTTTGCTTTTAACTCTGAAGATTCTTCAAATTGATCTTTTAAATCGTTGAATTGTTGTTGCGCGGCTACATAAGATTTGTTTTGATACAATTCAATAGCATGGTTATAATCTTTAAGAGGATTGGTGTGCAAATGGCTGTTTCTTGCACTGATAAATGTGAAGATTACAAAATAAGGCAAAACTGGAAAATAACTTTTTTGAATTTCATTTTTATAAAAATTGAAAGTTTAAAACTATAATCTAATAACGTAATAATTTTTTGAAATTGCATATGCTAAAGATTATTTTTTATAAAAAGATTTAACAATTTTAACTAGGTTACTAACAATTTTTAAAGTATAATATTTATTATCCTAAATCAATAATTATTATATGTAGAGATTATGTTGAAAGTTTACATTTAAATATATAGTTTTGTTAAAAATCATTTTTCAATGTATCAAACCATACTTTCTTTACAAAATACCGATATTTTTCAACGCGAAAACTTAGTATTATCTAATGTAAATTTACACTTAAATGAAGGTTAATTTGTTTATTTAATTGGGAAAACTGGTAGCGGAAAAAGTAGTTTAATGAAAACATTGTATGGTGATTTACCTTTGGAAAAAGGAACTGGAAGTATTGTTGGATTTAACTTAAATACATTGAAAGAAAGCGAAATTCCGTTTTTAAGAAGAAAATTAGGAATTGTATTTCAGGATTTTAAACTTTTGAACGATCGCAACGTTTTTGAAAATTTAAAGTTTGTTTTAAAAGCAACAGGTTGGAAAGATGAACCAAAAATAAAATCGAAAATTATGGAAGTATTGACAAAAGTAGGTATGGAAACCAAAGGCTTTAAAATGCCTTTTCAACTTTCAGGAGGTGAACAACGCGTATAGCAATTGCAAGAGCATTACTAAATGATCCAGATTTAATTTTAGCAGATGAGCCAACAGGGAAATTTAGATCCTGCAACTTCAGTTGGTGTAATGAATGTATTACACGATATACATAAAGCGGGAAAAACCATTTTAATGGCAACACACGATTATGCGCTTATTTTAAAATTTCCGAACAAAACCATTAAATGTGAAGGTGGAGAATTATTTGAGGTTGTGCAACAGCAGCAAAATAATTAAGAAATTAAATCTATTATTTTTTGAGCGTTGTTTGAAGTGTTGAACGTGCTTAATTCGGTTACTCTCTTGTTTATAGAATCTTCGGTAAAGTATTGTTGAGATATTTCTTCAATTTTTTTTAGAAATTCTTTTTTAGAATTGGCAATTACGCAAAGCTTTTCTAAACCTGTATTTAAAATCATTTTATTATTTACTAAACAAAACCTCCCATTAAATAAAGCATTTATTAATTTTAGCTTTATTCCAGTTGCTTGAAATGTTGGTAATATATTTATGTGCGCAGTTTTTAATAAATCAAATAACTCCTCATTATTAGCAATGTTTTTAATGTTAATATTTTTAAAATCTTTTACTGCTATTTCTAGTTTTGGATTGTTATGATTACTAGCAATAACTAATGGGAAAGAAGTTTTTGAAAAAATTTTTATTAAATAAAAACACGCTTTTAAATTATCAGGTACTCTAATATCTCCATGGTAAAGTGCAAAATTACCTTTTCCAGTTTGAGAAATTATAGCGTTGTTTTGATGAAACGCTGGAATATAAATTGATTTAGAGGGAAATTCTAAAGAAAAATAATTATGTTCAGCAGGTGATATGGCTAAAATATGAGTAGCTTTCTTAAATATTTTTTGAAATTTATAAAGTTTAACCGCTTCAGAATTATAGTATATTTTTTTAAGTGTATTTGACTCACTTTTATATAAACCATTGTAATAGTTATGCTCTATATTATGCGCTCTTATAAGCACAACTCTGTTTTTAAAATTTTCAGTTAAAAGGGGAGAGGTGCTATGTATTCCTTCAAAAAGTATTGGATAGTTGTTGTGTAATAAATTCTGAATCAGTTCTTTATCGACTCTAGATTTTACAATAAATGGAGTTTTAGAAAATATATATTTTAACTTTTTAGTTCTTTTGTAGTAAAAAATTTCAGTACAATATTTCTCTAATTCTTTTTGTTCTCCTCTTCCATATTCGTAAGTATGTAATATTATTTTAACACCTAATTCATTTAATGCTTTTAGTTTAAAAAAAACATCAATTGCTCCTCCATAATTTGGAGGATATGGCACATCGAATGATACTATGTTAAGCGTTTGATTCAATATTTTTTGAAGTTTTATATATTATTTTCTTGCGTATTTACAATCAAGTTTTCATAAACTTTTGTCCAGTTTTTCCATTCATTTTTTTCGCTAAGAGATGAATTATGCCAAAGCGATACAAATGTTCCATTATTATTTTTAATTACGGTAATAATTTCTTTAATTTTTAAAATTGCTTGGTCTGGTGTTAAATTATTGTAATGGTTTAATGTACCATCCATAATTTGAAACGGAGTAATTTGTAACTCTTTTTCTTGGTTTTTTAGAATATCAAAAAAAGGATAGGTAGTACAAATTCCGGCTCGAAAACCAACTTTATCTGCAAAACCCATAGTAAAATCTTGGGTTATACCATATTTAATTAGTTGCCTATAAGTTTCAGGATGTTTTAATTTTAAAAAATGTTGCCTGCTTTTTGTGATTTTCTTATTAGTAATTTTTTCGAGTCGCTGTTTTTCAATTTTAATTTTTTGATAATTAGAGTTTGAAGCATACGATGGATGTATACCAATGCTTGAATTAGTACACGAAGTTAATTGTTGAATTAATTTATGTAAAGTTGGTTTTTTGTATGAAATATTTTTATCGAATTTAGCAGGATCCCCTAAATTTATAAAGTAACAATTTTCTGTATTATATTTTTTTTGAAGCTTAATGATTTTATAATAAGTATTGTAAATATCTTTATTTTTAAAAATATAGTTAAATCTGTTTTTTAGTTCTGTAAAGTTAAATTTAATCAAAGCTTTAATAAAACCACCAATAAAACGCAGTAACCCTTTTCCTTTATAAGCATAAGCGACATCAATATCTATGGTGTTTATAAACTTATATTTTAATTTAGGGAAAGTTATATTTGTATATTTTTTTGCAATTTCTTTTTTTAGCGCTAACGCCCATAAATTAGCAACAGGAATTTCTAAAAAGTTGTTTTTAAAAGCAAGTGAATTCTCTGCTTTAAATCTATTATGACTGTCAAGTTCTGTTTCAAAATATTCTTCGTATCTGCTTACTATATAAAAAGTACTTGCAAAAATATCGTAGTTAAAAACTGAATTATTGTCAGTTTTAAAGTAATATGGTATATCCTTAATCCAATCAACTTTAATTGATTGTTTTTTTAAATTGGTTTCAAAAAGAATTGAATGTGGTTTTATTGAAATACAATTACTTAGTGAACGATTACTGTAATTTATTCTAACCTTATCTTTACAGCTATTAAAGGTTTCAAGATTTACAAGTGAATAGTTAACTTTTAAAATACTTTTAAAAATAACATTTAAAGTAAAGGTTAACCTATTTGATATTTTATCACTGTAAACAACTATCATTTTAAATTGTTAACTATTTTTTTTAACTGTTCGCTTTCGTTTTCCCAAGTAAGTGCTTTTTTGGCAATTTAACTAAATTAGAATTATAAAATACTGTTTGTCTTTTTGTAAAATAGCAGAAATTTGTTTTGCTAATTTTTTAGGGTTTCTGTCTGTCTATAATTTCACCTATATTATTTTCTTAACAACAATTTTCATTTCAGGTAAATCTGTTAGAAACCAGCACAGGAACTTTTGCTTGAATGTAATCAAATAATTTATTAGGTAATGCAAATTTATAGCTTAAGCTATAATCTTCTTCAATACTAAGACCTATATCTGCCAAAGGTGTTAATTTCTGAAGTTCGTTAGGAGTAACTTTAGAAATTAATTTAATTTTTTTACCTAAATTTAAATGCTTTATTTGTTGCAATAATTTGTTTACTAACATCACCAGTGCCAATAATATACAAAAATAGAGTTTTCAATAAACTGCATTGTTGTTATCATTAACTCTAAACCACGTGCCTTATTAATCCCAGCACCTTGATATAAAATAATTTTTTTATTTTTTTGTTTCAAAAGGAAATGAGCCGTTTGTGATTTTGATTAGTTGTAATAGGTAAATTTCTAATTGTTATAAAATTAGTTGCATACTTAAGGTTGTAATAATTAGAAATTGAATCGCATTTACAGTGTAACAATTTTTAAGATTTGGTAAATATATTTTTTTCAATTGTTAACCAAAACTTTTGAACAAAAGGTCTGTTAGTTAATTCAGGAACTTCTGTAAATAGTTCGTGGCTGTCATAAACTAATTTAGTTTTAAAAATTTTATGAATTAAATAATTAGGTAGTAACGTGTCTAAATCATTACTTAATAAAACATCTTTTTTTAAAAATAATAATTTAAAGAATAAGCGCAAATTGTATTCAGCATAAAATAAAAAACCTTTATTAAATAATAGACGAAATCGTACTATTTTATAGTTTCGATTTATATTTTCACTGTTTTTTAATTTTCTACCAATAAGTAACACGCTAAACCCCATTTTAGTTAAAGTGTCACAAACTTTAGCTACGCGTTGGTCAGTTGTTAAATCATTAGTAACAGAAACAATTATACGTTTCAATTTAAAGGTTTTTTATTTGTATTCTTTAATAACTTCTTTTCTTTTTATGGTTAAATAATAAATATTTGCCATTAAAATAAAAGCATTGGTGATTATTATAGGCCAAGATATAGCTAATAAAACACCGTAAATTACGAATAATATAGCACCAATTGAATTTATAATTCGAAGTGTTGATAAGTTTTTCATTAAAAATGAAATTATGAGTGCAAGGGAAGCAATGTAACCAACCCATTCGGTATATGAAATATTAAAAAGCATATTTTCTATTTTTGGAAATGCAAATATATGAAATAAAGGGAGTTTTATATAAAAACGAAGGTTTATAAAAAAAGAAACCTCACTCAAAAATGAGTGAGGAAAATTGCTATGAAAAAGATTGATAAATCTTGCGACTTATCAGTTACAAATATACAACTTATTTTATATATAATTATCGTATTTTGTTAAAAAAAACATAATTTTTATTAAGTTAAAAAATCAAATGTGCTATTTATTGAAAATCAGTTCTTTAGTGGCGTATTTTTATTAAAAAATATTGTTTACGAAATCGATTTCATTTTTTACAATACCGCATCTCTTAAAATTGTTATCGGATGTTTTGAAATTACCCGAGTTCCATCCTTAATTTGATGCCTGCAACTTGTACCTGAAGCGGCAATAATTGTGTTATTATCTGTATTTCTAATTTTAGAAAACAATGTATCTTCCCCAACTTGCATACTTATTGTGTAATGTTCTTTTTCGTATCCAAACGATCCCGCCATACCGCAACAACCTGAATTTATAATAGTTACTTTATAGTTTTTAGGTATTGATAGCATTTTAAATGTTGGTTCAGTGCTGCTTAAAGATTTTTGCTGACAATGTCCGTGTATTTTTAATGTTGCTTTCTTGGTTGTAAAACTGTTTGCAATAATGTTACCTTTTTCAAATTCTTGTTTAATAAACTCTTCAATAGTAAATGTGTGCTTAGAAATTTCTTTAGCAGCTTCTTTATCGTCAGCCAATCTTAAATATTCATCTCTAAAAGATAAAATTGCAGATGGTTCTATACCAACCAGTGGTGTTTCTTTAGAAATGCTATTTTTAAAAAAATTTACATTGAAATCTGCTTTTTCTTTAGCTTTATCTAAAATTCCTTTTGAAATAAAACTTCTTCCACTTTCTTCATGTTTTGGAATAGTTACTTTATAACCCAGTTTAGTTAACAATTCAATTGTATCAATACCAATATTTGCATCATAATAATTGGTAAACTCATCTACAAATAAATACAATTCACCAAATTTTATGGGTTGTGCTAATAATCTTTTTTTGTTTTTTTTATACCAGCTATAAACAGTTGTTTTTGCTAATTTTGGAATGCTTCTTTCTGTAGCAATTCCCATGAGTTTTTTGGTAAGTTTTGTGTTTAAAACCAAGTTGGTAAAAGTAGGAGTGAGGCTTCCTAATTTATTCCATTTTACATTTTCTGCAAACATTTTGGTTCTAAAAGGAACACCATTTTCTTTGTAATATTGGTGAAGAAACTCTGCTTTTAATGCTGCAACATCAACATTACTTGGACATTCACTTGCACACGCTTTACAACTTAAACATAAATCGAAAACATCGTACAATTCTTTATGATTGAATTTATTTTTTTTGTCGGAATTTGTTAAAAACTCACGAAGTGAATTAGCTCTAGCACGTGTGGAGTCTTTTTCGTTTCGTGTTGC
Source organism: uncultured Flavobacteriaceae bacterium (assembly GCA_942492305.1). Taxonomy (GTDB): domain Bacteria; phylum Bacteroidota; class Bacteroidia; order Flavobacteriales; family Flavobacteriaceae; genus Lutibacter. The sequence goes on along the minus strand of CALOEI010000002.1, from coordinate 77,704 downwards.
CCTATAACTTGGACACATAGTTCCTCCAGCTTCTGGAAGTTTTCTACAATCTCCAGACCCATTGCATTTTTCAGTTGCTCTTAAAATACCTAAACTATCAGAAAAATCTTGTATAGTTTCAATTTCAGGTTCTTTTCTATCAATAACATAACGCAAATTTTTATCCATAGGAAAAGGGTCAATTATTTTTCCTTTATTGAATATATTATTAGGGTCGAAAGTATGTTTTATGCGTTTTAAAAGTTGGTAATTTTTAGCGCCTATCATTTGTGGAATAAATTCAGCTCTTACAATTCCATCACCATGTTCACCACTAAAAGAACCTCCATATTTTTTAACTAATTGTACTGTTTTAGAGGTGATTTCTCTAAATAAAAATACGTCTTCTTGTTTTTTTAAGTTTAAGATTGGACGCAAGTGTATTTCGCCAGCACCTGCGTGTGCATAATACACAGCTTCTTGTCCGAAATCTTGCATCATTTTAGTAAATTCGGTAATGTAATTTGGCAAGTCTTTTACGGCTACAGCCGTATCTTCAATACAAGCCACCGCTTTGTTATCGCCAACTATATTGCCTAATAAACCTAGTCCTGCTTTTCTTAGATTTACAGCTTTATCAATATTATTATTTATTAATTTTGGGAAAGCATATCCCAATTTGTTTTCTTTTAATTCTTTAATTAAATCTTCTGCTAATTTGTTGGATTCATTGTTTGAATCTGTACAAATCTCAAGCATTAATATTGCTTTTGGATCACCTTCAACAAAAAACCTATTTTTTAATTGCTCTCTATTATTTTTAGTACAATCTAAAATGGTTTTATCCATTAATTCACAGGTAAATAAATTATGCTTCATAGCAATTACAACAGCTTCCATACTTTCTTGAATACTTTTAAAATGAGCTGCCACCATTATATTTTTTGAAGGAGGAAGTACATCTAATTGTAATGTAATTTCCGTAGTAAAGGCTAATGTGCCTTCGCTTCCGGTTAATAATGTTGCTAAATTTATAGTTTTGTTTATGCCTCCAAAATCTTCGTAATTTAAAAGTTCATCAATAGGATAACCATTGTTTCTTCTGTGAATATTTTTTTTAGGAAATTCCTTTATAATTTCCTCCTGATTTGACTTGTTAGATAATTCATTAAAAATTGTAGTATAAATCTTGCTTTCTAATGAGTTTCCTTTTGATTTTTGATGAAATTCTTCTTTGTTTAATAAATTAAAAACTGCCTCCGAACCATCGCTTAAAATGGTTTTTAATTCGAGTACTTTATCTCTTGTAACTCCATATTTTATTGAAGTTGTTCCAGATGAGTTGTTGCCAACCATTCCGCCAATTGTGCATCTGTTACTAGTAGAAGTGTTTGGACCAAAAAACATTCCATACGGTTTTAAAAAATCATTTAATTGATCTCTTATAACTCCAGGCTGAACTGTAACAGTTTTCTTATGTTCGTTAAAAGCTAAAATTTTAGTAAAATGTTTAGAAATATCAACAACTAAACCATCACCAACACATTGACCTGCTAATGAAGTTCCTGCAGCTCTTGGAATTAAAGTAACGTTATTTTCTTCAGCAAACTGAATAAGTGTTTTTATGTCTTCTTTATTTTTAGGATATGCGACTCCTAAAGGAATTTTTCTGTAAACCGAGGCGTCTGTTGCATAGATACTTTTATATAGGTTGTTAAAATAAACTTCACCAGTTATTTTGTTAGATAAATTGTTTAAATCTATTGTTTCGGAAGCCATAAATTAATTGAATTAAGCATTGTATATAATTCCGCTACTGTGGTCTTTACAAGCTCCAGTAACACTTTTTAGACAATTGTTTTTATCTTCATTTTTTAAATAACCTAGTAAACCAAAAACCAATGCTTCTTTATAATCTATTAGCATTTTTTTAGGAATTATTAATTCGGTTTTTGTGTACGATTTTAATCTTTCAATTAAAAAAATATTGTATGCACCTCCTCCAGTAATTAGCATATTTTTTGAAGCATTAGAATCAATTTTTTTAGCTATTTGCTGTGCAATATGTTCAACAAAAGTTCTTAAAATATCTTTTATTTCTAATTTATATGAATCAATTATTGGAAAAATGGTTTCTAGAACAAATTCGTACCCTAAAGATTTTGGTTTTGTAGCATTATAAAAAGGTAAGGCATTTAATTCGTTTAATAAATGTAAGTCAATACTACCATTTGAAGCAATTTCACCATTATTATCAAATTCAATATTTAAAGAATTTACATAATGATTTAAAACAATATTTACAGGACATATGTCAAAAGCAATACGTTGTTTGTTTAAACTTATTGAAATATTTGAAAATCCACCTAAGTTTAAACAATAATCATATTCAGAAAACAACAATGCATCTCCAATTGGTACTAACGGTGCACCTTGCCCACCCAGGGCAACATCTTGTGTTCTAAAATCACAAATTGTTTTTATACCGGTAATTGTATTAATATATGGGCCATTTCCAATTTGAAGTGTGTAGCTTTCACTTGGATTGTGGTAGATTGTATGTCCGTGTGAAGCTATAAAATCTAAATTTTCAATATTATTTTCGGTAATAAATTTTTTTAAAGTGTCGCCTAAATAAATTCCATAATCGGCATCAAGTTTAGTAAGTGCCTCGCCAGATAAGTGAAATCCGTTTTTTAGTGCTTTTTTCCAATTAGAATCATATGGAATTGTAACAGCGTTAATAATTTTAAAATGAAAAGAAGTTTCAAAATCAAATTTAATATAAGCAATATCTAAACCGTCTAAAGAGGTTCCGCTCATAACGCCAATACAATATTTTGTACTTTTTTTCATTATTAGAAATTAACTTTTATACGCATCCAAAGCATTTTTAACACTTTTATGTTTTTCTAATAGTTTAGAGGCCAATTCTTGATTGATATGTAATTCATCCATTAACATTAAAATACCACGATTTACCAATTTAGCATTAGATAATTGCATATGGACCATTTTATTATCTTTAACACGACCAAGTTTAATCATAACAGAAGTTGTTATCATATTAAGCACTAGTTTTTGCGCTGTACCAGACTTCATTCTTGTGCTTCCTGTAACAAATTCTGGACCTACAACTATTTCAATTGGATAATCAGCAACTTCAGCAACAGGACTATTTGTATTACAAACAATACAACCAGTAATAATGTTATGGTTTTTTGCAGTTTTAAGTCCGCCAATAACATACGGTGTAGTTCCAGAAGCAGCAATTCCAACCAATACATCTTTATCTGTAATGTTATAATTTTGTAAATCTTCCCAGGCTAAATTAGTGCTATCTTCTGCGTTTTCAACAGCTTTTCTAAGTGCTGAATCACCACCTGCAATTAATCCGATTACCCAATTGTGTGGTACACCAAAAGTTGGAGGACATTCGGAGGCATCTACAACACCTAACCTTCCGCTAGTACCAGCGCCAATATAAAAAAGACGTCCTCCATATTTCATTTTAAGGTAAACAACATCTACTAATTTCTCAATTACAGGTAGCACTTTTTCAATAGCATTTGGAACCGTTTTATCTTCATTATTTATATTTTTGAGTAATTCTGAGGTACTCATTTTTTCTAAGTTATTGTAATTTGAGGCTTGTTCTGTTGTAGGTTTATTTTTCATGTTTTTTGCTACAGTAATTATAAATAGAATTTAAAAGGTTGCACGCTAAAATAAATATAAAGAATAGATTATTAGAAAAATATCTAATAAATATATTTTTTAGAGTACTATAAAGTAAAATTGAGTTTAAAAGGAAAGCAATTGTATTTTTTTGTTGAAAATTATAGTGGAGACGCCGGGAATCGAACCCGGGTCCAAACAAGCAACCAAAGTACTTTCTACATGTTTAGTTTTCTTTTAATTTTAGTCCTAATGCTAACCGAAAACAATTTACGTTAGGCTTAGTTTCTTTAGTTTCAAAATGCTAGCGAAACAATAGCAAATCTATGTTAACTTTTACGATGTCTCTTAGCTGACCGCCGCTAACCAAGGCTTTCAAGAGACATTTAGCTTGCACACCTTGTGTGCCGAGGCCTTATCCTACTGTAATTCGGATTAAGCAGCTAAAGCGTAGTTATCTTCGCCGTTTAAAGTGTTGAAATTGAGATTTACGAGTGCTATTTCATTACTCGACATGCTTATAGTTTAATTGACCTTGCAGTCAAAACCAGTCGTCCCCAATAAGTCAAAGAACAAGTTCTTTTAAAGATGGCAAATGTATAAATTTTATATCAAATACACCATAACAATTCAATTGAAGCCAATTTTACAAACAAACTTGCAGTTTAAATTGCTAATACTTGCTTCATCTTGTAATTCGTAATATATTAGAGCAATATTTATACCATATTATATAATGAAATTAGGAATTATAAAAGAACGAAAAAATCCACCAGACAGACGCGTAGTTTTAACACCCAAAGAATGTAAACGATTGTTGAAAAAATACCCACGACTCACTATTAAAGTAGAAAGTTCAGACAATCGCTTTTTTACAGATGAAGACTATGTAAACCAAGGGATTACAGTGGTTGATACGGTTTCAGATTGTGATGTTTTGTTAGGTGTAAAAGAAGTTCCAATAGATAATTTAATTCCAAATAAGAAATATTTTTTCTTTTCTCATACTATAAAAAAGCAACCTTATAATAGAAAACTATTACAAGCCATTTTGGCAAATAATATTGAATTGTATGATCACGAAGTAATTGTAAACGAAAAAGGGATGCGTTTAGTAGCCTTTGGTAGATATGCCGGAATTGTAGGTGCATACAACGGATTTAGAACCTACGGTTTAAAGTACAATACATTTAAATTGCCTAAAGCTGAAGATTTACACGATCAATTAATGTTAATTCACGAACTACAAAAAATTGAACTGCCTAATATTAAAGTTGTTTTAACAGGAAAAGGTAGAGTAGGGAATGGCGCAAAAGAAATGTTGAAAGGAATGCGAATGCGCGAAGTTACTGTTAAAGAATTTATAAATGAAACTTTTTCAGAACCAGTTTTTGTACAAATTGATGTATTAGATTATAATAAAAGAAAAGACGGACAACTAAAAAATCAACAAGATTTTTTTGATAATCCTTCGGAATATGAAAGTAATTTTATGCGGTTTGCAAAAGTTGCTGATGTATATATAGCTTGTCATTTCTTTGGAAGTGGTTCGCCTTACATTTTTACAAGGGAAGATGCTAAAGATAAAGCGTTCAATATAAAAGTTGTTGCAGATATTAGTTGCGATATTGATGGTCCAGTAGCTTCAACATTAAGGGCTTCAACTATTGCAGATCCAATTTATGGTTATAATCCAAAATCTGAAAAAGAAACAAATTATAAAAATAAAGATGCAATTGCAGTTATGGCAGTTGATAATTTACCGTGTGAATTACCAAAAGATGCTTCAGAAGGATTTGGAGAAAGTTTTTCAAAACATGTGATTCCTGCATTTTTTAATGAAGATAATGATGGCGTTTTACAAAGAGCTAGAATGACTCAAAACGGAAAATTAACAGAGCGTTTTAGTTATTTGCAAGATTTTGTTGATGGAGAGTAATCAACAGCATCAATTAGAAATATTGGCAAATACCAAAATGCCTTACGGAAAATTTAAAGGTAGACATTTAATAGATTTGCCTGAACATTATATTGTTTGGTATAATAATAAGGGTTTTCCAAACGGAAAATTGGGTGATCAATTACGTTTGGTGTACGAATTAAAATTAAATGGACTGGAAGATTTAGTTAGAAAACTTAGAACTAGTTAATTTTTCAAACAAAATTGCACTTGAAATACCTATAGTATAAGCAACTAAATCGTTGAAGCTAAATGTTGTACCAATTATTATTTTAAGCAGTTTGTTTTCAATATTTAAAAGATTTATAATATCAATAAGTTGTAAAAATTCAATAAAAAAAGAAATCACTAAAACTCCAGCAGCTATATAAATAGATTTTATATTAAAAAAAGCTTTAAATAAATAGTAAAGCAATAGTGTTGCTAAAAAATCACCAAAAATATTTCTAATAAATGGTTGTTTGCAAAATGCAGCTATTAATACTTCAATAATTAGTATAAGAATAAATGTTAAGAAATAACGTATGTTAAAAACAATCATTTAAATAAAATATCTAATTACTAAAAAATAATAAAATAGAGCTATTGGAATGTTTATTGTTAAAATTCCAATTGATTTCACAGTTGATATTTTGTTGCTTTTAAAAATTAATTTTAAAATTAATAATAGCACCAAAAATAGGTTTATTAAAATAGAAAAAATAACATAATAAAGTCCTATAATAGTTATTGTTGAAATTTCTCTAACAACTATTTGAATTAATAAAAGTAAAGTTCCTATTGAAAAAAATACGATAGCAGTATTGATTGTGAGTTTTATGTTTTTCATTTTGTTATAAAGATTTATAAGGAGACTCTCAAGTAAGAATCTCCTTATAATTTAAGTGCTATTTATAAATTCCAATCAATTTTTCTAGAGGCGTACATCACAGCTGCAAGTATTGCAAATAAACCGATACTTCCTACAATTAAAGCATAGTTTTCTAATTGAATTATAACAAAAATAAATGTGTATAAAGCCGTTAAAGCAATTCCAATAAATAATGGAAACTTAAATGTTTTTAAAATAGATTTTGAATATAAAGTAATTAATGCTATTACTGATAAACCAGCAATTAAATATGCTTTTAAAAAGTTACTGTGTTCAGAAATTGAGATTAACAATGTATAAAACATGGTAAGTGCCAGTCCAATCATTAAATATTGAAAAGGATGAATGTTTATTTTGCTAATACTTTGTATTAAAAAGAAAATTAAAAATGTAAGTGCAATTACTAAAAATCCATATTTTGCGGAACGTTCACTTTTTTGATATTCGTCAACTGGAATTTTAAAATTAACACCAAAAGCATATTCATTTAAGTTAGGTAAACTTTTAAAATATTCTTGAGAAAAAGGTCTGTTTATATGTAGAACATTCCATTTAGCATCGAAGCCATTTTCTGTAATTTTATCTGAATTTAAAGGCAAAAATTCTCCAATAAAATTTGCTGTTTTCCAATTAGATGTAATATTTAAATTTGTTTCTTTTCCAATAGGAATAATTTTAAATTGTTGACTACCGCTTACAGTTAAATTTATTGAAAAATTATAAACTTTATCTAAAAATATATCATCTTTATTTAGATGTGTAGTTTCCAATTTATGTAATGTAACTAAATTGTTTAGATATATGTTTTTTTGCTGTTCTTCATACTTTGGAACAAAAGCATAAGCCTTTGAATTAATCGCTATTTCAACCTGATTATTGATACCTTTTAAATTTGAAGTTTTTATGATAACCGTAGCTTTATCCCATAAAACGTTTTATCTTTAACTTCAATATTACTGAAATTAGGTTTTATAAAATTTCCAGATACATCCATAGTGCTTTTGTAAACAGAAGTTTTATAGATACCTCTTTTTTTAACTTCAGGATTTATTTCACTATTTATTGCTAGTTTTTCAGGGAAGAAATAGGCATAATTTGTATATGAAATAGTTTCTGTTGTTACTTTTTTTGTTTCACTATTAGTAACTAATTTTTCGGTGTATGTTTTATAAGGTACTTTTAATATTGGTCCATATAGTAATACTTCATTCCCCCATTTTTCATTAATTTCATTAACTACAGATTCTTGCCTGTTTGAGCGTTCACGAATTAAACTTTCTATAAAAGATAATGGAATTAATAACACAATTATTAAAATACCAATCATTAGCATTCTTGCAGTTATTGAGGTTTTAATCCAGTTTCCAAATTTGTTTTGTTGCATATTCATAATTTTAGATTTTAAAAGTACTTTGTATTTCAAAGTAAGTAAATAAATTTTTTTACGTGTTTTTAATTAAATTTTCTAAAGCTTCAATGTGTTTTTTAAATGCAAGGGTACCTTGTGTGCTCGCACTGTATTTTGTATTTGGTTTTCTACCAATAAATTGTTTTTGAATAGTAATATATTTCATTTTTTCAAGTGCTTTTATATGGCTGGCTAAATTGCCATCAGTAACACCCAATATTTCTTTTAGGGTATTAAAATCAACAGATTCATTAACAACTAGTGCAGACATTATGCCTAATCGTATTCTATGATCAAATGCTTTATTAATATTTTTTAAAATATCTTTCAAACTTATTTTTTATCATATTTATTATACATAACAGTACCATATATAATGTGTAATACACCAAATCCTAATGCCCAAAAATACAATCCATACCCAATAAATTGTGTGGCAATTAGACCTAAAATTATATTTACAATTCCTAAATAGCGAATATCTCCCAAGGTATATTTACTTGCATTTAAACACGCTAAACCATAAAAAATTAAGGTGCTAGGAGCAATTAAGCCAATTAGATTGTTTTGATAGAGAACAACACAAAAAATGCCTCCAGTAAAGAGTGGAATAACAAAGTTAATTAACAACCTTTTTGAAGCAGCATCCCATAATTTTTCTCCACTTTGTTTTGCTTTTTTAGCCGATAATATAAATGCTGTTAAAACAGCCAAAATTAAAACTAATAATGCAATTGTAATTAATATATATTCTAAATAAGAAATTGGCAGCAGCGAAACACCGCTGTATGAGTTTTTATAGTTTTTTAAAATATAAATTGCAATACCAGCTCCAATTATTGCATAAATACCTGCTAATATTCCAGAGAGCCCACTAAGTGAAATAAATCGTGATGATTTATTCATTATAGACTTAATTTCTGTAATCTCCTTTAAATAATCTTTTTGCGCCATTGTAAAAGTACTTTGAAATACAAAGTAAGTGAAAAAAAACTAATTTGCAATAAAAAAAATTAACTTTTCAACAATAAAATGTTATTAACTAATTTAATAAAAGATGAAATAGTTTTAATTATTCAATAATTTTAAATCCTCAAAACCAACCATAAAAAATAAATTTGAAAATGACAGAAGAATTAGTTTTTCCGAAAGTGTATACTTATAAAGAGGTGTTAGATAGCTGTTTAGCTTATTTTAATAACGATGAGTTAGCGGCAACTACTTGGATGAACAAGTATGCGGTAAAAAATAAGAAAGGAGAATATTTAGAAGCCTCTCCAAATGAAATGCATAAAAGAATGGCAGCTGAATTTGGTAGAATTGAGCAAAAATATTTAGAATCTGAAGTAGCAAAGGAAGGACTTTCTGAATACGGAAAAACACGTGAATTTTTATCTGAAGATGCCATTTATAACTTATTTAAAGACTTTAAATACATAATTCCGCAAGGAAGTGTAATGTCTTCTTTAGGAAATAAAAATGTAATTGCATCACTTTCAAATTGTGTTGTAGTACCTCACGTGTACGATTCTTATGGTGGAATTTTTCATACAGATCAACAATTAGCACAATTGTTTAAACGTAGATGTGGAGTAGGTGTAGATTTATCTAATTTAAGACCTAGAGGAGCACAAGTTTCAAATTCAGCAGGTACAACTACTGGAGCAGTTTCTTTTATGGATCGTTTTTCAAATACTACTAGAGAAGTTGCTCAAAATGGTAGAAGAGGCGCATTAATGTTAACAATGGATATTGCACATCCAGATATTGAAGAATTTGTTACTATAAAACAAGATTTAACAAAAATTACGGGTGCAAATATTTCATTAAGATTGTCAGATGAATTTATGATTGCGGTTGTAAAAGATGAAGATTATACATTGCGTTGGCCAATTGATAGTAAAACTCCAAAATATACAAAAACTATTAAAGCTAAAGAATTGTGGAATACCATAATTAAATCTGCACACAATACCGCAGAACCAGGGTTAATATTTTGGGATCGTCAGCATTATTATTCAACGTCTTCAATGTATCCTGGGTTTAAAAATAGTTCTACAAATCCTTGTTCAGAAATTGCAATGCAAGGTGGCGATAGTTGTAGATTAATAGCACTTAATTTATACAGTTTTGTCGATAAACCATTTACTAAAGATGCTTCGTTTGATTTTAAAAAATTCTATAAAGTTACTTACGAATCGCAACGATTAATGGATGATTTGGTTGATTTAGAGCTGGAAGCAGTTGATAAGATTTTCAACAAAATAATGCACGATAAAGAGCCAAATGATATTAAACAAGTTGAAATTGATACGTGGAAGTTACTTTATAAAACAGGTAAAAAAGGTAGAAGAACGGGCTTAGGGTTTACAGCCTTAGCAGATTGTATGGCGGCTTTGGGTAAAAAATTCGATACCGATGAAGCTATTAAAGTAGTTGACGAAATTATGAAAACCAAACTTAAAGGTGAGTTTGATAGTAGTATTGATATGGCAATTACGCGTGGGAAGTTTGAAGTATTTAATCCAGAAATTGAAAACTTCTCATAATTTGTACAAATGGTTGAAACTGATTTTCCAGATGTTTATGAAAGAATGATGAAATATGGAAGAAGAAATATTTCAATTAGTACAGTTGCTCCAACAGGAAGTTTAAGTATGTTGGCACAAACATCTTCTGGAATTGAACCTGTTTTCTTATTGTCATACAAACGAAGAAGAAAAGTGAATGAAGGTGATGCAAATGCAAAAGTTGCGTATGTTGATGATATGGGTGATGCTTTTGAAGAGTTTGAAGTATACCATAATAAATTAAAGCAATGGATGGATGTCACTGGCGAAACAGATATCCAAAAAAGTCCGTATGCAGGTGCAACCGCTCCAGAAATTGATTGGGCAAAACGTGTTGAAATGCAAGCGTTGGTTCAAAAATATACTACACATTCAATCAGTTCAACAATTAATTTAGCTAATGATGTTCCAGTTGATTTAGTAGGAAACATTTATATAGAATCGTGGAAAAAAGGGCTAAAAGGAATTACGGTTTATAGAGATGGTTCTAGAAGTGGAATTTTAGTAGCAAGTGATGCTGCTAAAAAAGAAAAGAAAGATGGTGAGTGTTATGCAGAAACTATTTTTCCAAAGCGTCCTAAAAAAATTAAAGCAAAAGTTGTACGTTTTCAAAACGATTATGATAAATGGGTTGCTGTTGTTGGATTAATTAATAACAGACCGTACGAGGTATTTACAGGTAAACTAGAAGACGCATTTTTATTACCAACTTGGTTAGAGGAAGGTTGGGTAATTAAAAACAAAGATGAAAAAGGCGCTTCTCGATACGATTTCCAATTTGAAGATAGACAAGGTTATAAAGTTACCATGGAAGGATTATCTCGTACTTTTGATAAAGAATATTGGAATTATGCCAAACTAATTTCTGGTGTATTACGCCATGGAATGCCTATACCGTATGTGGTTGATTTAATTAATAATTTAAATATGTACGATGAAAATATTAATACTTGGAAAAATGGTATTGCACGTACATTAAAGCAATTTGTAGAAGATGGTACACAAGCTGTAGATAAAAAATGTCCAGAATGTGGAGATCCAGATGGATTAATTTATGAAGAAGGTTGTTTAAAATGTAAAAATTGTGGTCATTCAAAATGTGGATAAATTTATAATTAATGTTAAACATTAAAAACACCAACAAAATTTTATATATTGTTGGTGTTTTTTTATGAATCCAATAGACGAATATTTCTACAATCAGATTGAACCTTATCAATCAATTATGCTTTATTTAAGAAGTGTAATAGAAAAAGTTGTGCCTCAAATTGAAGAAAAGTATAGTTTTAAAATTCCCTTTTTTTGTATTGATAAAAAACCTGTATTGTATTTAAATGTATTAAAAGGAACTGATTTTGTTGATGTTGCATTTGTACATGGTATTATTTTAGAAGAAAAATACCCACAACTTAAAAACTACAATAATAGAAAGCAAATCCGTTCATTACAAGTAAAATCTTTAGAAAATTTTGACGAATTAATGTTTGCACAACTTTTAAAAGACGCTGTTACTTCTGTTCAAAATAGTAAGAAGGCTTGGTTTGTTTGACGTTTACGTCACCCTGAACTTGTTTCTGGGTCTTATTATACTTGGTCTCAGTTAGATGCGATGCTGAAACAAGTTCAGCATGACAAAATGTGATTAATTTAATAAGTTTTTAGTTGGTTTAATATAGAGTTGTTTAAGTGTTCGCTGTCTTTCCTGAAAATAGAAATCTATGTGTTGTGAAAATGGATTCCTGCCTATGCAGGAATGACAGACGAATTTTAAAAGAAGTAGTAGCTTATGTTAAAATAGCAAAAAGTTTGGTTTATTAACAGCCAACAGCCTAATGCCTAAACCCATTTATAGTTTTTCTAATAGCCACTAAATTATTTAACAAACCTTCTAAATATTGTAAATCCAACATATTTGCACCATCACTTTTTGCATTGGCAGGGTCAAAATGAGTTTCTAAAAATAAACCGTCAACACCAACAGCAACACCTGCTCTAGCAATAGTTTCAATCATATCTGGTCTTCCACCAGTAACACCACTAGTTTGATTAGGTTGTTGAAGTGAATGAGTAACATCTAAAACAACAGGTGCATATTGTTGCATTTCAGGAATTCCTCTAAAATCAACAATCATATCTTGGTAACCAAACATAGTTCCTCTATCGGTAATCCAAGCTTTTTCATTTCCACTGTCTTTTACTTTTTGAACCGCATGTTTCATTGCTGAAGGACTCATAAATTGTCCTTTTTTTAAATTTACAACCTTACCTGTTTTCGCAGCAGCGACCACTAAATCGGTTTGGCGCACTAAAAAGGCAGGAATTTGCAACACATCAACATATTCAGCAGCTTTGGCAGCATCTTCATTGGTGTGAATATCTGTAACTGTTGGAATATTGAAAGTTTCAGAAACTTTTCTCAAAATTTTTAATGCTTTTTCATCTCCAATTCCTGTAAAACTATCAATTCTACTTCTATTTGCTTTTTTAAAACTTCCTTTAAAAACAAAAGGAATTTCTAGCTTGTCAGTTACTTTTAAAATATGTTCAGCAATTCGCATAGCCATTTCTTCACCTTCAATGGCACAAGGTCCAGCTAATAGAAAAAAGTTATTACTATTTGTATGCTTTATATTTGGAATCAGATTTAAATCCATTGTTTTAGTTTTTTGCAAAGATAGGATAAGTTTGAATGTTTAAAAGTTGAAAGGTGAAAAGTTTGCGTATTGAAAAATAAATAATTCTTATTTTGCATAAAATTTAGATAAAGAAAATTATGAGAAAATTAGTTGTGTTTGTTCTTGTTTTTGCGCTTTTTAGCTGTACTGTAAATGAATATCCAGAATTTGTAACGGTAAAAAATATTAAAGTTATAGAATCTAATAAGCAATTTTTATATTTAAAAGGTGATGCACTTTTTAGAAATCCGAATGATATAGGAGGGAAACTACAAGCAGATGGAATTAAAGTTTTTGTAAACGGAAATGAAATGGCAACAGTATCTTCAGAAAGTTTTGAAGTGCCAGCAAAGGAGGAATTTACCATTCCTTTAAAAGTTAATATTCCTACTGATAGTATTTTCTCCAATAAAAATATTGGTGGTTTAATAGGAAGCCTTTTCAGTCAAAAAATTGAAGTTAAGTATCAAGGGAAAATTAAATATAAGGTTTTCGGATTTTCTCATACATATAATGTGGATGAAACAGAAACAGTAAAGATTAAACTATAATTTTTTAATAAAAAAATTATAAATGATATTATGAACGGTAATAAAGAATCTTACTTTTTTGAGTATGAGATTCTTTATTTTACTGTTTTTAATTCAGAATGAAAGTTTTCTACTATTAACCAACATCCATCAACTATTCACTAACCTCAATTCTAACACCTTCGCTATGGCTGCTAAATTCAGGAGCATACATACTTTGTATGGTTGTAATTCCATTGCTGAAATTACCAGCATTGTTTACACGTAAATCGTATTCAAAAACATACACACCTTTTGGTAAACGTTCCATAAAAAAGTTGGTTGAAGCATCTTTGGTACTTTCATAATAACCCAAACCATCTTGCCATTTGTAGCTAGAAAGCACGTTTATTGGTTCTAAACCACTTGCTCGCATATCTTTCATATGAACAAATCCCATTGGTCTATCCACTTTTAATTCTATTCGTACCGTAATTAAATCACCTAATTTTAAAGTTGAGGTTTCTGTTATTTCTGTTAACTCTTTTCCAGTATTTGTATTCGATTTTAAGAATAGTTTTTTACTTAATTTCAATGGAGTTTCGGCTGAAGTAATTTTATCTAAATCTTCAAAATATTGCCAATACAATCCGCCCCAAGCAATACCTTCATCTTTTTTAGAAATTGTAACATCTCCCATTTCAGAAGTGATTTCAGAACCATTCCAAGAAGTTTTAAAATAACCAGTTCCGGCTTCAACTTGTACGTTTTCTAATTTTGATGGTTCAATTTTTTGTTTTCCTACGGAAACTTCAACAGATTCATTTACCGAAAGCCAATCGCTGCCTTGTAATAATAAAGCATAGACAGCTTCAGTTGTTGCTTTGGTTGTTTTCCATTGTGTTGTTTGCTTGTTTTTTAATAGCCAAACTTTTAATTCATCAACAGTTGCAATATCATTTTCAATTTCTGAAAACACTTCTATCATTAACGCTTGTGTTTCAATTGGAGATTGATACCAAAACCAACTTGGTGTATTTTCTTTCCAATACATTCCTAATTCTTCACTAGATATACTGTTTTCTTTTAACGATTTTATTATTTCAGCAGGAATTAATTTATTGTTATTTCTATGCTGAATTAAAGCAATCATTCCTTTGGAATACAAGTTGAAATCTGTCCAATAGGTTGCCGATTGATTTGTGTAATAGTCCACTGCTGTTTGAATTTTTTCTGGAATCTCTAACTCTTTATAAAAACTACGCATATATAAATAATGTAATTGTGTATGCCCTAAATGATTTTTCTCTAAAAATTCTTGTTCAGCTTTAATTCCTTTAGTTTTATTTTTGGCTTGTTCTCTAATTTTTTTAGCTTGTTCCAACAACTTGTTATAATCATCTAGAATTTCATCATCTAAAAATTGGACAGCTTTTGTTATCATTTTAGATTCTTCATTGTTTGTCATTTCGACTCCGCTCAACGACCCAAGTTGTTTTAAATGTCCATAACTTGATGCAATGTGTTGTGTAATGTATCTATTAGGATATTTACTTCCTTTAAACCAAGGGAAGCCACCATTTGAGAACTGTAATTGCTTCAATTTGTTCAAGGCAATTTCTTGCTCGTTTTTCATTTTATTTAAATCGAATAACAAACCAATTCGTTTCTTTTGTTCCGTTTCACTCTGTGCATCACGCAACCAAGGAGTTTCCTGAATAATAATAGATTTTAATTCTTCATTCTTTTCTAAATTAGAAACTAACGCTGTTGTTGAGCCTGTCGAAATATCGCTAGTTTTCCATAAATTAAATACTTCTTGAATACGAGGATTTGAATTTGCAATATGACTCGCCAAGGTATTTGCATAATAACGCGAGAATGTTTGCTCGGCACATTCATACGGATATTCCATTAAATACGGTAAACTTTGCACTGCATACCACGCCGGATTTGAAGTAATTTCTAATGTTAGTTTATGATGACTGAGCGTAGTCGAAGTCTGATTTTTCAACTTATCTAAACTAAATGTTTTTGTTTGATTGCTTCTTATCCACATTGGTAAAGTTTCAGTTACCAACATTCTGTTAGATAAAACGGGTAATACATTTTGCTCACCATCTGAAAATTCACCTGCTTTTGCAACAATTTTATATTGCACAGCTTGTACATTATCTGGAATTATCAATGTCCAATTTACGTTGGTGTTTCCTTTAGCATCCACCATAAAACTTTGTTGTTTACTGAGCGGAGTCGAAGTGCCTATGTCGTTTCGACTGCGCTCAACGACCAATTTACTTGTAATTTCTTTTCCTGAAATAGCATCAGTTAAAACTAATTGTGCAACACCGTTTAAAGGTTTTTCTGATAGATTCGAAATTTTACTAGAAAACTGAATTACATCGCCTTCACGTAAAAATCGCGGTGTATTGGGTAATACCATCAATTCTTTCTGTGTAACAGTAGTTAAGGTTTTAGTTGCTGTTGCTAATTCTTTTGTATGCGCTAATAATTGTAATTTCCAACGCGTTAAAGCTTCAGGCATTGTAAAGCTAAAGCTTACATTTCCTTGTTTATCTGTTTTTAAATGGGGAAAGAAAAATGCAGTTTCTTTAAAGTTTTTACGTGCTTTAACATTCGCTAATTCTTTTTCTAGTTTTTGTTGTCCATTTTTTGTAGTGATAATAATAACTCCATTTGCAGCTCTTGAACCATATAATGCTGTTGCAGCAGCATCTTTTAGAACATTCATTGCAAGAATATTGTCGTTATTCAATTCAAATTTTTCCACAATAACACCATCTACAACATAAAGAGGTTTCTTATCTCCTTTTGAAATTGAACTTGCACCTCTAATTATTATATTTTTATCAGCTCCAGGAGCGCCATCTGCTTCTGCTATAGAAACACCTGCAACTTGTCCTTCAAGAACTGTAGAAACTACTGCAGAAACTTCACTCTTTCTCATTGTGCCGTAACCAGTAACAACCACTTCCTCTAAAGCTGATGCATCTTCATCTAAAGAAATATCTATTGTTGAAGAACTACCAACAGTTTTTCCAATTGTAGAAAAACCAATATAACTGAATGTTAATTCATCACCTTTTTTTACTTTTATTGAATATGCTCCATCAAAATCTGTTTGGGTTCCAAATGTTGTGCCTGAAATAACAATATTTACTCCTGGTAATGGATCACCAGAGCTATCAGTTACAATACCCGAAATAATTTTGTCAAAAGAACTTCTTTGAGATTCTTTTCGTTCAACTGAAGCTTTGGCTTTTACCATATATTGTCTTTGTAAATAGCTGTTGTTATTTAAGCTAAAACCAAACCAATTAAATGCATCAAATTGTTGAATGTAATTTTGAAAATAATGTCTAGGTAAATTGGAAACCCTAAAATTTGTGTTTCCATAAGCATTTTGGCTATTCCAATTGTTATAACTGTAATATGAAGTATGTTGAATTGGGTTAAAATTCCAATTGTGCGATTTAAATTCATCTAATGAAGCATCGTACATAGAAGCTAAAATTTCACCAATAATTTTGTCAGTGTTTTTACCTTTTATATTAAAACTCCAAGTTTCCTCTTGTCCAGGTTGTAATTTGTCTCTAAAAGTTTGCGTTTCTATTTGTAAATCATTTATTGAATGTGGTACAGGAATTTGAACGGTTCCACTTTTAAATTCGTTGTAATTTGAAAAACTGTATTTTATGGCAAATCCACCTAAATCTTTTTGTGTTACTGGAATTTTAATGAATTTAACTTCATTATTTAATTTTACAATTTGCTGATTTACAATTTTATGATTCTTTTCAATAGCTATTGTTACAACTATGTTATTTGATGCAGAACCAATTTTTAATTGAACAATATCATTTACTTTGTAAAGATTTTTATCTGTTGATACTTCGAACAACTGCTTATCTGCTATTTGTGGTTTTTTAATATTGAAAACTGAAAAACGGGTTTTATCTTCAACTTTTTGATTGAATTTATCATATGCTTCAACTTCAATAATATATTTACCTACTTTCCAATTTTTAATTTTTTTTAGTAGAATTTCTTTGCTTTTTTCAGTGTCAAATTCAGTTTCAAAAACAAGTGTTCCTTTTTTCCAATTATTTACATCATTTTCATCATTGCTATATGGTTCGTGAGGAAATAATTGCGAATAGTTTTCTTTAGAAATTTCTTGATAATCTGGCACATTCCAAGGTCTGTTACGTAAAACATTTTCTGGTGCTTGTAACTTGTAAATTTTTAATATTCCTTTTGTTGGAGCATATTCACCGTTAAGATTTGTAGATTCAATAGAAATTTTATTGTTTTTTTCTGAAACATCTATTTGTTCGTTAATTGAAGTGTTTAAAGTGAGTGTATGATATCCTACTTTTACCAAAGTTGAAGCACTTCTAGTTTCTCCATTTATATCGGTAACATCAGCTTCAATTTCGTAAGTAAATATAGGTTTGTCTTCTTTATTTATACTTTTATCTGGAATGGATAAAAACGTAATTTCAAAGTTTCCGTGGTTGTCGGTTATAGTTTCTCCGTGTGTAATTTCCATAGCTTCTGAAGTATTGTATGAAGGACGATACCAATAAAACCATCTTGGATACACTACTTTTCTATGAACTCTATAAGAAACTTTAGCGTCTGTAATTGAGCTACCAGCAAATGCAATTGCATTTCCTTTTACGGTAATCGAATCGTTTAGTTTAAAAGTTTCGGTTACAGGTTTAAATTCAGCTTCAAATTTTGGTCGTTTGTATTCTTCAACTGAAAACCGATAGGAATCATTGTCGAAGTAATAATCTGCATTATCGTAAAACTTGCTATCGTATTCGTAACTTTCATCAATGTAGATTGTGTATTCACCATTTAAACCATTGTTAGGTAAAATAAAAGTTCCAGAAGTTGAACCAAACTCGTTTAGTTTTAAATCCAATTGTTTTACATCTTCTCCATTAGGATTTTCTAAAATAAACTCAACATATTCATCGGTTAAAACTTCGGTTTTATCACCTTGTTTTTTTACAAAAATAGCTTTAAAATGAACTGTTTGTCCCGGTCGATAAATACTTCTATCAGTAAAAATAAACGGTCTAATTACAATTTCTTCACTTTCATTTTTTTCAACTTTTTGTTTTCTATTCTCACTTAAATAATAATCTCCAAATGAAGCTTTTTCTTGTTCAGTTTCTATGGAAATAACAACATTACTATGGTAGTTCCTAGTTTTAAATATAAACTCTCCAAATTCATTTGTAGTAAAATTTCTTGAAATTGCCTTGTTGTATCTTCCTGTATTGTAGTTTTTTACTAAAACAGAAGCTTTTTTATAAGGTTTCCCCGTGTTTCTATCAATTACCTGAAAAATATTTTGCTCATAAGTACTTTTTTGAACTAGTGAAATATTAGAACTTTGAATAGTTGTAGTTGCAAACGTAGCATTTTGGTTAAATACTTTTTGAGGTGAAGAAACCAATAAATATTTACCATTTTTTAAAGGAGGCAATACAATTTCTGTACTATGTTGTTGGTAATCTTTTTCGTTTTTTAATTGACTATTAAAAGTTTTAACTTGAGTAAGATTATTTATAAATGCTATTTTACTAGAGTCGTTATAAATTTTATTGAACAGCTTAATTTCTTTGTCTGAAATGCTATAAATAGAAGTATATAATTCATGTAGGTTTTTGTAAGTAACTAAAAATTTAGCATGTTTTTCCGTAGGAATATTTTTTTCAGTTAATATGTTTAAACTTGGTTGCAAAATAGAAATTTTTAAACTTTCACATTGTTTCGACCCTAAACTTTTCGGAAAATTTTTAATGGCTATTTCGCAAATTTCTAGTGCTTTTGTTATTTCAAATTGAGCTTCAGTATTTGTTTCAGCGTTGTAAGAATTCCCTTTTTGAAAATGAATCGACGCAATTTCAAAATCGATTAATGTTGAAGCTTCAAAAGATTTAAATTCCTCTTTTAGATTTGTAAGCTTCTTAAAATAGATTTCATCTTTACCTTCAAAGTTTGAATATTGTTTTAGAAATTTTAAACGCTCTAACTCTACTAAAATAAAGGCATTTGTGTTTTTAGTTTTATTATGAAAAGCAATTAAACTCTGATATATTTTTAAAGTATTTAATTGTAATGATTGTTCATCGTCTTCATTTAAATAGCTGTCATTTGTTTTAAAAAATTGTTCAAAATCTTTTGCTGAAACTTCAAATTTATAGGCAGGTTTTGTAATTGAGTTTTCAGGCGTTTTGTAAAAACCTAGTGCGTTGTGTGCAATAAAATCGTATAAAGTTGGACGGTATAATTTTGAATCTTTTTGAAGATGTAAAATAGCATTAAATTCTTCTAAATTGGTTTGTTGAAGAATAATTCCGTTTTGTAAAGAATTTTGAAAATGAGTATGAATTTCATCAAACAGCGTATTTAAATCCCACGTTCTAAAATCAACTGAGTCTACTTTTTCAGAAGTTTTTGTTCTGTTGTAAAATTTATATCTATTTTGTTGAAAATATTGCCAGTACAAGTTTGCTAAAACACTTTCTAAAATATTAGTAGTTGGTGTTTTAGTTTTTTTAATTTCAGTTTTAAACTGTTGAATAATTTTTAGTTGTGCATCTTCTTCTAATGTTAAAGCAAATTTCGACTTATAAATTAAGGCTTTAATTATTTGTGGTGAATTTTCTTCATTTTTTGCTTTTTCATAAATAGTGTCCACCAGTTCTAAAGCCGATTTTGGTAAAGATTTTACTTCAAATTGCTGAACTTCTTTCCATAATTTGTTATAATTATCGAATTTTTGTGCATTTGTATGGTTTGAAAATAAAAATATGGACATTAGTGTTATTGCAATTTTTTTCATAATTGGTTTATTTTGTATGCTAAAGATACTTTGTTTTAGTATCTATAAAACGTGTAATTGAGTAAACGATACGTTTTAATGCGTCAAACTAACTTTTAAATTAGTGTTTCTAAATTTATAAAAAATCTGAATGTGTTTTTGTACATTTACGCTACAAATTTTTCAGAATGAATATACATTTTATTGCTATTGGCGGAAGTGCTATGCACAACCTAGCTATTGCTTTACAACAAAAAGGATACCAAATTACAGGAAGTGACGATACTATCTTTGAACCTTCAAAATCTCGATTAGATAAAAGAGGTTTATTACCTAAAGCTTTTGGTTGGTTTCCAGAGAAAATTACGGCTAATATTGATGCAGTTATTTTAGGAATGCACGCAAAAGGTGATAATCCAGAATTGCTAAAAGCAAAAGAACTTGGCTTAAAAATATATTCGTACCCAGAGTTTTTATACGAACAAAGTAAAAACAAAACAAGAGTTGTTATTGGTGGTTCACACGGTAAAACTACCATAACTTCTATGATTTTACACGTATTAAATTATCACGAAGTAGCAGTTGATTATATGGTTGGCGCTCAATTAGACGGTTTTGATACTATGGTACATTTAACTGAAGAAAATGAATTTATGGTCTTGGAAGGCGATGAATATTTAAGCTCACCTATAGATTTACGTCCTAAATTTCACTTGTACAAACCAAATATTGCATTGATTAGTGGAATTGCTTGGGATCACATAAATGTATTTCCAACTTTTGAAAACTATGTAGAGCAGTTTTCAATTTTTACAGATTCTGTAACTAACGGTGGAATTATGGTTTATAATGAAGAAGATATTGAGGTTAAAAATGTTGTCGAAAATTCTGAAAGTCCTATAAAAAAATACGCTTACTCAACTCCAGAACATACTATTGTTAATGGAACCACATTTATTGAAACTCCTGAAGGAGAAATGCCTTTAGAGATTTTTGGAAAACACAACTTGCAAAATATGGCTGGTGCAAAATGGATTTGTCAACATATGGGAATTGGTGAGGAAGAGTTTTACGAAGCTATTGCTACTTTTAAAGGTGCAAGTAAACGGTTAGAAAAAATTGCTGAAAGTAACTCAACCGTAGTTTTTAAAGATTTTGCTCATTCTCCTAGTAAAGTTAAAGCTACAACTAATGCTGTTAAAAATCAATATTCAGAAAGAAAGGTAATTGCATGTTTAGAATTGCATACCTATAGTAGTTTAAATGCTGAATTTTTAAAAGAATACGAAGGTGCTTTAGATAAAGCGGATGTAGCAGTAGTATTTTACTCACCACACGCTGTTGAAATTAAAAAATTAGAAGAAGTTTCAGCAACACAAATTAAAGAAGCATTTAACAGAGAAGATTTGGTCATTTATACTAAACCAGAAGATTTTAGAGCATATTTATTCAGTCAAAACCTTAAAAATTCGGCATTATTATTAATGAGTTCGGGTAATTATGGAGGATTGGATTTTGAGAAAATAAAAAATAAAATTTAAGATTTTTTCAATTGTAAATTATTCCATTTATTATTAGCCTTAATTCTTGGCTAACAATAAGTATATCAAAAGTATATATTTTTCTTTTGAAATTATTTAAACATGTTGTAAATTTATACAACTACTTATAAAAAAATCAAAACAGTTCTAATTATTAACGCCATCATTTATTGATGCTATTTAATTTGATTGTTATGATAATATCTCGGGTTTCTTTTTTTTATTTAAGAGGTGGCGCTTATAATTCTTTTTATGCTTCAAAAAAAAGTATTCAACTTTGTATTCTTTTGTTTATTGGGCTATTTTTTGGGATTAGTTCTGTCTATAGCCAAAATCATATGTTATATCATTGGGAAAGGTTACCTTCTGACAGAGAGATTAATAAGGCTTTAGAAAAACTTTCTGATGAATTGAATGCAAATATTAGCGTGAATGGGGAAATTGTTGACAATAAATCTGGAAGTATAACACCAGTAATTAAATCTCATAATCCAAAAAGAGCCGGTAAGGATGAACCTCATTTAATCTCAGACGTTACAGTATTTGCCGAACAAACAGGTATTATGGGCTCAAGAATACTTGGATATCACTTGTTTTTTAATGGAAGCAGATTTGGTTTTGCTAAGATAGTTATTAAAGGTACATCTGGAAATAGTTTAAAAGATAAATACAATAAATACCATAAATAAAATTAATAATTCAGATGATATGGCACTTGGATTGCACCTTCATTGGGAGGTAGAACGAGTTCAGCTAATAATGATTTTGGAGTTGATGAGAATTCTCCGAGTGAAGATGATGGTATCCCTTGGAAAGTGATTATTGGTGGAGCAGCTATAGGTGCAGCAGTTGTAGCAATTAGAAAAAAATTAAAAAAATCCAAGAATAATAAAAAAGAAAATAACCAAAAAGAAGAAGAAAAAGCAGGTTATATTTTACAACTTAGTACAAAAGAATTTGATTTTTCAGAAGAAAAACAAGGTAACTTAGAAGTTAGAGTGATAAAGATTACCGAAACCTCTGAAAAAAGTATCAATGCTGCTATTCAAATAATCAATCCAGAACCAGCATTACAAATTCAACCTAATAATGGAACAACTCCTTTCAAATGTAAATTAGTTCTTAAAGACCAACCTAAAGAAAATCAGTTTAAAATTACCGTTATTGCCAATGCTGAAGGGCATCAATACCAAAAAGATATTCAGATAAATGCTGGAGGAGAACCAAAAATTGTTTTTGAAACGGCTCCAGATAATAAACGCAGTTTGCGTCCAGATATTAAAAGACTTATTGCATTATATGCACAAGTGGTTGACGCAAATAACAAACCAATAGATAATTTAACTGAAAGTATGATTTTTACACCTATTGGTGATTGGGCTGAAATTTCAGAACCAATATGGGATGATGGTTGGGCAGCAATTAATGTAGGAGCTTCCAATCCAAACTCGGTATCTATTTCATCTCACCCTCCTGCAACTATGGAGGTTTTAATGAGCGTAGAGCTAGAAGATGATAAAGAACCTTTGCAAGAAAAATTACTTATTAATTTATTAGATTGTTATTTAGAATCTGAGTTGTATCACTGTACTTTTCCAGTTACTGAAGAGCGAAGTAAAATTCGTTTTAAAGTATGGGTAGAAAATGCAGGTGAAGAAATAAACTGGAATTTTAAGGGTATATATCGTATTGGTGTAGATATAGAAGATGATCCACTTACAGAAATAAGTTTTGAAAAAGAAAGTGAAACAGAAGTTTGGGTTGTATTAACGGGACCAATACTCCTTCCGCCTGAAGATGATAATATATTAACAAAGACGTTGGTAATTGGTGCCTCTCAGGGTGAAGAAGAGCCAATTGAAAGTCATATAACAGTATCCGTAAGTCGTGAAGGTTTATTCCTTGAAGATGGTTTTAAAAATAAAAATGAAATACATTTTACTGCTAAAGGAGATATAGAAGATAAAATAGGCTTCTCTTTATATAACTTCAATGAAAAAACTAAGCAAATTATTCCTGATCCAATAGGATTGGAATTTCTTGAATTTAATTTAATAAATGAAGAAATAGCGGCTGAAAATATTCATAATGCGCTCCAAATTCGTTTTTTACTTGATAAAGTATCTAAAACTAATGTTATAAAAGCAAGCTATTATTGGGAAGCGCCGCTAAAATTTCCTGGTTTTGGTGATTATTATAATTTATTATATGAAGTGAAAGCTCCAGCTACCAATGGTACTCAAAACCCAGAAGCATATAATAAGGTTATAAAAATGGTTGTTCGAAGTTATGGTATTGGTGAAGAGTTTCCGGAGTGGAGTATTGCTTATAAAAATTGTAAGGACACGATATGGGAATATATCCCCGATTCTAGTCAAAGAAAAGATATGCTGGCGAGATTGGAAGCATATAAATACAAGTTAGATGTAGAAGGATTGGTAAAGTTCCGTAATATGATATGGAGCATTGCTCACGACTTGCTAATTAATAAACGAGATGGATATTTGTCAATTGCCAATTGGTGTGATGCAATAATAGATACACTAGATTGGGTAGTATGGATGGGAGATTTGGCTTTTCAAGTATTATTGGCAACATTTACAGGTCCAGGCGGAGCCTTAGCTGCAAGCACTTTTAAAGAAACTTTTCTTACCATTGTAGCTATGGTTATTGAGGGTAAATCTTTTCAAGATTTTATTGACCACGAAATAAAAAGTCTGGAAGCAATGGCTTTTAGTGTTGCAAAGGGAAAAGCTATCAATACTCAAAATATTGAACGTGTTTATAAAGGCAGTAAATGGAAAGTTTGGGCGCTCTTTGCAGGTACAACTTTTGCAGCATTTTATTACAAAACCGGGTCTATACCTGAAGCTGCAAAAATGACAGCTCGTGAATTACGTGATGAAGCAATTATTCGTTTTCTAAGTGTAGAAATGAATAAAATAAAAACACAAAGAGAAGTAAACAAAACCGGCGAGAATAAGAACCAATCAGGTGATAACGATGCAGAGAAAACACCAAAAATAAAATCAAAAAGAGTTCAGGAAAAACTAAATGAACTGCAACAGGAAATTCAAACAGATAAATTAGGTACTAAATATATTGATAAAAAAAAGGTGCTACAAATAATGGAAGACCCAGCTTTGGTGCGTACTATAAAAAAACACGGAAGTCCAGAACTTAAAAAAGCTTTTAACAGATCGAGAAAAAAAATATATGACCAACATGATAGGAGACTGAAAGAGGAATTGGCTAAAGAATTAAAAATGGATCCAAAAGATTTAGAAGTCGATGATTTTAGAACTCCAGGAGATACAAGTGATACTATTAATACAGATAGAGATTACCGAGTAGTGAGAATAGTAAAACTAAAAAATGGTAAAGAAGTTAGAATTGAAGTGTCTCGAAAAGTATTTGAAGCCAAATCACAACGTATTTTTGGTGAATTAACAGACAAGCCACCACATATTTCGGATGCCGATTGGGCAGCACGTAAACAGCAGTTAGCTACTGATTTTACTTGTGAAGAAGCAAATATTGATTATTCAGATCAAAAGATTGATTCTAAAACAGGTAAAAGAACTCAAGGTAAGCCTAATATTATAGATGTTAAAGATGGAAAATCGGTTTTAAAAAACCCTGACAGTATGGGCGACATGTACACTAATAAAGTAAAAAATGCTGGTGAACGTCCAGAGAAATATGCCCAAGCACAAAAAGCTACTAGCACTATTAAAAAAGTAAAAAAAGGTTATGAAAAACAAAATTTTAAAACAAAACCAACAAGTAAAAAATTAGAAAATGCCATGAAAGTTATAGAAGATCAGCCAACTGATGTAGATATGACTCCAGAAAAAATGGCAAAAACTCATAAAAAATTACAAAATTTGGGTTACGAGAATGGGTTGGATGATGTAATGAAAGATGTTAAAAATGAATTTAAATCATTAAAAAACCTGCCTAAAAAAAGTATTTTAGAAAGAATTTTTGGTTAAAAAATAAAATGTATCATGGAATTATTAGCTACCGAATTTAAAGAACTTGCCCTTAAAGCAGGCTTATCTGATGAAAGACTTATAAATCTGATCGGAGAAGAATTCTACAAAATGGAATTAGCTTTAGATCAAGATTTATCTTGGCGAAAATTACCTATTTTAGATGATCTTCAAGCTAATTTTAGGGTACTCAAAAATCCTGCTATTTCTTTAGCGTATAAAAAGATACAACGGAGAACAGTAATTCAAACTTACCAATTGTATGGAGATAAAACAGGTGAAATAATATCGCTTTTGGGTACGACACCTCAAAACACCGTGCGCTTCGAAGCTTTTAACAATTATTCAGCTTTTGAACATTTTGCCACAAATGCTTTAGCAGATTATCCAGCTATGGATTTTCAGAATACTTCAATCAGGCATTTGTCTGCAGATGCATTTCAGGTATTTGCACTTTTAGTGGAACTTTTTATCGAAAAACATCCTGCACCAACACAAGATTGGGAACCAGATGAACTATTAACTTTTACAACTGATAGTTTAACACGGATAATGGAAGATAGCAATTTGCGAACTGATGAAAATACTTGGTGGCAACATTGGAAAAACCTTACAAATCAAACAGATCTTACTCAAGAGGCATTAGAATTGGGGATAGCACAACTTGCGCATAAAGAATTGATTGGATATATAGATGAAGTAGAAGGACAAGATGTATATTTTATTGGAAAAGATTTGACTTGGTATATAAGAGGAATTGTTTGGTGGGACAAAGGATTTATACTCAGTAATTCAACTAATAACACACAGTTTATTACAATTGCCGCCTCCGCTTTATTTGCAATAGTAACAGAAGGCGATAATGATTTCAGTATTTTTAATGTAGATGGCAAAACACTTCAAAAATATTTAAAAAAATATTTAGAAATTGGGGTTAATCCTATACAAGAACAAGCCACTTTAAACGAAGAAGAAGTTGATAGTTCTAAACCTATTTTCTGTTCTCAATGTGGTAATAAATTAAATGAAGGTGCACGATTTTGTTCAAATTGTGGTAATAAAATAACTTAAATAAAAAAATATGGCTTTTTGTACACAATGCGGAACAGAGATTATTAAAGGTGCTAAATTTTGCACAGGTTGCGGAGCAAGCACTTCAACTCTAAAAAAAGATATTGAACCAGATAAGAATAAGGATGCTGCTTATAAAGATACAATGCATAAAAGAGTCTCAAAATCTTTAAAAGATAGCCTTAAAAGTTCTGCAGAAGAGCCGCGTTCAGTAGGAACTGAGGCAAAGAAATTTGTAGAAAATGAAGCAAAAAAAATTATAGATGATGGTTTTTCAAAAACTAACAATAATGCCCCTAAACCAACACAAGAAATAACAAATAAAGCAACTAATAAAACAGCAAGTAAAACTTCTACAAAAGGTCAAAAATGGATCTTATTTTATATTATAATAAACATTCTTCTTGTGCTTTTTAATTCTGGAAGCGATGAAATTACTGGAATTATTATATTTTCTGTAATAGTTGGGGTTATTTATTTTTTCCGTAAGAAAAAGGAAAAGCCTTTTAATATAATTGCAAAGATAGTTTTAGTGTTGCAAGCAATTCTTGCATTTTCATATATAATGCAATTGATTCAGTTTGTGGGAGCGGATGTGTTGTTTATAATAATTATTATATGTCTTGTGTTGTTAATTATTATAAATGTGAAACTTATTGTTAGTGGTAATAAGAAAAGTTAATTAGTATGGAATCAAGTTTTTGTTCAAATTGTGGTGCTAAAATTTCTGAAGGTGCAAGTTTTTGCGGAGCATGTGGCGAAAAAGTACCTTTAATAAAAACAACTAAAAATGTTTGTTTTAACTGCGGATGTTCTGTAAAAGCGGATGATAAATTTTGTCCAGAATGTGGTACTCATATAATAGATAAAATTAGTTCAACTATGGATTCTAGAGTTCTTGCTAAGAATATTAGAACTTCTGAAAGTGAAGAAGTAATAACATCAAAAAATAATCAATCAAAAAATAGAAAAAAAAGAAGTTTTATTGGGTGTCTTGGAAAAAGCTTGCTCGTTATAATTTCTATTTTAATTATTGGGATTGTTATAATTTGGAACCTTCCGGAAGAGGACAATGAGACAACAATTGATACAAGTATTCCGGGAATAGTGGATATTGAAGATGATAAGGATAGCAAGGATGTTAGAGATAATGAAAATTCTTCAATTTCGAAAGACAGTAATTTACATGAAGAAACAAACAATAGACAGGTTATTGAAAGTAATGATCTTAGTCAAATAGTTAAAAGTGTAGAAGATGTTTTTAAGAATGCAGACACAATTGGTTTAAAAAAAGTACTTAGTAGCACAAGCTTGAAAATGTATAAGGGGTCATTTTCAGAAATTCAGCCATACATGAACGGGTATTCTAAGGCTTTTAAAAACCGAAAACTTGTTCATTCATCAAAAATTTATGCCCTGTATTCTTTTATAGATGAAGAAGGTAATGAATATACTGCTGAATTCTCTAATGATGGTAGTGGAACATGGAAATTGATACATTTTTAAAAAAAAGAATTATGAAAAAAGTCAAAATTAAAAGAGTTTTTGGAGTTGTACTTTTAATAATATTAGGGGTTTTTTTACTGAGTTATGGAAATTCAAAAAATCATCCAACTATAAATAGTTTTATACTTAGTTCATTTATATCTTCACAAAAAAACACAGTTTTACAAGATCCTAAATTTAAAAATTATAAGTTCGATTTTGAGACACCTGAGCTGAAAGGCGATTTTATTACGGAATCAGGTCTTTTAAACCCTTCGGAACTTGATGACATTCAAGGAGATTTTTTGGGTCAATTGAGTGGGGCTGGGCTGAATAGTACTTATACTGAAAAACAACGTACTTTATCTCCTCAAGAATGGATTGCACATGGTGGTTTTTCTGCAGATGTACCTGAAGTTCCTGCTAGTTTACGTCATTTTTACGATCCTACTCAGGTTTCAGGAAATCAGCATCTAACGGATACAGTTAATTCTAGAATAATGTCATTCTTTCAATCATTTTTTCCCAACCCTAATACAAATGGAGTCGATTGGGCATTAGGTACTAAAGGTAATTTCGGAGTGCTAGAACATACCTATACATGGGAACATGGTAAAAAATATGTAAAAGGTGCCTTAGAGGAAAATGACTCTGAAAAAAGAAAAATATATATGGCAAGAGCTTGGCGTTCATTGGGTGAAACTTTACATATGATTGCCGATAATGGATGTCCACCGCATGTTCGTAACGACGGACATCCTTCAATTCCAATTAAATTGTTTTCTTATTTTGGGAACCCTGATCCTTATGAAGAAATACTTGATCCGAACTCTTTAATTAGATTTAGGTATGGAGAAGTGCCACCAAAACTTGGAATTAAATTTAAAAATGCGAAAACAGTTAGAGAAATTGCTCATGAATTGGCTGTATTTACTAACGAAAATTTTATAACCCAAGAAACAATTTCAGGAACGGATCGCTTTGGTAGAAAAATTAAACAAATTACTAATCCAGAATATGAATACAAGTCCCCAAAAATTTCAAAAGCTAATTATGAAGATGGCTATTATAAAAAGGGAATAGAAGGTATAAATGAAAAAGTACTGATGTGTACAGATTTAGGTTATTTTTCTAAATATAATATTTACAAAAGCTATCCTGAAGTTACCAAGGAGTGTGTGTATTCTCAGGCTAAAGTTCTTATTCCTACCATAAAATTGGCAGGAGCAAATGTAGTTAAGTTATTTATTCCAAAATTAAAAATTATTATCTCTGAGGTGAGAGATGATGGTACAATTAGTGGAGAAATAATTCATACAACTGATCAAGAGTATAAAGATAAAATTTATTACAACGGACCGATTCAAATTAGGAAAAAGGGGACTTCAAAGTTCATAAGTTTAAATGTTGAAAACGGGAAATTTTTTGGAAAAATAAATGTGAAAGAAAAAACTAGGGTAAATGCTGAAATTGAATTTGGTGGTATATCTGTTTATTCTGATGATTTTATTATTAATGATGCAAAAAAGAAAGTGAATGTGACATTAAAAGCTAAAAAATCAAGTGTTACTCTTGGTGAATCAGTTTTCATTCAGGTAGATCCACATAATTCTAGTTACAGGTTTGAATGGGACTTTGGTGATGGAAACAAAATTAACAATGGAGAAAGCTATGAATACAATCGATATAAAAAGGCCGGTGGTTATACTGTTAATGTAAATGTATATGACGGAACAAAACTTATAGGTTCCAATGACATTAAAATTCAGGTATCAAATTATACTGGTGGATCCATTAGTCAAATTTTAGGTACTTGGGATTATAGAGGAGCGAACGAAGGAGGTGAGACTTATTATACAGTAAATATATCTGGAAATAGTGTTGCTGTTCATTACGAAGACTGGATACTAACATTTCATGGGACAACTTCCTTTTATAAAAGACATTCGTCATTAGAGGCAAATGAATGTCGATTAAATTATACATCTGTAACGGCAACAATTCCTGATGATCCTGATTCAGATCAGGATATTGATGCAGCGGGATATATAAGTATGATTTATGTTGATAATTCTAGTAGGTTACGCGTAATGAAGAGTTCATCTAATATGGCGGGTAATCAATTTGCATCTAGTGCTATTATCTTGTTCAAACCGAAGTAGCTGAAATCATAACCTTTATTGAGAAGTTTTTATTTTAGGGTTGTATAAATTATATAAAATGGGAAATAATAAAATTTAATTATGAAACACTGTCCAAATTGCGGAGAACAGATTAGTGAAGAAACAAAATTTTGCACAAAATGTGGAGCTTCATTAAATGATAATATCACAAATAATGATGAGGTAAATCTTGTTGAAGAAAGTTTAAACCAGCCAAATAAAGGCAAACGGCTTGTTTTAGCATTATTAGTAATAGGAGGTATAGCAATTCTTTTTTTTATAGGAAAATCTTTTTTAAAGGACGTAGATTCTATAGAAAAGCCTTTTTCACCGATTGAACAATTGGCAAAATTAGAAGGTACATGGCAAGATCCTACAGGAATTATTTTAGGAGAAAAGGAAGCGGTAATTGTTTTAACTAGAGAGGATAATATTGTAGTAGGAAAAGATGAAAATGGTTTATTTGAAACAAGAATAACACCTTTTGGATCGAATAACTATCAGGCAATGGTGAACTTAAGAGGTGTAAAAGGTGACTTTGAATTGCACTTTTACCAAGAAGAAAACAAATTGGTTTTTTTTAGCACCTTAACAAAAAGTAGCTGGTATCTTATAAAATTAAAAAACTAAACAGATGAAATATTGTACAAATTGTGGTCAAAAATTAAGCGAAAGTTCAAAATTTTGTACTAGTTGTGGCGCAAAAGTTGAAGTTACACCCCTAAAAAATGAAACTTTAGAAATAACTACACCATCATTAGAAAATGAAGAAATTTCTATGTTAGATAAAAAAGATCTTAGCTTAATTAATAAAAAAATAGAATTAGAAAATAATCAAACTAGTATTGTAACAAAATTTTGGTATGCCGCTGCCTTTTTTGCTTTTATAATAATTTTAGCATTTATGGATTTAGATGTTTTACCAATTCATCCTGCCATAGCTTTTATTTCTTTTTTCTTATTTGTATCGTCTATTGTTATTGCATTTATGTTTAGAAGTCGAGAAAAAAAATTACAGTCTTTAATAACAGGTGAAAATTTAATAGCTAGTTGGAAACTTAATTCTGAAGAAAAATCACAGTATGTTAATTTTCTTTTTCAGAATGAAAAGTCAAGAAATATAAGCATCTTTATTGTTACAACCATCTTAATTATAATAATTTTTGGAGCCTTTATTATTTTTATAGATGAAGGAAAAGCAGCTATGTTTTTTATAATGTTAGGGTTAATTGCATTTATTGCACTTTTTGCATTTGGGATGCCACATTATTACAAACAACAAAATAGTAAAAACGATGGTAATATATTAATTGGCAAAAATTATGCATATATAAATGGATATTTTCATAATTGGGATTTTATTCTTTCGGGAATAAAAAAAGCAAAAATTATTGATAAACCATTTTATGGTCTTTATATAAAGTATTACTATACAGATAGAACGTTAACCAATACTGAAGAATTAAATATTCCTGCATCACAAAATGTAAATTTGCAAAAAGTTGTAGATGTATTAATGAGTTAGTACTTTTTTATTAAAATATATTTTTTATGGGATACTCTTCAAAAATAAACGATCCAGCATTTGCAAAATATAAACAAAATACTAAAAATTATAGATATCAATTTGCTTTTGCATTGGCAATAATAGCAGTTGTTAGTTTTTATTTGTATGGTGTTTTTAGTAACGAAATGGACAATCCAGAAGCCTTGTATATTGGTTTTACTATTGGTGGAATGTTCTTGTTGATAGGAATTTATTCGGTATTTTCATTAAAAGAAGAACCAAGTTGGGAAGGTGAAGTAGTTGAAAAAAAAATAATTAAAAAGAAAAATTGTACTGAGTTTGTTGTTTACTTTCAAGATAAACTCGGTAAAAGACATGATAAAGTTTCTGAAGACGATGCAACCGTATACGATTATTACAAAATAGGAGAAAAAGTAAAGTACCACGGCAAATTAAAAACTATTGAAAAATTTGATAAATCAAAAGATGATATTATTTTTTGTAATGCCTGTGCTTTTCTGCACGAAATACATGAAGATATCTGTCGAAATTGTGGATGTCCGTTATTAAAATAATATTAAAAACTGATTAACACTTTTTCCAAAAAAATGGTGTAAATAAAATTAAAACTGTAAATAATTCTAACCTACCAATTAACATTAAAAAAGAACACATCCATTTTGCAGGAATTGATAAATGATTAAAATTATCTACTGGACTAACCGAACCAATAGCAGGACCAATATTTCCTAGTGAAGAGGTTGCGGCACCCATCGCAGATTCAAAATCTAAACCAAATAATGTAAGTATTATTGAACTCGTAATAAAAATACCCATATATAAAACAAAGAAAGACAAAATATTAAAAACAATATTTTTAGGTATTCCTTGATTATCATACCTAATTGGTATTATGGCATTAGGATGGAGTAATTTTTTAAATTCTAAGAAACTATTTTTAATAATAATAACATGTCTTACAATTTTAACACCACCACTTGTAGAACCTGCAGAGCCACCAATAAAAAACAATGAAAACATTATCATTGTAGCTAAAGAACTCCACATGGTAAAGTCGGCAGTAACAAAACCAGTTGTTGTTAATACAGAAACAACTTGAAAAGCGGCATGTCTAAAAGCGCTTTCGTTTGCTCCCCAAGGTTTTGGGTGATCTATTGTTGTAACCAGATTTGGATCTTGAAAATTAATTATAATTAAAGTTATAATTAATGTAATTCCAATAACTCCAAAAAAGTAATATTTAAACTCTTCACTTTTAAATACTTTATAAACCTTTCCTTTTAGTGCAAAATAAGTTAACACAAAATTAGTACCTGCAATAAACATAAAAGCAGTTACTATATATTGTATTACAGGCATACCATTATAATGGGCCATACTTGCATTTTTGGTTGAAAAACCACCAGTACTCATTGTAGCCATGGCGTGGTTTATAGCATCAAACCAAGTCATTCCCGCAAGTTTTAACAAGAAAAACTCTACAAATGTTAATGAGAAATATATGAGCCAAAGTCTTTTTGCAGTTTCAGTAATTCTAGGATGCATTTTATCTGCTGAAGGACCTGGGGCTTCTGCCATAAAAAGCTGCATTCCTCCAATTCCTAATAAAGGTAAAATAGCAACAGTTAAAACAATAATTCCCATTCCACCAATCCAATGTGTGGCACTTCGCCAAAATAAAATTCCTTTAGGCATCGATTCAATATCGGTTAAAATGGAGGAGCCTGTTGTAGAATATCCAGAAATAGTTTCGAAAAATGCGTTTGTAAAATTAGGTATTGCACTTGTAAAAACATAGGGTAGCGTACCTGTAAATGAGAGCATTAACCAACCTAAAGTTACAATAATATAACCTTCTTTTTTACCAAGATTTTTTTTAGCATTTCGGTTAAAAAACCATAGAAAAAACCCTAAAATAATTGTGGTTAAACCAGCTTGGAGAATCCCCCATTTTTCTGGCTCGTTATGATATATACTAAACGGTACAGCAATTAGCATAAATAAACCATTAAGCATAGAGGTGAGCCCTAAAAAACTAACAATAATTTTAAAGTTGAGGTTCTTCATTAATTAAATAATTTTTCAACTTTATGAATTGCTTCAGGTAAACAAAATACAACTGCTTTATCACCGGCTAATATTTGAAAATCACCAAAAGTCATATGGGCAATTCCATTTCTAATTACACCACCAAAAACGGCTTGTTTAGTAATTTTAATGTCTTTTACTAGTTTTTTTGTAACGGATGAATTTTCTTTAACCATAAATTCTAATACTTCTGCATCTACATTGTGTAAGTTAGCCAATTTTAGAACTTCACCTTTACGTACATGTTTAAAAATAGCACTTGCAGCCAATAATTTTTTATTAATTAAAGTATCAATACCAATTGTTTGAGAAATATTAATATAGTCCATATTCTCTACCAAGGCAATTGTTTTTTTAACACCTTTAGATTTTGCAACTAAACACGACATAATATTTGTTTCAGAGTGTCCAGTTACTGCAACAAAAGCATCCATTTCGGAAATATTCTCTTCTTCTAAAAGTTCAACATCTCTACCATCACCTCTAATTACAAGCGCATTTGGTATTTTTTCTGCAACTTCAAAAGCGCGGTCTTTATCAAGTTCAATTAATTTAATATTAAAATTATTTTCACAAAGGTTTCTAGCTGCTTTTACCCCAATTTTACTTCCTCCTAAAATCATTACATTTTTTACTCCAAATTCAGTTTTCCCCATTAATTTGTAAAGACTTTTAATGCTTTCTTTTGGAGTTGAAAAATAGATTTGGTCGTCTGCATGATATACAGTGTTACCTCGAGGAATAATTGTTTCGTTACTTTTTTCTGGTTTTATTGCGATTGTAATAAAATCTATATCAGAAAATTTTTCGCGAGCTTCTTGTACAGTTAAGTTTATTAATGGAGAATTATATTCTAAAGTGCTTCCTAAAATATTTAAAGTACCATTTTCAAATTGAATTGTATCATTAAATGCCGATTGGTTAAGAAGCATTTTAATTTCATCAGCAGCTAATTCACCCGGAGAAATCATACTATCAATACCAATTTCAGTAAAATCTATTTCAGAATTATGTGTAAACTCGTGGTTCGATATTCTTGCTATAGTTTTTTTTGCACCTAATTTTTTTGCTAACACTGCAATTGTAAAATTTGTGTTTTGAGACTCTGTAACTGCTAAAAAAATATCTGCTTTATGTATATTAATTTCTTTTAAAAGTTTAATAGAAGTTGCATCACCTTTTTTTGTTATTACATCTATATGGTTACTTGCGTATTCTAGTTTTTCAGAATCTGTATCTATTAAAAAGATATCTTGAGACTCAAAAGAAAGTAGTTTTGCTAAATGGAAACCAACATCTCCAGCACCAGCAATTATAATTTTCATGTAATTAAAATATTTACTACAAAGATATTATACTTATTTGAAAAATATTAATTTTTTTTAAAGGATTCAATTTTAGTAATAAAATAGCTGTTTTTAATTATTCAATAATATGTGTTTATATTTTAACTTATTTGTACATTTCTTTTAATAATTGTCTTTTCAAAAAATACTTTATATTTGATAAAAAAGCGTTATGAATTATGAAAACAAATCTCTTTCAATAAAATCTTGGGCTGAAGATGATAGGCCGAGGGAAAAATTACTATTAAAAGGTAAAACGGCCCTTTCTGATGCGGAATTAATTGCAATTTTAATTGGTTCTGGAAGTAGAAGTGAAAGTGCTGTAGATTTATCCAAAAAAATACTAAATTCTATAGATAATAGTATTAATAAGCTAGGTAAATTATCGGTATCTGAGTTACAAAAATTTAAAGGTATTGGAGAAGCTAAAGCAATTTCGATAATTACGGCATTAGAACTTGGAAGGAGAAGAAGGTTAGAAGAAGCTATGGAACTGCCAAAAATTACAAGTAGTAAAGCCGTTTTTAATATAATGCAACCTATAATTGGAGAATTACAACACGAAGAGTTTTGGATTATTTTTTTAAATAATTCTAACAAGGTTTTATACAAACAACAATCTAGCAAAGGCGGTTTAACAGGTACTATAGTAGATGTTAGGATAGTGTTTAAAAAAGCAATAGAATTGTTTGCAACAGCTATTATTTTATGTCATAACCACCCTTCGGGCAAATTGCAACCCAGCAATGCAGATAAGTTAATAACCACTAAATTAAAAAAAGCTGGAGAAACCTTAGATATTAAAGTGTTAGATCATTTAATTATAACAGAAAATGATTATTTTAGCTTTGCAGATGAAAGTTTATTGTAGGTTGTTCAGCTGAAAGTTGAAAAGTTAAAAAGAAGATAGTTCAATTGTCTTGAAATTAGCAACAATTAAACAGTTTTGCAAACCAACAGTTACACAATTAAACAAAAATAAAAAGTGCTCTTAGTATACACACATAAAATTACACCGAGGTTAAATTATATTTTTAAGCATTTTTTTGTAAGAATTTTACAAATACCTGTTGTTTTTTCAACTAAAGTAGATGAATTTGTGGCTCATAATGGGCCAAAAATCACTTATTCAAAATCGCCATTAGGTTCAGAGTTTTTTATTAGAAGTCACGATTTATTATTCGATCAGGGAATTAATGATATTGATATTAATATTCTAAATTGGGATAATATTCCGTGCTTTTTTCCTGCAGGAGAAACATCAAGCATTCCATTTGATATTTTTGCAGCTAGTTTTTATTTAATTAGTAGGTACGAAGAATATCTTCCTCATGTGCAAGATATGCACGAACGTTTTCCTGTAGAAGAAAGTTTAGCATATAAAAATAAGTTTTTAGAAAAGCCTTTAGTTGATATTTGGGCATATAAATTTTTAGAGCATTTAAAAGAAAAATTCCCTTCATATGAATATAAAAAAAGGGAATTTAAATTAATTTCAACAATAGATGTAGATACTGCATTTGCCTTTAAACATAAAGGAGTTGTGCGATCTTTAGGCGGATATTTAATAGATGTTTTTAATTTTAGGTTTGTAAACCTATGGCATCGATTATTAACAAATTTAAATTTTAGAGAAGATCATTACAATACATTCTCAGAACTTTTAAAAATCCAAAAAGAATACAATGTTAAAACACTATTTTTCTTTTTAATTGGAGATTATACTACGTTTGATAAAAATATTTCGTTTTCTAATAATAAATTTAAATCGTTAATAAAATCTGTTGCAGATTATGCTAAAATTGGATTGCATCCGTCTTATTTCTCATCTAAAAATTTTGAAAAACTTAAAAAAGAAAAATTAAGATTAGAAAATATTATTAATACACCTATTACATTTTCGCGTCAACATTATTTGCGGTTAATTATTCCTGAAACGTATCAAAATTTAATAGATATTGATATTCAAGAAGACTATACCATGGGATATGCAAAAGCAGTTGGTTTTAGAGCAAGTACTTGTACTCCCTTTTATTTTTTTGATTTAGATTTCGAAATTCAGACACCTTTAAAAATAGTTCCTTTTGCGCTTATGGATGTTTCACTAAAAAAATATATGGAACTTTCTAATGAAGAGTGTTTAAATAAAATTTTAGCGCTAAAAGAAGAAGTAAAACAAGTTAATGGTACTTTTATTAGTGTATTTCATAACGAAACTTTAAGTGAAAATATTTATTGGAAAGGTTGGAAGACCATCTACAAAAAAATGGTAATAGATTAGCAAATGATTTATTATTTAAAAAGAAATCAATTAGATATTACTAAATATAATGCTTGTATAAAACACGCTATAAACGCACGCATTTATGCATATAGTTGGTATTTAGATTGTGTTGCAGATAATTGGGATGTGTTGGTTTTAAATGATTATGAGGCTGTAATGCCACTTCCTTGGCGACAAAAATTTTTTATAAAATATATTTACCCTCCTGCTTGGACACAGCAATTAGGTGTTTTTTCTCCTTCACAGATTTCTAAAGAAGAAGTATTAGATTTTATTAACGCAATTCCTAAAAAATTTAAAAAAATTACTATTCAATTTAATGCTGAAAATAAATTTCAACATAAAAATTTAACTAAAAGAGTAAATTATGTTTTGCCTTTGAATGCATCTTTTGAAGAAATTTACAATAGGTTTAGAAAAGATCGAAAAGCTCGAATAAAAGAAGGTGAAAAATATAAATTTAGAATAGGTGCTATTAATAATGGACCAGAAGAATTAATTAGAATATCAAAAAAAGATTATTCTTTTTTAAATATCCCGCAGCATCATTATTCGGTTTTAAAAAAACTTTTCAAAACATTAAGTACAACTAATAATTGTTTTGTTATAAGTGCCCTAGATTGTAAAAATGAAGTTTTAGGAGGTGTTTTATTTTTAAAAGATGATAATAGAATTACATATTTATTTTCTGTTGCATGTCAGCAAGGAAAAAAACAGCAAGTTATTAGTGCTATAATTTATAATGTGATTAAGAAACATGCCGATTCTAATTATATTTTAGATTTTGAAGGTTCAATGGTTACAGGAATTGCCGATTTTTATAAGAGCTTTGGTAGCACTTTAGAAAGTTATAGTTTTTTACAAATACCGAGTAAATCTGTTGTGTTAGGTAAGCTATCATCTATTAAAATAGCATCTAAATTGTAATTTAAATTAACATGACTATTTAGTTTAGCTGTTGGTTTTTTATTTTTAAAGTATTTCTTAAAACGAATTAGTTGGTTAAATAGTAATGCCTGTTTTTTAAGGAGCAAAATAGTTAAGAACCTAGGATAAAAGAATAATGTGCAGGGTAATGTTATTATTTTTTGTTTTTTTAATCTTTTTATTTCGGTTTTTACAAAATTAGCATTAGCACTAATATTTAAAATTTCAACTTTTTGGTAATGTTTTTGAAGTATTCTTTTTAAACCAGTTTCATTGTATTCTTTAAGATGATAAATATTCCAAGGTTTTTGTATATATGGAAAAAGTCTATTTTTTTTATTTGGAGTAGTTAGTAAAAAAATTCCGCCAGGTTTTAATAAATTGTAAATAGATTTTAAGTAATGATCTTCATTTTTTACGTGTTCTATAACCTGAAAGGAAGTTACAACATCAAATTTTTCTTTAAAATTTTTCTTTTCAAAATTAGAGTTTGTGATAAAATTTATATTATTTGAAGAATAATTAAGTTTAGCATAATTTATAGCTTCTGAACTAATATCAATTCCAATTACAGATGTTGCTTGTTCAGCCAAATTAAAAGTACCGTACCCAGTGCCACATCCATAATCTAATACATTTTTATTTTTTACATATTTAATTGCAAAATTATACGATGCTAGGTGCATTAAATGTCCGTATTGCTCAGATACATTTTTAGTTTTATCTACAATTATATGTCTTTCATTTGTGATTTTCATAGTTCTTAAAACTAATATAATTGTTTTTTAGTATCTTTTAAAAACATAATAAACAGGTATAATGATGAAATAAAATATGAAGAGTTTAGCGATAAACAAGCCCCAATAATTCCATATTTTGGTATAAAAATAAAAGCTGTAATTAATGTAGTTATAAACCCAAAATAAGATTTGTTTTTTAAAATATTTAATTTACCAATACCGGCAAAATAATGGCCAAAAATATTTGAAGTCGCTATAAATATTATACCTGGAATTAAATACAAAGTAATAGTTTTAACATCTGCAAAACTATCTCCAAAAACAAATATAAATAGTGAATTAGGGATTAAAAATACTAGAGCAGAAAGGATTAAACTAAAACCTAAATTTTGTTTCGCAAATTTTATTGTGAGTGCTATGTTTTTAGATCTTGACTTCGAGTTTAAAATTTCAGAATATAGTATTGCTGACATACTTTTACTTACAATCCAAATTGCTTCAGCAACGGCAACGGCAACAGAGAAAATCCCCAACGATTGTAAATTTATTATTTCTGCAATAAAAAAGTAAGATAATCTATAGTTTAAAAATTGGAATAAACTACTTAATTCATTATTAAAACCATATTTAAGTATATTTTTTAAGCTTATTTTATCAATAAAATTAAATACGATGTTTTTTGTGCTAAAGGTTTTGTAAAAACCTAATAGAACAATAACTCCATAACCTAAATAATATGCATAAAAGAAAGTGTTTAAATTAGTTAGATTAAACCAATAATAAATTATAAATAAGAATATTAAAACACTAATTGGATTTAAAACATTTAATAAATTAAACCACTTTAAATTTTTAATTCCTAAATAATAATTTGAAAATGAATTTGAAATTGATGTTAAAATTGAGATTATAAATAGATGTTTAAAATTTTCTGAACCATAGTATAAAGAAAATACAATTGAACCAGTTAATGATATTATTAAAGTGCCTAGGAATGAAGTGGATAAAAGTTCAAGTTTTTTTATTTTGGAGGCGTTAAAAGCAACGGAACCTCCAGATGTAATGTTATTAAAAATTATAATAATAGCAATATTTGCCATTATTAAAGCAATTTCTCCTCTTCCTTCACTACCCCAAATTTGAGCAGTAATAATAACTAATAAAAAATTAGCTAAAAGTATAACTGTTTTAGATGCAATAGTTAATATTGATTTTTTTAAAAACATCTATATTTTTTCAAAATTTTTAATATAATTAATAAAGTTTCCTTCAATTTTTTCCCAATTATAGCGCTCTCTAAAATAAGATTTTGCATTACTACAATGTTTATAATAGAGCTCTTTATTATTCATATAATTAATAATTATTTTAGCTATATGATTACAATCTTTTGGATTCACTAAATAGCCAAACTTATTAATTTCAACTTCTTTTTGTATAGCTTTTAAATTGGTGTAAATCACTGGCCTTTCTAATGCTAAATAATAAAATAGTTTAATAGGCAAGCAGTGCGAATTTTCAAATTCTTTAGACCTCAATTCAATAAAAATATCTGTGTCTTTAATTAAATCAATGTAGTCCTTTAAATCTTGTTTTTCATAGAAAACGATATCAATTTTGTTTTGAATCTTTTCAATTTTGTTTTGAATTACTAATTTATCTTTTTCATAATACCAACCAATAATTTTAAGTTCAATCTTCAAATCTTTATGAACAACTAAAAGTCTATTAATAACATTTAATAAATTTTCAAACCCTTTCTCAATACTAATTTTTCCAGAATAACATAATTTTAGAGTATTAGCTTTTAAAGCTGGTTTAACAGGATTAAATAGGTTTAATCTTGGATAATAAGTTAAGAGAGTAGCAGGGGTTTTTGGAAATAAAAATTTAAAAGGCTTACTTTTAAAATATTCTCCAAAAATAAATCCATCAGAACAAAAGCCAGCATAAACATTTATTAATAAGTACTTACAGAAATGAAACCCTTTTGTAAGTATAGGATAATTAATTAAATTTTTTTTTGAAGGATACCATTCTGTAATGTCATATATAATTTTTACTTTTTTCTTTTTAGAATATTTTTTAGCAGCAATCACCGTTAAAGGTTCGGAACAAATTATAACTTGTGGATTAAATAATAAAAGTTTATTTCTAAATGTATTAATTTTATCTTTTCGTGAAATTGAGTTACCATTAAAACTATTAAATAAAACAGTTTTATTTGATTGTAATTCATTTAAACTGCTAATAATTTCAACTGTATGTCCATTTTTTTGTAAAGAGTATGCTAAATGATAATAAATTCTATCATCAAAATTTATATGTGTAGATGTTAAAAAGGAAATTTTCATTTAGTGACAGAATAAATTTTATAAATAGTTTTTTATCACTATTAACAATTGCTAAAATAGGTTTTTTACTATTAATTATATTCATATTTTTATCAAATGAAAATAAACCACATTTTTTTTGACTTAGATCACACACTTTGGGATTTTGAAACAAATTCTGATATTGCGTTTCATACAATTTTTGAAAAACACCGTGTTAATGTAGATTTAGAAAAATTTCTAAATTATTATAGAGGCATTAATCAGAAATATTGGAAATTGTATAGAGATGAAAAAATTTCTAAAGAAGAGTTAAGAGTTGGAAGATTAAAAGATACTTTTAGTTTAATAAAGTTTAGTGCTACAAATAGTTTAATAGATAATTTGGCAGTAGATTATATAAAGTATTTACCAAATAATAACCAACTTTTTGAGGGTGCACACGAGCTATTAGATTATTTAAAACCAAATTACCAAATGCATATCATTACCAATGGTTTTAATGAAGTACAATCAAAAAAATTAAAAAACTCTGGGTTAGATAGTTATTTTAAGCACATAATAACCTCTGAAGATGCAGGCGTTAAAAAACCAAATCCACATATTTTTAATTTTGCCTTAAGCAAGGCAAATGCTGTATCAAACGAATCTATAATGATTGGTGATAACTGGGAAGCAGATATTATGGGAGCAAAAAATGTTGGTTTTGATGTGATTTTTTGTAATTTTAATAAAGAACCAGTTTCAGAAAATATAAAATCTGTAAGTTTACTAAGTGAAATAAAAAAATATCTTTAAAAAATACCTTATGCAAAAATCAATTATCATTGTTTTCATATTACTAATCAGTAGCACTTTTAGTTTTGCTCAAAACAACATTAATAATTACAAGTATATAATCGTTCCAAAGCAATATGAAT
Source organism: uncultured Flavobacteriaceae bacterium (assembly GCA_942492305.1). Classification (GTDB taxonomy): domain Bacteria; phylum Bacteroidota; class Bacteroidia; order Flavobacteriales; family Flavobacteriaceae; genus Lutibacter. Next base: position 34,769 of record CALOEI010000002.1, on the reverse strand, counting down.
TTCAAAAAAGTGAAGATAGCTATAGAATTAATTCTTTAACTAAATTTTTATTTGAAAGGGAAGGTTTTACAGTGTTTTTTTCAACCGATACATTTCCGTCAGATTTGGCTAATAATAGTTGTTTAGCTTTAAAAGCTATGATTAATAATAATTCTGGAATCTTTAATACAAAATTGAAAATAGATTTAGTAGATTGTTATAACAAAACAGTTTTTTCAACGCACGAAGCAAAATCTAAAGTAAAAGACTACGAAAAGGCCTATCAAACTGTAGTTAGAGAAGCTTTTGTTGATATTGAAGCATTAAATTACAGCTATAAATCAATTACTAATATAACAAAAGAAAACAATATTACTGAAGAAGTAAAAATTGAAGATGTGAAAGAAGTTGAAGTTGAAAAAGAACTACCAAAAGTATCCGAATCAAAAAAATCTGAAGAAACTGAAATAATTAATGTTGAAGTGGCAGCCACGCCAATTAAGAATGAAATTGAAGAAATAGAAAATAACGAAACAAAATTAGAAAGTTTAGTATCAACAGCTGTTTCAATAGAAGGAACTTATATGTTTGATACTTGGGGAAAGACTCTTATTATTAAAAAAGAAAATGAATTTGTTGTTACTGGCGGTGATGAAAATGTTGAGTTAGCTACAATCTACAAAACTTCAAAACCAACAATCTATATAATTAAATGGCGTGCATTTAAACAGCCACAACTAATAGAAATTGATGCTGAAGGTAATTTGCACGTAGATTCAGTTAACGGTAAAAAAGTGTATAACAGAATGTAGTTGAAAAGTTACAAAGTTGAAAAAGAATTTTTTTTTACTAAAACCTAAAGTTAACTAATAACCATATTTGTCTTTCCATCTGGTTTTTAAAAACTCGCGGAGGTTATTTTCTCTTGCATTTTTTCCTGGTTCAAATAATTTAGTATTTTTTATTTCGTCAGGTAAAAATTCTTGCTCGGCAAAATTGTTTTCATAGTTATGTGCATACTTGTATTCTTTACCATAATCTAATTCTTTCATTAGTTTGGTAGGGGCATTTCTCAAATGCAAAGGAACAGACAAGTCACCTGTTTCTTTAACCAGCGCCTGAGCTTTTCCAATAGCTTCATAACTTGCATTACTTTTTGGAGAACTCGCTAAATAAACTGCACACTGACTTAAAATTATCCGTGATTCTGGGAAGCCAATAGTTGTTACTGCCTGAAATGTATTATTTGCCATAATTAATGCAGTTGGGTTAGCATTGCCAATATCTTCACTTGCTAAAATAAGCAATCTTCTTGCTATAAATTTTGCATCTTCACCACCTTCAATCATTCTAGCTAACCAATACACTGCTGCATTTGGATCACTTCCTCTTATAGATTTAATAAAAGCCGAAATAATATCGTAATGTTGCTCACCAGTTTTATCATATAAAACGGTATTTTTCTGAATTTTAGAAAGCACCATTTCATTGGTAATAGTAATAGGTTCGTTTTCAGAATTTACAACCAATTCAAAAATATTTAATAATTTTCTTGCATCACCTCCAGAAACCCTCATTAAAGCTTCGGTTTCTTTAATTTTAATGTTTTTTTTAGAAATAAATGTATCAGTATGTAGTGCACGTTCTAATAATTCTTCTAAATCATTTTTACTAAACGAATTTAAAATGTACACCTGACAACGAGAAAGTAATGCAGGAATTACTTCAAAACTTGGATTTTCAGTTGTAGCACCAATTAAAGTAACCCAGCCTTTTTCTACTGCACCTAGTAAAGAATCTTGTTGAGATTTACTAAACCTATGGATTTCATCAATAAATAAAATGGGGTTCTTTTCAGTAAACAATCCGCCACTTTGTTTTGCTTTTGTAATTACATCTCTTACGTCTTTTACCCCAGAACTTATAGCACTTAGTGTGTAAAAAGGTCTTTTAGATTCTTGTGCAATAATATTGGCTAACGTAGTTTTTCCAATTCCAGGTGGTCCCCATAAAATTAAAGAAGGAATAACACCTCTTTTTATATGCTGCGTTAATGCACCATTTTTACCCACTAAATGTTGCTGACTAATATAGTCATCTAAATTTTTTGGACGTATGCGTTCAGCTAAAGGTTCATTCATTTTGTAAAAATACTAATTATGTAGCATTTAAAAATTATGAATATTAAATAATACCTTTAATTTTTAAGGTTACTGTCAATATTTCAGATTAAAATATTTTGGACTTATATTTGTTATTTAATAAAAACTATGGAGCAGCAAAATTTTAAATATAGTAGAGGTATAGTGGCGTTTCCTATTTATGTAGTTTTGTTGTTGTGGCTTATTTATTTTGTTGAAATTAAATTTGGATATAATTTTAATAAATACGGAATTTATCCAAAAACTTTAAGTGGTTTAAAAGGAGTTTTATTTTCTCCTTTTATACATGGTAGTGCTAAGCACTTATTTAACAACTCTATTCCTTTATTAGTAATGCTAGTTAGTTTGTATTATTTTTATAGAAAAATTGCTACAAAAGTACTATGCTATGGCTTATTATTTACAGGGTTGTTAACTTGGTCTTTTGCACGCCCTTCTTACCATATTGGAGCAAGTGGAGTAGTATATTTATTAGTTAGTTTTATTTTTTTTAGTGGAATTTTTAGAAAATATTACAGATTAACAGCTTTATCTTTAATTGTTGTTTTTTTATATGGAGGAATGGTGTGGTATATTTTTCCAACGGAAGATAGAATTTCTTGGGAAGGACATTTGGCTGGATTTTTAGTGGGTTTTATTTTTTCATACTATTTTCGTAAAATGGGGCCTCAACCAGAAAAATTTCAGTTTTCAGAAAATGAAGAATTTGAACGTTTATTTGATGAAAATGGAAATTACAATCCGCCTGAAGAGCCTATAATTGAAGAAGAAATCAATGAAATTAAATAAAGTGTTTTAAGATTAATAATTATTAAAAATGACTTTCTAATTTTTTATGTAATTCCTTAAAATAATCAAAAGCTAAAAGCATTCTGGACCCAAACCAACTAAACATTTCTCCATCGCCAAAAACAGTTACAGAACGATTAGTAAAAGAAGCTATTTCTAATGCATGTTCATCTTTAAACGGAAAAGGTTCTGATGATAAAATAACAACATCAGGATCACCTTCATGTCTTATTTTATTAATTTCTACTTTGGGGTATCGACTCATATTAGCGTAAATATTTTCAAACTTATTTAGTTGCAGCATTTCGTTAATATAGGTGTCATTTCCAACAACCATCCAGGGTTTTGCCCAAATAAAATAAGCAACCTTTCTAGTTGGTTTATCCTTAATAAACTGGTTGAAATCGTTTAATTTAAATTCAATTTTATTAACCAAATTATCCGCTTCAGTTCTTCGGTTAAATATTGTGCCTAAGTGTAAAATTAAGTCAATTGCTTGTTGAATGTTATTGACATCAGAAAAATATGTAGGAGCAATTTTCTCCAATTCAGGCAACATATCGTACGCATTTTCTTCTTTATTGCACAAAATAAAATCAGGATTCAATGCTTTAATTTTTTCATAAGCCACTTTTTTTGTTCCTCCAACATTAATTTTAGTAGATTTTAAATGATAGGGATGTACACAAAATTTAGTAATACCAACTAATTCATTTTCTAATGCCAAATCGCATAAAAGCTCAGTTTGTGATGGAACTAAAGAAACTATTCTTGTAGGTGTACTTTTAAGTGTAATTTCTCTTCTTAGTTGGTCTTTAATTGTTTTCATTTAGAATAATTTCCATTTCTAACTGTAATTTTTCAGCTTCTTTTCGTGCTTCAAATGCAAAATTCTCATTGTCTCCAGCATAAATAATTCCTCTAGAAGAGTTAATTAGTAAACCACAATCTTTATTTAATCCAAATTTGCAAACATCTTGTAAATTTCCACCTTGAGCTCCAACCCCAGGAACTAATAAAAAGTGGTTTGGAACAATTTTTCGGATGTCTTTAAAATATTCAGCTTTTGTAGCGCCTACAACAAACATTAAATTTTTAGCATTTTTCCAAGTTAAAGCTGTTTTTAAAACTTTTTTATAAAGTTCTTCATTTTCAGTTTTTAATCCTTGAAAGTCTAAACCACCTTTATTAGATGTTAAGGCTAAAAGAATGGTATTTTTATTTTCAAAAGCTAAAAAGGGCTCAACAGAATCACTTCCCATATACGGAGCAACAGTAACAGAATCAAAGTTTAAATCTTCAAAAAAAGCTTTAGCATACATGGTTGAAGTGTTTCCAATATCACCGCGTTTTGCATCTGCAATTGTAAATAATTCTGGATAACTTTCATTAATATAATTAATAGTTTTTTCTAAGGCTTTCCACCCTTTAATTCCATAAGCCTCATAAAAGGCTGTATTTGGTTTATAGGCAACCGCTAAGTGATGCGTAGCATCTATTATTTGCTTGTTGAATTCAAAAATTGGATCTTCTTTTGCTAATAAATGTGGTGGAATTTTTGCTAAATCAACATCTAATCCAATGCATAAAAAAGATTTTTTTTGTTGAATTTGAGCAATAAGTTCTTGTCTGTTCATAATATAAAATAAAGAATAGGGCAAAAGTAGTAATTTTAATAGTTTAAGTTATATTTGTTCTTAAATAATACACTTTGCTAAGCTATATTTTAAATAAATTTTTTTACGGATTGTTAACGCTTTTTGGTGTGATAACTGTTATTTTCTTTTTATTTAACGTGTTGCCTGGTGATCCTGCCCGTATGATGTTGGATCAACGAGAAGATAGTGAGCAATTGGACAATATTAGAAAAAAATATGGTTTTGACCAGCCTGTTACAACACAATATCTATATTATTTAAACGATTTATCTCCTATTTCTATTCACAGTAAAAATGTAGATAATTATACTTTTTTAAATAACGATAAATACACCTTTTCAAGTTTATTTTCTATTGGTAGCAGTGAGGTTGTTTTAAAATATCCTTACTTGCGAAAATCTTTTCAGAAAAATGATAAAAATGTTTCAGCAATTATTTCTGAAACATTACCCAACACTGCAATATTAGCAGTTTCAGCTATTACAATTGCTATTATTATTGGTGTAATTTTTGGAATATTCTCAGCCCTGTATAAAGACACTCTTTTTGATAGAATTATTTCTGTAATAAGCACTTTTGGAATGAGTGTTCCTTCATTTTTTTCAGCTATTTTATTTGCTTGGTTCTTTGGTTTTGTGTTGCACAAATACACCAATTTAAATATGACAGGAAGTTTGTATGAGGTGGATGATTTTGGTGAAAAAGTATATATTCAATGGAAAAATTTAGTACTTCCATCTATAGTTTTAGGAATTAGGCCTTTAGCAGTTGTAATTCAGTTAATGCGAAATTCGTTGTTAGAAGTGTTAAATCAAGATTATATTAGAACTGCTAAAGCAAAAGGACTTTCAATGTATAAGATAATAAAAACCCATTCTTTAAAAAATGCCTTAAATCCTGTTGTTACAGCAGTTTCAGGATGGTTTGCTTCCATGCTAGCAGGTGCCGTTTTTGTAGAATATATTTTTAACTGGAATGGTCTTGGTAAAGAAATTGTAAATGCTTTAAATACCTTGGATTTACCTATAATAATGGGTAGTGTTTTAGTAATTGCTACTATGTTTATTTTAATAAATATTTTAGTAGATATTATTTATGGTCTTCTAGACCCGAAAATTAGAATAAAATAGTCTTTTTGTATTGATAATCAATCGAAAACGATTGCGAAAACTGTCATCTATTTCAACATATTTTTCATCTTAAAAGTGTAAATTTGTAAGGTTAAAAAAGAATACAAAAAATTAAAATATAGAATAATGAGAAAACAAATAGTTGCAGGAAACTGGAAAATGAACAAAAATGTTCAAGAATCGACACAATTGGCAAGTGAAATTGTTGCAGAAGTTAAAGGTTTAAGTTTAGACAATACACGAATTATAATTACACCAACTTTTGTTAATTTAAGCGAAGTTGTAAAAGTTGCAAAAGGTTCAACTGTTGAAGTTGCTGCCCAAAATATGCATCAAGCCAAAAGTGGTGCTTTTACAGGAGAAATTTCTGCTGAAATGTTAACTTCCTTAGGGTTAAAAACAGTTATTTTAGGGCATTCTGAAAGAAGAGAATACTTTGGGGAAACTGACGCTATTTTAGCTGAAAAAGTTGATGCAGCTTTGGCAAATGGTTTAGAAGTAATTTTCTGTTTCGGTGAAGTTTTAGAAGACAGAAAAGCAGGTAATCATTTTAAAGTTGTTGAGAGTCAAATTAAAAACGGATTGTTCCACTTATCAGCAGAAGCTTGGAAAAATATTGTATTAGCTTACGAACCAGTTTGGGCTATTGGAACTGGTGAAACTGCTTCTCCAGAACAAGCACAAGAAATGCACGCCTTTATTAGAAAAATTGTTGCTGATAAATACAACGCAGAAGTTGCTGAAAACGTTTCAATTTTATACGGAGGAAGTGTAAATCCTGGAAATGCTAAAGAAATCTTTTCTAAAAAAGATGTTGATGGTGGGTTAATTGGCGGAGCTGCTTTAAAACCTGATAGCTTTATAGCTTTGGTAAAATCGTTTTAAATACCAATTAAAATTTAGTTAAATAACTTATAAATATAAATACGGTTTCCTTAAATGATAAAAGGAAACCGTATTTTTGCATTCTGAATTAAAATAGTATGGATTTAAAATATATTGGATACACGTTTATAGTTGAACCTAAAGAACCTGCAACAGAAATTTTAATTGCACAGTTAGGTTTTGCTGGGTTCGAAAGTTTTGTAGAAAATGAAGATGGAGTTACTGCTTATATTCAAGAAAATGATTGGAATAATGAAATTTTAAAAGATATTCAAATTTTAAATTCAGACGAGTTTAAATTTACTATTAAAGAGGAGGTTATCGAACAGACTAATTGGAATAGTGAGTGGGAGAAAAATTTTACCCCAATTCAAGTTGACGATTTAGTGAGTATTAGAGCGCCGTTTCACAAAAACCCAAATTTAAAATACGATATTGTAATAGAGCCAAAAATGAGTTTTGGAACTGGCCACCATGAAACTACTCATATGATGGTGCAACATTTATTAAACACAGATTTAACTAATAAAAAAGTGTTAGATATGGGTTGTGGTACGGGAATTTTAGCAATTTTCGCAGAAATGAAAGGAGCAAAACCTATCGATGCAATAGATATTGATAATTGGTGTTACGAAAATTCATTAGAGAATGTTGAGCGCAATAAGTGCAAGCATATTTCTGTTTTTGAAGGTGATGCTTCTTTATTAATCAATAAAAAATATGATGTTATTATTGCAAATATCAATAGAAATATTTTATTGAATGATATGCAATCTTATATGAATTGTTTAAATGATGATGGAGTAATTTTATTTAGTGGTTTTTATCAAGAAGACATTCCAATTATTGATGCCGAAGTATCAAAATATGATTTTAAAATTGATACAATTATAGAACGAAATAATTGGGTGGCTTTAAAGTATAATAAATAATTTATTATTTTAGCAAAATGAGTACTGAACGAAAAATACAAGAAGAAGTTGAAACATTAGAAGAAGAAACAAATCAATATGAAATTGTGTTGTTTAATGATGATGTTAACACATTTGATTTTGTTATCGATTCTTTAATAGAAGTTTGTGATCATACTTTAGAACAAGCGGAACAATGCACAATCTTGGTGCATTATAAAGGAAAATGCACCGTTAAAACTGGTGAATATAACGAGCTAAAACCGCGTTGTAGTAAATTACTAAGTAAGGGTTTATCTGCAGAAATCGTATAAAAGAAATTTATATTTTTTAAATAATAAAGTCATTCAAATAAAAAACCCAATCTTAAGATTGGGTTTTTATATATAAGCAAGAAATTAAAAATTTATTTAACTGAATCTACAACTGCCTTAAAAGCTTCTGGATTGTTCATCGCTAAATCTGCAAGAACCTTACGATTCAATTCAATATTATTAGCTTTTACTTTACCCATAAACTGTGAGTAAGACATTCCATACTGACGTGCTCCAGCGTTAATACGTTGAATCCATAATGCACGGAAAGTTCTCTTTTTGTTTTTACGGTCTCTATAAGAATATAACATTCCTTTTTCAACCGCATTTTTTGCTACTGTATAAACGTTTTTTCTACGTCCAAAGTAACCCTTTGCTTGCTTCAATATCTTTTTTCTTTTAGCTCTTGAAGCAACTGAATTTACTGATCTTGGCATAATTTCAATTTGTTTTTTTGTAGTTGGCGGTTTATTTAGTGTTTAGTTGTTGGTTTTAGTTTTTAATAACTCTAAACTTAAAACTAATAATTCAAAACTCTTTTTTGCACAACTCCAAGGTTAATAATTAAATTCCCTGTAACTTTATTATTTTAAAGTTAACTGTTGTAAAATGTTAGCTTCATCTGATTTATGAACTAAACCAGTGTGAGTTAACTTTAATTTACGTTTTTTGCTTTTTTTAGTCAAAATGTGACTTTTAAAAGCGTGTTTTCTTTTAATTTTTCCAGAACCAGTAAGCTTAAAACGCTTCTTAGCACTAGATTTGGTTTTCATTTTAGGCATCTTTCTTCGACTTTTTTATCTTGCTTAATATTTTTTCGATTGCAAAAGTAATGTTTAATTTGATTATTCTGATTTATTTTGGACTTATTTCTTTTTAGGGGCAATGTACATAATCATACGCTTACCTTCTAGTTTAGGCATTTGTTCTACTTTACCATATTCTTCTAATTCTGTTGCCAATCTTAAAAGTAATATATGGCCTTGATCTTTATAAATAATAGATCTTCCTTTAAAAAACACGAATGTTTTTAATTTAGCTCCGTCTTGCAAAAATTTAATGGCATGTTTCTTTTTAAATTCAAAATCATGCTCATCGGTATTAGGTCCAAATCTAATTTCTTTTACAACTACTTTGCTAGCTTTCGATTTTTGTGCCTTTTCTCGTTTCTTTTGTTCGTATAGAAATTTTTTATAATCTATAATTTTACATACGGGAGGCACAGCTTTAGGTGATATTTCTACCAAATCTAATTCTAGTTCTCTTGCTAACGCTTTTGCTTTTGAAATTGGGTAAACACCAATTTCAACGTTATCACCTACTAAACGCACTTCATCAACATACGTGATTTTTTCATTAATCCTATGTTGATCTTCCTTAATTACTCTCCAAGGCTTTCTTCCCCCTGATCTTCTTTTAATTGCTATAACTGTAAAATTTAAATTAAACTAAAATTGTTCTAATGTACTATTAATTTCTTTATTTATAAACGAAATAAAATCGTTATTTGATAATGTTCCAATATCTCCTTCTCCTTGTTTTCTTACAGAAACCGTGCCATCATTCTCTTCCTGTTCACCCACTATAATCATAAATGGAATTTTATTTAATTCGGCGTCTCTAATCTTTCTTCCGGTCTTCTCACTTCGAGAATCTATAAGTGCGCGAATTTCGGAATTTTCTAGCAAATGTAAAACTTTTTCGGCATATTTTTGATATTTCTCACTTATAGGTAGTATAATTACCTGTTCAGGAGTTAGCCAAAGCGGAAACTTTCCGCCAGTATGTTCTAATAAAACTGCAATAAAACGTTCCATAGAACCAAAAGGAGCTCGATGAATCATTATAGGTCTGTGCAATTGATTATCAGATCCTTTATATGTTAATTCAAATCGCTCCGGTAAATTATAATCAACTTGTATTGTTCCTAGCTGCCAACTTCTTCCCAAAGCATCTTTAACCATAAAATCTAATTTAGGTCCATAAAAGGCTGCTTCTCCATATTCTACAACATAATCTAATCCTTTCTCTTTAGTTGCGTTTATTATAGCATTTTCTGCTTTTTCCCAATTTTCATCGCTACCAATATATTTTTCTTTATTTTCTTTGTCTCTTAAAGAAACTTGTGCTGTAAAGTTTTCAAAGCTTAATGATTTAAATACATAGAGTACTAAGTCAATAACATCTTTAAATTCTTTATCTAATTGGTCTGGTGTACAAAAAATATGGGCATCATCTTGCGTAAACCCTCTAACTCTAGTTAAACCGTGTAATTCTCCACTTTGCTCATATCTATAAACCGTACCAAATTCAGCAAAACGTTTTGGTAATTCCTTATATGAGTATGGTTTATTATTATAAATCTCACAATGGTGTGGGCAATTCATAGGTTTTAGTAAAAACTCTTCTCCTTCTTTTGGAGTATGAATAGGCTGAAAACTGTCTTCGCCATATTTTGCGTAGTGACCAGAAGTAACATATAGTTCTTTTTGACCAATATGAGGAGTAATTACCATTTCATAACCAGCTTTTTTTTGAGCTTGTTTTAAAAAATTTTCTAATCGTTCACGCAAGGCAGCACCTTTTGGTAACCAAAGAGGTAGCCCTTGCCCTACTTTTGAAGAAAATGCAAACAATTCTAATTCTTTTCCAAGCTTTCTATGATCACGTTGTTTAGCCTCTTCTAATAATTCTAAATATTCTGTAAGTAGTTTTTGTTTTGGAAATGAAATTCCATAAATACGTGTAAGTTGATTATTTTTCTCGTCACCCCTCCAATAAGCACCTGCAGTGCTCATTATTTTTACAGCCTTAATAATTCCTGTGTTAGGAATGTGCCCACCACGGCATAAATCAGTAAAGTCTGAATGATCACAAAAAGTAATATCACCATCTGTTAAGTTTTCAATTAACTCAACTTTATATTGGTTTCCTTCTGCGGTATATTTTGCTAAAGCATCAGCTTTACTTACTTCCCGCATTTTAAATTCGTATTTTCCTCTTGCTAATTCCAAGAATTTCTTTTCAATTGTTGGGAAATCTTTTTCAGATACAACATTTTCGCCAAAGTCAATATCATAGTAAAAGCCATTTTCAATTGCAGGCCCAATAGTTAGTTTAATATTTGGGTATAAATGTTGAATTGATTGAGCCATTACGTGAGCTGATGAATGCCAAAAGGCTTTTTTCCTTCGGTATCATTAAATGTATATAAAATTAGAGCTCCATTTTCGTTAAGTGGGGTTGCAGTTTCAACAATTTCATCATTAAATTTTGCGGAAATTACATTTCGAGCAAAACCTTCACTTATAGATTTTGCAACATCCATAGGAGAGCTTCCCTTTTTAGTTTCTCTTATGGAACCGTCTGGCAATGTTATTTTAATCATATTTTTTTATTAGAGTGCAAAGATATTAGAAATCTATCAGATGCGCAATACGTTTCTTATCATATTAATATAATAGGTATAGTAGTATGTTTAACTTTTTTAAAACTGAGTCAAAATATAAATAAATAACATTTGGTATAGATTAAGTTGTTAATAAAGAGGGTTGTAAGATTAAATAATAGAAAGTTCGAAAAAAACTTTTAAAAAAGTTTGTATAGGATTAAAAATGTATGTTATATTTGCAGCCGCTAAGCTCGGGGCTTGGTAATAAGTTCAGAGGTTTTGGTGTAGTGGTAATTTTTTTTAAAAAAGCTAATTTTTTATTTGGTGGTTAAGAAAAAGGGTTTTACATTTGCACCCGCTAATACGGAAACGGGTTGGTAAAAAGTTCAAAAATTTGGTGTAAAAATAGAGGTAAAAAAAAGATTGATTTTTTATTTGTTAAATAAAAAAAAGGTTTTACATTTGCACCCGCTTTAAGAGCGACCTAAGTACAGAGAAATTTTGGAATGATAAAATAGAGTTATCAGCTAGTTCGATTCTAGCATTTCAGCAAAAGAAGTTCATTGAAAATATTGAAATTGACAGCGTAAAATTGAGTAAGAACCCAAGTTTTAGAACTTGGACAATTCTTTTGAGAAACTATAACATCGTACGTTATAAAAAACATATACGATGAAGAGTTTGATCCTGGCTCAGGATGAACGCTAGCGGCAGGCTTAACACATGCAAGTCGAGGGGTAACAGGGAAAAGCTTGCTTTTTTGCTGACGACCGGCGCACGGGTGCGTAACGCGTATAGAACCTACCTTTTACAGGGGAATAGCCCAGAGAAATTTGGATTAATGCCCCATAGTATTATTGAATGGCATCATTTAATAATTAAACATTTATGGGTAAAAGATGGCTATGCGTTCTATTAGCTAGATGGTAAGGTAACGGCTTACCATGGCAACGATAGATAGGGGTCCTGAGAGGGAGATCCCCCACACTGGTACTGAGACACGGACCAGACTCCTACGGGAGGCAGCAGTGAGGAATATTGGACAATGGA
>CALOEI010000002.1:0-17500 GCA_942492305.1 uncultured Flavobacteriaceae bacterium | reverse complement strand
ATTCTTTTGTTTATGATGTATTATGTAAGAGCTTTTGCTTTAAAGGCTCAAGATAGAGCGATTAAAGCTGAAGAAAATTTTAGATATTATTTACTTACAGGTAAGGCTTTAAGTTCCAAATTAACAATGCGTCAAATTATTGGATTGCGGTTTGCTTCGGATGAAGAGTTTGTTGCTTTAGCGGATAAAGCTGTAAAAGAAAATTTATCAGAAAAGGAAATAAAAAAATCAATAAAGAGTTGGAAGGCTGATACTTATAGGGTTTAGTTATATTTGTTATTTTATTAAATTCTAGAAAATTTGAATTTCTTTTTTTCTTTGTGAGCTCTTACTTTTAGTGTTATAACTGCTATTATAAAGTATAATATTGTTAGCATCCATAGATGATACCAATTGTTTAATATATCATTAAAAGAAGCTTTCATTTGAATTAATTTAACAAATCCAGTTATTCCTGAAGTAGATGGAAGTAGTTTAGCTAATTGTTGGTAAAAATTCGAAAACCCTTCCATAGGAAAAGATAAGCCACTTAACATAAGCGCTGGTACTGATAATAATACTAAAAATATTGTAGAGTCTTCTCGCCTTTTAAAAAGACTGCTAATTGCGATTCCTAAAAAAATTACAGACGTTAAGTAAGGAATTGAAAATAGATAGATTATTGGTAATGATGCTCTAATTGGAATTGAAAATATGGTATATATTATTCCTATTTGAATTGGTAAAATAACTGCAAACATTAGTGAATATAAACTTGCTTTTGCTAATAATACCGGAATAGTACCTCCTTTATGTAATAATCTTGGGAAGTTAGAGTATATGGCATTGTCTTCTTTTCGAGAACCATTTAAAATACCAATTCCCATTAATATTACTAATTGAATGATTAAGGCTGTAAGTATTGGTATAATATATGTTGCATATCCAGAGGATGTATTAAATAAACTATTTGAAATAGGTTTTAATGGAGTATAATTTTGTTTTGCAATTGCTATAGGTATTCCTTTAGACATTTCTTTTTTTATAGCAATTCCTGCATTAAAATTACCTGTAGTTACTGTTACATCAACTAGTACTTTTTTGTAAAAAATCATATTAGAAGCATCAGAAAAAGAAGTAATAGTTGTTTGTTTTCCGCTTCTTAAATCTTTTTCAAAGTTTTTCGGAACAATTACAATTCCCATTACTTTTTTTGAATAATAATCTCTTTTCGCTTCTTGTATATCTGCGTAGGTTGAAATAGTTTTAACTCCTTCAGAAGCATCCAACATTGCTATATAATCTCTACTTGTTTTTGTAGCATCTTGATTTACTATCGCCACGGGAACTTCAGTAATAACTTCTTTAGAATAGATATAGGTATAAACTGTTAATATACCAAATGCCACTAAAAAGAATGTACTAATTACAGCTTTGTCAGATTTTATGGCATTCCATTCAGTAATAAATGTATTTTTAAATGAAATTTTAGTTCGATGGTATTTTTTATTTATATTTTTCATTATTAAATACGTTGAAGGAAAGCACCTTTTATTAAAAGTTTTTTTAGCTTATTGTAACTTAATATTATTGGTACAATTGTTAAAACAACCAAACAAGAAATTGCATACATAGAGTAATATACTGGAATTCCTCTTTGAGTTTGATCTAGAAATAAATCAAAGAAATGTGTAAATGGAAATAATTGACTCATCCATTGAAGTACTTTTGGCATTCCAAAAATTGGAAATGTAATTCCTGAAAAAGATAAACTTATAGCTGCAAATCCAGATCCAAAAGTTAATGCTTCTCTAAAACTTTTACTGATTGCTAAAAATAATATAGCAAAAGCTTGTGAAGCTATTATTAACAAAAACAAAGCAAATAAAACAATAGCTTTATTTCCGTTCAAAGGAAAATCATTAATAATAAACATTGAAAAAAATAGTATCAGTCCAACTAAAAAGAACCATAATGTATATGGTGCAATTTTACCAAGTATAATTGTGGTTACATTACCTTTTCCTATGTTATATAATTTTTCACCTTTATTGTATTTTAAATCGTTTCCAAAACAATAAATAGTAGTTAATATTACAAATATTTGAAAAAAGAGAGTTAAAAATCCCGAGTTTAAATAATAGGAGTAATTGGTATATGGATTTGAAAGTACGTGATTATTTGAGGTTATAGGTTGAAAATTTGCTTTTGCTTGGTTAATATAAACTCCCTTTTTTAGTTGTTTTTTAATATTTATTCCAGCCGAAATAGTTGCAATAGCACTTTTAAAAGCTTTATTTTCTAAACCACCAGCTAATAATAAATTACTGTTAAATTGATTTATAATTGCTACTTGTTTTCCTTGATTTAAGTCTTTTCCAAAGTTTTTAGGAATGGTAACCAATCCATACACTTTTAGTTCTTTTATCAATGTTTCACCTTCTAATTGGCTAATTGGTTTAAAAGCTAATTTTAATTCAGGAGTTGCATCTAATTGACTAATTATATTTCTTGAAGTAGAAGAGTTGTCTAAATCTACAACCGCAATTGGTAAATCTCTAGCAACACCATTACTTAATAAGCTAAGAAAAAATAGTATAGAAATAAAAGGTAATATTACCGCAAAAATAAACATAGATTTGTTATGAAATAACATCCTAAATTCACGTTTTGCAATATGTAAAAACGATTTCATTTTTAGTTTTTGAATTGTGAGTAATCAATTAAAAGACTCATTCCTGGACGTAATTCTGTTTCTGGAGTTATTGGGCTTGCTTTTATTTCAAAAGTTCTAATATCAAAATCGCCAGTAGATTTTGTTGCATTCCAAGTTGCATAATCGCCCAAAGCAGCTACATAATAAATTTTAAAAGTAATTTCTTTATTCTCTAAAGCAGGAACAGTAGCTTTAAATTCTGAACCTTTTTTAAAATTATAAAGACTAGTTTCTTTAACATTTATAATTGCATACGAATTTGATAAATCTACTAAATGTGCAACAGGATAGCCAGCCCCAATTAATTCGCCTTCTTCAGGTAAAAATTCTAGTACTTCTGCGTTTATTGGACTGATAATAAAACGTTCGTTTTTATAACTTTCTAATTCACTTAATGCTCCTTCTGCTTTTCTTACCAAGGCATTTGCCGCTTCAATATCTTCAGTTCTAGCTCCTTTTAAAGCTAATTGATATTTGTTATAAGCAGCTTTTTGATCGTTTAAAGCAGCTTCTTTTTTTGCAAAAACTTCGTCTCTTTTTTGTGCTGAAACAACTCCGTCTTTAAAAAGGTTTTCTATACGTTCGTACGATTTTAGCATTACATTTGCGCCAGCAGTAGCTTTTTCATATAAACTTTTATAGGCATTAATTTCTTCTTTTCTTGCCCCGTTTGTAGCTTTATTTTTTTGTGCATTCGCAGCATCTTTTGCAGCAAGAGCTTGTAATTCTTTAGCGTCAATCTCTGGACTTTCTAAGGTTGCTAATAATTGTCCTTTAGTTACACTTGTGCCTTCTTTTACTTCAATAGATTTTAAACGTGTTGGTAATTTTGAAGATAAATAGATTTCTTTAGCTTCAATTCTACCTTGTAAAATAATTGTTTTTGGTTTGCTAATAAACCAAATTCCTATAAGTACTAAAATTGCAATTATAATGGTACTGACCGCGGATTTTATAACTTTTGAATTTTTCATTTTGAGATTACATTTGATTTAAGAAACTTTCTGTTTTATTTAAACTTACCATTAATTCTCCATAAGCTGTATTGTAATGGTAAAGCGCTTTTATTTTATATAATTTAATTTGTGTTAGTTGTAAAGTAGCATCAATAACTTCGAGTGAAGTTCCTGTTCCTTCTTCGAAAGCTCTGGTTCGCATAAATTTTAATTTTTCTGCTAAAGCCTCATCAGCATCTAAACTGTTGTATTGTTCACGTTGTTTTTCTAATTCGTTGTACAATTTTTCAGTATAGGTTAATAAATTTAATTTAGCTTGTTTTTCTAGTTGTTGCACTTGTAGCACTTTATGTTTTGCAGCTTTAATTTTGTGTTCTCTTTCAAAACCATTAAATAATTCCCAGGTGGCACCAACACCAACCAACCATTTTGTTTCTAAAAGCGATAAATTATCTTTCCATAAAGTATGTTTTCCAAATAAGGCTACTTTTGGAAAATAGTCGCTATTTTCTATTTTAACACCAACTTTAGCTAATTCTTGATTTTTTTCTAAAAACTTTAATTGTTCATTTTCTTGGATCATTTCTTGTTGAAATTCACTTAAAGAAGTTTGAATTGTTGGATCTATAAAATCTGTTGAAATTATGTTAAATTTTTCTCCACCAATTAAATTTTTGATTGCAGTAGTTGCTAAAGAAACATCTTTATGAGCTGCTAATAATTCGCGTTTTGCATTTGATAAGGCCACTTTTGCATTTAAAGTCTCTACTTCTGGAATTATTCCGTTTTCAAATAATTTAGTTGCGTGGTCATTATGTAATTGTATAGTTTCGTAAACTTTTTGGCGCAAATCTTCCGCTTCTTTTGCTAATTTAAGTTTAAAGTAATAATCAATTAACTTAATTGTTAAAGCATTTGTTTTTATTTTATGATGATTTTCAGAAAGTTCATAGTTAATTTTAGAGGCGTTGTTTGCGGCATTTATTTTTCCACCTGCAAAAATTGGCCAATTAAGATCTGCTGTTGCAAAACCTAAGTTTTTATTTTGTAATGTAAAATTCCAATCGCCTAATATAGTTGGGTCTGCAACACCAAGAAGTCCACTAACCATAGTGCGTTGTTCATTTAAATCTACCTGAATATCTTCGTCTAAATTTAAATAAGTTGCAGAAACACTTAGCGAAGGGTAGCGTAAGCCTTTTATAGCTTTTTGTTCTTCTTGTTTAGCGTTTACTTCTTGTTGGGAAGCATTTAAATCACCATTTTTTAAAAGCATTAAATGATAAGCTTTTTCTAATGATAATTCTTGAGCGGTGAAACTAGTTGTAATAAAAATTAATATTACGGTTAATTTTTTTGTAGTTGGTTTTAATACCAATTTTAAAATAGTAAGCATTATTAACAATCTTTTTTTAGTATGTTTAAAATATTGTTAGTTAAGTAATTAACATTGTTATCTTTTGTGTCTTCAATACCTAAAAAGTTGGTTCTTTTAAAATGTATATAATCTATTACATAGGTAAAAATGTGATAATTTAAATCTAGTAAACCAACATTTTTGCCTATTTCACCAGTGTTTTGACCAATAGTAAGCAGTTGTTGCATTAAAGCAATACTTTTTTCTTTTAGGTTGTCAGGTATTATAAAATTATCATTATGCATGAGTTGATAAAAGAACTTTGAAGCTTCAGGTTCGTTAATAGAATACAACATTCTATTTTGAATATATGTTTTTATAATTGGAGCAATACTGGTATGTTTTGAGTTTATCAGAAATTCCAACTCACTAATTAATGAAGTTATTTTGTCAAAATATAATGCATCAATTAATGCTTGCTTCCCACTATAGAGTCTGTATAAATAACCACCACTAACGTTTGCGTTTTTTGCAATCATAGCAATTGTTGTTTTTTCTATTCCGCAATCAACAATAGTTTTCATAGTTGCTTGTTTTATGCGAACTAACTTTTCTTCATCTATTTTACGAGCCATTTTGTTAGATTTAAATTCGGATACAAATATATGAATAAACATTCATTCATTAATAATTTTATCATTTTTTTAACCTATTAGTGGCATTCTTTATATTCCATACAAAATTGAAAAGTAAATTATAACAATTATACTAATTAAGATAATTTATAGGTAATAGATAAAATATTGAAATATAAAATGAAGAATTTTTAGTTTATAAATAAGATACTTGTCAGTTGATAATATGAATTTTAAGAACTAAAAAGTTAAATTTTAGAAAATATCTAAATCAATATATGTTGTATTTGTTCCTTAAGGAAAAGAAAAATATATTAACTCACAATGATGTAGTTAAAAAGGATGGTTTTAATAAAAGGTTGAAAATAGTGCATTGACTTTTACAATTGGCAAAAGGTATAATGGAAGGCGTGGTGGCAATTTTTAATTACCAGCACGCCCAAATATTTTAATCTTGTAAAATACCTCTTGAAATAACAATTTTTTGAATTTCAGAAGTCCCTTCATAAATTTGTGTGATTTTAGCATCGCGCATTAAGCGCTCCACATGGTATTCTTTTACAAATCCATAGCCACCGTGAATTTGAACAGCCTCAACAGTAACCGCCATAGCCATTTCTGCGGCATATAATTTTGCCATTGCTCCACTTAAATCGTAATTTAATTTTTGGTCTTTTTCCCAAGCAGCTTTTATGCACAACATTCTTGCAGCTTCAATTTGAGTTGCCATATCTGCTAATTTAAAGGCAATAGCTTGGTGTTTGCTTATTTCTTTTCCAAACGCTTTACGTTCTTTAGAGTATTTTAAAGCTAATTCGTAAGCTCCAGAAGCAATTCCTAAGGCTTGTGAGGCAATTCCAATTCTACCTCCAGCAAGTGTTTTCATTGCGAATTTAAAACCAAAACCGTCTTCTCCAATTCTATTTTCTTTAGGTACTTTTACGTCGGTAAACATAAGAGAATGGGTATCGGAACCACGAATTCCTAATTTGTTTTCTTTTGTACCAACAACAAAACCTTCCATTCCTTTTTCAACAATTAAAGCATTAATACCTTTGTGCCCTTTTTCAACGTCGGTTTGTGCAATTACTAAATATACACTTGCGGTCCCTCCGTTTGTAATCCAGTTTTTTGTTCCGTTTAAAAGGTAATGATCGCCTTTATCTATTGCCGTTGTTTTTTGTGAAGTAGCATCAGAACCAGCTTCAGGTTCACTTAAACAAAAAGCTCCAATTATTTCACCAGTTGCTAATGGAACTAAATATTTTTGTTTTTGCTCTTCAGTACCGTAAGTTTCTAAACCCCAACACACTAAAGAGTTATTTACAGACATAACTACTGAAGCAGAAGCATCAATTTTAGAAATTTCTTCCATTGCTAATACATAAGAAACAGTATCTAAACCGCTTCCACCATATTTAGGGTCAACCATCATGCCTAAAAAACCAAGTTCCCCCATTTTTTTTATTTGCTCAGTCGGGAATTGTTGTTTCTCGTCACGTTCAATTACACCAGGTAATAGTTCATTTTGGGCAAAATCACGTGCCGCATCACGAATCATTATTTGTTCTTCTGTTAAATTAAAATCCATATTTGATAAAAGTTATTAGTAAAAGTTTGCTATAATACAAATATAGGTCTTTTTTAAGTTAATTTTTGTTAAATATACAATCTGCTAAAAACCTTAAAAATAACTATAAATAAAGATTTATAGTTATTGTAAAAACTTTTAAAAACCAGGACAAGTTTTTACTATATTTGTGGGTCATTTAAATGATTCATTCAATTTAATATTTTAACAAAATTAATTTATACACTTTTCATGGAAACGCTCATTATTATAATATTTATTGCAGGATATTTAGCAATTACTTTAGAACACAATTTAAAACTTGACAAATTAATTCCTGCTCTGGCTATGATGTCAATTTTATGGGCGTTAGTAGCGTTTGGAATTGATGGTTTTGCAAATTGGTTTGATTCTGGTATTCATGCATTGGTAGAAGGTTTTTCGAACTTCACCAGTGAAGAAAAACATCATTTATTAGAAGAAACATTATTACATCATTTAGGGAAAACGGCAGAGATTTTATTCTTTTTATTAGGAAGCGATGACAATTGTTGAAATTATAGATTATTTTAATGGTTTCTCAACATTTAAAAATTATATTAAAACAAAAAATAAGAAAAAATTGTTATGGATTTTTGCAGCTTTGGCTTTCATACTATCTGCAATTATTGATAATTTAACAGCAACTATTGTTTTGATAACAATTCTACAAAAAATTATCAATGATAAGAATACACGTTTATGGTTTGCAGGGTTAATAGTAATTGCTGCAAATGCTGGTGGAGCTTGGTCTCCAATTGGAGATGTTACAACTACAATGCTTTGGATTGGTAAAAAAGTAACAACATTAAAGTTAGTAGAGTATTTAATTATTCCATCATTATTATGTGTAATTGTTCCAGTGTTTATAGCATCATTTTTAAAGCCTTTTCAAGGTAATTTAGATATTATTGAACAAGAAGATTCAGAAGCAACAAGTAAATATGCTTCTATTATGCTGTATTTTGGTTTAGGAGCCATTATTTTTGTGCCAATTTTTAAAACAGTAACACATTTACCACCTTATGTTGGGATGATGCTTTCTTTAGCTGTAGTTGGAACGTTTTGCAGAAATGTACAGTAGATCTCAATTTAACATTTCAAGACCTGTTGATGAAGATGGAGATAATTCTCATGGATTTCACAGTCCTGTTCACAGGTCATTATCTAGAATAGAAATGCCTAGTGTATTATTTTTCTTTGGAATTTTAATGGCAGTAGCAGCCTTAGAATCTTTAGGATTGTTATTTTTAGGTGCAGAACATTTAAAAGTAATAATTCCAAATACAGATGTGGTTATTATGTTATTAGGTATCGGTTCTGCAGTAGTAGATAATGTACCTTTAGTTGCGGCAAGTATGGGAATGTTCCAAGAGCCAGTTAGATAGTCATATATGGCATTTTGTTGCATATTCTGCTGGTACAGGAGGTAGTATGTTAATTATAGGGTCAGCAGCAGGAGTTGTAGCAATGGGAATGGAAAAAATAAATTTCTTTTGGTATTTAAAAAATATAGCTTGGCTTGCTGCAATTGGTTTTGTGGTGGGGGCTGTAGCTTTTATGTTTTTAAGAAACTTCTAAACTAAAAAGCCTAAGATTTGTTTCTTGGGCTTTTTTTTAAATAAGTCATTACAATTTTCAATCCGTATTTTCGTTTATTATTAAAATTAAAAAGAATGATGCTATTAACTGTTTTGCAAGATGCCCCTGAAGTGGTAACTGAAGTTATTTCAGAAGAAAAAACACTCTCAATTTATAAATTAGTGATGGATGGAGGCTTAGGTGGCCAAATTATTATAGCTGTGTTGGTAGTGCTACTAGCATTCGCTCTTTATATTTATTTTGAACGCTTTTTAGCAATAAAAGCAGTTTCGAAAACCGATAGTAATTTTATGAATCAGATAAAAGATCATATTTCTCATGGAAAATTAGATGCTGCTAAAACATTATGTAATCAAACAAATTCACCAGCTTCAAACCTAGTTGAAAAAGGAATTTCAAGAATTGGCAAACCGTTGGCAGATATTAATACTGCAATTGAAAATGCTGGTAGATTAGAAATTTATAAGTTAGAAAAAAATGTACCTGTACTTGCAACTATTGCAGGAGCAGCTCCAATGATTGGGTTTTTAGGAACTGTAATTGGAATGATTGTAGCAATTCATGAAATTGCAAATGCTGGTGGACAAATTGATATTAAAATGCTTTCAGATGGGTTATATACTGCTATGACGACTACTGTGGCAGGGTTAGTTGTAGGTATTATTTCGTACATACAATATAACCATTTAGTTGTTAGAACCAATAAGGTTGTTTATGAAATGGAAGCAAAATCAGTTGAGTTTTTAGACTTATTAAACGAACCTATTTAGTTGGCGGCCACAGTTTATAGTTTAACAATTAAATAATTCAATAATCATAAAGTATGGATATTAGAGGTAGAAATAAAATTAATCCAAATTTTAATATGTCGTCTATGACGGATATTGTGTTTTTATTGTTAATATTTTTTATGATTACTTCAACGTTGGTAACAACAAGTGCTTTGGATATTTTATTACCTAAAGCAAGTGGGAAAACTGAAAATAAAAAATCTACAGCGGTTACAATCACCAAAAATTTGGTTTATTATATTGATAATAAAGTGATTGATGAAACTGTTTTGGAACAAGAATTGATAGTACAATTATCAAGTAAAGAAAGTCCAACTATTATTTTACGTGCTGAAGAAGGTGTTCCTATTGAAAATGCAGTAAAAGTATTAGATATTGCAAATAGAAACCGATTTAAAGTAATTTTAGCGGTAAGACCAAAATAAAAATGTCTCATTTTTTAGATACCACATATAAACGAAAATCTGCTGCTATAACAAGTGTAATTATGAGTTTGTTATTGCTTGCGTTGTTTTTTGTTGGTATGAAATATTTAGATCCACCAGAAGAATACGGAATTGCAGTAAACTTTGGAACTTCAGATGTTGGAATGGGAGATATTCAGCCTGACGCACCCTTAAAAGCAGGAGCAGAGCAGCAAATTGAAGAAGATCAGGAAGAAGAAGTTGTAGAAAAAGTTGAAGCCGCGGCCACATCAACATCAACTGAAGAAGAAGTTGTTACACAAGATACCGAAGAATCTATTGCGATAAAAAAAGCGAACGATGTTAAAAAGAAAGCAGATGAAGCTATTGAAAAGCAACGTGTAGAAAATGAACGTATTGCAAAAGAAAAACAAGCAGAAATTGATAAACAAAAAGCTGCCCAAGCTGCTCAAAGAAAAAAAAATTGACGCTTTAATTGGAGGTGTAAGTAATGCTGATGGAACTGCAACAGGTGGTGAAGGAGATGATAATGAAGCTGGTGATAAAGGTAAAATTACTGGAGATCCAAATGCCAGTGGTTATTATGGAAATGGAGGAACAGGCTCTGGGGGTGATTATCAATTGGGAAATAGAAAACCAGTAAATCGTCCAAAACCAAATTACATTTGTAATGAAGAAGGTTTGGTAATTGTAAGTATTGAAGTAGATGCTAACGGTAAGGTAACTAAAGCTACAGCAGGCGTTAAAGGTTCCACAAACAGAGCTGCTTGTTTACTTTCACAAGCTAAAGAAGCTGCCTTAAAAACCACTTGGGAACCAAGTAAAGACGGTTCAACAAGACAAGTTGGAACTATAAAATACAGATTTTCATTATCTCAATAATTTTTAATGAATTACCAAGGAACACTCGATTGGATGTTTTCTCAATTGCCAATGTATCAGCGGCAAGGAAAAACAGCTTTTAAAAAAGATTTAACCAATAGTTTAGCGCTTTCAAAACAGTTAAATTTTCCTGAAAAAAAGTTTAAAACCATTCATGTTGCAGGAACCAATGGAAAAGGCTCTACCAGTCATATGTTGGCTTCTGTTTTGCAAGAAGCGGGTTATAAAGTAGGTTTGTATACTTCACCACATTTAAAAGATTTTAGAGAGCGTATTAAAATTAACGGACAATTAATAAGTGAAATTGAAGTGGTTGATTTTATTGAAAATAACCGAGTTTTTTTTGAAGAAAATCAGCTTTCCTTTTTTGAAATGACAGTTGGTTTGGCATTTGATTGTTTTGCAAAACATAACGTTGATATTGCTGTTATTGAAGTAGGTTTAGGAGGAAGATTAGATTCAACCAATATTATTACCCCAGAAGTTTCAGTAATAACAAATATAGGTTTTGATCATATGCAGTTTTTAGGTGAAACATTACCAGAAATTGCATTTGAAAAAGGCGGGAATTATTAAAGTCAAATATTCCAGTTGTTATTGGAGAGTTTCAAGAAGAAACTTTTCCTGTTTTTTGAAAAAATTGCTAAAGAAAAGAAGGCTCCATTATTTTTAGCTGAAAAAATAATTCAACATAATTTTACAACAGATTTAAAAGGAAACTATCAACAAAAAAATATAAAAACGGTATTGCAAACCGTTGAAGTTTTAACAACGAAAGGTTTTGAAATTTCAAATGAAAATTTAGAAAAAGGACTTCAAAATGTGGTAAAAAACACAGGGCTTTTAGGAAGATGGCAAACACTTCAGGAAATTCCAAAGGCTATTTGTGATACCGGGCATAATAAAGAAGGTCTTCACTATGTTTTTCAACAATTACAAGAAGAAAAATTTGAAAAGCTTCATATTGTTTTTGGAGTTGTAAATGATAAAGATTTAAAATCAATTCTTCCATTATTTCCAAAAAATGCTATTTATTATTTTTGTAAACCAGAATATACCAAGAGGATTAGATGCTAGAAATTCTTCAACAAAAATGCGCTGAATTTGATTTACGAGGTACAATTTTTAATTCTGTTTCAGAAGCCTATAATTCGGCTTTAAAATCTGCTGCAAATTAATGATCTAATTTTTGTAGGAGGTAGTACTTTTGTTGTTGCAGAAGTAGTTTAAGCGTTTAAGTATAAAAGATTATAATTAATATTTAGATTTATTTGATTAATATTTATAGGGTTAAAAATTTATTATGAATAATAATTAAAAATATTTTGCAAAAAACCTTTGTATAATTAAAATCTAGTTATATATTTGCATCCGCTTAGGGCAATTAGCTCAGTTGGTTCAGAGCACCTCGTTTACACCGAGGGGGTCGGGGGTTCGAATCCCTCATTGCCCACCAAAGCTAAATCCTTCTATTTTTAGTAGGATTTTTTTATGCTTAATTTTTTTTTTTTTATTTTTAGAATCTCAAAATCCTAAACTACTAAACAATTAACTAACAAGCTTTTACTATGAAAAAGAAATATTTTTATTTTTATTTTTATTCCCATTGTTAATTTTTTCACAGGGTAGTGGGAAATCTTTAAGTTTTAATGGCAGTAATCAATATATAAATGTACTTAACTTGTCTTCAAACCTTGGAAACACTGATTTTACAGTTGAATGTTTTACTAAGTTTAATAGTTTCTCAAATTATGGGGGTGTTATAACAACTTTAATGCTAGTTCAGGTGGTGGTTGGAGCTATTCATCAACAGTTAGATGGTTCAGTAGTTTTCTTATTGGAAATGATGCCTCTTCTAATTTAGAAACAATTGGTTCTAGTCCTCTCTCAACAAATGTTTGGTACCATATTGTTGCAATAAAAAGAGGAACAACTATAGAGCTATATATTAATGGTAAGCAAGAAGGCACTGCTATTTTTCAAACAGAACTATTCCTTATAATCCACGATGTATATTGGAACCAGATATCTTGATTATTCAATTTGGAGGCATAATGGACAATTAGATGAAATAAGGATTTGGAATACAGCTCTTTCTCAATCAGAAATTAGAAATTGGATGACAAAAAAGATTACAAACTCACATCCAAAATATGCTAACCTTGTAGCATATTATAATTTTGATACTGGTTCAGGAGCAACTTTAGTAGATCAAACGTCAAACGGAAATAATGGTACATTAGTTAATAGCCCAATTTGGCAAACTTCTTCAGCACCTATAGGAGATGATAATGCATATTTAACAACTGTAAGTAATGGAAGTAGTTTAAATTTGACACATTCAAATGGAAGTGATTTAACCGTGAATGTTACTTCAGGAACTGCAGAATCACTATACATTTATAATGTTAACGAACAACCAAATGTCACCACTCCACCATTAGGACTTGATCAATTATCAGAAAGTAATTATTTTGGTGTAAAGGCATTTGGAAATTCTAGTTTGGTATATGAAGTTGTATATAATTATAATGGTCATTTAGGAATTTCGGATGAAAATAATTTAAGGTTAATTTCAAGAGCAGATAATTCTATTACAAGTTGGACAGAGGAATCAGCAACACTAAATACTGTAGCTAATACTTTATCATTAGGAAATCAAACAGGAACGGAGTTTATTTTAGGAAGTGTCAGTGGTAATACCTTGCCTGTTCAAGAATTTAATTTATTAAAAACTATTATTTATCCAAACCCTGCACAAAATATTTTGAAAGTAGAAATAGTTAATAATGACAAAAAGAGTTTTGAAATTTTTGATATTAATGGGATAAAAGTTTTAGAAGGCAAATTAAATAGTTTAAAAGAAATTGAGTTGAAAAGTCTTAGCTCTGGACTGCATTTTTTGAAATTAAAGAAAATAATCAACATTTTAAGTTTTTTAAAGAATGAGAATTTCTCATTGCCCACCAAAGTAAATCCTACTATTTTTTAGTAGGATTTTTTTATGTCTTATAATTTAACAAAACTACTGATTTTACCACTTTCTATTTTTAATAATTTTCAAATCATCTACAAAAAAGGTATACAATTAGGTGTACCATTTCATCTCAGGTGTACCATTTTTAAAACGACTAAACTATGAATAATTATAAGATAAGAATGTTGTTTTTATTGCAGAAAGCAAGAATAAATAAACAAAACAAATGTCCAATTAGATGTAGATTGACATATAACAATAGGAGGAAGAGTTTGCTACAGGATTATTCATAAATCAAAACATTAGTGCAATGAGTTCAATTAGCTGAACCACCAAATGATGAGAATAACAACATCACTACACAATTAAGCCTTATTAAAAGTAAAATTAATAGGGCTTTTTTATTGCTTCAAATTAAAGAATTAGATTTTGATGTAGATGATATATATAACCAGTTTATTGGAAGAGTACAACAGCAGAAAAAACATTACTGGATGCATTTAATTATCATATTAACAGGATGCAGAAATTAGTTGGTATTGATGTAAAACAAGTTTCAGTAGAAAAATACAACCAATCATTAGCACATATTAAGACATATTTAAAGTTTAAATACAACAAGAAAGATTATTTGTTTAAAGATTTAAAATTGCAGTTTCTACATGGATTTTGAGTATTATTTAAAGACAGAAAAGAAGTTTTATGCCAAATACTACATGTACAAAACATTACAGAGGCTTAGAAGGGTTGTTAGAGTGTCTGTAGGTGCTGAATATTTAACTAAAGACCCTTTTATTTTGCACAAAGCAAATAAACCAAAACCACAAGTGATTTTTCTAACTACAGAAGAATTAAAAGCATTGGAAAAACATCAGTTTTCACAAGCTAGATTGCAAAGGAAGTAAAGGATTGGTTTATGTTTAGTTGTTATACAGGCTTAGCATATTATGAAATTAAAAATCTACCAAAGAAACACAGTATATTGTAAATGGTTTTGATGGTCAAATTTGGATTGAAATGAAACGTGAGAAAACACAGAAGAATATTAGTATCCCATTGTTACCAAGAGCTAGGGAATTATGATAGATAATTATACTGTTGATACTTCTGAGAAGGTTTTTGATAAAGGCAGTAACCAACGCTATAATTCGCATTTAAAAGAAATTGCATACCTATTCTAGGAATTAACCTTAAAAGATTGACCACACATACAGCTAGAAAGACATTTCTGCTTCAACAGTATTATTATATAATGATGTTCCAATGGGTATCCAAGCTATTAGGTCATAGCAGTATGAAAATTGCAGAGGAAAGCTATGGGGTTGTGGTTAGTCAGAAAGTTAGTAGCGAGGTTAAAAGACTGAATGAAAAGTTAAATTTCTTAATTGATAAATTGTTATTTCTATTCTTTAGTTTTTAATGTTAACGAATAATTATATTAGAATTGTTGATGAAAACATTGACTATTGATAAATATCAGTATAAAGTAAGAGACATTCTTTAAATTTGATATTAGATATTTTGTAATAAGTATATATGAAAGAGAAATTAATTCTAATAAAGAGTGATAGATTAAAGTTAATATTTGAGAAGGCTAAAAATAGAAAAACGCCATTATGGTTTTTTACTGGATTATTGTTAAGTCTTTTTCTGACATATTGTCAACGAGAAAGGAGTTTAAAGGGGTATTTGGTCTTACAAAAGAGACAGTTGAGGTCTCGATTATTACCATTATGCTACTTCTATTACTTGTAGTTATTATTCTTTTGTTTATAAGACTTGGAAAAGAATCCATTCAGAGCTTAGTAAATCCCTTCTTCGGGTTGGAGGAAAATATTGAAGCCGAATCCTTATATCATAAGGATGATACTTTAATTCTTTTGATTCCCAGAATGATTGGTAATAATATAGAATTTCTTGTAGAAAGAAATGAGAAGTGGAATAATAGTTACTTCTTTCCTTACATAAAGGATAAAAGAGATGAAAACTTATCAGACATAATTGAATACATTGGTTCTGAGTTTTCTGACCAATTTTCTATCAATGTTCCTATAGTAGTTGAGCATTTACATGGGTATTACTTTAAAAGAAGTAAGTTAGATGCAGATGATATGCCCGTAAATATTCACTATAGGTTCGCCTTTGTATTGCCTAAATCGTTCTTCTTTAAAAAAACTTTAGAAGAAATGATTAAGTTTAAGTTTAAGAGTGTGAAAGAATTATTGAATGATGGACAAACAAAAGTTCAACGAGAAGGTTATAGGTACTGTTAGAGTCAATCTGGATTTAATAAGAAAACGCGTAAAGAGGCATATTGAAAAGAGGACCAAAATTATTTGGAATTATGATAAAAATTGTAATAAATCCTGTTCCTTTTGTGCCTACGGAAATCAAGCAGAAGTATCTATAATCGGGAAAGAATTCCAGATAGATGATAAATTAGCGATAATTGATTCGATTTCTTCTGTTAATCTTGACTCCTTAGATATCGCCACTGGTGATAATCCTAATTTGGAAGAACTAAAAAAGAGTATAGAATATGCAAGGAGAAACCTTGGAAGTACAGAAATTTCTATAACGACAACATCAGAGGTAATTAGAAACTAGGGAATTGATTTTATCAAGGAATTTGTTGATTGCGGTAAAATTACTTATGATTTTCCAAGAACTGATAGGTTTGACTTAAGAGATCTAGATTATAATAAGAATAACTTCAGCATAGCAAATGAGTTACAAAAAGAAGGAATCAAAGTTGAAGCTCTTGTTGTTTTACATAAGAAATTCAAACCACATAAAGTTGGAAGAATTATAATAAAGGAATTAAATCAAATTAATATATCAAAGATTCTTCTACTTAGATTAATGCCTGTTGGTAAGATTGATGATTTTTCTAAATATCCGTCTCATCTATTAATGGCGAATAAGTATTCTGAGATTATAGAGATGAAGAGGAATCATGAAAAGGTGAAGTTACATTGTGCTTTACAGGGGCTTGACGGAAGATACAGCGACCCTTGTGAACAATCTGTAAATAAATTAGGTATTGATCCTGGCGGTACTGTCTATTCTTGTCCATGGGGAGAACATTTAGATGAGAGTAATAATCCATTTAATTTAGAAGTTTGCTAGATTTCCCTGACCTTAAGACATTTTTGTTGAAACAATAAATACAATACTCTTGTCAACAGAGTAGTGAGTGCAACCTCATTGTAAGATTTTCAATTATGTTTCATCTCAAAGATAAGGATATATATTTAAAGAATGATAATCTTTACAAATAGTTAATTCAATGTAGTGATGAGTATTGCAGATATCAAGAGAATAACAGAAAATTTTATCGAAAATTCAGTGTCAAAAGATGAGCTTGAGTCTTTATTACTAATTTTAGTTAAGGAGGGAAGTCTTGATTCCCTTGAATTGGTTTGTAATCTTTCAGAGTGTGATTATGATGGATTCACATATAATAGAGAGCTTAAGTATATATCCTCTTTAACAACTTTGAATTGGGGCAAGGTAGGAGTTAGAGGCGTTGAGAATTTGGCTATAAGTAAAGTAAGATTAAGGATATAGG
>CALOEI010000001.1:0-1316368 GCA_942492305.1 uncultured Flavobacteriaceae bacterium | reverse complement strand
CGTTTATATGTTTAAATTTAGATTTAAACACCATATACAACACAACACTAACCATTACAACAGCCAAAATTTTATTAAAAGTTTCGCCTTTAATGTCCACGGCTATTTGTGCTCCTAAAATGGCTCCAATTAATGCAGAAATACCAACATAAATACTAAACGGAAATGTTTTTACACCTTTACTTCTAAAACCTGCAGTTGTAAAAATATTTTGAAAAATAATTGCAATACGGTTAGTTCCATTAGCAATATTTGGTGGTAAGCCTAAAAAAATAAGAATTGGTAGTGCCAATAAAGAGCCTCCTCCAGCTATTGTATTAATGGCTCCAGCGATAACACCTACTATAACTAAAACTAAAATTTCTACTATTGGATTCATCTAAAAAATTGAAATGCAAATGTATTTAAATTATATTAGAATTATTATCGAAAAAAGTTTGAAAAAAGTTTGAGCAAAACAAAAAAGCGTTTTATATTTGCATCCGCATTCAGGGAATACCTGATGAGACACTTGGAGAAATGGCAGAGTGGTCGAATGCGGCAGTCTTGAAAACTGTTGAGGGTCACACCTCCGGGGGTTCGAATCCCTCTTTCTCCGCAAAAAACCCTGACAATCATTTGATTATCAGGGTTTTATATTTTTTAGACAACATTTAGATTTAAGTCTTATTCCCTACTTTAATAGTTATATATATTTCTTAATTATTATGTTTACTTCGCATTTACAGTTATCTATTTTGCTTTTACAACCGAAAATCCTGCACCATACGAGCCGCTGTTTTGTGACCATGTGGCAATTTCACTATCAGTAATTTGATAAATACCAGGTTGCAATGTAATATTTGGATAAACTGTCCAATTGGCGTTTTTTACTCCCCGCATTCCTTCACTTCCAACAGCTTGCCAATTTCCTAACTCTAAACCGCTTGCATTACGCAAACCTATTTGACCAGGTTCAGAACCTTTTCCATTGTTCCAGTGGTAGTTTAAAATACTTGAAATAATTGTAGTTTCCCAAACATAAAAATAAGTATTGTTTTTAGTACCGTTAAACACCGAAGATTTGTTACCATTTTGAAATATTATATTGCCTATCTTTGGTATTGAAGTAATAGGTGTATTTGTTGTTGGCTGATTAATAATTCCAGAGTTATTAGAAGCTTGCTCCCCACTAACTGTAAAAGAAATAGAAGTAAGCTCTTTACCTCCACCATCGGCAGAGTTCATTCTTAAATCCCAATTTCCAATTTTAGATGGTGCTTTAAAATTTAAGGTTCCAGATGTTTTATTGCTTAAATACTGATAACTTACATCGTGCTGATCATTTACATTTTCATCACCATGTTTAATGCTTGAAGGAATAATTCCGATCCAAGCATTTGATTTTAAACCTGCTGGAGCTTTAAAAGTTACCACAATATTTTCATTTGGCTGAAAATGTTTTTTAGATAAACCAATAAATGCTGCTTGATCTAAAGTGGTGGCATTAGTAGTTGTATCTGTTGGAGGAATATTATTGGTAATAACAAATGAAACAGATGCAACCTCGCGCCCATTATCATCAGTGTCATTCATTCTAAGATCAAATTTTCCTAAATTTTTTTGTTCAAAAACAAAGGTACCTGAAGTTTTACCTTCTAAATATTTATAAGCTCTATCGTTATGATCGTTTACAGACTCTTTACCATGAGGCACTTCAGATGGTATTAGTCCTATCCAAGCATTTTTACTATATCCTGAAGGGGCTGTGAAACTAACAGTTATTTGCTCTCCTGGTTTATAGTACTTTTTATTTGTTGTTAAAGTTTGAGAATAACTATTTAGCGTTAAAACACAAAAACTAAGAATAAGTAAAGCTAATTTTTTCATTGTATTTTATTTAATTAATGTAATTCTGCTTGTGTGCAGCTATATTTTAATAAAATAATCTAGCGTGTAACCTATATCTATTATCTATATCAAAAGCTAAAAAAAGCTAGACCTTGTTAACAATTTTAAATATTGTTCAATAAAACTGTAGTAAAAATTAATTTGAATTAAATATTAAATAAACTACTAATTAATAGGTATTTAAACTATGTTATATTACAAATATAATTACATTCTAAACAAGTATTCTGCTTAGTACTACTAAATTATTCCTACTAAAATTATAAAAGTTATTGCTAATTCTAAATGACAATTATCATATTAGTAAAAGAAATCTATTACATTTTAAGCTTAAAACATTTATTCAAGAGCCAACACATAAGATTTTAAGGGAAAACCTGAACTTTAAATTAACTTGAAAATAAAAGTTTATAAAAACCAAAAATACTTTTCAAAAAGTGAAGCCATAAACCTCTCTTTTAAGGCATTAGTAAATTCTACTATAATATTTTTAGGGTAAAGATAATATTTTGCCTTATTGTAATTATACTTTAAATGTTCTTTATTTATAGTTCGTTTTAACTTCAATATTTTAAGTTGTGAATCAATTTCTTCAAAAGAACTATATACTTTTGGTGTCATAATTTATCAAAATAGTGTTTAGAAAAAAACTTAATTATTGGTTTATTAATTCGATTACGAAATAGGTAAAACAGCAAGGCTAAAAACATAAAGAATGCACCTACAATTGCAAAACCATACCAAATATTGTTTAGAAGTTGCCCTATTCCATACGAAGCTCCTAATGCCAAAATAAACAAGGCTAATAACAACATAAATCCTACTAATAAAGTCTGAACAGATGCTGTTACTAACCTCATTAAAATTTTAAATACTTTTAACTGAATATATGATTCACTATGCTTTAAATAAGAACGAATATCATAATCAGTTTCTGCAAGTGTGTCTTTAAATTTATCAAAAGCCATACACTACTTTTTATGCAATTGTGCGTTTTTCTTTTTAATATCCTCTAATTTATTTTCTAAAGCATTAATTATATCTTCTGCCTTATAACTCATACTAGAAATTGCATCATCTAGTTTTTTATCAAATGCCTCTTTTTTTTCATGGGCGGTTTTGGTAAGTTCCTCTTTAGCGTGTTTTACGCGATCCGAAATATCGTGAGTGGTTTCTGCAACTGTTTGCTTTATTTTTTCTCTTGTTTCACTTCCTTTATAAGGCGCAAAAAGAATACCAAGTCCAGTACCTATTGCAGCACCAGTTATAAACGATATTAAAATATTTCCATTGTTATGTTCCATAATAGTATTATTTAATTATTATTCCTTGTATTAAATTTAAAAAGATAGTCTCTATTTGAAAATGACCTTGATCAGTAAAACCAACTAATTTTAACTCCATTTTTAATTTTTTAAAAACCTCTCATAATTTAAATGACCACGGTCATTTTAACAAGTTCAATTCATCTTAAATTAATTCACTTTTTAAGGAGTTTGTGATATTTTATTTAAATGATGGGGATCATTTTATCTTTTGGCAAATAATTGCAATTTTATATTAGTATTAATACAAATACATACGCTAATGACACTTAATATCTCATATCACCAAAAAAATAAATTTCGATTAATTTCAGAAAACATTTATATAGATCTTGTTAATGCAAAAAAAGAAGCTGATAAAAAATCCTTTAATCAGCAATTATTAAAAATAGTACCTGAAGTTAAAAAATACATAAACGGAAGATTAAATACAGCTATAAAAAAAGGTCATTTTTCAAAAGAAAAGTATAAAACAGATGATTTTATTAATCAACTTTTTATTGAAATTTACAATAATATTGAAGAAGTTTCTTCTGAAAAGGATTTCTACCTATGGTTATTCAAAAAAACAAATAAATTATTAGAGGATACCATTGAAGAAGAAGAATTTGATGATTATTTCTTTAAAAATATTGATACCTACTCTAAACCGGAATGGGAAGCAATGCAAGAAAAATTTAGTACCGATGGTGATGGTGATTTGTTAATGCTTGAAGAATTAGACGATAGTTCATACAACAAAAATGATTATACTTTAAACAGCGTATTTATAGAAAATAACGAAGAAGAATTCATAGAAAAAATAGATAAAGACTTAGAAGAAGCAGCTATTAATAAACATATAAAACTTGTATTGCACAACTTGCCGTTACAAATGAGAACAGTTTTTGAACTCTCTACAAAACATTATTTAAGCATGCAAGAAATTTCTAAATTACAAAACATCTCAATTAATAAAGTTGAAGAAATATTGAAAAACACCGAAAAAGTACTTAAAACTAGTCTTATACAAAGATTTAACACTTAAATTAGTTAAGATTTAAAAAACATAAAAATGAAAGAAGATTTTAACAAATTTAAAAACTGTTGAAGGTAAACTTTTAAATTCTTTAAATCTACTTCGTTTTCCATAATAAATTTTACTCACGATAATTTTTTTTCAGAGGTATTTCCGACCGCTTAATTGTGAACTGATGAAGATCATTTCAATACTAATTAGTTTGGCGTTACTTTGTTAATAGCTAGAATTAATTAATACAATATTAGTATGTTAGGTCAATTAAATAATAAACAGGTTGAACATTTAATTTACAGTTTAATTATTGGAAGGTTAGGCTGCCATGCAGATGCAAAAACTTATATAGTGCCTATTACATATGCGTATGATGGAACTTATATTTATGGCCATACAAAAGAAGGTCTCAAGATAGAAATGATGCGAAAAAACCCAAAAGTATGTTTTGAAGTAGAAGCCATAGAAAACATGAGTAATTGGCGAAGTGTAATTGCTTGGGGTGAATTTGAAGAGTTAAAAACTCCAGATCAACGGGAAAATGGAATGCGAAAATTAATGGATGTTGTAATGCCTTTAATGACTGGTGAAACAACCATCAATAATCCAATCACAGATTCACATGAAAATTATATTGAAGCAATGAAAGGTGTAGTTTACAGAATTAAACTTACCGAAAAGACAGGGCGTTATGAAAAAAATTAAATAACAGAAACTTTTGTATTTAAATGGCTTTTCATATCAGTTTTGTGCATTTGAAAATAATATATCATGAAAAATAATTTATTTACAGTGCTGTTAGCATTTGGGTTGGTTTTAATAAGTTGTGGACCCGTTGTCTTTACATCAAACGCTAACAATTCGCCACCACATTGGTTTTATCCAAACCGTTTAGAAATGGTACGATATGTGTATTTTCCAGAATATGCAATCTATTATGATTTAACATTAAACAATTATTTATACCTTAATAATAACATTTGGGTGCGTGCAAATGTATTGCCATCTCAATATAGAAATATTGATTTAAACCGAAGTAGATATGTTAGGGTAAAGAATTACAGAAATGAAACCATAAAAGAATACCATAACAAGAACGTTAGAGGAAATACAAGTAAAAGATCAACAACTACAATTAATAGAAGAAACTAGCATATGATTTTAATGTTACATCTAATCCAACAAATGTTGTTCATCTTCTTCACTTCCAGGTAATTCTAAAGCTTTTACAGATTGGATAGCATTACCTGCAATTCCTTTTATTGAACCATACATATCTATAGTATTGGTAACAACCTTTTCTATTTGTTTGTCGCGCTGCTTCCAAATTCGTTGCATAGAACGTTTTTCACTTTCTAAATCAGATTTCATTTGTGTAAAACCTTCAACAATAGCTTCTATTTGCATTCTAAAGGTGTTACTAGTTAGAAAATCGTAGAGCATATCCATTTTATCACCTTTATTTTCTTGAGTGCTAATAGCATTGTTTATTTTAATAATGGATTCTCTTAAAACAGTACAAAGTCCTTTAAACTCATCATAATTACAAATCCAAATACCCTCTTTTAATCCAAATCGCTCCATATCAGATGGCATAACTTCTGTAACTAATACTCCAATATTTGCGCCTTTATCTCTTATATCTGCTTTAAATTTTTCTATCCAACTTGGTTGAAAATCTTTGGTACGTTTACTTTCATAATAAATAGATCCACAATTTTGCTCGGTTCTAGTATGTACAATTTGAATACAATCGCCACCACGAGCACCTTTTTTTATTTCTTCTATGGTATCTAATGGAAATTTAGCAGCTAACCACTCTTCTATTGCTAATTCTTGCACCTCACCTTGCATTTGCATTGATCCTTGATCTTGTTTGCGCTTCATTTCTTCGGTAAGTTTTTTTTGCGCTTCTAATTGCATTTGAAGTTCTTTAAAACGCAACTCATTTTTATCTTCTTCTGATTTCTTAATTTTCTCTCTTTCAGATAATAAAGTTTCGCTTAATTTTTTTTGAGCTTCTGCTTCAGCAATCTCTTTTAATTCAGATTTTTCGCGTTTTAACTTTTCTATTTCAGCTTTTGTGCGGTTTAACTCTTTTATTTGCTCCGATTTCTCATTTAATTCTTTTTGTAAAGCACTAAATTGTTCCGATTGCTCTTCCTTTAATTTTAACTTCAAATTTGCCTCAATAACCTTTTTTTCTTGCTTAATCTGTGCTTCTAAACGATTTTGAAATAATTCGTTTTCTTGCTTTTTCTTTTGCTCAAATGCTTCTTTAGCTTTATTTAAGATTTCTAAATTTGCTTCATATTTTTTCTTTTCTGAAGCTATTTGAGATTGGTATTTTTGCTTTATTTCTTCTTCTAATTGGTGTGCTAAAATATCTTGTACATCAATTGATGTTCCGCAATTTGGGCATTTTATTTGCGTTTCCTTTTTCATTGGTATTTTGTATTTGATACTAAATTTGTAGTATTTATTACTTATTTATCTTCTTTATCCCAACCTGTTAAACCGGCAGAAACAATAAATTTCATTACTTGACTTGAGTTTACTTGTATAGGTTTTATATTTGCTTTAGGAACAATAAATAATTCTCCAGAAAAATTGTACGAATGCGGAAAATAAACTGCTACTTTATCTAATTCATCTAAAATTTCAAGATTTTCTTCAGTGATAAAACCTAATTTTTCTAAATCGGAAATTGTATTAACTTTAACTAAAACTGGTTTGCTAAATTTTTTTTCTTTGCCAACAAAAGCAGAAAATAAATCGTTGAGTGCTGTATAAACAAATTTTAGTAATGGAATACTATCTATTATTTTTTTAAAAAGGATTTTTAAAGGTTCTGCAATAATAGTTCTTCCAATAAAACCGATAATAATTAAAAATAGTAACAAAGAAAGTATCCCTAAACCAGGAATTTTTACATCAAAAAAGTTAGAAATCAACTTTTGTGACAGACCATCCATAAACATAAAAACTGCATAAATAATATAGGCAGTAATTCCAAGAGGTGCAATATACAATACACCTTGAAGCAAATAATTAATTAATTTTTTCATAAATTCTAAAATCTTAGATACTACTAAATATGCTGTTTTTTAACGAGGCAAATTTATTTTTAAAAATTAAAGATACAAACAATTTTAAGTTGTCTAAAACTAACTCCGTTAATTTGGGTAATTATATGCCAAAAAACTCAAAAACAACTATAAAAATTTGCTAAAATATTGTATCAAATTTATAAATAACTATCAATAAAATAAGTATTAATCTGATAATTATCAACAAGTTAAATTTAAATCAAAGTTCTTAGTTTTTATACAGATGTATATCATAAAAAAAAGTACTTCAATTGATGCACATCATTGTAAAAAAAAGGTGTTGTAACTACATTTGAACAAATAAAAGTTTAACTTAAAAATATAAAATTATGTCACTAATTAATTTAAAAAAGAAAAATCCTTGGAGTAACTTAATCACTTCTGATTTTTTTGATACTGACGATTTTTTTAACGATCGCTTTTGGCTAAAAAAAACTGGAGAACCAGCTTTAAATATTAAAGAAAAAAAAGATGAATTCGAAATTGAATTAGCAGCACCTGGCTTTGACAAAAAAGATTTTAAAGTTTCTATTGATAATGGATGTTTAAATATTTCAGCAGAAAAAAAAGTAGAGAAAGAAGAAAAAGAAGAAAACTATACTAGAAAAGAGTTTAGCTATAATTCTTTTGAAAGATCTTTGGAGTTGCCAGATTCTATTGTAGATGAAAAAATAAAAGCAAACTACACAAATGGTATTCTAAAATTTAACTTAGCAAAAAAAGAAGAAGTTAAAAAACACAAACCAAAAATGATTGAAGTTTCTTAATCAAGAAATTTGTAGTACATCTTTCACCATTCTAAATCGACTTTTAAAGCTATTTAGAATGGTGTTTTTTTATTTTAAATAAGCTACCGATCATAATAAAAGCTAAAATTTATTAAAAATGAAATTCCTAAAAAGGTTTTATCAAACAATACTTTTCCTTAATTTTACAACAAGTTAAAATATACCGATGCAAACTAAACAACCATTACTTACAAGTTATAAAATGGGAGATTTACTCCTACAAAATAGACTGGTAATTGCTCCTATGACTCGTTCTAGAGCTAATAATCCAGAAAAATCTCCAACCAAATTACACGTAAAATATTACAAACAACGCGCAA
Organism: uncultured Flavobacteriaceae bacterium; assembly: GCA_942492305.1. Lineage (GTDB taxonomy): Bacteria > Bacteroidota > Bacteroidia > Flavobacteriales > Flavobacteriaceae > Lutibacter. Next base: position 1,307,923 of record CALOEI010000001.1, on the reverse strand, counting down.
GTGCTGGACTTATAATTACTGAGGGATCTCAAATTTCTAAACGTGCTGTGGGCTATGTAAATACACCCGGAATCTATTCTAACGCACAAATAAATGGTTGGAAAGCTGTTACTGATGCTGTGCATAAAGAAGATGGAAAAATATTTATTCAACTTTGGCATGTTGGTAGAGTTTCGCATCCTGATTTTCATAATGGAGATCTACCATTAGCACCAAGTGCTTTAAATCCAAATTCAAAATCTTATACTCCAAATGGATTTAAAGAAACTGTTACTCCCAAAGAAATGACTTTAGACGATATTAAAATAACGATTAATGATTTTAAACAAGCTGCCATAAATGCAAAAAAAGCTGGGTTTGACGGATTGGAAATTCACTCTTCTAACGGATATCTATTTCACCAGTTTTTTAACAACAGTTCTAATACAAGAACCGATAATTACGGTGGAACAATTGAAAACCGTGCTCGATTTTTCTTTGAAGTTTTAGATGAAATAAGTAAGGTATTTCCTCAAAATCGTGTAGGTGTTCGTTTTAACCCATCTATGCACAATTCTCACGGAATTAATGTAGACAAAGAAACAATTCCGCTTTTTGAATACGTTATTAAAAAATTAAACAATTATAATTTGGCGTACGTACATTTATCGGAACCTTTTACCGATGTGTCTAAGGTTAAGTATGCTGTTTCTTCTATTGCAAATCATTTTAGAACTTTATACAATGGTACATTAATTATTAATAATGAATTTAATCAAGAAAAAGGAAATAAAATAATTGAAGATAATTTAGCGGATTTAGTGGCTTATGGAAAATTATTTATATCGAACCCTGATTTAGTTGAACGCTTTGCAAAAAATGCACCATTAGCAGATTGGGATGCTAGTACTTTTTATTCTGATACTGGAGAAAAAGGCTTTACAGACTATCCTAAGTATCAAGGTTAAGAACAATTGAAAAAATTTTTATTCTGTTTATTATTTTCAATTAGTATTTAAATTTTTATAATATCAGTTGGTGTTTCTATCAAAAAAGTTTTATCGCCTTTTAATGCAATTGGCTGTTTCATAATTTCAGGATTATTCCTAATCATTTTTATCCAATCTTCTGAAGATAAATTATGATGTTTAAAATGAGATTGATATGACGGATGCTCTTGATTTACTAAATCTTTTATTTCAATATTTAATTTACTTGCAATTTCTGCTATTTGTGTTCCAGTAAGTGCGTTTTTTATTATATCAATCTCCAAAATTGGTAAACCTTCCGCTTTAGCATACGCCAAAGTTTGCTTTGCTCTATTAGAATTAGAATTATAAAATATTGTTATTTGCCTGTGTGATGTTGCTATTTCTCCCATAACTATTTATTTTATTCTATGTGTTTCCTTATGATGTTTAAGCTGTTGCTTTAAACTATCTAGATAATCTAATAACAAATTCCGATTAATATCTGGGTTGTTTTTTGAAGGAATTGTAATAGGGTTTTCATTTAAAAATTGGTACAGTTCAGGATATTCAGATTCTATTTTAAAGGTTAGTTCAACTATTTCACGTTCTATTTCTTTAATGGTTTGCATTGGGTTAATTTGCTTCTGAATAGCTAAATTTATTAATTCTATTTTACTGTTTTAGAGGTAAGACTATTTTGAGTAAAAATTGAAATAAGACACATTTTAAATAATAGATTTACTAAGAACAATTTGTGGTGCTAATTCTTCGCTTTTTAGAATTTGCTTTGTTAAGTTAAAAACTTCCTTTTTATCTTCTCTAAAATCTTTTAAAAAATCGCTCAGTTTATCTTCCAAAATTTCATGTTCCTTTCTAAAACGGAAACTATCATATTTAAATGGATTGTAAATTAAATCTGCCAATTGAGACTTATGCTTATTTACCATAATTAGTAAAGCAATACATATTTTTTTTGTTTTAATTAATCTGTTTTCAACAGTTGTAAGCTCTATAATCAATTCATCATTACACAACCAAATACCATAAGTATCAATTAAATCTTTTAAAAATTGTAAATCGTCTTTATAAAACAACAATTCCGAATTCCAATAGTTAGTTAAAGCATATAATTTTCTCCAATCTGCTTCTTGCACAAATCTATCTTTTGGTCTTATTCTAAAGTTTTCCATACTACTTAGTTTTAAATAAACTACTTCAATATTTAAATGCTTTCAAATTTAATATTTGTGTACTCAAAAATTACTGGTAATTCTTTTTTTAATGGTTGGTGTAATTACTAAAATGACATATAAATTTAAGTAGATTCTATGCCTCTAAAAATGACTTCAGTCATTATTAAATATTGAAAAAATGAGAGATATCATTTAATTTTTAAAGTTCAAAATTTATATTTATTAGACAAATAAATTAGTATGAAAACAATTTTATGCGCCATAGATTGCTCAACTAATTCAATAGCTGCATTAAAATATGCAGAGGCTTTGAGGTTAAAAACTAATTCTAAATTATATGTTTTTAATATTTATAATTACACCACCTTAAGTTCGGCAATTAATGAGCCATATCTATTATCAAAAAAAGAGTTGAAAAAAGAAAAAATATTTAATTTAAAATACTTCTGCATAAAACACTTAGGCAATAACTTTGATAGTAAAAATATTGAAATTGAGGTTGAAGAACATACTTCTATAGTGTATGGTATTAATTTAAAAGCTCAAGCATTAAAAGCTTCATTATTAATTACTGGAATGAAAGGGAAAAGCAAATTCAGAAGCTTTTTCATGGGTAGCACTACCAAAGAACTTATTTCAATAGCGCATTGCCCCGTCTTGGCAATTCCAGAAAACTATATTTTTAAACAACTTAAAACTATAGTATATGCAACAGATTTTGAACAAGAAGATATTTATGCATTAACTAAACTTTCAGAAATAGCAGCAGTATTTAATGCTCAAATTAAAATAGTACACATTTCTCCTTTAAATGAAACAGACGGTGCCATGCAAATGGAATGGTTTAAAGAAATGTTGCTGCAACGTGTCACCTATAAAAACTTAGACTTTAATATATATAGCTCTAATGATGTTATCTATTTTTTAAGACTGTATTTAAATGAAGTACAAGCAGATATGGTTGCTATGCTAGAGCGTAATAGTATGAAATCTTTTTTCAATAGAATTTTTCATAACGATTTAGTAAAAAAAATGGAATCAATAGGTGAGTTTCCTTTAATTAGTTTTAATGAAAAAAACTTTAAATAAAACACAATGAAAAAAATAAAAAATACGCTAAATATTATATTTATACTTTTATTTAGTTTTCAGGGTTTTAGTCAATTTAAGGCAAAAATGATATTTAATACGTTAAATAAGGAACGTATATTTTCTGTTTACGTTGCTGAAAACGCTTACAGATACGAATTTAATGAAAACGGCCAAAAAGGTGCAATAATTGTTAAAACAGATGCAGAAGAAGTAATTATTCTAATGCCACAACAAAAAATGGCTATGAAAACTTCTTCGCAAAGTCCTATGAGTATGGGAAACGATCCGTTACAATCTTACCAAAACTATAAAAATAGTGAACTTTTAAAAGCTGCTGGAAAAGAAACAATAAACGGAATTGAATGTATTAAATCTATACTTTGGAATAAAGAAAATCCCACACAAAAAATGTTTACACTTTGGTTTTCTGAAAAATATAAGTTTCCGATTAAAATGATAAACCATATAGATGGAATAGAAAATTCTGGAATGGAAATAAAAGATATTGAACCTTGGTCTCCTAATACAACAAGCTTTTCAATTCCGGAAGATTATCAAGTAATTGAACCTTCAAAAATGATGAATCCAAAACAATAATTACACTTATTGTTTACTAAGTATATTTTCATTTTCCAATTGAAGAACCATTTTTTCAACATAATCTTTTACAGTTCTAGAAATTTTTTCAGGGTCTACAATATTAAAGGACCCAACCCAAACAAGTGATTTGTTTTCTGAACTGTTTAAATTATAAATTGATGTTTCTAAATGATAAACATTATACGTTTCATAATATTTTGGCGTATAATAAATATCTTGATACCAATAATAATACCCACCAAATTTAGATAAACTGTACCCAACCTTTGGGTAATTATCATAATAACTTTTTTGTTTCTCCACACCTTTTATAGCAGTAATTATTACCGCATCAAATCCTTCATTTGCAATTTTTTTAATCATTTCATCAATATCTTCTTCACTTTGTTTTGAATTTGTAAAATTATTATTTAAAACAGTAATACTTTCTACAGAATTAATATTCCTTAAACTTAAAGCTTTTTTAAAATCTTGCTCAAAAATTTTACGAGCCGCTAAATTATCGGTAATACCCATCACCAAAACTTTTGATGGATTAAAAGAAGTAATTTCGGGATTTTTCCAACTTACTACAAACTTTGTAGATGAGCACCCAATAAAAACAATAAGTACAACTAGTATTAAAAAACGTTTCATAATCTTTTTTTATACTCTTAAAGTTATAAATTATGCGTTTTGTTTATTATGATTATTATCAATTAACTGCATTGAGCAATATCATTTATTAAAATTTTAATTTGAGCTAAATTCATTAATTATTAACATAAAAAATTTAAAAATATGTCTGTTTTAAAGGTTATTGAAATATTAGGAAATTCAACTGTAAGTTTTGAAGATGCAGTACAAAATGTAATAGATGAAGCATCAAAATCTGTTAAAAACATAAAATCGGTTTACATAGTAGATATGCAAGTTACCGTAAATGATAATAAAATTAACGAATACCGAGTAAACACAAAAGTTACCTTTGGTATTATTGATAATTAGTTTTTAAATAGGTTAAAGTTGGGTTAAGAGGTGTTTTTAAGAAAAGGTGGAGTTTAATATTTTAAAACACCTCTTTTTTTATTAATATGTAGTATGGTTTACCGTTTAGTAATAAAAACTAAATAAATTTTATTAAAACTTTCAAAAATTCAGTAAATGAAATTTGTAGATTATTATAAAATATTAGGCATAGATAAAAATGCTACCGATAAAGAAATTAAAAAAGCATATCGAAAATTAGCTAGAAAATACCATCCAGATCTAAATCCTGATAACAAAGAAGCTGAAAAAAAATTCAAAGAAATTAATGAAGCAAATGAAGTATTAAGTAATGCTGAAAATCGTAAAAAATACGATAAATACGGCAAAGATTGGCAACATGGAGATGCCTTTGAAAAAGCAAAACAGCAACAACAATCTCAACAACAATACCAACAATATTCAGGTTCTGGAGGTAATTATTCTCAACAAGATTTTTCAGATTTCTTTGAATCTATGTTTGGAGGTCAAAGATCTTATTCTAAACAAAGTAACAGACAATTTAAAGGACAAGATTTTAATGCCGAATTGCATTTAAATTTAAAAGATGTTTATAAAACACACCAACAAATATTAACAGTTAACGGCACTAAAATTAGACTTACAATTCCTGCTGGAACTGCAGACGGGCAAATTATTAAAATAAAAGGCAAGGGCGCAAAAGGAATTAATGGAGGTCCTAATGGAGATTTATACATTAAATTTACCATTACAAACCATACCAAATTTAAAAGAGTTGGTAATAATTTATACACCACTGTTGATTTAGATTTATATACTGCACTTTTAGGTGGCGAAACTACTATTGATACTTTTAATGGTAAAGTAAAACTAAAAATTACTCCAGAAACCGCACACGGAACAAAGGTTAAATTAAAAGGAAAAGGATTTCCAATTTATAAAAAAGAAGGACTTTTTGGAGATTTAATTGTTACTTATGGCGTTAAAATTCCAACAAAATTAACCGAAAAAGAAAAAGTACTGTTTAAAGAATTAAAAAAAATAAGATCTAATGGATAAGCAAGATTTAATACTAATAGAAACAATTTGTTTTCACTATAAAGTTGAGATTTCCTTTATTAAAGATCTTGAAAACATCGGTCTTATACAAATTGAAACCTTTGAAAATAATAAATTTATTCGTCAAGATAAATTAAGTGATCTTGAAAAAATGATTAGACTTCACCATGAATTAAATGTAAATATTGAAGGTATAGATATTGTATTTAACCTTTTACAAAAAGAATTAAAACTTAAACAAGAATTAGAAGCTTTAAAAAGTAGATTAAGACTCTATGAAGATGATTAAATAACAACACCAATTTCTCTAAAAATATCTTTGTTCTATCCAATTAAAAATTATATTTTTAACCTTGTATTTCTATGATAGAATAAAACTTTTACTTTATCATTAAAGCATATTAATAATTTAAAAAAAACTGAAAAAGATGATACATTTAGGAATGGTTGGACCTTGGCAAATAATTATAGTACTTACTTTACTACTTGGTATTATACCAACAATTATTGCTTTAGTAGATATTTTAAGAAATAAATTTGAAGACAACAATAAAATTGTTTGGGTACTAGTAGTATTATTTTTAAATTTAATTGGTGCTATTCTTTATTTTATAATTGGAAGAAATCAAAGAATTAAAGAATAAAACAAAATCAATCAAAATTATATAATTTTTCTATAAATTGAGTGTGAGTTCCATAAAAAAATGCTTATCAGTAATTGTATTAATTCTAATTTTAGGATGTTCCTCTCAAAAAATTGAGAAAAGATATACTAGTTACGAAATAGATTCTCAGGTAAAATTAAAACTAAGTAAAACCGATTCTTTATTTTTAAATGAGTTAAAGTTTAGTCCATATTACAACTCAAAAGACTTACAAAAATTTCTTTTTCAGAAATATGGAAAATGGGATAATGTAATATTAACAGAACGAAAATCTCCTTTTTTAATTTGGAAAGATTTGAAACTCCTTGAATCGTCAGATCAATTATTTACAGTAGGTGCAAGCGGAGAACACTCCGAGTATAACACCATTAAAATAAATAATTTTCAAAAAAAAGGTAAAATTTCCTTTTGCTCTGCAATTATCCTAAACTCAAAAGGTGTTGATTGCTTTAATGAATTATATAAAGAAAAAGACGCCATCATTAAATTATTTATCAGCGGTACTGAAAATATTAAAATAAATGATTTAGAATTTGAGCAAGAAATGAATAATATTATCAAAAACTAACTCCTTTGGATTATTAAATTTTCTACACAACAAATAATTACTCTTAAAACGCAAAATGAAACTATTTAAATACATAAACCTAAAAGACCCAAAAGAAAGAAAACCTTTTTTATATGCATTATTAATTGCAGTTACAGTTGGTCAATTAGTGGCTTTGGTTAGTTGGTATGTTTTTGACGAAAATTTTTTTATTATACTATTTTTCAGTTCAATAGTAGGTATTTTGTTTGGATACAGAGGTAAAAAAGAATCTTAATTAGTAACTTCGCACATTGAAAATTTGTTCGATGAAAAACCCAAATCAAAACTCAATAAATTTAAATAAATACATCAGCAGTACTGGAATTTGTTCTAGAAGAGAAGCTGAAAAACTAATTGTTGATGGTAAAGTTACTATAAATGGCAGACCAACTCAATTAGGTAATCGTGTATTTGATGGAGATATTGTTAAAATTAACGGACAACTTTTAAGGTCAAAACCAAAAACGCTTTATATTGCTTATAACAAACCCGTTGGTGTTGTTTGTACTACAGATTCTAAAGAACGACATAATATTGTTCGTGCCATAAATCATACCGAAAGACTGTTTCCAATTGGGCGGTTAGACAAACCATCTCAAGGCCTAATTTTTTTAACCAATGATGGAGATATTGTAAATAAAATTTTAAGAGCTGGAAACAATCATCAAAAAGAATATCTAGTTTCCGTTAACCAACCTATTACTGCAGATTTTATTCAAAGAATGAGTAATGGAATTCCTATTCTTGGAACAGTTACTAAAAAATGTATAGTTGAACAAATATCTAAAAACAGTTTCAAAATAATTTTAACACAAGGTTTAAATAGGCAAATTAGACGCATGTGCGAATACCTTAATTATGAAGTTACAAAATTGGTTCGTACCAGAATTATGAATGTAAGTTTAAACAATTTAGCTGAAGGTACTTGGAGAGAGTTAACCAATGAAGAAATGCATCAAATAAATAAAATGGTTGCAGCATCCTCTAAAACTGAAGAAGCTTCAAAAGACAAACAAAAAAAGAAAACAAATCCACAAAGCAAACGTAAATTTATACCTAAAAACAACGCGCGTTTTAAACCAAAAAGAAAAAGTAGAAGATAGTATTGCCAATGGCTAAAATAAAAACTTTTATACCTTTCAACTTTTAACCTTTCAACTTAATAACTATATAACTATCTTTGCCGACTATGCAATTTGAATTAAAAAGTAAAGATGCTCAAAGCAAAGCAAGAGCAGGTGTTATAACAACAGATCACGGCACTATTGAAACGCCAATTTTTATGCCAGTTGGCACAGTTGGTACCGTAAAAGGTGTACACCAAACCGAACTAAAAGACGAGATAAATCCAGATATTATTTTAGGAAATACCTATCATTTATATTTACGCCCACAAACTAAAATTTTAGAACAAGCAGGTGGTCTTCATAAATTTATGAATTGGGATCGTAATATTTTAACTGATAGTGGTGGTTACCAAGTTTATTCACTTTCTGAAAGAAGAAAAATAAAAGAAGAAGGTGTAAAATTTAAAAGTCATATAGATGGTTCTTACCACACTTTTACACCTGAAAATGTAATGGAAATTCAACGTAGCATTGGTGCAGATATTATTATGGCTTTTGATGAATGCACACCCTACCCTTGTGATTATAATTACGCAAAACGATCTATGCATATGACACACAGGTGGTTAAAACGTTGTATTACTCATTTAGAAAAAACACCTTTTAAATACGATTATAGCCAAACGTTTTTTCCAATTGTTCAAGGAAGTACTTATAAAGATTTAAGAAAACAATCTGCTGAATATATCGCCTCTGTTGGTGCAGAAGGAAATGCTATTGGAGGACTTTCAGTAGGTGAACCTGCAGAAGAAATGTATGAAATGACAGAAATTGTTACTGCAGTTTTACCTGAAGATAAACCTCGTTATTTAATGGGAGTTGGAACACCAATAAATATTTTAGAAAATATTGCGTTAGGTATAGATATGTTCGACTGTGTTATGCCCACCAGAAATGCCAGAAACGGCATGGTGTTTACGGCACATGGTACAATAAATATAAAAAATAAAAAATGGGAAGATGATTTTTCTGCAATAGATGAAATGGGAATTACTTATGTGGATACCTTATATTCAAAAGCATATTTACGTCATTTATTTGTTGCTAAAGAATTGTTAGGAAAACAAATTGCATCCATCCATAATTTAGGTTTTTATTTATGGTTGGTTCGTGAAGCAAGAAAGCATATATTAGCAGGAGATTTTACCGAATGGAAAAACCGCATGGTAAAACAAATGGATAAGCGCCTTTAAAATACATTATTAGTAATAAAAATTATAAATAGCTAGCATTGAGAATTATAGATAAATACATATTAAAAAAATATCTAAGTTCCTTTGCTTTAGTACTTGTTTTACTATTACCAATTGCTATCGCTATTGATGTATCTGAAAAAGTAGATAAATTTTTACGACATGCAGATTTATCAACATCAGAAATTATAAAAGATTACTATGTTCATTTTATTGTAATATTCGGAAATACATTTATGCCGTTGGCGTTATTTATTGCAGTTATATTTTTTACCTCAAAAATCGCCTCTAATACAGAAATTATTGCTATACATTCTGCAAAAGTTTCATTTACACGGTTTTTAAAACCCTATTTTATTGGAGCTACATTGGTTACTGTACTTGCCTTAGGGATGAACCATTTTGTTGTTCCGAATAGTAATAAAATATTTAATGAATTCAGTAAAAAATACCTTCAAAAGAAAAAATACAATCAGAACCATATTACAAATATTAACTTGCAACTTGGATCTAATGATTATATTTATTTAAAAAGCTACAACTTATAAAAATCAAGGTTATAATTTTTCATATGAAAAGTTTGAAGGAACTAAATTGAAATATAAACTAATGGCTGAAAATATTAGGTGGATAGAAAGAGATAGTACTTTTAGACTTAAATAAATTATAAAAAAAGGTTCATTTTAAAAGATAGAGATAGTATTGAATACTGGAATCAAAAATTAGATACACTATTTAGATTTTATGCCTAAAGATTTAGTAAATATAGATGATTTGGCAAAAGAAATGACTTCTATTAAATTAAATGAGTTTATTCAACAATCGAAAAAAGAGGGGTAGGTAATTTAAATACCTATTTGGTTGAATTTCATAAACGAACTAAGCTTACCAATCTCAACCTATATTCTAACTTTTATTGCTGTTTCTTTAGCTTCAAAAAAACGAAGAGGTGGTATGGGTGTTAACCTAGCAATTGGAATAACATTAATGTTTTTATATGTGTTTTTCTTAAAAATTGCTGAAGTTTTAGGTGCTGGAGCAGAAACAAATTCATTTGTAATGGTTTGGCTTCCTAATATGTTCTTTGGAGTATTAGCAGTTTATCTATACCTAAGAAATGCTAAAAACTAATTTAAAAAATTACTTACACCTCCACTTAATAGTTTTTATTTGGGGATTTACAGCTATTTTAGGTGCACTAATTTCAATAGATGCAATTCCTTTAGTTTGGTACAGAATGCTCTTAGCCGTAATTGTACTTTATATCTACTTTTTAATTAAAAGAAAAAATTTAAAAGTTAGTCCAAAAACATTGCTGAAATTTTTTATAGGAGGCGTGCTTATTGCACTACATTGGATTGCCTTTTTTACAGCAATTAAAGTTTCTAATGTCTCCGTTGCTTTAGTATCTATGAGTACAGGTGCATTATTTACTTCATTTATAGAACCTGTTTTTTTTAAAAGGCGCTTAAATTTTATAGAATTCATTTTTGGAATTATTGTAATTTCTGGTTTGTATTTATTTTTAATGTTGAAAACGAATATACTTTCGGAATTATTTATGCACTTAATAGCATCATTTTTATCTGCTTTATTTACAGTATTAAATGGGCTATTTATTAAACAACACGATGCTGAAACAATTTCATTTTATCAGTTATTTTTTGGAGTACTTTTTATAACTGTATATATTTTATTATCAACTGGATTTACACTTGAAAGATTTACATTAACAACTAATGATATTATTTATTTAGTAATTTTAAGTACAATTTGTACAGCCTATGCTTTTATAGTTTCTGTTGATGTAATGAAATACTTAACTCCATATACAGTAATGCTCACCATAAATTTAGAACCTGTTTACGGTATTATTTTAGCAGTTTTAATTTTTGGTGAAGCCGAAAAAATGAATCCACAATTTTATTTAGGCGCAGCAATAATTTTCGTAACGGTAATAATTAATGGTGTAATAAAAAATAAAAAAAGTACGTAAGTTCGTACATAAAATATAGAAGTTATTATATTTGTATAACATCCAAATTTAAAAAATATGGAATATTTAGATTTTGAATTACCAATTAAAGAATTAGAAGAACAACTTACTAAATGCGAATTAATTGGTAAAGAAAGTGATGTTGATGTAACAGATAGTTGCAAAAACATTGAAAAAAAATTACTAAAAACAAAAAACGAAATATATAAAAACCTTACTGCTTGGCAAAGAGTTCAATTATCTCGACATCCAAACAGACCTTATACTTTAGATCATATCAATTCACTTGCCGGAAATACTTTTATGGAGTTACATGGTGATAGAACTGTAAAAGATGATAAAGCAATGATTGGTGGTTTAGGTAAAATTGGGGATCAATCTTTTATGTTTATTGGTCAACAAAAAGGTTACAATACCAAAACTCGTCAATACAGAAATTTTGGAATGTCTAATCCTGAAGGGTATAGAAAAGCGCTTCGTTTAATGAAAATGGCTGAAAAATTTGGAATTCCAGTGGTTACTTTTTTAGATACTCCTGGTGCATATCCTGGTTTAGAAGCTGAAGAACGTGGACAAGGTGAAGCAATTGCTCGTAATATTTTAGAAATGACACGCTTAAAAACACCAATTATAACTATTGTTATTGGTGAAGGTGCTTCTGGTGGTGCGTTAGGAATTGGCGTTGGTGACAGAGTTTACATGATGGAAAATACATGGTACACTGTTATTTCTCCAGAATCTTGTTCATCAATTTTATGGAGAAGTTGGGAACATAAAGAAGAAGCAGCTGAAGCGCTAAAACTTACCGCAATTGATATGAAAAAACAAAAATTAATTGATGGTATTATTAAAGAACCTCTTGGAGGTGCACACTACGATAGAGAAAGTGCATTTAAAGAAGTTGAAAAAACAATAATCAGTGCTTATGAAGAATTAAAGGATTTAACTCCTAAAGATCTTGTAAAAAAACGGATGGATAAATACGCTCAAATGGGCGAATTTAAAGGATAAAATAATTATAAAAAACCTCTCAAATTTGAGAGGTTTTTTTATTAAATTTATATTATGTTTATACTTAACTCACATCAAATTGCTGTTACAGATAAGGCAACTATAGCCAATAACAATATTACTTCTATCGATTTAATGGAACATGCAGCCAAACAGTGTTTTAATTGGTTACATGAACATTTACAAGATAAAAGTATTAAAATACACATATTTTCAGGCATAGGGAATAATGGTGGAGATGGATTAGTTATTGCACGTTATTTATTTGAAAACGGATATAATGTAACTTGTTATGTTGTTAATTTTAGTGAAAAAAGAACAAAAGAGTTTTTAGTAAACTACAAACGTTTAAAGGAAATAGGAGTTTGGCCAACTATTATAAATGGTGAAAATGATTTTCCTGAAATTGCATTTGATGATATTGTAATTGATGCCATTTTTGGAAATGGCCTTACAAGAAAACCCTGAAGGATTTACAAAAAAATTAATTAATTACATAAATGCCACCAAACCATTTACATTAGCAATAGACTTACCTTCTGGCCTTTTTAGCGATACTTCTGTAATTGATACTAAAGCCGTATTAAAAGCAACACATACACTTACTTTTCAAACACCCAAACTTGCATTTTTACTGCCAGATAATAGCGATTTTGTTAACACTTGGGAAGTATTAGATATTGGTTTAGATTTAAACTTTATCCAAGGTTTAAACCCAACAGCGCATTATATAATTAAAAGTGATATTCTACAATTATTTAGACCTCGAAGTAAATGGGCTCATAAAGGTACTTATGGACACACGCTAATAATTGGAGGAAGTTTTGGGAAAATTGGAGCTGTTACATTAGCAACAAAGGCAGCATTAAAAATTGGTAGCGGATTGGTAAGTGCATACCTTCCAAAGTGTGGCTATCCAGTTTTACAAATTGCAGTACCAGAAGCTATGGTAGAAGTTGATAATAGCACTTCTTTAGAATATTTCAATTTTAAAACAAAAGCTACTGTAATTGGAATAGGTCCTGGAATGGGTACTACGGAAAAAACAGCAAACGGGTTTGCACAATTTATTAAAGAGAATAAACTTCCATTAGTAATTGATGCAGATGCCATAAATATATTATCTCAAAATAAATCACTTTTAAACTTTTTGCCAAAAAAAACAGTTTTAACTCCACATCCGAAAGAGTTGGAACGTCTAATAGGAACGTGGAAAAACGATTTTGATAAATTAGAAAAAGCAACAGATTTTTCAAAAAAATATGCGCTTATAATTGTAATTAAAGGTGCACACACAGTAATAATAGATGGCGACTCTAAGTACTTTAATTCAACAGGCAACCCTGCGTTAGCAACTGCTGGTAGCGGAGATGTTTTAACAGGAATAATTAGCGGATTAATAGCACAAGGTTACAAACCCATTAATGCTGCCATTTTTGGTGTTTATCTACATGGAAAAACTGCTGATGTTGCAGTTTCAGAAACTGGTTACGAAACTTTTACAGCATCATCAATTTTAAAATACCTACCTAAAGCTTTTTTAGATTTGTTTCAAGAAGACTTTATAACAAAAAAAGACGAAAAAGAAGCATAAAATTACAGATTACCTATACACATTTAACAAAAATGAGGCTGTTTATAACAATAAACAACCTCATAAAAAATTTAATACTATATGATTTTAAATATTGTTTTCGTCAAACAACTCAATTAGTTTTTTACTAGATGGTCTAGGTGCATTAGAGTTTACAATATTTCCGTTTGGATCAATTAATATAAATCTAGGAATCCCTTTAATTAAATAACCTGTTACAAAATCAGACTTCCAGTTTTTGTCAGAAAATAATTGAATACCTTTTAAATCTTCTTCTTTAACCATTGTTTTCCATTTCTCATGATCTTTTTCAACATCAACAGAAATACTTACAAATTCTATATTTTTATTATGGTATTTAGCCTCTACTTCTTTTAAATATGGTATTTCAGCTTTACAAGGTCCACACCAAGTTGCCCAAACATCAACATATACAAACTTTCCTTTTAAATCATCTAAAGAAGTTGTTCCTCCATTAAAATTTTCATAATCCACAAATTTTGGAGAAGGCATACCTTTAGAAACCGTTTTTAATTTATTATAACTTTCAGTTATTTCTTTCTTATGTTCTTCATTTGTAGAAGCTGCCATAAATAAACCATAAAAATTTTCTAATTGATCCGTATAAGTAATATTATTTTTAGAGTTTATATAAACTAATTTATTTTTTATAATTTCATTAGGAATTTTAGTTGCTGTTTTAAGAAAAGCAATATCATTAGGTATTGAATCTTGTCTAGCTACTTTAATAGCCTCTTTTTGATAATGTCCATTTACAAGGTTTTCATAATTTGACGAGAATAAAAAGTCTTCTTCATTATTATAATCAATATTATCAAGTTCTTTTAAAAAGTCGTCTGAAACCTTAAAACCTTTCTTTTTAGCGTAATGCGAATGGTATAATTGATACTTTTTTAAGAAACCTAAATAGGAATAATGAAGATTTCTTTTTTCTTTATTTTTAAAATCTTCTGAAATCCCCTGAGTAGCTTCTAATAAATCTTCAGAAGTAGTTTTAATTTCATTAACTTTCGCTTTATAATCAGCTTCCTCTAATAAATATATATCAATTCCTTCGCCAATTAATTCTTTTGATTTTTTGTTCTTTTCAAACAAGTAAGTACTAACTTCAGATCCAACACCTGAAAATTCTAATGTATTTTCAAAATCTTTTGCATCAAAATTAATTGAAACACTACTTCCAGCATCCAAATACAATTCTATATTATTTTTTCCATCTGAAAGCATGTAGAACCCTTTTGAAACTACTATTGAATCTGTAAAAGTTCCGTCTTTAGATACTTTAATAGATTCTTTTGTACCTTCTAAACTGCTAAAAGTTAATTTTTCTGCATTAGCATTAGCAATTGTACCAGTTAAAATTGCATAATCTATCTTTGGCTCTTCTTTACACGAAATAATTGCCAAAACTGCAATAAAATAAAATATTTTTTTCATAATTTAAGTTTCATTATTTTTAAAGTAAATCAAAGATATAATAAATATTCAAAAGAAAATCTATCATTTACTTTTATAAAGTACACAGTTAAATAAAAATATTAATCAAAATTTTGGTATAAAAAAAACAGCAGGTAATCCCTACTGTTTTTTAACAATTTACAATGGTTTAATTTCTATTATTATATTCCAAATCTTCTTTTACTATTCCAAGTTATACTTTTCGCATTTTTAAAATCTACAGCTGTCATTCTCTTTTTACTTTCTTGATTTTTTAATTTTTTGATAATTTTCATATCGATAATTTTTAGTAGTTATTTATAGTGCAAATATACAACAACTAATAAATTCCAACAAAATAAAATTACATATTTATCATTTTTTTAACTTTACAAGCTAGTTTTATTATATTTTATTTAACTAAAACGTTTTATTATTAACTTTTATTAAATTTTAAGAAAAAGTAAATTTTACAAACAACACTTGTTACCTTAATTAATTCTAACAGTTTTAACTAATATCTTTTGAAGCATCTAATGAAGTTTTACCTGATAAAATTTCAAAATACATTTTAAAATCAGATAGTAAACTCCAAAATGGATATTTAAAAGTTGCTGGTTTATTTTTTTCAAAAAAGTAATGACCAACCCAAGCAAAAAAATAACCTGCAATTGGAACTAGTATCCAAAGTTTATGATTATTATGATACATAGCTGTAATGGCTAATGCAAAAACAAATGTAGTTCCAATAACGTGTAATAATCTACAAGTTTTATTACTATGCTGCTTTAAATAAAAAGGATAAAAATCTTTAAAAGAATTAATTTTTTCTTCCATATTCAAATTTTAAAAATACAATGTACAAATATTTATCTATTTTAGTTCTTGTAACCTAAATTACAATTTTATGAAAACCTTAATATCTTTTTTTCTTTTAACACTTTTACTAATTTCTTGTTCAAAATCAACTAATAAAACTTCTAAAAATATACCTTCAAAATCTGACGCATTTGATGCTGTATTGGCAAAAGAACTAAATGCTGATGATTATGGAATGAAAACTTATGTAATGGCATTTTTAAAACGTGGGCCTAACAGATCACAAGATTCAATTTCTGCTGCAAAATTGCAGCGTGGACATTTAGATAATATTACAAAATTAGCCGAAGCTGGAAAATTAGTTTTAGCTGGACCATTTTTAGATGCTGGAGATTTAAGAGGTATCTATATTTTTGATGTTTCTACAATTGAAGAAGCAAAAAAACTTACAGAAACAGATCCAGCGATACAAAAGGGTTCTTTAGTAATGGAATTAAAACTATGGTATGGTTCAGCAGCTTTACTCCAGATAAATGAAACTCATAAAAAAATTGCAAAAATTAAAATCTAATAAAACTTATAATTTAGTCCAAACATTAAATTTCCTTTAGGCATTGGCACCAAATTAGTTTCGGTGTATGCTGTATTAAAAATATTGTTTGCACTTAATGATAAAAATAAGTTACTAGGTAATTCTGCAATTATCTTTGCATCTACAACATTATAAGTTTCCCCTCTAGTTCTTTCTACAAACCTATACGAAACATTTTGAGAAAATATTTTAGAGAACTTAAAATCTAGACTCGAGGTAATATGATTCTTGATACTATTCAATGCATACCTAGTATATTCATCCTTATTTTCATCTTCAATAAAACTATACCCTAAGCTAACTTTTTGGTCAAAATCAAATAGCTTAAATGTATAAGCTAAATCAATTTCTAAACCTTTTGTTTTAACCTCACTAAAGTTTCTAGCCTCCCATTTCTCATCAGGATCGTTGGGATTATCTTTTGCCCAATCAATTAAATCCTTTGCATCTCTTTTAAACAATGCTACATTAAAATTGAAAGTTTCTATTGTATACTTAAATCCTATTTCCTCAGAAAAAGCGGACTCAGGTTTCAAATCAGGATTTCCTATTTCATTTCTTCCTATATAATAAAGATCTGTAAATGTAGGTACCCTATATGTATAACCAATATTGCTATACAATTTAAAACGTTCAGAAAATCGATATCCAAGATCTAAACCAGGAAACGCTTTTGTATTAAAATCTGAAAAGGAACTTATGGCAATCCCTGGTGTAATATCAAGTTTATAAATTTCAAAACGATGTTCTAAAAAGCCAGTAACAACAGTTCTATTATGATTGTTTAAGTTATTGCTCACTAAAAAAATTCTTGAAACATCAATACCAACTCCAGTTTTACCTAATGACGAATTAAGAACAATATTTGTTTCTGCTCCAACTTTATTTGAAATATGTAAATTTCTATATGCTGGTGGATTGTGCCTTAAATATAAATACAAATCCTGATTTCTTTTCCAATATAATCTAGGTTTAATAGTAATATTATTGCCAATATAACTTGCATCTAAAGCAACTAAGCTTGTTTGTGTCTCTTCATATTGGTCTATTGCTGCAGGACTTGCATAAAATCCGTTCGCTCCAAAATCTCTAGCTGTAAAAGAGGAAGTTAAATTATACTTACCTAAATTAGCTTTTAAAAAAATTGATTTATTCTTAAAATCGGTATTATATCTATAACCATCAGATTCTTGATAATTAATTGAAGCCAAAATACCTCCATTATCAAATTTTTGACTTAAGGTTATTCCACTTTTCAAATTATTATAAGATCCATACCCCAAATTTACATTTAAAGCATTGCTTTTAATTTTTTTAGTAACAATATTTATAGCACCTGTAAACGCATTTTGTCCATAAACTCTTGCCGCAGGACCTTTTATAATCTCAATACGCTCAATATTATCTAAAGATAGAATTGCATTCATTGAATGGTGTCCTGTTTGAGGATCATCCATTTTAACACCATCAATTAAAACTAACGTTTGATCAAAATTTCCACCTCTAATATATAGATCTGATTGCATACCGTCAATACCTCTTCTTCTAATATCTATTCCTACAATATTTTGCAACAAATCGGCAATATTAGATGCCGGAGATTGTTGAATTTGATCTGACGTTATAACATTAATTGTTCTTGATGTTTTCGAAAAAGGAATTGAAATTCTATTTGATGAAATTGAAATTTCTTTAAGTTTTACAGTATCTATTTGTGCACTTATTGAAGTTGTTAAAAACAATAATACGGCAATAATTTTAATTGACATTCTCATTTATTCTACATCTAAATTAATAGGCAGCAAAGCTATAAATAACTATTTAATTTGTAACAATTATTACATAAAAAAACCCGAATTAAAAATTCGGGTTTTTTGTTCTATTTATGCTTCACCTGTTGGTCCAAAATTCATTGGAATTGGAGGTTGCTCATAATCTTTAATTTCTCCGTGACTTTTTTCAAACCTATGCACATTATCAGCTAAAGCTTTAACTAATCTTTTGGCATGTTGAGGAGTTAATATTATTCTCGATTTAACCTTTGCTTTTGGTTGCCCTGGCATTACGCTCACAAAATCAACAATAAATTCTGAAACAGAATGATTAATAATTGCTAAGTTAGAATAAGTTCCTTCAGCAGTTTTATCATCTAATTCAATATTAATTTGTCCTTCTTTATTTGATTTTTGGTCACTCATAATTAAAAACTTGAATCCATTTCTTCTTTAGAACCTACAATAATATTATCGTAAATTCTCATACCTGTTCCTGCTGGTATACGTTTACCAACAATTACATTTTCTTTCAATCCTTCTAAATCATCAACTTTACCACTTACAGCAGCTTCATTTAATACTTTTGTAGTTTCCTGGAAGGAAGCTGCAGAAATAAACGATTTAGTTTGTAAAGAAGCTCTTGTAATACCTTGTAAAATTTGCTCGGCAGTTGCTGGCTGAGCATCTCTAGCCGTCACCAACACCTTATCTTCTCTACGTAAAACAGAGTTTTCATCTCTTAGCTGACGTGGTGTAACAATTTGACCTTCTTTTAAACTCGTAGAATCTCCAGCATTTTCAATAACCTTCATACCGTAAATTTCATCATTTTGTTCAATAAAGTCATTTTTATGAATTAATTGATTCTCTAAGAATAATGTATCTCCAGAGTCAATTATTCTAACTTTACGCATCATTTGACGAACTACAACCTCAAAGTGTTTGTCGTTAATTTTTACACCTTGTAATCGGTATACCTCTTGAATTTCATTTACTAAATATTCTTGAACTGCTGCAGGTCCTTCAATATTTAAAATATCATTTGGAGTAACAGCACCTTCAGAAAGCGGCATACCAGCTTTAATAAAGTCGTTTTCTTGAACTAAGATTTGATTAGAAAGTTTAATTAAATACTTTTTAATTTCACCTAATTTAGATTCAACTATAATTTCACGGTTACCACGTTTAATTTTTCCAAAAGAAACGACACCATCAATTTCTGAAACAACAGCTGGATTAGAAGGGTTACGTGCTTCAAATAATTCTGTTACACGTGGTAAACCTCCTGTAATATCACCAGATCTTCCAGATTTACGCGGAATTTTTACAATAAACATTCCCGAAGGTATTTTATCTCCATCCTCTACAATTAAATGTGCACCTACAGGAAGATTGTATGATCTAATTACGTTATCATTATCATCTTTCAATAATAATGTAGGAATTGTCTTTTTATTTTTAGATTCAATAATTACTTTTTCTTGGAAACCAGTTTGTTCATCAATTTCTACAAGATAATTAATACCTCTTTCAATATTTTCGAATTGAATAGTACCTGCAAATTCTGAAACAATAACCCCATTAAATGGATCCCACTTACAAATAACATCATTTTTCTTAACTTTTTGTCCATCTGCAATAAATACAGTTGAACCATAAGGAATGTTATTTGAACTTAATGTTAATCCGGATTTTTCGTCAATAATTTTTACTTCAGAAGTTCTAGAAATAACAATATCAATTGGTTCTCCATCTGCATCCTTTCCAGCAACAGTTCTTAAATCCTCAACTTGTGCTTTACCAGCAAATTTAGAAGTTAATTTATTGTTTTCAGAAATATTTCCTGCAACACCACCAACGTGGAAAGTTCTTAATGTTAACTGTGTACCAGGTTCTCCAATAGATTGTGCAGCTACAACACCAACAGCTTCTCCAATTTGAACCATTTTATTAGTTGATAAACTATTTCCGTAACATTGTGCACAAATACCTTTTTTAGCTTCACAAGTTAATGCTGAACGCACTTCTACGCTATCAACAGCTGAATTTTCAATGGCTTTAGCTATTTCAGGTGTAATTTGTTCTCCAGAATGTACTAATATTTCTTCAGTAATAGGATCAATAACATCATGTAATGATACACGTCCAGAAATTCTTTCACTTAACGTTTCAACAATTTCATCATTCTTCTTCAATGGTTGAACATTCAATCCTCTTAAAGTACCACAATCGTGTTCATTAATAATAACATCTTGTGAAACATCAACCAAACGACGAGTTAAATAACCTGCATCGGCAGTTTTTAATGCCGTATCCGCTAATCCTTTACGAGCACCGTGAGTAGAAATAAAATATTCAAGAATTGATAACCCTTCTTTAAAGTTAGAAAGAATTGGATTCTCAATAATTTCTCCACCACCTGCTGTAGATTTTTTAGGTTTTGCCATTAATCCACGCATACCTGTTAACTGACGAATTTGTTCTTTAGAACCCCTTGCACCAGAATCAAGCATCATAAATACAGAGTTAAACCCTTGTTGATCTTCTCGTAAACGTTTCATTGAAAGTTCTGTTAAACGGTTGTTTGTAGAACCCCAAATATCAATTACCTGATTGTAACGCTCTTTATTTGTTAACATACCCATATTATAGTTAGCCATAATATTGTCAACTTGAGCGTTTGCAGTCTCAATCATTGTATGTTTTTCTGGTGGAATAATGATATCACCTAAACTAAATGATAAACCACCTTGGAATGCAAAATTATATCCCATTCCCTTCATATCATCTAAGAATTTTCCAGTAGTTGGAACATCGGTAACTTTTAAAATATTACCAATAATATCTCTTAATGATTTCTTGTTTAAAACTTCATTTACATAACCTGCAGCTTCTGGAACAACCTCATTAAATAAAACTCTACCAACAGTAGTTTCTATAATTTGATTAACCAATTCTCCTTCATCATTAAAATCTTTAGTTCTAACTTTAATACTTGCATTTAAGTCAACTGCTTTTTCATTAAAAGCAATAGTAACTTCTTGCGGAGAGTAAAAAGTTAAACCTTCTCCTTTTACTTTATGTTCTGGAGTAGATTTTCTTTCTTTTGTCATATAATATAAACCAAGTACCATATCCTGAGAAGGAACTGTTACTGGAGCACCATTTGCTGGATTTAATATGTTATGCGATGCTAACATTAATAACTGACACTCTAAAATAGCCTCAGGTCCTAATGGTAAATGAACCGCCATTTGATCCCCATCAAAATCGGCGTTAAATGCCGTACATACTAATGGGTGTAATTGGATTGCCTTTCCTTCAATTAATTTTGGTTGGAAAGCTTGAATACCCAATCTGTGTAACGTAGGAGCACGGTTTAACATTACAGGATGTCCTTTTAAAACATTCTCTAAAATATCCCATACAACTGGTTCTCTTTTATCTATAATTTTCTTTGCAGATTTTACTGTTTTTACAATTCCTCTTTCAATTAATTTTCTAATTACAAAAGGTTTGTATAATTCAGCTGCCATATCTTTTGGCAATCCACATTCATATAATTTTAACTCTGGTCCAACAACAATTACCGAACGTGCAGAATAATCAACACGCTTACCAAGTAAGTTTTGACGGAAACGTCCTTGCTTACCTTTTAATGAATCTGATAATGATTTTAAAGGACGGTTAGATTCAGTTTTTACTGCTGAAGATTTACGTGTATTATCAAATAATGAATCTACAGATTCTTGCAACATACGTTTTTCATTACGTAAAATTACTTCTGGAGCTTTAATTTCAACCAAACGTTTTAAACGATTGTTTCTAATAATTACTCTTCTATATAAATCATTTAAATCTGAAGTAGCAAATCTACCTCCATCTAATGGAACTAATGGACGTAATTCTGGTGGAGTTACTGGAATTACTTTCATTATCATCCATTCAGGACGATTTTCTCTATTTTTATTAGCATCTCTAAAAGATTCAACAACGTTCAACCTTTTTAATGCTTCCATTTTACGTTGTTTAGATGTTTCAGTATTTGCTTTGTGACGCAACTCGTATGAAAGTTCATCTAAATCAATACGATTAAATAAATCAATTAAACAAGCAGCTCCCATTTTAGCAATAAACTTTTCAGGGTCGTTATCGTCTAAATATTGATTATCTACTGGGAATGTTTCTAAAATATCTAAATATTCCTCTTCAGTTAAGAAATCCATTTTTTGTAATGGTTCTCCATCTGCATTTTTTGCACCAGCTGGTTGAATTACTACATAACGTTCGTAGTAAATAATCATATCTAACTTTTTAGATGGTAATCCTAAAAGGTATCCCATTTTGTTAGGTAATGATTTAAAATACCAAATATGTGCAACAGGAACTACTAAATTAATGTGCCCTACTCTATCTCTTCGTACTTTTTTCTCAGTAACTTCAACACCACAACGGTCACATACAATTCCTTTATAACGAATTCTTTTGTATTTACCACAGGCACATTCATAATCTTTAATAGGTCCAAAAATACGCTCACAAAACAATCCATCTCTTTCAGGTTTGTGCGTACGGTAATTTATAGTTTCTGGTTTTAATACTTCTCCGTTTGATTTCTCTAGAATTGCTTCTGGAGATGATAAACCAATTGAAATTTTATTAAACTTTTTTACAGTGTATTTATCGTTTTTTCTTGCCATTTTATTATGGTATTCAGTAATTGGTTAAAAATGTACAAATTCAATATTCAGGTTAAATTACCGAATATTGAAACTGTTTACTAAAATTATTCTTCTAATCTAACGTCTAATCCAAGACCTCTAAGTTCGTGCATTAATACGTTAAATGATTCTGGCAATCCAGGTTCTGGCATAGCATCACCTTTTACAATGGCCTCGTATGTTTTTGCTCTACCCATAACATCATCAGATTTTACGGTTAAGATTTCACGTAATGTACTAGAAGCTCCATAAGCCTCAAGTGCCCAAACCTCCATTTCACCAAAACGTTGACCTCCAAATTGTGCTTTACCACCTAATGGTTGTTGTGTAATTAATGAATAAGGTCCAATAGAACGTGCGTGCATTTTATCATCAATCATATGACCTAGTTTAATCATATAAATAACTCCAACTGTTGCTGGTTGATCAAAACGCTCTCCAGTTCCACCATCATATAAATATGTATGACCGTATTGTGGTACACCTGCATCTTCAGTAATTTTATTAATTTGCTCTATACTTGCACCATCAAAAATTGGTGTAGCAAATTTTTGGTTTAATTTCTGACCAGCCCATCCAAGAACAGTTTCATAAATCTGACCAATATTCATACGTGAAGGTACACCTAATGGATTTAATACAATATCTACTGGTGTTCCATCTTCTAGGAATGGCATATCTTCTGCTCTAACAATTCTAGCAACAATACCTTTGTTACCGTGACGACCAGCCATTTTATCTCCAACTTTTAACTTACGTTTTTTAGCAATGTAAATTTTTGCAAGTTTTAAAATTCCAGCAGGTAATTCATCACCAACAGAAACCGTAAATTTTTCACGTCTTAAAGAACCCTGTAAATCATTTACCTTAATCTTATAGTTATGAATTAATTCTGTAACAAGGGAATTAATATGGTCGTCTGTTGTCCAAACTCCTTTAGTTAAATAATTGAAATCAGGAACAGCATTCAACATTTTTAATGTAAACTTCTTCCCTTTTTGTAGTATCTCTTCACCTAAATCATTTAAAACACCTTGAGATGTTTTACCACTAATTAAAGAGAATAGCTTTTCTATAAGAACTGATCTTAAGTCTTCTAATTTAGCAGTGTATTTACTTTCTAAATTAGAAATACTAACTTTATCTTGAGCACGCTTAGATTTATCTTTTACAGCACGTTCAAATAATTTTTTATCAATAACTACACCTCTTAATGATGGAGAAGCTTTTAATGATGCATCTTTCACATCACCTGCTTTATCACCAAAAATAGCTCTTAATAATTTTTCTTCAGGTGTAGGATCTGATTCACCTTTTGGAGTAATTTTTCCAATTAAAATATCACCAGGTTTCACTTCAGCACCAATACGAATCATTCCATTTTCATCTAAATCTTTAGTTGCCTCTTCTGAAACATTTGGAATATCGTTAGTTAATTCTTCAGCACCTAATTTAGTATCTCTAACATCCATTGAATATTCATCAATATGTATAGATGTAAAAATATCTTCTTTTACTACTTTTTCAGAAATTACAATCGCATCCTCAAAGTTATACCCTTTCCAAGGCATAAAGGCTACTTTCATATTTCTACCAAGTGCTAATTCACCTTTTTGTGTAGCATATCCTTCACAAAGAACTTGTCCTTCTTCAACTCTATCACCTTTTTGAACAATTGGTTTTAAATTAATTGAAGTTCCTTGGTTTGTTTTTCTAAATTTAATTAAGTTATAAGATTTGCTATCTCCATCAAAACTTACCAAACGATCTTCATCTGTCTTATCGTACTTAATATTTATTGTATCCGCATCTACATATTCAACAACTCCAGCTCCTTCTGCGTTCATTAAAATACGTGAATCTTTTGCAACTCTCAATTCTAAACCAGTACCAACAATTGGTGATTCTGGTTTTAATAAAGGTACTGCCTGACGCATCATATTCGATCCCATCAATGCTCTGTTTGCATCATCATGTTCTAAGAACGGAATTAAAGATGCAGAAATAGATGCTATTTGATTAGGAGCAACATCCATAAAGTTTACCTTTTCTGGTTCAACAACAGGATAATCTGCTTCTTCACGAACAATCACTTTTTCTGCAACAAATTTACCACTTTCATCTAAAGGAAGATTTGATTGTGCAAATTTCATTCCTTCTTCTTCTTCAGCACTTAAATATCTAGGTTCATCGGTAATATTTACACTACCATCAACCACTTCTCTATAAGGCGTTTCTATAAAACCTAAATTATTAACTTTAGCAAAAACCGCTAAAGATGAAATCAATCCAATGTTTGGTCCTTCAGGTGTTTCAATAGGACATAAACGTCCGTAATGTGTATAATGTACATCTCGAACCTCAAAACCAGCTCTTTCTCTTGATAAACCTCCAGGCCCTAAAGCAGATAATCTACGTTTGTGCGTAATCTCTGCTAATGGATTTGTTTGATCCATAAATTGAGATAACTGATTGGTTCCAAAGAATGAATTAATTACAGAAGATAATGTTTTAGCGTTAATTAAATCAATAGGTGTAAACACTTCATTATCACGTACATTCATTCTCTCACGAATAGTACGAGCCATACGAGATAAACCAACACCAAACTGGCTAGCTAATTGCTCTCCAACGGTTCTAACACGACGGTTAGATAAATGGTCAATATCATCAACTTCTGCCTTAGAATTAACTAATTTAATTAAGTTTTTGATAATTGTAATAATATCTACTTTAGTTAAAACTTTTTGATCAATATCTTCGTTTAAACCAAGTTTTTTATTCATTCTGTAACGTCCAACTTCACCTAAATTATAACGTTGTTCTGAGAAGAATAATTTATCTATAATACCTTTTGCCGTTTCAAAATCTGGCGGTTCAGCATTACGTAATTGTCTATATATATGTTCAACAGCTTCTTTTTCAGAGTTTGTTGGATCTTTTTGTAAGGTATTGTGAATAATAGCATAATCTGCCATTTCATTATCTTCCTTGTGTAAAAGAATGGTTTTAGATCCGGATTCAACAATTTCTTCAATTTGTTCTTTCTCTAAAATCGTATCTCTATCTAATACAATTTCATTTCTTTCAATAGAAACAACTTCTCCAGTATCTTCATCAACAAAGTCTTCAAACCAAGTTTTTAATACACGGGCAGCAAATTTTCTACCTAATACTTTTTTAAGTCCACTTTTAGAAACTTTAATTTCTTCAGCTAAATTAAAAATTTCAAGAATATCTTTATCTCTTTCATAACCAATTGCTCTAAACAATGTGGTTACAGGTAATTTTTTCTTTCTATCAATATAAGCATACATTACTTGATTGATATCTGTTGCAAACTCTATCCAAGAACCTTTAAAAGGAATTACTCTTGCAGAATATAATTTTGTTCCGTTTGCGTGGAACGACTGACCAAAGAATACTCCAGGAGAACGGTGTAATTGAGAAACTACAACTCTTTCTGCTCCATTAATAACAAAAGTACCACTATTTGTCATATAAGGAATTGTACCTAAATACACATCTTGAACAATAGTTTCAAAATCCTCATGTTCAGGATCAGTACAGTACAACTTTAAACGTGCTTTTAAAGGCACGCAATAAGTAAGACCTCTTTCAATACATTCTTGAATTGAATATCGAGGAGGATCTACAAAGTAATCTATGAACTCTAACACAAACTGGTTACGAGTATCTGTAATTGGGAAGTTATCAAGGAAGGTTTTATATAACCCTTCGGTACTTCGTTCGTCAGCTTTAGTTTTTAATTGGAAAAAATCTTGAAACGATTTAACCTGAATATCTAAAAAATCTGGATATTCAGTTACCAATTTAGCTGATGCAAAGTTTATTCTTTCGGTGAAATTTTTAGATGCCAATGGACAAAAACTTTAAGTTAAAAAAACTATTAAAATATAAGAACGAATATATACGCAAAATGGTTTAGGTCTTAGGATGACCCCAGACCTAAACCTTAAATTGTTTTAGCTGTTGAAAGCTTATTTAAGCTCAACCTCTGCTCCAGCTTCTTCTAATGATGCTTTTAAAGCTTCCGCTTCATCTTTAGATATACCTTCTTTTACTGGTGCTGGTGCGCTATCTACAACACCTTTAGCTTCTTTTAATCCTAAACCAGTTAATTCTTTAACTAATTTAACAACTGCTAATTTAGAACCACCTGCTGCTTTTAAAATTACATCAAATTCAGTTTGAGCTTCTTCTGCTGCTTCTCCACCTGCTGCTGGACCTGCAACTGCAACTGCTGCTGCAGCTGGCTCAATACCATATTCGTCTTTTAAAATATTAGCTAACTCGTTTACTTCTTTTACTGTTAAGTTAACAAGTTGTTCTGCGAAATCTTTTAAATCTGCCATTTCTCTTTGTTTAATTTTTATTATTTAGTTTATTAGTGCGCTTATTCTTTTTCTGATAATGTTTTTATAATACCAGATAATTTGTTACCACCTGACTGTAATGCTGAAATAACATTTTTAGCTGGTGATTGTAATATCGTAATGATATCTCCAATAACTTCTTCTTTAGATTTAATGTTAACTAAAGCATCTAATTGGTTATCACCAACATAAATAGCTTCTTCAACATAAGCACCTTTTAAAAGAGGCTTGTCAGATTTTTTACGAAATTCTTTTATTAATTTTGCTGGTGCATTACCAGTATCAGATAATAAAATTGAAGTATTTCCTTTTAATACTGAAGGTAATTCTCCAAAATCTTTATCAGATTTATCCATTGCTTTTGCTAACAATGTATTTTTAACTACTGCAAGTTTAATATTTGCTTTAAAACACGCTCTACGTAAATTTGAGGTATCTGTTGCATTTAAACCTGAAATATCTGCTAAGTAAATGATATTTTGTTCAGTTAACTTTGTTGTTATAGCTTCTATAACTTGTGATTTTTCTTCTCTCGTCATAATTTCTAAGTTTTAACTATTAACTGATTTTGTATCAATACTTATTCCTGGACTCATTGTACTAGACATATAAATGCTTTTAACATAAGTTCCTTTAGCCGCAGTTGGCTTTAACTTTATTAAAGTTTGTATTAGTTCTGCAGCATTTTCAGTAATTTTCTCAACAGAGAATGATGCTTTACCAATTGCAGCGTGAACAATACCAGTTTTTTCAACTTTAAAGTCAATCTTACCTGCTTTTACTTCTGTTACAGCTTTTGCTACATCCATAGTTACAGTACCAGTTTTAGGGTTAGGCATTAAACCTCTAGGTCCTAAAATACGACCTAATGGACCTAATTTTCCCATAACACTAGGCATTGTAATAATAACGTCAACATCTGTCCAACCTTCTTTAATTTTTTGAAGGTATTCATCTAACCCAACATAATCAGCACCTGCTTCTTTAGCATCTGCTTCTTTATCTGGAGTTACTAATGCTAAAACTTTAACATCTTTACCAGTTCCGTGAGGTAATGTTACTACCCCTCTAACCATTTGATTTGCTTTACGAGGATCTACTCCTAATCTAACAGCTAAATCAATAGATGCATCAAAATTTACATTAGTAATTTCTTTTACTAAAGCAGAAGCATCGGATAAACTATAAGTTTGATTTCTATCAACTTTAGCTTCAGCCTCTTTTTGCTTTTTAGTTAATTTTGCCATTTTTTAATAACTGTTTTATTGTTTTACAGGAGCTTCTCCTTTTACTCTAATACCCATTGAACGTGCTGTACCCGCCATCATTAACATCGCAGATTCCATAGTAAATGCATTTAAATCTACCATTTTATCTTCAGCAATAACTTTCAATTGATCCCAAGTAACTGTAGCTACTTTATTTCTATTTGGTTCAGGTGAACCTTTTTTAACTTTTGCTGCTTCTAAAATTTGAACAGCTGCTGGTGGAGTTTTAATAACAAAGTCAAAAGATTTATCCTTATAAACTGTAATAGCTACAGGTAAAACTTTTCCTTGTTTATCTTGAGTTCTAGCATTAAACTGCTTACAGAACTCCATAATATTCACTCCGGCAGCACCTAAAGCAGGTCCAACTGGTGGTGATGGGTTTGCCGCACCTCCACGAACTTGTAATTTTACTACTTTACTAACTTCTTTTGCCATTTTTAAATCTTAAATTAGACATTACATAATTGGAAGCTGTATGTAATATCATATATTATATGTAACTATTATGAAATTTTATCTACTTGCATGTAACTTAATTCTAATGGAGTTTTTCTACCGAAAATCTTCACCATTACTTCTAATTTACGTTTTTCTTCATTTATTTTTTCAATGGTACCATCAAAACCATTAAATGGTCCATCTATTACTTTTACTGTTTCACCAATTACGTAAGGTATTGCAACATTATCATTCTGTACAGATAATTCATCTACTTTACCAAGCATACGATTAATTTCTGACTTTCTCATTGGAACAGGATCACCTCCTTTAACCTCTCCTAAAAAACCTATAACACCGGTAATAGATTTAATAATATGCGGAAGCTCACCACTTAAGTTTGCTTCAATCATTACATAACCTGGAAAATAAACACGTTCTTTATTAATTTTTTTCCCGTTACGAACTTGTATTACTTTTTCTGTAGGCACTAGAACTTGACCAACATAATCAGTCATCCCTAAACGAGCAATCTCATTTTCAATGTAAGATTTTACTTTATTTTCTTGTCCTCCAATTGCCCTAACAACATACCATTTTTTTACAGAATCAGTCATAACTCAATTATTAAAATAATTTAAAGTACTCAGTTAAACCAGTTTGGAAGAATTTATCTACTAAAAACACTGCTAATGCAAATATTATTGTAAATATAGCAACAACAACAGTAGATTTTTGAGCTTCTTCCCAAGAAATCCAAGATACTTTATTGCGCAACTCTTCAAATGAGTCTTTTATATAATTAACTAAATTCATTTTTTTAATTTTTGCACGGGCGGAGAGACTCGAACTCCCGACACCTGGTTTTGGAGACCAGTGCTCTACCAACTGAGCTACACCCGTAAAGAAAGGTGCTTCTTAAAAAGAAGCACCTTATAATTATTTTAGAATTTGATTAGTCTAACATTTCTGTTACCTGACCAGCACCTACTGTTCTACCTCCTTCACGGATTGCAAAACGTAAACCAACGTTTAATGCAATTGGTTGGTGTAGTTCAACATTAATTGTTAAGTTATCACCTGGCATTACCATTTCAACTCCATCAGGTAACATAATAGTTCCTGTTACATCAGTTGTACGTACGTAGAACTGTGGACGGTAGTTATTGTGGAATGGAGTGTGACGTCCACCTTCTTCTTTTTTAAGGATATAAACCTCAGCTTTAAATTTAGCGTGTGGAGTTACTGATTTTGGCTTACAAATTACCATACCTCTACGGATATCTTCTTTTGCAATACCTCTTAATAAGATACCTACGTTATCACCAGCTTCACCTCTATCTAATATTTTACGGAACATTTCAACTCCAGTAATAGTAGAAGTTAATTTTTCAGCACCCATACCAATAATATCAACTGGATCACCTGTATTAGCAACACCAGTTTCGATACGACCAGTAGCAACAGTACCACGACCAGTAATAGAGAATACATCTTCAATTGGCATTAAGAAATCTTTATCAACATCACGCTTTGGTAATTCAATCCAAGTGTCAACAGCATCCATTAATTCCATAATTTTCTCCATCCATTTTGGATCTTTATTCAATGCACCTAAAGCAGAACCTTGAATAACAGGAGTATTATCACCATCATATTCATAGAATGATAATAAATCTCTAATTTCCATTTCTACTAATTCTAATAACTCTTCATCATCAACCATATCCACTTTATTCATGAATACAACTAATCTAGGAATACCTACCTGACGACCTAATAAGATGTGCTCTCTAGTTTGAGGCATTGGTCCATCTGTAGCAGCAACAACAATAATTGCACCATCCATTTGAGCAGCACCAGTTACCATGTTCTTTACGTAATCCGCGTGACCTGGACAGTCAACGTGAGCGTAATGACGATTAGCAGTTTGATACTCAACGTGAGCAGTATTAATTGTAATACCTCTTTCTTTTTCTTCAGGAGCATTATCGATTTGATCGAAATCTTTTACTTCAGAAAGTCCTTTCTCTGCTAATACAACAGTAATAGCAGCTGTTAAGGTTGTTTTACCGTGATCAACGTGTCCAATAGTACCAATGTTTAAATGTGGTTTTGAACGATCGAAAGTTTCTTTAGCCATAATTATTAATTTTTAAATCTTAGTTATATATAGTGTTAAATTCAATTCTTTTATTTGAGCCAATGACGGGAATTGAACCCGTGACCTCTTCCTTACCAAGGAAACGCTCTACCCCTGAGCTACACCGGCCAAAAAAATAGAGCGAGAGACCGGGCTCGAACCGGCGACAGTCAGCTTGGAAGGCTGAAGCTCTACCAACTGAGCTACTCTCGCAATAATTTTTTCAAATCATCATTGGGTAATAATTTTTTCCAATTTTTGTTGTGGTGAGAGGAGGATTCGAACCTCCGAAGCTTGCGCAGCAGATTTACAGTCTGCCCTCGTTGGCCACTTGAGTATCTCACCATTATTTTTCAAAGATCAATTTCTTTTATTAAGAGCCGATGGAGGGACTCGAACCCACGACCTGCTGATTACAAATCAGCTGCTCTAGCCAGCTGAGCTACATCGGCTTTTTACTCCATAAAAGAAGTCCGCTATTTCTAACGGACTGCAAATGTATTAAAGTTTTAATTTTAAACAAAACTTTTTAAACTATTTTTTATAAATTATTTTGCTCTTACTTTTTCTTTCTTTTGTGTTAGTTTTCTTTTTAATGAATCTACTGCTAACATAACTCCTTCTTCAAATGTTTTGCATTGCTTTTTAACTATTAGATCATTACCAGGAATGTTTAATTTTACATCAACATTTTTATTTTCTTTTTCACTTGTTTGGTGTACCTTTAAATATACTTCAGAATCAACTATTTTATCATAGTACTTTTCTAAACCATTTATTTTTTTTTCAATAAATTCAATAAGACCTTTATCGGCATTGAAATTAACAGACTGTACATATACTTTCATAAAATTATTTTTTTTGGCTCCTTGGGTGAGCTTGGTTATACACTTTTTTTAATTTCCCCAAACTACTGTGGGTATAAACTTGTGTTGACGCTAAACTTGAATGCCCAAGTAATTCTTTTACAGCGTTTAAATCTGCGCCTTCATTTAATAAGTGCGTTGCAAAAGAATGCCTAATAACATGAGGGCTCTTTTTCACTTTTGATGACACAGTACTAAAATAATTATTTATAATTCGATATACAAGTGTATCGTATGTTTTTTTACCTTTTTTTGTGATAAATAAATAGGATAATTCACTCTTAATTGTATTTCTAAATTTAAGGTAGTTTTTTAATGAATCTTGAACTGTTTTTATTAACGGAATATAACGTTCTTTATTTCTTTTTCCTAAAACTTTAACAGTTTCTTTATTAAAATCTATAGCGTCAATTTTAATGTTTATTAATTCACTTCTTCGAATGCCGGTAGAGTAAAATAATTCAACAATTAATTTATTTCTAACAGATTCAAAATCTTCTATGTCATTTTTTAAATTAAGTACTTCTTTAATTTCTTTTTCTGAAAAAGGTACTTGTACTTGTTTAGAAGTTTTTAAAGCTTGATGCTTTGCTAATGGATTGGTTACTATTTGTTTTGTTTTTTGAAGGAATTTAAATAAAGATTTTAATGAAGAAATTTTTCTATTTATAGTTCTATTACTTACATTAGAATTTACTAAACTAACTATCCAACTTCTAATTTGAGAGTAATTAATCTCTTCAGTATTTATTGTACCATATTTATCTTGGTAAAATGCAAAAAAATCATTTAAATCTTTTTCATAGGCAATTAAAGTATGTTTTGAATACTTTTTTTCAATTTGCAAATAATCTAAAAAGGATTTAATAGGCATAAAAAAACCGTTAGTAAACAAACATACAAATTGTAATTTGTTTTTACTAACGGTTTTAATTTTTTGGCTAAAAATTAATTAACCTTGCTCTTCTGCTGTTCTTAATCTCTGAACATATTGAGCTTTTATGTTTTGCGCACGCTTTAAAACTGATGGTTTATTGAATTGTTTACGATTACGTAAATTTTTCATTGTTTTAGTACGATCAAATTTTCTTTTATAACGTTTTAACGCTCTATCTATATTTTCTCCGTCCTTAACTGGTATGATTAACATGTATTAGCACCTCCTTCCAAGTTGTTCTCTTTAAAATTTAAGGTTGCAAATATACAATTAATTATTTAATAATTGAATATTAAAATTATAAAATTAAAGTCTAAATTTTTATTTTAAATATCTGTATTGAGAAGTCCTATGTTACTGGCTTATACTCTTTTTTATCAATAATCATTTTTGCAAATTGGAAAACAATTTTCGCAAAACTAATTATACCAAAACTATGTTACTGGCTTATACTCTTTTTTATCAATAATCATTTTTGCAAATTGGAAAACAATTTTCGCAAAACTAATTATACCAAAACTATGTTACTGGCTTATACTCTTTTTTATCAATAATCATTTTTGCGATAATTTCTCTCAAAATTTCAGAAGTACCACCTCCAATTGGTCCTAATCTACTATCTCTTAAAAGCCGTGCCATTGGATATTCTTCCATATAACCATACCCTCCTAATAATTGTAAACATTGATAAATTACCTCGTCAGCAATTTTTGTTGACATTAATTTAGACATACTTGCTTCTTTTACAACATAGTCTCCTTTATCTAGTCTATATGTTATTGCATAATTAAACTCCTTACACATTTCAACTTCACTTGCCATATCAGCAACTTTGTGTCTTAGTGCTTGAAACTTATCTATAGTTTTCCCAAAAGCTTTTCTTTCGGACATATATTTTATTGCGTAATCTAATGCAAACTCCGCTCTTGCATGCGCATTAATTCCCATTATAAGTCTTTCTGAAGCAAAATGCTGCATTATATACGAAAATCCTTTATTCTCTTCTCCTAATAAATTTTCAGCTGGAACTACTACATTATCAAATGCAATTTCTCCAGTATCAGAGGCTTTCCAACCTAACTTTTCTAAATTTGTAGCAGAGATACCAGTGGTTGCTCTATCAACTACAAAAATGCTCATTCCTTTATTTCCAAGTTCTGGACTTGTTTTAACTGCAACAACTAAATAATCTGAAAAAACACCATTTGTAATAAATGTTTTAGATCCGTTTATTATATAATTGTCACCTTGTTTTGTAGCTGTAGTTCTCATTCCTGCAACATCAGATCCTCCAAACGGTTCTGAAATACAAAGGCAACCAACTTTTTCTCCATTTATACTAGGAGTTAAATATTTTTCTTTTATGTATTCACTACCTTCTGCGTTTAAATGGGTCATTGCCAAATATGTATGTGCCCACATTGCAGCAGCAAATCCACCAGAATTTACTTTCTGCATTTCTTCTAAAAAAACTACTGTGTAAAATAAATCTAAATTTAAACCTCCAAACGCTTCAGGATAATTTAATCCAAAATAACCCATTTCTCCGAATTTCTTCCAGATTTGTTTATCTACAAAACCCTGTTTTTCCCACTTATTAATATTCGGAACGACTTCTTTAATTAAAAAATCTCGAAAACTTTGTCTAAAAGACTCGTGTTCTTCAGTAAAATACATGTTATTCATTTAAAGATTAACTGTTAAAGTTATAAATTTATTGAGCCACCAAATATAAGGTTATTCTATTAAATTTATCTACAGGAAATCCATCAATTTTTTTTAATTCTTCTAAAGATTGAATTTCTGCAACTTCATCTCTATAATTTAAAATTTTCTTAGTTAGTTCATAATCAATATAAACAATTGCTAATAGTTCTTTAAATGATGCGGTATTTATATTTATTTTTTGAATTTTAGGCTTAGATTGCACTTTATAATATTCTAGAGCCCTATCTGCAGTTTCTTTATCTAAATAATAAACTTCGTAAAGTTGGTCGTTAAAGTTAAAACCTTGTAACTTTTCTCTATAACTAATTATTCTAGCAGCTGTTTTTTCACCAATTCCTTTTATTTTTATTAAATCAGCGCTACTTACTAGGTTTAGGTCTTTAGATTCTAAAACTATTTTTTTCGATTGATTAAAATTAGAACTTGATTTTTTATTAGCAGCAGAACTTACCCACTCTGGGAATTTAAAAAAAGGACTTATTTTATCTAGTAAACTATCGTTTATTTTAGTAACCTCTTTAAATTGCATAGTAGAGTTTATAAACTTACCTGTTTTTCTGAAGGCCAATAATCTATCAATTTCTTCGAGGCTCATTCCTAATTGATAACCTTTAAAATCGTTAATATAATTTGGATTGAAAGGAAAAATTTTAGGTTTTCTTTCTTCTGAAAGAACTTGTAATAAAGAATCTTGTTCTTTTTTAAAAGCTTCTATCTCATCTTTAGAAAAAACGGTTTGTTCTTCTGAAGAAAAATCGACAAAAAAGAAACTTATTTGTAGTATAACAATAATTAACAGTAAAAAGAAAATCCCATTTCTTTGGCGTTTGTTATACCAGAAATGGGATTTAAATGTATTCATATTTTGGAAAATCTTGTTTTTGTTTTTTCTATAATTACAAATTTATAAAATTAACTTTAAAACAAACTGTATGCAATATCTTTATAATTACTTCATGAATTCACTTAACAAATTTTTCAAAATATTTATACAAACTTTACCTATTAAGGGTCAACTCGCATTAATAATAATTGGAAACCGTTTAAAGCTTCAGTTTTTGAAGCGTTTCCATTTTTATTAGGAGTACCATTATCTTGAAGAGGATAAAGTGATTCTATTAAAACACAAGCATAATCTCCAACAGTAGGAATAAAACCTGGATTAGCCATAGCGTCTACAGCTAATTGGTTCTCTACACCTCTTTCAGAAGGAACGCCTATAGCTTCTCCAATTATAAACCAAAGCGCTTCTTGTATATAATCCCATCCTTTTTCAGGATCATTTACATTTTCTTCACAATGATTAGCAATATAATTTATTGAACCCCAAGGGTAATTCATATATTGTGCTGGGAAATTTGTTTCTGGTAAATTTCTGTCTAACGAAGAATAAAATTCAACATAGTATTCGTCTTCATAAATTTCTACAAACTCTTCACCACATAAGGTATTATACCATTCACCATTTTGAATTACACCAGGAATTTCGAAAGGTGTTAAATTACTGAATCTAGCCAAAATTAAATATTCTTCACCTGGAGCACCCATTATTTGCATTTCTCCATTGTCAGGAATTGGCATCCAAGGAAGTAATTCTAAAGTGGCATCATTACCATCATAAGAACAATTTCCTACAACAAAATCAAATATACCATCTGTTCCTCCAAATGCTTCTGGATCACCTATTTCTGCCATAGCAGTATCATCAAATTGTCCTTCGTATAATAGCATATCGGTGCCATTTGGCATTGCTAACCAAATTTCAAAATCAAAAACTTCTTCTAAAAGTTCAACTTGGTCTGGATATTCTATACAAAGTGGTTGTCCTATACCATAATAAGCAGCATTGCTATTTAATTCAAGATCATTTACAACAACTCCTTCAGAATTTTTAACTACAACACTAAAAATAGCTGGAAAATCGTACCCATCAAACTCTTGTAAATAGTAAGGGTTTTCTCTTCCCATTTCGTGCCATTCATTAAAAAACTTAGTACAAATATCTCCATAGAAACATACTGTGTGAATTTCAGTTACTGCATATTTAAACCATACAAATCCAAATTTTTCATAGTCATAAGGTCTATAACAAAGCACGTCAATTTCAACTCTAAGCTTATCAAATTCTGGAACAATAAATTGAAGATCAACACCTGTTAAATCCCAAAGTTGTTCATAGTAACTACCTTCTCTAGGTGATGCCCACAGTAAAGTACCATCTGCCGCTTTTACAACAAAATCTGTAATGGTATAAATACCAGGAGTTAATTTAAGAACCTCTGTTTCTGTTTTGTTGGCGAGTGTAACTAGTTTTAACATATAGGTTGTAGGAATTTGATCAGGACCTATAATTCTAATATCTACATATGAAGGATCCAAATCTAAACAATTTGGTACAGCTTCATCGTTAGGACTATCCCCATTATCTTTTGCGCTAAACATACCTTTAGAAGATAAAGTATTAGGCATAAAGTCGTTAATATCAAACACAACCTCTTGCTTTTCAAGCTGTTCTGTTAGGATTACGCTTGCGTCATCTTTATTACAAGAAAAGATTACTAAACCCAAAAATAATCCAATTACAATTTTTAAAAAATCTAATTTTTTCATAATACATTTTATTAAGTTAATAATTGATTTTTCATAAATTTATGTAGTATTACAAGCCATTATTAGATAGATTAGTATAATAAAATACCTATAATGAAATTTCTACACAATTATGATGTGGGATGAAAAAACTAATTTCTGAGGTGAAAAACTTTGTTTGAGGTGAGTACTACAACGTAGTATTTAAAACATTGAAACAAAACGATTTCAATGATATAAATTTACATATATATTTTAATATATCAAAATATAATGAATAATATTTTCCGACCATAGAATTTGTATATATTTAATACTATTATTAAAATAAAATCCCATTTACTGGATATGTAACCAGAAATGGGATTTTTAATATGTTATGAAAATTTATTTAATAAATGTTAATTTTACTTGTAGTGCTTTTAAATATTTAATCAATTCTTTTCTAACAATTGGGAATAAGAATAGTAGCCCAATCATATTTGGAAACACCAATGCTAGAATCATAGCGTCTGAAAAATCAAACACAGCCTTCATAGATGCAGCTGCTCCAATTATTATAAAGCCAATAAATAATAATTTATAAGTAATGTCTGCTATTTTACTTCTTCCAAATAAAAATTTCCAAGATTGCAATCCGTAATAAGACCAAGAAATCATTGTTGATATTGCAAATAATACTACTGCTAAAGTTAAAACATAAGGGAACCAAGGTATCACAGCTTCAAATGCCATTGAAGTTAAATTAACACCACCTACGGCAACACCATCAATAATTACGCTACCAGCTCCATCACCACCATAAACAAATAACCCATCACTATTATAAAAAATAATTACTAAAGCTGTCATTGTACAAATTAAAACAGTATCAATAAAAGGTTCTAATAAAGAAACAATTCCTTCAGAAGCTGGGTAATTTGTTCTTACGGCTGAATGAGCAATTGCAGCTGAGCCTGCTCCTGCTTCATTAGAAAATACTGCACGTCTAAACCCTGTTATTAAAACTCCAAAAAATCCGCCTAAACCAGCACTTGGGCTAAAAGCCTCTCTAAAAATTAATGCAAATGCATCATCTATATAGTTCCAATGATCAACCATAACAATAAGACAAGCAAGAACATAAATTACCGCCATAAAAGGCACTATTTTTTCAGTTACAGAAGCAATTCTTTTTATACCTCCAATAATTACAAACCCAACAATTATAGCAATTCCAACACCAATAAGAGTTCCTGTATAACCTCCTTGTAGCCCCATCATAGCTGCCAATTGTTCTGCTGCTTGGTTAGATTGTACAGCGTTTCCACCACCAAATGAAGCTCCAACACATAAAATTGCAAAAACTACAGCTAAAACTTTTCCGAATTTTTTAAACCCTCTTTCAGCCATACCTTTAGTGAGGTAATACATTGGTCCGCCATAAACGGTTCCATCTTCTCCAACATCTCTATATTTTACACCCAAAGTACATTCAACAAACTTTGTTGACATACTTAACAAACCTGCAACTACCATCCAGAATGTTGCCCCAGGACCACCTATTGATATAGCTAAAGCAACACCTGCAATATTCCCTAGACCAACTGTACCTGAAACTGCTGTTGCCAAGGCTTGAAAATGACTCACTTCACCTTCCTTACTTTCATCTCTAATAGTATCAACTAAATCTCC
The DNA here is from genome assembly GCA_942492305.1 of uncultured Flavobacteriaceae bacterium. GTDB lineage: Bacteria > Bacteroidota > Bacteroidia > Flavobacteriales > Flavobacteriaceae > Lutibacter. The sequence continues at coordinate 1,268,459 of CALOEI010000001.1, read as the reverse complement.
ATCTACAATATTTAAATCTGCTTTTTCAATTCCATGTTCTTCCTCATCTTCATATTTACCTCGAACTACATTAATTGCTAAACCAAATCTTCTTAAGTTTATAAAACGGAAATATACGGTGAAAAATAATGCTCCTAAAACTAATAAAAAAACAACTAAAGGAACACCTGTACCAGGTACAACCCAGAATACAATTCCTTCCCATTTAGCTGTAATTGGCTCAAACCAATCATTAATTTTTTCATCTAATCCTTTTTGTGCTATTTCTTGTCCGAATGACAAAAATGGAACTATTATTGCTAAAAGCAAAAGAAGTTTATTCTTCATAATTTTTGGTTAATTTTTAAAAGTTGCTGCAATATGGAAAAAAAATGAGTTTACTACAAGTTTTTAACAATTAAAAAGAAAATTTAGCATCAATCTAAATAGTAATGTAAAAATTAATTAAAAGATATTAAAATATTTCTCGTAATTTCAATATTTGTTCTTTATTTCCAAGTACAATTAAGTGAGTATCTTTTTCTAGTTTTGTAGTTGCGTCTGGATTGATAATATACTCGTTTTCTTGCGTTTTAAAACCTATTACATTACAACCTGTTTTTTTTCTTAAATCCAAATCTAAAATAGTTTTTAAAATAAACTCTGAAGGTAATTCATTTACAGATATCTCTTCTAAATTAGCCTCTACATTGCCAGTAATTGTTAATCTATCAACAAATTCGATTAAATCTGGTGTAACTACTAAAGATGCCATATGTGCGCCACCTAATTTATCTGGCATAATAACATTTGTAGCTCCTGCAAACTTTAGTTTACCGTACGAAGATTCGTTTGAAGCCCTGCTAATAATAGTAAAATCTTTATTAAACTGTCGTGCAGACAATACCACAAATAAATTATCTGCATCTGAAGGTAACGCCGTAATTAAACTCTTGGCGTTTTCTAGACCTAGTTTAGCTAAATCTTCATCATTAGTTGCATCTCCTTCAATAAATAAAATATTATCTTTTTCTAATTCAGCAACTTCATTTACTCTTTTTTCAATTACTACACAAGGTTGATTGAATTGAATTAATTTAGCAACTGCTTGTTTTCCATTACGTCCGTAACCACAAACTACAGTATGATTTTTTAAATTCTGAATTTTTTGTTGCACTTTTTTTTGTTTTAATCGTTGTAATATCTTTCCATTTGCTAAATATTCAGTTAAAGCTGTAACTGTATATCCATATACAACTATACTTATTAAAATTAAAAATATAGTAAATAGCTTTTCATTATCCGTTAAAGGATGAATTTCACCAAACCCAACTGTTGTCATTGTAATAATTGTCATATACAATGAGTCTATGAAATTATCGCCAGAAATAAGCATATAACCTGCTACTCCTATAGTAATTACAACAAGTAATAACCCAATTGATATAACTAATTTTGATCTACTATTCATAGTATTTTATAAATCGAATACCGAACTTCTTTTTGTATAAATTAAATCTTTTAAACGCAGTAAAAATGCTAATGTTAAATAAATTCCAAATGAAAACCCTAAAGTAACAAATGAAATATAAATAAAAAACAAACGCACATTAGAGACATTCATCCCCAATCTATCAGCTAATCTTGATGATACGGCAAAGCCGTGTTTTTCAAAAAAATGTCTTATAGAATTAATCCAGTTCAAAGGCCAAATATTTTAACGCAATATACTAATTTTCAAAATAAGATGTACTACTACATTAAAATTGTGGTTACATTTTTTTAACTTTGCAACTTTCCAAAAATCTAATGGCAAAACAAGAAGAATATATTGAAGTTTTAGGCGCACGTGTTCATAATTTAAAAAATATTGACGTTCGTATTCCTAGAGAAAAGCTCGTAGTTATTACTGGTTTAAGTGGTAGCGGAAAATCGTCATTAGCTTTTGACACTATTTATGCTGAAGGTCAACGAAGATATATTGAAACTTTTTCGGCTTATGCAAGACAGTTTTTAGGTGGTTTAGAACGACCTGATGTTGATAAAATTGATGGTCTATCTCCAGTAATTTCTATTGAACAAAAAACAACCAATAAAAGTCCACGTTCTACTGTTGGTACTATTACAGAAATTTACGATTTTTTAAGATTACTATTTGCGCGTGCAGCTGATGCCTACAGTTATAACACCAATAAAAAAATGGTAAGTTATAGCGATGAACAAATAAAAGAATTAATTCTTAAAGATTTTGACGGAAAAAAATTGTAATTTTAGCACCAGTAGTAAAATCTAGAAAAGGACATTACAGAGAACTATTTGAACAAATTGCAAAACAAGGTTTTGTAAAAGTTCGTGTAGATGGTGAAATAAAAGACATTGAAAAAGGAATGCGTTTGGATAGGTACAAAACGCATGATATTGAAATTGTAATTGACCGATTGTTAATTAATAAGGATTCGGAAAAAAGATTAGAAGAAACTATTACAACAGCTTTATATTCAGGTGAAAATGTATTAATGGTTTTAGAACACGAAACAAATAGACCACGCTATTTTAGTCGTGATTTAATGTGCCCCGAAACTGGTATTTCATATCCAAATCCAGAGCCAAATTCATTTTCATTTAACTCTCCTAAAGGTGCTTGTTCAACTTGTAATGGACTTGGAAAAGTGAACAAAAAGTTAATATTGAAAAAATAATTCCAAATAAAAATAATTTCAATAAAAAGTGGCGGAATTGCTCCTATTGGAGAACAAAAAAACAGTTGGATTTTTAAACAATTACAATTAATTGCAGAACGTTATAACTTTCAATTAACCGATCCTATTTCAAAAATTCCTGAAAGAAGCATTAGATATTATTTTAAATGGTGGAAACGAAAAATTTGAAATTGCTTCAAAAACAATGGGAATTACTCGAAATTATGAAATTGATTTTGAAGGAATTATTAATTTTATTGAAAATCAATACAAATCAAGCGATTCAAATTCAATAAAACGATGGGCTAAAGATTATATGGATGAGATTAATTGCGAATCTTGTAATGGAAATCGTCTTAAAAAAGAAGCCCTAAATTTTAAAATAAATAATAAAAACATTTCAGAATTAGCACAATTAGATATTTTAGAATTAGCAGAATGGTTTTCAAATCTTGAAAATAAACTATCAAAAAAACAATTAAAAATTGCTTCAGAAATTTTAAAAGAAATTAGAACACGCATTCAATTTTTATTAGATGTTGGTTTAGATTATTTAGCGTTAGACAGAAGCTCAAAATCACTTTCGGGAGGTGAAGCACAGCGGATAAGGTTGGCAACACAAATTGGCTCTCAATTGGTTGGAGTATTATATATTTTAGATGAACCAAGTATTGGTTTACATCAAAGAGATAATGCAAAAATTAATTAAATCTTTATAAATTTAAGAGATATTGGGAAATTCTGTAATTGTTGTTGAACACGATAAAGATATGATTGAACATGCTGATTTTGTATTAGATATTGGTCCAGGAGCAGGAGTTCACGGTGGTGAAATTGTTAGCGAAGGAACTTTTGAAGAATTAAAAACAATGAATACATTAACTGCAGATTATTTAAATGGGAGCAAAAAAATTGAAGTTCCAAAAAAAGAAGAAAAGGAAATGGTAAAAAAATTATTTAAAAGGTGCTACAGGAAATAATTTAAAAAATATTAATGTAGATTTTCCTTTAGGTAAGCTAATTTGTGTTACAGGGGTTTCTGGAAGTGGAAAATCTACTTTAATAAATGAAACCCTATACCCTATTTTAAACAAACATATCTATAGGGGTGTAAAAAAACCAATGCCATTCAAATCTATTAGTGGTTTAGAACATGTAGATAAAGTTATTGACATTGATCAATCTCCAATTGGTAGAACTCCACGCTCTAACCCTGCAACTTATACAGGAGTTTTTAGTGAAATTAGAAGTTTGTATGCAAAAACAAGTGAAGCTTCCATTAGGGGGTACAAACCTGGAAGATTTTCATTTAATGTAAAAGGTGGAAGATGCGAAACTTGCCAAGGTGGTGGTGTTCGTGTTATTGAAATGAATTTTTTACCAGATGTACATGTAGAGTGCGAAACGTGCCAAGGAAAACGCTTTAACAGAGAAACCTTAGAAATTAGGTATAAAGGAAAATCTATTTCTGATGTATTAAATATGACCATAGATGATGCTGTTGATTTTTTTGAACATATTCCAAAAATTTATAGAAAACTTCGAACAATTCATGATGTTGGTTTAGGCTATATTACTTTGGGCAACAATCTACTACACTTTCTGGTGGTGAAGCACAACGTATTAAATTAGCTGCTGAACTTGGAAAAAGTTCAAAAAGTAATAATGCCCTTTTTATTTTAGATGAACCTACTACTGGTCTTCATTTTGAAGATATTCGTGTGCTTATGGAAGTTTTAAATAAACTTACAGATAAAGGAAACACGGTTTTTGTAATTGAACATAATATGGATGTTATAAAACTAGCAGATTACGTTATTGATATTGGTATGGAAGGTGGAAAAAATGGTGGGCAATTAATTTGCAGCGGTACACCAGAGGAAATAAGTTTGAATAAAAAAAGCTATACTGCTAAATTCTTAAAAAAAGAATTACATTAGTCCGCAAACTTTTTTAAACTTATATTTAGCAACTTTAAAAAATATTAGAATTATAATGAGTCCGAACGAAGATAGAAAAATAAGAGAAAAATTTAAACAAAAAACTTGGAACGAAATAAAAACCAACGATTCTTGGGCTATATTTAAAATTATGGCCGAATTTGTTGAAGGTTTTGAACGTTTAAGCAAAATTGGTCCTTGCGTTAGTATTTTTGGATCTGCACGTACAAAACCAGATCAAGAATACTATAAATTAGCTGAAAACATTGCCTATAAATTAACTAAACATGGGTATGGTGTTGTTACAGGAGGTGGTCCTGGAATTATGGAAGCTGGTAATAAAGGTGCTGCCAGAGGTAAAGGAACATCGGTTGGATTAAATATTGAATTACCTTTTGAACAACACGACAATCCATACATTGATAATGATAAAAGCCTAGATTTTGATTACTTTTTTGTACGTAAAGTAATGTTTGTAAAATATTCTCAAGGTTTTGTTGTTATGCCAGGTGGCTTTGGTACTTTAGATGAATTATTTGAAGCAATTACTTTAATTCAAACAAAAAAAATTGGGAAATTTCCAATTGTATTAGTTGGAAGAAAATTTTGGTCTGGACTTTTAGAATGGATTAAAAACACCTTAATTTCCGAAGGAAAAATCAATCCAAAAGATTTAGATTTAATTTCTTTAGTTGATACTGAAGAGGAAGTTTTAGATGTTATAAATACTTTTTATAAAAAATATAGTTTAAGTCCAAATTTCTAAACCTCTACAAACCCTTGAAAAAAGTACATATATTTTATAAGTTTATTTTATTTATTTTTAGTTTGAGCAACATAAACGCTCAAAACAAATAATATAAATATATATGCTACTTTAAAGGTTGAAACTAACGAGATAAAAATTCAACAAGAAACTACCTTTTACAACAAATCTGATAGTATTTTAAATGAAGTTTACTTTCATAATTGGCCAAACGCTTATAAAGATAAACAAACACCTTTAGCTAAACGTTTTATAGAAAATTACTCAAAAACGTTTCATTTTGCAAATGATAAGTATAGGGGAAACACCAAAATAAATGGAATTTCTGTAAACTTCGATTCAACAAATTATGAAATTACAGAAGAAAATCCAGATTTTTTAAAAGTAAATTTAAATGAACCTCTACAACCAAATAATTCAATTAAAATCTCTATTACTTATTTAGTAAAAATTCCCAATGATAAGTTTACTAAATACGGAGAAAACGATTTTGAATACAATTTAAAATATTGGTATTTAACACCTGCAATTTTTGATAAAAATGGCAATTATATAACAATTTAGATTTAGATGATTTGTATATGGATTTTACAAATTATAATATTAGTTTAAAAGTACCAAAAGAATATGTTGTAAATAGTGATTTAAATGCTACTCATACATTATTAAAGATAACATTAAAAGCTATGGATTACTCAGGTAAAAACAGATTTGATATAGAATTAAATATTACAAAAATAACAATTTTATAGAATATAATTCTGAAATAAAATAAAGTACAAATATACTTTCAGATGAAAAATTAAATATTAAAGTAAAACTAGTATTTTAAAAAGAGAGTTCTATTTTATTCAAACATATTTAGGAAAATATCCACATGACAAAATACTTTTAAATAAAATTGAATATGACAAAAATCCTGTTTATGGATTTAATCAGTTACCTTCTTTTTTAGCCGCATATAACAACGCTTTTGAATGGGATATAAAATTATTTAAAGTACTTTCTAAAAAATATATAGATCAAGTTTTTTTATTTAATAATAGAGAAGATTATTGGCTTGCGGACGGTTTACACGCCTATTTAATGATTAAATATGTTGAAAGATATTATCCTGAAATTAAAGCTATTGGAAATATTTCTAAAATTTGGGGTATTAGAAGTTTAGTATTTCGAAAATAGATTTTAACGATAAATATCATTTTGTATATCAATTTGCAGCGCGAAAAAATTTAGATCAAGCACTTACAACACAAGCAGATTCATTATCAAATTTCAACAGAAAAATTGCTAATAAATACAAAGCAGGTCTTGGGTTAAAATATTTAGAAAGTTACATTGAAGATTATTCTATTCAGGAATCTATTTTCGAATTTTCTTATGCAAATTCTGGGAAAAAAATTAAAAGTGAAGATTTTCTAGAATACCTTAAATCTAAAACAGCTAAAGACTTAAATTGGTTCGAGAACGACTATTTAAAAACCAATAAAAAAATTGATTATACAATAGAAAATATTACAAAAAAAGAAGATTCCCTTCAAATTACTATTGCTAACAAAAGAAATTTTACCGCTCCAATTCAATTATATGGAATTAAAGACAAAGAAATAAAATTTAAAAAATGGTTAACTGATATAGATTCTTTAACAACCATTACAATTCCTAAAATGGTTTTGACAAACTTTCTTTAAATTACGAATCACAATTACCAGAATATAATTTAAGAAATAACTGGAAAGATATTGATAATAAAATATTCAACAGACCACTTCAACTAAAATTTTTTAAAGATATAGAGGACACTTATTATAATCAACTATTCTATACACCAGTTTATAAATTTAATTATTATGATGGTTTGGTTTTAGGTATGGCATTTTCTAACAAAACATTGTTAAATAAAAGTATTAATTACAAATTAACACCTTCTTATAGTACAAAAAGTAATACTGTTTCTGGTTCGGCTTCATTTCAATATGAATATTTACCTGAAAATAAAAAAATTAACAAACTCTCTTTTGGAGTTTCAGGAAGCAACTACCATTATGCTCCAAACCTAACTTATACAACGGTTAGGCCATTTGCATTTTTAGAATTTAGAAGAAAAAGTTTAAGAGATGTAAGAAGTAAAGCTATAGCTGCATCGTTTACATTTATTGATAAAGAAAAATCACTTATGCAAACCGAGCATATTGAAACCAATAAATACAGTATTTTTATTATTGGTTATGGATATTCAAGTCCGGGTATAATAGATGATGTCCGATTTTCAACAGGGTTAGAAGTTTCTAGTAAATTTAGCAAACTATCACTTACCGCTCAATTTAGAAAATTAACAGATGCAAACCGACAGTTCGATTTTAGATTTTTTGCAGGAGCATTTTTAACAAACAAAACCGAAACCAATTATTTTAGTTTTGCCTTAGACAGACCAACAGATTACTTGTTTCAATATGATTATTTAGGTAGATCTGAAACTTCTGGTATTTTTAGCCAACAAATTATTATTAATGAAGGTGGCTTTAAATCTAAACTACCTGTTTCATTTGCAAACCAATGGCTATCTACTCTAAATACCAGTGTCGGAATTTGGAGATGGGTTGAAGTTTATAATGATGTAGGTTTTGTAAAAAACAGAAACAAAAGTGTATACTTTGCATACGAAAATGGAATTCGCCTGAATTTTATTCAAGATATTTTAGAAGTTTATTTTCCATTTATTCCAATTTAGGTTGGGAAGTTTCTGCAACCCAATTACAGCTCAAAAATTAGATTTGTATTAGTTATAAAACCTAAAAGAATTTTAATTTTGTTAAAAAGAGGTTTTTATTAAACATTATTAAAAATAGTTTTTTAATTTTATTTAAAAATTCTTAACAAATTCGTTAAATTTTACCTATTTAATTAAAAATAATTAAACACCTCAGTGTCATTTTTAAATATCACATAAATTTCATAACTTTGCAAAACTAAAAAAATCGAAAAAATATGCAGTTAAACCCTTCTTCAACAAGCAAAGAACAGCTTTCTTTTCAACAATTTAAAAAAGAAGTATTACACGATTATAAAATTGCTGTAATAAGTAGAGAATGCAGCTTACTTGGAAGAAGAGAAGTTTTAACTGGAAAAGCAAAATTTGGAATTTTTGGTGATGGAAAAGAAGTTCCACAATTAGCAATGGCAAAAGCCTTTAAAAAAGGAGATTTTAGATCTGGGTACTATAGAGACCAAACTTTTATGATGGCAATTGGAGAATTAACTCCGCAACAATTTTTTGCTGGTTTATATGCACATCCAGATATTAAAGCAGATCCAATGTCTGGTGGACGACAAATGGGTGGACACTTTTCAACGCATAGCTTAGATGAAAATGGAGAATTTAAAAATTTAACAGAACAATACAATTCTACTAGCGATATTTCACCTACTGCGGCCCAAATGCCAAGATTATTAGGAGTTGCATACGCTTCAAAATTATTTAGAAAATTACCCGATTTAAACAATCCAAAATTTTCAAACAATGGAAATGAAATTTCTTGGGGAACTATTGGAAACGCAAGTACTTCTGAAGGTGTATTTTTTGAAACAATTAATGCTGCTGGTGTATTACAAGTGCCAATGATAATTAGTGTTTGGGATGATGATTATGGAATTTCAGTACCTGCCAAATTTCAAACTACCAAAGAAAGTATTTCCGAAATTTTAAAAGGTTTTCAAAGTGATGAAAACAATAATGGCTACGAGAGATTTGTTGTTGAAGGGTGGGATTATTCGAAACTTATCGATGTTTATAATGAAGCATCCACCATAGCTAGAAAAGAACATGTTCCAGTATTAATTCATGTAAAAGATTTAACGCAACCACAAGGACACTCTACTTCTGGATCTCATGAACGTTATAAAACAAAAGAACGTTTAATTTGGGAAAAACACAAAACGATTGTATTGTTAAAATGCGCGATTGGATTTTTGAGTTTGAATTAATAGATGAAAATAATAATAAATTAAAATTTGTTGAATCTGAATCTGAACTAATTCAAATTGAAAAAGATGCTAAAAAATTAGTTTCACAAGCAAAAAGAGAAGCTTGGACTGCCTTTTTAGCTCCAATAAAAAATCAAAAAAATAGGTTACTAAATATTTTAAACAACTTAGCCAATAAAAGTAACAACAAAGTCTTTATTAATAAATTAATAGCTGAATTATCGTCAACTTTAGAGCCATCTAGAAAAGATCTTCTGGTAACTGCAAGAAAAGTTGCAGTATATGTTAGAAATGAAAATTCAGTTGAAAAAACACAACTTCAAAACTGGATTACTAATTTTTTAAAAACTGAACAACCAAAATATAGTTCTCATTTATATAGTGAAACCGATAAAAAAGTAGGAAGTCTTAAAGAAGTGTTACCAACTTATAATGAAAATGCCAGAATTGGTTGATGCTAGAATTATTATTAAAGATAATTTTGATACTATTTTTTCAAAAAACAATAATGTTTTTATTTTTGGAGAAGACGCTGGAAATATTGGAGATGTAAATCAAGGTCTTGTTGGTCTTCAAGAAAAATATGGAAAGCTTAGAGTTTCAGATACAGGAATTAGAGAAGCAACAATAATTGGACAAGGTATTGGAATGGCTTTAAGAGGTCTTCGACCGATTGCAGAAATTCAATATTTAGATTATTTATTATACGCGTTACAAATTTTAAGTGATGACTTAGCCACGTTGCACTACAGAACAGTTGGTACACAAAAAGCACCATTAATTATTCGAACAAGAGGACATAGATTAGAAGGTATTTGGCATTCAGGTTCTCCAATGGGAGCAATTATTCATCTTACTTAAGAGGAATGAATATTTTAGTTCCTAGAAATATGACCAAAGCAGCTGGTTTCTACAATACATTGTTAGAATGTGACGAACCTGCTTTAATTGTTGAAAACTTAAATGGCTACCGTTTAAAAGAAAAGTTACCAAATAATTTTGGTGAATTTAAAACGCCAATTGGTGTTGTTGAAACTGTTAAAGAAGGTACAGATATAACAGTTGTTTCTTACGGTTCTACACTTAAAAATTGTTGAAGACGTAGTAAAAGATTTAAATCAAGTTGCTATAGACATTGAAATTATTGATGTACAAAGCCTTCTTCCTTTTGATATTAATCAAGATATTGTAAAAAGTATTCAAAAAACAAATAGACTTATAGTTATTGATGAGGATGTTCCTGGAGGAGCTTCTGCTTATTTAATGAATGAGATTTTAGAAAAACAAAATGCTTATCAATATTTAGATAGCAAACCTATTACTTTAACTGCAAAATCTCATAGGCCAGCTTATGGAACTGATGGTGATTATTTTTCAAAACCAAATGCTGAAGATATTTTTGAAACTATTTACAATATTATGCAAGAAGTTAATCCTTCTAAATTCAAAAAATTATATTAGGAAACAAAGGTTACAATCATAAAGAATATCAATAAAAGCACCTTCTAAGGTGCTTTTTTTTATAAAAAAATACCACTAAAATATGACAATTGTCATTAAATTGATATTTATCATACTTTTTACAATAAAATAGCTATAACTTTGAGAATAACAAAATTACAAGTTAATAATCACCTAATATATTATTAAAATGGCAAAAGTAAAAGGAGCAATCGTTGTTGATACAGAAGCATGTAAAGGTTGCGAAGTTTGCATACCTGTGTGTCCAGAAGATGTAATTGGTATGACTTCAACAGTAAATAGAAAAGGATATCATTATGCATATATGAAAAACCCAGAAGCTTGTACCGGATGTACAAATTGTGCAATTGTTTGCCCAGATCGAGCAATATCCGTATATAGAGTTAAGGTTTCAGCATAATAAAATAAATTAGAAACATGGCAGAATTAAAATTAATGAAAGGAAATGAAGCATTGGCTGAAGCTGCAATTAGAGCAGGTGTTGATGCTTATTTTGGCTACCCTATTACTCCACAATCAGAAGTTATTGAATATTTAATGACTGAACGCCCCGAGGAAAGAACAGGTATGGTTGTATTACAAGCTGAAAGTGAAATTGCAGCTATTAATATGGTTTATGGAGCTGCAAGTACTGGTAAAAGAGTTATGACCTCCTCTTCTAGTCCTGGAATTTCTTTAAAATTAGAAGGTATTTCATATTTGGCTGGAGCAGAATTACCATCTGTAATTGTAAATGTTGTAAGAGGTGGGCCTGGTTTAGGTACAATTCAACCTTCTCAAGCAGATTATTTTCAATCTGTAAAAGGTGGTGGACATGGAGATTACAAACTTTATGTATTAGCACCATCTTCTGTTCAAGAAATGGCAGATTTTGTAGAAGATGCATTTGATATTGCATTTAAATACCGAGCGCCTGTTTTAATTCTTTCAGATGGATTAATAGGCCAAATGATGGAAAAAGTAAATCTTAAAGATCAACAAAAACGTTTAACAGACGAAGAAGTTATACAACGAAATGGAAGTTGGGCTACAACTGGTAAAAAAAATAGAGAACGTAATATAATTACATCGTTAGATTTACAATCTGAAAAAATGGAAGCTAGAGTTCATAGATTAATGAAAAAATACGAACAAATGGAACAGGAAGATATGCGTTACGAAGAATTTCAAACTGAAGATGCAGAATATTTATTTGTAGCATATGGATCAAGTGCTAGAATTGCACAAAAAGCGGTTCAATTAGCAAGAGCAAAAGGAATAAAAGCAGGTTTATTAAGACCTATTACTTTGTTCCCTTACCCTAAAAAAGTTTTACTCGATTTGGCAGATCAAGTAAAAGGAATTTTAAGTGTTGAATTAAATGCAGGTCAAATGGTAGAAGATGTTCGCCTTTCAGTTGAACACAAAGTACCAGTAGAACATTTTGGAAGAACTGGAGGTATTATTCACACTCCAGAAGAAGTATTAGAAGCTTTAGAACAAAAAATTATAAAATGAACGTATTAGATATTATAAAACCCGAAAATCAAGTATTTTGTAAATCAAAATTAATGACAGATACTACGCTGTCATATTGCCCAGGTTGTGGACACGGAACAGCGCATAACTTAACCATGGAGGTAATTGATGAATTAGGAATTTCTGAGGATACCATTGGAGTTGCTCCAGTTGGTTGTTCTGTTCTTGCTTATGATTTTATGAATATTGATATGACACAAGCAGCACATGGCCGCGCACCAGCTGTTGCTACAGCTATTGCCCGATGCTGGCCAGATAAATATGTCTTCACCTATCAAGGCGATGGAGATTTGGCTGCAATTGGTACTGCTGAAACTATTCATGCTTGCAATAGAGGTGAAAATATTGTAATTATTTTTATAAATAATGGAATTTATGGAATGACTGGTGGTCAAATGGCTCCAACTACTTTAGAAGGTATGAAATCTTCAACTTCTCCTTACGGTAGAGATGTTGAAATCTATGGGAAATCCTATTAAAAATGACTGAATTAGTTGCTAAATTTACCTGGAACTTATTATGTTACACGTCAAGCTGTTCATACACCAGAAAATGTTCGAAAAGCAAAAAAAGCTATAAAAAAAGCTTTTGAAAATCACACGATTAAAAAAAGGATTATCTTTTATAGAAATTGTCTCAAACTGTAATTCTGGTTGGAAAATGACACCGAACGAATCTAATATTTGGATGGAAGAACATATGTTCCCTTACTTTCCACTAGGAGATATAAAAGTAAATGGAATTTTAAAATAATTAATTATGACAGAAGAAATTATTATTGCAGGTTTTGGTGGTCAAGGTGTACTATCAATGGGTAAAATATTAGCTTATTCTGGCATTATGCAAGATCAAGAAGTTAGCTGGATGCCTTCTTACGGACCTGAAATGCGTGGAGGAACTGCAAATGTAACCGTTATTTTAAGTGATGATAGAATTAGCTCACCATATTTAAAAGTTTTTGACACTGCCATTATTTTGAATCAACAAAGTATGGATAAATTTGAGGAAAGTGTAAAACCAGGTGGTATATTATTATATGAACCAAACGGAATTTCACACCACCCAACAAGAACTGATATTGATATTTATCAAATTGAAGGAAACAAACTTTCAACTAAAATGGGAAATAAAAAAATATTTAACATGGTAGTTATGGGTGCATTTTTAAAAATAAAACCTATTGTTGAATTAGAAAACGTAATTAAAGGTTTAAAAAAATCACTACCTGAACGTTATCACCATTTAATTCCATTAAATGAAGAAGCTATTTCAAAAGGAATGGAGAGTGTAAAACCTTATGTAGTTGAACAAGTACCAAGTTAAAAGCATAAAATAAAGTTAAACATTTTAAAAATCGTTTAATTTGTAATATATTAATATTCAAATTAACGATTTTTTTTATGGCATCAATTTTAGTAACTGGAGGTACAGGGTTAATAGGTAGTAATCTTTGTAAAATACTTAAATCTAAAGGGCATACTGTTTCAATTTTGAGTAGAAGCAAAGCAAAAAAACCTAATGTTTTTAATTGGAATATTGAAGAAAATTATATAGATAAAGAAGCTGTTATAAATTCCGATTATATTATTCACTTAGCTGGTGCAGGCATAGCAGATAAACGCTGGACTTCTGAAAGAAAAAAAGTATTGATAGATAGCAGAGTTAAATCAACAAATTTATTGTTTCAAAAAGTAACAGCATTAAACCCAAAATTAAAAGGTTTTATTTCAGCTTCTGGTGTTGGATATTATGGAGCTTTAACTTCAGAAAAAATATTCGATGAACAAAGTGCTCCTTCCAATGATTTTTTAAGTGAAATATGTATTCTTTGGGAAAAAGAAGCAACAAAATTTAATTCTTTAAATATTAGAACTGTTATTTTTAGAACTGGTGTTGTATTTTCAAAACAAGGTGGTGCACTAGAAAAAATTTTAAAACCTGTAAAACTTAATGTTGGTGCAGCGTTAGGTACTGGAAAACAATATATGCCTTGGATTGCAATAGAAGATTTATGCAATATGTATGTTTCTGCAATTGAAAACACAGAACTTAATGGCATTTATAATGCTGTGGCACCTGAACATATTACGAACAAAGAGCTAACTGAATCAATTGCTAAAACCTTAAAAAAACCTTTATGGCTTCCTAATGTACCTTCATTTATTCTAAAAATTATATTGGGTGAATTAGCAGCTATTCTATTAGAAGGAAGCAGAGTTTCTTGTGAAAAAATAATAAACACAGGTTTTAATTTTAAATACCCTTCAGTAAAAAATTATTTACATGAAAAAATTAATTAACATTTGTTAACTATAAAGTTTTTTATTTTTTAATTAGATTTTCTTAATTTTAGAGAAACTACATACATAAAAACCATGAAAAAATTAAAAAAGAAGACATTCCTCAAGAAGTTTTTGATTTATATGATGCTTATGCACATAATAAAATTGAAAGAAGAAATTTTTTGCAAAAATTATCAATATACACCGTAGGTGGAATAACTTTACCTTCTCTATTAAGTTTTATATCGCCAAATTATGTTGATACCATTACTGTAAAACCAGAAGACCCAAGAATTAAATCAGAATTTATTACTTACAAATCACCTAAAGGAGGCGGAGAAATTAAAGGACTACTGTCAATGCCTTCGGAAAGTAACAAAAAATTACCCGGAATTATTGTTGTTCACGAAAATAGAGGTTTAAATCCTTATATTGAAGATGTTGGTAGAAGAGGCGCTCTTGATGGTTTTATAACTTTAGCTCCAGACGCGCTGTCACCTCTTGGTGGTTATCCTGGTAATGATGATGATGGTAGAGCTTTACAAAGAAAGCGAGATAGAAATGAAATGCTTGAAGATTTTATTGCTGCTTATGAACATTTAATAAAACATGAAAATTGCAATGGAAAAGTTGGTGTTGTTGGTTTTTGTTTTGGAGGTTGGGTTGCAAATATGATGGCTGTTAAAATACCTTCATTACCTGCAGCTGTTCCTTTTTATGGTGGACAACCTTCTGACGAAGATGCAGCTAAAATAAAAGCTCCTTTATTATTGCAATACGCTGGTTTAGACACAAGAGTGAATGCTGGTTGGCCTGATTATGAAAAAGTTTTAAAAGAAAATTCTATAGAACATACCGCATATTTTTACGAAAATGTAAATCACGGTTTTCATAATAATACAACACCAAGATACGATGAAAAAGCAGCAACGCTTGCTTGGGAAAGAACAATTGAATTCTTTAAAAAGAATTTATAAATTTAAGCTTATTAAAAAGACTCTTTATTTTTATTCTTAAAGGGTCTTATTATTAAACGTGTTTCTCTGTCAAATCGAATATAATTATATACCCAATTAAAAAAGACAACCGCCTTATTTCTAAACCCAATTAAAGAAAATAAGTGTACAAACATCCAAATAAACCAAGCAAAAACACCTTGAAACTTTAATTTCTTTAAATCTACCACTGCTTTATTTCTTCCAATGGTAGCCATTGAACCTTTATCTACATATTTAAAAGGTTTTAATGGTTCATTATGTAACGCTGCAATTAAATTTCTAGCTACATGTTTACCTTGCTGAATTGCAGGTTGTGCCATCATTGGGTGCCCTTTTGGGTATTCAGAAATATCCATACAAGCAACATCTCCAATCGCATAAATATTTTTGTGATTTTTAACTTTGTTAAATTCGTCTACTTTAATTCTTTCAGCACGTTCAATAACACATTCGGTATTTAAACCTTTAATTGTTGAACCTTTAACACCGGCAGCCCAAATTACTGTAGCTGCTTCAAAAGACAAATCGGCATCTGTTGTTACATTATAACCATTGTAATCAGTGACATGTGCATTTTTATAAATATTAACACCCAAGTTAATTAAAAAGTCTTCGGCTTTTTCTGAAGCTTTTTCACTCATTGCCTTTAACAACCTATTGCTTCCTTGAACAATATTTATTTGCATTTGACGAATATCCAAATCTGGGTAATCTTTTGGCAAAATACCTTTTTTCATTTCAGCCAAAGCACCTGCCAACTCTACTCCTGTAGGTCCTCCTCCTACTATAATAAAATTCATTAAGGCATTGCGCTTTTCAAAATTTTGAGCCAATAGGGCGTCTTCGAAATTTTCAATAATTAAACTTCTTAAATTTAACGATTGTGGTACATTTTTCATAGCCATACTATATTTCTCAATATTTGTATTGCCAAAATAATTTGTTTTAGAACCAGTTGCAATAATTAAATAATCATATTTTAACTTTCCAATAGTAGTTTCAATTTTCCTTTTTTCAGAATCTATATTTAAAACCTCCGCTAACCTAAAATAAAAATTAGGAAGATTTTTTATCACTTTTCGAAGCGGAAAAGCAATAGAATCTGGTTCTAAACCACCCGTGGCAACCTGATATAATAATGGTTGAAATGTATGATAATTATGTTTATCTATTAAAACTATTTGTAATTCTTGGTTTTTCAAGCCTTTAGCTGCTGCAAGACCTGCAAAACCTCCTCCAATAATTATAACACGAGGAAAACTAGTTTTTGGGATATTCATATATTAGTTTTTAGTAGCATACAAAGCTACTTTTTTTTATTCAAAATCGTTCTTTAAAGATTGTTTTAAAACTTGTAAAGTTTCATCAGAATTAATTAGTTTATCAATCAATTTATTTCTTAAAACTTCAATATTTTCATTATAATAGGTCGCCCATTTAAAATCCTTGTTCAGTTTTTTAATTTGATTTAAACGTAAAAGTGCAAAATCTAATGTCATCAAAAAATGTGTAGTATCATTCTTACCTGTAGCCTTTTGAATTTTTAAGTCTTCTGTCTCAACATTGGTTTTCACATAATGAACCTTTTCTGAATTATTTAATGGGTAAAATTCTATCCAATTTGAATAACCAACATAATAAATTTGATTTTTATAAGCTTCAATTCCACTAATTTTCCACCTACAATTAGCTACTCTTCCCCAGTGATTTGAATACCGATAAACACCCTCTTCTGTATAAAAATACAAACTTCCTGACTTGCTTTTATAGTGATATTCGCATTTACTAAAAAAATCAATTTCTACTTTTTTAAATTCGCAATACGTATGTTTAAAATAATTGAATTTATGATAGTTCACTAAAGGGTTATATTAGTTTCAACAAAAAATTAATTTACAAGTTTAGAAATAATATCTTTTACTGACAAAATTTTTGTGGTATGCTCAATACTTGGTCCGGCAACCCAAACTGTTTTATAAGTTGCTTTAGTTGCAGCTTTTTCAGTTGCCCTCATTCCTATTGAAAAACGAACCATCTTCACCCACTTTTTTAATTTTTTGTTCTTATTTAGTATACGCTCTATCCAAGTTTGTTTAGTTCCTATCTTTTGAACATAAGGGGTGTTAATTACAGTACAAGGTGTGCCTGAAATGCGCTCTGTCATTACAATATCTTTAGCTCCATAATCAACACAAGCTTGTTTATATTCATTGGTGACACTCGCTTCGTGTGATGCGATAAAAGGGCTTCCTACAGAAACACCTTCGGCTCCTAACGCTAACATTTTATCAATATCGGCTTTGCAACCAACACCACCTGCAGAAATTATTGGAATGTTACAATTTTTAACCAAATGTGGAATTAACTCTTCAGGTGAAGCGCCTCCTCGATGCCCACCAGCCTCGTTGTTAACAGCAATAATAGCATCTGCTCCTAATTCTTCAACTTTTTTGGCAAAATTTAAATCAGTAACATCACAAAAAACCTTGATATTATTTTTATGCGCTTGTTTAATAGTTTCTTCGGGACTTCCTAAAGAAGTAATTATAAAATCTACACCTTCTTCACAAATAACTCTTAATTGCTCTTTATATTTAATATTTGATTTATTTACAATTAAATTAAACCCAAACGCACCACCTTCAACTTTAGCTACTTTTAGTTCTTTAATCGCTGTTCGCAACTCCTCTAAAGTTCTGTAGTTTAATGCCGGAATACAACCAGCAATACCACCTTTCATAGCTTCAATTACCATGGCAGTATTGGAAACTAAGAACATGGGTGCTTGAATTATAGGGAATGTTATATTTAACAGTTGCGTTAATTTTGCTGATTTCATAAATCTGATTTTTTCAAATATAACAAATATATTAGTTATTATGCACGCATAATAAAAAATATATACATAATGAAAAAGATACTCTTTCAAATAGGTGTTTCGCCTATGATCCATACCTTAATTTCAAAAAAACCCACATTGGTAAATGATCTGAAATTTGAAAAGTTTTCCATATTTTATAATAATATTCAAACAACCGTTCATCATCTAATAACATTGCTTTTAAATCTGAAATTGAAGCCATTAATTTATTAATATCATCAATATTAGGCATATCTTTTCCTTGTAATTTCATTAAATCTTTTTCTTTGTTTTTCAACTGTTTAACAAGAGTTTTAATTACTTCACCCTTATATTCTTGAAACTGATTTTCTCTAAATACGTGATTATAGAAATTAAAAGCCCCTGCACTATTGTCTTCTTCACCTAATTGAAAAAAACCTGATTTAGAACGAATCCCAATCTGATCGTAATACTTAGTTTGAAATGTATTTGTACCAACTGGTTTTTTACGAATTTGCTCTGGTATTTTCTTTAAACCCATTATCTAATAAAAAAAAAAGCCTCCATAGTTTTATGTTTGTGGTCAACAATATTAAAATCACCCAAAACCATTAAAGTTTCTTTATCCCCATCTGCTTTCTTTTTTAAGAACTGTGCAATACCTGCAATTTCCTCTTGACGTCTAATTAACTTAGCACCAGAATCTGCTCCAAAATAAATATGCACTGTACATAAGCTAAATTTAGTCCAACCAGATTGAAAAGAAACTACAAACGGAGTTCTAGCGAATTGAATATCACCTTGTATTAAACTAGTTTTAGGAAGTACTACTTCACCTGCAACATTTTTAAAGGAAACCCTACGTGTATCATAAATAAATGTCATTCGCTCCTGATTTCCACTTGCGCCAGAAGTAGCATCTGTAGTAATATAATCCCATTTATCACCAAGTATATACATTAATTTATATAAAGCTTTTAGGTTTTTATTTACTTCTTGTACGGCAATTAAATCGAACTCAGAAATAATTTGAGCTATATAAAAATAAGATTCATTTAATCTTGGACCGTGACCGAATTTGTTAGAATCAAAATCTCGAATGTTCCAGGTTGCTATTAATAAGTTTTTATCCAAACTTTTTTTAGGAACTATTTCTTTAACAGCATTTTTTAATTCTAAAATATTGGCAACTACAAATTCACGTTTATTACTTTTTATGTCTTTTTTTAATTGGTAGTATCTCATAATTCAAAGTTTATGGTTTGCAATTTCCCCTATTAACATTACAAAATAAAATCAATATGTATCAAAAAAAAACACTCTTAAAAGTTTTACCTTTTTAGACAGTCTTTAAATTTATTTAAAAAAGAAGTTGATTATTTATCTCTCTTTTACTTCCTCAAAATCAACATCTTCTACATTATCACCTTCATTTTTAGGTTGTCCGTTTTCAGATGGTTCTCCTGTTGGAGCTCCTTGTGCTTGACCTTCTTGTTGCGCTTTGTACATTTCTTCACTTGCTACTTTCCAAGCTTCGTTAATCTTTTCCATTGCAGCATCAATTTGTGCAATATCTTTAGATTCGTGTGCTTTTTTAAGTTCTGCTAGTGCAGCTTCAATTGGATCTTTTTTATCAGCCGATAATTTATCTCCAAACTCTTTTAATTGTTTTTCTGTTTGGAAAATCATAGAATCTGCTCCATTGATTTTTTCTGCAACCTCTTTAGCATTTTTATCTGCATCTGCATTTGCTTCAGCATCCGCTTTCATTTTTTTGATTTCTTCTTCAGTTAAACCAGAAGAAGCTTCAATTCTAATGTCTTGCGTTTTGTTTGTAGCTTTGTCTGTTGCAGTTACATGAATAATTCCGTTTGCATCAATATCAAAAGTTACTTCAATTTGTGGTGTACCTCTTTGTGCTGGTGGAATTCCATCTAAATGAAAACGACCAATTGTTTTATTATCTGCCGCCATTGCACGCTCACCTTGTAATACGTGAATTTCTACCGATGGCTGGTTATCCGCAGCTGTTGAGAATACTTGTGATTTTTTAGTTGGAATTGTAGTGTTAGCTTCAATTAACTTAGTCATTACATTACCCATAGTTTCAATACCTAAAGATAACGGTGTAACATCTAATAACAATACATCTTTAACATCTCCTGTTAAAACTCCACCTTGAATCGCTGCTCCAATTGCAACAACCTCATCTGGGTTTACACCTTTTGAAGGAGCTTTTCCAAAGAATTTTTCAACCGCTTCTTGCACTGCAGGAATACGTGTTGAACCACCAACTAAAATAATTTCATCAATATCTCCAATAGATAAACCTGCACCTTTTAATGCTGTTTTACAAGGTTCAATAGTTCTTTTAACTAAATCGTCTATTAATTGCTCAAATTTAGCTTTAGATAACGTTCTAACTAAGTGTTTTGGCCCACTTGCAGTTGCAGTAACATAAGGCAAGTTAATTTCTGTTGATGCAGAAGATGATAATTCAATCTTCGCTTTTTCAGCAGCTTCTTTTAAACGTTGTAAAGCCATTGGATCTTTACGTAAATCCATATTTTCTTCAGCTTTAAACTCTTCAGCTAACCAATCTATAATTTTTTGATCAACATCATCACCACCTAAGTGTGTATCTCCATCAGTTGACAGTACTTCAAATACACCATCACCTAATTCAAGAATAGAAACATCATGTGTTCCCCCACCAAAATCAAAAACTACAATTTTTTGGTCTGTTCCTTTTTTGTCCATACCATAAGCCAATGCAGCAGCAGTTGGTTCGTTTATAATACGGCTTACTTTTAATCCTGCAATCTCTCCAGCTTCTTTAGTTGCTTGACGTTGTGCATCGTTAAAATATGCTGGCACAGTTACAACTGCTTCAGCAACTTCGGTTCCTAAATAATCTTCAGCAGTTTTCTTCATTTTTTGAAGAATCATTGCTGAAATTTCTTGAGGCGTATACAATCTTCCATCAATATCAACACGTGGTGTATCATTATCTCCTTTTACAACTTTATAAGGTACACGTTCTGCTTCCATTTTAGACTCAGAATATTTATTACCCATAAAACGTTTTATTGAATAAACAGTTTTTAATGGATTTGTAACCGCTTGTCTTTTTGCTGGATCTCCAACCTTACGCTCTCCACCTTCAATAAATGCTACTATAGAAGGTGTAGTTCTTTTTCCTTCTGCATTAGGAATTACAACTGGCTCATTACCTTCCATTACTGAAACACAAGAGTTGGTAGTTCCTAAATCAATTCCTATAATCTTACTCATAATTATATATTTTTATTATTTTAATTTTTTTAAACTTACACTTACAATTAGTCAATGATTATGCCATTACAATTTATATGTCAAGTTGTCATAATTTAAGTATAAGTAACTAGTTAAATGTCATTTTTATGTGAATAAATAACTCTAAAAATTAATAAAAAATGACATAGGTATTGGTCAATAGTATATATTTACAAACTTTTAAAAAGGAGAATAATGGAGTGTATTTCTATTTTTGATATGCTAAAAATTGGTATTGGTCCTTCCAGCTCGCACACATTGGGTCCGTGGAGAGCCGCAGAAAGGTGGATCAATCATTTAAAAAAAGAAAATCAGTTTTCTGAAATCACATCTATAAAAGTAGATCTATATGGATCGTTATCATTAACTGGCAAAGGACACGCTACCGACTTAGCAGTAATCTTAGGTTTAGCAGGCGCAGATCCAGAATATATTCCAACAGAAACAATTACTCCTTTAATTACAAAAATAAAGGAAGAACAAAAATTAAACTTTGGAAATAGTTTTATTATAGATTTCAATCCAATAACTGATATTATTTTTAACAAAGAGTTTTTGCCGTTTCATGCAAATGCTATGAAATTTACCGGTTACAACAAAAACACAAAAGTTTCAACAGACATTTATTATTCTATAGGTGGTGGTTTTGTTGTTAGAGAAGAGTTAATACACGCGAAAGAAAATATTGAAATTTTTAAAACATTTCCTTACTCAATTCAAAAAGCAACCGAACTGGAGTTTTTTTGTAAACAACAACAATTAAAAATTTCTGAAATTGTTTTAGAAAACGAGCGCTCTTTAAGAACCGATACGGAAATTGATTTTGAAATTCAACGCATTTGGGATACAATGCTTGAATGTATGTATATCGGTTGCCATACAGAGGGAACTTTGCCTGGTGGCTTAAAAGTTAAAAGACGTGCTTATGAAATGCACCAAAAACTTAAAGAAGATAAAGTTTATAGTAATCCCCAAGAATGGTTACGTGCTATTAGAAATACCGAAGTTAAATTTCGGCAAATTTTAAAATGGGTAAGTTGTTTTGCTTTAAGTGTTAACGAAGTAAATGCTTCACTTGGAAGAGTGGTTACGGCACCCACTAACGGAAGTGCTGGCGTAATTCCTGCAGTTTTAATGTATTATTTAGTTATTGAAAATCATGAAGCAACATTTGGGCATATTAAACAATTTTTATTAGTTGCTGGAGAAATAGGTAGTTTGTTTAAAAAAGGAGCTACAATTTCTGCAGCTATGGGAGGCTGCCAGGCTGAAATTGGTGTATCTTCCGCAATGGCCGCAGGTGCTTTAACCGAATTACTTGGAGGAACACCTGAACAAGTTTTAATGGCTAGTGAAATTGCAATGGAACATCATTTAGGTTTAACCTGTGATCCTATTGGCGGATTAGTGCAAGTACCTTGTATTGAGCGCAATGCAATGGGTGCAATTAAAGCCATTAATGCCGCTGAACTTGCCTTAGAATCTGATAGTTTACATGCAAAAGTTCCGCTCGATAAAGTAATTTCTAGTATGTGGGAAACTGCTAAAGATATGAACTCTAAGTACAAAGAAACTTCTGAAGGTGGATTGGCTGTTGGAGTTAATCTTTCAGATTGTTAGCATAAATTTTAGTTATACAAATAATATTTTTTATATTTGGTAAAAGGAATATTAACTTTAATAAAAAAAATTCGTTACTCATGAGTAAATTAGATGAAAAAATAGCACTTTATCAAGGTGAAATGAAAAAATTAGGTATCAAATATGATGATCCTTTATTTAGAAAGGTTACTAAAGGACTAGGACCTTCTATTTATAAAAAAGATGCAGAAACTGTTTCTGGATCAGATGCTAAAGAATTAGGAACTGTTAAGAATAATTTTTTAATCAAAAAATTAGGACTTTCTGATGGACCAAAATTAGATGCTGCTATGGAAAAAGCTGTTGAAACTATGGGTAAATCTAACAGAAATAAATATAGAGCTATATTCTATTATTTATTAGTTAAAGAATTTGGAAAAGAATCTATTTACTAGATTTTAATACATTCAATAAAAAGACTGTCTAAAAAAAACGTCTTTACGAGTAAAGTGATTTAATCTTATTCTTTAGAATAGATTGCTTTGCACCTCGCAATGACGTTTATTATAATTTTAGACAGTCTTTTTTTTGCTTAATAATCATCGTCAACACTGTCGTCTGGAATATCATCTAGATCATCTGTGTCGTGTACATCATCAAAATTATCTTCATCGGCATCGTATTCTTCCATCGTTTCTTCTAATTTCAAACTTATTTTAACTAAGTAAATGGTATCATCTGTTCGAACTTCAACAGCCCTAACAGTTTCATCTTTAGCATTTTTAAAGGTTATTATATCTCTGTAACCATAACCTGATGGAAATTTTTCAACCAATAAATTTAGAATATCTTCTGTTAATTTACTATAATCTACAATTACTCTTTTCATAAGTTACATATCTAATAAGTAAGCGAAAATTAATGGTGCTACAATGGTTGCATCAGATTCTATAATATATTTTGGTGTATTAATATCTAATTTTCCCCAAGTAATTTTTTCATTAGGAACAGCTCCGGAATAAGATCCATAACTTGTTGTAGAATCTGAAATTTGGCAGAAATAACTCCAAAATGGTGTATCTGTTCTTTCCATATCTTGGTATAACATTGGTACCACACAAATTGGAAAATCTCCAGCAATTCCTCCACCAATTTGAAAGAATCCAATGCCATCTTTTGAATTTTCAGTGTACCAATCTGCTAAGAACGTCATATACTCAATACCAGATTTCATAGTACTTGCTTTTAATTCGCCTTTTAATACATAAGAAGCAAATATATTTCCCATAGTACTATCTTCCCATCCAGGAACAACCATTGGTAAATTAGCTTCTGCTGCAGCAATCATCCAACTGTTTTTTGGATCAATCTCGTGATATTGATCCAATACTCCAGACAAAACTAATTTGTACATAAATTCATGTGGAAAAAAACGTTCTCCAGCAGCTTCAGCATCTTTCCATATTTTAAAAATATGTTCTTGCAAACGTCTAAATGCTTCTTCTTCTGGAATACAAGTATCAGTAACCCTGTTTAAACCTTTTTCTAATAAATCCCATTCATCTTGTGGCGTTAAATCTCTGTAGTTTGGCACTCTTTTATAATGAGAATGAGCTACCAAATTCATAACATCTTCTTCTAGATTTGCGCCTGTACAAGAAATAATATGTACTTTACCTTGTCTAATAACTTCAGCAAATATTTTACCTAATTCTGCCGTACTCATTGCACCTGCTAATGAGACTAACATTTTAGATCCTTTTGCTAATTGATTTTCGTATTCTTTTGCGGCATCTACAACCGATGCTGCGTTAAAATGCAAATAATATTTTTCTATAAATTGTGAAATTGCTCCTTTATTAGTAGTCATTTTCTTCGTCGTTAAATTTTGTAAATTTGTTTGTTGGCTCTTTAAAACCTTTTATATCATCGTAATCATCCTCGTCAGAATTATTAAATTTATAGCTTAGCATTTTATAATACAATTTTGCAGCTAAAAAATCTGAAGATTTTTCGTTTTCATTAGGACAAAGCTCCACAATATCGAAACCAACTACGTTTTTCTCTTTAAAAATTTTATTTAAAAATTCTAATGTTTCATACCATAACATACCTCCTGGTTCTGGAGTTCCCGTTGAAGGCAAAATAGAAGGGTCAAAAGCATCTAAATCTATAGTTAGAAACACGTTTTCAGTCATTAAATCAATTGCATTTTCCATCCAATAATCATCTTGAGCCATTTCGTGTGCAAAAAAGACTTTATCCGTATCCATTACAGTTTTTTCAATAGCATCCATACTTCTAATTCCAACTTGAATTAAATTAGTAGTTTGACTAGCTTCGTATACTGCGCAAGCGTGATTACATTTAGAACCTTCGTATTCTTTACGCAAATCTGCATGGGCATCAATTTGTACAACTGTTAAGCTATTAAAACACTCATTAAAAGCTCTAATTGAACCAATTGAAATAGAATGTTCACCGCCAAATAAGGTAACAAACTTATTCTTTTTAATATACGATTTTGTAATTTGATGTACCGCATCTACCATACTTTCTGGCGATGCATTTTCAGTTACAGCATCAGCTAAATAAATACCGTTTTTATATACTTCTGTATCGGTTTCAATATCATACAATTCCATATTTTCTGAAGCATTTAAAAAAGCTTCTGGACCTTTGTCTGCACCTTTTTGCCAAGTACTTGTTCCATCATAAGGAACTGGAATTAAAACTACTTTAGAAGTTTCAATTTTACTGTTTTGTTCAGGAATTCCTGCGTAAGTTCTTTTATTCATAACCTAATATTTTTAAAAAATCGATTGGTTTTTGTTGTTCTTTAAAAACTTTGTATTCTAATTTGCCTTCGTTGTTTTTTGAAATTATAATGTGTTTTGGCTGTGGAATTAAACAGTGTTGTAAACCACCATAACCTCCAATTGTTTCTTGATATGCACCTGTATTAAAAAACCCAATGTACAACGGTTTTTCTTCTTTATACGTTGGCATATATATTGCATTTATATGTTGTTCGGAATTGTAATAATCATCACTATCGCAAGTTAAACCACCTAATAAAACGCGCTCGTAACTATCATTCCATCTATTTAATGGTAACATTACAAAACGTTTATTTATTGCCCAACTATCTGGTAAAGTAGTAATAAAAGATGAGTTAATCATATTCCAACGTTCTCTGTCGTTTTGCTTTTTTTGATATAAAACTTTGTACAATGCACCTCCACTTTCACCAACCGTATAACTTCCAAATTCTGTAAAAATATGCGGTGTTGCAACTTCCGCTTCATCACAAGCAATTTTAATTTGAGAAATTATTTCATCAATCATATACTCATAATCATAATCAAAAGCTAATGAATTTTTGATTGGAAATCCTCCTCCAATATTTAAACTATCTAGAGTTGGACAAATACGTTTTAAGTTTATGTAAACTTTTAAACATTTACTTAATTCGTTCCAATAATATGCGTTGTCTTTAATTCCTGTGTTTATAAAAAAGTGTAACATTTTAAGATTTACTTTTTTATTTTCCTTGATATCGCGTCTATAAAAATCTACAATATTTTTGTATCCAATTCCTAAACGAGAGGTATAAAACTCAAATTTTGGTTCTTCTTCAGAAGCAATCCTAATTCCAATATTAATTTTTTTACGAATTCCGTTGGTTAATAAATCAATTTCTTCGTAATTATCAATTATTGGAACACAGTTTCTATGTCCATTATTAATTAACCTTTGAATATTTTTTATATAAGCATCTCTTTTAAATCCGTTACATAAAACAAAGGTTTTATCGGTAATTTTACCTGTTTTTTTTAGGCTTTCAATTATATCAATATCCACCGCTGACGATGTTTCTATATGAATATCGTTATTTAGAGCTTCATCTAAAACATGTTTAAAATGTGAGCTTTTTGTACAATAACAATAATTATATTTCCCCTTGTATTTATGCTTACGCATTGATGTTTTAAACCAGGACTTAGCTTTTTGAATGTTATCGCTAATTTTTGGTAAATATGTAAACTTTAAAGGAGTTCCAAATTCTTCAGCAAGTTTCATGGTATCAATATCATGAAAGTGCAAATTCTTTTTTGTATCTATTTTAAATTCCTCTTGTGGAAAATCAAATGTTTGATTTATTAAATCAATATATTTAGTATTCATTAGTTGTATTCATATGTATTTAAAAATAATTGTAGCCTAATATAAGACTTTATTGAAAAAATAAAAAAATCTAGACTCTTAATACAGAATACGTTGTTCGATTATCTACCTCCAAAAAATGGGAGCAAATTTTAAAGATGAAGTTGTTAGAAGTTGTCGTTTCCCTTAATTTTTCGTTGTGCTTCCAAAACACATTGTAACTTAAAAACTTCTTGATAAAAAAGTTACGACCGAAAAAACAAATATTTTTCATTGTCACTAAAAAATAACGGGACAAACATATATAAAAAAACAATACGATTTTAAAAAAAATTGAATTAACGGGTAAAAATTAATTCTTTTTCGTTTGACAGGTTCGAATCAAAAGCATAACCCTCTGAATTAAAACCCTTTAAACCTTCCACAGTCTCAATATTATTATCTAAAATATAGCGTACCATTAGGCCTCTAGCTTTTTTTGCAAAAAAGCTAATAATCTTTAATTTTTCACCTTTATAATCTTTAAAAACAGGTGTAATTACAGGAACTTTTAATAATTTAGGATTAATAACTTTAAAATACTCGTTACTCGCTAAATTTACAAATACTTCATCTTTATCTAGTTCAGCATTTAAAGCTTCTGTTACTTTTTTATCCCAAAACTGATATAGATTGTTTTTACTGCCAACTTTTAGTTTTGTTCCCATTTCTAAACGATATGGTTGCATTAAATCTAAGGGTTTTAAAATACCATATTGACCCGATAAAATTCGAAGTTTATCTTGAAGTTGTGTTAACTTTTCAAGTGGTAAAGTATATGCGTCTAAACCAGTATAAACATCACCATTAAAAGCATAAACAGCTTGACGCGCATTCTTTAATGAAAATGGCAACTGCCAATCTTGATTTCGTTGCCAGTTTAAATCGCCTAATTTTGGTGAAATACTCATTAATTCTGACAATTTTTTTGGAGATTTCTTTTTTAAAACTGCACTTAATTTTTCAGCTTCATTTAAAAAAATACCTTGTGTAAATTGTGTTGTTGGAACAGGGGTTTCAAAATCTAAAGATTTAGCTGGTGATATTACGAGTTTCATATGTATGTATCTATTAATTTATGGAATAAAATTAGTATATTTTTTTAATACTAGCCACAGTAAAAGATGGATTTTAACAATACACTTATAAGAAAATTTTATAAACTAAAAGATGGCCATTTAATTTGTTTATCAGGTTTAAAAATTGAATATTTAAGTTAATAAAAAAAGATTTTATTTAAAGGTTATTACAATGATCCTTAACATAGTTTTATAATCTTAATTATCAAAGAATACTACTCTATAACTATTCTAATTAAAAGCTATTGCTTCCAAAATTGTCATTTTCTACTATAAAAATAGGACAAATGCCGTATAGTTTTTACCATTCTCAAAAATTACTTTTACACAAACAAAACTATTTATCTATCTAATTAAAATCATTTTTACTATGAAATCACGTCATTTTACAACAATACTAAAAGGAACCTTTTTTTCTATTTTCATGTTTTATTTAATTCTGGGTTGTGTCAAAAAAGAGGAAATAGAGGAAATTCTAATAGTTCCTGTAGCTGCATTTAGTTTCTCGCCAGCGAATCCAGAAACTGGGCAACAAGTAACTTTTACAAATGAAAGTACAGATGCGGATTCATACCAATGGTCGGCTGAAGGAACTACCTTTAGTTCAACTGAGGAAAATCCTACATTCACTTTTGATACTGCTGGTGATTATGTAGTCAAATTAGTTGCTACTAACGCTTCAGGAACGAATGAAATTACCAAAACTATAACAGTAACAGCTGCTCCTGTTGATCCTGTGGCTGCATTTAGTTTCTCGCCAGCGAATCCAGAAACTGGGCAACAAGTAACTTTTACAAATGAAAGTACAGATGCGGATTCATACCAATGGTCGGCTGAAGGAACTACCTTTAGTTCAACTGAGGAAAATCCTACATTCACTTTTGATACTGCTGGTGATTATGTAGTCAAATTAGTTGCTACTAACGCTTCAGGAACGAATGAAATTACCAAAACTATAACAGTAACAGCTGCTCCTGTTGATCCTGTGGCTGCATTTAGTTTCTCGCCAGCGAATCCAGAAACTGGGCAACAAGTAACTTTTACAAATGAAAGTACAGATGCGGATTCATACCAATGGTCAGCTGAAGGAACTACCTTTAGTTCAACTGAAGAAAATCCTACATTCACTTTTGATACTGCTGGTGATTATGTAGTCAAATTAGTTGCTACTAACGCTTTAGGAACGAATGAAATTACCAAAACTATAACAGTAACAGCTGCTCCAGTTAATCCTGTGGCTGCATTTAGTTTCTCGCCAGCGAATCCAGAAACTGGGCAACAAGTAACTTTTACAAATGAAAGTACAGATGCGGATTCATACCAATGGTCGGCTGAAGGAACTACCTTTAGTTCAACTGAGGAAAATCCTACATTCACTTTTGATACTGCTGGTGATTATGTAGTCAAATTAGTTGCTACTAACGCTTCAGGAACGAATGAAATTACCAAAACTATAACAGTAACAGCTGCTCCTGTTGATCCTGTGGCTGCATTTAGTTTCTCGCCAGCGAATCCAGAAACTGGGCAACAAGTAACTTTTACAAATGAAAGTACAGATGCGGATTCATACCAATGGTCAGCTGAAGGAACTACCTTTAGTTCAACTGAAGAAAATCCTACATTCACTTTTGATACTGCTGGTGATTATGTAGTCAAATTAGTTGCTACTAACGCTTCAGGAACGAATGAAATTACCAAAACTATAACAGTAACAGCTGCTCCTGTTGATCCTGTGGCTGCATTTAGTTTCTCGCCGGTGAATCCAGAAACTGGGCAACAAGTAACTTTTACAAATGAAAGTACAGATGCGGATTCATACCAATGGTCGGCTGAAGGAACTACCTTTAGTTCAACTGAAGAAAATCCTACATTTGCACTTTTGATATGGGTTTAGGGTAATCGTTACCTCTGCAGGAACAATGAAATAACCAAAACTATAACAGTAACAGCTGCTCCAGTAATCCTGTGGCTGCATTTAGTTTCTCGCCAGCGAATCGAAACTCGGACAAGTTACTTTTACAAATGAAAGTACAGATGCGGATTCATACCAATGGTCAGCTGAAGGAACTACCTTTAGTTCAACTGAAGAAAATCCTACATTCACTTTTGATACTGCTGGTGATTATGATAGTCAAATTAGTTGCTACTAACGCTTCAGGAACGAATGAAATTACCAAAACTATAACAGTAACAGCTGCTCCAGTTAATCCTGTGGCTGCATTTAGTTTCTCGCCAGCGAATCCAGAAACTGGGCAACAAGTAACTTTTACAAATGAAAGTACAGATGCGGATTCATACCAATGGTCAGCTGAAGGAACTACCTTTAGTTCAACTGAGGAAAATCCTACATTCACTTTTGATACTGCTGGTGATTATGTAGTCAAATTAGTTGCTACTAACGCTTCAGGAACGAATGAAATTACCAAAACTATAACAGTAACAGCTGCTCCTGTTGATCCTGTGGCTGCATTTAGTTTCTCACCAGCGAATCCAGAAACTGGGCAACAAGTAACTTTTACAAATGAAAGTACAGATGCGGATTCATACCAATGGTCGGCTGAAGGAACTACCTTTAGTTCAACTGAAGAAAATCCTACATTCACTTTTGATACTGCTGGTGATTATGTAGTCAAATTAGTTGCTACAAATTCTTTGGGAAAACCTAGTAAAAATAGTAAAACAGCGTCAAGTTCAGATGAAATAACTAAAACAATAACAGTAACAGAAGGAAGTGGAAATAACAACCCTTGTAATTTACCTGAATGCTATGTAGAAACCACATCTACTATTACGTATGGGGTTACCACTACAATTACGTATGGTTACACTATTATAAATGGAACAAAAATGCTTTCTTCAATCACTGCACCCAACGCATTTGGTAATATAGTTACAACCATTGAATATAACGCACAAGGAAAAAGAGTGAGGGATGAATCTAAACTTAATGGTTCTTTACAAAACTATATTGAATATGAATATAGTAACAATGACAAAACTGTAAGAGCAAATAATTATGATGCTGGAGGTACTTTAACTGGTTATAATATTAGTAATTATGATTCTGATATGCGTCTTAATCGAACTGACAATTATACCGCAGAGGGAGTATTATTAGGTTATACTATTTTTTCAGATTTCTTGAATAGTACAGGAAGTTTCCCTCAGCTTGTTCAAACTTATGATGCAAATGGAACAATTACACAAACCGATGTACATACCTATCTAGATTGTCAGCTTATAAAAACGGTTTCTAAAGATGGAAGTGGAACAATTATAGGAGAGCTTAATAATACGATAGATTCAAACGGTTTATTACGCACGAGTGAGGCTACTATATATACACAAGGCTTTGCCATAACCAGTACAACACAATACGTCTATGATTGTGATTAATAAAATTTAAAATACTAATTTCTAAAAAATCTAACTAATACTTCTATTAGTTAGATTTTTTTATAAAGTGGTTATAAGAATAAGGATTAAAAACTCTAACGCTAAAATCCGACTTGTCCATATATCGAAAAAATAGCATCTTTTTACAAGTTAGATTTTGCTCAAGATCAATAAACTCTAATAAAAACTTACTATTTTCATTTCTTCATTACTTTAAATACATAAGCTGCATTCTCTAAATGTATTTTTACCAGATAAACTCCTGCAGGGTTATTGGTTAAATCTAACTGAACTCTAGAATTAATTACATTATAAGTTTTAGCCAACACCAATTGTGAGCTTGTATTAAATACACTGATGTTTATTGTTTTATTAGTTGTTACAATTGGAATTGAAAACAAACCTGAAGAAGGATTTGGATAAACAGTTAAACTATCAAATAATTGTATTTCTTTAGTATAAACACCTTCACAATCAAATTCCGTTTTAACAGCTACTTCATCTCCATGATTTACTTCTAAATTAAAGTCGTTCTGATAGGTTTCAAACTGTAAAGTCCCATTTACAAAAACTTGATATGGCAAAGTACCTTTAGAAACGTTTACAAACAATTGTTTATTTTTTAAACTTGATTTTCCTGAAATAGTTGTTCCTTCTTCTACTATTATGGTATAACAATATGGAGATGTAACACCAACAACTTCAATACAAAAATCATAATTTCCTGGAGCAATATTCTCTAAGGTTGTTTCAGATGTAAAATTAGAGATTTCCCCATTAAAAGTAAGTGTGTAGTTTTGATTTTCAGTTGCAGAAATAACAATTTCACCATTATTTTTATTTGGACATGTTTCTCCAATTACTTCTATTTTAAAATTATCAGACGCTAGTAATGCACAACCATTTGCATCAACAGGTGTTCCAGCAATAGTATTTGGGCAATTATCATCTTCATCAATAACTCCATCATTATCGCTATCTAAGTCTGTAGTGCTTTCACAAACATCTCCAATTCCGTTATTATTAGCATCCGTTTGGTCCGGGTTAGCTATGTCTGGACAATTATCTACAGTATCTATAACACCATCCCCATCGCTATCGGTTTCGGTTCCAGAATCTGCAACTCCAAATACTCTAAATTCTAATAAACTAGACCAATCTCCAGAATAAGTTTCAGAACCATTTACAGTAATTTTAACAAAACGTCCATCTATTCCAGAAAATATATCAAAATTTGGATTTAAAACCGTTGCAGGAGAAGTATTCTTAGACCGATCTACTATTTGCGTATAATTCCCAATTTCTGAGGTTGCCACTGAAACCGTGTATTGATAGGCTCTGTCTGAGTAAGCAACTATTTCAGTTCTTTCTAATGTATAAATTTGACCTAAATCTACTATAGCAGTTTGTGGAAACCCAGAAACCGACCAACGTGTAGTTGTTGACCCATCAACTAAATTAGCTACTACATTCTCTCCATCAGGTGTTCCGGTACCTGTAACAGGTTTATTTAATGCTAAATTGGGAACTGTTGCAGCTTCAGCAACTTTAATAACACTAGTTTCTGTAAAACCACCTTCATCTGTTGTTACAGTAATATTTGCATTTCCTTTAGAAACTGCAGTTACGAGTCCGTTTGAATCTACAGAGGCCACTGCACTATTACTAGAACTAAAAGTTACTCCTAAATTGGTTGCACTTAATGGACTTACCCTTGCTGATAATTGATATGTGCTTCCAACCAAAAGATCTAAAGTAGCCGGAGATAAATTTACACCAGTTACAGAAACATCATCGTGTTCTACAAAGAAATCGTATACTAAAACCTCTCCATAATTATTTGGATCATCTGTATCGTCACCTTCTTCGTCTGCATTACTTTGTGTATAATTACCAATTTTAAAATACGACTCATCATAATCTCTATCCATTACATAATCATTACCATCAGCTTTTATTAAATATTGAGCAGCGTTTCCATTATTAAAAGCAGTTAAAAGATTATCATCTTCAGCATAATAACAATAGTGCTTACCGTCAACAACTTCAAAAATTACTTCATGAATAGTACCAAGCGTGTAGTTTGTTTTAATAGTAACGTCATCTCTTAATTTTCCACCATTAAAAGACAAGAATAGATGAGAGTCTTCTAATCTCAATACCATAGCATCATCAATACCATCATCTTTATTTCCATGTATTTGAGTTGCTACTAAATGTGATTTGTTTATAGGTAAATGTGTAATTGCTTGTTTTACATATACCAAATGTGACCCTTCAGTTGTCCAATAAATATCTACACTTCCATCTTGTACTCTTTCTCTTAACTCTGAACGAATATTACTAGAATTAGGGGTAGTACCATTATCACTTCTAATAGGTGCACGAAAAACTATAGCATCTTCCGTATCATTTA
Source organism: uncultured Flavobacteriaceae bacterium (assembly GCA_942492305.1). GTDB lineage: Bacteria > Bacteroidota > Bacteroidia > Flavobacteriales > Flavobacteriaceae > Lutibacter. Next base: position 1,233,976 of record CALOEI010000001.1, on the reverse strand, counting down.
CATAAAAAAATTCGTTGTTTGGCTCATCACATAAAGTTTTATCTTCTACTCCTGTTGGATATGTAATTTTCCATTGTTTACAGTTATCCATAAGATCTGAAGGTACTACTTGCGCTGTTGCTGAGAGTGTGAAGCAAAAAATTATAACAAAAATTGAAATAAAAGGAATGTGCTTCTTTAAATAAAAGTTCATTTTAAACAAAAAAAGGGTTAAATAAATAATGTAATTTAATTATTGCGCAATTTAATAAAAAGAAAGGAGTACTACTAAAAATACAACCTTAAAAATATTCAATTTAAATTGTAAAAAATTCATTTATTAATAATTATACTTATACTTTTTTACCAAGTACAATAGGCACAATTTTTATTAAATAACCAAGAGTTTAGTTTGGACCTTAACTTAAAAAACTTGAAATTAGCAATCCAATTCTAAATTAGATTTTTATCTAATTCAATAACTTTATAATTACATATCCATTTAAGGAAAATTAAACATAAAATCACATAGAAATGAAAAAAAGAATTTTAAAATTACTAATACAATCTTTTTTAATGGTTGGTTGTGCATTAATTATTAATAGTTGTAATACTGCAAAAAAAGAAAAACCTACTACTAATGTAACTGAAAAAATCACATACCCTAGTGATGTAATTCCATTTATGAAAGAATGGAAGATTCTTTGTGGAGATGGAGAAAGCGCAGATAATTTAATTAATTATGAACACAAAAATTTCTTTTATGTTACTAATGATGGAAAAACAAATTGGGTTGTATATAAAGCACCTAATTCTGGAACAACATCGAGAACCTCTAGCAATACCAGAACTGAATTAGGAAACAAAACCCATTGGAAACCTAAAGATGGTGGTAAGCTAACTGGTAGTTTAAAAGTAATGCATGTTTCGACTTCTGGCGATGCAAGAGTAGCTGCATCATATTCTGTAGTAGTTGGTCAAATACATGGAACAGAAGGACATGAAAATGAACCTTTAAAAATCTTTTATAAAAAGTTCCCTGGACATACTAAAGGTTCCGTTTTTTGGAATTATGAAATTAACACCGCAGGTGATAATTCAGGAAGATGGGATTTTTCAACAGCCGTATGGGGATATGACATGGCTGTTTTAGGAACTACTCCAAATTCTTACCCAGAAGAACCAAAAGATGGTATTGCATTAGGTGAAGAATTTAGCTACGAAATAAACGTTTATAAGGGTATTATGTATCTTACTTTTACAAGTGAAGGTCACGAAACTAAAACGTTTACCAAAAGCCTAATAGAGTCGGAGTTTTCTGAAAAAGCAGCTATCCCACAACAAATAGTAACATTATATGCACCTATAAATCGTGATGGTATAGAACGCGAAAATGCATATGCCGGGGAGTTACAAAACTTTAAACAAGGTGCTTACAATCAAACAAATGGAAGGACCCCTGAAGAAAACATTGTTTGGTACACAGGTTCTGAAACCTATGGCGGTGACATTGAGAAACAATATGCAAATGGATGCTATACTGAAGTGTGGTTTAAAAACGCAACTTTGGGTCCTGGAACTTTGCCAAATTAAAGATTTACACTTTAAACTTATTAGTACTTTTTTTTAGAAAATTACAAAAATTAAAATGAAAACTATAAAACAGAATACACACTTACTAGCTTCTGAAAAATTAGTTGGTTCTTTGGTATCAATAGGAAAAAATAGCGCTATTGTTAAATTAACTATTACTAAAGAAATGATTGTTGACACTTACAATCTTTCTCACGGAAGTTTTGTTTTTGGGCTAGCAGATTATGCTGCTATGCTTGCAGTTAACAAACCAACAGTAGTTCTAGGTAAAGCAACCTCAAAGTTTTTAAAACCTGTTGTATTAAATGACGAAGTAATAGCTACTGCATCAATTAGTGAAGACACAAATGAAAAAAAAGTTAATGTAGCTGTAAGTGTAAAAAATCAAAAAAAAGAGCTCGTTTTTGAAGGTGAATTTGTGTGTTTTGTTTTAGAAAAACATATTTTGGAAAACTAGTGTAAACTTTAAAATCAACAATTAAAATTCTTTATAGGAAACATAAATTACATTGCATTATGAATGCCTAAAAAAAATTTGGGTAAATGGTAAGGTTACATTAGTAATAGGCTACAAAAGGGATATTGATAAAGTAATAGTTTACTTAAGTCGAAATTTTAAAACTGATAATTGTGATTTTGGCAACCGTAAATCGATATATGTTTATTTAAAAAAAATAATTTATAATCAAAGGCTTCAAAAATAAATTGCTTTAATTGTATTTATTTTTCCTTTAAATGATTTTCAATATCACTTATATGAAAATTAAGCGCTTGTGCAGAAATTTGAATTTCTTTAATTAACAATGCTAAGGATGCTATTAATAGTATTAAGGCAATTCCAAAAATCCAAACAGCAATTATATGCTGATCTATATAAATTAGAAACATTGTTAAAACACATAAAAGTAAACTCGAAATTCCAAATATTTGCATCCAACGCGTTAGGTTAACACGTAATTTAAGATTTTCTATCTGACGCAATAATGAGGCATCTTTTTTTTCTAAATAAACCGCATGTAAATTTCTTATTACTGCAGCATAAGCCAAAAATCTATTGGTATATGCAAGCATAATTAAAGAAATTGCAGAAAACAAAAGTGCAGGTGTAGTTAACGTAAGTTCTTCCATGTTTTTAAGAGTAATTCTTTTTAACTTAAATTAAAAAGCCAAATTAAAACATTATAAAATTTCAAGCATTAAAAATTCTAAAAAATATTTTAAAAACTACATTATTTTATAAGCGTCTATTATTATTTACGACATTGAGTTAGAATACAACTAAGAATTTTAGAAAATTTAAAATCTTAATTAACGACAATCAATCTCCCCCTCTTTTTGTAGTAATAATTATAACTCCATTAGCTCCTCTAGAACCATATATTGCAGCAGAACTACCTTTTAAAACATCAACACTTTTTACTTCATGAGTTGATAAAGCCTCTAAAGCCTGTGAATTTGATTGTACGCCATTTATTACTATTAAAGCTGCACTAGAGCCGTTTAATGAGCTTGCACCACGAATTATAAACTCTTTATTACTTAGCATTATTGAAGAAGAACTATTAGCAATAAGGTCGAACATATTAGAGTACTTTGAGAAATTAGATTTATTATTATTTCTAATAGTTAATAATGCATGAGATTTATCTTTCTCTTTAATATGCCCATAGCCAACTGCTGTTTCAAGGTTATTTTCACTTGGTTTAAAATTAAGGTTTATAGATAATGCTGTGGTATTTTCATCTATTTTAACTTTTGCAGAATTAAAACCTTTTGCACTAACTTTAATTTTATCTTTCAATAAACAACTGACTTCAAAATTTCCAACAGTATCTGTCAATACTACTTCTTTAGTGCTTAAAACCTTAACTTCAGCATTCACTACAGCAATATTTTCTAAAGTAGTAACACTACCTGTTAGTATTCTTTTTTGAGCATTTGAAATGCTTATAATAGAAAATAAAAAAACGGTTAAAAACAGCTTATAATAAAAATTTTTCACGGTATTAAATTAATTATTAAATATACAATATTTAATTAATACAATAATATTCAAAAATATAACTAACCTACAAAAATGTATATGCAATTTAAAAAGTGAAAAAATTTAGTTTATCACTCAGATTAGGAACAAAATTTATAATATAAATGGTAATGACTTTTCAATTGAGTTGAGAAATCAACAAAAGACTACTCCTTCTGATTCACGGTATAAGTTCTCCATTTCTCTAAACAAGCTACCATATCTTGCGGTATTTCAGAATTAAAACGTAAAAATTCTTTGGTCGTTGGGTGCTCGAAACCTAAGGTTTTAGCATGTAATGCCTGGCGGGGTAATACTTTAAAACAGTTTTCTACAAATTGCTTGTATTTAGTAAAAGTAGTACCTTTCAAAATATCATTTCCACCATAACGTTCATCGTTAAAAAGTGTATGTCCAATATGTTTAAAATGCGCTCTAATTTGGTGTGTCCTTCCTGTTTCTAACTTACATTGCACCAACGTAACATAACTAAAACGTTCAATTACTTTATAGTGAGTTACAGCGTGTTTTCCAAAATCTCCTTCAGGAAAAACACTCATTTGTAATCTATTTTTTAAACTTCTTCCAATATTTCCTTCAATACGTCCTTCATCTTCTTCAATATTTCCCCAAACCAATGCATAATACAAACGCTCGGTTGTTCTATCAAAAAATTGTTTAGATAAATGTGCCATTGCAAATTCAGTTTTGGCAATTACCAATAAACCACTAGTATCTTTATCTATTCTATGCACCAATCCTGGGCGCTCATTAGAATTGTTTGGTAAATTTTCGATATGATGAATTAACGCATTAACTAGTGTACCGCTGTAATTTCCGTGACCAGGATGCACTACCATCCCGGCTGGTTTATTTACAACCATTACTTGGTCATCTTCAAATAAAATTTCTAACGGAATATCTTCTGCAACTAATAGGTTTTCATGCGGGGGATGCGCCAAAACAACACGTACTTCATCATTTGGTTTTACTTTGTAATTTGCTTTTACAGTTTGGTCGTTCACTAAAACATTTCCTGCTTTTATAGCTTGTTGAATTTTATTTCGAGTTGCATTTTCAATAAAATTCATTAAAAATTTATCTACACGTAATGGCTCTTGCCCAACGTGTGCTACATAATTAAAATGTTCGTAAAACTCTTCGTTTTCTGCGCTAATTTCTTCTAAACTCATTAGTTATTTTCTGTATATCTTCCCGTACCGTTTCCATCACCTAATTTAAGAGTAATCTCAGAATTTTTTGGAATTTTATCTCCCGCTTTTAAGTCTTTACCATTAAATTTTAATCCTCTTACTACATCTTTTGCAATATCTGAAACATAAATAGGATTAGCACTTATTTTAAAACCAATTGAACTTAGTTGTGAAGTTACTTGTCTTTTTGTTTTTCCAAAAACATTTGGCACTTCAACATTACCATAATTAGATAAATTTAGGGTTAAGTATATTTTTCTATTTTCTTTTACAAAATCTCCCGGATCAGGATCTTGATCTATAACAGATTTTTTTGGATAATCTGGATTGTAATTTGAAGAATCAATTACATAGAATCTTAAATCTAAAGCTGTTAACGCTTTTTCAACTTCGCTTAAACTCATTCTTTCTAAATTTGGGACTTCAATTTTTTGATCGTGATTTGTAGAAATATTTAACCATTTCATAACCACAAAAACAAACACCATTAAACCAACAATTGCATATATTAACTGTTTTAAAAACGTTTTAGATTTTATAAATTGAATTAGACTCATTTTTCTTCCTTTAATTTTGTGCAAATGTACAATATATCTATTAAATTGTTTAAAAGCATAACTGCAAAAAATATTTACTAATACTTTTTAACTTTCATCTTTAAACTATATTTGTTTAAGTTTGTACTTATGCTAACACAATAAACTTAAAATGAAGAAAAATATTGCCATTATAATGGGTGGTTACTCCTCTGAAGTGGAAATTTCACTAAAAAGTGGAGAAGTTGTGTATCAACATCTTTCTAAAGAAAAATACAATACTTATAAAATTCATATTTTAAAAAATAAATGGGTACTGGTTGATGATACTAGCAAAGAATATCCCATAAATAAACACGATTTCTCGACAGAAATTGATGGCAAAAAAATAACATTTAATTGTGTTTTTAATGCAATACACGGAAACCCAGGTGAAAACGGAACTATTTTAGCTTACTTTGAGTTGATTGGTTTAAAACACACTTCTGCTCCCTTTTATCAAATGGCATTAACTTTTAATAAACGAGACTGTTTAAGTGTTGTAAAACAATATGACATAAAAACAGCAACTTCATATTATTTAGATAAAGGAGACGCCATTAATGTAGAAGCAATTATAAAAAAAGTAGGATTACCTTGTTTTGTAAAACCAAACAATGCAGGCTCTAGTTTTGGAATTTCAAAGGTAAAAACTATTAAAGAAATGCTTCCAGCTATTGAAAAAGCTTACAAAGAAGATTCTCAAATTTTAATTGAATCATTTTTAGATGGGACAGAAATTACAATTGGCGTTTTAAATTATAAAAATGAAATTATAGTGTTACCTATGACAGAAATTGTAACAGAAAACGACTTTTTTGATTATGAAGCTAAGTATTTAGGAGCATCCGAAGAAATTACACCTGCACGTATATCTGATGCAGTTCATAAAAAATTAGAAAAAACTGCTAAAAAAGTTTATAAAACACTAAATATGAGTGGTTTTACACGTACTGAATATATTTTGGTAAACGGTGAGCCACATTTTTTAGAAATGAACACAGTACCCGGTTTAACCGCAGCAAGTATTATACCTCAACAAGCTGCGGCTGCAGGTATTAATCTGCAACAACTTTTTAATAACGCCGTAGAAATGGCTTTAAAAAACTAATTATGCGAAAAGCAATTTTTCCAGGGTCTTTTGATCCAATTACATTAGGTCACGTAGACATTATTAACAGAGCTTTGCCTTTATTTGATGAAATTGTTATTGCAATTGGAATTAATGCAGATAAAAATTATATGTTCTCATTAGAAGATCGTGTAAATTTTATAAAAGAAAATTATAAAAATGAAGCAAAAATTAAAGTGCTAACATATTCTGGATTAACAACAGATTTTTGTCAAAAAATAAACATTGATTTTATTTTAAGAGGACTTAGAAATCCAGCGGATTTTGAGTTTGAAAAAGCAATTGCACAAACCAACAGAAAACTTTCAAATATAGAAACTGTGTTTTTATTAACTTCTGCAGATACAGCTTTTATAAGTTCAAGTATTGTTAGAGATGTGCACAGGCACGGTGGCGATATTACAAGTTTTGTTCCTAAAAGTGTTCACAAAAAGTAGCTTTTTAATTAACTATTTATGAAAAAAATAATTCTTTTACTTTTAGTTGTTGCTATTTCTTGTACTAAAAATCCTCAAAAAAACACTCTTGATTTTACTACTAAATTTGAAAAATCTGGAGGTTTAGAAACAACAACTTATGCAGAAACTATTGCTTATTTTAAACAATTAGCTGCAGAATTTCCTGAAATTTCTATTCAAGAAATTGGATTAACAGATAGTGGTTATCCGCTTCATTTAGTAATTTTTAATAGCGATACAGCATTTGATTTCGATAAAATTAAAGAAAGTTCAAAAAATGTAGTATTAATAAATAATGCTATTCATCCTGGTGAATCTGATGGTGTAGATGCTTCAATGCTGCTTTTAAGAGATATTGTTCAAGATAAAAATAAGATTAAAGAATTAGATAATATTATTTTAGCTTTTATTCCTATTTACAATGTTGGCGGAGCTTTAAATAGAAATAGTTATTCTAGAGCAAATCAAAACGGACCAAAAGAATACGGTTTTAGAGGAAATACCAGAAATTTTGATTTAAATAGAGATTTTATAAAAGCAGATACTAAAAATACACGTGCTTTTGCTGAAATTTTTCATTTAGTAAATCCAGATGTTTTTATTGACAACCACGTAAGCAATGGCGCAGATTATCAATATGCAATTACCCATTTATTTACACAACACAACAAGTTAGGAAACAATTTAGGCGATTTTATTGAAACCACTATGCGACCAGAAATTGAAGCTGATTTACTTAAAAATGACATTATAATTACTCCGTATGTTAATGTTTGGGGAAGCACACCTGAAGCTGGTTTTAGTCAATTTTTTGATTCGCCAAGATATTCAACAGGATATACAACATTATTTAATTCTTTAGGTTTTATGGTTGAAACACATATGTTAAAACCATACAAACAACGTGTTAAACAAACCTACAGTTTATTGGAAAGCGCTATAAATTTTACCATAAAAAATGGCCTAGAAATTAAAGAGCTTCGCAAAAATGCAGTTGCAAAAATTTTAGAACAAAAAACTTATCCTATTACTTTCGAAGTTGCTAGAGATACTTTTACAACGTTACAATTTAAAGGTTATGAGGGAACTTTTATAGACAGTAAAGTTACAAGTGGAAAGCGTTTATTTTACGATAAATCTAAACCATTTACTAAATCCGTGAAATATTTCAATCAATTTAAAGCAACCAAAGAAATTAGCATTCCAAAAGCATATGTTTTAAAACAAGGTTGGTGGAAAGTAATGGATAGATTAAATGAAAATAATATTGAATATGTTGCTTTTAAAAATGACACTATAATTACTGTTGAAGAGCAACACATTAAAGATTATAAAACCCGAACTTCAGCTTACGAAGGGCATTACCAACATTATAACACTACTATTTCAGCTTTAACTAAAGAAATTACTTTTAAAAAAGGCGATATTTTTATTCCTGTAAATCAATTTGGAGCAAGATATATTATTGAAACATTAGAAGCCTCAGCTACAGATTCATTCTTTAACTGGAATTATTTCGACAGCGTTTTACAACAAAAAGAAGGCTATTCTGCTTATGTTTTTGAAGATATTGCCGAACAATTTTTAATAGAAAATCCATCCATAAAAAAAGAATTAGATGAGAAAATGGCAACCGATGTAGATTTTGCAAAAAACCCAAGAGCTCAATTAAATTTTGTTTATAAAAAATCTCCTTATTACGAATCTGCTCATTTAAAATTACCAATTTATAAAGTGTTTTAAATCAATTTATAAATGCATTTAAACACAAAAGAAATACAACTACAATACGAAGGATTTTTAAATACGCCGCTACTTTGGGAAAATAAAGAAGTTTACGAATTGCAACAATTTGAACTTTCTAATCTTAAAACGGCATCTTTTGATAGTGTTTTACAAAAAAGTCAACGTTTAGGAAAGCGTGTTGAGAGCTTTTTAAGTCATCAATTAAGACAAGATGCTTCAATTAAAATTTTAGTAGAAAATGTTCAAATTCAGAATAAAAAAGTTACTGTTGGCGAGCTAGATTGTATTTTGAAACAGCACAAAACTCCAATTCATTTAGAAGTTATTTATAAATTTTATCTGTATGATGCATCGGTTGGAAAAACCGAATTAGAACATTGGATTGGTCCTAACAGAAGAGATAGTTTAGTTGCAAAACTTTCCAAATTAAAGGATAAGCAACTACCACTTCTTTACAACTCATTTACAAAACCATTGTTAACAAAATTAAACTTGCAAGCTGAAACCATTAAGCAACAAGTACATTTTAAAGCACAATTATTTATTCCTTATCAAACAAAAAACATTGAAGTTAAACCACTAAATTCTAAATGTATAAAAGGGTTTTACATTCATTTTAATGAATTACAACAATTTAAAACTTGTAAGTTTCATATTCCTTCAAAGCTAAATTGGTTACTGAAAATTCAACTACAAACCAAATGGCAAAATTTTGAACAATTTTTAAAAATAATTGAAGTTTTTATTAGTCAGAAATCTGCACCATTGTGTTGGCTAAAATATCCAAATGGAGAAACTGAAAAGTTTTTTGTTGTTTGGTGGTAAGTAAAACTATTTAAAAATTTCGTCTGGGTTTTTAAATGCTTTAAATTCAATCGGATTTCCACTAAAATCTTCTGTAAACATAGTTAACTGTTCTCCAATTAAATCTTTATACCTAATTTGCGGCTTTACAATAAACTGGCAGTTTGCCTTTTCTAAATTACCTTTAACAATCTCAAACTGATTTATTGTTAAAACACATCCAAAATGCGGAATTGGAACTTTTATACCATCAACAGTTCCACAATAATCTGGTTTTGGTATATTGTTACTAACATGTGCTGAGAGTTGATTTCCAAAAAAATCAAAATCTATCCAATTTTCAGTAAACCTACCTTGCTTACATCCTAAAATATTAATGTAAAAGTCTTTTGTAGATTGTATATCTTTTATTTTAAATGCATAATGAAAAACATTCATAATTAATCATTTATTAGTTAATTAAAAATTACTGAATCTTAAACTAAGAGCCCTAAATTTAATTCATTTTTAAAGAAAAAAAAGAAATTATTATTTATAAAATAGATTTCAGTATTTTTGCCAACGCTACTATTTTAAAAATTATACATGTTAAACTATACAACATACAAACATAAAACTGCAAAAGAGTGGGTAACATTTGTTCACGGGGCAGGTGGAAGCTCTTCTATTTGGTTTAAACAAATTAGAAGCTTTAGTTCCGTTTTTAACGTTTTAGTGTTGGATTTAAGAGGTCATGGAAATAGTAAACATGTATTAAAAGATGCTTTTAAAGAAAAATACACCTTTGATTCAATAACACATGATATTGTAGAAGTAATTGATCATTTAAAAATTAAAACATCGCATTTTGCTGGAATTTCTTTAGGCACAATATTGATTAGAAATTTAGCCGAAAAACATCCTAATCGTGTAAAAAGTATGATTATGGGTGGAGCTATTATGAAACTCAACTTAAAATCTCAATTTTTAATGCGTGTTGGCGTACTGTTTAAATCGGTTGTTCCCTATTTAGTTTTATATAAATTATTTGCGTTTATAATAATGCCACGAAAAAATCATAAAAAATCGCGATTAATTTTTGTGAATGAAGCTAAAAAACTTTATCAAAAAGAATTTGTAAGATGGTTTAAGTTAACTTCAGAAATAAACCCATTATTACATTTTTTTAGAACAACAGATATAAAGATTCCTACATTTTATATTATGGGAGAAGAAGATCATTTGTTTTTGCCTTCCATAAAAAAAGTAGTAGATTCTCATATAAAATCTACGCTATTTATTATAGAAAACTGGACAATATGTAGTTAATATAGAGCAAGCTCAAATATTTAACCAACAATCAATACAATTTATTAAGAGTCAATAGCTTAGCTCTTTAAAAATTAAAAGATTTAGTGTTTTAAAATTAATGTATTTTAGGCCTAATCATACCTGCGAGGGCAAGTTTCTATTCTGTGTTGCTAAACAATCTTGTTAGTTTTGGTTTTCTTGTAACTCGGTATAGATTCCCGTTTTCACAGGAATGATGTTAGTCTTAAACAAATTAACAAAATTATTTGGGCCATTTAATAGTATCATCATCAATAAATAATGGAGACCATTGTATTTCATCTAATACCCCATTAGTTAACCAAAAATTAATAGATTTTTCATCAATTTCAATTACTTTAAGATCTTCGTCATCATTTTCAGAACAATCTTCAACATATACATTTCCAAAATCAATTTCATCTAATTGTTCTATTAGTTTTTTTTCATTTAAACCAATTAAAGAAGCTTCCTCTAATTCGTAAAAATCTGAACTTACAGAAAACATCATTAGTTTCCAATTTTCAGCTTCATCAAAACTAATAGAAAGATATAATTCGTCATATTCCCAAGACTCTGTTGCATCATTCGCAGCTTCAGAGTGTGAATATTTGTCAATAAATGTAGGTTCTCCAAGCAATTCTTTAACTTGATCTCTAGACATTCCAAACTTTAGAAATCCCAGTCCAATACCAGGTTTAATTTCTATTAATTCTTTTAACATTTTAAAAATTTAATTAATAATAATAAAACAAATATAATTTATTAAAGCATACAATTCTGAAAAAAAAATTAGATTTCTTGCATTAAATTATCCCTTTCCTAATTTCTTTAATGCAACCCATTGCCTAAACATATCTCTAGCATCTGTTGCAGGATATCCAACAACTGTTTTCCCTGCAGGAACATCATTCATTACACCAGAACCTCCTCCAATAACGGCACCTGAACCAATAGTTAAATGGTCTTTTATTGAAGATGCTCCTCCAATTATCACACCATCTCCTAAAGTAACAGAACCTGCCAAACCACTACTTCCTGCCATAATACAAGAACGACCCAAAACACAATTATGTGCAATTTGAACTAAATTATCTATTTTACAACCATCGCCAATTATTGTAGAACTAAATTTTGCACGATCTACAGAAGAGTTCGCTCCAATTTCAACATTATTTCCAATAATAACATTGCCAATATGAGGTGTTTTTGCCAACCCGCTACCATCCTCTTTAGGCCGGTATCCAAAACCATCTGCTCCAATACTTACATTTAAATGAAAAATACAATCATTTCCAATCACGCTGCGTTCGCGTATAACTGTTCCAGACCAAATAATTGTATGTTTTCCAATTTTTACATCATCAAAAATTACAACATTCGGGTATAATTGTACACCATCTCCCATTTTAACATCTTTACCTACAAAACAGTTTGCGCCAATTTTACAACCAGCTCCAATTTTTGCAGTTTCATGAATTACTGCGGTTGGATGAATATCAACATCAAATTGTGGTAGTGCTGGCGTAAACATATTCAATACTTTTATCATTGCCAAATCAGCATCTTTAACCTTTATAATAGCCCTATTTTCTAAAGGCTCAACAACTAAATTTGCACTTACAATTGCAGCACAAGCTTTTGAAGTTTCCCATAAGTGAACATATTTTTTGTTTCCAATAAAACTAATTTGATTTTCAGTTGCATTTTCTAAATGTTCTGGCCCTGTAATTTTCTGTGCAGTAGTTCCAATTAATTCACCTTTTAAAAGGTCGTTAATTTCTGTAATTGAATAAGATCTCATTAATAATATGGTGTTAAGCTTTAAATTCTAAAAGCAATAAATATATTATTTTTAATTTTAAAAGCGACTTACTTTACATTTAATTAAAAACGTAAAGTATAATTACTAAAAATTAATCTTTTATGAACCTAAATTTTTAAACTTTCTTTTAATATGCTTCACTATTATTTATATTAAAATTTAGTACTTTGCAACTTCAAAAACCAACCATTAAATGAAAGTTTGTATTGCCGAAAAGCCAAGTGTTGCTCGTGAAATTGCTACTGTATTAGGAGCAAATACAAAACGAGATGGATATTTTGAAGGAAATGGTTATGCCGTTACTTATACTTTCGGACATTTATGTACGCTCTTTGAACCTAACGATTACAAACCACATTGGAAAAGCTGGGATTTGAATAATTTACCAATGCTTCCTGAAAAATTTGAGACCAAAGTTGTATCTAATGAAGGTATCAAAAAACAATTTAACATTGTTAAAAGCTTGTTTGATAAAGCCGAAGTAATTATAAATTGTGGTGATGCGGGTCAAGAAGGTGAATTGATACAACGCTGGGTTATTAATCAGGCAAATTATAAAGGTGAAATTCAACGCTTATGGATTTCTTCACTTACTACAGAAGCTATTAAAGAGGGTTTTGAAAACTTAAAACCTTCAAAAAATTATGATAATTTATACTATGCGGGATTTTCTAGAGCTATTGGCGATTGGTTGTTAGGAATGAACGCTACTAGATTGTACACCGTAAAACATGGTGGATACAAACAAGTATTGTCAGTTGGACGTGTACAAACACCAACATTGGCAATGGTTGTAAGCAGGTTTAAAGAAATTGAAAATTTTAAACCTCAACCGTATTGGGAACTGCAAACACTGTATAGAGAAACTCAATTTAATTGTGAAGAAGGACGGTTTTTAAAAAAAGAGGAAGGTGAAGTTTTAGCGAACAAAGTAAAAGAAAGTGATTTTGAAATTGTTTCCATTACCAAAAAAGCAGGGAAAGAATATGCTCCAAAACTGTTTGATTTAACTGGCCTACAAGTTAATTGCAATAACAAATTTGGATTTTCAGCAGATGAAACCTTGAAAATTGTTCAAAAATTATATGAACAAAAGGTAGTTACTTACCCTAGAGTTGATACTACTTTTTTACCCAATGATATTTATCCAAAAGTTCCTGGCATATTAAAAAATTTAACTAATTATAATTCTATAATAACACCTTTATTAGGTAAAAAAATTAAGAAATCGACTAAAGTTTTTAACGATAAAAAAGTAACCGATCACCACGCAATTATACCCACAGGTGTGCAGATAAACCTGCAATATAACCAACAAAGGGTTTATGATTTGATTACCAAACGCTTTATTGCTGTTTTTTATGATGATTGTAAAGTTTCAAATACAGCAGTTATTGGAAAAGCAGCCGATGTAACTTTTAAAACCACTGGCAAAGAAATTATAAAAAAAGGATGGAGAATTGTATTTGAATCTTCTGAAAATTCTCAAAAAGAAACTGGTATTTTACCAACATTCACAAAAGGTGAAAAAGGTCCGCACGAACCATCATTTTTAGAAAAAGAAACCAAACCTCCCAAACATTTTTCTGAAGCAACTCTTTTACGTGCTATGGAAACAGCTGGAAAACATGTTGATGATGACGAAATGCGCGAGTTAATGAAAGAAAACGGTATTGGTCGACCATCAACACGTGCCAATATCATAGAAACCTTATTTAAACGTAAATACATTGTACGTAATAAAAAACAAATTTTACCAACCACAACTGGAATTCAATTAATAAACATTATTCAAAATGAATTATTAAAATCTGCTGAATTAACAGGTAGATGGGAAAAAAGATTGAAGGAGATTGAACAAGGAAAGTTTAATGCAGGTACTTTTATAAAAAATATGAAAAAGATGGTAGATCATTTGGTTTATGAAGTACGATCTGAAACTATGAGAGCAAATATTTCTGCTGTAACAACTGCTAAAAAAACTGCCCATGCCTTACCTACCACAGAATTAAAAAACAAAAAAGGAATTTCTACCCAAAAATGTCCAAAATGTAATGATGGAACTATTTTGAAAGGTTCAAAAGCTTATGGTTGTAGCAATTATAAAAAAGGTTGCGATTTAAAACTTCCTTTTATCTATTTGGATAAAAAAATATCTGAAAACCAATACATCCGTTTGCTAAAAAAAGGTTGTACAGTTAATTTAAAAGGATTTAAAACAGAAAAAGGCACTGTTGAAGGTTTGGTTCGTTTTGATGATAACTTTAAGTTAAAATTAGAGGAAAAGAACACAACAACTCCGCTCAATAACAATAATAAAATACCTGAAAAAATAAGTTGTCCAAAATGTAAGAAGGGAATTATTTTAAAAGGGAAATCTGCTTACGGTTGTAGTGAATACAAAAATGGTTGTGATTTTATTTATAGCTTTGACGCTATTAGAAATAAAGCTTCTGGTCAGCAACTTACTAAGCAACTCGTTTATCAAATTTTAAATGAAAAACACTAATCATCAACATTTTGCCATTTACAAACCCGATGGTTATTTAAGTCAATTTACAAACAACGATGTTAGTAAACATAAAAAGAAACTCTTAGGTAATTTATATAGTTTTCCAAAAAATTCTATGGCGATTGGAAGATTAGACGAACAATCTGAAGGGTTACTTTTAATTACTACTTGTGGCAAAACGAGTGATTTTATTAATAGTAACAATATTGAAAAAGAATACTTTGCTCAAGTTGATGGAAACATGACTTCAAAAGCCCTAAAACAATTAAAAAACGGTGTTGAAATAGGTTTTGAAGGTAAAAAATACACAACTAAATCTTGTAATGTTTATGTGTTAAATGAAACTCCAATGCTACCTAAAAGAAATAAAAAAATTAGAGATGATAGACACGGACCAACTAGTTGGATTTCAATAACTATTTCAGAAGGAAAGTTTAGACAAGTAAGAAAAATGACTGCCGCTGTTGGTTTTCCTACTTTAAGATTAGTAAGAGTTAGAATTGGTGACTTTAAACTAAAAAATATGAAATCCGGAGAAGTTAAATCATTAGAAATCCACATATAGGTTCTAAGTAAAATAGCACTGTTTCAGTGTGCAGCATCCTAATTTTAATTAAATGGCTATTAAAAAAGGTTCTATTAATAGATTAAAAAAATATTCATATCTTGTTAATTCAAACTAACTACTAATTCTAAACAAATGATTACACTTCAAATAAATGGAGAAAAACATACCATTGATGTTGCTCCAGAAATGCCCTTACTATGGGCAATTAGAGATATAGTTGGACTTACAGGAACAAAATATGGCTGTGGAATTGGCGTTTGTGGTTCTTGCAAAGTTTTGTTAGACGATTCTCCAGTGCAGTCTTGTATGATTCCAGTTTCTGTTGCTGAAGGTAAAAATATTACAACTATTGAAGGTGAATCTAAAAATTTACAGTTATTACAAAACTCTTGGGAGGAATTAAATGTACCTCAATGTGGATTTTGCCAACCTGGACAATTAATTGCAGCCACTGCGCTACTTGATAGAAATGAAAACCCAACCGATGAAGATATTGATGAAGCAATGATTGGAAATATTTGCCGATGCGGAACATACCAACGCATAAAAAAAGCAATTCATAGAACTGTTGAACTTAAAAAACAAAACTAATTATGAAACCTATAAAAAATATAAGTCGTAGAAGTTTTGTTAAAAGTATTGGTTTAGCATCTGGCGGATTAATTTTAGCATGTAATACTTCGGTTTTTTCAGATAAAGAAAAAGCTCCTGAAAATTTAATCAATTTCAATCCAAACTTATTTGTACAGCTTAATTCTGACGGAAGTGTTGTATTAATTGCCTCACGGTCAGAAATGGGAAATGGTGTTAGAACTTCATTACCATCAGTTATAGCAGATGAAATGGATGCTGATTGGTCAAAAATTTCCATTCAACAAGCTGTTGGTGATAAAAAATATGGCGACCAAAATACAGATGGTTCACGAAGCATTCGTTATTTATTCGAACCAATGCGAAAAATGGGTGCTATTGCAAAAGCAATGCTAATTACTGCTGCAGCACAAAAATGGCAAGTTCCAGAAACGGAGTGTATAGCTGAAAATCATTTTATCATTCATTCAAGTGGTAAAAAAATTGGTTATGGTGATTTGGTTGAAATAGCAAAAACATTAGAAATTCCTTCCGATGAAAAATTAACCTATAAAAATCCGAAAGATTTTAAATACATAGGTAAACATTTAAAAGGAGTTGATGTTACTGCATATTCAAATGGAAGTGCTGTTTTTGGTTTAGACAAACGTCTGCCAAATATGAAATTTGTGGCAATTGCACGTTGCCCTGTTACATTTGGAACCGTAAAATCTTTTGATAAAACACAAGCTATAAAAATTGCTGGTGTTTTAGATGTTATTGAGATTCCTAAAATTGAAAAACCTTTTGGTACACTTGGAGGTGTTGCAGTAATTGCAACAAATACTTGGGCTGCTTTTAAAGGAAAAGAAGCTTTAAAAATTGACTGGGATTTTGGAGATAATAAAGCATATGATTCTGAAAAATATATGAATCAAATAACTGAAAATGTTCATAAATCTGGTAAAATTGCAAAAGATGCAGGAAACGTAAACAAAGCTTTTAAAAATGCTGCAAAAATTATTGAAAGCACTTTTCAATTACCACATTTAGCACACGCTCCAATGGAGGTTCCCAATGCTGTTGCTTGGGTACAAGGAACTACTTGCGAGGTTTGGGCGCCTACTCAAGATCCTCAGTCTGCAAGAAAAGAAGTAACCGATTATTTAGAAACTACTGAAGATAATGTAACTATAAATGTTACTTTTTTAGGAGGTGGTTTTGGAAGAAAATCAAAACCAGATTATGTAGTTGAGGCTGTAATTGCTTCTAAGGCAATAAATGCTCCCGTCCAAGTTGTTTGGACACGTGAAGACGATATTAAACACGGTTATTACCATACAACCAGTGCACAATTTATGAAAGCATCACTCGACCAAAATGGTAAAGTAACAGGTTGGTTGCATCGTTTTGCTCTGCCTTCCATTGTTTCAACATTTCAACCTGGTGTAGATTATGCTGCTGGTTTTGAAATTTCAAGTGCTGCCAATGTTCCTTTTGATATTGAAAATTTAAAAGTTGAAGTTGGACAAGCTCCAGCACACGTGAGAATTGGTTGGCTTCGATCTGTAATTAATATTCCTCACGGATTTTCAATCAATGTTTTTGCCGATGAATTGGCACATGCAGCAAATAAAGACCCGTTAGAATTTCGTTTAAATTTAATTGGGGAAGATCGTATTGAAGATACTCAAGATCCAATAAAATACAACACTGCACGACTTAAAAATGTACTGAAACTAGCTGCAAAAAATGCTGATTGGGGAAAGGAATTACCTGAAGGTCACGCTTATGGTTTAGCAGTACATTATAGTTTTTATTCTTATGTGGCTTCTGTTGTAGAAGTTTCTATGAAAAATAACAAAGTAAAAGTTCACAACATTTATACAGTTATTGATTGTGGAACTGTAGTTAATAAAGATACCGTAACTGCTCAAATGGAAGGTGCTGCTGTTTTTGGTATGCAGCTAGCTTATTATGGGAAAATTATAGCAAAAAATGGAGCAATTGAACAAGGAAATTATGACGATTACAAAATGATT
The DNA here is from genome assembly GCA_942492305.1 of uncultured Flavobacteriaceae bacterium. Lineage (GTDB taxonomy): Bacteria > Bacteroidota > Bacteroidia > Flavobacteriales > Flavobacteriaceae > Lutibacter. Next base: position 1,215,627 of record CALOEI010000001.1, on the reverse strand, counting down.
AGAATGAATGAAATTCCTAATGTTCATGTAGAAATTGTTGAAAGTAGTGAAAAACCTACTGGAGTTGGAGAACCTGGCGTTCCGGTTATTGCTCCAGCAATTGTAAATGCAATTTTTAAATTAACTGGTAAACGCTATTACAATTTACCTTTAAGTGATTACGATTTGATTTAAATTTAAAGCATATTTGTTTGTAAAAAAGAAAAAACATTTTAATGAATAATTGGATTGAATTACTTTCAGAATTTAAACAAAAAAAACAACCTATTGCCTTAGTTACGGTTACTAAAGTTTTAGGCTCTGCTCCTTGCAAAGTTGCTTCAAAAATGATAGTTACTAAACAAAAAGAAATTTTTGGAACTATTGGTGGTGGCAAACTAGAGTTTAAAGTTATTGACGAAGCTGTACTTTCAATTTCAGAAAATAATATAAAAGAATTTTCTTATACGCTTGGACCTGAATTTGAGCAATGTTGCGGTGGAAAAGTAGAATTAATTATTGAACCTATGAATCAAACTCCCGAACTATACTTATTTGGCGCTGGACATATTGGCGTTGAATTGTGCAACATTTTAAAAGATACTCCATTTAATATAACCTTGTTAGATGTTCGAGAAAACTGGAAAGAAACAATTGCTATTGATAAAAATATCACTTTTTCCAATGTTGATTTTGATTTATACAAACAAACTGTTAACTGGGGACCAAATTGTTACGTGCTTATTATGACACACGATCATAAATTAGATTTTGAAATAACTGCTTTGGCCTTGCATTCTAAAACTAAATACATTGGATTGATTGGTAGTAAAACCAAAAAGAATAAATTTAATAATATGCTTAGAAACGAATTAAATTTTGAAGCTGGAATTTCACCAGTACATTGTCCGGTTGGTTTAGATTTAGGAGGTAATTCACCCAAAGAAATAGCAATAAGTATTGCTGCCGAGTTATTGAAAGTACACTATGGAAAATAATACTGTTTTTGCGCTACTTGCAGGTGGAAAATCGGAACGAATGGGTGTTGCAAAAGGCTTATTGAAATACCAACAAACTTTTTGGATTTTAGAGCAACTACATCGAATTTCAAAATCACCTTTAAAAAACGTTTATATTGGATTAGGCTACAATTTTGAACACTATTTTAATGCCATTCCTTGGCTCGAAAAGGCTCAAATTAATTCTGTAGAATTTCAAGGTTTAAACGTAAAAGTTGTTATTAATAAAAATCCAGAATTAGGTTCGTTTTCAACGCTTCAAACAGTTTTAAAAACAATATCAAAACCTTCTGAGGTTTTAGTAAATCATATTGACATTCCAATTTTAAATTCAGAAGAATTAACAAAAATAATTTCAACAACTAATGAAATTGTACTTCCTAAATATGAAGGAAAAAACGGACATCCCATTAAAATGAAGAACAGTTTTTGGAAAAATCTTCTAAATTTAGATACTTCCGATAAAAATGCACGATTAGATTTTCAGCTTAAAAAAGTGAACCCTGCTAAAATTTCAACAATTGAAGTTTTAGACAGTGCAATTATTTTGAATTTAAACACTAAAAAGGAGTGGGTTTCTTTTTTAGAAACGTTTAAACAATAATTTATTTTTCAAACAAACCTTTGGTGAATTCTTCAGGATTTGCAGCTAAGTGATACCTTGGATCGTCTATAGCTTCTATTATAACTTCGTGAAACTTAGGACTAGATTTATACAACAAAACCTTACATTCTTCACTTAAATGTTTTAAATGAATTGTTTTACCAGCAGTTTCATACTTTTCAACCAAATTAAAAATGGCTTCTACAGCCGAATGATCAGCAACACGAGATTCCACAAAATCAATCTCCACTGAATCTGGATCGTTTTTCACATCAAATTTATCCATAAAAGTTGTAATTGATCCAAAAAATAAAGGCCCCCATATTTCGTAAATTTTGGTACCATCTTCTTTCATTCTTTTTCTTGCTCTAATTCTGGTAGCATTTTCCCAAGAAAATACCAAAGCACTAAAAATAACACCTGCAATTACTGCAATAGCTAAATCGAAAATAACGGTTAATGCAGATACTAAAATTAGCACAAACAAATCGGCACGTGGAATTTTATTAATAATTCTAAAACTACTCCATGCAAATGTTCCTATAACTACCATAAACATAACCCCAACTAAGGCTGCGATAGGAACTTGTTCTATATACGATGAACCAAATAAAATGAATAATAACAACATTACAGCTGCTACAATACCAGATAATCTGCCTCTACCTCCACCTTTTATATTAATAATAGACTGTCCAATCATAGCGCAACCTCCCATTCCACCAAACAAACCCGTTACAATATTTGCGCTTCCTTGCGCTACACATTCTCTATTTCCGTTTCCACGAGTTTCTGTTAAATCATCAATTAAATTTAGGGTCATTAACGATTCAATTAAACCAATTGCAGCTAAAATTAATGCATAAGGAAGTATGAATACAATCGAATCCCAAGTAAATGGAACTTTTGCAAATGTTTCTAATTTTAACGTTGGGAAACCACCTTTTAAGCCAGCTCCACCACCATCACGTATAAAAGAGCCTACTGTAGCAACATCAAATTTTGCCAAAATAGCAATACTACTTACTACCAAAATAGCAATTAAAGCCTCTGGCAATTTTTTAGCTTGTTTAATTTTTGGCAAACCCCACATTATTAACATTGTTACAGCTACTAAACCAATCATTAAAAATAATTGATTGCCTTGTAACCAAACTTTTTCTCCGTTTATTGTTCTTTTAAACATTCCTAATTGAGAAAGAAATATTACAATTGCCAAACCATTAACAAATCCCATCATTACAGGATGCGGAATTAAACGTACAAATTTTCCTAGTTTTAAAACACCTGCTAATACTTGTATGATTCCCATTAAAATTACGGTTGCAAATAAATAATACAACCCTAAGTTTTCTCCTGGTTCTCCAAGTGCATTTCCTTCAGAAACTAAACTTACCATAACAACTGCCAAAGCTCCAGTTGCTCCTGAAATCATTCCTGGTCTTCCTCCAAAAATAGAAGTGATTAATCCCACCATAAAAGCTGCATACAAACCCACCAATGGATCTACACCTGCAACAAATGCAAATGCAACAGCTTCTGGCACTAAAGCCAAAGCAACTGTTATTCCAGATAAAACATCGTTTCTAACGTTTGATACTCTTTTTGTGATAAATTCAGTCATAGTAGTTAATTTTCAAAAGCGGCAAATATAAGGCTTTTTCTAAGGACTAAACAATTATAATGAGCGAGTTACGAAAACGTTTAAAACAATAGTTTTATATTTTCGTAAGTATTTATTAAAGCATCTTTAGTTTCTTTTTTATTTTTAAAAACTACTTGCTCTATCCCTTCTTCTAATTGAGGCACTAGTTTACCTGAAAAACTGCTTTTCATTAAAAACCAATAGGTAATCTTCAAAATTGTTTTTTCTTTTCTTTCAAAAATATGATAGGTTGTTTCTAAAGGTTTTTCAATTACCAAATCGTTAACTCCACATTCTTCTTCAACTTCTCTAATAGCGCATTGTTCTAGAGATTCTCCTTTTTCAAGTTTACCTTTCGGTAAATCCCATTTATCAAATCTATAAATAAAGAGCACTTCATTTTTTAAATTAAAAACTTTTCCACCTGCTGCTTTTTCAATTTTAAAAAGTAGCTTAAATTGACTCCAATCAACTTTTAAATTTTCACATATTAAACAAATTCCACTTAAATTACTACTAAATATATCTTTTACAAACTGCTTAGTTTCAGTTGTATTAAATTTTACTTTTTTATAATTTGTTAAAATATTATTGTTTTCTGTCAAAATTATTGGACAGTCATTCACAAAAACTTTATACATTTGCATTATGATTATGAACAAAGATACTGCAAAAAAAACTGCTGAACTTTTATTACAAATAAAAGCTATTAAATTACAACCAAATGAACCATTTACTTGGGCATCTGGATGGAAATCACCTATTTATTGTGATAACAGAACAACATTATCTTTTCCTAAAATAAGGAATTATTTGAGAGAAAATTTGGCGAACATTATTGAAAAAGAATATGGAAAACCAGATGTTATTGCTGGTGTAGCTACTGGAGCAATAGCTATTGGAGTGTTAGTTGCGCAACATTTAAATGTTCCTTTTGTTTATGTGAGACCAGAGCCGAAAAGCCACGGTAGAAAAAATCAAGTAGAGGGTTTATTAGAAAAAAATAAAAATGTAGTGGTTGTTGAAGATTTAATTAGCACAGGAAAAAGTAGTTTAAATGCTGTAAAAGCTTTAAAAGAAGCAGGTGCTAATATAAAAGGTATGGTTGCTATATTTAATTATGGCTTTAAAATTGCTGATGATAATTTTGAAAATGCTAAAGTAAAATTAACTACTTTAAGTGACTATGAGCATTTATTAGAACAATCTTTAGATAACAATTACATCTCAACTAATGAATTAGAAACACTTAAACAATGGAGAGAAAATCCAAGTGAGTGGAATCAATAAATACTTATTATGAATTTAGAAACTAAAAAATCGGTTATAAATAAATCTCAAAAAGAGTTTTTTGAATTTTTAACCAACCTGCACAATTTTGAAAAACTAATGCCAGAAAATACAACTAAATTTGAAGTTGACGGGGATTCGTTTGTTTTTGGTTTAAAAGGAATGCCCGAAATTAGATTGGTTGTTAAAGAAAAACAAGAGTTTGACAAAATTGTTTTAGGAGCTGCAAGTAGCAAATTAAATTTTTCGCTAACAGCAGTAATTAATGAAGTAACAGAAAACACTTGTGAAGCACAGTTATTGTTTGAAGGTGATTTTAACCCAATGATGGCGATGATGGTAAAAGGACCGCTTCAAAAATTTATTGATACTTTAACAGATAATGCTTCTAAATTATAGGCATTAATAACTAAATTTAACGACTCGCAAATTTGATTTCTTTTAAACTAAATTTGCGAGTCGTTTCGTTTTCCAGTTCAACTACCAACCTGCCATTTTCATCAACGGTGCTAATTTTACCTAAGAAAATTTCACCATTTTTATCTTCAAACATTGCAGGTGTTTAAAATTTATACAAATTGCTTAAATACATTTGTTTTAAAATATCAAACTTTTCGTCTTCCACTAAACAACTATATTTTTTAATTGAGGTTACAATTTTATCTAACAATTCATCATTATTAAAATTATTTCCAGATAGTTTTATTAACGAAGTTACATTTTCAATATCCGCTGGAAATTCTGTCTGATTTACATTTAAGCCAATCCCTACAATTGAATGATTAATATTTTCACTTTTTAATATATTTTCAATTAAAATTCCAGCTATTTTGTCTTTTTCTGCCAATATGTCGTTTGGCCATTTAATTTTCAATGGCACGGTAACAAAGTGCCTTAGAGCATAAATTACTCCTAACGAAACAGCCATACTTAAATAAAACTGATTTTGAATTTTAAAGTTTTTAAAACTAACTAACAAACTAAATGTTAGGTTTTTACCTTGTTCTGAAACCCACGTAGTTCCTAATTGTCCTCTACCTAAAGTTTGATATTTAGCAACCACAACTGTAAAGTTCTCTAATGCACTTTTTTGGCTTCGCTTCTTTAAGTAAGAATTGGTAGAATCAATGGCATTAAGTTTGATTATATTCATTTAAAGGTTATAATTTCAACAAAGTTATATAATTGACAATTTATGATAAAAAAATAATAACTTTGTATCCAAATAAAAAAAATTTAATGACAAGAAAAAATGTAAGCGCAGATGAATTAATTGCGGTGATAATAAAAGCGATAGATGAAATAAAGGGTCTCGATATTCAAATTTTAGATTTAAGAGAAATTGAAAATACTGTTTGCGACTATTTTATTAGAGCCACTGGAACTTCTAATACACACGTTAATGCCATTTCAGGTATTATTCAAAAGCAAGTAGGTAAATTATGTAAAGAAAAACCTTGGCACGTTGAGGGTGAATCAAATGCTGATTGGGTTTTAATAGATTATATTAACGTAGTTGTACATATATTTCAAAAAAATGTACGAGAATATTACGATATAGAAAGCTTGTGGGGTGATGCAAAAATTACATTAATTCCAACAAACAACTAAAAAAATATTTCAACTTATTGTAAAAAATAATAAATGAGTCAAGAGAAAAAAAATACACCAAAAAATAAAAATATAAAAACTCCTAAATTTAATTTTTATTGGATTTACGGAATTGTTTTTGTGCTTTTTATAGCTTATCAAATATTTAATAGCGACAGTTTATCGACTAAAAATTTAAGTCAGAATGAATTTGAAAAAATTCTTACTGAAAATGATATTGAAAAAATATTGTAATTGTTAACAACAGATGTTGCTAATATTTATATTAAAAAAGAAGCATTAGAAAAAGAAAAACATAAAAAAAATAAAGTTCTCTTTATACAGCAAATGCACCAATGTATTATTATAATTTGGTGATTTACAAAATTTTGAAAAAAATTTAGAAACTTCGAAAGACGAATATCAACTTAGATTTTGATATTAAAATTGAAGAAAAAACAAATTTGTTAGATCAATTATTTATTTATTTACCATTTATATTTTTTAATTGGTTTATGGATTTATTTTATGCGTCGAATGTCTGGCGGTGGTTCAGGCGGCGGTGGCGGTCAAATATTTAGTATTGGAAAATCTAAAGCTAAATTGTTTGATCAAGATCAGAAAGTAAAAACTTCTTTTAAAGATGTTGCTGGTTTAGAAGGTGCTAAAGAAGAAGTACAAGAAATTGTAGATTTCTTGAAAAGCCCAGATAGATATACATCTCTTGGTGGAAAAATTCCAAAAGGTGCTTTATTAGTTGGTCCTCCGGGAACTGGTAAAACCTTATTAGCAAAAGCCGTAGCTGGTGAAGCGGGTGTGCCATTTTTCTCATTATCTGGTTCAGATTTTGTTGAAATGTTTGTTGGTGTTGGAGCATCACGTGTTAGAGATTTATTTAAACAAGCACAACAAAAAGCGCCATCAATTATTTTTATTGACGAAATTGATGCAGTTGGTAGAGCACGTGGAAAAAGTAATATGACTGGTGGAAATGACGAAAGAGAAAATACGTTAAACCAGTTATTAACGGAAATGGATGGATTTGGAACAGATACCAATGTAATCGTTATTGCAGCAACCAACCGTGCAGATGTATTGGACAAAGCACTTTTAAGAGCTGGTAGATTTGATCGTCAAATTTATGTTGATTTACCTGATTTGAACGAGCGTGAAGCTATTTTTAAAGTTCATATTAAACCAATCAAAGTTCATAAGGATGTTGATGTATCCATTCTATCTCAACAAACACCTGGTTTTTCGGGAGCAGATATTGCAAACTTATGTAACGAAGCTGCTTTAATTGCTGCTAGACAAGGTAAAAAAGCGGTGCATCATCAAGATTTTTTAGATGCTGTTGACAGAATTGTTGGTGGATTAGAAAAGAAAAATAAATTAATTTCTCCAAAAGAAAAGAAAACAATTGCTTTTCACGAAGCCGGACATGCAACCGCTAGTTGGATGCTAGAACACGCTGCACCACTGGTAAAAGTTACCATTGTGCCAAGAGGACAATCTTTAGGAGCTGCTTGGTATTTACCAGAAGAACGCCAAATTGTGCAAGCAGAACAAATGTTAGATGAAATGTGTGCAACTTTAGCAGGTAGAGCTGCAGAGAAAATAATGTTCGATAAAATTTCAACTGGTGCACTAAACGATCTAGAAAAAGTAACTAGACAAGCTAAAGCAATGGTTACAGTTTATGGTTTAAATGATAAAATTGGGAACATCACTTATTATGATTCTAGTGGTCAGTCCGACTATAATTTTACAAAACCATATAGTGAAGAAACAGCTCAAATTATTGATAAAGAAATTTCTCAAATTATTGAAGAACAATACCAAAGAGCTATTAAAAATTTTAACAGATAATAAAGATAAATTGATAACTCTTAGCTGAACTTTTACTTGAAAAAGAAGTTATTTTAAAAAAGATTTAGAGTTAATTTTTGGCAAAAGACCTTTTGATAAAGAAGAAGTAATTGAAAAAATTGAAGAAAGAAATTCTACTGAAACACCAAATATTGAAAATTCATCAGAAACAGCAGAATAATTCAATAAGTTTTTCATAATTTTGAATTTATTCAAAGTAACTAATGAATTTATTCAAAAAACTATTTAATACTCCAAAAGAAAAAGTAACTGAAGAACCAGCTTCAGAATTACAAAACTTACCACTTGATCAAATTTTTGTAAAAAATTTTATTAAGAATAATGGTAAGTTTTTGTATTGCACTACTTTACAAGAAGTAATATTAAATTTAAATAATATTGTTCAAGAAAATTCTTGGGAAAATATCAGCTGTAATGATAATGATTTATTAAAGCTGATAAAATCATTAAATATTAAAACTATTGATAAACTAACAAAGCAGTCTCCAATATTTTTAAGTTGTGAACACTTAATTGCTGAAAATGGAAGTATTTTATTTTCTTCAAATCAACTAAAAGAAAATAAAATCTCCGAATTATCAGAGAATTTTATAGTGTATGCAACAACTAGTCAATTAGTTTCATCTAAAGGAGAAAGTTTAACAGGTATAAAAACACGTTATCAAGGTAACATACCTAGTAACATTAGTGCCATTAAAAATTACAATCTAAACAGTAAGGATGATGATTTTATGAATTATGGTAACACAAATTCTAAAAACTTATATTTACTACTTTTTGAAGATTTATAATCTATGGGAAAACTTTTAACACGTGCACTTTCTGGACTTGTTTTTGTAAGTATTTTAATATTTTCAATACTATACAGTAAAATTACATTTATTTGTTTATTTTTTACTTTAATGATGTTATGTCTTTATGAATTTAAAAGAATGATAGCATTAAAAAGTGTATTTCCATACTTAATTGGTTGTCTATTTTTTGTTTTTGGAAACATTTTAAATGTTGAAGATATTCCTTCGCGAATTATTTTTGAATATGCAGGAGTTGCATTATTTTTAACAATATTTATAACTTTTGCATCTATTTTATTTGCTAAAAAAGAGGAAGTAATAAGCCACCTTGGAAAAATTTTTTTATCAGTAATTTATATTGTTGTACCATTTACTTTAATAGTACAAATTCCGTTTTTAAACTCCTCATTTAATTATGTAAACTCTACCATTTTAGGTGTTTTTATATTAATATGGGTTAATGATAGTTTTGCTTATTTAGTGGGTAAAAATTTGGGAAAACACAAACTTTTAGAACGTATTTCACCAAACAAAACTATTGAAGGTTTTATTGGCGGAATGGTATTTACTTTTATTGCTAGTTTTATATTAACAAACCAATTTACAAGCCTTACACAAACACAATGGATTGTTATTGCCGGAATTGTTAGTATATTTGGAGTATTAGGAGATTTAATTGAATCTATGTTTAAAAGACAAGCAGGTGTAAAAGATAGTAGTAATTTTATTCCAGGTCACGGAGGTTTTTTAGATAGATTTGATAGTGTTATTTTTGCAGCACCATTTATTTTTATTTATTTACAATTAGTTAATTAATTATGTTTCACAAAGAAGGTTATAAAATAATTTTAATTGCAACTATTATAGTTGGAGTTGGAATAATACTTATTGAAAATTTAATAAGTGTTACTTGGGTTAACAAACTTTTATCAATTATACTTTTAATATTTTATATACTTATTTTACAATTTTTTAGAAACCCAAAACGTTTTACCCATAGAAATCCAGATAATGTTGTGTCTCCTGTTGATGGAAAAGTGGTTGTAATTGAAGAAGTTTTTGAAAAAGAATATTTTAATGATAAAAGAATTCAGGTATCAATATTCATGTCGCCATTAAATGTACATGTAACTAGATATCCTTTAAGTGGAATTGTAAAATTTAGTAAATACCATCCAGGTAAATTTCTTGTTGCTTGGCATCCAAAATCTTCTGAAGAAAACGAACGCACTACAGTTGTCATTGAAAATAAGGTTTACGGAGACGTTTTATACAGACAAATTGCTGGAGCATTAGCAAAACGAATTGTAAATTATGCTAAACCTTCTATGCAAGTACTTCAAGGAGAAGACTCAGGGTTTATTAAATTTGGTTCTAGAGTAGATGTATTTTTACCTTTAAACACAAAAATTAAAGTAAATTTAAATGATAAAGTTAAAGGCGGAATACAAACTATTGCTGAAATATAGACACTGAACCTAATATCATGGAAAAAAATTTGAATAAAGAATTTGAAGCTGCATATTTAAAAGCCTCAAATACAAATATTAAACTACCTCCAGATATAATGCTTCAATTCTATGCTTATTATAAACAAGCAACAAAAGGCAATAACTATGAAAATCCATCGGGTGATGTAGAGCTTAGAAATGACTTTAAATTAAACGCTTGGTTTCAACTAAGCCATCTATCAGAAAAGGAAGCAAAAAAAGAATATATTAAACTTGTAAATAAATATTTAAACTAATGAAAAAAAAATGTTTTAAACATCTTAATTTTAATAACACTATCATTAATTATTTCTTGTAAGGATACTCAAAAAAAAGAAATAAAAAATACTGAAGAAAAAGGTTATAGTGTAGAACAAAAAACAACAACAATTAATTGGATTGCTTATAAAACCAACGATAAAATTCCAGTAAAAGGACAATTTACAAAACTCAATATTGAAAATACTTCTAAATCAAAAACTGCGTTAGAGGCTTTAAATAATTTAAAATTCAGTATTCCTGTAAGTAGTTTATTTACAAATGATACTATTAGAGATTCTAAATTAAAAAAGTTCTTTTTTGGAGCCTTAAAAAATACCTCTTTAATTTCAGGTACCATTCATATTAATAATGAAACATCTGGTACTGTAGATATTGTTATGAATGGTATAACACAAGCTCTGCCAATAACATTTATAATTAGCGATCAAATGGTAACTTTAGAAGGTGTTATGGATTTAGATAATTGGCAAGCCCAAACCGCAATTGAATCTTTAAACGAAGTTTGTAAAGAATTACACACCGGTACCGATGGTATTTCTAAAACTTGGAGCGAAGTTAAAATTGAAGTTGCTACTTATTTAAAATATGAATAACGTAAGAATTTTAAGATTAATATCATTAATTATTAGATGATTAAATTCTGAATTATATTACTATAGAACTTAATGGATTCGGGTTTATTTCTGGGCTTTTATTCTAACTAAAATTTGCATTCTTGTTTAGCCAGAAATGACAACATAAAAAATAAAAAGGCTGTTTAGAAATTTCTAAACAGCCTTTTTTAACTTTATAGTTTAATTCTTTTAATTCTAACTCTCTAACTCTTTCAGGTAGTTTAATTTTACTTTCCAAACATCTAATTTTTCTTTATAAACATCTATTTGTTTACGAACATTTTTAACTAAAGGATTATCTTCGGTTACGTTAGAAATAAAACCAATATTATTTTCTAATTGTTGAATTTCACGCACAGTTTCATCAATTTTCTTTCTTATAAATAATTGTTCAGAATCTAATTTTCTGTAATTTTTTTGTTCTAAATAACTATTTACTAAATTTTTAAATTTAATCATTTCTATGTCTTGCTTTTCAATATCACTATTGTCAACAACTTTATCTAGTAATTTATTAAATTTAACTTCTATATGCCTCATTTCGTAAGGTACTCTACCTAAATCACGCCAATCATTTACATATTCATTTAAATCATCAATTGAAATTTCATCTGAACTTCCTATAGCATCTTTAATAGTAGTTAAGAGTTCTTTCTTTTTATTTAAAACTTCAATTTGTTCTTTATTGCCAATATCTTGATTTTTATGAAGTCTATCAAAATAATGGTTACAAGCGTCTTTAAATTCTTTCCAAAGCTTATCGGAATATTTTCTAGGCACGTGTCCTATTTTTTTCCAATCGGCCTGAATTCTTTTCATTACTTCTGTAGTAGAATCCCAGTCTTCACTATCTTTTAAAGCAACCGCTTTTTCTATTAATGCTTTTTTAAGATTTAAATTCTCTAAATGTTCTTTCTTAATATTTTTGAAAAATTTATTTTTTTCAACATTAAATTTGCGAGTTGCCTCTTTAAATTTAGCCCAAATTTGATCACTTTTTGCTCTTGGAACCTGACCAATACTAAAAAATTTATTTCGTAAAGTTTCTAACTCTTTTATGCTTTTTTGCCAATCGGTTCTTGAATTATTTTTAGATATATCAATAGCTTCAATTTCATTAATAACCTCTAACTTCTTATCAATATTTCCTTCAAATTTAGATTTCATATCCTTAAAAAATTCATGACGATTGTCATGTACTTTTTTAGTAGCTTCACTAAATCGTTCCCACACCGCTTCTCTATCTTCTCTAGCAACTGGCCCAATATCTTCTTTCCAAAGTTTGTGTAATACCTGCAGTTCTTTAAATGCAGCATTTACATCTTCTAAATTTACTAATGCCTCAGCTTTCTCTATTAACTTTAATTTTTCTTCAAGATTGTGCTTAAAATCTAGATCTCTTAAATCATTACTTAAATGTAATAAATCGTAAAAACGCTCTACATGGTGTTGATAGGTTCTCCAAGTATCATTGTATTTTGCTCTTGGAATTGGACCAATTGCTACCCATTTAGCTTGAATATCTTTAAACATTTTATACATTGTTGCCCCTTCTGCATTATCAATTAAATGTTTTAAATTTTCTATTAATTCTAACTTTTCTTCTAAATTAGAATTTAATTGAGCATCTTGATTTGCATAAAATTCGTTTCTTTTAATCTTAAAATCGTATAGAAAACTGTTATAAGTAGATTTTATAGGATTGTTATATTGAAAATCAACAATATTTCCTCCTTCAGCCAAGAACTTTTCCTTTTCAGCTTTTAAAAGTTTCCCAAACTTAAGGTTAAAAATATTTTTAATCTTATTAACATTTGTATTAATACTTTGTACCTGACCTTCTTTAACCAATTTCCCTAATTCTGCAACTAAATCTTCCAAACTCAAACTTTCATAGTCTTCCATTTCAATTTGCTTGTGTTCTATTACTTCAGAACTTTCGGCAATTTTACTTTCAATTTCGTCTATAGCTTTATTTGATTTACCACTTGTTTTAATTTCAACTGTAACAGCTTCTTTTTGCTTTGGCTTAACTTCTTCAACCGCAGGTGTACCTTCATCTGTACTTTCAACTTTAACAGCTTCTGGTGCCTCTAATTTCACTTCTGATTTAGCAACTTCTACAGCAGTTGTTTCTGTTGTAATTTCTTTCTTAGAATCTTTAGATTGCTCGGTAGAATTGTTTTCTTCTGCTGGTAATTTTTCTTCTTGGTCTAACATATTATAATGTTTAAGGTTCAATAATTATACTCATTAATAATTTTAAATAATAGTATTATAAAATACTACTTAATAGAAGATTCAAAGATACTATAAAAGTTGCGTTAAATTTCCGTAAATTTTCTATGAATTCCAGATTTCCCAAGATTTTTCTGCTTGTAATTCAAGCATTTCATAACCATTTTTAATTATAGCGCCTTTACTCTTTCCCTCAAGTAAAAACTTACTTTCTGCTGGATTGTAAATTAAGTCGAACAATAAATGTTTATTGGTAATGTATTGATATGGAATATTAGGAGCATCCTCTATGTTAGGATGTGTTCCTATGGGTGTACAATTAATTATTATTGGATGTGCTTCAATTATTTGTTTATTTAAAACTGAGTATAAATAATTGTTATCACCTAATCTTCTAGACACAAATTTATACTTAATATTTAATTTATCTAATGCATAGGCAATTGCTTTTGAAGCTCCTCCAGTTCCCAAAATCAATGCTTTTTTATGATGTGGTTTTAATAAAGGTTTTAATGAGTTTAAAAACCCATAATAATCCGTGTTATAGCCTACTAACTTATTATCATCAGTAACTTTTATAGTATTTACAGCTCCTATTTTTTTTGCATCAGTATCTATTTCATTTAAATATCTCATTACAGATTCTTTGTAAGGAATTGTAACATTTATACCTCTATACTCGTGTTCTTTATGGTATAAAAGAAATGGAAACTCTTCAATCTCAGGGATATCTAAATTTCTATATTTTAAATCTGTTAAACCTAATTTTTTAAATTTTTCAGAAAAATATTTTCTTGAAAAAGAATAGGAAATATCCTTTCCTAACAATCCAAATTTTGTACGATTATTCATCTATATATTCTTTACGTTCTGCGCCATATTTATCAATCAATAAAATAATTGCGGCTCCAACTCCTACAAATAAAATAGCGATCCACGTTTGGCTATTTGAAAAGTCTGGAAAATACCTTTCAAAATTTTCAATTACTTTATTTCCTTTAGCATCTAATAAATTTATACCATTTTCAATTTTATAAACCTCTTTTTTCCAAGGCCAAACTATACCCAAAGAACCCGTAATAAAACCTATAATTACTGCAGTTACAATTTGATGCCATCGTTTTAAAACATATCCTAAAATATGCGAAGTAACCACCAATCCAAATGCCGAACCACCCGTAAAAGTTACAATTATTTTTAAGTATCTGAATTCTTTCTTCATTATCCATAAAACTAAAATCACCTGTAAAAACTTCTGTTAGTGTTTTAAATAATACAGCTACAGAATCTACAAGTAACAACACATAGTTACCCATTAAAATAAGAATAAACGAACCTGATAAACCTGGAAGTGTCATTCCAGAAACACCAATTATTCCGCAAATAAAAACAAACCAAAGGTTGTCATTTTCTTTTGCAGGACTCATAAAGCTAATGGCAACTCCAAGAGAAATACCAATAATCATAGAAACTATATTTTTAGTGCTCCAATCGTTAAAATCTTTTGAAATATAATAATATAGAACCCAAAATCATTCCAAAAAATGCGCTCCAAACATATAATTCATAGGTATCTAACAAGTAGTCTAAAGCTAACGAAATACTAAAATAACTAAACATACTACCACCAAAAACCAAGAGTAAAAAAGTAGCATTTGTATAGTTGTAAAAACTTTTAAATCTGCCATTTATAAGTAATAGAAAAGCTTTGTAATTAATTTTTCTAAACGAATAAATCATTTCCTCATAAAAACCTAATACAAAAGAAACTGTACCACCAGATACACCAGGAACTTTATTTGCAGCTCCCATTGAAAGTCCTTTTAAAAAAAGGAAAACTTTATCTAGTAAACTTCGTTCTTTTGCCATAAATTATTATGATTCTGACATTTTCGCTATTTTTTCTAACAAAATTATTACCGAAAAACCAAGTACGGCTAATAAAATTGCCATCGTTAGCTGTGCATCTCCTTCAAATGAAAATGGTGAAACACTTTGTTCATTGAAAGGTATTTGTAACCCGTGCGAATTTGTACGCCAAGTTAATGTTTCTTTCCAAGGCCAAATTTTATTTAAAGAGCCTAAAATAAAACCTGTTAATACTGCTAATGTTAAATTTTTATAATGATTGAATAACCACTTTAATATTTTAGAAAAGGATAACAATCCTATAATAGCTCCTGATGCTAAAAGTGCCAATAGTTTAAAATCTCTATCGTGAATTGCATCTAAAACAGGTTTATACGCACCTAATAACACTAAAATAAAAGAGCCTGAAATACCAGGTAAAATCATAGCGCAAATTGCTAATGCTCCAGCAATAAATAAAAACAAAGGTGAAGAATTCTCAGATACTAAAGGCTGCAAAGTTGTAATATAATACGCAACTAAAGCCCCAACTACAAATAGTACCACAGATAATACATTCCATTTAGTTATTTGCTTTCCAATAAATAAAATACTGGCTAAAACCAATCCAAAAAAGAAAGACCATACTAATATTGGTTCGTTTTCTAACAACCATGAAATTAATTTAGCTAAAGAGAGAATACTAATAAAAATTCCAATTGCCAATGCTAGTAAAAAATTACCATTAATAGTTTCCCAAAAAGCTTTTAATCCTTTTTCTTTCAATAATTTTATTGATGAAAATTTTATGGCACTAATAGAGGTTAATAGCTCTTCATAAATACCAGAAATAAAAGCAATTGTTCCTCCTGAAACTCCTGGAACTACATCTGCAGCTCCCATAGCCATTCCTTTAAGTGTAATTACTAAATAATTAATTAATTTTCTTTGTTGCATCTGTCTTTTATCTTAAAGGACAAATGTAATATTTTAAAATGAAGTATTTTTGAAATCGTTTATTATATCTAAAACCTGTTGCTTTTTATAAACCTCTGGAAATAAATCTTTAATTTCATTATGATATTCAAAATCAATTGTTAATGCATTTAATAAATGTTTTTTTCCTTTAGAGTTATCGTTAATCTTAAAATAAATACCGCTAAGCCTATATTCCAATTCTGCAAAATCTTTAAAAACCTTTGAGGCTTTTTTTAAATTAATTAAGGCGTCTTTATAATCACCTAAATAGCAAAGCACATCACTTAAACCTACCCAAATTGCAATGTCAAAATCTTGTAATAAAATACAATTTTGAAAAGCCCTTACAGTTTCTTCAAAAAAGTTTAGTTTTAAATTAATTTCTGCATACTTTCTCCAATATAAGCTATTCTTTTCATCAATTTCAATAGCTTTATTAATATAAAAAAGAGCTTTGTAATAATTTTTATTAGAGATATTAAGTTCTGTTATTGCAAGCCACCCTTTATCTAATAATGGATCTTCGTGTACTGCTTTTTTATAAAATTTAATTGCTAAATTAGGTTTGTTTAGCATTTCGTAACATTCACCAATTCTTAAATAAACAAACGAAGTTGGATCATCTAAATCTATTGTAATTTTATAATTTTCAATAGCTTCAGCATATTCTTTTAATTCCTCTAATGTTTTTGCTTTTTCTAGATAGGCACCCACAAAAGATTCATCAATTAAAACTGCATAATCAAAAGCTCTTAATGCTTCTTTATAATTCTCTAAAATAAAGTGTTGTCTTCCTAATTGATGCCAAGCTACTTCGCTGTATGGGTCCTTATCTATGTAATCATTTAAATAGTCAATTGCTTCGTTATGCTGGCTTTGCATATCAAAACAGTAAATTACATTATAAAGTGAAGAATAATCTTCAAAATCAACTGTTAAACACTTCGCAAAATTTAACCTGGCTTCATCAAAATTATCTAAAAACAAATATTCCATTCCAATCATAGCTAAAATATCAGCTTCATCATCTGTGTATAACAATGCAATTTTTAAAGAGTCTATTGCCTGTTGGTGTTTATCATTTTTTGAAAAAATACTTGCTTGCTGAACATAAATTTCTTCATTTGTTGGTTCAATCGCTTGCAATTCTTTTAACAAACTTGTGGCTTCATCAAATTCACCATCAAAAATCATTAATTCAGCTCTTAATAATTTAAGCAAAATAGAATTTGGGTGTTGTTTTAAACCAAGTTTAATAGCCTTTTTAGCCAAAGAAATTTTTCCAGAATCTATATAATAATGTATAATCTCCTCAAATTCAATAGAATCAAAAAAATAAACACTATTAGTTTTTAGCATTGATTCAAATTTTGTAAGTGGTAAATTATTTTCTTTTGGAGTTAAAGCCATATATTAAAATATAATTAATTACTTCAAAAATAAAAATACATGAACAAATGCTTACTATAATAATAACTTCTAAATGTTTTTAACAAATTAATTAACAAAATGCATTATATTTGTATTCCAAACAATGTTTGGTATTGCAATGAGCAAAAAAATTCTACTTAATTCTAAAGAAATTCACATTATATTACATCGGTTAGCGTGTCAGTTAATTGAAAATCATAATAACTTTGAAAATACTGTTTTAATTGGAATACAGCCAAGAGGTATTTATTTAGCCGAAAGATTAGTTTCAATTTTAAAAGAAGATTATAACATCCCTGATGTTAAATTAGGACAATTAGATATTACTTTTTATAGAGACGATTTTAGAAGACGAGGAGAACCGATTGAAGCTAACAAAACCAATATCAATTTTATTGTTGAAGATAAAAATGTAGTTTTTATTGATGATGTTTTGTTCTCTGGCAGAAGCATTAGAGCCGCACTAACAGCAATACAATCTTTTGGAAGACCAATTGACATTGAATTACTAGTTTTAATAGACAGAAGATTTAGCAGACACTTACCAATTCAACCAAATTATAGAGGAAGACAAGTAGATGTTATTAATGAAGAAAGAGTTACCGTAAATTGGAAAGAAAAAGACGGAAAAGACACCGTTTATATTATAAATAATTAATTACATGAGTCAGTTAAGCGTACAACATCTTTTAGGTATAAAGCATTTAAAAAGAAGTGATATTGATTTAATTTTTGAAACTGCAGACCATTTTAAAGAAGTAATTAATCGCCCTATTAAAAAAGTACCATCGTTAAGAGATATTACTATTGCCAATTTATTTTTTGAAAACAGTACAAGAACAAAACTATCTTTTGAATTGGCTGAAAAACGATTGTCTGCAGATGTAATTAACTTTTCCGCAAGCCAATCATCAGTAAAAAAGGGAGAAACTTTAATAGATACAGCAAACAATATTTTATCAATGAAAGTTGATTTAATTGTAATGCGTCATCCAGATGTTGGTGCATGCGATTTTCTATCTAAACACGTAGATGCCAAAATTGTAAACGCAGGCGATGGTACTCACGAACACCCAACACAAGCACTTTTAGACTCCTACTCTATTAGAGAAAAATTAGGAAATGTAACTGGAAAAAAAGTTGTTATTGTAGGAGATATTTTACATTCTAGAGTTGCTTTATCAAACATTTATGCCTTAAAATTACAAGGTGCTGATGTAAAAGTTTGTGGACCAAAAACATTAATTCCAAAATATATTGAAAACCTAGGAGTTAGCGTAGAATATAATATTAAAAAAGCGCTTGAATGGTGCGATGTTGCCAATGTGCTAAGGGTACAAAACGAACGTATGGCAATTAATTATTTTCCATCTACTAGAGAATATGCTCAATTATTTGGAATAAATAAACAGCTTTTAAATACGCTTGGCAAGAAAATTGTTATAATGCATCCAGGCCCTATAAATAGAGGTGTTGAAATAACAAGTGATGTTGCAGATGCAGACCAATCTATTATATTAAATCAAGTTGAAAATGGTGTTGCTATTAGAATGGCAGTAATTTATTTATTAGCACAACAGATTGAACGACACAAGCAATGAAAATAACAAAAACAAAAAAATATACAACGTTAAAACCTACTGAAAAATCTTTAGATTTATTCCTTAAAAATCTTGAAGAAAATCTAATAAATTTTAAAGATGAGCATTTAATTTTAGATTTTTCAGATAAAATTAACACAGAACTTAAAGAATTATTACTATTTTTGAATGTTAGTAAGCAACATAAACAAAACGGCACAAGTTTTGTTATAGTTTTTGAAGGAATTGATATTGATGAAATTCCTGAAGAAATTAATGTTGTTCCAACATTTACAGAAGCGTTAGACATTTTAGAAATGGAAGCGATTGAACGAGATTTAGGACTTTAAAAACAATAGGCTTATTGATGAAAAAACTACTTTTAATAACATTTTTACTATTTATCTCTTTTTCTTATGCACAAGAAAAAGATAATAGTGTTATTAAAAAAAATAATGCTACAACAACCCTTACGTCCGTAACTGCATCTCCTAATCCATTAACTATTAGAACTCGTATTTCTTTTAAATCTTCTAAAAATCAATTAGTTGAGTTTTCTGTTAAAAATCTTGTAGGAAAAACAGTTTACGGAGAGCGAATTAATGCAAGAAACGGAATGAACTCTTTCATATTTAATCGTAACGACTTAAATAACGGAATGTATATTTACACTTTGCAATCAGACTCTGAAATTATTTCAAAAAGATTAGTTATTAGATGAGTCTGAAACTCACAATTTTAGGTTGTCATTCTGCAACTCCACGTGTAAACGCACATCCAACAGCGCAATTTTTAGAGATTAAAAATCACCATTTTTTAATAGATTGTGGCGAAGGTACACAAGTACAATTGCGTAAATTTGGTGTAAAGTTTTCAAAAATTAAAAACATATTTATTTCTCATTTACACGGTGACCATTTTTTTGGTTTGGTTGGTTTAATTTCTACATTTCGATTGTTAAATAGAGAAAATGAATTACATATTTACGGTCCAAAAGGTATTAAAGAGGTTATAACATTACAATTAAAACTTTCAAATTCCTGGACACACTACCCTCTACATTTTCACGAATTAACTTCAAATAAAAGTGAATTAATTTTTGAAGATGATAAAGTAGAAGTACATACCATTCCATTAGACCATAGAATTTACACAAACGGATTTCTTTTTAAAGAAAAAATAGGTGAACGTAAATTAAATATGAATGCTATTCTTAACCAAAAAGAAATTGAAATTTGTGATTATCAAAATTTAAAAAATGGACGAGATTTTCAATTGGAAAATGGTACAATTATAAAAAACGAAGATTTAACTTTAGATCCTACAGTCCCTAAAAGTTATGCTTTTTGCAGTGATACCACTTATTTACCTGAAATTGTTCCAATAATTAAAAATGTAAACTGTTTATACCATGAAACCACGTTTTTAAAAGATAAAGAGGCGTTAGCAATTAAAACTAAACATTCAACAGCAGAACAAGCTGCTAAAATTGCAAAACAGGCAAATGTTCAACAATTAATTATAGGACATTACAGTGGAAGGTATAAAAATATTGAAGTTTTTAAGAGTGAAGCTCAAGAATTATTTAAAAATACACTCTTAGCTGAAACAGGAAAAGTTTTTGAAATTAATTAAAGTTTAGCTTAATAAGACCCTAAACTTAACAAAACTAAAGTGCACGCTTTTTCAAAGTAAATCTTATTTTTATTTAAAATAATTTCTAAATCTAGATTCTCTGTTCCTGGGTTAAAAATTACACGCTTTGGATTTAAAGACACAATATAATTGTAATAGCTTTGTTGGTTTTTCGCATTTAAATAAAGTGTAATTGTATGTATTCCTTTAAAAAGGTTTTTGGTTTTAGAAACCTGAACACCTGCAATTTCTACTTCTTTATTTCCTATAGCTACAACTTCAATACTATTAGCTAACAATCTATGAATAGCAATATTTGAATACCTATTTGGGTTTTCAGAAGCTCCAATTACCAGTGTTTTAGTATTCATTTAAATATTGCTTATTAACATTCTTTTAACCTTTTAATAGTAACAAATACACATTTTAAACGTCTTTAAAGTATAAATTTGCATAAAAAATAGAAAATATATAAAAGAAATTGTAATTATTTGAATTAATTAAACAATTATCTTTTAAAAAAAAGCCTCTAAACTTGCATTCTGAGGCTTTTTCTTATTTTATTACCATCGTATAATAACACTTCCCCAAGTAAATCCACTTCCAAAAGCTGCTAAAACAACAAGGTCATTATCTTTAATTTTTCCTTTTTCCCAAGCTTCTGTTAAAGCAATAATAACAGATGCTGCAGTTGTATTTCCGTACTTTTGAATATTACTATGAACTTGATCGTCAGATAATCTAAATTTCTTTTGAATAAATTGTGTAATTCGTAGATTCGCTTGATGCGGAATTAACATATCAATATCCGTAGGTTCTAAATTATTTGTTTTTAAACCTTCATAAATTGCCTCAGAAAAACGAACAACTGCATGTTTAAAAACAAACGTTCCATTCATGTAAGGATAATAAGATTCGTCATTTTTATCATTTTCTTCTAAAAGTTGTGGCACCCAATGTCTTATACTTGGTGCTAAAACAGTTAATTCTTCTGCATGTTTACCTTCAGAATGTAAATGAGATGATAAAATTCCTTTACTATTATCTTCGGTTCTTGATAATACTGCGGCTCCTGCTCCATCACCAAAAATAACAGAAACACCTCTTCCTCTAGTTGTTTTGTCTAAACCTCCTGAATGAAATTCTGAACCAACAACTAAAATATTTTTATACATTCCTGTTTTAATAAATTGATCGGCAACGGACATTGCATAAATAAATCCAGAACATTGGTTTCTAACATCAATTGCACCAACAGTTCTCATATCTAACATTTCTTGAATTTGCACTCCACAGCCAGGAAAATAATAATCTGGACTTAATGTTGCAAAAACAATAAAGTCAATATCTTTTGGTGTTAAACCAGCTCTTTCTATAGCTATTTTTGATGCTTTTGCACCCATTACAGCAGAAGTATCTTCACTTCCCTCCTTTATCCATCTGCGCTCTTTTATTCCTGTTCTTTCTTGTATCCAAGCATCATTAGTATCCATCATTTTGGATAAATCATCATTTGTAACAACATTATCAGGCACGTAATATCCAAGTCCTGTTATTTTAGAATTATACATATTTCTGTTTTTTATACTATTATCAAACTTTATAAAATCTATATTATTTTATCAACTACTACAATAGTAACTAAATTAATACTAAAATTAAATAGATTTTAAACTAATTTTTAAAACTACCATTAAAAAATGCGTTTAGACAGTTTAATTATTATAAAATTCAGCTAATAATTTAACATTTATTTAGCTTTTAACATTTTATTAATAATTTACCAATTAATGTTTTAGTAGCTTTGATAGCAATACAATTTAAACAAATTTAATATGAAAAAAATACTTTTTACAGTAATTTTATTTTGGGGAACATTTATGTTTGCTCAAGAGGCACTCACCTACCAAAAACCTCCTCAAGAAATTTTAGAACTTGCAGAAGCACCTTTAGCTCCGTCTATGCGTATGGATGAAAAAGGTCAGAATTTTGTATTTTTATACCGCTCTAACTTCAAAACTATTGAAGAACTTTCTGAAACTGAAATGCGACTTGGTGGACTTAGAATTAACCCACAAACCAATATTAGCAGTAGAGAACGCTACTATACTGATATTAAAGTACGCGTTGGAAGAACTTCAAAAGAAGAAACCGCATCTGGACTTCCAGCTAACGGACGCTATTCAAATTTTTCTTGGTCTCCAGATCAAAAAATGATGGCGTTTACAAATACAGTAAGTAACGGTGTAGAACTTTGGATACTTGATATTGAAGCTAAAACTGTTAAAAAAATAACCGATGCAAATTTAAATGCCAATACTGGAATGCCATTCACTTGGTTTAAAGACAGTAATTCTTTACTTGTAAAAACTATTTCGAAAGATAAAAAACCATTAATAGATACTAAAACTGCTGTTCCAACAGGACCAACTATATCAATTAGTGAAGAAGGTGTTAAAGCACAAAATAGAACCTATCAAGATCTTCTAAAAAATAAAAGTGACGAACATAATTTTGAACAATTAGCATTAGCAGAGCTTTATAAAGTTGACTTAAATGGTAATAAAACACTTTGGAAAGAAAATGACATGTACAGAGGTATGTCTTTTTCTCCAGACGGTAATTATATTATGGTAACTACAATTGAAAAACCATTTTCTTATTTAGTACCTTATCGTAGATTTCCTTCAAAAACAATAATCTATAATGTAAATGGAGATTTAATAAAAACAATGTTAGAAATTCCTTTAATTGAAGATTTACCAAAAGGATTTATGGCTGTTAGAGAAGGAAAAAGAAACCTTAGTTGGCGAGATGATAAGCCTGCAACACTTTATTGGTGTGAAGCTTTAGATGGAGGT
Organism: uncultured Flavobacteriaceae bacterium; assembly: GCA_942492305.1. Lineage (GTDB taxonomy): Bacteria > Bacteroidota > Bacteroidia > Flavobacteriales > Flavobacteriaceae > Lutibacter. The sequence goes on along the minus strand of CALOEI010000001.1, from coordinate 1,191,859 downwards.
GACCCTGCAAAAGAACTTGACTTTAGAGATGAAGTTTTTGAATTAAACGCTCCTTTTAATGGAAAAGCAACTTCAATTCTAAAAACAATAGGTAGATTTTCAGGTATTGAATGGGGAAATCAAACTACAGCAATTGCCTACGATTATTGGTGGAATACAAGAAACACAAAAACTTATATTTTTAATCCTTCAAATAATAGTGTAAAACCAAAAGTTATTTCAGATAGAAATTACCAAGATACCTATAGCGATCCGGGAAATTTTATTACTAAAAGAAATGAATTTGGCAGATATACGCTTTCTTTAAACAAAGATAAAGCCTATTTAATTGGAGATGGCTATAGCAAATCTGGTAAATTTCCATTCGTAGATGAACTAAATTTAAAAAATTTAAAGACAAAAAGGTTATACCAATCTAAATTAACCGATCAGGTAGAAGGTATTTTAGATGCTTTAGATATAAAAAAGGGAGAAATTATTGTTCGTATTGAATCTAAAAATGAATACCCAAATTATTATATTAGAAATATAAAAAGAAGTTCAAAACCTGTTGCATTAACAACTTTTGAAAATCCTTTTAAAAGCATACAAAATGTACACAAAGAAGTTATTAAATACAAAAGAGATGATGGTTTAGAATTATCTGGAGTTTTATATTTACCAACAAACTACCAAGAAGGAGAAAAATACCCAATGGTAATGTGGGCTTACCCACGAGAGTATAAAGATAAGAGTAGTGCTGGACAAAGTACTTCAAATTCAAATGAATTTACATACCCTTATTATGGCTCTATGGTTTATTGGGTAACTAGAGGTTATGTAGTATTAGACGATGCCTCTTTCCCTATAGTTGGTGAAGGTGACGAAGAACCTAATGATACTTTTATTAAGCAATTAGTTGCTAATGGAAAAGCTGCAATTGATGCTGTTGATAATTTAGGTTATATAGACAGAAACAAAGTAGCTGTTGGAGGACACTCTTATGGAGCTTTTATGACAGCTAATTTATTAGCACATTCTGATTTATTTGCGGCAGGAATTGCACGAAGTGGTGCTTACAACAGAACGTTAACTCCTTTCGGATTTCAAAGTGAAGAACGTAGTTATTGGGAAGCACCAGAAATTTATTATCAAATGTCGCCATTTATGCACGCAGATACTATGAAAACTCCGTTGTTATTAATTCACGGTCAGGCTGATAATAATTCTGGAACATATCCATTACAAAGTGAACGTTATTTTAATGCATTAAAAGGACTTGGCGCTCCTGTTCGTTTAGTTATGTTACCTAAAGAAAGTCACGGTTATAGTGCTAAAGAATCTGTGTTACATATGCTTTGGGAACAAGACCAATGGTTAGAGCAATATGTTAAAAATAGAGTTGCTGAGTAATAATAAATTAAAAAAGATTGACAATCTTTAATTAAAAAAAGCTGTCTAGAAAAAAACGAAACCCGTCATTCTGAACTTGATTCAGAATCTCATCGCACTGATGATTTATCACTATGCGAACTTGAAATCGAAGATTCACGAATTCCTTATTATAAAATAAGAAATCGATAAGTAATCAAGTTCAGGTTGACGAAAGTTCTATTTCTAGACAGCTTTTTTAATATAGTTTCATTACCTCTTCTAAAGGTTTTCTTTTAATATCTGGCACATAAGCTTTTTCAGCTTGGTAGCCTACAGGTAATAATAAAAAAGCACGTTCATTATCTGGACGTTTTAATATTTTTTCTAAAAAACGCATTGGACTTGGGGTATGTGTTAATGTAACCAAACCTGCATTATGTATTGCTGAAATTAAAAATCCACAGGCCAAACCAACCGACTCATTTACATAATAATTCTGCTGCTTTTTCCCATTTAAATCATATTCAAAAGGACGTTTAAAAGCAATTATTAAATAAGGTGCAGTTTCTAAAAATGGTTTATTTGCATCGGTTCCTAAATGTTTTAAATCTTCCAACCATTCATCACTCATTCTCTCATTATAACTTTTACGTTCTTCTGCTTCTGCAGCAATTCTAATTTCTTTTTTTATTTCAGCACTTTTTACAACACAAAAAGTCCAAGGTTGCTTATTTGCTCCCGAAGGTGCAGTTGAAGCTGTTTTTATAATATTTTTAATAACTTCAATTGGCACTTCTTTATCTGAAAAATGACGCACAGACCTTCTTTTATCAGCCCATTCAAAATAATCTTTAGATTTTTCTAACATTTCATTTTCAGAAAAAGTAGCTTGTCTATAACTATAATGTTTATAGCCATCGATTAAAATACAATCATTCATAATTAATTATTATTTTACCTTAAAAGTAAGTATTTTTAACTTTTTAAAAGTTTATTTAGCTTCAATTTTACTCATAGCATGTTCCGTAATTGCTGTAATTGTTAATGAGGGATTTACACCAGGGTTTGCTGAAATTGCAGATCCATCACAAACCAACATATTTTTATATCCAAACACATTATTATTTTTATCAATTACGCCTTTTGAAGCATTTTCAGCCATAACAGCACCTCCCAAAATATGAGCAGTTGTTGGTGTTCCCAGTAAAACATCTGTGAAATTAGCATACGGAATTCCGTTTACTTGTTTACCAAACTTTTTACCTAATTCTTTTGCTTCATTAATAAAAGCTGATGGTTTGATACCATTTTCAGTTTTAGATTTCATTTTGGTAATTTTTCCTAATTTAAGCTGCAGTGTACTATCTAAAGTTTGCATAAATAACAAAACAGTAGTTCTTTTAGCATAGTTTTTAGTAAAAATGGTTTTAAATAACTTTAAAGGGTATTTTAAAAACAAACCAAAAATACCTAAAAAACGAATTATAAAACTTTTACTATAGACCATAGGTACAGTTAACATTCTAAAAAAACCAGATCCTTCCCCATAACGGACAGGCTCTAAATGACTATTTTTATCAGTATGTAAAATAGAACCAATTGCAATTCCTTTTGAGTAATCTTCAGGTTTTTTAATTGTTGAAGTAACCAACAATAACGATTCATTATTCGTTCTAATATTACATCCAACTTTTTCAGACAAATTTGGTAAAGCGTTTTGTTTTAATTTTAATAATAAAGGAACAGTGCCCATTACGCCACCCGCAAAAATAACTCCTTTAGCTGTTATAGTGGCTTGGCTCTTTTTTCCACAACTCGATTTATATGCAATTCTATATCCTTTTGATCCATCTTTTACATCTAAAGTAGTTACATTAAAAACCTCTTTTTCTGCCAAAATTTCTGCGCCTAATTGTTGTGCTAAAAACAAATAATTTTTATCTAAGGTATTTTTTGCATTAAATCTACAACCAGTCATACACGCTCCACAATGTGTGCAGCCAGTTCTTGTTGGCCCTTTTCCTTTAAAATATGGGTCTTCAACAGTTTTATTAGCTTCTCCAAAATAAACAGCGACTTTTGTAGCTTCAAAATCGGCTTCTTTTCCTATATTTTTTGAAAGGTCTTTAATTGCTAAATCTGCAGCATATAATTTTGGATTGGTTGCTGCGCCTAACATTTTATAAGCAGTAGTGTAAAATGGTTTTAAAATTTCCTCCCAATTATTTAAGGTTGCCCAACTGCCAGAATTAAAAAAATGTTGTTTTGGTACAGGTAAGGTATTTGCATATGTTAACGATCCACCTCCTACTCCAACCCCAGAAAGTACAGTTACATGGTTCAAAAAAGTCATTTTAAAAAACCCTTTTAAGCTTAATTTAGGTTCCCAAATCCACTTCTTTAAGTTCCAGTTTGTTTTTGGAAAATCTTCACTTTTAAACCATCTTCCCTTTTCTATTACCAACACTTTATAGCCTTTTTCAGACAATCGTAATGCACTTACAGAACCTCCAAAACCACTACCTATAATTACATAATCGTAATCTAAATTATTCATTTTTATTAAATACTTTTTATAAAAATAAGTAATTATTACAACTTATAGGTTTAAGCTGGTTTTTTAAATCCTCTCGGTAATGGTCTGTACGCATAATAACTCAATACTTCAATTAATGCAATTTCTAATGCTTTATTAATTGGTACAAATTTATTGCCTAAATTAAAATCAATTTGAGAAAGTTGCATATAATAATCCATAAAAACAGGAATTGAAGTTCCATTTTCAATTGCTTCAACACTACGGTTGTAATTATCTGTTTTAGTTTCTTTTATAATTTTACAGGTTGATAGTCTTAATTTCCCATATTTATCTCGAGTTGCAGCGTATCCAAAAAGACGGCATATTAACCCTCTATATTGATAGTTTCCACAACTTCCACTATTACTATCAATTAAAGATAGTGGTTGATAAATAGTACAAATGGAACTTATTTTTCCTTTTAACTCATTGAGAATTTCTTCGGCTGTACCATTTAAAAATAAATGAAAAGCCCAAGGTAAAAACTCTAATGGTGAAGCTTCAATATCTAATTTAGTACAACATTTTCCACAACCTGCAATGCAGTTAATATCAAATTGCGATTTAAATGTAGAAATCTCGATTTCAAGACAATTGAATAACTCTTCAATCAATCTTACTTTGCGTTCTATAGACATTATTGTCAACGCACGCTAATAAACTTTAAAAAACTCATAACGCATCAATACTAAAAAATTAAAGAAAGTGCCAGTTTGTCACACTAGCTAGTTTGGTATTTTTTTTGACCAATACAATATTATAAAATTAAATTTAATAAAATAAAAAAAATATGGCAACTGGAAATATTAATGTAACTGCGGAGAACATTTTTCCTATTATTAAAAAATTCTTGTATTCAGATCACGAAATATTTTTACGTGAATTAATTTCGAATGCAACCGATGCAACTTTAAAACTAAAACATTTATCAACTTTAGGCGAAATTAAAGGTGATATAGGTAATCCTATACTTGAAATAAAAGTTGACAAAGAAAAAAAAGAAATTAGAATTATTGACCAAGGTGTTGGTATGACTGGTGAAGAAGTTGAAAAATACATTAACCAAGTCGCTTTTTCTGGTGCTGAAGAATTTGTTGAAAAATACAAAGATAAAGTTGAAGACTCTGGGATTATTGGTCATTTTGGTTTAGGTTTCTACTCTTCTTTTATGGTAGCAAGCAAAGTTGAAATTTTTACAAAATCTTTTGTTGAAGGATCAAAAGCTGTACGTTGGGAATGCGATGGAAGTCCTAAATATACTTTAGAAGAAACTGACAAAGAAGAAAGAGGAACTGAAATTGTGCTTCATATTGATGACGATTCATTAGAATTTTTAGAAGAAAGTAAAATAAACGAACTTTTAAATAAGTACAATAAGTTTATGCCTATTCCAATTAAATTTGGAACAAAAGAAGAAACTTTACCATTACCAGAAGGTGCTGCTGAAGATGCAAAACCAGAAACAATTACAGTAGATAATATTGTAAACAATCCTACACCAGCTTGGACAAAAAGTCCGAGTGACTTAACCGATGAAGATTATAAAGCTTTTTACAGAGAATTGTATCCAATGCAATTTGAAGAGCCTTTATTTAACATTCATTTAAATGTAGATTATCCGTTTAATTTAACAGGTATTTTATATTTTCCAAAGTTGAGTAAAAGTGTTGACCCAACAAAAGATAAAATACAATTATATCAAAATCAAGTATTTGTAACAGATAATGTAGAAGGAATTGTACCAGACTTTTTACAAATGTTACGTGGTGTAATCGATTCTCCAGACATTCCGTTAAATGTATCTCGTTCTTATTTACAAGCAGATGGTGCAGTTAAAAAAATTGCAAGTTATATTACACGTAAAGTTGCTGATAAGCTAATTAGCTTATTTAAAAACGACCGTAAAGCTTTTGAAGCAAAATGGGATGATATTAAAGTTATTATTGAATACGGAATGCTTTCAGAAGAAAAATTCTTTGAAAAATCTGACAAATTTGCATTGTATCCAACTGTAGATAACGAGTATTTTACTTATGATGAATTGATTGAAGAAATAAAACCTGCTCAAACAGATAAGGATAATAAAATAGTAATTTTATATGCTTCTGATGAAAAATCACAACACAGTTACATAGATGCTGCTAAAGAAAAAGGATACAGAGTTCTTTTATTAGACTCTCCAATAGTTTCGCATTTAATTCAAAAATTAGAAGGAAGCAAAGAAAATATCCAATTCACAAGAGTTGATGGTGATCATATCGACAACTTAATTAAAAAAGATGAAGATGTAATAAGTAAACTTTCTGATGAAGAAAAAGAAACTTTAAAACCAATTATTGAAGGTGCAATTCCTAAAGAAACTTACACCGTTCAATTAGAAGCAATGGATTCTAATGCCAACCCATTTATTATTACACAACCAGAATTTATGCGTAGAATGAAAGAAATGCAAGCTACTGGTGGTGGTGGAATGATGGGAATGGGTAATTTTCCAGAAATGTACAATTTGGTTGTAAATACTAATAATGAATTGGTGAGCGAAATTTTAAATACCAAAACTGCAAAAAAACAAGAGCGACTTATTAAACAAGCTTTTGACTTGGCAAGGCTTTCACAAAATCTTTTAAAAGGTGAAGAACTTACCCAATTTATAAAACGTAGTTTTCAAATGGTAAAATAAAATCCTTTTTAAATATAAAATAGTTTAACATAGAATTAAAATAAGCCTCAATTAATGTTGAGGCTTTTTTTATTATTTTTACTTCAAAACTAATCAAGTTTGAATATTGGCATTTTTTTGCTGTTACAATATATTTAAAATTTAACTATGAAAATTTCTTTAAAAATAATTCTTTGTCTTTTGTTATTTAACGCACTAGCTAATGTATCTTTTGCGCAAAACGACACGACTAAAATAAAGAAAATTGATACTGAAATTAATACAACCAAAAGTACAAATCAATTACAAGCCAAATCACAAAACAATATAATAAACCCAAAAAATCAGTTAAATATTAACATTGATAAAAAATTAAATACTGCTGCAGTTAATAAAAAATTAAATTCATCTAAACCGAATAATAATTCAAACTTTTTATTAGAAACCCTCCCAGAAGATCAAGATATTATTGGTAAAAAATTTTGGAACAATAAAGATGTTACGCATACTAAACTTAAAAGTAATTTTAGTTTAGGTACTGTTAAAAGTGTTACAAAAACTGTAAGAGTAGAATGTAGAGATTATAGTTATGTAGATGGTGATAGAATTAGAATTTTAGTAAACGAACAAGTTGTAAGTGACAATATTGGCTTAAAAGGGAACTACTATGTGTATTATATCACCTTAGAAAAAGGATATAATAGAGTAGATTTTCAAGCAATTAATCAAGGTTTATCTGGTCCTAATACTGCAGAATTAAATTTATACGATGCCAACGGCAACCTTATTTCTTCCAAAGAATGGGCGCTTAACACAGGACAAAATGCTACATTAGGAGTACTTCATTATTAACTATATTATGGTTTTAGCAGCTTCTGGAATAATTTTAGAACAAAAAAAAATACTATTACTTAAAAGGTCTAATTACTCAGAAAGATATCCTGAGTTTTGGGGTTGCCCTGGTGGAAGAGCAGAAAAAGATGAAACTGCTGAACAAAATGTAATTAGAGAAGTAAAAGAAGAATGTAATTTAGATTTTACTCCAACAAAAATTATAAAAACAGGTATTTGGCAAAATCGAGAATACTACCGTTTTTTAGGAGATTGGTCTGGTAAAATAATAATTCAAGAAAAGGAGGTTATAGATTATAATTGGTTTACATTTCCAGAAGCATTAAAGCTACAATTAGCATTTGATTATAAAGAAATTATCGAAACGCTACATCAACAAAAGCTACTATAAATATTAATTTTAACAATATTTTATATTTTAAAAACCCAAATGCTGTAACTTTTAAGTTTTAGTAGCGTCTTTATTATATTAGCTAACAGCTTTAAAAGCAAAACTCAAGATTATTAATATAATACATTCTCATATAGTTCCTAAAGGTATCGAAAGAATTAGATTGCAAGAATATGCACCAAAGGTTTTTGAACTTTATATTCCATCTAACAGCGGTATTAAAAAAGCTATAAAACTTGGTAGGTTTTTAGCAAACGGAGAAATTGCTCAAACAGCAACATGGGTTAACTCTGGTCAAGTTTTAGAATTAATTGAAGACCCAAATAAGCAACAAAAAGTGTATGCTTTTAATTTAGAAGTGATCTTTGAAGATGACCATATTGCTATTATTAATAAACCAGCTGGTATTACAGTTAGTGGTAATAAATTTAAAACCATTGCAAACGCATTACCACACAATTTAAAAAAAAGTACACAACCCGATACGCTATTTATGCCAACTCCTGTGCATAGGTTAGATAACCAAACATCGGGAATTTTGCTTATTGCAAAAACAAAAACAGCTCAAATAGAACTTGGTAAACAATTCGAAAATCAAACTATCAAAAAAAAATATTGCACTATTGTTATTGGTGAAGTTCTTAAAAACTGTATTATAGATTTCCCTATTGAAAACAAACCTTCAGAAACCAGTTTTGAAATAATTAAAGTCGTTAAATCTTTAAAATATAAAGAATTAACATGTTTAAAAGCTTTTCCAAAAACAGGAAGAACCCACCAAATAAGAATTCATATGGCTAGTATTGGGCATCCAATTTTGGGAGATAAACTGTATGGAAATCCTGAAACTATACACAAAGGAAAAGGATTGTTTTTATGTGCTTCGGAAATTAAATTTTTGCATCCAAAAACATTTTCACCTACTGTTATAAAAATTGATGTACCGCAAAAGTTTAAATCACTTCTAGCTAGAGAAAAAAGACGCTGGAATACTTATAATTTGTAAAAATAAAAAGTTAAAACCCAGAGAACCTTCCCCTTAAAACCTACTAACCTTGAAATTAGTTGCTTTGAAACTTTAATATTATTCAAAAAAAAGCTTTGCTTCTAAGCTGCCAACGTAAACTTTAAAACTATTTAGGCAAACAAATCATTTAATACTTTAGCCAATCTTATACCTCCAATTTGCAGCTGATTTCTAGCTAAGTCAAAATTATCATACATATATCTGTAACCTAATTTTTCTCCAATTTTAACAGTCGCATACACTTTAATTGCATGTTGTTGAGTTTCATTTGCCCAATCTGCAAGTGTTCCTTTTTGTAAATATTTAATCTGTTCTTTTGAAATTGTATTTGTATTTTCTGCCAATTCAGAATAAGTCATATTAAAATGGTTAATCATATCCGAATCCCAAACTCTATGAAGGTTTGTACCTCTATTAAACCATTGTAATTGTATATCGTTACCACCTTTATCCTCTGCTCTTCCAACGTGCATTGGTTGATGCAAATCTCCAATTAAATGTACTAACATTTTTAAATAAAAAACTTTATCTTCTTTGGTTGAAGTTTCATCTAAAATAACATTTTTACATTTATTTATTCCTATAATTAAATCTCCATTCGGATTCTTTTCAGAATCTTCATATTTAACTCCAAAAGGCATATTTACATAGTGCCAAGTATTAAATTTTCTGTAACGTTCATCAGATTTAATATCATCTCCAAAAGTAGAAACTAACGCTAAACTTTCACCATTTAGTAATTCGGCAATTTTTCGTTTGGTTTTACCTTTTAAATAATCTTCTGCAATTTTACCAATAGTTCTATGCCCAGTGGCTCCCCAATCTGGATTTTCAGCATATACGAATGAAAAATTAATTAAAAATACAAGTAATATACAACTATACTTTATTGACTTCATTATTTTTTATTTTTTTCAAATATATAAAGAATGTTTGTTAAAAAGTTGCAAATATTAAAAAAAATAATATATCTTTATGATATTAAATTAATATCATTTTAAATCAACAATCATGACACACGAAAAAACAATAAAAGTACCTAGCGGATATTTTATGCTAATTATGCTATTTATATTTTTAGCTGCAATAATTTTCGGAATTACTCAAGAAAATCCATTTATAATAATTCCATCAATTATTTTGTTTATTATAACTATTCCTGGATTTATACTTGTAAATCCAAATACTTCAAAAGTTTTATTACTATTTGGAAAATATATTGGTACCATTAAAGAGAATGGTTTTTATTGGGCAAATCCTCTTTATAAAAAAAGAAGTATTTCTTTAAGAGCCAGCAATTTTGATAGTGAACGTGTTAAAGTAAACGATAAGTTAGGTAACCCTATTATGATTAGCACTATTGCAGTTTGGAAAGTAAAAGACACGTATAAAGCAGCTTTTGAAGTTGATAATTATGAGAATTTTGTACGTGTACAATCAGATGCAGCTGTTAGAAAATTAGCAAGTTTATATCCTTATGATAATTTTGAAGATGATGGAAAAGCAGAAGAAATTACACTAAGAGCAAGTGTTAACGAGGTTAGCGAGGCTTTAGAAATGGAACTTTCTGAACGTTTAGATATGGCAGGCATAGAAGTTTTAGAAGCTCGAATTGGTTATTTAGCATACGCTCAAGAAATTGCAAGTGCAATGTTAAAACGTCAACAAGCTACTGCAATAATTGCAGCACGTCATAAAATTGTTGAAGGAGCTGTAAGTATGGTAGAAATGGCTTTAGACAAGTTAAACGAAAATAATGTTGTAGAATTAGATGAAGAGCGCAAAGCAGCAATGGTTAGCAATTTAATGGTTGTTCTGTGCTCGGATAAAGATGCAGCACCTATTGTAAATACTGGAACTTTAAATCATTAAAATGAAAGAATATAAAATAATAAAACCTAAAAGTATTTGGTCTTATAAAGATGTTACATTTGAAGATTTATTTAACAAATATGCTTCACAAGGCTGGGTAGTTAAAAGTGTTGGATACGGACAGACTGGAAATATTTCGAAAGCGGTTTTAGAACGTGACAAAAATAGATAATGAATACATTAACAAAATCTTCAAACGGCATTGCCGCAGTTGCTATTATTGACACAGCTATTGGACTTGCTTTAAATAATATTGCTTTAGGCATTGGTATAGGTATTGTTTTCTCAGCAGCTTTTGTGAGTCAGTCAAAAATTAAAAACAGTAAAAACTAAATTATTTAAAACCTTTTAATAAAATTTATGAAAGTTTTTATCGAAAAACAAAAATTTAATAAATCCTTAGTTTATATAGGTTTATCTATAAGTTTAACAGTAGTAATTATAGCACTATTAAACAAGTGGAAAGATGTTATTGATAAAAATCTAGGTGAGCAAATTGCAGCATTTACGGGTGTAATTATAATAGTTCTGGTTATTATTCTTTTTTTAATTCTAAAACTTGAAACAAAAATTGATGAAAACGGAATTCAGTATAAATTTTATCCTTTTCAACGATCATTTAAAAATCTTCCGTGGGATTCAATTACTGAATGCTATATAAGAAACTACGATCCTATTTCTGAATTTGGAGGCTGGGGGATAAAAAGTAGCTTTAGAAAAGACACTGGAAAAGCCTACACAACAAGTGGCTCAATTGGGTTACAATTAAAACTAAAAAATGGGAAAAAAATACTTATTGGAACTCAAAAAAAAGAAGCGCTCCAAAGGGTATTAGACACTTATAAACATAAAATTAAAAATAATGAAATATAAAAAAGCAATACTATTTATACTATTTATTTCTTGTTTTACATTCGCTCAAGAAAAAAAATATACTGAAAAAGAAATTAGTATTCCAACCAATTCAATTACAATAAACGGAACACTAATTACACCTCAAGTATTAGAAAAAAGTCCATTAGTTATTATAATACCAGGATCTGGACCAACAGACAGAGATGGGAATAGCACAATGACTAAAAATAATTCTCTAAAATTTTTAGCAGAAGCATTAGCGAACAAAAACATTGCAACTTTTAGATTTGATAAAAGCGTGCTTTCTTACACAAAGGAAGATACAGAAAAAATTAATGCGTTAACTTTTGAAATTTTTATAAACGAAGCTAAAAGTGTAATTGATTATTTTAAAAAAACAAAAACCTATTCAAAAATTATTGTTGCAGGCCATAGTCAGGGAAGTTTAGTTGGTATAATTGCTTCAAAAAATTCAGTTGATGCTTTTATCTCTTTAGAAGGAGCTGGAAGAAGTTTAGATGAAATTTTTGTTGAACAAATAGAATTACAAGCCCCTTTTTTAAAAGAAGATACTCAAAAAATAGTAGCTGAGTTAAAAAAAGGAAACACTGTTGAAGAATTTAATCCTATGTTAAGCTCACTTTTCAACCTGCAAGTACAACCTTTTCTAATCTCATGGATAAGGTACAACCCTCAAAAAGAAATAGCAAAATTAAATATTCCAATATTAATAATTAATGGCTCAAAAGATATTCAAGTAAAAAATTTAGATGCTGAACTATTACACAAAGCAGCAAATAATTCTGAACTATTTATTGTAGAAAACATGAATCATATTTTTAAAGAAATTAAAGGTGACTTAAACGAAAATATGCAATCATACAATATTCCAACATTGCCAATTATGTTAGAATTTTCAGATAAAATAAGCACCTTTGTAAAAGATTTAAAATAAATTATGGCTAAGAAAAAAGCATTTGCACTAAGAATAAATGAAGATATGCTCAAAGCAATTGAAAAATGGGCTGCAGATGAATTTCGTTCTACTAACGGACAGCTAGAATGGATGTTAAATAAATGCCTGAAAGACGCTAAAAGAGTTCCTAAAAATAATAACAAAACAGATAATGTATAAAATTACAATCACAAAAAACCAAAATCCTCTTCTAAATGAAGTTATTATAACAAATAAATCTTTAAATTTTGAAAGTAGTATTTTTCCGAATTTAGGAGCATCTTTACAAAAATTAAGTTCAAATAACATTGAACTAATAGATGGAATTTCTACGGACAACTATGGATTAGAAACCTATAAAAACAAGTATAACTCAGCTATTTTATTTCCTTTTCCAAATAGAATTGCTAATGGTAACTATACATTTGAAAACAAAAGTTATAACTTAGAAATTAATGAAACTGCTTTAAACAACAGACTTCACGGCCTGGTATTTAATAAGAGTTTTACAATAAAAGAACATTTTGCCTCAGAAGAAAGCGCTAAAGTAGTTTTTAATTATGAGTACAACGGCAAAACTGAAGGGTTTCCATTTCCATATAATTTAGAACTAACATATATATTTACAAAAAATAAAGCAAGGCTAATTTTTGAGGTTTTAAATACAGGAAAAACCTCTTTTCCTTTCGGAATTGGTTGGCATCCCTATTTTAAAGTTCCTAATTTAACAAACAGCATCTTAGATTTTGAAGCAAAAACTCAATTTTTGGTCGATAAAAATATGATTCCTACCGAAGTGGCACCTTTAAAATTTAAAACTCCATTGCTTATTAAAGATACGTTTTTAGACGATTGTTTTATAACTGAAAAATCAAATGTTTCTTTAAAAACTGATATATCAAATATTGAAATTGATTTTTCCTCAAAAAAACCAACTAGTTTTTTACAGGTATATACACCAAATACAAAAGATTGTATTGCAATTGAACCTATGACCTGCGCTCCTAATAGTTTTAACAACAACCACGGATTATTAACCTTAGAAGCCGATAAAAAATACATTTGGAAAGTTGATTTAAAATTTTCTATATAAAAAAATTAAGCAATCATTTTGTAAATAAAACCGATATATAATATAATTAGTATAAGACCTTCCTTCCAACTTAATTTCATTTTTACCGGTGCAAAAACTAATGGAAATATTAATAAAGAAACACCAAGCATCCAGTAAATATCACTTGTTAATAAACCTTGATCTTTTACAGTAATTGGTGTAATTATAGAAGTTAATCCTAAAACTGCTAAAATATTAAACACATTAGATCCAATTAAGTTTCCTAAGGAAATAGCTTTTTCCTTTTTTAATATCGCAATAACAGAAGCCGCTAATTCTGGAATACTTGTCCCAACTGAAACAATTGTTATACCTATAACTCGCTCGCTAACGTTAAATTTAGTTGCCATGCCAACAGCACCTTCTATTAATAATTCAGAACCTCCCCAAAGCGCAACACCCCCAATTACTAAAAATAACACATTTTTGTAAAGTGGTAATAAAACATCATCTTCAGGAAGTTCATCTACAACGGCAGGTTTTTGAAATCTCAATAAATATATTAGAAATACAATTAACATAGCAAACAAAATAATTCCTTCATACCTTACCAAAACACCATCAAAAGCAATAAAACCATATAGCATTAAGGAAGCTATAATCATAACTGGCCAATCTGTTTTATAAAAACTTTTTTCAACACTTATTGTAGAAATTAAAATAGTAATGGCAAGTACTAAACCTAAATTTGCAATATTAGAACCAATAACATTTCCTAAAGCTAAATCGGCGTGACCGTCTAAAGCAGATTTAATACTTACAATTAATTCTGGTGCAGAAGTTGCAAAAGAAACAACAGTCATACCAATTACAATTTTTGGTATTTGCAAACGTAAAGAAAATCCCACAGCAGACTTTAGCAACCAATTTCCTCCTAAAATTAATAGCACCAATCCAATTACTATAAACAGTAAATTCATATAAATAATTTTTGCAAATATAACAGAATTAAAATCGAAATAAATGAAGTTTTAAAATTTAGAAAACTTAAATTTTAGTTAAATAACTATTTTTGTAGTTGTATAACTATAAAAATAGTTTATATTTGATTTTTAAAAAATATAATTATGGACAAACTCACCAACAAAGAAGAAGAACTAATGCATATTTTATGGAAACTTAAAAAGGCCTTTGTTAAAGAAATTGTTGCTTATTTACCAAAACCAAAACCACATTACAATACAGTTTCTACGGTTATTAGGAAAATGGAAGAAAAAGGCTTTGTAAAACACGAAACTTTTGGAAATACACATAGATATTATCCTACAATTTCAATGGAAGAGTATCGTAAAAAATACATGTTAACAGCCATAAATACATATTTTGAAAATTCGTATAAAAATGTAGTATCATTTTTTGCTAAAGAAGAAAAAATTAGTGTTGAAGAGCTGAAAGAGATTATTAAAATTATTGAAAATAAAAAAGAATAAACATGGATTTTCTATTAAAATCAAGTATTTTGGTTGTAATACTATTGGTTTTTTATCAATTTATTTTACAAAAAGAACTGTACTTTAAATCAATTCGATATTATTTTTTAGCAGGGCTAATTCAAATTATAATAATGCCTTTAATTGAAATCCCAATTTATGTTGAAACTCTGGCAGCATCAATAAATACAATAGACTATTCTAAAGTAAGTGTAAATAATATTCAAGAAACTTCAACCATTAACTGGCAACAATTTTTTATAATAATTTATATTATTGGAATAGTATTTTTTAGTTTAAAATTTTTAACACAGCTTATATCTTTATTTTATTTAATTTCAAAAAATACATTAACAAAAAAAGGAGCATATTATTTTATAGAAACTTCTAAAGAAACTTCTCCTTTTTCATTTCTAAATGTGATTATTTATAACAAAAATCAATTTACAGAAGAAGAACTTTTACATATTATAAACCATGAAAAAGCCCATGCAGCTCAGTGGCACTCTATAGATACAATTTTAACACATTTGTTGGTAATTAGCCTATGGTTTAATCCATTTGTTTGGTTATATAAAAAGGCTGTCCAACAAAATTTAGAATTTTTAGCAGATAAATTTGCTCTTGAGTTCGCTGAAAATAAAAAACAATATCAGGTAACATTATTAAAAACATGTACAACTAATTTCTGTACAGAAATAACAAATAACTTTTACAATTCATTAATTAAAAAACGTATTATTATGCTTCAAAAGAATCAAAATAGAAAAAAAGCACCTTGGAAATTTACTTTACTAATTCCAATATTAATTGCATTTGTAGCTACTTTCAGCACTAAAACAATAGCACAAGAAAAAAAAATTACAGAGTTAGAAAATGTTGACAAACTTGAATTAAAATTCCAATTTAACAAAGATTCTAAGGATGAAACATTAAAAAAAGAAGCCGCTTTTTTTAAAAAACAGTTTAATGTTGATCTTTCGTTCAAAGGAATAAAAAGAAATAGTAAAAATGAAATTACAGCTATAAAAATAAGTTCAAAATATAAATCGAACTCAACGGTTTTCATGAGAAAAAGTGAAGAACCAATTTCGCCTATAGTTATAACTTATAATTCTGAAATAGATAAAATAAATATAGGAGATGCTGTTGAAACTATTTCAGAAAATATTCACTTCACACATAAAAAAGAGATTGAAAAACTAAAAAGTAAAAACCACACTTGGGTTTCAAAAAAAGATAAGGATACCATAATAGCAAAAAGTTCTAAAATTATTATACATAATGATGATGATGAAAAACCATATAAAAGTAGAAGTAATTGAAAAAAATGACAATGCTAAAAAAATTACTAAAAAAGTAAAGAGTGCCGTTTTTATTTCAGACGAAGATGAAATAACGGAAATTGAGGTAGATAAAATAAATGCCAGTGAAAATGTTTATATAATTAAAAGCCAAGAAAAAGGGAAAAAAGATAAAATTATTAAAACAAAAAGTGAATTTAGTTTTAACCCTGATGAAAGGCAACCCTTATTTATTTTAGATGATAAAGAAATTACAGCAGAAGAAATGAAAAACATAGATGTTAATAGCATACAATCTTTAAGTGTATTTAAAGACGAATCTGCAATTAAAAAATATGGTGAAAAAGGAAAAAATGGTGTTATCGTAATTAAACTAAAAAAATAAAAAAACATAAATTTTAAAACCTCTTTTCTAAGTTTTAGAAAAGAGGTTTTTTTTATAAAAATTTATAGAAAATACATTTTAAGCAGTTTTAATGTATAAAAAGTCCTTTACATTTGAAAACTAGCTAAAAAATTGACTTTATTTAATTACAATAGTAATGTAAAAAAGCAATTTAGATTACATATAAAAACTTTATTATAGTAAATTTTTAATAACCATAAATTAAAAACGTAAATTAATTTACAAATGAAAGGCAATTTTATAAATAGTATATTAAATTTTTGCGAGTAAATCAAGATTCTTCATATCTTCTTTTAAGAATTAATTCACAAACCATTTATTAACCTTAAAAATAAGATTTATGCTATCAATTTTTGTATTATTAACGGCTTTAATAATGTCAATTATCAAGTATTTATTTAACCTCTGATACATTATTTAAAAACCTTTTTAAAGAATTTATAAAAGACATTTTCTAAATTCACTTAAAAATCAACTAAGAAACTTACCCGCACTTTTGTGGGGTTTCTTTTTTATGTACTTTTACATTATGAAAAAACAACTTTTTAAATTAGTTGCTAAAATTAATAAGATATTGTTACCAAGTTTTACCAAAAGAAGGCTAGATATGGCTAATGCAAAAAAATGGCAATTAGCTATTATTGCTTGGAGGTATTTTGTTACAAAAAATAGTTTGTAAATAATTAAAAAGTGCTATATTTGCACCCGCAAAACGGCCTCGTGGCGCAACTGAATAGCGCATCTGATTACGGCTCAGAAGGTTACAGGTTTGAATCCTGTCGAGGTCACAATAAAAATCCGCATACAACTAATAATTAAGTTGTTGCGGATTTTATTTTTTAAAATATTAAATTATTTTATAAATAAATTTTAAGATTATTAAGTAAAAACTCCCATTTAATATAGTAAACTTTTATAGTTCTCTTAACCTTTTAGCTGCAATTTCAGCAGTAATATCTCTCTGTGGAGAACCAAACATTTCGTAACCAACCATAAACTTTTTAACACTTGCACTTCTTAACAAAGGCGGATAAAAACTCATATGCCAATGCCAATGCTTATTATCTTGTTTATTTGTTGGAGCTTGATGAATTCCGCTAGAATATGGAAATGAACAGTCAAATAATTTATCATAAGCTTTTGTTATAACAGAAATTGCTTCTGCAAATTGGTTTTCTTCTTCTTCGGTTAAACAACTTATATTTTTTTGTGATTCTTTTGGTAAAATCATTGTTTCAAACGGCCAAATAGCCCAAAACGGAACTAACACTACAAAAGCACTATTCTCAAAAATTATCCTTTCATTTAGCTGTAATTCTTGCTTCACATAATCTTTTAAAATAGTACTATTATTATTTTTATAATATTCTAGTTGTTTAGCATCTTTCTTAGCAACCTCATTAGGTAAAGAAGACTGACTCCAGATTTGCCCATGTGGATGTGGATTACTACACCCCATTACCGCTCCTTTATTTTCAAAAATTTGAACATAATTTATATTTTCTTGTGTTCCAAGAAGTTCATATTCTTGTTTCCATACTTCAATAACTTTTTGAATACCCGAAATAGACATTTCGGCTAAACTTTTTGAATGATCGGGGCTAAAACAAATTACTTTACAAATACCTGTTTCACTTTCTGCTGTTAATAATCCACTATTTACACTAAACGATTTAGAAGATTTTTGCAAAGCAGCAAAATCGTTCGTAAAAACAAAAACATCTTTATAGTTTGGATTTATTTCACCATTAATTCTTGTATTACCAGCACATAAATAACAGCTTTCATCATAAGAAGGTCTCACCTCTTTATTTAATGCTTCATTCTGTCCTTGCCAAGGTCTTTTCGCTCTGTGCGGAGAAACCAAAACCCATTCACCAGTTAATATATTATATCTTTTATGCGAGTAATCTTGTAAATCATTAATCATAATCTAATTATCTTCTTTATTAAAATTTTAAATGTACAAAATACATTTAAAATATAAAACAAAGATAAAATAAATTTTAAATAAAAAAATTTAAATCTACATTAGAAAAAAGACGTAAAAAAAAGAATAAAAACCCTAACAAATATAGTAAGAAAGTGTTTTAAATTAGAAAAAGAAAAAAAATTAACCAAATATGATAAAAGTCATAGAAAATACTCTTAATTAACTTTATTTTTGACCCATATTTCATTACTTAATTGAAATAAGTAATGTTTTTGATTTTTTTAGTTAGTAGTAAAAAAAAGAGAATTTGGCTTCAAATTCTCTTTTTTTATTTTTAATATTAGGAAGAAGTATTATAAAGATACTACTGAATTTTCTTCAGCTCCTAATCCACTATTTACATATTTATCAGCACTATCGTCATTAATCCACTTTTCACCATCTAATAAATACTTAAATTGAAATTCATTTTCTGTAGGTAAATCAATTGTAACTTTAAAAGAACCGTTTTTTAATTTTTTCATCGAAATAGGCTCTGCAGTATTCCAATTATTAAATTCTCCTAACAAATCAACTTTTTCAGCACCTAAAGCAGCTTCTTTATTCATTAAAAAAGTTACTTTACAAACTGGCTTACTTTTTAAATACTGTTTCTTTAAACTCATAATAATCTTATATTAAATATTTTAATACAAAAATAAATTACATTTTAAAATATTAATACAACTCAGTTTCCTTATTTATATGGTATATTAACTACGAATTCGTTTTAGTGCTATAATTATCAATATCACACATATCGGCTTTATTCATTACCATAAAAAAAGGTATTAAACATATAACTATCAAATATTTATAAATAATTTAAAAAATGATTCAAAATTTTAACAAACCTAAATTAATAAACAAAAAAAAATTACAATTAAGCTGACTAAAATCATCATTTTTTTAATTAAAATTATAAAACTTTACAGTAGTAGAATTAATTTAAACAATTTAAAGTTATCTAAACCATTATGGAAAAGGATTTTAAAGTGAAAATTAACGATTCTTTTGAATTTGATTTAAAAGAATCTAATACAGAAAAATTAGATTATTAAAATTATCAACACTCTAAATTTCATGTAATAAACAACAATAAATCTTTCTATTGTTAAACTTAAAAAATCAACACTTGTCTAAAAAAGAATTTGTTATTAAAATTAATTCTAATAACTATGTTGTAAAAATTGAAAATGGATTAGAGCGATTAATCAAAAAAATGGGGTTCTCGGCCCATTCTGCTAAAAAATACAACAATATTAAAGCTCCTATGCCAGGTTTAATTTTAAGCATAAATGTTAACGAAGGACAAGAAGTTGCCGAAGGAGATACTTTAATGATTTTAGAAGCTATGAAAATGGAAAATTCAATATTAGCTCCAAAAGATGGTACAATAAAATCAGTACAAGTAAAAAGTGTTGGTGCTGTTGAAAAAAATGAACTAATGATTGAAATGGCTTAAACTAAAATATTATGAAAAAAATATTAATTGCCAACAGAGGAGAAATTGCAATTAGAGTTATGAAAACCGCTAGAAAAATGGGAATAAAAACCGTTGCGGTATATTCTGAAGCCGACAGAAATGCTCCACATGTTAGGTTTGCAGATGAGTCGGTGTATATTGGCGAAGCTCCATCCAACAAATCATATTTAGTAGGTAAAAATATTATTAAGGCTGCAAAAAAACTAAAAGCTGATGGTATTCATCCTGGATATGGGTTTTTAAGTGAAAATGCAGATTTTGCAGAGTTATGTGAACAAAATAAAATTATATTTATCGGTCCAAAATCAAAATCTATTAAAATGATGGGTGATAAATTAGCTGCAAAAGATGCTGTAAAAGATTATAATATCCCAATGGTTCCAGGAGTTGATAGAGCCGTAACAGATCCAAAAGAAGCAGAAAGCATTGCTCATAAAATTGGATTTCCAATATTAATAAAAGCTGCGGCAGGTGGAGGCGGAAAAGGAATGCGAATTGTAGAAAATGAAAAAGATGTAAAAGAACAAATGGCTCGCGCTATAAGTGAAGCAACTTCTGCTTTTGGTGATGGTGCAGTTTTTGTTGAAAAATATATTACTTCACCACGGCATATAGAAATACAAGTACTGGCAGATAGTCATGGAAATGTATTACACTTTTTTGAAAGAGAATGTAGCATACAACGAAGACACCAAAAAGTAGTTGAAGAAGCTCCTTCTTCAATTTTAACACCTGAATTAAGGGCTAAAATGGGACAAGCGGCTATTAAAGTTGCCCAATCTTGCGATTATTTAGGAGCAGGAACTGTGGAGTTTTTAGTTGATAAAGATTTAAATTTCTATTTTTTAGAAATGAATACACGCCTACAAGTAGAACATCCTGTAACAGAATTGATTACTGGCGTAGATTTAGTAGAACAACAAATTAATATAGCAAGAGGAAAAGCTATAACTATAAAACAAGAAGATTTAAAAATTTGTGGACATGCAATAGAACTTAGAGTATATGCGGAAGATCCAATGAACGATTTTTTACCAAGTGTTGGTACTTTAACAACTTATAAAACACCTGTTGGTGAAGGTATACGTGTTGATGATGGATTTGAAGAAGGAATGGATATTCCAATTTATTACGACCCAATGCTTGTCTAAATTAATTACCTATGGAAAAACGCGTGAAGAAGCAATTCAAATAATGATTGAAGCTATAGATAATTATATAGTAGAAGGTGCCCACACCACTCTTCCTTTTGGTAAATTTGTATGTAAACACGAAGCGTTTAGATCTGGAAACTTCGATACGCATTTTGTTAAAAATTATTTTACTCCAGAAACTTTAGAAGCAACAATTAAAGAAGAAGCAGAACTCGCTGCATTAATTGCTCTTAAAATTTATCTTGAAGATCAAAAGATTCTTAAAATACCTTTTAATTAATCACCTACAATTAGTATGATTATGGAAAAACAAATGAATACAAAAATTGAAAAATTAGATGTAAGAGTTGCTTTAGCTCATTTAGGAGGTGGTGAAAAACGTATTGAAAAACAACATGCTAAGAAAAAATTAACTGCACGAGAACGCATAGATTACCTATTAGATGAAGGTTCTTTTGAAGAAATGGGGGTTTTAGTAACTCATAGAACAACCGACTTTGGAATGGGAGATCATATTATTTTTGGAGATGGTGTTGTTACTGGTTATGGAACCATTGAAGGCAGATTGGTGTATGTTTTTGCTCAAGATTTTACTGTTTTTGGCGGTGCATTGTCCGAAACACATGCAGAAAAAATTTGCAAAATAATGGATCAAGCGATTAAAGTAGGTGCTCCTTGTATTGGGTTAAACGATTCAGGTGGTGCCCGTATTCAAGAAGGTGTAAGGTCTTTAGGCGGATATGCCGATATTTTTCACAGAAATGTACAAGCTTCAGGTGTAATTCCTCAACTTTCAGCAATTATGGGTCCTTGTGCTGGAGGCGCAGTCTACTCTCCTGCCATAACCGATTTTACAATTATGGTTGAAGACACTAGCTATATGTTTGTAACAGGTCCAAATGTTGTAAAAACAGTTACAAATGAAGAAGTAACTTCAGAGGAATTAGGTGGCGCATTAGCTCATGCTACAAAATCTGGTATTGCACATTTAACATCTGCAAACGATATTCAGTGTTTAGAAGATTTAAAAAGATTATTGAGTTATATACCTCAAAACAATAAAGAAACTACAAAAAAGATCCCTTATAAATTAGGCGAAGAATTGAGACCTCATTTAATCGATTTAATTCCTGAAGATGTCCATAAACCTTATGATATGAAAACTGTTATAAATGGAATTATTGATGAGGATTCTTTTTTTGAAATTCAAAAAGATTATGCAGAAAATATTATAATAGGTTTTTCAAGATTAGCTGGAAGAAGTATTGGTATAGTTGCAAACCAACCTATGCAATTAGCAGGTTGTTTAGATACAAATAGCTCAATAAAAGGAGCACGTTTTACGCGTTTTTGCGATTGCTTTAATATACCATTATTGGTATTAGTAGATGTTCCTGGTTTTTTACCTGGTACAGATCAAGAATGGAATGGAATTATTAAAAATGGTGCCAAATTGTTGTATGCTTTAAGTGAAGCTACTGTTCCAAAACTAACTGTAATTACCCGAAAAGCTTATGGCGGCGCTTATGATGTAATGAACTCTAAACATATTGGAGCTGATATGAATTTTGCTTGGCCTACTGCAGAAATAGCAGTAATGGGTGCAAAAGGAGCAGCAGAAATTATTTTTAAAAATGAAATTAAATCTGCAGAGAATCCTGAAGAAAAATTAAAAGAAAAAGAAGCTGAATATGCCTTTAAATTTGCAGATCCTTATCGAGCTGCAAGACGTGGTTTTATAGATGAAGTAATTTACCCAAAAAACACAAGAAGGAAATTAATTAAAGCCTTTCAAATGTTAGAAAACAAAGACATTAATACTCCTAAAAGAAAACATGGAAATATACCTTTATAAGGTAAAATTTAATGAAGGTTAGACATTTTTTATAGTTACCTTTCTATTTCATTTAAACTTTCCATTTTTTTATGTTCCATAAAACTGGTAATAGTTTCAAAATGTTCTTTAACTCTTTTGTGTCCAAATTCAAATACTTTTTCAGCTAAACCGTCTAAAAAATCTCTATCATGAGAAACTAATATTAAAGTACCATCAAAATCTTTAAGAGCATCTTTAATAATATCTTTAGTCCGCATATCTAAATGATTTGTTGGCTCATCTAATATTAAAACATTTACTGGCTCTAACAAAAGTTTTATCATTGCCAAACGTGTTTTTTCACCACCTGAAAGCACTTTTACTTTTTTTGTTGTATTATCTCCGCTAAACATAAAAGCGCCTAATAAATCTTTTATTTTAGTTCTAATATCTCCAACTGCAATCTGATCAATAGTTTCAAAAACAGTTAATTCTTCATCTAATAATGATGCTTGATTTTGAGCAAAATATCCAATTTTAACGTTATGCCCTACTTCCAATTTTCCTTCAAAATCAATTTCGCCCATAATAGCTTTTATCATGGTTGATTTTCCTTCTCCGTTTTTTCCAACAAAAGCTACTTTTTGACCGCGTTCAATTACTAAGTTAGCATTTCTAAAAACTACATGTTCACCATATTTTTTTGATAATTCATTAACTACAACAGGATATTGCCCACTTCGTGGTGATGGTGGGAATTTTAATCTTAATGCAGAAGAATCTACCTCGTCTACCTCAACTAATTGTAATTTTTCTAACATTCTAACTCGAGATTGCACCTGATTTGTTTTAGAGTATGTTCCTTTAAAACGTTCGATAAACTCCATGTTTTCAGCAATCATTTTTTGTTGCTCGTCATATGCTTTTTGTTGATGTGCTCTCCTATCTTTTCGCAATTCTAAATATTGAGAATAATTTGCTTTATAATCGTAAATTCTTCCCATAGTAACTTCAATAGTTCTATTGGTGATATTATCTACAAAAGCTCTATCATGCGAAATAACAATTACTGCTTTAGCTGCATTTAATAAAAAATCTTCTAACCATTGCACACTTTCAATATCTATATGATTTGTTGGTTCATCCAATAAAATTAAATCGGGTTTTTGCAGTAATATTTTAGCCAATTCAATACGCATACGCCAACCTCCAGAAAACTCAGATGTTGGTCGTGTAAAATCTTTACGCTCAAAACCTAGACCTTTTAATACCTTTTCAACTTCTGCTTCGTAATTAACTTCTTCAATAGCGTAAAACTTTTCACTTAATTCAGAAACACGTTCAATTAATTTCATGTAAGCATCACTTTCATAATCAGTTCTTACGGTTAAAGCCTCGTTTATTTCATCAATTTCAGCTTTCATTTTAAAAATTTCTGAAAAAGCTTTAGAGGTTTCCTCAACTACTGTTGCATTATCTTTTGCTAACAAGTGCTGCGGTAAATAAGCAATTTTAGCTTCTTTTGGAGCTGAAATATTTCCTGAACTTGGTTTGTTAACTCCTGCAATAATTTTTAGTAATGTTGATTTACCAGCACCATTTTTACCCATTAAAGCAATTTTATCATTTTCATTTATTGAAAATGAAACACTGCTAAATAGTGTTGTTCCTCCAAATTGTACTGAAATATCATTAACTGTAATCATGGTTCTAAATTATTTTTTGAAAGGCGCAAATATACAAGGTTTCATTAACTTATTAATTATAAAATTTTTAGTTTAAAACAAAAAAGCAAGAATATAATATTCTTGCTTTTTTGATAGTATTTAAGTATAAAAATTATAGTACTTCGCCTAATTCTTTTAACTTTTCAGTATTTTCAGCTAGTTTCAATTCTTCAATAATTTTATGAATATCGCCATTAATTACGTTAGATAAATCGTACAATGTTAAACCAATTCTGTGCTCTGTAACACGACCTTGTGGATAATTGTAAGTTCTAATTTTTGCAGAACGATCTCCACTTGCTACTAATGAATTTCTTTTAGCAGAATCTTCTGCTAATTTTTTTTCTAATTCTTGTTCATATAAACGAGAACGCAATACTTTCATTGCTTTTTCTTTGTTTTTATGTTGAGATTTTTGGTCTTGACATTGCGCAACCAAACCAGTTGGTACGTGTGTTAAACGTACTGCTGAGTAGGTGGTGTTTACAGATTGACCTCCAGGTCCTGAAGAACAGAAATAATCTACACGGATATCACTAGGTTTTAATTCAACATCAAATTCTTCAGCTTCTGGCAACACCATAACAGTTGCTGCAGAAGTATGTACACGACCTTGTGTTTCTGTTTGTGGTACACGTTGTACACGGTGTACACCAGATTCAAATTTCATATCGCCATACACATCTTCACCAGTAACACTAAAAATAATTTCTTTAAATCCTCCTGAAGTTCCTTCACTTATATCCTCTACTTCAGTTTTCCAACCTTTATCTGAACAATATTTTGTATACATTCTGTATAAATCTCCTGCAAAAATACTTGCCTCATCTCCTCCTGTACCAGCTCTAATTTCAACAATTACATTTTTAGCATCATCTGGATCCTTTGGAATTAACATATATTTTATATCGTCTTCCAATTTTGGTAATTGTGCCGAAGCCTCCTCTAATTCCATTTTTGCCATTTCTACCATTTCGGCATCAGACCCATCAGCAATAATCTCTTTAGCTTCATCTATATTATTTAACAAACCTTTATATTCTTCAGCAATTTTCATTACTGCGCTTAAATCTTTGTATTCTTTATTTATTGCTATATAACGTTTTTGGTCTGAAATAATATCTGGCTGGATAATTAAATCAGAAACCTCATCAAAACGTTGTTTTACTATTTGTAATTTATCTAACATTTAAATTTTAATTGGATTGCAAATTTACAATAATTTCTTGAGAATTATGAATTCAATATTTGTTACCTTTATAAAAATTACCATATTCTTATATGAAAAAGATTCAATTATTTCTAAAGTATTATCAATCTATAGCTGTAATTCCGATTATTGTAACATTTTTTTTAAGCATTCAAATTAAAAATTTAGGACTTAGTTTTTTAATCATTGCGCTATTTGTAAAATTATTTATTCTGTTAGTAATTTGGTTTATTGAGTGGTCTAACAACCGAAAAAAGGAAAATTTGTACTTTTATTTTAATAATGGCATCTCTCAAATTCAACTATACGGTATTACCTATTTAATAGATATTACTATTTTAATAATTATAACAATTGCTTTTTTATGGATATTTTAGAAATTGATAGTGTTGAAATGTCTTATGGAAGTAACTCTATTTTAAATGGAATTTATTTAAAGGCAGAGAGCGGAAATGTAACTGGAATTTTAGGAAGTAACGGTTGTGGAAAAAGCACGCTTCTTCGAATAATTTTTGGAGAATTACAGCCTTCGTTTAAATCTTTAAGAATAAACGGAAAGCGGTTTTCTAAACCTTTTTTAACATCAAATATAATAAAGTATTTACCACAGTTTCATTTTATTCCAAATTCAATAACTGTTGAAAAGGCTTTTCAGTATTTTAATGTAACTAGTACTAATTTTTATTTAGTTTTTCCTGAATTAGAAGTTTTAAACAATCAAAAATTCAAAACCCTTTCAGGAGGAGAAAAAAGAATTATCGAAACATTTTTAATATTAAAATCACCCGGTAAATTTGTGTTACTTGATGAACCTTTTTCGCATATCGCTCCTGTTTACATTAATAGAATTAAAGATTTAATAAATCAAGAAAAACAACATAAAGTGATAATTATTACAGACCATTTGTATAAACATATTGTAGCTATTTCAGATAGCTTATATTTATTAAAAGATGGTTGGTCTAAAAAAATTAAAAACCTAAATGAGTTAGAGTTTTATAGGTATGCAAATATTTAATATTCAAAAGTACCGAATTCGCTTTTAATAGTTAGTTTTTTAGTTTCTGACGCTTCTACTCTACCAATTATTTGAGCATTTACATTAAAACTTTTTGAGATTTCTATTAAATCCTCAGCAATTTCTTGAGGCACATATAACTCCATACGGTGTCCGCAATTAAATACTTGGTACATTTCTTTCCAATCTGTATTGCTTTGCTCTTGAATTAGTTTAAAAAGCGGTGGAATTTGAAACATATTATCTTTAACAATATGTAAATTATCTATAAAATGAAGGATTTTTGTTTGCGCTCCTCCACTACAATGTACCATTCCGTGAATATCTTTTGAAGTATATTTTTCTAGTATTTTTTTTATTATTGGAGCATACGTTCTTGTTGGTGACAGCACTAATTTACCAGCATCTAATGGTGAATTTTCAACTTTATCTGTTAATTTCATTGCGCCAGAATACACCAAATCATTTGGTACTGCTGCATCAAAACTTTCAGGATATTTTTTGGCTAAATATTTACTAAAAACATCGTGTCTTGCAGATGTTAATCCATTAGAGCCCATTCCTCCATTATACTCCTTTTCGTAAGTTGCTTGTCCGAATGATTCTAAACCAACTATTACATCTCCTGATTTTATATTTGCATTGTCTATTACTTCGGTTCTTTTTAATCTAGCAGTTACTGTAGAATCTACAATAATTGTTCGCACTAAATCACCCACATCAGCAGTTTCACCTCCTGTGGAATGAATTTCAACTCCAAATTGTTTTAAATCATGTAATAATTCTTCAGAACCATTAATAATAGCTGAGATAACTTCTCCTGGAATTATATTTTTATTTCTTCCAATTGTTGAAGATAACATAATATTATCAGTAGCTCCTACACACAATAAATCGTCAATATTCATAATTAAAGCATCTTGTGCAATGCCTTTCCAAACTGAAATATCTCCAGTTTCTTTCCAATACATATAAGCTAAAGACGATTTTGTTCCAGCGCCATCTGCGTGCATTATTAAGCAATAATCCTCATCATTAGTTAAATAATCTGGTACAATTTTACAGAAAGCTTTTGGGAACAATCCTTTATCTACGTTTTTTATAGCATTATGCACATCTTCTTTAGATGCTGAAACTCCTCTTTGACTGTACCTTTTACTAACCTCTGAACTCATTGTTATATTGTTAAATTGTTTTGCAAAAGTAATTTTTCTTTTTTTAAACTAAGAAACATAATAAAGAAGCTATTTAAAAGTTGTATCCGTGAACAATTCTACTTTTTTAATAATAAAGTCTTTTAAAATTAATTTGAACAATATTTCTAAAAACTTCTATAATTAAAGGATTACCTAATAAATAGTAACTCTCTATATTTTGTTAAAGGCCAAATTTCATCATCTACCATTATTTCTAACTTATCACAATGGTATCTTATTTCTTCAAAAAATGGTTTTACTTTATTGCAATACTCGTGAGCTTTTTTAACTGGATCTGTAATAGCATTTGCTTTTTTACGTGCTGCAATCATTGCATCAACTTTTGCATGAATTTTTTCAATATGTGATGATATTTTTTTAATCAAAATAATTTGTTCTGATGCATACTTTTCAAAATCGTTTCCAAATATTTCTTTTAATCCTGAAACATTTTTAATAAGCATATTTTGATAACGAACTGCCGTTGGTATAATATGGTTTCCTGCAATATCTCCAATAACGCGAGATTCAATTTGAATACGTAACGTATAATCTTCTATTTCAATTTCGTAACGCGCCTCAATTTCTACCTTGCTCATTACATTCATTTCTTCAAATAAATCAATTGTTTTTTTCGAAACTCTCGCCTTTAAAGCTTCTGGAGTAGTTTTATTATTACTTAAACCTCTTTTTTTAGCTTCTTTTTCCCAGGCAGCACCATAACCATTCCCTTCAAATAAAATGTTTTTAAAAGATTTTATATACTCTCTTAATACATTAAAAATAGCTTCATCTTTTTTTAAACCTTTACCGTCAATTAAAGTATCCACTTCAGTTTTAAAGTTTTTTAGTTGTTGTGCAACTATTGTATTTAAAACGGTCATAGGATTTGCAGAATTTGCCATAGAACCTACAGCCCTAAATTCAAATTTATTTCCTGTAAAAGCAAATGGAGATGTTCTGTTTCTGTCTGTATTATCTAATAAAACATCAGGAATTTTACCAATAACATTTAATTTTAGATCTGTTTTTTCTTCAGGAGATAATTTTCCAGTAGTAACACCTTCTAATTCTTCCAAAACTTTTGTGAGTTGTTGCCCAATAAAAATAGACATAATTGCCGGTGGTGCTTCATTGGCTCCAAGTCTATGATCATTACTTGCGGATGCTATTGAGGCTCTTAACAGTTCTTCATTATTATGTACAGCTTTAATTGTATTAATAAAGAAAGTTAAAAACTGAAGGTTACTCATAGGTGTTTGACCTGGTGATAGTAAATTAATACCCGCATCGTTAGATAAAGACCAATTGTTGTGTTTTCCAGAACCATTTACACCAGCAAATGGCTTTTCGTGTAATAGCACTTTAAAATCATGTCGATTGGCAACACGCCCCATAATATCCATTAATAATGAATTATGATCTACAGCCAAATTGGCTTCCTCATAAATTGGAGCCAATTCAAATTGATTTGGAGCAACTTCATTATGGCGCGTTTTTACTGGAATACCTAAATATGGCACTCTGTTTCTAAATCGCGCATAAAACTTAAAGCCCTTGAAGGAATAGATCCAAAGTAATGATCATCTAATTGCTGTCCTTTTGCAGGTGAGTGGCCTAACAAAGTCCTTCCGGTTAAAGTAATATCTGGTCTACTGCCGGCTAAAGCTTTATCAATTAAAAAATATTCTTGTTCCCACCCTAAAGATGATGTTACTTTTTTAACATTCTTATCAAAATATTTACATACTGCCGTTGCAGCTTTATCAACAGCACTTAAAGCTCTTAATAAAGGTGTTTTATAATCCAAAGCATCACCCGTATACGAAATAAATATTGTAGGAATACATAAAGTTGTACCATAAATATAAGCTGGTGAAGTTGGATCCCAAGCTGTATAACCTCTTGCTTCAAAAGTGTTTCTAATTCCACCATGCGGAAAACTTGAAGCATCTGGCTCTTGTTGCACTAACTCACTACCTCCAAACTTTTCAATTGCCATCCCATTACCAATTGTTTCAAAAAAAGCATCGTGTTTTTCTGCAGTTGCCCCTGTTAATGGCTGAAACCAATGTGTATAATGTGTTACACCTTTTGATAGTGCCCAATCTTTCATTGAAGATGCAACTTGATTTGCTATTTTTCTATCAATCTTTTTACCATGCTGAATTGCATTCATAACTCCTTTAAACGCATCATTTGTTAAATGTTGACGCATTGTATATTCGTTAAAAACATGTGCTCCAAAAATTTCAGAACGTTTTTTTGCTTCTATTATTTCTAGAGGCTTTCTACTTTGAGCAAGTTGTGTAGCCTTAAACCTTAATGTTGACATTTTTATAAAATTTAAATATTATACGAATATATAAATTTTAACCGATTTTTTTAATAAAAAAATATTTACCCCTAAAAAAAATAGGGTATCTATAAAAATAAAGTATTTTATAGTTTTTTTACCCCTAATATTATTGTTCTAAAATATAAATATTTAAATTTGCTGAAATTTATTTGATTTTAAAAATAATAATTTAACTTATATGAGCAAAGCAAAATTAGAGTACATTTGGTTAGATGGTCATCAACCAACTCAAGAATTAAGAAGTAAAACTAAAATTGAAAATGATTTTAGTGGTAAATTAGAAGATTGTGATATCTGGTCTTTTGACGGATCATCTACAGAACAAGCGGAAGGTGGTTCTTCAGACTGTTTATTAAAACCTGTTGCTATTTATCCAGATCCTGCAAGACGCAATGGCTACTTAGTAATGTGTGAAGTTTTAAATGCAGATGGTACACCGCACGTTTCTAACCACCGTGCTACTATTGATGATGATAATGATGATTTTTGGTTTGGTTTTGAACAAGAGTATTTCTTAATGGATACTAAAACTGAATTACCATTAGGATTCCCAAGAGGAGGTTTTCCTGGACCACAGGGTAAATACTACTGCTCAGTTGGTGGAAGATATACTTGGGGTAGAGATTTTGTTGAAGAACATGCAGATTTGTGTATTGACGCTGGGTTAAACTTTGAAGGTATTAACCAAGAGGTTGCTCCAGGACAATGGGAATTCCAGTGTTTTGCAAAAAGTGCTAAAACTGCTGGTGATGAAATTTGGATAGCTCGTTACCTATTAAACAGATTAACTGAAAAATATAACTATTATATTGAATTACACCCTAAACCTGTAAAAGGTGACTGGAACGGTTCTGGTATGCACGCAAACTTTTCTAATACTATTTTAAGAACTTGTGGTTCTAAAGAAACTTATGAGAAAATTTGTGAAGCGTTTAGACCAGTAACAGATGATCATATTGGAGTTTATGGAGCTTATAATGACGAGCGTTTAACTGGACTACACGAAACAGCTCACGTTTCTGATTTCTCTTATGGAGTTTCTGATAGAGGTGCTTCAATTCGTATTCCAATTATTACAGTTGAAAAAGGCTGGAAAGGTTGGTTAGAAGATAGAAGACCAGCTTCAAATGCAGATCCTTACAAGGTAGCATCAATAATTATTAAAACTGTAAAAAGTGCTAAATTATAATTAATTTAGTTTTTATCTATAAAAAAAAGGCTGTTTAAAATTTAAACAGCCTTTTTTATTGAAGTATTTTAAAGTATTATTTTTTTGGATGTACAATTTTCATCTCTTCAATTAAGTTTGTAGCTCCAGCATATTTATCAATAATGAATAAAACATAACGGATATCAACCATTATACTTCTAACAATATCAGCATCAAAATATAAATCGCTCATAGTTCCTTCCCAAGTAGTATCAAAAGCTAATCCTATTAAATTTCCTTCTGCATCAACAACTGGACTACCAGAGTTACCTCCAGTCATATGGTTTGTAGATAAAATATTTACCGGCATTTTACCATTTTCTCCATATGGACCATAGTCTTTAGCCTCATATAAATCTTGTAGTTTTTGTGGAACATCAAACTCATAATCACCAGGCACATATTTTTCCATTACACCTTTTAAGAATGTTTGAGTTGTATAATAAACGCCATCTTTTGGCTCATAACCTTGAACCATTCCGTAATTTACTCTTAAAGTACTATTAGCATCTGGGAAAAAACGCTCGTTTGGAAATACTTCCATTAAGGCTTTCATATATTGCTTTTGTACTGCCTCAATTTCTAGATTTAACTGTTGAAATTTAGGTTCTATTTTATTATAAAAAATTGAATGTAATTCTTTACCAAATACATGAGCTTTATCTTCATTTAATTTTTTTATTACTTCTTCAGCAGAACCCGAAAGTAACTCTTGAGCACCTTCTAATGATGTTAAATTTGTTGTAGAATAAATTTCATTGGTGATTTCGGCAATATTTCCAACTTGCATATTTTCTGGAACGTACGCATTTGGTGCTTTTTCAGCATATAAACTTACCAGTTTTTCAAAAACGGGCTTATCAACTACTGGGCTATAATTTTTATAAGTACCCTCTAATCTTCCTAATATAGCAGTTCTAGTTCTTTCAAATCCTTGTTCTCCTCCTCTTTCAAAAGCTTGTTCAATTTGAAATGTATTAAAAGTTATTCCAAGTAATTCAACATTTCTATATGCAACTTCGATCCAATAATCACGCGCTAATGAGATGCTTTCAATTTCTTTGTATAATCTTTCAAAATCGGATAATAACGTTTTATAACCTACAAGATCTTTGGCCTCAACAATTTTTGAAAACTCAGCTTCTAGTTCTTGTTTTTTAGCAATTGCATTTGTTTGTTTAATTCCTTGACTTTCACCTATCCATTTTTTCCAATAGTTAGCAATTGAAGCAAATTTTGAAGCATACTTAATTTTTATAGCATCATCTTTTCTCATATAAGAATCTACAATTTTTAAAGCATTATCTCTAATTTCAATTTTAGCCGGGTTTAATACATTTACAATTTGATCTACACCAACTGCCGGTAAATATTCATTTGTTCTTCCAGGGAAACCAAAAACTAAGGTAAAATCATTTTCTTCAACACCATCTAAAGAAATTGGCAAATAGTGATTTGGGTTGTAAGGTTTATTGTCTTCTGAATATGCTGCTGGTCTATTATTAGCATCGGCATAAACTCTAAACAAAGAAAAATCTCCAGTATGACGAGGCCACATCCAGTTATCTGTATCTGCTCCAAATTTACCTATTGAAGTTGGAGGTGCACCAACCAAACGAACATCTTTAAATACTTCTGTTACAAATAATAAGTATTGATTTCCTTTAAAGAAAGATCTAACGTATGAATCTTGCCAGTCCTCTTTTTGAACTTCTTTATTTACTTTTAAGATATTTTGATTGATAATTTTCATTTTTTCAGCTTCATCCATAGTGTCTTCAACACCCATAAAAACTGCATCTGTTACATCGTCAATTCTTTTAATAAAAGTAGCTGTTAACCTTTCGTTTGGCAATTCTTCAGAGTAATTCATTGCCCAAAAACCATCTTTTAAATAATCGTTTTCAACAGAAGAATGTGATTGTATAACGCCATAACCACAATGATGATTTGTTAATAACAATCCGTTTGGTGAAATAATTTCCGAAGTACAACCACCACCAAAATGAGCAATGGCATCTTTTAAACTTGAATTATTTACATCATAAATATCTTTTACAGACATTTTCATTCCTAATTGTGCCATTTCATCGGCATTCATTCCTTCTAATAACGAAGGAATCCACATTCCACCCTGAATATCTCTGGTGTCCTGAACTACTGGTGTTGCTACTTCTTGAACAACTTGGGTAGTTTCTTTGGTAGTTTCTTGCACTGTTTTACAAGAAATTGTTAATAGTGCAACTATTAAATAGAGTTTAATATATCTCATTGTTTGGTTATTTATTAATTATTTATTATTTCTGTTTTGGATGAACCAATGTCATTTCTTCAATTAAATTTTTTGCTCCTGCATATTTATCAACAATAAATAATACATAGCGAATATCTACCATAATATTTCTACAAATATCTGCATCGTAATTATAGTCACTCATAGTTCCTTCCCATACTCTATCAAAATTTAATCCAATTAAATTTCCATTTGCATCTATAGCAGGACTTCCAGAATTACCTCCAGTAGTATGATTAGTACCAATAAAACATACTGGCATTTTACCATTATCAGCATAATTGACCGAAATCTTTTGCATTATATAAATCTAGTAGTTTTTGAGGTACATCAAATTCATAATCATTAGGAACAAATTTTTCCATAACACCTTCTAAATAGGTAGTAGTATTGTAATACACACCATCTCTTGGCTCATAACCACTAACCTGTCCGTAAGTTACACGCAACGTACTATTTGCATCTGGAAAAAATCGTTTGTTTGGAAAAACCTCCATTAAACCTTTCATGTATTGTTTTTGAACAGCCACCAACTCTTGATTTAATTGTTGGAATTTTGGCTCTATTGTATTAAAGAAAGTAGCGTGAAATTCTTTTCCAAATTTATAAGCAGCATCTTCATTTAATTTTTTAATTACTTCATCTGCATTTCCAGATAACAATTCTTCCGCTCCTTCTAATGATGTTAATTTAGATGTTGAATAAATTGTATTTGCTAAATCTGAAAAATTTACACCTTCTAAATTAGAAGGGCTGTATTCTTTAGGAGATTTTTCAGCATATAAACTCACTAATTTTTCAAAAACAGGTTTATCTACCTCAGCACTGTAATTTTTATAAGTACCTTCTAATCTTTTTAAAATTATATTTTTAGCATTTTCAAAACCTTGTACACCACCTCTTAAATAAGCTTGTTCTATTTGAAAGGCTCTAAAAGTAATTCCTAATAACTCAACATTTCTATAAGCAACTTCCATCCAATAATCACGTGCCAAAGAAACACTTTCAATTTCTTTATATAATCTTTCAAAATCGGATAATAAAGTGGTATAACCCGCTAAATCTTTTTCTGCAACTATTTTTGAAAACTCAGCTTCTAATTCTTGTTTCTTTTCAACTGCTTTAGACTTTTTAAGTCCTTGACTTTCTCCAATCCATTTTTTCCAATAATTAGCCGTTGAAGCATATTTTGAAGCATATTTTATTTTAATAGCTGGATCTGTACGCATATAAGAATCTATAATTTTTAATGCGTTTTCTCGAACTTCAATTTTAGCAGGGTTTAAAACCGTTACGATTTGATCTATTGCAACTGCTGGTAAATACTCATCTGTACTTCCTGGAAAACCAAAAACTAAAGTAAAATCTCCTTCTTCAACGCCATCTAAAGAAATTGGCAAATGATGTTTTGGTGTATACGGCACATTATCTTTAGAATATGCTGCTGGTCTATTATTAGCATCTGCATAAATTCTAAACAAAGAAAAATCTCCAGTATGACGAGGCCACATCCAGTTATCTGTGTCAGCTCCAAATTTTCCAATTGACGAAGGTGGAGCACCAACTAAACGCACATCGTTAAATTTTTCTGTTACAAATAATAGGTATTGATTTCCTTTATAAAAAGCCTTAATATTTGAATCTTGCCATTCCTCTTTTTGAACTTCTTTATTTACTTTTAAAATATTTTGATTGATCAACTTCATTTTAGAAGCTTCATCCATATCTTCTGTTACACCTAAAAAAACAGCTTCAGTAACATCATCAATTCTTTTTATAAAAGTAACAGACATGCTTGGATTTGCTAATTCTTCATCGTAACTCTTTGCCCAAAAACCATCTTTTAAATAATCGTGCTCAACAGATGAGTGTGATTGTATTGCACCATACCCACAATGGTGATTAGTTAGTAACAAACCGTTAGGCGAAATAATTTCTGAAGTACAGCCACCGTTAAAATGCACAATAGCATCTTTTAAACTTGAATTATTTACATCGTAAATATCTTTGGCAGTTAATTTACTACCTAACATCTGCATTTCAGTTTCGTTCACACCTTCTAATAAAGATGGAATCCACATTCCTCCTTGAATTTCTCGAGTATCAACAACAGTTTTTGTTGGAGCTTCAATAATTACTGTTTCTGTAGTTTCTTGAACAGTTTTACAAGAAACTATGAATAATGCTAATAAAAAATAGAGTTTTATATATTTCATTTGGTATAATTTTATTCCTACAAATATAGGAAACCAAAAACTCATTTTTTATGAATAAACTCATAAAAATTGTTAAATTAGCCGAAATTGAAAATTTACGTATGGATACTACACCCTTTTTTACACAAGACACAATTGTATTTGGAATTTTAATGTTAACTCTTGGTTTTGTATTTTTTACCTCAACAACCGAAAATAAATTTTGGAAAAAGTTTTATAAATATATACCAGCCTTATTAATGGCGTATATGTTACCTGCTTTTTTTACTACTACCGGTATTATTTCACCTGAGTGGCAAACCGTTAACGAAATTGGAGAAATTACTAAGCACAAATCTCAATTATATTATGTTGCCAGTCGTTTTTTATTACCTGCTGCTTTGGTTTTAATGACCTTAAGTATAGATTTAAAAGCAGTTTTTAATTTAGGACCTAAAGCCCTAATTATGTTTTTAACAGGTACTGCAGGAATAATAATTGGTGGACCGCTAGCTATTTTATTAGTTTCGATTGTTTCACCTGAAACTGTTGGTGGCGCTGGACCTGATGCTGTTTGGAGAGGATTAGCTACCTTAGCTGGAAGTTGGATTGGTGGTGGAGCAAACCAAGCTGCAATGCTAGAAATTTATCAGTTTAACACTAAAAATTATGCAAGTTTTGTAATTGTTGATATTGTAGTTGCAAATATTTGGATGGCTATTTTATTACTAGGAATTGGAAAATCTGATAAAATTGATAAATGGTTAAAAGCTGATAACACAGCAATAGAAACTTTAAAAGAAAAGGTTTCTAGTTATTCTTCTAAGATAAGTAGAAATCCTACTTTAGCCGATTTTATGGTTATTTTAGGAATTGCCTTTGTTGTAGTTGGTGCATCGCATTGGGGAGCAAATACAATTTCAAATTTTTTAAGTGCAAATTTTGAATCTGTTAGTGACAAAACTTCTGCAATGTCTTCATTTGGATCTCAATTTTTCTGGATGATTACTGTAGCAACAATTTTAGGAATACTCTTATCATTTACAAAATTAAAGCAATATGAAGGTGCTGGTGCGAGTAAAATTGGAAGTGTTTTTATCTACATATTAGTAGCTTCAATTGGTATGAAAATGGATTTAACTCAAATATTAGACAATCCAGGTTTAATTGTTGTAGGACTTATTTGGATGGCAATTCATGTGTTTTTATTAATATTTGTAGCAAAAATTATTAAAGCTCCGTATTTCTTTTTAGCTATTGGTAGTAAAGCAAATGTTGGTGGCGCGGCCTCAGCTCCAGTGGTTGCTGCGGCATTTCACCCTTCCTTAGCAACTGTTGGTGTTTTATTGGCTGTTTTTGGATATGTAGTTGGAACTTATGGCGCAATGCTTACCGCAGAATTAATGAGAATTGTTGCACCTTAAATTCATTAAAATTCAAATAAAAATTAGATATTTGTTGCCTTAAAAATAATTAAATGAAAAAAATAGTTTGTTTTATTGTACTTGTTAATCTTTTAATTTCTTGCGGAAAAGAAAAAAGTGGAAGCATGTTAGTAAAT
Organism: uncultured Flavobacteriaceae bacterium; assembly: GCA_942492305.1. Classification (GTDB taxonomy): domain Bacteria; phylum Bacteroidota; class Bacteroidia; order Flavobacteriales; family Flavobacteriaceae; genus Lutibacter. Next base: position 1,153,866 of record CALOEI010000001.1, on the reverse strand, counting down.
GGTAATATTGATGGATTAAAAAAAGGAACTGTTTATTTACAGAAATTTGTAGATACTTTATTAGTTGCGGTGGATTCAGTTAAAATAAATGGAATTAGCAACTTTGTTTTAGTTGATGATATAGAATCTCCAGAAATGTATTTTTTAACCCTTGATAAAAAAGAAAATGATAAAATTCCATTTTTTGGAGAAAAAGGAACAATAACAATTAATTCTAAACTTGAAAAATTAATTTTTTCAGCTAAAATCACAGGTTCTAAAAATCAAGAATTATTAGATGAATACAAGTCTATGATTCAACAATTTAGAGGCAAAGAATTAGATTTTCTAAAAGATAGATTTGATGCTCAAAAGAATGATAATGATACATTATTAGTGAAGATTGAAGATGACGAGAAAAATTTAATTAAGCGTAAATATTATTACACAACTAATTTTGCTTTGCAACATAAAGACAAAGAAATAGCGCCATATATTGCCTTAACTGAATTATACAATGCTAATTTTAAACTATTAGATACTATTAATAAATCTTTAACTAAAGAAATTAAGAGTTCTAAATATGGTGTTGAATTAGATAAATTTATTTCTGAAATTAGAAACAATGAATAGCTTTATCATACTTAAAAAATGAATATTTTAAAAGAAGCTGACTAATAATAATTTAGTCAGCTTTTTTTATTTTAAAAAAACTGTAACTTTTTAAGTTAAAATACTACTTATAATTTGAAACCAAACCAAACTTGTGAATAAAGAATTAGAACATAAATTTATTTCTGAATTTCAAGAGAATCAGAATATCATTCATAAAGTATGTAGAATATATACAAACAATCAAGATGCGCATAATGATTTGTTTCAGGAAATTACAATTCAACTTTGGAAAGCGTATCCAAAGTTTAGAGGTGACTCTAAATTGAGTACTTGGATGTATAGAATTGGATTAAATACAGCAATTACACTGTACAGAAAATCTAAACGAACTATACAAACTCAAGATTTTGATACTGTATTGCACAAAATAAAATCTACAGAATATGATAATACTGAAGAAGAACAGCTTAAGTTAATGTACAAAGCAATACACCAACTTTCCGACATTGATAAAGCATTAATATTTTTGTATTTGGAAGATAAAAACTATAAAGAAATATCTGAAACAATTGGTATCTCAGAAGTAAATGCACGTGTAAAAATGAATCGTATTAAAACACGATTAAGAACAATATTAAATCCGTAAGTTATGGATGAATTAGACTTATTAAAAAAAGACTGGAAAAAGCAGGATGCTAAATTTCCTAAATTTTCTTATGATGAAATTTATAAGATAATTCATAAAAAATCCTCATCAATTGTTAAGTGGATTTTAATTATATGTATAGCTGAGCTTCTCTTTTGGAGCTTCTTAAACTTTCTTATACCTGAAAGTTATTTAGAAATTTACGATAAGTATAATCTAAAAACATTTTTATTTGTTACACAAGCATTACACTATGCAGTTGTTATAGTTTTTATTTACTTGTTTTACAAAAACTATAAAGCTATTTCAGTTATTGACACTACCAATAAACTAATGCGAAAAATTATTAAAACACGTAAAACTGTTAATTATTACGTGTATTATAATATTGTTTTATATGTACTATTATCTTTAGTGGTTAACATTATAATGTTTTCCAATCCTGAAATTATGGTGGAAACAATAAATCCTAAAAACAATAATATTGATGAAAACCAGTTTTTAACTATTATGTTAATTACACAGGTAGTTGCTGTATTTATTGTTATTGGACTTTTGTGGTTGTATTATAGACTAATATATGGTATTTTGCTTAAAAGACTATCTAAAAATTATAAAGAATTAAAAACGTTGAATTAGCATTAAGTATCGGGTAGTTGATCTTATTAAGATAATTAACACCTGATACTTAATACCATATTTTAAATCCTATTATCACCATCTAAAATATTACCAATACCGCCAAGTAAACTTCCCTCACCTCTAGTTTTACCTCCAGTTTGTGGTGCTAAAGCTAAAACTCTACCTGCCAACCTACTAAATGGTAACGATTGTACATATACAGTTCCTGGTCCTTTTAAGGTTGCAAAAAATAAACCTTCACCTCCAAATACGGTGTTTTTAATTCCACCTACAAATTCAATATCATACGCTACATCTTTAGTAAAACCAACAACACAGCCCGTATCAACTTTTAAAACTTCACCTGCCTGTAATTGTTTTTTAGACATATTTCCTCCTGCATGAACAAATGCCAATCCGTCTCCTTCTAATTTTTGCATTATAAAACCTTCACCGCCAAACAAACCTCTTCCTAATTTTTTTGAAAACTCAATTCCAACGGATACCCCTTTTGCAGCACATAAAAAAGCATCTTTTTGACATACAAATTTTCCGCCTAGTTCACTTAAATCTATTGGAATTATTTGACCAGGATAAGGTGCTGCAAAGGAAACTAACTTTTTCCCTATGCCACTATTTGAAAAAACGGTCATAAATAAACTTTCACCTGTTAACAACCTTTTTCCTGCAGAAAATAACTTTCCTAAAATTCCTTCGTCTTGATTAGAACCATCTCCAAAAATAGTATCCATTGTTATGCCATCATTCATCATCATAAAACTACCGGACTCGGCAACAACACCTTCTTGTGGGTCTAATTCAATTTCAACATATTGCATTTCTTCACCATAAATCTGGTATTCTATTTCGTGTGCATTCATAATTTATTTGTTTTTTTTGAACTTTTTAATTTAACACTCCATTCAAATTCATAAACAGAAACTTGCTCTCCTTTTGCATCAATTCCAACTGATTTCATAGTAACTGTTTGTCCTTCTCCTGTTTTAATGGCTTGCTTTAAAACTTCATTAATTAAATTCCCATCTTCACAAACAAACCTAATTTTACCAACTGCTTTTTTAGTAAACCTACCATGGTGATTTGTTACCAACATTGAAATTTTAAAACCTGATTCTTGAATTTTCTTTATAACTAAAGCGCCTGTAGAAAACTCTGCAGCCATAGATTGTACAGCAAAGTACATAGATTTAAAAGGATTCTGATTTATCCATTTGTAAGTAACAGTTACAACAGATTTTTCATTATTTAAATCTTTCAATTTAACACCACACAAAAAAGCAGATGGTAATTTAAACATTAAAAACCGGTTCATTTTTTTTACAGTTACTTCCATACATTAAAACAGTTAATTTTAAAACAAGGTAGTTAAAAAATATGAACGTTAAAAACACTTTTTTTGTTAAATAAATGTTAAAATACAGTACTATGTGTTGCATACTACTATCTTTTATATATATATTTGCATAAGAAATTACTAAATACTATTACTTATGATAACTCGAAACGATAAAAATTATAGTTCCATAACACATTTAAGTGGTTTTGCCGGATGGTTTATTCCATTTGGAAATATAATTGCACCTATTGTTTTATGGACTGCTAAAAAAAATGAAAGCTCTTATATAGATGCTCATGGAAAATCGGCTGTAAATTTTCAACTTAGTTTAATTTTATATGGTTTTTTATTAGCATTATTAATAATACCAATTGCCATTTTTACCTTAGGCCTAGGATTAGTTGCAATTGCGATAGGAATAATACCTGCAATAATTTTAAAAATTATTTTAATTATTTCAGCAAGTATCAAAGCAAATAATGGAGAATAATACAATTATCCCTTTACAATAGAATTTATTAAATAGCAATTATGCTTTTAATATTAAAAAATCTTAACTTATGAAGATAGAAAACACAAAAGCACAAATGCGAAAAGGAGTTTTAGAATTCTGCATCTTATCCATATTACAACATGGAGATGCTTACACTTCTGAAATTTTATCGCAGCTAAAAGATGCTAAACTATTAGTTGTTGAAGGTACAATTTATCCTTTATTAACTAGATTAAAAAATGCTGGTTTACTCAGTTATCGCTGGGAAGAATCAACATCCGGTCCACCAAGAAAATATTATGCATTAACCGAAACAGGTAAATTATTTTTAAAAGAATTAAATACAACTTGGAGTGAACTTGTAGAAGCAGTAAACTTAGTAACTACCAATAAATCAACAAAAAATGAATAAGACAATAAATATAAATTTAGGAGGCATCTTCTTTCACATTGATGAAATAGCTTATCAAAAGCTAAAACTTTATTTAGATGCCATTAGAAGATCTTTAAGTGATGATCCACAAGGTAGAGATGAAATTTTAAATGATATTGAACATAGAATTGGTGAATTACTTTCTGAAAGAATTAAAGATGCACGTCAAGTAGTTAATGAAAACGATATTGACGAAATCACAAAAATAATGGGGAAACCTGAAGATTATTTAGTTGATGAAGAAATATTTGAAGATGAACCAACCTATAAGTCAAGAAGCGCTTCAAAAAAGTTGTTTAGAGATGCTGAAGATAAATTTTTAGGTGGTGTTTCTTCTGGTTTAGGACACTATTTTGGGATAGATTCTTTATGGGTTAGAATTATTTGGATAATACTTGTTGTTGCCGGTTTTGGAACTGGAATTCCAATTTATATTTTACTATGGATTTTAATTCCTCAGGCAGAAACTACTGCCGAAAAGTTACAAATGAAAGGAGAGCCAGTAAACATTAGTAATATTGAAAAAAAAATTAGAGAAGAATTTCAAGATGTATCTTCGCGTGTTAAAGATGGTGTAAATGATGTAACTTCTAAAGTAAAAAACTCTGAATTTAAAAAAAACGTTGGCAATAAAGCAAAATCTGGTTTACAAGAAGTTATTGAAACTTTAGCAAAATTTTAATTACATTGTTTAAAGTCTTTGGGAAATTTATTGGAGCACTACTAATTTTTATTGCTTCAGCTGCAACTTTAATTGGACTTATTATAGGTGCATTTTCTTTAGGAAGCTTTGAAATATTAGGATTTGGAGAAGAGTTTGTGCACAATCCTCCTTTCTTTTATGATTCGGTTTTACCAACTTGGTTATTAATTGCTTTTTCTTTTATTGCTATAGGAATTCCTTTTGTAGTATTGTTTATGTTAGGGTTAAAAATTCTTTCTAATAACGTTAAATCTTTTAGTACAACAACAAAATTATCACTACTTGGTATTTGGATAATTTCACTACTAGGATTAGGTTTTGCAATATAAACTTTGCTACTCAAACTGCATATGATGGTGTTTACAATCAAACTGAAGAATTACCATTTATTGCAAGTGATACGCTTAAAAGTAAAAATGATTGGTGATGAAAATTTATCTAACAGAAGCGAATTAAGAAGACGTTATAATTATGAAACAGTGTATGATAAAGATGTTCAAAAATTGTATTCAACTAGAATAAATGTAGATGTAAAACCTACAGATAAACAAATGCATACGTTAAAATTAGAAAAGAATCAGCAGGGAAAAATCGTTTAAATGCAAATAATAATGCTGAAGCAATTGAATATCAATTTAATCTTAAATGATAAAGATTTAGATTTAAATGGTTACTTTTTATCTGATTTTAAACATAAATTTAAAGATCAATTAATTGATGTAACTATTTATTTACCTGTTAATTCATTAATTTATTTAGACAATTCTACTAGAACATTTTTAGATGATGTTGATAATATTCAAAATATTCACGATAGAGATATGCCAAAACATTATTATAAAATGACGGAAAATGGATTGGAATGTTTAGACTGTGACCCAACAATTTATGGCGAACGTTACAAAAAAGAAAATGAACATTTTAAACTAAATATTGATAGTAATGGCGTTGAAATTAAAGTAAATGATGGTGCCAATAATGCCGAAATTAAAATTAACGAAAATGGTTTAAAGATTGAATAAACCAAAATAGTTACAATTCAACAACCATTTTCAACAATTCATCCAACAAAATTATAATACATTTTTAATTCAATTTAAATTTGAGTAAACTAAAAAACTAAACAATGAAAACACTTACAAAAATTACAGCTATGTTAGTCTTACTAATTTCAACAACATCTTGTCTTGTTGATGGTATTACAGGAATTAAAGGAAATAACAATGTAGTGTCAGAAGACAGAACAATTTCTTCAGATTTTGATGCTATTAAAGTTCAACAAGGAATTACCTTACATTTAACACAAGGAAATTCAACAGAAATTTCAGTAGAAGCCGATGAAAATATCATCGATTTATTAATTACTGAAGTTAAAAACAACGAACTAAAAATATATTTTGAAAAAAATGTATACAGAGCAAAAGCAAGAAATGTTTTTTTAAGTGCTTCAACTATTAACAAAATTAAAGCATCAAGTGGTGCATCGGTTAAATCTGAAAACACATTTCAAACAACATCATTAGATTTAGATGCTAGTAGTGGAAGCTCTATAAAAGTGTATGTAAATGCAGCTGATATTACATCAGAAACTTCAAGTGGTGCAACTATAAAGGTATATGGTAAATCAAAAACTTTTTCTGGAAAAGCAAGTAGCGGAAGTTCTATAGATGCAGATGAATTAGAAGTAATTGATGCTTACGTAAAAGCAAGTAGTGGCGCAAATATAAATGTAAACGTTTCAGGGAAATTAACTGCAAAAGCTAGTAGTGGTGGCGATATTGATTATGAAGGAAGTCCTACCAATATAAATAAAGACACCTCTTCAGGAGGTAGTGTATCAGGAAGCTAATTCCAATTTATATATTTAAATTGTTAAGCCAGTTCACGTTAAGTGAGCTGGTTTTTTCATAAATAATTGTGAAAGTTAAGTATAATATGATATTTATCAGCTTTATTGAAAAGTGGTTAAGTACTTTTGTAGCTAATTTTTTTATACCATTTCTATTATAATTTTATTAAAAGTTTAAATAATAAATGGTATTTGCTACAAAAACTAATATAAAATGCAAAATAAACAGCATCCTCATTCATTTCACATACCAGTAATGGGATTGGCATTTACTCTTGATAGTCCAATAAAAGTTGCCAAATATGGAATTTCTTCTGTAATATCAATTGTAGACGATGTTATCATTGAAAAAATGAATGAATATTATTCAAATAAATTTCAAATTCCTTACAATGCTATTTCAACAAAAGTTGAAGATTACAGAGCTAAACGTATTACTTCATACTTAAATACTGTAGATACCATTGTAAAAAATAAATTCGAAAATCTTAAAAAAACTTTTGAAGCAAAAAGTAGTGAGTTTGAAAAATATATGGATATGTTACCAGATTTTTCCGAACTAAAACAAAATTTTGTAAAAACAATTCAAAATAATCCTATAAAAGAAGAAGTGCATAATTGGATTCAAAACAATTTAAAACCAGGTAATATTGATGTAAATATTATGACAAAATTAGATAAAGCTAATTTTAAAGGAAATGAAAAATTACCAACTGAATTTAACGATGCACATGCAGCTTTAAGAGGTTTTGCAAATAGTAATTTAGAATCATCCGTAGTTTTCTCTGCAGGAATGAATCCGAGACTTTATAGTTATTTTGAAAACTTCAACGACTTTTTCCCTGATGAAAACGGATACTTAAAAAAGAAAATTATTTTAAAAGTTAGTGATTATAGTTCAGCCTTAATTCAAGGTAAATTTTTAGCCAAAAAAGGGCTTTGGGTTTCTGAATACAGAATTGAATCTGGATTAAATTGTGGTGGACATGCTTTTGCTTCAGATGGTTATTTATTAGGCCCTATTTTAGAAGAATTTAAAAATCATAAAGACGCTTTAATTTCTGATGTGCACAAATTTTAATTGCTGCTTTAGAAAACAAAGGGAAACATATTCCTACTAGCCCTCTTAAATTAGACATAACCGTTCAGGGTGGTGTTGGAACTTCAGAAGAACACGAATTTTTATTAGATAATTACAATATTGATTCAGTTGGGAGGGGAACTCCTTTTTTATTAGTTCCTGAAGCTTCAACAGTTGATAAACAAACAATTGATACTTTAAAAGTAGCAAAAGAAAAGGATTTATTTTTAAGTAATATTTCTCCTTTAGGCGTTCCTTTTAATAGTTTAAGAGGAAACACAAACGAAATTCTTAAAAATGAAAGAATAGCAAATAATAAAGCTGGAAGTTCTTGTCCTAAAAAATTCTTAGCTTTAAGTATAGATGCAAAGGGTCAGAAAAAGCACTTTGTACTGCCTCAAAAAAATATCAAACAGAAGAACTAGAAGCTTTAAAAGATGAGCTAAAAATTTAGACGAATATCACTTTTAAAAAAGAAGTCAAAATTACTGATAAAACTTGTTTATGTGAAGGTTTAGCAAATGCAGCCTTAATTAATTATAATATAGATCAAAAAGGGAGATAATCAAGGAGTTGCTATTTGTCCAGGCCCAAATATGGCTTATTTTTCAAAAGAACTTTCTTTAAAAGAAATGATGAGTCACATTTATGGTAAAACAAATGTAATTACTGCAAATAACAGACCCACATATGTTTATAAAAGAATTAGCTATGTATGTTGATTATTTTTCAAATAAAGTAGATGAATTTAAAGATTCATTCCCAATTAGTCAAAAAAACGAGAAAAATATTTAACAACATTTCAAAGCTAATTTAAATGATGGTATTGAATATTACCAAGATTTATTTTCCAAAAAAAAAAAAAAAAAAAAAAAAAAAAAAAAAAAAAAAAAAAAAAAAATTATTTTCGAAATAAATAAAGAGAATTTATTCCCTCAAACGATTTTCAAGCAGCATTTAAAAAAATCAAATTATTTAATGAATTCAAATACCAATTTACCTAGACAGTTATAAAAAATAGATTCATGAAAAATATAAAAAAAACAAGAAAAACAGAAAACAGGTTCTCACCTAAAATGGAAGGTTTTTTACAAACGTAACTTATTTAAAAATATCTCTCAGGTTTACTCTATTACACAATATAAGAAATATTATGGAGAAATAAAAAGAAATTTATAAAAAAAATTACTACTAAATAAAACGAGGTTCTATTAAATTAAAGAACCTCGTTTTATATTTAAAAATAGTTGTTTTAAAAATATTAAGAACCACAATGAAAATTTGCAAGTGTTTTATTTTCAAGTATTTTTAAAGTACTATCTCTATACTTCCACCATTAAAATACTTATTTCAAAAACTACATTGCTTCCTCATTTGTACAATCATCACATTTTTCATAATAATTTAAACTTACACAAGGAAGCATTGCAATAGGTCCCTCTAAAACTCTAATCACCGTTGATATTTTTATTTCGCGTGGTTGCTTCAACAAATAATAGCCTCCTCCTTTTCCTTTTTTTGAAGCTAAAATTCCATTTTTTTTAAGTGTCAATAAAATACTTTCTAAAAATTTTTTTGAAATGTTCTCAGATTCAGAAATTTCAGAAATTAAAACTGGAACATTAATATCTTTTTTTGCCAGATAACTTAAAGCTTTTAAACCATATTTTGTTTTCATTGAAAGCATAACTAAAAGTACAAATTATATATGAATAATTAATTCTTGGTTAAAAAAACTTCAGCCATCATACAACGGGCACTTCCTCCTCCACAAGCTTCAATTGTATCTAAAGAACTATGCAAAATGTCACAATGTTTTTCTATTTGGTTTAGTATGCTGCTTTGTTAAACTTTCATAAGCTGATGTTGACATTATTAAATATTCGTTCATTATTTTTTCCAATTACTTGTAACATATTTCCTGCAAAATTATTTACTTGATCTTCAGAAATAATAATTACTTCTTTACCATCTTCTTTCAAATGTTTTAACACATTTTTACGTTCTTTTTTATCGTCAATACTATCTAAACAAATAACAGCAAAATTTTCACCAAAGCCATCATCACATTGGTATGATATATTGGTAGTCGCTTACCATTCACTGTTTGGTAAGATATAAAAGGAACAGGAGTGTATTCAAAATCTTCACAAAATTCAATTAACAAATCTTCATCAGCTCTTGGAGATAGTGCACAATATGCTTTTCTATTTACTCTATCTAAAAACAAACTTCCAGTACCTTCTAAAAATAGTTCTTCAGCTTCTGCAGAAGTATAATCAACTACATGATTTATTACAAATCCTTTAGCTTCTAAAGTATCTAAAATATCTTCTCTTCTTTCTAAACGTCTATTTTCTGCAAACATAGGATATAGAGCTACATCACCATTTTCATGAAATGAAATCCAATTATTTGGAAAAATCGAATCTGGTGTATCAAATTCCTTAGTGTCATCAATTACTATAACCTCAACACCTATTTCACGTAATTTACTAACATAATTATCAAACTCTTGTAAAGCCTTAAATTGAATTGTTTCAGGAGTTAAACCATCTAATACTTTTTGATAATAATTATTTACTGCAGTTTGTTCATTTGTTCGAAATGAAACTGGTCGAACCATTAATATGGTATTTGTAATTTGTCTCATAATTTAATCTCTTATTAATGGCATTGTTGAACATCTTAGTAACCCCTCTTGCTTTGCAATTTCTGCATAAGGTACTTCTTCAACTATAAAACCTTGTTTACGCAACCAATTATTCAATCTTAAAAAGTTTTTTTCTGAAACTACTACTTCATTTGAAATAGAAAAAACATTTGAAAACATTTGATACATTTCATCAGCTGTAATATGAAATAAGTTTTCTTTTCCAAATAAATTAACTAAATAATTATAATCTTCACATTTCTAAAACCTTCTTTATGAATAATGGCTTTATTTGTACCAACTGGTTGAAAACAACAATCTAAATGTAGTGCATTTTCATTGGCTATTGTGTTAGATTTTACTAAGTCAAATTCTTTAACAATTTTATTTGGAAATAATTTTTTAATAAAATTTACACCTTTCATATTAGTTCGAGCAGTAATTATATTTTCATAATCTTCACCTTTATAAGTTCCAATAAAAATATAATTATTCCATAACATAACATCTCCACCTTCAAAATGAACATCATCTGATGTTGCAATAATATTATCTGGATCAATTTCATCTAATACATATTGAATTGCGTCAATTTCTTGCTCTCTATCGGGTAAAATATTAGACTTAATCAATGTATCTCCAATAACAAAAGCAATATCCCTTGAAAATATTTGATTATAATTCTCAATTACCCTTGGGCGATACACCTTTACATTATATTTTTCAAAAACCTTATTTAAAGCTTCCATTTCGGTTACCATATCTTTTTCTAAAGGATATGTCCCAGCTTTTATATGCTCTATAGATTTTGGATCATAAGCATCTTCTAACTTTGGAGTTGGTCCATTATTTTTTGCAATTCCCAAAACCACAGCCCTTAAGCGAGAAGTTTCATCTTGAACATTTAATTTTATCATATTCTAATTATTTTGGCGTAAAAATAAGAAAACCTCATAATTAATATGAGGTTTTAACAATAATTAAAAAAATATTATTTTTTATCTTTTACTTTCTTCTACAAAAGGTCTTAATGTTTCACCAATATAAAGTTGTCTAGGTCTACTAATAGGCTCATTTCTAGAACGCATTTCTTTCCATTGGGCAATCCAACCTGGTAAACGCCCTAAAGCAAACATTACAGTAAACATTGGAACTGGTATTCCCAGTGCTCTATAAATAATTCCTGAATAGAAATCTACATTTGGATATAAGTTACGAGATTTAAAATATTCATCACTAAGCGCAACTTGTGCTAGACCTCTTGCAATATCTAAAACTGGGTCATCAATTCCTAAATCATTTAAAACTTCTTCAGCAGCTACTTTAATAATATTTGCACGTGGATCAAAGTTCTTATAAACTCTATGCCCAAATCCCATTAAACGGAATGGATCATTTTTATCTTTAGCTTTCTCAATATATTTTTGATAATCACCTCCATCTTTTTAATATCTTCGAGCATTTCAATTACAGCTTGGTTAGCACCACCATGTAATGGTCCCCAAAGAGCAGATATACCAGCAGATATTGAAGCAAATAATCCAGCATGTGAAGAACCTACAACCCTTACAGTTGAAGTTGAACAATTTTGTTCGTGATCTGCATGTAATATCAAAAGTTTGTCTAATGCATCAAGTACAACAGGGTTTATTACAAATTTTTCATTTGGTAATTCAAACATCATTTTAAGGAAGTTTTCAACATACCCTAATGAATTATCTCCATACGCTAATGGTAAACCTTCTTCTTTTCTATATGCCCAAGCAACTAAAACAGGAAATTTTCCTAAGATTTTACAAATAGCATTGTACATATCTTGTTCAGATTTAACATTAACACTTTTTGGATTAAAAGCTGTAAGCGCACTTGTTAATGCTGACAGAACACCCATTGGATGCGCTGTTTTAGGAAAACCATCTAAAATCTTTTTTACATCTTCATCTACTAAAGATTTACTTTGAATATCTTTATGAAATTTATCCTTTTCTTTTTTTGTTGGAAGTTCTCCAAATATTAATAAATAAATTACCTCTAAAAAGTCAGATTTATCAGCTAATTCTTCAATAGAATATCCACGGTAACGCAATATTCCTTTTTCACCATCTAAAAATGTTACAGCACTTTCACAAGATCCGGTATTTTTAAAACCAGAATCTAGTGTTGTAATACCACCAGTAACACCTCTTAATTTACTAATATCTATTGTAATTTCATCTTCAGTTCCTTTTAAAACTGGAAACTCATATTTTTTACCATTTATTTCTAAAACCGCTATATCTGACATTTTATCTATTATAAATTTTGTTAATACTCCTAACTTTTTTTCCCTTTAGCGAATTTAATGATTTTTCAACTATTGTAATATAATTTTGAATATTGTTTTGTTAATTATGTATATATTGTTACAAAAGCAAAAAAGCCGAGTAAAAACTCAGCTTTTTATAATAAAATAAATTTATTGTTTAAAGTACCTTAAAAGCATTAGCTTGTGGATAATAAGCTACACTTCCTAACTCTTCTTCAATTCTTAATAGTTGATTGTATTTAGCCATTCTATCTGAACGAGAAGCTGAACCTGTTTTAATTTGACCACAGTATTAATGCTACAGCTAAATCTGCAATAGTATTATCTTCAGTCTCACCAGAACGATGAGACATTACAGAAGTATAACCTGCATTATGAGCCATATCAATAGCTGCAATAGTTTCTGTTAAAGTACCAATTTGGTTTACTTTAATTAAAATTGAGTTAGCAATACCATTTTCAATACCTTTAGCTAAACGCTCAACATTAGTAACAAATAAATCATCACCCACTAATTGTACTTTATCTCCAATTAATTCAGTAAGATATTTAGTCCCATCCCAGTCATTTTCATCCATACCATCTTCAATAGAAATAATTGGGTATTTAGCAGCTAATTCAGCTAAATATTCAGCTTGTTCTTTTGAAGTTCTAATTACGCCTTTATCGCCTTCGAATTTAGTGTAGTCATATTTACCATCAACATAAAACTCTGCTGATGCACAGTCTAAAGCTAATTTAACTTCTTCTCCTGGTTTATACCCAGCATTTTCAATTGCTTTTAATACAGTTTCAATTGCATCCTCTGTTCCATCAAAAGTTGGAGCAAAACCACCTTCATCACCTACTGCAGTACTTAAACCGCGATCGTGAATTAACTTTTTTAAGTTATGGAAAATCTCAGAACCCATTTTTAAAGCTTCTGTGAAATTCTTAGCCATTACCGGCATAATCATAAATTCTTGAAATGCAATAGGAGCATCTGAGTGAGAACCTCCGTTAATAATATTCATCATAGGTACAGGTAAAGTGTTTGCTCTAACACCACCAACATAACGATATAAAGGCATTTCTAATTCATTAGCTGCTGCTTTTGCAACTGCTAAAGAAACACCTAAAATTGCGTTTGCCCCTAATTTAGCTTTATTTTTTGTACCATCTAACTCAATCATCATCTGATCGATATAGTTTTGCTCAAATACAGAAGTTCCTAAAAGTTCTTCTGCAATAATCTCATTTACATTTTTTACAGCTTTAAGAACACCTTTTCCCATGTAATCTTTTCCTCCATCTCTTAACTCTACTGCTTCATGTTCTCCAGTTGATGCTCCAGATGGAACAGCTGCTCTACCTAAAATTCCATTTTCTGTAACTACATCAACTTCTACAGTTGGATTTCCTCTTGAATCAAAAATTTGACGTGCATGAACACTTAAAATCATACTCATTTTTCTATTTTTTATTAAATTATTTTCTACTTCAAATTTACAAAATTAAGACTGAATTCAATGCTGTTTTAGAACCTTTTATACGATAACGTTTTCGCATTATTAATATAAAAAACGCACACTAACTTCTTTATTTAGTGACTCTTACAAATTAATTATTACTAATCTTTATGTTTTCAATAAATTGGTCGAACAGATAAGATGAATCGTGTGGTCCAGGACTTGCTTCCGGATGATACTGAACAGAAAAACAATTTTTATTTTTCATTTTCATTCCTGCCAAAGTATCATCATTTAAATGAACGTGAGTTATTTCGAAATCTTGATGCTTTTCAACAGCTTCTTTATTACTACAAATCCATGATTTTGAGAGGTTATTTCACCCTTTCCACTTATTATATTTAGTACAGGATGATTTATACCTCTATGCCCATTGTGCATTTTATAAATTTCAATTTCATTTGCTAAAGCAATTACTTGGTGCCCTAAACAAATACCAAATAAAGGTAAGTCTTGTTTTATAATTTCTTTAGCAACTTGTTGAGCTTCTTTTAAAGGCGTTGGATCACCAGGGCCATTTGATAAGAAATATCCATCTGGATTAAAAGCACTCATTTCTTCAAAAGAAGCATTGTAAGGAAATACTTTTATATAACATCCTCTTTTAGCTAAGTTTCTTAAAATATTTTTTTTGATTCCTAAATCTAAAGCTGAAATTTTATATGGTGCATTTTCATCTCCATAAAAATAAGGTTCTTTTGTAGAAACTTTAGAAGCCAATTCTAAACCTTTCATATCTGGAACAGTAATTAATTGCTCTTTTAGAGAATCAACATCTAAATTAGTTGAAATTACCGCATTCATTGCCCCTTTATCTCTAATATAACTTACAACAGCACGTGTATCTATATCAGAAATTGCCATTAAATTTTCTTTTTCAAAATAATTTTCAAGAGAATCTTGAGCATCTACTCTTGAATAATTAAAACTAAAATTTTTACAAACTAATCCCGAAATTTTAATAGAATCAGATTCTACTTCGTTAACATTAACTCCATAATTACCAATATGTGCATTTGTTGTTAACATTAACTGACCAAAATAAGAAGGGTCTGTAAATACTTCTTGATACCCTGTCATACCAGTATTAAAACAAATTTCCCCAAAAGCAGTTCCGTCTTTCCCTATAGATTTACCTTCAAAAATGGTTCCGTCTGCTAATAATAAAATAGCTTTTTTTTGTTGTTTGTATTTCATCTATTAAATAATTTCTAGTTAGTTTTAAATTACTATGCTTTATTTTATTCTAAATAATATTATTAAAATTTGATCTTAAAATATATTTAGCAATATAAAACTCTAATTTTGTGTTAATGTATTATAAGCTGCATAATTTAGTGCAAAATTAAAATTTTTATTTAAAAAAAAGGATAAACTATAAATAGCTTATCCTTTTTTATTTTATTAATTAATGTTTTTCATTAATTATCTTTTTTTTCTTCCTTAGTTGTTTCAACAGTATCAACAACTTCAGCTTCAACTTTTTTAGACCTACCTCTACGAGTAGATTTCTTTTTAGCTTTAGCATTAGGGTTGTAGGTAGTATTATAATCTACTAGTTCTATCATTGCCATTGGAGCATTATCTCCTTGACGATTTCCTAACTTTATAATACGAACATAACCTCCTGGTCTGTCAGCAACTTTTACTGAAACTTCTTTAAACAATTCTGTTACAGCAAATTTATTTCTTAAATAACTAAACACAACTCTACGATTATGTGTAGTATCTTCTTTAGATTTTGTGATTAAAGGTTCTACAAATTGTCTTAAAGCTTTGGCTTTAGCAACCGTAGTATTAATACGCTTGTGTTCTATTAATGAACAAGCCATATTAGCAAACATAGCTTTTCTATGCGCAGTTTGTCTTCCTAAGTGATTAAATTTCTTTCCGTGTCTCATCTCTATATCTTATCTTAATTAAAACCTAAGTTTTAAATTAATCTTTGTCTAATTTATATTTACTCAAATCCATTCCAAAGCTTAAACCTTTATTATGAACTAATTCGTCCAATTCTGTCAAAGATTTTTTACCGAAATTACGGAACTTCATTAAATCGTTTTTATTAAATGATACCAAATCACCTAATGTATCAACTTCAGCTGCTTTTAAACAATTTAGTGCTCTTACAGATAAATCCATATCCACTAATTTTGTTTTTAATAACTGACGCATATGTAAAGATTCTTCATCATAAGTTTCAGTTTGTGCTATTTCATCAGCCTCTAAAGTAATGCGCTCATCAGAGAACAACATAAAGTGATGAATTAATATTTTAGCAGCTTCAGTTAAAGCATCTTTCGGTGCAATAGATCCATCTGTTGTAATATCAAAAACTAATTTTTCATAATCAGTTTTTTGCTCTACACGAAAGTTTTCAACAGCATATTTTACATTAATAATAGGTGTAAAAATTGAATCTGTGAAAATAGTTCCTAATGCAACTCCAGATTTTTTATTTTCTTCAGCTGGCACAAAACCCCTTCCTTTTTCTATTGTAATTTCAAAATCTAATGAAACAGATTTTTCCATATTACAAATTACAAGGTCATGATTTAACACTTGAAAACCAGAAATATACTTTTGTAAATCACCAGCAGTTAATTGCTCTTGATTAGATATAGAAATATTTACAGTTTCTCTGTCTGAATCTTCAATTTGTTTTTTAAAACGTACTTGTTTTAAGTTTAAAATAATTTCAGTTACATCTTCTACAACACCTTTAATTGTAGAAAATTCATGTTCAATACCTTCAATACGAAGTGATGTTATTGCAAAACCTTCTAAAGAAGATAATAGTACTCTTCTCAAAGCATTTCCAACAGTTAAACCAAATCCAGGTTCAAGTGGTCTAAACTCGAATCTACCGCTAAAATCAGTAGAATCAATCATTATTACTTTATCGGGCTTTTGAAAATTTAAAATTGCCATAATTGAATTGGTATCTTTAAAATTATTTAGAGTATAACTCTACTATTAATTGTTCTTTAATGTTTTCTGGAATTTGAATTCTTTCAGGTACACTTACAAAGTTACCTTGTTTTGTGTCTGAATTCCATGTAAGCCATTCGTAAACATCATTTCTGTTCGCTAAAGAATCTTCAATAGCTACCAATGATTTTGATTTTTCTCTAACAGCTACAACATCCCCTGCGTTTAAAGAATAAGAAGGAATATTTACTAATTCACCATTTACAGTAATATGACGGTGAGAAACTAATTGACGTGCTCCACTACGACTAGGAGCAATACCTAATCTGTAAACAACATTATCTAATCGAGATTCACAAAGTTGTAATAAAATTTCACCTGTAACCCCTGTTGAAGCAGAAGCTTTTTTAAACAAATTAGAAAATTGCTTTTCTAATATACCATAAGTATATTTTGCTTTTTGCTTTTCAGCTAATTGAATAGCGTATTCAGATTTTTTTCCTCTACGTCTATTGTTTCCGTGTTGTCCTGGAGGGTAATTTCTTTTTTCAAAAGATTTATCTTCTCCAAAGATTGCTTCGCCAAATTTACGAGCAATTTTAGTTTTTGGTCCTGTATATCTTGCCATTTTTTATTATTAATGATAGGGATTATGAATTAAGGCTTATCCTTCGATAATCTAACTCCTATCTGTTAAAATTTAATTTATTATACTCTTCTTCTTTTTGGTGGTCTACAACCATTGTGTGGCATAGGTGTAACATCGATAATTTCTGAAACTTCAATTCCTAAATTGTGAATTGATCTAATTGCAGATTCTCTTCCGTTACCTGGTCCTTTAACATACACCTTAACTTTTCTCATTCCAGCTTCATGTGCAACTCTTGCACAATCTTCTGCAGCCAATTGAGCAGCATAAGGTGTGTTCTTTTTAGAACCTCTAAAACCCATTTTACCTGCTGATGACCAAGAAACTACATCACCTCTTTTATTAGTAAGTGATATAATAATATTGTTAAATGAAGCTGTGATGTGTGCTTCACCAACAGTTTCAACAATAACTTTACGTTTTTTTGAACTTGCTTTCGCCATATTTTTTAGTTTTAGTTGTTAGTTCTTAGTTTTTAGAATCCTAAACATTTCTATTTCGAACAGATTCATCTAACTTCTAATCACTACTGACTAACGTCTATTATTATTTAGTTGCTTTTTTCTTATTAGCTACAGTTTTACGCTTACCTTTTCTGGTTCTAGAGTTATTTTTAGTTCTTTGACCTCTTAATGGTAAACCTGATCTGTGACGAATACCTCTGTAACATCCAATATCCATTAAACGCTTAATGCTTAATTGAATTTCAGAACGTAATTCACCTTCTATAGTTAATGTACCAACAGCCTCACGAATATCGTGAATCTGTTCATCAGTCCAATCTTGAACTTTGATACTTTCATCTACTTTTGCTGTAGCTAAAATTTCTTTAGCTTTGCTTTTTCCAATTCCAAAAATATATGTTAATGCAATAACACCTCTTTTATTTTTAGGAATATCAATACCTGCTATTCTTGCCATAATTATCCTTGTCTTTGTTTAAATCTAGGATTCTTTTTATTGATTACATATAATCTGCCTTTTCTACGCACAATTTTGCACTCGGCACTTCTCTTTTTTACTGATGCTCTAACTTTCATCCGTTTATACTTTAATATCTGTAAGTAATTCTTGCTTTTGTTAAATCATATGGACTCATTTCTAACTTCACTTTATCACCAGGTAGTAATTTAATATAATGCATACGCATTTTACCTGAAATATGGGCTGTTACTATGTGTCCATTTTCCAACTCTACACGAAACATTGCATTAGACAATGCTTCTGTAATTGTTCCGTCTTGTTGTATTGCTGGTTGTTTTGCCATTATGCTACTGATTTTCTTTTAGTTCCTTTTTTCATTAAACCATCGTAATGACGATTTAATAAATGAGAATTTATTTGTTGAATGGTATCAATTGCAACCCCTACCATAATTAACAACGAAGTACCACCATAAAATAATGCCCAAGATTGAGTTAAACCAAACTTAACAACAATTGCAGGTAAAATAGCTACTATAGCTAAAAATAATGAACCTGGGAATGTTATTAACGATAAAACTCTATCTAACATTTCAGCAGTGTCTTTACCTGGTCTAATTCCTGGTATAAAACCTCCGCTTCTTTTCAAATCATCGGCCATTTTGTTTGTAGGTATTGTAATTGCAGTGTAAAAATAACTAAAAATTATAATTAACGTTGCAAATAATACATTATACCATAAACCAAACATATTTGAAAATTCAATACCTATTGCTTTTATAGTATCATTATTAGATCGCTCTAATAACGCAGGTGCAAACATAATTGCTTGTGCAAATATAATTGGCATTACACCTGAAGAATTTAATTTTAATGGAATGTAATCTCTTGCTCCCTGTGCAATACTTTTAATATTACCAGCAACTGTTTTTCTAGCATATTGAACAGGAATTCTACGAACTGCTGTAACTAAATAAACACAAACCATAATTACCAAGAACCATATTATTAATTCTAGTAAAATCATAATTGCACCACCATTAGAAGCTGTAAGTTTAGATACGGCTTCTTGAATAAAAGATGCAGGGAAACGAGCAATAATACCAATCATAATTAATAATGAAATACCATTACCAATACCTTTATCAGTAATTTTTTCACCTAACCACATTGCAAAAACAGTACCTGAAGTTAAAATTACCATAGATGTTAACCAAAACATACTTCCACTTATATAAAAAGCTGAAGAAGGTATTAATTGATAGATATTAGTAATATATGCAGGTCCTTGAACCATTGTAATAGCAATAGTTAACCAACGTGTAATTTGATTGATTTTCTTTCTTCCACTTTCACCATCTTTTTGAAGTTTCTGTAAATATGGAACCGCAATTCCCATTAGCTGAACAACAATAGATGCAGATATATAAGGCATAATTCCCAAAGCAACAATAGATGCTTGTGCAAATGCACCCCCTGTAAACATATCAAGTAATCCTAAAATTCCTCCGCCACTGGTTTGATTTGCTAAAGCTGCTTGTGCAACGGTAATATCAATACCTGGTAGTGGAACTTGAGCAGCAAAACGATAGATAGCCATAAATCCAAGAGTCAATAAAATCTTATTTCTAAGTTCTTCTATTGTCCAAATGTCTTTAATGGTTTGAATAAATTTTTTCATCTATATAAAATTATAACGTTTCAGCTGTACCTCCGGCACCTTCAATTGCAGCTTTTGCAGTAGCTGTAAATTTATGAACAGTTACATTTAATGTCGCTTTTAATTCACCATTACCTAATATTTTAACTAAGTCATTTTTACCAACTAAACGGTTTTCAATTAAAATATCAATTGTTACTGTATCCGTAATTTTGTTATTATCAACTAACTCTTGTAGTTTATGTAAATTAATACCTACATACTCTTTACGGTTGATATTAGTGAAACCAAATTTAGGTACACGTCTTTGTAAAGGCATTTGACCACCTTCAAAACCAACTTTTTTAGAATATCCTGAACGTGATTTTTGACCTTTATGACCTTTTGTTGCTGTGCCACCTTTACCTGAACCTTGTCCTCTACCAACACGTTTGCCTTGATTTTTAACAGATCCTGCAGCAGGTTTTAAGTTATTTAATGTCATCTTTTATAAAATGTTATTTAACTTCTTCAACAGAAATTAAGTGTTTAACTGTATTTACCATTCCAAGGATTGCTGGAGTAGCCTCATGTTCTACTACTTGGTCAATCTTACGTAAACCTAGTGCCTCAAGTGTTCTTTTTTGATTTTGAGGACGTCTAATTTTACTTTTAACTTGTGTTACTCTAATTTTTGCCATCGTACTCCTTGTTTTATCCTTTAAATACTTTTTCTAAAGAAATTCCTCTTTCTTTTGCAATCATACTAGCACTACGTAATTGTAATAAAGCATCAAATGTAGCTTTAACAACGTTATGTGGGTTCGATGATCCTTGTGATTTTGAAAGTACATCATGTACTCCAACTGAATCAAGTACCGCACGTACCGCACCACCAGCAATAACTCCTGTACCGTGTGAAGCTGGTTTTAAAAATACCTTTGCTCCACCAAATTTACCTTTTTGTTCGTGAGGTAATGTTTGTTTAATAATTGGAATTCTTACTAAATTTTTCTTTGCATCTTCAATTGCTTTTGCAATAGCTGAAGCAACATCTTTAGATTTTCCTAATCCGTGTCCTACAACTCCATTTCCATCTCCAACTACAACAATAGCTGAAAATCCAAATGCTCTACCCCCTTTTGTTACTTTAGTAACTCTTTGTACACCAACTAAGTGATCTTGAAGTTCTAACCCGCTAGGTTTTACTCTTTCTACGTTTTTGTATTTATGATACATAATTTACTAAAATTTTAAACCTGCTTCTCTTGCAGCGTCTGCTAGAGCTTTTACTCTACCGTGATACAAAAATCCATTTCTATCGAATGCAACATTCTCGATTCCAACTTTAGAAGCTTTTTCTGCAATAGCTTTACCAACTATTTTAGAAACTTCTAATTTTGAACCTGTAGCTGCAATTTCTTTATCTCTTGATGAAACTGATACTAAAGTAGTACCTGCGTTGTCATCTACTAATTGAGCATAAATTTCTTTATTACTTCTAAATACAGATAATCTAGGTTTAGTTGCTGTACCAAAAACAATTTTTCTAATTCTATGCTTAATTCTAACTCTTCTTTCAAGCTTTGATAATGCCATAATATAATAACTTATTATGCAGATTTACCTGCTTTTCTTCTTAATATTTCTCCTACAAATTTAACTCCTTTTCCTTTGTATGGTTCAGGTTTACGCATAGAACGAATCTTTGCAGCAACAGCACCTACTAATTGTTTATCAAATGAAGTTAATTTAATTACAGGGTTTTTACCTTTTTCTGAAATAGTTTCAACTGTTACTTCAGGTGCAACATCTAAAATAATATTGTGAGAAAAACCTAAAGCTAAGTCTAATACTTGACCTTGGTTACTTGCTCTATATCCTACACCAACAAGTTCTAATTCTTTAGTCCATCCTTTTGAAACACCTTCAATCATATTATTTAATAAAGATCGGTATAAACCATGTTTTGCTTTATGGCTTTTACTATCTGAAGGACGTTCAACAACTATTGAACCTTCTTCAACTTTAACAGTAATATCATCTTTAATTTCTTGCGTTAACGCTCCCAGTTTACCTTTTATAGTAACTACATTATCTTTTATATCAAATGTAACTCCTTCTGGTAAAGTAATTGGGTTATTTCCTATTCTTGACATCTTTGTTTAGTTCTTTATTAATATACGTAACATAAAACTTCTCCACCAACGTGCTCTGACGAGCTTTTTTACCAGTCATAACACCTTTAGATGTAGAAACTATAGCAATTCCTAATCCATTTAATACACGAGGCATTTCATTAGCACCAACATATTTACGTAAACCTGGTGTACTTACACGTTGTAATTTTTTTATAACAGAAGCTTTTGTAGCTTTATCATATTTTAAGGCAATTTTTATAGTACCTTGAAAACCTGCATCATCAAATTTATAACTTAAAATATAACCTTGATCAAATAAAATCTTTGTTATTTCTTTAGTAATTTTTGAAGCCGCAATTTCAACGACTCTGTGACTTGCCATAATTGCATTTCTAACTCTAGTTAGATAGTCCGCGATTGGATCTGTAATCATAATCTATTAATTTACGGTTTCGGTTTTCCTTACTTTCTGCAACGAACCTAAAACCAATTATTTAAAATTTTACCAACTAGCCTTTTTAACGCCTGGTATTAAACCTTGATTTGCCATTTCACGAAATGTAACACGTGAAATACCAAATTGTCTCATGTACCCTTTTGGTCTTCCAGTTAATTTACAACGATTGTGCAAACGTACTGGTGATGCATTTTTCGGTAATTTTTGCAACGCTTCATAATCTCCAGCTTCTTTTAAAGCTTTACGTTTTTCAGCATATTTTGCAACTAACTTTTTTCTTTTTACCTCACGGGCTTTCATTGATTCTTTAGCCATTCCTTAATTCTTTTTAAATGGTAAACCTAATTCACTTAATAATGATTTTGCTTCTTTATCAGTATTTGCAGATGTTACAAAAGTAATATCCATACCACTAATTTTGTTTACTTTATCAATATCAATTTCTGGGAAAATGATTTGTTCAGCAATACCTAAATTGTAGTTTCCTCTACCATCAAAACCATTTGCTTTGATTCCGTTAAAATCTCTTACACGAGGTAAAGATGCAGTTACCAATCTATCTAAAAATTCGTACATTTTTGTACCACGTAAAGTTACTTTTGCACCAATTGGTACTCCTTTTCGTAATTTAAAAGCTGCAACGTCTTTTTTAGATACAGTTGATATTGCTTTTTGACCAGAAATTTTAGTCAATTCATCAACGGCATAATCAATTAATTTCTTATCAGCTACAGCAGCACCAACACCTTTACTAATTACAATTTTTTGTAATTTAGGAACTTGCATTACGTTTTTGTAACTAAATTCTTCAGTAAGAGCATTTATTACTCTACTATTATACTCTTCTTTAAGTCTTGGTATATAAGCCATAACTAAATTGCTTTATCAGATTTTTTAGAGAACCTAACTTTCTTTTCACCTTCTATTCTATAACCAACTTTTGTTACTTCTCCATTTTCAAGTAACATTAAGTTTGAAATATGAATTGAAGCTTCCTTTTTTACAATTCCACCTTGTGGATTTTGTGCGCTAGGCTTTGAATGTTTAGATATCATATTAACACCTTCAACAATCGCTCTATTTTTATTTGGAAAAATTGTAACAACTTTTCCTTCTTCTCCTTTATGATCTCCTGCCATTACTCTAACAGTATCTCCTGATTTTATCTTTAATTTCATCTCTTATAATTTATTAAAGCACTTCAGGTGCTAATGATACAATTTTCATAAATTGTTTTTCACGAAGCTCTCTTGCTACAGGACCGAATACACGAGTTCCTTTCATATCACCAGAATCAGCATTTAACAATACACAAGCATTGTCATCAAAACGAATATATGATCCGTCTTTTCTTCTAATTTCTTTCTTCGTTCTAACAACCACTGCTTTAGAAACTTGACCTTTTTTAACAGATCCATTTGGTGTAGCATCTTTAATACTTACAACAATTTTATCTCCAATAGAAGCATAACGTTTTTTAGTTCCTCCTAAAACTCTGATAACTAAAACTTCTTTAGCTCCAGTATTATCTGCGACTCTTAATCTTGATTCTGTCTGTAACATAATTATTTAGCTCTTTCTAGGATTTCTACTAATCTCCAACGTTTAGATTTACTCATTGGACGTGTTTCCATTATTCTAACAGTATCTCCAATATTGCAATCATTTTTCTCATCGTGAGCAACATATTTTTTAGTGCTTAACACGAATTTTCCGTACATAGGGTGTTTCATTTTTTTAACCTCAGCAACAACAATAGATTTCTCCATTTTATTACTTGAAACTACACCTATTCTCTCTTTTCTAAGATTTCTTTTTTCCATCTTTTACTACTGAATACAATTATTGTAATTCTCTTTTTGTTAATTCTGTAGCTACACGCGCTACAGTTCTTCTAAGTGCTCTCAATTGCAGTGGAGTTTCCAACGGCGAAATTGAATGAGCCATTTTAAGATCTGTATAACTTTTCTTTAAACTTCCAAGTTTATCTTGTAACTCTTCAGTTGATAATTCTATAATTTCTGATTGTTTCATTTTCTTAATCGGTTATTAAGCGTTATCAAAATCTCTAGCTACAACAAACTTCGTTTTTACTGGAAGTTTTTGTGCTGCTAAACGCAAGGCTTCTTTTGCAACATCAGCAGGTACACCACCTACTTCAAACATAATTCTACCAGGTTTAACAACGGCTACAAAATATTCTGGAGCTCCTTTACCTTTACCCATACGTACTTCTAATGGCTTTTTTGTAATAGGCTTGTCTGGAAATATTTTAATCCATAATTGACCTTCTCTTTTCATGTGACGCGTAGCTGCAATACGAGCTGCCTCTATTTGACGAGAAGTAAGTAGGTTTTGTTCTAAAGATTTGATACCAAACATTCCATTGGAAAGTTGATGTCCTCTTTGAGAATTTCCAGTCATATTCCCTTTCGCCTTCTGTACTTTACGATATTTAACTCTCTTTGGCTGTAACATTTCTAATTTCTAAATTTTAAAAATTTATTTTCTTCTACGATTTTGTGGTCTTTTTGAACCTCTATCATTACCACCCTTTCCTTGTTTTTTAGAAAGTCCAACTAATGGAGATAATTCTCTTTTACCATAAACCTCGCCTTTCATAATCCATACTTTTACGCCTAAACGTCCGTATGTAGTATGAGCTTCAACAAGTGCATAATCAATATCAGCTCTAAAAGTAGAAAGAGGGATTCTTCCATCTTTATAATGCTCAGAACGTGCCATTTCAGCTCCGTTTAAACGACCTGATATTTGAACTTTAATACCTTCAGCATTCATCCTCATAGTTGCAGCAATAGCCATTTTAATTGCTCTTCTGTATGAGATTCTATTCTCAATTTGACGCGCAATACTTGCAGCTACTAAACGTGCATCTAATTCTGGACGTTTAATTTCGAAAATATTAATTTGAACTTCTTTTCCTGTAATTTTTTTAAGCTCTTCTTTTAACTTGTCTACCTCTTGTCCACCTTTTCCGATAATAATACCAGGTCTAGCAGTAGTGATAGTAACGGTTACAAGTTTAAGTGTACGCTCAATAATTACAGTTGAAACACTTGCTTTAGATAATCGGGCATGTACATACCTTCTTATTTTATCATCTTCAGCAATTTTATCGCCGTAGTTTCTTCCTCCATACCAGTTAGAATCCCATCCTCTGATAATTCCTAAACGATTTCCTATTGGATTTGTTTTTTGTCCCATTGCTACTTATGATTAATTGCTAACATTTTTACTTCCTAAAACTAATGTCACGTGATTAGAACGTTTTCTAATTCTGTGTGCACGCCCTTGTGGTGCTGGTCTTAATCTTTTTAACATTCCTGCGCTATCTACAAAAATTTCTTTTACAAATAAACCTGCATCTTCAATACTTGAATCTTCATTTTTAGCTTGCCAGTTTGCAATTGCACTTAACAATAATTTTTCAAGATTAATTGATGCTTCTTTTGAATTAAATTTTAAGATTTGAAGTGCTTTTTCAACTTCAACTCCTCTAACTAAATCCGCTACTAAACGCATTTTTCTTGGTGATGTAGGACAACCTGTAAGCTTAGCAAAAGCTAATTGCTTTTTCTCCTCTTTTATCTGCTGTGCTCTTAATTTTTTTCGAACTCCCATGATTACCTACTTATTTTTTACCTTTATTTTTCGCACCAGCGTGTCCTCTATATGAACGTGTTGGTGAAAATTCTCCTAATTTATGCCCTACCATGTTTTCAGTTACATAAACTGGTACAAACTGACGTCCGTTATGAACAGCAATTGTTTGTCCAACAAAATCTGGAGTAATCATAGAGGCTCTTGACCAAGTTTTGATTACTGCCTTTTTACCTGAGTCTAAATTTTATCTTGTACTTTCTTCTCAAGTTTATGAAAAACGTAAGGTCCTTTTTTTAATGAACGTGCCATATCTTAATTATTTTTTTCTACGTTCTATAATATATTTATTACTCGCCTTAGTCTTAGATCTAGTTTTGAATCCTTTAGCAGGAATTCCATTTTTAGATCTTGGATGTCCACCAGAAGACTTTCCTTCACCACCACCCATTGGATGATCTACAGGATTCATTACTACTGGTCTAACTCTAGGTCTTCTTCCTAACCAACGAGTTCTACCTGCTTTACCAGAAACTAATAATTGATGATCTGAATTAGACACAACACCAATAGTTGCTACACAAGTAATAAAATCTAATCTAGTTTCTCCAGAAGGTAATTTAACAGTTGCATATTTACCATCTCTTGCCATTAATTGAGCAAAGGAACCAGCACTACGTGCTAAAACAGCACCTTGTCCAGGATGTAACTCAATACAAGAAATTGTAGTTCCTAAAGGAATTTGACTTAACAACATACTGTTTCCTACATCAGGAGTAGCTCCTTCTCCAGAAACAATAGTTTGCCCAACTTTTAATCCATTTTGAGCAATTATATAACGTTTTTCACCATCTTTATAAGCTACTAATGCTATAAACGCAGTACGATTTGGATCGTACTCAATAGTTTTTACAGTTGCTGGAACACCGCTTTTATCTCTTTTAAAATCGATAATACGATATTTCTTTTTATGACCTCCACCAAGATGGCGCATAGTCATTTTCCCTCCGTTGTTTCGACCTCCAGATCTTTTTTTCGGAGCAAGTAAACTTTTCTCCGGCTTATCAGTAGTTATGGTGTCGAACCCATTTACTACTCTAAAACGCTGACCTGGTGTTATTGGTTTTAATTTTCTAACTGACATTTTTATCTTTTCTTAGATATTGCTATAAAAATCAATACTTTCTCCTTCAGCTAATTGAACTATTGCTTTTTTATAAGCTCCTTTCATTGCTTGTACAATTCCACTTTTAGTGTATTTTGTATTACGCTGTACAGGATAATTCATAGTTTTTACACTTTCAATAGCCACACCGTAAGTTTTCTCTACAGCGTTTTTAATTTCAAGTTTATTAGCCTTTTTATTTACAACAAATGCATAACGATTATATAATTCGCTTTGATTTGTAGCTTTTTCTGTGATAATAGGTTTAATTAAAATATTCATATCTGCTACCTATTTACTTAAATTAGATTCAATTCCTTCTAAAGACCCTTCAGAAAGAATAACTTTATTGGCATTTAACAATTCGTAAGTGCTTAACCCTGTGTTTATTACAGTTTTTGAGCGTTTTAAATTGCGCGATGACAAATATACATTATTATTTGGTTCAGCAAAGACAAATAAAGATTTTTTGTCTTCAATACCAAAAGCTTGCAAAACAGCTGTAAAGTTTTTAGTTTTCGGAGTATCAAAATTAAAGTCTTCTACAACAATAATATTGTTCTCTTTAGCTTGAATACTTAAAGCAGATCTACGTGCTAATCTTTTTAAATTTTTATTTAATTTAAAAGAGTGATCTTGAGGTCTTGGGCCAAAAATACGTCCACCACCTCTAAAAACAGGAGATTTAATACTACCTGCACGAGCTGTACCTGTACCTTTTTGCTTTTTAATTTTTCTAGTACTTCCAGAAATTTCTGCTCTTTCTTTAGCTTTACTAGTTCCTTGTCTTTTATTTGCCAAAAACTGTTTTACATCTAAGTAAACAGCATGATCATTTGGCTCAATTCCATATACAGCATCAGAAAGTTCAACTTTTCTCCCTGTATCTTTTCCTTGTATGTCTAAAACTGATACTTTCATTATTTCTGAATGATTACATAAGCGTTTTTATGACCAGGAACTGCTCCCTTAACCACAAGTAAGTTCTTTTCAGCAACTACTTTTAAAACTCTTAAATTTTGAACTGTTACTTTTTTTCCTCCCATTCTACCTGCCATACGCATTCCTTTGAATACACGTGCAGGATAAGATGCAGCTCCAATTGAACCAGGAGCTCTTAAACGGTTATGTTGACCGT
The DNA here is from genome assembly GCA_942492305.1 of uncultured Flavobacteriaceae bacterium. GTDB lineage: Bacteria > Bacteroidota > Bacteroidia > Flavobacteriales > Flavobacteriaceae > Lutibacter. The sequence goes on along the minus strand of CALOEI010000001.1, from coordinate 1,124,959 downwards.
GAGTAGCTTGACCTACACCGGCAAACCCGTGACGTTTTACTACACCTTGAAATCCTTTACCTTTTGAAGTTGCTGATACATCAACAAATTCACCTTCGGTAAATAATTCAACTGTTAGTTCATCTCCTAATTTGTGCTCCTCATCAAAATCCTGAAATTCAATAACTTTTTTCTTGGCAGTGGTCCCCGCTTTTTTAAAGTGACCATCTAAAGCTTTATTAGAGCTTTTTGCCTTCTTGTCATCGAAACCAAGTTGAAGGGCATTATACCCATCTACTTCTTCGGTTCTGACTTGGGTAACTACGCACGGACCTGCTTCGATAACTGTACACGGTATATTCTTTCCGTTTTCATCGAATAAGCTGGTCATTCCGATTTTTCTTCCTATTAACCCAGACATTTCTATTTAATTAAATTAATTATTATTCTATTTTTATTTCAAAAAAACAGGGTTGAAAATAATTCAACCCTGAATTTATTTTCTTTCGTTTTTCCCTCGACTACCGCTAAGGACATGTATCCAAATCCCTTTGGATTTTAGAAATTACACTTTAATTTCTACTTCAACTCCACTTGGAAGTTCTAATTTCATTAAAGCATCAATAGTTTTTGATGATGAACTATAAATGTCTAACAATCTTTTGTAAGAACTCAATTGGAATTGCTCACGCGATTTCTTATTTACGTGCGGAGAACGTAATACTGTAAAAATCTTTTTATGAGTTGGTAATGGAATAGGTCCATTTACAACTGCTCCAGTGTTTTTTACGGTCTTTACAATTTTTTCAGCAGATTTATCTACTAAATTGTAATCGTATGATTTTAACTTTATTCTAATTTTTTGACTCATCGTTTATAATTTAGAGATTAACCCTTTGCTTTTGCTATTACTTCTTCTGCTATATTTGATGGACAAGCTTCATAGTGTGAAAATTCCATTGAAGATGATGCTCTACCTGAAGATAATGTTCTTAACGTTGTAACATAACCAAACATTTCAGATAACGGAACATTAGCTTTTACAACTTTAGCTCCTGATCTATCTTCCATAGCATTTACTTGCCCTCTTCTTCTATTTAAATCACCTACAATATCACCCATATTTTCTTCAGGAGTTACTACAGCAATTTTCATAATTGGCTCAAGTATTACAGCTTTGGCAGCTTTGGCAGCAACTTTATACCCCATTTTAGCAGCTAACTCAAACGATAATTGATCTGAATCCACTGCGTGGAAAGAACCATCGTATAAAGTAACTTTTAAGCTATCCATTTCATAACCAGCTAAAGGACCATTTTTCATTGCTTCTTTAAATCCTTTTTCAACTGAAGGAATAAATTCTTTTGGAACGTTACCACCTTTAATTTCATTTACGAAAATTAAACCATCCTCGTCATCAGCAGCAGGTTCTAATATAAATTTAATATCAGCAAATTTACCACGTCCACCAGATTGTTTTTTATAAACTTCTCGGTGATCAGTTTTTTGCGTAACTGCTTCTTTATACTCTACTTGTGGTTGACCTTCGTTAACCTCAACTTTAAATTCACGCTTTAATCGATCTACAATAATTTCTAAGTGTAATTCACCCATTCCAGAAATAATTGTTTGACCTGAAGCTTCATCAGTTTTTACAGTAAATGTAGGATCCTCTTCAGCTAATTTGCTTAAAGCCATACCAAGTTTATCAACATCTGCTTTTGTTTTTGGCTCAACTGCAATACCAATTACTGGATCAGGAAAATCCATAGACTCTAATACAATAGGGTGTTTTTCATCACACATTGTATCTCCCGTTTTAATATCTTTAAATCCAACACCTGCTCCAATATCTCCAGCTTCAATATAATCGATAGCGTTTTGTTTATTAGAGTGCATTTGGTAAATTCTTGAAATACGTTCTTTTTTACCAGAACGACTATTATAAATGTATGAACCCGCATCTAAACGCCCTGAATAAGCTCTAAAGAAAGCTAAACGACCAACATAAGGATCTGTAGCAATTTTAAATGCTAATGCAGCAAACGGTTCTTTTACATCTGGTTTACGTAATTCTTCTTTTTCAGTGTTTGGATTGATTCCGACAACACCTTCTTTATCGATTGGTGCAGGTAAATAACGACAAACAGCATCTAACAAGAACTGAACACCTTTATTTTTAAAAGCAGAACCACATACCATTGGAATTATAGACATATCCATTACAGCAGCACGTAAAGCCGTGTGAATTTCTTCTTCTGTAATAGAGTCTTCATCTTCCATATATTTTTCTAAAAGATTCTCATCATAAGCAGCAACTTCCTCAATAAGTTTACCACGTAATTCATGAGCTTCCTCTTTCAATTCTTCTGGAATATCAATAACATCAAAAGTAGATCCTAATGTTTCATCATGCCAAACAATTGCACGGTTCTTAACTAAATCTACAACTCCTTTAAACTCATCTTCATCACCAATATTCAAAACAATAGGTACAGCATTAGAACCTAACATTTCTTTAACTTGTGTACAAACTGCTAAAAAGTTTGCACCTTGACGGTCCATTTTATTAACGAACCCAATTCTAGGTACTTTATAATTATCAGCTAATCTCCAGTTAGTTTCAGATTGTGGCTCAACACCATCAACTGCACTAAATAAGAAAACTAAACCATCTAACACTCTTAAAGAACGATTTACCTCAACAGTAAAATCAACGTGACCAGGAGTATCAATTATATTGAAATGATATCCTTTTGCGTCAGCTGTTGGTTGTGCATTTTCTTTAGGAAACACCCATTCACAAGTTGTTGCAGCAGAAGTAATTGTAATACCTCTTTCTTGCTCTTGCTCCATCCAGTCCATGGTTGCAGCACCATCATGTACTTCACCAATTTTATGTGAAACTCCTGTATAATAAAGAATTCGCTCTGTGCAAGTAGTTTTACCCGCATCAATATGAGCCGCAATTCCAATATTTCTTGTATATTTTAAATCTCTTGCCATCTTCTATTTATTAAAATCTAAGGTGAGAGAATGCTTTGTTAGCATCAGCCATTTTGTGAACATCAACTCTTTTCTTAACTGCAGCACCTTCTTCTTTTGCAGCAGCTAAAACTTCTGCAGCTAAACGCTGAGCCATTGATTTTTCGTTTCTTTTTCTTGAATAAGAAATCAACCATTTTATAGCCATAGATACTTTACGATCTGGTCTAATTTGCATTGGAATTTGAAAAGTAGCACCACCTACACGACGGCTACGCACTTCTACTTGCGGCATTACATTACTTAATGCATCTTTCCAAATTTCTAAAGATGATTTTTCTTCGTCTTGTTTCTTTTGTTCTACGATATCTAAAGCATCGTAAAAAACTTTAAAAGCTACAGATTTTTTACCGTCCCACATTAAGTTATTTACAAAACGTGTAACTAACTGATCGTTAAATTTTGGATCTGGTAAAAGAACTCTTTTTTTCGCCTTTCTTTTTCTCATGTCTTTACATTAAAGTTTTTAAATTACTTTTTAGGTGCTTTTGTACCGTATTTAGAGCGACGTTGTGTTCTTCCATCAACACCTGCAGTATCTAATGCTCCACGAACAATATGATATCTAACTCCTGGTAAATCTTTAACCCTTCCACCTCTAACTAATACTATCGAGTGCTCTTGTAAATTATGTCCTTCTCCTGGAATGTAAGCATTTACCTCATTACCATTTGTTAACCTTACCCTTGCAACTTTACGCATTGCTGAGTTAGGTTTTTTTGGTGTTGTAGTGTAAACACGTGTACATACTCCTCTACGTTGAGGACATGAATTTAAAGCAGCCGATTTACTCTTCTTAGTTATTTTGGTTCTTCCTTTTCGTACTAATTGCGAAATTGTTGGCATACTAAAATCTTGTTATTAATTATTTTTAAATCTCTTAGGTTATTTCTAAGAGTGCGCAAATGTACAAATAATTTCTTGTTAATCAAATATGTAAATATTTTATTTTTACAATTTGTTTTTCACCATATATATAATGTATATTCACATTATAATTTTGAATGATTTGAAACCCAATTTTAGACTTGTTTTTGTTATAGTTTTTTTTACTATTTATTCTTTAAAAATTTACTCTCAAAGCTTTGAGTTAAAGATTTATTCAAAAGATAGTATTGCTAATTCTGTAATAGATTCTATATCCTATAAATCATTCCATTTAGACAAAAAGGCTGTTTATCAAGAAATTGATGCTGTTTCAAACATGCTCTCTTTAAAAGGATATATAAACAATAATTATATTATTGAAGAAAACGATTCTTTAATAAACTGTTTTTATAACCTAAACAAAAAGGTAGATTTAATTCGGGTTTACCACAAAAAATTAAACTTATCGCCTAAGTTACTCAAGCAACTTTCCGCTTCTCAAAACCTTCAATATTTTGAAAGTACTACCAATACAATTAGCAATAAATTAGAAGTAATAACTAAATTTTACGAAAAACAAGGATATACATTTATAAAAACATTATTAAAAAATTTAAATCTAAAAAACAATAGAATAGAAGCAGATCTATTTATAGAAACTACTATGAGAAGAACAGTTGATAAAATTGTGATTGAGGGTTATAGTGATTTTCCTAAAAAATATTTAAAACATTATTTAGAACTTAAAAATAATAGCATTTTTAATGCTGAACTTCTTAAAAAGACACAAAATAAAATTAGCACTATACCTTTTGTTTCTCAAATAAAAAACCCAGAAGTTTTATTTACTAAAGATTCAACCGTTCTATACTTATATCTCGACAAGAAAAACACAAATCAATTTGATGGTATCATTGGCTTTTCCAATTCGGAAAATAACTCATTAAATATTAATGGTCATTTAAACTTAAATCTTAATAATATTTTTAACACAGGAGAGCAAATTGAAATTAATTGGAAAAATAATGGTGATAAAAATACAACATTGAATATACAATTATTTACACCATATATATTAAGGAGTAAATTTAGCTTAAATGGAGGTTTTAATATTTACAAACAAGATAGCCTATTTAATACTTTAAATACAAAAATTGCATTAGTTTATAATATCAACAAAAGCCAGTCGATTAGTGGAGTTGCAAACTTTGTAAATTCTAATACTTTAGGAAGCATAGAATTAAACGGAGTTGAAACATATAAGAAAAAACTTTTTGGAGCCACTTACTTGTTCCAACCAAAAAAGTATATTTTTAATAACCAACTATCTATAGAGTTAAACTATTTATTTGGAAACAGAAATACATTTTCAATTAAAAACAAACAGTCTAAAATATTGGCAATTATTCACAATTTATGGAGTATAAATAATAAAAACCAGGTTTTTATAAAAAACACCACAGAATTATTAAATACTTCAATATTCTTAGAAAATGAATTATATCAAATTGGAGGCATAAATTCTATTAGAGGATTTGATGACCGAAGTATTCTAACTTCAAATTATAACATAACTAATTTAGAATATAAATTCTTTACAAATGCAACAAATTACTTATACACAATAACGGATTTGGGAGTAATTGAAAATAAATTAAACGACACTCGAAACACATTAATAGGTTTAGGCCTTGGTTATAATTTTAAATCAAACAACAGTATTGTTAACCTTAGCTATGCTATTGGAAAAACAAAAAATCAACCATTTAAATTTAACAATGCAAAACTTCACATTAAACTTTCTTATAATTTTTAGAACAATTAATCTCTTGTTTACTTAAACTAAACTTTATGTTAAACAACGTAAATCAAATAAAGCCAAAACTATTCTCTTTTAACATATTTATAATACTTTTTAACACATTTTAAGACTTTAACACTAAAAAGTTTGGTTTATTAACAAATTATTAAGATTTTTGACGTAATTAATTCAAATAATTATATAATGAAAACAAAGTTTAATGGTTTATTAACGCTATTACTAGCGCTAATAGTGCAAGTTTCATTTGCACAGAAAAAAACTGTTACAGGTACAGTGGTCGATGCAAGCGGCCCGTTACCTGGAGTAACAGTTCTAATTAAAGGCACCAATACAGGTACTCAAACCGATTTTGATGGAAATTATTCAATCAGTGCTAAAGAAGGAGATATTCTTAAGTTTAGCTTTATTGGTATGAATACAATAGAAAAGCTTGTTGGCGCATCAAATCTAATTAATGTTACAATGAATGAATCTGCTCAAGCACTTGAAGAGGTTGTTGTAACTGCTCTTGGTATTAAAAGAGAAAAAAGGGAGGTAACGTATCAAACTCAAAAAGTCTCCGACGAATCACTAACTGCTGTTTCTCCTACGAGAGCTGCATCTGCTTTAGCAGGTAAGGTAGCTGGTTTACAAATTAACGTTCAAGACAATGGTGTAAACCCAAGCTCACAAATTATTTTACGTGGATTACGTTCTGTAAGTGGAAGTAATAGCGCATTAATTGTTATTGATGGTTCAGTTTCTACTCAGGGAGCCTTTGATGACTTAAACCCTTTAGATATTGAAAACATTAGTGTACTTAAAGGAGCAACTGCTGCTGCACTATATGGTTCTAATGCAGGTAATGGGGCATTAATTGTAACTACAAAAAAAGGTAGTTATGGTGGAAAACTTAAAATTGGTATTAACACATCATATACTGCAGAAACTGTAGCATATCTTCCAAAGTTCCAATCTGAATACGGAACTGGTTGGGAAGGTGCTTATGATGCTGTAGAAAATACAAACTGGGGACCTCGTTTTGACGGAACTTTACGTCAAATTGGACCTACATTTCCAGCTGACTATGGTTTAGCTACACAAATGGTTCCTTATGCTCCAGTAAAAGATAATATGTTAGATTTCTTTGAAACTGGAGATACTTTCAACAATACCCTTTATTTAAGTGGTAGTAATGAAGATAGTTCTTTTTATGTTTCTATTGGAGATCAAAGATCTGACGGTATTGTTCCTAACGATACTTATAAAAGAAATACATTTAGAGTTAATGCTAGCAAAAAAATTGGTGATGTTACTTTAACTGCAAGTACTAGTTTCTTTAACGATGAAACTGATGTAGTTGGTAGTACAATTGGAGATCAAGACAGACCTTTATACTGGTTTATTTTAAATACTGCTACAAACATACCTTTATCAGAGTATAAAGATTGGCAAGACCCTCTAAGTTATGGTTATGCAGACAACTACTTTAACGCATATTACCAAAACCCATATTGGGCTATTGGAACAAATAGAAACTTGGATGAATCAAGTCGTTTTAATGGAAATTTCAACATTTCTTGGGATATTAAAGAGTGGTTAAACTTTACTGCTAGACTTGCGGCTAATAATGCTTGGGGTAGTGGTAAAAACTGGAGAGCTGCACAAGAATATAATGCAGACTTACAGCCAGCTGCTGGTGCAGTTTCATCTTTTGTTACAGATAGCGAATTCCAAAGTGCTATATATAATGGTGATTTCTTATTAAGTGGTAACTTTGAATTTGGAGATGACTTTACTTTAAAATCAATACTTGGTGGTAACGTTTATCAATCTAAATACAGAACAAGCGCAGTTAGAGCAAATAATTTAAGTATTCCAGATTTTTATGACATCTCAAATGGAACAGGAACGCCTGTAACAAGTGCTGATGGAAATGAAAAAAGAAGTTATGGTTTCTTTGCTGATTTAACTTTTGGGTATAAAAATTTCTTATTTTTAAATATCGCAGGTAGAAATGACTGGACTTCAACGCTTGCTCCTGACAGTAATAGTTACTTCTATCCTTCAGTAGGTGCATCTTTTGTATTCACAGATGCAATTGAAGCGCTTCAAAATAACGATATTTTAAATTACGGTAAATTAACATATAGTAATTCAACTGTATATTCAGATTTAGATCCGTATAGAATTAACGAAGCTTATTTTCAATCTGCTGGTTTTCCTTATGGAAGCATAAATGGTTTTGAATTGAGTGGTACATCTATAGATGCTAACATTGCAAAAGAAAAAATTAATACAAATGAAATTGGTTTAAACCTTGGATTTTTTAACAGTAGAGTATCATTAGATGCTTCTTACTTTAATACTGTAACTTCAGATTTAATTACCTTTACAACACCTTCTGTTGCTTCTGCTTCTACTAGTTTTTTAACAAACATTGGTGAATTAGAAGGAAATGGTATTGAACTTTCATTAAGTGGTACAGTATTAAAAACCGAAGATTTTAGTTGGGACTTAAATATTAACTATACAAGTTCAGAAACTAAAGTTAATTCTATTAAAGATGGGTTAGATGAAATTGCTGTTACAACTACTGGTCAGTATGGAGTTTATGCTGTAGTAGGTGAAGCGTTTCCTCAAATAAAAGCAAATGTATATCAATATGATCCTGATGGTAGAGTTATTGTAGATGGCGTTAGTGGTCACCCTTTAACTGAAGAAACACTTCAAAATATGGGAAAAACAACACCTGATTATATATTAGGATTTAATTCTGTAGTTAACTATAAAGGATTTACACTTAGTGGAACTTTAGATTATAGAACTGGTCATGTGTATTACGAACAAGGATCTGATGCAATGGAATTTACAGGTAGATCTATTGCCAGTGTTTCTGCAAACAGACAAGATTTTGTAATTCCAAATTCTGTGATTGAAACTAGCCCAGGTGTATATACTGAAAACACAAATGTGCAAGTAGCTGGTGGACGTCAAAACTATTGGACTGATGTTTATAATGATGTTAAATCTAACTATGTTAAAGATGCAACAGCAATGAAACTAAGAGAGATAGCTTTAAGTTACTCTTTACCTAGTGATGTTTTAGAAAAAATTAAGTTAACTAAAGTTACTTTTGGTTTAATAGGTAGAAACCTTTTTACCAAATTACCTGAAGAAAACAGATTCTCTGATCCAGAATTTAATAATACAAATAGTAATGCTATTGGTATTGGTGGATATTTCCAATCGCCTCCTACAAAATCTTTTGGATTTAATGTAAACGTGGAATTCTAATAAAAAGATACTAAAATGAAAAAAATTATAAAATATGCAAATTTGTTAATAGTAGTATTACTATTAGCTTCCTGCGAGGATTTTTTGGATGTAAATGTTGATCCAAATAACCCAACAGTGGTAACCCCAGAATTAGTTCTGCCGGTTGCTCAAAAATACAGTGCGAACCTTATTCAAGCAACCGATGGTGGTGGTAGAAGAGCAAATACAATTGGAAACATGTTAATGTATAACTGGAGTCAATCAGATGGTTTTGCTTGGTATCCAGATGAATTTAAGTACAACGTAACTTCATCATTCTACTCAGGTATTTTCTCAAATTCTTATTCACAGCCTTTAAAACAATATCAAATTCTTACACAATTAGATGAGGAATATGATAATTATAAGGCAATTGGTATGATTATGAAAGCATATCATTTTCAACTATTAGTTGACTTTTATGGGGATGTTCCTTATACTGAGGCTTTACTAAGAAAAGATAATGCAACTCCTATTTATGACGATGCTGCATTTATTTATGGAGATTTAGTTGTTCAATTATCTGCAGCAATTGAATTAATTAATAATGCTCCTAGTAGTGCTGTTATGCCTGGAACTGATGATATTATGTTTGGTGGTGATATGACTGAGTGGATTAAATTTGCAAATACTGTAAAATTAAGAATCGGTGTACGTTCATCTAACTCAGCTGCAATTTCAGAAGCATTTGCTCAAAGTGAAGGTTTTATTACTGATGATGTTTTAGTGAACCCAGGTTATTCTAAAGATGCTGGTAAACAAAACCCATTCTGGAATTTATATGGAGCAGATGAATCAGAAACGCTAACTTTAACTAGTAAAGCAACCTGTGCAACTGACTTTGTACTTACTTATTTACAAAATACTGCAGATGCAAGAATAGATTATTTATATGAAAAACCTGCAACAGGACATTTAGGTGTAGTTCAAGGTTTATTAGATTATGACACACCAGTTGTAGATGCTTTTATTCCAGAAAATGTTTCAAACATTGGTCCTGGACTTCTAAAAAGCGAAACTATGGGTGCTTGTATATTTACATTAGCTGAAAGCTATTTAAATCAGGCTGAAGCTGCGTTAACACAGCCAAGTTTAGGTGATGCTCAAACATTTTATGAAATGGGTATTGAAGCTTCTTTTGATTATTTAGGTGTTGGTGGTGCTTCAGGGTATTACTCTCAGCCAGTAGCAAATGTTAGCTGGGCAAATTCAAGTAATAAATTAGAAGCTATTATTACTCAAAAATGGATAGCTACAAATGGTATTACTGCTGAACAATCTTGGTTTGATTATAACAGAACTGGATATCCTTCTAATTTACCTATTTCTAGTCAAGCTAGTACAAGTGACAGACCTGTTCGTTTATATTACCCAGCAAGTGAATTGTCTTCAAATGGAGGAAATGTACCTTCACAACCAGATGCTTTTACTGCTAAAATATTTTGGGCTAATTAATTTTAAAACATAGAATATTATGAAAAAAATAAAATATATATTAATTTTTATGATAAGCATTTCGTTTTTAACGTCTTGCTTTGATGATGAGACCGGTCTTGAGTTAAATGACCAAGGCAATAATGTTGCCGGTTTTACCAATGCAAGTGAAAATGTTTCTAAAATTGCAAGCGGTGATGAATATCAGGTTGCATTAAAAATGAAATTATCTGGGCCAACTATTATGGATTTAACCAGTGATGTAACTGTAACTTTTGCCGCTGCTGCAGGTTCAACTGCAATAGAAGGTGTACACTATAGAATAGACAACCCTACAACAACCTTAACAAAGGCTAACAATTACTTAGGGTATGCTCAAATAGTAATGCTAACAGAGGGGATTACTGCACCTTTAGATGGTCCAAGTCCAATACTTAACTTAATGGCAACCGCAACAAATGGTGAAAATAAAGTTGTTGCAAGTGGAAAGCCAGTAGCTGTTACTTTAAATTATGCATGTGATTCTAATTTAGATGGAACATATACAGAAACAATTGATTATTGGAGAGGTGGTGCTTACCAAAGTACAACTACTCGAACAGTTACTTTTACAAAAACTGGAGTAGGAGAATACCGTACATCAGATGTAGGACACTGGACACAAGCACAGCTTGGTGGTACTCCAGGAATGACATTTTATGATGTATGTGGTAATATCAGTATCCCTGGTCAAAATTTAGTTGATTTATATTCTAACTGGGTACAAGGAGTAGCAGGTGCTTCATCAGTAGATCCAATGACAGGTAATATATACATGGAATATACCATTGTTGTACCACCTGCAACATCAGATAGGGTATATTATACAACCTACGTTAAACAATAGTTTAATACTAAAATTAAAATAAAATGAAAAAATATATAATATACAATGTATTAGGGCTTTTTCTACTTCTTTTTACATTCACAGCTTGTGAATTTGAAACGGCAGAACAAGATCCAAGCGATATAATAAGTCCTAATAATAAGCCAACAGTAACAGTTACATCAAATGCATCTGGTACAATAAATGAAGGAGAAACTGTAGTTTATACAATTACATTTGATCAACCTATTGAGCGTTCAGTAACATTTACCCCAGTGGTTAGTGGTACATCTGACGATCATGATTATCTGCTAGAATCAGTAAGTGTTGCTCCTTACACTACTTCAGCTCAATTACCAATTGAAGTTTTTGAAGATTATGAAATTGAAGGAACAAGAAACTTTGTCTATTCAACTTGAAATTTTAGGTATTGCTGAAAAATACTTAGTACATCCAGATACATCTTTCGCACCTATTGATTTAACAATTAATGATTATGTTGACGATAACAAATTAGTAATTAATTTCTCTTGGAACGAAGATATTGATTTTGATATATTAACGTATAGCGATACGGACGTTTACCCAGAAACACTATGGGGAACTGGAGGTGCTACTGGAGCAAATCCTGAAATTGATCATTCTATTTGGTTAGACGATCCTGCAGGTACATATTATGTTTGTATCTTAGACTGGTGGGAAGGTATAGATTGGGATTATACTTTTAAATTAGGTTACCCTGATGGAACAACAGAAACAATTACCGGAACATTTGATGGAACTAATTATCCTTATACTAGTTTTGTAGGTCCTTCTAGCTGGGGGTCTCCAAGTGCTTATAAAGTATTAAAAGTTGTTAATGATGGAACTAAATTTGTAGTTACTCAATTATAACAATCTAATAATTACATTTAAAAAGGCTTTCCAATTGGAAAGCCTTTTTTATTTTAAAAATTAATTAATGAAAATATCAAATTAGGCACATTTTATGCTGTAAATTAATTTAAACTCTTTAAAACAAGAAATTCATATTTTTCACAAAAAATAAATAATATTTAATTAAATTTGATAACCAAAAAAAACCATTTTATGAAAACTCTTAAAAATATTTCGATCTTTATTTTAATATTTATTGCAATTCCAATGTTTGCTCAACAAAACTGTAAAGTACTAAAAGCTGATATTAACGAGGAATATCAAGGAGAATGCTCTAAAGGTTTAGCACACGGTAAAGGTATTGCAAAAGGTATAAATACCTATGATGGTCAATTTAAAAAGGGACTTCCAAATGGTAAGGGTATTATGTTGTATGCAGATGGCAGTACTTACTCAGGTAATTGGAAAAAAGGTTTGAGAAATGGTGAAGGGAAATTTTTAAAGATTGTTGATGGCAAAGACTCTATTGCAGATGGAATTTGGAAAAATGACACTTTTGTAGGTAAGAAGAAAGTTAAAGAATATGATGTAGTAAAAAAAATTGCAATTACAAGATATATGATTCGTAAAATTAGCGATAAGGGTAATCAAGTTACTGTTAGAGTTAAAAAGAATGGTATGTATGTTGCAACTACAAACAACATTAATGGTACAAGTGGAAATTTAGTTTTTAGTCAAGGAAGAGCAATTTTTGAAAATATTGCTCTTTACCCATTTACTTGTGACATGAATTATTCAATACAAAATACCATGGGAGGTACCTCTACTGATGTTGAGTTTCGTTTTAAAATTTTAACCAAAGGAGACTGGTTAGTTGAGATTTATCATTAATCAATCTTGAATAATACATACAATACAATTTCCAAATTATTATTTAAAATTATATAAAAATTATTGATACAATAATCCAAAAAAATATTTTTATTTAACAAACTTAGAAGCAACCTATATAAAATTAGTGTATCTAAGTACTGAAAACTTCGTACAATATTTTCAAAATATTATCCTAAAACAAATATTTTATTATATTTGGGGTTTTAAAATTTAATCTAAACAATTATACAATGAAAACAAAGTTTAATGGAATTTTAACGCTATTATTAGCGCTTCTTGTACAAGTAACTTTTGCACAAGAAAAAACAATTTCAGGTACTGTTTCTGATGAAACGGGTCCGTTACCTGGAGTAAATGTTATTGTTAAAGGTACCTCTAACGGTACACAAACAGATTTTGATGGTAAATTTACCTTAAAAGCAAATACGGGTGATGTTATTGTTTTTAGTTATGTTGGTATGGCAACACAACAAAGAACAGTAGGAACATCAAATGTTATGAACGTTACTATGACTGGTTCTAACCTTTTAGAGGAAGTAGTAGTTGTAGCTTATGGTTCACAAACTAAGAAATCTATTGTAGGTGCAGTTGCGGTTGTAGATTCAGACGTAATTGAAAAACAACAAGTAACTTCTGTAACTTCTGCGTTACAAGGAAGTGTACCTGGTGTTAACATTATTAGCTCTGGTGGACAACCTGGTGACAATGCTACAATTAGAATTCGTGGTATTGGATCTATTAATGCAGCACAAGATCCGCTAATTGTAGTTGATGGTGCAGCATTTAATGGTAACTTAAACACAATTAGTCCTGACCAAATCGAATCTTTAAACGTTTTAAAAGATGCATCTTCTACAGCGCTTTACGGATCTAGAGGGTCTAATGGGGTTATTTTAATTACAACTAAAAAAGGTAGATTAGATTCTCCTACAAAAATTAGTTTAAAATCTACTGTAGGTGTTGCTGATCAAGCAGTTGATTATCACGACTTAATGGGTTCTGATGATTATGCAAGATACACGTGGGAAGCTATTAAAAATGCCTCTCAATATGTAAATGGAAATTCTGCTGCAGATGCTGCCGCTGAAGCTTCAAACAACTTAATTGCAGAATTAGGTGGTTACAACCCTTGGGGAATTGCTAATCCAGTTGATACAAGTGGAAATTTAGTTTCTTCAACAAAAAAATGGGAAACTGATTGGGCTTCTCACCTATTTAACGATGCGGCGATAAGACAAGAGCATTCTTTATCTATTTCTGGTGGTAGTGCAAGCACATCATACTATGTTGGTGCAAACTACTTAAACCAAGAAGGATCTATTGAAACTTCTGAGTTTGAACGTATCTCAACAAGAGTAAATTTAGATACTCAAGTTAACGATTGGTTTAATATTGGATTTAATACATCTTTCTCTACGTCAACTCAAAACTATCCAACACAAGCTGGTAGTGCTTACCAAAGTGCAACTGCTTGGATTTTTGCTGTACCTTCTATATATCCTTTATACAGAAGAGATGCTAACGGAGATTTAGTTTTAGATAATTTTGGTAATACTATTTACGATTACGGTAACAATTTACTACAAGCAACAAATGGTTCTAGACCTGCTTTAAGTGGTGAAAATGCTGTTGGTGCATTAACAAATTACGATGTATTAAATAGTCGTGATAACTTTACTGCAAATGGATATGCTAAAGTTCAGTTTACAGACGATTTATATTTTAAAACAAACCTTTCTTACGAAAGTTATTTGTTTGATTCTTTTAACTATGTTCATAACGAATTTGGTTATGCTGCAAACGTTGGAGGTAGAGTTTCTCAAAATAGAGATAAAACAACAACCATTAACTTTATCAACCAATTAAATTATACTAAATCTTTTAACGACCACACTGTTTCGGTTGATGCGATTCACGAATCGTATAAATTAAAGATTGATGCTTTAAGCGCTCAAGGTACAGGGTTTTTACCTAATGTAAAAGTTTTAAACGGTAGTACTACTCCAGAAGGTGTAGGTGGATATATTTCTGAAGAACGTTTAGAAAGTGTACTAGGTAGAGTTGCTTATAACTTCCAAAACAAATACTATTTAGAAGGTTCATTTAGAACAGACGGTTCTTCAAGATTCGACGAATCAGTACGTTGGGGTAACTTCTTCTCTGTTGGTGGTTCTTGGGTAGTTTCAGATGAAGAATTTTTGGCTAATAATGATGTAATTAGCTTCTTAAAAATTAAAGCTTCTTATGGTGAACTAGGTAATAACCGTGGAATTGGTTACTTCCCTTACAAACAACTATTTAATACTGGTTGGAATCAATTAGATAACACAGGAGTTTTACTAGGTGGTGTTTCCGATCCATTCTTGAAATGGGAGAAAACTGCTTCTGCAAACTTTGGAGCTGATATTAGATTCTTAGATGATAAAATTTCTTTAGGAGTTGATTACTATAATAAAGAGTCTGTAGATTTAATTTACGACAAACCTTTAGCTCCTTCAACAGGTAACTCAAGTATTACAACTAATATTGGTGCTGTTAAAAATTATGGTTGGGAGTTCTCTATTGGTTCTCGTAATATTCAAAAAGATAACTTTGAATGGACAACTAACTTAAACTTCTCTTTTGATAAAAATGAAATTACTGAGTTAACTCAAGATGGGTTTATAAACGGCACAAAACGTTGGGAAGTTGGTAAATCTTTATATGAATTCTATATCCAAGAGTATGCAGGTGTTAATCCAGATAATGGTAGAGCAATGTGGTATCAAGATGTTTTAGATGCTAACGGTGAACCAACTGGAGAGCAAACTACTACAGAAGATTATGGAGATGCTTCAAGAAATTATACTGATAAATCTTCATTACCAGATGTAATTGGTGGTTTAACAAACTATGTTAGAGTAGGAGACTTCGATTTAAATTTATTATTTAACTTTAGTTTCGGTTCGTATATTTATGATTCAACATATGCTGGTTTAATGGGTGGATTTGAGTCAGTTAGATCTGCATCTCCAGATTTAGTTGATCGTTGGCAAAACCCTGGAGATATTACTGATATCCCAAGATTAGAAGCTGCATCTAACGATTACAACTCTACGTCTGATAGATTCTTATTTAAAAACAATTATGTAAGATTAAAAGCACTTAACTTCGGTTATAACTTACCAGATAACATCATAAACAACATAGGTTTATCTCGATTAAGAGTATTTTTCCAAGGAGATAATTTACTTACTTTTGCAAGTCACGAAGGTATTGACCCTGAACAAAGTGTTGCAGGTACAACTGATAACAGATCTTTCAATCAAAGAATTATTTCATTTGGTTTAAATTTAGAATTTTAAAAAAAACATAAATCATGAAAAAAATATTTATAAAATTTTCAATTGTATGTCTTATTGGACTAACTGCTGTTAGTTGTGGTGAAGACTACTTAAACGATCCTGTACCGACAGATGCAGTTACATCTGATGTTATTTTTGGATCAAGAACAGGAGCAGAAGCATTTATGTCGGGTATGCTTAGATTACTAAGAGCTCAATATACTAATAATGATTCTGCTGGATTAAACTCTATTTACTATGCACGTGTAGTAAAAGGTAATGATATTATTCAAAGAGCAACTTGGTTCCTTTTTGATTACGAAAATGATAACAGAGAACCAACATATAGAAGAACTAACTTTACTTGGAACTTTAGTTACGATGTAATTAACCAAGCAAACTCTTTTATTAATGGTGTTGCTGCTAGTGAATTATCTGATTTAGATAAAAAAGAATTAATTGGACAAGGTAAAGTATTAAGAGCTTTATTTTACTTTCAGTTAGCTTTAGAGTTTCAACATGCATATGCATATGACCCTTCTTTACCAGCACCTCCTATTTATACTGAGTTATCATTAGAAGGTAAGCCAATGACTACATTACAAGAAATGTATGACCTTATTTTATCAGATTTAACAACAGCTGTAGCTGATTTACCTGATTCAAGATTAGGAAAATCTTACATAAATAAAGCTGTTGCTAATGGAATATTAGCTAGAGTTTACCAAACAACTGGAAACTGGACTGGTGCTGAAACAGCTGCAAGAGCTGCATATGGTGGATCACCATCTGCTGTTTTAGATGCTGCATCTTACCAAAACGGATTTAATGATTTAGGTAGTGTTGAATGGATTTGGGGAAGCCCTCAAAGTGCTGACCAAAGTAACTATTACTGGGGTGCTCCACATTCACATGCAGATCACTTAGTACTTTCTTACCAAGGTACATTCTTTAATAATGATTTTGTAGCATTATTCTCAGATACTGATGTAAGAAATATGTTTTTTAATGGATATGGAGTTGCTGAAACTAGCTACCAACATTATATAACATCTAAATTTGCATTTACTTTTGATGCAGATCACCCAATTTTAAGAACTGCTGAAATGATTTTAGTTGAAGCTGAAGCTAAATATCACAATGGTGATCCAACTGGTGCACACGATTTATTATGGGCATTACAATCTAATAGAGATGCTAATGCTGTAAAATCTTCAAACACTGGAGCTGCTTTACTAGAAGAAATTTTAGTTGAAAGAAGAAAAGAATTATACGCTGAAATGGGTGTTGAATGGTTTGACGCTAAACGTTACAGAAGAGGTATAACCAGAACTGGAAACCACAGAGTTGGTTCATCTGCTAACTTATTACCAGATGACAAAAAGTTCTTCTTGAAAATACCACAAGCTGAAATTGATGCAAATGAAAATATTGACGAAAGCGTAAACGCTAACAGATAAAATTTTTATTAAATAATTTTAAAAACCACCTCTTAGAGGTGGTTTTTTTATTCAAACAATATAGCTACATTTGCAGCATGGAAAACGAGGTTTCAAAAATATTTGGTATTAGAGCTGTAATAGAAGCTATTAATTCTGGAAAAACAATTAGTAAAATTTACCTACAAAAAGGTTTAAGCGGACATTTGTTTTCTGAATTAAATACACTTATCAAAAAAAATAATATTGCTACAAGTTATGTACCTATTGAAAAATTAAATAGGTTTTCTAAAAACAACAATCACCAAGGTGTTGCTGCTCAAATATCGCCAATAGATTTTGTGGATTTAGAAATTTTAATAACAAACTGTTTAGCTAAAAATAAAACACCACTATTTTTATTATTAGATCAAATATCTGATGTTCGAAATTTTGGAGCTATAATTAGAACTGCTGAATGCACAGGTGTAGATGGTATTATTATTCAAAAACAAGGAAATGCTCCAATCAGTGCCGATACCATTAAAACTTCTGCAGGTGCAGCTTTTAAAATTCCTATTAGTAAAGTTGATCATATTAAAGATGCAGTTTTTCAACTACAAGCTGAAGATATTCAAATTGTAGCTGCCACAGAAAAAACCGATAACTTAATTTATTCAGTAAATTTAACTTTACCCACTGCAATAATAATGGGTTCTGAAGATAGAGGAATCAATCCTTCAATTTTAAAAATAGTTGATTATAAAGCTAAACTACCATTAATTGGTGAAATAGAATCTTTAAACGTTTCTGTTGCTTGTGGAGCTTTTTTATATGAAACAATTAGACAAAGGCTTTAATACATTAACAGTATTATTTTGTTAAAATATTGGATTCAGAGATTTACAGGTTTCAACAACACTTAATCTTTTATGGTTTAGTATTTAATCCTGCAACGCAAAAACCTTTTTTAATAAATCCGAAGATCGACTGGAAACTTTAGTTCTAATATTAAGCTCTTCAACTTCAACCATTGTAAAAACACCTTTTAAAGCTTCGTTTGTAACATAGTCCGTTAAATCTGGATTTACATTATTTGTTAAAGGTAAGTTGTTATATTTAGTAATTAAATCTGTCCAAATTTTATCTGCACCTACTTTTTGAAAAGAATTAGCAATTATTGGATTAAACTTTTGATACAATGCCTCAGAGGTTGCAGTTTGTAAATATTGCGTTGCAGCATTTTTATCACCCACTAAAATATTTTTTGCATCTGTAAAAGTCATACCTTTAATTGCATCTACAAAAATTGGAATCGCTTCTCCAACTGCATCTTCGGCAGCACGGTTTAATACTTTTAAACCCTCATCGGCTAATTTAGACAATCCAATTGTTCGCAACGTATTGTCTACTTTTTGTAATTCTTCAGGAAGTAAAATACGTGTTAATTCATTTTTATAGAAGCCATCTTCATTTGCTAATTTTGAAACTTGCTTAGTAATACCATTATTTAGTGCTTCCTTTAAACCACTTCCTATTTGGTCGTTTGTTATACCACCATTTGGTAATTGGTTAATAACTTGTTGCAACTCCGAACACGCAGCTAGTTGAAATATTACTGCAAATAAAAAAATTCTTTTCAACATGTCTTTATTTTTTAAAAGTATTAGTTTTTTTATCATACCCATAAGGGCAATGCTTACAACCATTTTTACAACAATAACCTCTTTTTAAATGGTAATTTTCTGTAAAAACACGAAAACCTTGTTCATTTATATAGTAGTCACCCTTTCCTAAATCACTTGTATTATTAAATTCCATTGCACAAAAATAACATAAAAAAAAACGTTCTGAACTGTCAGAACGTTATTAACTAGAATTTAACTTTGATTATTCTATTACAGGCGGGTATTTCGACATTATTTCAGCAACAAACTCTTTAATTCTTGCTTCTTTTTTAGCTACATTCCCCGAAGTTGTTAAACCTCCACTTCCAATTCCTTGCCAAGCTAACTCTTTCTTTTCAGCATCAATTAAATCTATAAATAAAGTTCCCTCGGTATATTTAGAAATTTGCATCCCAAAATTTGGTCCATAATACCATGGGTGCCAACCAAAATGCATAGAGTTATTATTATAAACATTAACTTTTTGACGAGATTTTGTAAAAATATTTACCAAAATATCAGGGTTTTCAGACTTTTTAAAACCTTTAGCAAGTAGTTCTACTTCAACAGCTTTTAAAATTCTACGTTTATCTAGATCAGATAGTTCTACCTTATCAATTCCTTTTTTATAGAAAGCAAATGTATTATATTTAGAAAAATCAGTAGATGTATCATAATCAGAGGTAACTCTAACTGAACTACAAGATGCAACTAAAAAAAGTAATGCTAACGGAAGTAATTTAATGGCTTTCATTTTATTGAGTTTTTACTTTATTAATTATTATAAACATATCAATAATCATACCATATAATTAAAAAATTAATTACATATTAATTAAAAACTACTGTTTTATTATTATATACCATCACTTTATGTTTTGTATGCAATTTTATTGCTCTTGACAGAACAATTTTTTCTAAATCTCTACCTTTTAAAATAAAATCTTTAATAGTGTGTATATGAGATACACGTGTAATATCTTGTTCAATTATCGGCCCCTCATCTAGTTCTTCAGTAACGTAATGACTTGTAGCTCCAATAATCTTAACACCACGCTTATATGCCGAATGATATGGTTTAGCTCCAGGAAATGCCGGTAAAAACGAATGGTGAATATTAATTATATGATTTGTAAATTCTTCTATTAATTTAGAAGAAATAATTTGCATATATCTTGCCAATACAATAAAATCAACTTCAAATTCTTTCAAAAGTTTTAACTGCTCATCTTCAGCCTGCTGTTTTGTTTCTTTAGTAACTTTTATACAATAAAATGGGATGTTAAAAGATTTAGCGATAGGCGCTAAATCTTGGTGATTACTGATAATAAAGGGTATTTCAACTTCTAATTCTTTTGAACTATATCTACTTAGAATATCGTATAAACAATGTTCATATTTTGATACAAAAATTGCCATTTTTGGTTTTTTATCAGAATCATGTAAACGCCAAGTCATTTCAAATTTGTCTCCTATTACATCGCTAAAAACATGTTTAAAAACATGAAACGAAAATGATTCCTTTAAAAACTCACATTCCAATCGCATAAAAAACATATTATCTTCTCTATCAACATGCTGATCTATATATACAATATTTCCGTTTTGTTTATGTATAAAGTTAGTTACGGCCGCAATAATACCTTTACTGTCTTTACAATTTATAAGAATTGTTATTTTTTTCATGTGTCTATTTTTTTAAAGGTCATATGCTGTTCGCTATTATTATTTGATTAGGTAATAGACCTCTTAGCACCCACGTTTCATTACAAAAATTTAAACGTCAAAATTAAATAAAATTTATTCTGTAATTACAACTACTCAAAATGTTATCTATTCTATAATAATTTATTTATATTTTTAAAAAATTCATAAATTGCACTTTAAATATCAGTCAATTTTACGAAATGAAAAAAATCACATCATATAAACCAGTTAACAAAGTACGAATTGTAACAGCCGCATCACTTTTTGATGGCCATGATGCTGCCATAAATATTATGCGCAGAATTATTCAAGCAACTGGTGTTGAAGTTATACATTTAGGACATGACAGGAGTGTTGAAGAAGTTGTGAATTGTGCAATTCAGGAAGATGCAAATGCAATTGCTATAACTTCATATCAAGGCGGACATACTGAGTACTTTAAATACATGTATGATTTATTAAAAGAAAAAGGCGCTTCACATATTAAAATATTTGGCGGCGGCGGTGGTGTAATTCTTCCTTCAGAAATTAAAGAATTAATGGAATATGGAATCACTAGAATCTATGCTCCTGATGATGGCAGAAGTATGGGATTACAAGGTATGATTAATGATATGGTTGAAAAAAGCGATTTTGCAACAGGTGAAATTGTTAATTTTAAAGTTTCAGACCTTAAAAATAAAAACAACAGACAATTAGCAGTAGCAATTTCTGCTGCAGAAAATTTTCATGATAAACATGCTGATTTCATACATAAAATAAGAGAAAAATCTGATACTTCAACAACACCAGTTTTGGGAATCACTGGGACTGGCGGTTCAGGAAAATCTTCAACCGTTGATGAAATTGTAAGACGCTTTTTAATCGATTTTCCTAAAAAAACGATTGCCATTGTATCTGTAGATCCTTCAAAACGTAAAACTGGTGGTGCACTTTTAGGTGATAGAATAAGAATGAATGCGATTAAAAATCAACGTGTTTATATGCGTTCTTTGGCTACTCGCCAAGCCAATTTAGCATTATCTAAACACGTAAATGATGCTGTTGATATTTTAAAAGTTGCCGGTTTTGATTTGGTAATTTTAGAAACTTCTGGAATTGGACAAAGTGATACAGAAATTATTGAACATTCTGATGTTTCTATGTATGTAATGACTCCAGAATACGGTGCGGCAACACAATTAGAAAAAATTGATATGCTTGATTTTGCCGATGTAATTGCACTTAACAAATTTGATAAACGCGGTGCTTTAGATGCGCTTAGAGATGTTAAAAAACAATACCAACGCAATCATAATTTATGGGAAGAAGCTGCAGATAAAATGCCTGTTTTTGGTACTATTGCTTCGCAATTTAACGACCCCGGAACAAATCAACTATATAGTTTTTTAATTAAAAAACTCAACGAAAAAACAACTCAAAAATTTGAAAGTAGTTTTCAATTTACAACTAATTCGAATGAAAAGCAGTTTATAATTCCACCAAACAGAACACGTTATTTATCTGAAATTACTGAAAATAATAGAGCTTATAGTAAAGACAGTCTACATCAAAAAGAAGTTGCTGAAAAATTGTATGGAATTTTTAAAACTATTTGTTCAGTTGGAAACATTATTACAAGTGAAACGAAACCATCTTTTTTGTCGGAAATTGGATTGAAAGAAGATGAGATTCTTAAACAAGTTCAGCATGACGATTCTAAAGAATTTTTACAACTACTGTTTAAAGAATTTTCAAAAGTTAAAATGGATTTAAATCCGCATAACTGGAATACTATTTTGAATTGGGAAACTAAAAAACAATCGTATAAAAACGAAGTTTATTCTTATAAAGTACGTGATAAAGAAATAAATATAAAAACACATAGCGAATCGCTTTCTCATTTACAAATTCCTAAAATAGCTTTACCAAAATATGAAGCTTGGGGCGCAATTTTACATTGGACACTTGAAGAAAATGTACCTGGAGAATTTCCTTACACTGCCGGACTTTTTCCTTTTAAAAGAACAGGTGAAGATCCAACCAGAATGTTTGCAGGCGAAGGAAGTCCAGAACGTACAAACAGACGTTTTCATTATGTAAGTTTAGGTTTACCAGCAAAAAGATTATCTACCGCTTTTGATTCGGTAACTTTATATGGAAACGATCCTGATGTCCGTCCAGATATTTATGGAAAAATTGGAAATGCAGGTGTTTCTATTTGTTGTTTAGACGATGCAAAAAAATTATACTCAGGTTTTGAATTAACAAACCCTACAACTTCGGTTTCCATGACCATCAATGGTCCAGCACCAATGATGCTTGGCTTTTTTATGAATGCTGCTATAGACCAAGAATGTGAAAAATACATTTTAGAAAATGATTTAAAATCTGAAGTTGAAGCTAAAATTAATTCGATTTATAAAGAAAAAGGTGTTAAAAGACCAACATACCAAGGTGAATTACCTGAAGGAAACAATGGTTTAGGCTTATTTTTATTAGGTGTAACTGGAGATGAAGTGTTGCCAAATGATGTTTATCAAAAAATTAAAGCTGAAACAATTTCAAAAGTTAGAGGAACTGTACAAGCCGATATTTTAAAAGAAGATCAGGCACAAAATACTTGTATTTTTTCTACCGAATTTGCCTTGCGTTTAATGGGTGATGTGCAAGAATATTTTATAGAAAACAATGTGCGTAATTTTTATTCAGTTTCAATTTCTGGCTATCATATTGCTGAAGCTGGTGCAAATCCAATTTCGCAATTAGCTTTTACGTTAGCAAACGGATTTACCTATGTAGAATATTACCTTTCTAGAGGAATGGATATTAATAAATTTGGACCAAATCTATCATTCTTCTTTTCAAACGGTGTTGATCCGGAATATGCTGTAATTGGAAGAGTTGCTCGTAAAATTTGGGCAAAAGCTTTAAAACATAAGTATGGTGCAAATTCACGTGCACAAATGTTAAAATATCACATTCAAACTTCCGGTAGAAGTTTACACGCACAAGAAATAGATTTTAACGACATTAGAACAACACTGCAAGCTTTATACGCCATTTATGATAATTGTAACAGCTTACACACCAATGCTTATGATGAAGCCATTACAACGCCTACTGAAGAAAGTGTGCGCAGAGCAATGGCAATTCAACTGATTATCAACAAAGAATTAGGATTAACAAAAAATGAAAACCCAATTCAAGGTGCTTTTATTATTGAAGAATTAACCGATTTAGTTGAAGAAGCAATTTATACAGAATTTGATAGAATTACAGAAAGAGGTGGTGTGTTAGGAGCTATGGAAACTATGTACCAACGTAGTAAAATTCAAGAAGAAAGTTTGTATTACGAGACTTTGAAACACAATGGTGAGTTTCCAATTATTGGTGTAAATACATTTTTAAGCAGTAAAGGTTCGCCAACAATTTTGCCTCAAGAAGTAATTAGAGCCACTGAAAAAGAAAAGCAGCATCAAATAAATATTGTTAAAAATTTAAACAAAGGAAATTTAAGCAAATCAGAAAAACAGCTTCAATTATTAAAACAAAAATCAATTAATAACGAAAATATATTTGAACAATTAATGGAAGCGTGTAAAGTGTGTTCTATCGGTCAAATTACAGAAGCATTGTTTGAGGTTGGTGGACAATATAGAAGAAACATGTAATTATTTTAAACAGTTCTAACATAAAAAAAGTCATTTCAAATTAACCTGAAATGACTTTTTTTTAATAATCTTTATTAAAATTTACAGGAGCGATTTAACATAACGCCTGTGAATTTTTTTAAGTATAATTAGTTCTTTACGCAACATTCTAACAAAATCTGCACCTTGAATTTTAGTACTCTCTAATTTTAAACAATCTTGATACAATCTATCAATAAAATAACGTAACGATTGTGCATATTTTAGCTTTACTCCAGGATTACTTTGTGTTTCAGTTTCAACAACTTTAGGTACAAGTCTAAAAGCATTCATTACTAAATTATCTGCGTAATTATCAACTTTAGCTCCAGATCTGTACATAGAAATAATATCCTTATCATCGGTAATATAATTAGCTATTCGTCTGGATAAATTAAATACGTCCAACGATTTATTATAAATAACCAATTGATTTAAACCTTGTTCACTCAAATTCATTAAAATTTCTGTTTGTTGCTTACACAAATTTACTACCATTTTACATTTTCTATATTTAATAAATAAAGTTAAAATGTATATTTAATTTAAAATTTAATATTTTTACTTAAAATTCTTTAATTATGAAGTTAGATGATATTAATTGGAAAATATTAAAATGCTTGCAACAAAACGCCCGTCAATCTAATACTGAAATTGCAAAAAAAGTAGGAGTAACTTCACCTGCCATTTCTGAAAGAATAAGAAAAATGGAAGATGCAGGAGTAATTGAGGGCTATTTTGCTAAAATTTCTCATACTGAAACCAATCATCAATTAAAAGCTATAATAACTTTAAGAGCTTTTATGGGGCGCTTAAAACCATTTTTAGAGACTGTAAAAACATTTGATGAAGTAGTTAACTGTTATAGAATTACTGGTAACGAGAATATTATTATGGAAGTTGTACTAAAAAATCAACAGCATTTAGAACAATTAATTGACCGATTAATTACTTATGGTGAGACCAGAACTCATATTGTACTTTCAACTATAGTTAACAACAGTCCTATTTTAAAGAAGGTTTAGAAGTCTCAGAAGTTAGCATATCGAAACCACGAAACTTAGAACCTTTTAACTATTCAATCTGTAAACTTACAAACCAAAAGTCTACCCTTCTGTATCAATTATTGTTAAAGCTAGTCTAATTTTATAATAATCTATTTCACTATTAAAATATTCAAAATAAGGCTTTAAAGCAAATGGACTTTCTAATTCATCTTTAGCTTTCCTAACTTTCTCAACTTCTTCTTTTGACACAAAATCGTAAATTTCAATATCTTTTCCTTCGGAATATAATAATGCTAAATGAGAAAAAATAGTGGTAGATTTTAAGTTTCTTTTTAAAGCAATTTCATCAATAGTTAAACCATCTTTGTATAAATCGTAGGTTATATTATGTGTGTCTTTCTTTTTACGAGTCTTTATTTTTTCATTAGAAAAAGCTACAATTTCAGCAATAAAATCTTCACCATAAACTTCTAATTTTCGTTGTCCTACTCCGCTTATTTCTAAAAAATCAGTTTCACACATTGGTCTAGCACGCTCCATTTCTTTTAAAGTTGCATCATTAAAAACTAAATATGCAGGAATTTTTTCTGCAAGTGCAATTTCCTGACGTAATTTTCGTAAACGTTCAAATAAAGAATCTTTTATAACCTTAGATTTTTTGGTACTTACTGTTTTTTCAACAACAGGCTGCTCAACAAACTCAACTGGTTTAGTTAAATAAACAACTTTATTTTCGAACAATACTTTTTTTGAAAAACTGGTTAATTGTAAGGCATTATTTTTATGAAATGCTATTTCGCAATATCCTTGATTAATTAATTGAATAATATATTGTTGCCAATCTCTCCAAGAAATTTCTTTTCCTACTCCGTGCGATTTTAACGTATCGTACACTTTTTCTAAAATAGTAGCATTATTCGCTCCTCTCAACACATCTATTACAGTTCCTATAGCTTCTGTTTCTTTTAAACGGCTAATTACAGACAATACTTTTTGCGCAATAATAGCTCCATTAAATAGTTTTGGAGGGTTTTTACAAACATCACAGTTTCCACAATCTTCGGCTAATAACTCACCAAAATAGCTTAATAATATTTTTCTTCGACAAGTAGTTGCTTCAGAAAACTGCTTCATTCTTTCTAATTTTGCAACCTGTACCTCTTCATTACTTGCACCATTTATAAATTTTCGCAACTGAATAACATCTGAATAGCTATGAAACAATAATGCATTTGCAGGCAAACCGTCTCGTCCACAACGCCCAATTTCTTGATAATAACCTTCAATATTTTTAGGCATATTATAATGAATTACCCAACGCACATTTGATTTATCAATCCCCATTCCAAAAGCAATAGTAGCACAAACAACCTTTATTTTATCGTAAATAAATTCCTCTTGTGTTTTTGAACGTTCTTCAAAACTCAATCCGGCGTGATACGCTGCCGCCTTTACCCCATGTTGCTTTAATTTGGTTGAAATCTGTTCTGTTCCTTTTCTACTCAAACAATAAATAATACCTGATTCATTAGGAAGTTTATTTATAAATTTTACAATTTGAGAAATTCTATCATTTGCAGGTCGAACTTCTAATTCAATATTTTTTCTATCAAAAGATGCAATAAATTGTGTTGCTTTGGGTATATTTAATTGTTCAATAATATCAGCTCTAGTTGCCTTATCTGCTGTTGCAGTTAATGCAATAATTGGTGTATTTGGTAATGTATTTTTTAAAAATCCAAGTTGTTGATATGAAGGCCTAAAATCGTGTCCCCAAGAAGAAATACAATGCGCTTCATCAATTGCAATACAACTTATAAAGTCTTCATTTAAAATGTTTTCTAAATAAGAT
Source organism: uncultured Flavobacteriaceae bacterium (assembly GCA_942492305.1). Lineage (GTDB taxonomy): Bacteria > Bacteroidota > Bacteroidia > Flavobacteriales > Flavobacteriaceae > Lutibacter. Next base: position 1,097,235 of record CALOEI010000001.1, on the reverse strand, counting down.
AAACTTTCTGGAGCAACATATAACAATTTTAATTTTTTACTATAAATCTTCTCAAAAATTTCAGTTTGTTCTTCTGTTTCCTGACTACTATTGTAAAAATCTGCCGCTATTCCATTTGCTTTTAAACCATCTACCTGATCTTTCATTAAGGCAATTAATGGAGAAATAACCAACGTTAAACCATCAAATAATAATGCTGGTAATTGAAAACAAATTGACTTCCCTCCTCCCGTTGGCATAATTACCAAATTATCATTTTTAGAAAGCACAGATTCAACAATTTGCTTTTGTAGATCTCGAAAGCTATCGTAACCAAAATAGGTTTTTAAGGTTGTAATTATTTTTTTAGGGGAATTTTTCAAAGTCATTTAACAAATTTTGGACAAAAGTACATTTAATTAACAAATTAGAAGAAATTGAAATTAGCAATACATTTTTAGACTTTATTTCAATTAATACTAAAGATTGTAAGTTTCATTTATAATATGCTAAAATATTTGTTGAATAGTTTAAATTGTAAGGCTTTAACAGTAGCTAGTTGTAAAAAAAATTATGCTTCCCTCGTAAAACTTTCGTAATTTGGTCCGCTTAAAGTTTGACTTATAAAATAAATTAAAAAAAGATGAGTAAAATAATGACTGTCGACATATTGTCGAGTATTAAAGGAGCACAACCATCTGAGGCTGTGAATAAATTATTTGATGTTATAAAAAATGCACAACCAACAAATAATAATTCTTTAAATAACGTCAATTATAATTGCGTGTCTATTAATAATTTAAGAGAAGATGTTGTAATAGAGAGTTCGGCTATAGAAAAACAATTAATTTTAGAAAACTTCCCGAACAAAAAAAACGGTTATTTAGTAGTTGCTAAAGTTATTGAAGGTTAAAATGGAATCTCAAATAAAACTCATACACCAACAATTGGTGTCTAAACAGATATCTTGTACTGCATTAGTTCAAGAAAAATTAGATATACTAAAAGAAAATACACACAATACTGTAAATTCTTTATTAGATAAATTAGCATTAGAATTAGCTGCAAAAGTTGATGCTAAAATTGCTAACGGAGAAGAAATTGGACTATTAGAAGGTATTCCTTTTGGAATTAAAGATGTGTACATGCTTCAAGGAACTTTAACTACTGCAAGTTCCGATTTATTAAAAAATTACAAATCTGCATATACCGCAACTGCAATTCAGAAATTATTAGATGCTGGAGCAATTCCAATCGTTAAAGAAAATTGCGATAGTTTTGGACACGGTTCTTCTAGTGAAAACACTATTTTTGGCGCTGTTAAAAATGCACTAAATACCGAATTAGTTGCAGGTGGTTCTAGTGGTGGATCAGCGGTAAATGTCGCAAAAGATTATACAGTATTTTCAATTGGTGGAGACACCGGAGGTTCTATTCGTCAGCCGGCAGGTTACAATAAAATTTATGGATTAAAACCAACATATGGACGCATTTCTAGATATGGATTAATGGCGTACGCATCTTCTACAGATTGCGTTGGACCATTAGCTAAATCTGTTGAAGATATTCGCATTGTGCTAAATGCAATGAGTGGAAAAGATATTAAAGATCAAACTTCTTTTGCTTCCAAAGAAATTGGTGAAAAAGCTATTTTAAAGAATACCGTTAAAACTGTTGGTTATTTTAAAAACTTTATTGAAAGTGAAGCTATAGACCCCGAAGTTAAAGCCGATTTTTTAGCAAGTATTGAAAAAATTAAAGCCTCTGGAATTAAAATTAAAGAATTAGATTTCTTTAAATCTGATATTTTAGTTTCTACCTATTATACCTTGGCAATGGCAGAAACTGCTTCCAATTTATCGCGTTTAGATGGAACTAACTATGGTACAAGAATTGAATCTGAAAACTTAATAGAATCTTATGCTGTTACGCGTTCTAAAAACTTTTCCGAAGAAACAAAACGCAGAATTGTTGGAGGAAATCAAGTATTATCGCAAGGTTTTTCAGATGAAATTTATTTAAAAGGATTGGCATTAAGAGATCAAATTTCAGAAAATTTCAAAAAAGATTTTGAAGAAGTTGATATCATTTTATCACCAGTAACACCTAGTGCACCACCTAAAATTGGAGAAAGTTTAAAAGACCCACACGCAATGTACCTTTCAGATGCTTATACGGTTGGATTTAGTTTAGGGCAATTACCTACGCTAACTGTGCCTCAAGGAACAGTAACTGGTTTGCAAATTACTGCAGCTAAAAATAATGAAGAATTGATATTGAAGTTTGCTAACTTCTTAAAAGATACAATATAATGGAATTAGAACAATTAAATTTAGCTTTAAAAAAGCACGATTTAGAATTGGTAATTGGACTTGAAACTCACGTTCGATTAAATACCAAAACCAAGTTGTTTTGTTCTTGTCCAAATCAAGAAATAGAAACACCAAACACAAATATTTGCTCAGTTTGTACTGGACAAATGGGCGTTCTACCAGCTATAAATAAAGAAGCTATAACTAAAGCTATTTATTTTGGAAAAGCAGTAGAATCTTCGTTTGACAATGAAATAATTTCTTGGGATAGAAAACATTACGAATACCCAGACAACCCGAAAAACATACAAATAACGCAGTTTCACAATCCAATTATTCCTGACGGACACGTGTCTTGTTTTAGAAATGATGGTTCACAATTTACGGTAAATTTAACGCAAGTTCATATTGAAGAAGATGCTGCAAAGTTAATGCACGAAAAAAATGTTTCGTTAGTTGATTTTAATAAAGCAGGAGTTCCTTTAATTGAAATTGTTACAGAACCTTGTATCAGAAATATTGAAGATGCTTCAACGTATGCACAATACATTCAACGTATTGTACAAAATTTAGGGATTTCAGAAGCAAATTTAGAAAAGGGTGAATTTAAATCGGATGTTTCGGTGTCTTTACGCAAAAGAAGAAGTTACGATTTAAACCCAAGAACAGAAATCAAAAACTTGAATTCTTTTAAGTTTATGGTTGATGCTTTAAAAGAAGAAATTGAAAAACAATTCAATTATTATATTGAGCACAAAGAGTTTAGACCAGACCAAACTACAGTTTTATGGGATGCTGACTTAAAGCAAACCAAAACAATGCGTAAAAAAGAATTTGAAGCAGATTACCGTTTTATTTCTGAACCCGATTTACCTTTTGTAAGCATTAAGAACGAAATTAAAGCGATAAGTGTAGACTCAAGTGCTTTACCTTTTGCTGTTGAAACTGTGTTAATTAAAGGTGGCGTTTTACCACAAGACGCTAAATTTTTTACTGCAGATGCTATCCGTTCTAAAGTGTTTATGGATATTAATAAAGAATTGAAAGACCCATCTTTTGTTGCAAAAACATTAGTTAATAATATTAAACCAGAAGATTATTCAGCAATTAATAGCATTGAAAGTTTAATCGAAATTTTTCAATTATTTAAAGCAGAAAAAATAACTGCTGTGTTGGCACAAAACGGAATTACTTCCTACTTAAAAGATCGAACTTTTGATTATAATCAATATTTTGAAGACAATACTATTTCAGACGATAAAATAGAAGAAGCTATTGTAAAAGTTATTTCAGAAAATGAAGCTATTGCAAGAGATATTAAAGCTGGAAACCAAGGTAAAGCAGGTATTCTTGTAGGAAAAGTATTATCAATTATTGGTAAAGGTGCTTCTGGAAAAGTTATTAGAGAAGGAATTCTAGAAATGCTTTCAGCTAAAAGCAAACGGCCAACAACCCATAGCCAGCAGCCAATGGCTAATAACGAAGCGCAAAATTCAAAAGAACAAAACGAAACACTTCCTGAAATTCCTATTATAATAAAGGATGTTTATAGAACACACAAAGCTTCAGAAATTTCAGAAAAAAATATTTCAGAAAAAGTAACGCTGGCAGGTTGGGTTTCTAGTGTACGTGATCACGGTGAGTTAATTTTTATTGATTTACGAGATTCTAGCAACGAAATTTTTCAAGTTCGTCTTAGTAGAGAATCTTTTCCTAATCTAGATGAATTAGTAAAACTAAAACCAGAATCTGTGATCTCAGTAACTGGTGTAATTGTGCAACGTAACGAAGACGATTATAATGCGAGTTTAAGAACTGGGAAAATAGAATTAGAAACTTCAGATTTAGATATTTTAAACCTTTCTAAAACATTACCTTTTGAAATAAAAAGAGCAGCAAAAACTAGTGAAACAGTTCGTTTCCAATATAAATTTTTGGATCATAGAAACGATGCTGTTAGAAGAGCTATAGTTAATCGCCACAAGGTAATTAAACTAATGCGTGACATTTTAGATGAAGAAGAATTCTTAGAAATTGAGACACCAATTTTAACTGCAGGAACTGATGAAGGCGCAAGAGAATTTATTGTTCCTACGCGTAAACAAGCTGGTTCTTTTTACACCTTACCACAAGCACCTCAACAATTTAAACAAATGTTAATGGTTAGTGGTTATGAAAAATACTTCCAAATTGCCCGATGTTTTAGAGATGAAGATTCTCGCGGTGATCGTCAGCCAGAATTTACGCAATTAGATATTGAAATGGCCTACGCAAGTATGCAACAAATTATAGATTTAAACACCAAAATGTTTAATGAAATAGTTAAGAAAATCTATGGTAAAAAATGGATTTTACATCCGTTTGAAGTGCTTACTTACAAAGAAGCTATGGATTATTACGGTTGTGATAGACCAGATTTACGTTTTGGATTAAAAATGCAAGACATTACAGAAATTGTAAAAGACACAACGTTCCAAGTATTTAGTAAACCAATTGAACAAGGTGGCATTGTAAAATGTATTAAGGTTTCTGCTGAAGAACAAGGCAAAAACCGCATGTCTAAAGGTCAAATTGAAAACTTAACAGCCATTGCGCAGCAAAATGGACTTGGAGGTTTGGCATATATTATTGTTAATGAACACGATTTACAATCGCCGATTATTAAGTTTTTAGGTGCTGAAATTGCTGCAGGAATTATTAATGAAACCAATGCTGAAGTTGGGGATATTGTATTTTTCTCTGCCGCAGATTATGAAACTGCCAACAAAGCGTTAGATGCCGTACGTCAAGAAATGGGTAAAATATTAGAGTTGATAAACCCAAAAGAATTACGCCCGGCTTGGGTGATAGATTTCCCAATGTTTGAAAAAACTGATGAAGGTAGGTGGACTTTTACGCACAACCCATTCTCTATGCCAGCAATTTACGATTTAGAAAAACATATGAATGGCAAAGAAAATGAAATAGGAAGTATAATTGCCCAACAATACGACCTTATTTTAAATGGTTACGAAATAGGTGGTGGATCTGTACGTGCGCATAAAGCTGAAATTTTAGAAGCAACCTATAGAAATATGGGTTACAATAAACAGGAAATGATAAAAAGTGTTGGCGCTATGTATAAAGCTTTCCAATACGGAGCACCACCACATGGAGGAATAGCTTGGGGAGTTGATAGATTAATGATGATTTTAGAAAAGAAAACATCCATTAGAGAAGTAATGGCATTTCCTAAAACAGGAACCAGTGACGATTTATTATTTGGAGCTCCATCAAAATTATCAGACAAAAAAGTTGAAGAACAAAATGTTCGAGTTATAAAATAATTTAATTTCGAGGGAGTATAATTGCTCCCTCTTTTATAAAATCGATGGAACAATTCACCTTACTTTTCGCAAGTATTCTTGGAGGTTTAGCAGTTATTTTTGGTGCATTTGGAGCACATGCATTAACTAAACTATTATCTAAAGACCAATTAAAAAGTTTTGAAACTGGTGTAAAATATCAAATGTATCATGCCATAGTTTTACTAGTAATCGGTTTTAATTTTAATTTAGAAACAATTTCAGAAAAATATATGGTCTATAGTTTTATGGTAGGTATCATATTATTTTCTTTTAGTATTTATGGTTTGATAATTTCTTCAGCAAAAAATAAAAAATGGCGTTTTTTAGGTCCAATTACACCACTTGGAGGATTGTTGTTAATTTGTGGTTGGTGCTTGATGTTTTATAACATTTTAAGCACAAAATAACTTCTTTTTTCAACATTTTTTGTTTTAACAAAATACTAACAAATTGAATATACTTTTTTTGTAGTTTTACAACGAAACCAATCAATCTTTAAATGAAAAACTATGTTTTTAAAGTATTTGTGCTATTATTAGTAACAAGTACCTTGTTTTCTTGTAAAAAAAACACTTCAAAAACTGAACAAAAAGTAAATTATGTTGAAGAAAATTACAATAAAATAGAAACCACTATTACTATGCGAGATGGCGTTAAACTATTCACTTCCATTTACACACCAAAGGACAATAGTAAAACCTACCCTATTTTATTACAACGCACACCATACAGCACAAGGCCCTATGGTGCAAATAAGTTTAAAACCCGTATTGCGCCAAACGAACATTTAATGAAACAAGGCAATATTGTAGTGTATCAAGATGTGCGTGGGCGTTGGATGAGCGAAGGAACGTATGATAATATGCGTGCATACATACCAAATAAATTAGATAGCACATTAGTTGATGAAAGTTCCGATACTTATGATACTATTGATTGGTTAGTGAAAAATATTGAAAACAACAATGGAAACGTAGGTACTTGGGGAATTAGCTATCCTGGTTTTTACAGCACCTACTCTACAATTGATGCACACCCTGCGCTAAAAGCTGCTTCACCACAAGCATGCATTGCCGATTTTTATTTTGATGATTTTCACCATAACGGTGCTTTTTTATTAAGTTATTTTAGAGCGGTTCCATTGTTTGGAACTCCAAAAGATACACCTACAGATTCGTCTTGGTATAAAATACCAGACCTTAAAACAAAAGATCAATACCAGTTTTTTTTAGATGCTGGACCGCTAAGTAACTTAGACCACTTTTTTGAATATGAAAAGTTAGACAATCCTGCGTTAAAAAACAGTGAAAATACAAGCGACTTCTTTTGGAATGAACTGAAAGAACATCCAAATTATGATGAAGTATGGCAAAGCAAAGGCATTATTCAACATTTAAAAAATATAAAATCGCACGTAGCAACAATGGTTGTTGGTGGTGCATTTGATGCAGAAGATTTATACGGTCCTTTAGAAACCTATAAAACCATAGAAAAATACAATAAAGACAATTATAATACTTTAGTATTTGGACCTTGGAGTCACGGACAATGGGCAAGTACCAGGACTAAAAATAGTGTTGGAAATTATTATTTTGGCGATTCCATTTCTATTAAATTTCAAGAACAAATTGAAACAAAATTCTTTAACCATTTCTTAAAAGAAAGTGGTGATAAAAATACAGGTTTACCTGAAGCTTATGTGTATGATACTGGTAAAAAAGAATGGAATAGTTATAATGCTTGGCCACCAGAAAATTCTGAAAAGGAAACGTTTTATTTAAGTGAAAATCAAGAATTAACTTCTGAAAAAGGAAAAGAAACAGGTATTCAATTTATTAGTAACATTAAAAAACCTGTTCCGTATTCCGAAGATATTAAAACCGTTTTTACACCTAGAAAATATATGACAGATGACCAACGTTTTGCTGCTAGAAGAAGTGATGTTTTGGTTTTTGAAACCGAATGTTTTAGAAGAAGATTTAACTTTAACTGGAGATATTTTAGCAAAATTACAAGTTGCAACTACTGGAACTGATGCCGATTGGATTGTAAAAATTGTAGATGTGCATCCTTCCGATTCCGAAGAGAATAATAAAGAGATGCAAAATCACTTAAAAATGAGTAATTATCATTTAATGGTACGCAGTGAAGTTATGCGTGGTAAATTTAGAAATAGTTTTACGTATCCAGAGCCTTTTATTCCAAATAAAAAAACTGCTGTAGATATTAAATTACAAGATGTGCATCATACGTTTAAAAAAGGTCATAAATTACAAATTCAAGTGCAAAGTACTTGGTTTCCATTAATAGATTTAAATCCACAAACGTATGTTGACAATATTTTTAAAGCGAAAGCCGAAGATTTTAAAAACCAAACACATACTGTTTTTACTTCTTCAGCAATAGAATTTACAGTATTAAAATAAAAAATTGTATATTAAGTTTAATAAAAACCAATAATAATTTACAAAATGAGTTATTTCCAAACAATTTTATTCACATTTTTACTACTTCTAAATTGTGATACAAAAAAACCGGACACTTTAGTTGAATATAAATCCATTGAAAATGATATTTCTTTTAAATTTGAAGCCGAACTTGTTGTAGAAGGAATCGATCAACCTTGGGGTATGGCATTTTTACCAAATGGCTCAATGCTAATAACTGAGAAAAAAGGAGATTTAATTCTATTTAAAAATGGTCAAAAAACTTTAATTTCTGGAGTACCTGAAGTTGTGGTAAGGGGCCAAGGTGGTTTATTAGATGTGCAATTAGATCCAAACTATAAAGAAAATGGTTGGATTTACCTCTCATATTCTTCTAATCTTGAAAATGAAGGAAATGGTGCAAATACAACTATAGCTAGAGCAAAACTAAATGGTACTTCGCTAAATAGTTTAGAGATTCTTTACAAAGCAACACCAAACACAACTAAAGGTCAACACTTTGGTTCTAGAATAGTATTTGATAAAAATGGGTATTTATATTTTTCTATTGGTGATAGAGGAAATCGAGATTTATTACCACAAGATATTACCAAAGATGGTGGTAAAATATATAGAATAAATACAGATGGTTCAATTCCTGAATCAAACCCTTTCTTCAATAAAGATGGTGCAAAAAAAGCTATATTTTGTTATGGTAATAGAAACCCACAAGGAATGGCAATTCATCCTGAAACCGGCGAAATTTGGGCACATGAACACGGTCCAAAAGGTGGTGATGAAATAAATATTATTAAATCGGGAAAAAATTATGGTTGGCCAAAAGCAAGTTATGGTATAAATTATAGCGGTACTACTTTTACAGAACACAAAACACTTCCAGGAATGGAGAATCCAATTCATTATTGGGTGCCATCGATAGCGCCTTGCGGAATGACGTTTGTTACTGGAGACAAATACCCAAATTGGAAAGGGAATTTGTTAGTAGGTTCGCTAAAGTTTCAGTATTTAAATAGAGTCGTTTTATCCGGTAATAAAGTTATTAAAGAAGAAAAACTTTTAGAAGATATTGGAAGAGTTCGCTCTGTAGTTCAAGCTCCCGATGGCTTTATTTATGTAGGTATTGAATTTAAAGGTGTTTATAAACTTAATCCAATAAAATAAATACAGTAGTTATTTTGAAACTTTTTTGGTTTACTTTAACCCTTTTATTTTTTTCATTTTTAAGTTTAAACGCACAACAAATAATTGGAAAAGTTGTTGATAGTGAAAACCAAAACTTAGAAGCTGCAGTATTCTCTTTAATAGAAACAAACCAGGTGTTTGTTTCAAATGAAAATGGTATTATTAAGTTACCTTCAACTGGGATTTTTAAAGTTTCAAAAAAGGGATATCAAACTACTGAAATAAAACTAACTAATTCCGATTTTTTTGTTGTAACGCTTCGTATTTTACCTGAAGCTTTAGACGAAATTTTAATAAAAGGCTCTAACCTAAAGCAAAAATTATTTTCAGTTGCATCTTCGGTTTCAATTTTACATAAAAAAAGTTTTAATGAAAATACTACAAAACTTTCTGAAGTTATAAATACGGTTCCGGGTATTTTTATGCACTCAGGAACTTTTACAACAAACAGAATTACAATTAGAGGTATTGGCTCTCGAAATTTGTACGGCACTAGTAAAATTAGAGTTTATTATGATGATATTCCGTTAACTAATGGTTCTGGCGAATCTTCAATTGAAGATGTAGAATTAGAAGCTTTAGGAAGTATAGAGATTCATAAAGGTCCATCTAGCTCAATTTTTGGTTCAGGTTTAGGTGGTGCCATTCAGCTTGTACCTGAAAAAGGAATGTTTAAGGAAAATTCAATAAATAGCAAATTAGAATTAGGCTCATTTGGGTTGAAAAAATATTTAATTCAATCAAAATTAGGGAATGCCACAAACTCAGCTAATTTTATTTATTCCAACTTGGAAAGTGATGGTTACAGAGACAATAACAATACAACTAAAGAATCTTTTACAATAGCCTCAAGACATTTTTTAAATAACAAAAATAGTTTTATATTCTTCGGAAACTATATAGATTTAAAAGGATTTATTCCAAGCTCTATTAATAAAGATAGTTTTTTAAACAATCCTAAATCGGCTGCTTTTACTTGGGAACAAGCCAAAGGTTATGAATCTACAAAAAAAGGAATGGTTGGTGTATCCTGGAAACATAATTATACTACAAAAACCGATCAAACAACTAATTTGTTTTATTCAAATTTCGATACTTATGAAGCTCGGCCATTTAATATTTTAAAAGAACAAACTACTGGTTTAGGTGTAAGATCTAAACTAAATTCAAAAACAACTATTTTTAATACTGAATTAAATTGGCTGTTAGGTGCTGAGTTTTTTAGTGATGAAAAATCTTATGGAACATTTGAAAACTTATATAAAGAAAATATAAATGAGGGCTCTTTCGAAGGTGAAAGATTGAGCAATCTACTTGAAAAAAGAAGCTATGTAAATATTTTCTTCAATTCAAAAATTGAATTAAAAAATCATTTTCAACTTATTTTTGGATTAAATTTAAATCAAACTTTTTTTGATCTAACCGACACATTTAATCAGGGAACTAATAACCAATCTGGAAAGTACGATTTTGACGTTAAAGTTTCGCCGTCTTTTGGAATTTCAAAACAATTGAATAAATCATTAATGTTGTTTGGAAACATTAGCCACGGTTTTTCAAACCCAACTTTAGAAGAAATTTTATTACCAAATAACCAGATAAATGCAACAATAAAACCAGAAGAAGGATGGAATTTTGAAATTGGAAGTAGAGGAAAATTACTGAATCAAAAATTGAGTTATTCTATTTCAGTATTTCAAATGAATGTTAAAAATTTATTAGTAGCAAAACGAATTGGAGACAATGAATATATAGGTGTAAATGCTGGTAAAACCAGTTATAAAGGACTTGAGCTAACAATAAATAATTTAATTTTTAAAAACGATATTTTTAATATTAGACATCACAATAATTTTAGTTTTAATAATTATAAATTTAAAAATTATGTCGATTTTGAATATGATTATTCAGGGAAAAAACTTCCTGGAATTCCAAATTTAACTATCAACACATCGGTTAATTGGGAAACGCTTTTAGGTTTTTATGGAAATATAGCTTACAATTATGTTGGAAAAATGCTTTTGAGAGATGATAATAGTATTTCATCAAAAAAATACCAACTTGTAAATGCAACTTTAGGTTATAAATTAAACTTCAGTAAAAAAATATCAACAAATTTTTATTTTAAAGCCAACAATTTGTTCGATGAAAAATATGCATCTATGTTATTAATTAATGCTTCCAGTTTTGGAAATTCTCAACCTCGCTATTATTATCCTGGCGAACCTTCTAATATAAATGCAGGCATTCAATTAAAATACAATTTCTAGTTTTGAATTAAAAAATAAGCGCCCATAATTTTAAAATCATGTGCGCTTTAGATTTAAAACGTAATTATATCTTTATTTTGTTGAAAACAGTTTTGGTTTAAAAGTAAACATTACCCAAGCCCAAGAGTTATTTTCGTCTTTATCTCCACCTTTTATAATTTCCATAGAATCTGTAGCAAACATTTTAGAATAACCTACATTAAGCATAACGTTATCAGCCACTTTATAACCTAAATTTAAATCAATTTCAGTACCTAAATTATTGTCTTCTTTAGTGGTTCCGCTGTAAATATCAGCAGCAGAAGAAAAGAAATGAGGAACTAATGTAGCAGAAAACTTATCCTTTTTAAAAGAAAAAGCTGCATTAATATCAACTAAACCAACAGACCCTATGTGATTTCCAACATAAAAGTAATCCATCCATCCATTAAATTTGTGGTTTGTACCAAATAATGGATTAAAAGATTTTATATCAGAACTTGTATCATCCATATCTTTACCAGATAAAATTTCAATTCCGGCACCAATACTAAATTCTGATGAAACTTTATAATTTAAATTACCTCCAACATAATTTGCAGAAACATCATTTCCGTTTAAACTTCCACCTTGTACATAAGCTGAAAAGTCTACACTAAAATTCCCTTCCGAATAATTTAATCTTGTTCCTAAAGTTTGCGAATAATCAACTTCTTGATCGGCTCCATTTAAGTATTCAACACCATTATTTAATGCTAAAAGGCTAATACCTAATTTACTTGCTTGTGTATGAAACCAAGCATATTGAAATGTTTTATAGCCTGCAACATTACTATATAAATTATCTACACCAGCCTGACTATCCGAATTTAAGGCAAAACCTAAATCTAATTTACTTTTTTCAGATAATTTAAATTTTGCTAACATAGCATCATGACTTCTTCCTTGTTGAGCCCAACCTACATTACCAAAAATTCTACTATCATCGTACACAATTTCTTGACGACCTAATTTTAATGAAAAATTATCAGATAATAAAGCTTCAGCCCATGCTTCGTGTAACATTGTATTGTTATCATCAGCACCTAAAGTACTTATATCACCCCAAACTCTTACGTTTTGTAAAGAAACACCTAATTTAATTTTATCTTGTTGAAAATCAAAATTTAAACGCGTACGTTGCGATACAAAATTTGAACCATCTGCATTTGTATTCAATAAAGTTCCAAAACCGTGTTTATTTTCAAAACGTGGACGTAATTCAGCTGAAAGATCGAACTGTTGTGCTGTTAAAGTTGTCACTGTTAAAGTAACTAACAGCGTTAAAAATAAAAATTTTCTCATTGTTATTTGTTTTAATTATATACTTTTCTATATTTAAAGACCTTTTAGTCTTTTATAGTGCGAATGTACAAGCATAAATTTTTTTAAATACTGATTTTTATCAACTTTTATAAAACTTTTATAAAAGTAAAGAAATTAAAAAGCTAGAATTGTAACTGTAAAAAAGAGAATAACATAAAATAAAACTGAAATTTTCCAAAATAAATGTGCTTTTCTTAATTCCATAAAATAAAAAGAAACACCTAAAAACTTAATTACAGACAAACCTAAAATTAAGATTACTGCTTGCTTTATGGTTAAAGCAGAATTTGAAACTAAAGCAGTTGTTATAGTAAGTATAATTAATACCAACCAAACTGTTAAAAATAAATGTTTTTTCATTTTAAAATATTAAATAAATTACTGGAAAAAGGAGCAACCAAATTAAATCGCACATATGCCAAAAAGCAGCACTTGCCTCAAAATCTTCTACAGAAGTTGAAATTTTTTGCTTCTTCAAACCCAAATAAATACTTATTAAAATAACTAAGCCAACAATTACATGAATTACATGAAATAAGGTTAACATCCAATAAAATGAAAAAAATGTGTTGTAATTTATGGTATATCCGCTATTAATTTTGACATAATATTCAACTGATTTTAATACCAAAAATAATAGTCCGCCAAGCATTGTCCATTTTAAAAACAACATTGATTTATTGATATTATTTTCTTTGAAGCGTTCAACAGATTTTGCCATAAAAAAACCACTGGTTAATAAAAATACCGTATTTACGGCTCCAAATGTTGTATCTAACAACAGTCTAGAATTATGAAAAACTTCAGGTTCATCCGTACTATAATAAACCATTGCAATTAATGCTAAACCAAATGTTATTAATTCTAAAAAAATAACAATCCACAATAAAATTCCTCCAGGCGGATAGTATAAGTTTTTAGTACTAACTAATTCTTTTTCCATTCTAATAATATTAATCCCAGTCTAATAATCTTTTTTGACCTTCTAGTTTTTGAATTTCAGTAATATCTTGCGACATTTCAATTACGCCTTTATACTCTTTATTATCATTTCTAATTGCAAAATATCTAATATGAATTATGCGTCCTTTAAAATTGAACCAAAACTCAGCAACATCTTTAGTGCCAGCTTTAAACTCTTCAACAATACGCAATACCATATCTACACTTTTTGGTGGATGGCAAAACTTAACCTCACGACCAATTATACCTTTGCTTCGCGGAAAAACACGGTCGTCTCCCCTATTGTAAAAAATAACTTTGTCATTTTCATCTACATACGTTATATCAACTGGTAAAAAACGCAATAATAAATTAACCTGTTCAGGTGTCATATAACCTTCATCGTAATGAAATGTATTTTCTAATGAAAAAGATAATTCGCGCTTTTTAAAATCTTTACTTGGGTGCACATACGCTTCTATTTCAAGTGCAGGATATGGAACTGGTTTTTCTGCCAACATCCAACCAATTTCTTCATCACCTACATAAAATTCTTTCCAATCATCTTCCGACAATAAATCCATAGCATTTGGAAATAAACGAGCATCTTCTATAGACATTAAACGCTTTATTCCTTCAATTAAATAAGGTGTATTGTCAATAATTTTAGCAGTATTTTTTTCTGAATTATAGGTATTCAACAAACGAATTTGATCACGTAAATTATCATGAAAAGACCACATACCTTGACTTGGACCTTCCCAGCCGTGTTTTTCTAAATAAGGAAATAATTGATTTTCTTTTCGAGCAAATCGTTTTTCAATTGTTGTTAACTGATTAAAAATATTGAAGTATTTCTGAAAATCTTCAACTGGATTTGCTTCATATAATTCTAATAATATTTTTTGTATCAAAGCGCCTTCCTCGTAATATACTTTTACCGGATGCCCTTTTGGTAATTTTTCAACGGTTGGTAAAAATGAATTCATTATTCAATAATATTTAGTGTTTTTGGTATTAATACATTTTTTTCAAAATGCATATATTTATGAACTTCGTGCTCCAATTGTTTTAAATTTTTATACAAATAATTATAAGAATTACATGCATCATCTGGAGTTATATAATTTGAAGATAACCTTGAAATTTCTTTAAAAGAATCTCCTATTAAACCTTGTGCAATTTCATTTCTTTTTATTGTCTTTTGAAGTTCCTGTAAAGTATCTAAAGAAATGACTTCAGATTTTTCACTTGTTTCAACAATTTCATTAATTATTGGATATAAACTCATAATTGAATTCCTGAAAGTTTCATTTATTACAACTTGGACACCTCTTACTAACTCATCAATTTCAATAACTTCCTTGTGTGCTGCACCATGAACATTTGCAACTTTAGAAGCATAAGGTAACACCTCAAAAAGCAGGTCGCTAATTGTAGTATGAAAACCACCTTTCACCTCATTAATTAGTGTAGGAATATCAAAATCTTCGATGGATGTACCTCCAGTAATTTTATTATTTATAGCTTCAATTTCATTTTTTAATGTCTCAAATTCAATTCCACTTTCTTTACAAGCTTTCTCTAACGAGTCTCCTCCTCCACAACAAAAATCAATTTCATATTTGCTAAAAACGTGGTCTGATCCTACCTTTTTTGAAACTACCTCAGCAACTGTACTTTCTTTAGTTATTTCCATAATTATTCTTATTTTTTAATCTTTTATCTATTTTCTTTTTCTATTCTTACGATTGATGCTTAATTTTTTCATATAACTGAACTAATGACTGCAATAATTCTACTGGAGTTGTTAGAATTTGATAATGATTTTGTCCAAACATTTGTGGCAAATAATATTTTGCTTGGGCTTCGATTGCCAATGCATACGAATTTATGTTTCGCTCATTCAATTCTCTTAAAGCTTGTTTAACGTCGTTAACTCCATATTTACCTTCGTACTTATCGTAATCATTTGGCTTTCCGTCTGAAATTAAAACAACCCATTTATTTTTGGTATCGCGCTTGTCTAACATCGCTCCAGAATGACGCAAAGCTGCTCCAATTCTAGTATAACCACTTGGCTCAACTGCTCCTACTTTAAATCTTGCTTTATTCCAGTCTTCATCAAAATCTTTAATAGTAATGTACGATGAATGATTTCTGGTTTTAGAATAAAAACAATCAATAGAAAAATCGATATTAAATTCTTCTAAAATTTCGCCAAACAAAATTGAAACTTGTTTTTCAACATCAATAACTCTATTTCCAGCCGCGTAACCATCACTAGACAAACTAACATCTAACAGCAATAAAATGGATAAATCTTTCTCTTTTTTTCTTTTTGAAAGGTATATTTTTTCTGAAGGTGTATGACCAGAATGTACATCAACAAACAAATCTGTAATTGCATCAATATCAAATTCTTCACCTTGTGTTTGCCTGCGTTGTTGCTGAAATTTATTGTTAACTGTAGTTAACATTTTTCGTAATCCCGCCAAAGTTGATCGATTATCATTCAGCGTTTTCTTGTAATAATTAACATCGGTTTTCAACAAGGTTTTTGGATACACTTTACAAAAATCTGGTTTATAAGCTCGTTTTGTATAATCCCATTCATCGTATTTAATATGGTACCCTTTATTGTCAATTTCAGCGCTTTCAGAAACTGTTGTATTTTCAATAAAATCTGCTTGATACACAGAATGTGCCGTATCATCTACACGTACTGTATATTTCATATTTATATCTTCCAATGCGTTTGAATGATCGTCTAACTCATCTTCTCCATCAAAATCTCTAAAGTTTCCTCCAAATTCTTCAGCAGTTTCTACTTTTTCAAACTGATGTTGTAAAACAGCATCTTCTTGTTGTTTTACATCAACCTGAACAGAAATAATTTCTTCAACAGCATTGGATTTTAAAATGGTTTTAGGCTTATCTTCTTCAGCTTTTTTTATTTTTTCTATAAAATTCTCAAGTTTTTCATCGGAAACTTCTTCAGGGTTATTTCGCATCCACTTTCCGTAAATGAATGAAAAGTCTTTAGGGTTATTATTTTTTTGTTTTTCTGAATAAAATTGAACAAATTTATCGTGATATTTTTTTGAAATCGGAAATTGCTCAAACAAAGATTCTAACACTAATTTTGAAGTTGCTAATGCTTTTTGTTGAGATTCTAACAATTCGTGTTCTTGATTATCATTCCAATTTAACTGTAAATTCTTTTGAACAGATAGGTATAATATTCTAAATACATAAAACGAAATATTTTCTTCTACCGTTGGAAATTCAACAAAACGAGCAGGAAGAAAAAAGTTGTTGTTTTTATAACCACCTTCACGTTCCGCTTCATAAATTTCAATAGATTCACCAGTAATTGCACGTGCTAAAATTAACAAACGCGGTTTAATATCCATTAAATTTACCGCGCACGAAATTGCTTGCTCCTTTTCTTTTTTCTTTCTTTTAAAGTAGTAAGCTAATTTGGTAAATATGTATTCATCTGGTTCGAACATTAATTTTATAGTTCTTAATTTTTAGTTTTTAGTTTAGTTTCGAACTAATTTAGGATAGAAAATCTTTTGGCTTCGACTTCGCTCAGCCACCGACAACTTTTGACCTTTTCAACTTCTAACTTCTTTATATCATTAAATTACATAAATCTTTCAACGCTTCAACCACATCTAAATCATCGGTTAAAGGTTCAACAATAGCAACCTCAACAGATAAACGTTTAGGCAAACCACTATGAATTAATTTAGCCGCATCTACCAATAAACGGGTAGAAACAGTTTCTGTTAAACCAAGTTCTGTTAGATTTCTAATTTTAGTTGCAATATTTACTAGTTTTTTAGCAATACTAGCATCAATTCCTGTTTCATTTTCTAAAATAGCTGCTTCAATTTTAGCTTCAGGATATGCAAAAGCAGTAGCTATAAATCGCTGACGTGTTGATGGTTTTAACTCTTTAAATCCTTTTTGATAACCTGGATTAAAAGAAGCAACCAACATAAAATCTTCGTGTGCTTTTACAGTTTCACCTAACTTATCAATAAACAATTCGCGTCTGTGGTCGGTTAAAGAGTGAATTGCTACAATTACATCTGGTCTTGCTTCAGCAATTTCATCTAAATAAATAATAGCACCTTGCTTAATTGCCGTTGTAAGTGGACCGTCAGACCAAATAGTTTCTGCACCTTTTATAATATATCTTCCTACTAAATCTGTTGATGAAGTTTCTTCGTGACAAGAAATTGTTATTAATTTTTTATCTAATTTATGAGCCATATACTCAATAAATCTAGATTTTCCTGTTCCTGTTGGGCCTTTTAATAAAAACGGAATTTTGTTTTTATAAGCGTGCTCAAAAACTTCAACTTCTTTTCCTATTTGATGATAGTATGGTAATTGATTATTCATACTTAATTTGTAGTTATTTCAATAATTTTTGAAATGGTTTCTTTATTATCAACACCTAATCCTTCTTGTTGATGTACTAATTCGCCTTCAGTATTAAACACACTAATTATGTTTGAATGTGAAAAATCTAAAGGTGAAATTTGTTTGTATTTTACGGCTAATACATTTGCAAATTCTCGAACTCCAGCAACCGAACCTTGTAAAAAAGTCCAATGTTGATCATCCATATAATTTTCAATAGCAAAAGCTTTTAATTTTTCTGGAGTATCTGTTTCAGGATCTATACTTACAAACACAAAATTTATGTTGGGTAGTAAGTTTTTAGGAATCTCTTTTTCAATATTTCTCATATCTGCAACCAATCTAGGACACGCAGCTTTACACGTTGTATAAATCATAACCATTACCAACGTTTTACCTTTTAAATCTTTTAATTGAATTGATTTTCCTTCCTCGGTATTCCAATTTGTAGTTAGGTTAAAAATAGATTCATCTGAAATTTCATCAGCAGCTATTTTTTTTGAAGTTTTTTCTGAAATTGGTTGTAAATCCATTTTACAAACACTGCAACTTCCAGGTTCTGAAAAGGTTTTTTCACCTTCACATTTCATTGGACATTGATAGGTTATTTCTTCGGTTTTGCTGGAAGTATCCTTACAAGATACCAATCCAATTACAACAACCAAAACTAATGTTATGTATTTTATTGTCTTCATTTTATTTGTCTTTTACACACCTAAAACCTAGGTTTCTCATTGTATATTTTGCTTTACTACTACCTCTAATTGCGTAACGCATAAAAGCCGCATAATTCATTAAATCTGTGGCACCTACTGCGGCACTTCCACAAAATAAATCACTGTCTTTATCTACATCTTTTCGAGATTCTCCAGTAATTAACACCGAATTAAAATCAGAAGTCCATTCCCAAACCAATCCGTGCAAATCATAAATGCCCCAATAATTTTTAAAGGTTGAACCTATTTCATTGTTAAAGGTTTTTGGTTTTTCATACCAACTTAAAATAAACTCGTTGTATGTTTTTAAAGTTCTAGCATCGGGTATCGTTTCATTTGCCATTGCCGCATATTCCCATTCATCAACTGTTGGTAATCTTTTTCCTTGGCGTTCACAATAATCATTTGCAGCAAACCAAGAAACACTTGTTATAGGTGCTTTTAACAATTGTTTTTCACCTAGAATAGTATCAGATTTCCAACTACTTAAATAATTATCATCAGCAAATAAGCTTTTAACATTGGATCTTTGCCATTTCGGATTTTTTTTAACAAACTCTAAATATTCTTCATTTGTTACTGGATAAACATCCATCTCAAAATCGTTAATAGTTACAGGTAATGAATCTCTACCGTACAAAGGAACATAAGTGCTTCCTTTAACTAAAACCATTTTTGATTGACAATTAGCTTGAATTGCAAAAAATAGCAACATCCCAATTGTCAATCTTAAAATAGTAGTCATTGGTTTAATTATTTTTTGTTTTTAACTTCAGTTACCATTGCTGGAGTTACTTCCGTTTTATTATTTCCCCAAGAATTGTAAACATAGGTTAATACATCTGCAATTTCATCATCTATTAACGTTTGCTTGGTCATTACACTGTTGTATTTAACGCCATTAACCGTAATTTCACCTGTTTTACCGTGTAAAACAATATCAATAGCACGTTTTACATCAGCATTTAAATAATCTGAATTTGCTAAAGGAGGAAACGCATTTGGAATACCTTCTCCATTTGCTTGGTGACATGCAAAACACGTTTTTGTATACACTTGTTTTCCTGATTCAATTTTTTCTTCTTTACTTTTATTAACAGCAACTTTAGGTTCTTCCGGTTCATCTGTTTCTGGCATAGATTGAATATTACCACCTTCTGGTAAATAAATACCTTCTTGTTTTACACCAGAATATAATTGTTTATCTTCTTCTCCAGAAACTTTTAACATTCCTAAAGCACCTTTATTAAATGCACGGAAAATTGCGTGATCTACTAAAATAAAAGTTCCAGGAACATCTACTTTAAAATCTACAATTGCAGCACCACCTGCAGGAATAGAAGTTGTTTGTACGTTTGTATTAATTGTTGAACCACCTTCTATATGAACATTGTCAAAAATTTCACCAATAACGTGAAAAGAAGAAGTTAAATTTGGACCACCATTACCAACATATAAACGTACTGTTTCACCAACATTTGCAGTAATTGCATTGTCACCAGTTAAAGCGCCAACTGAACCATTAAAAACAACATAATCGGCATCTTCATCAACAGCTTTTTGCATATCAAAAGCTTGTAAACCTCTTTCTCCAGTAGCACCTTTGGTATAAAAATCACCTTGCATTATGTAGTATTCTTTATCTACTTTTGGCAATCCACCTTCTGGCTCTACTAAAATTAAACCATACATACCGTTTGCAATATGCATTCCTACAGGAGCTGTTGCACAATGGTAAACATACAATCCTGGATTTAATGTTTTAAAAGAAAATGTTTTTTCATGTCCAGGAGCAACAAATGATGATTCTGCACCACCACCTGGACCTGTTACTGCGTGTAAATCTATATTATGTGGTAATTTATTATCTGGGTGATTCGAAAGCGTAAATTCTACCTCATCACCTACTCTTGTTCTAATAAAACTACCAGGAACTGTACCACCAAAAGTCCAATAGATATATTGTACACCATCGGACATAGTACCTTCTTGCTCCAAAATTTCCATATTGACAATTAGTTTTTTTGCTGGTCTATCTCCAACAGGACTTGGAACATAAGGAGGTGAAGTTAATTCAGCCTCCATAGTTCCAGAAACTTGAATTTTTGAAGTATCAGTAATTTTCTTTTGTTCAGAATTTGAACAACCTGCTATAAAAAATAATAGCATTAAAAAACTTGTGTAATAAAGTGTGTTTAATTTTTTCATTTTTTTTAGTTTTAGTTATTTATAATTATCTATTCTAAAAAAAGCCAGAGGATGGATTATTTGTTAACAGTATGGAAAGATTAACAAACACATACTCTGGCAATCAATCTAAAAAACTAATATTAAGGTTTTAGTAATTTTGTATTTTGAATATTAAAATACTTCTTAGATTTTTTAGAAGTGGAATACTAATAAAATAATTAAATACTTTTAATTTCCAAAGCTTCATCAGTTGGTCTTCCATGCTTGTAAAAATCAACTATGTACATTACAATTCCAGTTGCAAATAAAGTTGCACAAATTACTAACACTACAAAATGAATGCTAATTTCTTTTTGCACTTCCATAAAATCCATTCCAAATTTACGTTCTAAATATACTTGTGCTACACCAGCAACACCAAAAGCAACAGTCATTCCAATCATACCAATATTAGAAAACCAATAAGCCATTCTACCAGTTGCACTATCGTATAATTTTCTTCCAGTCATGTTTGGTAAACTGTAACTAATAATTGCTAAAACAATCATTGCGTATGCTCCCCAGAAAGCTAAATGCCCATGCATTGCTGTTACTAAAGTTCCATGTGTATATAAATTAGTTTGTGGTAATGTATGTGCAAAACCTAACAACCCTGCCCCTACAAAGGAAACAATTGCAGCTCCTAAAGTCCAATATAAAGCTAATTTATTTGGATGTTTTTTCTCTCCTTTTCTATACATATTTACTGCAAATAATGCCATTGCTAAAAAAGCTAATGGTTCTAATGCAGAGAATATTCCACCAACAATTAACCAAATTTTATTTACACCTATATAATAATAGTGGTGACCAGTTAATAAAACTCCTGATAAGAAATTTAAACCAACAATTACGTATAACAATTTTTCAATTACTTCTCTATCTACACCTGTAAGTTTAATAAGTAAGAACGATAGAATACCACCCATAATTAACTCCCAAACACCTTCTACCCATAAGTGAACAACCCACCAACGGAAAAATGAATCTGTTACTTGACTATCAAAAGGAAGCATTCCTGGCAAATACAATAGCGCTGCAAATAATAAGCCCATTGAAAGTACCAATGCTGTTGTTGTTTGTTTTTTTCCTTTAAATAAGGTTACTAAAATTAAGCCTAAAAACAAAAGCACATTTACAACTACTAAATAATCAAGTGGACGTGGTATTTCCAAAAATTTACGTCCTTCCCAAATATTAAAGTGAAATCCAACTATTGCTACAACACCTACAACTGCTAGGCTAATTAATTGAACATACGCTAATTTTACACTTACTAATTCGCGCTGTGCTTCTTCAGGAATTATGTAATACGCCGCTCCCATAAAACCAGAAAGTAGCCAAACAACTAATAGATTTGTATGCACTGATCGTGCAGTATTAAAAGGTATAAATTCATGTAAATTATCAAAGCCAATACGGGCAAAACCCATAATAAAGCCATAAGTTATTTGTAAAACTAATAATAGCATTGAAAGGGCAAAAAACCAATATGCTACTTTTTGTGATTTATATTTCATTTTGAATTTGTTTTAAAGTTATTGATTAGTTTTTCATTCTTTCTTTAGCAATTGGTGATATTTTTCTATCAACCCCAACTACATCACCAAAACCATTTAAATCTATTTTACCTATCCATTTAAAGAAAGCAACAACATCATTTGCTTCGGCTTCAGTCATTCCATAAGCAACCATTTTTCTTCCGTTAGGTTGCCAAGGTCCTTTAGACATCAAAATACTTTTAATAACTTGTTCACCGTTATCATTATATTTTTCATTTAATCTATCAATAACTTTTGTTAATTCAGGAGCATAATAAGCACCTTCTCCTAATATAGTATGGCAACCCATACAGTTATTAGTTTCCCAAATTTCTTTACCTCTTACAACTTCTGCTGTAATTTGGTCGTGATTCGTCTGATCAACTTCTTTAGATAAGGAAAACACTGTAAGTCCTATAAAAATTAGAAACGTTACTAATGTTCCTCCCAAAAAGAAAGCCTTTGCTTGTTTTTTAGATAACATGTTTTTAATTGTTTAATTGATTAATTTTGATTTATAAATATATTAAGACCTTTTTATCTCTTTTATGTGTGACAAATGTATCATATTTTTATTATTTAATTATGACAAATATCATTTTTCAACTAATCTAAAGAAGAATCTAGTTCAGGTGAGATATCTTTTAGGCTTAATTTTCTTCCTTTTGATACTATTTCATTAGAAAACTCCATAATTGTTTTATCACGAAATTTACCAAGTATACTATTTTTAAAAGGTTCTACAATAAAATGAACTGGACAAGGGTTACTCCCATCACACTCAGATAGTCCTAGAAAACATTCATTTATTCTATTTAAACCATCAATATTTTCAATGATATCTAATACACTTTTTTGTTGATTTTTTTTAGTAAGATAAAAACCTCCATTTGGCCCTTTTGTTGAAGAAATAATCTTCCCTTTTACTAACTGCTGAAATAGTTTTGCCAAAAAAGGACTCGGTACATCAATACTTTCAGCAATTACACGAACACTTATTTTTTTATTGTCTTTCACATGTTCTGCCAAAAATAATGTTGACAAAATTGCATACTTACTTGCTCGTGATAACATCATATCTTTCTATTTTAATCAATTTTAATTCGGTAAAATTAACAAAAAAAAGACCAAGAAGTATTATATTTTACTAAATTTAGCTGTAAAGTGTCTCATAATAGGAGCTTCATCAACAATAATGTAACCGGATTTAGCTTCATTTCGAGAATCATAAATATTTTTTAGAGTTGCAGCGACATACGCCATATGATTATTTGTGTACGTTCTTCTTGGTATTGCCAAGCGTACCAATTCTAACTCTGGATATCTATTTTTTCGAGTAAAAGGATCTCTGTCTGCTAAAACTGTACCTATTTCTACTCCACGGATTCCACCAACAATATATAACTCTATTGCTAATGCTTGCGCTCGGTATTCTTCTCTTGGTATTGTTGGTACAAATTTATTAGCATCTAAAAAAATAGCGTGTCCACCAAATGGTTTTTGCACTGGCACACCATATTCAACTAATTTTTGTCCTAAAAATGCTACTTGCTCTATTCTACTCTCTAAATAATTAAATTCAGTAGATTCATCTAAACCTACAGCCAATGCTCCCATATCACGCCCATTCATTCCACCGTAGGTTATAAAGCCCTCGAACATAATATTAAATACCGTTGCTTGTTTATAAACATCTTTATTATTAAGAGCAATAAAACCACCCATATTAACCAAACCATCTTTTTTTGCACTCATTGTCATTCCATCACCATAAGAAAATACTTCTTTTACAATTTCTTTAATGGTTTTATCTGCATAACCTTGTTCTCGTTTTTTAATAAAATAAGCATTTTCAGAAAAGCGTGCGGCATCAAAATAAAGGGGAATGCCATATTGTTTACATAATTTTGAAACTGCCTTAGTATTTTCTAAAGAAACAGGCTGCCCTCCTGCACTATTACAAGTTATTGTTAAAATTACAAAAGGTATTTTTTCTTTAGGATATTTTTTAAAAACCGTTTCTAACTTACCTAAATCAATATTTCCTTTAAACGGATGCATATTTGAAGTATCAAAAGCTTCATCTATAGTGCAATCTACAGCAGTTGCTTTTCTAAATTCTATATGTCCTTTTGTTGTATCGAAATGGGAATTTCCGGGAACAATATCTCCTTCTTTTACCATTGCAGAAAACAATACATTTTCAGCTGCTCTACCTTGATGTGTTGGTAAAAAATGTTTAAATCCTGTTATTTTTTTTACTGTCTTTTTTAATTTTTTAAACGACGTTGAACCTGCATAACTTTCGTCACCTACCATCATTTCAGCCCATTGTTTATCACTCATTGCTCCAGTTCCAGAATCGGTTAACAAATCAATAAAAACTTTGTCTGAAGCTAAATTAAATAAGTTATAATTTGCTTGTTTTATCCATTTTAATCGTTGCTCTTTTGTAGAACGTTTTATAGTTTCTACCATTTTAATTTTATACGGTTCTGCATATGGTAATTCCATAATAAATAAATTTTAAATTGAAAAAAAAAGTTGAAAATACGGTGCGTAAATAGCACCGAAAAAAGAAGTTTCTATTTAATAAAACATTCTGGACGTTTAATATTTAAATAGAGATTGAAATGTTTTGTATAAAAGCTCAAATCTTTCATTCTAAATCTAATTGATAACAAAATTACAAAATTTTTAATTTTTTAGTACAAAACTCACCAAAAATACAAACTAGTTTTAATGACAATCGTCAGTAGTTGTAATAAAAGTTACACTTATATTTGTCACTGTGTTAAAAAAAGGTCTATAATAATCTTAAATAAACGATTTTAAATGGCTAATATGACAATTATCATTATTTTTGCACAACATTTATTTTTAATAATAAAACAATTATAATGAAGAAACTATTTTCTCTTATTTATTCAACACGTTTAATGGCTATTCTGTTTTTAATTTTTGCACTTGCAATGGGTATTGCAACATTTATTGAAAACGACCATGGTACAGAAACAGCCAAAGCATTGGTTTATAATGCGTGGTGGTTTGAAGGAATAATGCTGCTTTTTGCAATCAACTTTTTTGGTAATATTTTTAAATATAAATTATTACGAAAAGAGAAACTTGTAGTACTAGCTTTTCATCTTGCTTTCTTTTTAATTATTATTGGAGCTGGTATTACGCGTTATATTAGTTTTGAAGGAATAATGCCAATTAAAGAAGGACAAGTAACAAATAAATTTTTAACTGAAAAAAACTATATAAGTATTGTTGTAAATGACGGTAATGAGCAAAAAACACCTGTTCATCATCCAATTTTATTGTCGGCTATAGGATCTAACAATTATAGTTACAATACGGATTTTAAAGGTACCGATGTAGAGGTAAAACTTACCAACTATATTCCAAACGCTCAAGAAATATTTGAAGAAAATGAAGCTGGAGATGAGTACATGCTTTTTGTAGAATCTGGTGCTGGTGGAAGGCATAATCATTATATAAAAAGAGGATCTTCAGAATTAGTACATGGTGTTTTAATTGGTTACGATGCACCAAATAAAAATACTATAGATTTTAAAAATGTTAATGGAAACATTAAAATTCAATCAGCTGTTGATGGTACTTTTTTTAGAATGGCAGATAGTTTTGAGGGTACTATAGTAAAGGATTCAATACAAGATTTTTCCTTATTGGCGGTGCACGCTATTGCTGGAATGCAATTTGTTGTTCCAAACGCCTCTTTAAAAGGTTCTTATAAAACCATTTCTGGAGATAAAGATCAAAACACGTTAGGCCAACTAACATTTGATGTTACAGTTGGAAACGAAACTAAAACTGTAAAACTTGTAGGTGGTAAATTTGCAATTCAACCTCCAACTCAATTTTCTGTAAGTAATTTAAACTTTAGAATGAGTTACGGCGCATTGCAAAAAGAACTTCCTTTTAGTCTTAAATTAAACGATTTTCAATTAGATAAATATCCAGGTTCTAACAGCCCAATGTCTTTTGCAAGTGAAGTTACAGTTATTGATCCAAGTGAAACTTTTGATTTTAGAATTTTTATGAATAATATTTTAAACTATAAGGGTTATAAATTCTTTCAATCTAGTTATAATATAACAGATCAATATGAAGAAACTCATTTATCTGTGAATCACGATTTTTGGGGATCTACAATTACATACATTGGTTACTTTTTATTGTACGCTGGTTTAATGCTAATATTATTTGTAAAAAATACACGATTTGATTTCTTAAAAAAGAGCTTAGAAAAAGTTAAAACTAAAAAAGCAATTTTATCATCTATTGCACTTATTTTATTTTCTACAATTTCTTTTGCACAAGAGCACAACCATGCGCTAACAGATAAACAAGTAGATTCTGCACTTGTAACAAATAAAATTGAATTGGCTCATGCAGAAAAATTCAGTAAAGTAGTTATACAAGATGCTGGTGGTAGAATGAAACCTGTGCATACCTATGCTTCTGAATTATTACGAAAAGTAAGTAAACACGATACTTATAAAGAAATGAATGCTACTCAAGTGTTCTTATCTATTCAACAAAACCCTAGATTATGGTTTCAAATTCCTATAATATATATTGAAAAAGATAACACTAAATTAAGAGATATTATTGGTATTCCTCACGATCAAAAATATGCAACACTTGCAAACTTTTTTGATTCAAAAGGAATGTATAAAATTTCTGAAATTCAACAAGAAGCTCAAAAAAGCAATATTAAAAGTAAGTTTGAAAAAGATGTAATTAATGTTGATAGAAGGGTTAACCTTTTATACTCTGCAATAACTGGAGATATTTTAAGAATATTCCCAATTCCAAATGATTATAATAACACTTGGGTATCACATAACAACATAAATTCAGCAAATTTTAAAGGACAAGACTCTGTTTTTGTGCGTCAAATTTTACCAATTTACTTACAAACTTTGGCAGATTCTAACGTGTCTAAAGACTATTCAAAATCTGATGAAATTTTAGGTGGAATTATCAATTTTCAAAAAAAATATGGTAGTGAGGTCTACCCTGCAGACCATAAAATTGATTTAGAAATTGCTTACAATAAGTATGATATTTTTAAAACTATTTATAGTTATTATATGTACATAGGTACATTAATGTTCTTTTTTGTAATCTTCCAAATTTTCAAGAATAATAAAGCGATTAATTTTCTAATTAAAGCAAGTATTGCTATAGTTATAGGTTTATTTATTTTGCATACTGGTGGTTTAATTGCTCGTTGGATAGTAAGTGGTAACGCGCCTTGGAGTAATGCTTATGAATCCATGATTTATGTTGCTTGGGCAACCATGTTATTCGGTTTGCTTTTTGGAAGAAAATCATCAATGACCATTGCTGCCACAGCATTTTTAACTTCATTTATATTAATGGTTGCGCATTGGAACTGGATGGATCCAGAAATTGCCAACCTACAACCTGTACTAAATTCGTATTGGTTAATGATACACGTTTCAATTATTGTAGCAAGTTATGGTCCATTTGCCTTAGGTATGATTTTAGGTTTAGTTGCATTAATACTTATGATTATTACCAATTCTAACAATAAAAAGAAAGTTGGATTAATGATTAAAGAAATTACCATTATTAATGAAATGGCTTTAACTATTGGTTTAATATTGCTAGTTATTGGTAACTTCTTAGGCGGACAATGGGCGAATGAAAGTTGGGGACGCTATTGGGGATGGGATCCAAAAGAAACTTGGGCATTAATAAGTATAATGATTTATGCTTTTGTGCTGCACTTGCGTTTAGTACCTGGATTAAGAGGGCGTTTTGTATTTAATTTATTCTCTGTTGCTGCATTTGCTTCTATTTTAATGACCTATTTTGGGGTGAATTTCTACCTTTCTGGTTTACATTCGTATGCTAGTGGAGATAAAGCAATTACACCAACATTTGTATATTATTCTGTTGCTATTGTTGCTGTTTTAGCCATTTTTGCTTACATACAATATAAAAAACATTATAAAAAATAATTAAAATCGATGCAAAACTGTAACTTTGCATTCTATTAAAAAATAGTAAATAATGTTTAATAAGTATATAAAATTAGTAATTGCAGGTGCAATTTTAGTATGGTCAGTATTTCAATTTGTTGATGGAAATATAATGAATGGTATTTCATTAATTTTATTAGCAAGTATATTTGTATTGTTTTATTTTAAAAATGAATTTATTTTATTAGCGTTTTTGCAATTAAGAAAACAAAACTTTGCTGGCGCAAGTAAATGGCTATCATATATTAAAAACCCTAGTAGTGCTTTAATTAAAAAACAAGAAGGTTATTACAACTTTTTACAAGGCATTATGGTTTCACAAACAAATTTAACCCAAGCCGAAAAATACTTTAAAAAAGCAATTAGCTTAGGTTTAAATATGAAACATGATTTAGCAATGGCTAAGTTACAATTAGGGGGTATTGCAATGTCTAAAAGAAGAAAAAGAGAAGCTACAATGCTTATTAATGAAGCTAAAAAACTAGACACTCAAGGTGTTCTTACTGACCAGGTTAAAATGATGAAAGATCAACTTAAAAAGATATAGACTCTAAGTATAGAAAAATAAAAAAGCTGTTTAAAAATTAAAATTTTTAAACAGCTTTTTTATAACCTTTTAATTATATCATTCAACTACTACCGGAGAAAGTTCTTTATTATATTGAATTATATAAACTCCGTTGTTTTTAAAACTTCCAAATAGTTTTTTATCATAATTAAAAAAAGCTGAGACTCTTGAAGATTTACCTGCACGTAGCGCTTCTTCTATACTATCTTCACTTGCCAATCTCAATAATATATCATAGGTTATATCAAAACCTCTTATAGCGTATTTAGAAGGTAAAGTAGCATTTTTAGCATTAAACTTCGTGTAAAAGTTTTTCACTTTTACATCTTGCATATTAACAAAATCGGTTGTTGGATAGGTAAAGTTTAATTGTCCCAAAAAACTATTATCAATTTTATCAAAATTTTTGCCTTTATCTATTGTAAATAATGTGATGTCAAACTCTTCCATAAAACCTTTTAAATTATTAACAGTAGCAGCGGTTGTAACAATTTCATCACTTATTAAAAACACCCAATTAGTAGTATTATCTTTTAGTTTTTCAGCAAACTTTTCATTATCAATATAACCTTTATCAGATTTTAAAACTGCAATATTTTGAATGGAATCAAAAGACTTTAAGTGATTTACAATTCTCCATAGTTTGCTTTGCGATTGCTCTTCACTATCATTAATTACAAGTATATTTTCTCCATTATATTTTGCTTTCATATAATCTAATAAGTGCTCTTCAAATAACATCTCATTAGCATCATCAGACTTTATTAAATTACTTGCAGATAAATTATTTTGATCTCTTGAATATACTGGAGCAATAACTGGAACGTTCACATGCTTTGAAAGCCAATGTGCTTTTGCATAGAATAAAGGCCCAATAATAACATCAGTTTCAGAAAAATCGTTATTATTTACAATAGTTTGTAATTTAAAATTAGAATTTTGAGTATCAAAAAATTGAACATTCACTGCAATTCCTTTGCTGCGTAATGAATCAATAGCCATACTTGCTCCCATGTGAAAATCTGTAGCAATATTTAAAATTGAATTACCCTTGATTAATTCATTTTTTGGAATTGAATCTGAATATTTATTCAATTCATATGGAAGCATTATTGCAACATTAATTGATTTTTCAAAGTTTATATTTTCAACAAATAATCCTGTTTCATTTTCAATATCCTCTTCTTCCTCCTCTACATCAGTAGCTTTAATTGGTTTAATTTTTAAAACCATTCCTAACTTTAAACCTTCACTTAAACTAGGATTTAACGCGTATAAACTATCTTTAGAAACTTCATACTTTTTTGTTAAATTATAAACAGTATCATCCTTAATAACAGTATGTAAAATAAATTTTTCTAAATCGTTTTCTTCTTCCTTGCTTGCTGGTGGAATTTTAAGATGCATTCCTATTTTTAATCCATTTTCTAATTCTGGATTTGCAGCTACAAGTTCTTCAATTGTAATATTATGTTTGTTAGAAATTCCAAATAACGTTTCTTTTGGTTTTACAATATAAGTTTTAGATTCAGCCGATTCAATTTCAGAAATTTGTTTACCATAGTTTTTATTAGGAACAATTATTACTGTATTTGCTTTTGGTTTTCTACCAATATCTGGATTTAATCTTAACAAATCTCTTGTAGAAACATCGTAATCTCTAGCAATACTCTTCATTGTTTCCCCTTTTTTAACGGAATAAGAAACATATTTTTTTTGTTGTGCCATTATGCTAAATGCACAAAACACTAAAATTGAAATTAAGAACTTTATTTTTTTCATTTTTTATTTTTTCAAAGAAACTAAGCTATAGGTTTTAATTTATTCCCACTCAATAGTTGCTGGTGGTTTAGAACTAATATCGTACACTACTCTATTAACGCCTTTTACCCCATTTATTATTTTGTTTGATGTTTTTTGTAAAAACTCATATGGTAAATTTACCCAGTCTGCTGTCATTCCATCGGTAGATTCTACGGCCCTTAAAACTACTGCTTTTTCATATGTTCTTTCATCACCCATTACACCAACAGAATTAACAGGTAATAACATTGCTCCTGCCTGCCACACTTTATTATACAGTCCTTCGTCTTTTAAACCT
Organism: uncultured Flavobacteriaceae bacterium; assembly: GCA_942492305.1. Taxonomy (GTDB): domain Bacteria; phylum Bacteroidota; class Bacteroidia; order Flavobacteriales; family Flavobacteriaceae; genus Lutibacter. The sequence goes on along the minus strand of CALOEI010000001.1, from coordinate 1,065,776 downwards.
TGTATAAAAATATGATCTACTTCTTGTAACATTCTTACTTTTTCGGCAGTGATATCACCTAAAATTCTAATTCCTAAACCTGGTCCTGGAAACGGATGGCGGCCTAATAATTCATCATCAATTCCCATTGACCTTCCAACTCTTCTAACTTCATCTTTAAACAAAGTATTTAATGGTTCTACTACTTTCAATTTCATAAAATCTGGCAATCCACCAACATTGTGATGCGATTTAATAGTTGCAGAAGGACCTCCAGTTGCTGAAACAGACTCAATAACATCTGGATAAATTGTTCCTTGTGCTAACCAACTTACATCTTTAATTTCGTGTGCTTCATCATCAAAAACCTCAATAAATACACGACCAATAATTTTACGTTTACCTTCTGGATCACTTTCTCCTGCCAGTTCTTTCAAAAAACGTGCCGAAGCATCTACACCTTTTACATTTAAGCCCATATGCTTATATTGGTCTAGTACGTTTTCAAATTCATTTTTACGCAATAACCCATTATTTACAAAAATACAATACAAGTTTTTACCTATAGCTTTTGAAATTAAAGTTGCAGCAACAGTAGAATCTACACCACCTGATAAGCCTAGCACAACTTTGTCATTTCCTAACTTTTCTTTTAATTCTGCTACGGTGGTTTCTACAAAACATTCCGGAGTCCAGGTTTGTGCAACTCCTGCAATATTAACTAAGAAGTTTTTCAATATAGTAAGCCCGTCTTTTGAATGGTATACTTCTGGATGAAATTGAATTCCGTAGGTTTCTTCGTCTTTAATTTTGAAAGCTGCTTTGGCCACATCATATGTACTAGCAATTAGTTCAAAACTTTCTGGTAGTTTAATAATGGTATCACTATGACTCATCCAAACCTGACTTCCTTGAGAAACACCTTCAAAAAATAATTCGTTTTCTTTAATAAAAGAAAGATTTGCTCTACCGTATTCCCTCGTATTTGAGGCACCCACTTCACCACCAAAATTATGTGCTAAATATTGCGCTCCATAACAAACACCTAATAATGGTAATTTACCTTTAATTTCTGATAAATCTGGACGAGGAGCATCTTCTGCACGAACAGAAAAAGGACTTCCAGAAAGAATTACAGCGCAGTAATCTTCTACATTAAAATTTTTACTATTGTATGGAAAAATTTCACAAAAAATGTTTAATTCTCTAACTCTTCGGGCAATCAACTGTGTGTATTGCGATCCGAAATCTAAAATAAGTACCTGATGTTGCATCCGCAAAAATAATATTATTATAAATAGTATGATTATTTTATTTCATTTTTTCTCAACATTAAAAATAAAAACACATTAAAGTTAATTCTAAAATCTGCATTTTAAAACTTAAAAATATAATATTACATCAAATTATATATAAATTATGACAACCAATAAAGCGATTTAAGGCATTTTTAGCATTTTAAATTCTCTAATTGTGAAAAAAAATACAACATTCTTTTTAAGCTTATTTTAGCCGTTTTAAGCAACTTTTAACAATTTACAATTGTTAATAACTTCTAAAACAACCCGCCAAAAAAAGGTTTAAAAACATAGTTCAAATTTTTATATTTGTTTGTAAATTTTTTTTAAAAACATACATTTTTAATTATGAGTGAAGAAATAAAAAAAAATAATTATTCTGCAGATAGCATCCAAGCGTTAGAAGGGATGGAGCATGTACGTATGAGACCTTCTATGTACATTGGAGATGTTGGCGTTAGAGGATTGCACCATTTAGTATATGAAGTAGTAGATAATTCTATTGATGAAGCAATGGCAGGACATTGTGATACTATAGATGTTACAATAAATGAGAATGGGTCTTTATCTGTAAAAGATAATGGACGTGGTATTCCTGTAGGGATGCACAAAAAAGAAGGTGTTTCGGCTTTAGAAGTAGTAATGACTAAAATTGGAGCTGGTGGTAAATTTGACAAAGATTCTTATAAAGTTTCAGGAGGTTTACACGGAGTTGGAGTTTCAGTTGTAAATGCGCTTTCGCAAAACTTGAAAGCTACTGTATATTTAGATGGTAAGATTTGGGAGCAAGAATACTCTAAAGGTAAAGCCTTATATCCAGTAAAAACTGTTGGCGAATCTGATGACAAAGGTACTATGGTTACTTTTTTGCCGGATACTTCAATTTTTACCCAAACAATAGAATTTAATTACGACACTTTAGCAACACGTTTGCGTGAACTTTCTTTTCTAAATAAAGGAGTTACCTTAACTCTAACTGATGAAAGAACAACTGATGATGAAGGAAATTTTCCTACTGATACATTTCATAGTGATGAAGGATTACCTGAATTTATTAAATATTTAGATGCTACACGCGAACAGTTAACTGCTGGTATTATATCAATGGAAGGTGAAAAAAATGGTATCCCTGTTGAAGTTGCTATGGTGTATAATACTTCATATGCCGAAAATTTACATTCTTACGTAAACAATATTAATACACACGAAGGAGGAACACATTTATCTGGTTTTAGACGTGGTTTAACAAACACGCTTAAAAAATATGCAGAGTCTTCTGGAATGTTAGATAAACTAAAGTTTGATATTGCTGGAGACGATTTTCGTGAAGGTTTAACAGCAATTATTTCGGTAAAAGTTGCTGAACCACAATTTGAAGGTCAAACTAAAACTAAATTAGGAAATAGAGAAGTTACCTCAGCAGTAAGTCAGGCTGTTTCTGAAATGCTACAAGATTATTTAGAGGAAAACCCTGCTGATGCAAGAACCATTGTACAAAAAGTAGTTTTAGCAGCTCAAGCAAGACATGCAGCACGTAAAGCACGAGAAATGGTGCAACGTAAAACTGTAATGTCTATTGGTGGTTTACCAGGAAAATTAAGTGACTGTTCAGAAACTGACCCAGAATTATGTGAAATATTTTTAGTTGAGGGAGACTCTGCAGGTGGAACTGCAAAACAAGGAAGAGATAGAGCTTTTCAAGCTATTTTACCATTACGTGGTAAAATATTAAACGTTGAAAAAGCAATGCAGCATAAAGTTTTTGAAAACGAAGAAATAAAAAACATGTACACTGCTTTAGGAGTAACTATCGGTACCGAAGAAGACCCAAGAGCATTAAACTTAGAAAAATTACGTTATAACAAAATTGTAATTATGTGTGATGCCGATGTTGATGGTAGTCATATTGCGACATTAATTCTTACTTTCTTCTTTAGATATATGAAGGAGTTAATTGAAAGTGGACACATTTTTATAGCAACACCACCTTTATATTTAGTTAAAAAAGGACAAAAAAGAGAATATGCTTGGAACGATGACCAACGTGATTTAATTGCTCATAATATGGGTGGAAGTGTTAACATTCAACGTTACAAAGGTCTTGGAGAAATGAATGCTGAACAACTTTGGGATACTACAATGAATCCTGAATTTAGAACATTACGCCAAGTTACCATAGAAAACTTAACAGAAGCAGATCGTGTATTTTCTATGCTAATGGGTGATGAAGTTCCTCCTCGTAGAGCATTTATAGAGAAAAATGCAAAATATGCAAATATTGATGCTTAAGGCATTTTAATTTTAAATATTTAAAAGGCTGCCAATTTAGCAGCCTTTTTTTATGATAATCGCAAAAAAGTATGATAAAAATCAACAATATCGATTTCGTAAATTTAAAAAAAACACATGATTCTTTAAATTTAAAATTAGTATTTTTGATACGTTTAAAATGAATATTAATACAATAATAAAAATATGAAAGTAACAGTAGTAGGAGCTGGTGCTGTAGGTGCAAGTTGCGCTGAGTACATAGCTATTAAAAATTTCGCAGACGAAGTAACACTAATCGATATTAAAGAAGGTTTTGCTGAAGGTAAAGCAATGGATTTAATGCAATGTGCATCATTAAATGGGTTTGATACTCAAATAACTGGTGTAACTAACGATTATGCTGCAACAGCCGGTAGTGATGTAGCTGTAATTACAAGTGGAATTCCAAGAAAACCAGGAATGACTCGTGAAGAGTTAATTGGAATTAATGCAGGTATTGTAAAATCTGTTTCAGAAAATTTAATAAAATATTCTCCTGAAGTAATTATTATTGTGGTTAGTAACCCAATGGATACAATGGCTTACTTAGCTCATAAAGCTACAGGATTACCAAAAAACAGAATTATTGGAATGGGTGGAGCTTTAGATAGTGCTCGTTTTAAATTCCGTTTAGCTGAAGCTTTAGGTTGCCCTGCATCTGATGTAGATGGAATGGTAATTGGAGGTCACAGTGATACTGGAATGGTTCCGCTAATTGGTAAAGCTGCGCGTAACAGTGTAAAAGTTTCTGAATTTTTATCAGAAGAAAGAATGCAACAAGTTGTAGAAGACACCAAAGTTGGAGGTGCTACTTTAACTAAATTATTAGGAACAAGTGCTTGGTATGCTCCAGGTGCAGCAGTTTCTGCAATGGTACAAGCTATTGCTTTAGACTCTAAAAAAATGTTCCCTTGTTCTGCTTTGTTAGATGGTGAATACGGTTTATCTGACATTTCAATTGGTGTACCATGTATTATTGGTAAAAACGGAATTGAAAAAATTGTTGAAATAGAATTATCTGAAGCTGAACTTGCTAAAATTCAAGAAAGTGCAGTTGGTGTAAAAGCTACTAATTCTTTATTAGACTAATAATTTTCTACCAAAATATATTATAAAGCTGTTTCAACAACCTGAAACAGCTTTTTTGTATTCTATAATAAACAAAAGATTGTATCTAATAAAACTAACAGTGCTTTAACAATAGCTCAGCTTAAATACACGTTTGTAACTTCAAACCTTTTAAACTTGCATTCACTTAAATTTAAGACAACCCAGAAATAACACCATTATTATCAATAGACATGTTTTCTGAGGCTGGCGTTCCTGGCAACCCAGGCATACGCATCATTGCTCCCAAAATTGGGATAATAAATTTAGCACCGGCAGCAATTTCAATTTCCCGAACGGTAACTGTAAAATTTTCTGGCCTTCCTACTAAAAACTCATTATCAGAAAAAGATTTTTGCGTTTTAGCCATGCAAATTGCAAAATCATTAAAACCAAGTCTTTCAATTCTTTTTAAATTTAGTTTTGCTTTTTTATCAAAATCTACAGTTTTGGCTCCATATATTTCTTTTGCAATTTTTTCAATTTTTTCTTTCACTGGAGCATTCCAATTGTATAAAGGCTTAAAATTAGATGTATTAGCTTCAACAACTTTAACAACAGCTTTTGCTAATTTTATAGTTCCCTTACCTCCTTTGGCCCAACCTTCTGAAACAACAGCTTGTACTCCTAATTTTTCACATTTTTCAATAATATACTCAATTTCTTCATAAGAATCATTGGAAAAAGCGTTGATTGCGACTACCGGCTCTATATTAAATTTTCGAATATTTTCAATGTGTTTTTCTAAATTGCAAAAGCCTTTTTGCACAAAGTCTAAATTAGGTGTATTGTATTCATTTTTTTGAGCACCACCGTGATGACGTAAAGCTCTAATTGTTGCTACTAAAACAACGGCTTTTGGATTTAATCCAGCAGATTGGCACTTAATATTTAAAAACTTTTCTGCACCTAAATCAGCCCCAAAACCAGCTTCCGTAATTACATAATTTGATAATGAAAGCCCCATTTTTGTCGCAATAATGGAATTGGTTCCTTGTGCAATATTAGCAAAAGGTCCTCCGTGAATAATTGCAGGATTTCCTTCTAAAGTTTGCACTAAATTTGGTTTAATTGCATCTTTTAATAAAATTGCCATTGCATTTTCAGCTTTTAAATCTCGTGCAAAAATTGGTTTTTTATCAAAAGTAAAACCGATAAAAATATCGCCTAAACGCTTTTTTAAATCTTCAAAGTCAGTTGCCATACAAAGTATTGCCATAACTTCAGAAGCTGGTGTAATATCAAAACCATCTTCTCTTGGAATACCATTTGCAGTTCCTCCCAAACCAATAATAATATTCCGTAAAGATCTGTCATTCATATCAATAACCCGTTTCCATAGAATAGTACGTGGATCTAAATTTAATTTACAGCAAGTACTTTGCAAATTATTATCAATTAATGCAGAGAGTAAATTATTTGCTTTTTCAACTGCATTAAAATCACCTGTAAAATGTAAATTTATATCTTCCATTGGTATAACTTGAGAATATCCACCACCAGCAGCACCTCCTTTAATACCAAAAACAGGTCCTAAAGACGGTTCTCTTAATACAACGGTAGCTTGTTTACCAATTCTGTTTAAACCTTCGTTTAAACCTATCGAAACTGTAGTTTTACCTTCTCCTGCCGGCGTAGGTGTAATTGCAGTAACCAATATTAAATTATTTTTCTTTATTTTTTCTTCATCAATAAATGAAAGGGGTAATTTAGCCTTGTACTTACCAAACATTTCTATTTCATCTTCTTCAATTCCCAATTTTGCAGCAATTTCTTTAATGTGTCTTATTTTATTGTTTTGGGCAATTTCTATATCTGTTAAATGCTTCATATTTTATTAATTTTTCTAAACAAATATATAAAAATCCGAATTCAGAATAGTTATATTTTAAGAACTGTTTCTTTATAGGTATAAAAAGCTAAAAAAGTATTGTCAGTCTCTATTTGAAATTATATATTTGCACGTTTATAACAAATGAATTTTTATCAAATTAATGTAAAATGCAAAATAAAGGACTTATAAAGTTATTCGCTATTCTTTTTGGATTAGTAAGTTTATACCAATTATCATTTACTTGGTTTACAAATGGTGTTGAAGAAAAAGCAAAAATGTATGCAGAGTCAAAATCTGAAGACGGTAAAGAAATTGCAAGGTTAGAGAGAGTTTTTTTAGACTCTGTTGCAAATAAACCTGTAATTGATTTAGGTTTTACCCAATTTAGTTATAATGACATTAAAGACAAAGAACTAAATTTAGGATTAGACCTTAAAGGTGGTATTAACGCTATTTTACAAGTTTCTGTAAAAGATATACTTATTGGTTTATCAAATGAATCAAAAAACCCAGTATTTAACGAAGCACTTTCAAACGCAACAGAAGCTCAAAAAAGTAGTGATAAACGATTCTTAGATTTATTTTTTAATGAATTTGAAAATTTAAGTAATGGAAGCATTAAATTAAGTGACCCTAGTATTTTTGGTAATAAATCTTTAAGAGAAAAAATAAACTTTAAACTTACCGATGAAGAGGTAATGCCAATTATTGAAGAGGAAGTTACAGGTTCTGTAAACACCGCTTTTGAAGTATTAAGAAGTCGTATCGATAAATTTGGGGTTACACAACCAAACATTCAACGTATAGGAAACTCTGGTCGAATATTAATTGAATTACCAGGAGCAAAAGATATTGATCGTGTAAAAAAATTATTACAAAGTACTGCAGAACTACAATTTTGGGAAGTATATTCTAACCAAGAAACTGCAAATTTCTTTTTTCAAGCAAATTCTGTAGTTGAAAACTTATTAAAAGTTGAAACTGATGTAGATTCAACTTCAACAAATGACGATTTAGAGGATTTATTAGGTGAAGTATCTGATTCTATTGCTGCAAAACCAGTAAATAACCTATTTTCAGTTTTATCACCAAGTATCCCACAAAGCCAAAATCAAGTATCTTCTGTAATTGGTACAGCAAAAGTTTTAGATACCGCTAAAGTAAATTCTTATTTAGCAATGAGAGAAGTGAGAGCACTACTTTCAAATGAAATGAAATATACTAAATTTTTATGGGATGCTAAACCTTTTTCAAGTACAACTGCAACTGGAGAAAATGTTGATTTAATTTACTTATATGGTATAAAATCTAATAGAGAAGATGTTGCTCCTATTGAAGGTGATGTAATTGATGATGCGAGTCAAGAATTCGGACAAACAGGAAAACCTGAAGTTAGTATGACTATGAATGCAGGTGGATCAAGACTTTGGGGTAAAATGACAACTGAAAATGTTGGACAATTTGTTGCTGTAGTTTTAGATGATTATGTATATACGGCACCTTCTGTAAACACACCTATTACTACTGGTAGAACTTCAATTTCTGGTGGAAGTATGACCGTTGAGGAGGCTCAAGATATTGCAAACGTTTTAAAAGCGGGTAAATTACCTGCTGCTGCACATATTATTCAATCTGAAGTTGTTGGACCATCTTTAGGTCAAAAAGCAATTGATAGTAGTATGAGATCATTTGGTTTAGCACTATTATTAGTGTTGTTATGGATGATTTTTTATTATGGTAAAGCAGGTGCTTTTGCCGATGTTGCACTAGCGGTTAACATCTTATTTATTTTTGGAATTTTAACAGCCTTTGGTGCTGTGCTTACATTGCCAGGTATTGCAGGTATTATTTTAACTATAGGTATGTCTGTTGATGCAAACGTAATTATTTTTGAAAGAATTAAAGAAGAACTTATTAAAGGTAAAGGTTTAAAAGCTTCTATAAGTCACGGATTTAGTTTTAAAGGAGCACTATCTGCAATTATAGATGCCAACATTACTACAATGTTAACTGGTGTTATTTTATATGTATTTGGAACAGGACCTGTAAAAGGTTTTGCTTATACATTAATGGTAGGTATTGTAACTTCTTTATTTACAGCAATTTTTATAACACGTTTATTAATAGACTGGTATGCTGAAAAAGGAAAACTATTTACTTTCAATACAAATATCACTAAAAACTGGTTCCATAGAATAGATATTGAATTCTTAAGAAAAAGAAAAATAGCTTACGTAATTTCAGGAATTGTTATAATTGGTGGTTTAACTTCATTGTTAACAAACGGGTTAAATTACGGAGTAGACTTTATTGGTGGTAGATCTTATGTTGTAAAATTTGACCAACCTACAAATGCCACTGAAGTTGCTGAAACTTTAAAAGATGCCTTTGGTAGTGCTCCAGAAGTTAAAACCTACGGTGAAGCAAGCCAATTAAAAATTACAACAAAATATAAAATTGAAGAAGAAGGAAGTTATATTGATGATGAAGTTCAAGGACTATTATTTACTGGTTTAAAAAACTATATGCCAGAAGGTTTAACTTTAGAAAAGTTTAAACCAGGATATGAAGGTATTGGAAAAGTAGGAATTATGAGTTCTATAAAAGTAGAACCAACTATTGCAGATGATATTAAAACAGCTGCTGGTTGGGCCATTATTGGTTCGTTATTAGTTGTATTCTTATATATTTTATTCCGATTTAGAAAATGGCAATATAGTTTAGGTGCAGTAGCTGCAGTTTTTCACGATGTATTAATTGTATTGGCAATTTTCTCATTATTCTATAAAATATTACCATTTGATATGGAAATTGGACAATCATTTATTGCAGCTATACTTACAGTTGTTGGTTATTCATTAAACGATACCGTGGTAATTTTTGATAGAATACGTGAGTTTGCAGGTATCCATACCTCTTGGAAATTCTCTGAAGTAGTTGATAGAGCCTTAAGTAGTACTTTAGGAAGAACAATTAATACCTCTTTAACAACATTAGTTGTGTTATCAGCAATCTTCTTATTTGGTGGAGATTCTATTAAAGGATTTATGTTTGCATTAATTGTTGGTGTAATGGTAGGAACCTACTCTTCATTATTTATTGCATCACCAATTATGTTCGATACTGTTAAAAAAATAGATTCAAAAAAATAAAAAGGTGCAATCCTAAATAAATTTAACAAAAACCGTTTTGAAAAATCAAAACGGTTTTTGTATTTCAAATTAGCAAATAAATCTTTAAATAATCCAATTATTATATATTGATTATTAAATTTGTAACAAAGCATAAAAATGAGCATTATTAAATTACACGATAAGTATTTTAAATCTTATATTTCAGAAGAACAAATTCAAACAGCTATAAAATCTTTAGTAAAGCAAGTCTATGCCGATTGTAAAAATGAAACACCAATATTTATAGGAATATTGAACGGTTGTTTTATGTTTGTAGCAGATTTTGTAAGACAATACAATGGAGATTGTGAAGTTTCGTTTGTAAAATTAGCTTCATATGAAGGCACATCATCAACTGGAAAAATTAAACAATTAGTTGGAGTTAATGAGAATTTAGAAGGAAAAACCGTTGTAATTTTAGAAGATATAATTGATACTGGTAATACGCTTCAAGAAATATATACTATTTTTAAAGACAAAAAATTAAAAGAACTAAAAATTGCTACATTATTTTTTAAACCAGATGTGTTTAAAAAAGAATTACATATAGATTATATTGGTATTTCAATACCCGATAAATTTATTGTAGGTTACGGATTAGATTATGACGGATTAGGAAGAAACATTGCAGATATTTATCAATTAACATCAAAACCAACCATGAAAAACATTGTTTTATTTGGTCCTCCGGGAGCAGGAAAAGGAACTCAAGCAAACCTATTAAAAGAAAAATATGGACTTATTCATATTTCTACTGGTGATGTTTTTAGATATAATATTAAAAATGAAACAGAACTTGGTCTATTAGCTAAAACCTATATGGATGGTGGTGATTTAGTGCCCGATGAAGTTACTATTAACATGTTAAAAGCTGAAGTTGAAAAAAATAAAAATGCAAATGGTTTTATTTTTGACGGATTTCCACGTACAGAATCACAGGCAAAAGCCTTAGATGCTTTTTTATTAGAAAAAGGAGAAGCAATAAGTGGTATGGTAGCTCTTGAGGTTTCCGAAGATTTATTAGTGCAACGTATTTTAGAACGTGGCAAAACAAGTGGTAGATCTGATGACCAAGACACGTCTAAAATTAAAAATAGGTTTAACGAATACAACACAAAAACTGCTATTTTAAAAGATTATTACCAAAACCAGAACAAATATTTTGGAGTAGATGGCGTTGGTGATATTAATGAAATTACAAAACGTTTAAGCAACGTTTTTGATAAGATATAAGTTGTCATTCCTGCCTACGCAGGAATGACAAGGTTCACTGGAATGACGAGATTCATAAAAAGTTTATAGAAACTGCAATAAAATTGCAAAGTTTTACCCTTAACTTGATACTAAAAAAATGACTGAAGGAAATTTTGTTGACTATTTAAAAGTATATGCTAGCTCTGGTAAAGGTGGAGGAGGATCGACACATTTACACAGAGAAAAATATATAACTAAAGGTGGTCCAGATGGTGGAGATGGCGGACGTGGTGGTCACATTATTGTTAGAGCTAATCCTAATTTATGGACACTTTTTCACTTAAAATTTAACAAACACTTTAGAGCTGAACACGGTGGTCATGGAGCTAAATCTAGGAGCACAGGTAAAGACGGACAAGATGTTTACATTGATGTACCTCTAGGAACAATAATAAGAGATGGTGAAACTCAAGAAATACTTTTTGAAATTACTACTGAGAATACTGAACAAATATTATTAGAAGGTGGAAAAGGAGGACTAGGAAACTGGAACTTTAGATCTTCAACAAATCAAACTCCTAGATATGCACAACCTGGTATTGATGGTAAAGAAGGTTGGTTTCAATTAGAATTAAAATTACTTGCCGATGTAGGTTTAGTTGGTTTCCCTAATGCTGGAAAATCTACGTTATTATCTGTTTTAACAGCTGCAAAACCTAAAATTGCTGACTATGCTTTTACAACGTTAAAACCAAACTTAGGAATTGTACAATACCGCGATTTTCAAACGTTTGTAATTGCAGATATTCCAGGAATTATTGAAGGTGCTGCAGAAGGAAAAGGTTTAGGCCATCGTTTTTTACGTCATATTGAAAGAAATTCTATCTTATTATTTTTAATCCCAGCGGATTCTGACGATATTCAAAAAGAATACAAAATTCTTTTAAATGAATTAAAACAGCACAATCCAGAATTATTAGATAAAAATAGATTACTTGCCATTTCAAAATCTGATATGTTAGATGATGAATTAAAAGATGAACTAAAAAAAGAACTTCCAAAAGGCATTAAAACACTATTTATTTCATCAATTGCACAACAAGGCCTAACTGAATTGAAAGACAATTTGTGGCAACTGTTAAATGAATAGTTGTCTATTCAGTTATAAACATTTTACTAGTACGTCACCCTGAATTTATTTCAGGGTCTAATCATATTGCTGACAATTACAATGTTATACTTTAACTTATTAGGAGCAACTTTAATTCTTTAAAATAATTGGTAAACTAAAGGCTGTTTTTACCGGCATTCCACGTTTAATTCCTGGTTTCAATATTGGTAACGTTTTAATGCCATCCATTATTAAACTATCTAATTCAGGGATTTCTTGTTGAATTAATGTAGATGATTTTATATGTACAAGTGAAACTTCTCCGTTTTTTGAAACTTCAAGTTTTATAAAAATTGTATCGTTTACATTATTTTCTGTTATAAATTGATGTGCTTTTAATGAAGCATAAATATGTTCCGAAAGTTTTATTTGAGAACATATTTTTTGTTTTTCTTCTGAAGGAATACTATCGCACGCAGGAAATAAAGGAAAACTATCTATAGAATTAAAATCTATAATAGTATCAACTGCTTGAATCTCTTCTTTCTTATATTTGTTCTCAAAATAAGAACAGGATAACAGTAAAAAAGCACAAAAAATAATTATAAAAAACTGTTTCAAAATTATTGTTTATTTCACAACGTGAAAATACAACATTTTAGCTTAGTCAACAATTTCACCTTCAATAAAGTATTGTTTTCTAATATGCTTAATTCTTTCAATTGCATATTTGGTAAGTTCTGGGCTTTTATTTTCAAATCGTTCTATAAATTTTTCATAATGTTTAAGCGCAATCTTTTTATCTTCATAATAAGAATCTGATGCAAATGCTAACTGAAACAGCGCATCTACATTTTTGTAATTATTTTTAACAGCTTCATCAAAGTAATGTACAGCTTTTTTAAAATCTAATGTTTCTTTAGCCATGATTCCTAAAAGCATATACTCTTTATCTAAATCTGGTTTACTATACATTATAGCTTGCCTAGCATAAAGTTCTGCTATTTTAAAATCCTTATTTTGATAAGCTATGGTTGCCATACGATAGAGAATTTTAGGATTCTGACGATCTAATTTAAGCGCCTTTTTAAAATATACCTCAGCTGAATCTATTTGCTCCAAGTTAAAATAGCTCATACCATACATTTCATAGGTATTTATTGACTTAAAATTTAGTTCTTCTAGCTTTCTTAATGTAATTATAGCTTCTTTAAATTCTTTTCCAAAATATTGTTCGTTTGCTTTTAACTGCAAAAAATTAATATTGGTAGAATCTATTTTTAAGCCTTTTTCTATAAACATTCTAGAAGTATCTCTTGTTTTTATCACTTTAAAAAACTTTGCAACTTCATAAATACTATTTAAGTGAAGTGTGTCAATAGTATAAGCATCTATATAACTTTGCCCCATTGGAAGCATTTTCTTTCTTCCCTGCAATGCCAACGCTTTTCCTAATTGATACGGATAATTTGGATTTAAAGTATCTTGATTTTTTAAATACCTAAATATGTTCTCGGCACTTTTAGGTTTCAATTCTCTTAAATACAACTTCCCTAAATTATTAGCTACCAGCAAATTGGACGAATCTTTTTTAAAGACATCTTCGTATAAATCAATAGCTTTATCCTTATATCCAATTGTTGAAAATACATTTGCTAATTTAATTTTAAGCTGACTTTTTTCTTCAATTGCTAAGGCTTCTGAATAACAAGTTATTGCCTTATTATAATTACCAATAGTTTGATAAATATCTGCTGTTTTTTCAAGTACAAGCGCATTCTGATCTTTATCATTTTCTAGCAATTTTAATGCTTTTTGATAATTTCCTTTAATTAACAAACTATCTACAACCTCAAAAACCGAAGATTGCGCTTCGGTTTTTAAAATTGCCACTAAAAACAATAATGGAATTAAAATCTTTTTCATAGAATTTAGAGTTATTTTGTAGTAATTTCTACAACACCATTTTCACCTTTTTTACCATATTTTTTAATGGCTATATTTTTATTCATAACATTAATTGATAAATTAGGATTTGGTTTAATTTTTTCCATTTCTTCTTTTGAAATTTCCTTACCTTCTAATATATACATTGGTGTTTTATTATCATTTGATGAAGTATCTTTACTTTCATTATCACCACCAACTTTAAAAGCAATTGGTAAACTATACTTTACACCAACTGCATTTCCTTTAAATTTTCCAGGCTCCATTTTTGGTAAACTTTGTTACAACTCTTATTGCTTCTTCTTGTAATGATTTATGTGGTGCTCTTGCTTTAACTTCAGTAATATTTCCTTCCTTATCAATTTTAAAAATTACAAAAATTCGTTTAAGACCTGCTGTTAAACCTAAACTATTTGCCAAACCTGTATTGAAATTTCTATTCACATGTTTTGTAACATTTTCTTGTAAACAGAATCTTAACTCTTCATTTGTACCTTCACAACCAGGAAAAACAGGAACCTCTTCAACTACTGCAAAAGGCACATCGTCACCTTCAACATAAGTATATTCTTTCCGTTCACGATATTTAGCTGCATTCTCATTAGTTTTAAAAAAATTAATTCGATTTCCCTTTTCATCAATTACAACTAAATAATCAAAAATATTTTTATTAATTAATCCAAACCTTGTGTGCATATCTTTCTCCTTTTGAGTATATTCCTGATAAGGAACAACTTTACCAGCCAAACTTTTACCTACAAAAACTCTTCCTTCTTCTAAATCAAAATACCTTCCTTCTGTATCAGTCGCCTCTCTTTCAAATAATTCTTCCATTTCTAATAATTCATCCTTTTCAGCATCTGAACATGATGAGTAAACTAGCATAGCCAATAGTAAAGGAATTAGCAATAAATATTTTAACTGTTTAATTTTTTGTGATTTTTCTTTTGCGATCATAACGATTCTCTTTTTAATTAATGAATGTTTAAAAAATTGATTGATAAATGAAATATTTTCTACATTAAAAGTTTCAGCCAATAATGTATTGAAATACGATTTTTTGTCAGATTCTTTTACAACCTCAGCATCTGAAATATACTCGTGTAAAAGCGTAATTCTTTTTTGGTACACATAAATTAAAGGATTAAACCACATGAGTATTTTTAAGACTTCAAAAAACAATAAGTCTAACGTATGCAATTGTTTGCAGTGAATTGTTTCGTGTTTAATAATGTCTAACTTTTTATTATCTAATAACTTTTTATGAATAAAAATGTAATTAAAAAATGAAAACGCAGCTTTTTGTTCACGCAATAAAACCAGTTTAAAACTTCCTTGATGTATTTTTTTATTATGAATTATTAAATTGATAATTTTAAATAGACGCACAATAAATAGCGTTAAAAACACCAGAATTCCTAAATAAAATAGAAATGGTAGCATCTTAAAAGTACTTTCATTAGAAGTATTTTGAATAATTACTGCTTCAGGATTTAAAAATACCGTAGGCAATTGTACCATATATTCTTGTGGAATATTTTCTTGAATGCTTTTAAATTTTAACAGCGGTATTATAAAAGCCAAAATTGGTGTTGCCAATAAATAAACTCTATTCCACTTAAAAAATGTTTCTTTTTGTAAAAAGAAATCGTAAACGGCTAAAAATAATGCTTGAAAAAGCAATACTTGAATTATATAATTTATCATTTTTCTGTCTTTTTGTCATTAATTTGCTGCAAAATTGATTCCAATTCATTCATATCAACATCATTCTTTTTTACAAAAAATGACACCATACTTTTAAAAGAGCCTTCAAAATAACCATCAACTATTTTTTGTAAACTTTTATTACTATAATCTGATTTTTTAATTAAAGGATAGTAAATATAACCTCTTCCCTTAGCTTTATGCCCAACAAAATTTTTTGTTTCTAATATTCTAATTATCGTAGAAACAGTATTATAAGCAGGTTTTGGCTTTGGCAACTGTTCAATAATTTCTTTTACCGAAGCCGTTTCTAAATCCCACAAAACTTGCATTAACTGCTCTTCTGCTTTTGTTAATTGTTTCTCCATTTTTTAACTAAGTTTTTAGTTCTACAATACAAATGTAACTAAATTTTTAGTTTAAACTAATATTTTAGTTGAAAATATTGCACGATTATTGATTTAAAGTTTTATGTTTAAATTTGATTTATAGTAAAACATATGGATATAGCCTTATTAATTATTGGAATTATATTAATGATATTAGGAATTCTTGGTTCTTTTTTACCAGTGCTTCCTGGTCCAATTACTAGTTGGATTGGTTTATTAGTGCTTTATTTAAGTGAAGCTGTACCAATGAATTGGACTTTTTTAGGAATTACTTTTGCAATTGCCTTTATTATTTGGTTAATCGATTATTTTATCCCAGCCATAGGAACAAAACGCTTTGGAGGTACACGCTATGGTGTTATTGGAACTATGGTAGGCCTAATAGTAGGAATCCTTTTCTTCCCTCCTTTCGGACTAATTATTGGACCTTTTTTAGGTGCATTTGTAGGAGAACTTATTAAAGATAGTAGAGATTCTAAAAGAGCATTAAAAGCTGCTTTTGGATCGTTTATTGGATTTTTAACTTCTACTTTTTTAAAATTTATTGCTGCAGTAATTTATGCTGGTTTATTTTTCTCAATATTTTGGGAGTATAAAAGTGTGTTTTTTAATTTCGATTAATTCCCAATAGAATTTGCTACAATCCAAGCACTAGTCCATGCATTTTGAAAATTAAATCCGCCTGTAATAGCATCAATATTTAATACTTCACCTGCAAAAAATAAGTTTTTATGAATTTTACTTTCAAAACGTTTAAAGTTAACTTCTTTTAAATCTATACCTCCTGCTGTTACAAACTCATCTTTAAAAGTACTTTTACCATGTACTTTAAAAACACTTTTTGTTAGCTGATTTGCTAAATTTTCTAGTTGTTTATTATTTAATTGTGCCCATTGAGAATCGATTGGAATTGCCGCTGCAATCACAAATTTTTCCCATAAACGTTTTGAAATTTCTTCAAAAACTGAACGTAAAACTATTTGCTTTTTTGCCTGTTTTTTCTTTTGAGTTTTTAAAAACTCCAATACAACTTCCTGCTTTTTAGACAACCAATTTACTTCAATATCAAACTGATAATTTTTTTGGTGTAATTCTAAAGCTCCCCAAGCAGAAAGTTTTAAAATTCCCGGTCCGCTTACCCCCCAATGTGTTATTAGTAAAGGCCCATGTTCTACAAGTTTAGAGTTTAACACTTTTACCGATGCATTTGGAACTGAAATACCTGGAATATCTTTTAAACGTTCATCTTCAATATTAAATGTAAACAATGAAGGAACTGCTTGTATAATTGAATGCCCCAAACCTTCCATTATATTCCAAACTTTAGTATTACTTCCGCTTGCTACCAAAACATAATCTGCAATAAAATTTTCTGAATTAGTTTTAACAATAAATTGTTCATCTTGTTTTTCTATTGCTTCAACTCTTGTACTTATCTTTAAAATAACACCAGCATTTGTAGCACTTTCTAAAAAACAATCTATAATAGTTTGTGATGAATTACTTTCGGGAAAAATTCTATTGTCGTCTTCTATTTTTAGAGGAATTCCCCTATTTTCAAACCATTCCATAGTATCACCAGTCATAAATTGGTGAAAAGGTCCACGCAGTTCTTTTTTACCTCTTGGATAAAACTCCACTAATTCACTTGGTGTAAAACAGGCGTGGGTTACATTGCAACGTCCGCCGCCACTAACTTTTACTTTTTGAAGTACTTTATTACTGCCTTCTAAAATAGTAACTTCCAAATCTGGATTTAATTCTGCCACATTAATTGCTGCAAAAAAACCTGCTGCTCCACCACCAATTATAATTAGTTTTTTCATAATTATGCTTTTCAAATCGTCAACCTGAATTTACTTCAGGTTCTCATCCACTTTGTATTATTAAGATGTTATTCTGAATCAAGTCTAGACTGACGACTTATAATGTTTATAATATTAAATCTTGATACTTAATAACTGTTTCAAATCCTTTTTGTTTAAAATATTTGGGTGTATCATCGTTTCCAGTAGCTAAAATAAAATCGCCTCCCCAAGCACCTAAACTTTTTGTTTGACCGAAATAGTCTGAAAATAATTCTTTTTGAACTGGTTGTAGCGCAATAGTTTTTGAAACTAGTTGTTCGTGTTCTTGCATTAAATTTTCAAAATCTTCTAACTTTTCACAAACTAAAAATAATTCTGAAAACTTTGAAATCTGCTCAATTTCAGAAGTTAAATTTCCTTTTAAACTCTTATATCTCTTTATTCCTTCTCTACTGTTTTGTTTTTTATTTAAATACACAAAATACAATTGCGCTTTAAAACTCAGATTAAAATCTACTTTTTCAACCAATGGATTTATTGCATTTCTGGTAAATAAAATTGGCGTATTAAACTGTGCACACGCAATATCGTAACCACTTCCTCCAAAAGTACTTTCTAATAATTGATAAGGATTTATGTTTGCCCAATTTGCAATATTATTAATTAACGTTGATGAAGTTCCCAATCCCCAATTTTTAGGAAAAGTAAGGTTTGTTTTTACTAAATAACCATTATTTGAGTTTAAAAAAGTAGGATTTAAAACTTTAACTTCATAAAGAATCTGTAGCAGGTTTTCTGCTAGCCTGTCGTTACCACCATCTTCAGTAGCTTCAAAATCAGCTGAAACTAAGCGTAATTTTGGTAAATCAAAAATAGCTTCCAACCAACATTTTCCAGTATTGGTAAAACTTTGCCAAATTAATTGGGATTCTTTTATTGGTTCAATACTTAAATCTTGCCCACAAACAGTTGGAACGGCTAAAGATTTTGCTCCATCTAATACAAAATATTCACCTGTTAATAATAATTTTCCGTTGCTATAGAATTGTTTCATTTAAATAGTATCCTTTGATTTAACAGATTACTGAACAATATAAAATTGGTTTAAAATCTACTTCTAATTATTCAGCATCATAAAAACCTTTCAAGGCTTTAGTCATATAGGTATGATCATCTACACCACTGGTCTCTCTAACCGAATGCATTGCCCACATCGGATTTCCAACATCTACAGAATTAATTGCCAATTGACCTGCAGAAACATTACCTAAAGTTCCTCCACCTAGCATATCTGAGCGATTAACAAATTTTTGGTAAGGAATAGCAGCTTCTTTGCAAATCATTTCAAAAACAGCACTTGAATTACTGTCTGTTGTATATTTTTGATTTCCTTCAATTTTTATAACTGGTCCAGCATTAATAATTGGTCTATTTTTTGGGTCGTGTTTATCTGGATGATTGGGATGCAATGCATGTGCCATATCAGCACTTACCATAAACGAATTATAAATTGCCCTTTGATAATCTTCTTCACTCTTATTTAAAACTAAAGCTATTCGTTTTAAAATATCTTTTAAAATTGGAGAACCTGCTCCTTGTTTTGAGCGGCTACCAACCTCTTCATTATCAAAAATAGCAAGTATGTTAGTTGATTTTGTTTGTTTTGAATCTAAAATAGCGGATAAACCAGCATGAACCATTGCCAAATCATCTAATTTACCCGAAGATATAAACTCATTATTTAATCCAATAATACTTCCTTTAGAAACATCGTATAAATTTAAATCTACCTCTAAAATATCCTCAACTTTTACTTTAATTTCTTCTGAAATTTTAGTTGCTAACAATAATTCTTTATTTAATGCTCCAGTTATTAAAGCAGTTACCGGTAACATGTCAATTTGTTTATTTAATGGAACTCCATCATTTACAGTTCTATTAAAATGTATAGGTAAATTAGGGATTGTTAATATTGGCTGCTTAATATTTACCAACTTCGTCTCAGGTTTCATTGCATTTTTTCCTTTAACACTAACTCTACCAGCTAAAGATAAAGGCCTGTCAAACCAGGTACTTAAAATTGGAGCTCCATAAGTTTCTGTATTAAATTTCAAGTATTTATTTTCTACTGAAATTTCTGGAGATGGTTTTATTTTAAAAGTTGGTGAATCTGAATGTGCAGCAACAATTTTATATCCATTTTTTTCAATAGCATTTGTACCAATTTTAAATGCAAAAATTGAAGTGTTATTTTGACAAACAAAATAGTTCCCTCCTTTTTCAATTTTCCAACTATTTTTTAAATCTAATTGAGAAAAACCATTTTTTAATAAGCTTTGTTTAATTGAATCAACTACGTGATACGGACTTGGACAATTATATATAAAATCTATTAAGTTTTGAGCGTGTTTCTGATTTGCGTTCATAAATGAATCTTTTAATTTTATTAAAAAAATAGAATAACAAATATAAGGTTTTATTAAAGATTAAGACTACACCAATTAAAGTGGATATCTAAATTTTTTAAATAGTTAAAACTTAAATAATATACATTTTTTATGGTTTCAATATAATCTTAAAAAATTAACATTTCATTAACTAAAACCATTGCTTAAAAAGTAATCTCTACTACATTATTAATTGTTAATTAGTTATTTTTGATAACAATCAATCATACTAAATAATTTACAATTATGAATAAAAAAACAATAGCAACGTTAATTTCAACCATTACTATTTTTAGTATGGTAACAACCTTAATTAGTTGCAATCAAACTAAAGAAAAATCTGATATTATGACAACAGAAAATGTTTTATTACAAGAATGGACTGGACCTTACGGAGGTGTGCCTGCTTTTGATAAAATGAATATTGCTGATATTAAACCAGCTATTGAAAAAGGAATGGAAGAAAAATTACAGGAAATAGATGCTATTACTAGTAATACCGAACCTGCTACTTTTGAAAACACTATTGTTCCTCTTGAAAAATCTGGAGAAACCTTAGATAGAATTTTTAGTTATTACGGTATCTGGAGCGCAAATATGTCATCACCTGAATTTAGAGAAATTCAAGGAGAAATGGCACCAATTTTATCTGAATTTAATTCAAAAATCTCACAAAATGAAGTATTATTTCAACGTATTAAAACAGTTTATGATAATTCTTTAGAAACACCTTTAGAAGATGATCAACAACGAGTAGTGCAACTTATTTACGAAAGTTTTGCTATGGATGGTGCAGAATTAGATGAAGAAAAAAAAGCACGTTATGCAGAAATAAATAAAGAACTTTCAACATTGTACACCAACTTTGCAAATAATATTTTAGCTGACGAAGAAAATTATGTAGTGTATTTAACTGAAGATCAATTGGGTGGACTTATCTGAAGGATTGATAAAATCTGCGGCAAAAATTGCTTCAGATAAAGGTCAAAGAAGGAAATTATGCCATTACCAAATACACGTTCTTCTATGGATCCATTTTTAAGATATTCAACAGAAAGAGAATTAAGAAAACAAGTTTGGACAAATTATTATTCTCGTGGAGACAATGGTGATGAATTTGATAATAATGAAAATGTTGCTAAAATTTTAAAGCTCAGAAAGGAAAGAGTAGGATTATTAGGTTATGATAATTATGCAGATTGGCGTTTACAAAATAGAATGGCTAAAACACCTGAAAATGCAATGGATTTAATGAATGCCGTTTGGCCAGCTGCAATTGCAAGAGTTAAAGAAGAAGTTGCAGATATGCAAGCTGTAGCAAATGCCAACGGAGATAATATTACTATTGAGCCTTGGGATTACCGATTTTATGCAGAAAAAGTACGTAAACAAAAATACGATCTAGATTCTGATGAAGTTAAACAATACTTACAATTAGATAAATTAACAGAAGCCTTATTTTTTGTAGCAGGTGAAGTTTTTTAATTATAAATTTTTCACCAGTTGCAGAAGGTACTGTTCCTGTTTTTCAAGAAGATGTAAAAGTTTGGGAAGTAACAGATAAAACATACTGGGGAATTTGTTGGGTTATGGTATTTAGATCCATTTTCACGTCCAGGGAAACGCTCAGGCGCTTGGGCAACAACCTATAGAAGCCATACTACTTTTGATGGCGAGAAAACTGTTTTAGGTTCAAACAATTCAAACTTTGTAAAACCTGCTCTGGGCGAAGCTTTGTTAGTTTCTTGGGATGATGCAACTACATTTTTACATGAATTTGGTCATGCGCTACACGCACTTTCATCTAATGTTAAATACCCAACTTTAAATGGTGGTGTAAGAGATTATACAGAGTTTCAATCTCAGGTTTTGGAACGATGGTTATCAACAGATAAAGTAATTAATCAGTTTTTAGTACATTATAAAACAGGAGAAGTAATTCCTCAAGAATTGGTTCAAAAAATTAAAAAAGCAGCTACTTTTAATCAAGGTTTTTCTACTACAGAATATTTAGCTTCAGCAATTATGGATATGAAATTTCATATGGCTGATCCAACAAATATTGATGTTGATGCTTTTGAAAGTGAAACGCTTAAAGCTTCGATGGATATGCCAAGTGAATTGGTTATGCGCCATAGCACACCACACTTTGGACACGTGTTTTCAGGGGAAGGTTATGCAACTGCTTATTACGGTTATATGTGGGCAGATGTTTTAACAGCTGATGCTGCCGAAGCTTTTGCCGAAGCTCCAGGTGGATTTTACGATAAAGAATTATCTGAGAAAATGGTGAAATATTTATTTGCGCCAAGAAATTCTATGGATCCAGCAGAAGCATATAGATTATTTAGAGGAAGAGATGCAAAAATTGATGCTTTAATGAGAGATAGAGGATTTCCTGTGCCAAAAAAATAAATGAAAATTTTAATAATTATTAAAAGGAGAGCGGAATTGTTACTCCCTTTTTTGTTTGTTTTTATGAAACTTATTAACTTGTTATTTGTATAGTCAAATTAATAACTTGTAGTCATAATTACTAACTTATTAAAACTTGAAAGTCATGAAATAAAAATCTGCTCAATATTATGTAAAAAAAACAGATATCTACTCGTTATATTATTTATATCCTGTTTATCGGTTTTTTATTTAATAATGTATTCAAATAAAATATTGTAAAACGATACTATTGGTTTTAAACAATATCAAAGGAATGGTTATTGATAGTAAAACTAAAAATGACCATTAATATTTGCTTCAATTACTGTAGATGATACAAATATTAGTACCATTTCAAATTCACAAGGAGAATTTTTTTTAAAAGTTTCTAAAGATTTAGCATAGTAAAGAGTTACTGTTTCATTTTTAGGTTATACTAGTAAAGTTGTAATTTTGACTGATTTTAAAGAAGAAATAATGTAATAAAACTTAGAAACCTATATTGAAGAACTTTCAGAAGTAAAAATTGCAGTAAAAGATGCAAGGTCCTTAATGTTAGAAGTGTTAAAACGAAAAGAAAAAATTATGTTTCAGATCAATAACTAATATGACAGCTTTTTATAGAGAAACTATTAAAAAAAGAAGAACTTATGTTCGCTTTCTGAAGCAGTTGTAGAAATTGATAAACAATCATATTCTAATTCAAAAAATGATATTTTACAATTATATAAATCTCGTAAAAGTACTGATTATAATAAGTTAGATACTGTTGCTTAAAACTTAAAGGTGGTCCATTTAATACCCTTTATATGGATATCATGAAAAATCCTAAGTTATTTTTTAGAGAAGATATGTTTGAAAGTTATGATTTTACGTTTGATACATCTACAAAAATTGATAATAAGCTTGTTTATGTAGTGAATTTTAAACCAAAACCACATATTGAAGAACCATCTTTTATTGGGAAACTTTATATTGATGCGCAATCTTTAGCATTAAAAAGTGCCAATTTCAATTTAAAACTTAGAAATAAAAGAAGAAGCAAGCAAAATTTTTTATTGTTAAAAAACCAAAAAGAGCAAATGTTACTCCAGTACAGGCAAATATCAAGTAGATTATAGAGAAAAAGGATGGAAAATGGTATTTATGGCTATAGTAGAATTGAGTTAGGTTTTAAAATAAATTGGGATAAAAAAATGTTTAATTCGATTTATTATTCTACAATGGAAATGGCAATTACCAGATTGGGAAAAAAACGAAGAAAATTTATCTCATAAAATCTAAAGACAGAGTTAAATCTACTGTAATTATGAGTGATGAAGCTCAGGTTTTACTGATCCTGAATTTTGGGGAGAATACAATGTAATTGAACCAGAAAAACCAATTGAAACTGCCATTAAAAAAATTCAAAAGCAATTAAAAAAACTAAAGTGTAGTAGCTTTAAATAGTTGATTTTTAAAAATTTTTAAAACCGGTTATTATATCTATTAAACTGCTTTTTTCTTTAACATATATTTAAGAAATTTTGGTTCTGGGGTTTAATATTTAGGTTTTTATTTTTTATATCACTAATTAATCACAAATAAAGCATGACTAACAAATTATTTACTACACTATTAACACTACTATTAATTGTTGGGGTTACTTCACAAGCAGATGCTCAAAGGAAAAGAAAAAGAAAGAAGAAGAAGTTGCTGCTAAAGCTGCCGCCACCGGCAAAGCCAAAACCAAAAAAAGGAGAAATTCAGCCATATAAAAAGGTAATTACTAAAGAGGCTAAAACCGATGATGGTTTGTTTAAAGTTCATATTATAGATGATAAATATTTATTCGAAATTCCAGATTCTTTGTTGGAAAGAGAAATGTTAATGGTGACTAGAATAGCTAAAAACACATCGAACAATAGAAGTTTTGGAGGGCAAAAAGCAAATACAAAAGTTTTACGTTGGCAAAAAAAGGAAAACAAATTTTATTAAGAGTTGTTTCGCAAAAGGTAGTTGCTGATGAAGAATTACCTGTACATGAAGCTGTTGTAAATTCAAATTTCGAACCTGTACTGTATACATTTCCAATTGAAGCATTTTCTAAAGATAAAACAGCAACAGTTATTGATGTTACCGATTTGTTTTCAACAGATGTAAAAGCTTTTGGTTTACCTGATAGAGTTAGAAAAAGCTACAAAATTACCAGTCTAGATACTAAAAAATCGTTTATTGAAAGTATTAAAAGTTACCTACTTAAATATTGAAAGTCGACATGTAAAAACTTATACTGCAGGTGCACCACCATCAAATTCTAGTACCGGAACTGTATCTATTGAAATGAGTAACTCAATGATTTTACTTCCAGAAGTACCTATGAAAAGAAGAATTTTTGATGAACGTGTAGGATGGTTTACCTCTAGCCAAATAGATTATGGTTCTGATGCTCAAAAAAGTGAAAGGGTTACTTACCTAGATAGATGGAGATTAGAAGTAAAAGATGAAGATATTGAAAAGTTTAAACGTGGTGAATTAGTTGAACCAAAAAAACAAATAGTATACTATATAGATAGAGCTACGCCAGAAAAATGGATACCTTTTATTAAACAAGGTATAGAAGATTGGCAAGTTGCATTTGAAGCAGCTGGTTTTAAAAATGCAATTATTGCAAAAGATCCACCAACTCCAGAAGAAGATCCAGATTGGAGTCCAGAAGATGTTAGATATTCTGTTATTAGATATTTAGCTTCTCCAATACCAAATGCAAATGGACCACATGTTAGTGATCCACGATCAGGTGAAATATTAGAATCTGATATAAACTGGTACCATAATGTAATGAGTTTATTGCAAGGCTGGTTTTTGTTCAAACGGCGGCAATTAATCCAGAAGCACAATCTGTTGGATTTAAAGATGAGGTTATGGGAGATTTAATTAAGTTTGTATCTTCTCATGAAGTAGGTCATACTTTAGGTTTACCACATAATATGGGAAGTAGTTCAGCCTATCCTGTTGACTCATTACGTTCAGCTACATTTACAAAAAAGTTTGGTAC
Organism: uncultured Flavobacteriaceae bacterium; assembly: GCA_942492305.1. Lineage (GTDB taxonomy): Bacteria > Bacteroidota > Bacteroidia > Flavobacteriales > Flavobacteriaceae > Lutibacter. The sequence goes on along the minus strand of CALOEI010000001.1, from coordinate 1,039,999 downwards.
AGCTCCTTCAATTATGGATTATGCACGTTTTAACTATGTTGCACAACCTGGAGATAAAGGTGTTGCTTTAATGCCAAATATTGGAGTATATGATAAATATGCAATGAAATGGGGTTACCGTCCTATTTTAGATGCTAAAACTGCTGAAGATGAAAAAGAAATATTAGATAGCTGGATTTTAGAACACGCTGGTGATCCTTGGTACAGATTCGGACATCAACAAGCCGGAGATGTGGTTGACCCAAGTTCCCAAACTGAAGATTTAGGAGATGATGCTATTAAAGCAAGTAATTATGGTATTGCAAATTTAAAACGCATTATGCCAAATTTAATTGATTGGACTTCTAAAAAAGGTGAAAATTACGACGATTTATCTGAAATGTACGGACATGTTGTTTCTCAATTTAATAGATATATGGGACATGTATCATCTAATGTTGGTGGAGTTTATGAGGATTTTAAAACATCAGATCAAGATGGTTTAGTTTATACTCATGTCGATAAAAACCGTCAAAAAAATAGTTTAAATTTTGTAATAGATCAATTATTTAAAACGCCAACTTGGTTAATTGATAAAGAAATTATTGGAAAAACTGAATACTCTGGGATTACAGAACGCGTTAGAAGTTTGCAAGAAAGAACGTTAAAAAATATTTTAAGTTTAGGAAGAATGATGCGTATGATTGAAAATGAAACGTTAAACGGTTCAGAAGCATATTCGTTAATTTCTATGATGAATGATTTAAGAAATGGTATTTGGACTGAATTACGTTCAGGAAGAAGTATTGACACTTACAGAAGAAACTTACAAAGAGCGCACGTTGAACAACTTGCAAGCTTAATGACAGCGAAAGACACAAGATCATTTAGAGGTTCTAGTTATCTTAAAAGCACGGCTGTAACAGTAAAACAATCAGATATTATTCCTGTGGTTAGAGGAGAATTAAATCGAATTAAAAGAGATGCTCAAAGAGCAGCTTCTTCTGCACCTAATACAATTACAAGATATCATTTACAAGATATTGCAGAACGTATAGATGCTATTTTAGACCCTAAGTAATGAATTAAGTTCTTTTGAATTTAACTAAAAAGCCTCCAAATTGGAGGCTTTTTTATTCTTAAAATTAATAAAACTACTCTAAACCTAAAGCGCTTAAACCTTGTTCAAAAATTACATCTACAGGAATATTTTGTTCACTTAACATATCTAAATCTTTCTGTAAATCTTCAGTAATTATTCCTTTTTCAGCAACTAATTTGGCAACACCATCGTAATCTCCATTTCCTTGTAAAGTCAAAATAATACTTGATAATTCTTCCATAGCATCTTGCATTTTTTCATAATTCACTTTATAAGTACCATTTTCATTTTTTGTAAAAGCTTCTTTCTCTTTAAAGAAATTAAAACGTATCATATTTGCTTTTCCATGCGCACTTGAGGCTCCAAAACGAACAGAACGAAAAATACCTGCCATAAATGTGGTCATATAATCTTTAATATCTCCATCTATTTCGCCTTTTTCATGTAATTGTTGTACCATATACAATCCTAAAATATCAGCCTTACCTTCTTCTAATGCAGAGGCTAATTCTTTTAATGAACTTCTAACAGTCCCTTTGTTGTTAATAGTATTTTTAATTCCTAAACCATGTGCTACTTCGTGAAACATCGTATTTGCAAAAAAGGCATCAAAAGTTACGTACTTACGTTGAGATTCATCTATAATTTTTTCAGAAATTGGAAGCATAATTTTATCAAATTTTGCACGCATGGCATTTTTTAATTGTAATCTTCTTGTTCCTTTTTGCAACTGGACTTCTTCATCATTTGGTAAATTAATAGCAATTGTTTTTCCGCCAGAATTGCAATCTCCAGCATAATACACAACATCATAAGCATTTAAATCAGAGTCTGTACCCGGAGTTTCTTGTTTGTATGCTTCATCAACAGGTAAACCCATTTGTAGTTCAGGTAAAAACTGTGCAAATTTTTCTAACTTTTTACTCCAATCTTGGTCTTTAATTAAAACGTAACCTTCGTGTGCTGCTTTGGTTCCAAATAACTGATCTTCATAGGTTTCAATTGGGCCAATTACAATATCTAATGTATTTGTTTTCATATCCATCCAAGCTAAATCACTTGCTTGATATTCATCGTTTAAAAAAGCCTGTGCTCGTAATTCTAAATATTTTTTTAGGCCGTCATCTTCAGCTAAGGCAGAAGCTTCTAGTAATAATTCTGAAACTTCTTTTACTTCACTTTCAAATTGCTCGTGATACCATATAGTTTTTAACTTTCCACCTTCATTTCTTCTAATAAAAGTGTACAAACTTGATTTATTTTCATCGGAAAATGCTTCAAATTCTTCTTTGGTCATATCCATAGGGTAAAAATTAGCACCTAAAGGCTTGGCTCCTAATCCTTCAACAAATGGCTTATTACCATCTAAACGATCCCAAGGACCATAATTAATTTCAACAAATTTTTTGGTTGCTTGATCATCAATTTTAGACAATAATGTTTCCTTATCTCCATACGCTTCAAACCAAAAAGAGCATTCATTTTATCTGCTGCCTTAATTAATAATGGCAACATTTTACGTTCGTTTTCAGTTAAAATACTTAAATCTGATGTTAATTTAAATGAGACATATTTATTTAAATTCTGATTCATATTTAACATGCTTTCTTCAACTGTAACCTGTTTTACAGGCTTACGTGCTTCTTTATCTTCTTTACAAGAAAATATAAGTGTTAAAACAATTACTACTATTATTTTTTTCATACTTCTATATTATTGAATTTAATTTATAAAATTACAAAAAATTAAAAGATTATATATTTTATAAAATGCCATTAAGAGCCTACAAACATTTTTCCTTCAGCCTCTTTAATTAAGTTTTTTTCATCGTTAGACAATGCTAAAGGAGAAATGTACCCATCGTTAGATTGCGGTGATCTGGCATCGCCAAAATAAGTGTTTACTTTTATTTTTAATATTTCTTGGTTAATATTCTTTGCCCCAGTAAATGCCTCGATTTCGGTAATAATTTTTTTAGGGTAATCAACCAATTCATTAAAGTCTATTTTTAACAACCTATCTGAATCTGGTAATTGCATTACTGAATTATAAGAATCCAAATATCCTTGAAGAAAAACTTTAGCTTCATCAAAACTATTAACCATTTGAATACCTTTAGCTGATTTCAAACAAGCTTTCATATCACGATAAATATAAATAACCTTACTATCTGGCAAACAACTTCTAAATACGTTTACATTTCCTCCGGTCCAACCTGGTTGTTTAACGCCCCATACCTCTCTATTCTCTTTTTTTGAATAGTCCTGAAAAAAACGAATATGTGACAGAAATGCATTTTCTAAAGAATTCAAATAGCTATCTACTTTTGGCAAAAGATCAGGTATCCATTGGTTTACATTTCCTTCTAACATTGACTGTAATAAAGTATCTCTTTGGCTTTTATCACTTGATAAAAACAACTTTCTATGAGTTAATTGATTAATCAAAAAGAAAATATCGTTTGCAGCATTTTCACCATATATTATTGAATTTGAAGTTGAATTTAGTAATCTTACTAATAGCGTAGTTCCTGAACGTTGACAAGGTGAGGTTATTAAAATCGGTGATATTTTATCCATAAATTAAAACTAATAATTTTATTTACAATATAAGGTGATTTATCAATTTAACAAATGCAGAAAACACCTTTAATATTATTTATTAGTTTTAATTCAAATTATAGCCGTAAAAATATTTTATATATTGCTGAAACTAATCAAATACTTGAATTTATAAAATGATTATATCACATACTTTAAAAATAATTTTTATTCATGTTCAAAGAACAGGAGGCTCTACACTTATAAACCTACTTAAAAGTGAATTAGGAAGTGATCTTGAAATTTTATCTCAACATGGAAATGCAAGAACCTCAGAAAGTTATTTGCTTGAAAAATATGCTGATTATTATACTTTCGGATTTACTAGAAACCCTTGGGAACGGATTTTGTCTTGGTATTCCTTAATTCATAGAAATGACCCAAAAAATCTGGATCAAGAAAGAAAACGATTTGAAACATTTATTGAATCAGATTGGGCATCCGATTTTACTACACAACAATTTCATTACAATACACTAGACTATTTTTCAAATAATAAAGGATTGATAAAAGCTGATAAAATATTTCGTTATGAAAACTTTGAAACCGAAATTAGGAGTCTATTCAATAAGTTCAATTTTCCTTTAAAAGAAATTCCAAAAATCAATAATACAAACCCAAAAATATTTCAAAATTTTTATACGAAAAAAAGTCAAAATTTAATTGCCGAAAAATGCAAAAAAGATATTGAATATTTTAACTATGTATTTTAAAAATATTAAAAATACTACGAAAATTGATTTATTAATAAAATCCCAGATTTAAATTTTAGCTAAAAACCATCTAAAAACTATGCTTAACAAAAAAATAATTGCTGACATAAAAGATTTAACTTCCTCACTTATTAAAAACTCAACCAACGAGGATTTAATTAAAAAAAATATAGATCAAATTCACATTCATTTTCAAAATATTACCGAGATTACTGGTTTTGATTTTAAAGTTGAATATTTAGCCGCAATTCCTGCAGCAAAAGGGAAAGCACTTGGATTAAACCATGCGGCCCAATGTTTGTTAGACTATAAAAGAACTGTAAAATTCCTAACTGCAATTATTTTAGCAATTGAAGAAAAACAAAAAAAACATCCTGGGCAGTTAATTAATATATTTTATGCTGGATGCGGTCCTTATGCTCCATTTATAACCTTAATAGCTCCATTTTTTAAACCAGAAAACGTTCAGTTTTATTTGTTAGAAATTAATAAAATTGCTCTTGAATCTGCAAAAAAATTAATTAAAACATTGGGTTTATCAAGCTATGTGCAAGAATTTTATTTAAATGATGCTGTTACGTTTAAAGTTCCTGATTCTAGTAAATTTGATATTCTAATTAGTGAAACACTCGATGCTTTATTATATAGAGAATGTTACGTTCCTATTTTATTTAATCTACTACCTCAGTTCAATAAAAACACAGTTTTAATACCTAAAAATGTTCTTATTAATTTAAATTTAGTTATACATACAGAAAATGAATTAAATAGTTTTGAAAAAAATATTGGTAATGTTTTAAATGTTCAGGAAGAAATGGAATCTAAACAAATTAATGCGGAAATTCCATTACAACTGCCAGATAAAAAATTTGATTTAAAAATATTTGGGACAACTACTGTAAAAAAAGTAATACTCGATACTCAAGTTCACATTTATAAAGATATTTTTCTTAACAGAAATGAGTCCTCTTTAACAATTCCTGTTGAAATAGAATTAGAAGATAATCCCAAAAAAGACTTTATTGTTTTTACATATTTTTTGCAACCTGATATAGAATTAAGATATCGTTTTTTAGAATAAGAATTAACAAAATACCTAAATTCAAGTTCTTATTTATTTTCCATAAATTCATTTAAAAACACACAATCTTAATTTAATAATCAAATTTTATACATTTTTTTCTTTCTATTATATTTAATAGACTTTTCATTATCAAACACATACCTTTTATCAAATTCTTCATTTTTTATTTTTATATTACTGTAACTTTTGTTACATTTACGTACTAACTAATCAAATCTACCTATGAAAATTCATCCTTCCCGAAGGTTGTTTTTGCGTAATACTGCAATTGCAACCACAGGTGTAGCGCTATTATCTTCTGCTTCCTTTGCAAATTCTTTAACCATTAATGATAGTCCTTTTGATGGCTATAATCCTTATGCTGAAGAAAAAACAGATTTAAGAACTTCTGCTTTGTTTGGAAAACATTTGCACGTTAAAGGAGCAATTTTTGATTCCACCGGTACTTTTAAACTTTCTAATGCTGATATTGAAGTATGGCATTTATCACCTAATTCAACAAAATACAAGCACAGAGCCAAATTAAAAACCAATAGTTTAGGCGAATATAGTTTTGTAACAGATTTCCCTAATAAGGAAATTGGAAAAGCTTCAAGAATCTATTTTAAAGTTTCTTATGAAGATTCCGCTTATTTTACAGAGCTATTGGTTAACGATTTTGGAGCCTTTATAATGGATAAACATTGGGAAAAAAATAAGCAATTAAAAAATAAGCTTTTCCCAACAAAAGATTCCAATATCAATAACTCTACTATAACATTTAATTTATCAATTTAACTAAAAAAAAATACTATGTCATCACCATTATTAGGATCGGTTATTATTTTTGCAGGAAACTTTGCTCCAAGAGGCTGGGCTTTTTGCGACGGACAATTATTACCTATTAGTCAAAACACAGCATTATTCTCGTTATTAGGCACTACCTATGGAGGAGATGGAAGAACAACTTTTGCATTACCAGATCTTCGTGGTAGAGCACCAATTGGGCCAAGGACTGGCCCTGGCTTATCAACTTTTCCATTAGGGGCTAGAGGAGGAACAGAAACTAATATTTTAAATACTACGCAGTTACCAAGCCACAACCATACAGCTACTGGAACTACAAATGTATCTAATGCAGATGGTACAACTAATAATCCTGTTGGTAAGGTACTGGCTGTTGGAAAAGTTAATGTAGATAGGGCAACCAATTATAATGCAAATAATTATGGAGATACGGCTAATGCAAGTATGGCTGCTAATGATGTTACTATTACAGTTGGAAATACAGGTGGAAATTTACCTGTAAATAACAGACCTCCTTATTTAGCCATTAATTATATTATTGCCTTACAAGGAATCTTTCCTTCTAGAAACTAATTTACTAACTATAAAAATTTTATATTATGAATCCACTAATGGGTACAATTCAAATATTCGCAGGTAACTTTCCTCCAAGAGGTTGGGCTTTTTGCGATGGACAATTATTAGCAATTTCAGGTAATAGCGCTCTATTTTCGATCTTAGGTACTACCTATGGTGGAGACGGAAGAACAACTTTTGCATTGCCAGATTTACGAGGTAGAGAAGCTATTGGACCAAGAACTGGCCCTGGATTATCACCTATGAATTTAGGTCAAAGAGGAGGTGCAGAAACTAATATTTTAAACGCTAACCAGTTACCTAGTCACAACCATATAGCTACTGGAACAACAAATGTATCCAATACAGATGGAACAACAAATAATCCTGTTGGTAAGGTACTGGCTGTTGGAAAAGTAAATGTAGATAGAGCAACAAATTATAATGCAAATAATTATGGTGATTCGGCTAATGCAAGCATGGCTGCTAATGATGTTACGGTTACAGTTGGTAATACTGGTGGGAATCAGTCAATAAATAACAGACCACCATATTTGGCTATCAATTATATTATTGCCACGCAAGGAACTTATCCTTCAAGAAATTAATTTTTATTTAGAATCCTAAAATATAACTTTTGGGATTCTATTTTATGTTATTAAGTAACTATGTACACGTGGTTTTTAGAAATATCAAACACGTGAATTCAATATATTTTATTGTTATTGTCTTACTATAATGCATCACAATTCAATTTTCAACCTAACCAAAAAATTATGAAAAAAATTACTTATCGTATCAATATTTATTGTTTAACTAAAAGCCTTGCCAAACTATCATTATTACTTTTGCTCTTTTTTGGGCTTACATCTCAGGCACAAACTACCTTAGATTTTGAAGGGTTAGGTTATACTGATAACCAACAGCTTGGTACATCTGCTAACATAAGTATTTTTACTTTTGCAATAGATGCTACTGGATTAGGAGATGATATTACTTTTGATGATGGAACTACTTCCGGAGTTGGTACTGGTTCAGGATCACTATATGATGATAATTTAGACATAGGAGGAATTACCAAATGGACAATTTCTAGAACTGACGGAAATGAATTTAAATTGGAGAGTATTGTTATTCTAGATGCCGGATTTGCATCGCCTAGTGGAACAATTAAAGCCTTTAAGGATGGTTCACAAGTTGGCGCTACAGTAAATATTAATTTTGATGGTAACCAAATTTTATCGGCAAATACAGATTTTGAAAATATTGATGAAATTCAAATAGAAGCTGCAGATATCAATTTTTTCATTGATGATTTAATATATAGTTCAGCAGTTGGGTCGGTTTTAGCACCTACAGTATTAACTTCAGCAGCAACACTCGTAACTTCAAGTGATGCCACCTTAAATGGTAACATTACTGCTGATGGAGGAGCGACTATAACTGGAAGAGGTTTTGTTTATGCACTTACGGCAACTGATGCTACTCCAACAAGAGCGGAAGCAAATGGTACAACAATTATTGATGTGGCAGAAGGAGGTCTTACAACAGGTGTATTTAGTCAAACTATTTCTAGCTTAGCCGCTGCAAGTGGATATAGTTATATCGCCTACGCAACAAATAGTGCCGGCACAACTGAAGGTCCAGTGCAAACTTTTTCAACCAGTGTTTCATTAGGAACAGGACAAGCAATTATAGACTTTAACTCACTTGGCTATTTAGACAATCAACAACTTACAACATCAACAACTGTGAGTATTTTTACGTTTGAAATTGATGCTGTTGGTTTAGGAGATGACATTACTTACGATGATGGCTCTGGTGCTGGAGGTACAGGATCGGGAGCTCTTTTTGATGATAATTTAGATACCGGGGGAATTACGAAATGGACTATTTCTACTACCAATGGAGATGATTTTAAATTTGTAAGTATTTTAATTCAAGATGCAGGAGTTGGAGGATCTACTAGTGGAACAATTACAGCCTTTAAAGATGGCGTTCAGGTTGGATCTTCAGTGAATATCAATTTCAATGGTTATCAAATTTTATCTTCAAATGTTGATTTTCAAAATATTGATGAAATTCAAATAGAAGCTTCAGATATTAATTTTTATATTGATGATTTAGTATATGAAATAACTTCTTTAAATGCCCCTGCAGACCTTTGTATTGATGCGGGAGTTCAAAACGGTTTAAGTGGTGGTGTACCTATAGGTGGTGTTTACTCAGGACCAGGAGTTACTGATGATGGAAATGGGTCGACATATAGTTTTGATCCTGCAGCTGCAGGTGTTGGAACGCACACAATTATATATACTAATGGAGGTATAGGGACTGATGATATTGAGGTTTTTGCATTACCAACAGTAACTTTCACGGCATTAGCAGATTTATGTTTAAATTCCGGTGTGCAAACTGGACTTGGTGGAGGTACTCCAACAGGTGGCGTATATTCTGGTGCTGGAGTTACCGATGATGGTAATGGAATGACATATAGTTTTGACCCTGCAGCTGCAGGTGTTGGAACACATACAATTACTTATACTTTTACTAATAGTAATGGATGCTCAGATAGTGCTTCTGATGATGTTGAGGTATTTGCTTTGCCAACTGTAACTTTTACAGCACCTGCGGATTTATGTATAAATGCCGGTGTACAAACTGGACTTGGAGGCGGCGCACTTACTGGAGGTGTTTACAGCGGAGCTGGAGTAACCGATGATGGTAATGGAATGACCTATAGTTTTGACCCTGCCGCTGCTGGTGTTGGAACACATACTATAACTTATACTGCAAGTGCTTCTGGTTGTACTAATGGCGCGTCAGATGATGTTGAAGTATTTGCATTACCAACAGTAACTTTTACAGCTTTGGCTGATATCTGTTTAAATGCTGGTGTGCAAGCTGGACTTGGAGGTGGAACCTCAACAGGAGGTGTATATAGCGGTCCTGGAATAGCCGACGATGGAAATGGGATGACTTATAGTTTTGATCCAGTAACAGCTGGTATTGGTACTCATACAATTACCTATACTTTTACAGATGGGAATGGATGCTCAAACTCAGCTTCAGATAATGTTGAAGTATTTGCTTTACCAACTGTAACTATTACTGCTCCAGCAGATCTATGTGTAGATGCAGGTGTGCAAGCCGGTCTTGGTGGAGGTACTCCAACAGGAGGAGTATATTCAGGATCTGGTGTTACCGATGATGGAAATGGTATGACCTATAGTTTTGACCCAGCAGCTGCCGGGGCAGGAACTCATACAATAACTTATACTTATACAGATGGCAATAGTTGTACAAATACTGCATCTGACGATGTTGAAGTTTTTGCTTTACCAACTGTAACTTTTACAGCGCCAACACCTGATGTATGCATTGCAGATGCTTCTGTAACAGGCCTTGGAGGTGGATTGCCAACAGGTGGTGTATATAGTGGAACTGGAGTTACTGATGATGGAAATGGAATGACCTTTAGTTTTGATCCAACGGTAGCTGCACCAGCGGGAGGAAATATTTCGGTCACATATACTTTTACTGATTCTAATGGATGTACAAATAGTGCAAACGATGCTATTTATGTAGACCCAGTTTGCTGTTCACTTATAGTAGATTGTTCAAATATTGTAGATACACCATTAACTTGTAGAGCAGATTTACCACCAGTAGATTTCAATTTACCAATTATAACTGATTCTTGTGGAGGGGTAACGCTATCAGCTTTAACTATTATACCTGGAAACTCAGGATGCCCTGGTGATCCAGTAACTATTACTAGAACCTATTTTATACAAGATGATGATGGTAATATGGCCCAATGTGCACAAACATTTACTATAGAAAGCACAAATAATCCAACTGTTACACCTGCTTCAGCCACATACACGGAAGAATTAGATGCTAACTGTGAATTTATAATTCCAAATTATGCGGTATTAGCAAGTTCAACAGCTGATTGTGGAGCAGCTACAATAACACAAAGCCCAGTTGCTGGAACAGTTATAACTGGCTCAATGGATACTACAATTACTTTAACTGCTACTGACAATTGTGGAAGAGTTGCAATGGCTGATATTATAATTACAACTACAAGTGAGCTAATCGTAGATTGTTCAAACATAATAGATACTCCATTATCTTGTAGAGCAGATTTACCACCAGTAGATTTCGATTTACCCATAATAACGAAATCCTGTGGTGAAGTAATTAAGTCAGCATTAACAATTATTCCCGGAAACTCTGGATGTCCTGGTGATCCAATTATAGTAACAAGAACGTATTTCCTTCAAGATGAAGACGGAAATATGGCTCAATGCTCACAAACCTTTACTATTGAAAGTAATATTGGTCCAACAGTTACTCCTGCTTTAACTACATACTCAGAAAATTTAGATGCTAACTGTCAATATGTTATTCCAAATTATGCAGCATTAGCAAGTTCAACAGCTGATTGTGGTACTGCTACAGTTACTCAAAGCCCAGCTGCTGGAACTATTATTACTGGGGCAATAGATACAACTATTACATTAACTGCAACTGATTGGTGTGGAAGAACCGCAATGGCTGATGTTACACTTACAACAGTAGACAATATTCCACCAACAATAATAACTCAAAATATTACTATTGAATTAGATAGTACTGGAAATGCAACAATAATAGCAAATCAAGTTGATAATGGTTCTTTTGATAATTGTGGAATCGCTACAAGAACAGTTTCTCCAAACACATTTATTTGTGCTAATGTTGGAGAAAACATAGTAACATTAACTGTAACTGATATCAATGGAAATGTGTCGACAGCAGACGCAATAGTTACCGTAGAAGACAACCTACCTCCTACAGCAATTTGCAAAGATCTTACAGTTCAATTAGATGAAAACGGAGAGTATTTACTAGCACCTGCTGATTTAGACAATGGTTCAACAGATAATTGTGAAATTTTAAGTATTGGTGCTAAAATTAATGGACTTATAAGATTTTCAGCACAAACTTTAAACTGTTCAAATATTGGAGAAAATAATATTGAAGTAATTGTAGTTGATGTAAATGGAAATCTAACCAGTTGCTTTGCAATGGTAACAGTAGAAGATCCTATTGCTCCAACTGTGATAACACAAGATATTACCGTACAACTAGATTCTAATGGTTCTGTAAATATAACTGCAGCCGATATTGATAATGGTTCTTCAGATAATTGTGAAATTGAATCTATGAGTATTAATACTACTACATTTAATTGTACTGAGATTGGAGAGCACATTGTAACCTTAACAGTAACTGATGTAAATGGAAACAGTACATCTGAAACTGCTATTGTAACTGTTGAAGATACCATGGCACCTACAATTGTTACACAAGATATCATTGTGCAATTAGATGCTAATGGTACTGCAAATATTACTGCTGAGAATATCGATAATGGCTCAACAGATAACTGTGAAATTGAAACTTTGAGTATAGACACTACTAACTTTGATTGTAACAATGTTGGCGAAAATACAATAACCTTAACAGTAACTGATATAAACGGAAACAGTGCATCTGCCTCGGCAATAGTAACTGTAGAAGATAGCATTGCACCAACTGTCTTTGCGCAAGATATCATCGTGCAATTAGATGCTAACGGTACTGCAAGTATTACTGCTGAGAATATCGATAATGGCTCAACAGATAACTGTGAAATTAAAACTTGGAGTGTAGACACAAATAACTTTGATTGTAACAATGTTGGAGAAAATACAGTAACATTAACAGTAAAAGATGTAAACGGAAACAGCGCTAGTAAAACTGCGATAGTAACTGTAGAAGACACCTTGGCACCAACAATTGTTACGCAAGACATAACCATTCAATTAGATGCTAATGGCACTGCAAGTATTACTGCTGAGAATATCGATAATGGCTCAACAGACAACTGTGAAATTGAAACTTGGAGTATAGACACTACTAACTTTGATTGCACAAATGTTGGAGAAAATACAGTAACCTTAACGGTAACTGATGTAAACGGAAACAGTACATCCGCTGATGCAACAGTAACATTAGAAGATAGCGTTGCACCAACTGTTGTTACAAAAAATATGACCGTGCAATTAGATGCTAACGGTACAGCAATTATTAAAGCTGTAGATATTGATAATAACTCAACAGATAATTGTGGAATTGAAACTTGGAGTTTAGACATTACTGGCTTTGATTGTAACAATGTTGGAGAAAATACAGTAACTTTAACGGTAACTGATATAAACGGAAACAGTGCATCTGCCTCTGCAATAGTAACTGTAGAAGATAGCATTGCACCAACTGTCTTTACGCAAGATATCACCGTGCAATTAGATAGTAATGGTACTGCAAGTATCACAGCCGAGGATATTGATAACGGTTCATCTGATAATTGTGATATTGAAACTTGGAGTATAGACACAACTAACTTTGATTGTAACAATGTTGGTGAAAATGTAGTAACCTTAATGGTAACTGATGTAAATGGAAATAGTGCCTCTGCAACTGCCACAGTAACAGTAGAAGATAGCGTTGCGCCAACTGTTGTTACACAAAATATTACCATGCAATTAGATGCTAATGGTACTGCAAGTATTACAGCAGCGGAAATTGATAACGGTTCATCTGATAATTGTGGAATTGAAACTTGGAGTATAGACACTACTAACTTTGATTGTAACAATGTTGGTGAAAATATAGTTACCTTAACAGTAACTGATTTAAATGGGAATACTTCCTCAGCAGAAGCAACTGTAACTGTTGAAGATCTAATTGCTCCTACAGTACTAACTCGACATCTTCAAACACAATTGGATGAAAATGAACTAGCTAGTATTACTGCAAGTGATATTGATAATGGCTCTTTTGATAACTGTGAAATCGCATCTATGGAGCTAGACATTACAACATTTGATTGTACAAGCGTTGGTGAAAATACAGTTATCTTAACTGTGACTGATGTAAATGGAAATACTTCTTCTGCAGAAGCAATTGTAACTGTAGTAGACTTTATGGCCCCAACAATTGTTACGCAAAACATCACCGTACAATTAGATGCTAATAATACAGTAAGTATTACAACAGCTGATATTGATAACGGTTCTTCAGATAATTGTGGAATTGCTTCAATGAGTATTGATAAAAATACTTTTGATTGTACAAGTGTTGGTGAAAATACAGTAACATTAACAATTACTGATGTTAACGGAAACAGTGCCTCAGCAACTGCAATAGTAACCGTAGAAGAACTCGTTGCTCCTTTAGCAAATTGTGCAGCTCCATTTACAATTCAATTGGATGAAACTGGAAATGCAAGTATTACTGTTGAAGACATAAACAATGGCTCTTCTGATAATTGTGGTATTGAATCTATGAGTATTGATGTTACTTCTTTTGATTGTAATTCAATTGGTGATAATACAGTAACACTTACGGTAACAGATATTAGTGGAAATACAAGTATGTGTACAACTATAGTTACTGTTAAAGATATGGTAGCACCAATTGTAGTAACTCGAGATATTTCTGTTGAATTAGATAGCAATGGTAATGCTTCCATTACTGCTGAGGACATAGATGATGGTAGTTTTGATGCTTGTGGAATTGCTTCTATTAGCTTAGATCAAACTTCATTTAGTTGTCCTAATGTTGGTAGTGACATTACTGTAACCTTAACTGTTGTTGATAATAATGGAAACAGTGCTTCAGAAATTGCCTTGGTAACATTTACTGCTGATGATTTAGACAACGATGGTATTGCTGATAGTTGTGATTCTGATATAGATGGTGATAATGTTGTTAATGCTATAGATAATTGTCCTACAGTTTCTAATCCTAATCAAGCCGATTTAGACCGTAATGGTATTGGTGATATTTGTGATAGTGGTGAGTTAGAAATACCTAAAGGGTTCTCTCCAAACGGTGACGGTTCAAATGATGAATTTATTATCACTGGACTTCATAAATATCCAAATAACAGTATTCAAATCTATAACAGGTATGGTAACATGGTTTATGAATCCAATAATTATCAAAATTATTGGGATGGTATTTCCTCTGGAAAAAACAGAAAATTACCTGCAGCTCCATATTTTTATGTACTTAGTATTAATGGAGGTAGTAAAATTGTTAAAGGCTGGTTATACATCAATTATTAAAAAAAAATTATGAAAAATATATTTAAACAAATCGTATTTGTAAGTACCTTTTTAATCATTTTAAAAAGTAATGCGCAACAAGATCCTCTATATACGCAGTATTATAATAACTTTAGTTTAATCAATCCTGCCTATTCAGGTAGTCACGGATTGTTTACAGCTACAGCTAATATTCGAAGTCAATGGGCAGGTGAAGCTGGAAGTCCAGAAACACAAACACTTTCTATTCACGGACCCGCTGGTAAAAATGTTGGCTTGGGGCTTTCCATAGTTAACGACAAAGTATTTGTGTTAAGTGAAACTCACGTATATGCAGATTTTTCATATTCTATTCATATGACAGAATCTTCCACCATGGCTTTTGGTTTAAAAGCAGGTGGTAGCTTTTTAAATGTTGATTTATTAGAATTAGGAATTGAAAATGATGATTTATTTAGTGAAAACTTAAATGAATTTAATCCAAATATTGGTGTAGGTCTTTTTTATTATTCGGATCGGTTTTTTGCAAGTTTATCAACAGTAAATATTTTACAGACTAAACATTATAATAAAAGTAATGCTGTTGTATCTAGTGCTTCTGATGAAATGATATTTTATCTTTCTTCAGGCTATGTGTTTGATTTAAGTGATGATTTTAAAATACGACCTTCTTTTATGTTAAGAGGTGTGGATGGAGCGCCAGTTTCAACAGATATTTCTGCAAGCATATTGTGGCTCGATAAATTAGAATTTGGAATTTCACATCGAATTGATGAATCTATTTCTGGGCTTTTTCAATTGCGTTTAACAGATAATTTAAAGATTGGATACACTTATGATGCGATAACTTCTAACCTTTCAAATTATAACAATGGCTCTCACGAGTTTTCTATTATTTTAAATATTGGAAAACCTAAAACCACTAAAAAGCCTCCTTTTTATTGGATGAAAGCCAATTAAATAAAAAAAGAGCCTCAATTGAGGCTCTTTTTTTATTTAAACAATTCAGAATTATTTTTGGTTAATACTATCAATTATATTTTTAATTCTATTTTCTTCAATATTATAATCAATTGCAATATCTTTTTTTTCTGGAAACTGCTCTATCATAACAGTTGTTGAAGGGAATGCAAAATCAACACCCAATTCAGCTGCTAGTTTTAAAATAGCAATATGTAAACTATGCTTAGATGCTTGCTCTTTATTCCAATCTAATTCAACAAAATAAACATTTAATAAAATTAGTAATGAAGAGTCTCCAAATCCAGCAAACTCAACATTAAAAGCATCATCACGCGTGGCTGGATGCAATTCAACAACTCTACGAACACCTTTTACAAAAGCTTCAATAAGTTCTGGAGGTGTATCATAACGTAAACCTAAATTAGTTGTATACCGCCTAAAGGCTCTTAACCCTTTATTATTTACAACCATTTCAGACAATGCACTATTTGGAATTTGATATACAGACGTATCTGCAGCCCTTACTGTGGTAGATCTAAACCCAACGGTTTCAACAGTTCCAACTACTTCACCCGCTTCAATCCAATCACCAATATGAAAAGGTTTGTCGATAAAAATCATAATAGTACCTATCAAGTTTTTAACAGTATCTTGTGAAGCTAAAGCAACTGCTAATACCACCAATTGAGGCACCTGCAATTACAGTAACTGGCTCAATTCCAAATAGAGTTAAAAATTTTAAAAAACCAAAAATTACGACAAGTCCAGTTAAAAAATTATTTAATATTGGTACTAATTGATCGTCTAATTTACCGTGTGTAGACTCTACAAAATCAGCATAAATACTCATAATAACCTTTGCCAATTTTAAGAAAACGTAAATCCAAAAAACTGTTGCCATTATATTAAATGCTAAAAATAAAAATGTATTTAAATTTAGCGGTAATAATAGTGAAGGTAAAATACCTTTAATAAATTTAATTAGAAGCAGCAAAACAATGGGTCTTGCTAATTTTTTTAAAGTAAGATTTATTTTATCATTGATTTATGAATAATGAAATATTGTATTTTTCGTAAGTATATAAAAAACAATTTTCTTAAGCATATAAAATACTAAAGCACTTAAAATTAATACAATTATAACAATCCTAAATACTGCCATAATTCAATATTTAAAAAGCGATATATGCCCAAATCTGGAATTATTTGTTTTAATTTTTCAGTATACCAAGGAAAAATATTGTTATATAGTTCATCTATATTATTTGAAACCTCCGGTGAATAATACCAGCTATCTCCAATTTTTTCAACATAAACTTCTGGCAATCTATATGGAAATAACACATATTGATACTTTGCTCTAAAATTAGTAGTGTCAGAATACATTTTATCTTTTGGAACTTTAGTCAAAATCTACTTTTAACCCTTTACCATCTAAAATTTTCTTTAATTTAATGGCAATTTCTTCAGCTTCTTCTCCTTCATAACCATAAATAGTTCGTTGCAGCTTTTTAAGGTTCATAAGAATCTGGCTGTAAAAAATATAAATGGGTATAAATAGTTGAATTTGGATTACTTAAATCAACTTTTACTTTATTTTGCGCAAAAGTGTTGATGAAAGCAGTAAAAAAAGAATAGTAATTTTTTCATTTTAAATGACTGTTATAAATGTGACCAACAAATTTAAAATTTTAATTATTAGCTGTAAATTATAACAACTTAATTATTACCTTTTTTTCTTTTTGCGTTATATTTTTTTTCTTTCTTGAATTAAAAGTGATAGTATCGTCAAAAGTATCTTTAGCTTTTTCAGCCTTTATTTTTTCTCCAAGAACTAGTTGAAGGTAATAACTTTTGCAATAAATCACCTCTACCTACATTAGATAAAGTATTTCTAATCCATTGCTGATTTTCTCTTTTATACCAAAAGAAAAAACGATGTTGTTCATCTTTTTCTTGTTTAGTTTTAGGTAGTTCTTGTAGGTTTTAAGGTATAAGGATGATAACCACTATAATAGATTACAGTTGCAACCGTCATAGGTGTTGGTGTAAAACCTTGTACTTGCTCTAATTGAAAACCCATATCTTTAGTTTCAGCAGCTAAATTTGCCATATCTTCAACTTCACAAGCTGGATGATTAGAAATAAAATAAGGTATTAATTGTAAATTTAATTTTTTACGAATATTAATTTTATCGAAACGTTCCTTAAACTTATGAAAATACGTAAACGAAGGTTTTCGCATTAATTTTAACACATTATCTGAAGTATGTTCTGGTGCAACTTTTAAACGTCCAGAAACATGATTAGTCATTACTTCTTCTGTATAATCATCTAACTCTTTTGGATCAGCTAATTTATTAAATTCTGGCACTAACATATCGTGCCTAATACCGCTTCCAATAAAAGATTTTTTTACTTTTGGATGTTTATCTACTGCTTGATATAACTCAGTTAAAGGCTTGTGTGAGGTGTCCAAATTATGACAAATTACAGGTGAAATACAAGAAGGTGCAACACATCTATCACAAATCTCTTGAACTTTACCTTTCATTTTATACATATTAGCAGAAGGTCCGCCAATATCAGATAAATAGCCTTTAAAATCAGGCATATTAGCAACCTTATCTACTTCTTTTAAAATAGATTCCTGACTTCTACTTGCAATAAATTTTCCTTGATGTGCGGAAATTGTACAAAAACTACAACCTCCAAAACATCCACGGTGAATATTGATAGAGAACTTAATCATTTCAAAAGCAGGAATTGGACCTCTACTATTGTATTTTGGATGTGGTAAACGTGTAAAAGGTAAATCGAAAGAAGCATCTATTTCAGCTTCAGTCATTGTTTCAAAAGGTGGATTTATAATTAATTTTGAATTACCAACATCTTGAAAAATTCGGTCTGCAAATAATTTATTAGACTCTTGTTCAATTACTTTAAAATTAGAAGCAAATAGTTTTTTATCCTTCAAACAAACTTCGTGTGAATGGATAGCAACATCTTTCCAATTTTTATTTTTTGGAACTCCCTCATTTTTATTTAACAAAAAAGCTGTTTGTTTTACAGTTGTTAAACTTGAAAATGGCACGCCTTTTTGTAACAAACTTACAATTTCTCGTAAAGGTTGCTCTCCCATTCCATAAACCAACAAATCAGCTTTTGAATCTGCCAAAATAGTTGGTTTTAATTGGTCGCTCCAATAATCATAATGTGTAACTCTTCTTAATGATGCTTCAATACCTCCAATTAAAACAGGAACATCAGGAAATTTTTCTTTTAAAATATTGGTATAAACCGTAGTAGCATAATCAGGTCTAAAACCTTTATCTCCATTAGGTGTATAAGCATCTTTATCACGACTTCTTTTACTTGCAGTATAATTACTAACCATTGGATCCATACAACCACCTGTAACCGCCAAAAAACAGTTTAGGAGTTCCGAGTTTTGTAAAATCCTGTAAGTTATCATGCACACTTGGTTGCGGAACAATGGCAACTCGTAATCCATAACTTTCTAAAATTCTACCAACAACCGCATGTCCAAATGCTGGATGATCTACATAAGCATCTCCACTAAAAAGAATTACATCTAATTCTTCCCAACCTCTAAGTTTTACCTCTTTATTTGTTGTTGGTAACCAATCTGAAAGTTTATTCATTATCATATTTTGCAAAAATACACTATTTATAATTATTCTGAATTAGATTTTTTAGTTGTTACTTTTTTTTAGAAAAATTTTATGATCTATGGTTTTTAAGGCCGTTTACTGTTAACGAATGTTAACGAGTGTTAAGGCATTAAACCTTTTAATTTAACTAGAGTCAAAGAAGCATATAAACACATTAAAATATTTAAATTATGAAAAAATTAGTAGGATTAACAGTAGTTATAATGTTCTTTTCTTTAACTGTAGCAGCTCAAGGGCAAAGACAACAAAAAAGAACTGATTATACTCCAGAACAAAGAGCTACTTTACAAACAAAAAAATTGGCTTTACGCTTAGATTTGACTGCAAACCAAGAAAAAGAAGTTAAGCAATTGATGTTGAAAAATGCAGAAGAACGCCAAGAACTTAGAACAGCGCTTCAAAAAAACAAACAAGATGGGACAGGATTAACTAGTGATGAACGTTTTGAACGTGAAAATATGAGGTTAACAAGACAACAAGCCCAAAAAGCTGAAATGAAAAAAATTCTTACAGAAGAACAATATGAAAAATGGGAAAACTTTAATCAAAAAGCGTTAAGAAATGCTAATAAGAAAAAAGGAAACTCAAAAGGGACTAGAAATAGTAATAACTCTAAAAAACAATATAATAATAGAGGTTAGTTTTTGATTGTTTCATGTTAAAAGCGTTGCAAATTAATTTGCAACGCTTTTGCTTTTATTTTGAAACTATTAATGTTTGCCCAACACTAATAGTATTTGACTCTAAACTGTTCAATTTTTTAAGGTCTTCAACAGTTAATCCGTATTTTCTAGAAAGTGAATACAAAGTATCTCCTTTTGCTACAATATGATTTTGAAAATTTTTATTTTGAGGATATTCAAAAGATTTTCCTAAAACTTCAGTATCATATTTATGTAAATCATATTTTTCTATAATTGCAATTAATTTTGCTGGATACCTTCTATCTGTAGCATAACCAGCTTCACTCAACCCTTTTGCCCATTTAACATAATCGCCTGGTTGTATTTTAAATAATTTAGAATATCTAGATCTAGTGGTTAAAAACAAGGAATGATCTCTATAAGAATTCGCCGGATCTTTATATACTCTAAAACATTCTCCTTTTTCATCATCATCATGATACGTTTTATCACCTTCCCAACCTTTATGACATTTTATTCCGAAGTGATTATTTGATCTTCTCGTTAACAAGCTGTTACCACTAGAAGATTCTAAAATACCTTGTGCTAACTTTATACTTGCAGGAATATTATAATTTCGCATATCTCTCATTGCAGCATCTTTAAACTGCTCTATGTAGTCTAATGTAGAATTTCTAATACTTGAATTGGAGTTCGTTTTAACCTCAACCTTAGTCGATTCGGAATCGCTTGACGACTTAATAACCATCTCTTTACGTGCTTGCTTTTCTCTTTTAGCAAGTTTCTTTTTAGACTTACAACTCACTAATAAACAAAGCGTTAAAATAACGATTAAAAAATATTTCATTTTCATAATTATACTATTTCTACTAAATTCTTCTTTTTTAAATATACATTCATTCCATCAATTCCTTGTAAACCTCCAGTATGAATTGCCAAAATATTAGTTCCGCTTTCAAAATAATCATTTTTTACTAAATCTACAATCCCAAATAATAGTTTACCAGTATACACTGGATCTAACGGAATACCTGTTTCTTTTTTAAATTTATTTATAAAATTGATTAAATTTTCAGAAACCTTGGCATAACCACCAAAATGATAGTCTGTATTTAAACTCCAATTTTTGTTAGTTAGTACATATTTTTTAATTTCATGTTGAAGAAAATCACCTTTTAAGGCAGGAAAACCAATTGTTTTTTGATGTTTATTTGTAGAGTTTATAATTCCAGAAATTGTTCCCCCTGTACCAACTGATGAACAAATAACATTATAAACAGCATCTTTTTCAGTTAAAATTTCTTCACATCCTTTTACTGCAAATGTATTTGTTCCACCTTCAGGAACTAAATAAAAATCACCAAATTGCTGTTTTAAATTATTAATAAATTCATCTGAAGTTTTATTTCTATAGTCACTTCTAGAAACAAAATGAAATTGCATCTTATGTTCTGAAGCAAACCTTAATGTAGGATTATTTTGAAGTACTTCCTCCAAATTATTAGCCAATTCATCTCCTCTAATAACACCAATAGTTTTAAAACCGAATTTCGAACCAGCTGCTGCAGCTGCAGCAATATGATTAGAAAATGCACCACCAAAAGTTACTAAGGTATCTTTTTTTTGTTTGGAGGCCTCAACAAGATTGTATTTTAACTTTCGGTATTTATTTCCAGAAATAAATGGATGCAATTCGTCTTCACGTTTTATAAATAATGAAACACCTGAATTAGCAATTTCAGAAAAATGAACTTGTTGTATATTACTATTTTTATTTTCTAAGAACAATTTTCAATTTTTCTTCTAACTCAGACCATTCTTCCATTAACTTTTCAATTTTATTTTTTTAGCTTTATAATTTTCAAAAAAGTTTGATTCAGCAACTGTTGCTTCATAATCTTTTGCAAGTGCTTCATCCAATTCTAAAATTTCTTTTTCTAAAGTATCAATTTCAACTTCGGTTTTGGCTAATTTATTTTTTAGTTTTTTGAGCTCTTTTTCTTCTTCTCGAGATAACTGTACTGCTTCCTTTTTAGAAGTATCTGGCTTCTTTTCAACAACTGTTCTCTTTTCGGCTTCTCTTAAACTTTCTATTTGATGTTGTTCTAAGAAATAGTCTATATCTCCTAAATATTCTTTAATAACTTTATCTTTAAAACCATAGACTGTTGTTGTAAGACCTTGTAAAAAATCTCTATCGTGAGAAACAACAATTAATGTACCATCAAAATTTTGAAGTGCTTGTTTTAACACATTTTTTGAAGCAATATCTAAATGGTTTGTAGGCTCATCCATTATTAAAACATTAAATGGAGAAAGCAATAATTTACAAAGTGCTAACCTATT
The DNA here is from genome assembly GCA_942492305.1 of uncultured Flavobacteriaceae bacterium. Lineage (GTDB taxonomy): Bacteria > Bacteroidota > Bacteroidia > Flavobacteriales > Flavobacteriaceae > Lutibacter. The sequence goes on along the minus strand of CALOEI010000001.1, from coordinate 1,017,388 downwards.
TCTTTCACCACCAGAGAGCATTTTGGCTTTTTTATCAACCGCCTCACCACCAAATAAAAATGCACCTAACATATCTCTAACACGTATTCTATTAGTATCGTTAGCAGCGTTTTCCATAATTTCCAAAACAGTTTGTTCTGGATCTAAATACTCCGACTGATTTTGAGCGAAATACCCAATTTCGACATTATGCCCTAATTTTAAATGTCCGCCATGTGCAATTTCACCCACTAAAATTTTTGCTAATGTAGATTTTCCTTGACCATTTTGACCTACAAATGCAATTTTGCTATTTCTTTCAATCAGTAAATCTACATTTTCTAACACGTGCTTGTCACCATAACTTTTAGATAAATCCTCCGCTTCAACAACAATTTTTCCTGGCTCTTTTGAAATTTGAAAGCGCACATTCATAACTGCATTATCATCGCTATCAACTTCAATGCGCTCTACCTTATCAAGTTTTTTAATTAAAGATTGCGCCATACTTGCTTTATTTGCCTTGGCTCTAAACTTATCAATTAATTGTTGTGTCGCCTTAATTTCTTTCTCCTGATTTTTTTGAGCTTGTAATTGTTTTTCTTTTATTTCATCACGCAACAATAAAAATTGAGAGTATGGTTTTTTATAATCGTAAATTTTACCTAATGAGATTTCAATGGTTCTATTTGTTACGTTATCTAAAAACATTTTATCGTGAGAAACCAATACAATTGCCCCAGCATAATTTTTTAAGAAATTTTCTAACCATATAATAGATTCAATATCTAAATGGTTTGTTGGCTCATCTAATAATAAAATATCATTATTTTGTAAAAGTAATTTTGCTAGTTCTATACGCATACGCCAACCTCCTGAAAAGGTGTTTGTTAACTTATCAAAATCTTCTCTTTGAAAACCTAAACCTTGTAATATTTTCTCTGTATTTCCTTGATAATTATACCCACCTAACAATTCATATCGATGCGTATAGTCATTTACACCTACCATTAAATCATGGTAATATTCGCTTTCGTAATCTGTTCTTTCAGCTAATTCTTGATTAATTTGCTCTAATTTAGCTTCTATTTGTTTTATTTCTTCAAATGCCTGATATGCCTCTTCTAAAATAGTTCTTCCTGCTTCAAAATCTATATCTTGACGTAAAAAACCAATACGTACATCTTTATCAAAAGCCATAGTTCCGCCAGAACTTTCAATATCTTGAGAAATAATTCTTAATAAAGTAGATTTTCCCGCTCCATTCTTTCCAATTAATCCAATTCTATCTCCTTTATTTAACTTAAAAGTTATTCCTGAAAACAAATCGGAACCCCCAAAAGAAACTGATAAATTATGTACGTTAAGCATTGATATTTTATAATTTAATGTATAATTTTGTTTTTTCTTAAAAACCTTGCAAACTTACTATAAAAATTTTTGGCACTCAATTAAAGTTTTTATTTTAACAACTTCAAATACTACAACAAAATGTTTAAAAAAGGATCGAAACTTTATAGTGTTCTATTTAATAAATGTCCAAGATGCCACGAAGGTAATTTTATGGAGGAAAGCAATATCTTTAAATTTAAGAAGGCTTTTAAAATGAACGAAAACTGTTCGCATTGTGGACTTAAATATATATGGAACCTTCTTTTTTATGGTGCTATGTATGTAACATTATGCGCTTAACGGTTGGTATTTCAATAATAACGTTTGTTATTTCTACACTTATATTTAAACTTAGTTTATTAGAAAGTTTTATTCCAATTGTAGTTGTTTTAATTTTAACAGCTCCTTTTTCTTTACGTTTTTCTCGAATAATCTGGATAAATATTTTTGTCCATTTTGATAAAAAATTTAAGAAAAACGTGCAATAACAAATTCTTTTTCTAATGTTTCATCAAATTCTAAATGTTTATAAAGTAATTTAGCTGCTTTTGGTGCTATCATGACTCCACGAGTTCCTAAACCATTTAAAATTGCCATATTTGAATGTTTTGGATGTTTTCCAACTAATGGCCTCCTATCTTTTACTGTTGGCCTTATGCCAGCAACATGGTCAACAACTTTAAAAGGAACTGAAATACACGATTTTAGTTTTGTAAGCAATTCTATTTTACCATCTTCCGTAGGAATTTTAGTAGTATCTTTCCAGTTAAAAGTAGCGCCCACTTTATAATAATTATTTCCCAGTGGAAGTATAAATACTGCTGCTTTTATTAAAAAATCAATATTTAGATTTGGTGCGTAGATTATTAGTAATTCACCTTTTGCTTCTTGCATTGGTAAATAATTAAAAAATGGATTTTGTTTTAATCCAAAACCCTTCACAAAACACAATTTTTGAAGCTTTTATGTTATTGTATTCAACGGTATTATTTTCAATTTTTAAATTTTTGTATTTAAAACTTTCATTTTTTAGTAGATTTTTATCAGATAAATATTTTCTGAAATCTTCTAACAATAATTTAGTATCAATTCTACCTGTATTTTTTAGTTTTCCAAAACCAAAATCAGCTTTAATTCCACTATGTTTTTCGTGAATAATTTCAGGATCCATATATTCTGAAAGCAACGGTTTATCAGAAGCAATAAACCAATTATTTTGTTCTTCAACAGATTTAAAAATTCTATAAATAGCAACTGAATAATCGTATTTTTTATTGAATTTTTTTTCTAATTGCTTCATAAAAAGGTAATGCAATTTCAAGTTGATCTATTGCATTCCAAACAGGTGTAAAGCGTTTTAAAATAACCGGATTATACATTCCGCCAGCAACTATGGAAGAATTTTGAGAATTATCTTCAAAAACCACAAACGATTTATGATGCTGTTCTAATTCTTTTGAGAAAGCTAATCCTGCCAAACCCAAACCAACAATTATATAATCTACTTGCATTTTAAATCACATTATTAAACAAAAAAAGCTGTTTAGAAAGTTTTAAAACTTTGTAAACAGCTTTTTAAATATTTTTAAAATATTAATAATTCCACATGTCTAACTCTTTATTTCTAATTTGCTCTTTAATTTTGTTAGATTCTAGAACCTGAAATAAAGAATTTCCTTTTACATAATCTGAAACATCTCGATCTCCATAAATGTTTTCTTCTCTATAAATAATAGCATTAAATCTTCGAGCATTTAAAATGTGGTCAAAAGAAATAGGAAATGCAGAATTTTTAGGATTAAAAACTTTCATTTCGTGCAATAAATTTCTTGCATCTGGAAACCAAACCCAAAATAATGGCAATTGCTCCGTAATATCGATATCTTCTCTACCCATAGTTTGCACATCTGGTGCAATTGGAGCTAAAGCTAACAGTCTATATTTTAATTCTCCCTGACGCTTATCAAAATACCAAAGACCTTTAATTTTAAAACCTTCAATGTCTTGAGAAGTTAAGTTTATTTTATCAATATACTCGTTAATATTAACAGCTCCTGCATTTAACTCATCGAAACCAGCATCTGTAGTATCAACTCTAAATAACTTTCTATTTATTTCGGCTTTAGTCATTTTAGCTGTAAAATATGAATCATCGTACACTTCGGTAATTTCATCATTTTTTATACCTCTAAGAAGTGTATCGAATAAAGATCTTCTATTACTAGCTACGGTTGTAGTGTCTACAGGATAATATAACGGTAAATTAATACGTTCGTTTAAATCTATATATTCCCAAACTACTTTAGACCATAAAATATCTCTATCATCTATATAACCGTATTCTAAAGGCCTATCATTATCAACAGCTTTTTGCTCAGCAGTTTTTTTTCCAATATCGGAAGGTCTTTTAGCATTTAAAAGATTAGTTTGTGCAAATGTTGTTTGAAACAACACAAATGCTAAAATAAAAATTCCAATATTTTTCTTATTCATCATTTAAAATTAATTTATTATTGAATTTCAATACTTACTGCAGAAGCTGATTTAATTTTATAAGTACTATTTCCTACTAACGAAGATTTAATATCAAATATTGTAACTACATCACCTCTTTTAGCTTTTGCAATGGCTTTTTTAGCTTGAGCATCCATTCTATTCCCTCTACAACAACTGCAGATTGCCCTGGAACTTTTAATGTAAATCCAGTTGTATTTAATTTTAAATCAAAATCAAAATCTGGTAATTCTGCTCCAACTGTTGCATTAGCTAAACTAGAATTTGGCATTAAAACATGACCTGATTCTTTTCTAATAGTTCCTTGTGGCGACGGAATATCTTTAATTCTAAAATTTTGAGATGAACTTACAGTTTGTCCATTTGGCAATGTTCCAGAAACTCTAATTGTTACTTCTCTTCCAGAAGCTGGTGTCATAATATATTTTCCTGAACCACCTGTTCTTTTACTTTAACCCAGTACCAGTAGCACGTACTAAATTATCTGGAATTCCAGGAATAGAAATTGTCATTGGGTTTGGCTACACCTCTATAAACAACATTCATTTTATCTGCAGAAATTACAGCACTATTTGGTTTTGGAATTACAGCATATGAACTATTAATTTCAATTTCAACAGGCTCTCCATTTTCAATAAAAACAAATTTACCTTTTACTTCGCGCTTTCTCCAACACCACCTGCAGGAAAATCTAATATTGCTCCACCATCTTCAATTTTAGTAATTTTTTGTCCATTAACTATTACTTCTGAAGGTTGTAAAGAAGCATCGTAACGACCTAACACAACTTTTCCTTTAAAGTTTTCACCTTGAAAAAAGGCAGACTTTTCTGGAATTAAGATTGTTTTATAATTAGACATAGAAACATCACTCTCTAATTGTCCACCTAACAGACTATTGTAAATTTCAGATTCTGTAGTTTTAACGTCCATTTGCATAGACGTTAAATTTGTAACCGTTGAAATTAAAGGAAATCCTTCATATCTATTTTTCAACCAAGCTTGCTTACCACCCTCTACTTGCTGATCTGAAGTATCAAATCTTTGATTTATTGTTGCGCTTAATGAATTGCTTTCTCCTAATAATGCAACAACACTATCTCTATACCCATTAATTTGATTCAAAAATTCTTGACCTTCTTCTGTAAACTTATCATTCACAAAAAAATGTTCATCAACAATATTTGCTTGATCCATTGCTTCGTAGTTCTTTGGGTCTTCTTGATCTGCTAAAAAAAGTGCTTTCTTAGATTCTAAAAAGGCAGTAAAATCCTTAGAAAGTTGATTTACTTCGTTTGCTTTTTTATATAAGTCTGCATACTTTTCTGGCTGCTCTTGTGCCTTTGTAGCTAAGTTACTAAGTATTTGATTATTTTTTTCTGTTGCGGTTGAATTATTCTCAACCAGCTTTTCATTCATAAAACCGAAAGCTGATAAAACTTCTTTAGACATATTCATTGCTAACATTGCAATAAAGACTAAATACATTAAGTTTATCATTTTTTGCCTTGGTGATAATTTACCTGAAGCCATTTTAATTAGTTTTTTTGATTAATAATTTATTTAAAATAAACAACTAATTATTTATTAGACATTGCAGATAACATACCTCCATATACACCGTTTAATGATGATAAATTAGTAGCTAACGATTCCATTTGTTCTTTTAATTTTCCAGCATTTACAGCAACTTGCTCGTTAATTTCAGCTTGTCTGCTTGTACTATCTAATTGTACTTTATACAAACTATTTAACGATTCCATTTGTGCAGCTGCTAAAGATAATTGCTCACTATATTTTGTAGTTGCAGCAATAGAATCTACAGCTGGTGCTATATTTTCAGCAGCTCCTTTAAAGTTTTGAATACTATCGCCTAAACTTTTCATTAATCCGGCATCTAATTTTGCATCTCTAAGCATATCATCTAATTTTTGAGATAATAAGCTTTGAGCTTCTTTAGCTTCTGCTTTATCTTTGTCTCTTAAATTTCCTCCAGCTAATTCTGGATATACTAGAGACCAATCTAAATCTTCATCAACAGGTTCAAAAGCAGAAATTGCAAATACAACTGCTTCTACTGCCATACCTATTGTTAACATTACACCACCTGTTAAAAAACCAATTTTAAAGTGCATAATTTTAAATAGAGCTCCAATTATTACAATTGATGCTCCAAGACCATAGGCCATATTAAAGATTTTCTTAGTATTTTTTGCTGCCATAATTCTGAATATTATTTGTTTATATGTTTGTTGATTTAATTTTAATTGATATCAGTTCCTAAAAAGTCTTGTACTGTTCTAAAGCCAATATAACTTCTAGCCGAGTCTGCATACTCATAATCTCTGGTACTTACTTCTAAAAAATAAGCAACATCTTTCCAAGAACCACCTCTTATTACTTTTCTATGATTTTTATCTATTTCTACATTTGGATTCATTGTAGAACCGATATAATATGAAGCTTCGCTATATGCTGTATTTGTCCATTCTGCAACATTACCTGCCATATTATATAAACCATAATCATTTGGATTGTAAGATTTTGCTTCAACAGTATATAAAGCACCATCAACTGCGTAATCACCCTCTTGCAGGTTTAAAATTAGCTAAAAAACAACCTCTATCGCTTGTTGTATATGGATTACCCCAAGGATACGTTGCATTTTCAAGACCTCCTCTCGCAGCATATTCCCATTCAGCTTCAGTAGCTAATCTAAATTGAGGTACTTGTGTAGGATTTCTTTTAGCATTTAAATAATCATTCTTCTTTTTAGTTCTCCATTTACAAAATGCTTTTGATTGGATCCAAGAGACTCCAACAACAGGATAATCATTATATGCTTGATGGTAAAAATAATCTTGATGCATTGGATCGTTATAGGAATATTTAAAATCACGCACCCAAACAGTAGTATCTGGATAAACGTTTACAATTTCTTGTTTTATAAAATCTCTTCTGTTTCCTTTATTTCTTGCCGCTGCTTCTTGATCTAACCAGTAATAAGTAAAATTTAATTTTTCTACATTTAACATTCTTCTACCTTCAAAACTATCTTCAATAGGTGTTAAAATAGAGTCAACCATAACTTCGGCATACTCTTCACTTGGAAAATCGTGCACATTCCAAATAATTTCTTCATCCCAATTTAACATTTTACCTTGAGTTGGCGAATTTAAATCACCCAAACTACCATAGGTTTTCATCATGTATTTTTGATATGGAGACATATCAGTAGAATCAATGTTTAAAAATTTATATTCTTCTAATACTGGCGCACCATCAAAAGACATTAATTCTGAGAATAAGGCAAGTTCTGTTCTTACAATAGAATCTCTTACCCAATGTACAAACTCTTTATATTCGCTATTTGTTATTTCTGTTTCATCCATATAATATGGACGTACAGTTACAGTTCTGGCTGGGGAATTAAGTGAACCTGCAACATCTTCACTTTGCTTACCCATTGTAAAGGATCCACCAGGAATCAGTGTCATACCCAACGGTCTCTCTGAATGCCAATTACTTGAAGACCTTACTCCAACTAATTCTCCTTGATCATTCGACCCGCAACTGACTACCACCAATGCTAGTAAAATATACAATGATATTTTCTTCATATTAATTTATAATTCTTTTAGGCAAACGTATTACTATTTATTTTAAAATACAATATTTAATTTAATCTGTTTTAAACTAAAAAAAATTGATTTTAGTATTTAAACTATTAACTTAATTTAATTTTTTAAATGTTTGCATCCATCTTTCAGGAATTTCTTGGTTACTTGCACTTATATAATCTTGATATGTACAAGGTATTAACGCATGTCTTTTAAATTTATTATTATTACTTATTTGTATTTCCATCCACCATCTTCCACTCTTATTACTTTTATAAAAATTTAATACTTGATCTTCTATTGGTACAATAAATTTTTTATACTGATCTTTTAACCCAAACGGATAATCATTTGCTCTAAAATTAAACCCTTCAATAAAATACCAAATAATTTGAGAAATTAATTGAGCCGTTTGATTTTTTGTATCTAAAATTGGATTGTATTCAAATATTCCGAATGAAGAAACTTTATCACTAATCCCAGCATAGCGTGCAATTGCACAAATATCTGTACCCGATAATCCATTTGGAGTAGCGTTATTATTTGCCGGAGCATCAGCATTTTTAACGGAAGCTATATCTATACTTACAATATCTGCATCTCTTAAAATTGGTTCAACTATTTGAATTGAATTTAAAACTTCGCCCAATCTATATGCTTCAAAATATAAACTTTCTAATAAATCTATTTCATCTTGTGAATTAAAATAGGTTTGGTATCCGATATTGCAAAAATTAAATAAATTATTTGGCTGATTCATAACAATTTTACTTAAATACGATTGTGAAGTTAATTCATCTTCAATAGTTCCTAAATCAAATTTACTATCAACAGCAACAATATTAACTGTTTGTTCTAAAGAATCATACGCCCTGTAGTTTGCATATGTTAAATCTTGTCCACCACCAATTATTATAGGAATAATTTTATTTTTTATTAAAAAACCTACTAGGTTGTTTAAAGCAAAATAAGTATCATCAATTGTGTTTCCTTGCTCAATATTACCTAAGTCTACAACATTTACTGGCCAATTTCCAGGATATAATTTGTATAATTCTTTTCTTAGTTCGTTTAAATCTGTACCAGTTCCGTTGTTATCAACTGCCCCTCGACCTTCTAAAACGCCAATAATTGCAATTTTGGTATTTGTTAAATCTGGGAAATTATCTTTAGCAGCATATATTTTAATGCATTGACCAAATGAACTATTGGTTTGCATTTTTGCATAGGCTACAAGTGCATTATCTACAGGTTTAAGATAATCGAAATTCATTCTTAGGGGTTAAAGTAGTATAATTGTTGGCAAGATACTAAAAAAATTATTTTTTGGATGTTTTTCTTTTAGTTGTTTTCTTTTTTACAACTTTCTTTTTTGGTGACTTTTTTTCAATTATATTTTTAACCTCTTCTAAAGTTAACTTAGTAGCATCTACTGTTTTTGGCAATTCAATCTTAATTTTTCCTTTTAAAATATTTGATCTTCCCCAACGTGCTTTCTCAACTCTTATACCTTCTTCTTCCCAATTATGCAATACTTTTTCAATGTCTTTTCTTTTTTTATCTTCAATTAATTCTTCAAGATCAGACTGAATTAGGTTATCAAAATCGTATTTTTTATTAACATTGATAAACATGTTGTTCCATTTAATAAATGGTCCAAACCTACCTACTCCTTTTTGTATTGGTAAATTTTCATAAGTGCCTATCGGTGCATCTGCTTTTTGTTTTTCTTGAATTAACTCAATGGCTCTATTAATATCTATAGACATTGGATTTTCGTCCTTTGGAATTGAAACAAACATAGTGTCAAACTTTATGTAAGGACCAAAACGACCATTAGCAACAATTACATCATTTCCTTCAAAACCACCAATTTTTTTCGGAAGTTTAAACAAGTCCATGGCTTCTTCATAAGTTATAGACGTTAATGTTTGGTCTGGTTGTAAACTTGCAAATTTTGGTTTTTCTTCATCAGTAGCTTCTCCAATTTGAACCATTGCTCCAAACCTACCCAAACGTGCATAAACATTTTTACCACTTTTTGGATCGACACCTAACAATCGTTCTCCCTTTGCTCTATCAGCATTTGCAGCTACATCTTCAACAATTGGATGAAATTTATTGTAGAAATCTTTTATCATTGAAATCCAATCTTCTTTTCCTTCTGCAATATCATCAAATTCAGATTCTACTTTTGCTGTAAATCCGAAATCTAAAATATTTGAGAAGTTTTCTACTAAAAAGTCATTTACAATATTTCCAATATCTGTTGGAACTAATTTCCCTTTATCTGAACCTACTTTTTCAGTTAGAACTTTAGAAACTACTTTTCCTTTGGTTAATTTTATTTGAGTATAATCTCTATCAACACCATCTATAGTACCTTTTTCTACATATTCTCTACGTTGAATTGTTGAAATTGTTGGCGCATATGTAGAAGGTCTTCCAATACCTAATTCTTCTAATCTTTTTACCAAAGAAGCTTCTGTAAACCTATAAGGCGGTCTTGAATACCTTTCTGTTGCAATAATATTTTTATTAGTTAAAGTATCTCCTGTTGTTAAATTTGGAAGCATTCCTTCTTGCTCTTCATCTTCATTATCCGTTCCTTCTAAATATACTTTCAAAAATCCTTCAAACTTTATCATTTCACCATTAGCAGTAAAAATAGTAGCATTGTTTGAGTTAGAAATTTTAACATTAGTACGTTCTAATTGCGCGTCACTCATTTGCGAAGCAATTGTACGTTTCCAAATTAAATCATACAACCTATCTTGGTCGTAATCAACAGAAACCGACTGCTGACTCATAGATGTTGGTCGTATTGCTTCGTGAGCTTCTTGTGCACCTTTAGATTTAGAACTAAAATTTCTAGGTTTACTAAATGCTTTACCATAAGACGAAATTATTTCTTCTTTAGCATCATTTTTAGCATCATCAGATAGGTTTACACTATCTGTTCTCATATATGTAATTAAACCAGCTTCATACAAACGTTGAGCAATCATCATAGTTTTTGCAACAGGAAAATATAATTTTCTAGAAGCTTCTTGTTGTAATGTTGAAGTTGTAAATGGTGCCGCTGGAGATTTTTTTGCAGGTTTTTTTTGTAAATCTTCAACTTTAAAATTAGCACCAATACAAGAATTTAAAAAAGATTCTGCCTCTTCTTTAGTGTCAAAATTCTTTGGTAAATTGGCTTTAAACTTTTTACCTTCAAAATTGGTAAATTCTGCAATAACTTTATAAGTAGCAACTGGTGTAAAATTAGATATCTCACGTTCTCTTTCTACAATTAATCTAACAGCAACGGATTGTACTCTTCCTGCAGATAATCCTCCTTTAACTTTTCTCCATAAAACTGGTGATAGTTCGTACCCTACTAACCTGTCTAAAACTCTACGTGCTTGTTGTGCGTTTACTAAATGGTAATCTATACTTCTAGGATTTTCAACGGCTTTTAAAATTGCTTTTTCTGTAATCTCATGAAAAACAATTCGTTTTGTTGCAGCATCTTTTAATTTTAATTGCTCATATAAATGCCAAGCAATAGCTTCTCCTTCACGATCCTCATCCGATGCTAACCAAACAGTATCTGCTTTTTTTGCTAGGCTTTTTAATTTTTTTACTATTGCTTTCTTATCTGAAGAAACAATATAATTTGGCATAAAATCTCCATCTACATTTATTCCTATTTCTTTTGAGGGTAAATCTGCAATATGCCCAAAACTAGACTCTACTTGAAAATCTTTTCCTAAAAATTTTTCAATTGTTTTTGCTTTTGCAGGTGACTCTACTATTACTAAATTTTTTGCCATAAATACGTATTAAAATTATTTTTCAACCTTCAATAAAACCATTTTCATCATTTGAATTAAATTGAATGTTCTTGAAATTTTCGATTGCAAAAGTATATAGATTTTTTTAAACTAATCAAATACAAAATAGCTAAAAATAAAAAAACAGGCTGCACAGCCTGTTTTTACTAGGGAAACTATTTTTAATTTAGGTGAAATTCACTCATTAAACTAAGGCCATTATCTAAATAGTTATACTGAAACAATGTATTATCACCAATTAATAACAACTGATTTTGCCTTGGAATTACATCAAATGCTGTTATGTTTTCAAAGGTATTTAACAATTCTAAATCTTCAATATCAGTTTTATTATACACTTTTAAACCAGACGTTCCATCGCATATAAACAGTAAGTTATCTTTAATACCCAAACCATATGGGTTATCCATTGTGTAAGACTTTACATGTTCTAAGTTATACACATCAGAAATATCAACTATTTCTAAACTACTTTCAAAAGCACCACAAAAATTTCCAGCTCTTAAGGTAATATAAGCATAATTATCATCAACAACAACCGGATCACAAGCTGTACCGTGCTGAAATTCTGAAATAAATTTTGGTGTTTCAGGTATTTCAATATCAAAAATATACATACCGCTCATACTTCCTAGAAAAAGTAGATTGTCTTTATTAAAAATGGTTTCAATATCAAAACCAGCGTGTACTTCCTGTAATTCTCTTGGCGAAGTTAAGTTAGTAATATCGAAAATATTTATATTATGACTGTCAACTGCGTATAAATAATCGTCTACAATTTTAAAACGTGCTAAAGAACCACCTTGCCCTGTAGACTCCGCAGCAGCTGTCATCATAACATCATTAAATAACCCTCCTGTAATATAATCACTTCTTTCATCATCAATTCTACGTTGTTCTTGAGTAATGTTCCAACCAACAATAATATCTCCAGGTTGATTTCCATTTTCACCATAATCTATTACTAAATTATCGATAAATGGCGTAGGAATATAACCAGGAAATACATCTTTTAAGCGTGCAACTTCGTATATATTATTTATGTCTGAAATATCAAAAACCAATAAATCCATTAAACTATCGGCATATAAATAATTACCTTTTATCTCCATATCTTTTGTAGCCTTGATTTTTATAAACGCAACTTTAACAGGATTTTCAGGATTAGAATTATCTATAATATGAATACCATTGTCAATATCATTTACTAAAACTAAATTGTTGTATGCGTAGATTTTCCCAGACTCAATTATTGGAATTGGTGCAATAATATCTACAGACGCTCTGAACGCCTCTAAGGACATAAATTCTGCTTTTGCAACATTTACAGTTTCAAATTCATCATTATTATCACAAGAAATCATAAAAATGAGTGTTATAGCAGTTAAAAATAGAAGTTTAGTTTTCATAATAAGTTTGTATTTATTGTTTGTATTTAACCTACATATTATTAATACGTTAAAAAGTATTAAAACGCTACAATGTATATTTTATAAATTTACGTAGAGATTATAACCTGAAGAAATCTTAACATAAACTTACCTACCATTAAACAGAACTAATTTCAGAGTGACAGATTATTCCTAAAACAATAGGTTTTAAGACCTAATTTACGATTGTTAAAGTTCTGCCAATATGTCATATTTTTAAAAAATTGGTTATATCTTTGCAATCCAATAAAAATATATGGGTAGCGAAAAAGTTATAGAAGAAAAAAAGCAGGGTCAAGCACTTTTAACAGATCATAAAGAAGGAAACCATAAAAAACTTTTTATAGAGAGTTATGGTTGCCAAATGAATTTAAATGATACTGAGATTGTTGCATCAATACTTTCTGAAGAAGGTTACAACACCACACATTTACTGGAAGAAGCAGATTTAGTGTTAGTGAACACCTGTTCTATTAGAGAAAAAGCAGAACAAACTGTTCGAAAACGTTTAGAAAAATACAATGCTGTTAAAAAAATAAATCCAACTATGAAAGTTGGTGTTTTAGGTTGTATGGCCGAACGCTTAAAAGCAAAATTTTTAGAAGAAGAAAAAATTGTTGATTTGGTGGTTGGACCAGATGCTTACAAAGATTTACCGAATTTATTAGCAGAAGTTAATGCTGGTAGAGATGCCGTAAATGTAATTTTATCTAAAGAAGAAACCTACGGAGATATTTCACCCGTTAGATTAAATAGCAACGGAGTTTCTGCCTTTGTATCTATTACACGTGGTTGCGATAATATGTGTACCTTTTGTGTAGTCCCTTTTACACGTGGTAGAGAACGTAGTCGAGATCCAAAAAGTATTTTAGAAGAAGTAGGCGATTTAGTAACTAATAACTATAAAGAAATAACACTATTAGGACAAAATGTAGATAGTTACCTGTGGTATGGCGGTGGTTTAAAAAAGGATTTTAAAAATGCTTCTGAAATTGCAAAAGCAACAGCAGTAGATTTTGCACAATTATTAGATTTAGCTGCTACAAAGTTTCCAAAAACACGTTTTCGTTTTTCAACTTCTAACCCACAAGATATGAGTTTGGATGTAATCCACACCATGGCAAAACACGAAAATATTTGTAAATACATACATTTACCTGTGCAGTCTGGAAGTACATCTGTGTTAAAACGAATGAACAGACAACACACACGTGAAGAATATATTGAACTAATTGATAATATTAGAAAAGTATTACCTGAATGTTCTTTATCTCAAGATATGATTGCTGGTTTTTGTGGTGAAACTGAAGAAGAACATCAAGATACTCTCAGCTTAATGGAATATGTAAAATACGACTTTGGTTTTATGTTTGCGTATTCTGAAAGACCAGGAACTCCTGCTGAAAAAAGAATGGATGATGATGTTGAACTTGCAGTTAAAAAAAGAAGATTGAATGATATTATTCAACTTCAAAGAGCTCACGGAAATTACCGTATGGAACAATTTATTGGTAAAACTGTAGAAGTTTTAATAGAAGGAACATCAAAAAAATCAGATGTACATTGGAAAGGTAGAAATTCACAAAATGCTATGGTTATTTTCCCAAAAGGAGATGAGCAAATTGGAGATTTTGTGCACGTTTTAGTTGAAGATTGTACTTCTGCAACGCTATTAGGAAAAAGAGCATAAATTATGGAATCATTACAAGTAATAAAACAACGTTTTGGAATTATTGGAAACGATCTGCACTTAAACCGAGCACTTGAAAAAGCAGTTAGAGTTGCTCCTACAGACATTTCTGTATTAGTAACTGGTGAAAGTGGAGTTGGTAAAGAAAATATTCCAAAAATAATTCACGCCTTATCACATAGAAAACACGCAAAGTATATAGCTGTTAACTGTGGTGCAATTCCAGAAGGAACCATTGACAGTGAACTATTTGGACACGAAAAAGGAGCTTTTACAGGTGCAACTGCTACACGTAAAGGTTACTTTGAAGTTGCAGATGGTGGTACCATTTTTTTAGATGAAGTTGGTGAATTACCATTAACAACACAAGTAAGATTATTGCGTGTATTAGAAAATGGTGAGTTTATAAAGGTAGGTTCTTCTCAAGTACAAAAAACAAATGTACGTATTGTTGCAGCAACTAATTTAAAAATGCAAGAAGCAATCTCTAAAGGTAAATTTAGAGAGGATCTTTATTATAGATTAAGTACTATCGAAATTAATTTACCACCATTAAGAGATCGTTTGGGTGATATTCACTTATTATTTAGAAAATTTGCTTCAGATTTTGCGCAAAAATATAAAATGCCAACAGTAAGGTTAAGTGATGATGCCATTAAAGTTTTAAATAATTATGGTTTTCCTGGAAATATTAGACAGTTAAAAAATATTGCAGAACAAATTTCTGTTGTTGAAGAAAACCGACTTGTTTCAGCTAATAAAATTTTAGAATATTTACCAAGTAAAGGCACAAATTTACCTTCTGTAATTAATGGCGAAAAATCTAAAAGTGATTTTGCTTCAGAGCGAGAAATTATGTATAAAATATTGTTTGATATGCGAAACGATATCAACGATTTAAAAAAACTAACGCTCGATTTGTTAAAAGGAAACAATACAGGTAAAGTACAAGAAGAAAATAAACATCTAATCGAAAAAATATACAAAGAAAAGTCTTTTAAAGAACACGAAGAAAACCAAGTTGAAGTTGTTAGAATTAACGAAGCATATAACCATATAGATGAAGATTATCCATTTACCGAAACTATAGATGCTGATGAAAGCTTATCAATTCAAGATAAAGAAATTGAATTGATAAAAAAATCGCTTGAACGCAATAATGGTAAAAGAAAATTAGCCGCAAAAGAACTAGGTATTTCAGAAAGAACTTTGTATCGTAAAATAAAACAATACGATTTATAGTTAATTATAATTATCTTTGAAATCGAATAATTGTTATTCCTATAAAACAGGAAACCTTAATACTTTGTGAAAATAGTTTCCTATTAGCTTAAGAATGACAAGAATTATAAAAACAAAAGTCCTTCAGTAAAATTGAAGAGTTTTAAACTTTAATTTAATATTAAATGAAAAAAGTTAGCATCTTATTTTTAATAGTTGTACTTGCAACTCAAAGTTGTGGAATCTATTCATTTACAGGAACAAATATTAGCCCTGATGTAAAAACAATTCAAATAGATTATTTTCCAAACGAAGCTATTTTGGTTGAACCTAGTTTAAGCCAAGTTTTTACAACACAATTTAGAGATTTATTCGATACGCAAACAAATTTAACATCTGTTAGTTCTGGAGGCGATTTGCAATTTGAAGGTGAAATTATAGGCTACAAAATAAACCCTATGACAGCAACTGCTGAACAAACAGCTGCACAAAATAGGTTAACTATTACCGTAAATGTTCGATTTTTCAATAATAAAAATGAAGAAGATAATTTTGAAAAAAACTTCTCTCATTATTATGATTATGGTGCTGATGTTCAACTAATAGGAAGCGCTTTAGATGATGCTTTTGATGAAATTATTGAACGTATTGCACAAGATATTTTTAATGCATCAGTAGCAAAATGGTAAAAGTATGAATACTACCGAATTTACAACTTTATTAAAACCAAACACCGTAATTGATGTTACAAAAACCGAGCAATTAGAAACAATAATTAATGAATACCCATATTTTCAATTAGCAAGGGCGCTTCAATTAAAAGGGTTACGCGCTTCTAATAGCTTTAAATATAATCAAGCCTTAAAAAAAACAGCAGCTTATACAATAGATAGGTCGGTACTATTTAATTATATTACTTCTCACAATTTTGAAACTAGTTCAGTTTTAGAGAATCCAATTTTAGAAGAAATTGATGTTGTTGAACCAGAAACTATAAAAATTCTACATAAACAAATAACAACTTCTTTTGAAGAAAAGAATACAGAAACAACATTAAAAACTTCAGAACAATCAGCAGAAAATACTTTAGAAAACACTAATTCAGAAGTTCTTGAAATAGGAAAACCGCTTAACTTTAAAAGTTCAGAACCACATTCTTTTAATGAATGGATGCAATTAATTGCTCAAAAACCAATTACTAGAACAGAAAATGTAAAAAAAGAACTTGCTAAAAGTAATAAAATTAGTCTAATTAATAAGTTTATAGAGACCAGCCCAAAAATAAAACCCATTAGTAAAAACACTGTAAATCAAGACCTTTCACCTGAGAGCTCATCAGAAAATGAGAGTTTAATGACAGAGACTTTAGCGAAAGTATATCTTGAACAACATAAATTTGAAAATGCAATAAAAGCCTATCGCATTTTAAGTTTGAAATATCCAGAAAAAAGTGGTTTCTTTGCAGACCAAATTAAAGCAATAAAAAATTTACAAATAAATAAGTCATGACAACGTATACATTATTTTTAATTCTGATTATGATAGTAGCACTTTTGCTAATATTAATTATTATGGTTCAAAACCCTAAAGGAGGAGGTTTAGCTTCTTCATTTGGTGGTGGTGGTACACAATCATTAGGTGGTGTGCAAAACACAACTAGTTTTTTAGATAAGAGTACTTGGACACTTTCAATTGTGCTATTAGCACTTATATTATTATCAAACTTTGCTGCACCAAAAGCAAATACTGTTGATACTAGTTCAGAAATTGAAAATACTATTGAAAACAGAGAAGTGCAAGATACACCAGCTTTACCAATTGAATCAACAACTCAAGATTCAGTTCAATAAACTATTTTAAAAAAACAATTAAAAAATGCCAATGTGAGTGACACGTTGGCATTTTTTTTTAACCATCGTTTCTATTAAAAGTACATTTGTCAGTATAAATATATTGGCATACTTTTAGACTATTTAATTCATAGAATTAATAAATTTAAACTAATTATAAAATGAGTAAAATTAATATCAAACCATTAGCAGATAGAGTTTTAATAGAACCTCTTCCTGCAGAAACTACAACAGCTTCAGGTTTAATCATTCCAGATTCGGCAAAAGAAAAACAACAAAAAGGAACTGTTATTGCAGTTGGTAATGGTACAAAAGACGAACCAATGACTGTAAAGGTAGGAGAAACCGTTTTGTATGGTAAATATGCTGGTACTGAGCTTGTTTTGGAAGGAAATGAATATTTAATAATGAGAGAAAGCGATATTTTAGCAATTGTTTAGAATTCAGCTTTTTAGCCTTTAGCTTTTAGCAATTGGCTTAATACATTTATTTATAAAACTAGCAAAAAGCTAAAGGCAAATAGCCAATAGCATTTTTGCACAAAAAAACATAAAAATGGCAAAAGAAATAATTTTTGATATTGAAGCACGTGATGGATTAAAACGTGGTGTAGATGCTTTAGCAAATGCTGTAAAAGTAACTTTAGGACCAAAAGGAAGAAATGTAGTTATTGGAAAATCTTTTGGAGGACCAGCAATTACAAAAGATGGTGTAACTGTAGCTAAAGAAATTGAATTAGAAGATGCTCTTGAAAATATGGGCGCACAAATGGTAAAAGAAGTAGCTTCAAAAACTAATGATTTAGCTGGTGATGGAACTACAACTGCAACTGTTTTAGCACAAGCAATTGTTAAAGAAGGGTTGAAAAACGTTGCCGCTGGTGCAAATCCTTTAGATTTAAAACGTGGAATTGATAAAGCAGTTGAAGCAATTGTAAATAACTTAAGAGAACAATCTCAAGAAGTTGGAAACAAATCTGATAAAATAAAACAAGTTGCTTCAATTTCAGCAAATAATGATGATACTATTGGTGATTTAATTGCTCAAGCTTTTGAAAAAGTAGGAAAAGAAGGTGTAATTACTGTTGAAGAAGCAAAAGGAACAACAACGTATGTAGATATTGTTGAAGGAATGCAATTTGATAGAGGTTATTTATCTCCTTACTTTGTAACAAATGCAGATAAAATGTTAACTGATTTAGAAAACCCTTACATTTTATTATTCGAGAAAAAAATAACAAATCTTAAAGACTTATTACCAATATTAGAACCAGTAGCACAAAGTGGAAAACCATTATTGATTATTGCTGAAGATGTTGAAGGAGAGGCTTTAGCAACATTGGTAATGAACAAATTACGTGGCGCCCTTAAAATTGCTGCTGTAAAAGCTCCTGGTTTTGGAGACAGAAGAAAAGCAATGCTAGAAGATGTTGCAATTTTAACTGGTGGTACTGTAATTTCTGAAGAAAGAGGTTTAACCTTAGAAAAAGCAACCTTAGAAATGTTAGGTTCTGCAGAAAGAGTTACTATTGATAAAGACAATACAACTATTGTTAATGGTGCTGGTGATGCTGATTTAATTAAAGCCAGAGTTGCTCAAATTAAAGCACAAATTGAAACTACAACTTCAGATTACGATAAAGAAAAATTACAAGAACGTTTAGCTAAATTAGCTGGTGGTGTTGCAGTATTATATGTTGGAGCTCCAAGTGAAGTTGAAATGAAAGAGAAAAAAGACAGAGTTGATGATGCTTTACATGCTACTCGCGCTGCTGTTGAAGAAGGTATTGTTGCTGGTGGTGGTGTTGCTTTAGTTAGAACTATTGAAGTATTAAAATCTATTACTACAGATAGTTTAGACGAAGTAACTGGAATTAAAATTTTAGCAAGAGCTATTGAAGAGCCATTACGTCAAATAGTTGAAAATGCTGGTGGAGAAGGATCAGTAGTTGTTGCGAAAGTAATAGAAGGAAAAGGAGATTTTGGTTATAATGCTAAAACAGATGAGTACACTAAAATGTTAAAAGCTGGAATTATAGACCCAACAAAAGTAACGCGTATTGCACTTGAAAATGCTGCTTCTGTAGCGGGTATGATTTTAACAACTGCTTGTACTTTGGTTGACATTAAAGAAGATGCTCCTGCTGGTGGCGGAATGCCTCCAATGGGTGGTGGTATGCCAGGAATGATGTAATAAAATACAATCATAGATATATAAAGAGGCTTTTTATAAAATATAAACAGCCTCTTTTATTTTAAACATAAATTAGAATTTTAATTCAGACTATTTTAAGTATTTTTGATACATTCTATAACAATCAAAAATTAACCATGAAATTAGAAGCTATTACAACTCTTGAAGAATGTCAAAAATTATTAACCTCTGAAATTAAAACTTTTCCAGATTGGCCAGAGAAGGGCGTTAATTTTAAAGATGTTCAAAGTATCTTATATAATCCGGAATTGGCATTAATAACATCACATTATTTAAAAGAATTGCTTCCAAAAGAAGGTTCAACTTTTTTATTTAATAAAATACTTTGTTTTGATGCTCGGGGCTTTTTATTTGGTTTTGATTTAGCAAAAGCCTCTAAAACTGCAATGATTTTAGCAAGAAAACCCGGGAAACTTCCTGGAGAAGTTATTACGCAAACCTTCCAAAAAGAATATGGTTTAGATGAAATTCAAGTACAAAAAGATTTAATTAATCCAGGTGATAAGGTTTTAATACATGACGATTTATTAGCTACAGGAGGAACAGCAGCAGCTGCTGCTGAAATTATTTTAAAATGTGGTGCTGAAATTGCAGGCTTTAATTTTATTATGGATTTATCTTTTTTACCCGGCAGAAAAGTGCTTCAAAAATACGCTGATGATAATAAAATAAAAGCGCTTTTAACTTTTTAAAACAAGATAAGTTGTTATTAAAATCTATATTTCAAGCTTCACTAAAAGCTTTAAATAAAAATTAAAATTAAGGTTAACACAAAACCTCCAAGAGTATAATATAACCCTTTTTTAAATGTTTTAGTTTTAGGTAAAAACATCCAAAAAGAAGAAATTGCGAAAAATAAAAGAGATAATCCAAAGAATATATTTAACCAAAATAATGGACTATTAGTTGTGGCTTTATGCAAATGTGCAATTTTATCTAATATATAAGGTAGTTCATTTGTTGTATAACTTATTACACCTGAAGTTTTATTATAGGTACCATTATCAAAATACACTATATCATTTTCTGTTTTGTTAATTTTAAAATCTCTGATTTTTAACATTTTTCCAAGTTCAGATGATTTTAGTTCAGATTGTAGTTTCTTTTCAACTATCTTTTCTACTTTAAACGTATCAGTCTCTCGAAAAATAAGTATAATTCCACTTACTCCATACATCATCATAACACCTACTAAAAAAAACCCTAAATAACGATGTACAATCCTCATATAAAAGTTTGTTGATTTTTTGTTTTTCATAAATTATTTAATATTATTATTTACAAATTATACTTTACAGAAAACATCCAAAGGCGTGGTTGTATAAAATATAGTGAAGTTGAATTACTATCTGAAATTTCATTATAACTATCGGTATTCATAGATGTGTTATCCGTTAAATTATTAGCTGAAATTTTAAATTCCCACTTACTATCTTTTTGTTGGTAATATAAATTTGCATTTAAAAACGAATAATTATTAATAGTTTCACTATTAGAATTTTCAAAAGTGTTTTTATAACTATAATAACTATAATCTGAAGTTAAAATAAAGTTTTTTAAGAAACTAATTTCAATATTAGCAAACGGCCTATCGGTTTCACTATTTGACCTTGTGTAATCTGAAAACGATTTTTGATATACACTTTCAAAATTAGGTGCATTTTTAAATTTTGTTGCTACACTAGCTTGATAGTTATGAGAAAAAGATTCCGATTTTACCAATTCATCATTCACAATATTGTTGAAAGTTGAACTTGAAAGATTGGCTGAAAAACTAGTTTTAAGTCTACTGTATGTTTTACCATATCTAAAAAATGCTGATAAAGTTTCATCAGCTAAATTCGAATTTACTGGATACGAAATTCTATCAACTCCTATTAACTCTGTATTATTCTTTATCACATTTTCTTTTTTAGTATAATTTATAGATGCATTAATATTTGTAAAAGAAAACATACTAAAACTAAAATAACTTAATGAGTATTTGTGATACAACGCACTCTCTAACATTCTATTTCCACGTGTTAGCGAATTGTAATTACTTAGAAAATAACCTTCTGAAATATTATCAATATCTGTAAATTGTGTGGTCATAGCATAATTAAACCGTAAACTTTCAGATGATTTAAGCTGTAAATTAGCATAAACCTCTGGCAATATTTTTATGATATTTTCTTTATTTTCATTACCTAACTGCGTATCTTTTGTAGTATATTGATGTAAGCTTACCCCTGGATTGAATGTAAAAATTCCAGAAACCATTTTATAATGTAAACCTAAAAACACATCAGTAAAATTATATTCAACATTATTATTTAAAACTGGATCGTTAAAATCTAATACAGTTCCATTATCTAAATTTTGAGAAATATGTGAATCTAAATTTTGATTACTCAATGTAGTTCCCAAAGAAATATTGATATTGCTTTTTGGTGTTAGCAGGTAGTAATAATCAAACTTTGCATCGAATTTATTTGTAGTTATTTTTTTATCTTGAATAATATCAAAAATACTTTCAGCATCTGATGCTGGTACTATTAAAAAAGGCTGCAAAGTTGCCATTGAATTATACAAAGGCTTGTCTTTTTGATACAGATGTTGCATTTCTGCAGCAAAAATATTTTTGTCGTCTATGGTGTAATACAAATTAAAATTCTGATTTAGAGAAACCGGTTTTTCTTCTTTATAGGTGTCTGCACTTCTGCTTGTAGACGTTACATCTTGAAACTCGGTTTGTTCAGAAATTTTACCAAAAATATCATAATCTATATGCACATTTGTGTTAGGCTTATAAGTTGTACTAAATTTTAGTAATCCTAGTTTACTTTCTTGTAAAGCAGCCTTTTCTGTTACTTCAGTAAGATTTAATTTATTAAAAACAGTACTTGAATTTGTTAATAAATCTGTTTCAGAATTATTCACAATTGCAAATCCGTTAAAATCGAGATTCTTTTTGGAGCTAAACTAAAGTTTAGTGCTCCAAATTTTGAAATAATTTCTTGTGCACGATTGTTTTGAGCAGTCATAAATCCTAAACCGCCAGAAGAAACATTAAAACTTGTTCCGCTTCCACGCATTGCTCCTCGTAAACCTCCTGTAAACCTAAAATAATCACGCATTGTAAACGGCGCTTCTCCAATATTATTAAAATCGGCTAATAGATTTACACTTTTTTCGGGACTGTAATAAAACAATTTTGGTTTTGCAATATATTTTTCATTATCTCCAATTCCAGCATTTACTTCACCAAACCAAAATTTATTTTTCCCTTTTTTTAATTTAATATTTAAAGCAATATTATCTTCATTATTGGTAACGCTTCGCATACCAGAAACTTCATTATAATTTTTAAGCACCTGCACTTTATCAATGGCACTTGCCGGAATATTTTGAGTAGCTAATTTAGAATCTCCATCAAAAAATTCTTTTCCTTCAACCAAAACTTTTTGTACTTTTTTACCTTCTACTTCTACTTCACCGTTATCATCAATTTCAATACCTGGTAATTTTTTAAGAACATCTTCTAATTTTTTTTCTGTACCTGTAGTAAAAGAATCTGAATTGTAAACAATGGTATCTCCCACAATTTTTACAGGCATTTCATAAGTAATCTCAACGGTGCTTAAAGCCTCATTAGATTCTATTAAAATAATATCTTTAGTAAAGTTTTCTGTTGTATTATCTGTTTTAATTTCAATGTCTTGAGTATTATAACCGAGGTAGCTTACTTTAAGAGTATAAGCTTCATTCTCTTCTAAGTTTAATTTGTAATTTCCTTTAGTATCTGAAATTGAGTATGATTGTAAAAATTTTGTTCCTTTTTTAAATGCAATAACATTTGCCATTTCTAAAGGTTCACCTGCTGTATTTTTTACAATTCCTTCTAATTTTACATTTTGACCAAATAGCAGAAAAGGAAGCTATTATAAAAATAAGAATATTATAGGTATTTTTCATATTAAATTTTAATATTATTTTTTTTAAAAATTTTATGAATTTCTAATTACCTCTACCCTCTTATTCTAAAATTATTATTACCACCTTTTTGACGTTCATTTCTAAAACGCTCTTGCATTTCTTTCATTTTTTCAGCAATAATTTCATCATATTCTTTTTGAGAAACTTCTTTACCTTTTGATGGCTCTGCAATTGTTGCTTTTTCTTTAGGATTCATTACAATTTTGGTACACAAGATATTAGTATTTCCATAAGATACTTCTAAAATTAAACCTGGTAATCCCCAGAAATCATCTGGACCATGACTTACTGGAATTTCCATAGCATACCAAGCAGTTACAACTACTTGTTCTGTTTTTGGTGCTTCTTCTTTAACTTCTTCTTCATCTTTATTATTTTGCTCAGCATTTCTTCTTCCAAATCTAAACTCTGGTCTAACAGGAACTTCAATTACTGTAGTTGCTTTAAAACATAAATTCTGACCAATCATTTTAGTTTCCTGCTCCATTTTCCATTCATAAGTCTTTAAAGCATCTTTAATTAAAAAATTTTTACCACTAAACTCACTCTCTTTAACTGATGTTTTAGATTGTGTATTTTTATAATAATCTCCTGATGCGCCACCACCCATCATCATAAAACGCATTCCACCTCTTCCTCCAGCAGACTGATCTAGTTTTACTTCTTCTTTATAGATAGATGCAACTTTATCGAAGGTTAATTCAAATGTTTTTTCTAATTGACTTTTCATTCTTTCTTGAATCATTTTAATTCTATCGGCTGGTATTCCACTACTAGCAAAATCTATATCTAAAGTTGATTTTGTTTGATAAATAGCCTTACCTTGAAAGTCTTGTGCAAAAGCAATTGAGCTTACAAATAGCATTAAAACTGCAATAATTTTAAATAAAATAGATTTCATTTTTTATAAATTTAAATTTAAATTTTCAATACAAATATAATTGCATTAACAACAACGTAGCGTTAATTAGTGTTAACTACTGTTAATCAATTGGGATTATAGACTTTATGTACTTAACTTTGAACTATGAATAATAAAAATTACAAATGGGTAATTTATTTTATTAGTGCTACTATTTTAATTACAATTGCTGCACAGATATATTGGAATTTAAAAGAGTACAAAGTAAATAAACAAAACCTAATTAGTAAAGTACAACTGAGTCTAGATAATTCGGTAGAGACTTATTTTGCCAATATTACAAAATCTGGAATTATTACATATGCTTCAACAGATACATTAAATTCTGAAAATAAAATTGATACAATTGTTGTAAAAACAAATTCGCGCCGTGGATTTAGAAAAAAAATTGATAGTACTTTACAAAACTTAATTAAAAAAGATAGTACTAAACCTTTATTACTAAAAAATCATAATTATGGTCAGTATCCATTTTTTACTAGTGATAATAACTTTCCAAAAAACATAGACAGTTTAATTTCGAAAGTTTTTATTTCTATCTCAAGAGATACGTTAGATTTAGAAAAATTAGACTCTTATTTAAACGAGGAATTTAAAAGAAATAATATAGATGTTACCTATGGTTTAAAATATAAGTATTACAGCAGGCATTCTTATAATGATAGTTTGCCTCCTAAAACAATTGATTTTAAATTAAACAATTTCCCTAAAAAACATTTAATAGCTACTTCAAAATCTACTTTTTTACCAAATAAAAGTAATTTGCAGTTATTTTTTACCAACGAAACTAAATTATTATTACAAAAATCAATTTTTAGTATTTTACTTTCATTACTACTATCTTTAAGTATTATTGTAAGTTTATTGTTTTTACTTAAAACAATTTACAAACAAAAACAATTAGCAGAAGTAAAAAACGACTTAATAAATAATATTACTCACGAATTTAAAACTCCTATTGCAACCATTTCAACGGCTTTAGAAGCTATGAAAAATTTTAATGCATTAGACGATAAAATAAAGTCTGAAAAATACATTGGCATAGCTAATTCACAAGTGCAAAAACTGCATACTATGGTTGAAAAAATATTAGAAACGGCTTCGCTAAATAATGAGAATCTTGTTTTAACAAAACAACCTACAAATGTTTCTGATTTAATTAATAATGTCATTGAAAAATACCAATTAATTAATTCTGAAAAAATAATTTCTTTTAAAAATAATTGTACCGAAACTGTGTTAAACTTAGATAAATTTCATTTTGAAAATGCACTCGGCAATATTATAGATAACGCTATTAAATATGGTGGAAATAAAATTACTGTTGAATTAACATCAGAAACAAATAAGATTATTATTTTAGTTAAAGACAATGGTAATGGAATTCATAAATCTCAAAAAGATAAAGTTTTTGAACAGTTTTACAGAATTCCAACTGGAAATACACATAATGTAAAAGGGTTTGGAATTGGATTGTATTACACCAAAAACATTATTGAAAAACACGGTGGAAGTATTGATATTATTTACGATAAAAAAAATAACACCTTATTTAAAATTGAACTTTTAAATGCCTAAACCTGTAAAAATATTATTAGCAGAAGATGAACCTTCTTTAGGACAAATTATTAAAGAAAGTTTAGAAACTCGAAATTTTGAAGTACTGCTTTGTGCAGATGGTATTGAAGCTTATAAAACTTATAAAACTGAAAACCCTTTACTATTAGTTTTGGATGTTATGATGCCAAAAAAAGATGGTTTTACTCTTGCAACTGAAATTAGAAAAGAAGATCAAGAAATTCCAATTATTTTCTTAACCGCTAAATCTTTAACCGAAGATGTTGTTAAAGGATTTAATTTAGGAGGAAACGACTATTTAAAAAAACCTTTTAGTATGGAAGAGCTAATTGTAAGAATTAATGCCCTTTTAAAAAGAAATAAAAAAGATAACAATACAGATCCTATAGAACTTGGCAAATTTATATTCGATTTAAAAAAGCAAACGCTACAAATAGGCAATCATATTGAGAATTTAACTCACCGAGAAGCTAACTTACTGTACCATTTAGCTAAAAATAAAAATCAAACTTTAGAACGTTCTTTTATTTTAAAAAAATTATGGGGAGATGATGATTTTTTTAATGCTAGAAGTATGGATGTTTTTATAACAAAACTTAGAAAAAAACTAAAAGAAGACCCAACAATACAAATAATTAATGTAAGAGGTTACGGTTATAAATTAATTTATTAAAAAAACCTATGTATAGTTTAATTAAAAACTTTCTGCTCAAATAAATCCTAATTTTTTCAAGTTTAAAATTAAATGCAATTTTTTAAATTTAAATAGGCATTGCAAATTCATAAAAAATTTAATTAACTTTAGCGTTTTAAATTTATATACAATAGAATTATGCACGTAGCCATTGCGGGTAACATAGGAGCAGGAAAAACTACATTAACAAAACTTTTAGCAAAGCACTATAAATGGGAACCTCATTACGAATCTGTAGAAGAAAACCCATATTTAGATGATTTTTATGGAGAAATGGAACGTTGGTCTTTTAATTTACAAGTATATTTTTTAAACAGTAGGTTTCGTCAAATATTAGAAATTCGCGAAAGTGGTAAAAATATTATTCAAGATAGAACTATTTATGAAGATGCCCATATTTTTGCTCCAAACCTTCATGCTATGGGATTGATGCCAAATAGAGATTACCAAAATTACGATTCGCTTTTCGATCTTATGGAACGCTTGGTATCGCCGCCAGATTTATTAATTTATTTAAGAGCTTCTATTCAAACTTTAGTAGGTCAAATACATAAAAGAGGAAGAGATTATGAAAACTCAATTAGTATAGATTATTTAAGTAGGCTTAACGAGCGTTACGAAGCTTGGATTACAAAATATACAAAAGGAAAACTTTTAATTATTGATGTTGACAATTTAGATTTTGTTTCGAATCCAGAAGATTTAGGGTTTGTAATTGATAAAATTGATGCTCAAATAAACGGATTATTCTAAAATTACACATATTATATTATAAAAAAAGCTCGCCAATGGCGAGCTTTTTTAGTATTTATAAGCTAATTAATTATAATTGAGGTCCAGCAGCTACTAAAGCTTTTCCTTCTTCATTATCAGTATATTTATTAAAGTTTTTGATAAATAATCCTGCCAATTTAGTTGCTCTTTTATTCCACTCAGCAGCATCTTCGTAAGTATCTCTTGGATCTAAAATTTCAGTATGTACTTCTGGTAAAGAAGTAGGCACTTCTAAGTTAAAAATTGGAATTATTTTAGTTTTAGCTTTTTCAATAGAACCATCTAAAATACGGTCTATTATTGCTCTTGTATCTTGAATAGAAATTCTTTTCCCTGTTCCATTCCATCCCGTGTTCACTAAATAAGCCTCAGCACCGTGCTCTTCCATTTTTTTAACTAATTCTTCACCATATTTTGTTGGGTGTAAGTGTTAAAAATGCTTCACCAAAACAAGCAGAGAATGTTGGTTGTGGTTCAGTCACACCTCTTTCAGTACCAGCTAATTTAGCTGTAAATCCAGATAAGAAATGATATTTTGTTTGCTCAGGAGTTAGCTTAGATACTGGTGGCATTACACCAAAAGCATCAGCAGTTAAGAAAATAACTTTATTAGCATGACCTGCTTTTGAAACTGGTTTTACAATATTGTCAATATGATAAATTGGATAAGAAACACGTGTGTTTTGAGTAACAGAACCATCATCAAAATCAATTTTACCATTTGCATCAACAGTTACATTTTCTAATAAAGCATCTCTTTTAATTGCATCTATAAATATCTGGTTCAGCTTCTTTATCTAAATCAATTGTTTTTGCATAACAACCACCTTCAAAGTTGAATACAGAATCATCATCCCATCCATGTTCATCATCACCAATTAATTGCTCGTTTTGGATCTGTAGAAAGAGTAGTTTTACCAGTACCTGATAAACCAAAGAAAATTGCAACATCACCATCTTTACCTTTGTTTGCAGAACAATGCATTGCAGCCATTCCTTTTAATGGTAAGATAATAGTTCATCATCGCGAAAATACCTTTTTTCATTTCGCCACCATACCAAGAACCACCAATAACCTGCATTTTTTCAGTAAAATTAAAAACTGTAAATACTTCAGAATTTAATCCGTGTTCTTTCCATTTAGGATTTACTATTTTTGAACCATTCAATACAACAAAATCTGGTTCACCATAATTTTCTAATTCTTCTTCAGTTGGTCGAATAAACATATTTTTAACAAAATGTGCTTGCCAAGCAACTTCCATAATAAAACGTACTTTTAAACGAGAATCTTCATTAGCTCCACAAAAAGTATCAACAACATATAATTTTTTTCCAGACAACTCATCAACAACTAAAGTTTTTAAATCATTCCAAACAGCTTGTGTTGTAGGTTTATTATCATTAGGGCTTTCAGATGTCCACCAATAGTATCTTTTGTAGTATCATCTTTAACAATATATTTATCTTTAGGAGAACGACCAGTAAAAATACCTGTCATAACATTAACAGCGCCAAGTTCTGTTAAACAACCTTTTTCAAAACCTTCTAAAGACGGATCTAATTCAACTTCATAAAACTCATCATAAGAAGGATTATAAATTACTTCTTTAACATCTTTAATTCCTAGGTTGTCCAACGCATTAGCTACTGATTTACTTAGATATTCTTCATAAGTTTAATAGTTTGTTAATATATTATTATTTTCTGTTATTTTAATTATATCCTTAACAAATTTACAACTATTTAGATGGTAAAATATATGATAAATATCAGTAAACACGCATAATTACTAAAACGTTTTCCTTACATCAAACATCTGATATTCAGGTTTTTAAACTGAAAAATGTAAATTCATTATTTACGAAAACGTTTTCTTAAAATTTTAAAAAAATATTTATTAATTATACATAAAATTTAACCATTAAAATTTAATAAAAAATACAATCAAATACTATTTTTTTATTTAAAAATGAAAAAGCCATTTTTAACCAACCTAAAATAAACAACAAACCTCCAATAGGAGTTACAAACCAAATGTTTTTAGCATTTACCCCAAACGTTATAGCATATATAGAGCCCGAAAAAAATAAAATCCCCATAAAAAATAATATACTAATAAAATTTTTAGTTTTTGAGCTGAAGCCACTATAAGTATTAATAAATAATAATACTAATACATGAAACATTTGATAACGAATACCTGTTTCAAAACTTTTAAGTTGGTTTACATTTAGGGTTTCTTGTAAGGCATGTGCACCAAAAGCACCCAAAATAATTGTTAACGCTCCAATTATTGCTGTAATTATTAAATTTTTATTCATTTTATGATATTATTTACATTCAAATATAAAAATTTATGATGTTTTCAAATATATAATTATTATATTTAAGTATAATTATGGCTTGAATTTATAGCCAAAATTATAATAATATCTTTTACTAACTTAAAATTAAAAATTATGGAAAATAAATCAGAATCTTTAGTTACAGTTTTAACTGCTAGTTTAATACATGAAGTTCATATAGCAAAAACTTTATTGGCAAGTGAAGGTATAGAAAGTTATATTATAGATCAAAATATAGCCACCTCAATTGGTACTGCTTTTGTTGAAGGATACAAGTTAAAAGTAAATTCTCTAGACCTAGAAAAAGCTAAAGAAATTTTAGATGAAGTAAATTCTTCAGATAATTAATTTCAATTAACTTAATATTCCTCATTTAAATTAGTAATTTCGTTTTAAAGCATCAAAAAAAAATTCAATGCGAAATATATTAGTAATTGGAGCAGGGAAATCTTCATCGTCTTTAATAACATATTTATTAGATAAATCTATTTCTGAGAAACTACATATTGTTGTTGCAGATGTCTCTTTAGAACAAGCTAAAAACAAACTCCATCAACATAAGAATGGTACTGCCATAGAACTCGATATTTTTAATGATGTAGAAAGAGCAACAGCAATAAAAAATGCGAGTATAGTAATATCAATGCTACCTGCGCATTTACATATTAACATTGCCAAAGATTGTTTAAAATATGGTAAAAGTATGGTTACTGCATCTTATATATCTAAAGAGATGCAAGAACTAAATAGTGCCGTAGAGGCAAAAGGAATTACTTTTTTAAACGAAATTGGTTTAGATCCTGGAGTAGACCATATGAGTGCTATGCAAATTATAGATGCCATTTCTGAAAAAGGTGGAAAAATGTTGCTTTTTGAGTCTTTTTGTGGCGGTTTAGTAGCTCCAGAAAGTGATAATAACTTATGGAACTACAAATTTACTTGGAATCCTAGAAATGTAGTTTTAGCTGGACAAGGTGGTGTCTCAAAATTTATACAAGAAGGCACTTACAAATACATACCTTATCATAAATTATTTAGACGAACAGAAATATTAAAAATAGATGGCTACGGAAAATTTGAAGCCTACGCCAACAGAGATTCATTAAAATATAGAAGCATTTATGGTTTAGAAAATATTTTAACTTTATATCGAGGCACTATAAGACACGTAGGTTTTTCTAAAGCGTGGAATATTTTTGTACAATTAGGAATGACAGATGATAGTTATATTATTGAAGATTCTGAAACTATGAGTTACAGAGACTTTACAAATTCTTTTTTAGCCTACAACCCAAACGATTCTGTTGAACTAAAATTAAGACATTATTTAAAAATTGATCAAGATGATATAATTTGGGAAAAATTATTAGAATTGAATATTTTTGATAAAACAAAAAAAGTAGGTTTAAAAAATGCAACTCCTGCACAAATTCTTGAAAAAATATTAAAAGATAGTTGGACTTTAAGAGAAAATGATAAGGATATGATTGTTATGCAACACCTTTTTGGTTTTGAACTTAACGGAAAAAAACAACAAATTGAAAGTAGTATGGTGTGCATAGGAGATAACCAAACCTATACAGCTATGGCAAAAACGGTTGGATTACCTGTTGCTATTGCCGCTTTAAAAATTTTGAACAAAGAAATTATAGAATCAGGTGTAATTTTACCAATTAAAAAAACAATATACGAGCCAATTTTAAAAGAACTTGAAGAAAATGGCATTATTTTTAAACACAAAGATGTACCATATTTAGGTTATAATCCTGAAAGTATTATTGGTTAAAAATAATTGCTTAGCACAAGAATTATAAATGATATTTAAAAATAAGAAAGATTTAGTTTTTATTATTGCTCTTGCAATAATTCACCTTTTATTTTATAGTTTTTCAGTATATCAAGAGAATTTCTATCCGTTTTCTGGATACAAATTTAAAATATCAGATTCTTACCAATATCTTATAGAAGCTGATAACATTTTAAAACATGGCATATTTTATTCTGGTGATTTAAGTTTACCAATAGATTATAAATTTTATACACTAAGACCTCCAGGATACCCATTATTCTTGGCTTTTTTTAAATTTTTTGATGCACCTTTCTATGTAATATTATTTTTTCAAAATATTATTTCAATAACTTCAATTTACTTAGTTCGCAAGACCTTACTTTTATTTAATTATAATAAAAAATTCGATGCTCTTTTTTTATTTTTAATTATAATAACTCCTTCACAATTAATTTATGCTAACTCTATATTAACAGAAGTTATATTTCAATTATTTTTAATTTTAATGTTTAGGTATGCTATTTTATATATTAAATTTAAAAAAACAACTTATATTTTATGGTATAGTTTGGCTTTAATTTTAGCTGCTTATGTAAAACCTGCAATGTACTTATTTGTAATACCAAGCACACTTTACATGTTGTATTTATCTTTAATAACTAAAAAATGGTACCCTATTTTATTTTCAGGGCTTCCAATTTTAGCAGTTCTATTAATATTTAATTGGAATTACAACAGAACCAAACATATACAATATTCTAGCATACAAACTATAAACCTTTTAGATTATAATACTAAGTTTTTTTTACTTAGTAAAGTGGGAGAATTAAAATCAGATAAAATTATAGATAGTATACACCACAATGCAAATCAACTAAAAACTTTTGCCGATAAATCAAAATATCTGGATAAGGCTGCGAAAAATATTTTAACAGAAAATTTAATGCCTTATATTTTTTATCATTTGCAAGGTAGTGTTTATGCTGTTTTAGATCCAGGAAGATTTGACCTCGCTTATTTTTTTAAATTTAAAACTAGTAACGCAAAAAATAAAGGAATTTTATATCACATTAATAATGGTGGTGTAATAGGTGTTTTAAAATTCTTAACAGAATCTTACTCAGCTACGCTACTTCTTATTTTAGCTATTATAATATTTTTTAATATTATTAAAATAATTATGTTTTTAGTGTTCTTGCTCAACAAAAACATTAGCATAAACCTTAGAATTATTACAGGAGGATTATTCTTTTATATTGTTTTACTTGTTGGCCCTGTTGGTGCTTCTAGATATTTAATGCCTTTAGTTCCAATTATTATTGGAGCTGGTCTATTAAATACGGCTTTAATAGAAACTGTTTCAAAAAAACTTTTACTCATCAATTCTAAAAGAAAAAATGTCAAATAAAACTGCAATAATTATTGGAGCCGGGCCCGCAGGGCTAACTGCTGCTTACGAGTTTTTAAAACACACCAACATTAAACCAATTATTGTAGAAATGTCTGGAGATATGGGTGGCATATCTAAAACAGTAAATTATAAAGGAAATAGAATTGATATTGGAGGACATCGGTTTTTTTCAAAATCAGATCGAGTTATGGATTGGTGGCAACATATTTTACCCATTCAAAATACCACCAAGAATGAAACATTAAAAATAAATTATCATGGAAAAGAAAAAGAAATTCAATTAAATAAAAATACAACTAAATCAACCAATAAAGTATTATTAATTAGAAATCGAGTATCTAGAATCTATTTCCTTAAAAAATTTTTTAACTATCCCATTTCTTTAAGTTTTCAAACTCTTTATAATTTAGGGTTTATTAAAACTATAAAAATTGGATATAGCTACTTATCTATTAAAATGTTTCCAATAAAAGAAGAAGTTACATTAGAAGATTTTTTTATTAATAGGTTTGGATACACTCTTTACCGCACATTTTTTAAAGATTATACAGAAAAGGTTTGGGGAACATCGTGCAAAAAAATTCCTGCAGAATGGGGTGCGCAACGAATTAAAGGAGTTTCTATAAGTAAAGTATTAAAACATGCCATTTCTTCTAACAAAAACAAAAAAAATGTTGAAACTAGTTTAATTGAAAAGTTTTTATATCCAAAGTTTGGTCCAGGTCAATTATGGGAAGAGGTTGCCAAAATTATAAAAAATAATGGTGGAGAAATTTTAATACATAACAAAGCTATTAAACTTAGCTTAGAAAATAATTGTATTAAAAAATTAACAATTTTAAACACTAAAAATAACCAAACAACTCATTTAATTGGAGATTATTTTATTTCAACAATGCCCGTAAAAGAATTAATAAATGCAATAACGCCTTCTCCAGCATTTAATATTGTAAATATTGCCAACAATTTGGTTTATAGAGATTTTATAACTGTTGGACTTTTACTAAAAGAGCTTAAAATTAAAGACAAAAAAACAGGTAAATTAATTACTGATAATTGGATTTATATTCAAGAAAACTCAGTGAAATTAGGAAGGCTTCAATTGTTTAATAATTGGAGCCCTGCTATGGTTAAAAACCCTGAAAATATTTGGTTAGGTTTAGAGTATTTCTGTAATGAAGGTGATACTTTATGGCAAAAAACAGATTCAGATTTTATCCAATTTGCAATTAACGAACTTGCCTCAATAGGCATAATTGATAAAAAAATGGTGTTGGATGCAACAATTATTAGAATGCCTAAAACCTATCCAGCATATTTTGGTAGTTATAATAAATTTAATGAAATTAAAGACTTTACAGATACCATAGAAAATCTATTTTTAATAGGAAGAAATGGAATGCATAAATACAACAATCAAGATCATTCTATGTTAACTGCAATTAAAGCTGTTGAAAACATAAAAAACAACATAAAATCAAAAGAAAACATCTGGGCTATAAATACTGAGCAAGAATACCACGAAGAAGCCTAGATAGCTTTTAATCTCAAAAAAAATAAGGTATATTTACTTAATGGAAACTTCATTAAAAAACAAAAAGACTTCATTGTTATTTGGAAGTGTTATAGCAATATTAATTTGCCTAAGCCCTTTTTTGTTATATATACACAACTTAATTCCTGAAGATTCAGAAAATTTTGAAACAATTTTTGGGACAATAAATGGAGGTGGATTTTAAGATTGCCCAGGTTTTAGTTTTTATGTTTTTTAATAAATTTGTACCTCTTTTTATATTATCCCTCTTATATATTACTAATAAGAACTGGTGGAGTCATGTAATTTTAGTTCCAATGGCCACTTATGTATTTCAATTAATTTCTATTGTATCTCCATCGAAATCTTCTATTGATGAAGTTGAATTTATTTATGTTATACCAATAACTATTATAATACTTACACCTTTATATTTTATTAAAAAAATTTAGATATTTATTTAAATGCTTTAGACTTAAAAAAAGAAATGAAAGAGGTTATAAAAAAAAATCATAAAAAATAATTACATTTTAAATAAAAATCTTTTACTAAATTTTTATAAGCCTCTGTATACTTATGACGTTCAATCTCAATAATTAGTTCCTTTCTTTCTATAGAGGTTTTATTAAAAGATAATTGTAACAAACTACGTTTTACATCTGAAGTTTCAGTTCCTTTTACATTTGTAATTCTATTCGGAAATAACTTAAATTCAGCTGCAATTTTAATAAAAATATCTTCTTCATTAAAAGGGATAATAAAAGCGCAACTTCCATTTTCTGCAAGCAGTTTAGAAACTCCTTTTAACAAATCTTTATACGTCAATGTTGCGGTATGCCTCGCCATAGCCCTATCCTCTTGAAGGTTCTTATAGGTCGATCTGTAAAACGGAGGATTAGAAACTATTAAATCATATGTATCATCAATTTCTTCGGCAAATTCTTGTAGAGAAGCATGGTAACAAAATAATCTATCTCCCCAATCACTTTCTTCAAAGTTAGCAACTGTTTGCTCATAAGCTAGGTTATTTAACTCAACAGCATCTATTAATTCTGCATCACTTTTTTGCGCCAGCATTAAGGCTATTAATCCTGTTCCAGCACCAATATCTAATATACTAAAAGTGCTTGATTTTATATTTACCCATGCACCCAACAAGACCCCATCTGTTCCAACTTTCATCGCGGTTTTATCTTGTTTAATTGTAAACTGTTTAAATTGAAAAGGCTTGTTAGACATAAATTATATTATTTTCTTTAATTTTTTTAATTAAATTATGTTCCAGCAAAAGGAGTTCCAAAAATACCCACAGCTAATTCTATCCACAATAAAGTTGTTAAAATTAAAAAAGAAACTATTAAAATTATTCGATGCTTAATTTTTGGAATTTTTCTTAAAATTATTTCACAAATTAATCCTAAACTAAACAATAAAACACTAGCTATTAAAAAATCAGAAAGTTTCCAACTAACTTCATTTGTAAAATACATTGCAATAAAAGGAATAAATAATAAACCTATTATTACTATAACAATAACTAAAATTCTTTTGTTTTTTAAAAGCATTTATAATTAATTCTTTTAATAATCATAGGCAAAAAACAATAAATATTATAAAGTTACATATGATGGATATACTTATCTACCAATTTTTTAATTTCTACGTGGTCGTTAAATAAACGTTCATTTATATTTTTATCATCAAAATCTTTTAAACGCTTAATAAACCCGTTGATAGTTCCTTCTGGAAAAACACCTTCATTTTGATAAAAACTACTGTCTTTCTCTAAATATTCTGCAGATTCATAACAAGACGTTGGTAAGCTTTTTAATGAATTAAAAAAAACTTTATGTTTATCTGCAAATATATTGAAATTTACATATGCTTTATTTGCCTTTTTTAATGAATTTTCTTCTAAAATTCCTGCTTTTGCCGCTAAAATTATTCCTGCCATTAAATGATATAAATCTGCAGAACCATCTGGAGACCTTAACTCAACTGTCTGTTTACCAAGTATATGAGGTACACTACCCTTTTCTTGTGGGTTTGCATCTTTAATCATATTTGTTTTTGCAATCCACCCCAACGGAACTCTAACAAGAACTGAGCGATTACTATCTCCCCAACATACCTTAGTTGGTGCTTCTTGATGAGGTACCAATCGCAAATAAGAGGTTGGAATTGTATTTCCAAAAGCAGTTAACGATTGTGCACGATCTAAAATTCCTGCAATTATTTTTTTAGCAATTTCGGTTAAACCAACTTCATCAGCAATACAATTAACACCATTTTTTTCGAGCATCATGTGAATATGCAAACCACTTCCTGCCTTTCCAACAGTAATTTTAGGGGCAAAACTTATTACAACATTGTATTTTTTCCCAAGCATACGAAGTATCCATTTAGAAATAATTAGCTGCTCAACGGCTTCTTCTGGGTCAACAGGAGTAAACTCAATTTCATTTTGTTCGTACATATGAGTTTCTGTACTAAAATTTCCAACTTCAGAGTGTCCATATTTAATTTTACCACCACATTGTGCTATAATTAACAGTGCTTCAGTTCTTAAATTTTCCCAGTTTGTAAAAGGAGAGGCTTCGTGGTAACCTTTTTGATCTAGTGAAGGATATAAATCATCTTTTTCACTTATTAAATAATACTCAAGTTCTCCCATGGCTTTAAAGTTATAGCCAGTATCTTCAGTAAATTTTGAGGAGGCCTTTTTTAAAATATATTCTGGTGCACTTTCTAAAGGCTTGCCCTCTTTAGTGTAAAAAGAACATAAAATATCAATAGTAGGATGCTCAGTAAAAGGATTTACAAATGCAGTTCTAAACCTTGGAATAACATATAGGTCACTTGATTCGGCGTCTATATAAGAAAACAAACTAGAACCATCAACACGCTCACCAGTTGATAGAATTGATTCTAAATAATCCTTACTTGTAATTACAAAATTTAAGGTTTTTAATTTTCCGTCTTCACCAACATATCTAAAGTTTAACATTTCTATATTATGGTCATCAATAAACTTTATAATATCGTATTTAGTAAATTCACGCGCAGGTTTTTTTAGATGTTGAACCAATTTATTTGGATTCAATTGTATCTCTAATTCTCTCATTATTATTTCGATATTTAATTATAAATAAACGGTTTTTCTATTAAAAAACCTTATCAAATATACAACCTTT
Organism: uncultured Flavobacteriaceae bacterium; assembly: GCA_942492305.1. Classification (GTDB taxonomy): domain Bacteria; phylum Bacteroidota; class Bacteroidia; order Flavobacteriales; family Flavobacteriaceae; genus Lutibacter. The sequence goes on along the minus strand of CALOEI010000001.1, from coordinate 979,418 downwards.
CTTAATGCATCTAACTATAATTAATACACGTAAAAGCATATTATTTTATGCAGTTTTTATTAATTTTAAGAGAAAAAAAATTTATGAAACTATTAAATCAAGAGTTAAAAAGCGTATGCTTGTCAGTTATAATTTCTAATATTTTTGGTAAAATTGGGTTTCTATTTTTCTTACTCCAAACTGCGGATAAAATAGTACGTTGTGGAATGTTCTTTAACTCAATAAATTTTACACTTTTAGTAAAACCTGTTTGTAATGCTGTTGGAACTATAGAAATGCCAAAATTATTTTCTACCAATTTATAAATAGAGGTAGAATGCACTGTTTTATGTGAAATAATAGGTGAAAAACCAAAATAATCGAAAATCTGCATTATCTTTTGATAATAATTTGGACTATAAGAGGCATCGAACATAATAAATGGTTCCTCTTTCAATTGCGATATATTTTTAAAATTAGATTCGTTTAACCAATGATTATTTGGTAAAACAAGCGAAAAAGTATCTTCTAAAATTGGAAGAATATTTAAATCATTCGGAACGCGCTCTAAACGGACAAAACCCATATCAATTTCTTGAATTTGTAAATTTTCAAGTTGCTTTTGGTTATCCATTTCCTTTAAACTAAAATGTATATTTGGATAACTAGACCGAATTTCAATTAAGAGTTCTGGAATAATATTTTGCATAGCAGAGCCTACATAACCAAAAATTAAATTTCCATCAATCCCATCATTTAATCGTTTTGTATTATTTAAAATGGTTTCTAACTCTTTTAGTGAAACACTTGCTTCTTTAAATAAATATTCTCCAGCTTTTGTAAGAACAACATTTCGGTTGTTTCTATCAAATAAAGTAACACCTAACTCTTGTTCCATTTGTTTTATTTGCCTACTTAAACCAGGTTGGGAAATATATAAACGTTCAGCAGCTTTTCTAAAATGTAATTCTTCAGCAACTGTTATAAAATAACGAAGATGTCTTAATTCAATTTGATTACTCATAGTTATTAAATATAAACTGTAATGATATTGTTAAGCATCAAATATAATAGTAAATTTGTTAAAAACACGAACTTATGATGTTTAAATACGGAATAGACGCACTTACAGTGCGCAAAGTTTTACAAATATTAAACGGAGAACTTAATGCCATACTTTCTAAAGAAGCATTAGAAAAAATAAATACTTGCCACAATATTGTTTTAAAAACTGCAAATAAAGACAAAGCAGTATATGGTATAAATACAGGTTTTGGACCACTATGTGATACTCGGATTTCAAAAGACAATACAAGTGAATTGCAGCGCAAAATATTATTAAGTCATGCGGTTGGCGTTGGAAATCCGATAGAAAAGGACCTAGCTAAATTAATGTTGGTATTAAAAGTGCATTCCTTATCACAAGGGTTTTCTGGAATTTCAAAAGAAATATTAAATCGTATTTTATGGCATATAGAAAATGACGTAATTCCAATGGTTCCAGAACAAGGTTCGGTTGGTGCATCTGGCGATTTATGTCCGTTATCGCATTTGTTTTTACCCTTAATTGGAGAAGGACAAGTATATTATAAAAATGAACTTTTAAACACCTCTTTTGTACTAAAAAAATATAATTTATTGCCAATTAAACTGCATCCAAAAGCTGGTTTAGCGTTAATAAATGGTACACAGTTTATACTGGCACACGCTGTTATGGCAGTAGATAAACTGTATAAATGTTTGTCGCATGCCGATTTAATTGGAAGTTTAATGATAGAAGGTTTAATGGGTTCTCAAACCCCATTTTATAAAGAACTACACCAAACCAGACCATTTAAAGGAAATATTCATGTAGCTGCTAGAATGCGTACTTTTTTAAAAGATTCAGAAATTGGAAATTCACATACCAACTGCGGAAAAGTTCAAGATCCATATTCTATGCGCTGCATTCCACAAGTACATGGAAGTTCAAGAAATGCGTGGTTGCATTTAAAAGATGTTGTTGAAACTGAACTCAATTCGGTTACCGACAATCCTGTTATCATTTCAGAAGATTTAATAATTAGCGGTGGAAGTTTTCACGGTCAACCATTAGCAATGCCTTTAGACTATGCGTGCTTGGCTGCTGCTGAATTAGGAAATATTTCAGACAGAAGAACCTATTTATCTTTAGGTGGAAAATATGATGGCACTCCGCGTTTACTAATAAAAGATTCTGGCTTAAACTCTGGCTTTATGATTTTACAATACACTACGGCTGCTTTAGTTAGTGAAAATAAAGGCTTGTGTTTTCCTGCAAGTGCCGATAGTATTCCTACATCTTTGGGGCAAGAAGATCACGTAAGTATGGGTTCTATTTCTGGAAGAAAAGCATTAAGAGTACTCAATAATTTAGAAAAAATATTAGCTATTGAAATGTTGTGTGCTGCGCAAGCATTTGATTTTAGAAAGCCATTACATTCTAGTAAGATATTAGATAAAGTACATCAACTTATTCGTTCTAAAATTGAACATACTACCGAAGACCGTGTTTTTGCAAAAGATATTGAAAAAGCTATAGCAATATTAAAATCAAATAAATTATTAGAAATTACTTCAGATGCAAACCATTCATACAGTGAATTTGATGCTGAATTTGAAACGTATTAACATGTAAAACGATTGTCTGTTAAAAGTCGAACGTCATTCTGAATTGGTCACTGAGCGGAGTCGAAGTGTTGATTCAAATCACATAATATTGAAAATGTGTACCAACATGATGAGACCCTGAAATCGAAAATTCACGAATTCCTTATTATAAATAAGAAAGAGGAGAGTAAATAAATTCAGGGTGACGTTTTTAGAATATGACAGAATACAGACAATTAAACAATAATATTATGAACACTATTAAATATACAGATTTTCAAGAACAAATTTTACAAGGTATTCCTTCGGAATTACCAATAAAAAAAGCATATCCAAAAAATGGCAATCCAGCACCAAAACGAAAAGACATTCTTACTGTTGAAGAAAAACAATTAGCCATTAGAAATGCGTTGCGTTATTTCCCTAAAAAATGGCACGCTGAATTTGCTATAGAATTTGCGGAAGAATTAAAAACTTTTGGTCGCATTTATATGCATCGTTTTAAACCAAATTATAAAATGTATGCACGACCAATTGAAGCGTATCCTGCAAAATCGCAACAAGCTGCCGGAATTATGTTAATGATTCAAAATAACCTTGATCCAGCAGTTGCACAACATCCAAATGAATTAATTACTTATGGTGGAAATGGAGCAGTTTTTCAGAATTGGGCACAGTATTTAGTGACAATGCAGTATTTAGCTACCATAACTGATACACAAACATTAAATATGTATTCTGGACATCCAATGGGGATATTTCCTTCTTCAAAAGATGCACCAAGAGTTGTGGTAACTAACGGAATGATGGTTCCTAACTATTCAAAACAAGACGATTGGGAAAAATTTAATGCGTTGGGAGTTACACAATACGGACAAATGACAGCAGGTTCTTTTATGTACATCGGGCCACAAGGAATTGTTCATGGAACAACCATTACTGTTATGAATGCTTTCAGAAAAATTTTAAAAATAGATGAAAACCCGGCTGGAAAAATATTTTTAACTTCTGGTTTAGGTGGTATGAGTGGGGCACAACCAAAAGCAGGAAATATTGCAGGTTGTATTACCGTTTGTGCAGAAGTAAATGCAAATGCAGCTACAAAAAGACATGAACAAGGTTGGGTAGATGTGTTGATTGATGACATCAATAACCTGGTTGTTCGAGTAAAAAAAGCACAAAAAAATAAAGAAATAGTTTCAATAGCATTTATTGGAAACATTGTTGATGTTTGGGAACGTTTTGATGCTGAAGATATATTTATTCATGTGGGCTCTGACCAAACTTCGTTGCACAACCCTTGGTCTGGTGGCTATTATCCAGTAGGTTTAACTTTTGAAGAAAGTAATGATTTAATAGCCAACAATCCTAAAGAATTTAAAAAACACGTTCAAAAATCTTTAATTCGTCAAGCAGATGCTATAAATAAACATGCTAAAAAAGGTACCTATTTTTTCGACTATGGAAATGCTTTTTTATTAGAAGCTTCACGAGCCGGTGCTAAAGTATTTGCTGAAAACAATAGTGATTTTAAATATCCATCTTATGTACAAGATATTTTAGGTCCTATGTGTTTTGATTATGGTTTTGGTCCGTTTAGATGGGTTTGTACTTCAGGAAAATCCAGAAGATTTAGATAAAACGGATGCTATTGCAATGCAAGTATTAACGGAAATCATGGAAAATTCTCCAAAAGAAATTCAGTTGCAAATGCAAGATAATATTACGTGGATTAAAGAATGCAAAATCCAATAAATTAGTTGTTGGTTCACAAGCACGTATTTTATATGCTGACGCCGAAGGAAGAGCAAAAATTGCAGAAGCTTTTAACAACGCTATTACAAAGACTGGAAAATTTCTGCACCCATTAGTTTTAGGTAGAGATCATCATGATGTTAGCGGAACAGATTCTCCATATAGAGAAACGAGTAATATTTACGATGGCAGTAAATTTACCGCAGATATGGCTATTCAAAATGTAATTGGTGATAGTTTTAGAGGAGCAACTTGGGTTTCTATTCATAATGGTGGCGGTGTTGGCTGGGGCGAAGTTATAAATGGCGGTTTTGGAATGTTGTTAGATGGCTCAAAAGAAGCAGATAGAAAACTAAAAAACATGTTATTTTACGATGTAAATAACGGAATTGCACGTAGAAGTTGGGCAAGAAATGATGAAGCTATCTTTGCGATTAAAAGAGAAATGGATAGAACTCCAAATTTAAAAGTAACTTTACCAAACATAGTTGAAGATGCTATTTTAAAAGATTTATTTTAGTGGTTATAGTTGAATAGCTTATTTACAGCCGTTATGCTGAACTTGTTTCAGCATCTCACTATTTTATTCACAAATGCGACCCTGAAACAAGTTCTGGATGACGTAATTGATTTACTTTTAAACAACAAATTATTACCTTTAATCCTCTAAATAAGAATAAAAATATAGTTAAATGCGCACTTTATTTAAAAATATAAAAGAATTAATTCAAGTTAGAGATACTACTATTTCTTTTTTAGCTGGAGCTGAAATGAAAGAATTACCAACTATTAAAAATGCTTTTTTATTGGTTGAAAACGGTATTATTGCTGATTTTGGAAAAATGACAGATTGTCCAACTATTTCAGTTGATGAAATTATTGATGCGACAGGAAAAATGATGTTACCATCTTGGTGCGATTCGCATACACATATTGTTTATGCTGGAAACAGAGAAGGTGAATTTGTAGATAGAATTAATGGATTGTCTTATGAAGAAATTGCAAATAAAGGGGGTGGAATTTTAAATTCAGCCAAAAAATTACAACAAACTTCTGAAGAAGAGTTGTATCTGCAAAGCAAAGTCCGTTTAGAAGAAGTAATTCAATTAGGAACTGGTGCTATTGAAATTAAATCGGGTTATGGTTTAACCGTTGAGGCAGAATTAAAAATGTTGCGCGTAATAAAACGATTAAAAGAAAATTACTCATTACCAATAAAAGCTACATTTTTAGGAGCGCATGCCGTACCAAAAACTTATACAAAAAACAAGCAGGCATATTTACAGTTACTTGTTGATGAAATTTTACCAATTATTGCAAAAGAAAAATTAGCCGATTATATAGATATTTTCTGTGAAACTGGCTATTTTTCAGTAGCAGATACCAAATTTATTTTGAAAGCAGGGAATCAATTTGGATTGATTCCTAAAATTCATGTGAATCAATTTAATGCTATTGGAGGCGTTGAAACTGGGGTAAATTATAATGCATTATCGGTTGATCATCTAGAAGTAATGAGAAACGAAGATATTCAAGTTTTAAAAAATAGTAAAACTATGCCTGTAGCTTTGCCTAGTTGTTCTTATTTTTTAAGTATTCCTTATACACCTGCTAGAAAAATGATAGATATAGGATTGCCTTTAGCTTTAGCAACAGATTATAACCCAGGCTCAACACCTTCGGGAAATATGAATTTTGTAGTTGCTACTGCTTGTATTAAAATGAAAATGACACCTGAAGAAGCTATAAATGCAGCAACAATTAATGGTGCCTATGCCATGGGATTGGAAAAAGAAGTTGGTTCTATTACTATTGGAAAGCTTGCAAATTTAATTCTCACAAAACCGATTAATTCGTATGGATTTATACCGTACTCTTTTGGTAATCATCAAATTGAAAAAGTATATTTAAAAGGAAAATGTAGTTTTTTTAAATAAGGTCTTTTACTTCGCTTTGCTACAATTTAAAAACTCAAAAAATTACAAATTATAGTTGCATAACATAAAGCCTATTTTGTTAAGCTACTTAAAATTTTCGATTTCAACAATTCACCTAACAAACCTTTAAACATTATGAGACCTTGAAACAAGTTCAGGGTGACGAACTCTTTAATAGTAAGCATTCATAAAAAATACCCCCTAGCATTCCTATTGGAAAATTAGGGGATATTAAAATCATATCTTAACTGAGAAAACCGTTAAATAATTTCTTTTATTTCGTCAATAATACGCACTGCTAAATTATCTGCATTGTTTTGAGAAGTACTTTCTGTATAAATTCTAATAATTGGTTCTGTATTCGATTTTCTTAAATGCACCCATTCAGAAGTGAAGTTTATTTTTACACCATCTATAGTACTAATGTCTTCGTTTTTATACTTAGAAGCCATTTTTTCTAAAATAGTATCCACATTTATTTCAGGAGTTAATTCTATTTTATTTTTACTCATAAAATAACTTGGGTAACTATCGCGTAATTGTTTACAACATATCTTAAACTTGCTAAATGCGATAAAAATAAGGCAACACCTACCAAGGAGTCTCTTCCATAATGCGATGCTGGATAAATAATTCCTCCGTTTCCTTCGCCGCCAATTATTGCATTTGGCTTTCGCGCATTAATTAGCAACCACTTTTCCTCCCCTCTGCACTGCCCATATACCTTTTCCATGTTTTTCGGTAATAACTCGCAAAGCCCGGCTCGACGATAAATTGGAAACCGTATTCCCCGGTGTTTTGCCCAGAATATAATCGGCAATAGCTACCAAAGTATATTCTTCGTTAAACATGGTTCCGTCTTCGTTAATAATTGCAAGGCGATCAACATCCGGGTCAACCACAAAACCAACATCCACTTTACTGTTTCGTATAATTTCCGAAGTTTCAACCAAATTTTCGGGAAGTGGCTCCGGAGTATGTGCAAAATGACCGGTTGGTTCGCAATTAATTTCTACAATATTTTTTACGCCCAGGGCTTTAAAAAGTGCCGGCATGGCAACTCCACCCACCGAATTTACAGCATCAATAGCTACCGAAAATTTGGCATTTTTAATGGCTTCAACATCAACCAAATCCAAATTCAAAACATGCTGAACATGAAAATCGGTATAATCTTTTTCGGTAACATCGCCTAAATCATCAACTTCAGCAAAAGTAAAATCTTCAGTTTCGGCAATTTCAAGAATTTTTTCACCTTCAGCAGCATTTAAAAACTCACCTTTTGAATTTAGTAATTTTAAGGCATTCCATTGTTTTGGATTATGACTGGCCGTTAAAATAATTCCACCATCGGCTTTCTCAGCAGTTACAGCAAGTTCAGTTGTTGGCGTAGTTGCCAGTCCTATATTTACCACATCGCAACCCATTCCGTTTAAGGTTGAAATTACAATGGAACTAACCATTGCTCCTGAAATTCGTGCATCGCGACCAACAACAATTTTTAGTTTTTCTTTACCTGAACTTTGTTTTGCCCAGGTGGCATACGAAGCTGTAAATTTTACTACATCGAGCGGACTTAATCCTTCGCCCGGTTTTCCTCCAATGGTACCGCGAATTCCTGAAATTGATTTTATTAATGACATTTTAATTTGATTTTTTAATTTAATTATTTTTCCTTCCTTATTTATGACCTGAAAGGCCAAAATAAAAATTAAAATAAAAAAAGGAAATAAAAACCCGTTACTTTTTTGAAAATGAAATGGCAATAGGCATCTCCTTCTTGTTATCCACTTGAAATTAACTCATGTTTACAGGCTCTGACAAATCTACCATACAATGGTGGTATAATTGCACCTCCAGAAATTGCCATAATTAAAAGTGCAGAGGCAGTTTTAGTAAATTTACCTAATCCTTCTAATGTTAGTGGCCAAACTGCTGGCCAAACTAGTGCATTTGCAATTCCTAGTGCGGCTACAAATAAAATAGAGGTAAGTCCTGTGGTACTTAAAATACAGATACTAAAAATAATACCTAAAGCTGCACTAATTTTTAATGCTGTACCTTGATTTAAATATTTTGGGATTAAAAATACCCCTAAAGCATACGTACCAACCATTGCCATTAACGTTAATGTTGTAAAAAATTTAGCGTCAGCAGCTGGAAAACCTAGAGAAATTCCATAAGCAATAATAGTGTCTCCTGCAATTACTTCAACCCCAACATAAACAAATAGGGTTAATACTCCTAACCATAAATGGGGAAATGGAAAAATACTTGTTTTTGTAGTTTCCCCATCTTTTGTTCTTCAATTGGTTCTGCTTCAACATGTGGTAATGGTGCTTTTCTAATTAAAATGCCTAAAACAAATAAGACAACAGCCATTATTAAATATGGCATAAAAACACTGTCTGCCATGGTATCTAATAACTGTCCTTTTTCTTCAACTGAAACAGTGGCACTTAATTTTGCTTTAACTTCATCTATGCCAGATAACAATAAGGCTCCAAAAATTAAAGAACCTAAAGCGCCCGGCTATTTTATTGGCAATTCCCATAATAGCAATTCGTTTTGCGCCACTTTCTATGGGTCCTAAAATGGTAATGTATGGATTTGATGCTGTTTGTAATAAGGTCATTCCTAAACCTTGAATAAAAATACCTGTTAAAAATACCCAATAGGTTCTTGCTTCGGCCGCCGGTATAAATACCAAAGCTCCTATTGCCATTATAAACAAACCTAAGGACATCCCTTTTCTATAACCTATTTTCTCTAAAACATATGAGGCAGGTAATGCCATTACAACAAATGAAATGTATGATGCGGAGGCTACAAAATAAGATTGTGTATCTGTTAATTCGTTAATAGTTTTCATAAATGGAATTAATGCACCATTAATCCAAGTTACAAATCCGAAAATAAAAAATAACCCAGCAATAATAATAATTGGAACAAGAGCACTGTTTTTATTTGATTTTATCATATTAGTTAATTTTTATTTTTGTTGATTTATAAAACATTTATTTTTTCAGACATACTTTCAATAAGTTTAAATTGATTTTTAGCGCGGTCTAAATTATGTTCTTCATATTTAGTTTTATAATAAATATCGTTGTTTAGAAAGTCTGTTAAAAACCTTAGAGCCATTATAAAAATCATAGTTTTTGCTCCAAGTGGTAGGTATTTTAATTCTGTTAAAGACAATGTTGGTTTAACTTCTTCTAAAAAACCTTTTGTATATGCAGTGTAATATTCTAAATTAAAATTTACTTTTTCCAAATCAGTTTCATCTTCTGCAGCTGTATTACAAATAGTTCTAATGGCATCTCCAAAATCGTAATGTACAATACCAGGCATAACTGTATCTATATCTATAACACATAGTCCTTTATTATTTACATCAAAAAGTATATTTGAAATTTTAGTATCGTTATGTGTTACTCTTAATCTAATAGCTCCAGATTCTTTTAAATGTTGAATAATGTGCATTTCATCTTTTAAACTGTTTACAAGATCTAAATACTTTTTGGCTTTAATTAATCTTTTTTTTGAAGCATTTTTTAATGCTTCTTCAAATTGAGCAAAGCGAAAAGACATATCATGAAATTTCGGAATTACTTCGGTTAATTTGCTCACTTCAAAATCATTAGTTAAACTTAAAAAGTTTCCAGTTAATTTTCCACCTTCATAAGCTACATCTTTACTTTGAACAGTTTCAAAAGTAATACTATTATTAATAAACACCATTAAAATCCAATAATTTCCATTATAATCTATATAATAAAAAATCCCTTTATTTGATTTTAAGAATCTTAGTACTTCTCTTTTAGATTGGCCTTTAGGCAAGTCTGTCATTTTCTCTTGTAAATGCTTACTAATATTCACCTTGTTTGCCATCAAAGCAGGTATATTTTTAAACACATTATGATTAATTCTTTGAAGTACATAATTAGTAACTCCATCCGTTTTAATCAAATAAGTATCGTTAATATGACCAGTAGATAATTCTGAAAAAGATTTAAATGTTGAATTGTGTTTAAATTGACTAAATATTTCCTTTAATTGTTGAGGTTTCATGCAGAGTTTAGTTTATAACAACTTTAAAAAGATTCTTTTATCCAATTATATGGTTTATTTTTTATCCAGTTCCCTCTAGTAAAATCTGGAAAATCTTGAGGTTCTCCATTATTTTCAATTGAAATCTCAGAAAGTGGTGTAATAGCGCTCCAGGCAGCTGCATCATAAGCATCAATTGGAGGAGCAATATTTAGTTTTACAGATTCTATAAACGCATGAATTACAAAAAAGTCCATTCCACCATGGCCAGCTCCTAAAGCATGTTCACCATATTTTTTCCATAAAGGATGATCATATTTTTCTAACCATTCTTTTGATGAATCCCATTTATGAGGTTCAGATTTTCCTTCAATATAAATTCTATCTCCATCTTTTTCCCACAATCCATTGCTTCCTTGCACTCTAAAACCTAAAGAATAAGGTCTTGGCAAATTACAATCGTGCGTTACAATAATAGTTTCACCATTGGCTGTTTCAATTGTTGAAGTAATAACGTCTCCTTGTTTAAATTTTAATTTTGCATTTGGATGGTCTGCACCACCATTTTTTACTATATAATTATGTAAACCAACTGCTTTTGTGGCATTAGAGGTAAGTGACAAAAACCGATTCCCTCTGTTAATATTACACATTGTAGCAACTGGACCAACCCCATGTGTTGGGTATACATCTGCATTTCTTAACAATGAATGCTGAGTTCTCCAAGCTGATTCTGAAATTCCTTTTTCACCAAATTCAACACCTTTTCCGTAGGCACTTTTACCGTCATTTAACTTTACAAAACGTAAATCGTGCTGATATCCACATCTAAAATGAACCAGTTCACCAAAAATATTTTGCTTAACCATATTTAAAACTGCTAAAATATCTCGCCTATAATTTACGTTTTCCAATAACATTAAATGAGTACCTGTTTCTTCGTGCACATTTACTAAATCCCAACATTCTTCTATTGTATTTGCTGCAGAAACTTCTAAACCAGTATACTTACCAGCTAACATAGCATCTTTTGCCATACGCGTATGCCATAACCAAGGTGTTGAAATTATAACTGCATCTATCTCTTTTAAAGCTAACAAATTTCTATAATCGTAATTATTGCTATCAAATACTTTAGGTTTATTTTGTCCAGCCTTTTCAATTAATTCTAATCCTATAGCAATTCTTTTTGGATCAATATCGCAAATAGCAGTTACTAAAACATCATCTCTAAGCAATACATTATTTAAATGATTGGTTCCTCTCAACCCTACACCAATAAATGCTACATTTATTTTTTGTAAACTACTTGTTTTATTAAAACCGAATGATATTTCAGGCATTAAGGCAATCCCAACCCCAGCAATTGCAGATTTTTGTATAAAATTTCTTCTTGTACTCATTCTCCTATTATTTTAATATTACCAAATAAAAGTATAACTTCAAATTGAGATTATGAAATTATTAATGACTTTTGAAAATATAAAGTAACCTATCGTAAAAGTTAAATTAATAATTGTGTTTAAACTCAAAATCATTATTAATACTATATGATTTAAGTTAACAACCCAAATTATCTCAATTTAGCTAGAATTTTTAAAATATAACTAAACAAAAAAACCTATAAACTTAAGTTTATAGTTTTTTTTTTTTTTTAGCAGAGAGGAAGGGATTCGAACCCTCGATACCCTTTTGAGGTATACACACTTTCCAGGCGTGCGCCTTCGACCACTCGGCCACCTCTCTAAAAATTAGTTATTTAAATATAAATCTATCAATCCTGCAGGAGATTCTACTACAATTTTCTTAGAATCTCTATCTACCGTTTTAATAAAGTCATCAATCATTGGGATAAAGACTTCAGTTCCATTAGAATTAACTTCAAATAATGGTTGAGCAGAAGCATCATTTACACCAGTAATAACTCCAACATAACCGTAATTAACATCTTCCATATCGAAGCCTATTATTTCGTGGAAATAAAACTTATTTCCTGTTAATTTTGGAAGAAACTCTATGGGTAAATATAATTCGGAGCCTAATATTGAGTCAGCATCTTCTTCACTTAAAATATCTTCAAATTGTATTCTAAGTTGATTCCCTTTTTGAAGTAAACTTTCTTCAATAAAAAAAGGAACCAGATCGTTGCCTAGAGCAACAAATACTGATTCCAAATTTGTATAAAGTTCAGGTTCGTCTGTATCCAACTTGGCTACAACTTGACCTTTAAAGCTGTGTTTTCTTACGATTTTGCCTAAATAAAAACAATCTTCTTTACGCATTATCGAAAAAAATTAAACTTCTTCGCTTGCAGCGTTTTGAGCGTCATCAATAGTTTCAGGACCTTTTTCCTCTACTGGCTCAGCATTTGCAGCAGCTTCAGCAGCTTTTGCATCTGCAGCAGCTTTAATTGCAGCTTCTTCTACTTCTTTAGCGGCAGCAGCGCGCTCTTCGTTTATTTTTGTTTCAGCTTCTAAAGCCTTTGCTTTTGCATCTGCTTCAGCTTTAGATAAGCCTTCTACTTTTGCATTAATTTTTGCTTCTTTTTCAGCAACCCAAGCTTGGAATTTTTCTTCTGCTTGTTCTTCTGTTAAAGCACCTTTTCTAACACCACCAACTAAATGATTCTTAAGCATTGCTCCTTTATAAGATAAAATAGCTTTTGCTGTGTCAGTTGGTTGTGCACCATTTTGTAACCATTTAACGGCTCCATCAACATCTAAATCGATTGTTGCAGGGTTTGTATTAGGATTATAAGTCCCAATTTTGTCTAAGTATTTACCATCTCTTTTTGAACGTGCATCAGCTGCAACAATCCAATAAAATGGTTTTCCTTTTTTACCGTGTCTTTGTAATCTAATTTTTACTGGCATTTTGTTTTAATTTTTAAGGTTCTCGACCTTGGTTATTAATTTTGAGTTTGCAAATATACTTAGTTATTTTTAAATAATACCCTGTATTTTAAGAATATTTTTAATCAGACGTAAAATATCTAAAAGTTTGGTTTTCAGAAGACATAAGTATGAAGTTGGAAGTTTCAAGTCTTATGTCAAACTTTACACCATTCAACCTTTGAACCACTTCACCCGTCACAATTTCAACTCTTCAACAAAAACTAAACTAATCCTGTAAATCCTAAGAAAGCTAAAGATAAAAGTCCTGCCACTAATAAATTAATTGGAACGCCTTTCATTCCTTTTGGAATATTCGCCAACTCTAAATGCTCACGAATACTCGCAAAAACTATTAATGCCAACGCAAAACCTATTGAATTAGAAACTGCAAAAAATACTGCTTTTAATAAACTTCCACCATCTAAACCTAGGGCTAAAATGGCAACACCTAAAACAGCACAGTTGGTTGTAATTAAAGGTAAAAACACACCTAAAGCTTGATATAATGGTGGGCTTACTTTTTTGAGAATAATTTCAACCATTTGCACCAAAGCTGCAATTACTAAAATAAATGTTATGGTTCGTAAATAATCTAATCCAGCAGGAACCAGTATAAATTCATGTAATAAATACGTTACCATTGTTGCCAACGTCATTACAAATAATACTGCACCAGACATACCAACTGAAGTTGATACTTTGCTTGAAACTCCTAAAAACGGACAAATTCCTAAAAATTGTGCAAGTACAATATTATTAACAAAAACCGCTGCTATAAGTATAATTATATAATCCATTTTTAAGTTGTTTTAGTTGAAATTTTGTTGAACAAAACGGTTAAATAAGCCAAAGCAATAAATGCTCCAGGAGGTAAAATAAATAAGATAAAAGTATTTGCGTCTTCAGCTACAAACTTAAATTCAAATATACTTCCATTACCTAATATCTCTCTAGTCGCACCCAACACAGTTAAGGCAATTACAAAGCCTAACCCCATTCCTAAAGCATCTATAATTGATGATAACACATTATTTTTAGAAGCAAAGGCTTCTGCTCTACCTAAAATTAAACAGTTTACAACAATTAAAGGAATAAAGATTCCTAACTGCTCATATAAAAACGGGATAAATGCTTCTAATACCATTTCTACAATAGTAACAAATGATGCTATTACAATAATAAATGCTGGAATACGTACCGTACTTGGTATTTGTGATTTAACCAATGAAACTACAATATTACTCATTAACAATACAAACAAAGTTGCAACTCCCATTCCTAAGCCGTTAAAAGCCGATGACGTTACACCCAATGTTGGACACATACCCAACAACATTACAAATACAGGATTGTCTTTTACAATACCTTTTAAGAAATTTTGGGTTTGATTTACTTTTTCAGCCATAATTCTTAATTTTTTAATTCTTTAAGTGCCTCATTATTTTTTATAAATTCATCATAAGCCATTTGAACGGCATCTCCAAAAGCACGTGAAGAAATTGTAGCTCCTGTTAAAGCATCAACATCACCGCCATCTTTAGTAACATTTAAATTATATGTTGAAGGAGTTTTTATCACTAAACTGAGCTAAAAACTTTTCATCTTTCATTTTAGTTCCTAAGACCTGGAGTTTCCTTTTGTTCTAATACTTCAATATTCTTTATTGTGCCATCTGGAGTAAACCCAACCATTATTTTAATGAGTCCACTAAAACCTTTTTCAGTTGAACCAATTACAGCTGCACCAACAAATTCGCTATTTTTAAATGCTGGATATACCTCAACTGAATCTTTAGCAAATTCTGATGCTACCAACTGTACTTCTTCAACAGGATTGTTATCGAATTCTGGCAATACTTGCTTTAAAGCATTCACTTTTCGTTCAATTTTACCTTTTTCAATAGGACCAACAGTTAGTTCGTTCACAAATCCTAACGAAAAACCCGCAATAATGGTAATTGCAAATAATGAAATTACCATATTTATAAATGTATCTTTCTTCTTCTTCATAATTAAACAATTTTAGATTTGATTTTTGAACCAAATCTTCTTGGTTTAAAATAAGTGTTGATTAATGGTACAAATGCATTCATAATTAAAATAGCAAATGAAACTCCTTCCGGATAGGCTCCAAACAATCTAATTACTACCGTAATTACAGCAATACCAACAGCAAAAATCAGCATTCCTTTTCTAGTCATTGGACTAGTAACCATATCAGTAGCCATATAAAATGCTCCTAAAATTGCACCGCCAGATAAAATATGAATTAACGGACTTGCATAACTTTCTGGATCAATTACCCAAAAAATTCCAGTCATAACTGCCATTGTTACCAAAATTGTAACTGGAATATGCCAAGTAATTACTTTTCTAGCTAATAAATAAATACCACCTAAAAGCAATGCTAATCCAGACATTTCACCAATAGAACCACCTGAAATTCCTAAAAACATTTCCATATTTGAAGGAAGATTTGCGCTAATATTTGTCATAGTATCACCAAACATTAAACCTTCTTTTATCAATCCTAAAGGTGTTGCTCCAGTTACAGCGTCTGCTATTGTAGTATTATTTTCAACAGCTGTTGGCCAAGTTGTCATTTGCACTGGAAAAGAAACCAACAAAAATACACGTCCAACTAGTGCTGGATTAAATATGTTGAATCCTAAACCACCAAAAGACATTTTTCCAATTCCAATAGCAACTAAACTACCTACCAAAATCATCCAAATTGGTAACCCTGCTGGCAAGTTAAAAGCTAATAAAATTCCTGTGATTAATGCTGAACCATCTCCAATGGTAATTTCAGATTTTAATAAATATTTTTGAATTAAATATTCAAACAATAAACAAGATGCTACCGCAACTACTGTAAGAATTAATGCGCTTATTCCAAATACATATAGCGAAACTAAAAATGCTGGAATTAAAGCGATAACCACATCATACATTACTTTTTTTGATGTTCTAGCTGAATGTACGTGTGGTGAGGCCGATATAATAATAGGTTGACTCATTTTAATTTTTAGAAGTTGATAATTTTTTGACAATATTTTTTCCGAAGCGGATATAATCTAATAAAGGTCTGTGAGAAGGACAAACATAACTACAAGAGCCACATTCTATACAGGTCATAATATCTTCTGCAGCTGCTTTTTCGTACATTCCTTTTTCGGATAAGTTCATTAACAAATGTGGTTCTAATCCCATAGGGCAAACTGTAACACATTCACCACAACGAATACAATTTTCAGCTTTTCCCCTACTCGCTTCTTCTTCTGAAATCACTAAAATTCCTGAAGTTCCTTTCGTAACAGGTACATCCGTATTTTTTATAGCTTTCCCCATCATTGGTCCTCCATTTACTAATTTTCGAGTCCCTTCAGGTAAACCTCCAACTTCAGCAATTAAATCTTTAATAGGTGTTCCTATTTTAACCCAAAAATTAGATGGGTTTTCCATTTTTTTACCGGTAACAGTAACTACGCGCTCCATTAAAGGTTTGTTATGTTGAACGGCTTCATAAATAGCGAAAATAGTTCCGACATTATTTACAATTACCCCAACATCTAAAGGCAGTCCATTTTTAGGAACTTCTCTTCCCAAAATAGCTCTTACCAATTGTTTTTCACCTCCCTGAGGATATTTTACTTGTAATGCCGCAACTTGAATACCTGATTCATTTTTAGTTAAATCTTTAAATAAAGTAATGGCATCTTTTTTATTATTTTCAATACCAATAATCGCTGTATCAATATGCAATGCCTTCATTAAAATTCTAATTCCGACAATAATTTCAGCAGCTTTTTCAAGCATTAATCTGTGATCGGCAGTTAAATACGGCTCACATTCTACACCATTAATTAAAAGATAATCTAACTTAACTCCTTCTTTTACGTTTAATTTTACGTGTGAAGGAAAAGTTGCCCCACCCAAACCAACAACACCAAAATCGGAAATACGTTGTATAATTTCTTTTGGTTCTAATTCAATTTCTGTTTTTAATGGATATTCTTTTTCTTCAAAATTAGATTCATTTTTAGCATCGGTTCTAATAACAATACATTGTTTTTTATAACCACTAGTATCAATTATCATATCAATTTTTGTAACAGTACCTGCAACAGGAGAATGAATGTTTGAAGAAACAAATCCGCCAGATTTTGCAATTACTTGGCCAATTTCAACTTTATCTTTTTTGTCTACTACTATTTCCGCAGGAATTCCAATATGCTGAGCAATTGGTACGGTTACCATTTTTGGAACCGTCATTCTTTTAATTTCTTTGGATGAAGTAATTTTATTTTCTGGAGGATGAATTCCTCCTTTTGGGAATGTTTTAAGCATCCGTTTTAGGGTTTTCTTGTTTAACTTTAGGAGCTGGTGTTTGTTTTACTACAGCTACTTTTTCTACTTCAGTCTTTTCAGCTTCAACCTTTTCAACAGCCTTTTCAATTATCTTTTTTACAATAACTTTTTTAGGTTTTTTTTCCGGAAAATTTGTTTCAATAATAGAATGTGTTGGACAAACATCTACACATTTTCTACAAAGTGTACAAAGATCTGCATCTATATAAGCCAAATTATTGTTCATTGTAATTGCATCTTTAGTACAAACATCTTCACATTTTGAACAACCAATACAAGCTACTTCACAAGATTTTCTTGCAATACCTCCTTTATCTTCATTTAAACAACCTACAAATACTTTTAAATCGCGTTTGTTTTTTGGACGCATTTCAATAATATCTCTTGGACACGCTTTAACACAAGCTCCACAAGAAGTACATTTATCTGTAATTATTACTGGTAAACCTGTAGCTTCGTCCATATACATGGCATCAAAATCACAAACTGCAACACAGTCTCCATCACCTAAACAACCATATTGACAATCGGTTTCGCCACTATAAACCATTGCTGAAATAGCACAAGTTCTTGGTCCTTGATATTCTGTAGTTTTTGGACGCACATCACAACCACCTTGGCAACGCAACACCGCTACTGTTGGATCTCTTTCTACTACTTCTTTGCCTAATATTGCAGCAACTTCTTTCATAACATCATTTCCTCCAACAGGACAAAATAAGTCTGAAATATCTTCCGATCCTACCAATTTTTCAGCAAACGATTTACAACCTGGAGAACCACAACCAGCGCAATTTGCACCTGGTAATATTTCATCTACTTCGGCAATTAAAGGATTTTCATACACATAAAACTTCTTTGAAACTACATACAGCACAACTGCTGCAATAATTCCTAAAGAAACTAACAACAAAACACTATATAAAACTGAATCTGTCATTCTAATTAAATTTTAATATTGATACTTGAAATGCTCTTTGAAATCTATCTTTAGAGATATAAAGCATTAAATAATAAGGAATTAAAACGAAAAGCGATATTAAACCGGCAATCCATTCTTTAAAGAAAAAAGAAGTTACAACTAACACAATAAACATTAAAATAAAAGGAAAAACATACGCCCAAAAAACTGCTTTTAAGCCTAATTCTCTTTTTAATAAAACATTAACAGGTTCGTTAATTTTATAAGATTGAGTAGCATTTATAACTTCAATTTCTTTATCATTAGAATCTGAAACACCACAAGCAGATTGCGCTTTACAACCTTCACAATTAACATTTCCTTTTAAAGAAATAGTAATAGTTTTCTCAGAAATTTTTGAAACAATTCCTTCATGCTTTACTAAGTTAGTCGAGCTATTTTTATAGCTATCTAAATTCAACTGAGTCATAATCTAACGTCTTCAATTCTTTGAGTGCGTAAAATTACAGTTTAAAAATAGTTTAAAATATGACGAATGTTAGTATTTAAATGAAAATAGTTTTTATTACAAAATTTAACATTTTACTATTTTTATGTTAATTATTTAATTGGTTAACCACCTAACACAAATAAAGATACGCCAATTGTTAATAAAAAAAACACTTAATAGATTTCTAAAAATATTAAAATTCATACTTTTAAAAATTGATATTTCCAAGCAATATAATCTAGCACATGTTTTTAATATTTGACACAGAAACCACAGGGTTACCAAAAAAATGGAATGCGCCAATAACCGACACAGATAATTGGCCTAGATGTGTGCAAATTGCATGGCAATTACACAATGAATATGGTGAACTTATAGATCATCAAGATTATTTAATTAAACCCGAAGGTTATAATATACCTTATGATGCTGAACAAATTCATGGTATTTCAACAGAACTAGCTGAAAAAAAAGGTGAAGATTTAGAAAAAGTTTTATACTTATTTAATGAAGTTTTATCAAAAGCCAAATTTGTAGTTGGTCAAAATTTGGAGTTTGATTTAAAATTATGGGATGTGAATATTTCCGAAAAGAAATAGCTACCACTTTAGACCAATTACCCATTCTAGATACTTGTACGGAAACTACTGCCACATTGTGTCAGTTACCTGGAGGAAAATATGGTAAATTTAAACTTCCAACATTAACAGAGTTACACCAATATTTATTTAATACTCCCTTTGCAGAAGCGCACAATGCAACAGCCGATGTTGAAGCAACAACACGGTGTTTTTTAGAATTAATTAGAAGACGTGTTTATACTAAAGAAGAGTTAGATGTTCCTGCAGATTATTTTCAAAATTTTGATGCGAAAAATCCAAGTACAATAGATGTAATAGGATTAAAACATTCAAACTTAAAAAAAGAGAGTGAACGTCTAAAAAAGAAAGGTGAAGAGAAAACTATTGTCGATACCCCACCACCTTCAACAGAAATTATAAAAGACCTTGAAAGTGCCAATTTTGCACATTTACATTGTCATTCTCAATTTTCAATTTTACAGTCTACATCTAGTGTAAGCAACCTTATAAATACTGCAATAAAAGATAATA
This sequence comes from uncultured Flavobacteriaceae bacterium, assembly GCA_942492305.1. Classification (GTDB taxonomy): domain Bacteria; phylum Bacteroidota; class Bacteroidia; order Flavobacteriales; family Flavobacteriaceae; genus Lutibacter. The sequence goes on along the minus strand of CALOEI010000001.1, from coordinate 959,278 downwards.
TGCCTGCAGTTGCAATAACCGATACTGGAAACATGATGGGCGCATATTACTTTGTTAGTGAAGCAATAGCACATAACACTAAAGTAGAAAAACATAATAAAAATTTAAAGGAAGGTGAACAACCTAAACTACCAATAAAACCAATTTTAGGTTGTGAATTTAATGTCTGTGAAAATCATTTAGACAAAACCCATAAAGACAATGGTTACCAAATAGTTATTTTAGCTAAAAACAAAAATGGCTATCATAATTTAGCTAAAATGTCTTCAATTTCTCATACAGATGGCTTTTATTATGTACCTAGAATTGATAAAAAAATTATTGAACAATACAAAGAAGATTTAATTGTACTTTCTGGTAATTTGTATGGTGAAATACCGAGTAAAATTTTAAATGTTGGAGAGAATCAAGCTGAAGAAGCACTTCTGTGGTGGAAAGAACAGTTTGGTAGTGATTTTTATTTAGAAGTAATGCGTCACGACCAAGAAAATGAAAATCACGTAAATAACGTTTTAATTGAATTTTCTAAAAAACACAACATAAAATTAATTGCTACTAACAATACTTTTTATACACGAGAAGATGAAGCAGAAGCACATGATATTTTATTATGTGTAAAAGATGGTGAAAAAATAGCTACTCCAAAAGGAAGAGGACGTGGTTTTAGATATGGTTTACCAAATAACGAATACTATTTTAAATCTCAAGATGAAATGAAATCTTTATTTAAAGATTTACCTGAAGCCATTACCAATATTCAAGAAATTGTAGATCAAATAGAGGTTTATACATTAAAAAGAGATGTATTACTTCCTAAATTTGATATTCCACAAGAATTTGTAGATCCTGAAGATGCTAGAAGATGGCGGAGTTCGAGGTGAAAATGCCTATTTAAAACATTTAACTTTTGAAGGTGCAAAAAAACGTTATGGTGATGTTTTAGATGAATCTACAAAAGAACGGTTAGATTTTGAACTTTCTATTATTGAAAAAACAGGTTATCCTGGTTATTTTTTAATTGTTTGGGATTTTATTTTAGAAGCTCGAAAAATGGGAGTTTCAGTAGGTCCTGGACGTGGATCTGCTGCAGGTTCTGCTGTAGCTTACTGCCTTTGGATTACCAATATTGACCCCATAAAATACGATTTACTTTTTGAGCGTTTTTTAAATCCTGATCGTGTATCATTACCCGATATTGATATTGATTTTGATGATGAAGGAAGACAAAAAGTAATTGATTTTGTAATTAATAAATATGGTGCAAGCCAAGTAGCACAGATTATTACTTATGGAACAATGGCTGCTAAATCTTCAATTAGAGATACTGCGAGAGCCTTAGATTTACCGCTACACGAAGCCGATAGAATTGCAAAATTAATTCCTGGTTTAAAATTGGGAAATATTTTTGGTGAAGACCCTAAAAGTATTGAAAAAGTTAAAGGATTACGAGCTGAAGAACTTGAAAAAGTAGAAGAGCTTAGACGACTCTCTGAAGGTTCTAATTTAGAAGCTCAAACAATAAATCAGGCTCGTGCTTTAGAAGGTTCTGTTAGAAATACGGGAACTCATGCGTGTGGAGTAATTATTACTCCAGAAAAAATTACCAATTTAATTCCTGTAGCAACTGCAAAAGATTCAGTGACATGTATGTTACGCAATTTGACAATAATGTAGTTGAAAGTGCTGGGTTACTAAAAATGGATTTTTTAGGATTAAAAACCTTATCCTTAATTAAAGACACTGTTAAAATTATTAAGGCAATTCATAATATAGATTTAGTACCAGATGATTTTCCGTTAGATGATCAAAAAACATACGAGCTTTTTCAAAAAGGTGAAACTATTGGAGTATTTCAATACGAATCTCCTGGTATGCAAAAGCACATGAAGTCTCTAAAACCAACAGAATTTGCAGATTTAATTGCAATGAATGCCTTGTACCGTCCTGGTCCAATGGAATATATTCCATTGTTTATTATGCGTAAACATGGTGAGGAAGAAATTGAGTACGATTTGCCTGAAATGGAAGAACATTTGAAAGAAACCTACGGAGTTACTGTATATCAGGAGCAAGTTATGTTACTTTCTCAAAAATTAGCTGGTTTTAGTAAGGGAGATGCCGATATGTTACGTAAAGCAATGGGTAAAAAGATTTTTTCGTTACTAGAAGAATTAAAACCAAAATTTATTGAAGGAGGTAAAAAGAATAACCATCCCGAAGAAAAATTAGAAAAAATTTGGAAAGATTGGGAAAAATTTGCAGCTTATGCCTTTAATAAATCGCACTCTACTTGCTACGCATATATTGCTTACCAAACGGCCTATTTAAAAGCACATTACCCTGCAGAATATATGGCTTCGGTGTTGTCTAATAATATGAACGACATTAAGCAAATTACATTTTTTATGGAAGAATGTAAACGTGCTGGAATTCCTGTTTTAGGCCCAGATGTAAATGAGTCTTACTACAAATTTGCGGTAAATAAAGAAGGTGCAATTAGATTTGGAATGGGCGCTATAAAAGGTGTTGGTGCAGCTGCTGTAGATGCTATTGTTGAAGAGCGTAAAAATAATGGACCCTACCATTCTATTTTTGATATTACAAAACGTGTAGATTTACGTGCTTGTAACAAAAAAGCGTTTGATGGTTTAGCAATGGCAGGTGGATTTGATTCTTTTAAAAATGCACATCGAGCACAATATTATCAGCTAGATGAAAAAGGTGTAACTTTTATTGAAAGAGCTATTCGATTTGGAAATAAATTTCAAGAAAATAAAAACTCTGCTCAAATTTCTATGTTTGGAGAAACATCTCAAGTTCAATTTCCAGAACCTGAAATTCCATATGCTGAAAAATGGGGAATGATGGAAGAACTATCTAAAGAAAAGGAATTAGTTGGTATTTATATTTCTGGACATCCATTAGATGATTTTAAAAATGAAATCAAATATTTTTGCAATACGCCGGTTTCAATTTTTAAAGAAGATTTAACAAAATATGTGGGTTCAAATTTTGCATTTGCTGGAATTTTAACTGATGTACAACATCGAGTTTCGCAAAACGGAAATGAGTGGGCTTCTTTGTTGTACAAGATTATGGAGATAGCTTATGAATTTCGCATTTTTAAAGATGCCTATTTAAATTTTAAACCTTACCTATACGAAAACGCTTTTAGGCAAATTAAAGTAAATATTGCTGCTGGCTGGAGAAATAAAGATGGAAAAGTTGGTGAGCCTCGAATTAATTTTACAGATATTCAAATTCTACAATATGTTTTAGAAAAACAATCCAAAAAATTAACCTTACAATTAGATATTAATCAAGTTAATGAAAAAAGAATTTTTGAGATTCATAAAATATTTAAAGAAAATGAAGGTTCTATTCCTGTGGATTTTACCGTTTTTGACCTAAAAGATAAAATAAAACTAAATTTGCACAGCAGATCCGTTAAAGTAAAAGTAACCAACGAATTTTTAAAAATCTTAAAAGATGAAAAGTTAAGATTTAAATTGAATTAATTTATGAGAAAAACCCTTTTAATCTTATTTGTTTTCAGCTTTACAATAGGCTTTAGCCAATCAAATTCGTCCTACCTTCAAGCAGATTATTTTTACGGTAATATTTTACGACAAAATCCAGATGCTTCTATTTTACTGCAAGGCCATCCAACTGGATTTTTTATAAGTTATAACAAAAGAACTTTTGGAGAAAAAAATTGGCACGAGCGTTTTAATTATCCAGATTTTGGATATTCAATTGGCTATCAAGATTATAAATCAGATATTTTAGGTAAATTATATTCCGTTTATGGTCATTATAATTTTTATTTCACCAATAGAACTTCACCCAACCAACTAATTTTAAGAGCAGGAATTGGTTTGGCTTACAACACAAATCCTTATGATAAAGAAACCAATAATAAAAACACTGCCTTTGGAACACATTTAAATTCAAGTACGTATTTTAAGTTCTATTTTCAACGAGAAAATATACTTACAAATCTGGGTATAAACGCTGGTTTAACTTTTATACACGCTTCAAATTCTAATATAAAATCGCCTAATTCAGGTGCAAATGTTTGGGGAGCTACTTTAGGTTTAAGTTACAATTTAGCAACTGAACAAACTACAAATTATATTCCTTCTTCAGAAAGCGAATACTTTAAACAACCCTTAAAATATAATTTTGCTGTAAGAGGTGGCGTCAACGAATCTGAAATAATTGGAAGTGGCATAAAACCATTTTTTGTATTTTCGGCTTACGTTGACAAACGCTTAAACAGAAAAACTGCAATTCAGTTTGGTGCTGATTTATATATTTCTCCCATTTTAAAAGAATATTATGAGTTGAATTTAACCATACCACATACTAATATAAATGAAACTTCAGATTTTTCTAGAATTGGAATCTTTGTTGGACATGAGTTATTTATTAATAAATTATCCATTGAAACTCAAGTTGGTTTTTATGTAAAATACCCTTACGAATACACGGGAAGTTTATATGAAACTTTGGGATTAAAAAGATATATTAATGACAAATGGTTTGCCTCAATACGCTTAAAAGCACACGCAGCTGATGCGGAAACCGTAGAATTTGGAGTAGGATTAAGACTTTAATAGTATTTATGAAAAATTTAATTTTAACATTTTTTCTATTATTCTCCTTTATAGTAAGTTCACAAACTGAAACTATAAAACACAATTCTATTGAAACAGATTTGTTTTTTGGAAGACCTATTGAACACGATAAAAAATTGAAAGATGCCATTGATGGTAATTCTTACGGAGTACTACTAAGTTTTAATGCTATAAGTACAAAAAACACAACTTTTAATAAACTGTACAAGTATCCAAAAAGAGGTTTTTCTTTTTTATATCAGAACTTTAATTCAGATGTATTAGGTGAAGTTTTTGGCGGCTACAGACATTTTAGTTATAATTTAAAAAACGCTCCTACTTCTAATTTAAAACTTGTTACCGGTTTTGGGTTGGGTTATGCTACAAAATCTTATGATGCAATTACAAACCCAAATAACCACGCTATTGGTTCTAAATTATTAGCTTCGGCATATTTAAAGTTGCAATTTTTTCAACTGTTAAAAAAAGAAAGGTTAAGAATAAATACTGGAATTAGTTTAATTCATTTTTCAAATATTGCATTTAAAAATCCGAATTTAGGCATTAATACAGTAAACTTAAATTTAGGGTTTAATTACTTGTTAGAACCTATAAAATTTCAACCTCAACAAGAAAAAACTGCTATTAATGAATTGGACAAAAAAATCCATTTTAATTTAATTTTACGTGGTGGGTATAACGAATCCTTAGAAATAGACAGTGGTTTATTTCCTTTTTATACAGTTACTTTTTACGCCAATAAAACCATTACCAAATTCTCTGATATTACTTTTGGAACAGATTATTTTAAGTCTGAATTTTTAAAAAATCATATTAAAAATAAAAATTTAGAAGAAGGCACATCTTATAATGAAAATGACTATGCGAGAGTTGGAGTATTTGTGGGGCACGAATTAATTCAGAATAATTTTTCATTTGTTTCACAAATTGGATATACTGTTTATTATCCTTTCCCTTATGTTAGCAGAGTTTACGAACGATTTGGGTTAAAATACAAATTAGGAAAACATTTGTTTTCTGAAGTTACAATGAAAATAAATTTATTTAGAGCCGAGGCATTAGAAATTGGTTTAGGCTATAAATTTTAAAAAATATTTAAATGAAAAGAATAATTTACATACTTTGTTTAATTACACTTTTTAGTTGTGATAGTGAAGATGCAGGCGACTGTTTACAAACTGCAGGTGAAATTATACAACAAGAATTTGACGTACCTGTTTTTACTAAAATTCTGGTAAATAAAAAGGTCGCGTTAGTAATTAAAGAAGGTCCAATCCAAAAAGTAGTTGTAGAAACTGGCGAAAATTTAATGCCTGACATTGAAGTGCAGGTAATTGACAATCAGATAATTTTAACAAATCACAATACATGTAATTTTTTTAGAGATTATGGTATTACCAAAGTTTATATTACATCGCCGAATATTAATGAAATTAGAAATGCCTCTGAACTAAATGTCACTTCTGATGGAGAATTAACTTATCCATCGTTATATTTAAGATCTTCTGGTGAAAAAAGTAAGTATTTAGCAGTTGGAGACTGGCATTTAACTATTAATAATAATAGAGTTAATATATGGAGTAATGGTATTTCAACATTTTTTATAAATGGCACAACCAATAGTTTAGATATTGGGTTTACAGATGGAGATACGCGATTTGAAGGCGAAAATTTCATTGTAAAAAACATTACGGTTAGAAATGTTAGTTCTAATGATGTATTAATTTATCCGACTGAAAGTTTAAAAGGTTCTATACATTCTGTTGGAGATGTTATATCTTTTAATCAACCTCCAATTGTTGAGGTAGATGTGCAAAGCAAAGGCAACTTAATTTTTAAATAGTTATAACCTATAAAAATAATAATCAATATAGACTTATAAACCACTTTATTTAGTTTTTGAAAATCTTTTGTCATTTCTACATAGGCAGAAATCTATTAAAATGTTGAGTTTGGATTCCCGTTTTCACTGGAATGACACTTAGCTCTAATAAAAAGCTATTAACTAATTTTTAATCAGTAGAAGTCAATTTAATTTTATAGTTTCCTTATTTTACTCTGGAATTAACTCTCTAAATAAACTTTCCAAATTTTTATTTTTTGTATTTAGATTTAAAGTTTTTAAACCATTATCGTGTGCAAAATCAAAAACTGCTGGGCGCATATCTTTTGTTGTATTAAATCTTAATACCCAACTAGTATCATGTACATTATCGGCAGATTTTAAATTTGGAATTGTTTCTAGAAACTGCTTTTCAATTCTAAAATCAAATTCAACTTCTATTACCTGTTCTTGATTTTTTTTGAGTTCAACTAAACTTTCATCAGCTATAATTTGTCCTTTATTAATTAAAATAACACGATCACAAATGGCATCTACTTCTTGCATAATATGTGTTGAAAAAAGTACGGTTTTATTTTTACCAATTTCTTTAATTAAACTTCTAATTTCTATCAATTGATTTGGATCTAAACCAGTGGTTGGTTCATCTAAAATTAACACATCAGGGTTGTGTAATAAGGCAGCCGCTAATCCAACGCGTTGCCTATATCCTTTAGAAAGTTGTTTTATTTTTTTATGAGCTTCAGGTGTTAATCCTACTTTTTTTATAATTTCTTCAACTTTAATTTTAGATGTTTTATAAATTGAAGCGTTAAAAAGTAAATACTCTTTAACATACATTTCTAAATAGAGTGGATTGTGTTCTGGCAAATAACCAATATGCTTTTGAGCTTTAAGTTTATCGGTATTAATATTATAATTACTAACTAGAACTTCACCTTCGGAAGCTGTTATAAATCCTGTAATAATTTTCATCATTGTAGACTTTCCAGCTCCATTAGGGCCTAAAAAACCAACTATTTCACCTCTTTGAATAGAAAAACTTACATTATTTAATGCTTTTTGATCTTTATAAAACTTGGTAATATTTTTAACTTCAATAGACATTTAACAAAAATACATTTTAATTACAATTAGTTGTTACAAATTAACGTTGTATGCGTCATATAATTTTAAGAACTTTGAAAAAAATAATTATGGGTTGTTTAAGAGTACTACTTTGCATCATTTTTCCACCATTAGCTGTTATTGATAAAGGCTGTGGATCTATAATTATTGTATTTATTTTAACTTGTTTAGGATGGATTCCTGGCGTTATTGCCGCTTTAATCATTAATAACAATCCAAATAACTAATGGAAAAAGTTACGTTACAAGATTTAGGTTTAAAAGATTATAAAGAGACTTGGGATTATCAAGAAAAATTATTTCAAGGTATTATTGATATAAAAATTGATAATCGAAAAAACGATACTTCAAACAAAACACCAAATTACTTTATTTTTGTTGAGCACCCTCATGTGTATACATTGGGTAAAAGTGGGGATTTAAGTAATTTACTATTAAACGAAACGCAACTTGCCCAAAAAGGAGCTACGTTTTATAAAATAAATAGAGGTGGCGATATTACGTATCACGGTCCAGGACAAATTGTTGGATATCCAATTTTAGATTTAGATAATTTTTTCACAGATATTCATAAATACTTACGTTTTTTAGAAGAAGTAATTATTAAAACTTTGGCTGAATACGAAATTACAGCAGCACGTAGTGAAGGTGAAACAGGCGTTTGGTTAGATGTTGGAACGCCTTTTGCTCGTAAAATTTGTGCTATGGGAGTTAGAACCAGCAGATGGGTTACTATGCACGGTTTTGCTTTAAATGTAAACACCAATTTAGGTTATTTTGATAATATTATTCCCTGCGGAATTAAAGGGAAAGCTGTAACTTCTATGGAAGCTGAATTGGGTAAAAAAGTTGCTTTAGATGAAGTAAAAGTCAAAAATTTTAAAGCATTTTACTGAGTTGTTTCAAGTCGAATTTATTTTATAAAATGTCTCTTACATTAAAAAAAATAGGAACTATTTATACACCTTTTAACTCAAAAGATAAAATGCCCATTCAATCTAAAGGGGCAAAAGGAGTTAATGGAACAATTAAAATAAAAAAGAAGTACCTTACAGGTTTAGTTGATTTAATTGGGTTTTCTCATATTTATTTAATTTATCACTTTCATAAATCAAAAAATTATGATTTAACTGTTACTCCTTTTTTAGATTCTGAAAAACATGGTGTATTTGCAACAAGAGCACCAAAAAGACCAAACCCTATTGGAATTTCAATTGTTAAAATAGTAAAAATTGAAGGCAATAAAATTGAATTTGAGGGTGCAGATATGCTAAATAAAACGCGATTATTAGATATAAAACCGTACACCAACCAATTTGATGTTTTTGAAACCAAAAAAAATGGCTGGTTAGATGGTAAGGAAATTAATTTAGAAAAAATAAAATCAGATAATAGGTTTTAAATATCTAGTCTTCTTCGTTATAATAAACTTTGTAGAATTTCATTTTTTTCTCCTCATCATACCCTTTTTCTAAATATTCGCTTGAAGCATCTGGCGCATCAATATCCAATTTAATTTGAATATTGGTATCGAGTTTAATTTCGGTCTTAATTTTCTGCTTTTGCTTTTTCAACACAATATCTGAAATGGCAAACTGATTTCTTACAATAACATCGTTCATTTCCTCGAATTGCTTTTTATAAGTATCAAACAAAGGTTTAAAATCTTCGTTATCTTCAAAAACTTCATCTTTAAAATCGTGGATATTTACGTCTTCATTTTCTTTAAAGAAATCTACTGTTTTAGCTAAAAATTTTGATTTTTCCTGAACGCCATAATCTTCTTTTATCACTTCTTCAGAAAAATCTTTACACATTTCAATATAATTCTGAGTATGTTGATTGCTGTCGTCTGCATATTTTACATTTAAAAAGTTCTTCGTCCAATATTGAGCATCGTAATTATTGGTATCTACACTTAAAACCACTCTTCCTTCAGCATCTGAAGAATTAATAATTAAGCAACCTTTATCTAATTTTTTAGTACTAATTCCTTTCTGAACAAACACATCTAAACTGTCTTTTTCCATAAAAGTTTGGAAGAAATTTATTTTATTTTCAATTTTAAAAATCCCTATAGCATTTGTAACTACGTCATTATATTCAATATCTTCAATAAGCGCAATAATAACATCTCCAACTTTAATTTGCGCTGAGTTAGATTGTTCAAATAAATGATTTACAATATGTTTAGAAATATCTACAAATGAAGATTCGTCTTTAAAAATTTCTGTGGTATAATTATTAATTTCGTTTAATTCTATATTTGCATGGTGATTAAAACGGAAACTTTCTGCAACATTTGCAAAGGGTTTCAATAAAAAAGGTTTCATTAACTCGTAACTCTCTTCATCAAAAGTAATTACATCTTCAGAAAAAATATTGGTTGCACTGTTAAATTTATTTCCAACTTTATGAATTATAAATTTTGTAATTGAAGCTCTTGTTCGTTTTATCATTGTTTACATTTTATAAGAACGCAAATGTAAAATTTTAATAACAACTTTAAGAAATTATATGTCTAATTTTAGTTGCTCTGGAAGTAAACGAAATGTTTTTCTATGATATAAAGTAATTCCAAAATTTTTAATAGCCTCTCTGTGCTGTTTTGTAGGATAGCCCTTATTTTTTTTCCAATAATATTCAGGAAATTCTAAATCTATTTTTCGCATAAAATCGTCTCTATAGGTTTTAGCCAAAACAGAAGCTGCTGCAATACTCATAAATTTGGCATCACCTTTTACAATTGTTTTATGTGGTATATTTTTAAAAGGCTTAAATTTATTACCATCAACTATTATGTTCTCAGGCGTTACAGGTAGCTTTTCTAATGCTGTATGCATTGCTAAAATTGATGCTTGTAAAATATTTATTTCGTCTATTTTAAGTTCATTTATATATGAAACTGAATAAGCTAAGGCATTTTTCTCTATAAACGGACGCAGTATTTCGCGTTGTTTTTCTGTTAATTGTTTAGAATCATTTAACAAAGGGTGCTCAAAATCTTTAGGTAAAATTACTGCTGCGGCAACAACTGGACCCGCTAAACAGCCCCTTCCTGCTTCATCTGTACCAGCTTCAATTGCATTTTTTAAAAAATATTTCTGAAGTCCCATCAATTTAAAATATCAATATAAAATTAATAAAAGTTAACATTGCAATTTACTATTATTATTTTCGTTCAAATAATTTACCTTTGCACCTTTATACATTATATGAAAAAAATATTTGTAATATTATTTATAGGATTTACTTTTTTAAATATTTCTGCACAAGTAATTAGGCCAGATCGTAACAACGGGTTGTTTCAATCTGATAGTACTAAATTTAAAGATGCCGTTAAAATTAAACTTAGTGGAAAAACTAAGTACACAGATTATAGAATGTTTTCTGTACATAATGATACAACGGTTATAGATACTACGCTAACTTTACAAAAGGATTTTAGGTTTAATTATATTAGAAAAAATAATTTTGAATTATTACCTTTTCATAATCAAGGGCAAACTTTTAATAGAATAGGCTTTGATTTTAAAGGGAATTCCGTTTTCCCTGAAATGGGTATGAATGCCAAACAGTTTAACTATTATAGTGTTGATGATATAAAATATTATAAAGTTCCAACACCTACTTCAGAGTTTATGTATAGAACTGGTTTAGAACAAGGACAAGTTTTAGACGCTTTTTTAACAATGAATACTTCGCCTCAATTTAATTTTTCTTTAGCATATAAAGGGTTACGCTCTTTAGGAAAATACAGACAATCTTTGGCCAGTCACGGTAATTTTAGAACAACTTTTAATTACAACTCTAAAAACAACAACTATTATTTAAAAGGGCATTTTTACTCTTTTGATTTATTGAATGAAGAAAATGGTGGTTTAACAGAAGCATCTATAGATTATTTTGAAACTAATGATCCCAATTATATAGATCGTGGTCGTTTAGAAGTTAATTTTACAGATGTCGAAAATATGTTTGAAGGTAAGCGGTATTATGTAGATCAAAGCTTAACGCTTTTTTCAAAAAAGAATCAACTTACTAAAAAGTTTAAAAAAAATGAATTACTAATAGCACAAAAAAAAGCGGATTCTATACAAAAAATAAATGCGCTTAAAGTTGCCGATTCTTTAAGAATAGATTCCATTAACCTTTCTAAGAAAGAAATTCTAGCAACTAATATTAAACCTAAAGATTCTACTCAAGTTAAAATTTCTGAATTAGATTCTATTCTAAACGATACATTAAAAACTTTACCTAAAAAAGAACTTATTACTACTAATCTAAAACCTAAAGATTCACTTGCTATTCCGATTAAAAAGACGAATAAACTTAAAGATGTAAATGATAGAAAAGGGCTCACTCAAAACCCAAAAAGTATAAAAAAACCTGTAAAAACAACTAAAGATTCTACAACAGTTAAAATTTCAAAATTAGATTCTATTAAAGGTTTAAAAGATAATTTTGTTTTTAAATTAGGGCATTCTTTTATGTATGAAACCAAACATTATAGATTCAAAAAAAATACTGCAGGTACATTTTTTGGAGATTCTTACGAAACTTCAATTAGTGATCATACATCCTATCAAAATATGGAAAATCAGCTCTATGTAGCATTAAAAACTCCTTATACAGGTGTTATAAGAGCAAAAGCAAACTACTACAAATACAATTACCATTATAACAGTATTTTATATTTAGATACCATAACAATTTCCGATAGATTAAAAGGTAATATACTAAGTGCAGGTGCAGATTGGAAAGCTAACATTGGCAAGCTAACACTAAAAGCAGATGCTACTTCTATTATTTCAGGAGACTTAACAGGTAATTCTATTAAGGGAATGGTAGATTATAAAAAAGATAGTGTTTTTAGTATTAAAGGATATGCCGAAATTACTTCAAAATCACCTAGTTTAAATAAACTATTATATCAAAGTGCTTTTAAAGATTACAATTGGCAATCAAATTTCGAAAACGAAAAAATAAAAAGTGCTGGTGTGGAATTTAAGTTAAATAAATGGGGAAGTATAAACGCATCTTACAATTTAATAGATAATTATACTTATTTCGATACCATTTCTAAACCAACCCAAGCAAAAGAAACTTTAAATTATATTAAAGTAAAGGCCAACCAGTATTTTACTTATAGAAATTTCACCATCGATAATACTGTAATGTATCAGAACGTATTAGAAGGTGAGTCGTTTTTTCACGTACCTCAAATAGTTACAAGAAATACATTGTATTATGCAAATTATGTTTTTAAGGGAAAGCCTCTTTATTTACAAACCGGTGTCACTTTCAAGTATTTTACATTGTTTAAAGCTAATGCATACAATCCACTATTGAGTGAGTTTGTTTTACAAAATGACACGGAAATTGGAAACTATCCAATTTTAGATTTCTTTTTTAATATGCAGGTTCGTAGAACGCGTATCTTTTTAAAAGTTGAAAATTTTGGAGCAAGTTTTACGGGTAGAAATTATTATAGCGCACCAAATTATCCTTACAGAGATTTAACAGTACGCTTTGGTTTGGTTTGGAACTTCTTTATTTAATCCTATATCCTATTTAAAGAAAAGTGCTTTTAAAAAATAAGGCTATTATTCTTTAACTAATTGTTTTATTTTAATATTTAAAGCCGCAAAAAATAAGGTCATAAAAGGGCTTAGCCAATTAAATATTGCATACACAAAATAATCTGCAACATTTACACCTAAAACTGTAGATTGATAAGCACCACAAGTATTCCAAGGTATTAAAACTGAAGTTACAGTTCCAGAATCTTCTAAACTTCTACTTAAGTTTTGGGGTGCTAAACCTTTATCTTCATAAGCTTGTTTAAACATTTTTCCAGGAATTACAATTGCCAAATATTGATCTGAAGCAATAGCATTTAAACCTAAACAACTTATAACTGTACTTGCAAATAAGCCAAAAACAGAAGAAGCCACTTTTAACAAAGCATCTGTAATTCTAGTTAATGCTCCAATGGCATCCATAATTCCACCAAAAACCATAGCACAAATTATTAGAAATATTGTCCATAACATTCCTTGCATTCCTCCTGCACTAAAAAGTTCGTTTAATTTTTCGTTATCTGTAGTAATTTCAGTATCAATAAAAATTGCATTTATAATTGATTTAAAATTTGAATCTGACAAATTTGCTAATATTTCTGATTGAAAAATAAATGCAAAAATCGCTGCTAATACAACGCCTATTCCAAGAGCAATTAATGGTTTTGTCTTAGTTACAATTAACGCTATTACAGCTAAAGGAACTATAAATAAGTATGGTGAAATATGAAATGTGTTTTTAATAGTATTAAGCAAACCACTAACATCTGCATTTCCTGAAGTATCCATATTAAAACTTATAATACTAAAAACAATTATGGTAATTATAATTGTTGGTACGGTCGTAATTGTCATATATCGAATATGGGTAAACAAATCTGTTCCTGCCATTGCAGGAGCTAAATTTGTTGTATCACTTAATGGCGACATTTTATCCCCAAAATAGGCACCCGATATTACTGCTCCAGCAATTATTCCAGTAGGAATACCTAAAGCACTTCCAATACCAACCAAAGCAATACCAACAGTTGCAGATGTTGTCCAAGAACTTCCTGTTGCAATAGAAATTAATGCTGCTATAACAACAGAAGCAGGTAAAAAAATTGAAGGATTTAACACTTGCAGTCCATAATAAACCATTGCAGGTATAATTCCACTTACAAGCCAAGTTCCTGCCAAGGCGCCTACTAAAAACAAAATTAATATGGGTACTAATACACTTTTTAGATTGTCAATAATTTCAGCAACCATTGCTTTAAAATTCACCTTATTAAAAAACCCAACAATTGCAGCAACAAAACCACCTAATAATAAAATAAATTGATTGGAATAGTCACCTAATAAAACTCCATCTGCATAAAAAATATTATATGCTAACATACACATTAAAGCCACAACTGGAATAAGTGCCTCAAAAAAATTAAGTTCAATATTATTTATTATATCGTGGTCTTCTGTGTTTGGAGAATTTTTACTTTCTTTCATGTATTGTTTTTAGAAATGTAATAATACATAAAATTGAAATTTTACACAAGTTAAAAGCCCCATTCAAATTAATGAATGAGGCTCGGGAAAACTAAAAAGAATTATATTTATAGAACGCCTACTTTTTTCATACACATTCTCATAGCTCGGTAAGTTCGTTCAATATCGTTATCTAACCCAATTGAAAAACGAACAATACCATCAGAAAGTCCCATTTTTTCTTGCTCTTCTTCTGGAATTTCAGAAGAAGTACTTGTTCCTGGAGCACTAAATAATGTTTTGTAAAAACCTAAACTTACAGCTAAATATCCTAAATTTTCGTGTTGCATAAGTTCCATTAACTCATTGGCTTTATCTAGATTTCCAACATCAATAGTTAAAATACCGCCAAAACCATATTCTTTATTATACATAGTTTTAAAAAGTTCATGGTCCGGATGATTTTTTAATCCTGGATAAACTACTTTAATACCATCTTCTTGAAAATGTTCTGCTAAATACAATGCATTTTCACTGTGTTTTTTCATTCTAATGTGGAGCGTTCTAAGATTTTTTAAAATACTTGCAGCGCGTAAACTATCCATAACCGGACCTAATAACATAGCTGCTCCATCATTTACATTTCGTAAACTATCAATAAATTTTTGACTACCGCAAACTACACCTCCAACAGTATCATTTGTACCATTTATAAATTTAGTTAAACTATGAATTGTAATATCTGCACCTAACTTTTGTGGAGAAATTATTAGAGGAGAAAATGTGTTATCAACCACTAATAAAATATTATGTCTTTTAGCAATTTTAGATAATGCTGCAATGTTTGCTATTTCTAATAAAGGATTGCTAATCGCTTCACAATAAATCATTTTTGTTTTTGGAGTTATTGCTTTTTCAATAGTTTCTAAATCAGTAATATCTACAAATGTTGTTGAGATATTAAACTTTGGTGCAAAGTTTTTTAAAAACGCATAACTTCCTCCGTAAATTGTTCTACTTGAAACCAAATGGTCTCCTGCTCCACAAACTTGCATAATTACCGAAGTTATTGCGCCCATTCCTGAAGCTGAAACATTTGCAGTTTCTGTAAATTCCATCGCTGCTAAAGCCTCACTTAAAAATAAATTACTTGGACTGGTATGCCTTGAATATAAATAACAACCTTCTGCATGACCCTCAAAAGTGTCGAGCATAGTTTTAGCATGTAAAAAAGTATAGGTTGCTGAATCTGAAATAGAAGGGTTTACACCTCCAAATTCTCCAAAATATTGTAAATCTTGTATGTTATTTGCTGGTTTATTACTCATGACTAAAATATTTAAATTATTACACTACTTTAAAAATAATATAATTAAACTATATATTCTTATTATTAAACCAAAAACGCTAATATTTACTATAATTTAGCGTGAATAAAGATTTATTTTCTTTTTGTCGCGTTATTTTTTTTAATTTTAGAAAAAATTACTTCTTATGAACAAAATTGACACTATTGACAGTCAAATTTTAATGCTTTTACAAGAAAACTCTAAAATGAACATTAAAGAGATTGCATTAAAAATTGGCTTAACATCTACACCAACTTATGATAGGATTAAACGTTTAGAAAAATCAGGTATTATTACGCACTATAAAGCTGAAATTAACAGAGAAAAAGTGGGATTAAATTTAGTTGTTTTTTGTCAAGTAACACTTCAAGTGCATTCTAAAAAATTAATTACACAATTTGAAAATGCTATTGAAAAAATGCCTGAAGTGGTTGGATGTTTTCATATTGCAGGTAACTTTGACTATTTATTAAAAATTGTGACACCAAATATTAAATCGTATCAGTTTTTTCTAAAAAATAAATTATCTGTTTTAGAATCTGTTTCTAATGTACAAAGCAATTTTGTAATGAGTATGGTTAAAGAAAATACCATTTATAAATTAACATAAAAAAAGCCTGAATTAAAATTCAGGCTTTTTTAAATTAGATTTATTCTTTTATTTATTTGCTACAATTGTAACTTGCAGATCAAATTCATCATTAATAAACTTATCTTTTAAGTCATTAAAAAATGATTTTGATTTGAATTTTACATTAAAATCTGCTCTATTAATTTGAAAAACTTCACTTTTTAAAGTTACTGAATCGTCTGATTTTGAAACTTCAGCTGAAAAAGTAATTTCTTTTGTTATTCCTTTAATTGTAAGGTTTCCATTAATTGTAGCAGCTCCATTTTCATCCATTTCTACTTGGCTAATTGCAAATTTTGCAGTTGGAAAAGTTTCAACTTCAAAAAAGTCTGATGATTTTAAATGGCCTTCTAGTTTTGCGCTTCCATCAGTATCTTTAATAGTAGTCATGTTTGCAGTAAACATACCCCCTGCTATATATTTATCTTGCATAAATAAAGAACCCGATTGTAATTCTATTGTTCCTTTATGCGAACCTGTTGGCTTATAGCCTACCCAAGCAATTGTTGAATTTTCAATAGCCACTTCATATTTTTCTTGCGCAGTTAATGTTGTAAACGACATTACCATAACCACAATTAATACTAATACTTGAAATTTTTTCATTTTGTTCTTTTTAGTTAATAATAGTCTAATAGTATCTATTTTTTGAAAATCCTTACAAAAAATAATACTTGTTAAAAAAACAATGCTTTAAATTAACTATTTTGAAGCGTTTACTTCAAAAGAAATTTCAAATTCATCATTAATAAATTTATCTTTTAAATTATCGAAGAATTTTTGAGATTTATATTGAATATCAAATTCAGTTCTGTCAATTTGAAAAGTTGCGCCAGTAAGTTGCATTCCATTATCTGTGGTAGTTAATGTTGCTGGAAACTCAATGTTTTTAGTTATTCCTTTAACGGTTAAATCTCCTTTAACTAAATTACCTTCAACACTTGTAATTTTAAATGTAGCAGTAGGATTATTTTCTACATCAAAAAAGTCTCCACTTTCTAAATGTCTTTTTAATTTTCCATTACCTTCTTCTTCTGCAGGAATATCTAAAACTGTAATGGTTTTCATATCAAACTCAAAATTTCCTCCAACTAATTTTCCTTCTTTTACTTCTAAAGTTCCACTTTTAATTGCAACAGTTCCATTGTGCGTTCCTGTTGGTTTAAATCCTTTCCAATTTAATACAGAAGCTTCTGTATTTGCATTATAAGTAGCATCCGCTATTTGCTCGGTTTCAGTTTTAGCTTCTACTTCCTTTTTTTCTTCTTTTGCTTTCTCTTTACAAGAAATAAATAGTATAGATAATACTAATATTGATACAATTTGTTTTTTCATTTTATAGTAGTTTTTTAGTTTGTACAATTATACAAAATTATATATAATTGTAATTATGCTATATTTTTTTATAATTTATTTAACACTATTTTTTCTAAATTTTTAGCTACAACTAAATTATAAAATCCTTTAATCTCTTGATAATTTTGAGCTGGTATAACTCCTTGATTAACTTGCAGTAATGATGCTAATACTATTTTATTACCTGTTTGTTTAATTGAGTAAATAAACTTTCCAATTTCATTACTCAATCCAATTGCTAAGTTTTCTGGCATAGATTCAACACTATAACCGGCTGGAATTTCAATTGCAGTTGTAACACTTTTTTTCCAAGGTGAACCATAATCTATTGGATATTCTCTATTATCTAATTTAAAAGGGCTTTCTTTTTCAGACAAAAATAACATAGGTGATACGTACATTTTATTTCCAATTATTTCTACTCCATCTTCCTTTTCAAATTGATAAAGTTCAAAAATTGGTTTTGAGATTTCTGTTAAATTAGACACTCTAAATTTTAAAATTTCAATATCATTATTTTTTTGTTCGATAGTGCTTATTAATTCATCTTCATCTATAACTGTATTCTTTGATCTATAATCAATAGTTGCTAAATTTTCATAGGTTACTCTATTTAAACCTTCAATTAAACCATCTTCATTTATTTTATAATTTAAATTAAATTCAATGTTTGACGGGATTGAACTAGCCAAATCTATAAAACTCACAGTTCCATCATCTTCAATAACAGTACCTTTCCAATTTAATGCCCTTATTGGTAGTACATTTGTTAAACTATATTTTTCTGATGCATCAACTAAAATTTTTCCTTCTGCAGTCTCTGCAAGTGCAACAACATAGTTAAACCCTCTATTTGTTGGAACTATTGGTATTCCATGTTTTCTTGTACTAACCAAAACTGGATTTGCATTAATACCTAATTCTCTTAAAACTGCAATAAGGGTTAAATTTATATCTCCAATATTTCCCATCCTTTTTCTGAGTATTGACCGAAATTTCCATTCCATTTAATTTTACTTTTTACATACTCTAAAGCACCAGAAATTTTAGATTGTTCTGTAGTAAATGTTTCTTTTAATTGCAGTACATCCTCTTTTAAATGTTTTGATTTTTTTAACTCGCCTCCAAACGATGAACTTTTTAGAATGTTCTTTGCAATTTCTTCCCAACTTGTTGCATAGTTTTCAAACAACCCATATTCTGGAGCAGCTAAAGATGCTACTTCTAATTGCAATGAAGCAGCATAATTGCTCATATTATTTACATAAGGCTCAGCTAAAGCTGGAATATTTTCTTCAAAACCTCAATTACTTTGTCATTTGTCTTTAATGTAATATTAGATTTAGGTACTCATTTATTGAAAATGGATAATATCCTTTTTGACGCTTATTAAAACTAAACCACTCTAATAGCTTAACTTAATTCTAATTTTTTAATGGAATTTCTTCTTGCACAACAATATCATCTATGCTTGAAATAAAAGGAGAATAAATTTATAAGACCATTCTAATACAGACCCCTCTTTTACATTTGGCATTGTAAATTTTTTAACTTTCCAATTTTCACTTTTTCGTTCATTAAAAATATCGTCTTTATCTAATTTGGTTTCTTGAATTTTGTTATCTTCTAAATTATAGGTAACTGCCTTTAAATTTGTTGCATTTTCACTATTACTATTTGAACTTTCAAATAAACTAATTTCTACAGTAGACCAGTCAAATCCTTCTTGGTTATATATTTTCATTCTTACTTGCACCTCTGTAATAAGACTTATGCCTCCACCACTTACTGAAGTATAAGTTAACCTTCTTTTATATAAATAAGCGGCATTTGCTGTTGAATCTAAGGGGTAAAACTGCTCTTGTAATTCTTCTTTTGATACTTTTCCGAATTTATAATTTTGACTGTAACTAACTTGAATAAATGTTATTCCAAGTAATAGTATGAATACTTTTTTCATATTTATTTTTTTATTAAAACTATTTTTGATTTATCGTTTTTTGCAATTTTTTTTAAAAAATCACGAAATTTATTATAAGATTCCTTTGGGTGATTGCCACTTTTAAAAAGAAATTCGCGTTTATATTTAAGAGTATTATCTGCTATTTTCTCAATGGTTAGTATATATGTTCCAAATTCATTATCAATAACTTGTGTTTTCTGACATTGCCTCAATTTTATAACCTACAGGAAGCTCCACCTCAACCTCATCTATATCGTAAAACCCCCTACTTAATTCTACTGGAAATTTGCGATTTCTAATACGTTTAGGCACACCCTCAAATACATTAAAAGCATTTATTGGGACAATCATTCGATCACCACTAATTAACCCATAATTAGTAGCGGAAAAACTCACTGTTTCTTCAAACTTTCCTTCTTCTTTATTATTTTTAATGTCAATAGCATTAATTGTAATATTATTTATGTTATCCCAAAATTCTTTGTACAATTTATCAAGTTCCTTAGTTGTGCTACCTTCGTAATATATATGATTATCAAACTGAGTTCCAGAACAAACCATAGCAACATTAGCCTTTATTGAGCCGTTGCTATTCAGTGTATATTTTCCTGTAATTTTTTGATGATTTTCTTTATCATCATAAACTCTTGTACGTTTTATTTCTCCACCTTCTGGCGTTATAACAAGTGCATTTCTGTCATCTGTAAAATCTCCTCCATCTGCAAAAGGTGTTTTTTGACTGGTACACTCTAACCACAAATCTCCATTATCAGTTGGAAGATTTAAAATAACATGATTACCTTGAACTGATAAAAACTCAGATGCTATATCTTGTTTATTCCTATCACCATAAATCACAGTATAATTAGATGCAACGCCAACAGCATCTAAAAGTGTTTTGGTATAATTTGTTAATGCTTTACAATCTCCATAACTTAATTTATCAACCTCACTAGCGAGCATTGGTTTAAAACCTCCAACCCCTACTTGAATACTAATATACCTAACCTTATCTTGTACATAATTATATATAATTTTTGCTTTTTCTATTGAATTGTTAGTTGAACTGGTTAAGTTTTGAATTTCTTGTTGTGTAGATTCTGGTAAATCAAATGTACTTTTAAGTAAATTATCATAATACCATTTACCAAATTCTTTCCAATTATTTGCTTCTCCATCAATACCTTCTAAATTGAATTTATTTACTCCAAACTTTACATTTGGAACAAACTTATCTATGGAAGGTGCATAAGGTTCTGGATCTTCTGCTGGAACATTTTCATAAAATAAGTTAAGGTTTGGGATCTTCAGTTTTTTTAATTTGATAATCCTTAAAATTCTTTTCGTACTTTCTAAGCATTATATCGGATGGATATTTTATAGTATAAGTCGATTCTGAACACTTTGTTTATAAGAACTAACAGGATACCAAGAACGAATAAATGCCGTATTTGATGTTTTTATCTCATACGTATAGTGTATTGTGTAAGGATAACCTACAGGAATATAATTATAATACAATACTCTATTATCTGTATATAAAGAACCTCCAGATGCACTATAATCGTTTAAATCACTTTTTTTTATTTTTTTTATTTCTTTACCCCTTTCATTATACACATAAGCTTTTACACTTTTTACATCTGTACCTTTATCGTAGTAAATTTTAATATCTGCATAATCATCTGCTAAATCATTATAAATAGTAATAGCAACATCAACACTATATACCATTTGGCGTTGAGATTGAATTTCTACTGAAAAATTTTCGAATCTAATTACAGAATTTGCGTCTTTTCTAAGCGCTTCTGGAATTTCAGAAACGTTAAAATTGTAATCTTGTGAATAAGAGAAAAAGTTAATAAAAAGCAATAGATAGAATGGGGCGATTCTTTGTTTCTTCATAGAAATTAATTTGTTATAAAAAAACAAAAATATCTTTAAGAAAACCCTGACAATTATCAGACAGCAAGAATAATCTAATCTAAACCCTTTGTTTTGAATCAATTAAAATTGTAACTGGTCCATTATTTATTAAAGCAACTTTCATGTCTGCTCCAAATTCTCCAGTTCCAACTGTTTTTCCTAATTGATTTTCAAATTGATTTACAAAATTTTCATATAAAGCAATAGCTACTTCTGGCTTTGCAGCTTTAATATAAGAGGGTCTATTTCCTTTTTTTGTACTCGCTTGTAGTGTAAACTGACTTACAATTATAGCATCTCCATCAATAGCTATTAAAGATTTATTCATAACATCATTTTCATCATTAAAAATCCTAAGGTTTGCTATTTTTTTTGTCAACCATTCAATATCTTCTTGAGTGTCTTCGGCAACAATTCCAACTAAAATAAGTAGCCCGCTTTTAATTTCACTAACTACTTTTCCTTCAATTGTTACTGAGGCTTCGCTAACTCTTTGAATTACTGCTTTCATATTTTCGATTTTGGCTATTGGATAAACGTATACAAAATTCCGTCTTCAGACTACCGACTTTTGACTTTTAAACTTTCTAACTAACTATAAATATCGGTTCTATAATGTTCTTCGTCTCCTTCAACCATTTGTAAGTAACTATGGTAGCGCGAATATGCAATTTCACCATTTTCAACGGCTTCTTTTATGGCGCATTTAGGTTCGTTTATATGCAAACAATTGTTGAATTTACATTGAGATTTTAATCTAAAAAATTCAGGAAAATAATCTGTTATTTCGTTAGGATCAAAATCTACCACCCCAAAACCTTTTATTCCAGGAGTATCAATAATAAATCCACCAAAACTTAAATGAAACATTTCGGCAAATGTTGTGGTATGCATTCCTTGTTTATGCTGTTTAGAAACTTCTTTTGTTTTTAAATTTAACTTAGGTTCAATTGCATTAATTAACGTAGATTTTCCAACACCAGAATGGCCTGAAAACATTGTTGTTTTATCTTTCATTAATGCTTTTACTTCATCAATTCCAATTTTTTTAGTAGCAGAAATAGCAATACAATTATAACCAATATCCGAATAAATGGCATCTAACTCTGCCAATTTTTCCAATTCTTCATCGGTGTACATATCTAATTTATTAAACAATAAAACTGTTTTTATATTATATGCTTCAGCAGTAGCTAAAAAACGATCTATAAACCCTGTAAATGTTGGAGGATTGTCTATGGTAATTAATAAAAAAGCAATATCAATATTAGCAGCTATAATATGCGTTTGTTTTGAAAGATTTACAGACTTGCGAATGATATAATTCTTTCTATCACCAATTTCATTAATAACGCCTGTTTCTTTTCCTTCTTCAAACTCAAATATAACAAAATCTCCAACCGCAACCGGATTGGTACTTTTTATCCCTTTTATTCTAAATTTCCCTTTTAGCCTGCAATCAATAGTATCCCCATTTTCATCAAATACTGTATACCAACTTCCTGTAGATTTTGTTACAACTCCTTTCATTTATCTATTGCTACTTATTTTTTATGTTAAAATCAAATTTTAAATTTAAAATAAACCTTCACATTTACAAATATAATATAGTTTAAAAGTAATTAGCTAAATAAAGATTTAAATTTGTTTGAAGTTATCTTAACTAAACAAAAAGTTAAATTTATTTTATACATTTAGATTAACGGTAATAAAAAACTAATTTAAAGATTTTTTAAAATGGGCAAAAAAAAACTAAATAGAAAAAAAGCAAATCCTCAAAATCCCATTTTTACTGGTACTAAATATACCAATGACTTTAAAATGCAACTTTTTAGTTACAATCAAAATGAGTTGTTAGAAATTAGTGATTTTCTTGAAAAAGAATTTAACGGATTTACTGATAATACTAAAAAATATTGGCTAAATACGCATGCAATTCACGATGTTGATCAAATAAAAAGCATTTGTAAAAAAACTGGCATCCACGATTTAGTTATTCAAGATATTCTTGATGTAAATCAAAGACCAAAATTTCAACAATACGATGATTATATATTTTTCTCAATTAAGTCTTTATTACCAGCCGATACTGTAGAAATTCAGGCGGAACAATTAAGTTTTATTTTAGGTAGTAACTTTCTAATTTCTTTTCAAGAGAGAAAAGCAGACCATTTTGAACATGTAAGACATAGACTTAGAGAAAACATTGGAATTTCGCGTGAAAGAACTTCAGATTATTTACTTTTTCTTTTACTAGAATCTATTCTAGATAATTATTTTAAAACAATTGATAATATTGAAGAAAAAGTTGAAAACATTGCACTTATAGATATTAATGAAGATCCTTCTCCAGAATTGTTAAACACAATTGAAATTTACAAAAGACAATTACATGTAATTAAAAAAACAATTATCCCTATTAGAGAGTTTGCCACCAAAATTGAAAGAGAGCAATTTAAACTTATAGAGCAAAAACATATTAAATATTATTTTGAAATTAAAGATATTTGCTTAACGCTTTTAGATAATTGCGATAAAATTGAAGCCAGACTAGAAAGTAACATTAATTTGTTTTTTTCAATTCAAGGGCACCGAATGAACCAAGTTATGAAAACACTAACCGTTGTTTCTACAATCTTTATTCCTCTTACTTTTTTAGCTGGAATCTACGGCATGAATTTTACCAATATACCAGAGCTAACTTGGAAATGGGGATATGCTGCCTTTTGGCTATTAATTCTAGTTATTTTTATTATAATGCTTTTCTATTTTAAAAGAAAAAAATGGTTTTAAATTACCTAATCTTTAAAAAATTATTATTTAAAAAAAAACAATAAAATAATCAAAAATATTATATAATTTTACTTTGTAAATAAAGTAAGAACAACATCGGTTATTTGTCCGTATTACCCTTATTTAAAACAATTTACAACTAAAAGAATGAAAGATATAGAAAATATAGAATTAACGTACTTAACTTTAGATGACTATCAAGAACTAAAGGCTGCAATGATAGACTCTTACACAACAATGCCAGATTCTTTTTGGAGAGAACACCAAATAGCATCTTTAATTGAATGTTTCCCTGAAGGTCAGGTGGTTATAAAAATCAATGATCAAATAGCTGGTTGTGCTTTGTCTATTATGGTAGACTATAATAGTTTTGATGACCATCACTCCTACCAAGAAATTACTGGAAATTATACATTTAGTACCCATACAGAAGACGGAGACGTACTTTATGGAATAGATGTTTTTATAAAACCACAATATAGAGGTTTACGCCTTGGGCGAAGATTGTACGATTATAGAAAAGAATTGTGTGAGCGCTTAAATTTAAGAGGTGTTGCTTTTGGAGGAAGAATTCCAAATTATCATAAATATTCAGATAAATTATCACCTAAAGAATATATTGCAAAAGTTAGAAGAAAAGAGATTCACGATCCAGTATTAAACTTTCAGGTTTCTAATGATTTTCACCCAACAAAAGTATTGAAAAATTATTTACAAGGCGATGAGGCCTCCAATGATTACGCGGTACTTTTAGAATGGGATAATATTTATTACGAAAAAAAATCTAAAAAAGCTTCGGTAATAAAAAAAGTAATCCGCCTTGGTTTAATTCAATGGCAAATGAGACCTTATAAAGATTTAGAAGAACTTATGACGCAGGTAGAATTTTTTGTTGATGCCGTTTCAGGATATCGTTCAGATTTTGCATTATTCCCAGAATTTTTTAATGCGCCATTAATGGCTAAAAACAACCACTTAACAGAAGCCGAGGCAATTAGAGAACTTGCTAAACATACTGAAGAAATAGTAAAACAATTTTCACAATTATCAATTTCTTACAATATAAATATAATTACAGGAAGTATGCCCGAAATGCAAGATGGCAAACTTTACAATGTAGGTTATTTATGTAGAAGAGATGGTACTACTGAAAGATATGAGAAATTACACGTTACACCAGATGAAGTTCGTGTTTGGGGACTTCAAAAAGGACACGAATTAAAAAGTTTTGATACCGATTGTGGCAAAATTGGAATATTAATTTGCTACGATTCAGAGTTTCCAGAATTAAGTAGAATTTTAGCAGACGAAGGAATGGATATTTTATTTGTGCCTTTTTTAACAGACACTCAAAACGGCTATTCTAGAGTTAGAAACTGTTCGCAAGCTAGAGCCATTGAAAACGAATGTTATGTAGCAATTGCAGGTAGTGTTGGAAATTTACCATAAGTTCAAAATATGGACATCCAATTTGCCCAATCTATGGTTTTTACACCTTGTGATTTTGCTTTTCCTGCAAATGGTATAAAAGCAGAAGCAACACCAAATTCTGAAATGATCTTAATTGCAGATGTTGATATTGACTTATTAAGACAATTACATCAGTTTGGTAGTGTTAGAAATAGAAAAGACAGACGAAAAGATTTATATGAAGTAAGAAAACTTTAAATATATTTTACAAATGTAAAATACCCATAAGTTAATAACTAAAACCCAAATTATGGATGAATTAAATAACATAATTCAAGAATTTAAAACTTGGGAATCTAGTGCGTTAATTATAAAATTTGCTCAATTTATAATTTGGCTATTAATAATCTTATTAATTTCTTGGTTTATAAGAAATCGGATAAATAAAAAAATATCTGATAACACAAATCGCTATCGTATTAAAAAATTAGTACGGATTGGAAGTTATGTTTTAATTATTTTTTTAATCCTAATTCTATTTACTGGAAGCTTTCAGTATTTTACAGTTTCTATCGGTTTAATAAGTGCTGCAATTGCTTTTGCATTGCAAGAAGTAGTGCTAAGTATTGCAGGTTGGGTAGCAATTTTTAGTTCAAATATTTATAAAACTGGAGATCGCATTAAAATAAATAATATTAAAGGAGACGTAATTGATATTGGAATTACCAAAACCACTTTAATGGAAATTGGAGATTGGGTTACTAGCGATAATTACAATGGTCGTATAGTGAAAATTAGCAATTCGTTCGTATTTAAAGGCGCTGTACACAATTATTCAACAGATTTTCCATTTGTATGGGATGAAATTAACCTACCTATAAAATATGGTTCTGATGTTGTTTTAGCACATAATATTATTCAAGAAATTGCTGATGTTCAACTTTCAAAATATGCAAATTTTGCTAAAGAAGATTGGAAATTAATGGTTAAAAAATATTTAATAGAAGATGCCATTGTAGCATCTACTATAACATTAAAACTAACAGATAATTGGGTTGAATTTAATCTTAGATATGTAGTTGATTTCAAAAAGAGAAGAGTCACAAAAAATGCAATTTATACTGAAATTTTAAATCAAATAAATAAAACTAAAGGTAAAGTTGAATTGGCATCAGCTACGTTTGAAGTTGTAGGTATTCCTAAACTTAATATAGATATTGCTAATAAACAATATTAAAACAATCTAACTATTAATATTAAATAGATTAAATTGGAATAATTTTTGTGTTATTTTATACCAAAGTAGTTTTAAAATGTTGTTTACATAATTTGAATTATTTTTTGTTTAGATAAAATAGAAAATATAAGCATAGCATTAGTTACGTTTCTATTTTATATTGGAATATGGATGAAAAAGAAACATAATTATATGCGACATTTTGATGCGACCTTGGTATTACCACTTAAACAATTAATTATGAAAAAAATAATCCTTTTATTAGCAACTGTATTTTTTATTGTTGGATGTAGTTCAACAACAAAAACTACAGAAACAGACGAAAAACTTCCAGAAGGTGCTGTTAGAATAGCAAATGAAGAATTGGAGTACGAGATAATTATTATAGATCCAGGCTTTGAAACCTATTTAATTTCCATAGCAAAACCAGCAAATTTTTATTCGCAATCATATTATGAAACCAAAAATAAATTTTATGTAACCGAATGGAACATTAGAGCTAGAAACCCTTTTGGATATAATCCTAACATCTATGAAAACGTAATTGATTATGATTTTAATATAGATTACGGATTAGATGTAAATTACAAATTATATAATTATTTTAAATTTGTTGAATATAAATACAAACAACAATTTTAAGTAGTTTTTGGTTCTTTTAAAGAAGACCTTAATACCAAATAGCCCAATAAACCAGCAACCAAGGAGCCAATAATAATACCCATTTTTGCAGCTGCAACAAGGCTTGCTTCCTCATAAGCTAGATTTGCAATAAATAAAGACATTGTAAAACCAAGCCCTCCTAACATACTTGCTCCTAACAATTGTTTATAATTAACGTTCTCAGGTAAATCTGCCAACTTAAATTTTACACCAAGATAACTCAATAACATAATACCTATAGTATTACCCAATACTAATGCCGCAGCTATATTAAAAACTAAATGAGTAGCTCCTTCTAGACCGTCAAAACTAATAACAACACCTGCATTTGCCAAAGCAAAAATTGGCATAATTAAATAAGAAACCCAACCGTGCAAATTATGCTCTAAATTTTGAAGTGGAGAGTGTACCTTTTCAGAACAACTTTCAATAGCATCAATGGCATGTATTTGATCATTTGTAAGCAATTGACTTGAACTAACTTCATTTTCTTTAAAAATTGATAATTGTTTTTTTACAGAATGCAAATATTCTGACACATTAACTTTTCTATGTATTGGAATTGAAAAAGCCATTAAAATTCCAGCAATAGTAGGATGTACACCAGATTTTAAAAATAACAACCAAACAACAAAACCTATTATAAAAAATAAATATTGAGAATATACTTTTTTATAGCTTAAAAAAGAAACTCCTGCAAATAAAACCATTGCATAACCAATTAAATCCCATTGTATATTAGAGCTATAAAAAATAGCAATTACTAATACTGCCCCTATATCGTCAACAATTGCGAAGGCTGTCAAAAATATTTTAATACCTAACGGCACTCGTTTTCCTAATAATTTTAATATTCCTAAGGTAAAAGCAATATCTGTTGCCATAGGTACTCCCCAACCTTCCATACCAACTTTTCCTTGATTTAAAATAAAGAAAATTAATACTGGAAATGCCATTCCACCAATAGCAGCAAAAATTGGAAGCGATGCTTTTCTTAAAGTTGTAAGTTCTCCAGCTAAAATTTCACGTTTAACTTCTAAACCAATTACAAAAAAGAAAATCGCCATTAAACCATCATTTATCCACAGTATTAAAGACTTTGATAAATGAAAATCTGTATTAATAAAACCTATAGTAAATTTTTTGTACCAAATCTCTTCATATAAATATCCAAAAGACGAATTTGCCCAAATAATGGCAAAAATTGAAACTAAAAAAAGTATAATACTTGATGCCGTTTCTAATTTGATAAAACTCTTTAAAGGATCACTTATAAATTTCATTTAATACAATTTTATTAGATGGAAATATACAATTTTTTTGAAAAAAAACTCTCAATTCAATGTGAAGAGTTTATAAAATAACTTTGCAATTAATAAAATTACAAATTAGTACAAATTATATTTTAGTTTAACTATTAGATTTTAAAAAAGGGCTGTCTAAAAAGTTAATATTTTTAAACAGCCTATTATTATAAACGTAAAATTATTTTAACTGTTAATTCTCATATTATAAAATGATCTATACACAAAATAGAGAGCAACTACTAAAAACACCAATCCAACATAATGTGCAATTTCTCTAAAAGATGGAGAAATTGCAATTTCCATAGCTAATAATCCAAACAAAGTTGTAAACTTAATAATTGGATTTAGAGCAACAGAAGATGTATCTTTAAAAGGATCCCCAACAGTATCCCCAACTACTGAGGCTTCGTGTAAATCAGTACCTTTCTCTTGCATATCTACTTCAACCACTTTTTTAGCATTATCCCAAGCACCACCTGCATTTGCCATAAATATTGCCTGATACAAACCAAAGAAAGCTATTGAAATAAGGTAGCTTATAAATAATGATACTGGTGCTGCTGCAAGCAATTTATCTGTTTCACTCATTCCTTCAACAATTCCAGTAGGTGCAGAAAAGAATGCAAAAGCTAATGCAAAAGAAAAAATTGCTATAAAAATATTTAACATACCTTTTTGCGCATATTGTGTACATATTTTAACTACAGCTCTAGACTTCTCTACATCTGCTTTTTTAGGAGCATTTGGATCTAAATTAATATTATCTTTAATATATGCAACTGCTTGACTCGCTCCAGTGGTTACTGCCTGAATACTAGCTCCAGAGAACCAATAAATTACAGCTCCACCCAATAAGAAACCAAAAATTGTATACGGATTCAGTAAATTCAAAATTTGTTCTGGTTTAATTCCTAAAGTATGCTCAATTACTAAAATTAGAGCAAAAATCATAGTTGTTGCTCCTACTACGGCTGTACCAATTAATACTGGTTTTGCTGTAGCTTTAAAAGTATTTCCTGCTCCATCATTAGCCTCTAGATAATATTTTGATTTTTCAAAATCTGGCGTAAAACCAAAATCTTTTTCAATTTCAATAGTTATTGCTTCTTTATTCTCTTCAATTAATGATAACTCATAAATTGATTGTGCATTATCAGTAACAGGTCCATAACTATCAACTGCTATTGTAACAGGTCCCATACCTAACATTCCAAATGCAACCAAACCAAAAGCAAAAATTGAAGGGTAAATCATTAAATCACCTAAACCAAAAGTAGATGCATAATAAGCAATAAACATTAACAAGAAAAATACCATTCCTAGCCAAAATGCGCTAAAATTACCTGCAACCAATCCAGAAAGAATATTTAAAGAAGCACCTCCTTTTTTAGAGGCTTCAACCACTTCTTTAACGTGTGTAGATTTTGGGCTTGTAAATATTTTAGTGAATTCTGGAATTAAGGCGGCTCCAAGAGTTCCAGAACTAATTATTACAGAAAGTATAATCCATAAATTATTCCCTAAATCACCAATTAAATAATAACTTGCTACAAAAGTAACTATCATAGATAGCACTGAAGTAATCCATACTAAGGAAGTTAATGGTTCTTCAAAATCTAAGTCATCTGCATCGCTATGTTTAACTTTAGTGATAACTCCATTAATCCAGTAAGAAACAATTGAAGTAACAATCATTAAAACACGCATTACAAAAATCCAAACTAGTAATTGGGTTTGTAAAGCAGTATCCGTAATAGCCAATACAATAAAAGAAATTAGTGCAACTCCAGTCACTCCATAGGTTTCAAAACCATCTGCAGTCGGACCTACTGAATCTCCTGCATTGTCACCAACACAATCTGCAATTGTACCCGGATTTCTTGGGTCATCTTCACCTATTTTAAAAATAACTTTCATTAAATCTGATCCAATATCAGCAATTTTTGTAAAAATACCACCTGCTATTCTTAAAGCAGAGGCTCCTAAAGACTCACCAATTGCAAAACCAATAAAACTTGCTCCAGCATATTCTCCAGGAACAAATAATAGAATTATAAGCATCATAAACAATTCTAGTGAAATAAGGACAACTCCAATACTCATTCCTGCATTTAAAGGAATATTTAAAAGTTTAATAGGTTTTCTTTCTAATGAGGCAAAAGCCATTCTTGAATTTGCTAACGTATTTATTCTAATTCCAAACCAAGCCACAGCATAAGACCCTAAAATCCCTAAAATAGTCCAGCCTAAAATCATTAAAACACCTACAATTCCAAATAAATTTTCACCTGTTTCAGGATTTTTAGATAAAAATCCAAAGTAAAAAGCAACTGCCGTACCAATAAATATAAAAAGAATTAATATAAATTTTCCTTGTTGAATAAGGTAGGTTTTTGAAGTTTCAAAAATAACTTTTGCTACATCTAACATAGATTGATGTGCTTTTATTTTTTTTACTCTCAAAAATTGATAGTACCCAAAAAACATACCCGCCAATGTAATTAAAAACCCCCAATACAATAAACCTTGTTCTTTTATGGCATCAGGAATTACCAAATCTGCCTCACTTGCCATTAAACTAAAAGGAAACAGTACTACTCCAATAAATATGATTAGTTTTTTCATGTGTTATATAAATAAAGATTAGTAATTCTATGTATTTGCAGATAGGTATAAAATTTCAAAATGTTAACGTTAAGTCGCTTTTCTATTTGAAATTGATTTATTTTTAGGAAATGTTTCAATGTAAATTGTACCATTTAGTCTTAAATAAAGAATAAAGGTAATTATTTATTATTAATGTGATATTGTTTTTATCAAAAAAAGACTCGCTTAAGGCGAGTCTTTTTTTGATTTTATTTTAAAATCTAAATTCTATGTATTCAATTTTTCAATGCTAATTACCATCAACAATCTTTATATCTGCTCCTTCAATTTTATCTAATTGAGCTTGAATTTCTTCTTCGGTACCAGTAAAAACCTGCTTGTTAGTTATCACTTCATCACCTTCAGTTGTAGTTGTTGTAACTGTTGCTTTAAATGTTCCATCTTCATTATTAGTCATTTCAACATTTACATTCTTTAAAATTTGATTAGAAACAACTGTTTCAATTCTTGTGTCATCAGTAATATAATCAGCTACATCGGCATCAGCAATTGCAATACTTGGCGCAATTACTAAAGCTACAACCGACATTAATTTTAATAAAATATTTAAAGATGGTCCAGAAGTATCTTTAAAAGGATCTCCAACTGTATCACCTACAACTGCAGCTTTATGTGCTTCTGATCCTTTTTCTCCATGTTCTTCAATAGTTTTTTTAGCATTATCCCAAGCTCCACCAGCATTTGATTGAAAAATTGCCATTAATACTCCACACGTTGTAACACCTGCTAATAAACCACCTAACATTTCTGCTCCCCCAATAAAACCAACTGCAACAGGAACAATTAATGCTAATAATCCTGGTAAAACCATTTCTCTAATAGAAGCTTCTGTAGAAATTTCAACACATTTTTCGTATTCTACATAACCGTCTGCTTCATCAAAAATTGCCAATTCTTCTTTTGAAAAATTAGATTTATCAGAATCATGTTTTCTCATAACTTCCAAAGCTGCATGCAACTGTGGAATTTCTTTAAATTGGCGACGCACTTCTTCAATCATAGCCATTGCAGCACGACCCACTGCTTTCATAGACAAAGCAGAAAATACAAATGGTAACATACCTCCTATTAATAAACCCGCCATAATCTCAGGCTTTGATACATCAATAGATGTAATATTTGCTGTTTTCATAAATGCAGCAAACAAAGCCAAAGCTGTTAATGCTGCAGAAGCAATTGCAAAACCTTTTCCAATAGCAGCAGTTGTATTTCCAACAGCATCTAATTTATCTGTACGCTCACGAACTTCTTTAGGCAATTCTGCCATTTCTGCAATACCACCTGCATTATCAGAAATTGGTCCGTAGGCATCAACTGCCAACTGAATTCCAGTATTAGCCAACATTCCAACAGCTGCAATAGCAATACCGTATAAACCAGCAAAATAATGAGAAAACATAATTGCACCAGCTATAAATATAATTGGAAACATTGTAGACATCATTCCAACTCCTAAACCAGCAATAATATTTGTTGCAGCACCAGTTTCAGATTGTTTTACTATAGAATTTACACTGGATTTGTTCCAGTACCTGTATAATATTCTGTAATTTTCCAACACTAAAAATCCAGCAACTAAACCAGCAAAGTAGCATAAAAAACACCCATTGCGGTATATTGTATACCATCTAATATCCATTCAGCTGGTAATAAACCAGACTTTACAATTATAAAGAAAGAAGCTATAATCATTAAAAATCCTGAACCAAATTCACCAATATTTAAAGCTTTATGTGGACTTCCTCCTTCTCTAACTCTTACAAAAAATGTACCTACAATTGATAGTACAATTCCTGCAGCAGCTAAAACCAATGGCAAATAAACTGCTCCTAATCCACCAAAATCTGGAGTAATAATTAAGGCACCTAACACCATTGTTCCTATAATAGAACCAACATAAGATTCAAATAAATCTGCTCCCATACCTGCAACATCACCTACATTGTCACCTACATTATCAGCAATAGTTGCTGGATTTAATGGATGGTCTTCTGGTATCCCAGCTTCTACCTTACCAACTAAATCTGCACCAACATCGGCTGCTTTTGTATAAATACCTCCACCAACACGTGCAAAAAGCGCAATAGATGAAGCTCCTAATGAAAACCCTGAGAGTACATTTAATACCATTGGAATATTATCCATTCCTGGCCACATACTCTTAAATAACATGAATAATGAACTTAATCCTAAAACTCCAAGACCAACTACACCAAGTCCCATTACAGCCCCTCCAGCAAATGCAACTTCCAATGCTTTTCCTAAAGATGTTCTAGCTGCCTGTGTAGTTCTTACGTTTGCTTTAGTTGCGGCTTTCATACCTATAAAGCCTGCAAATGCTGAACAAATTGCACCTACAATAAATGCTACGGCCACCATTCCATGAGAACCAACATCATAAGTTCCTTTAAAGTATAATAAAATTGCAACTCCTAATACAAATATTAATAAGATTTTGTATTCTGCCTTTAAAAACGACATTGCCCCATCAGCAATATGCTTCGCAATTCTTGACATTTTTTCGTTTCCTTCATCTTGTTTTGCAACCCAAGCATTTTTTATTAAAACAAACACTAATGCTAACACCCCAAATAGAGGTAAAAAATTTCACAATATATTCCATTCTTTAGTTAATAAGTTAAATTAATTATTTTTTTAGTGCGCTAAATGTAATAAAATATATATGATAAAAAAAAACCAGCTTATATAATAAGCTGGTTTTTAAAAAATTATTGAACAATTTATATTGTAAAAGTTCTTTTTTTCTTATGTTCACTATTTTCGTATCTAGCAATACATTCGTGGTAAATTTTTTCAGCTTCTGCAGCATTACCCCAACCGCCAACATCAACTTTTTTCTCTTCTAAATCTTTATAAACTTGAAAAAAATGTTCAATTTCTTTTAATCTATGCGGATTTAAATCGTGTATATCACTTCTATTATTCCAAATTGGATCAGAAACTGGAACGCAAATTATTTTTTCATCTGGTCCTTTTTCATCAGTCATATGGAAAACACCAATTGGTCTAACTTCCATAACAACCATTGGGAACGTAGGCTCACTTCCTAATACTAATACATCTAAAGGATCTTGATCTAAAGCTAAAGTTTCTGGAATAAATCCATAATCACCAGGATACATCATTGATGAAAATAACATTCTGTCGAATCTAATTTTGTGCAATGCAAAATCGTATTCATATTTATTTCTACTTCCTTTTGGTATTTCAATTAACACATCAAATGTTAAGTCTTTTTTAGATTTAGCAGTCATTTTTTATTTTTTAATTATTGGCAAAAGTACAAAAATGATAGGTTTACTTATAGTATTTTTAAAATGATTTTTAAAAATGAAAACCAAAGGCCCCTTTTATAGCAAACTTATTAGCATCTGGCATATCTAAATAATTACCTCTCCAGCTAAAATCAATCCTAAATACTTTAAAAATATTTCCTATTCCAACACTATATTCATAATAACCTTTGTTGGTGCAACATAATTTATATTTGAAGCATTTAATGCCATATTTTTATCAGATATTTCTCCCCAAACACCTTTAACACCTACAATTTCTCTTAAATTTAATTTTCTTAACAAAGGAATTCTTGACAAAAAACGTCCGTTAAAATTATGTTCAATATGAAGTGAAGCATATGTATCTGTTATAAATTCGTAATAGTCTAATAATGCATATGTGTTTTCAATAGTAAAATAAGATTGGTTTCCAGGCACCACATTTAGCAATCCTAAAGGTACTTCTCCAAATGTTTTACCAACTTCAAAAGTGGTAAACATTCTCCCAAAACCACCAATTAATATTGGCTGACGGTAATAAAATTGCAATTTATGATAGTCAAAATCACTATCAAAAACACCTTTTATTCCTTGAGAATAATTTAAAAATAAGGTTGAATAAGTATCGGTAACTTCATTTCTTTCTACACCATAACCAATTGTTTTTCTATTTGGTGTGTAACGTATAGAGAAATCTATTTCAGATTGAATAATATCCGATTTTTTTAAATTATTTTCTTTATCAACCCAATAATCTAAATTAAATGTTTCTGGAGAAGCAGATTCTAAAGTTCTATAAGATGCACCGATTTTAAATTGCAAATTATTTCTTGGTTCTATAGACATAAAAAAGTTAGACAAATTTATGGAAGTTAATTTACTATTATCTCCGCTTGCAAAAAATGAAGACGATGCAAAACTTCTTCCTAAAACATCGTTAGTAGTTGTTAAACTAACACCTATTTGCTCAACATCTCGCCTGTTTCCTCCACCAATAATAAACCTACTTTTAGGGTTTATCATCCATTTACCAGACATTCCGTATTTAAATTTATCATCATCAAAACCATATGCCGTATACCCTTGCAAACGCCATGGATCATTTCCTCCTAAATAAGTTCTTCCTCCAACTCGTAAACGCAATCCTTCAACATCATTTTTACCAAAAGTTGAATAGATAGATCCGTAATCGAAATTATTAAACTCAATATATCCAGAACCTAAAATTGAAATGGCATTGTACATTTTTTTAAACTTTGGAACTGTTGTTAAAGTATCTAACATTTTATAGATACCAAGTTCGTTATTGTTTAATTTTTCTTGCCTGTTTTCACTCCAATAAGCATCTTCTTTATTATAAATTTTTTGATCATATACATTAATTTCTTCATTGTAGAAACTTGCTTCTTTTGGCTGATTAAAATCATAATCTTTATACATGGAAGTTCTCCTACCATATACTCCTTTAGATTTATCTTTTTTATTTAAACTAAAATCAGATAACATATAATCTCTTTTCAGTAAAAAAACAGAATCGTTCAATACATCAAATTCTTGTTCAATATAAATATCTTTCACCCAATTTATATTAGCGCTTCGTGTTGCTTGCATGTTAATTTCTTTAACGGCAAAGGTTGTATCGTTTACCCAAAAATCTCCTTTAAAAGTCAATTCACTTTTTCGTCTAGGATAATATAAAATGTTATAACACCATTTATTATCAACAAACGCACTATCAGTTAGTACATAATTATAAGTTGAAATTCCTGCAGCTTTTGAAATTGGGCTCACGAAACTTTTATCAAAAATTTTAATATAACTATCGTAAATATTATAGTCTACATATAAGTCTTTTATAAAAGCAATTACATTTTGATTGGAGTTAAAACCAGAATTTTTATTAGCAACTAAATCTTCTCGTAATTTTTTGACCTCCTTTATTTTTTCCGTAAGAATTATAAACAGATTCATTAATAAAAATTGGTAAAAATGCTTTTCCCGTTATGTTTGAAGTATCAATATTTTCAAAAACAAACTCCATTCCTTTAAAAAGTTTCTTTTGCATAAAAACACTATCTATATTATTCATATCAAACTCTAATTTTTCATACTTTTCGTATTGATATTGATCGAATAAATAAATTCCATTTTTACGTTCTTTTGCCCAAATTTTCTTTAAAATTGCAATTGCTGGATTTCCTTTTTTCTTAACTTTTCCACTATATATAAACACCTCATCTAACTGAGAAGCTGCTTCTTTTAAAGTAATAGTTAAATTAAAATCTCTACTTTTTATAGGAACTATTTTAGTTTCATAGCCTAAAAAAGAGACTTCAATTTGTGTATAGGTATTATTTGACTCTAGATAAAATTTACCATTTTCATCTGAAACTGTTCCTGCATTAGAATCT
Source organism: uncultured Flavobacteriaceae bacterium (assembly GCA_942492305.1). GTDB lineage: Bacteria > Bacteroidota > Bacteroidia > Flavobacteriales > Flavobacteriaceae > Lutibacter. The sequence continues at coordinate 921,613 of CALOEI010000001.1, read as the reverse complement.
ACAAATACAATATTTGCAAATGGAATGGATTGATTTTGTTCATCTATTACAACACCACTAATTTTAACTTGAGCATAACTCATTGAAAAAACAAACAAAAAAAGGATGTTAATTATTTTAAAAATTCTTTTCATTTTAATACATATTGTATTTTAAGGATCAAGTATACCAAATCAATAAAAATTTTATATATAGAATTTTCAAATAAAAAATCCCTTCAAGTACTACTTGAAAGGATTTTTTAACGCAAATACTATGCCTTTATTTTATATACATCACGTCTTTCACCGCTTTAATAACATCGTTAAAGTTTGGCAACCACTCATCTAATAAAACCGGAGAATATGGTGCTGGTGCATCTGCTGTAGTAATTCTTCTTATTGGTGCATCTAAATAATCAAATACATTTTCTTGTACTTGGAACGTAATTTCTGAAGAAACACTAGCAAAAGGCCAAGCTTCTTCTAGAATAACCAATCTATTTGTTTTTTTAACTGAAGTAAAGATAGCCTCAAAATCCATTGGTCTAACAGTACGCATATCTAAAATTTCACAAGAAATACCTTCCTTTTCTAAAACTTCAGCAGCTTTATAAGCTTCTTTAATAATTTTACCAAAAGAAACAATTGTTACATCCGTACCTTCTCTTTTAATATCTGCTACTCCAATTGGAATAATATATTCACCTTCTGGAACTTCCATTTTATCTCCATACATTTGTTCCGATTCCATAAAAATAACCGGATCATCATCTCTAATAGCAGCTTTTAATAAACCTTTTGCATCATAAGGATTTGAAGGAATAATTACTTTTAAACCTGGTGTATTTGCAAACCAATTTTCAAAAGCTTGCGAGTGTGTAGCTCCTAATTGTCCAGCAGAACCCGTTGGACCTCTAAAAACAATAGGACAATTTAATTGACCACCAGACATTTGTCTAATTTTGGCAGCATTATTAATTATCTGATCGATACCAACCAATGCAAAATTAAAGGTCATAAACTCAACTATTGGTCTATTACCGTTCATTGCTGCACCTACAGAAATACCAGCAAAACCTAATTCTGCAATTGGAGAGTCAATAACTCGTTTTGCTCCAAACTCATCTAACATTCCTTTAGAAGCTTTGTAAGCTCCATTGTACTCAGCAACTTCTTCTCCTATTAAAAAAATAGATTCATCGCGACGCATTTCTTCACTCATTGCCTCGCAAATAGCTTCTCTAAATTGTATTGTCTTCATTATATATTTTTTATCGAGTTGCAAAAATACGCAATTCTAAATTTACTATCAAAAAAATAATACTTAATAAAATTTTACTATGCACGCATAGTATTTTTAAAAAAAAGTAGTACATTCGTAAAAAAATAATAATAAAGTCGTTAATTTTATAAATAATATTCAAATAAATAATAAAATGAAAATATTAGTTTGTATAAGTCACGTTCCTGATACTACTTCAAAAATAAATTTTACAGAAAATGATAAAAAATTTGATAGTAACGGCGTGCAATTTGTTATAAACCCTTATGATGAGTTTGCTTTAACCCGAGCTATGTGGTTTAAAGAAAAACAAGGAGCAAGTGTTACTGTGGTAACAGTTGGAGATGCTTCAACAGAACCAACTTTACGTAAAGCATTGGCAATTGGTGCTGATAATGCTATTAGAGTTGATGCAGTTGCAACCGATGGTTTTATTGTTGCAAAAGAATTAGCAGAAGTTGTTAAAAGTGGTGATTATAATTTAATATTAGCAGGAAAAGAATCCATTGATTATAATGGCGGAATGGTTCCAGGAATGTTAGCTGGATTGCTAGATTATAATTTTGTAAATGCTTGTATTGGTTTAGAAGTTGAAAGCGAAAAAGCTACTATCTCAAGAGAAATAGATGGTGGAAAAGAAACATTATCATGTAATTTACCTTTAATAATTGCAGGACAAAAAGGACTTGTTGAGGAAAAAGATTTACGTATTCCAAATATGCGAGGTATTATGATGGCACGCAAAAAACCTTTATCTATTGTTGAGTCTACTGCAAATGACACAGCAACAGCAACAACTTCGTTTGAAAAACCAGCAGCAAAATCTGCTTGTAAATTAATAGATGCCGATAATGTAGATGAGTTGATAAACTTATTACATAACGAAGCAAAAGTAATATAATTAAATTCTGTTGAAAAGTTAAAAAGTTGAAAAGTATAAAAACCATTCAACCTAAAAACTCATCAACTATTAAACAAAACAAAAAATATGTCAGTTTTAGTTTTAGCCGAATCATCGGAAGGAAAATTTAAAAAATCATCGTTTGAAGTTACATCATATGGAAAAAAAGTTGCTGAGCAATTAGGAACTAATCTTGTGGTGCTAACGATAAATGCAACTGAAAACGAAACGCTTTATAAATATGGTGCAGAAAAAGTATTAAATGTTTCTAATGAGACTTTAGCCACATTTAAAGCAAAAACAGTTGCAAACATAGTTAAACAAGCTGCTGAAAAAGAAAACGCAACAATTATAATTTTAGATTCAAATGCAAATGGATTGTATTTAGCTCCTCTGGTTGCAGTTAATTTAAATGCAGGTTTAGCAACTAATGTAATGGCTTTACCTAGTTCTACAACTCCTTTTGTAGTGAAAAGAAAAGCATTTTCTAGTAAAGCTTTTAATAATTGTGAAATTTCTACAGATATAAAAGTAATTGCATTAGCTAAAAACTCTTACGGAGTAATTGAAAACCAGGTTTCAGGTACAACTGAAAATTTTTCACCGGAAATAGTTAGCAATAATTTAAATTCAGAATCTATAGAACAAACTTCTGGAACAGTAACCATTGCAGATGCAGATATTGTAGTTTCTGCAGGTCGTGGCTTAAAAGGTCCTGAAAACTGGGGAATGGTAGAAGAATTAGCAAGTGTTTTAGGAGCTGCAACTGCCTGTTCTAAACCAGTTTCAGATTTAGGTTGGAGACCACATAGCGAACACGTTGGGCAAACAGGAAAACCTGTAGCTTCTAATTTATACATTGCCATTGGTATTTCAGGAGCAATTCAACATTTAGCAGGTATTAATTCTTCAAAAGTAAAAGTTGTTATAAATACCGATGCTGAAGCACCATTTTTTAAAGCAGCAGATTATGGAATTGTTGGTGATGCTTTTGAAGTAGTTCCTAAATTAATTGAAAAGTTAAAAGATTTTAAAGCAAATAACGCATAATTTTATTAAATTGTGCCTCTTAACAAGGCTGTCTAATTTTTGGGCCAAAAGTCCTTTGATTAGACAGCCTTTTTTGCTAATTTTAACTTATGAGTTTAGTTCGTCTAAATATAAAAGGAATATCGTACAGTCAAACACAAAGCGGTGCTTACGCATTTGTTTTAAGAGAAGAAGATGGTAATAGAACTTTACCAATTGTAATTGGTGCTTTTGAAGCGCAATCTATTGCTATTGCTTTAGAAAAAGAAATAAAACCTCCACGCCCATTAACCCATGATTTGTTTAAAACCTTTGCTGATAGGTTTCAAATTAAAATAAAACAAGTAATTATTCATAAATTAGTTGATGGCGTTTTTTATTCGAGTTTAATTTGCGAACGTGATAATATTGAAGAAATTATTGATACCAGAACTTCAGATGCTATAGCATTAGCAACTCGTTTTAATGCACCTATTTACACTTATGAAAACATTTTAGATAAAGCAGGTATTTATTTAAAAATGAAAGATGAATTAAGTCCCGGAAAAGAGGATGATGCTGGTATAGAAAAATTAGTAGAAGAATCCAAACCTGTTAAAAAATCAACTTTTTCAAAAAATCACTGTTAAAACAACTTAACGAAAAATTAGAAAAAGCTGTACAAGATGAAGATTACGAATTAGCTGCAAAAATTCGTGATGAAATTAATAAACGTACCCAATAACCAAACTTCAAAAATGATAAAAAAAATTGGCTTAGCTGCGCTACTATTTTTTAGTATTGCAACTGCAAATTCGCAAGAAATTACTCCTAATTTAATTATAGACAATCAAGGGTTCTCAATTACATCTTTGTGGAGAGGTATTTTAGGAATGATTTCACTATTAGTAGTAGCATACTTATTTAGTAGTAATAAAAAAGGAATAAATTGGAAAACCGTTGGCGCAGGATTAACAGCACAACTTTTAATAGCTATTGGTGTATTAAAAGTTCCTTTTGTTCAGGCAATTTTTGAATTTGTAGGAAGTATTTTTACAAACATCTTAGATTATACAGCTGCTGGTAGTGAATTTTTATTTGGAGGTTTAATGAATAGTGAATCTTACGGGTTTATATTTGTATTTCAAATACTGCCTACTATAATTTTCTTTTCTGCATTAACTTCCTTATTATTTTACTTAGGAATTATCCAAATAATAGTAAAAGGATTGGCATGGTTACTCACTAAATTATTACATATTTCTGGTGCAGAAAGTTTATCTGTTGCTGGTAATATATTTTTAGGTCAAACCGAAGCACCTTTAATGATAAAAGCATATTTAGAACGCATGAATCGTTCTGAAATATTGTTAGTAATGATAGGGGGTATGGCAACCGTAGCTGGTGGTGTTTTAGCTGCATATATTGGTTTTCTGGGAGGAAACGACCCTGAATTAAGATTGCATTTTGCCAAACACTTATTAGCAGCTTCTGTAATGGCTGCTCCTGGAGCAATTGTAATTTCAAAAATATTATATCCACAAACTGAAAAGGTCAATACAGATGTTCATGTTTCACAAGAAAAAATTGGTTCTAATATATTAGATGCCATTGCAAACGGAACAACTGAAGGGTTAAAACTAGCTGCAAATGTTGCAGCAATGCTGTTGGTTTTTGTAGCTATTATTGCTATGTTAAACGGAATGTTAGGCTGGTTTGGAGATGTTACAAATTTAAACGATTGGATGGTAGCAAACACACCATATCAAAAATTTACTTTGGAAGCTATTTTAGGAACTATTTTTGCGCCTTTAATGTGGTTGATTGGAGTTGCTAAAGAAGATATTATGCTAATGGGACAATTGTTAGGTGTAAAACTAGCTGCTAGTGAATTTGTTGGATACATTCAATTAGCAGAGCTCAAAAATGTTGCAAATGTTACGCATTTTACCTATAATAAATCTGTTATTATGGCAACCTATATGCTATGTGGATTTGCAAATTTCGCATCTATTGGAATTCAAATTGGAGGTATTGGATCCTTAGCTCCTGGACAACGTAAAACACTTTCTGAATTTGGAATGAAAGCATTAATTGGTGGTTCTATAGCCTCGTTACTTTCGGCTACAATAGCAGGAATGATTATTGGTTAACTTTTTTTTAGGTTGTAAAGGTTGATTGGTTAAATAATATGTATGATGCGTTTACCCATTTAAACTTTTAAACTTTTAAACTTTTAAACTTGAATAGATGAAACAATATTTAGACTTAATAAAACACGTAAATAAAAACGGAATTTTAAAAGAAGATAGAACCGGAACTGGAACAAAAAGTGTTTTTGGTTATCAAATGCGTTTTGATTTAAATGAAGGGTTTCCAATGGTTACCACAAAAAAATTACATTTAAAATCTATTATACATGAACTGCTTTGGTTTTTAAAAGGTGAAACCAACATTGAATATTTAAAAAAAAATGGAGTTAAAATATGGGATGCTTGGGCAAATGAAAATGGCGATTTAGGTCCTGTTTATGGACATCAATGGCGTAATTGGAATAGCGAAGGCATTGATCAGATTAATGAAGTAATTAATACTATAAAAACAAATCCAGATAGTAGAAGAATGTTAGTAACTGCTTGGAATCCGAGTGTATTACCAGATACTTCTGTTTCATTTTCTGAAAATGTTGCAAATGGAAAGGCCGCATTACCACCTTGTCATGCTTTTTTTCAATTTTATGTAACAGATGGAAAATTATCTTGTCAATTATACCAGCGCAGTGCGGATATTTTTTTAGGTGTTCCTTTTAATATTGCTTCTTATGCCCTATTAACTATGATGATGGCACAAGTTTGTGGTTTAGGTTATGGAGATTTTATTCATACTTTTGGCGATGCACATATTTATAGCAATCACAGTGAGCAAATTGCGCTGCAATTATCAAGAGAACCAAAAGCATTGCCTCAAATGAAAATTAATCCAAATATTAAAAATATCTTTGATTTTAGTTTTGAAGATTTTACCTTAGTAAATTACAATCCGCACCCTCATATTAAAGGTGCTGTTGCTGTATAATATTAAAAAAAAGAAAACGTTAAAGCTTAAAAAACAATATGGACTCTTCACAATTAAAAAATAAAATTATTCAAAGAATTATTGAAATTAATGATGATAATTTATTAAAATCTATTGATATTCTTTTTAATACGTCTGATGAAAATATCTCAAAATTTTTAGCTTTTGCAAATGAAAAAATTTCTCAAGCAGATGAAACTGAAGATTTTACAGCCTATATAAAAGAATGGGTTAAAAGCATGTAGCCTTAAATTTGCCATGAAAAAAATATTTTCCCTACTTTTATTTTGTTGTGTTTTTATGAATTATGGACAACAATCTGCTGATTTTAAAGATCGATGGGACAGATACACTAACCCAAGTACAGACAATTATTTTTACCATCATTTTAAAAAACATATAAGTGATGATTTAATTTCAACAAAAATTTTCCCCAAAGAAACATCTAAAATTATTATAGAATTTAATCTAGATAGTTTATACTTTTTTACCAATATTAGAACAAATATTTCTAGTAAAATTATTGAAAATGAAATTATAGCTGGGTTTAAGGAATTAGATTTTGAAAAAATTAAAATACACAGTGCTTCGGCAATGCACAACTATTCTTTACAAATTATGGCCATTGAAAATGGAGAGGCTATTTTAAAATGTAGCTCCAGTGTTTTACACGAAATTCCTCCAATTATGGAAGGTTGTGAAAAAAACTATAATTATAAAGATTACAATAAGTGCTTTAACGCTAACCTAAATTATTTTATTGAAACCTCATTAGATTCTGCAAATATTAACCCAATTAGTTTAGAAAACGAACTAAAAATCTACTCTAAAATTAACTTTAATAAAACTAAAGAACTTAAAATTCTAGCAGTAAAATCTGAAGACTCTTTGCTTTCTGAAGCAACCATAAAAGCATTAGAGAAGTTTAATTACAGATTTAGACCTGCAACTTTAAATGGTAATAAAGATGATTATTCTTTAGATTTGGTTGTAAATAGTGACAACATTGGATATCAATCAGCTGCAGCGTATTTTAAAAATGCTTCTTCGGAAAATGAACTTTCGAAGCATTTTAAAAATGAACTCTCTCAAGAGTTAATTAGTTTGCCTAATTTTAATTTAAAAAATAATAATGTTACGCTTTCATTTTATGTAAATAAAAAAAATGAACTTGAGCAAATTAAAACAAACGCTGATGATAAAAGACTAGATGAAGCAATTATTGAAGCATTTAAAAAATTTCCATTTAGCAAATTAACAATTCCCAATAAAAGCCCTTTAAATAATTATGGCATTCAGGTTATAACATTTGAAAATAATAAAAATATTATTAAATGTAGTGAGCCTCTTGTTATAGAAACTTTACCAATATTATATGGTTGTGAAAATTCTAAGAGTGTATCAGATTTAAAGAAATGTAATCAGGATGCAATGAATAGAAAAATAATAGGTAATTTTGATACAAACGCAGGTAGAAGAATTGGGAAAACAGGAACTGTAAGAATTTTTGCTGTTTTTAAAATTGATAAATTAGGAAAAATAGCAGATATTAGAGTAAAGGCTCTTCATAAAGATTTAGAACTTGAAACTATTAGAGTATTAAAAAAAATTAAGGTTTTAAAACCAGGTTTTCAACGCGGTAAGCCCGTAGCCGTAAAATATTCTTTACCAATTGCTTTTAAAATACCTGAAAAGAAGGTAAACCAGAAAAATTTTGGTAGTATTCGTAATTAAAATATTAAATTATAAAAACTATGAATGAACAACACGAGCTGTATGAAAATGCCCGAAATCGTATTAAACAAAAAAAACGATTGTACTTTCATTTCATTATTTTTTTAGTCGGGTCTATATTTTTAATTATACTTAATAAAGTTCTTAAAGTTTGGGAACCATATGATTGGTTTGTTTGGGCAATTTTAGCTTGGTTATTTCTTCTTGTTTTACATTTTATTAATGTTTTTGTTACAAATAAATTTATGAATACCGAATGGGAACGTAAACAAACTGAAAAGTTAGTACTAAAACAAGAACTTAAAATTGCTAAACTAGAAAAGGAAATAGCCTATGAAGCTAAATTAAAAGCTGAAAGTGAACAATATGCCTCTGAAATAAAAAAAAAGGATCAGCTACCAAAAACTACAGAAAACGAATGATTACAATTATTGCTGCAATAGCTGATAATAATGCCTTAGGAAAAGACAATCAACTTATATGGCATTTACCAGCAGATTTAAAAAGATTTAAACAAGTTACATTAAATCACCATATTATAATGGGTAGAAAAACGTTTGAATCTCTCGGTAAACCGCTTCCCAACAGAACATCAATTATAATTACAAGAAATAAAAATTATAAAGTTGCAGGTTGTATTTTAGTAAATTCTTTAGAAGAAGCATTAAAAGCTGCTGAGAAAGATGAAAATCCTTATATTTTAGGTGGTGCTGAAATTTATAAACAAGCCATTGAAATTGCAGATAAACTTGATATAACTTTTGTGCATCATAATTTTGAAGCCGATGCGTTTTTTCCTAAAATCGACACTACCATATGGAAAGAAACTTCTCGACAAGATTTTAAAGCTGATGACAAAAATAAATATGATTATAGTTTTGTAAGTTTTGAAAAAAAAGAAAAACAGCAATAGTAGTTTAGGTATATTAAGATACTACTTGTTGTATTAAAATAACATAAAAAATGCTGTTAAAATTTTAACAGCATTTTTTATTAATGATTGAAACGCAACTTTTAAAGCATTTTTAAATTATTAACTTCCATTTCAGTTAAGTGTCTCCAATGCCCTCTAGGTAAATCTTTTTTTGTTAAACCAGCAAATATTACTCTATCAAGTTTTACAACTTTATAATTAAAATGTTCAAATATTCTACGAACAATTCTATTTCTACCTGAATGAATTTTTACACCAACTTCACTTTTTGGTTGATTTAAAATGTAAGAAATTTCATCAACGATAACTTTCTTTTCATCTAAAACAAAACCTTCTGCAATTTTATTTAAATCTGTACTCGTTAACTTTTTATCTAACGATGCGTGGTATATTTTTTGAATATTATGTTTTGGGTGTGTCAATTTTTTTGCCAATTCACCATCATTGGTAAACAATAAAAGCCCACTTGTGTTTCTATCTAACCTCCCTACAGGGTAAATACGTTCTTTAGAAGCATTTCCAACTAACTCCATAACTGTTTTACGCCCTCTATCATCGTCCATTGTAGTTATAAAATTCTTTGGTTTATTAAGTAGTATATAGCGTTTTTTCTCAGGGCTTATCAAAGAACCATCAAACCTAACTTCATCAGTTAATTTAACTTTATAGCCCATTTCGGTAACTACTTTACCATTTACCATAGCGCTTCCAGCAGCGATAAAAACATCAGCTTCTCTACGAGAACAAATTCCAGAATTTGCAATGTACTTATTTAAACGTATTCCATCAACTTCTGGATTACTAGCAACTTGTTTTTTTGATGCTTTTGAAACAGTATCTCTATCTTTAGAAAATTTCTTTTTATTATCAAATTTTCTAGTAAATGTGTTTTGAGGTTTCTTTTTTCCTGTTTGTCGTCCTCTCGACGAGTTTTTATTTGAATTCATTATATTTATTTTTTTGCAAAAATAAGTTTAATACTTTAATAATCTAATAAATAGTTATTTATAAATAAAATAAACAATCCTACTAAAATATCTTAAATGCTTTATTTTACTTAATTAGCTGGTAAAATACGTTCTATTAAAACTGACGTATCTATTAACGCGAGACTAAATACACCTGCTAATATTAACAGTTTTAATAACCAATGAAGTAACACATAATTTCTTTTACTTTTGCTAAACCATAAAAACAACAAAAATACAATAAGTGTAAAAATACTTCCATAAAAGTAATATTTCATAGCACCAATTTCGGGATATTTTAACAAAAAGTAAATTGGATTGAGCGTTAATACAACCAAAAATGAGATAAGTATTTTTGTAAAATGTTCGCCATACTTAACAGCAATAGTTTGATAATTTTTAACAAAATCGCCTTTTAAGCGTTCTAAATCTTTTACCAGTTCTCTAATTAGTAAGATAAAGAATAAAAAAGCTGCGTGTGTAAAAATAATTTCTGAAAAATTTTTATAATACACAAAAACAGCAAAAAAAGGTAATAATGATAAAATTGCCGCCGAAAATAAACCTGTTAGTGGATACTTTTTAAGCTTATGAGAATACAACCAAATTGAAAAAATATATACTGAAAAAAATAATGCAGCTCGCCAAGAAACTAACAAACCAAAAATAAACCCCAAAAAATTTAGTACAAAATAGATAGGGAGTTTAATTTTTTGATCTACAATTGCATCAATTTTTGTTTTAAGTGGTTTATTTATTTTATCTGTTTCAAAATCGTAAAAATTATTAATTATGTAGCCTGCTGCTATAACACATACAGATGCTAAAACAATAAAATATAAATGAATATCTAATAATATATTTTTTAGTGATTTTTCTGGAGCAAAAATAAAAATGGAAGCTAAATATTGTGCAATTACAATTAACAAAATATTGTATCCTCGAACCACAGAAAACAAGCTCAACATTTTTATATAAAATGGAGCGTTCTTTTTTCTATTATTTTTGGTGTTATTTTTAGAAATTTCGAGTAAGTCCATAAAAAGATGTACACAAATAAATTGTAATTAATAAAATTTAATTGAGGCTATAAATCTAAAACCTATAAACTAACTCTAGTTTATAATCTTTTAAAATGGCTTTTGTTTTATTAAAATCTTCAGTAAAACCTAAAATATAACCACCGCCACCTGAACCGCAAAGTTTCAAATAATAGTCGTTAGATTCTATTCCTTTTTGCCAAATAGTATGAAAACGTTGAGGAATCATAGGTTTAAAATTATCTAATACTATTTTAGATAAGTTTTTTACATTTCCAAATAAAGATTTTATATTTCCATGTAAAAAGTCGTCGATACAAGCATCGGTGCACTTTGCAAAATCTTCATCAATCATTTTTCTAAAACCTTCATTTTTCATTTTATTCATAAAAATGTTAACCATTGGTTCGGTTTCTCCAATAATTTCAGAGTCTAATAAAAATACTGCTCCTTTTCCTTCTTTTTGTGATGGAATACCTGTAGCTTCTAAATTGTCTTTTGAGTTTATTAATATTGGAATGCTTAAATAAGAATTTAAAGGGTCTAAACCCGAGCTTTTACCATGAAAAAAAGACTCCATTAAAGAGAATACACCCTTTAATTTCAACAATTTATCTCTTGTTAAATTTTCTAAAACAGTAATTTTATCAATGGCATATTTATCGTAGATTGAAGCAACTAAGGCACCTGAACTTCCCACTCCGTAACCCTGTGGAATACTAGAGTCAAAATACATTCCTTCTTCAATATCTTGCTTGAATTCATCTAAATTAAACTGTACTAAATCCGTATCTAAACTTACCAAATATGTATAAAATTTAAATAAATTTTTATTTGAATCGTTGGTTTTATTTGTCAATTTTTTTGACTTTTTAAGAGCGCCTTGGTAACTATTATATGGAATTGCCAAACCTTTGGAATCCTTTATAATTCCATATTCTCCAAAAAGTAAAATTTTTGCGTAAAAAAGTGGTCCTTTCATAAATTTAAATATTGGATAATTGCTTTGCGCCAAACCCAATTCTATCGCAAATATAATGATTTTCTTGACAAAATTGAATTAACTCGTTTATTATAAAATTGTTAACACTTTCTTTTTCATTCTCAGGAAACAACACGTGAACATTTGCTCCAGCATCTAATGTAAAGCAAATATTACTACCTGTTTTTGTTCTAAACTCCCAAATTTTATTAATTATTTTTAAGGTATTTGGTTTCATTAAAATAAAATATGGATTGCTCGTCATCATCATAGCGTGTAAACTCAATGCTTCACTTTCTACAATAGCAACAAACTCTTTTAAATCTCCATTTTGAAGTACTTTAGAAATTTTTGTAATGTTTTCGTTTGCCTGAGAAAAACGTTGCTGTGCAAACGGATGATTGTGCATTAATTTGTGCCCAACAGTACTTGAAACTTGTTTTTCGCCTTCATCAACTAATAGAATAGTATCGTGATAATTTTTAAAATTTTTATGAACCTCAAAAGGAAACTTTACTCCAAACAAATTTGAACTTCCTTCAATATCTCCATGTTCCCCCCAAACAATTAATTCACCTTCAATACTTCTACAGGCACTTCCAGAACCTAAACGTGCTAAAAATGATGCTTTTTTATTGAAATACTCATTTGCCATTTCGTCTCCGCTCAATGAACGTTCAAAACTCATAACACACAAAGCCAACGCACTCATTCCACTTGCTGAGGATGCTATTCCACTACTATGTGGAAAAGAATTTCTAGACTTAATAACAAAATCATACTCTTTTAAGAAAGGCGCATATTGCTCTATTCTTTCAAAGAATTTTTGAATTTTCGGCTTAAAATCGTCCTTTTTTTCACCTTCAAAATAAACTTCAAAATTACCGCCTTTGTTCGGTTTAGATTTTGAATATTCTAAAGTTGTTAAGGTAAAACAGGCATCTAGGGTAAAACTTATAGATGCATTTTCTGGAATTTGAGGCTCTTGTTTTCCCCAATATTTTACCAATGCAATATTACTTGGAGTTTTCCAAGTAAAGCTACCAATTGTGATTTTATCACAATTATAATTTTGTAAAGTAAAATCGGATTCTATCAATTTTTTTTAATTTTGACAAATATACTGTTTAATATTTATTAAAAAAAGTAAAACAAAACTTAAATTTATTTATATCTTAAAAGATTTAAGCATTTTCTAATTTAAACAAAACTTCTTTTTTATAACTTCTACTTATTGGCAAGGCTTTATTATGAATTTCAATAAACTCATTTGTAAATGAATTAATTTTTGAAATTGATATGATATATGATCTATGAATTCTTAAAAACTCTTTTTGGGGCAATTTTGCTTCAATATTAGAGATTGTTTCACGTGTAATTATTGTTTTATCTGCTAAATAAATTTTTATATAATCGCTTAAACTTTCTATATAATTAATTTCAGAAAAGTTAATTTTTACCATTTTCCTATCTGAACGTACAAAAATAAAATCACTTTTGTCTTGAGCTATTTCCGAAGTACTTTCAATAATATCCTTAGTGTTTTCACCCAAATATTTATTAACAGCTTGTAATAAACGTTCAAAAGAAATTGGTTTTAACAAATAATCTACAGCTTGTAAATTAAAACCATCAATAGCATATTCTCTATAAGCAGTTGTAAAAATTACCTTTATGTTTTTATTAATAGATTTTGCAAAAGACAAGCCTGAAATTTCTGGCATATTAATATCTAAAAAAATTAAATCAATTTGGTTAGCGTTAATTTGATTAAAAGCTTCAACAGCATTTTTACAAGATGCCACAACATGTACCGCTTCTACTTTTTGTAAATGCTTCTCTAAAATTTCACGTGCAACAGGCTCATCATCAACTATAATACAATTTACTATTTTACTCATTTTTAAATTGTTTTAAATTATTAATAGTCAATCTTATCTTAAATTTGGTTGCGGATTGTTTGGTTTCTAAAGTGTGGGCATTGGAATATAACATTTCTAAACGCTTTGCAATATTTTCTAATCCAATACCATTATTGGTTTTGTTTTCTTTAATTGAAGTATTTTCAATTTCAAAAAACAACATATTATCTTTGGTTTTAATATCAATTGCAACATTTAAACTACCATTTATTATATCTCCATGTTTAAAAGCATTTTCAACAAATGGAATTAATAGCATTGGTGCAATTTGTATGGTTTTATTTAAAACGTTAATGGTTGTTTTTACCTCTAAGGTATCGTGAAAACGCATTTTTTCAAGAGAAACATAATCTAATAAATGGTTTATTTCATCTTGAAGCAAAACTTGTGGTTTTTCAATTTGATATAAAATATAATCTAATAAGTTAGAGAGCTTTAAAATCATATCTGGTGCTTCGTCTTTTTTATTTAAAGCAAAACCGTAAATAGTATTTAATGAATTAAACAAAAAATGTGGATGAATCTGCATTTTTAAAAATCGAAGCTCTTGGTCTTTAATTTGTAATTGTGTTTGAAGAATTTTATTTTTTAAATTTTCGTTACTTACAATAGATTTATAATTGTGCATTATTAAACTAAAAGACACTATAATTAATACCACAAAATATACTCCAAGAATTATAAATGGCAGTGTTTTAGTTAATGGCATAGTATCCAATCCTTTAAAACCTTCAGCATAAATAAGTCCATACAAAATGGATATTATAATAATAAATAGAGAGAGAATAAAAGTGTAAATACTATATAAAATAAAGTATACATACTTTTTAGTAAGTAAATAATTTGGTATTAAATAATAAATTAAAAAGTAACTTATTAATATAGTAACGGGCATTAAAAAACCCGAAAACTGATTTACATACTTAATATTAGAACTTCCATAACCCAAAAAATATGCATAAAAGTAATAGATGACTATCCAAAATAGTAGATGTCCACAAATGGTTAAAAGGTATTTTAAAATAGTATTCTTACTTTTCATAAAGTGCAATATGCAAATAATACTAAAACTACATTTATTTTAGCGATAGAAACAGAAAAACAACCCTTTTTCTACCAAAATTTAACTTTATAATACAAAAATGACATTTAATCAGTCAATTATCGTAACTTTTTAGCTAAATATCGCATTAAAAGTTAACAATTTAAATTATAATTTACTTTTGATAAATAATTTTAAAAAATCTTATTATGTTATTACTACAAACCATTAAACCGTTGGCTGGAAACCCATTTATTGCAAGATTAAATGAAGGTGGGCCGCTTTTTATGTACACAACACTTTTTATTTTAATAATAATAATTGCATTATTAATTAGAGGCTTTGTAAAACCTACAACACGAGACAAAACCATTACTTTAGTTAGCTCATTAAGTTTATTCGCTTTAGTTTGGGGTTTTTTAGGTCAAATGATTGGGTTAATTGAAGCTTTTGACGCTATTCAATCTGCTGGAGATATTTCACCTGCAATGTTAGCTGGAGGGTTAAAAGTAGCAATACTTTCTCCTTTATTTGGAATGGTAGTTTTCTTAATTGCCCGTATTGGAATTATTGTTTTAAACTTATTAAAAAAATAAATAATTTCTTATTTAAATTAAATATAAAAGTGAAGTAAATTACAAATCTTCACTTTTTTCACATATAAATATAACACCTAATACAACTTTTTCAAGTTGCTATTAACCTACTACTAAAACATCTAAAATGGCTAAACAATTTTCTAGAGCATTACAGGTTATAATTTTATTAATTTCTATAACTCAAATTCAAGCTCAAATAAATAATTCAGCAAAAAAAGACAGTATTTTTTCAAATACTTTTAATGAGTACAAAAAAATTTGGGTTCAACTACCAGAGAATTACAATCCGAATAGTTCAGAGAAATATCCTGTTATTTATATTTTAGATGGGGGAGTAATGTTAAATACTTTAGAAACTGTTTACAATAATTATTGGGGACATTATTTACCTCACATGATATTAGTTGGTATTTCAAATCAGACCAACAGAACACGAGATTTAACAACTTCACAAATAAAAATGCGTCGCGGTGCAGAATTTGATCAAGATACCGGTGGAGCAGATAAATTTACTGAATATATTACTTCGGAATTAATTCCTTATGTTGATAAAACCTACCCAACAACTTCCTACAGAACATTAATTGGGCATTCCTATGCAGGCTTGTTCACTATAAATATGCTAATAAATCATACTAAATTTTTTAAAAATTATATTGCCATTGACCCAAGTTTAGACT
Source organism: uncultured Flavobacteriaceae bacterium (assembly GCA_942492305.1). Classification (GTDB taxonomy): domain Bacteria; phylum Bacteroidota; class Bacteroidia; order Flavobacteriales; family Flavobacteriaceae; genus Lutibacter. Next base: position 905,465 of record CALOEI010000001.1, on the reverse strand, counting down.
GGGATAATCAAAAATTATTAAAACAGGCAAAAGAAAAACTGACTTCTGAAAATTTTAAGGGAAAATCGCTCTTTGTTTCTATGGCAGCAGAACAATTACATATGATGGATGAAAGTGTAACTGTTGATAATTTAATGGAAAACACTTCAGAATTTACCTTGTTTCCTCGTTCAATTATGGAGTTTTCAAACTTTGCTGAGTCACATAAAGAAAGTGGCTTAAATTTTTCTTGGAAAATATATCATGAAGATTTGCACGGAACTGTTCCTTTACCATCAATAAGAGATGGTTTGGTTAATATATTTAAATGGTTTCAATTTAAAAATCCTCCTAAATATAACAATCCTGAAACTTCTGTTGCCGAATTAACCAAATTATTAAATAATCAAGCCAAAATTTATTCAGAAAACTTTGGTTATGCTGTACCACCAATGGTTGAAGAATTATTTAATGGTTATGGTTATATGAATCTACAAATGGGAGCACCTGAGAAAGCAAAATTATTTTTTGAAATGGGTGTAAAATACTATCCAAAAAACTCTAATTCTTACGACTCAATGGCAGATTATTATCTATCACAAAACGATAAGCAAAACGCTATTAATTATATATCAATAGCTTATGTTGTAAGTGGAAATGACATTTATAAGAGAAAACTAGAAAAGCTTCAACAAAAAAACTAATTTATATGGTCTTTTTCATTATTTTTGTGAACTATGAAAACGAAAAAGGCATTTATTTTACTTAACGGATCGGAACCTTCTACATTTCCAAATCTATCTAATTACGATATTGTTTGTGCAATAGACGGTGCCTACAATCATTTTGAAAGGAATAATATTGTTCCAGATTTGGTAACTGGAGATTTTGATTCTATAAATACAATTCCAACTACTGTTGAAGTTATTAACACTCCCAATCAAGAATTTACAGACTTTGAAAAAGCACTTCAAATTCTCAAACATCGAGGGTTTACCCATATAGATGTTTATGGTGGAAGTGGTAAAGAACACGATCACTTTTTAGGAAATATAAGCACTGCGTTGCAATGGAAAATGGGTTTAACCATTTCTTTTTTTGATGATTTTGGAAAATATTTTTTTATTGAAGATAGTATTATACTAACCAACGTAAAAGAAAAAAACATTTCACTAATTCCCTTTCCTACAGCAAATGGAATTATAACAAAAGGATTAATGTATCCACTCAATAATGAAACTTTATCTTTTGGAGAACGCATTGGAACTCGAAATAAAGCAATTGAAGAAAGTGTTTTTATTGCTTTTGATAGTGGAGAGCTGTTAGTATATATTAGTCATAATTAAATATCTAATAGTGAAAAGAAAACTAAAATTAATTTGGGATTTTAGAGGTCCTACTTCACAAAAAATTGCTGAACACCATTGCATTCATTTAAAAGAATATGCCAATATTGAAAAACTAAACTATTATAAAATTGATTATTCAATTGTAACAGAAATACATACAATTGCTTTTATTGTAGTTGATGAAATTGATATGAAAACCTATAGAGATGCTTTAAAACCACATAGAGGTCAGGTAGCAGATTGATTTGGAAACATTAACTCCTAAACATAAAAAAAGCGTCCCGGTTCTCGGGAAGCTTTCCATCGGTTTAAAACCTATGACGTTAAAACGTCATTACAACACAACTATCGCACAAAATGCAATATGCAAATATATAAATTTTAATTGAATTTAAAATTCAATATTCTTTTTCTTTCTAAATTACTGTTATTTCTTAATTGATTGTATCTTTGCACACCGAAAATAGAAAAATAAATAATAAATATAGCACCATGCAATTATCACCACTTGAAATAGTTAGAAGAGAATCTTTACAAAAACTACGTGAATTAGGCATTAATCCATACCCAGCGGCAGCATTTAAAACTACTACTACCATAAAAGAAATCACTTCTAATTTTAGCTCTTTTGAAGGTAAGGAAGTTATTTTAGCAGGAAGAATGATGAGCAGAAGAATTATGGGGAAAGCTTCTTTTGCAGAATTAAAAGATGCAAGTGGTAGAATGCAAATTTATATCAACAGAGACGAAATTTCTTCTGAAGAAGATCCAACAATGTACAATACTGTATTTAAAAAATTATTGGATATGGGAGATATTATTGGCATTAAAGGTGATGTTTTTAAAACTAAAGTTGGTGAGGTTTCTGTAAATGTAAAAGAACTCACTGTACTTTCTAAAAGCTTACGTCCGCTACCAGTTGTAAAAACCGATGCTGATGGTAAAGTACACGATGCTTTTTCTGATGCTGAACAACGCTACCGTAGACGTTATGTAGATTTAATAGTAAACGATCACGTTAAAGAAACATTTATAAAACGTACAAAAATCACAAATTCTATGCGTGATTTTTTCAATAAAAAAGGATATTTAGAAGTTGAAACTCCAATTTTACAACCAATTCCTGGAGGTGCTGCAGCCAGACCTTTTATGACGCATCACAACGCATTAGATATGCCGTTGTATTTACGAATTGCAAACGAATTATATTTAAAAAGGTTAATTGTTGGTGGTTTTGATGCGGTGTATGAATTTTCTAAAGATTTTAGGAATGAAGGAATGGACAGAACGCACAATCCAGAATTTACTGTAATGGAATTGTATGTTGCATACAAAGATTACAATTGGATGATGAATATGACTGAAGAATTACTTGAAAAAATTGCAATAGATACTAACGGTACAACAGAAGTACAAATTGGAGAAAATAAAGTAAGTTTTAAGGCGCCTTATCCTAGAGTGCCAATTTTAGAAGCAATTAAAATTCATACTGGATATGATGTTGCTGGAATGGACGAAGTAGAATTGAGAGAGGTTTGTAGAAAAGTTGGCATTGAGGTTGACGAGACTATGGGTGTAGGTAAATTAATTGATGAGCTATTTGGTGAAAAATGTGAACACCTTTATATTCAACCTACATTTATTACGGATTATCCAAAAGAAATGAGTCCGCTTACAAAAGAACACAGAACAAACCCAGCTTTAACTGAACGATTTGAACTAATGGTAAACGGAAAAGAATTAGCAAACGCTTATTCCGAGTTAAACGACCCAATAGATCAACGCGAACGTTTTGAAGATCAGTTAAAACTATCTGAAAAAGGAGATGATGAAGCAATGTTTATTGATCAAGATTTTATTAGAGCATTAGAATATGGTATGCCTCCAACCTCAGGTATTGGAATTGGAATTGACCGTTTAACTATGTTTATGACCAATAATAGCTCTATTCAAGAAGTATTGTTTTTCCCTCAAATGAAACCAGAGAAAAAAGCACCTTCTGTTGAGTTAAATGATGACGAAAAAGCAGTTTTTGAAATTCTTAAAAAAGTAGAGAAAATTGAATTACCTGCATTAAAAACACAAAGTGGTTTAAGTAACAAAAAATGGGATAAAACCATAAAAGGTTTAACAAAACACAACTTAGCAAAAGTTAATAATACAGATGAAGGTTTGTTTGTAGAGTTGGTTTAATTTATTTAAAACCTAATAAGACACTATAAAAAAAGCCTGTTTAAAAATATTTTTAAACAGGCTTTTAGATTTTTATAAACCATAATTATGCCTTACAATCACAAGCACCAGGTTTACACATTGTGCATTCTTTTTCCATTTTAGCCATTTCTTTTTGGCAAGTACATTTTCCATCTTCACATTTGCATTCTCCGCCTTCTAAACATTTACAACCTTCGGCATGTTTAACATCAGAATCTACAGATTTTGCTTTTAAATCCATTTTACATACTGGACAAGAACCTGTTTCTTCATACGTTTTTCCTTTTTCACAATCCATTGGGCATTGGTAAGCATCTTTTGAAGCCATTTCCTCGCTAGAATGGTCGTGACCTTCATGCGATTCTACTTTAGCGTCTTCTTTTTTTGTTTCTTTACAAGATGAAAATAACACGGCAAAAGAAAAAATTGCACTTAAAATTAAAATTGATTTTTTCATGATTTTTGTTGTTAGAGTTATTTGATAAACTAGTGTAGCTTAATATTTAGTTGTTAAAAGTAATAAAAATATTGATTATAACTTTTATTATTTTTTGCTTTGAAGTTTTTGATAATAAAAACCAAAAATTAGAATGAATAAAAATAAGGGCTGAATTAAAAACCTTCTAACATAAAAGATTCGTAAATTATTCGCTAAGTTTTCATAATTCAATAAGAAAAACAGCATTAAACTTAATACAATAAATGAAATAATATAAAACTTCATAGAAAATTGTACAGTTTTAATATTCTTAAATAGTAAATAAATAATTGCTAAAGAAACTATGGAATTTAATGTATAGCGTAAAAATATATTCCAAAAATATTTACCTAAATCTAAATCAGGTAATGCTTTAATTAAAGCATCATTTTTAAAATAAGCAATTAATGGGTCGTAAAAAAAAGGCTCCACAAAAGCTCTAATTCCAACTAAAACAGCAAGAAGTGTAAGAATTAAAATTATGGTTGTTACTTTTTTCATCTTTTCAATTTTGAAAATTTTTGAATCCAAATAAACCAAAGTAAAAAAGTAATTCCATAAATTATACTTGGAAAAATTATAGCGTGTAAAATATTTTCATAAGCAGGATACTTGTAAATTGCCCCTGCAATTATAGCTATTCTAACAATATTTATAAGGTATATAATTAAACTTCCGAATAAAATATACAATGTAGTTTTTTTAAATCCACTAGCAAAAGCTACAATAAATGCAATAAATAAAATTATTATACTTATTGCATTACAACCTTCAATAACCCTTGCAACATAAGTATTATTAATAAATAATTTTATTGACATTTCTGAAGTATGTTGCTCAATTTCAGCATCAAATCCAACAAAATTTAATAAATATTTAGATTGCTCAGCTACAGTTTTAGTAATTGGAGCACATGCAAAAACTGAAGCTGTTTTTTGGTTTTTAGATAAGTAAAAAGAATACAGTAAAAACAGTATTAAATAGGTGCCAAAAAATTTGACAAGAAAAATTATTACTGTTTTATTATTTTGCACTAAAAGAATTTTATTTTTGTCTAAAATTACAAATTAATATGAATACTTCTGAATTAAAAAAATCGATTAACCATATATTTGAAAATACAACTCAAGTAGAAACTGTGCTACAAAATATTTGCAACCTTTTAAAACAAGAAATTGAGTATTACGACTGGGTTGGTTTTTATTTTAAAAATGGTGACAAAAACGAACTAAAGTTAGCGCAATTTGCCGGTGAACCAACCGAACATACAATAATTCCGTTTGGTAAAGGCATTTGTGGTCAAGTTGCAGTTAGCAATCAAAATTTTGTAGTTCAAGATGTTGCAAGCCAAGATAATTATATTTCTTGTGGTTGGAAAGTTAAAAGCGAAATTGTAATTCCAATCTTTGTTAACAATATAAACGTTGGTCAAATTGATATTGATTCTCATACTGTAAATCCTTTTACAAAAGAAGACGAAGTTTTATTAGAATTTGTATGTAAAAAAGTAGCAGAGATTTTGTAGCTTTTATTTTTTAAAATTTATTAAAAAAACACATTAAAATCTCAAAAAAGATTGCTTAAAATTGTTGCTGATTTTTTATTTAAAAACTATTAAAATTCAATGTAATTTAAATTGTGTAAACTGTTGATAATTATTAGCTTTGCGCATCAGCAACAATACTACTTATGAGCACAACTAAAAAAGCAACATCTGCATTAATTTCGGTATTCCATAAAGATGGATTAGAACCAATTGTTAAAAAATTAAATAGCCTTGGGGTTACCATTTATTCAACCGGTGGAACCGAGAGTTTTATAAAAGATTTAGGAATAAATGTTATTCCTGTAGAAGATTTAACATCATACCCATCTATTTTAGGAGGTCGCGTTAAAACCTTACATCCAAAAGTTTTTGGTGGAATTTTAGCAAGAAGAGAAAATGAAAATGACATCTCACAACTTGAAGAATACGAAATTCCAGAATTAGATATTGTAATTGTAGATTTATATCCTTTTGAAAAAACAGTTGCTAGTGGAGCTCCTGAACAAGATATTATTGAAAAAATTGATATTGGTGGGATTTCTTTAATAAGAGCAGCCGCAAAAAACTTTAAAGATGTAATTTGTGTTTCATCTATGAATCAATATGATGAGTTTTTAGAAATTATATCTGAAGGAAATGGGGCAACTACCATAGAACAACGTAAAAGTTTTGCAGCAAAATCTTTTGCAGTTTCTAGTCATTATGATAGTGCAATTTTTAAATATTTAAACAAAAAAGAATTAGCGTTTAGAGAAAGTTTTGACAATGCTTCAACTTTAAGATATGGAGAAAACCCACATCAAAAAGGTTATTTCTTCGGTAATTTAGAGGAACTTTTTGAAAAATTACACGGTAAAGAACTTTCATATAATAATTTATTAGATGTTGATGCTGCTGTAAATTTAATGAGTGAATTTAAAAATGACGCTCCAACATTTGCCATTTTAAAGCATAACAACGCTTGTGGTTTGGCCCAAAGAGCAACTCTGAAACAAGCCTATGAAGATGCTTTAGCTGGTGATCCTACGTCTGCATTTGGAGGTGTTTTAATTTCAAACAAAGAAATTGATGCCGAAACTGCAGCAGAAATTCATAAATTATTTTGCGAAGTAGTAATTGCTCCAAGTTATTCTAATGAAGCTTTAACAATTCTTAAAGGTAAAAAGAACAGAATTATATTAATTCAAAAAGATATTGAATTACCTAAGTATCAATATAGAACTGCTTTAAACGGTGTGCTGTTTCAAGAAAAGGACAACAAAACAGATAATGCCAGCGTTATGTCAACAGCAACTGTAGAGACACCAACAAATAGTGAATTAGAAGATTTATTTTTTGCATCAAAAATTTGCAAACACACAAAATCTAACACTATTGTTTTAGTGAAAAACAAACAGTTGTACGCAAGCGGAACAGGACAAACAAGTAGAGTTGATGCCTTAGAGCAAGCAATTGCAAAAGCAAAACACTTTAAATTCGATTTAACAAATGCAGTAATGGCAAGTGATGCATTTTTCCCATTTCCAGATTGTGTTGAAATTGCTAATAACGCAGGTATAAACGCTGTTATTCAGCCAGGAGGTTCTATAAAAGATCAATTATCTATAGATTATTGTAACGACAATAAAATGTCAATGATATTTACAGGAACACGTCATTTTAAACACTAAATTTAGTAACTTTGTAAGATTCCGAATTTAAAATTTAATAAATAATAAAATATATGGGTTTTTTCGACTTTATGACTGAAGACATTGCCATTGATTTAGGTACTGCAAATACGCTAATTATTCATGATGGTAAAGTTATAGTTGATGCTCCTTCAATTGTTGCAAGAGATAGATCGACAGGGAAAATAATTGCAACTGGTAAGAAAGCCAGTTTAATGCAAGGAAAAACTCACGAAAATATAAAAACAATAAGACCATTAAAAGATGGTGTAATTGCCGATTTTGAAGCTTCGGAACAAATGATAAAGGAATTTATTAAAAATATTCCAAGCATAAAAAAACGATTTTTTTCTCCCTCATTACGAATGGTAATTTGTATACCTTCAGGTATTACAGAAGTTGAAAAACGTGCTGTTATAGATTCCGCTGAACACATGAACGCCAAAGAAATTTATCTAATTCATGAGCCAATGGCTGCTGCTATTGGTATTGGAATCGATATTATGCAACCAAAAGGGAATATGATTATTGATATAGGTGGAGGAACTACAGAAATTGCTGTAATTGCATTAGGTGGTATTGTTTGTGATAAATCTGTAAAAGTTGCAGGTGATGTTTTTACTGCAGATATTTCTTACTATATGAGAACGCAACATAATTTATATGTGGGTGAACGCACAGCTGAAAAAATTAAAATACAGATTGGTGCAGCAACTGAAGATTTAGAAACTCCGCCTGAAGACATGTTAGTTCAAGGGCGCGATTTATTAAGTGGTAAACCTAAACAAGTACAAGTTTCATTTAGAGAAATATCTAAGGCATTAGACAAATCTATTTTAAGAATTGAAGATGCTGTTATGGAAACACTTTCAAAAACACCTCCAGAATTAGCTGCCGATATTTACAACACTGGTATTTATTTAGCTGGTGGTGGTTCTATGTTGCGTGGTTTAGATAAACGTTTATCTAGAAAAACTGATTTACCTGTTTATGTAGCTGAAGATCCTTTAAGAGCAGTTGTTAGAGGTACTGGAATTGCTTTAAAAGATTTAGAAAAATACAAAAATGTATTAATGAAATAATACAATAGGCTTAGTTAAAATATGCAGCAATTCATTTATTTTATTAGAAAATTTAGATACTTTCTGCTATTTATTCTTTTAGAAATCATCGCTTTTATTTTTATAATTCAACACCACTCTTTTCATAAAAGTAAATTTATTAATTCAGCTAATGCTGTTACAGGAGGTATTTATAATAAGGTAAGTTCTTTAAATGACTTTTTTCATTTAAAATCTGAAAACCAACAATTAATAGAAGAAAATACACTTTTAAGAAACTTATTAAATAAGCGGGAACTTAACTTAGATAAAGATAATTTTAAGTTAAATGACTCTGCAAAATATGGTCAAAAATACGAATACTCGTTTGGTAAAATTATAAATAATAATTATACAAAAAGAAATAATACCCTTACATTAAATAAGGGAAGAAATCAAGGAGTTACAACCGATTTAGGAATTATAAATAGCAAAGGGATTATTGGCGTAACAAAAAGTATATCAAATAATTACGCAACAGTCTTATCCATTTTAAACACCAATTCTAACATTAATGTTCGTTTAAAAAACAGCAATCATTATGGAACATTGGTTTGGAACGGAAATGATTATAATGTATTGCAACTAATTGATATACCTAGACAAGCGCAAATTAATATTGGTGACACAATTATTACAGGAGGAAAATCAGCAATTTTCCCTGAAGGAATAAAAATTGGAGCTGTTAAAAATTTTAATTTTGAAAACAACCAATATAAAAATATAGATATCATATTATTTAATGATATGAGCTCTATTGGTTACGTTCAAATTGTAAAAAACTTAGAAAGAGTTGAACAGCAAAATTTAGAAAATAATACAACTAATGAATAACCTAGTTTTAAATAATTCACTACGCTTTTTCGCTCTGGTACTTTTACAAGTATTAGTTTTAAATCACGTGAATTTACTCGGTTATTTAAATCCAATGGTTTATATAGTTTGGGTAGTTTTATTTCCCATTAGAAAAAACCAAAGCATATTTTTAATTTTAAGTTTTTTGCTTGGTTTAAGTATCGATTTTTTTTTAGATGCTGGAGGAATCAATGCAGCTGCTACATTATTTATAGCTTTTGTTAGACTTCCAATATTAAAAATTGTTCTTAAAAAAACAGATTTTGATTATTTACTATTTAATTTAAGAGCTATTTCATTTGGTAAAGCTTTTTTATTTATAAGTATTTTAACCTTTATTCATCACTTTATTGTTTTTAGTTTATCGTATTTTAATCTAAATTCATTTTTAATTATTATTTCTAACACAATTTTAACAAGTATTTTAACAATAATTATAAGTATTTTAGGTATTATATTTTTTACAAAAAAGAAATAAATGAAAAGATCTGGCTTATTAACCTTTTTAATTATTTTAATAGCACTTATTTTTATTGGACGTTTGTTTTATTTACAAGTTTTAAATAATTCGTTCGCTGTTCCTGCATTAAATAGTTCTGCTGTAAAAATAGCTTACGATTATCCTGAAAGAGGTTATGTATACGATCGAAATGGTATTTTACTCGTTGCTAACCAACTCTCTTATGATATTATGGTAATACCTCGCGAAGTAAAACCATTAGACACCCTAGAGTTTTGTGGTTTACTTAAAATTACAAAAGAAGATTTTATTAAAAAATTTGAAAAAGCTACACATTATTCCACTAGAATTCCTTCCCCATTTTTAGTGCAATTATCAAAAAATGACTATGCCTATTTACAAGAAAAAATGCACAAGTTTAAAGGCTTTTATATTATAAAAAGATCTCTTAGAGAATATCCAATAAACTCTGCACCAAATGTTTTAGGTTATATAAGTGAAGTAAATGAAAGTATGATAAAAAAGAATCCATATTACCAACTAGGTGAATTAATTGGAACAGCTGGAATTGAAACTACTTATGAGGATGTTTTAAGAGGAACTAAAGGTGTAAAGTACATTCAAAGAGATAGATTTAATAAAGAAATTGGCTCTTATAAAAATGGAATATACGACACACTCCCTGTACCAGGCAACGACGTAACTTTAACTCTTGACAGTAAATTACAACAATATGGAGAAGCATTAATGACTAACAAACGTGGAGGAATTGTAGCGATTGAACCTGCTACTGGTGAAATTTTAGCATTGGTCTCTACTCCAACCTTTGACCCTAATTTAATGGTTGGAAGAGAACGCTCTAAAAATTTTACAAAATTATATTTAGATACTATCAGCAACCCATTATTAGATAGAGGTCTTCAAGGAGAATACCCGCCAGGATCTCCGTTTAAAGTGTTAACAGCTTTAGCTGCATTACAAGAAAATGTAATTACACCTTCAACAACTATTCGATGTGTTAATAATAAATATCATTACGGAAATAGAGAAATGGCTTGCCATTGCAATACATTTGGAAGTCCAGTGGCTTTAAATAAAGCTATATACAGATCTTGTAACAGTTATTTTGCAAACGCATACCGAAAAGTTATTGAAAAATACCCAACAGCACCTGAAGGTATGAATGCTTGGAGCAAACATATAAAAAGTTTTGGACTAGGTAATTACTTAAATAACGATTTATCCGTTGGACAGAAAGGCTTAGTACCAGATGGAAACTTTTACAATAAATGGTATCCTAACAATAGATGGACTGCTACATATAGTATTTCAAATGCAATTGGACAAGGTGAAATTTTAACAACTCCGATCCAATTAGCAAATATGACTGCCGCAGTAGCAAACAGAGGTTTTTATTTCATACCACATATTGTAAAAAATATAAAAGGTAAAGAACTAGATTCAAAGTTTACTAAACAAATAAACACAACAATCAACAAAGAACATTTTGAACCAGTAATTGAAGGGCTTTTTAATGTTTTTGAAAACCCTAATGGAACTGCAAGAGGCTCAAAAGTAAATGGTATAGAAATTTGCGGAAAAACTGGTACTTCAGAAAATCCACATGGACAAGATCATTCTATATTTATCGCATTTGCTCCAAAAGACAATCCAAAAATTGCAATTGCGGTTTTTGTTGAAAATGGTTATTGGGGATCTAGATGGGCTGGCCCAATAGCAAGTTTAATGATAGAAAAGTACTTAAATGGCGATACCATTAGACCATATATGGAACAAAGAATGTTTGAAGGAAGTTTACAAGATGAATATGATAAACAATTACTGCAAAAAACCTTAAAAATTGAGAAGTAGAAAAACAAATATTTTTTTTGGAATTGATTGGGTGTTAGTATTCTTTTATTTTATACTTATCTTTTTTGGTTGGATAAATATTTATTCTGCCACTATTACTAATGAGCAATTAGACTTAATAAATTTTTCAACAGAATACGGAAAACAACTAATCTGGATTGGCTTAAGCCTACCTATAATCCTTTTAATTTTACTTTTTGATGCTAAATTTTACGAAAAATATGCTTCTTTAATATATTTAATTAGCTTAGCTTCTTTAGTAGGACTTTTTATTTTTGGGAAAAACATAAATGGGGCAACATCTTGGTACAATTTTGGAGTTTTTGGACTACAACCTTCTGAATTTGCAAAAGCTGCAACTGCCTTGGCAATTGCCAAATTAGTAAGTGACAAGCAATTTAATTTAAAAAAATTAAATACCCAGTTACAAGCATTTCTTATTTTATTTTTTCCAGCAATATTAATTACACTACAACCAGACCCAGGATCTGCATTAGTCTATACTGCATTTATTTTTGTTTTATATAGAGAAGGTTTACCATTTTATTATATTACAATTGGCTTTATTACTCTATTTTTATTTATTATTACTTTATATTTTGGGTTTTATTATACGCTAATTGGGTCTTTTTTACTATTTATAATTATTTTACTATACTTTTATTCCTATAGAAAAAAGGCATTAAAAAAAGGTTGGATTAAAATTTTAGGCATCTATTTTACTGCTGCTTTTTTTATTTTTAGTGTAGATCTTGTTTTTAACAATGTTTTTGAACAACGTCATAGAGATAGATTTAATATTTTATTAGGCAAAACAACCGATATTAAAAATATTGGATACAATACAAACCAATCAGTTACAACTATAGCTTCTGGAGGGTTAACCGGAAGAGGTTTTTTAGAAGGTGAACGTACACAAGGTAATTTTGTGCCAGAACACCAAACCGATTATATTTTTACTATTGTTGGTGAAGAATGGGGGTTTTTAGGGACTACTACGGTTATAATAATATTTACATTATTCTTACTTAGAATAATACAAATAGCTGAGCGGCAAAAATCTAAATTTAGTAGAGTTTATGGGTATAGTATAGCTGCAATATTTTTTACTCATTTTACAATCAACGTTGGAATGGTACTTGGATTAGTTCCAACAATTGGTATTCCACTACCCTTTTTTAGTTATGGAGGATCAGCGCTATGGGGATTTACTGTATTGCTTTTTCTCTTTATAAGGTTAGATGCTAACAGATCTTATGAATGGTAAAATATTGATAATAGTATTCTGCTTTGATGGTATTTATAGAAATCAAAAAATATTATTAGTATTCAATATAAAATAATATTGCACAAAAAAAGCATCCAAATTAGGATGCTTTTTTTAAAATATTGTTAAAAATAAATTATAACGCTGCAATTTGCTTTGCTAACTTAGATTTTAAATTACTCGCTTTATTTTTGTGAATAATATTTTTCTTAGCTAATTTATCTACCATTCCAATAACCTTTGGAAATAACTCTTCAGCTTCTTTCTTTTCAGTTATAGCACGTAAGTCTCTAACAGCATTACGTGTAGTTTTATGCTGATATTTATTTCTTAATTGCTTTACGCGATTACTTCTAATTCTCTTTAATGCTGACTTATGATTTGCCATTTTAAATTTTTTAATTAAATTTTGTAGTCCGTAGGGGAATCGAACCCCTGTTACCAGGATGAAAACCTGGCGTCCTAACCCCTAGACGAACGGACCATTATTTTTTTGCTAATGACATTATTTCGTCATTGCGGATGCAAAAATACAACTATTTTTTATTCTGCAAAATATTTTTTAAAAAAATTAATATGCTTTTGCAAATAACACTCTTTGAGTAGACTTTTTACCAGTAAATACGCAGGTTCCGGTCTCAATTTTATTTTTTAATGGAATACATCTAATTGTTGCCTTGGTTAATTCTTTAATCTTATCCTCAGTTTCCGTTGTTCCATCCCAATGCGCAGATACAAAACCTCCTACATTTTCAATTGCGTCTTTAAATTCATCAAAAGTATCAACCTCTGTTGTGTGTTCTTTTCTATAAGATATAGCTTTGTTAAACAAATTATCTTGAATTTCTTCCAACAAATTAGAAACAAACCCAACCAAATCATCTTGAGATACAGTTTGTTTCTCTAATGTATCTCTTCTGGCCACTTCAACAGTATTGTTTTCTATATCTCTTTTTCCAATTGCTATTCTTACAGGAACACCTTTTAATTCGTATTCAGCAAATTTTGCACCTGGTCTTAAGGTGTCTCTAGTATCAAACTTAACAGAAATTCCAAGTTTTCTAAATTCTTTTACAAAAACATCAACTTTAGCAGTTATATCTGCAAGTTGCTCATCACCTTTATATATAGGGACAATTACAACCTGAATTGGTGCTAATTTTGGCGGTAATACCAATCCTAAATCATCAGAATGCGTCATTATTAAACCTCCAATTAATCGTGTAGAAACTCCCCAAGAAGTTGCCCAAACATGTTCCAACTTTCCTTCTTTAGATGTGTATTTAACATCAAAAGCTTTTGCAAAATTCTGTCCTAAAAAATGTGAGGTTCCTGCCTGTAGTGCTTTTCCATCTTGCATTAAACCTTCAATACAATAAGTTTCAACAGCACCTGCAAAACGTTCACTTTCAGTTTTTAACCCTTTTATAACTGGCATTGCCATAAATTTCTCTGCAAACTCTCCATATACATCCAAAATTAATTCTGCTTCAGAGATTGCTTCTTTTTTAGTTGCATGAGCTGTATGACCTTCTTGCCATAAAAATTCAGCGGTACGTAAAAATAAACGTGTACGCATTTCCCAACGCACAACATTTGCCCATTGATTAATTAACAACGGTAAATCTCTATAAGATTGAATCCATCCTTTATAAGTATTCCATATAATTGCTTCGGAAGTTGGGCGCACAACTAATTCTTCTTCTAATTTTGCAGTTGGATCGACACGTAGTTTCCCTGGTTTATCGGGATCATTTTGCAATCTATAATGCGTTACAACAGCACATTCTTTAGCAAAACCTTCAGCATTTTTTTCTTCTGCTTCAAATAAACTTTTTGGCACAAATAATGGAAAGTAAGCATTTTCATGACCTGTTTCTTTAAACATTCTATCCAATTCTGCTTGCATTTTCTCCCATATTGCATAGCCATAAGGTTTAATAACCATACAGCCTCTAACCGCAGAATTTTCAGCTAAATCTGCTTTAACAACCAGCTCGTTGTACCATTTGGAATAATCTATTTCTCTCTTTGTTAAATTCTTGCTCATAATCAAAAGTTTGGCATAAATATTGCATCTTTTTTAATAGAAAATGCTAATTTCGACAAAATTAGTTTTTTTTAAATAGTTAACAATAAAAAATTCAAATGATTATGACAGTTTCAAATATCTTTAACCGAAAAAGCTCTCGAATAGTACTGCTTTTTGCATTATTTGTTAGTTTATTTTCTTGTGGTACTTATCAAAGTGCATACAATGATGACGGAATCTATGGTTCTAACGATCAGAAAGCCGATAAAGAAATTGTAATTGTCGAAAAATCTGAATTTGACAAAAATTATTTCTCACGTCAGTTAGATGAAATTCAAAGTATTAGTGAAGAAGATGTTTTTACAGATATTGACGAATATTACTACGATGATGAAACTTATCAAGAAGATGCTTCAAACTACTACGAACCTTGGGAACATACAGATAATGTAACAATCAATATTGACTCTGGTTTTGGTAGCTATGATTATTATTGGCACAATCCGTTTTATTATAATTACTCTTATAATTATTACCCATATTATTACAACTATTATAGCCCTTGGAGATCTTATAGACCGTGGCACTACAATGGTTATTATGGAGATTATTTTGCTTTTAACTATTATAATAATTACCCATATTATGGTGGTTATAATTACTACAACCCTTTTAGATTTAGATATTATGGTTACAATAATTACTACCCTTACACCAACTATTATGCAAATAATTATAATAGATATGATTCTTATGGGAAAAGAACTGCTTACAATACAAATTCAAGAAGGAATGTTACCTCAAATGCTGCTGTAAGTAGAAGAAGTAGTACTTTAAACACACAAAATAATACAAGTGTTAATAGTACAACTAGAAGATCTACAAGTACCAATAATAGAACAAAATCTATAGATGAAACTAATGCAAATACTAGATCTATTAATAGAGTACCTACTAGAACTATTCAAAGAAGTAGTTCAACTAGAAGTGTTAATCCTACTAGACAACAATCTTCTACGAGACAATCTTCAACTAGGGTAAATAGAAACTCAGCACAAAATAATACACCGTCTACTAGTAGATTTTCTACAAATAATACTATTAGAAATAGAAATATTCAATATGTACCAAATAACAGAATAAGATCTATTAAAGGAACAGTTTCTGACTATAGTAACACACAAACTAGAACAACTACAACTAGAAGGTCTACTAAAAATTATACACCTTCTAAAAGCAGTTCTTCAAATAGAAAAAATTATAATTCATCTAGTTCTTCTAATTCCAGTAACAAAAGCTCTTATTCATCTTCAAGATCATCATCTTCAAGATCATCTGCAGCGTCGTCAAGATCCTCAAGTACTTCATCTAGAAGTAGTGGTTCAAGAGGCTCATCTAGAAGAAATTAAACAATAAAAATATATTTAATAATAATTCTTTAACATTATGAAAAAATTATTCTTAGCTGCAATGCTTTGTATTGCTTTCATTTCCAATGCCCAGACTTTAGGATATAATGATATTGGCGTCTTATTTGCAAAAGAAACAGTTAATGGTACAGCCAGGTACAATGCTATGAGCGGTGCTTTTGGAGCATTAGGTGGAGATTTATCAGCTATAGAGACAAACCCTGCTGGAGCTGCTGTTTTTTTAAATAGTGAATTTGCAATTTCTTTAAATATTAGAAATGCAGAAACTAATGTAAATTATTATGGAAATAATCAATTTGTAGAAAACGATTTTACAAACATAACTCAAGCTGGTGGCGTATTTGTTTTTAAAAGTTACTCTAGACAATCCGATTGGGGTAAATTTGCTCTAAGTTTTAACTATAGTACTGCTAACGATTTTGAAACACAATGGTTTGCTAGAGGAAACAATAACTACCCTACTTGGATAGATGACCCAAATGATGCTAATATTCAATACTTAGAATCTGATGGACAATATTTTGAGAATTTTAATGACGGTAGAAATGATAAGTATTCTTTTACATTTGCCTCAGAATTAAACAATCAACTATATTTAGGAGCTTCATTTAGCACATATGATATTGAGCATTTACAAAGAGTTTTATTGGAAGAATATAATACTGATGGTAATGGAAATAATTTAGATGCATCTTTAATTCAAGAACTATACACATTTGGAGAAGGTTTTTCTTTTAATGTTGGTTTAATATCAAAAGCTACAGAAAATGTGCGCCTAGGTTTAGCGTACCAATCTCCTGTTTGGTATACGCTTTCTGAAGATTATTTAGATTCAGATTTAGAAGTATATTTTAGTAATACTGATGAACTAATTACCGATTATTCTGGATACAATGCATTTGATTATAAATTAAGAACTCCAAGTAAATTAACCGGAAGTTTTGCGTATATTTTTGACAAACAAGGTTTAATCAGTGTTGACTATATCTATAAAAATTACAGTAATATAGAATTAGATATGGCTGGAAATTTTGGATTTATTGAAGAAAATAAAGCCTTTAACGAAGATTTAGAAGCTCGAGGTGAATTAAGAATAGGTACAGAATGGCGATTTGATAAACTCTCTTTAAGAGGAGGTTATCACTTTGAAAAAAGCCCTTACAAAAACGCATTTGATTCTGATGCTATTGAAGGCTTCTCATTAGGCGCAGGTTATAAATTTAGAGGAGGAAAAATAGATGCTTCTTATCAAAAAGATACAAATACGGCAGCTTATAATTTCTATCCTCAGTACAACAATATTAATGCTGCTGAATTAGATATTGACACCTCAAAATTTACAGTTACATTAGTTTTAAATATTTAAATCTAATTACATATAAATATAAACGTCTCTGTAAAAAGAGGCGTTTTTTAATTTTACGCAATTACCTAAAATTGTTTTAGTACTTTTGCACAAATACTTAAAAAATGGATACAGTTACTTTAAAAATAGAGAAAACAACAAACGATACAATACTTAAATTTACTGCAAATACAATTTTAATTAGTGGTAGCTACCAATTTAATAATATTGACGAGGCCAAAAACTCACCTTTAGCACAACAATTATTTCATTTACCATTTATTAAACGTGTATTAATTTCTGCAAACTTTATAGCATTAGAGCGTTTTTCAATTGTTGAATGGTCTGATGTGCAAGAAGAAGTAAAAGAACAAATAGAAAATTATTTAAACAGTCCTGGTGGTGTGTTGGTTTTAGAAGAAACAGTAACTGCAAAAAAAGTTCCTGTTGAAATATATTCTGAAGTAACACCAAACCCAAGTGTTTTAAAATTTGTTGCAAACAAGAAATTGGTAGAGTTTGATTTAGAATATAAAAATTTAGAAGAAGCCAAAGATTCTCCTTTAGCTACAGAATTATATAACTTTTCGTTTGTAAAAGAAATTTTTATTTCTGAAAATTATGTATCAATTACAAAATTTGACGTTGTTGAATGGAGCGAAATAACAAATGAAATTAGAAGTTTTATAAAACAATTTATTGCAGATGGCAAAAAAATTGTAAATAAAAATGTACAATCTAAAAATAATGAACAAAGTCAAGGTATTCAATTAGAAGATTTAGACGATGTTTCTAAACAAATTATTGCAATTTTAGATGAATACATTAAACCTGCTGTTGCTGCCGATGGTGGTAATATTTTATTCCAATCGTACCAACCGGAAACAAAGATTGTAAATGTTATTTTACAAGGTGCTTGTAGTGGTTGCCCATCTTCAACAATTACGTTAAAAAATGGAATCGAAAATATGTTAAAACAATTAATTCCTGGGCAAATTGAAGAAGTTGTAGCCTTAAATCAATAAATTAATGGCAGAAAAAGTAAATCCTTATAAAAACTCAGATTTAGGAAAAAAAGAACAAGTTGCACAAATGTTTGATACCATTTCTAATGAATACGATGGTTTAAACCGTGTTATTTCTTTTGGAATTGATATTAAATGGCGTAAAAAAGTTGTTAAAATAATTGGCGCTACTAACCCAGAAAAAATATTAGATATTGCAACCGGAACAGGAGATTTAGCAATTAATTTAGTAGAAACTAATGCTTCAAAAATAGTTGGGTTAGACATCTCTGAAGGAATGCTTAATGTTGGACGAAAAAAAATTGAAAAACTGCAATTAAACAATCAAATTGAAATGGTTTTGGTGATTCAGAAAAAATTCCTTTTGAAAATAATTCTTTTGATGCAATTACCGTTGCTTTTGGGGTTCGTAATTTTGAAAACTTAGAAAAAGGTTTGTCGGAAATTTATCGTGTTTTAAAACCAAACGGAACTTTTGTAGTTTTAGAAACCTCTATTCCAACAAAAACACCTTACAAACAAGGCTATAATTTATATTCTAAATACATATTACCTAACATTGGTAAACTTTTTTCAAAAGATAAAACGGCTTATAAATATTTGTCTGATTCTGCTGCTGCTTTTCCTCATGGAAAAGCCTTCAACAATATTTTACAAAAAATTGGGTTTATAGATATTGAAAACAAACCACAAACATTTGGAGTGTCTTCTATTTATATAGCAAAGAAATAGTTTATGAAAAAAGTATTTTTAGTGATTATTCTTATTTTTAGTATTTCCTCTATAAATGCTCAAATGAGAGATAAAGTTATTTATAAACAAAACTGGGACAAACAAACCATTTTTTGGGGATACTACTTAGGTATTAACAAAAAGGATTATAAAATAAGTTATAATATAGAGGATACTTTTGTTAATGTAAATTCAAGTATGGGCTTTAATGTGGGTTTAATTGGAGATTTACGTTTACATAAAAATATTAACTTAAGATTAGAACCTGGACTTTCAAGTAACACTAAAGAACTTAGATTTTACATATATTGAAGGAGGCACAAAGATAGTATTAGAGAAGTAAACGCAACTTATTTAAGAGTTCCATTATTATTAAAATTTAGCACCGATCGACTATAATAATATTAGACCGTATGCAATTGGTGGAGTTTCTTATGATTATAATTTTTCAAGCAATCAAGACAATCCTGAAGACAATGAAGGCGGTGAGTTTAGAATGAAAACTAATAATTTTACTTATGAAATTGGTGTTGGAGTAGATTTTTACCTTCCATATTTTATTTTCTCACCATCAATTAGAGGTGTTTTTGCTATAAATGATGAACTAGTTAGAGATAATGCTTCAAATGGTTATAGCCCTTGGACAGGAAATATTGACTATTTTGGAACGAGAGGAATCTTTTTAAAACTGGCTTTTCACTAATTAATTCGTTTAAATTCACTTAATAAAATTGCAGTTGCAGTCGCCACATTTAAACTTTCGGTTTGCTGTAAATTTCCAAACCTAGGAATTGAAATAGCTTTTTCTAACAAATTTAAAATAGGTTGACTAATTCCATTAGCTTCATTTCCCATAACTAAAACAGCTTGTTTTGGTAAGTTCAGTTTTATAAACATTCTCACCATCCATTAAAGTAGCAAATTTTGGCATTGTAGTACTTCTTTAAATAAGTTTCAAATCTAAATAAACAATAGAAACTCTTGTTAAAGAACCCATAGAAGCTTGAACAACTTTTGCATTAAAACAATCTACTGTATTTGCTGAACAAATTAATTGATCAACACCAAACCAATCACACAAGCGAATAATAGTCCCTAAATTTCCTGGATCGTTTACCTCGTCTAATGCTAAAATAAATCCTTCGCTTTTAACAATTGGTTCTGCTGGAATTTTAAAAATGCCAATACATTATTTGGTGTTTTTAATGCTGCTTATTTTTTTTAATTCAACTTCAGATATTACAGTTTTATTTTCAATAGTTTCATAGTTAAAATCATCTAACACAAAACAATTGTTCTAATTCAAATTTTGAATTTAAAAATTCCTGGACAACTTTTGTTCCTTCCGCAATAAATAAACTATATTTAGTACGGTATTTTTTTTGCTGTAAACTGGTTATTAATTTGAATTGGCTTTTACTTAAACTCATAAAATTTTTACTAAAAAATTGTAATTGGGTAATACCTCGAAAAGTTTTACATTTGAAACAAATTTAAACTCTTATTTTTGAAAAACAATTTTATAATATTAATAATTTTATTAAGTATTACTATTAGTTTTTCATCTTGTAATGCTGTAAAATATGTTCCAGAAAATGAATATTTACTCACAAAAATACAGTTTTTGTAAATGGTAAAAAAAATGTTGATACTGAAATTACAGATTATATTGTTCAACGCCCAAATCAATTAGTTTTAGGAATTCCTTTACAACTCTATTTTTACAATATTGGCAATAAAAATTTTGAAACCGATTTTGAACAATGGAAAACTGAGCATCCTAAAACATCTAAGTTTATTACTTCAATATTTTTTCTGAAAAACAAATTAGAGGGTTTAGACAATTTTAAATAACAAACACATATGAATGGTTTTTAAACAATGGTGAAGCACCTGTAATTTTTGACAATGGAAAAAAGGCCAAACAAACCATTTTAAAATTTAACGCAACATTACTTAAACGAAGGTTATTTTAATGCTGAAGTTAATTTCAAGAAACTAAAAATTTTAAACGGAATAAAAAATTAACATAAATTATATTGTAACAACGGGCATAAACCTATATAATAGATAGTATTACTACTAATATTGAATCAAAAGTTTTAGATTCTATTTACAAAGAATCTAAACGAAGACAAATCTTTTATTAAAAAAGGAATTCAGTTTAAATACGAACTCTTTTTTGATGAACAAGACAGAATTAATGAACTTTTTAGAAACTCAGGAATTTACCGCTTTAATAAAAATGCAATTTTAGTAGAAGCAGACACTGCTAATTACAAATCTAATATTAACTTAATTATTAATGATAGTATTGCCGATGTACCTTTTAAAGTTCAATAAATTAAAAATGTTAAAATTTATACAGATTATTCATACAATACAAAAGACGAAACTATAACAGATAGCTTAAACTATAATGGATACCTGTTTCTATCTCAAAAAGAACTCAAATACAATCCTAAGTTTTTATTAAACTCTGTTTTTATTGAACCAAATAGTTTGTATAAAGATGAAACAAGAGAACTTAACTCGTAAAAATTTAAGAAATTTAAATAACTTCAGAAATGTAACATTAAAATATAACGAATTAGAAGATGATTTTTTAGAAGCATCAATATTTATTTAACTCCTTTAAAAAAATATTCAATTGGTTTTAATACAGAACTTACACATTCTAATGTTAGGCAATTTGGAACTTTCTGGAAAATTATCTTTTTCAAATAGAAATATTTTTAAAGGTGCTGAAATTTTAAAATTCTCTGTTCAAGGTTCTTTTATTAGATTCTAAAGATGCTGCTGATAATTCAAAATTATTAAATGCTTGGGAAATTGGAGCCGATGTTGCATTAGAATTACCTAGATTTTTATTACCTTTTAATGAATCTAAAATCATTTCTAAAAGAAAGTCTCCACAAACAATTTTTACTTTAGGAACAAGTTTGCAAAAAAACATTGGATTAGATAAACAAAAATTTACAGGAATAATTGATTATACTTGGGAAACTAGCACTACAAAAATTAATCATAGTTTTCAATTTTTAATGCTCAGTTTATTAAAAACCTAAATCCTAATTCAATATTTTTATATTTACACTTAGAATTTGATGATTTAGAAGAAATACAAGAAACCTTATTTTCCTGATGCTGAATTAACTGAAAACACATGCAATTGATCTTTTATAGATGAACTATATAACTACTGAATTTGAAGTATCTAATGAAACCGAATTTAAAATAGCAAAAAATATTGAATCAAGGTATAATATTATTACCGAAGATGTTGTAAATCCTTCAATTGCCTATACATTTACCTATAATAACAGTGAAAATTATAAGGATACAAATTTTTCGTTTTTTAAAGCTCGTATAGCATCTTCAGGTAATTTATTTACATATTTTGCAAAACAAAAAGATGAAAACAATGTAAAAACGCTATTCAATACGCCCATAGCCCAATATGCAAAAATAGATTTAGAGTATAAAAAATTCTGGGACTTATCTTTAGACAATGTTCTTGCATTTAGAAGTTTTCTTGGAATTGCAATTCCTTATGAAAATTCTAAAGCCATACCATTTAGCAGAAGTTATTTTATTGGTGGGCCTAATGATTTAAGAGCTTGGAAGATTTACGATTTAGGACCAGGCTCAACAAAAACTGGATTAGAATACAACATTGGAAATCTAAAATTTTTAAACAGTTTAGAATATAGGTTTAAAATAATTAATAGTGTAAAAGGAGCACTATTTATAGATGCAGGTAACATTTGGGATATTACAAACTCTGAATTAACAGAAACAGAAGCAAAATTTAATAACCTTAACTCTTTTAAAGATATTGCAATAGGTTCTGGTTTTGGAATTCGCTACGATTTAAGTTTTATTCTATTACGATTAGATTTAGGTTTTAAAACCTACGAACCGTATTAAACCAAGGGTAGCAAAATGGTTTCAACACTACAATTTTAAAAACAATGTTTACAATTTTGGTATTAGTTACCCATTTTAACAAAAAAAAATTAACTATTTCGATTTCGTATTTTTTTTATTCTAGGTATATTTAATAACTATAAATCGTTAATTTTGTTATCAATAATTATTATACAATTAATACAACTATATTATTATGAGTCATACAATTAAACCTGGAGTTGCAACTGGAAACGAAGTACAAGCGATTTTCAAATTAGCAAAATCAAAAAATTTCGCACTTCCTGCAGTAAACGTTATAGGATCAAATACAATAAATACTGTTTTAGAAACAGCAAAAGAATTAAATTCTCCTGTTATTATTCAATTTTCAAATGGTGGAGCACAATTTAATGCAGGAAAAGGATTATCTAATGAAGGACAAAAAGCTGCAATTGCTGGTGGTGTTGCTGGAGCAAAACACATTCATACATTAGCAGAAGCTTATGGAGTGCCTGTAATTTTACATACCGACCATTGTGCTAAAAAGTTATTACCTTGGATTGATGGATTATTAGATGCTGGTGAGCAATTTTTTAAAGAAACTGGTAAACCATTATATAGTTCTCATATGATTGATTTATCTGAAGAACCTTTAGAAGAAAATATTGAAATTTGTAAAACCTATTTAGCTCGTATGGCTAAAATGGGAATGACTTTAGAAATTGAATTAGGAATTACTGGTGGAGAAGAAGATGGTGTAGACAATTCAGATGTAGATGCTTCTAAACTTTACACACAACCTGAAGAAGTTGCTTATGCATATGACGAACTTAAAAAAGTAAGTGACAATTTTACAATTGCCGCTTCTTTTGGAAACGTTCACGGTGTTTATAAACCAGGAAATGTTAAGTTAACTCCAAAAATCTTAGATAATTCTCAAAAATATATCGAAAAGAAAAACGGAACTGAAACAAACCCTGTAGATTTTGTATTCCACGGTGGTTCTGGTTCTTCTCTTGAAGAAATTAGAGAAGCAATTGGGTACGGTGTTATTAAAATGAATATTGATACCGATCTTACAATTTGCTTTTACTGAAGGAATTAGAGATTATATGAATGAAAAAATAGAATACCTTAGAACCCAAATTGGTAATCCAGAAGGTGCAGATAAACCAAATAAAAAATACTACGATCCACGTGGTTGGTTAAGAAAAGGAGAAGAAACTTTTAAAGCACGTTTAAAACAAGCTTTTAAAGATTTAAATTGTGTAGACACCTTATAAAACAGAACTTTACACCATAAATATTTAAAGAGAACGTATTTTTATATGTTCTCTTTGTTTTTTTTTAGTAATTTGCACATCTATTTCGCAACATAAAATTATATAATATGTCGTCTTGGTTTAAAAGAAAAGATAAAGGAATTCAAACTCCTACTGAAGATAAAAAAGATGTACCAAAAGGATTATGGTACAAAACTCCTAGCGGAAAAATTATAGATACTGATGAATTAAAAGACAATTACTATGTTAGTCCAGAAGATGGATACCACGTAAGAATTGGGAGTGCAGAATATTTTGAAATTCTTTTTGATGATAATAAATTCAAAGAATTTGACAAAAATATGGTTTCAAAAGATCCATTAAAATTTACTGACACCAAAAAATACACAGATCGCCTAAAACAAGCTTACGAAAAAACAAAACTAAAAGACGCCGTTAGAACAGCTGTAGGAAAATCTTTAGGAAAAGATTTAGTAGTTGCAGCAATGGATTTTGCCTTTATTGGAGGGTCTATGGGAAGTGTTGTAGGAGAAAAAATTTCAAGAGCAATCGATTATTCTATAAAAAATAAAGTACCTTTTTTAATGATTTCTAAATCTGGAGGTGCAAGAATGATGGAAGCTTCATATTCTTTAATGCAATTGGTAAAAACATCTGCTAAATTAGCACAACTTGCAGATGCAAATATTCCATATATTTCGTTATGTACAGACCCAACAACTGGTGGTACAACTGCTTCTTACGCAATGTTAGGTGATGTAAACTTTGCAGAACCAAATGCTTTAGTTGCATTTGCAGGGCCTAGAGTAGTTAAAGATACAACAGGTAAAGATTTACCTCCTGGATTTCAAAAATCTGAATTTGTACTTGAACACGGTTTTTTAGATAAAATAATAGAACGCAAAAATCTGAAAAAGCAAATTAATTTATATATTGACTTAATTGAAAATTTACCTATTAGAAAGTAATATTATAAAAAAAGCGAGCATTTTGCTCGCTTTTTTTATAATACAATGTATGCTGTTAGCATTTAACCACTTTTCTTGTAAAACAAACACAATTTAAAAATACTGAGTAAATTTTATATTTTTTGAAATAATTAATATTCAAAATAATAATAGTATCTTTGCCGACTATTAACTGCATAGTGCAGTATTAATACATAAAAATTATTAATAAAAATTAATGTTAGCATGTACTTAACAAAAGAGAAAAAAGCAGAAATTTTTGCAAAACACAACGAATCAGCAACAAACACTGGTTCTTCAGAAGGTCAAATTGCCTTATTTACTTACAGAATTAACCACTTAACAGAGCACTTAAAAAGAAATCGTAAAGATTATAACACTGAGCGTGCTTTAGTAAAACTGGTAGGTAAAAGAAGAAATTTATTGGATTATTTAATTAAAACTGATATTGTAAGATATCGTGAGATAATTCAAGAATTAGGAATAAGAAAATAATTTTACAAATTAAGAGGCAAAACTATTGCCTCTTTTTTTTTAAATTACTCTTATTAAAGAAAGCATAAATTAAACTTTTCATTGGTAAACACAACACAACAACAACCAATTGTTTAATTAAATTTTAAAAAATTATTTATGATACCTAAGGTACATACACAAATTATTGAATTAGGAGATGGAAGAACTATCTCTATTGAAACTGGAAAATTAGCAAAACAAGCGCATGGTTCGGTTGTTGTTAGAATGGGCGATGCCATGTTATTAGGTACAGTTGTATCTAACTATAGTGCTAGTCCTGGAATTGACTTTTTACCATTAACTGTTGATTACAGAGAAAAATTTGCAGCAGCAGGTAAATATCCTGGTGGTTTCTTTAAAAGAGAAGCAAGACCAAGTGATGACGAGGTACTTACAATGCGTTTAGTTGACCGCGTATTACGTCCGTTATTCCCAAAAGATTACCACGCAGAAACGCAAGTAATGATTCAGTTAATGTCTCACGATCCTAACGTTATGCCCGATGCACTAGCTGGTTTAGCAGCATCAGCCGCTATTCAGTTAAGTGACCTTCCTTTTGAAACTCCAATTTCAGAAGTACGTGTTGCTAGAATTAACGGTGAATTTGTAATCAATCCAAGTAGAACACAGTTAACCGAAGCTGATATTGATATGATGGTTGGAGCATCAGCAGATTCTGTAATGATGGTTGAAGGTGAAATGGATGAATGTAGCGAAGAAGAAATGGCAGATGCTATTAAATTTGCTCATGAAGCTATTAAAGTTCAATGTGCTGCTCAAATTGCATTAGCAACATCTTTTGGTAAAAAAGAAACTCGTGAATATGAAACTGCCGCTTCAGATGAAGCTTTAGAAAAATTAGCACACGATTTCGCTTACCAAAAAGTATACGATATTGCAAAAGCAGGAAGTTCTAAACATGAACGTAGTGCTGCATTTGCAGAAATTAAAGATGCTTTTAAAGCTACTTTTACAGAAGAAGAATTGGCTGAAAAAGGAGCTTTAATTTCACAATATTATTCAAAAGCTGAAAAAAGTGCTATTCGTAACCTAACTCTTGAAGAAGGTTTACGTTTAGATGGAAGAAAAACTACTGAAATTAGACCAATTTGGTGTGAAGTAGATTATTTACCATCAACACATGGTTCTTCAATTTTTACACGTGGAGAAACACAAGCTTTAGCAACAGTAACCTTAGGAACATCAAGAGATGCAAACATATTAGACTCTGCTACTTTTGAAGGTGAAGAAAGGTTTTACTTACATTATAACTTCCCTCCTTTCTCAACTGGTGAAGCGCGTCCTTTAAGAGGAACTTCACGTAGAGAAGTAGGTCACGGAAATTTAGCACAACGTGCTTTAAAAGGAATGGTTCCTGCAGATTGTCCTTATACAGTTAGAGTTGTATCTGAAGTTCTAGAATCTAATGGTTCTTCTTCTATGGCAACAGTTTGTGCTGGTACAATGGCTTTGATGGACGCTGGGGTTCAAATGAAAAAACCAGTTTCTGGTATCGCAATGGGATTAATCTCAGATGGTGATCGTTACGCTGTTTTATCTGATATTTTAGGTGATGAAGATCATTTAGGAGATATGGATTTTAAAGTAACTGGAACTGCTGATGGTATTACTGCTTGTCAAATGGATATTAAAATCAAAGGTTTATCTTATGAAATCTTGGTAAATGCATTAAAACAAGCACGTGAAGGTCGTTTACATATTTTAGGTAAAATAACAGATACAATTGCACAACCAAATGCAGATGTAAAACCTCATTCACCTAAAATGATTACTAGAACTATTCCTAATGAATTTATTGGAGCTTTAATTGGTCCTGGTGGAAAAGTGATTCAAGAAATGCAAAAAGAAACTGGATGTACTATTGTAATAAATGAAGATCCTGTTACTGAAGAAGGTATTGTTGAAATATTAGGAACAAACCAAGCTGGAATAGATACTGTTTTAGCTAAAATAGATTCTTTAATGTTTAAACCTGAAGTTGGAAGTATTTACGAAGTTAAAGTAATTAAAATGCTTGATTTTGGTGCGGTTGTAGAATATACAGAAGCCCCAGGAAACGAAGTGCTACTTCATATTTCTGAACTTGCTTGGGAACGTACCGATAAAGTTACTGATGTTGTTAATATGGGTGATGTTTTTGATGTAAAATACTTTGGAAAAGATCCTAAAACTCGTAAAGAAAAAGTATCTAGAAAAGCTATTTTACCAAAGCCTGAAGGTTTTAAAGAAAGACCTCCAAGAGATAATAATAGAGATAATCGAGGTGGAAGAGACAATCGAGGAAGAGATAATCGTGGTGGTGATAGAGACAGAAAACCAAGATCTAGAGATTAATTCTCAAAATAATAATTTAAAACTCCTCTTTTTTGAGGAGTTTTTTTTAAAGCATAAAAAACAGAAAGAAACCAAACAATTAAATAAATTTAGTTGTAAATTGGTTTCTTTCTTTTTTAACAAGAAAAAACTATTTATTTAGCTTTTTCTGTATTTATTGATTCCATAGAATTTACTAACCCATTAATAATTCTAAGTATCAACTTTAATGTGAGAGACCAATCATCATTCAAAAATGATGATTGGTTTTATACTCTCTTTAAAGTAGCAATGACTAACCCACGCATTACTACTAAGCTTTTAGTTATATAATTTCAACTTTTTGGTCTACAAATTTTTTAATTGGCAAAACAACTAAACCCTCTTTGGTTTTAATTGTAATACAGATATTATCAATTTGCTGAATTACTCCTTCAATATTTTTTGTTTTTATATGCTGTCCAACTTCAAAGTTTTTGCGTGAATAAAATCCAAATAACAAACGAGTAATTACATCTCTTGCCCCTAATCCAAAAGCAATTGTAAACGATATTAAAACAGAACCTAATATCAGCGTTAAATTACTTGTAATAATTTCTGTGTCAATTCCGGCCTGATTTAAAGCTGTTATAGAAACTACAACAACAATTGCATAAAAAACAATATTTCCAACTAAATTAGAACCGGTAACTTCTAAAGATTTAAGTGTATCTTGAACTGCTTTTTTTATTACTGATGCTAAATAAACTCCAACAACAAAAATTAGCAATGCGCTTATAAGTATTGGTAAATAACCTATAAAACTTGCAATCCCTTCAGAAACCATTGTTAAACCAAGACTTTCAGAGGCAATAATTATAAAAATTAGAATTATTAAATACTTAACAAACTTTAATACTATTTTAGAAGGAACAATGTTGTAGTCATTTTTTCCAAATAACTCGGCTTCATTCAACTTTGTAGTTAATGAATCTATTTTTGATAGCTTCAATAATTTTTTAAGAATATAATTTACAACTCTTAAAATTATCCAAGCAAGTATTACAAAACCTATTGCCATTAAAATATTTGGAATTACACCTAAAAAATTACTCCATAAATCTTGAATAAAAGTAAAGTTGGCTTCTTGTAATTGGATTAATGTTTTCATTATTAGTTAATTTTGGGTTAGTATTATTCTTTATTTGAATTATTCTTTTTTATATTTTTAATAGGCTTTTTTTCTGTATCTAAAAACTCTCCTACTGTACTAGGATATTTTACAACAAACAAATCAGCAACATCAAGTGATAGCTTAATTAACGAAATATCGTTAATTACCTTTTCTCTTAATGTTTTTGGCACTTCTTCGTTATGTAATATTTTCTTAAATGGATTTTCCATTATTTAAGATTTTTATATACATTAATTAATTTTGCTTTTGCTCTTTTTAAACGCATTTTTACAGCGCTTTCACCAATTTCTAATGATTCTGATATTTCCTTAATTGAAAATTCATCTTGATATTTTAATAATAAAATCATTTTTTCATTAGGATCAATTAGTTCAAGAACTTTCTTTAATTTATCAGATTTCATACTATATATAGATGTATCATCAATATCTAAATCACTCGAATCTGGTATTTCTCCTTCAAAATTCTTTTCATTTTTTTTATAATTATTGCGTGTTACATAATTCACGCAAAAATTATATGTAAAAGAATATAGCCAAGTAGAAAACTTGGCAGTTCCTTTAAATGTTCTTAATTTAACAAATAGCTTAATAAAAACATCGTGTGTTAAATCTTGCGCTTCTTCTTTAGAAGAAGCAAATCCGTAACATTTATTATAAACCATGGCCACATGCCTATCGTACAAAACAGCAAACAAATGTGAATCATTTGTTTTTACTATTTTTTGTACCAACTCGTTATCTGATAATAACGATATGTCGCCTGTTGATTTCAAAAATTAATTATTGGGTTATAGATTTAAGACACTTTAAATGTTAAATAGTCACAAAAAAATATTAAATGTCTTTTATTTTGTAACATTTTCAAAAATACAACGTATATATTATGTACGCTATATATAAACCCAAAAATTTTTAGCTTTTAAATGAGACAACTTAAAATAACAAAACAGGTTACTAATAGAGAAACCGCATCATTAGACAAATACTTACAAGAAATAGGAAAAGTTGATTTAATTACTGCCGAAATGGAGGTAGAATTAGCACAACGCATAAAAGCAGGAGATCAAGTTGCTTTAGAAAGATTAACAAAAGCAAATTTACGTTTTGTTGTATCTGTAGCAAAACAATACCAAAACCAAGGATTAACATTACCAGATTTAATTAATGAAGGGAATTTAGGATTAATAAAAGCAGCAAAACGTTTTGATGAAACACGTGGATTCAAGTTTATCTCTTACGCTGTATGGTGGATCCGTCAATCAATTTTACAAGCACTAGCTGAACAATCTCGTATTGTACGTTTGCCTTTAAACAAAATTGGTTCTATAAACAAAATCAATAAAATGTATGCGTTTTTAGAACAAGAGAATGAAAGACCACCTTCTGCAGAAGAAATTGCGAAGAAATTAGATATGACAGTGAACGATGTAAAAGAGTCTATGAAAAACTCTGGTCGTCACGTATCTATGGATGCTCCTTTAATTGAAGGTGAAGATTCTAATCTATACGATGTTTTAAATACTGGTGAATCTCCAAACCCAGATAAGTCTTTATTACACGAATCTTTAAAAGTGGAAATTGAACGTGCTTTAGAAACTTTAACACCTAGAGAAGCTGATGTTGTTCAATTATACTTTGGTTTAGGTGATGCACATCCAATGACTTTAGAAGAAATTGGTGAAACGTTTGATTTAACAAGAGAACGTGTTCGTCAAATTAAAGAAAAGGCTATTAGAAGATTAAAACATACTTCAAGAAGTAAAATCTTAAAAACGTATTTAGGATAATTAATTACAAATTGGTATTTAATAATTACGAAATAAAAAAGGCTGTTTGAAACAAATATTCAAACAGCCTTTTTTAGTATCTTAGCCCAAAATTAAAACTAATGAATAAATTAATAGCTCCTTCACTTTTGGCCGCAGATTTTGGAAATCTACAACGCGATATTGAAATGGTAAACAACAGCAAAGCCGATTGGTTTCATATAGATGTTATGGATGGTGTTTTTGTTCCAAATATTTCATTTGGTATGCCCGTAATAAGTGTTATTAAAAAACATGCAACTAAAACAATGGATGTACATTTAATGATTGTAAATCCAGATAAATACATTGCTGATTTTAAAAAAGTAGGAGCAGATATTTTAACCGTTCATTATGAGGCTTGCCCACATTTACACCGCACAGTTCAAGCAATAAAAGCTGAAGGTATGAAAGCTGGAGTTTCACTAAACCCACATACACCAATAGCAGTTTTAGAAGATATTATAGAAGATTTAGATTTGGTTTTAATAATGAGTGTAAATCCAGGTTTTGGTGGACAAAGTTTTATAGAAAATACCTATAAAAAAGTGCAACAATTAAGAGCCTTGATAGAGTTTAGTGGCTCGAATGCACTTATAGAAGTAGATGGTGGTGTAACTGATCAAAATATAGAACAACTATCTGAAGTTGGAGTTGATGCCTTTGTAGCTGGAAGCTTTGTTTTTAAAAGTGAAGATCCAACTAAAACTATTGCTAATTTAAAAGATTTAGTATCTCCAAGCTAAGCAGATTCTAACTCGTATTGTTTTAATAAATACCTTAAAATATCTGTGGTTGTAACAATACCAACTAAAAGGTCATTATCAACAACTGGCAATGCATGAAATTCGTTTTTAGATAAAATTTCAACTACAGATTTTATAGAAATATTTGAATTTACCATAATAAGGTTTTTCACCATTATTTGCTCAATACTAAGCATATTATAAATTGCGTTGTCAATTTTAATTTCATTAGCATCGTATGAGTCTAAAAAACTAATGCGCTGTAAATCACTAAGACTTAACATACCAACTATATGTCTATTTTTAACAATAGGTATATGCCTAATATGGTGTTCTTTAAATAATTTTTCTGCTTTGTATAAATCATCACGTAAACATAACGTAACAAGCTCCTTTGTCATAATTTTAGATACTGGCTCAAGACGTTTCATAAATACTATTTTTTAAGTACTTTAAAGTTCGAAAAATTGAATTTAAGTAATTATGATTAAAATCATTTTAACTTATTTAATTTTTAAATATATTATACTTCAATTTTTTCTTTTTTGATTTTTTTTAAGATAAATTGGTTACTTACCTCAAAAAAAGAAGCGCTATATTAGCAAATCTAAATTCAAAATTTATTTATTAGAAGTATGTCGAGCTTATTTAAAACAACATTAATTATTATTTTTATTTTATCGATTGGTGCTTCATGCAAACAACAAAAAACAGCTAAACTAACAATTGCAACTGCAGCAAATATGCAATTTGCAATGGAAGAAATTAGTGCTATCTTTACTGAAGAAACTGGTATTAAATGTGAAATAATTATAAGTTCTTCTGGAAAATTAACCGCTCAAATTAAGGAAGGAGCACCTTATGATATTTTTATTTCTGCAGACATGAAATATCCTCAAGAATTATACAAAACCGGTTTTACAACAAGCAAACCAACAATCTATGCCTACGGAAAACTAGTTTTATGGTCTATGGTAGATAGTATTAAACCATCTATAGATTTATTACTTCAAAAAAACATTAAACATATAGCTTCTGCAAATCCTAAAACAGCACCTTATGGTATTGCTACCGAAGAAGTTTTAAATTATTATAAAATTTTTGATAGTGTTAAAAACAAATTAGTTTATGGGGAAAGTATAGCACAAACCAACCAATTTATTACAACTAAAGCTACTGAAGTTGGGTTTACAGCAAAATCTGTTGTGTTATCTCGAATTGTAAAAGGTAAAGGAAATTGGATTCCTTTAGATAATAATACGTATACACCTATTAAACAAGGTGTAGTAATTATAAAAAACAGTCCAAGTTCTTCAGAAAAAAAAGAAATATTTTATAACTTCCTCTTTTCAAAAAAAGGAAAAGATATTTTGAATAAATTTGGATATGCAACAAACCTCTAAATGAATATTTTAAAAGGAACCATTGAAAAACTTACTATTTCTGGTAGCTTAACTTTAATAGGTATTAAAGTGAACGCTGTTGGTTTATCTGCAATTGTAATAGATACACCTAAAACTGCTCCTTACTTAAAAATTGGAAATGCAATTACAGTAGTTTTTAAAGAAACCGAAGTAATTATTGGTAAAGGCAATACTGACGCAATAAGCTTACGAAATAAATTTAAAGGCATTATCGAAATTTTAGAATCTAAAGAGCTCTTAAGTAAACTTACTATAAATACTGATGTTGGAAAAATTAGTTCAATTATTACAACAAATGCAGTAAAACAATTAAAATTAGAGATTGGAAGTGCAGTTACAGCTATGGTAAAAACAAACGAAATATTAATTTCAGAATGATAGATTGGGAACCACTAATATTAACCTTTAAACTTGCATTTATAACTACAGTTTTGTTGTTAGTAATTTCTATACCACTAGCATATTGGTTGGCGTACACAAAATCTAAATTAAAACCTATTTGCGAAACTATAGTGAGTATGCCGCTTGTGCTACCACCAACAGTTATTGGTTTTTATTTATTAATTGCTTTTTCTCCAGCAAACTCTTTTGGCAATTGGTTAAATAATTGGCTGGGACTAAAACTTGTATTTTCTTTTGAAGGTTTATTAGTTGCATCAATATTTTACAGTTTACCTTTTATGGTACATCCCATACAAGCTGGTTTTACCAACTTATCCCATTCGTTAAAAGATATGTCTTACGTATTAGGAAAATCAAGAACAACTACTTTATTTAAAGTATTATTACCAAATATAAAATCGTCTTTATTAACAGGAATTGTATTGGCATTTGCGCATACAATTGGTGAATTTGGAGTTGTTTTAATGATTGGTGGTAATATTCCTGGTAAAACAAAAGTAGCCTCAATTGCTATTTATGATGAAGTGGAGTCTCTAAATTATGCCGCTGCTAATACATATTCCATAATTTTAGTTGCTTTAACTTTTAGTATTTTACTAGCTGTGTATTTAATTAATGGAGGGTATTTAAAACAGTTTAAAAATGATTGAAATTAATATTCAAAAAAAATTAACTGCTGCTTTAGGAGAAATGCTTTTAGATATAAATACCACAATAAAAAAAGGTAGCTTAGTAACATTATACGGAAAATCTGGTGTTGGTAAAACTACAATTCTAAAAATTTTAGCAGGTTTACTGTATCCTGATTCAGGAAAAATTATTGTAAATAATGAAATATGGTTAAATACTACTTCTAAAATTAACCTAAAACCTCAAAAAAGAAAAGTAGGGTTTGTTTTTCAAGATTATGCATTGTTTCCAAATATGAATGTAAAGGAAAATTTAGTATTTGCTTTAAATAACGGGCAAGATGCTTCTATTGTAAATCATTTAATTGAAATTATTGAATTAGGAGAATTACAACACAGAAAACCTGATACACTTTCTGGCGGACAAAAACAACGGGTAGCATTAGCAAGAGCTTTGGTTCAAAAACCTAGTATTTTAATGTTAGATGAACCACTTTCTGCTTTGGATGCTGAAATTCGATTTAAATTACAACAATATATTTTAGCAGTACATAAAGAATACAAGCTTACTACACTTTTAATTAGCCACGATATTTCTGAAATTTTAAGAATGGCTGATAAAGTTTTAGAATTAGAAAATGGAAAAATTATAAGACAAGGAACTCCAAACGAAGTATTTAACCACAAAGAATTAAATGCTAAATTTCAATTTACAGGTACAATTATTGCTATTGAAAAACAGGACTTTCTATTTATACTTACCGTTAGAATTGGAAAAGATTTAGTAAAAGTTGTTGCAGATGAAAGTGAAGGTCAACAATTAATTATTGGAGATAAAATTTTAGTTTCTTCCAAAGCATTTAATCCAGTTATACATAAAATTGGATAAAAAAAGCAAGAGCTATTAACTCTTGCTTTTTATTAGTGACCTCGACAGGATTCAAACCTGTAACCCTCAGAGCCGAAATCTGATATTCTATTCAGTTGAACTACGAGGCCAATTTATTATACTAATATAATTTAACTCAATAAACTTTTAACAGCAATAGAAATTGCTTTACCATCAGCTTTACCAGCTAATTGTTTAGATGCCATACCCATAACTTTCCCCATATCTTTCATAGATGCTGCCCCAACTTTCGCAATAATATCAGCAACAATACTATTTAACGCAGCCTGATCTAATTGTTCTGGTAAAAATTGTGCAATAATTTCAACTTGAGCTAATTCTGGATCAGCTAAATCTTCTCTACCTTGTTCTTTATATAAAGCAGCACTATCTTTTCTCTGTTTTACTAGTTTTTGAAGTAGTTTTATTTCTTCATCTTCAGATATCGCTTCTGAAGCACCAGTTTTAGTTTGTGCTAATAAAATTTCAGATTTTATGGCTCTTAAAGATTCTAACGCTACTTTATCTTTAGATTTCATAGCTTCCTTAATTTTAACCATTAATTTTTGTTGTAAACTCATAATGCTAAATTTGTTCAACGAAGATAAAAAAAAGAACCCGAAAATCTTTAATTTTCACAAAGATTTCCGAGTCCAAAACTTAGAAAATAATCTAAGGGTTCCTGTCTTTGGGCACTATTTTTAATCTACATTATCATGCAAAAAAGAATTGTTTGATCTAAATTTTAAATCATCGTTCTCATCGGTATCCAATGTAGTTCTGGATTGACTAATATCTGAAGAATGTGAGGTTTTATCTAACTCAACTCCCATTCTTTTATAAGCTGGTTCTTTCTCAATTTCATCAATATTTTTATTTACTTTATTAATAAATTTATAATTGAAATTCTTCATTTTCTCTCTTCTATCTGCAGCTCTTTTTTGTAATTCTGCAATAGTTAAATCAAGCGGTGAAACTTCTTTATGATCTATTACTACTTGATTATTTATATCTATTTCTGATGTTTCTTTAGAATGAAGTGTTAAGTTTAATTCTTCACTTTCAATTTCCGTTTCAATTTTAGCAACTGGCTTAGTTGCCTTAGTTAAATTTTCTTCTAATTCATTATAATCTTCTAATGAAAAATAAACATCTTCTTCAACTTTTTTTTCTGGCTCAATTTTTTCTTCAGGTTTAACAACTTTATGATCTACAACTTCAATTGAATTTATTACTATTTTTGACTCTTCAACTATTGGTTTTTTAGTTTTTTTAGGAAGTGGCAAATCAAATGTAAACTCAATTTGTTTTTCTTCTTCAACAATTGGTGTTTCCTCAATTTCAGCTTGTACCGGAGTAATTACAAAATCATCTTCGCTTATAGGGTTTGCTGAAACTTCTTCATAAACAACATCAATGTTTTTTATAAATTCTGTGGTTGGTATAATTGAAAAATCATCTTCTTCTTCGTCTCCTAACTCAAAAACTATTTTATCTTCAACCTCCTTAACCTCATCTTTATGATTTAATGATTGATTTGTAGTATTAGGTGTTGTTTTAATTGTATTTTTTTCTGAAAAATCAAAAGAAGCTTCTTGTTCTTCACCAAGAGTATGAATTATTTTTTTAGCCTCTGTATTTGAAATTTCGTGTTGCTGATCTTTATTAAATCCCGTTGCAACTACAGTAACTGAAACAGCATCGCCTAAATTTTCATCTTCACCAACTCCCATTATAATATTAACATCTGATTTTGCTTCAGATTGAATATAATCGTTGATTTCACCAATTTCATCAATGGTAATTTCTTCTGCACCAGACACAATTAATAACAATACATTTTTAGCACCCGTAATTTTATTATCATTTAATAGAGGTGAGTCTAATGCTTTAGAAATAGCTTCTAAAGATCTATTTGCCCCAGATGCTGATGCAGAACCCATAATTGCAGTTCCACTATTAGAAAGCACTGTTTTTGCATCTTTTAAATCGATATTTTGAGTATAATGGTGTGTAATAACTTCAGCAATTCCTCGAGAAGCTGTAGATAATACTTCATCTGCTTTAGAAAAACCTGCTTTAAAACCAAGATTTCCATACACTTCTCTTAACTTATTATTATTAATTACTACCAAAGAATCTACATATTCACGTAGTCTTTCAATTCCTTTTTGAGCTTGATCATTACGCATTTTACCTTCAAATGAAAATGGAATTGTAACCACACCAATAGTTAACAAATCTAATTCACGGGCAACCCTTGCTATAATTGGCGCAGCACCAGTCCCTGTACCACCACCCATTCCAACAGTAATAAACACCATTTTAGAATTAGAAGCTAACATATCTTTAATTTCTTGAATACTCTCCAAAGCAGCTTGTTCTCCAACTTCTGGATTTGCACCAGCTCCTAAACCTTCGGTTAAGGAAACTCCTAGTTGTATTTTAGTTGGGATTGGACTATTTTGCAATGCCTGAGCATCGGTATTACAAATAACAAAATCTACGCCATTAATGCCTTGTGAGTACATATGGTTAACGGCATTACTACCGCCTCCTCCTACTCCTATTACTTTTATAACGTTTGACTGATTTTTTGGTAAATCGAATGAAATGTTGCTAAAATCTGAACTGCTCATAATATTAATTTATTGGTGTTATTTGTCTTTTTCTTACTCTTTTTAGGTTATTCGGCATTGTCTAAAAAATCTCTAAACTTGTCTCCCCATTTTTCAAAAATTGATTTTTTTGGCTCTTTTGGTTCTTCAATCTCTTTTACAACTTCTTTTTCATTTTCACTTGAAGTCTTTTCTTCAATTATTTGTTGTTGTTGAATTTTTATATTTTTTTTATCCAGTCTGTTTAAACCATTCATTAATAGCCCAACAGCAGTGGCATATTGTGGACTAGAAAAAATCTCGTCAGAATCTCCAGCTAAGTTTTCATTTGGGTATCCAATTCTAGTATCCATACCTGTAATATACTCTACTAACTGTTTTAAATGTTTTAGATTCGCTCCTCCACCTGTTAAAACGATACCTGCAATTAATTTTTTCTTAGGCTCCTCATGGCCGTAATTTTTAATTTCTAAAAATACTTGTTCTATTATTTCTACTACACGCGCATGTATAATTTTAGATAAGTTTTTTAATGTAATTTCTTTAGGTTCGCGTCCTCTTAATCCAGGAATTGATACAATCTCATTATCTTTATTTTCACCTGGCCACGCTGAACCAAATTTTGTTTTTAATAATTCTGCCTGTTTTTCTATAATAGAACAACCTTCTTTAATATCTTCTGTAATTACATTACCTCCAAAAGGAATAACAGCAGTATGACGAATTATTCCGTTTTTAAAAATAGCTAAATCTGTAGTTCCACCTCCTATATCAATTAAAGCTACACCTGCTTCTTTTTCGTCTATACTTAAAACCGCTTCTGCAGAAGCCAAAGGCTCTAGAGTAATTCCGGCTAAATTTAAACCTGCACTTTTTATACAACGACCTATGTTTCTAATAGAAGAAACTTGTCCTACAACTACATGAAAATTCGCCTCTAATCTTCCACCATACATACCAACAGGTTGTGTAATTTCTGGTTGTCCATCAACTTTAAATTCTTGTGGCAAAACATGAATAATTTCTTCACCTGGCAACATTACCA
The DNA here is from genome assembly GCA_942492305.1 of uncultured Flavobacteriaceae bacterium. GTDB lineage: Bacteria > Bacteroidota > Bacteroidia > Flavobacteriales > Flavobacteriaceae > Lutibacter. The sequence continues at coordinate 866,364 of CALOEI010000001.1, read as the reverse complement.
ATTTATGCACCTGTTTTTCTAGTTTTTCTAAATCATCTTCATCAATTACATCTTCGGCATTCGGTCTCGTAATATAATCGCTATGTTGTAAACTTCTAATATGTTGCCCAGCTATACCAACAACTGCTTCATCTATTTTAATACCAGAAACAGCAATCGCCTCATCTACAGCCATTTGTATAGACTGTATGGTTTGAGTAATATTATTTACAACTCCACGGTGTACACCCAAACTCTTGGCTTTCCCTGTACCAAGTAACTCAATTTTCCCATATTCATTTCTACGACCTATCATAGCAACAATTTTTGTTGTTCCTATATCTAATCCTACTGAAATATCCTTATGTTCCATACCCTACTTTTTTGTGCAAACAACCTGGTTGTTATATTTTAAATTTATTGCTGTATACTTATCTATTGTATTATCAGCCATTGTTTTGTTAAAAAACGACTTCAGATTTTTAAATTTTGATGTTAAATTATCAATAGTGCCTATTTCAATTTTTTGCGACCCAATTCTTGTTTCTAAAACATACTCATGTTGCTTTGTTTTGTGCACACTAATAATTTGTTTTTTTAAAAACACATCATCTAAAATTGTTGTTACTAATTGATAAATTTCATCTATGTCTTTATCTGTAATATTGCCTGAAACTAATAAAACTCTAGCCGAGTGATTCTCTGACAATGGCATTACTGTTGCCTGTTTATCAATATAATAACTATTAGTATTAGAGAAAACTCTGGCAATTGGTGTCCGTTGTTTTATCTTTGTTCTAAGCGCTCCATCAACCGTTAAATATACAGCAGCTTTTTCTACCATGGAATGTGATAGCACATTAGCTTCAAGTTTATGTAAATCTATAACAGTTTTTGCTTCATTTAGAACTGATTTTCCTTTTTGTATTAACAATTTATTAACCATTTCATAATTCATAAATAGGTTTTCTCCTTGTTCAAATTCAACAGTTATATTCTGTACTTTTCTAGCAGTATGCTTGTGATGTGTAAAACCATACAAAAACACTACTAAACTAAGTAGTAAAAACCCATTTATGTAGTTCCAATTAATTTTCAACTGCTAAACTTTTTTTAATATTTTCAACTAGTTCACCTATATCTCCTGCTCCAATTACAACGATAATTGATGCGTTAGATTTTAATATATTTTTAATTAAATCTTCTTTTGAAGAAAGTTGCTTTGTTTTACATGAAATTTTATCTAATAACCACTTAGAATTTACACCTGCTATTGGTATTTCTCTAGCAGGATAAATGTCTAATAAAATCAACTCATCAAAACGAGACAAACTCTGTGCAAAATCAGAAACAAAATCTTTAGTTCTACTAAATAAATGTGGCTGAAATACACCTAGAACTTCTTTTTCTGGATACATTTCTCTTACAGAATCAATAACTGCATTTATCTCTGTTGGGTGGTGTGCATAATCATCAATCAACACCAAATTATCTGTATTAATTTTATACGAAAAACGTCTTTTTATGCCTTTAAAAGTTAGTAAAGCTTTAGCAATGACTTGTAATGAGATTCCAAAACTATTTGCCATTGCCAAAGCTGCCACTGCATTTAGCACATTATGTTTTCCTGGTATATATATTTTTATATTTTCAAATGTTTCAGTTGGTGTTTTTACATTAAAAATATAAGCTCCATTTTCTATTCTAATATTGCATGCATTATAATCTGCATCTTCTTCTATTCCAAAAGTTTGCCCTTTAATTGGCAACCCTTTTCTAACAATTAGTGTATCTGAAACTTTGCCTGCAAATTCTTGAAAAGATTTCTCTAATTCACTATGAGCACCATAAATATCTAAATGATCTGCATCCATAGAAGTAATACAAGCAATATTAGGAGACAATTTTAAAAATGAGCGATCAAACTCGTCAGCTTCAACTACAGAAACTTCGTTACCGCCTAATATTATATTTGAATTATAATTTTCTGAAATTCCACCTAAAAAAGAAGTTGCATTTACATTCGCTTCTTTTAAAATATGACCTAAAATTGTTGAAGTTGTAGTTTTTCCGTGTGTTCCTGCTACTGCTAAACAAATAGTATTCTTTGTGATTTCTCCTAATATTTCTGATCGCTTTAAAACCGTGAATTTATTTTCAATAAAATAATTTAATTCTGTATGATTTTTAGGTACAGCTGGAGTGTAAATTACTAAGGTGCTTTCAGCGTTTTTCGTATCTTTAAATGTTTCATCAATTAAATTTACAGTATCTTCAAAATGAATTTTAATTCCCTTTTTTTGAAGTGAATTTGTAATTTCAGTTGGTGTTTTATCGTAACCAGCAACATTTTTACCATTGCTTTTAAAATAAATTGCAATAGCACTCATACCGATACCTCCGACACCTATAAAATAAACGTTATGTATACTGTTTAAATTCAACTAATTATATATTAATTTTTCAATTTCTAGCACAATATCTTTTGTTGCATTTGGCAATGCCAACGCTTTTATATTTTTACTTAATTTTTGTTGTAATTCTTGATCATTTTTCAATTCTAGAAACATAGTTTGAAAAACATTTAACTCAGATTCTTTTAACAATAACGCTGCATTTTTAGTAACTACAGAAAGTGCATTTTTAGTTTGATGATCTTCTGCTACATTAGGTGACGGAATAAAAATAACTGGTTTTCCTACAATGCATAATTCTGAAATTGAACTTGCTCCTGCTCTACTAATTATAAAGTCTGCAGCAGCATAGGTTAAATCCATTCTATTTAAAAACGCATGTGTTTGCACACCTTCCAAAGCATCGTATTTTTTAAACTCATCATAATATAACTTTCCTGTTTGCCAAATAACTTGAACATTATTTTCAACCAACCAATTAATACGTTTTTCAATTAAATTATTAATAGCTCTTGCGCCTAAACTTCCTCCAATTATTAATAGTGTTTTTTTATCAGATTTTAAATCGAAAAACTTAATTGCTTCATCTCTTTTACTTTCAATTGCCAATAAATCTTGTCTAACTGGGTTTCCTGTTTTTACAATTTTATCTAAAGGGAAAAATCGTTCTAAACCGTCATAAGCCACACAAATTTTATTGGCCTTTTTACTCAATAATTTATTTGTAATTCCTGGATACGAATTCTGTTCTTGAATTAAAGTTTTAACACCTTTAATACTTGCAGCATATAATGTTGGACCACTAGCAAAACCACCTGTTCCAATTACAATTGTTGGTTTAAATTTTCTAATAATTTTAAATGCATTCCACAAACTGCTAATTAGTTTAAATGGAAATGTTAAATTTTTTATTGATAAACTTCTTTGTATTCCGGAAATCCACAGCCCTTTTATTTCATATCCAGCCTGAGGAACTTTTTCCATTTCCATTCTATTGTTAGCTCCTACAAACAAAAATTTAGCCTCAGGAAATTTTTCCTTGAGCTCATTTGCTATTGAAACCGCTGGATAAATATGTCCACCTGTTCCACCACCACTTAATATAATATTAATCGATTGCTTCATGTAAAATATCTAAAGGGTTCTCTTCATTTTCAGTATCTATAACTTTTTCTTTATCGGCTGTTACGCTTAAAATTATTCCAATAGCAAAACAAGTCATCCAAATAGATGTTCCTCCGCTACTAATTAATGGCAATGTTTGTCCTGTAACTGGAAATAAATTTACAGCTACAGCCATATTTATAATTGCTTGAAAAATAATTGGTAATCCTACACCAATTATTAATAATGTTGCAAATATTGAAGTTGCTTTTTTTGCCGCTACTAATATTCTAATTAATAATAATAAATACATTAAAATAACAGTTAATGCACCAAATATTAAACCGTATTCTTCAACAATAATTGCAAAAATAAAATCGGAAGAAGATTGTGGTAAAAAGTTTTTTTGAACACTTTTTCCTGGACCTCGACCTTGTAATCCACCACTTGCAATTGCAATTTTAGCTTTTTCAACCTGATAGCCTTCCTCTGCATTTTTATCAGAAAAGTTTTCTATTCTGCTAATCCAAGTATCTACTCTATTATGCATTACATTTGGAAATGCTTTAGCAATTAGCACAAATAGTACCAATGCAACAATTCCCATTCCAATTATAGATGCCAAATATTTAAAAGGATATCCGCCTAAAAAAGTTAATAGCAATACCATTGAGAAAATGATAGCAGTTGTAGAAAAGTTTGCTGGTAAAATAAAAGCCAGAGTAATTGCTACTGGTAACCATAATTTCCAAAGACTTTCTTTAAAATTGATTGGTTTTTCCTTATTTTTAGCTAAATATCTTGCTACAAAAATCATTAATACCACTCCTGCTAGTGTAGATGTTTGAAAACCTACACCAATAAAAGGTATTTGAATCCATCTACTTGCATTTGCACCACCAATAACAGTTCCTTTTGATAATGTAACTATCAATAAAACAATTACTAACGGAAGCATTAAAACTGAACCTCCACTAAAATATCTGTAAGGTATTTTATGTACTCCATAAATTATTAAAAAACCGAAAAACAATAATATTACATGCTTCATTAGATGATACGTTGTAGTACCAGAGTTCGCAACATATACTAAATTAGTACTTGCGCTGTAAACTGGCATAAACGACAATAACGCCATAAAAACTACAATAGCCCAAATAGCACGATCACCTTCGATATTTTTTAATATTTTCCTCATCTACAGTTCTCTAACTGCTTGTTTAAATTGATTTCCTCTATCCTCGTAATTTTCAAATAAATCAAAACTAGCACATGCCGGTGACAATAAAACAACATCACCTTTCTCAGCAATTTTATAAGCTACTTTTACGGCTTCTTCTGCGCCTGCTGTTTCAACAATTAAATCAACAACATTGTTAAAAGTTTGTACAATTTTTTGATTATCAAGTCCCAAACAAATAATTGCTTTTACTTTTTCTCTTACCAATGGCATTAAATCTAGATAATCGTTTCCTTTATCAACACCTCCAACAATCCAAACTGTTGGAGTTTTCATACTATCTAAAGCATAAAATGTTGCATTTACATTGGTAGCTTTAGAATCGTTTATATATTGAACACCATTAATTTTAAGTACTGATTCTAGCCTATGTTCTGCACCTTCAAAATCTTCTAAACTCTCTCTAATTGTATCTTTTCTAACCTTTAATAATGTAGCTGTCATTGCAGCTGCCATTGCATTTTTTGTATTATGTTTTCCCTTTAATGCTAAAGTTGATATTCCCATTATTGTATCTTCGGTTTTATATTTTATTTGTATGTTATTATCTTTTAAAAAAACGCCTTGCTTTAATTCATTATCTAATGAAAAAGGAATAAATGTTGCTTTTGTTCTATTATTTTTTAACCAGTTTGTAATTTCTTTATCATCTGCATCATAAATTAAAAAATCGTTTTCTGTTTGATTTTCTGTAATTCTAAATTTTGATTTTATATAGTTTTCAAACTTATAATTATACCTGTCTAAATGATCAGGCGTAATATTTGTAATTATTGCAATATGTGGGGCAAATTTTACGATACCATCTAACTGAAAACTGCTCAATTCCAATACGTGTATATCATAGTTGTTTTCAGCAACTTGCTGTGCAAAACTTGCTCCAATATTCCCTCCCATTCCAACATTTAAATCTGCCTTTTTCAAAATATGATTTACCAATAGTGTTGTTGTGGTTTTACCATTTGAACCTGTAATACCCACAATAATTCCGTTAGTATACTTTGATGCAAACTCAATTTCTGAAATCACAGGAATTTTTCTTTCAATCAATTCTTGAATTATTGCAACATTATCTGGAATTCCAGGACTTTTCATTACAACATCAGCTTCAAAAATTATATTTTCTGAATGTTTTCCTTCTTCAAAAGGAATTTCATTATTTAAAAGAACTTCTTTGTACTTATTTGTTATTAAACCTTTATCAGAAACAAAAACGTTAAAACTTTTTTGTTTTCCTAGAATAGCTGTTCCTACTCCACTTTCTCCGGCACCAAGAACCACTAAATTCATTTATCGCAACTTTAATGTTACTATTGTTAACACAGCCAGCATAATACCCACAATCCAAAAACGTGTTACAATTTTACTCTCGTGATATCCCGATTTTTGATAATGATGGTGCAATGGTGACATTTTAAAAATGCGTTTTCCTTCTCCGTATTTTTTTTTAGTATATTTAAAAAACCCAACCTGCATTACAACAGATAAATTCTCAATTAAAAATATACCTGCTAAAATTGGAATTAATAATTCTTTACGAACTGAAATTGCCAAAACTGCAATAATTCCACCTATAGTTAAGCTTCCTGTATCTCCCATAAAAACTTGAGCTGGATAGGTATTATACCATAGAAATCCAACCAAAGAACCAACAAATGCAGCAATAAAAATGGTCATTTCACCCGAATTTGGTATGTACATTACATCTAAATAATCTGCAAAAATGATGTTTCCAGAAACCCACGCAAAAATCCCTAAAGTCAATACAATTATTGCAGAAGATCCAGCTGCCAAACCATCTATTCCATCTGTTAAATTTGCGCCGTTTGAAACTGCTGTTATAATAAATATTACAACTGGAATAAATAATATCCACGCATAATCTCTTAATCCATCGCCAAACAAATCAAATGCTGCAGCATAATCTAATTCGTTATTTTTTAAAAAAGGAATGGTTGTTTTTGTAGATTTCTGTGCATCAGCAAATAAAACTGGTACACCTTCCTCTGTTTCATATTGAAATTTTTCTGGAAGTTTTTCTTTCATTGTAACATCTGGATGAAAATACAACATAACACCTACAAAAATGCCAAGTGTTACCTGACCTAAAATTTTAAATCTTCCTTTTAATCCTTGTTTATTTTTTTTAAAAATTTTAATGTAGTCATCAATAAAACCAATAGTTCCCATCCAAATAGTAGTAACTATTAAAATAATTATATAAACATTATTAACCTTTGATAATAATAGTACTGGAATTAACGTGGCAAGTATAATTATAATTCCACCCATTGTTGGCGTTCCCGCTTTTTCTGTTTGACCTTCCAAACCTAAATCTCTAACAGACTCTCCAACTTGTTTACGTTGTAAATAGTTAATTATTTGTTTTCCATAAATTGTTGAAAACAATAATGAAATAATAAAAGCCAGTGCAGAACGAAATGAGATGTATTGAAATAATCCCGCTCCTGCCAAATCGTAATGTGTATCTAAATATTCAAATAAATAATATAACATTGGTTTATTAAAACTTTTAATAATTGTGATATTTTCTCGTAATCATCAAAATGCGAGCGAACTCCTTTTATTTCTTGATACGTTTCATGTCCTTTTCCAGCAATTAAAATAATATCACCACTTCCTGCTAGTTTAGTTGCTGTTTTAATAGCTTGTTCTCTATCTAAAATCGAAAGCGTTTTTTTATAATTTTGAGGATCTACACCTGCTTCAATTTCATTAATAATTATTTGAGGATCTTCATTTCTAGGATTATCAGAAGTAAATATTACCTGCGTACTTAGTTGAGTTGCAATTTGACCCATAACTGGACGCTTTGCTTTATCTCGATTTCCTCCGCAACCTACAACTGTAATAACTTGTTCATTTCCTGTTCTAATATCATTAATTGTTTCCAATACATTTTTTAATGCATCTGGCGTATGTGCATAATCGATTATTGCAGTAACTCCTTCATTAGAGCTAAAATGTTGAAACCTTCCAGATACGTTTTCTAATTCACTAATTAATGTTAATGCCTCAGTAGATTCTAGTTCTAATAATTGTGAAACCCCATATACTGCCAATAAATTATATGCATTAAAACTTCCAATTAATTTTGTCCAAACTTCATTATTATTTATGGTTAAAAACAATCCAGAAAACTGATTTTCCAAAATTTTAGCTTTATAATCAGCCATCGTTTTTAAAGCATAAGTGTACTTTTTTGAAACTGTATTTTGAAGCATTACCAAACCATTTTTATCGTCTACATTCACCAATGAAAAAGCGGTTTTTGGTAAGTTGTCAAAAAATAATTTTTTAACATCCCTATACTCTTTAAATGAGTTATGGTAATCTAAATGGTCATGTGTTAAGTTTGTAAAAACGCCACCTTCAAAATTCAAACCTGCAGTTCTTTTTTGATGTATTCCGTGCGAACTCACTTCCATAAAGCAATAATCTACTCCAACTTCAACCATTTTATCTAAATAGCTATTTATTGTTAAAGAATCTGGCGTTGTGTGTGTTGCATTAAATTGCTGATTATCAACAAAAATAGTAACGGTAGATAATAATCCTGTTTTAAAACCTGCTTTTTGAAATAGCTTGTATAATAAAGTAGCTATGGTGGTTTTACCATTTGTGCCAGTAATACCAATTAACTTTAATTTTGAAGACGGATTATTATAAAAATTAGCAGCCATTATTGCTAAAGCTTCATTAGAATTTTCAACTTTAACATAGGTAACATTAGCAACAAAATCTCTTGGAAATTCTTCACAAACAATTACATTAGCACCTAATTCAATAGCAGTAGTTATAAATTCATGGCCGTCAAAAATCAATCCTTTTTGGGCAACAAACATATCATTTGGTTGAATTTTTCGTGAATCAAATTGTATCGCATTAATCAACACTTCAGTACTTCCATGAACTGCATTAATTTCAACTTTATACAATATGTCTTTAACTACTTTCAACTAAGATAATTTTATATTAATTGTTGTTCCTTTTACTAATTTTTCACCTTCATTAAGCGATTGCTCTACTACTTTTCCATTTCCAGAAAAATTAACTTTTAATCCTAAATTTTCAAGTAAAGAAATGGCGTCCATAGCCGCCATTCCTTTTACATTTGGGATTGAATTAAATTCCTTATTAACTATGGTATAATATTTTTCAAAATCATTTTTAACACTCTCAAAATCAGGTGTTTTATTTTCAATTTCATTAATAATATGGTTTGTAGTATAAATTTTTTGAGCAATATCTTTAAATACTGGCCCTGAAACATCTGCACCATAAAAACCTGTTTTAGTATTTGGCTCATGAATTACTACTATACAAGAATATTTTGGGTTTTCAGCAGGAAAATACCCTGTGAATGATGAAATGTATTTTTTATCTTTTAACCACGCTTCATAATTACCATATTTTACACGTGCAGTTCCTGTTTTTCCTGCCATTGAAAAGTCTTCAGAGTATAACTTTCTTCCAGTTCCACGGATTACTACATTTTTAAGTACCTCTTGAATTTTAGCAATTGTTTCCTTTGAACAAATTGCCTTATTAATAACTTCTTTATCAAAAGTTTGCACATGTTTATTCCAAGATCTTATTTCTTTAACAAATCGCGGCTTTACCATTTCTCCATTATTAGCAATAGCATTGTAAAATGTTAAAGTTTGCAACGGTGTTAATTCTAAATTATAACCATAAGCCATAGATGGTAATGCATTTTTACTCCATAAACTATGTTCAGGCCCTGGAATTAAAGGAGATCCTTCACCTTTTATTGGTAACCCTAACTTGTCGTTCAAATTCATTTTGTACAATGAATTGATGAATTTCTCTGGCTTATCGCCAAAATTTTCTTCAATTAATCTAGCAAAAGCTATGTTTGAAGATACTTCCAGTGCACGTGCTGCAGATATTTCTCCATAACCACCTCTTCTAGAATCGTTAATATACCTTCCATACATTCTATACCTTCCAGTACCAGTATCTACAACTGTACTAGTATCAATTACCCCAGATTCTAATGCAACCACCAAAGACATTAATTTAAAAGCTGAACCAGGTTCATGAGATTCATAAACAGCATAGTTTCGCTTTTCGTAATATTTTCCTTCAGAACTTCTACCCAAGTTAGAAATCGCCTTAATCTCTCCAGTTTTAGTTTCCATTACTACTACACAACCATGTTCTGCTTCGTAAAACTCTAGCTGCTTTAATAAAGAATGATGTGCAATATCTTGAATATTAACATCTAATGTTGTTACAATATCTTTACCATTTATAGGCTCTTTTTCGTTCCTATCATTAATTGGCTTCCACTGCCCTTTTGCAATCTTTTGCTTAAGCCTTAATCCGTTTTTACCCGTTAAATATTTTCTGTAAGCACCTTCAATTCCAGGGGCTCCTCTATAATCATCGTAACCAATAGTTCTTTCTGCTACTTTATTTAAAGGATGCGCTCTCACAGTAGATTGCTCTGCTATAAAACCACCTTTATACATTCCTAAATTAAAAATTGGAAAACTTTTAATCTTCATATATTCCGTATATCCTAACTTTCTTGCAATAAATAAGTACCTATTTTTACTATTTCTGGCTTTTCTAATTTTACGTTCCCAATTTGCAGTAGTATTTCCAAGCATTTTAGAAAGCTCTTGAGATAAACTTCTTACATTTTTTTCGAACACTTCACTATCAACAGTTACGGCATCCATTCTAATTTCATATTGCGACATAGAAGTTGCTAACAAACTTCCATCAGCAGAAAAAACACTTCCTCTATTAGCATAAATAGTATCATTTCTTAAGGTTAATTGCTCTGATAAATTTCTGTATTTATCTCCTTCAGAAAACTGAATATCAGTCAACCTAAAAATAATGGCAACCAAAAGAAGCGCAATAACAATAGCTATAACGTATAATTTATTTAATATGCCTTTTTTTGATACTGACAACTTTTTATTGTTTTTTTGATACTACCTTAATTACTTGTGGCGGCTGCTCACTTGGCTTTATTCCTAATTCAACTACTTTTTTTCTTACTGTTGATTCCAATCTCATTTCCATTGAAATTGAGCGCTTATCTAAAAATTCAGCTCTTAACTCTTTAATTTCATTCGTTAATTTTGCAATTTCCATTACTTTTTTATCAGAACTATGAGCGCTTGCTATCATCAACAGCATTAAACCAACTACAAACAAAATAAATCGCCAATTTTTAAAAGAATCTTTATTAATTAAAAAATCCCCTTTTAATAAGTTAAATATGCTAGATTTTATAGCTGACATTTATTTAATTGTTGCAATTCTTAACTTGGCGCTTCTTGCTCTATTATTTTTCTTTATTTCAGAAAAACTTGGAACTATTAACTTACCCACTTTTTTCATTGGCACATTTACATGTCCAAACATGTCTTTTTCAGGCTCACCTTCAAACAAACCACTTCTAATAAATCTTTTAACCAACCTATCTTCTAAAGAATGATATGATATTACACTCAATCTTCCGTTTTCGTTTAGCAACTCTGGCACCTGTAATAAAAATTCTTTTAAAACTTCTATTTCTTGATTTACTTCAATGCGAATTCCTTGAAATATTTGAGCTAAAATTTTATGTTCAATAGATTTTGGTACAAACTCGGTCAACACTTCTTTAAGCTCAAAACTTGTTTTAATTTTTTTATTAGAACGTGCTTCAACTATTTTTTTCGCTATTGCTTTTGCGTTTCTCAATTCGCTATACTGAAACAAAACCGCACTTAATTTGTCTTCATCATAATTGTTAACAACTTCAAAAGCAGATAATTTACCCGTTTGATTCATTCTCATATCCAAATCAGCATCAAAACGTGTAGAAAACCCACGCTCAGCTTCATCAAATTGATGCGATGAAACACCTAAATCGGCTAAAATTCCATCTACTTTTTTTACACCATAAAATCTTAAATACCTTTTAATGAATCTAAAATTTTGAGGTATTAGCATAAATCTTGAATCCTTAATTATATTTCTTTGTGCGTCTTCATCTTGATCAAAAGCAAACAACTTTCCTTTTTCATTTAACCTACTCAAAATCTCCTTTGAATGGCCTCCACCACCAAAGGTTACATCTACATACAAGCCATCTGATTTAATATTTAAACCATCAACACTTTCTTTTAATAAAACTGGATTATGATATTCCATTGTTATTATTTGCGTTACCCATAACTTCTTCAGCCAAATCAGCAGTATCTCCTGAAGCATCATCTATTGCTGTTTCGTACTTATCTTTATCCCAAATCTCAATAATATTAACCGCTGAAGACATCACAACATTTTTTGATATACCTGCGAAAAGTTGTAAATCTTTAGGTATTAACAACCTGCCAGAAGCATCTAATTCAATAACTTTAACTCCGGCTGTAAAACGACGAATAAAATCATTATTCTTTTTAACAAACCTGTTTAATTTATTTACTTCTGCCATTAAAATATTCCATTCATTTATCGGATATAACTCTAAACACGGCTGAAATAACGAACGTTTTAACACAAAACCATCTTGCAATACAGGACTCAATTGCTTCTTTAAAGCAACAGAAAGCAGTAGCCGCCCTTTCGCGTCTGCTTTTCCTTCGTATGTTCCAATTAAATTTATCATGATGACTTTGTGTAAATTCAAAAATATAAATTTTTTCCCACATTTTTCCACTTTTACCCACTTTGTTGATAACTTTTACCACCAATTGTGTATTTGGAACTATTTTTTTGAAAAACAACGAATTAATAATTAATTTACCTCTCTTTAGAAAAAAGGCTTTTTTTAGAAAAAAAAACTACCTTTGCAATAAGCTTAAAAGTGAAAAATTAATGAGCAAAAATCTTATTGAAGAAAATAAATTCAAGTATGTAGAGGCTGGAGAAGGGCAACCAATGATTGTTCTTCATGGGCTGATGGGCGGTTTAAGCAATTTTGATGGAGTACTTAACCATTTTTCTAAACAAGGATATAAAGTTATAATTCCTGTATTGCCAATTTACACCTTACCATTGCTAAAAACCAATGTTAAAAGCTTATCTAAGTTTTTAAAAGAGTTTATGGCATATAAAAAAATTAATAAAGCAATATTAATTGGGAATTCTTTAGGTGGTCATATTGGATTATATTTCACAAAATTAAATCAAAAAAATGTTACTGCTTTAGTGCTAGCTGGAAGTTCTGGTTTATATGAAAAATCTATGGGTGATACCTATCCAAAAAGAGGAAACTACGAATACATAAAGAAAAAAACTGAAGAAGTTTTTTATGATCCTAAAGTAGCTACTAAAGAAGCCGTTGATGAAATATATGAATCTGTAAACGATAGACATAAAGTTATAAGAACCTTAGCTATTGCAAAAAGTGCTATTAGACATAATATGGCAAAAGACTTACCAGATATGCATATTCCTACTTGCGTTATTTGGGGAAAAAACGACAATGTTACACCTCCAGAGGTTGCGATAGACTTTGAGAAATTAATGCCTGATGCAGACTTATTTTGGATTGATAAATGCGGCCATGCACCTATGATGGAGCACCCAGATGAATTTAACAGAATTCTTGAAAGTTGGCTGAAAGCTAGAAACCTTTAGAAAATGAAAATTAAAACCGCTGATTTTATAATTAGCAATAGTGATGTAGCAAAATGCCCTAAAGAACGGTTAGCTGAATATGCCTTTATAGGGCGTTCTAATGTTGGTAAGTCTTCTTTAATTAATATGCTAACTGGCCAAAACAAATTAGCTAAAACATCTGGAAAACCTGGAAAAACGCAGTTAATCAATCACTTTAAAATTAATAACAATTGGTTTTTAGTAGATTTACCTGGTTATGGTTATGCTAAAGTTTCTAAAAGCGTTAAAAAAACATTTCAAAGTTTTATAAAAAATTATTTTTTACAAAGAGAACAGCTTATTTGTACTTTTGTTTTAATTGACTGCAGACACGAACCTCAAAAGATTGATTTAGAATTTATGGAGTTTTTGGGTGAAAATGAGATTCCTTTCAATATTATTTTTACAAAATCTGATAAATTAAAACTTTCTGAATTGAATAGAAATATTAAAAACTATTCAAAAAAAATGACGAGTACTCTTTGGGAAGCAATGCCTCAATATTTTATAACATCTGCAACTTCAGCTGATGGAAAAGAAGAATTGTTAACCTACATTGATGAAATAAATCAGCAATTAGAAATAAATTCGTAAATGGCTTCAACTAAAGGTAATTTAGAAGTTCTTTTTGAAGATAATCATCTAATAATTGTTAACAAAAAATCTGGAGATATTGTACAAGGTGATAAAACAGGCGACACCCCTTTAAGCGACATTGTTAAAGATTATATTAAAGAAAAATTCAACAAACCTGGCAATGTATTTTTAGGTGTTGTTCACCGACTTGACAGACCTACTACTGGAATAATTGTTTTTGCACGCACATCAAAAGCATTAGAGCGTTTTAATAAAATGTTACGAGATAAAACTGTTAATAAAACCTATTGGGCTGTAGTAAAAAACAAACCAAAAAAAGAAAACGACACTTTAATTGGTTATTTAAGAAAAAACCCTAAAAACAATAAATCCACCTCTTATTCATCTGAAATAGAAGGCAGTAAAAAAGCCATACTTCATTACAAACTATTAAAATCTCTAGACAATTATCATTTGTTAGAAGTTGATTTAGAAACGGGTCGTCATCATCAAATTCGCTGTCAATTAGCATCAATTGGATGCCCAATTAAAGGCGATTTAAAATATGGGTTTAACCGAAGTAATAAAGATGCAAGTATTCATTTACACGCTCGTAAAATTGAATTTATACATCCAGTATCTAAAGAACCTATTTCTATAATTGCACCTACTCCACACGAAGTTATCTGGAAAGCATGTGACTAATGTTACAATACTAAAATCAAATTGTAGTCGTTTAATCATTTTAAACTCAAACTAATTATGTCTAAAAAAATTATTTTAAGTATCTTCTTACTCTTTACACTATATTCAATGAATGCACAAGAATGGCTAACTGATATTGATATGGCTAAAAAGGTGGCATTACAAAAAAATCAAAAAATTATTTTAGTTTTTCAAGGGTCTGATTGGTGCGCACCGTGTATTAAATTAGATACTGAAATTTGGAGCACACCCGAATTTATAGCCTATTCAAAAGAGCACTATGTACTTTTAAAAGCTGATTTTCCAAGAAAAAAGAAAAATATGCTTGATAAAAAACAACAAGAAAAAAACAACCAATTAGCTGAAAAATATAATACAACAGGTTTTTTTCCGTATGTTGTTATACTCGATAAAAACGCTTATGTTATAGGGAGTACCGGATACAAAAAAGTTAGCCCGGCAGCATATATTGAAATATTAAATTCTTTTTAAAACAACTCATGCTCAAGTATTTAATTTTCTTTGCAACTCTTTTAAGTTCAACATTCATTTTTTCTCAACAAATCCATAAACGTACTTTAAAATTAATGGGTAGTCGTTTTGACATTTCTGTTGTATCAAATGACACTTTAAGTGCAACAAATTATATTACATTCGCTGTTAATGAAATAAAAAGAATTGAAAAATTAATATCTTCTTGGGATTCAAATTCTCAAACATCTGAAATAATTAGAAACTCAGGTATAAAACCTGTAAAAGTAGATAAAGAACTATTTAATTTAATATAACGTTCAATTGCTATTTCAAAATTAACAGATGTTGCTTTTGACATAAGTTACGCTTCTATGGATAAAATTTGGAAATTTGATGGAAGTATGAAAATAATGCCTTCGGAAGAAAAAATTAAAGCATCAGTTTCAAAAGTAGGATATCAAAATATCATTCTTGATAAAAAAGATACTACAATATTTTTAAAATTAAGAGGTATGAAAATTGGTTTTGGAGCCATTGGAAAAGGGTATGCTGCTGACAAAGCAAAAGCCTTATTAATTTCAAAAGGCGTTAAAGCTGGTATCATAAATGCCTCTGGCGATATGAATACTTGGGGGACACAACCAAACGGACAAGAGTGGACTATTGCCATTACAAATCCGCTAAATAAAAATAACGCCTTTGCCATTTTACCAATTACAAATGGAGCTGTTGTAACATCAGGAGATTATGAAAAATATGTTACATTTAATAACAAACGTTATACACATATTATTGACCCTAGAACTGGTTATCCATCACCTGGAATTATAAGTGTTTCCGTTTTTGCTCCAAAAGCTGAATTGGCAGATGCTTTAGCCACTTCCATTTTTGTAATGGGCACCGAAGTTGGCATTAATAGAATAAACCAACTACCCAATATTGAATGTATAATTATTAATGATAAAGGGAACATTAACACTTCAAAAAACATAAACATTAAAAAGTATGAAACTAAAAATTAGCTTACTAGTGGCTATTCTATCTTTAACATCTTGCGTTGCTGTTAAGGATTATGAAAAAGTATATTTAAATGATCCAGATATGGTTTTAGCTGACAAAAAATCAAACAAATTTGTAACAAGCTTTCAAGTATACAGAGAAGCTGCCTCAGGAGCTAACGGAGGAAAATCTGGCGGTGGTTGCGGCTGTAATTAATAGTAATTTATGAAAAATATAATCACAATACTTGTATTACTTTTCACATTGATTGGTTATACTCAAACACCAGAAAACACCTACAAAAAAAGAGTATTAGAAAACACTGAAGTTGATTTTTTACTAAGTTATTATGGCCAAGATGGAGACAATGCAGCGGTTACTGGTGGAATTGGAACAGAAAAATTGAGCGATTTTGCAACAAATCTTACGATAGCCATTCCATTAAATGACGACAATGTTTTTACAATTGATGCAACAATCTCAGCATATAGCTCAGCTTCATCAAGCAATCTAAATCCTTTTGATAGTTCTGGAGCTTCACAAAAAGGTGATGATGATGATGATGATGATGATGACGATAGAAACTCAAATAACTCAGGAGATGTAATAGGAAGTCCTTGGGTAGAATCTTCAGGTGCTTCAAAAAGTGATGTATGGGTAAATGGAAATTTAAGTTACAGTCATTCGTCTGATGATAGAAATACTATTTTAGGAGCCAATATTAATTTTGCAAAAGAGTATGATTATTCTTCAATTGGGGCAGGTCTGAGTTTTACCAAATTATTCAACCAAAAAAACACGGAATTTGGAATTAAATTAAATACTTATTTTGATCAATGGGATCCTGTATATCCAACAGAAATACACTCATATATTGAAGTTAATGGAAATTTAAATGACGGCTTTTTTGAAGATGTAGATATTTTAGACAAAAACGGTAACTCAATTGATAAAAGTAGTTCAACTATTTGGAGCCCAATTAACAACACTCTAATTGATAATACTTCGAGAAATACATATTCAGCATCATTTAGTTTTTCACAGATTTTAAGTAAAAAATCACAATTTTCATTGTTTTTTGATCTTGTACAACAAAATGGTTGGTTAGCAAATCCTATGCAACGTGTTTATTTTAGTGATAAAGAAAAATATTATATTGGAAATGGAGAAAGCATATCAAATTACACTTCAAAAACTAATACCGATGTTTTTAGATTGGCGGATGACATTGAAAGATTACCAGATACACGGTTTAAAATTCCAATTGGAGCACGGTTTAACTATTACATTAACGAAATAATAACATTAAGAACGTATTATAGATATTATTATGATGATTGGGGGATTGCAGCACACACTGCTAACGTTGAATTACCTATAAAAATTTCAGATAAACTAACATTGTACCCATCTTTTAGATATTATACACAAACTGCTGCAGATTATTTTGCGCCATTTGAAGCTCATAATTCAGCAGAAGTATTTTACACTTCCGATTTTGATTTATCTGAATTCGATGCTAATCAGTATGGTTTAGGGATCTCATATACAGATATTTTTACCAAAGCTCGTATTTGGAAACTACATGAAAAAGTATTGATTTAAATTATCATTACTATGATAGAAGTACCAACCTAAATGCAAGTATTGTTAATTTAGGATTTAAGTTTATTGTATATTAAACAAAAAAGTCGGATTAAAATTTTAATCCGACTTTTTTGTTTTTAAGCTCTATTTTTCTTTGCCACAATTTCATCTAAACATAAGTTTCCAACACTTCCTTTATGTGTGTGTTTTACTTTTTTATCTGGATTAAAATTACCTTCATTTATATCTTTACCTACAATTTTATAGGCATCTCTAAACGGTGTTCCATTTTGAACTAACTTATTAACTTCCTCAACACTGAATAAATACAGGTATTTTTCTTCTTCAACAATATTAGTTCTAACGCGTATATTTTGTAAAGAATACGTTAACATTTCTAAACAAGATTTTAATGTTGAAAATGAAGGAATTAATCCTTCTTTTAACAATTGCAAATCTCTATGATAACCGCTTGGTAAATTATTAGAAATAAGTGTAAACTCAATTGGCAATGCTTGTAATTTGTTACATTTTCCTCGGATCAATTCAAAAACATCTGGATTTTTTTTATGAGGCATAATACTTGAACCTGTTGTTAATTCATCTGGAAATGAGATAAAATTAAAATTCTGACTCATATACAAACAAATATCCATACTCATTTTAGATAATGTAGCAGCCACCGCACTTAATGCAAATGAAACCGATTTTTCTAATTTACCACGTCCCATTTGAGCTGCAACTGAATTAAATTTCAAGGTTTCAAAACCTAATAATTTCGTTGTTTCATCTCTATCAATTGGAAACGAACTTCCATAACCAGCAGCCGAACCTAACGGGTTTTGGTCTGCAACTTTATAAGCGGCTTTTAAAAAATAAATATCATCAATTAGGGTTTCGGCATATGCAGAAAACCACATTCCAAAAGAGGAAGGCATTGCTACTTGTAAATGCGTATAACCCGGAATAATACATTTTTATATTTTTCTGCCAATCTAATTAACAAGTCGAATAATTCATCAACTCCGTCGTTAATTTCAACTAAAGCATCTTTCAAATATAAATGCACATCTACTAAAACCTGATCGTTTCTTGAGCGTGCGGTATGAATTTTTTTACCTGTATCACCTAATTTTTCTGTTAATAAAAACTCAACTTTAGAATGCACATCTTCAAAAGAATCTTCAATAATAAACTCACCAGCTTCAATGGTTTTTAAAATTGCATTCAATTCAACTTCTAATTTTTCAATTTCATCTGAAGTTAATAACCCAATTTTATGCAACATTTTAGCGTGTGCTAAATTTCCAATTACATCGTATTTAGCTAAAATTAAATCTAATTCTCTGTCGTTTCCAACAGTGAAAATATCTATTTTTTTATCGGTTGAAAATCCTTTATCCCAAAGTTTCATATTATTTATTTTTAATGGTTGAATAGTTTAATGGTTAAACCTTAAACTCATAAACTATTCAATATTTTAAATTATTTCTTCTAAAATTTTAATGTACAAATCTATTCCTTCTTCAATTTCTCGCACATAAATAAATTCATCGGCAGTATGCGAACGCAAGCTTTCTCCTGGTCCTAATTTTAATGATGGACATGTTAATATTGCCTGATCTGATATTGTTGGCGAACCGTACGTGCTTCTTCCTAATTTAATTCCGGCTTTTACAATTTCGTGCTCTTTTGGTATTGATGAAGAATTTAATCGCTGTGATCTAGGACAAACATCAGAAGTTACATTGGCATCAATAATTTCAAAAACCTCTTGATTTGTATAACAATCTGTTACACGAACATCAACCACAAATTTACAACTTGAAGGTATCACATTGTGTTGACTTCCTGCTTCAATTTGAGTGACAGTCATTTTCACCTTTCCTAGGGTTTCCGATACTTTTGGAAATTCATAGTTTTTAAACCAATGAATATCTTCCAATGCATTGTATATTGCATTATCACCTACTCCGTGTGCTGCATGACTTGAAGTTCCCTTTGCCTCGCAGTTAAGCACCATTAAACCTTTTTCGGCAATTGCTAAATTCATTAAAGTAGGTTCACCTACAATGGCAAAATCTATTTCTGGTAAAATTGGAATAATACTTACTAAACTATTTGGACCTGTATTTTCTTCTTCTGCAGAAGCTACCATTACAAAATTATACTTTAAATCTTTTCTGTCATATAAATACGTAAATGTTGCTAATAATGAAACCAAGCAACCGCCAGCATCGTTACTTCCCAAACCATATAATTTTCCATCAATAATTTCAGGTTTTAAAGGATCTCGTGTATAACCTTTATTTGGTTTTACTGTATCATGATGCGAATTTAACAAGATGGTTTTTTTTGAAGCATCAAAATACTTGTTCTTTGCCCAAACATTATGAACTTCACTTTCAAATTTAATATTATGATCTGAAAACCATTGCATTATCAACAAAGCAGTTTCATTCTCTTCACCAGAATAGGACTGCTTTGAAATTAATTTTTGAAGCAATTCAATAGCTTCTTCTGTAAGTTGTTGTATCATTTTTAATACTCTAAAATCTTTTACTTTATTACTTCCGTCACTCTAAGCTTGTTTACTCATTCCTTTATTATTTTTACTTTGGAAATCGTGAATATTCATTTCAGAGTCTAACAATATATGTTTTAATATCTTTGTGTGGTGCTGATATAAATTCTGCATGACGAAACTTATTTTATAATGTTAGTGTTGTATAGCTTTTGGTTGATTTTTTAACCAATGATGCATCTCCAATTTTAACTTTATGTACACCTTTTTCAAGTGAATTAAAACAATTATGCATTTTTGGAAGCATTCCGTCTGCAATAATTCCTTTTGCAACTAATTGCTTATATTTTGCTGAATTAATTTCAGCAATAACCGAATTTTTATCATCAATATTTTCTAGAACTCCTTTTAATTCGAACACAAAATTTAATTCCGTTTTATATAAATCACTCATACCGATGGCAACTTCCGAAGCAATTGTATCAGCATTTGTATTTAATAATTGGCCTTTTTTATTATGTGTAATTGCACAAAAAACAGGTGTTACATTATTTTTAAGCAACACATTAATAATTTCTGAATTAATAGCGTCAACATCACCTGCAAAACCATAATCAATATCTTTAACTATACGCTTATGAGCTAAAATACAATTAGCATCAGCTCCAGACAATCCCATTGCATTGCATCCAAAACTTTGTAATTTAGCAGTAATATTTTTGTTTAATAAACCTGCGTAAACCATAGTTACAACTTCAACGGTTGCTTCGTCTGTAACTCTACGTCCGTTAATCATTTTAGGTTCCAATCCCATTGCAGAAGACACTTCACTAGCTTTTCTTCCCCCACCGTGCACTAATATTTTTGGACCTTCTATTGTTGCAAAATCTTTTAAAAACGCGTATAAGTCTGCTTCGTTATTAATAACGTTCCCTCCAATTTTTACAATTTTTAGTGTTTGGTTTTTCATAATTTAAATTTTCAACTGTCATCCTGAATTTGATTTAGGTTCTCATAATTATTAGAAATTATGTTGATGAGATTCTGAAACGAGTTCAGAGTGACGAAATATCTATAAATTTTCTAATATTTTTTTCAATACTATTTGAGCAGCATATGTTCTATTATTAGCTTGTTCAATTACAATTGAATTTTTAGAATCTATTACATCATCAGCCACAATCACATTTCTTCTCACTGGTAAACAATGCATAAATTTTCCATTATTTGTCAATTTCATTTTATCGGCAGAAAGCATCCAATCTGGATCACTAATCATAACCTCCCCATATTCTTTAAATGAACTCCAGTTTTTTACATACACAAAATCCGCATTTTCTAATGCCTTTTTCTGATTGTATTCTATTCTTGAATTTTTTGTTATTTCAGAATCTAGCTCGTACCCTTTTGGGTGTGTAATTACAAAATCAGCATCTTGTAACTGCATCATTTCTACAAAGGAATTTGCAACAGCATGCGGCAAAGCTTTTGGATGAGGCGCCCACGAAAGCACAACTTTAGGTTTGTGCGAAACTTTATTTTCTTCCATGGTAATAGCATCTGCTAATGCTTGTAACGGATGTCCAGTAGCACTTTCCATATTTACAACAGGAATTCCAGCATATTTTCTAAAACTTTCCAGCACCAATTCAGCCTTATCTTTTTCTTTATCTGTTAAACTCGCAAAAGCTCTAATTGCAACTATATCGCAATATTGCGCAATTACTTTTGCAGCCTCTTTAACATGTTCCGATTTATCTTGATTCATTATAACTCCATCTTCATATTCTAATTGCCAACCTTCACTACCAAAATTCATAACAATACAGTTTAGTCCTAAATTTTGAGCTGCCTTTTGAGTGCTTAAACGGGTTCGCAAACTATTATTAAAAAATAACAAACAAATAGTTTTGCCATTACCAAGGGTATTAAACTCTAGTTCATTTTTTTTTAATTCTATCGCTTCTTTTACAGTTTCTTGTAAACTTTCTAAATTGTTAATATGTAAATAATGTTTCATTTTATTTTGAAGTTATTTTAGTGAATTCCGATTTATTTAGAATTGCATCCACTATAAAATTATCTTTTAGTCCATTTACAATCCAAGTTTCAATAGTTGCCTCTTGCGCAATCTCAGCGGCAGCTATTTTTGTCGCCATTCCACCTGTTCCATGTAAAGATATTGAACTTTGAATTTGTTCTTTTAATGAATTTATACAGGATGATTGTAAAATGGTTTCACTTGTACCTGAATCAATCGATTTTTTGGTATATATTCCATTTGTATTAGTTGCAATTACCAATAAATCTACATTTAAAAGAGAAGCTGTTAAAGCTGATAGTTTATCGTTATCTCCAAATTTAATTTCATCAGTTGCAACCGTATCATTTTCATTAATTATTGGAATATAATTATTTTCAACCAACACATTAATGGTATTCTTAATATTGGTTTTTGACTCCTCCTTTTTAAAATCTGAATACGACAATAAACATTGTGAAGTTAACAAACCTAGTTCCCAAAAATTCTCATGAAAGATACGCATTAAGTGTGGTTGCCCAATAGAAGCAAGTGCTTGTTTTACATTTATTGGCTTTCCATTACTTTCTAATTTTACAAACTGCTTTGCTACTGCAATGGCTCCAGAACTAACTATAATAAATTCGTAGCTATCTTTTAATGTGGCTATTTGACGCGCAATATCTTCGAGTTTTCCCCTTGAAATCTGATTGGTTTCTTTTGTTAATACATTAGATCCAATTTTTAATAAGATCCGTTTTTTATCTGATTTGCCCATCACCAAAAATAAACCATTTATTTGTTACCAAATGCTGTAAACCCATTGGACCACGATGGTGCAATTTATCTGTGCTTATTGCCAATTCACCACCCAAACCAAACTGACCACCATCAGTAAAACGTGTAGATGCATTTTGATAAACCGCAGCGGCATCAACGGCTTGCATAAAAGCTTGAGCAGTCTCGTTATTTTTTGTGATTATAGAAGCCGAGTGACCCCCGCCATAACTATTTATTTTAGTAATGGCTGCATTTAAGCCCTGAATACTTCCTAATACAATTTTATAATCTAAAAACTCTTCAAACCATATTTCTTCGTTTTCAATTTGCTTTACATCTTCAAACTGAGAAATTATTTTATCTCCTAACACACTGACATTGAATGATTTCAATTTTTCAATTAAATTTTTGACAAAACTAGTTTTAGAAATCAGTTCATCGTGAATCAATACTTTATCTACCGCATTACAAGCAGATATTTTTGTTGTTTTAGCATTTAAAATAATATTTAAAGCCACGTCTAAATCTGCTTCCGAATCTACAAATACAAAATTATTTCCTCGTCCGCTCACAATTACTGGACAGGTTGCGTTTTGTTTTACAAATTCAATTAGCTTTTCACCTCCACGAGGAACAATTAAATCTACTTTTTCTGTAGGATTTTCTAAAAAAGCTTGGGTTTCTACTCTATTATAATTTAAATATACTACCCAATCTGTAGAGATATTATGAATTCTTAAAGCTTTATGCCATAATTCTACAATTTTTAAATTAGACTTTGTGGACTCTTTTCCTCCTTTTAGTAAAATTTTATTACCAGATTTAAAAGCAATTCCAGCAGCTTCTACAGTAACATCTGGTCTAGATTCATAAATAATTAAAACAGTTCCAAATGGTGCTGTTTTATTAATTATGTTCATTCCATTTACATGTGTAAAATTATAAAGTTCTTTGTTTAAAGGATCAACATCAGCTACTAATTGTTTTAATGATAAAATCATTCCAGCAATCTTGTCTGTATTAACTTTTAAACGGTCGTACATTGCTAAATCACCACCTTTATAAGCGTCCACTTCTTTTTTATTAATAGCTAAAATCTCAGATTGTTCCTGATTAATTAATTCAGCCATTGTAAGCAACACATTATTCCGTTGTTTTTCTGTAAGCACTGTATTCATTATTGTAAAACTTCTTTTAAGGCGTTTATGAAAATATCAACTTCCGCCTTTGTTATTGATAATGGAGGTAGTATTCTTAATAAATTTTTGTTACTAGACCCACCAGTAAAAATATGTTTGTCAACTATTAATTTTTTTCTCAAATCTCCAACTTCAAAATCAAACTCTAACCCTAACATTAAACCTTTACCTTTTACTTTCTTTATTTTTGAAACCGATTTAATTTCTTGTAAAAAGTATTTGTAAACTTCATTTACATTGTTCATTAAATGCTCTTCTTCAATAATATCTAATACAGAAATTGCTGCGGCACAAGCTAAATGATTACCACCAAAAGTAGTTCCCAACATTCCGTATTTAGCTTTATATTTTTTTGAAATTAAAACACCTCCTATTGGAAATCCATTTGCCATTCCTTTAGCAGTAGTAATAATATCTGGTTTTATTTTATGATGTTGAAATGCAAAAAACTGGCCACTTCTACCATAACCCGATTGAATTTCATCTAAAATCAATAAAGTTTTACTTTTTTTACAAGCCTTTTTAACTTTTTTAAAGAATTTTTTTTCTCCTTCATCTAAACCACCAACTCCCTGTATTCCTTCAATAATTACTGCTGCAACATCTCCTTTTCCTAATTCGTGAATTACCAATCCAATATCATTTAAAGGCAAAAATGTTACTCTTTGCTGTAAATTTAGAGGTGCATTAATATTTAAGTTATCCGTAGCTGCAACTGCTGCAGAAGTTCTTCCATGAAAAGCATTTTTAAATGAAACTATTCTACTTTTTCCGGTAACAAATGAGGCTAGTTTTAATGCATTTTCATTTGCCTCGGCACCTGAGTTACACAAAAACAAATTATATTTATCGCAACCAGAAATACGTCCTAACTTTTCAGCTAATTCTTGCTGCAGCGGGTTTTGAATTGAATTTGAATAAAATCCAATTTTATCTATTTGGTTTTTTAAAGTTGCAATATACTTTGGGTGTGTATGGCCTACTGAAATAACTCCATGTCCGCCATATAAATCTAAATATTTTATTCCTTTATCATCCCAAACATAAGCTCCTTTTGCCTTTACTGGAGTAACATTATATAATGGGTACACATCAAATAATTCCATAATTCAATTTTTAAATCTGATTAATTTTTTCAAAAGAAGTTACTAAACCTCTAATTAATGAAGAGCTTAGCCCTTGGTGTTCCATTTCGTTTAACCCTTCAATAGTACAGCCACTTGGTGTGGTTACCTTATCTATTTCTTCCTCTGGATGATTTCCAGATTTTATTAATAAACTTGCAGCACCCAAGGCTGTTTGCATAGACAATTCTTGTGCTTCTTCTGCATCAAAACCAAGTTGCACCGCACCTTGCGTTGTTGCCCTTATTAAGCGCATCCAAAAAGCAATTCCACTAGCACAAATAACTGTTGCCGCTTGCATTAGTTTTTCCTCAATACACATAGTTTGTCCTAAAGAATTAAATATACATTTTGCAAAATCTACATTCTTTAAGCCTCTGGAATTCGCGCTCAAACAAGTCATAGATTGTCCAACAGAAATAGCCGTATTTGGCATACTCCTTATAATAGCAACTTCACTGCCTAAAACAGTTTCAATATCAACTATTTTTCGACCCGTTACAACAGAAATTATAGTATGTCTTTTTGGGTTTATACTTTCCTTAATTTCTTCCAAAACACCATGTAATTGAGCAGGTTGCACAGCAATTATAATAACATCTGAAAAACGGACAGCCCTTTTATTATCGCTCGAAATCTTTACATTTGGCAATTTACTCCAAGGTTCTAAAGATTCTGTATTTCGTTTTGTTAAATATAAATTCTTGAACTTAAAATTATTCTGTGATAAAATACCAATAGCTATTGAATATCCTAAATTTCCTGTACCTAAAATTGCTATTTTCATTATTAGTGTTGTTGGTTATTATTTTTAATATTTCAATAAACTAAAATGAATTAGCTTTTAATTTTAAACCTTCTGTTTCCTCAAAACCGAGCATTAAATTCATATTTTGAATTGCCTGACCAGAAGCACCCTTTAATAAATTATCTATTTCTGAAGTTATTAATAACATTCCTTCGTGCTTTTGCAAGTGCAAAAAACAATTATTTGTATTCACAACTTGTTTTAAATGAATTGGTGTTTTAGATACGTGCGTAAAAACAGCATCTTTGTAATAATCTTCAAATAATTCAAAAGCTTTTTCTATACTTTCATCAAATTTTAAATAGATTGAAGTAAAAATTCCTCTACTAAAATTTCCTCTATTTGGAATAAAAAATAACTCTTTATCAAAACTATTTTGAAGCGTTTTTAAGCTTTCTCCAATTTCACCTAAATGTTGATGTGTAAAAGCTTTATACACCGAAAAATTATTATCTCTCCAAGCAAAATGTGTGGTTGCGCCAGGTGAAACACCTGCTCCTGTTGCTCCAGTTGTAGCATTAATATGCACTTTACTATTTAACAAACCTGCATTTGCTAAAGGCAATAATGCCAACTCAATTGATGTTGCAAAACAACCTGGATTTGCAATATTATTTGCTGATTTTATTTTTTCTTTTTGAAGTTCTGGAAGACCATAAACAAATTCCTTTCCTTGAAAAATGGCATCTGCTTTTAATCTAAAATCGTTACTTAAATCGATGATTTTAGTTGTTTTAGAAAAAGAATTATTTTCTAAAAAAACAGTTGAATTACCGTGTCCTAAGCATAAAAACAAAACATCTACATTTTTGTTTATAGCATCTGTAAACTTTAAGTCTATGCTTCCTAGTAAATCTTGATGTACTTGATAAATATAATTTCCAGCATTTGAAGTACTATACACAAAATCTAGCTCAACATTTGAATGATTTATCAATAATCTAATTAATTCTCCAGCAGTATATCCTGCTCCTCCAACTATTCCAACTTTAATCATAATTCTGAGTTTACGCTATGGTAAATTTTATTAGCTGTCCCTAATATTTTGATAAATCCTTTTGCATCTTCAGCAGTCCAAGCTTTGTTAGTTTCTCCATATTCTCCAAATTTAGATTTCATTAAATCATGTTTAGATTCAATTCCATTCAAACTAAAATGATACGGTTTTAATGTAACAAAAACTTCACCTGTTACAGTTTTTTGAGAATTTGTTAAATAGGCTTCAATATCTCGCATTGCTGGCTCAAAATATTGCCCGTCGTGCAATAACATTCCGTAAGTACTACCTAAACCTTCTTTTAAATTTTGTTGCCATTTAGAAAGTACATGTTTTTCTAATAAATGATGTGCTTTTATAATTACAGTTGCTGCAGCAGCTTCAAAACCGACTCTTCCTTTAATTCCAACAATAGTATCGCCAACATGTATATCTCTACCAATTGCATATTTAGATGCAATTGCTTCAATTTTTAAAATAGTATTTACTGGTGAATCAAATTCATCATTCAAACCAACTAATTGTCCTTTTTCAAAATGTAGTTTAATATCTGTTGGTTCCGTTTTTTCTAACTGACTTGGATAAGCTTCTTCTGGTAAAGCTTGGTGCGATGTTAAGGTTTCAACACCTCCAACACTTGTTCCCCAAATTCCTTTATTTATTGAATATTTAGCCTTAGACCAAGGGTAATCAACTCCGTGTTCTTTTAAATATGCTATTTCTTCTTGTCTAGATAATTTTAAATCACGAATTGGTGTGATAATCTCAATATTTGGAGCTAAAGTTTGAAAAATCATATCGAAACGTACTTGGTCGTTTCCTGCGCCTGTACTTCCATGCGCAATATATTTTGCATCTATTTTTTTTGCGTATTCTACTACTTCAATAGCTTGAAAAACACGCTCTGCACTCACCGATAATGGATATGTATTGTTTTTTAAAACATTACCATACACCATAAACTTTATGGCTTTCTCGTAATAAATATCTAAAATATTTTGATTGGTATGCGATTTCACTCCCATATCATAAGCTTTAGCTTCTACAACTTTTAATTCTTCTGTAGAAAAACCACCTGTATTAACTAATACACTATGAACCTCTAAATTTAATTCGTTTTGTAAATATTTTACACAATAAGATGTGTCTAAACCTCCACTGTATGCAACTACTACTTTTTCCATGACTTTTATTTATTATTCTTTTTTAAAAACAATGCTTGTTTTATTCTTTTTAATCTGCTTAGTACTTTTGAATTGTATTTGTGTGATTTCACATTTTTTTCATGTTTTGGATCGTATAACATTCCAGTACACAAACACATTTTACGTTCTGTTCTAGTTAATACATCAAAATTCTTACAAGTTCTGCAACCATTCCAAAAGGCTTCGTCAGTTGTTAATTCAGAAAAAGTAACTGGTTGATAGCCTAATTCGTAATTAATTTTTAACACTGCTAACCCTGTTGTAATTCCAAAGATTTTTGCATCAGGATATTTCTCTAAAGAATATTCTAAAATTTTCTTTTTAATTTTTTTTGCTAATCCTTGATTCCTATAATTTGGATGCACTATTAAACCAGAGTTTACTACAAAAGAAGCATTGTCCCAAGTTTCTATATAACAAAAACCAGCGAAATCATCATTTTCAATTGCAATTACAGCATCTCCTGTACTAATTTTTTTTATGATATATTCTGGAGTTCTTTGAGCAATACCAGTACCTCTAACCTTTGCAGACTCTTCAATAGTCTCACAAATTATTTCTGCATATTTTATATGCGATATATTAGCAATAACAACTTTCATTGATTACTTATTAAATTTTATAAATGTATATTTTGATGTTTTGTTGAAATGTGAAAACGGACGCACCGTAATCAATAGAAATTTAAGCCCTCAAGGGGCGACGAGTAAAACGACGACGAGTAATTAGTATTTTAAAACTCTTTGTTTTCATGGGTACAATAGTACGTAAAAATTTAAAACAAACATCAATTTGTTTAATAATTAACAATATAATCTAGATTACTGTTAATAATTAACAATTAATTTTTTCAAAGACCTAATCTACATTAAATTAAAAATTGAAACAGTTGAGGATTATCATTAAGATACTCTCCTAAAAAACCCTTTTGTTCCATTCTAGTTACTAAAGGCTCAAAATCTTCTTTATTTTTTAATTCTATTCCAACTATTGCTGGACCTTTATCTCTATTATTTTTCTTAGTGTATTCAAAATATGAAATATCATCATCAGGCCCTAAAACATCAACAACAAATTCTTTTAATGCACCTGCTCTTTGTGGAAATCGGATAATAAAATAATGCTTTAGCCCTTGATAAAGTAAAGCACGTTCTTTCATTTCCTCCATTCGAGTAATATCATTATTACCACCACTCACTATGCACACTACCGTTTTGCCTTTAATCTGATCTTTATGTTGCTCTAACGCAGCTATTGATAACGCTCCAGCAGGTTCTACAACTAAAGCATTTTCGTTATATACCTTTAAAATAGTAGCACAAATTAAACCTTCACAAATAGTATCTGTTTCGTCTAATAAATCTTTACAAAATTTAAAAGTAAGTTCGCCAATGCGTTTTACCGCTGCTCCATCTACAAATTTTTCAATTTTTGTTAAGGTAGTATTTTCGCCCTTTTCTAATGAAACTGTTAATGAAGGTGCTCCTTTTGGTTCAACTCCAATTAACTTAGTAATTGGGCTCATTTTATTAAAAACACTTGCAACACCAGAAGCCAATCCACCTCCACCAACAGGCATAAATAAATAATCTATAGGTTCATCACTATCCTTTAAAATTTCTAAACCAACAGTTCCTTGACCCGCAATTACCTCTAAATCGTCAAACGGATGTACAAAAGTACTATTATGAACCTCACAAAATTGAGCTGCAGCTTTTTGACTATCATCAAAACTATCTCCAAACAATTTTACTTCAATAAAGTTACCACCAAACATACGAACTTGTTCAATTTTTTGAAGCGGTGTTGTTACTGGCATAAAAACTGTGCCATGTACTTCTAATTTTTTACAGGCAAAAGCAACACCCTGGGCGTGATTACCTGCACTAGCACAAACAATTCCATTTTGCAGTTGCTGTTTTGATAAACTTTGAATTTTATTATAAGCACCTCTAATTTTATACGAACGAACAACTTGTAAATCCTCTCTTTTAAAATAAATATTGGCATTGTAATATTCAGAAAAATTCTTCATAAACACTAAAGGAGTTGCTTGTACAACTCCTTTAATGCTCTGTTGAGCTTTATATATTTCTTCTAATGAAATACTATTTTTAATAGTTTCACTCAAAATTTTTGTTTTAAACTATTTTAATCATAGCTGTCATAGAAGCTCTTAAAAATTCTCCTATTTCTTCAACTGGGTGATTTCTAATTACCGCATTTACTTCTATTAGTTCTTTATTATCAACACCAGTTGAACCATCATTAAATGGTCTGCCAACAAAATTACTTGGCGTTTTTTTAACATAATCAGCAATTAAAGGCTTACAAGCATGGTCAAATAAATAACAACCATATTCAGCAGTATCAGAAATTACACGATTCATTTCAAATAATTTTTTACGAGCAATTGTATTTGCAATTAATGGTGTTTCATGTAAAGATTCGTAATAAGCAGACTCTTCTATAATGCCAGATTCTGTCATAGCTTCAAAAGCCAACTCAACTCCTGCTTTTACCATAGCAACCATTAAAACGCCATTATCAAAATATTCTTGTTCTGAAATTTCAACATCACCTGCTGGTGTTTTTTCAAAAGCAGTTTCTCCTGTAGCCGCTCTCCAAGTTAATAAATTTACGTCATCATTTGCCCAGTCTTCCATCATTGTTTTTGAAAACTCACCTTCCATAATATCATCCATATGTTTTTGAAACAACGGACGCATTATATCTTTTAATTCTTCAGAAGCATTAAATGCTGCAATTTTTGCTGGATTCGACAAACGATCCATCATATTAGTAATTCCACCGTGCTTTAAAGCTTCGGTAATTGTTTCCCAACCATATTGAATTAATTTTGAAGCATAACCTGCATCAACTCCTTCAGCTACCATTTTATCGAAACATAAAATAGAACCAGTTTGTAACAATCCACAAAGAATGGTTTGCTCACCCATTAAGTCTGATTTTACTTCAGCAACAAATGAAGATTCTAAAACACCTGCTGTATGTCCTCCAGTTCCAACAGCGTAGGCTTTTGCATAATCCCACCCTTTTCCTTCTGGATCATTTTCAGGATGTACTGCAATTAATGTAGGCACTCCAAAACCTCTTTTAAATTCTTCTCTAACTTCAGAACCTGGTGATTTAGGCGCAACCATAATTACTGTAATATCTTTACGAATTTGCATTCCTTCTTCAACAATATTGAAACCATGAGAATATGATAATGTTGCTCCTTTTTTCATTAAAGGCATTACAGCAGAAACTACTGCCGTATGTTGTTTATCAGGAGTTAAGTTTATTAACAAATCGGCAGTTGGAATCATTTCTTCATATGTACCAACCGCAAAATTGTTTTCAGTTGCATTCAAAAAAGATTGTCTTTTTTCTGAAATTGCTGCTGGTCTTAATGTATATGAAACATCTAAACCCGAATCTCTCATATTTAAACCTTGGTTTAAACCCTGTGCTCCGCAACCTACAATTACTATTTTTTTTCCTTTTAAAGCAGAAACACCTTCACCGAATTCTGATGAATCCATAAATCTACATTTTCCTAATTGATCTAATTTGTCTCTTAATGAAAGTGTGTTAAAATAATTTGCCATTTTTTATTGTTTATTTTTTTAATTAATTTCTTGTAATAATTCTGAAATTGCCATTTTAGGGCGTGTAATTGCTATGCGACCAGAACGGACAAACTGCAACAACCCAAATGGTTTTAGCTTTTCATACATATTATCAATATCTTCTTTTAATCCGGAAGCTTCAATTACAAAGTAACGCTCACTAATATTAATTATATGTGCTCTTCTAAATTTAAGTTTATCTTGAATTTTTTCATCAAATAAGTGTTCATTTGAGATTTTAAACAAGGCTGTTTCATGATAAATAATTTCATCTTCTGTATGATAAAAAGCTTTAATTACTTCTATTTGCTTTTCTAACTGCCCAACTACTTTTTTTATTAAAGTTTCAGGTACAATTATTACAAAAGTAAAGCGATGTACATGATCTATTTCAGATCTTGAAACGGTCATACTTTCAATGTTAATATGACGTTTTAAAAATATTGCAGAAAGTCTATTTAATATTCCTATATTATTTTCAGTATATACTGAAACTGTAAAATTTTTATTTTCTTCCATATTATTTTAATCTTATATCTGAAACACTTGCACCTGTTGGTATCATTGGAAAAACATTATCTTCTTGCTCAATTACAACTTCTAAAAAATAAGCATCTTTTGAAGCTACCATTGTTTTAATTGCATCGGCTAAATCTTCACGTTTTGAAACTCTTTTTGCTTCAATATCATAAGCTTCGGCTAGTTTTACAAAATCTGGACTTACCATTTCTGTTGAAGCATAACGCTTATCAAAAAACAACTCTTGCCACTGGCGTACCATTCCTAAATAATTGTTATTAAGCACCACAATTTTAACAGCAGCTTTTGTTTGAAGGATGGTTCCTAATTCATTTAAAGTCATCTGATAACCTCCATCTCCAATAATTGCGATTACCTCGCGATTTGGAACCCCCATTTTCGCACCAATTGCTGCTGGTAACGCAAAACCCATAGTTCCTAACCCTCCAGAAGTAACATTACTTCTAGTTTTAGTAAAATTGGCATAACGCCAAGCAAACATTTGATGTTGCCCTACATCGGATACAATTACCGCATCTCCTTTAGTTTCTTTATTAATCCCACCTAAAACCTCACCCATTGTTAAGCCTTCTTTAGTTGGGTTTAGTTGATCGTTTATAACAGTTTCTTTTTCAACTTTATATAGTTTATCAAATTCTTGCATCCAATCACTATGATTGGCTTTAGTAACGTATTGCATTATTTCAACTAGTGTTTCTTTAACAGTACCTAAAACTGCAACATCGGTTTTAACGTTTTTATCTATCTCTGCAGGATCAATTTCAAAATGAATTACTTTTGCTTGTTTTGCATAGGTCTGTAAATTTCCAGTTACTCTATCGTCAAATCGCATTCCAATTGCAATTAAAACATCGCAGGAATTAGTTAAAACATTTGGCGCATAATTTCCGTGCATACCAACCATACCAACATTTAAAGGGTGCGCTGTATCTAAAGCAGAAAGGCCTAAACCTGTACAAGCCGAAGGAATATTGGTTTTTTCAATAAAGTTTTTAAATTCTTCTTCAGCGGAACCAATAATTACACCTTGCCCCCAAACTATGAATGGTTTTTTTGCATTATTTATTAGTGTTGCTGCTTCTTTTATTTTTTCAATATCAAATTCAGGTATTGCTTTATAACTTCTAATTTTTTCACATTTTTTATAAGAATAATCTAATTCTCCAAATTGAGCATCTTTAGTAATATCAATTAAAACTGGACCAGGACGACCCGATTTTGCAATGTAAAAAGCCTTTGCTAAAACTTCAGGAATTTCTGAAGCTTTTGTAATTTGATAATTCCACTTTGTTACCGGTGTAGAAATACCAATAATATCTGTTTCTTGAAAAGCATCTGAGCCTAACAGGTGTGAAGCTACTTGCCCTGTAATACAAACTAACGGTGTAGAATCTATTTGAGCATCGGCAATACCTGTTACTAAGTTAGTTGCTCCAGGACCTGATGTTGCAAATACAATTCCTGGTTTTCCAGAAACACGTGAAAACCCTTGAGCTGCGTGTATGGCACCTTGCTCATGACGTGTTAATACATGATGTAATTTATCTTGATATTTATAAAGTTCATCATAAACTGGCATAATTGCTCCTCCTGGATAACCATATGCTAAATCAGCTCCTTCTTCTAACAAACATTTAATAACAGCTTCTGCGCCTGTAATTTTTACAGTTGTTGCAGTACTTTTTTGTTGAACTTCGTTTTTCAATGTCTCCATAGGCTTAAAATTTATCCGTTACACAACCTTCTGAAGCAGAAGAAACGGTTTTTGCATATTTATATAAAATTCCTTTTTTATGTTTTAACTCTGGGGCTACCCATTGCGATTTTCTTTTATCAAATTCAGCATCTGAGATTTTCATGTTAATGGTTTTGTTAACAGCATCAATTACAATAATATCACCATCTTTAACCAATCCAATTCCTCCTCCACTTTGAGCTTCTGGAGTAATATGACCCACTACAAATCCGTGAGTTCCACCAGAAAAACGTCCATCTGTAATTAAAGCAACAGATTTTCCTAAACCTGCACCCATAATCATTGAAGTAGGTTTTAACATCTCTGGCATTCCTGGACCACCTTTTGGACCAACATATCTAATAACTACTACATCTCCTCTTGATACTTTTCCAGCTCCAATGCCATCATTTGCTTCTTGTTCACTATTAAAAACTACTGCTTTTCCTTCGAACAAATTACCTTCTTTTCCACTTATTTTTGCCACAGATCCTCCTGTTGCAAGATTTCCATATAATATTTGAAGGTTTCCTGAAGATTTTAATGCTTTTTCTGTTGGATGAATTACTTGCTGATCATCTTCAAAACTTAATGGTTTTACATCGGCTAAATTTTCAGCTAATGTTTTACCAGTAATTGTCATACAATCTCCATGTAAAAATCCTTTTTCTAATAAGTATTTCATTACAGCTGGAGTTCCTCCAACTCCATGAACATCTTCCATTAAGTATTCTCCACTTGGTTTTAAATCTGCAATTAAAGGAGTTCTATCACTTACACGTTGAAAATCTTCTAAAGTAAACTCAATACCCGCAGCGTGTGCTATAGCTAAGTAATGTAAAACTGCATTGGTCGATCCACCTAATGCGTTTACTAAAGCAACCGCATTTTCCAAGGATTTTTTAGTAATAATATCTAAAGGTTTTAAATCTAATTCCAATAAATTTTTTATCGCAGCTGCAATACGTTCACTTTCTGATTCTTTATGAGGGTTTTCTGCCGGAATAGAAGAATTATAAGGTAATGCAAAACCCAATGCCTCAATTGATGAAGCCATTGTATTTGCCGTATACATTCCTCCACAAGCACCAGCTCCTGGAATGGCGTTTTTAATAATTTCTTTATACTCTTCTTCTGAAATTTCTCCTGCAATTTTTTGGCCTAATGCTTCAAAAGCAGAAACAATATTCAATTTTTTTCCATTGTATTTTCCTGAAGCAATTGTTCCTCCATATACCATTAATGAAGGGCGATTTAAACGTAACATTGCCATAATTGCTCCTGGCATATTTTTATCACAACCTACAACAGTAACTAACCCATCATAACTTTGTGCATTCATTACTATTTCAATAGAATCTGCAATAACATCGCGAGAAGGCAGTGAATAGTTCATTCCAGAGGTTCCCATAGAAATACCGTCACTTACTCCAATTGTATTAAAAATTAAACCAACTTCTTCATTTTTATTTACGGCGTCTTTAATTTTCCCAGCCAATCCATTTAGATGCATATTACACGGATTACCATCGTAACCGGTACTTGCAATACCAATTTGTGGTTTTTTCATATCATCGTCTGTCAATCCAACACCATATAACATAGCTTGTGCCGCAGGTTGCGTAGGATCTTGAGTAACTCGTTTACTATATTTATTTAATTGCATTTAATTTAATACTTTTTTATTTATCTTAAATTATATTTAAAACAATTCTGTTTTTATTATTTATTATTCAATAAGACGCAAATTTAATTTAGTCGTTTATTTTAATAATATTTCATTTACTTTTTTTACAATAGCCACATTGATTTATTTTTATATAAATCTCTATTTTTTAACTAGTTAATACTCTTTTTTTTACAATGATTATTAAATAAAAAAACCTTCCTAAAATATTTTTCAGGAAGGTTCTATAATTTTTATATTACTTAAATAACAATCCTAATCTAGTTGCGAATAATCACAAAGACAATTTTAGAAATGTTATAAATAATTGAATTTATCATAGTATGGTACAAATATGTAACTATTTTTTTTACTTCAAAAGTTTTTTTGCCTTTTGTTGAATAATTAATTCTACTGGTAGATTTTGTATTTTACTTTCTAACCAAGACAAAATATCTAGATATAAAAATGCGCGTCTTTCAAAAGGGTGATTTTCATATTCCTTTAATTCTGCGTGTAGTTTTATAAATTCTTTTTTTAAGTCTTGTGGGTAAATATTACTAAGGTTTTTTAAAAAATTTATCATTTTTCGTTGTACTTCATGCAGATCGTTCATCTTCAATAAAAACTTATATGTTGAAACTATCAACTTTTCTATATTATAATCCATACCAGCCTCGTAATGAGCGACTAAATTTAAAACTCTTGAGAAACACAATAAATCTTCTCGCATTTTTAAATCTTTATTTTGAATTATTTTTTCAAGATAAAAAATACACGTTTCATTATCTCCTGCACCAAAATACATGCAAGCAATTCTATAATAAAACACCATAATATGATGAGCATCTATATTGCCTTCATACGTTTTAATTTCAACCAATAATTTTTGAACAAAGTCTAAACCTTTAGTAAAATTACCCTCTAAAAAGTACAAGCTTAATTTATTTTGATTGTAATATAAAAATGCCAATGTTTTGGTGTTTTCATTTAAAACAATCATATTATTTTTAATATCATAATCTAAATTATCTAATACTTTCTTAAACTTTTTCCTGTATTTAATAAGATATAAAGCTTCTGCTAAATAATTAACCCCTTTTAAATAAAAAACAGGATTCTGCTTTTTCATTTCAGGCTTTGCATCAAATAAATCAACCCATTTTTGTGCATATTTAAAACTAGAAACAAAATCTTGTTTTATTAAACTATGCCATAAATATGCTTTATATAAATAAAGTTTTTCTGTAAAACTAAGCTCAGATAGTTCGTATTTTGGTAATCTTTTTTGAAAATAGTCTGTTAACATTTTAGAATCAACATTGTCTTTTGCATAGCCAGTTTTTAACATTAAGCTATATAATTGCAATGATAAATTAGACAATTTACTTATTCTAATATTTTTTAAACTCAAGTCTTTTGCTTGTATGGTAAGCTCATCAGCCCTATTACTCATACTTCTAGTAATATACTGTGACTCTATTATTTTTTCAAACTCAACAATTTCATATGCTAAATTGTTTTCGCCATTATTAATTGCAGAATCTTTAGCTTTATCTAAAATTTTAAGACTTTGCTTATAAAGTCCTTTATTATATAAAATTGTAGCAAAATCAAATTGTTCTCTAATTTGAGTTCGAATATTTTGATGTACAGGGTTAAAACGCAAACTCACCAAAATTTGACGGTATAAATGCGCTTTAGTATTAGAAATTTGCTGCTTTTTTATATTCGTTTTTTCTAAAATTAATTTGTCATCGTAAGTACTTACTTTATCTAATAAATTAAATAAAGACATAAAATTTGCATCAGCATTTCCACCCAATCTGCCAACATATAATTTAAATTGTCGTTTTTCAGATTTTGAAAGTGACTTTACTAAAGTAAAAAGCGAATCTTTTTGATCAATAGCCATTGTAACTATTTTATTTTTATCTTATTGATAATTAGTTGTTTAAAAAAAATATAATCCGTTTGAATATAGTAAACAACCATATTTACTATAACCATAAATAACGTAACCCCATATTTTTGGTATTCAAAAGTCATAAAAAAAAATCAGAAATGAGTAAAAATCGAGTCCAAATTTTTGACACTACGTTAAGAGATGGAGAACAAGTCCCAGGTTGCAAGCTAAATACAGAACAAAAATTAGTTATTGCCAAGCGACTTGATTTACTAGGAGTAGATGTTATAGAAGCTGGATTTCCAATTTCAAGTCCAGGAGATTTCACATCGGTTGAAGAAATATCGAAATTAGTAAAAAATGCTACAGTTTGTGGATTAACTAGAGCACATAAA
Organism: uncultured Flavobacteriaceae bacterium; assembly: GCA_942492305.1. Classification (GTDB taxonomy): domain Bacteria; phylum Bacteroidota; class Bacteroidia; order Flavobacteriales; family Flavobacteriaceae; genus Lutibacter. The sequence goes on along the minus strand of CALOEI010000001.1, from coordinate 828,097 downwards.
AAAGATATTGAAGTTGCTGCACAAGCATTAAAATATGCTAAAAGACCAAGAATACATACAGGTATTGGAACTTCAGAGTCTCATATTAAATATAAATTTAATTCTACTCAAGATAAAATAATTGAACGTGCTTTCGAAGCTACCGCTTATGCAAAAAAGTTTGTTGAAGATGTTGAGTTTTATGCTGAAGATGCCGGAAGAACAGATAATGAGTATTTAGCAAGAGTTTTAGAAAGAGTTATAAAAGCTGGTGCTACTGTTTTAAATATACCAGATACTACAGGTTACTGTTTGCCAGATGAATACGGTGCAAAAATAAAATACCTTAAAGAAAATGTAAAAGGAATTGATAACGTAACAATTTCTTGTCATTGCCATAATGATTTAGGTTTAGCTACAGCCAATGCAATAGCTGGAATTCAAAATGGTGCTCGCCAAATAGAATGTACAATTAATGGAATTGGTGAACGTGCCGGAAATACTGCTTTAGAAGAAGTAGTTATGATTATGAAACAGCATCCATATTTAAATTTAGACACTAACATTAACACTAAGTTATTATACGATACCAGTTTATTAGTGCAAAGAAGTATGGGAATGATAGTACAACCAAACAAAGCGGTTATTGGCGAAAATGCATTTGCACATAGTTCTGGTATTCACCAAGATGGTGTAATAAAAAATAGAGAAACCTACGAAATTATGAACCCTGAAGATGTTGGTGTTACCGAATCTTCTATTGTTTTAACTGCTAGAAGTGGTAGAGCAGCATTGGCTTACAGAGCGAAAAATGTGGGTTACGATTTAACCAAAATTGAATTAGATGATTTATATCCTCAGTTTTTAAAATTTGCAGATTTTCATAAAGAAGTGAATGATAACGACATTCATCACTTGATGGAATTGAATCGTATTCATAAAACAAACATCCATCACTAATATCAAAGATTATCCAATAATTTTTAGTGTTTTTTTGAAAAGAATAACTTAACTTGACCTCAATTTTTAACAAAGGTATTCAATTAATATAGTTATGAAGTTAAATATCGCTTTACTTCCAGGCGATGGTATTGGTCCAGAAGTAATTCAACAAGCAGTAAAAACATTAGATGCAGTAGCAGAAAAATACGACCACATATTTAACTATAAATATGCGAGTATAGGTGCTGTTGCAATTGAAGAAACTGGAAATCCACTACCTGACACAACATTAAAAACGTGCGTGGAGGCAGATGCTATTTTATTTGGTGCCATTGGAGACCCAAAATACGATAATAACCCAACTGCAGTAGTACGTCCGGAACAAGGTTTATTAAAGCTTCGGAAAAGTTTAGGTCTCTTTGCTAATATTCGCCCACTTACAACTTACGATGCATTAATACATCAATCTAACTTAAAAGCTGAAGTAATAAAAGGAGTAGATTTTGTAATTTTTAGAGAACTTACAAGTGGCATTTATTTTGGTAAAAAAGAATTAAGTGAAGATAAAAAAGAGGCTATTGATATTTGTAAATATACTGTTGATGAAATTGATAGAATTGCTCATTTAGCTTTTAAAAGTGCTCAACTTAGACGTAAAAAACTAACGTTAGTAGATAAATCTAATGTTTTAGAGACATCACGTTTATGGAGAAAAAGAGTCATAGAAATTTCAAAAAATTACCCTAAAATAAACTTAGATTTTTTATTTGTTGACAATGCAGCTATGCAACTAATTTTAAATCCAAAACAATTTGATGTTATTTTAACTGAAAACATGTTTGGTGATATTTTGTCTGATGAAGCTAGTGTAATTTCTGGTTCTATTGGTTTATTAGCTTCTGCATCAATAGGTGCAAATACTGCCTTATTTGAACCAATTCACGGTTCGTATCCAGAAGCAAAAGGAAAAAATATTGCAAATCCTTTAGCTGCAGTTTTATCGGCTGCAATGCTTTTAGATCATTTTGAACTACACGAAGAGGCTGATGCTATTAGAACTGCAGTTGAAAAATCTATTGAACTAAATATTACCACACCCGATTTAAATAGTACAAATCACTTTTCTACTACAAACGTTGGTAATTTTTTAAGCGATTTTATTTTAGATGATGAAAACACCTTCTACAACAAAAATAATATTGATTTGGGACAATCTACTATTATTTAAGTAGTTATAAAGTTTATAATAAAAAGTTATTTAAACATTCATTATTCGTAAATAATCAATCGCAATTAATGAATATAAGTCTATGGAAAAAAATGTTACAGAAGCAATTAATTACCGTCGCTCAGTTAGAGTTTATGATTCTGAAAAAGAAATAGATAGTTCGGTTATAAAAAAATGCATTCAACTAGCAACATTGTCACCAAATAGCAGTAACATGCAATTGTGGGAATTTCATCATATTACTTCAAAAGAAATTTTAAAAAAATTATCAACTGCTTGTTTATCTCAAAACGCTGCAACAACTGCCAAACAGTTTGTTGTAATAGTTGTAAGGAAAGATTTATGGAAGAAACGTGCAAAGGATAACCTACAAAATTTGAATAATATTTATGGTAAAAAAGCTAAAAGTGAATATAACTCTAGAGAAAAATTTGCAAAAAACTACTACAGTAATTTAATACCTTTTGTTTATAGCGAGTTTTTAGGAATTTTAGGGTTTATAAAATATTTATTGTCTTGGATAATAGGAATTTTTAAACCAACTTATCGCCAGCTTAAAAAATCAGATATGCGTATTGTTGCTCATAAAAGTGCAGGTTTGGCAGCCCAGACTTTTATGTTAAGTATGGCTGCAAATAATTACGATACTTGCCCTATGGAAGGTTTAGATTCACTTAGAATTAAAAAACTATTAAATTTACCTTTAAGCTGCGAAATTAATATGGTAATTTCCTGCGGAATAAGAAAACCTGAAGGTATTTACGGAGAACGCTTTAGAATCCCTTTTGAAAAGGTTTATAAACATTGGTAATAATTTAAAGTTTTTACCGACCAAACACGAAAGTTAAAATTATGACAGCCAGAGAAAGCATTATTTATAAAATAACAACTAGCAAAAATAGGCCACATTTAGATTTTAGTTTAAAATCTAAAACTGAAAAATTTACAACTAATTTATTTCATACATTATTTGATGCCAATGCATGTGTTGCAAAAAACATTCAACAGTTAGAGTTAGATTTTGTTGAAATTTATAATTTAGCGTACAAAGGCGAAACTACTTCTTGCAAAACTATTTGGCGTTTGTTTTTAGCTGAACTCCCAGAAATATTAGAAAGTTTAAACCTAGACGCACAAGAATTAGTAAAAAACGATCCTGCTTCAAATAATATTGAAGAAGTTTATTTAGCGTATCCTGGTTTTTTTGCCATTGCTATTTACAGGTTTAGTCATAAATTATTTAAACTTAAAGTACCTTTAATACCTAGATTAATGAGTGAGTATGCACATAGCAAAACAGGCACAGATATTCATCCGGGAGCAACAATAGGAAAATCTTTTTTTATAGATCACGCTACAGGTACTGTTATTGGAGAAACCTGTATAATTAAAGACCATGTTAAAATCTATCAAGGTGTTACATTAGGTGCATTGCAAGTTTCAAAAGAATTAGAAAATGTAAAAAGACATCCTACGGTTGAAGAAAATGTAACTATTTATGCGAATGCAACTATATTGGGTGGAGAAACAATAATTGGTAAAAACAGCATTATTGGTGGTAACGTTTGGATTACAGAATCAATTCCTGAAAACTCATTAGTATATCATAAAGCAGAAATTAGATTGAAACAAAAAAAATAAAAAATGACATCTAAAAGTTTATTCGATTTTATAGGAAATACTCCCTTAATAAAAGCCAAAAGTATATTAATAAAAGAAGGCGTTTCTCTGTATTTTAAATTAGAAGGAAACAATCCTGGAGGAAGTGTTAAAGATAGAGCTGCTTACAATATGATTGCTACCGCTTTAAAAAATGGCAGTATCAATAAAAACGACTATTTAATAGAAGCTACAAGCGGAAATACAGGAATTGCATTGGCAATGATTGCACAGCAATTTGGTATTACAATTGAATTGGTAATGCCAGAAAATTCAACTAAAGAACGGGTACAAACTATGCAAGCTTATGGAGCAGTTGTTACCTTAACCTCAAGTGAAACTGGCATAGAAGGGTCAAGAGCATATGCAGAAAAAATGGTAACAGAAAAAGGATATAAAATGCTAAATCAATTTGCAAATGAAGATAATTGGAAAGCACATTATAAAACTACGGGTCCTGAAATCTGGAGAGATACTAATGGAGAAATAACCCATTTTGTTTCAGCAATGGGAACAACTGGAACCATTATGGGAACCTCAACTTTTTTAAAAGAAAAAAATACTAACATTCAAATTATTGGTGCACAACCAACAGATAATTCTAAAATTCCTGGAATAAGAAAATGGACCCCAGAGTTTTTGCCAAAAATATTCAATCCTAAAAAAGTAGATACCGTTATCGAAGTTAGCGAAACTGAAGCTCGAGAAATGACCAAAAGACTTGCAAAAGAAGAAGGTGTTTTTGCTGGAATGAGCAGTGGCGGTGCAGTTACAGCTGCAGTAAAACTAGCTAAAACCATAAATAAAGGCACTATAGTTGCAATTATTTGTGATCGTGGAGATCGCTATTTATCATCTGATTTATTTGAATAAAACGTTGTAGCAACAATCCGTATTTTAGATTGGATAGCAATGTCTTTTATTGTATTTTTGTTTGTTAGAATACATACAAATCTTACCATGAAAAAAATTCAAATGGTTGACCTTCAAAGTCAATACGCTAAAATTCAAGAACAAGTTGATTCAAAAATTTCAGAAGTTTTAAAATCAGCGGCTTATATAAATGGACCTGAAGTTCATGCTTTTCAAAAAAACCTGGAAACATATTTAGGTGTAAAAAATGTAATTCCTTGTGCAAATGGAACAGATGCACTTCAAATTGCTATGATGGGTTTAGGATTAGAACCTGGTGATGAAGTAATTACAGCAGATTTTACATTTGCAGCAACTGTAGAAGTTATTGCCCTTTTGCATTTAACACCTGTGTTAGTTGATGTTGAAAAAGATACTTTTAATATGGATATTGCAGCATTAAAAAAAGCAATTACTCCAAAAACAAAAGCTATAGTTCCAGTTCATTTATTTGGACAATGTGCAAATATGGAAGCAGTTTTAGAAGTTGCAAAAGAACACAACCTGTTTGTAATAGAAGATACTGCACAAGCAATTGGCGCAAATTATACATTTAAAGATGGCACTAAAAAGAAGGCAGGAACTATTGGAACTATAGGAACTACTTCTTTCTTTCCTTCTAAAAATTTAGGTTGTTATGGAGATGGTGGGGCCATTTTTACAAATGATGATGATTTAGCACATACCATTAGAGGAATTGTAAACCACGGAATGTACAAACGTTATTACCATGATGTTGTTGGTGTTAACTCTAGATTAGACAGCATTCAAGCAGCGGTTTTAAATGTAAAATTACCACTTTTAGATGGGTATTGTGATGCGCGTAGAAAGGCTGCAATTTTTTATAATAACGCCTTTAAAAACGATGCAAATATTGTAACTCCTAAAACAGGAAACAGTTGTGAGTTTATTTGCGAAACTTGCGATTGCCATGTTTTTCATCAATACACTTTACAAATATTAAATGGCAAAAGAAACGAATTACACCAGCATTTATTAGATAACGGAATTCCAAATGCCATTTATTATCCAGTACCATTACATAGCCAAAAAGCATATACAGATAAACGCTATAATGAAGCTGATTTTAAAGTAACAAACGAATTGATTGATACTGTAATTTCATTACCAATGCATACGGAATTAGATGAAGAACAGTTAAACTTTATTTCGTCCACAGTTTTAAATTTCATTAAATAATGAAAAAAATATTAGTTACAGGCGGCTTAGGTTTTATTGGTTCACATACAGTTGTTGAATTACAAAATGAAGGTTTTGAAGTATTAATTATTGATAATTTATCTAATACTTCTATAGATGTTCTGGATAAAATTACTTCAATAACGGGAATAAAACCAGCTTATTTTAACATTGATTTAAAAAGTAAGACAAGCGTTAAAGATTTTTTTGCAACTAATAAAGTTGATGGTGTAATCCATTTTGCTGCATCTAAAGCAGTAGGTGAAAGCGTACAAATGCCTTTGGAATATTACGAAAACAATATTAGTAGTTTGGTTTACATTTTACAAGAAATGAAAGCCAACAACTTAAGTAATTTTATTTTTAGCTCTTCGTGTACAGTTTATGGACAAGCAGATGAATTACCTATTACAGAAAAAGCACCGATAAAACCTGCAGAATCACCGTATGGAAACACAAAGCAAATAGGTGAAGAAATTATTAAAGACACCACCAAAGTAACTGATTTAAAGGCTATTGCCTTAAGATATTTTAATCCTATTGGAGCTCACGAATCTGCAAAAATTGGAGAATTACCAATTGGTGTTCCGCAAAACTTAATTCCTTTTGTAGTTCAAACCGCAGCTGGTATTAGAAAAGAGTTATCAGTTTTTGGAAGTGATTATCCAACTCCAGATGGCACTGCTGTTAGAGATTATATTCATGTTGTTGATTTAGCAAAAGCGCATATTGTTGCTCTAAAAAGATTAATCGATAACAACCATCAATCTCAATTTGAAGTTTTTAATTTAGGAACAGGTAAAGGGAATTCTGTATTAGAAGTAATAAAAACGTTTGAAAAAGTTACCGGTAAAAAAGTAAATTACAAATTAGTTGACAGAAGAGAAGGTGATATTACTGCTGCGTATGCAGATACAAATTTCGCCAACAAAGAACTTGGATGGGAAGCAAAATTAAATTTAGATGATGCTTTACTTTCTGCTTGGAAATGGCAAGAAACACTTCAATAGTATTTAGTTTAATACACTATAAAAAAGGCTTTCAAATAATTTGAAAGCCTTTTTTATTATATAATTTAGTTACCAATTATTAATTGGCTCCACTGGCTGAAACAGTTCTATCTATTTTTCTCATTAATCCTTGTAAAACTTTACCTGGACCAACTTCAATAAATTCTGTTCCTCCATCAGCAATCATAGCTTGCACACATTGTGTCCAACGCACTGGAGCTGTTAATTGAGCTATTAAATTTTCTTTAATTTCAGCTGGATTTGTAACCGCTTTTGCAATAACATTCTGATATACTGGGCAAGTTGGCTCACTAAAAACAGTATTTTCAATAGCCTCAGCCAATTCTTCTCTTGCAGGTGCCATTAAAGGTGAATGAAATGCTCCACCCACAGGTAATTTCAACGCTCTTTTTGCTCCTTTTTCTATAAGTGCTGCACAGGCTTTATCTATAGCGTCTATTTCTCCAGAGATTACTAATTGACCAGGACAATTATAATTAGCTGCAACCACTACTCCATCAATACTAGCACAAACTTCTTCAACAACTGCATCATCTAAACCCAAAACTGCTGCCATTGTAGATTCTTGTGCTTCACAGGCTTTTTGCATTGCCAAAGCTCTTTTAGAGACCAATTTAAGTCCGTCCTCAAAAGTTAAAACTCCATTTGCAACCAACGCAGAAAATTCTCCCAAAGAGTGACCTGCAACCATTTCTGGTTTAAAATCGTCTCCTAATGTTTTTGCTAGAATTACGGAGTGTAAAAAAATTGCTGGTTGTGTTACTTTAGTTTGTTTTAAATCTTCAGCAGAACCTTCAAACATAATGTCTGTTATAGAAAAACCTAAAATATCGTTTGCTTGTTCAAATAGTTCTTGAGCTAATGGTGAGTTTTGATATAGATCTAAACCCATTCCTGTAAATTGTGCTCCTTGACCTGGAAATATGTATGCTTTCATGTGTTTATTTTTATTGTTTATTATTGGTCACATGCTATTCGCTATAAATCATTCCATTGGATGATAAACTTTTTAACATGCTCGTTTCATTTTATATATTTATTTCATTTCAAATTTCAAAAAGCAAAAATAAGAATAAATTACTATATTCGTATCAACTTGCTACCAATGAATCCAAAACTAAAATCTGAAGCTTTTACAATCTATTTAATTTTAGCCTCTATGTTTATTGCAGCATTGGTGGCTTCCAATTTAATTTTTCAAAAGTTTTTTTACTGGAATCCTTTTGGCTGGTTTAGATTTGAGCTTTCTGTTGGTATTTTACCCTACCCAATTACATTTTTAATTACCGATATAATTTCGGAAATATATGGCCGTAAAAAAGCAAATCAGGTTGTAATTGCAGGGATTTTTGCTTCATTTTTTTCTATGTGTATTATTTTAATTGCAAATTATACTCCTGCAATTGATAGCTCTCCAATTAATAATGAAACGTTCATTAAAGTATTTGGCTTGTCTCCAATTGCTGTTTTAGCTTCTATGTTAGCGTATTTATTTGCACAATTTGTTGACATTCGTATTTTTCATTTTTGGAAAAGAAAAACAAATGGTAAACATTTATGGTTACGAAATAATTTTTCTACATTTTCTTCTCAATTAATTGACACTTCAACAGTAGTAGGTTTGTTATGTATTTTTAATGTACTTCCTTGGAGTTTATTTGGCACTTTAGTTTTAAGTGGGTTTTTATTTAAAATATTAATTGCACTTTTAGATACTCCTATTCTATACTTTATAGTTTACTTATTTAGAAAACGCTTTCACTTAAAGCAAGGGGAAGAAATTGAACTATTTAATTAAATTTAAGATTGGCATATAATTTGTAATATATGAATTATATAGGTAACAAACTAAAATGATTGTTGATATATAATTGTAAGTGAAACATAAAGTAAATGGTTAAACCATCACTAAAAAGAAACATTTACGAATAACTTAAATATAAAATAAATTTTTAACCCCAATTTATTTTAATGGTCGTTTTTTTATCATACCACCTTTGGTGTCTTTAATGCTATTCATAATTATAAATGCATCTTCGTCTATTTTGTCAATTTCAGTTTTAATTTTGGCAATTTCTAGTCGCGTTACAATAGTATAAAGAATGTCAAAATTATTAAGTTCATTTCCTTTCTTTCCATAACCTCCTTTTCCTGCATAAACGGTTACCCCTCGCCCTAAACTTTCAGTTATCATTAGCCTTATTTTTTCGCTTTGAGTAGAAATAATTGTAATACCTGTATATTCCTCAACACCTTCTATAATAAAATCAACAGTTTTTGCTGCTGCCATATAAGTTAACATTGCATATAATGCTACTTCTATTGATAGAATATAAGCACCAAACGAAAATATAATAATGTTACCAATTAAAATTACATCACCAATTGTAAGTCCTGTTTTTTTACTCAAATAAATTGCTAAAACTTCAGTACCATCAATAACTGCTCCGCCTCTAATTGCCATTCCAATACCACCACCTAGAAAAAAGCCTCCAAAAACAGCTATTAATAATTTATCTGAAGTAACTAGTGGATAGGGAATAAAATGAACAGACAACGCCAAACCTATAATTGCTAAAATACTTTTAATAGCAAACTGCTTTCCAATGTTAGAATAACCTAAAATTATAAACGGTAAATTTACAAGTACAATTAGTATAGATAACGAAAATCCTGTTACTTCGGAAATTAACAATGAAATTCCCATTGCTCCTCCATCAATAAAAGAATTTGGGAGCAAAAACCCCTTTAAACCAAAACCTGCAGAAACAACACCAATTAAAATAAAGAAAACTTCACTAATACTATGAGAGATACTAACCTCTATATTTTTTACTTCTTCGGATAGTTTTCTATGTGGTTTAAATGGATTCTTTTTAAACCTTCGCTTTACAGCTTTTACCACCAAATTATGTATAAATGCAATCATATAATAATGTAAAATTTAATATTAACTACTTAACTGTAATTATTACTTTAAAACCTTCGTTGTTTCTAATATTAAAAACAGTAGCATCTTCAAATATTAAATACTGTCCTTTTATTCCTTTTAGTTTGCCAGAATACACATGTGATTTTTCTAAATTTAAGCTTTTAATTTTTTTTGGATATTGTAAAACTGGATAATCTATTTCTGTAATTTTACCATTATTTGCTAAAAAATAAGGTTGTGCTTCACTGGGAATATATTGTTTTAATTTTTCACGTGCTTCAATTAAATCTGCACTTGCAACTTCATTTTTCAACATTTTTTGCCAGCTTGTTTTATCGGCAACATGTTCTTTTAATGCAACTTCTGTTATACCTGCCAAATACCTGTTTGGTACTTCTACAATTTCAATTGCTTTTGAAGCCCCTTGGTCTATCCAACGCGTTGGAATCTGTGTTTTTCTAGTTACACCAACTTTTACATTGCTCGATAATGCTAAATATACAATATGTGGCTGTAATTGTACGCTTTTTTCGTAATCTAAATCTCTGTCTTCAATATTTTCATGTGCAGTACTCAATTCTGGTTTCATAATCCAATCTCCAACAGCTGCACTCTTATAAAAGCAATCGTAACAAAAACCTTGTCTAAATATTTTCTTTTCTTTTCCACAACATAAACATTGATACCCTTCAAAACTTATCTCAATATCTTTATCTAATAATTGATTTAGAACTAAAAAATCATTTTCAACATCTAGATAATATTGAACTTCATCATTAAGTTCTGTTTTCATTTTTTTTAGTACGGTTTGATATTGCATCTAAAGTTTTTTATTAAATTTAACATTCCAAATATACTGATTATAATATGCCATTTCAAATAGTAAATTCAATAATCTCTTGGTTTTTAAAAAAAAGAAAACATCAAATGGAACTATTTTTAAAATATCCAATTGATGTACAACAAGAGTTGTTATTTAAATTATTAAATAAAGCTAAAAATACTGAGGTAGGTTTAAAATATAATTTTTCTTCAATAAAAAATTATAATGAATTTATAGAGAATGTACCTATTCAACAATACGAATCTATAGAACATTTGATTAATCGTACCCGAAAAGGAGAACAAAATGTTTTTTGGCCAAGCCACATTAAGTGGTTTGCAAAATCTAGTGGAACAACAAATTCAAAAAGTAAGTTTATCCCTGTAAGTGATGAAGCTTTAGAAGATTGTCATTTTAAAGCCGGAAAAGATATGCTTTGCCTGTATTTTAATAATAATGAAGAAGCGCAATTATTTACAGGCAAGGGCTTACGTTTAGGAGGAAGCAGTGCTGTGTATGAAGATAACCAAACTTATTTTGGTGATTTATCAGCAATTATTATTGAAAACATGCCATTTTGGGCGGATTTTAGTAGTGCTCCAAAACAAGAAACCGCTTTAATGGATGAGTGGGAGACAAAACTAAATGCTATGGTTGAAGAAACCATTGATGAAAATATTACAAGTTTAGTAGGCGTTCCATCCTGGATGTTAGTGTTATTAAATAGAGTTTTAGAAAAAACCGGAAAAAATAATATTCTAGAAGTTTGGCCAAATTTGGAAGTATATTTTCACGGTGGTGTTAATTTCAATCCTTACAGAGAACAATTTAAAAAGCTGATTCCTAAAAAAGAATTTAAATATTACGAAACTTACAATGCTTCCGAAGGTTTTTTTGCAATTCAAGATGTAAATAATTCTTTAGATATGCTATTAATGCTTGACTATGGAATTTTTTATGAATTTATTCCAATGGATAGATTTAATGGTGAAGATTCTGATGCCATTCCACTTAAACAAGTAAAATTAAACACTAATTATGCTATAGTTATAACAACCAATGGTGGTTTATGGCGTTATTTAATTGGAGATACGGTAAAATTTACTTCATTAAAACCATATAGAATTAGAATAACTGGACGTACCAAACATTATATCAATGTATTTGGCGAAGAATTAATTATTGAAAATGCTGAAGAAGCACTAAAACAAGCGTGTTTAAAAACCAATGCTGAAATTTCGGAATACACAGCTGCACCAGTTTTTATGGATCACAAAAAAGGTGGTGGTCATGAGTGGATAATTGAGTTTAAAAAGCATCCGAAAAACATTAATTATTTTACCGAAATATTAGATAATGCATTAAAATCTATTAATTCAGATTATGAAGCAAAACGTTATAATAATTTAACTTTAGCTATGCCAAAAATTAATGTGGTGCAAGAAGGTTTATTTTACAATTGGTTAAAACTTAAAGGAAAATTAGGTGGACAACACAAAATTCCAAGACTTTCAAATTCTAGAAAACATTTAGAAGAGTTATTAGAATTGGTTAAAGTTAAAGTCTAACAAACCTTTAAATTTTATGCTATTTAAATATTTAGAAATGAAGAAATAATCTAAGGTTTACTTCCAATAATCCCCAAATATATTCAAACATTCCCAGTATTTTAACCTTTCGCTTTCATTTGCCATTTTTACTGCATTTGGATGGTTTTCTATGCAATCACTATACAATAACTTGTATGTATCTTTAACAATAATTTCAAAATAGTATAAATTTTCATCAAAGGGAGCAACTGAAATAGATTTGTCATTATTTTCAACCCAACAATTAATTGTTTCATTTTCTAATTTAAAAAAATCACTATCAATTAAATTATTGATAAAATTTTGAAAATTATTCTTTGTTTTATTCGAAACGTTCAACTTTTTAATTGAAAATAACTTTGACTTTTTCTTTTGTTTAATGATGAATTTTTCTATAATATTATCTTTGATAGCAAGCACTTCAAAAATCTCATTTTTATTATTTCTACTCGCATTGTGTTTAGAGATAATTAAATCATATTTAGTGTTAAATTCTTGAAAAACTATTGAAGTTTCTATATTGTTTTTAATTTTATCAGATTCAAAATTTTCAAAATTTTGAGTGAAACCAACATTTACAATAAAATAAATACTAAGTAAAATTAAAAATTTCTTTTTCATAGTTGTAATACCTTATGGTATGTTATTACTTTTTCCGCTCAATAACATAATTTACCATAATAAGCAGCGATTCTTTATAAGGAGAATCTGGATAGGTATTTAAAATCTCTAGAGCTTTTGTTTGGTATTCATTCATTTTAGTAATTGTGTACTCAATACCTCCGTTTTCCTTTACATATGCAATTACTTCCTTTACTCTTTTTTTATTTTTATTATGATTTTTAACCGAGTTTATTAACCACTTTTTATCTTTTTCAGAACAATTATTTAAGGTATAAATCAATGGCAAAGTCATTTTTTGCTCTTTAATATCAATACCTGTTGGCTTACCAATATGTGCTTCGGTATAATCAAATAAATCGTCTTTAATTTGAAAAGCAATTCCTATTAACTCTCCAAAAAGTCGCATTTTTTCAACTTCTTCATCAGAGGCTCCAACTGAAGCTGCACCAATACCACAACAAGCTGCAATTAAAGTTGCAGTTTTTTGGCGAATAATATCAAAATAAACTGTTTCTGTTATATCTAATTTGCGCGCTTTTTCAATTTGAAGTAATTCGCCTTCACTCATTTCACGAACAGCAATCGATATTAATTTTAAAATATCAAAATCTTCATTATCAATAGAAAGTAATAAGCCTTTAGACAGCAAAAAATCACCTACTAAAACAGCTATTTTATTTTTCCAAAGTGCATTTACTGAGAAAAAACCACGTCTTCTATTACTATCATCAACAACATCATCGTGTACTAAAGTAGCTGTATGAATTAATTCAATAATTGAAGCTCCTCTATAAGTCCTTTCGTCAAATTTACCATTTGAAACCATTTTAGCAACCAAAAAAACAAACATTGGTCGCATTTGTTTTCCTTTTCTTCTAACAATATAATGTGTAATTCTATTTAATAAAGGAACTTTAGTAATCATGGCTTCTCTGAATTTACTTTCAAAGAGCTCCATTTCCTTAAGAATAGGTTGTTTTATTAGTTCTACTGGTTTCATAAGAATTACAAAAATAACAGAATATTTTGTATCAATCTAAATTAATTTGATTGCTTATTTAAAATAATAGTTTGTAATTTTAAATTACTAATTTAATTTTTATAAAAATGAAACATTTTTTACTAACCTTTTCGTTAATTTTTATCTCCTTTATTGATTTAAATGCTCAAAGTTATGAGTACAAAGTTATTACTAGTGTTGAGTCTATTGTACCTATGGGTGTGGGACGGTCTCGAATTATTTCTTTTGAAGAAGATAAAAATTATGACGATTTTACCTCTGAACGAACAGAAGATAATAACAAACAAAACAAATCTAAACGTTCAAATATTAAAATAGATAATTTTGAAGAAACTAAATTGCTTAATTTCTTTAGTATTGCAGGTATTAATTTTAAAAATATTGCATCTAATGATGCTATAATAAGCTCAAAATTAAACACAATGGTAAGTAACGGCTGGGATTTAGCCTTTGTTGTTAGTGGTGTTGAAAGTGATGCTGGAAAGGATGATGGTCAAGGTATATTTATTACCCGCTATATTTTTAAAAGGTTAATTCAGTAATTAAAAAAAGCTTTTTAAAATAAATTTTAAAAAGCTTTTTTTTACATAATTATTTTACATTATGCTGAATATTTATAGACTCAACGTGTATTGCTTTAAATACTTCTTCTATAAATTCTTCGCTTAAACCTTTACTTTTTCCAGTTTCAATCATAGTTGATAAAATATCAGACCATCTTCCACTTTGTAAAATTGCCACATTTTCTTGATGCTTTAATCTTCCAATTCCTTCAGCAATTGTCATTCTATCACTTAAAATATCAATAATATTACTGTCAATTAAATCTAATTCTTTTCTGTATAAATTTAATTTACTTTGAAAACTTTCTTTAGAACTACTTTTCTGACGAATTTTTAAATCCTGAGTTATTTTTTGCAATTGTGCTGGTGTTATTTGCTGAGCAGCATCACTCCAAGCATTATCTGGATCTATATGAGTTTCAATCATAAAACCATCAAAATTTAAATCTAATGCTGTTTGAGAAACATCCAAAATAGTATCTCTTCTACCACAAATATGAGATGGATCTAAAATTAAAGGTAAGTCTGGAAATTCCTTTTTCAATTCAATAGCAATGTGCCATTTTGGTTTATTTCTGTAATGTCCAGTATTGTATGCCGAAAATCCACGGTGAATTACCCCTAATTGCGAAATTCCATTCGCTTGAAAACGCTCAACACCACCTAACCATAAAGCTAAATCCGGGTTTACAGGATTTTTAACTAAAACTGGCTTATCAACACCTTTTAAAGCATCCGCAATTTCTTGAACAGCAAATGGGTTTACAGTAGTTCTTGCTCCAATCCATAAAATATCAACATCGGCTTTTAAAGCTAATTCAACGTGACTTGCATTACCAACTTCAGTTGTAATTTTCATTCCTGTTTCTTCACGAACTCTTTGTAACCATGGCAATCCAATACCACCAACACCTTCAAAACCACCTGGTCTAGTTCTTGGTTTCCAAATACCTGCTCTAAACACATTTGTATCTGTATCTTTTAATAGATGAGCCGTTTTTAAAACTTGCTCTTCAGTTTCTGCACTACAAGGTCCTGCAATTACAATTGGATGAGAAAGTCCCATTCCATCTAACCATTTTCTGTTTTCTTTCGTTATTTCCATCTTATTTTAGTTTCTTACTTTGTTTCTTATTTAATCGTTTTCTTTAATTCCGTTTAGTATTGATTTTATATAATTTGTATCTTTCATAGTTACTCTTAAACCATTGTCATCTACATTTTCAATTAAACTTTTAAATTCATTTAAATTCTTAATATACTCATCTAATGATCTTAAAATATTTTCTTTATTTTCTAAAAAAATTGGAGCCCATGTATCAGCGTTACTTTTTGCTAAACGAACTGTAGAAGCAAAACCTGTACTTGCCATATCAAAAATAGCTTGTTCGTTTTTTTCAATTTGTAGCACTGTTTTTCCTAACATAAAAGAACTTATGTGTGATAAATGAGAAACATACGCAATATGTCTATCATGTTCTACCGGTTGCATCATTTTAATACGCATATTTAGTTGTTTAAATAAACTAATAGCTTTGTCTAAAATTTTCCAATCAGTTTTATCAGCTTCACAAATAATATTTACTTTATGGTCGAACAAATTTAAAATTGCTGCTTCAGGACCAGAAAATTCAGTTCCAGCAAGTGGATGTGCAGCTACAAAGTTTTTACGCTTTTTATGATTTTCAACCGCTTTACAAATTTCATTTTTTACTGAACCTACATCAAAAACCAAAGTGTTTTCACAAATTACATCTAACACTTGAGCTGCTAATTTTGGAATAATATTAACTGGCACTGCAATAATTACAACTGAAGCATCACCAATTTCAGAAAAATCTAATTTCTTCATCAATAACTCCAATTCCAACGCTTTTTTAATATGCTCTGGGTTTTGATCAATTCCATAGACTTTAAAATTTTTCTCTCTTCTTTAAATCTAATGCTAAAGAGCCACCTATTAATCCTAAACCAATAACGACTAACTTTTCCATTCTTACATTCTTTACAGTAATTAATCTATTCAAAACTTCGTTTAAAACTTCTTCTGAAACACATAAAGAAGCTCGTATATAACCTTCTCCATTAGAACCAAAAATAGTTCCTGGAGTAATAAAAACGTCTTTATCATACAATAATTCATCTGTTACATCTTCAGATTTTATACCTTTTGGTAATTTTGCCCAAACAAATAAACCTCCAATATTTTTATTATATGTACAATTTAGTGCGTCGAATATTTGCCAAACTACAGCCCTTCTTTTTTTATAAATGGCATTTAAAGATTGAAACCAATCTGTTGATAATTTTAAAGCCTCTACTGCTCCTTTTTGAATTCCTAAAAACATTCCAGAATCCATATTACTTTTTACTTTTAAAATTGTTATTATAATGCTCATTATCACCTACTACCATTCCTACTCTCCAACCTGCCATATTAAAGGTTTTACTTAAAGAATTTAATTCAATAGCAACTTCTTTAGCTCCTTCTATTTCTAAAATACTAAGTGGATTTTCATTTAAAATAAAACTATAAGGATTGTCATTTACAATTAAAATTTGATGCTTTTTTGCAAATGCAATTAACTGTTTAAAATCTTCTTTTGAAGCTACAGCACCTGTTGGCATATGTGGGTAATTAATCCACATAATTTTAACTTTTGATAAATCTTGTTGTTCTAATTCTTCTAAATTAGGCAACCAATTAGTTGCTTCATTTAAATTATATAAAATTGGTTCAGCTTCAACTAAATTGGTAACAGAAGCATACGTTGGATATCCTGGATTTGGTATTAAAACTTTATCTCCTTTATTTAAAAAAGCCATAGAAATGTGCATAATTCCTTCTTTTGATCCCATTAAAGGAAGAATTTCTGTAGCTGGATTTAACGTTACATTGTAATTCTCTTTATAAAAATTAGCAATACCTGTTCGCAATTCAGGAATTCCTTGATAACTTTGATATTGATGTGCATCGGTAAAGTTCATTGCTTCTTTTAATGCTTCAATTACAGACGATGGACGGTGCTAAATCTGGACTACCAATAGCAATATTTATAATTGGTTTTCCTTCATTTCTTAAAGCCGCTACTTCTCTCAACTTTTTTGAAAAGTAGTATTCTTTTACATCATTTAATCTATCAGCTTTTTGTATCATTATCTTTTACCTTTTGTGTATTCTCCTAAAACTTTTAACTCCTCAACTTTTTCTTTTATTTCATTTAAAGCATTAAAATAATCTGCATAACTATTAAAAATAAAATCAGCGAAAAAAGCATATTTCCAAGGTGTTTATAACTGGCATCGATTGAATTTTAGATAAATTTAAATTGTGTTTCGCTAAAATTGAAAGTACTTCAGCCAAACTACCAGTATCGTTGCTTGTTATAAATTTAATAGAAGCTTTATTTGCTGAAACACTACTTTTATCCTTATTATTATTTAAAATAAAAAAGCGTGTTGCATTTTCTTTTATTGTTTGAATAGCTGGAGCAATAATATCTAAATTATAAATACCTGCTGCTAATTCACTTGCAATTGCTCCTACTCCTTCTAAATTATTATCTTGAATTCTTTTAGCTACCGAAGCAGTATCTTTATCTTCAATAAGCTTTATATGTGGATAGTCTTTAAAAAAATTATGGCACTGTAACAGCGACATAGGATGTGAATATACTTCTTTAATATCTGCAATATTTTGATTTTTCAACCCCATTAAATTATGTTGAATTGGCAAATGAAATTCTCCGCAAATTGTTAATTGATGATCATCAATAAGCGCGTAATTAGGCAAGATTGCACCAGCAATAGAATTTTCAATTGCCATTATAAGTACGTCAGCTTTTTTATCTTTTAAAAGATTTGGCATTTCAGAAAAAGATAAACATTCTAATAAGTCTATATTTTCTCCAAAATACTGTTGCGCCACAATGTGATGAAAAGATCCTTTTATACCTTGAATTGCTACTTTCATTTTTTAATATTAGTTCAAAAAAAAATCTCGAAATAATTTCGAGACTCTATAATTTATATTTTGTTAAACAACACATACAAAGCCTCAACCTTTATTAATAAAATAAAAGTAAAAATAGAAGCTGTTAAAAGTGTTATTTGTTATCATAATCTTAAAAATACTGGACAAATCTAGACATTAATTTTAAAATAGCATTATTTTTTATAAAAAAAATTCAATACTTATTGATAATTCAAAAAACATTATTGTAAAATATAATTTCTTAAAATTAATTATTACATTTTTAATAATAATTAAACAGTATTCGTAAAATTTCATTAATTCACGCAATATATTAGGCATAAATTTTAAAAAAACAACCTTATTACTACAACCAAACTTTAATTAAAATTTAGTTAACTTTGATTTTATTATTTCATTTTAATTTTATGATATTGAAATCGTTTAGGTTAATACTAAGTTTTATTTTATTTTTTTCTGTGTTGTTTAAAATACAAGCTCAAAATTATTTGGTGGAATTAAATTCGAATCTCAGCAGCAAAGAAACTCTTCCGTTTCTTTTAACAGCTAATAAGTTTGGTGTTATTCCAAATAATAATAACCTTTTATTAAATACTGCTATTTTTTCTGATTTTAAAAAACCCAACAACCGATTGGATGTTGCATACAAAGCTTCAATTACAGGTTATATTGCCGATAAAAATGAAATTTTAATTAATGAACTCTATGTTTCTATTGCTTCTAAAAATTGGCAATTAGATGCTGGAAGTAAAAATGATAAAATTGTATTTGAAGGTTTATCTATTAGTAATGGAAATATTATTAATTCAATTAATACGAGAGCTTTCCCTGGTATAAATTTTAAAACTAGAAATTATTTAGAGCTTCCATTTGCTAAAAAATGGTTAAAAGTAAAAGCCAATTATGCTGAATATTTTTTAAATGACAAACGTGCCATTGATAATGCCCATTTACATTATAAAAGTTTATACTTTAAATCTAAATTATCCAATAAACTAAGCTTAATTTCTGGGTTAGACCACTATGTACAATGGGGTGGAACTTCTGAAGAATTTGGAAAACAACCTACAGATTTTAAAACTTATTTAAAATATATTACCGGAACAGGTGATGGAAATAAAACTGAAGATGATATTAATTCATCAAATGCTTGGGGAAATCATGTGGGTAATTATCTTTTTCAATTAAATTATGTAGGAGAAAATTCTAACTGGAGTATCTATTTATCACATCCTTTCGAAGATCGATCTGGTAGAGAATTTGCAAATTATCCAGATGGCTTATTTGGCTTTTTTATAGATTTAAAAAAGCCTAAAAATTTTATAACACATATTATTACTGAATTTCAATATACCAAGCACCAAGGGAAAAATAGTTCTGAAAATGGTTTAATAGACAACTACTTTAACAATAGTGTTTACCAAAGTGGTTGGACCTTTTATGGACGTACTATTGGCTCTCCATTTTTTACAACCAAAATACCTGAAAATGGTATTACTTATGGAATTGATCAAAACAGATTTACTTCTTTTAATTTTGGGTTTAAAGGGTATTTAAGTAATAATATTCAATACAAAACAAATATAACCTATACAAAATATGCAGGTTGGTTTAATAATCCTATAAATAAATCTTTATTTGCTCCGTATTTAGAGGTGTTAATTAGAGATAAAACAATTCCGTTTGAAATAACGGTTGGTGCCACAGCAGATTTTGGGGATTTTTCACCAAACAATTATGGAGGCTTTTTGAAATTAACTAAAACTGGAATTTTTTAAGAATATGTTATCTTTCTTTAAAAAAAATAAACAAACAATTACTACATTATTTCCAGATGATTATGTAGATATTCATTCGCATTTATTTCCAAATATTGATGATGGCTCTAAAAGCTTTGAAGAGTCTGCAGCACTTATTAAAAGACTTTCTAATTACGGCATAAAAAACTTTGTAATTACGCCACACATTATGGATGGTGTTTGGAATAATACACCCAAAATAATAAATCAAAAGCTTTACGAGTTAACAAATTATTTAAAAACACAAGAAATTAATGATGTAAAGATTAGAGCTGCTGCAGAATATATGATTGATGCAAATTTTGAAATATTATTAAGTAAAAAAGAATTACTTACCATTAAAGATAAATACATACTTGTAGAACTTTCTTACTTTAATCCCCCAATAAACTTAAAAGAAATTATTTTTAATATTCAAATAGCTGGTTACCAGCCAATATTAGCACACCCAGAACGTTATACTTTTTATCACTCTAATTATAAGGAGTATTTTAAGTTAAAAGAATTGGGTTGTTTATTCCAACTAAATTTACTTTCACTATCAACACATTATGGTTCTAAAGTAACTAAAATTGCTGAAAGTTTGCTAAAAGATAATTTAATAGACTTTGCTGGCACAGACGCTCACAACCATTATCATTTAGATGTTTTAGAAACTATTAATAATAGTAAATTGATAAAGTTAATAACCCCTATTTTAGAGAATAATTCGAAACTACTTTAATTACAATTAGCTTCAAATAATTAATAGCAATCTGCATTCTTAACTTATTTTCAGCATTGCATAATATGTTAGTGAATCTAGCTAGACCTTGAAATAAATAATTTTACGTGAAGCACTAACTATTTGAAAGAAAACAGAAATTCAATAATTATTTTTTATTTTAAAGAGGTATAATTTTTCTCCACCATTTTTTAGGCTTCAACTCTTTTTCTGTATACCCATAGCCATAACCATAGCCGTAACCATAACCTCTCTCTAAATCAGTGTCATTTATTAAAACAGCCATATTAGGTAAACGTTTTTCTTTATAAAGCTTATTAGGAATTTCTAACAAACGTTTGTCTAAGTAATTTGCTCTAATTACATAAATAAACAAGTCTGCTTTTTGACTAAATAATAGAGTGTCAGTAACTATATTAATTGGAGCAGTATCAACAATAACGTAATCGTAATTGGCTTTACCATAAGCTAAAACTTCATCAAAACGTCCATTCATTAATAATTCTGAAGGGTTAGGAGCTACAATTCCAGATTCTAAAATATCAAAATTAGTTTCTTGAAATTGTTCAATAACATCAGGTACTTGCAATGAAGTATTCATTAAAAAATGTGATAGCCCTTGTTTAGTTGATTGAATATTTAAATATTCTGCAATTTTAGGTTTTCTAATATCACCTCCAATTAATAATACTTTTTTATTTGTTAATGCTAATACAGATGCTAAGTTTATTGCAATAAAAGTTTTCCCTTCACCAGCTAGTGTAGATGTAATAAAAATAGTTTTGGAAGCACTTTTTACACTGGAAAGCATAAAATTAACATTGGTTCTTAACAATCTAAAAGATTCTGAAGTACTATCTCTATCTCGATCTGAAATAACTACTTTTCTTTCTGATTTGGATTGGGGAATATCTCCTAAAATTGGAATATCAATTGCAGCTTCCACATCTTTACGTGTATGGATTTTATTGTCTAATAAAAATATTACATACAAAATACCAAAAGGTAAAATTAAACCTATTAACAAAGCTGCCAAATAAAACACTTTACGATTTGGAGCTACAGGATACCCTGCTCCATATGCAACATCTACAATTTTTGCATTTGGAAGTGTAACGGCCAATGAAATTGCATTTTCTTCTCGTTTTTGTAATAAATATAAATAAAGAGCTTCAATTATTTCTTGCTGCCTTTGTATATCTCTATACTCTCTTTCTTGTTTTGGTACTGCTGCAATTTTAGAATTAAACCTGTTTTCTTGTTTTTTTATATCATTTAAAGATATTGTTAATGATGACTTTAAATTTGATAAACTTTGCGTAATATTATCTTTAAATTGGTTTAATTGTGTATTTAAATTAATAACTGTTGGGTGCAATTCACTAGAACTATTTAAAATCCTATTTCTTTCTAATAAAACCTCATTATATTTATTAGTACTTTCAGCAATTGAACTATTTTCAATACCTAAACCACTTGGTATTAACTCTTCAGAATTAGTTGTTATATAATCTTCTACATAATCAACTAATTTTAATTGCGTACTTAGCGCAATAACTTGTTTAGAAAGTTCATTTTTAGATTGCAAAGCTATTCCAGCTTCAGAAGAAATATCTGTAAGTCTATTTTGAGTTTTAAAACGCTCTACACCTGCCTCAATAAGTGACAAGTCTTCATCTATTATTGAAATTCTATCATTAATAAACTCATTGGTTCTTTTAGCAATTAAACTCTTATCTGTTACGGCATCGTCATTATATTGTTTTATTAAATTATCAAGAATTTCTTGTGCTTTCTCATTAACTCGATCTCTTAAACTTAAACGAATTACACTAGAATTTTTAACAACTTCAACTTGTATTCTATTTCTATAACTTTCAACAACAGCCCTTAAAGGAATAATTTTTATAATTATTTCATCATCAGCTTTTAATCTATCAGCATTTTTTGGAGTTATAATAAGATCTCCAAATGATAAACTCATTTTATCTCCAAAAGCATATTCCTGTTCTTCTAAAGCCGTTTTTAAAATAGCGTGTGTTTTAGACTTTATTTGAATAGAAAATGTGGTACTAAGCCTATCAAAAATTGAATCGCTTATTAAAAAATTAATATTAAGAGGTGATCTTTCATGAAAAAATTCAGCTTCAATTACTCTTCCCTGATTGTAGTACGAAACATTTAATTTTAATTCTTTGGCAACTCTTTGAATTAAATTTCTAGATTTTAATAATTCAATTTCGTTTTCTAAAGAAGCCTGAGAACTTCCTACTAAACCCAAATCTTTAAAGGCTGACAATTCACTATTTTCAACGTCTTCAATTAAAATAGTTGCTGCAGCTTCGTATTGGTTTGGTGTATAACGCAAATAAATAAAAACTACAACTAATGCTAAAAAAGTACTTAAAACAAACCATTTCCAATGGTAAACATACTTTTCAATTTCTTCACGAATATTTATTGTATCCTCATTAAAATTTACAGGACTATATTGTTGATTATCTTGCATATTAACGTGTTAAAATTAGCACTAAAGAAAGTAGTGCAGAAGCGATTGAAATTAAAGATGATGTTGTTCCAATTGCAGAAGAGTTTACTTTTGCTTTGTTTGGTTCTACATAAACAATATCATTTTGAGCTAAATAAAAATAAGGCGATTTAAACAAAGATTTATCGGTTAAATCTAATCGTATACTTTCTACTTTATCTCCAGTAGTTCTCAATAATAAAATATTTTTCCTTTTACCCTGAATTGTTAAATCTCCTGCCATAGCCAAAGCTTCTGGTATTGAAACTTTTTCGTTTTCTAAATTATATGGACCTGGCGATTTAACTTCTCCTAAAATTGAAACTCTAAAATTTTGAAGTCTAATAGTAACAATTGGATTTGTAATATAAACCTTTAACTTTTCTACTAAAAGATCTTTTAATTCGTCTGTGGTTAATCCACTAACTTTAATTTTACCAAGTTCAGGAAATACAATAAAACCCTGATTGTCAACTAAATACGTTAAAGGTTCTGTTGTAGAAGATTGCCCATTGCCTTGGTATAAATTATATGCAATTACAGCTTTAGGCTCACGAGCACTTACAGTAATATTAAGAATATCAGCAGTTTGAATTTTTGGAGCATAATTTTTATACAATTCGTTAGTTACTGTTTCATCATTTTGAAAATAAATCATATCCTTTTTTGAAACACAAGACGAAACTGTAATTAAGGCTAAAAAAAGTAATCCAAATTTATATAAGTAGTTAATTTTCATGCTTTATTTTTTGCAAATATATTTAATAAAAATTTGTTATTTATCTAACACTTGATATTTTGAGTTATTTGACACAAACTCTGGAACAATCTGTTTCATTTTTAAAACAGTTAATTCGTTATTTTCTTCATTATTTAAAACACATAAATCAATAA
Organism: uncultured Flavobacteriaceae bacterium; assembly: GCA_942492305.1. GTDB lineage: Bacteria > Bacteroidota > Bacteroidia > Flavobacteriales > Flavobacteriaceae > Lutibacter. Next base: position 803,656 of record CALOEI010000001.1, on the reverse strand, counting down.
TTTGTTGTTTTACTGTTTCAACATCTAAAGATATAACTTTAGCTATCATAATTTTTTCATGATGTGTTTCAATAGTGTTTTCAGAAGTTGCTAATAATTCTTCATAAATTTTTTCACCAGGGCGTAACCCTTTAATTTCTATATCAATATCATCTGGGTATTTTAAACCAGATAACCGAATCATATTCAGGGCTAAATCAAAAATTTTAATAGAATTCCCCATGTCAAAAACAAAAATTTCACCACCTTTTCCCATAGAACCTGCTTCGAGTACTAACTGACAAGCTTCTGGAATGGTCATAAAATATCGTGTAATATCCTTATGAGTAACAGTAACAGGACCTCCATTGCTTATTTGTGATTGAAATAATGGAATAACAGAACCGTTTGAGCCTAAAACATTTCCAAACCGAGTTATAATAAATTTTGTTGTATTTTCTTTGCTAATACAATTAATGTACATTTCTGCAATTCGTTTAGTAGCACCCATAACATTAGTAGGGTTTACAGCTTTATCTGTTGAAATCATTACAAACTTTTCAACATTATTTTCTACTGAAAGGTCTGCTATATTTTTACTTCCCATTATGTTTGTTCTAACTGCTTCATATGGGTTTTCTTCCATTAATGGCACATGTTTATATGCTGCTGCATGAAAAACAACTTGAGGTTTATATTTTTTAAAAATAGTAGCAATTCTATTTTTATTTTGAACATCTGCAACAATTGCCGTTATATTTTCAACATTTTTATTAGTAAAAAACTGCTGAAGATTATAAAGATCTGATTCTGCTTGATCTATTAAAACTAAATGTTTAAAATTAAAACTTGCTACTTGCCTTACAATTTCACTACCGATAGAACCCGCTGCTCCAGTTACTAAAATTACTTTATCACTATATTCTTTGTGTAATATTGGATTGTTTAATTCAATTGGCATTCTACCCAATAAATCTTCAATTTTAACAGATTTTATTTGCTTTGCTTGTAAATCTCCATCTATCCATGTTTGAATTGGTGGTACTATTTTTACTTCTAATGGTAGCTTAGATAAAGTATCAACAATTTCAATTAATTTTGAAGGTTTTATTTTTTGAATTGCTAAAATAATTTCATCAATATTCTTTTTTTCAACAAAGTCTGTGGTTATTTTTTCTGAATCGAAAATACGCATTCCATTTAACTTATTTCCAGCTTTTCGTTTATCATCATCAACAAACCCAACAATTTGAATTCTGTTAGCTTTATCTTCTTTTAATAAGGAATGTACTAACATCCCTGCCTCTCCAGCTCCGTAAATTAAAACTCTTTTCTCTATAGAAGAGCCTGCAATTAAAAGTGTATAAAGTTCTTTGTACAAAAACCTAATAACAATTAACGTAAAAACATTTAATAAAAAGTGAATTGCTATTATTGATTTTGGGATTGTAAATTCTGGTATAAATTTAAATTGATGGTTAACAATTACAATTGCAATTAAAGACCCAAAAATTAGAAAACTGGCAAATATTACGTTAATAGAGTCTCTAATACCTGTATGCCTTATAACTCCTTTATAAGAACCTACAATTAAAAAACTTATTAAGGCAGCAACCACCACCACTGGAAGCTGTAAAATAAACTTCGAAGTGTCGAAATTAAAACTAAAATTAAATCGTATTAAATAAGAAATTATGAACGTATTAATAACAATATAAATATCAATTATCAATACAAACCACCTAGGTGTATTCCTTTTTAATAGTTCTTTAAATACATTACTTATCATACTAAAAACAGTTTAGAACCCCAACAATTCTATGCAATTCATTTTCAGTAATATTAGAACCACTTGGTAAGCATAAACCAGTTTCAAATAATTTTTCGGAGTTTCCATTTAAAAAACTCAGGCAATTATTAAATATTGGTTGCAAATGCATTGGTTTCCACAATGGTCTAGATTCTATATTTTCACTCTCGAAAGATAGTCTAATTTTTTCTCTTATTTTAAACGAAGGCGTTAAAATACAAGTTAACCATCTATTTGAATAATAACCTTCAGGTTCTTTCAAAAATTTAAAATCTAAATTTTTAATAGTTGATTTATAAAAATCATGGTTAAATCTTCTAGCTAAAACTCTATCATCTAAAACTTCTAATTGACCTCTTCCAATTCCTGCAACAATATTAGACATTCTATAATTATAACCTATATGAGAATGTTGATAATGTGGTGCGTTATCTCTAGCTTGGGTTGCTAAAAAAATTGCTTTTTCTTTATCTTTTTTGCTTTTGCAAACTAATGCACCTCCGCCTGAGGTTGTAATTATTTTATTACCATTAAATGATAAAATTGAAAGATCTCCAAAAGTTCCGCATTTTCTATTGTTAACACTGCTACCTAGGGCCTCTGCACTATCTTCAATAATTGGAATTTCATATTTTTTACCCAACGCATTAATTTTATCGACGTTGTAAGGCATACCATACAAATGAACCGCAATTATTGCTTTTGGTTTTCTTCCGTTTTTTAATCGATGTAAAATAGCAATTTCTAATTGTTCAGGACACATATTCCAAGTTTCTAGCTCACTATCAATAAAAACAGGTGTTGCTCCCTGATAAATTATTGGATTTGCTGATGCAGAAAAAGTAAAACTTTGACATAATACTTCGTCTCCTTTAGAAACTCCTAATAAAATTAAGGCTAAATGTATTGCAGCAGTACCAGAACTTAAAGCTGCTACGTGTATATCTTCTTTTAAATAGTTTTCTAAACTATTTTCAAATTCATTAACATTTGGACCTAAAGGAGCAACCCAATTTGTGTCAAATGCTTCTTGTACATATTTTTGTTCACTACCACCCATATGTGGAGATGATAGCCAAATTTTATTTTTCATTATCTTTTTCTTCCTTTCAAAGCACAAAATTACAGTATTTTATTTTATAACCACCTTAATATGCTTTCCATAATATTTTAAAATCTAATTAGTTTGTTGCAAAGTTTAAAGTGAATTTATACAACAACACTATAAATTTAAAATTCAATTAAACTAATTTTCCAATGGATAGATTGTAACACTATACCCCAACCAATTTTGCAATTTATCATAAATTAATTGTTGGTCTTGTTTAGAAAAATGTTTAATTCTAGTTTTATGAGAGCCCTCTTTTAAAACCATTTTTAAAGCATCTACATGCGGTTTAGGAGTTGGTGCGCATGCGCCCCAAGTATCATATTCACCATAAATATAAAGGATTTTTTTTCCTTTATTTTCAACAAAGTCTCGTACCTCTTTAATATAATTTTGATTGTACGTTAAATCAACATTTTTTGGTGCAAAACGCAAATTTGTTGGCTTTTGAACTACTTGTAGTAAATCTTTTACAGGCGTGCTATCAAATCCATAATATCCTAATTCTGTAGCATGTTGGTAATATGAAGGTAACAGATCATAGTACGTTTTATCATTATAAAAACTGATTCCAACTATTGTATTAATATAATTAAACATTTGCTTTGAAGTAGCGTTTTCATCAGGAATTTCATCACAACTTCCACCCCATTGCCAAAAAGAAAATGGGAATTCTAAAACCGCATACTCTAAAGCTTCTTCAATAGAAAGTTCTGTAAAACTCATTTGTTTATCAGTTGCATACTTTGATATTTCAACTAATACTGAATCTCTCTTTTTTAAAACTGCTCTCTGAAATGCAACAATTTTAGCGCGACATTCATCTGTTCCAATGGTATTAATATGGTTTTCAGTTCTTATGTCTTCTTGAGTATCTATTAATGGCGCCACGTAAGGGACAGCAACATCAACATCCCAAGGATATTTACTTTTATGAATTAAAACTGTTTCTCCGCCTTTACTAATTCCTGTTGAAATCCATTTACCAGTATAAAGTCTTTTTAATTTTGTAATTATTTTATGATAATCTTCAATGGCCAAATCATTTTTTAAATACTTCCAAGGAATGGTATCTGGTCGCGATTTTCCATAAAAACGATATTCCACTTGCACCTGATTTCCCTTAAATATTTTACTTAATTCATACGTTCTAGGAGTTGCGTTATACCCTTCAGTTATAAAAACTGTTGGTTTCGCCTCATCTACATGAGATAAATAAAAATAGTGTTTAAACGTGCCTGCGTCTTTATCTTTATGGTCCAAAGGTTGGTCTAAAACTATTTGATAGGCTTTTGTAAAATGGTCTTTTACCTCCATTTCTGTAACTTCTCCATTTGGAAATAACTTTTCTATCTTCTGCTCAAATGTTAAAATCTCAACAGGTTCTAAACGAACTCTACAACCAACAATAATTGTACTAAGGGCAATAAATAAAAATAGGGATTTAATATTTTTCATGAAATGTTTTTAAAGATTTAAAGTTAGCAACTAAAAGAACATTAAACATACTAACTTCAACTAATAATTTGATATTTTAACAAAAATAAGAATTAAATTCACACAAATTTTGAATAATTTAGTTTATCCTATTTTAAAAAAATATTAACTAACAATGAATTATAATACTATTAAAATAACTAATACTGAAGCTGAAAATATACTTTTTGAGAGCTATAATTTAAAAGGAAAAGCGACTAAACTTCCAGGAGAATTAGATTTTAACTTCAGAATTAAAATTGATAATTCAACTAGTTATATTTTAAAAATTTCAAGACCTAATGAAGATTTAGAGTACATCGATTTTCAACAAAAGTTATTAAAATACATTGAAAAGAAAGATTCTAATTTAATTTCACCTAGGGTAATAAACAATGTTCAAAACAAATCAATTTCTGAAATAAAAGATACTAGCGGAAAAAACCGAAAAGTACGCTTACTCACTTGGATTTCTGGACGTATTTGGAGTTCGGTTAATCCTCAATTAGACAATTTAGGTTTTAGTTTAGGATATAAATGTGGTTTGTTAACAAAAGCACTTGAAGGGTTTGAACACCCAAAAGCCATAAGAAATTTTGAATGGGATATTGCGCAATCACTTTGGACTAAAAGACATTTAAATTTATTCAACTCTGAACAAGCAACAATTATTTCTCACTTTCAAAATCTATTTGAAAACAACCTAGAATCTTATTCGAAATTAAGAAAATCGGTAGTTCATAATGATGCAAACGACCATAATATAATTGTTTCAGAAGATTTAATTAACCCAAAAGTTGAAGCAATAATTGATTTTGGAGATGCTATAAATACGCAAATTATTAATGATGTAGCAATTGCATTGTATACAACAATAAACCAAAATAATCCATTAGCAGCAGCTCTACCAATTGTAAAAGGATACCATACTTCTTTTCCTTTAAAAGAAGCTGAATTAGAACATTTATATTCTGCAGTTGCAATGCGTTTAATTATTTCCATAACAAAATCTGCGATTAATAAAATAAAAGAACCAGACAACGAATATTTACTCATAAGCGAAAAAACTGTTTGGGAAACTTTAAAAAAATGGAGCAATATTTCTTCTGAATTTGCGCTATTCAGCTTTAGAATTGCCTGTGGTTTTGCGGCACATCCAAATGAAGAAAAATTTAATAAATGGGCAGCCACAACTACTTTTCAACTAACAGATTTATTCCCAACAATTCAAAAAAATAAAATTCAACCATTAGATTTAAGCGTTTCAAGTACGTGGATTGGACATCAAGAAGAATTTAACGACTTAGATTTATTTGAATATAAAATCAATAAATTACAAACTAATAATCCTTCAAAAATAATTGCAGGCGGTTATTTAGAACCGCGTCCACTTTACACCTCAACCGATTTTGACACCCTTGGAAATAACGGAAGAGAAAGCAGAACTATTCATTTAGGAGTCGATTTTTGGCTACCTACACAAACTCCAATTCATGCATTATTAAGTGGCGAAGTAGTTGTTTGTTACAATAATGCTGGAAATAAATTATATGGCGGACTCATCATTTTAAAACATAATATTCAAAATTTTCATTTTTACACATTATATGGGCATTTAAGTATTGAAAGTGTTAGCAATAAAAAAGTTGGAGACACCATTAAAAAGGGAGATTGTATTGGTTATTTAGGAAATAGAAAAGAAAACGGCAACTGGGTACCTCATCTTCATTTTCAGATATTGCTTTCGCTATTAGATTATAAAAAAGATTTTCCAGGGGTAGCTAATTTTAATGAAATTGACACTTGGAAAAGCATTTGTCCAAACCCTAATTTATTGTTCAAAACTACAGGACTTCAAACTAAAAAAACAACTACAAATACTGAATTAATTAATTTTAGAAAAAAACATTTAGGAAAAAGTTTAAATCTACAATATAAAACTCCCATTAAAATGGTTCGAGGAGCTGGAGTATATTTAATGGATGTAAACGGTACAAAATATTTAGATACTGTAAATAATGTTGCCCATGTTGGTCACGAACATTTTTCAGTAGTAAAAGCTGGTCAAGAGCAAATGGCAGTGTTAAACACAAATTCGCGCTATTTACACGAAAATATAAATGCACTTACCAACGAACTGCTAAAAACTTTACCTCCCGAATTAAACGTACTACATTTTGTAAATTCTGGTAGCGAAGCTAATGAACTAGCTATTAGAATGGCAAAAACTGCAACTGGAGAAAAGGATATAATTGCTTCAGAAGTTGGTTACCACGGTAACACAAATATGTGTGTTGACATAAGTTCTTATAAATTTGATGGAAAAGGTGGAAATGGAGCACCAGAAAAAACTGAAATTTTTCCATTGCCAGATAATTTTAGAGGAAAATACAGAGGTAATAACTCGGGTAAATTATATGCTAATGAAATTGAAAAATGTATTGAAAATATTCATAAAAAAGGTAGAAATGTGTGCGCATTTATTATTGAACCAATAATAAGTTGTGGCGGTCAAATTGAATTACCAAAAGATTTTTTAACAGCATCTTATAAATTGATTAGAAAAGCAGGTGGTGTTTGTATTTCAGATGAAGTGCAAACTGGTTGTGGAAGAATGGGAACAACATTCTGGGGTTTTCAACTATATAATGTAAAACCAGATATTGTAACTATTGGAAAACCATTAGGTAACGGTCATCCAATTGCTGCAGTGGCTTGTACCCAAGAAATTGCTAATAAATTTGCAAACGGAATGGAGTATTTTAATACGTTTGGTGGAAATCCAGTTTCGTGCGCAATAGCAACAGAGGTGCTAAAAACTGTGCAAAAAGAAAAACTTCAAGAAAATGCATTAAATGTTGGTGATTTTTTAAAAACAGCATTGAAAAAACTTGCCAAAGATTTTCCAATTATTGGTAATGTTCGTGGACAAGGATTATTCTTAGGAATTGAATTGGTTGATAGTAATTTAAAACCATTAGCCAAACAATCCGAATATTTAGTAAATAGAATGAAAGATCACAAAATACTTATGAGTGTTGATGGTCCAGACCATAATGTTTTAAAAATAAAACCCCCTATTATTTTTTCAGAAGAAAATGCTAAAGAATTACTATTTTATTTACAGAAAATACTTGCAGAAGATTTTATGAGTGCTTTTTAAAACAATTAAATAAGTCGTTTTTCAATATATCTAGAATTCATAATTCTTAAAGCGCCCATATATTTCATTTTAAATGAGACCACATCACCTACTTTATATTTTTTTCTGGTATTTTCTATATCTACCACTAACATATCTGAGCTTGCCCCAATAAAGTTAATTTTTTTATCAACTGGAATTAAAAAATCTGTTGTAGCAATATCTAATAAACCAATATCTAAAATTCCTCTTTTATGTGTAGTTCCATAATCTTCTGGATTAATTTCTAACACATCTCCGGAAGGATTTTCTTCTAAATCACCATAAGGGATTACAGGTTTCTCAGTAACTTCTATTATTTCTGCATGCAATAAAAAAACATCATTTTTCATTTTTGGAATTGTTTTATTTGTAAACAAATCAATACCGAAAAATAGTGTTTCACCAATTCTAAAATGATTCACTCCTTTAGGAATTTGTTTTTTTTGCAACAACGGAATCATAACTGAAGAACCTCCAGTAACATTTTCAATTTTTTTACCAAACTTGGCTTCAATTAATTGCTCATACAAACTTAATTGAATTAATTTATCTTTACTTGGCATAACGCCACTTAAACAGTTTAAGTTTGCACCAATACCTACAACTTTTATATTTGGTAAGTCAAAAACTTTTTTGTAAAAATCTAATAAATGTTCTCCTAAAATACCTTCCCGTAAATCACCAAGTTCTATCATAATAATAATACGATGTACTTTATTTTGGGCTTTAGCTTCTTCAGATAACCATTTTATAGTAGTATATTCTGTATTAAAACTTACATCTGCATATTTAACAACACTTTTAATACTTCTTTTTGCAGGTGGTTTAATATAAATAGTTTCAACCTTTGGGTTTATTGATTTTATAGTTCTAAGATTTGTAAGTCGGGCATCGCAAACTTGCTCTTCTCCTAGCGACAATAAAAACTCTAAAAACTGTTTATGTCCACAAAGCATTTTTACAACAGGAGCCCATTCTTTATTATGTTTTTTAAACAGATTTTTTAAATAATTATAATTTATCTCTAAAGATTTTTTATTTAATGTTACATAAGCCATAATTTAATTTTTAATGGATAAATAGCTAATTGATGACAGTGAAATTCCTATAATAATTGGATCTAATCCAAACGGAATTGGTGTTTGTAAAACGGATAATATTAAAGTTGAAAAACCTCCTAACAACATAGCTACTAATGCTGCTTTTGGTTTTTTCTTTTTTGAAATAAGAATACCGAGTACAGGAATTAACAAACCAGAAACCATAAAAGAATATGATAGCAACATTAACTCTAATACACTTTGCATAGAACTGGCAATTAAAATAGCCAACCCTCCAATTACAAAAGTTGTGATTTGTGAAATTTTTATAGTATTGGGGCTTAAATCTTTTAAGCCTAAAATATCGGTTACAAAATTTCCAGAAGCTGCTAAAAGACAACTATCTGCTGTAGACATAATTGCAGAGAAATATGCCGATAACATTAAACCCATAAAACCAATAGGAAGTACTTTTTTTAATAATAATGGCATTCCAATTTCTGGATCCATAAGCAGTGCGTTGTCAAAACCTTCTGCAGCAAACAAACCTTTTGCAGCAGCTACGCGTGCAAATAAACCTAAAATAACGCCCATAAATGCCATAATTGGATATTCAAATAAACCTGCAATAAACCAAGCTTTTTTAGCCGTTTTTTCATTTTTACACGCATATATTCTTTGGTACAAGGTCATTCCAACAAACCAAATGGGCACAATAATTACAAACCAATTAACTAATTGTACCCATGTTACATTTTTTAATGAGTAAAATTTATTTGGCAATACATTTATTATTTCATGATAACCACCTAAATAATTATAAGCAATAGGAATTCCAATAAAAATTAAACCAGCCATTAATATAATCCACTGAAAAGTATCGGTATAAATAACAGCTTTCATTCCACCAAAAACAGTGTAAACAAGTGCAATACCACCCATAATTAATAAGGCGTCTAACAAATCTAAACTAGGAAAAGTACCGATGGCTAATTTGGCACCTGCTAAAAATTGTGATGATGTAAAGCCCAAATATCCAATAAAAGATATAACACCTGCAACCATGGCTACGGTTACTCCATAATTATGTTTTAAAAATTCAGGAAATGTTAAAAAACCATGTAAATTACCTTGCCTTACAACCTTTGGAATTAAAACTACAGCACTTAACCATGCTCCAATTAAACCTGTAAACAACATCCAAGAACCTGATATTCCCATCATAAATCCTAGTCCACCTAAACCAATTGAAAATCCACCGCCAACATCTGTAGCTACAACGGAAAGCCCAATATGTGTACTACTCATTTTTCCGCCACCAATGTAATAATCTTTTACATCTTTATTTTTTTTGAAATAATAAAAACCTATTCCAAGAACTAAAATCATGTAGATTACAAAGACTATAATATCTATAGTTTCCATAATTAATTTTAACTATTTTTTTAAGCGCATTTCTAAATATTTGTTTTCAAAACCTAGTTTCTCATACAAAAATTTAGCTGGATTATTTGGCTCAACATGAAGAGCAATATCTCCTTCGGAAATTTCTATTGCTTTTTGCATTATTTTTTTACCAATGCCTTGACCTCTAGCATTACTATTAACCGCTATGTAAACTAAAATATTTTCGGGTATGTAACCTTCCATACCTGTTTTATTAACTATGGTAATTCCTAAAGTCTCAGATTTATCATTTAGAACTAAAACAAAACCACCTAATCCAGATTCAGAATCTTTTACAGCAAAATTTAAACATTTTAAAATAGCTTCTTTTTCATCACCAAATTCTTCTAAATGCTTAAATAAAAATTGAACAATTGCTTCTTTTTCTTTCTGAGTGGGTTTAGAAACTTTATTGTAAATTTTAAAATTATCCATTACTATTGATTTTCTTGATCTCTAAGGTATTGTTTATAAGAAGCTTTCTCTATTTGTCTTCTTCTTTTTACAGATTTTTTTGTAAAATGCTTATTTTCTCTTAATTGATTCAAAATTTTTGTATTTCTAGTCTTTCTTTTATAACGCTTTAAAGCCCTATCAATATTTTCACCTTCTTTTACAGGAATTATTAACATATATTTTTATAGTTTTTTTGATTTCTGCTAAAATACAAAATAGTTTCTATAGAAACTATTTTTCTTAATCATATTTATTTCAAGAATAATAATAATTTACCCTATTTTTTAATATTATAGATTAATTATCTACATAAAAGTTATAAATACTCTAATAGTTTCTACAGAAAGTTTAAAGATTGATAAAAATGAGTTTATTTATCAGATGAAAATTCTTCAGCAGTAATTATAGGTGAAGCATCGAGCTCCTCAACCTCCATAATTTGAGTTAATAAATCAATACCCTCAATAATAATTTGCAGTTTTTTAGGGGGCAGTGCTTGTAACTTTTCACTCAGCTTTTGTTGAAAAGTAATTGGAGCAGATTGCAACAATTCCATTCCGTTAGCGGTTAAAGAAATAAGTGTAACTCTTTTATCAGATGCTTTTGGTAATTTTGCTACAAGTCCTTTTTTTTCTAGACGACTTAAAATTCCAGAAATAGTACTCGCATTTAAATTTAAGAATGCTTTAAGTTTAGCCGCATTTGTTTTGTAATCTTCTTGTTCAGCTAAAAACTGTAAACATAAAAGTTGTGGAATACTAACTCCTTGTTCTTTTTCTACACGCTTGCTTTCTAAATTTACAGAGCGCACAATTTTTCGCAATCTAATAAGAATATCACTAAATGTCATTTGTCAAAATTACAAAAAATTGATTAGTTGGCTAACATATAGTAATATTTCAAAATGTATAATGCAAAAATATGATTAAGAATTATTTAATTTCTTAATATAATCTAAGATCCTTTTTTCGAGAATATTAAGTGTAACAGTCCCTTCATCTAAAATAATTTCGTGAAACTGACGCACATCAAATTTTGTTCCTAATTCTTTTTCTGCCAACTCCCTAAGTTCTCTGATTTTTAGTTCTCCAATTTTATAAGACAATGCTTGTCCAGGCCAAGAAATGTAGCGATCTATTTCTGTATTTACTTCATGAATAGAAAGTGCTGTATTCGATTTTAAATACGCAACAGCTTCTTCTCTTGTCCAATTTTTTACATGAATTCCAGTATCTACTACCAACCTACAAGCACGCCACATTTCATAAGTATATTTTCCAAATTGTTCAAAAGGTGTCGTATAAATTCCCATTTCATCACCTAAAAATTCGGAATACAAACCCCAACCTTCACCGTAGGCAGATAAGTACAAATTCTTTCTAAATTGAGGAATATCTTCACCCATTTCACTATTTAAACTTATTTGTAAATGATGCCCTGGAACGGCTTCGTGCAAAGTTAATGCAGGCAAAACATATAAAGGTCTGCTAGGTAAATTATAGGTGTTTACCCAATAATAACCTGGTTCTGTATTACTACTTGGCGGACTGTATCTACCTGTTGTATATTTCGGAGCAATTACAGCCGGAACTGGTGCAACACCATAAGGTTTTCTTGGCAATGTTATAAAATATTTGGGTAATTGAGCATCAATTCTTTTGGCTATATTTCTTGCTTCTTTGAGTAATTCATCTCCTGTTTGTGCATAAAATTGGGCATCTGTTCTTAAAAATGTCAAAAACTCTGAAAACGAACCTTTAAAGCCGACTTCATATATTATTTTTTGCATTTCAGCTTTAATTCTAGCTACTTCTTCTAATCCTTTTTGATGTACTTCCTCTGCTGAAATTTTTAATGTTGTATAATATTCAACTCTATTCTCATAATACACATACCCATTTGGCTGATTAGAAACACCTCCACTTTCTCTAGTTTTAGTAAAATATTCGTTTTCAAAAAAGTCTTTTATAATTTTAAATTGAGGAATCACCTTTGTTTCAATTGCAATTTTAGCAGCTGCTAACAAAGAATCTTTTTGATTTTGACTACTGTTAGTTGCCAAATTTTTAAAAGGAGAATAATAAAAACTATCTTCAAAATTTTCAACTAATTGACTGTTGTATGTATCTTCAAAATTGTTAAAAATTATTTTTGGCTGTGATATTCCTTTTTCCAATCCTTCTCGCATTAATGTAATATGTTGAGATACAAAAGTTGGCATTACGTTTAATTTGTTTAAATAATTCACAAACTGCTGGTGCGTAGCAAAATCTCGAACCTCATAAGGTAAACTTGTATGAAAACCAGCATCTGATAATAACGGATTTAAATAAGCATCAAATTCATAAAAATCAATTTTTTCTTGAAATATAAATTTTAGTAATGCTGCTGAAATCTGCTCAGATTCCGACAATTCATCTATTTTAATACATTCAAAATATTGTAATTGTTGTTTGGCATAATCGGCCTCACTTTTATAATATTCTTTCGTAAATAATCCCAACGGAAATTTGGATTCATCAAAACCCTTATGCGCTTCATAAGAGTTAATAATTATTTGCAATTCGGTTGAAGAAGAATTACAAGTTTCATTTCCAGAAGTACAAGAAATAAATACTGTTATTACACAAAATAAACTTAGAATATACTTCATATTTTTAAATTAAATTTTTGGTTTGTTTCCCATCAATTAAACGAGAAATACTAAGTGGATTTTCATTTTTCAATTCGTTTGGCAATAATTTATTCGGCCAATTTTGAAAACAAAAAGGTCGTACCCAACGCTTAATTGAATTTACACCAACTGCGGTAAATCTACTATCGGTTGAAGCAGGATAAGGTCCGCCGTGTACCATTGCATCACAAACTTCAACTCCTGTAGGTACCCCATTAAAAATAATACGTCCTACTCTATTTTGAAGAGCGTTAACAATTTTGGTATATGACTCTAGTTCATTTTCAGCTAAAATAGTACCTGTTAATTGCCCTTCTAATTTAGAGATTATGGTTTCTAATTGCTCAATATCTTCACATTGAACAACCATAGAAAAAGGCCCAAAAACTTCTTGATGCAACGCTGTATTTTCTAAAAAAGTAGCTCCATTTACCGTTGTAATAATTTGACGGCCATAATTTATAGAGGTTTCTTCATTATAACTAACTATTTGTTCTAAACCACTTTGCTGCACCATTTTTGATTTATTATGTTCAAAAGCACCAATAATAGTAGGATGCAACATACATGAAGGTTCAATTTGCACAATTTCTTCAGCTAAGCTTTTTATAAATTTAGTTAAATTTTTACCTTTAATTCCTAAAATTAATCCTGGATTTGTACAGAATTGACCAGCACCCAAAGTAATAGATTTAGCATACGTTTTTGCCCAATGCGAACCTTTTTTATTAGCAGCATTTGGCAATAAAATAACTGGATTTATACTTCCCATTTCGGCAAAAACTGGTATTGGTTCTGGGCGTTGTGCAGCAAGATTATACAAACTTCTACCACCACTAATACTGCCTGTAAATCCAACCGCTTTTATTGCAGGATGGTTTACTAATGCTGTACCAACTTCAATTCCGCTACTATTTAAATTTGAAAATATCCCATTTGGCATTCCAGTTATTTCAGCAGCTTTTATAACAGCATAGGCTACCAATTCCCCGGTTCCTGCGTGCATTGGGTGCGATTTTACAACTACAGGACAACCTGCAGCCAAAGCCGAAGCAGTATCTCCTCCTACAGTGGAATAAGCCAACGGAAAATTACTTGCACCAAAAACTACAACTGGACCTATTGGAACTAACATTTTACGTAAATCTGCTTTTGGAATTGGAGTTCTAGTTGGATTTGCCGTTTCAATTGTTGCTTCTACCCAAGAACCATTTTTTACTAAATTTGCAAAAGATCTTAATTGAAAAATAGTTCTACCCCTTTCGCTAATTGCTCTTTCTTTAGACAATCCAGATTCGGAACAATATATTTGCACTAACTCGTCTCCTAAAGCTTCAATCTGATTAGCAATTTCATTTAAAAAATCACTTTTTTTAGCACCAGAAATTGTTTTAAATGTTTTAAAAGCCTCAGTTGCTAATGTTACTGCAACTTCAATTTCTGTATCAGAAACTTCAGTAAAAATAACATCGTTTTCTTGATTAGTTTGTGGATTAAAGGTTTTAAAAGTTTTTTTCCCAGTAGATGTTAAAACATTTCCTATGTAATTTTTACCTGTAATCATAAAAGTTGCTTATTATTTTCTCTTTAATAAAGTTTAACAATTAAAATAACTAAATTATTAATTAGATAAAGGTACTTAATTTAGTTAATAACTAATTACAATTTTTGAATGCTATTTTACTTTTATACATGTTTTTTACCATTTTATAGTATTATTTTACCTTGTGATTTTTATTTATTTAAAAAAATAGATTAATATTGTTGTATAAATTATTTTTATGAAAGTTTTACCCTTTACAATTCCAAAACCTGAAAATGTTACATTGTACACAGAGCATTATAAAGGTGAAAATTTTTATGAAAAATTACACCAACATAAAGAAATACAAATAAGTTTAGTTATTGCAGGCGAAGGCACTTTTGTTATTGGAGATTGTGTCGGTGATTTTAAACAACACGATATTTTTGTTTTAGGAGAAAATTTACCTCACGTTTTTAAACGTGATGAAACTTTTGAACAAGAAACAGAAATGGTTTCGATATTTTTTTCTAAAAATTCATTTGGTGAAGACTTTTTTGATTTACCAGAATTTACATATTTTAAAAAGTTTTTTGACAACGCCGTATTAGGTTATAAAGTAAAAACTAATAAAAAAGAAATTTCGTTAATACTGTCAAAAATTAAAACACTTTCAAAATACTATCAATTTATTAATTTCTTAGAAGTTTTGCGACTTATTTCAGAAGCAGAAAAACGCAAACTTTCTTCTTTAATTAACTTAAAAAAATACGCAGGCAACGAAGGAAAAAGAATGAGTGATATTTTTCAATATACTATGAACAATTTTCATAAAGAAGTTAGTTTACACGATGTTGCAGATATTGCAAATATGACACCAAATGCTTTTTGCAGGTATTTTAAACAACGAACTACAAAAACATTTGTTAATTTTTTAATTGATATTCGTATTGGAAATGCATGTAAATTATTAGCTAAAAATAACGATTTAAGCATTACCGAAATATCGTATAAATCTGGTTTTAACAATTTAGCAAACTTTAACAGAAAATTTAAATCTATAAAAGGCGTAACCCCTTCTGAATATAGAAAAAAGCGATAATTACTAAATAAAACCTAATTCTTTTTGAAGCTTCTTTGTGAGTCCTTCTACAACTAAATTATATGAATAATCTATTAATTCTTCAATTAATGTATTAGTTAAATTACCATCAATAGTAATTGTATTCCAATGTTTTTTACTCATATGATAACCTTCAATAATTTCTGAGTATTCTTCTCGAAGCTGCACTGCTCTTTCTGGATTACATTTTAAATTCACAGTTGTTGGTTGGCTATTAAGACTTGTTAAAGCAAACATTTTATTGGCAACTTTAAAAACTAAGGTAACTTCATCAAAAGGAAAACTTTCGGTAACGTATTTTTTAGATAAACAATAATTTCTAAACTGCTCTATATTCATGTTACTTGGTTAATTCTCTAAGCTCGCCATTAGGTAAAATCAATTGTGAATAGTTTAGTTTCCAGCCCGAAGTTTCTAACATTTTTTCAATCATTAATATAGTATCTAATGCTTCTTTTTTTGCAGAATTCAATAATCCAGATTCAGGAATTTTAGCAACAATAAAAGATTTTGCTTCCTTCTGTAATTCAGTTAAATCAGCAGCTTCAAATTTATTAAAAATACCATCCTTTTTATCATAATATTTTACATCAGACTCTACTGATAAAATCTTAGGCTCAGGAAAATGTGTTAATATAATTTCTTTGGTATCGTTATTGGCGTCTAATTTAATTTGAGACAAATCAAAACCAATATGCGCTTTTGCGTTGATTAATAAAATTGCTTTTTTCTTACTTGTAATTAAATTTAAAAAACGATTTTTAGTATCTTCAAAATGATAAATTTCAGCAAAATCTCCTTCAACAGATATTAATTTACAAACGCTTTTAATTTTTTCAATTAATACAACGGATTGCTTTTCTACTTGATGAATTCCTTTTTTTCTATTAAAAAAAGAAAATCCCCAATATGATGCAATTGCACCTAATAATATACCAGTTAATAATTCCATAATTTTATATCCTTATTCAAATATAAGTAATGTTTTAAACTTTAAATAAATCACTCGCAATTCCATCTGCTAAAAATTTCCCCTTTTCTGTAGTAATAAGTTTATTATCACTTGAAATTGTTAACAATCCTTTTGTTATAAACTGCTGTGCATTAACAATTAATTCTTTCAAATAAAATTCACCAAAATCATTTTCAACTTTATGTAAATCAACACCCCAAATAGTTCGTAAACCAGTCATTATATACTCATTAAATCTATTATTAACCGAAAGTTCTTCAACCTCTAAAGGAAGTACATTGCTTTTAATGGCTCTTAAATATTTTGCATTATTAGCTACATTCCAAGAGCGTTGCTTCCCGTTAAACGAATGTGCTGATGGACCAATGCCTAAATATTTTTTTCCTAACCAATAGGAAGTATTGTGTTTTGAAAAATAAGCTGACTTTCCAAAATTAGAAATTTCATAATGCACAAATCCTTGTTTTTTGGTTTCAGAAACCAAGATATTAAAATGTTCTAAAGCTTTTTTTTCAGATAAATGAGGTACTTTTCCTTTTTCAATAAAGTTATGTAAAGCTGTATTTTTTTCTACAGTTAAAGCATAACTTGAAATGTGTGGAACACCAAATTCAAAAGCAATTTTTAAATTTTCTTTCCACTTTTTATTGCTCATATTTGGAACTCCATAAATTAAATCGATGGTAATATTTTTAAAGAAACGCAGTGCAGTAATAAGGCATTTTTTTGATTCTTCTGCCGTATGGGCACGATTCATAAATTGTAAATCGTCTTCAAAAAAAGATTGAATTCCTATACTTAATCTATTAATTGGTGAATTAGACAGTTCAATAATTTTATTTTCAGATAAATCATCTGGATTGGCTTCTAACGTAATTTCTGGAGATTCAATTACAGTATAATTACTATAAATAACGTTAAAAATTGCAGCAATTTCATCAGATGTTAAAAGTGATGGTGTACCACCTCCAAAATAAATAGTTTCAATTAATTCGTGCTCTAATTCGTTTTTACGTAACTGCAATTCTATTAAAATTGCTTGTAACATTTCTTCTTTTCGTTTTAACGAAGTCGAAAAATGAAAATCGCAATAAAAACACGCTTGTTTACAAAATGGTATGTGAATGTATATTCCTGCCAATGCTATTATTTTTAGATTTCCCAAAAGTACAACTTAATAAAAAACTGCAAAAGGTGATTTAAGTTACCTTTTTTATGAAATCACTTATGTAAATTTGAAAAAAACCGTCATTTATGTACACTTATATAGTTTCATTTAAAGTTAAAGAAGGTGAAGGAATCACTTTTGTTGAATTGCAAAAATTTGAGGAATTAACTGAAGCAAAACCAGCAGGATTAGATCATTTTCACATTTTTAAAGATAGAAACGAACAAAATCGTTATTTCTTGGTTGAATATTGGCATTCAAAAGAAGACAGAGTTAAAATGGAAAACTCAAAAGAATATCAACTTTTTAGAGAGCACAGGAAGCTTGTCGTAGATAAAAAATACGAAACCTATGAGTGTGATGTGGTAATTTAATTTTACAGTTAAGGTTAAATACTAAAATGTTTATTCTTTAACTCGTTTTCCGTTTTGTTTTACAAAAGCTGACCAGCCAGTGTAATTTTTACCTGAAGTAATTTTACCACTATTATAAAAATGACAAACTGCAGCAGCTAAACCATCTGTTGCATCTAAATTTTTTGGCAGATTTTTAATCTTTAACAAACTTTGTAACATTTTAGCAACTTGTTCTTTACTTGCATTACCATTGCCAGTAATTGCCATTTTTATTTTTTTAGGTGAATATTCTGTTATTGGAACTTCGCGCGATAAACCTGCAGCCATTGCAACCCCTTGCGCTCTACCTAATTTTAACATAGATTGAACGTTTTTACCAAAAAATGGTGCTTCAATTGCAATTTCATCTGGATGGTAGGTTTCAATTAAATGAATAGTTCGCTCAAAAATTAATTTTAATTTTACGTAATGGTCGTCATATTTTTTTAATAACAGCTCGTCTAACTGCATTAATTCCATCTTTTTATTGACAACTTTAATCAATCCGAAACCCATAATAGTTGTTCCTGGATCAATTCCTAATATAATTTTTTCTGAGCTCAATTAGTTGTTTATTTGTAAAACCAAATGTACATAATCTTACACAAATATAAAGACTCATTAATTTTACTATTAAAACTACTTATTGTAGCTGGAGCTTTTTATTTTATGTATCAAAAAATTATAAGCAACTCACTTTTAACAATTGAACAACTAAAACAACAATTCTCTATTTTATTTTTAAATAATGGTTGGTTGCTTATTTTATTACTTTTATTAACCGATGCAAATTGGTTGTTAGAAATTTTAAAATGGAAAATAATAGCATCTATTGAACAAAAAATCACGTTTTTTGAAGCCTATGAGCAAAGTTTTGCATCGTTAACTGCTTCTATTATTACACCAAATAGAATTGGAGAATATGGAGCAAAAGCGCTGTATTTTGAAAACCAAAAACGCAAAAATATAATGGGACTTAATTTAATAGGAAATTTAAGTCAGTTAGCTGTTACTATTTTTTTTGGTTGTATTGGAATAACCTATTTTTTAACAAATTACACTACTGAATTCCCTAAAATAAATACTCAAAATAGTATAATTCTAGTCTTATTTTTATTCATTCTGATATATTTCAGAAAAAAAATTAAACTAACTAAGGTGAAAGCGTTTCTAAATAAAATCCCTAAAAAAACATATATCAATGTTATTGTTTTAGCAATACTTCGCTATTTAGTATTTACACATCAATTTTATTTTTTATTAATGCTTTTTGGAGTAGAACTAAGCTATTTTATAGCACTTCCTTTAATATTTAGCATGTATTTTATTGCTTCCATACTTCCAAGTTTAACAATTTTTGATTGGGTTATAAAAGGTTCATTGGCTATCTTTTTATTTAGTTTTGTTGAGGTAAACGAATTAATAATAGTAAGCACTACAACAATAATGTATCTATTAAATTTTGCTATTCCTGCACTTTTAGGAAGTATATTTGTATTAAATTTTAAACCCAAACATAATTAATGGTTTTAGCAACTGCAATTATATCAGCTTGTTACCTTTCAATTATTTGGGGGTTTATTATAGGTTTTGATAAGCTTAAAAATATTGAAAACAAAAATTGTGATCCTAAAAATACATTTTCTATTATTGTTCCTTTTAAAAATGAAGCCAAAAATTTACCAAGGCTATTACAATCGTTTTCTAAAATTGAGTATCCAAAAAATTTATTCGAAATAATTTTAGTAAATGATGCTTCCTCTGATAATTATAGTGCTATAATTGAAACATTTAAAGCTGTAAATTCAACTTTAAACTGTACATTAATAAACAATATTAATGTTACTGAATCACCTAAAAAAGATGCTATTACCACTGCTATAAATTGCTCAAAATTTGAATGGATAGTTACTACAGATGCAGATTGTAGTGTTCCAAAAAATTGGTTAAAATTATTTAATCAAACTATTAAAAATGAAAATATATTATTTATTGCAGGACCTGTAAAATTTAAAAATAAAAACACTTTTTTACATCATTTTCAAACCTTGAACTTTATTAGTTTATTAGGAAGTACCATTGGAAGTTTTGGAATTAAAAAACCAATTATGTGCAATGGTGCCAATTTGTGTTATAATAAATCCACTTTTTTTAAAATTAAAGGTTTTAATGGAAATTACAATATTACAAGTGGAGATGATATTTTTTTATTAGAAAAAATATCACATAAATATCCAGACAAGATATGTTATTTAAAAGCCAATCATGCCATAGTTGAAACTTCCTCTGAAAAAAATTGGAACCTATTTTTTAATCAACAATTGCGCTGGGCATCTAAATCTACAGCTTATAACAATTGGTTTTCTAAGGCTGTAGGATTAACAGTTTTTGCTCAAAATTTTTTAATAGCTGTTTTAGGAATTTTAACACTATTTGTTTTAGGATATTGGAAGCTGTTTGTGTTAGTTTTTATAGTAAAAATGTTAATTGATGCGCTACTGATATTCAAAACTGCCAAGTTCTTAAAAAATCAAAAATCTTTAAACTACTATATAATTATAAGTTTGATATATCCTTTTTTTATTGTTTTTATAAGTATCGCTTCACTTTTTAAAAACTATAAATGGAAAGGAAAATTTTATAAAAAATAATATTATTTTGGATTAAAAAAACCCAGTTACAATAGCTTCAATATTAAACCATAAGAATATAATCAGTAGCAATAAAAGTACTAAAATAATTCCTCTTTTGTAATTCGGCTTTTTTCTTTTTTTAAATCGTTGTCCTTCCATAACTATATTGAAATAAACTATTTTTTTAATGCCCGTAACATTTCTCTTTTTCCAGGAGGGCCAGGCAATCTTTCAACTGTAAATCCAACAGATTGCATTGCACGGCGAACACTTCCTTTGGCGCTGTAAGTTACTAAAATTCCACCATTTTTTAAAGCATTAAACATTGTTTTAAAAATTTCTTCTGTCCATAATTCTGGCTGAACTCGCGCTCCAAAAGCATCGAAATAAATTAAATCGAAAGAGTTAATATCACTAATCTCATTAAAAAATTGTTTTCTCTTTGTAAGCTTAAAACCTGTAGTAATTTCATTTTTTAATTCCCATTGCTGCTGATGCATTTGCTTAAAAGTACTTTTAAAATTAGTAGCACCTAATTCAGAAACATAATTTAACTTTTCGATTTCTTCAATAGCTACAGGGTATGCTTCAATTCCAACATAATCAATGCTTAAGTTAAATTTTGGGGCTTCTAAAAAAGTGATAAAACTATTTAAACCGGTTCCAAAACCAATTTCTAAAATTGAAATTTTTCTATTTGAAAAAAGCGACAAACCATTTTTAATAAAAACATGTTTTGCCTCTTGAATTGCACCGTGTTTAGAATGGTATTGTTCATCCCATTCAGGTAAATGAATGGTTGAAGAACCATCTGAAGTTATAATTATTTGTCGTTTCAAAAGCTATTTAATAAGTAACTTTTCAATTCGTGGAATTGGACCAGTACAGGTAGTTTTATGGCAAGCCACACAAGAGTTCACCATAAGATTAAATTGATCTTTAACCTCATCTGGTGATGCTGAGAAAATAGCTTGTTGATTTTCAACAAAAGCTTTTGAGAAAATTTCAAAACTGGTATCTCTAACATTTGGATTGGTTAAAACAGCGGAATGAATATTTAAAAACTTATCAGAAAATTCTCCAATTGCCTCATTATTAACAATCTTCATTTTTAATTCCTCATTAGTCTTGTACATTTCTTCCATAAGCAGGGCCATTTCAGAAAACTCATACATTACCAACTCTTCTTCATTATTTGTTGGAGTTTCTTTTTTTGAGGTATTGCATGATAAAAAGATAAAACTCCCAATAAATATTATAGCTAATTTTTTCATTATTTTTTCATTAAAACACCATCTGCTTCAAACGAAAGTGTGTATTTTGGATCTGTTATTTTAGCAATTTCCTCTTCAGATTTTCCAGCATCTTCAGCAAAATGGCGCAACTCTTCTACAGATGTAGTATTTACAAATGCTTTTCCGTTAACAATTACTTCCCTTCCATCAGCATTTAATGGCATAAAAAATCCGTAATCTTTAAATTTCACAAAAGACTCGTCTTCATTTCCTAAATCTAAATTCATCCAGCAACCTTTACTTTTACAAACCTCATTAATTTTTGAAGCAAATTTCACATTAATTGTATCTCCTTCTTTTAAATCTTTATAAATTTCAGCCATTTGTTCTTTTGTTAACACATCAGCATCGGTTATTTCATCACCAAAAGAGTGATAGGCAATTTCTTCATTTTCAACAACTTTTTCATTTTTATTAGATTTATCATTTTTACATGAAACTAAAAAAAACAAACTCAAAACTACTAATACTATATTTTTTATCATTTCAAATTATTTAAATTCAACATTTTAGGCAAATATATTAAAAATAAAAAACTAACCTAAAATAGGTTTAAATCTTTTTAATGAAAAAAAATAAGTAATTTTGTTTAAAATAAATTTAAACGAACTATGGCTTTACATATAGAAAAAATAAAAAAATCTAAAATCTCTGATGTTGATTTTAGTAATTTAAAATTTGGTCAAGTTTTTACTGACCATATGTTTGAATGTGATTTTGAAAATGGTGCGTGGCAAACTCCTAAAATTAGACCATATCAAGCACTGTCATTCGATCCGTCAGCCAAAGTTTTTCATTACGGACAAGCTGTGTTTGAAGGAATGAAAGCTTATAAAGATGAAAATAACGATGTTTGGTTATTTAGACCTGATCAAAACCAAGAACGTATCAACAAATCTGCTGAACGTTTAGATATGCCTGCTTTTCCAAAAGAATATTTTTTTGAAGGACTAACAGAGTTATTAAAGTTAGATAAAGAATGGGTTCAAAAAGGTGAAGGAAATGCATTATATATCCGTCCGTTTGTAATTGGTACAGAAAATTGTGTATCGGCATCATCGTCAACAAATTATAAATTTATGATTATTTGCTCTCCAGTACAAGCCTATTATGCTGGTGAAGTTCGTGTACAAATTGCTGATAAATACAGTAGATCTGCTAATGGAGGTGTAGGTTATGCAAAAGCAGCTGGAAATTACGCAGCATCATTTTATCCAGCAAAATTAGCTGCTCAACAAGGGTATCAACAAGTTTTATGGACAGATGCTTCTACACACGAATATTTAGAAGAAGCAGGAACAATGAATGTGTTTTTTAGAGTGAATGATACTTTATTAACTGCACCTACAAGTGAAAGAATATTAGACGGGGTAACACGTAAAAGTATTATTCAATTTGCTGAAGATAAAGGAATAAAAGTAGAAGTAAGACCAATTAAAGTTACAGAAATTGTTGAAGCTGCTAAAAAAGGTGAGCTATTAGAAATGTTTGGAGCTGGTACTGCAGCTGTTATTA
The DNA here is from genome assembly GCA_942492305.1 of uncultured Flavobacteriaceae bacterium. Classification (GTDB taxonomy): domain Bacteria; phylum Bacteroidota; class Bacteroidia; order Flavobacteriales; family Flavobacteriaceae; genus Lutibacter. The sequence continues at coordinate 779,859 of CALOEI010000001.1, read as the reverse complement.
GTCCTATTTTAGGTTTTGCACATAAAGACCAAAAATTTGAATTACCAAAGGTAGAAAATAGTTATGCTTCATTTATTAAAAAGAGTTTAACAGATATTCAAAGAAACTTGGCAGAAGATAAATTTGGTTGGAGATTTAAAATTCAATAATCATTTTTTCAACACTTGTCTAAAATCATAACTTTTTATAAATTGCAATGCTAAAACAATCGGAATTAAATTCCGATTGTTTGGCATATTTATTGGTTGTAACCAAGTAAAATAAACGTATGACTACATTAGAAAAAGCAAAAGAAAATTTACAAGAAAAAGGATTTTTAGATATTGATGTTCCAAAAAGCATAGACTATATTAAAGAAATAAAAAAACTTCGCAAAAAAAAGAACGCCATAATTTTAGCTCATTATTACCAAGAAGATGCCATACAAGATATAGCTGATTTTGTTGGAGATAGTTTAGCACTAGCTCAAGAAGCTGCAAAAACAGAGGCTGATATTATTGTTTTTGCAGGTGTACATTTTATGGCAGAAACTGCAAAAATTTTAAACCCTACTAAAAAAGTTTTGTTACCCGATTTAAAAGCAGGTTGTTCTTTGGCAGATTCTTGCCCTCCAGCTGATTTTGCAGCTTTTAAGAAAGAACATCCAGACCACATAGTTGTTTCTTATGTAAATACCTCTGCAGAGATTAAAGCTTTAACCGATATTGTTTGTACGTCTTCAAATGCAGAAAAAATTATAAATTCTATTCCAAAAGACCAACCTATTATATTTGCTCCAGATAGAAATTTGGGTGCTTGGTTAATTAAAAAAACAGGCAGAAATATGTTACTTTGGGATGGCGCTTGTATGGTACACGAAGCTTTTTCAATTGATAAAATATTAAATTTATATGCAGAAAACCCTGGAGCCGAAATTATAGCGCATCCAGAATCTGAAGCTCATTTGTTAAAAGTTGCCAAATACGTTGGCTCAACTTCTGGCTTATTAAATTATGTAAAAAATAGCGAGGCTAAAAAGTTTATTGTAGCTACTGAAGTTGGTATTTTACATAAAATGAGACAAGAATCTCCAAATAAAATATTGATTCCAGCACCTGTTGAAGACGATAGTTGTAATTGTAGTGAATGTTTTTATATGAAAATGAATACAATGAAAAAATTGTATTTATGCCTAAAGCACGAATTACCAAATGTAGAAGTCGATCCTGAATTAAGTAAAAAAGCATTGGTTTCTATTGAGCGTATGCTAGAATTATCTAAATAATTTTTAAATGAACGCCGAAAAAAAAATACATAAAACCGATTTTTTAGTAATTGGTTCAGGTATTGCGGGCTTATCTTTTGCCCTTAAAACGGCAAAAGAATTTAAAGATGCCACAATTACTGTAATTACAAAAAACGAAAAAAATGAGTGCAATACAAAATACGCTCAAGGTGGAATATCAACAGTGTGGGATAAAACAGTAGACTCCTTTGAACAACATACTCAAGATACTTTAATTGCTGGTGACGGAATTTGTGATGAAAAAGTTGTAAGAATGGTTGTAAAAAGCGCTCCTGAACGACTAAAAGAATTAATTGATTGGGGTACTCAATTTGATAAAACTACAAACGGAAAATATTCTTTAGGGAGAGAAGGTGGACATTCTCAAGATCGAATTTTACATCATAAAGATATTACAGGAGCAGAAATTGAACGCGCTTTAATTGAACAAGTTGAAAAAGCAGAAAATATTAGTTTTCTAACCTATCATTATGCCATAGACTTAATTACCGAACATCAGGTAAAGAAAAAACAAACCCAAAGGAAAGAAAAAGTAACCTGTTTTGGCGCGTATGTTTTAGATGAAAAAAAGAATATAGTTAAAACTTTTTCAGCAAAAGTAACTATGTTGGCTACTGGTGGGAACGGTCAAGTTTACAGTACAACTACCAATCCTGTTGTTGCAACAGGAGATGGAATTGCAATGGCTTATAGAGCAAAAGCCGAAATTTCTGATGTTGAATTTATTCAATTTCACCCAACAGCACTATACAATCCAGGTGAATATCCTGCGTTTTTAATTTCTGAAGCTGTAAGAGGTGAAGGTGCTATTTTAAGAGATTATTATGGTGAGCGCTTTATGAAAAAATATGATGAACGAGAAGAATTAGCCTCTCGTGATATTGTTGCGCGCGCTATTGATAATGAACTTAAAAAAAGTGGTACTCCAAATGTGTATTTAGACTGTACACATATAGATTATAAAGCATTTAAAAAGCATTTTCCTAATATTACCGAGAAATGCAGGAGCTTAGGTATTGATGTTAGAAAAGATTATATTCCTGTTTCACCTGCGCAACACTATATTTGTGGCGGTGTAAATGTGAACAAAAAAGCAAAAACTTCAATTAAAAACTTATATGCCTCGGGAGAAGTTACTAGAACTGGATTACACGGTGCAAATAGATTAGCTTCAAATTCTTTATTAGAAGGGCTTGTGTTTTCTCATAATGCTGTTGAAAACATCAAAAAAAGATTTCATAAAATAGCATTACCTAAAAATGTCCCTGTATGGAACGACAGCGGTGTTGTTAAAAATATGGAGAAAATTTTAATTACACATGATAGAAATGAAGTGAAAACAATTATGAGTAATTATGTTGGAATTGTGCGCTCTAACGAACGTTTATTACGAGCAGAAAGAAGGCTAAAAGTGTTGTATGAAGACAATAAACGCTTGTATGACCATTCTGAATTATCTACAGATTTATGTGAATTAAGAAACTTAATTACAACAGCTTATTTAATTACTCAATTTTCTAAAAACAGAAAAGAAAACCGAGGAGGTTTTTATAGCGCCGATTTAGCATAATTAATTCTATATTGATATTTTAATACAGTTTAAAATTTTGTTTTTTTATTGTATTGAACAGTGTTATTAGTTTAAAATACCAATAAATAATACATACTTTATAAAAAAGGGGATATTTCCCCTATGCAAAAGGTGAAATACCCCCTCAATTAAATATAAAAAGCACATTACCTTTACAATACGAAAAAGATAACACATATTGTATAATTAGAGGAGATTGCACAACTAAAACCACTAAATTTTAACTATTAGTGGTTTTTTTATGCAAGAATTTTTTTTACAATTACCTTTCTAAAATTTTAGTAATATTAGGCTTAAAATAATTTGGACCTTTCATAACCTTTCCGTCTTCACGATATATAGGCATACCATCAACCCCTAATTTACTCATATTACTAAGTTGAATTTCATTAAAGACTGCCTCTATTTTATGTTGCATTCCATGTTCTAATATTGTACCACACAATATATAAAGCATATCTCCTAAGGCATCTGCAACTTCAATTAAATTATTTTCTTTAGCAGCTTCTAAATATTCTTCATTCTCTTCAGCCATTAAATCGAATCGTAGTTTTAATTTACTCTCCGATAATTTAGCAATTGGTTCTTCTTGAACTCCCAATCCAAATGCTTCATGAAATTCTTGTACTGCTTTTAATTTATTTTTCATTAATTCCTAATTAGATAGTTTTCAAGGCTAAAATGAACATTTATTCTTGAAAATTTGTGTATTTTTGATGTTAAATATACACATTTAATATGTTTAGTAAAGGACAACTTATTTTTGCGGCTTTGTTTATTATAGCATTTACGATTTTAATGATTTGGAGCTATAAAAAAGATATAAAAATTCATAAAAAATACTACAAAAACACTTTTATTATTTTAATTGCCATCTTTTTAATCATTGCTATTTTTACATTAATTACTTTTTCACTTCACTAAATACAATTTCTTTTTATTGCTTATAAAACTATATTTATTACATAAATAAATAATTTTAATCGTTAAAAATTTTTTTAATGTGCTACTAAATGCTAATAAAATATGGTATCTTAGTGTTACATTAATTAATCTTTAATAATCACATAAATCCAAACTATTATGAATCTGATATTTCCTATTTTAGGCGTTCTTTTAGTCCTTGTCTTTTTAATTGTAATAATCTTTAACCGTTTTGTAAAAAACAAAAATGTTGTTAAAGACGCTTGGAGCAATATAGATGTTGCTTTAAAACGTCGGTACGATTTAATTCCAAATCTTGTAGAAACCGTAAAAGGTTATGCAACCCATGAAAAAACAACTTTAGAAAATGTTATAAATGCAAGAAATGCTGCTATGGCAGTTCCTTCAGACGATATAAACGGTCAGATAAAAGCTGAAAATCAACTACAACAAACCTTACGTAGTATTTTTGCTTTAGGTGAAGCATATCCAGATTTAAAAGCCAATACTAACTACCTAGATTTACAACAAAAATTAAACGAAATTGAAGAAAATTTAGAGCGAAGTCGCCGTTATTATAATGGTACAGTGCGAGAAAATAATACTTATGGAGAAAGCTTACCTGGAGTATTGTTTGCTAGTATGTTTAATTACCAACATTTCGATTATTTTGAAACAGATGAAGTTAGTAGAGAAAATGTAAAAGTTAGTTTTGATTAATCTAAAAAATTATGAAAAATTTATTTCTGCTTCTATTTGGTTTTTTATTTATGCTCGACGGGATTGCACAAGATTTTACAGTAAATAAAAGCCAAATTGATATTTATATTAACAAAGATGGATATTTTGATGTGGTTGAAAACTATGACCTCACCTTTAATACTTACAAACACGGTATTTACAGAGATATACAAACCAACTATGATCTACTTACAGCTGAAGGAAAACAAGAAACACGCAAAATAAAAATTAAAAACATTGAGGTGCCTAATTATAAATTTAAAGCTGATTTTGATTTTGTTCAAAAAATAAGTGATAACCTAAATATTAAAATTGGAGATAAAGACATTACACTTATTGGACCTCAACATTATCAGATTAAATATAGAGTATATAATGCTTTTCTTTTTGAAGATTCAAAAATTCAATTTTATTGGAATATTAAACCCAATGGTTGGAACACCGTTTTTCAACAATTAGATTTTAAAGTGCATCTTCCAAAAAATATAGATTCTAGTTTAGATAATATATTTGTGTATTCGGGTAATACAGGAACTACAAAAACCAGTGATGAATTTAAAATCAATTATAATAAAGGTGTTTTTTCAGCAAATAGTAGTGCTGACTTTAATTCTTCTTACGGACAAAGTGTTACAGTTTTAATAAATTTACCAGCAAATTCAATTGCAGAAATAAAACCATTATGGCCATTTTGGACAAATTACGGTTGGACATTTTTAATTGCTGCATTTTTAGCTGCTTTCTATTGGATTTGGAATAAATATGGTAAAGATGATGAAGTGGTAGCTACAACCAGTTATTTTCCACCAAGTAAAATAACCCCTGCAATGGCAGGCTTTTTAATAGATGATAGTGGAGATACTCAAGATTTGATTTCACTTATTCCATATTGGGGAACACAAGGAATTATTAAAATGGAACATATCCCAAAAAAAGGTTTATTCTCTAAGGAAGATACAAAACTTATTGCTCTAAAACCATTACCTATTGATGCTTCGGAATATGAAAAAATAATTTTTAACGGTCTTTTTGGTAGCTCTTTCGAAACTGAAATTAAAGAAGTATTAGTAAGTAGTCTACAAAATACTTTCTATACTACTATGCAAGATGCAAAAGCAGTTTTAAAAGATAATGCGCAAATATATTATGTTGCAGCTGCAAAAAAAATGCAAACTAAGGTAATTTTCGGAGTTTTAATTATTGGAATTTTATGTTTCTTCTTATTTATTAATTTTTGGGGTCTTTGGGCTGCGCTTTCTGTAATTCCAGTCACAATTTTTCTGCTAATTATGTCAATTTATATGGTAAAAAAGAACCCCTTAGGAAATACCATCTTTTCAGAATTAAAGGGCTTTAAGCAATTTATTAAAGTGGCTGAAGAAAATAAATTAAAAATGCTTTTAAAAGATAGTCCAACATATTTTGAATCTACAATGAGCTATGCATTAGCATTTGGTTTATTTGATAAGTGGGCAAAAAAGTTTGAAACACTAGATTTACAACCACCTAATTGGTATAGTTCATCGGCAGGTGTGCTTTCTATGCATCATTTCTCTAATTCTTTTTCAAATTCAATTGCATCAGCAAAAACTACAATGGTTAGTGCACCATCAAGCAGCTCCTCTAGCGGAGGAGGTTCTTCTGGTGGAGGATTTGGTGGTGGCGGTGGCGGAAGCTGGTAAAATTTGATCAACCGCAAAAGTTCAATTATTTATAAATTGTTATTATTTAGTAAATTAGCAAAAATCAAAATTAAATATTTAAAATATGAAGCTTTTAAAATACATTCTACTTTTTCTATTAATTGTAATAATTGGTACTGCAATTTATATTGCAACATTAGAAAGCAAATACGATATAAAAAGCTCAAAAATCATGAAAGTTCCTGCTGCACTTATTTTTGAAAATATCAATGATTTTAAAAACTGGCAACACTGGGGGCCTTGGTACGAAATGGACCCAACAATTGTAGCAAGTTACCCAGAAGTTACATCAGGTATTGGGGCTTCATACTCTTGGACAGGTAAAGATGGAACTGGAACTATGAAAACAATTTCATTAGTTCCAAATAAAGGACTTATTCAAGAAATAGATTTTGGTACAGGTAGTACTCCTGAGGTTTATTGGGACATTTCAGAAACTAAAACTGGTAATGCAGTTACTTGGGGAATGCGAGGCGAAAGTACTTTTACTGAAAAAGCTTATTGGTTAACACAAGGTGGTATCGAAAAAAACATGAAACCTATGTACGACCGTGGACTTGAATTATTAGAAGAACACCTTTTAAAAGAAATGAACAAACATTCTTTTAAAATTATTGGCGAAGTAGATTATGGAGGCGGATTTTATTTATACCAAACTACTTCTTGTAAAATTGATGATGTTGATAAAAATATGAGAGAAATGTTTGAAACCGTTCTAAATTACATGGCAGATAATACTATTGAAGCCTCTGGAAAGCCATTTTTATTAACACATAATTGGGACGAAGTAAACAATACCACAATGTTTTCAACGTGTGTTCCTGTTAAAGAAAGAATTATTACAACTGAAAAGGTTCTAACAGGGTTTTTAAAACCTCAAAAAACATTTAAAACTATTTTTTACGGAAGTTACCAATATTCACATAAAGCTTGGGAGGCTGCATATAAAGAATTAGCAAATCAAGGCTATACTGCTTTAGAACACGGCGAACCTTTTGAAATATATTCTGTACGTCCAACCGATACACCAAACCCTGCGGAATGGGTGACAGAAATTTACATACCAATAAATTAATTAAATCTATTAGTAATTTTAATGCATCAAATTGTAACAACTCAAAAGGCTTTCTTTTTAACAAACAGTACTAAAAATATACGTTTTAGAATTGAGCAATTAAAAAAATTAGAAAGTGTTTTAAAAAAAAATGAACACCTTTTAAATGAAGCTATTTTTAATGATTTTAAAAAATCTGAATTTGAAAACTACGTTACAGAATTAGGCATAATTTATAGTGAAATTAATACAGCTTGTAAAAAATTACATACGTGGGCTAGAAAAAAAAAGGTACGTACAAATTTTTTAAATTTTCCAGGCAAAAGCTATATAATCCCCGAGCCGCTAGGAGTAGCACTTATTATTGGCGCTTGGAATTACCCGTATCAATTATCTATTTCTCCTGCAATAGCAGCAATAGCAGCCGGAAATACAGTTGTTTTAAAACCTAGTGAAATTGCTGTTGCTACAAGTGCTATTTTATCAAAAATTATAAATAATGCCTTTGACCCAGCTTTTTTTAAAGTTGTTGAAGGTGGTGTTTCAGAAACTACAGAATTATTAAATGAAAAATTTGATAAAATATTTTTTACTGGAAGTACATCTGTTGGAAAAATAATTTATGAAGCAGCTGCAAAAAACTTAACACCTGTTACTTTAGAGCTCGGAGGAAAAAGCCCCGTAATAATTGATAAATCTTGTAATTTAAAAATTTGTGTTAAAAGATTGGTTTGGGCTAAATTTTTAAATGCTGGGCAAACCTGTATTGCTCCCGATTATGTATGTATAGATGAATCTATAAAAAATGATTTTTTAAAACAACTTACTTTAGAAATTGAAGCTTCTAATTATAAAATTGAAAATAATAATTACGTTCAAATAATAAATCAAAAAAATATGAAACGATTAGTTTCATTAATAAATAAAGAAAAGCTTTATTATGGAGGTACTTATAATTATGATGAAAATACTATAGATCCTACAGTTTTAAACAATGTTAGTTTTGATGATACCATTATGGAAGATGAAATATTTGGACCAATATTACCAATTATTTCTTATGAAAATATTGATGATGTTATCGCTCAAATAAAATCAAAACCGAGACCATTATCGTGCTATATTTTTTCAAATAATGCTAATTTTATTAAAAAAATAGAAAAAGAAATATCTTTTGGTTCTGGCGCTATAAATGATGCTGTTATGCAAATATCTAACGAAAATTTACCTTTTGGAGGTGTTGGAAAAAGTGGTATTGGATCTTATCACGGTGAATACGGATTTAAAACCTTTTCGCATTATAAATCTATTTTAAAGAAAAGCACTTGGTTAGAACCTAGTATAAAATATTTTCCGCTTACGGATTTAAAACTCAAAATAATTAAGTTTTTAATGCATTTTAAATTATAAAATCAAAATTTAATTTCTTTGTGTCTAAAACATGTAATTACGTGATCGTTTACCATACCTGTTGCTTGCATGTGCGCATAAATTACAGTTGAGCCAACAAATTTAAATCCTCTTTTTTTTAAATCTTTTGAAATAGTGTCTGAAAGCGCCGTAGTTGCAGGGACTTCACTTAAAAATTTGTACTTATTTTGTATAGGTCTTCCTTTTGTAAATCCCCAAATATAATCTGAAAAAGATCCAAATTCTTTTTGAATTTTCATAAAAGCAACTGCATTAGAAATTGTTGCTTTAATTTTTAATTTATTTCTTATAATCCCCTTATTTTGAAGTAATTCTTGAAACTTAGCTTCGTTGTAGTTAGCTATTTTTTTATAATTAAAACCATCTAAAGCAACTCTAAAATTTTCTCTTTTTCTAAGAACAGTTATCCAACTTAAACCTGCCTGAAAAGTTTCTAAAATTAGAAATTCAAATAATTTTGCATCATCAAAAACAGGAACTCCCCATTCGTTGTCGTGGTATTCAACATAAAGCGGATCATTTCCACACCAGTCACATCGTTGTTTTATCATATTTAATTAAAAATTAATAAAATCAAAGATAGTTTTAAAAAATAGTAATTACTCAATTGTATTATAAATATCTATTTGCCCAAGTAGCTATAACATTACCCACATATTCAGAATCTTTTTTATCACTTAATAAATGATCTGCGCCATTTAATGAAATAAAACTTTTAGGATGTCTTGCAGTGGTGTAAATATCTGCAGCATTATCAATTCCAACTATGGTATCTTGAGGAGAATGTAAAATTAAAAGTGAATCTCTAAATTTCTCTAAAGACTTATGAATATTTTTTGAATTAATATCTTCCATAAATTGTTTTTTAATGGTAAAATCTCTTCCACCAATTGAAACGGTTGCCTTTCCTGAATCATTAATCTCATCAATATCGTTTTTAAAGATGTGAGAAACATGAGAAGGACTTGCAGGTGCACCAATAGTTGCAATGGCTTTAACAGACGACATGTTAGCAGAAGCATAAAGTACAGCGGAACCACCTAAAGAATGACCAATTAAAAGTGATGGTGCCTTATATTCATGTTCTAAAAATTCTGCGGCACTATATAAATCTTCAATATTAGAAGAAAAATTAGTGTTTTCAAACTCTCCTTCACTCTCACCTAAACCTGTAAAATCAAATAGTAAAACTGCTATATTTTTTTTGGTGAGCGTTCTAGCAATAGTTCTTACGGCTGTTAAATTTTTATTGCAAGTAAAACAGTGTGCAAAAATTGCAAATGCTTTGGGTTTACTTTCAGGTAGCTCTAATCTTGCAGCTAAGCTTATTCCGTTTGAATTTTTGAATGATATTTTTTTAGTTGACATAGGTTTTTTTTGTCTTAGAATTATAAGTGTTTGAGTGAAAAGTAATTTGTGTTTTTGATAAAAAAACAGTATTAATTTAGCTTTTTAGTTTTATAAAATAAAACAGCAATAATTATAAACCCAATTCCAGTAAGTCCTGGAGGAGTAATTTTTTCCAAAACACTAATAAAAATCATTACAATTGCTATAAAAATAAGTCCAACTAATAAGCTATTTTTCATTTTTAAGATATTTTTACATTATTAATTTATTCAAATTTTTGATAAAATAAATTTAGAAAATTAAAATGATCAATTAAGATAATTTTTAATTTCTATTCTATTTCTTTATTAAATTTATAACAATGTAAATAAATATGATAAACTTGTTAACCCAAAAGGTTAAATAATTACTCAGTTAAAATTTTTTTTGTAAATTATTGCTATGGAAAATAAGAAAAAAAAGAAATATTATTTTCAGAATAAAATGTTAAACATGAAAGGGAATCTACTTTTAGCATTCATATTTATTGTAATAAGTATAATTGGATATATAGTTTATAAACTAATTTAATTAACAAGAAAATAAAACACCAACGCTTTAAAATAGATTGTGCATATTATTCTAAAAAAACCTCACAATAATTTACGTTAAAAATGCAAAAACCTGATAATCTAAAGATTATCAGGTTTAAATGTTGACCCACAAGGACTCGAACCTTGACTGACGATACCAAAAACCGGAGTGCTACCATTACACCATGGGTCATTTTGCGGGTGCAAATTTAGAGTAAAGTTTTTATTTCACAAATAAATTTTACAATTTTTTTAAATAAAATTATTTCAAACTTTATTTTAGTACTTTATTAACTATTCAAACAAACGTAAACTTAAATAGTTACGTTTAATTTTATTAAATTCGCCACGTACTAAATATATTTTATGAATTCATTCAATTTTACTAAATGGAACACCATTCTTGGTTGGGCAACATTTGCAATTGCATTAATTACCTATACATTAACATTAGAACCTACAGTTAGTTATTGGGATTGCGGTGAATACATTGCAACCTCCGTAAAATTACAAGTTGGACATCCACCGGGAGCTCCTTTATTTCAAATGTTAGGTGCCTTTTTTGCGATGTTTACTGGTGATGTAACTCATATTGCCAAAATGGTAAATTTTATGTCTGCGCTTGCTAGTGCATTTACCATCTTATTTATGTTTTGGACCATAACTATGTTGGCTCAAAAATTAATCAAAAAATCTTCTGAAATAACTAAAAGTACAGCAATTGCTATTTTAGGAAGTGGTGTTGTTGGTGCACTAACTTATACATTTTCCGACAGTTTTTGGTTTAGTGCTGTCGAAGGAGAAGTGTATGCAATGTCTTCATTTTTTATGGCATTGTTATTTTGGTTAGGTTTACATTGGGAAGCTGAAATAGGAAAACCTGGAGGTGATAAATGGCTTTTATTAATAAGTTTTGTAGTAGGATTATCTTTTGGAGTACATATATTATCTCTACTTGTAATCCCTTCAATTGTATTCCTTTATATCTATAAAAAATATAAAATTACAAAAGCTAAACAGTTTATAATTGCAAATATAGTAGCAATTTTGGTGTTACTTTTTGTATTTAAAATGTTATTTCCATTCACATTAAAATACTTTAGTGCTTTAGAACTGTTTTTTGTAAATTCTATTGGATTACCTTTTAATTCTGGTAGTATTATAGCTGGTATTATATTAATATTAGCATTTTATTTTGGGTTAACATATACACATAAAAATAATAAAGTAGAAGCTAATACAATACTGCTTTCAATTCTATTTATAATGATTGGTTTTTCTTCTTGGATGATGCTTCCAATAAGAGCGAATGCAAATACTACCATTAACGAGAATAATCCTTCTAGTGCGAGAGAATTACTTGCCTATTACGATAGAGAACAGTATGGAGATGCTAGCGTTTTTTACGACACCTACTATTCCATAGTTTTTAATAGAGAAGTTGACAAAACTAATCCAACTAAAGACGATAAACCGAAATACGAAAAAGACGAAAAACTTGGAAAGTATGTTATTGTAAATCACTATAAAGATGCTTTGCCAAATTATAGCAACAAACATAAAGGAATTATTCCTAGAATGGTAAGTACCGATGCTTCTGTAATAAAAAATTATAAAGCCATTGCTGGTATTCCAGAAAATAGTAAAAGAAGACCAACTTTTATTGAAAACATTAAATATATGATCGATTTTCAGTTTGGTTATATGTACGGAAGATATTTTCTATGGAACTTTGTTGGAAAACAAAATGACGAACAAGGAAACCTTGATTTACAAAATGGAAACTGGTTAAGTGGTATCAAATTTATTGATGAATTACATCTTGGCCCTCAGTCTAATTTACCTACTGATGTAAAAAATAACAAAGGAAGAAATACCTATTTCTTCTTACCGTTTATTTTAGGTTTTATAGGACTACTTTTTCATCTTAAAAAAGATAAAAACGATTTTTATGTATTATTGTTATTCTTTGCCTTTACCGGTTTAGCAATTATTTTTTACACAAATCCAAAACCTTTTGAACCGAGAGAAAGAGATTACGCCGTAGTTGGTTCTTTCTATATTTTTGCAATTTGGGTTGGATTTGGAGTACTCGCAATTTTTGAAAAACTAAAAAAATATGCCAATCAAAATACAGTTGCAATAGCAGTTTCGGTAATAAGTTTATTAGCCGTTCCCACGCTTATGGCTTCTCAAAATTGGGACGACCACGACAGATCTAATAGATATACATCGCACTTAAACGCAAAAGCATATTTAGACTCTTGCGATGAAAATGCAATTTTGTTTACTATTGGCGATAATGATACATTTCCACTTTGGTATATGCAAGAGGTTGAAAACTATAGAACAGATATGAAATTGGTTAATACTAGTTTATTCCAAACCGACTGGTATATAGATCAAATGAAACGCAAAACGTATGATGCAGACCCAATTCCATCGCAATTAACACACAATCAATATAAACTAGGCTCTTTAGATGTAGCTTATTATTTTGAAGAAATATTCCCTCAATTAAAAGATTCTGTGGTTGATATTGATTATTTTATGAAATGGATTGCAAGTGATAAAGACGTAACTTATTACGATTTAGATGATGATGGTATTCCTGAAAAAGTACTGCCTACTAATAAAATTAGAATTCCAGTTAATAAAGAAACAGTTTTAAAAAACGGTATTGTTGCTGCAAAAGATGCCGACTTAATTGTGCCTTATATCGATATTGAAATTAGTAGTGCAATTACTAAAAACAGAATTTTAATGCTCGATATTTTAGCAAATAACAATTGGGAAAAACCAATTTATTTTACGGGTGGTGCACAAGCAGATGAAGAATATATTTGGCTAAAAGATTACTTACAATTGGACGGAATGACCTATAAATTAGTTCCAATATTTACTAAAAACGATGGTAATTTCTTTGAAATGGGAAGAATTAATACGGATATTATGTATGAAAATGTTAAAAACTGGGATTGGAGAAACATAACAGACGATAACATTTATTTAGATGTTGAAACACGTAAAAACTCCGTTACATATCGTAACAATATGGAACGATTAGCAAGAGAACTTATAAAAGAAAATCAACCAGAAAAAGCATTAGAAATTTTAGATATTTCTTTAGAGAAAATGCCTGTTAACAAATTTGGCCACTACAGTATGTTAATTTCATATGTAGATTTATACTATTTTTTAGATGAAACAGAAAAAGCTCGTAAATTAACTTCAGAATTAAAAACTGTCTTACAAGAAAATTTAGTGTATTACAGCCAGTTTGATGAAACAAATATTGAAATGGTTTTTGATCAAATTGAGCGTAATTTTTTAATGTACGATCAACTTGTAAAGTCTTCGATTAAACTAGATGATGAAACTTATGGAGAAGAAATTAAAGATGAATATGTGCAGTACTTAAAGCTATTTGATTTTTTAATGGCTGATGAAGAATAGAAATTCATTAAAATGAAACCTTATACTATAAAAACTCCAAACCTTATTAAAATTATTTTTAATAAATGGATTTGGAGTTTTTCTTCAAAAGAAAAAAATATTTATTTAACTTTTGATGATGGTCCGACTCTCGAAATTACAAATTGGACGCTAGACCAATTAAAAAAATATAATGCAAAAGCCACTTTTTTTTGTATTGGGAAAAATATAGAAAAGCATCCTGAAATTTTTCAAAAAATAATTGAAGAAAAACATACTGTTGGTAATCACACCCACAACCATCTTAACGGATGGAAAACTAATTTTCAAGACTATTTTACAAATTTTACACAAGCCGATCAAACCATCTCTTATAATTTAAATCAGCATTCAAAATCTGAAAATACAGTTACACAAACTACAAAACTTTTCCGCCCTCCTTATGGTAAGATTTCACTAAAACAAAGTGAAAAAATAAGAAATAAAGGTTATAAAATAATTATGTGGGATGTGTTAAGTGCAGATTTTGACACAACAATTTCAAAGAAAAAATGTTTAAAAAATGTTATTCAAAATTTAAAAAATGGAAGTATTGTTGTTTTTCATGACAGTGAAAAAGCTAGTAAAAAACTAAAATATGTATTGCCAAAAATTTTAGAATACTATACAGACAAAGGGTATAATTTTAAAAGAATTGATTAAAAATAAAAAAACCTAAACGTATTGTTGTACTAAGCTAATTAAAGAATTTGCATCTTGATCTCCAGATTGTCTCCATTTCATTTCTCCATCTTTATAAATAATAAACGTTGGATTCCCTTTAATTCTTAACGCATTTGCCAATGTTTCATTTTTTTCAATATCAATCTTAATTACCTTTGCTTTATCACCAAGTGCAGCTGCAACATCTCGTAACACAGCATGTAAATCTTCAGATTCTTCTTCCCATTCTGCATAAAAATCGATTAAAACAGGAATCTCAGAACTTATTAATTCTCCAAATTTTGTCATAATTTATTATATTTTTATAGACTATAGCTGCAAAAAAACAAGCTGTATATATACAAATGTACTATTTTAAATTAAAAAAATACATAGTTACTTCTTTTTCAGTGTAATTACTGTAATTTCTGGCCATATTCCAACCCTACCTGGAAACGCTAAAAAACCAAACCCTCTATTTACATTTAAATACCTTCCAAGCTCATTATACACACCTGCCCAATGTTTATAAATATACTGAACAGGACTCCATTTTATACCTGGTATTTCAATACCAAACTGCATTCCGTGTGTATGACCACTTAACGTTAAGTGAAAATTGTGAGCGTGAGTTTTAACTTCTTGCTCCCAATGCGAAGGATCGTGACTTAGCAATATTTTAAAATCTTCTTTATTAATTTTTGAAGAAGCCAAATTTAAGTCACCCGCTTTTTTAAAACGTGTTCCCCAATTTTCAACTCCAACTAAAGCAATTTTATCTTTTCCTTTTTCTAAATATACACTATCATTCAATAATAAATTAAACCCAATTTTAGGATGGATATCTTTTATAGCCTGAAAATTTTGTTCTTTTTCTTCTGCCGATTTCCATCGTACGTATTCTCCATAATCGTGATTTCCTAGAACAGAGTACTTTCCATCTTTAGCTTTTAGCGACTTAAAATGTGAAATCCAAGGATCCATTTCATTTGCAGTATTGTTAACAATATCGCCAGTAAACAATATAACATTCGACTCTTGTTCATTAATTAAATCTATTCCGTAAGCTATTTTGTCCTCATTATCAAAACTTCCACTATGTATATCGGAAAGGTGCGTTAATTTAAATCCATCAAAAGTACTTGGTAAATCATCAAAATATAAAGTATGTTTTATAACCTGATAATTGTATTTTCCACGCATCATTCCATACAACACCGAACTAAAAGGAATTGCAGCCAAGCCCAAAGCCATTTTACTTACAAACGCTCTTCTATCTGGAAAATGATTTGTAGTGGTAGTATTTGAAAAATAATTAATACCCGATTTTAAAACTCGAAAAACATCCTCACCAAATAGTACAATTAATGCAATAATTTTAGGCGAAAAAGAAAGTATTAATAAACCAAAAGCAAGCATTACTTGTTGGCTTAATCCTCTTGATTCTCCAATAGAGTTTATACTATAAAACACATTTAAAACTACGGCAACAGAAACTAACCAATAAACTATATAAACAATTTTACTTTTAGTCAATGTTTTAATACTTTGAAAAGCATAAAAATCTATCAAAAGCACAAAAACTATAAAAATTATCCATCGTATCATTCAAAAACAAATATCAATTACGTAAATATACAGCTTAAGTCGAAAAAAAGTTAATCAACTTAATTAACGAAATGTTAAAATTGATTTTAGTACTTTTACTGCAATAAAAAATTTCAATAAAAAATACATGTCTGCACAAAAACGCCTTTTTCTTTTAGATGCCTATGCATTAATATTTCGCGGTTATTATGCCTTAATAAAAAACCCTAGAATCAATTCAAAGGGTATGGATACTTCTGCCATTTTAGGATTTACAAATTCTTTATTAGATGTTATAAAAAGAGAAAATCCAGATCATTTAGCCGTTGCATTTGATAAAGGTGGCTCGCACACAAGAAATGAAGCTTTTCCTGAATATAAATCAAATAGAAGCGAAACTCCTGAAGCGATAAAAATCGCAATTCCATACATCCATAAAATATTGGAAGCTATGCATATTCCAATTATAGAAAAAGAAGGTTTTGAAGCCGACGACTTAATTGGAACACTTTCCAAACAAGCAGAAAAAGTTGGCTATCAGGTATTTATGGTGACTCCAGATAAAGATTTTGCTCAATTAGTTTCAGAAAATATTTTTATGTACAAACCTGCCCGAATGGGAAATGGCATAGAAAAATGGGGAATTCCAGAAGTTCAAAAAAAGTTTGAAGTAGAACGTCCAGAGCAAGTAATTGATTATTTAGGAATGATGGGCGATTCTGTTGATAATATTCCTGGTTTACCTGGGGTTGGAGATAAAACTGCAAAAAAGTTTATAAAACAATACGGAAGTATGGAAAATCTTTTAGCCAATACACACGAGCTGAAAGGTAAAATGAAAGAAAAAGTAGAAGCCAATAAAGAACTTGGGTTACTTTCAAAAGAATTAGCAACAATTATTTTAGACTGCCCAGTAACCTTTAACGAAAAAGATTATGAATTAAACACTCCTGATTTTGAAAAAACCAATGAGGTTTTTAAAGAGTTAGAGTTTAGAAGAATTGCTGAAAATTTAAATAAAATATTTAAAATTCCTGCAACTGAAACAACAACTAAAACAGCTAATAATGAATCCAAACCTGTTATACAATCAACTCAAAATGTAAACCAACAATTCGATTTATTTGCTACAACAAGTTCAAATACAGAGAAGCAAGGACTAACTGGTTTTAAAACTTACGAAAACACAGATCACATATACCAATATATTAATACACCACTTGCTAGAAAATTATTACTCAAAAAATTAATGCAACAGAAATCTGTAAGTTTTCATATTGAAACTACTGATTTTAATGCTTTTGAAGCTGAAATAATTGGAATCTCTTTTTCCTATGATTACGGAAAAGGGTATTTTGTTGTAACTGAAAACAAAGATAATGCTAAAAACATCTTAAAAGAGTTTTCTCCTTTTTTTGAAAATAGTGCTATTGAAAAAATAGGACACGAATTAAAATTTACTATTAAAATTCTTAACACATACAATATTCAGGTTGAAGGAAATTTATTCGATACACAATTAGCCCATTATTTACTGCATCCAGATATGCGCCATGATATGAATGTTTTATCGGAAACCTATTTAAATTACCAACCAATTAATATTATTAATTTTACAGGAAAAAAAGGAAAAAATCAAATCTCAATTAAAGATATTGACCTTAAAAAACAAACTGAATACATTGTTGAAAATGCTGCGATTATTTTTCAATTAAAAGAGATCTTTCAAAAAGATTTAGAAAAATTTAATTTAACAAAACTCTATAATAATATTGAAATGCCCTTGCTAAGAGTATTAGCTTCAATGGAATTAGAAGGTATTAAATTAGATGGTGAATTTTTAAATTCTTTAGCAGAAAAATTAACTGAAGACATTCAAAAGTTAGAAGATACCATCTATAAAGAAGCTGGCGTAGAATTCAATTTAGCCTCACCAAAACAGTTAGGTGATGTGTTATTCGACCACTTAAAACTACTAGATAAACCTAAAAAAACAAAAACGGGTCAATATGCAACTGGCGAAGAAATTTTATCAAAATTAGCACCTAAGCATCAAATTGTGCAAGAAATATTAGAATGGCGAGGCTTGGTAAAATTAAAGAATACGTATATAGATGCCTTACCAAAAGAAGTAAATACTGTTACAAACAGAATACATACAACTTATAGTCAGTCAGTTGCAGCAACAGGAAGGTTAAGTTCTAACAATCCAAACCTTCAAAATATTCCAATTAGAACAGAAAGAGGAAGAGAGGTTAGAAAAGCTTTTATTCCAAGAAATGAAAATTACTCATTGGTTGCTGCCGATTACTCTCAAATAGAACTTCGTATTATTGCAGCGTTAAGTGAAGATGAAAGTATGATTGAATCCTTTAATAGAGGTGAAGATATTCACGCTGCTACTGCTGCAAAAGTTTTTGGAGTTCCTCTAGCAGAAGTTACACGCTCACAACGTGGAGATGCAAAAGCTGTAAACTTTGGTATTATTTACGGACAAGGTGCTTTCACACTTGCGCAACAATTAAATAAATCTAGAGCTGAGGCAAAAGAATTGATAGATAATTACTATAAAAATTTTCCAAAACTAAAACAATACATTGCACACCAAGTAGATTTTGCTCGTGACAATGGCTATGTTGAAACCATTTTAGGGCGTCGCAGATATTTAAAAAATATCAATTCTCAAAATGCAATTGTACGCTCTGGTGATGAAAGAAATGCAGTAAATGCTCCTATTCAAGGAAGTGCTGCAGATATTATAAAAATTGCAATGATTCATATTCATAAATTTTTATTGGAAGGTAATTATAAAACTAAAATGCTATTACAAGTTCATGATGAATTGGTTTTTGATATGCATAACGATGAAGCCGAAATTTTAAAGCCAATAATTAAACAAAAAATGGAAAGTGCTTTTAAACTTTCTGTTCCATTAACTGTAGATTTAGGTGAAGGACAAAATTGGTTAGAAGCGCATTAAAAAAATTAGTTTTAAAACCTAATAGTTGCGAGATTCAAAGTTGCCAAAAACAAGTAATTACCTGTTGATTTTTATGAAATTGCTTCAAAATAAAATATTGCTAACTTACTGTTTGTTATATAAATAATAGTTTGTACATTTGCACTCCCTTTTTTGGGAACAAAAAATAAATGTTTAACTATAACAAAGAATTTAATTGTGAATACATTAAGTTACAAAACAGTATCAGCTAACAAAAATACCGTTACTAAAGAGTGGGTATTAGTTGATGCAGACGGCCAAACGTTGGGTCGTCTAGCTTCTAAAATAGCAATGCTAATTAGAGGTAAATACAAACCAAATTACACTCCTCATGTAGATTGTGGAGACAATGTAGTGGTTATCAACGCAGAGAAAATTAATTTAACTGGAAAAAAATGGAGTGACAAATCTTACATTCGTCATACAGGTTATCCAGGTGGACAAAGATCATTATCTGCAACAGAAATGTTTCAAAAAGATCCTGCACGTCTTGTAGAAAAAGCAGTAAAAGGTATGTTACCTAAAAATAAATTAGGTAGTGCATTGTACAGAAATTTATATGTTTATGCTGGAGCAGAACATGAACAAACTGCACAAACACCTAAAACTATTAACCTTAACGATCTTAAATAATGGATACAATTCACAAAATAGGTAGAAGAAAAACAGCTGTAGCACGTGTATATATTTCTGAAGGAAAAGGAAACATTGTTGTTAACAAAAAAGACTATAAAAACTACTTTACAACACCAACTTTACAATACAAAGTAATGCAAGCGTTAGCTTTAACTAACAATGTAGATGCTTTCGATATTAAAGTAAATGTATTTGGAGGTGGAGTAACTGGACAAGCTGAAGCAATTCGTTTAGCAATTTCTAGAGCTTTAGTTGAATTAGATCCAGAAAACAGATCAATTTTAAAACCAGAAGGATTACTAACTAGAGATCCAAGAATGGTTGAACGTAAAAAATTCGGTCAAAAGAAAGCAAGAAAAAAATTCCAATTCTCAAAACGTTAATCGTTTTATACAAGTTTTGGTACACCAATTATATTTGGTGTTTCATTGAAATTAAAAAAAACAAAGTTGTCGTTGATCAGTCAATGACTGTAATAAGTTTAGCATCCAAATAGGGAAGATCGAGTATTCGCTACTTCCCTATTGCTAACTCAACGGAACGTAAACTAAATACAAATGGCAAATATTGAAATTAAAGAATTATTAGACGCAGGTGTACATTTTGGTCACCTAACTAGAAAATGGGATCCAAACATGGCTCCTTACATTTATGGAGAACGTAACGGTGTTCATATTATTGACCTTTACAAAACTGCAGCAAAAATCGAAGAAGCTTCTGAAGCTTTAAGAAAAATTGCAACTTCAGGTAGAAAAGTTCTTTTTGTAGCTACAAAAAAACAAGCAAAAGAAATTATCTCAGACAAATCTAAAAGCGTAAACATGCCTTACATCACTGAAAGATGGCCAGGTGGTATGTTAACTAACTTTATTACTATTAGAAAAGCTGTTAAAAAAATGGCTACTATTGATAGAATGAAGCAAGATGGTTCTTTTGATGCACTTTCAAAAAGAGAAAAATTACAAATCAACCGTCAACGTGAAAAATTTGAAAAGAACTTAGGTTCTATTACTGATATGACACGTTTGCCAGGAGCTATTTTTGTTGTTGATGTAAAAAAAGAACACATTGCCGTTGCTGAAGCTAAAAAATTAAACATTCCAATTTTTGCAATGGTTGATACAAATTCAGATCCAAGAGGAATTGATTATGTAATACCTTCAAATGATGACGCTTCAAAGTCTATCAATAAAGTATTAGGTTTTATTATTGATGATATTGCTGAAGGATTGGCTGAAAGAAAAGCTGGTAAAGAAAAAGCTGCTGAAGCGAAAGAGCTGATAGCAAAAAAAGAAGTAAAAAAAATTAATAAAATATCATAGTTGAATTAAAAAATTCAACCAAAAACAATAATAAAATGGCAAAGATTACAGCCCAAGAAGTAAATAAATTAAGACAATCTACAGGCGCAGGTATGATGGATTGTAAAAATGCACTTGTTGAAGCGGAAGGAGATTTTGACAAAGCAGTTGATATTTTACGTAAAAAAGGACAAAAAGTTGCAGCAAAAAGAGCAGATAGAGACACTACAGAAGGTGCTGCTATCGCTAAAGTTAATAGTGATAATACGCAAGGTGCTATTATTTCTCTTAACTGTGAAACAGATTTTGTTGCTAAAAACGATGCTTTTGTTGCCCTAGCTACAGAGTTTGCAACAGTTGCTCTTAACCATGACACAAAAGAAGATTTCTTAAATGCTGATTTTGGAGGAATGACTGTTGCTGAAAAATTAATTGAGCAAACAGGTGTAATTGGAGAAAAATTAGAAATCGGTGGATTTGAAAAAGTATCAGGTCCTTATGTTGGTTCTTACATACACGTTGGTAATAAAATTGCAAGTTTAACTGTTTTATCTGCAAACATTGAAGGTTCTGATGTTGTTGCTAAAGATGTTTCTATGCAAGTTGCTGCAATGGGAGCTACTACTTTATCTTATAAAGATTTCGATCCAGAATATGTTGCTTCTGAAACTCAAGCAAGAATTGCGGTAATTGAAAAAGATAATATTGAACTTGCTAGATTAGGAAAAACACTTAAAAAATATTCCTACTTTTATTTCAAGATCTCAATTAACTGATGAAGTTATTGAGCAAACAAAATTAAAATTACAAGAAGAATTAAAAGCAGAAGGTAAACCAGAAGCTATCTGGGATAGAATTCTACCTGGAAAATTAGAGCGTTTTATTTCTGATAATACTACTCTAGACCATGAACAATGTCTATTAGATCAAAATTTTATTAAAGATGAAAAAATATCAGTTGCTGAATATGTAAAATCTATTGGAGATGTTACTGTAACTGACTTTAAAAGAATTTCTTTAGTATAAATAACATACTTCAAAAATTTAAAAAACCTCGCTTTTGCGGGGTTTTTTTTATGGACAATTTTATAAAAAACTAACATTTTCAAACTAAAACTTTAGCATTCAGTTAAATTATATTGCATATTTATAAAAACTAAAAAAATACTAAAATATGCTTGTTCTATATTTAAAAAACAAACACTTTTTTAAAATACAAACCCAAATTTAATAATACTCAAATTCGTAGCAAACATTCCATTTAAACTTCTAAAGTATTTATTATATTTGTATAACTTTCGAAAAATTATGGCTTATAAAAGAATTCTATTAAAATTAAGTGGTGAAGCACTTATGGGTGATCGCCAACATGGAATAGACCCAAAAAGATTGGCAGATTATGCTAAGGAAATAAAAAATATTGTAGATAAAGGTATTGAAGTTGCCATAGTTATTGGCGGTGGAAATATTTTTAGAGGTGTTGCCGGTGCGAGTAATGGTATTGATAGAGTTCAAGGAGATTACATGGGAATGTTAGCAACAGCAATTAACGGCTTGGCATTACAAAGTGCAATAGAAGCAGTTGGTATTAAAACTAGATTATTAACTGCTATAAAAATGGAACAAGTTGCGGAACCTTTTATTAAAAGAAGAGCGGTACGTCATTTAGAAAAAGGACGTGTAGTTATTTTTGGTTGTGGAACTGGTAATCCTTATTTTACAACAGATACAGCAGCTGTTTTAAGAGCAATAGAAATAGGTGCTGAAGTTATTTTAAAAGGAACACGCGTAGATGGAATTTACAACTCTGATCCTGAAAAAAATGATAATGCCATTAAATTTGATTCCATTAATTACAAAGATGTATTGAATAAAGGTCTTAATGTACTGGATATGACAGCTTTTGCTTTAAGTCAAGAAAACAATTTACCAATAATTGTCTTTGATATGAATACAAAAGGTAATCTTGAAAAAGTAATTTCAGGTGAAAATATTGGAACAATAGTTGATAATTAATTATAAATTAAAATTTTTCAATTATGAATGAAGAATTAAACTTTATTATAGATAGCACAAAAGAACTAATGCAAGAAGCTATTTTGCATTTAGAAAAAGAATTCAGAAATATTAGAGCAGGTAAAGCAAGTCCAGCAATGTTAGGTAATGTAACCGTAGATTATTATGGTTCGCAAACACCTTTAGCTCAAGTTGCCAATGTTGGTACTATGGACGCTCATACCATTACTGTGCAACCATGGGAAAAAAACATGTTACAAGAAATTGAAAAAGCCATTATGAACGCAAATTTAGGTTTTAATCCTATGAATAATGGTGAAGTTGTAATTATTAATGTTCCTGTATTAACTGAAGAACGACGTAAAAATTTATCTAAACAAGCAAAAGCAGCAGCAGAAGATGCTAAAGTAAGTATTAGAAATGATCGTAGAGAAGCAATGCATGAAATTAAAAAAACTGAAGCTTCTGAAGATATGAAAGCTAATGCCGAAGTTGATGTTCAAGCCTTAACTGATAAATTTATTGCCGAAGTTGATGATCACTACAAAATAAAAGATGCAGAAATAATGAAGGTTTAATTAAAACCTTTAAAATCAACTTCATTTTAAAAAGCTAAAGGCTATCTAAAAAGTATAATTTAAACTTATTGCTAGACTATTTAAGAAAACATTAGTCTGTATATATGCAATAATAAATTTTAATAACTTTAGAAAGCCTTTTTTTATACGCTTTTCTTTAATCAATTAAAATATTTGAATGAAAAAGGGTCTTTTTTTATTATTTCTATTTCCAATATTGGTAATATCACAAAATCAAATTCAGGGAATTATTATAGATGCTAAAACTAAAAAGCCCCTACCCTTCGCCACCGTTAGAACAAATACAGGTTTTGGAGTATTAGCTGATGTAGATGGTAAATTTGCTATTGAAGCAAAAACAACCTTTAAATCTATTAAAATTTCTTACATCGGTTATACATCTGTAGAAGTTCTAGTAAACCCAAAAAACAGGTTTATTCAGGTAAAACTCGCTACTTCAGTAGAAAATTTAGACGAAATATTAATTACTTCTATAGAAAATCCAGCTTTGCAAATAATTAGAAATGCAATAAAAAATAAACCGAAAAACAATATAGAAAAAGCATTAAACACTTTTAAATTCAATACTTATAATAAAATATTAATTACTGCAAACCCTGATTCTATTAACGGAAAAATTGATTCTGTTTTTTATCTGAAGAAAAATGGAGAAAAAAAATTTTTACATATAGATTCTTCAAATTACAAATTCAAAAAAGAAATAGTAAAACAGCATTTATTTATTTCAGAAAAAATTTCAGAATATCAATTTCAAAAAGGTAAAAATAAAAAAGAAGTTGTGTTGGCCTCTCGTATGGCTGGCTTAAAAAAACCTGTTTACGAATTGTTAGCAATTACATTTCAAGACCTTTCTTTTTATAATGAATTTTACACTTTAGCAGGAACAAAATATACAAACCCTATTGCTAAAAATGCATTAAAACAATACAATTATAAAATTTTAGACACCATAGATAATGGAAAAGGAAATTCAATTATAATACACTTTAAACCAAAAGAAAAAAAAGAAATTTTAGGTATTGAAGGCGTTTTATATATTGATAACCAACAATTTGCTATAACTAAAGCTATTGCAGAATTAAAAGGAGTAGTAAATATAAAGGCAATTCAAAACTACAAATATATAGAAGCCCATAAAATCTGGTTTCCAAATGATATGAATATTGTTTTAAAAAAAGGTATAAACAATGAAAATATAGCTTTATTTGGAGGGACAATTAAGTTTTCAGAAAATAAAAAAAATGACTCAATAATTAATACTAGTTCAAAACATGAAAGTGATGTTACATATTTTATTTCTACAGCTACAAATTCTAATATCCAAATTAACATACCATTAACTTTAAAAAAATCTGCATCAACCATAGAATTTACAGAAAATGCTCATAAAAAAACAAAGCAATACTGGAATTTATTCAGAACCGATTCTTTAACAAAACGGGGTAAAACTACCTACACTTTATTAGACAGTATCTCTAAAAGTGAAGGCGTTGAAAAAAAAATAAATTTAGCTCGTAACATTTTAAAAGGCTATTTCCCAACTAAATATATTAACCTAAATCTTGGAAAAATCTTAAATTTAAATAATTACGAAGGTGTTAGATTAGGGTTTGGTGGAGAAACAAATACTAACTTTTCAAATGTTTTTAAAATAGAATCGTACATAGCATATGGGACAAAAGATAAAGATTTTAAATACAGCGTTGGAGCATCGTTTAGGCTTAAAAAAAACACCAATACTTGGTTAGGAGGTAACTTTACAAATGACCTTAAAGAAGCCGCTGCACTAAATTTTGTAAAAGAAAATAATTCTTTTTCACCAATTAATCCTAGGAATTTAAATATTGATAAATTTTATAATTATAAAACTGCAAATGTTTTTATCGAACATGACATTCAACCAAATTTAGAATCAAAGCTACAATTTAGCACAGGAGATTACTTACCAGTTTTTGATTATCAATTCATAACATCAAACAAAAATATTGTAAATTATACATTAACAATGGCAACTATTGGGTTGCAATACAATCCTAAAAACGAATATATGAATTCACCCTTAGGAAAACTTACGATAAAAAATAGATTCCCTCAATTTACGTTTCAATTAACAAAAAGTTTCGAAAACATATTTCAAAGTGATTTCGATTTTGCGCGTATAAATTTTAGAATTTTACATGAAATTAAACCGCTTAGAAAATCAACAACTACCTTTTTAGCTGAAGGAGGAATTGTTTTTGGAGATGCACCAATTTCACATTTATTTAATGCTACACCAAATTATACGTTTAAAAACCCTTGGGTAAAACGAATTACTTTTGCTGGTAAAAATAGCTTTGAAACAATGGGTTATAATGAATTTATTTCCGACAGATTTGCTGCATTACATATTAAACATAAATTAAAGCCTTTTATAATATCTTCAAAATTTAAACCTCAACTAACATTTGTAACAAGATTAGCAATGGGAAAAATAAACAATACCAATTATCATAACGGTTTGGTGTTTAAAAGCTTAAATAAAGGTTATTTTGAAAGTGGACTAGAATTTAATAGTTTACTTAAAGGACTTGGGTTAAGCGGTTTTTATAGATATGGCGCTTATAAAAATAATGAATGGAGCGATAATTTAGCTGTAAAATTAACTTATAAATTAAGGCTCGGTTTTTAAGTATCAGGTAGTTAAAAGCTCAACTATTTTGTTACCTTTGCAAAAATTTTTTTTAATGAATTTTTGGACTCACACTTCTAGATTAATTTTAAAAGGAAGGTATTTTATAATACTGTTAATTGCAGCTTGCACCTACTTTTTAGCCTCTCAAATGCAGTATATGCGTTTTTCTTATACAGAAGCCAATCTATTACCCGAAAATCATCAAATAAATATAGATTACAACAAGTTTTTAGAACTTTTTGGAGAAGAAGGAAACCTTATTATCTTGGCAACAGAAGATCCCTCTATATTTACCCCAGAAAAATTTAATGCTTGGAATACACTATCTAAAAAACTAGATAGCTTTGCTGAAGTAGATTTTACTGTTGCAATTGGTGATATTCAAAAATTAAAAAAGAATAAAACCGAACAAAAATTTGATCTCGAACCGCTATATGAAAAGAACCCTGAAACTACAGCAGAAGTATTAGAAATAAAAAACGAACTTTTTGAGAATCTCCCTTTTTATGATAACTTCTTGTACAATAAAAAGTCTGAAACAATAAGAACAATTGTTTATTTAAAAAAAGACATTGTAAACACTTCGGTTAGAAAAGATTTTATTTTTGATGCTTTAAATCCAACAATCGAAAAATTTGAAAAAGATTATAATATAGATATTAGAGTTTCTGGTATGCCCTATATACGTACCATGAATGCACAAAACATTATTGATGAAATTGGTCTTTTTGTTGCACTAGCTTTGGGTGTTACAGCACTTATTTTCTTTTTCTTTTTTAGGTCTTTTAGAGCAACATTTATTACGCTAATTGTTGTAAGTATTGGTGTTGTTTGGGCATTTGGTTTTATTGGTTTATTTAGATATGAAATAACAGTATTAATGGCATTAATTCCGCCATTAATTATTGTAATTGGAGTTCCAAATGCCATATTTTTAATAAATAAATACCAACAAGAAGTAAAAAAACACGGAAATCAAGCTAAATCTTTACAACGCGTAATTTCAAAAATTGGAAATGCTACTTTAATGACGAATGTTACAACAGCCTCAGGTTTTGCAACATTTATTTTCACTAAAAGTCAGTTATTAAGAGAGTTTGGTACTATCGCTTCCATAAATATATTGGCAATTTTTATTTTGGCATTATTAATTATACCTATTATGTATAGTTTTTTACCATTGCCAAAAGAAAAACATTTAAAACATCTAGAACGTAAGTGGATAGATGCAATAGTTACCTGGATGGAATCTATTGTTAGAAACCACAGGTTAGCGGTATATGCCTCAACAATTATTTTAATTATTGTTAGTATGATTGGGGTTTATATGATTAAGATATCAGGAAGTTTAATTGAAGATATGCCAAAAGGCAAACAGTTTTTTAAAGATATAGTATTTTTTGAAGAAGAATTTGGAGGTATTATGCCTCTTGAAATTATAATTGACACAAAAGCAG
The DNA here is from genome assembly GCA_942492305.1 of uncultured Flavobacteriaceae bacterium. Lineage (GTDB taxonomy): Bacteria > Bacteroidota > Bacteroidia > Flavobacteriales > Flavobacteriaceae > Lutibacter. The sequence goes on along the minus strand of CALOEI010000001.1, from coordinate 751,800 downwards.
AAAAAGGAGTTATGAAGCTCTCTACACTGCAACGGATGAATAAACTAGATGAAACAATCGATGAAATTCCACAACTTTCAAAATCAATTTCAGTTTTAAACTTAGTTAAATATTCAAAACAAGCTTTTTACAGCGGAATTCCTAAATATTACCAATTACCAAACAATCAAGAAAAAAACTGGATTTTAGCCTATACTAAAAACGCTACATCAAATACCAATTTACTAAATAATTTTGTAGATTCTACCGGGCGTTATGCCAGAATAACAACCTTTATGAAAGATATTGGTACTGATAAAATGACTGGTATTGAAGAAAGAATTCAACAAAAAATTGATAAAGAATTCCCAAAAGAGGATTATGAAGTAAGTATGACCGGTGGCGCACTTGTATTTTTAAAAGGAACAACTTTTTTAATTAACAACTTAGTTATTTCACTTTCATTAGCAATTTTATTAATTGCAATATTTATGGCTTTTCTATTTCGTTCCTTTAGAATGATTATAATTTCATTAATTCCAAATATTTTTCCACTACTTATTACAGCTGGGTTAATGGGTTATTTAGGTGTTCCAATAAAACCATCTACAATTTTAGTATTTAGTATTGCATTTGGAATTTCTGTGGATGATACTATTCACTTCTTAGCAAAATATAGACAAGAATTAATTGCTAATAATTGGAGAATTAAACAATCTGTTTATGCAGCATTAAAAGAAACCGGTGTAAGCATGTTTTATACTTCAATTGTATTATTTTTTGGGTTTTTAGTTTTTACTGTATCCAGTTTTGGTGGTACAATTGCATTAGGAGGTTTGGTTTCAATTACACTATTGTTTGCAATGGTTTCTAATTTATTATTACTCCCTTCATTATTACTATCATTAGAAAAGAAAATTGCCAATAAAAAAACATTCAAAGAACCAACTTTAGATATTCTAACTCCAGAAGATTTAAATGGCGACAAATAGTTTATTTTCTTATTTAAAAGAAAATAATTATAAAATCACTTTTACACAATAAGATTTTTCAACTTTCATTTGTTAATGTATCTTTGTAACTCTTAAATTTTAAACCATGATTAAAAGCACTGTAGTTGAACTATTAAGTTCAAGTAATTTCTTACAAGATGTAACCTTAAAAGGCTGGGTTAGAACGTTTAGAGCAAATAGATTTATTGCTTTAAATGACGGCTCTACAATAAACAATATTCAATGTGTTGTTGATTTTGAAAAAACAGACGAGTCTATTTTAAAACGAATAACAACAGGAGCTGCAATTGCTATAAAAGGAACTTTAATAGAAAGTCAAGGAAAAGGACAATCTGTAGAAATTCAAGTAAATGAAATTGAAATATTAGGTGACTCAAATCCTGAAGAATATCCAATTCAACCTAAAAAACACAGCTTTGAATTTTTACGTGAAAACGCACATTTAAGAGTAAGAACAAATACATTTAGCGCAGTAATGCGAGTTAGATCTGCACTATCTTTTGCCGTGCATAAATATTTTACTGAAAATGGTTTTTATAATTTTCATGCACCAATTATTACAGGGTCAGATGCCGAAGGTGCTGGTGAAATGTTTAAAGTAACAACCTTAGACCTTGAAAACCCACCAAAAAATGAACAGGGAAAGCTAGATGCTTCAAAAGACTTTTTTGGTAAAATGACAAATCTTACCGTATCTGGACAGCTAGAAGCTGAAACCTATGCAATGGCATTAGGTAAAGTATATACTTTTGGACCAACTTTTAGAGCTGAAAATTCTAACACTACACGCCACCTATCCGAATTTTGGATGATTGAACCAGAAGTTGCGTTCAATAATTTAGATGATAATATGAATTTAGCTGAAGACTTTATTAAATCTGTAATAAACTATGTATTAGATAATTGTAAGGATGATATTGCGTTTTTAGATACTAGATTCAACCAAGAGGAAAAAGGAAAACCAAGCGCTGCAAAGAAGTGAAATGACACTATTAGAAAAATTACACTTTGTAGTAGAAAACAACTTTAAAAGAGTAACATATACAGAAGCTTTTGATATTTTAAGAAATTGTAAACCTAATAAAAAGAAAAAATTCCAATATATTATTAGTGAATGGGGTGCCGATTTACAAAGTGAACACGAGCGCTATTTAGTTGAAAAACACTTTAAATGCCCCGTAATTTTATTCGATTATCCAGCAAACATTAAAGCATTTTATATGCGTTTAAACGACGATGGAAAAACCGTTAGAGCAATGGACGTTTTATTTCCAGGAATTGGTGAAATTGTTGGAGGAAGTCAACGTGAAGAACGCTTAGATGTTTTAAAACAAAAAATGGCAGCCTTAGATATTGACGAAAAAGAATTATGGTGGTATTTAGATACAAGAAAATTTGGAACCGCAGTACATAGCGGATTTGGATTAGGTTTTGAGCGTTTAGTTCAATTTACTACAGGTATGGGTAATATTAGAGATGTTATTCCTTTTCCAAGAACACCTCAAAATGCAGAATTTTAAAAATTCTAAAATAATATCTACAAACAAAATATTGAAAATTGAGATAAAAAAACAAAACTTAAAAAGTTATATGTTTTTTTGTATTTTTATAAAAAGTCAGAATTAATATATGCTTAAACAAAGCTTAAATTTTAAGTTATTACAAAAATTATCACCGCAACAAATTCAATTAATGAAATTGATTCAATTGCCTACACAAGCATTTGAACAAAAATTAAAACAAGAATTAGAGGAAAATCCTGCATTAGAGAGTGGTAAAGAAAATACTGATAACTATGAAGATACACAAAATGATGAATATGATGATTCTGGTAACGATAGCATAACTGCAGAGGATATAAATATAGATGAATATTTAAGCGATGATGAAGTACCTAATTACAAAACACAAGCAAATAATTATTCATCTGATGATGATGAAAAACATATACCCTACGCATCAGGTACTACATTTACCCAACATTTAAAATCTCAAATAAATACCTACCGCTTAACAGAAGATGAAGAAACTATAACAGATTTTTTAATTGGCAGTATCGATGAGAGTGGTTATATTAGAAGAGATTTAGTTGATATTTTAGACGATTTAGCTTTTACACAAAATATTTATACAACAATTGAAGAGTTAGAAAGACTTTTACAATTAGTACAACAATTAGATCCTGCTGGTATAGGAGCAAGAAATTTAAAAGAATGCCTTATAATTCAATTAAAAAGAAAAGAAGAAAAACCAAGCAGGCTGCTTGCAATAAACATTCTTGAAAATTCTTTTGATCATTTTGCCAAAAAACACTACAAAAAGTTATTGCAAAAATTTCATATTTCAGAAGAACAATTAAAAGATGCTATTCTACAAATAGAAAAGTTAAATCCAAAACCTGGAGGTTCTTATTTAGGAAATAATAAAATAGCAGAACAGATTGTTCCTGATTTTACTATAAAAATTGTTGAAGGTGAATTAGAACTTACATTAAACTCTAGAAATGCTCCTGAGCTTCATATCTCTAGAGAGTATAACGATTTATTACACGGATATAAAGATTCTAAAGAGAAAACAAAATCTCAAAAGGAAGCTGTACAATTTATAAAACAAAAATTAGACTCTGCTAAATGGTTTATTGATGCTATAAAACAACGCCAACAAACCCTTCTATTAAATATGAATGCAATAATGCAACATCAAAAAGAGTATTTTTTAACTGGTGATGAGCGAAAGTTAAAACCTATGATTTTAAAAGATATTGCAGATGTTATTGATATGGATGTTTCTACAGTATCTAGAGTTGCAAATAGCAAGTATGTTAATACACCTTATGGCACAAAACTTATTAAAGAATTTTTCTCAGAATCTATGAAAAATGACCAAGGTGAAGATGTTTCTACACGAGAAATTAAAAATATTTTAGCAACAGTAATTTCTAATGAAAATAAAAAGAAACCTCTTACAGATGACAAATTATCAATTCTTTTAAAAGAAAAAGGCTATCCAATTGCTAGAAGAACAGTTGCTAAGTATCGAGAACAATTAGATATTCCTGTAGCACGTTTAAGAAAAGAAATTTAATAGAACTGAAACCCCTTATGAAGTTTTCAAAGTTTATTTCTATGTTTTTTCATCCAATTAATTTTCCAATTATTGGAGCATTAATTTATTTTCTTTTTAGACCTAAATATATTTTTAAACCACAAGAATATACCATATTATCAGTAATATTAATAGGTACTTACGTTTTTCCTATTATTTTTCTTTTCATCTTAAAACGCTATAAAATGATTTATAGCTTCCATATGGTTTCCATAGATGAACGAAAATTCCCTACTTTATTATTTACTGCTATTTCAGTTATAATAGGTAATTGGCTGTTTAAAACTGCAATTGTAGATCTGTTAGCAGTATTATTTTTTGGTTATGCATTTGCATTTATAATTTCTTATTTATTTCTTTATCTGAAACTTAAAATTAGTTTACACACTGCTGCAATAGGTGGATTAATAGGTTTTTTAATTTACTTTAGTTTCTTTTACCAAATTAATTTAATTGCAATTATAGCCTTCTTTTTTATATTGAGTGGTTTTATTGCGTCATCAAGATTAAGACTAAAGGCACATACAGCACTTGAAGTATTTTTAGGTTTTTTTGTAGGCTTATTAAGTCAATTTATACTGTATTTTATATACTACATAATGTAAAACTTTAAACCAATCCTTACATCTCTCAGGTCTAGTTGCTTATCATTTATGCTAACGTTTTCAAAAATTGGACTTAAACCATAGTACAAAAATAAATTCCAAGTGCTGTAACCAGCTGAAAAAATAACACCAAATTGCATTTTATTAATTTCAGAAATGTTTTTAATAAGTATACTTTCATTTACATCACTATATTTAGATTTGGAAGCAAAAATATAAGAAGCTTTAATCCCTGTATACAATCTCCAAAATTTATATTTTTTAATTGTAGAATTTCTAAATCGTAACTCTAAAGGCACTTCAATAGCATGCATTCTTAACCAATTATTCCTATAATCTTCAGCAATAGCATAAACATTATTGGTAGCTTCTTTAGAAATTTTTAAATTTTGAATGTATGCATTATATTGATAACCAACTCCAATCGCCAATCCAAAAGTACCTTTACTGCTTAAAGGTATATCTTTAATAAAACCAGTTGCAATACCTCCCGAAAACCCGTTTTGAGCCAATTCGTTAGGTGAATTAATTAATGCATTATATGTAAGCTCTAAATAAAGTTGATCTTCTAAATAAAATTTGTCAATATAAGTAGAATCTGTTTCATTCTGGGCAGATAATAATGAGATACTAATAAATATACTTAGAATTGAAATTTTATACTTCATAAGTTACAACTTAATTTTAGTTTAGCTAAAAGTAGGTACAGATAATTAAAATATCATTTATATAAACAAATATACTTTATAAAAACAAAAGAGGCAATCTAATTAGATTGCCTCTTTATAAATTAAAATTATTTTACTAATTAAAAGTTACTTTTAATATTACTACCTTTAGTAGTTGAAAAACTAACTTTTAAAGCATTAATATCTCTTAATTGCTCTTTAATATCTAAAATTGTACCTACATTAGCTTCCTTATCTGCTTTAATAGAAGTAGTCATATATTTTACTTCTTCTTCTTTTCTTAAAGCTCTTTCAGAAAAGATAAAACTAGGAACATCATTAACGTCAATAATTTTATCATTTACCTGAATTTTATCTCCACCAATTCTTGTGTCTTTAGATTTACCAACATAAATAGTACTCACCAAACTTTTCATTTCTAGTTTTTTTACTTCACTAGCAGTAGGAAGAATTGGCTTTTTTATTAATAAATCAGTCTCTCTCATAGTAGTTGATACCATAAAAAAGAATAACAACATAAATACAATATCAGGTAAAGATGCCGTAGAAATTGCAGGTAATCCTTTTTTCTTCTTTTTAAATTTACTCATGTTCTGATATTATTTAATCGGTTCTGGTTCAGAGATAATTTGAGGATAACTGTCTTTTAAAAAGTCAATTTTTTCCTTTAATTTATCACCTCCGTTATCATTATAATCTTTCAACATATCGTTGTATGTTCTTTGATATTTTTCTAAAGCCAATCTATTTCTCAACTCATTGTAAGCAGCTTCAATTTCATTTTGAATAGAAACATACATTCCATAAGTTGTTCCTCTATCGCTTTGCAAAGAAATAATGGCTTTTGTTGGATGATCTGATGATGCTGGGTCTTTAGCTCCCTTACAGTAATCACAAGGTTTCCCTGGTGTTCCATCAGGTTTTGGTGCAGATTCCCCACCACCGTTATCAATAAAATCCATTGCAATTCTTCTAATATCTGTAACTTCAACAAAATCAGTTCCTTCAATAAGAATTTGATTATTTCTGTTTACTGTAATATCTAAAACATTCTTTTGTTTGATAGTTACTTCAGGAGTATTTTCTGATTTTTCTGGTAATTTTCTAGCAATACCAGAATCAACATCCATAGTTGTTGTAACTAAGAAAAATATTAAAAGCAAGAACGCAATGTCTGCCATTGAACCAGCATTTATTTCTGAATTTTCTCTTCTTGCCATAGTGCTATTATTTTGCTAATGATCTTACAAAGTCAACCAAAAAGAATCCTAAACCTATAACACCTAAAATTGCGCTAAAGTTTATTCCTGTGCTAACCCATTTTGAAACTGGTCCAGCTTCTCCATCTTCTAAAACTCTTCCTACAGTATCAGTAACTGCAGCATCTGATGATACTGAGTAAGAAATAATTAATATAACTGCTAATGCAGCAACACCAATTAATGTTCTTTTTAATACTTGTGGGTGTTTTACTAGATTTATTATTGAAAAAACTACTGCAATTACACCAGTTGCAATCAATACAAATTTAGCAAAATTAATGAACGGAGAAACAATACTCGCCTGTACATCGGCGTCTGTTTCTATTGTTGTATCACCTATCATAACAATTCTTACGAAAAAATAGAAAGCTATTAATCCAATAAGCCCTGCTACCAAGGTTAATATTTTTGAAAATTTCTGATTCATAATTTGTATTATTTTTTGTGTTTAACCAAAAGGTCAACAAGTGAAATTGATGCATCTTCCATATTGTTTACAATACTATCTACTTTAGAGATAATGTAGTTGTAAAAAATTTGAAGAATAATTGCAACAATTAAACCAAATACTGTTGTTAATAAAGCCACTTTAATACCTCCTGCAACAACTGTTGGAGAAATATCACCTGCAGCTTGAATAGAGTCAAAAGCGCTAATCATACCAATTACAGTTCCCATGAAACCAAGCATAGGTGCTAATGCAATAAATAAAGAAAGCCAAGAAATGTTTTTCTCTAATAATCCCATTTGAACTCCTCCATAACCTACAACTGCTTTTTCAGCTGCATCTACGCCTTCATCCATTCTATCTAAACCTTGATAAAATATAGAAGCAACAGGTCCTTTTGTATTTCTACAAACCTCTTTAGCAGCCTCTACACCACCAGATGCTAATGCATCGTCTACTTTATTCACTAATTTTTTAGTATTAGTAGTAGCCATGTTTAAATAAATAATTCTCTCAATAGCAATTGCTAACCCTAAAATTAAGGCTACTAATACAATTCCCATAAAAAATGGTCCACCTTCTATAAAACGTTGTTTTAATTCTTGGTGAAATGTTTTTGTTTCTGTGTCGTTTGCAACTTGTTCTGTGTTTGCTGCATCTTGTGCAATAGCTTTAGGTGCTGCTCCAAATAACAATAACCCTGTAATTGCAAGGATAGTAAATACTCTTTTCATCGTGTAATAGTTAATTTATTAATTTTACGGTTAAATATATATAATTTTTTTAACAAATAGTTATTTTAAAGAGCAAATTTAAAAGTCTGATAGCAATCAAAAAACTCTTTTATTATTAAACTTTTGCGAATGGCAAGTAACAAAAAAATGTTGAATTTTGAAAATTTTAGAAGCACTTTAAATTATTTATTTACATAATTATATTATTTTCTAATTTCTACAAAAAACTTAGTTTATTTTAATAATTTATTATAAAAAAAATTAAAATGTTGTTATTAATTTAAATAAAATTAAGAATCATCACTCATTTCACCTCTTAGAGGCTTTTCAAATAGGGCTTTAAAATCACTTTTTGGAATATTTTCTCCTAATAGATACATTAATTTAGCTAAAGCCGATTCTGTAGTGATATCTTTTCCATTAATAATTCCTATTTTTTTTAAATGCGCACTTGTTTCATAATGACCTAAAATTACACTTCCACCTATACACTGTGAAACGTTTACAACATGTACTCCTTTTTTAATTGTTTTATGCAATAAATTAACAAACCATGTTTCTGTTGGAGCATTCCCCGATCCATAAGTTTCAATTATAACTCCTTTTAAGTTGTTAACTGATAAAATAGTTTTGACCACCGTTTCTGTAATTCCAGGGAAAATCTTTAAAATAACAATATTGTTATCTAATTTTTTTCTAACTTTTAAAGGTTTATTAGTGTTGTCTGGTTTAAATAATAATTGTTTAGAAAACTTTAAATGAACACCGCTTTCTCCCAAAGGTGGAAAATTTAGTGATTCAAATGCCTCAAAATGCTCTGCATTAACCTTTGTTGTTCTATTTGCTCTATATAATTTATATTCAAAATACAAACAAACTTCAGAAACAATAGGCTTTTCATACTCTTTTGAAGATGCTATTTGAATTGATGTTATTAGATTTTCTTTTGCATCTGTTCTTAAATCTCCAATTGGTAATTGAGATCCTGTAAAAATTATTGGCTTTGTTAGGTTTTCAAACATAAAGCTAATTGCTGAAGCTGTGTATGACATCGTATCTGAACCATGTAAAACTACAAACCCATCAAAATCATAATAATTATTTTCTATTATTTCAGCTAATTGTACCCAATTAGAAATATTCATATTTGAAGAATCTATGGGTTCATCAAATGAAATACTTTTAATTTGACAATTTAAAAGGTTAATTTCTGGTATATGGGTTAACAATTTATTAAAATTAAAAGTATGTAATACACCTGTTTTAAAATCTTTAACCATACCAATTGTACCACCGGTATAAATTAAAAGTATTTTTGGTTTATTTGTCATTTTGTCTGAATACTTAAATTTGGAATAATTTATGTTGTAAATTTACCAAATTAAAATACATTAACTAAAAAAGATACATGATGGGATATTATATTTTAATTGGTGTTATTGCATTGCTAAGCTGGTTAGTGAGTAATCGTTTGAAAAGTAAGTTCGCGCATTACTCTAAAGTACAATTACAAAATAGTTTGAGCGGAAGAGAAATTGCTGAAAAAATGCTACATGATAATGGTATTTATGATGTAAAAGTTATTTCTACTCCAGGTCGATTAACAGATCATTACAATCCTTCAAATAAAACTGTTAATTTAAGTGAATCGGTTTATAATGAGCGTAACGCATCTTCAGCAGCAGTTGCTTCTCACGAAGTTGGACATGCAGTTCAACATGCGCAAGCATATCAATGGCTTCAAATGCGTTCTAAATTAGTACCTGTAGTAAGTATTACTTCAAATTTTTCTATGTGGTTGGTTATTGGAGGTGTTGTTTTAGGTGCTGCATCTGGAAATTCTCCTATTGGGTTTACAATTGCCATTATTGGTTTAGGAATGATGGCTTTAGCCACACTATTTAGTTTTATAACGTTACCTGTTGAATATGATGCAAGTAATAGAGCGCTGGCTTGGTTAAAAAATAACAATATGGTAACTACTAATGCAGAACAAGATGGTGCCAAAGATGCATTAAAATGGGCAGCTAGAACGTACTTGGTTGCAGCATTAGGTTCTTTAGCAATGTTATTTTATTGGGGTTTAAAAGTTTTTGGTTCTAGAGATTAAACTTAATAATAAATATTATTAAACCTATCAAGTTTTAAAACTTGATAGGTTTTTTTATAACTTTATTTGCCTATCAATTTGTTGATCTAAAGAAATAAATGTTTCGGTACGTGAAACACCCTTAATAAATTGAATTTCTTCATTTAAAACTTTCATTAAATGCGTATTATCTTTACATAGTATTTTAATAAAAATACCCCAATTTCCTGTGGTATAATGACTTTCAACCACTTCTCAGGAATTTCTTTTAATCTGTTTTAAGGCTGGAAGCATATTTACTTGCATTCATCTAAAAATGACTCCAACAAAAGCCAATGTATTAAATCCAATACTTTTGGATTGATTATAAACTTAGAACCTGAAATTAACCCACTTGATTCCAATTTACGTAACCTCTGATGAATTGCAGCTCCAGAAATTCCAATTTCACGTGCAATACCTAAAATTGAAGTTCTAGCATCTTGCATTAAATGTTTTAAAATAATTTTATCTATGCCATCAATTGCTACTTCTTGATACTTCATAATTCTAAAATTTAAAATACGTGTAAAAAAAGGTTGTTTTAAATTTTAAAACAACCTTTTTAATAGTTCTAATTTAAAAATTTATTCATCATCTTCTTCAGGATGAATTACAAAATCTTCCATAAATTTTGTTGTATAATTTCCAGCAATATAATCTGGATGATCCATTAATTGTCTATGGAATGGTATTGTTGTTTTTACACCTTCAATAACAAACTCATTAAGAGCTCTACTCATTTTTTTAATTGCTTCTTCCCTAGTTTGTGCAGTGGTAATTAATTTAGCAATCATAGAATCGTAATTAGGAGGTATTGTATACCCCGCATACACATGCGAATCTACCCTTACTCCATGCCCTCCAGGGATATGTAATGTTGTAATTTTACCTGGCGACGGTCTAAAGTCGTTAAAAGGATCTTCTGCATTAATTCTACACTCTATTGAATGCAATTTCGGAAAATAATTTTTCCCTGAAATAGGAATTCCAGCAGCTACTTTAATTTGTTCGTAAATTAAATCATAATCAATAACTTGTTCAGTAATTGGGTGTTCAACTTGAATACGCGTATTCATTTCCATAAAATAGAAATTCTTATGCTTATCAACTAAAAACTCAATTGTTCCAGCTCCTTCGTATGAAATATACTCAGCTGCTTTTATAGCTGCATCACCCATTTTTTTTCTTAATTGAGGTGTCATAAATGGTGACGGAGCTTCCTCTGTTAATTTTTGATGACGACGTTGAATTGAACAATCTCTTTCAGATAAATGACAAGCTTTTCCAAATGAATCCCCAATAATTTGAATTTCAATATGTCTTGGTTCTTCAATTAACTTTTCTAAGTACATTTCATTATTTCCAAATGCTGCTCCAGCTTCTTGACGTGCAGAATCCCAATGCTCTCTCAACTTTTCTTTCTTCCAAACGGCACGCATTCCTTTTCCACCACCACCTGCTGTTGCTTTTAACATAACAGGATATCCCATTTCATCTGCTAAACTTTCAGCAGCCTCATAAGTTTCTAAAATCCCTTCAGAACCTGGGATTGTTGGAACGCCAGCTGCTTTCATAGTTGCACGGGCAGAGGCCTTATCTCCCATTTGATTTATCATTTCAGCAGAAGCCCCAATAAATTTTATACCATGTTCTTCACACAATTTAGAAAACTTCGCATTTTCAGCTAAAAACCCATAACCTGGATGAATGGCATCAGCATTGGTAATTTCAGCTGCAGCTAAAATTGCTGACATTTTTAAATATGATTCACTGCTTGGAGGTGGCCCTATACAAACAGCTTCATCTGCAAAACGCACATGTAAACTTTCTTCATCTGCCTTACTATATACAGCTACCGTTTTAATACCCATTTCTTTACAAGTTCTTATAACACGGAGTGCTATTTCACCTCTATTGGCAATTAATATTTTTTTAAACATACATACTTCTGTTTTTCAAAATTCAAAAACAAACTCCAAAACAATATTAGAATTTGATAATTAAAAATTGTGATTTTAAATTATGATGGATCTACTAAAAATAGTGGTTGACCAAACTCAACTGGCGTACCATCTTCAACAAGAATTTTAACAATTTTACCAGTAACTTCAGCTTCAATTTCATTAAAAAGTTTCATTGCTTCAACAATACAAACTACAGTTTCTGGAGTTACAACATCTCCAACTTCAACAAAAACTGGTTTATCTGGAGATGGTTTTCTATAAAATGTTCCAATAATTGGTGATTTAATTTCAATAAATTTACATTCTTCTTGCTTACGCTTTTCTCTCATTTCTTGAGTTTCAACTGGTGTTGCAACTTGATTTGGTACGCCATTTGTTGCATTGCCATTGGTGCTTGTTGAACAATTGTAGTTTCAACTTTATCGCCGCCAGTTTTAATGGTGATTTTAATGTCTTCCATTTCTAACTTAACCTCACTTGCACCAGATTTAGCTACAAATTTAATTAGATTTTGAATATCTTTTAATTCCATAATATTCACTTAGTTTTTGTTGTTAATTAATTTAAGAGTTGTATGCCCATTTTAAGTAAATAGATCCCCACGTGAAACCTCCACCAAATGCAGCAAAAATTATTTTATCTCCTTTTTTTAGTTGATTCTCATAATCTGCTAAAAGCAATGGCAATGTAGCTGAAGTAGTATTTCCATACTTTTGTATGTTCATCATTACTTTAGATTTATCTATTTCAATTCTATTTGCGGTTGCTTCTATTATTCTTTTATTAGCTTGATGTGCGGCAAGCCAATCAATATTATCTTTTGTTAGATTATTACGTTCTAACATTTTTACAGCAACATCTGCAATGTTAAAAACTGCATTTTTAAATACGGTTTTTCCATCTTGAAAAACAAAATTTTCTCGATTATCAATAATTTCTTTTGTTATTGGATAACAAGATCCCCCTGCCTTAACACGTAAAAACTCTCTACCAGAACCATCACTTCTTAAATATTCATCTTGTAATCCAAGACCTTCTTCATTTGGCTCAAATAGTGCAGCTCCTGCTCCATCTCCAAAAATAATACAAGTTGCTCTGTCTGTATAATCAATCATAGAAGAACATTTATCTGCACCGATAAGCAAAACTTTTTTATATCTTCCAGATTCTATATATCTTGATGCTACTGACATTCCATATAAAAAACTTGAACATGCAGCTTCTAAATCAAATCCGAATGCGTTTGTTGCCCCAATTTCAGTTGCTACAAAAGCAGCTGTTGCAGCGGCTTGCATATCTGGAGTAGCAGTTGCAACAATAACAAGTTCTATTTCTTTTGGATCTAATTGTTTCTTCTCAATTAATTCTTCAGCAGCTTTAATAGCCATAAACGAAGTACCTTTTCCTTCTCCTTTTAGAATTCTTCGTTCTTTAATTCCGGTTCTTGACGTTATCCACTCATCATTAGTATCAACCATTTCTTCTAACATTTTGTTAGACAAAACATCTTCTGGAACATATTTTCCAACGGCTGTAATTGCTGCGGTAATTTTAGTCATAATGTGTTTTCTTTTTAATAAAAAAGAGTTTCAAAGTAATGAAATTTATTTTTAATTATTAGTGAATTTTACCATTTTTTAAATAAAATGACCATAAAAAATAAAAAAAACCCCCAAAATGAGAGTTTTTTAATAAGTTTTAAAATAATAAATTAAGCCTGATTTTCAACAGAATCTATTACTATTTGGCCTATATAATAAAGTTTTCCTTCATGCCAGTGAGCTCTATGGTATAAATGTGCTTCTCCTGTTGTTGGGTCAACAGCTATTTGAGGAGCTACTGCTTTATAATGAGTTCTTCTTTTATCTCTTCTTGTTTTTGAAATTTTTCTTTTAGGATGTGCCATTACTCTTTATTTTTTTCTATTATTATGCTCTTTAACTTATTCCATCTAGGGTCAATTTCTTCTGAATTATTGACATCTAAATGACTATTTTCTATATTATTATCTTTTATTTTAAACTCGTTTAATTTATCTAATATTTCAGATTTTAACGTTCCATCTTCTACACCTGGGTGTACTTTTTTGATAGGAACTGCTAACACAATTGCTTCATATATATATTGCGCAATATTTAGTTTATAATCTGAATGTGGAATTATTAACAACTCATCATTTTCGTCATTAAATTCATCCCCAAATTTTACAATTAAAAAAATATCTGTTTCAATTGGTTGTTGAAATAACTCGTTTGTAACATCACAAGCTACTTCTACCCAACCTTTAAATGTAAAGTTTAATTCAAATATTGTAGGTTTCTTTAAAAATGACAAAGCTTACGTTTACATTTGAATTGTAAAATTCGTCATAGTCAAAAAAATCAAAGAACGGTTTCTCAATTTTGTATTCAAATTGGTGGTTTCCATCTTTTAAACCTGTAAAAGAAATATCAAAATCTTTTAAATCTTTCATAATAGAACTTCAATTTGAGCGTGCAAAGATATAAAAATTATATATACATTATTTAAATAAATATAGAAATTTATAATTTTTCTTTTCTTTGATTGGTTTTTAAAGTGTTTTCAGTCAAACTTTTATATTCTTCTCTCGTTTTAAAGATATTTATTGCAGTAAAAACTGCTTCTTTAAAAGAGTTTATATTTGCTAAACCTTTTCCTGCTAATTCATAAGCTGTACCATGGTCTGGAGATGTTCTTATACCACTTAAACCAGCAGTATAATTTACTCCTTCTCCAAAAGATAAAGTTTTAAAAGGAGCTAAACCTTGATCGTGATACATTGCTAAAATAGCATCGAAATTTTTGTAATTTTTTGAGCCAAAAAAGCTGTCTGCGGAATAAGGACCATATACTAATTTGCCTTCATTTTGAATTTCAGTAATGGTTGGTCTAATAATTTCATCATCTTCTTCTCCAATTACTCCGTGATCTCCACAATGCGGATTAAGTCCTAAAATGGCAATTTTTGGTTTAGGAATTGCAAAGTCTTCAACCAAAGTTTTATAAAGTATTGCCACTTTGTTCTTAATTAATTCTGGTGTAATAGTTTCAGATATTTCAGAAATTGGAATATGCCCAGTAATTAGACCAATTCTTAACGTATCTGTCATTAAAATCATTAAACTTTCACCATCTAATTTAGACTCTAAATACTCTGTATGTCCAGGGAATTTGAAATTCTTCAGATTGAATATTGTCTTTATTAATTGGAGCCGTTACTAATACATCAATTGTCATTTTTTAACAAAGCATTGGTTGCTGCTTCTAAAGATTTAAAAGCTAATTTACCAGATAATTCAGTAGGTTCTCCTAATTTTATTTCAATATCTTCTTTCCACAAGATTTAGAATGTTTAATTTTCCTTCAATAGCTTTATTAATATGTTTTATGCCATTAAATGGCATATTAATATTCATATTTTTTTTATAGTTTGTAATTAACTTTGTGCTTCCAAAAATAATAGGGGTGCAAAAGTCTAACATTCTTTTGTCTGAAAAGGTTTTCAAGATTATTTCTATTCCAATACCATTAAAATCTCCAATAGAAATTCCTAATTTAATTTTTTCAAATTTATCCATAAATAAGGTTATAATTGCTTAATTTTGAGACTTCAAAAGTAATCAAATAAATTAATAAAATTATGTTTACAGGTATAATAGAAAGCTTAGGTATTGTTAAAAATATTATTAAAGAAGGTGATAACATACACATCAGTATAGAAAGTGATTTTACTTCTGAATTAAAAATAGATCAGAGTGTGGCACATAATGGTGTTTGTTTAACTACTGTTGCCATAAACGGAAATGAATATACTGTGACAGCTATTAAAGAAACTTTAGACAAATCTAATTTTAAACATCTAAAAATTGGTGATAAAATAAATTTAGAACGCGCTATGATTCTTGGCGCTAGATTGGATGGTCATATTGTTCAAGGTCATGTAGATCAAACAGCTGTATGCACAGAAGTTGTTGAAGAAGATGGTAGTTGGGTTTTTAGTTTTGAGTATGACAACTCTTTAAATAACATTACTATAGAAAAAGGATCAATTACAGTAAATGGAACAAGCTTAACAGTTGTAAATTCTAAAGATAATACATTTTCTGTTGCAATAATTCCATACACTTACGATTTTACTAACTTCCATACCTTTAAAAAAGGTACTGTAGTTAATTTAGAATTTGATGTAATTGGAAAATATGTTGCTAAATTATTAGAAAAGTAATTACTTTTTTTTCTTTATTGAATAAAATCCCAAACCTAAAGCAGCCATTATCAAATAAAAAATACCACCATCTATAGGGAGACCGAAAGGAACTGGTCCTCCAGGTAAAGGTGGGGTTTTATTTGCAAATACTACTGAAAATGTGAGTATTAAACACACACTCATAAAGTATTTAAGATTTTTTTTGTTCATTATTTAGGGTTGGGGTTCACAAAAAATATAACAATACTTAATGCAAATATAGTATATATTATAAAACTTAAACAAATTTAAATAACTAAATAATGTAAATTTATAATCCAGTTTTAGTAAAAATATATATTTACTAAATCATTATAGTTATTAAGATATAATTTTTTAAGGTAACCTTATTTGAACAACTAATATTATTAAAATAAAATGTTTTTTGCATTCTGCTCTTAATTTAACTTAAAAACCCAACTCTGAAAATAATTAAAATATAGTTAATTTGTTAAAATAAAAAACCACCTCAAGCTAGAGGTGGTATATTGATATTAATAATGAGATAGAAAAAATAACCTATATTTAAATATCATAAATTATTTAATAAAAATTATTTAAACTTCAACAATTTCAGCTTTTGGAGCATTCTTTTTTACAGATGCGATACCATTTTCCAATCCACTAGCAGATGCGTACATTTCACTTGTACCAACAACTTGTCCATTAGTAGCTTTTAAATTAAAATATGGTTTTCCACTTTTTGATACTAATTTTTCAAAATTAGATTTATCTTGAGAATTTTTTCTAACAGATTCAATTCCATTAGTACAACTCGCTTTAGCTTTATAGCCTTCACTTGCTAAAATAGTTTGTCCATTATTTGCTTTAAGTCTAAATCTAAACTCTCCTCTATTGTCTGTGTAAATTTCAAATTTTGCCATAATAATTGTTTTGTGTAATTTAAATATTTGACACATTACTTACTTTAAATGTCACTTAAAATTGTATTAATTATTTTTTAATAAAAAAAGTTTTTACGTTGGCATTATAAGGTGTAATGAATTAATTATATAAAACTCTATCCACACATTTTATAATATAGGTTTTGAGCATAAAAAAAGCCTTGTATTTCTACAAAGCTTTATAGTTTTAAAAAGTGGTCCCACTTGGGCTCGAACCAAGGACCCCCTGATTATGAGTCAGGTGCTCTAACCAGCTGAGCTATGGGACCTAAAATTGGATGCAAAATTACTATTTTTTTTTTTATCCACAACGCTTTTCGGTAATTTTTAAAAAAAAAATTTATTTAATTTCTTATTTTTTAAATTTTTGATTCACAACTATTCAGTATAATTTCGAATATAGAGAATATAGGTATTACTTGTAATTTTTTTTAACCAAACTTTTTGAAACTCTCTTTTTAAAATAAGAAACGAGATTTCGTTTACAGTAGAAATTAAATTATTGTTTGTAATTGTAATGCTTTAAATCTTTTTCTGAAACATCAACTCTATAAATAAAATTTAAATAATCATCATACTGTTGGTAAATTAAATTCAATAAAACAGTCAGTTAAATCTTCTTTTAATTTTCAATTGGTAAAATTGTTGTATCAAAATTTTTTAGACAAATTTGAAAGTTGAAAATCTTTATTTAATTGCTCTATTAATTTTACATATAAATGTTGTTTTTCAACATTTTTAATAATTCTAAAATGAATTTTGTGGTTTGAACATTAAATACTGCGTTTCATTAAACTCAATCCAAAATTTTTAAATTGCGCTTTTTACTTTCTTCTGAAATAACTAAAGTTTCAAGCACTTTCAAATGCTTATTTGAATACTTGTATTCTATTTCTTTCGTAGTAAGCTCATCAATATTATTTTTTTAAAAATATTGGTCACTTCTTTAATTTTATTTCAGCTTGATGTTTTTAGAATTATAAAAATTCAATAATTTTTGTTTGTCTGTTTCATTACAAACTTCCAATGCTTTTAAATACAAAAAGGTTTTTTTATTCTCTAAAATATCTCCACCAATTTGTTTACCAAACGTTTTAGCATCTCCAAAAGTATCTAAAAAATCATCTTGTAATTGAAAGGCAATTCCTAAATTTAATCCAAAATCATAGATTTTTTCGGTCTTCATTTGTTGCAACATTTGGCAATAATTGCACCCATTTTCATAGCGGCAGCAACCAAAACAGATGTTTTATAAGTAATCATTTTAATATATTCTGTAATAGTAACATCGTTTCTAGTTTCAAAATCAACATCTAATTGTTGTCCTTCACAAACTTCAAAAGCTGTTTTACTAAATAAAACCGTTAATTCTTTATAAATTAATGGCTCGTAATTTTCAAAACATTGGTAGGCCAAAATCATCATAGCATCACCCGATAAAATTCCAGTATTTATGTCCCACTTTTCATGTACAGTTACTTTGCCCCTTCTTATTGGAGCACTGTCCATAATATCATCGTGTATTAAAGTAAAATTATGAAAAAGTTCTATTGCCAAAGCTGCGTCATAAGCCTCTTTGGTGTTTCCTTCAAACAAATTGCACGTCATTAATGTTAAAATTGGACGTAATCTTTTACCTCCAATTTGTAAAATATAATGTATTGGCTCATATAAATTTTTAGGCTCCTTAATTGTTATTTTTTCATTTAAATAAGATAAAAAAGTCAGCTTTATAGGTATCAATATTATTCATTTTACTGAATTATTTTTGGTAAAAATACAGTTTTCAAATAACATTAAATAATTGGTATAATTTTATTTGAATGTTAAAAAATTGTTAAAACTTTGGAAACTTTTTTGTTTCTAAAGTTTCCTTTAGTATATTTGCGCACTATTTTAAGTTAAAATTTCTCTATGAAAGAAACAATTTTAAAAAAAGCTGGAGAATCATTTTTAAAGTACGGCTTTAAAAGTGTAACAATGGATGATATTGCTAACGATTTAGGTATTTCAAAAAAAACAATTTACAAACACTTTAAAAATAAAGTTGAACTTGTAGATAATACAATTAGCTATTTACATGAAAGCATACACAACACTGTAATGTGCGTGTGTGATAAAGGATATAATGCAATTCAAGAAAACTTTGAAATTAAAAAAATTTTTTCAAAAGTTTTTAAAAATTTTGATAACTCTCCAATGTATCAACTTCAAAAATACTATCCAAAAACGTATGCTAAAATTATGCAAGATGAATTTATAATGTTTAAAGATTGTATTTTAAAAAATATTGAAAAAGGTATTGAAGAAGGCATTTACAGATCAACAATAGATAGAGAATTAACTACTAAATTCTATTTTTCTTTAATGATGAGTGTTCACGATTCCAACCTATATACTTACAACAAAAACACAATTAATAAACTAGAACTAAAAGCACTTGAATATCATACAAGAGCCATTACTACTTTAAAAGGATTAAAAATTTTAGAAGAACAATTAGAAAAAAACGCAATCTAAGAATGAAAAAAACAATACTATTAGCTTTTGGAATACTGATGAATATTAATGTTAGTGCTCAAGAAAACATTGCGCTTTCCTTAGAAGAAGCAATAAATTATGCTATTGAAAATAGTTATTCCGCAATAAACGCATCCAGAGATATTGAAGCGGCTAAAAAGAAAAAATGGGAAACTACAACTATGGGTTTACCACAAGTAAGTGCTACTATAGATTATCAAAACTGGATTAAACAACAAGTTTCTTTAATACCTGCTGAATTTTTAGGTGGTGTTGAAGGGGAATTTGCCGAACTAGCTTTTGGGACAAAACATAATCTGAATGCAACTGCAACATTAAATCAATTAATTTTTGATGGTTCATATTTAGTTGGCTTGCAATCTGCAAAAGTTTATTTGCAAATTTCAAAAAATGCAAAAGAAAAAACAGAATTGGGTATTAGAGAAGCTGTTATTAATGCCTACGGAAATGTTCTTTTAAGCGAAGAAAGCGTATTAATTTTAGAAAAAAATATAGCTACTTTAGAAAAGAACTTAAATGAAACTGAGCAAATCTATAAAAATGGTTTTACCGAAGAAGAAGATGTTGAGCAACTTCAAATAACACTTGCAACTGTTAAAAGTCAACTCTCTAGAACTCAAAACCTAAAAAATATTGCATACAAAATGTTAAATATAACTTTGGGTTTAGACATTAATAAACCTGTTTTATTAACAGATACTCTAAATACCCTTTCTAAAGAAAATATAGATTTAGGCTTACTTGCTGCAGATTTAACTTTAGAAAACCATATTGATTTTAAAATTGCTAAAAACAACGAAAAATCTAATGAACTTTTAGTAAAACTTGAACAAAGTAAAGCACTACCATCATTAAGTAGTTTTATTAACTTTGGATATGCGGGATACGGTCAAAGTTTTGATTTTTTTAAGAAAGAACAAAAATGGTTCGATTCTTCATTACTTGGTGTTAGTTTAAATATTCCAATTTTTAGCAGTTTAGCCAGAAGTTCTAGAACCCAGCAAGCTAAAATTGAACTTGAAAAATCTAGAACAAATCTTACAGAAACCGAACAAAAATTACTGCTTGAATTAGAATCTGCTAAAACCGAATACAATTATAGTTTAGAAGAATTAGAAACATCTAAACAAAATTTAGCTTTGGCAGAACGCATAGAAAATAAACAACAAATTAAATTTTTTGAAGGAATTTCTACAAGTTTTGAATTAACCGAAGCACAAAGACAATTATACACAATGCAACAAAATTACTTACAAGCAATGCTTAATGTTATTGCTAGTAAAGCTGCATTAGACAACGCATTAAACATATCAATCAACTAAATAAATTAAAAATGAAAAAATATATACTATTAATTATAGCAACTATTGCAACCATTTCTTGTGGCACAGAAACTAAAAAATCTTCATTAGAAGAATTAAACGAACAACGTTTAATAATAGTAAATCAACTGGATAGTTTAAATAACGAATTAAAAACTATTGAAAATGAAATTGTTAAAATAGATCCAAACAAAAAACATCCAATTGTAACTGCTTTTACAGTTAAAAACGAAGTTTTTAAACATTATATAGAAATTCAAGGTGTGGTTCAAGCTGATAAAAACATTGAAATTCGTCCAGAATTAGGTGGTACAGTAAACTCAATTTTAGTAAAAGAAGGTCAAAAAGTTACGGCTGGGCAATTATTAATTCAGTTAGATGATGCTTCTATAAAAAATACTATGGATGAATTAACAACGCAATTAAATTTAGCAAAAACCACTTTTGAGCGTCAAGAACGTCTTTGGAATCAAAAAATTGGTTCAGAAATGCAATATTTACAGGCTAAAACACAAAAAGAAAGTTTAGAAAACAACCTTGCATCTCTTAAAACACAAGCTCGAAAAATGAAAATTATTGCGCCTTTTAGTGGAATTGTTGATGAAATTTACCCTAAAAAAGGCGAACTTTCCAATCCGCAAATGCCAGTTGTGCGTTTGATAAATTTAGATAACGTGTATGTTGAAGCCGACATTACAGAATCTTATTTGCCTGTAATTAAAGTTGGTACAGAAACAGTATTAAATTTTCCATCAATTAACAAAGAAGTAACCTCAGAAATTGCTCAAATAGGAAATTATATAAATCCGGATAATAGAAGTTTTAAAACAAGAATTAATATTTCAAACAAAGACCAAAGTATAAAACCAAACTTATTAGCCGATTTAAAAATATTAGATTTTGAAGCTACAGGAATTAAAATTCCTTCAAATTTGGTACAGCAAGATCAAACTGGAGCAGATTATGTTTTTTTAATTAAGAAAGAAGATGGTCAAAACAAAATTGTAAAATCGTTAATTACAATAGCTAACGAATACCAACACAATGTTTATGTTACAGAAGGTATAAAAGAAAACGATATGTTAGCAAATGCTGGAGCACGACTTATAAAAGAAGGAGATATTGTTGAAATACGCACTAACTAAAATCATTTAACTAACAGACATTAAAATGAGCAAAGTATTAAAAGAATTTAAACTCTCTACATGGTCAATTAGTAATAAAATGACTGTGTTTGTAATTATAGGAATGATTTTTTTGGCCGGTATATTTTCGTACCAAAGTATGCCAAGAGAATCGTTTCCAGAAATTGTTGTACCTCAAATTTATGTAGCAACTCCATATCCTGGAAACTCCGCATTAGACATTGAAAAACTAATTACCAGACCGTTAGAAAAAGAAATAAACGGTATTTCAGGAGTTGAAGAAATAATTTCAACTTCAATTGAAGGATTTTCATCTATTCAAGTAGAATTTGATTTTAGCGTTTCACCTACAGAAGCGCTTCGAAAAGTAAAAGATAAAGTTGATGCAGCAAAATCTGATAAAGATTTTCCTACAGATTTGCCAGCCGATCCAACAGTTCAAGAAATGAACTTTGCTGAATTAATTCCGATAATGAATATTAATTTATCAGGCGATTTTTCTATGGATCAGCTAAAAGAATATGGTGAATATTTAGAAGATGAAATTGAAAAAGTTGCTGAAATTTCTAAGGTAGATATCCGAGGTATTCAAGATAAAGAAATTGAAATTAGTGTTGATTTATACAAAATGGAAATTTCTAAAATCAGCTTTAATGATATTGCAATGGCTATTCAAAACGAGAATATGACCATTTCGGGTGGAGATTTATTAGAAAATGGCATTCGAAGAAATGTTCGAATTATTGGAGAATTTAAATCTGCCGAAGAAATTGAAAATATTATAGTAAAACAAGAAAATGAAAACATTGTTTACTTAAGAGACATTGCACATGTTAACTTTAAAGAACAAGAAAAACAAAGTTATGCAAGAGAATTTTCTCAACCTGTAGTAATGTTAGATGTTACTAAACGAGGTGGAGAAAATTTAATTAATGCATCTACTCAAATTGATGAAATAATTGCTAAAGCTCAAGAAAATTATTTTCCATCTAACTTATCTATTTCTAAAACAAACGACCAAACAAACGACACCAAAACAATGGTTGCCGATTTGGAAAACAGTATTATTTTAGGAATTATTTTAGTGGTTGTAGTCTTGTTATTCTTCCTTGGAATTAGAAATGCACTTTTTGTAGGTATTGCTATTCCACTATCTATGTTTATTTCGTTTATTATTTTAAATGCATTAGGTGTAACACTTAATACCATGGTATTATTTTCTTTAGTAATAGCATTAGGTATGTTGGTAGATAACGGAATTGTAGTTGTAGAAAACGTATACAGATTATTAGACGAAGGTTACTCTAATATTGACGCCGCAAAATACGGAGTTGGTGAAGTTGCAATGCCAATTATTGCTTCTACCGCAACAACTCTTGCTGCTTTTTTACCGATAGCTTTTTGGCCAGGTATGATGGGAGAATTTATGCGCTATTTACCAATTACGTTAATTATAGTGTTATCATCTTCATTATTTGTTGCTTTAGTTATTAACCCAATGTTAACTTCAGTTTATATGAAAATTAAAGAAGATGAAGTTAATTTTAAAAAGATTTTAATTTATAGTTCTATAATTTTTGCAATTGGTGTACTATTTATAATTGGTGGTTTATCAACTGGATCTGGTGGGTTAAACGCTTTAGGTTTGCTATTGGTTTTAGCTGGATTATTAAGAGTTATAAACACAAAATTATTAACTCCAGGAACTGAGTGGTTTCAAAAAGTTTTCTTACCTCGTTTAGAAACTATGTACGAGAAAACTTTAAAATATGTACTTTTTAAAAAACGACCTGGATATTTGTTTGTCGCAACTTTTGGCTTATTAATTTTTGCTTTTATGTTGTTTGCAGCATTTCCTCCAAAAGTGTTATTTTTTCCAGAAACGCCACCAAAACAAGTGTATGTTTATTTAGAATATCCTATTGGAACTGACATTGAAGAAACAAACAAACTTTCTATTGAAGTTGAAAATAGAATTCAAGAATATTTAAAAAAATATGAAGTTAATGGTGAAAACAACCTAATAACTTCAGTAATTGGTCAGGTTGGTGAAGGTACAAGTGATCCAAATCAAGGGCAACAAGGTGGTACAACACCAAATAAAGCGCGTATTACTGTCGATTTTGTAAAATTTATGGATAGAGGTGGTGTTGCAACTGATGATGTTTTAATTGATATAAGAAACTTGTTAAAAGAAATTCCGGGTGTAAATATTACTGTTGACAGGCCTGCAGATGGACCTCCTGCTGGAGCTCCAATTAATATTGAAGTTGCTGGAGATAATTATGAACAGTTATTAGAAACCGCTGAAGATATCCGTCAGTTTATTAATAAAACAACAATTTTAGGAATCGAAGATTTAAAATTAGATGTTGAACAAGGTAAACCTGAAATGCCAATTATTGTTGATCGTCAAAAAGCAAGAAGGTTAAATATTTCTACAGGGCAAATTGGAGATGCTTTAAGAACATCATTATTTGGTAAAGAAGTTTCTACTTTTAAAGATGGTGAAGATGATTATCCTATTAATATCAGATTAATGGATAAATATCGTTACAATAAAGATTTATTAATAAATCAAAAAATTACTTTTAGAAATGCAAGTAATGGACAAATTGTACAAGTTCCTATTTCTTCAGTAGCACATGCAGAAACGTCTTCAACATTTAGTGCTGTTAAACGAAAAGATCTTAATAGAGTAATTACCATATCATCTAATGTTATTGAAAATTACAATCCAACAGATGTAAATAATCAAATTAAAGATGTATTAAAAGCGTACTCTTTACCAAAAGATATTTCAATTTCTTTTACAGGTGAACAAGAATCGCAAGCAGAAGAAATGGCTTTTTTAAGTAAAGCTTTATTAATTGCTGTTTTCTTAATATTTTTAATTCTAGTAGGGCAATTTAACTCTACATCAACACCTGTAATAATTTCATTATCAGTACTTTTAAGTTTAATTGGAGTGTTGTTTGGGTTAATTATATTTAATATGGAGTTCGTAATTATGATGACAATGATTGGTGTAATTTCATTAGCGGGTATTGTTGTAAATAACGCTATTGTTTTAATTGATTATACTAATTTAATTATGGAACGTAAACGATTAGAGCAAGGTTTAGAACCAGGTACGTTAACAAAAGAACTAATTTATGAAAGTATTGTTGAAGGAGGTAAAACACGTTTAAGACCAGTTCTATTAACTGCAATTACAACTATTTTAGGATTACTTCCTTTAGCAATTGGAATTAATATTAATTTTATGACCTTGTTTACAGAATTTGATCCTCAGTTTTATATTGGTGGAGAAAATGTGGTATTTTGGGGGCCAATGTCTTGGACCATTATTTTTGGTCTAACATTTGCTACTTTTTTAACTTTAGTTATTGTACCCATAATGTACTCTATGTTAAACAATTTAAAGTTTAGACTTAAAAGAAAACAGTAAAATATTTAAAAAGCGATTCAATTGAATCGCTTTTTTTCTTTTATTTTGTAATGAATGGAAAATTTAAAAACATATACTGTAGATGAAGCCACAAAAGTATTAGAAAATTACTGTGCGTATCAGGAGCGTTGTCATAAAGAAGTTGAACAAAAACTGTACGATTTAAATATGATTCCTGCAGCAAAAGAACATATAATTTTACATTTATTACAGCATAATTTTTTAAATGAAGAACGTTATGCTAAATCCTTTGCAAGAGGAAAATTTTCTATAAAAAAATGGGGGAAAGTTAAAATTAGTACACAACTAAAATTTAAAGGTATATCAGATTATAATATAAAATCTGGTTTAAAAGAAATAGATGAAAACCTATATTTAACTACACTACAAGCCATTGCCGAAAAGAAAATACCGCTTATAAAAGAAACTAATTTGTATAAAAAAAGCTCAAAATTAGCTTCTTTCTTAATTTCAAAAGGATATGAATCTGAGTTGGTTTTTAAAACTGTAAAAAAATTAATTTAAAAAATCTTTTGATAAACAGCATAGGCTATAAATAATGATTTTAATCAGTTTCTTAGCAATTTCATTTTTGTAAATTTGGGTAATAACTATTTAAAATTCTATTATGAAAAATTTACTATTGGTTTTTACCTTATTATTTTTCTGCACTACTATAAATGCACAAGAATCTAATTTAAGAAAAATTGAAACTAAAGGAGAGTTACAAGAAGTAACTTTATATTATGAGAATGGGGCTATTATGCAACACGGGTTTTACACAAAAGATGGTAAATTACATGCTTCTTGGGAGAGTTACAATTTAGATGGAACACCAAAATGTTATGCAACTTATAATTATGGTGTAAAAGTTGGTACTTGGACCTATTGGAACAAAAATAAAATTACCAAAATTGAATATGACAATAACAAAATAATAAAAGTTGAGGAAACAGAAATTCCTGATAAACCTAAAAACAATTACTAATTTACTTTTTAAATTTCTTTAAAAAAATAGAATCATGTTTATGATTTAAATTTTTTACTTCTTTAGTATTATCATTGGGTATTGTTAAAGACAATACGTAATGCTCTATTTTCCAAGATTTATTCTCCTTTTTCAAAACTCCAGAACCTCTGCAAACTCCCATCCAAGTGTCTAAAAGTTCATCAAACCAAGCAACTTTACCTGCAGAATCTATATAAACATTTCTATCAATTGCAGTAAAACTCCAAGCTTTTCCTTCGTCAAAATAGGGTTTACTAAAACTTTTAAAAGCTTCAATATTCCAATTTTCTGAAGCATCTGTTCCTATAAAAACACTCGTATTTGACATTGCATTAAAATAGGGATCAAAATTCGCTGCAGTAGCATCATTATGCCAATTATTAAGTAATGTGTTTATAGCTTCCTTTTCTGAAATAATTTGTGTAGGATTAGTCTTTTTTTGTTGTTTTTGGGAACAAGAAATTAATAGCACTACTAAAAATAAGAATGAATACTTTTTCATTTGTTTACTTTATTGTCTTGATATTACACTTGAAGGTCTTCTCCGTTTAGATTCTAATTTATCTTTTAATTCGTTTACATCATCAACAGGCTGTTCTGTATCTACTTCTAATGTAGTTTGCAGGTTTTCAACATTATAAATTGTATTTATTTTTGAGTTTACTGCTGAATATAAATCAATAATTTTTTTTACTTCTTCTTTAACTTCATCTTTTGTAATTGAAGGTATAGTTGCCATATCCGCTAACCTTAAAGTTTCATTATGCAATACGTTAAACCTAGCTACAACATTTATAGCTGTTAGCTTTTCTACTCTTATGGTATCTATCATATTTTTAACTAACCCTGAAAGTTCTTTAGCATTATTAAGTGCTTCCAAATTAGAAACGTTATAATATTTTAACATAAACTGGTCTAATTTCTGATATTCTTGCCAGTCTTTTAAAGCACGTTTCGCTTGTGGAATAAGAGTTTCGCTAGTATTATTTATAATTCTATCGGTATCTTCTACTATTAAAGTATCATTAATTACAGTACTTTCCTCAACTTTTGGAGATTTGTTACAAGAAAAACTAAAAACTAAAATTATTATTAAAAAACTATTTAAATACTTCATTATAAAATAAATTATTGTCAAAAATAGTAATAAAATAACTCTTATATATAAAAAATATTGTTTTCATAAAATCTTGTAATTCTAATTTTGACATTAAATTTCAGTATATTTGATACTACCTAATACCAAAAAATATTAAATGAAAAAACGTATTTTAATTATTGGTGCTTGTGGTCAAATTGGCACTGAGTTAACACTAAAATTACGAGAAATACATGGCAAAAAAGCTGTAATTGCAGCAGATATTAGAAAAGGAAGTAAAGAGCTTACAAAATCTGGTCCATTTGAGTTTATCAATGCTATGGATTATACTTCTATCTTAAATACTATAAATAAATATGCTGTAACAGAAGTTTATTTAATGGCTGCAATGCTATCTTCTACAGGTGAAAAATATCCAGATAAAGCTTGGGAGTTAAATATGAACTCGTTATTTAATGTACTAAATCTAGCAAAAGAAGGGAAAATTAAAAAACTTTTTTGGCCTAGTTCTATTGCAGTTTTTGGGCCAACAACTCCAAAAGTTAATACACCACAAAAAACCATTATGGAACCATCTACAGTTTATGGAATTAGCAAACAAACTGGTGAACGTTGGTGTGAATATTATTTTAACAAATACAATGTAGATGTTAGAAGTTTAAGATACCCTGGTATTATAAGTTGGAAAACAGCACCTGGTGGAGGTACTACAGATTATGCAGTTGAAATTTTTCACAAAGCAATACAAGAAGGTAGTTACACTTCTTTTTTAAATAAAGACACTAAATTACCTATGATGTATATGGATGACGCCATTGATGCTACTTTAAAAATTATGGATGCACCTTTTGATAACATTAAAATAAGAGCTTCTTATAATTTAGCAGCAATAAGCTTTACACCCGAAGAACTGGCTAATGAAATTAAAACTAGAATTCCCGATTTTAAAATTAAATACCATCCAGATTTTAGACAAGCTATTGCTGATAGTTGGCCACATAGTATTGACGATTCAAGAGCCAAAACAGATTGGGAATGGCAACACAATTATAACCTTAAAAAAATAACTAAAATAATGCTAGACAACCTTTCTGTATAACACAAAATACCCTAAAACTTAAATTATATTTTATATTATGATAGTCTTACAAAAAACATTTGATTCGTATTATAATACCTCTTTTTCACTTTCTTAAAGTGCTGAAAATAAGCAAATTTTTAACTAAAACGTTTTAGTAATTTAACTGGTTTTATGATATCTATCATATCTTTAAGTTTAGGGTTCAATTAACTTTGTACTTTAAAATTTACAATAAAATAAAAAATTATATAATTATGAACATTTCACACATTGAACATTTAGGAATAGCAGTAGAAAACTTAGAAGAATCAATTGAATACTATGAAAAAGTATTAGGACTTAAATGTTATGCTATTGAAGAGGTTGTTGATCAAAAAGTGAAAACAGCCTTTTTTTTAGTTGGAGACACAAAAATTGAATTGTTAGAAAGCACTTCACCAGATGGTCCAATCGGTAAGTTTATCGAAAAAAAAGGACAAGGTATCCATCATATTGCTTTTGCTGTACCTAATGCCACTGAAGCATTAAAGACCGCTGAAGAACGCGGTGTAAAACTTGTTGATAAAGTTTCTAGAAAAGGAGCTGAAGGATTAAACATTGGGTTTTTACATCCAAAATCAACACAAGGAGTACTTACTGAACTTTGTTCGAAAGAACAATAATCTAATGTACTCTTAAAATAATAGATAAGCACTTAAAATAATGGCAAATCAAGATAAAATTAATGAGCTCATTGAAAAAAGAGCTAAAGCAAAATTAGGTGGTGGTGAAAAACGTATAGATTCACAACACGCTAAAGGGAAATTAACAGCACGTGAACGTATAGATATTCTTTTAGATGAAGATAGTTTTGAAGAATTTGATATGTTTGTAACTCACAGAACACAATCTTTCGGATTAGACAAACAAATCTATCTTTCAGATGGTGTTGTTACTGGTCACGGAACAATTGATGGAAGAATTGTTTACGTATTCGCACAAGATTTTACTGTATTTGGAGGTTCATTATCTGAAACTTACGCATTAAAAATTTGCAAAGTAATGGATATGGCAATGAAAATTGGAGTTCCTGTAATTGGATTAAACGATTCCGGTGGAGCACGTATTCAAGAAGGTGTTCGATCTTTAGCAGGTTATGCTGAAATTTTTCAAAGAAATATTATGGCTTCAGGAGTAATTCCTCAAATTTCATCAATTTTAGGTCCTTGTGCTGGTGGTGCAGTATATTCTCCTGCATTAACCGATTTTACTATTATGACTGAAGGTACAAGCTATATGTTTGTTACAGGTCCAAAAGTAGTTCAAACAGTAACTGGTGAAGTTGTAACTGCAGAACAATTAGGTGGTGCAAATATTCACTCTACAAGATCAGGTGTATCTCATTTCTTAGCTGCAAATGATGAAGAAAACTTATTATTAATTCGTAAAATACTTAGTTATTTACCATCTAATAATTTAGAAGAAGCTCCAGTTCTTACTTGTAACGATCCAATTGATAGATTAGAAGATGCTTTAAATGAAATTATTCCAGAAAACCCAAATCAACCTTATGATATTGTTGATGTTATTTCAATTATTGCAGATAATGGAGAGTTTACAGAAGTACACAGAAATTATGCGCGTAATATTTGCGTAGGTTTTGCAAGATTTAATGGACATCCTGTAGGTATTGTTGCAAATCAGCCAAAATATTATGCTGGTGTATTAGATATTGACGCATCAAGAAAAGCAGCAAGATTTGTTCGTTTTTGTGATGCCTTTAATATTCCAATTGTTACTCTAGTTGATGTACCAGGATTCTTACCTGGAACTGGTCAAGAATATGGTGGAATTATTTTACACGGAGCAAAATTATTATTTGCTTATGGTGAAGCAACTGTACCTAAAGTAACTATTACTTTGCGTAAATCATACGGTGGAGCACACGATGTAATGAGTTGTAAACAATTACGTGGCGATGTAAACTATGCTTGGCCAACTGCAGAAATTGCTGTAATGGGAGCTAAAGGAGCTGTTGAAGTTTTAGAAGGATCTAATATTAGAAAAATTGAAGATGCTGAAGAAAAACAAGAGTACATCGACAAAAAAGAAGAAGAATACACTAAGAAATTTGCAAATCCTTATGAAGCTGCAAAATATGGTTTTATTGATGATGTAATTGAACCAAGAAACACCCGATTTAGAATTATTAGAGCCTTAGAATTACTTCAAAATAAAAAAGAGGTAAATCCACCTAAAAAACATTCAAACATCCCATTATAATGACTTTTATACCTTTATTTACCGATCAAATAAGCGAAGGATACGTTATATTGATGACAGGATTGTTAATTGTATTTGGTGCTTTAGTAACACTTGCAATTTTCTTTAAATATGGATTACCAGTTATGCTTTATATCTACAAGGTAATTACAAAAAGAAAAGACAAAAAAATTACTGAAATATCCTTAAAATCTGATAGAAATTTTACAGGTGAAATTTCTGCAGCTATAGGTGCTGCCGTTCACATGTATTTGAGTGAACAACACGATCACGAAAGTGCTATTTTAACAATAAAACAAGTTAAAAAACCATATTCACCTTGGAGTTCTAAAATTTACGGAACCCAAAATAGATTATAAAATATGAAAACTTATAAATTTAAAATAAACGCAACAGGCTATACCGTTAATATAAAATCTCAAGAAGATAATGTTATTAATCTAGAAGTAAATGGTACTTCCTATGATGTAGAACTAAAAAAAGACGTTAAAAAAACTAAAACACCAACACTTGTTCGTTCTGCTTCAAAAAGACCTTCAGAGCCATTAAAAGTAAATCCAAAATCAAATACAACTAAAATAGTTGCTCCAATTCCAGGAGTAGTTTTAAGCATAGATGTAAAAGTTGGAGATTCATTAAAAATTGGTGATAGAATGTTAGTTTTAGAAGCAATGAAAATGGAAAATAATATTGTTTGTGAAAAAGCTGGTACCATTACGGCTATTAAAATTAATGTTGGTCAACAAGTGCTTCAAGACGAAGTAATGATAGAACTAGAATAAAATATAAAAAATGAAAAAAGTAATTTTAATATTTTGTGTTTTATCGCTACTAATCTTTATTAGACCAGCACTTGGATTAGGCACAGATACAAGTTCAACTAATTTAAATGATACTGTTAAAACAGAGCAAGTTGAAAAAACAGTTGATTCACACTCTTACGACGGAGCTTTTAAAGGAATAAAACAATTTTATAATTATACAGGTTTTGCAAATGCAACTTCTGGTCATGCAATTATGATTGTTATCGGGATTGTATTTATATTTTTAGGAATAAAATATGATTACGAACCGCTACTTTTAATTCCAATAGGAACTGGTGTAATTCTTGGAAATATACCTTTTGTTGCAGGTAACCAAACTGGAATTTATGAAACGGGATCTGTATTAAACTACTTATATTTCGGAGTAGTTAAAGGTATTTATCCTCCACTAATATTTTTAGGAATTGGTGCTATGACGGATTTTTCATCATTAATTGCGAATCCAAAATTAATGTTATTAGGAGCTGCAGCACAAATTGGTGTATTTGCAACTTTTTTAGGAGCGCTTTATTTAGGATTTAACCTTCCAGAAGCAGGTGCAATTGGAATTATTGGTGGTGCCGATGGACCAACTGCAATTTTCCTTTCATCTAAATTAGCAAACGGAATAAATATACTTGCAGATGGGACTACAGTTAAAAACTTAATTGGACCAATTGCAATTGCAGCCTACTCATATATGGCGTTGGTACCTGTAATTCAACCGCCTTTAATGCGTTTGTTAATTTCAAAAAAGGATAGAAAAATTAAAATGAAACCACCAAGAGCGGTTTCTCAAAAAGAAAAAATGATTTTTCCTGTTGTAGCTTTAATTTTAACCTTGTTTATTTCTCCTAGTGCATTACCACTATTAGGTATGTTATTTTTTGGAAACTTATTAAAAGAATCTGGAAGAACAGAAAGATTAGCAGATACAGCACGTACAAAATTAATTGATATTGTAACCATTTTATTAGGTGTAACTGTTGGTGCTTCAACACAAGCTGACATCTTTATTACAAAAGATTCAATGCTTATATTTGGCTTAGGTGCAATATCCTTTGTTATTGCTACTTGTGGTGGATTATTATTTGCAAAACTTATGAATCTTTTCTTAAAAGGAGATAATAAAATAAATCCATTAATTGGTGCAGCCGGTGTTTCGGCCGTTCCAGATAGTGCCAGAGTTGTACATCACGAAGGTTTAAAATCAGATCCAAGTAATTATTTATTAATGCACGCAATGGCTCCAAATGTTTCAGGGGTTATTGGTTCTGCTATTGCAGCAGGTATTATATTAAGTTTCTTAGGATAAATAAAAATTAAATAGTATTACAAATTATAAATAAAATGAAAATACCAAATATAATGACAGCAAGTGAAGCTGTTAAGCTAATAAAATCTAACAATAGAGTATTAATTCAAGGAGGTTCTGCAACACCACAAACATTAATAAAAGCTATGGTGGCAAGAGCACCAGAATTAAAAAATGTTGAAATTGTACATTTACATACCGAAGGAGAATGTGGTTATATAAATCCCGATTTGCGAGAAAGCTTCCATACAAGTGCTTTCTTTATTGGTGGAAATGTACGAAAAATGGTTGGTAATACTGTTGATTATATTCCAATTTTTTTAAGTGACATTCCTAGCTTATTCCGTGAAGGATATATGGATTTAGATGTAGTAATGGTAAATGTTTCTCCACCAGATAAACACGGTTTTTGCTCTTTAGGGGTTTCTGTAGATATCATAATTGCTGGTATAGAAAAAGGGAAAAAAGTAATTGCACAAATAAACCCTAAAATGCCACGTACTTTTGGTGATGCCTTAGTGCATTTAAACCATTTTAGTGCTTGTGTTATGGTTGATGAAGATATTCACGAAATGAAATTTGTTGCTCCTTCTGAAGAAGAAAAAGCAATTGGAAAAAACATTGCGGAAATTATTGATGATGGATCTACACTTCAAATGGGTATTGGTGGAATTCCAAATGCTGTTTTAACATATTTAACAAATCATAAAAATTTAGGAGTTCATACTGAAATGTTTTCTGAAGGTATTGTAGATTTAGTAGAAAAAGGGATTGTAAATGGATCGCAAGAAAAAAGTAAATCCTTATAAAATTATTTCTGGTTTTGCTATGGGAACACGTCGTTTATACGATTTTATGGATGACAATCCTGAAATTGAAATGTTAGATATTGCTTATGTAAATGACACAGCAATTATCAGACAAAACCCAAAAGTAACTGCAATTAATTCAGCAATCGAAATTGATTTTACTGGTCAAGTTTGTGCAGATTCAATTGGAACTAGAATGTTCTCTGGTGTTGGTGGCCAAATGGACTTTATGCGTGGTGCTGCTTTATCAAAAGGCGGAAAACCAATTATTGCTGTTACATCAACAACTTTAAAAGGTGTTTCTAAAATTGTTCCATCATTAAAACCAGGTGCCGGTGTTGTAACTACGCGTGCTCATGCACGTTTTGTAGCTACTGAATATGGTGTTGCCGAGTTATTTGGAAGAACCCTAAAACAACGTGCAGTAGCCTTAAGAAATGTTGCACATCCAGATCATAGAGAAGAATTAGATAAAGCTATTTTCGAGCGTTTTGGAAGTAGTTTAATGAGTGTATAAAATTATAAGTAGATTATGAGTAATAAAAATAAACCTCTTTTTTCTGAATTCCCTCCTGTTACTACGGAGCAGTGGATGGAAAGAGTGACCGCAGATTTAAAAGGAGCTGATTTTGATAAAAAACTAGTTTGGAAAAACCTAAGTGGTATCAACATTCAACCTTTTTACAATATAGAAAATACAATTAAACAACTTAAAAATACTGGCGAAAATTCCCAATCTCTAGTTAATTACCGTAACCTGTTAGTTACAACTGCTGAAAGCGGAAATAAATTAGCTATTAAAGCTGTGGAAGAAGGAATGAACGGAATTATTTTTCAATTAAATGAAAATGTTTCAGTTGCTACTCTTTTAAACGGAATAGATTTAAATTCAACAACTGTTGCTTTTGAAATATCAACGGATGCTATTGCTTTTACTAAAGATTTAGTTTCTTTTTCAAAAGACAGTAATTTAAAAGGATATATTGACACAGGTATTATTTCTAATTATGTAACTTCAGGTTCTTTTGACGAGAGTCAAGTTGAAGCTGTTGCAGAATTAATAAAATTAACTGCTGATTTCCCTAACTTTAAAGCTATTACAATTTCTGGAACTGAATATTTAGATTCTGGTGCAAACCAAGTTCAAGAAATTGCTTACACATTAAACTCTTTAGTTTTCTTAATTGAAAAACTTTCTGAAAAAGAAGTTGAAGTTCAATCAATATTTAACAACTTAAACTTTAAACTAGCAATTGGTTTAGAATACTTTGTTGAAATAGGTAAATTTAGAGCATTCAATAGTCTATTAGCTGAAGTTGCTGCTAAATACGGAGTTGCTGAATTTTTAAATACAATTATTGCGAAAACATGTATCTGGACAAAATCTGTTACAGATGCCGAAACTAACTTATTACGTTGTACCACTGAAGCAATGTCTGCCATTTTAGGAAATGTAGATGGTGTTTTAATTGATGCTTACGATAAAGAATTTAAAAATCCTTCTGATTTTTCAAGTAGAATTGCCGGTAATATTACTACAATTTTAAGAGAAGAATCCTATTTTGGTAAAGTTTCAAATCCAGTTGATGGTTCTTATTATATTGAAGAAGTTTCAACAAAAATAGCAGAAAAAGCATTAGAATTATTCAAAGCTATTGAAGCTGATGGTGGTTTTTATACTGCTTTTGAAAACGAAACTATTCAACAACAAATTGCTGAAATTCGTCTTCAAAAATTAAAATTAATTAGCCAGCGTAGAACTCCATTAGTAGGTGTTAACAAATATCCTAACCTTATGGAGAAAGTTAATGCAAATACACTTTCAAAAGGTACTGCTGACAATTCAAAAGTATTAACTCCAAGAAGAGCTTCATTAGAAATTGAAGCAATGCGAAGAGTTACTGAAGAATTAGTTGCAGAAACTAATGTGCGCCCAATGGTACAATTAGCAAGTTACGGAAACTTAAATATGCGTAAAGCTAGAGCTGCTTTTGCTTACGATTTTATTGGTGTAAGTGGATTTAACGTTCAACAAGAACAAAGTTATGCTAGTGCAGAAATTGCTGCTACAGAAAGTGCAAAATCAGATGCACACGTTGTTGTTATTTGTAGTTCAGATGAAGATTATGATGCAACTGCTGTAGACTTTGTAAAAACATTTAGAGCTATTACTAAAAACAAAGTATTGTTATTAGCCGGTGCTCCTAAAAATATGGACGAACTAACTGAAGCTGGTTTAGAAGGTGTAGTAAATATGAGAACTGACGTTCTTGTAACACTTTCAGCTATTCAGAAAAAAGTTCAAAAAACCTTAAAATCTTAAGAAGTATGAAACCAGATTTTTCAGATATAAAATTAAATTCAGCTGTAAAACAAACAGCTGCAACTTCAGAGAAACAAGACGTTTGGAATACTCCTGAAGGAATCCCAGTAAAAAAACAATTTACAAAAGAAGATATTTCAGAAGCAGAACATTTAGGCTATGCTGCTGGTGTACCACCATTTTTAAGAGGTCCATATAGCGCTATGTACGCTATGCGTCCTTGGACGGTTCGTCAGTATGCAGGTTTCTCAACTGCAGAAGAATCAAATGCTTTTTACAGAAGAAATTTAGCTGCAGGTCAAAAAGGACTTTCAGTTGCTTTTGATTTAGCTACACACCGTGGATACGATTCAGATCATCCACGTGTAACTGGTGATGTTGGTAAAGCCGGTGTTGCCATAGATTCTATTTTAGATATGGAAATTTTGTTCGATCAAATTCCATTAGATAAAATGTCTGTTTCTATGACAATGAATGGTGCTGTATTACCAATTATGGCCTTTTATATTGCTGCTGCAAAAAAACAAGGTGTTGCTTTAGATAAACTTTCTGGAACCATTCAGAATGATATTTTAAAGGAATTTATGGTACGTAATACTTACATTTATCCACCATTACCTTCTATGAAAATTATTGGTGATATTTTTGATTATACCACTAAAAATATGCCGAAGTTTAATTCAATTTCTATTAGTGGTTACCATATGCAAGAAGCTGGTGCAACTGCAGATATTGAATTGGCTTATACCTTAGCAGATGGTATGGAATACATTAGAACTGGATTAAAATCTGGTTTAAAAATTGATGAATTTGCTCCTCGTTTATCATTCTTCTGGGCAGTTGGAATGAATCACTTTATGGAAATTGCTAAAATGCGTGCTGCACGTATGCTTTGGGCAAAAATCATAAAATCTTTCAACCCAAAAAATCCAAAATCAATGGCATTGCGTACGCATAGTCAAACTTCTGGTTGGAGTTTAAGTGAGCAAGATCCTTTTAACAACGTAGCTAGAACTTGTATTGAAGCAATGGCTGCTGGATTAGGTGGAACGCAAAGTTTACATACAAATGCACTGGATGAAGCAATTGCTTTGCCTACAGATTTCTCTGCGAGAATTGCACGTAATACGCAAATCTTTATTCAAGATGAAACGCAAATGACTAAAGCGGTTGATCCTTGGGCTGGTTCTTACTATGTAGAATACTTAACACAAGAGATTGCTAAAAAAGCTTGGAAACTTATTGAAGAGGTTGAAGAATTTGGTGGTATGGCAAAAGCTATTGAAACTGGAGTTCCAAAATTACGTATTGAAGAAGCTTCAGCTCGTAAACAAGCGCGTTTAGATTCTGGTCAAGATATTTTAGTTGGTGTTAATAAATTCCAAACTGCTGAAAAATCTAACATTGAAATTTTAGAAGTTGATAATACCGTTGTAAGAGATTCTCAAATTGCACGTTTAAATAAATTAAAATCTGAACGTAATTCAGAAGTTGTTGCTGCTAAACTAAAAGCATTAGAAGACTGTGCCGGAGGTGCTAAAGGTAACTTATTAGAGCTTGCTGTAGAAGCTGCAGAAAATTTTGCTACTTTAGGTGAAATTTCTGATGCTTTAGAAGTTCATTTTGGAAGACATAAAGCTGATACTAAATTAATAAGTGGCGTGTACGGAAAAGAAGTAAATAACGATAGTACGTTTGCAAAAGCACAGCAATTAGCTGATAAATTTGCAGAAATAGAAGGTAGAAGACCAAGAGTTATGATTGCAAAAATGGGTCAAGATGGTCACGATAGAGGTGCAAAAGTAGTTGCATCTAGTTTTGCTGATTTAGGTTTTGATGTGGATATGGGATCATTATTCCAAACTCCTGAAGAAGTTGCAAAACAAGCTATTGAAAACGATGTGCACTTTATTGGTGCATCTAGTTTAGCTGCTGGTCATAAAACATTAATTCCTCAATTAATTGAAGAATTAGAACGTTTAGGTAGACCTGATATTATGGTGTTTGCAGGTGGAGTTATTCCAGCGCAAGACTATGAATACTTATTCGAAAGAAAAGTAGCTGCAGTATTTGGTCCTGGTACTGTAATTTCAGAATCAGCGATTACTATTATGGAAAAATATTTAGAGCAAGAATAAGCTTTAAATTTCAACTATATTTTAAGCCCAAACATTTAATTGTTTGGGCTTTTATTTTTTAATTAGTAACTCTCTACGCTAAAAAACTGAAATTAAATTATAATTATTCATACAAATTGGTATTCTTTTAATTAAATTCACATTCCCTTAAATTGAAACAACTAAAACTTTTTTATGCCCATTAACAACCTTACTTTTTTAGATAAACTTAAAAAAAATCTTAAAGACTTTGGCCCTGCCTTTTTTATTATTGGTTATGTAGTAGGTACTGGAAGTGTTACTTCTATGGTTGTTTCAGGAGCTAATTTTGGGTTAAGCCTATCTTGGGCACTTTTACTATCTTGCTTTTTTACCTACTTTTTACTTGTAGCAATTAGTAAATTAACTATTGTCTCTGGAGAGACACTTATGTTTAATTTTAAAAAAACATTTGGAAGCCCAATTACAATTTTTATAATAGCTGCACTCCTTGTATCAATTGTATCATCGGTTATTGGTGTTATGGGAGTTGTTGCTGAAGTAGCTATGGAATGGATTTCAGTTAAAACTTCAATTTCGGTTTTAAACGGACCAGTCATTTCAATTTTCTTTATAGTTATTCTAATTGGGCTTTTTTGGACAGGAAAACATGAGAATTTCATTAAAGCTATGAGTCTTTTAGTTGCTTTTATGGCTGTAGCATTTATAATCACAAGTATTATGGTTGTAAAAGAGTCCGGAGTAAGTATAATCGATTTTTTTCCAAAACTGCCAAAAGGAGATAATACTGGATTAATAATTGCTGGAATGGTTGGTACAACAATGGCTGGTGTTTGTTTAGCTTCGCGCAGTATTTTAGTTCAAGAACAAAAATGGGGCTTAAAAGATTTAAAAAAAGAAAATAAAGATGCTATGTCGTCAATGGTTATGACTTTTTTAATTAGTCTTGCAATTATGATTAGTGCAACAGGAACACTTTATTTTAAAGGAGTTCCAGTTGATGATGCTACAGATTTAATGCACGCTCTAGGTCCTTGGGCTGGAGATTTTGCATTAACTTTATTTACATTAGGTATAATTGGAGCAGGATTATCATCAATTTTTCCAAATTTATTGTTATTTCCGTGGTTAATTGCAGATTATTCTGGAACACCACGTAATATGAAAAAACCATTATTTAAATTAATAGTAGTTTTAGTTGCATTATCTGGTTTAATAGTTCCAGTTTTAGGAGGTAAACCAGTATGGATTTTAATAGCTTCACAAGCACTAAGCCCCTTTGTAATGCCATTAATAACCTTGTTTTTAATAATTTTATTGAATAAATCTGAAATTATGAAAACACAAAAAACCAATTTTTGGATGAATATTGCATTAGGAGCAACTTTAATCTTTAATTTCTATATGCTGTATGTTGCAATTATTGGATTTAAAGATTTTATAATATAATTTTAAAAAATTTGACAATTATAAATGAACAAACACTTACAAAAATATGCCCAAATTCCATTAAAACAACTTCCTAATAGAGTATGGAGAACGTATGTAGGTGGCGCTTTAATTGATAAATGGAATAAAACTTTTCCTGAGGTAGATAATAGTTTCCCTGAAGAATGGATAATGTCTACAGTTACAGCTCGCGGAAATAATAGACCAAAAGATGAAGGTTTATCATTAATAAAAACCGAAGATGGAATTTTACCATTAAAAGAATTAATTGACTCAGATAAACAATTATATTTAGGGAAAGAGTTAGCCGAAAAATACGGAGCAACAGGAGTTCTTATTAAAATGTTAGATTCTAAAGAAAGGTTAACGATACAAGTTCACCCAGATAAAGAATATGCTAAAACAATATTTAATTCAGAATTTGGAAAAACTGAATCTTGGTATGTTTTAAATACACGTGAATTAGACGGAAAAAAAAGCTACGTTTATATGGGTTTTAAAAAACATGTAACTAAAGCATTGTGGAGGTCGCATTTTGAAAATCAAGATATTAATGGAATGCTTGAGTGTCTTCATAGAATTGAAGTAAAACCAGGTGATGCTTTTATGATTTATGGTGGTGTGCCTCATGCAATTGGTTCGGGTTGTTTTTTAATGGAGGTTCAAGAACCTACAGATTATACTATGCGCGTTGAAAAAACAACACCAAATGGTTTAAAAATTGGCCCAGAATTAATTCATCAAGACGTAGGTGAAGAGAAAATGCTAGAATGTTTTCATTACAATACGTTTACATTAGAACAAGCATTACAAAATTGGAAAATTACACCTGAAGTAATAGATAGTTCTAAAGAATATACATTAAAAACATTGTTTAATAAAAAACACACAAATTGTTTTGGTTTAAACGAATTGCTTTTAAATGGTAGTTATACAATTAAAGGAAAAGCTTATTTTTATGTGATTGTAATCTATTCTGGTGATGGTGTTTTATTCTGTAATAATAAAGAGTATGAATACACACAAGGAGATGAAATTTTTATTTCAGCAGCAATTTCAGATATTACCTTAGTTTCTAAAAGCTCAACAAAGGTTTTACTTTGTTATCCTCCTAATTAACTTTTTAAAATAAAAAAGAATAAAAATGAATTTATTTAATCTAGAGCATAAAATAATACTAGTAACAGGTGGCTGTGGAGTTCTTGGTGGTGGAATTGCAAAATATTTATTAGAAAATAATGCCACTGTTATTTTACTTCATTACAAAGAGTCTCCGTTAAAAACAACTGTAGATCAATTAAAAAAAATAAGTAAAAAAGTTGAAGGTTTTGTTTGCGATGTGGTTGAAGAAAATAGTCTTAAAGAAGCCGCAAAACAAATAATGGCTAAGTATGGTAAAATAGATGTTTTAATAAACGCAGCAGGAGGTAATAAACCTGGCGCAACTGTTGGGCCAAACCAATCTGTATTTGATGTAGATGTAGCACAGTTTAAACAAGTAATTGATTTAAATTTATTTGGTAGTATTATTCCTTCATTGGTTTTTGGAAAAGAAATGGCCGAAAATAAAAAAGGAACCATTATTAACGTATCATCTATGGCGGCAGATAGAGTGATTACCCGAGTAATGGGGTATTCTGCCTCAAAAGCTGCGATAGATAATTTTACAAAATGGATGGCTGTTGAGTTGGCTCAAAAATATGGTGATGGTATGCGCGTAAATGCAATTGCTCCTGGATTTTTTATTGGAAATCAAAATAGAGCGTTATTACTAAATGAAGATGGCAGTTATACAGATAGAGGAAATACAATAATTAAAAATACACCAATGAATAGGTTTGGGAATGCTGATGAATTAAATGGAGCTATTCATTATTTATGTTCTGAAGCATCAAAATTTGTAACAGGAATTGTAATTCCTATTGATGGTGGATTTAGTGCATTTAGCGGTGTATAATATAAATAGACAATACAAATAATGGAACAAACTTGGCGTTGGTACGGACCAAAAGATTCAGTATCATTAACAGACATAAAACAAGCAGGAGCAACTGGAATCGTAACAGCATTACATCACATTCCAAACGGAGAAACCTGGACTGTTCAAGAAATTAAAAAACGAAAATTAATAATAGAACAAGCAGGCCTTACTTGGAGTGTTGTTGAAAGTATTCCTGTACATGAAAATATTAAAACACGATCTGGTGATTTTAAAAAATATATTGAAAACTATAAAACAAGTATAAAAAATTTAGCCACTTGTGGTATTTCTATAATCTGCTATAATTTTATGCCAGTTTTAGATTGGACTAGAACATCTTTAGATTATGAAGTTGAAGACGGATCAAAAGCATTACGTTTTGATGTTGTTGCTTTTGCAGCATTTGAACTATATATTCTAAAAAGACCTGGAGCTGATGCAACTTATTCTAATCTTGAAAAAAATACTGCTAAAAAGTACTATAACAGTCTTTCTAACAGTGCTATAGAAAAATTAACTGATAATATTATTGCTGGTTTACCTGGAGCAGAAGAAGGCTATACAGTAGCGCAATTTCAAGAAGTATTAAACACCTATAATGTTATTGATAGTAAAATTCTTAAGCAAAATTTAGTCTCTTTTCTAAAAGAAATAATACCAATAGCTTCACAAAACAATGTTTTAATGTGTATCCATCCAGATGATCCTCCTATGCCAATTTTAGGTCTACCAAGAGTTGTAAGTACGGAAGAAGATTATGCATTTATATTTGAACAAGTTCCAGATTTAGCAAATGGCATTACTTTTTGTACCGGATCTTTAGGTGTAAGAGCTGATAATAATTTGGTGCAAATGTTTAAACGTTTTGCAAACAGGGTGCATTTTTTACATTTACGAAGTACGCAAAGAGATGCTGAAGGTAACTTTTATGAAGCCAATCATTTAGAAGGTAATGTTGATATGTACAACATTGTAAAAGAAGTAATTAAAGAAGAAAAAAAACGTGTTGAAGCTGGAAGAGTAGATTGTAAAATTCCAATGCGACCAGATCACGGACACCAAATGTTAGACGATTTAAAAAAACATACAAACCCAGGATATTCTGCAATTGGAAGATTAAGAGGGTTAGCAGAATTAAGAGGTTTAGAATTTGGTATATCAAAAAGCTTTTAAAGATTTTTTAAATAGCTATTTTTGGCTAAAACATACAAAATTTTATGGATTTTTCTAAAGTTAAACTTGTTGTTACTGATATGGATGGCACATTGCTAAACTCTAAAAGTAACATTAGCAATCAATTTCTTAGCATCTACAAAAAATTAAAAGAACATAATATAATATTTATTGCTGCAAGTGGAAGACAATATTTTAGTATTGTTGATAGATTTGATAAAAGCATTCAAAATGAAATTACCATTATTGCAGAAAATGGAGCTTATGCAATACAAGGCGCAACAGAATTGTTTACTTCTAGCTTAACTTTAGAACACATTTCAAAAAGTATTAAAATTTTAAGGAAATTAAACAATGTTTACATTGTTTTATGCGGAAAGAAGTCTGCTTACGTTGAAACTACAAATCAAAAATTTATTAATACGCTTAAAAATTATTACTCTAAATACAAAATTACTAATGATTTAACTCAAGTTACAGACGATACATTTTTTAAAATAGCTGCCTATCATTATGACTGCTCTGAAACTAATATTTATCCTGCAGTAAAACATCTAGAAAACAAATTACAAGTTATCGTTTCAGGAAAACATTGGTTAGATATTTCTCACTCAAATGCTAATAAAGGTTTTGCATTAAATATACTTCAAAACCAATTAAATATCACAAAAGAAGAAACTATGGTTTTTGGAGATTATAACAACGATTTAAAAATGTTAGAACTTGCTTATTTTAGTTTTGCAATGAAAAATGCACACCCAAATGTTAAAAAAATAGCTAATTTTCAAACAAAAAGCAACGATGAAAGTGGTGTAGAGTTTATTTTAGAAAAACTACTAAAATCAAGAACTTAAAACCATATTTTATGTTTTAACATTTTACTAAACTTACTTCAGCATTATACTCCATTATACTTAAACAAGAAATGATTCTAAATTAAGTTTAAAATGAATCTTTAAATTCTTGAATCATTATCTCAGCTGCTTTTACAGGTGAAATTTTAGATAAAACAATGTCTTTTTCCAAAACAGAAAGATGTTCTTTAATATTTTTTGAACCATAAAATAATTGCTTTAATTCTTCATTAATATTATTATACATCCATTGTATTTGTTGATGATTCCTGTTTTTTATAAAATAACCATTTTCATCAACCAATTTTTTAAATTTTTCTACTTCATCCCAAACATTAGAAATACCAATGTTTTTTATTGCTGAAGCAGTACTAACCACAGGAGTCCAACCCGATGCTGATTGCGGAAAAATATGTAAAGCATTTTGGTATTGACGTTTTGCCATTTTACTCATAGTAACATTATCACCATCTGCTTTATTAATCACAACCATATCTGCCATTTCCATAATTCCTTTTTTAATACCTTGCAATTCATCACCAGCACCTGCAAGCATTAATAATAAAAAGAAATCTGTCATTCCGTGAACTGCTGTTTCACTCTGTCCTACTCCAACAGTTTCAATTAAAATTACATCGTAACCTGCCGCTTCACAAAGCAACATTGTTTCTCCAGTTTTATTGGCAACACCACCTAAAGTATCACCAGAAGCAGAAGGTCTAATATAAGCTTCTTGTATATTTGCTAGTTCTTCCATTCTTGTTTTATCACCTAAAATACTCCCTTTAGACCGTTGACTACTTGGGTCAATAGATAATATGGCTACTTTATGTTCATTCTTTACTAAATGTTTTCCAAATGC
Source organism: uncultured Flavobacteriaceae bacterium (assembly GCA_942492305.1). GTDB lineage: Bacteria > Bacteroidota > Bacteroidia > Flavobacteriales > Flavobacteriaceae > Lutibacter. The sequence goes on along the minus strand of CALOEI010000001.1, from coordinate 707,102 downwards.
TTCAATAAAAGTGCTTTTTCCAACACCCGGAACACCTGTAATACCAATTCGAATTGAATTTCCCGAATGCGGCAAAATAGCTTGAATTATTTCTTTAGCAAGTGTTTTGTCACTTTCTAAATTACTTTCAATAATAGTTATGGCTCTTGAAAGTAACACCCTATCTCCTCTTAAAATTCCTTCAATATATACTGAAGCTTCTAACCTTCCTTTTGGTTTATAATTTTTCATAAATTCTAATGCTGTATTCGCTTGAATTTTACTCTTTAATCTTTTTTGGTAAAGTGAAACAAATATAAGGATATTGAGAAAATTAAGCTGTGTGAATTAAATCAATTATTCTAGAATTGTTAATTTATGTAACATAAATCATTTTATTAACCACATTCAAATATTACTTTTGCAATCTCAATTTATTGAACTTAAAATGTAAGTTAAAAAATTGTACTACGTCAAACTATTGAAATTAATCAAACTATTAAAATGGACAACACATTAATAAAAAACAGCATTAAAAAAGGTGTTTCTTACTCTACCTACCGCACGTTAATTAAAGGCTTGTTAGTTGAAGGAAAATCTACTGGGAGTGAGCAATCTGAAGCACTATTAGCATACAGTATTTTAAATGACAAACGTATGGATAGACTGGATAAAACACTAAAAATTTCTGAAGAAACGTTTATTGCGTTAAATAAACTAACCGAGAAATTTACTTTATTAGTATTGGCCGAAGGCTGGTGTGGTGATGCTGCTCAAATTCTTCCAGTAATTAATAAAATTGCGGAATCTTCTTCTAAAATTGATTTAAAAATTGTTTGCAGAGATGAAAATGAAACTTTAATGAATCAGTTTTTAACAAATGGTGGTAAAGCTATTCCAAAAGTTATTATTGTAAATAGTAAAAATGAAGTTGTAAATTCTTGGGGGCCTAGACCCTTTGTAGCTACTAAAATGGTAAATGATTATAAAACTTTACACGGTGGTTTAGATGATACTTTTAAAAAAGATTTACAAATTTGGTATAATAAGGATAAGGGAACTAGTACTCAAGAAGATTTGTTGGAAATCTTAGTAGCTTCTGAAGTTACTGCAAACTAATTTAGCCTACCTTTGCGTTCTAATTTTTAAGAAATGATTGTTGATTTTAATAAAATCCCAAATTGGTGTAAATTATGGGTATTTCCTTCGAGCAGAAAATTTTATCCTCAAGAAATTGATGGTTTAAAAGAACGTATTGAAGCATTTTTAACAAACTGGAAAAATGAAGAGCAATCTTTAATAAGTTCTTATCAATTAAAATACGATCGTTTTATTATTATTTCTGTTAACAATTCTGAAATAAGTTTAAGTTTAAAAGCTCACGATACTTTAACTGCTTTTATACTTGAGTTGGAAAAAAATTATGATATTATTTTATTAGATAAAATTAATGTTTGTTACAAACAAGGTGAGTTTGTACAATACAAAGATTTAAAAGAATTTAAAAAAATGATGAAAAACAAAGGCGTTTCTAAAAAAACAATTGTTTTTGATAATATGATTACTACCAAAAAAGAATTAAAAAACGACTGGGAAATAAATATTATGGATAGTTGGTTAGGACGGTTTTTATAAGAAAATCATTCCAATTCCAAATGAAAGACTGTTGAGTCTTCCGTTTTCAAAATCTGCAATTTGTTTATTATGAAAATCCATACTTAAAATAACACTGCTATTTCTTTCTGAAGAAATATGATATCCCATACCTAATTTATAATACTTTCCACGTTCAAAAGCTTTTCCTAGTTTAAGTAGTTTACCTATTCCACCACCAATATATAATTTATCATCGTCTGATTGAATAATAGAAAATTTGGCATCAACATAATACGGAACTGCTAAAATATCAACATCCGGATGATGGTCGATACCTAAATTAATACCTGTTGTTATAAAGTTATTAAGCTTAACATCTAAACCATTTCTTAAAAAAACAGCATTTGGCGCTATTGGAGACCAATCAGTTTTCTCAAAATAATCATCATACTCACCAAAATTTTCATTTCCAGTAAATGTAACATTTAAAGTAAAATTATAGTTTAGATCCCTCTGAGAAAAGCAAAAAACACTTGCAAACAAAGTGATAATTAGTAGAATATTCTTCATGAAAATTTATAGCTTCAAATTAGCTATAAAGTCATCAATTTTCATACCACTATCCACATTAAAGTTTCCTATTTTCGTTCTTCTTAAAGCCGATAAATGTCCACCTGAGTTTAATGCAGCTCCAAAATCGTTTGCTAAAGAACGAATGTAAGTTCCTTTGCTACAAACTACTCTAAACTCAATTTTTGGTAAATTAATAGCAGTAATTTCAAATTCAGATATGGTTATTTTTCTTGATTTTATTTCAGTAGTCTCCCCTGCTCTTGCCAATTCATACAAACGTTTTCCATCTTTTTTTATAGCCGAATAAATTGGAGGAACTTGACTTATTTCTCCAATAAACTGCTTTGTAGTTTTATGAACTAAATCTTCAGAAATATGGGCTGTTGGGAAGTTTTTATTAATTTCTGTTTCTAAATCAAAACTTGGTGTTGTTGCTCCCAAGGTAATTTCACCTGTATATTCTTTAATTTGCGCTTGAAATTCTTCAATTTTTTTAGTGAATTTACCCGTACAAAGTATTAATAAACCAGTAGCTAACGGGTCTAAAGTGCCTGCGTGCCCAACTTTAATATTTTTAATTTTATAACGTTGTTTAATTTCCCACCGTAATTTATTAACTACCTGAAAAGAAGTCCAATTTAGCGGTTTATCAATCAGTAAAACTTGTCCGTTTTTAAAATCTTCTAAAGTCATTAATCATTTAATAAAGTTATTGCAATTGCAATTATTCCAACAATAAAACAATACAACGCAAAGTAAGAAAGTTTACTTTTTTTAACAATTGCAAGCATCCATTTACACGCAAATAAACCTGCAATAAACGATGCTATAAAACCAACGCTTAAAACACCTATTTGGTTCCCTTGAAAATTTATAGAACCCGACAACACATCTTTTCCAATTTTTCCGAAAATAAGTGGCACTACCATTAAAAATGAAAAACGTGCCGCTTTTGTTCTGTCAATTCCCAATAAAACAGATGAAGATATAGTTGCTCCAGATCTCGAAATTCCTGGTAAAATTGCTAACGCTTGTGAAATACCAATTACTAAGGCATTAAAAAATGACACATTTTTTGTGGTGCTTTTGGCTTTATCGGCAAATAATAATAAAAGTGACGTTATTATTAGCATAAAACCAACTAATAATATTTCACCTCCAAAAAAAGACTCGAATTGATCTTCAAAAAAAAGACCTGCAAATACAGCAGGTATCATTGACAAAATTATTTTGAGTGAAAATTGCAATTCTTCATTCCATTTAAATTGAAATAATCCTTTAAAAATTTCTAAAACTTCTGTTCTAAAAATAACTAAAGTACTTAAGGCAGTTGCAAAATGTAACACTACTGTAAAAGTTAAACTTTCGTTTGGTAAAAGGGTGTCTCCAAAAAGTGCTTTTGCTAATTCTAAATGTCCGCTTGAAGAAACGGGTAAAAACTCTGTTAAACCTTGAATAATTCCAAGGATTATTGCTTCAATATAACTCATAATTTATTTTGAAGATTTCGCCATAATAGCGTAAATTTCAATTCCAAGTCCAATTAATACAAGTGTTGGTGCTAACCTAATTCTTCTAAAATTATAAATTTCTTCATTAAAAACATTAGGATCATCACTACCTCCGCCGGCCATTAAAATAAAGCCTAAAGCAATAACAGCCACACCTACAAGCATTAGCACATAATTCTTTTTACCGAACAAAAATTTACTCCTATTTTCTTCTTTTTTCTTATTCATAATTCTAGTAATAAAGTTCGTCTGTTCTTAAATTTAAAAATCGTTGTGTTGCAAAAAAAGTACTTAACCAAGTTATTAATATCCCCATTAATATTATTAATAAAAACAAAATTCCTAACTCTTTATAATCTGAAAGTAATTCAATTTCTGGTACCATTTTATTTATGTACATAATAAACCCAACTAATGCTGCATTCGAAACTAAAGCGCCAATAATTCCTAACTTTATACTTTTCCAAATAAAAGGTCTTCTAATAAAACCTTTTGTTGCGCCTACCATTTGCATTGTTTTTATTGTAAAACGCTTTGAGTAAATTGAAATACGAATAGAACTATTAATTAATACCACAGCAATTAAAGTAAATAAGGCACTTAACAACAACATCCAAAAACTAATACGATTGATATTTTTAGTTAATAATTCAATCAAGGGTTTATCGTATACTACTTCTGCAACAATACTTCTAATCATTAGATTTTTTTCAATCTCATCCATTTTTTCTGGTGTAACAAAATCAGATTTTAAAGTTACATCAATGGCATTTTTTAAAGGATTATCACCTAAAAATTCAACAAAATCTTCTCCAATTTCTTTTGCATAAATTTCAGCAGCTTCTTTTTTTGATATGTATAATACTTCTTTTGAATATTCAGCTTGTTGTAATTCTGCTTTTAGAATTTCAACATCATTAGACTTTGCATTGTCTTTTAAAAAAATTGTAATTGCTACTTTTTCTTTAAAATGCTTTGATATAGTATTGGTTTTTAACAAAATAACACCTAAAAAACCCACTAAAAAAAGCACTAAAGCAATACTTATAATTACTGAAAGATAAGAAGATCGCAATCTTCTTTTTTGATATTTATCGAAATTAGTATTCAAAAGTTATATGTATTTATAAAGTGTGCAATATACAAATTTAGTTGTTAGTTTTAGAATGACAGTGTTTGGTTTTTTATACTACTAATAAACCTATTTTTATTGAAAAAAGACAAATGCTTTAGTATAAAAGAAACTATAAAATTTCTTTTAAAAACGTAAATATTTCACTTACCGTATATAAATTTTAAAATTAAAACAACTTAATGTTAATTTATTTAAACAATGCATCTTTAAAACTTAAATTATGTACTTTTAAATCTTATTTTTGCATTATGGAAACAAACAGACAAAAAAAGATAGCAGGAGTTTTACAAAAAGACTTAGCAGAAGTGCTACAAAATGCAGCACGTGATGGAATGAAAGGCGTTATTATTTCCGTTACTAAAGTACAAGTTACATCAGATTTAGGACAAGCAAAAGTATTTATAAGTGTTTTTCCTCAGTTAAAACGTGATATAATTTTAAAAGGCGTTCAAGAAAATACAGCTTCAATTCGTTACGAAATGGCAAGACGCACAAAAGATCAATTAAGACGTATGCCAGAATTATTATTTTATATTGATGATACTTTAGATTATATTGAAGATATTGATAATGCCTTAAAAGGGAAAAAAGAAAATCCAATTAAAAATCCAGATATTTTAGACAAACGTCAAAAACGATAATTTGAATTTTCCATTATACATAGCTAAACGTTATTTATTTTCAAAAAGCAGCAATAACACCATAAATATTATTACCATAATTGCCACAATTGGCGTAATTATTGGCACATTGGCTTTGTTTATAGTTTTATCTGGGTTTTCTGGATTAAGAACTTTTAGTATTGGTTTCTTAAACACTTCAGATCCAGATATAAAAATCACACCTATAAAAGGTAAATCTTTTCTTTTAACTTCTGAAAATCAAGCCAATATAGAATCTCAAAATAACATTGCTTCTTACACAAAAGTAATTGAAGAACGTGCTTTTTTTGAATTCAATAAAAAAACACATATTGCTTATATTAAAGGAGTTGACACAAATTACACAAAAGTTAATAGCATAGATTCTACCGTATATGTTGGCACTTGGTTAGATAAAGAAATTCCAATCGGAGCCGTTGTTGGAAATGGTATTTCTAATGTGTTATCTGTTGGTATTTTTGATTTTTTAGAACCTTTAAAAATATATGTTCCCAAACCAGGAAAAGGGTATGCAACAAATCCTAAAGATGCTTTTAATCAAATAGAAACACAACCTATTGGTATTTTCTCGTTAACTGAAGAAATTGATAAAAAATATACATTTATTTCGTTAGAATTAGCTCAAGTTTTATTGAATTACGAACCTGAACAAATTTCTGCAATTGAGTTAAAAGTTAAAAACCTACGCGCTAGAGATGAAACTATAGATGCATTAAAAAATAGCTTAGGTACAAATTTTAATATTGAAACCAGAGAACAATTAAATGCTGTTTTTTATAAAATGTTAAATACCGAAAATTTAGCATCGTATTTAATTTTTACCCTTATCTTAATAATTGCATTATTTAATGTTATTGGAGCAATAATTATGATGATTTTAGACAAAAAAGATAATATAAAAACACTCTACAATCTAGGTGCTACAATAAAAGATATTAAACGTGTTTTTATTCTACAAGGCTTTCTATTATCTCTTTTTGGTTTAATTGTAGGACTTTCAATAGGTGTAATTTTAGTTGCACTCCAAAAAAAATATGCGCTTTTTATGATTACCCAGCATCTTGCATATCCAGTTGAGCTAACACTTTACAATGTAATTTCAGTAATTGTAACTATTTTAATTTTAGGTTATTTAGCAGCCCTTATAGCAAGTAGCAGAATTTCTAGAAAGTTAGTGGAATAATATTGCTCAATATTTTAGTTAAAAAATATAATATCAATTTTATTTGATTATCATAAGGTAAAACCTTAAATTCATTCTTCACAAAAACCTTAACCTAAACTCTATTTCGTTATAAATAATATCTATATTTATTTGTAATTTATAACAATATCTTATAGTAAATTTGATAAAATATAAAAATAAAAAATCATGAATAATTCAAAAGAAGGTAAATGTCCTGTAATGCACGGAGGCAACACTTTAGCAGAAAAGTCTGTAATGGATTGGTGGCCTAAAGCACTAAATTTAGATATTCTACACCAGCACGATACTAAAACAAATCCTTTTGGTGAAAAGTTTAATTACCAAGAAGAATTAAAAAAATTAGATGTTGAAGCATTAAAAAAAGATGTGCATAACTTAATGTCAGATAGCCAAGAATGGTGGCCAGCAGATTGGGGACACTATGGAGGATTAATGATTCGTATGGCTTGGCATTCAGCAGGAACTTATAGAATAGCCGATGGACGTGGTGGTGGCGGATCAGGAAATCAACGTTTTGCACCACTTAATTCTTGGCCAGACAATGTAAACTTAGATAAAGCAAGACGTTTATTGTGGCCAATAAAGAAAAAATATGGAAATAAAATTAGCTGGGCAGATTTAATTATTTTGGCTGGTACCATTGCCTATGAAAATATGGGATTAAAAACTTTTGGTTTTGCTTTTGGCCGTGAAGATATTTGGCATCCAGAAAAAGATATTTATTGGGGAGCAGAAAAAGAATGGTTAGCACCTAGTCATAGCCGTTACGAAAATGTCGATAACCCAGAAACGATGGAAAACCCATTAGCTGCTGTACAAATGGGATTAATTTATGTAAATCCTGAAGGTGTTAATGGAAAACCAGATCCTTTAAAAACTGCAGAACAAGTTCGTGAAACATTTAAAAGAATGGCAATGAACGATGAAGAAACAGTTGCGTTAACTGCAGGAGGACATACTGTTGGAAAAACACATGGAAATGGAGATGCAAGTTTATTAGGTCCAGACCCAGAATCTGCTGGTGTTGAAGAACAAGGTTTAGGTTGGAAAAACCCTAACAAAACAGGAAAAGGTCGCTACACAGTTACAAGTGGACTTGAAGGTGCTTGGACTTCTCACCCAACAAAATGGGATAATGGCTTTTTTGAAATGCTTTTTAATCATGATTGGGAATTAAGAAAAAGCCCTGCAGGAGCTTGGCAATGGGAGCCTAAAAACATAAAAGAAGAGGATAAACCAGTTGATGTTGAAGACTTTTCTATGCGTCATAATCCAATGATGACAGATGCTGATATGGCAATGAAAGTTGATCCAATTTATAAAGAAATTTCATTAAAATTTATGAATAATTTTGATGATTTTTCCGATGCATTTGCACGCGCTTGGTTTAAATTAACACATAGAGATATGGGGCCAAAATCTTGTTATTTTGGACCAGATGTTCCTCAAGAAGATTTAATTTGGCAAGATCCTATTCCCGATGGAAAAACTGCATATAATGTTAAAGACGTAAAAGAAAAAATAGAAGCATCAGGTTTAACTATTTCGGAAATGGTTACAACTGCTTGGGATAGTGCAAGAACATTTAGAGGTTCAGATAAACGCGGAGGTGCAAATGGTGCAAGAATTAGATTAAGCCCTCAAAAAGATTGGGAAGGAAATGAACCTAAAAAATTATCAAAAGTTCTCGCTATTTTAGAACCAATTGCCAGCAAATTTGGAATAAGTATTGCAGATACTATTGTTTTAGCAGGAAATGTTGGAATTGAAAAAGCTGCTAAAAATGCAGGAATAAATATAATAGTTCCTTTCGCTCCTGGACGTGGAGATGCAACACAAAAAATGACTGACATTGAATCATTTGAACCATTAGAGCCTGTAGCGGATGGATACAGGAATTGGCAGAAAAAGGAGTATGTAGTTAGTCCAGAAGAATTATTACTTGACCGTACACAATTAATGGGATTAACGGCTCCTGAAATGACTGTTTTATTAGGAGGAATGCGTGTTATAGGAACAAATTACGGGGCAACAAAACACGGTGTATTTACAGATGCTGTTGGAACTTTATCTAACGACTTTTTTGTAAACCTTACCGATATGGATTATGCTTGGGAACCAACAGAAAATGGTTTATACAATATTCGTTGTAAAAAAACAGGAACCATAAAATTTACTGCTACAAGAACTGATTTAGTATTTGGCTCAAACTCAATTTTGCGCTCTTATGCGGAGTTTTATGCACAAGATGATAACAAAGAAAAGTTTGTAAATGATTTTGTAAATGCTTGGGTAAAAGTTATGAATGCTGATAGATTTGATTTAAAATAAAAAACGATTAATAATAAAAAAGCAGTTTGAAAATTTCAAACTGCTTTTTTTATAAATTTTTAATTAACTATTTCAAACACGTATAACTTTTTTAAAGCATCACTTACAACAAATATTTTATTGTTATAAATAGCTATACCCTCTCCTTTTACAATACCTGTTTTATACTTTTTTTGTAAAATTCCTTTTTTTGAAATTTGGTAAATAGCCTTTGATTCATCACTAACTACCCAAAAACTATTTGTATTTTTATCATAACAAATTCCAGATACATCATTACTAAAATTAAGATTGGTTTTAGTTGTAATTTCACCTTTTGAATTTAATTCTAACAATTGTTTAGGTGCTTTTTCATTAAGAACGTACATACTATTTTTTGAAGTATCATAACAAATACCTTCTAAACCACTATTCGATTTTTTTTGATTTCCTTTAATTCTTTGTTCTTTCATAAACGTTCCTTCAAAATTTAAATAAATTAAAGTACGTTTTGCCTCATTAACAACTATTAATTGTTTTGACACTGGGTCTATAGTAATGCCTTCTAAGTCTGAATTCTTAGATCTTATCTTTTCAATAGTAGCTCCTCTTAAGGTGCATTTATAAATAGTACCGTTTTTATCACTAACTATAAATAAATGATTGTTATAAATAGCAATTCCTGACGGTTCAGGAATTTTAAGATTAAAAGTATGCACCAATTTCAATGCTGATGGTGCAGGTACTTTTGGAGAACAAGCAAAACACATTGATAAAATGACAACAAATATGGATAAATTTTTCACAATTTAAAATTACCCAAATTTTTGTAAAACTTCATCAAAAACATTGTATACATCTTCTAACTTATCCGAAGTTACCATTTTCATTCTATATTCTTTAAAATGAGGAATACCTCTAAAATAATTAGCATAATGTCTGCGCATTTCCATAACACCAACAATCTCGCTTTCTTTCCAATCAATAGATATGTCTAAGTGGCGTTTTGCCATTTTTACACGCTCAGAAATACTAATTTCAGGCAAATGTTCTCCTGTACTAAAAAAATGTTTTACTTGTTTAAAAAACCAAGGATTACCTATACTGGCGCGTCCAATCATAGCACCATCCAAACCGTACTCATCACGCATTTCAACCGCGCGTTCAGGTGTGTTTACATCTCCATTTCCAAATACAGGAATATGCATTCTAGAGTTGTTTTTTACTTCAGCAATTGGCGCCCAAGTAGCACTTCCTTTATACATTTGAGCACGCGTTCTGCCGTGAATAGAAATTGCTTTACAACCAACATCTTGTAAACGCTCAGCAACCTCAACAATTTTTATAGAACTTTCGTCCCAGCCCAAACGTGTTTTTACAGTAATTGGCAACTTGGTATGTTTAACCATGGCTTCAGTTAAACTTACCATTAAATCAATATCCTTTAAAATACCAGCTCCAGCACCTTTACTTACCACTTTTTTAACGGGACATCCAAAATTAATATCAATAATATCTGGATGTGATTGTTCAACAATTTCAACTGTTTTAAGCATAGATTCTAAATTTGCTCCAAAAATTTGAATCCCAACAGGACGCTCTTTTTCGTAAATATCTAGTTTTTTCTTACTTTTTGCAGCATCACGTATCAGTCCTTCGCTCGAAATAAATTCGGTATATACCACATCGGCACCTTGTTCTTTACACAATGCTCTAAACGGTGGATCACTCACATCTTCCATTGGTGCCAGCAGCAGTGGAAAGTCATTCAATTCTATATCTCCTATTTTTACCAAACCTAAAATTTTCGGCAAATTTACTAATTATTTTCAATAGTTTACTTATTTGAGAATTCCCTTACAGGTCGGGCTTTTTGCTTTATCTTTTTAATAATTTTACGTTGTTTCATTATAAAAAAGGATGCCACTGCAATCCCTAATGCAGTTTCAAAATAAATTGTATTTTTGAAATTCTAAAACTTCAATAAATGAAATTAAAACTACTAACACTAAGTATTATTTTACTTTTTTTAGGATGTAAAACAGCAAAAAACAAAACTAGTTACGACGCAAAATCAGGAGCATCTAAAATTGTAAATAAAATACATTACCCACAAGAAAAACACCTAAAAAACATTAAACAATTAACTTTTGGAGGAGACAATGCCGAAGCATATTGGAGTTTTGATGGGAAAAGCCTCGTATTTCAATCTAACAACGAAAAATGGAGTTTAGATTGTGATCAAATATTTACAATGAGTTCTTCAAAACCATTAGATAGTACAGAAATTCCACAATTAATTAGTACAGGTTTAGGAAGAACTACGTGTAGTTATTTTCTACCAGGTGATTCTACTATTGTTTATTCTTCCACTCATTTAGCAGGAAAAGAATGTCCAGAACCTCCAAAAAAAGAAGATTATGGTAATAAATATATTTGGCCAATTTCTGAAGGTTACGATATTTTTGTAGCAGACACAAAAGGAAATCAATTAAAACAATTAACCTTTGATGCAGGTTACGATGCAGAACCAACGGTTTCTCCGAAAGGCGATAAAATTGTTTTCACATCTATGCGAACTGGAGATTTAGAATTGTTTACTATGAATATTGACGGAAGCAATGTAAAACAAGTAACTTTTGAATTGGGTTACGATGGAGGCGCATTCTTTTCACCTGACGGAACAAAACTTATTTTTCGTTCGTCTCGCCCTAAAACAGAAGCCGAAATTTCTGAATACAAAGGTTTATTAGCTAAAGGTTTGGTTCAGCCAACAAATATGGAATTGTATGTTTGTAATGTTGATGGTAGCGAATTAACTAAAATAACAGATTTAGGAAGTGCAAACTGGGCGCCATTTTTTCACCCTTCAGGAAAAAAAGTGATATTTTCTTCAAACCATATAGCAAAAAGAAGTTTTAATTTATTTACGATTAATTTAGATGGAACTGGATTAGAACAAATCACTTTTGATACCGTTTTTGATGCTTTTCCAATGTTTTCACCTGATGGTAAAAAGCTTGTTTTTTCTTCAAATAGAAATAACAACGGTGGTAGAGATACCAATTTATTTGTAGCCGATTGGGTTGATTAAAAAAGATTACAAGCTAAAAAACCTCGCAATTCGAGGTTTTTTAGCTTAACTCAACAACATATTTACAAACTTAAATAGCTAATTTTCTTTTAGTTAACATTTTTTCGATAAAAAATATTACGTTTTACTTGCTAAATTGATAGTAATACTATTATTTTTGCAAGCTTTAGAACTAGGACTAATGTATAATCTTAATATTCAAATAGAAATAAGTAAAGAGTTATATTGTAAAGAACCAACATCATCAGAATTAGGTCGAAATATACTTTTAAAAAGTATTGAGTTAATTAACAAAATTGGTTTTGATGCATTTACCTTTAAAAAATTAGGAATCGAAATAAATTCCCCAGAAAGTTCTATTTACAGGTATTTTAAAAACAAACATATGTTACTAGTTTATTTAACAAGTTGGTATTGGTGCTGGACAGAATATCAAATTGTGCTTGCAACTACAAATGTTAAATCCGCAAAAAAAAGACTGACTAAAGCAATAAGCATTCTTACAAGACCTGCAATGGAAAACACATCTGTTCCATATATAAATGAAGTTCTTTTAAGTAATATTATTATTTCAGAGTCTATAAAATCATATCACACAAAAAATGTGGATGAGGAAAATAAAAAAGGATTTTTTGGAACCTATAAAAGAGTAGTCCATAGAGTAAGTGATATTCTTTTAGAAATTAAACCAAATTTTGAGTTTCCACATATGTTAATCTCTACCATTATTGAAGGTTCACATCATCAAAAATATTTTGCAGCACACATCCCTTCATTAACAGATGTAACAACCAAAAAAAACAAAATAGAACAGTTTTATACTGAAATGGCATTAAATTTTATTAAATAAAAACAATTAACTAAAAAAAAAATGAACAAATTATTTAACTTTAAGCACTTTCGAGGTGATTTATTTGGAGGTATAACTGCAGGAATTGTAGCACTACCTTTAGCACTTGCTTTTGGGGTAAGTTCTGGATTAGGACCTAGTGCGGGACTCTATGGTGCAATTTTCATCAGTTTTTTTGCTGCCTTATTTGGCGGTACAAATACCCAAATTTCTGGACCAACAGCACCAATGACAGCTGTAAGTATGGTAGTAATTGCAGGAATACTTGCAACTAATGATGGTGATTTAACAAAAGCATTACCAATTATTTTAATGGTTTTCCTGTTAGCAGGATTAATGCAAATAGGATTAGGAGTTATTGGACTTGGTAAATACATTCGTTATATCCCATATCCAGTAGTTTCAGGATTTATGACTGCTATTGGTGTTATTATATTGGTTACTCAAATTTTACCGTCTATAGGTTACTATCCTAAAGAAGACGCTGAATTTGTAAACCAATTTAAACCGCAAGCTGAGGAATTAATTCTAGAAAATATTCTAAAAGACGAAGCAGGTGAAGGTATTTTAGTAATTGAAGATTTTAAAGAGACTATAAGTCGCGCTCAAAAAGTTACTCAAGACGATATTTTAAACGAATCTAAAACACTAGCTGGAAAAGAAGCTTCAGGAGTATTAGGTGCGTTAAAAGTATTTCCGAGAGCTTTACAAAACATAAATTGGTTAGAGCTAATTTTAGCACTAGGAACCATCATAATAATTTATGGCTTTAAACGAATTACAACAAAAGTACCAAGCACATTAGTTGCACTTGTAGTAATGTCGGCAATTGCTATGCTAGCAGGTTTAGATTACAGGCCAATTCCTGAAATACCGCAAGGTTTACCGAAATTTCAACTAGGAGTATTTACTAATTTTAGTCTTGGAGGATTAACACCTTATATTTTTACAGCTTTAACATTGGCACTTTTAGGAGCAATTGACTCGTTATTAACAAGTGTAGTAGCTGATAATATGACTAAAACCAAACACAAGCCTAATAAAGAATTGATTGGTCAAGGAATTGGAAACAGTATTGCATCATTATTTGGAGGAATTCCTGGTGCAGGTGCAACTATCCGAACAGTAGTAAATATTAATTCTGGAGGAAAAACAAGATTGTCTGGTATGGTTGCAGGAGTTTTACTGTTTGTTGTATTATTAGCATTAGCTCCATTAGCTTCAAAAATTCCAGCAGCAGTTTTAGCAGGAATCTTAATTACTGTAGGTATAGGAGTTATGGATTATAAAGGCTTAAAAGCAATTCCATATTTACCAAAAGATGTGAAAATTGGACCTTTTAAATTTAGTATGGAAGTATTAATAATGTTAACTGTATTAGCATTATCAACTTTTTGGAATCTAGTATATGCTGTTGGTATTGGATTAGTAATTGCTTCTTTAATGTTTATGAAAAAAATTGGAGACTTAACAGCTCAACGTTCAGATGTTAAAACACTTAAAGAAGAAGCTTGGAAGGATGAAATTGGTTTTCCTGAAGAATACAAAGAAGAAGTTTTTATTAAACATCTTAAAGGCCCATTATTTTTCGGTTCTACCAGTGATTTTCAACAATTGGTATTACAAATTCCAAAATCTGCTTCAAAAGTAATTATACGTTTGGAAAGAATGCAATATATGGATCAATCTGGTTTATATGCTTTGGAAGATGTTTTGGTAGATTTACAAGCACACAATATTACAGTATTACTTGTTAGATTCATTAGAGCAACCAAGATATTTGATGGAACGAATTGATATTATTCCAGATTTAGTTCCAGAAGAACAAATTTTTGACACTTTTGACCAATGTATAGCTTGGATTAAAGAAAAACATAACTAAAAAAATAAGAAAATGAGAACACAAACTAAAGAAATACAAGAAAATTTAACACCAAAATGTGCACACGATATTTTGGTACAAGGAAACAAAAGATTTGCTGAAAATTTAAAAGCACAAAGAAACTTAAAAGATCAAGTTTTTGAAACAAGTAAAGGGCAGTACCCATTTGCAGTAATTTTAAGCTGTATTGATTCTAGAGTGCCAGCTGAATTAGTTTTTGACCAAGGGATTGGAGATATTTTTAGTGTTAGAATTGCTGGAAATGTTGTTAATGAAGATATTTTAGGTTCTATGGAATATGCTTGTAAAGTGGCTGGATCTAAAATACTAGTTGTAATGGGACACACAAAATGTGGGGCCGTTACTGCCGCATGTAATGATGTTAAATTAGGAAATATAACTCCACTACTAGAAAAAATAAGTCCTGCAGTAAATTCTATTCGTAAAGATGGAAGCGAATTAACACCTGAACAAATAGAAGAAGTAAGTTTTGAGAACGTTAATGTATCTATAGACCAAATTAGAAAAGAAAGTCCAATTTTAGCTGAAATGGAAAAAAATGGAGAAATTGAAATTGTAGGCGCTTCGTATGATGTAAATACAGGTTTGGTTGAATTTCATTAATAAATAAATATTTTCATAAGTGTAGTACTCTAGTTAAAATCAATATTCTAAATTTGAATAGAAAAACTACACTTATGAAATCTTATAATTGGGGAATTTTAGGTTGCGGTAAAATTGCTAAAAAATTTAGCTCAGAATTAGCAGAATTACCTAATGCTAATTTATATGCAGTATCTTCAAGAAGTAAAGAAAAAGCCCAAGAATTTGCTTCAGAATTTCACTTTAAAAAAGCCTATGGCTCTTATCAAGAATTAGTTGAAGATGAAAACGTTGACGTTATATATGTTGCAACACCACACAGTTTTCATAAAGAACACACACTACACTGCTTAAACCATAAAAAAGCTGTGTTATGCGAAAAAGCTTTTGCTATAAATTCTAAAGAAGTTAAACAAATGATTACTGCTTCAAAAGAAAATAACACATTTTTAATGGAAGCTTTTTGGGTAATTTTCAGACCAAAATATTTAAAAGTAAAAGAAATTATAGCCTCAGAAAATTTAGGCGAACTAAAATTTGTGAATTCAGATTTTATGTTTAACGGAGACTACAATCCACAAAAAAGATTGTATAATACTGATTTAGGTGGTGGTTCACTATTAGATATCGGAATTTATCCTGTCTTTACAGCACTTATGTTTTTAGGAGTTCCAGACCAAATTAAAACCATTCCTCATTTCAGCCCTACAGGTTCCGAAGAAAGTATTGCAATGTTATTTGGTTATAAAAATGGAGCAACCGCTGTATTGACTTCTAGTTTCGATTCTGAATATAAAAATGAATCTGAATTATGTTTTGAACACGGAATTATTAAATACGAACGCTTTTCTAAAGATCCTATAAAATTAATAAAAGGCGAAAAAACTACAGAAATACCTTTTAAAAGTGGAACCCATTTAGGGTATAAATTTGAAGCAATGCATGTTATGGAATGTTTAGATAAAAATCTAAAAGAAAGTCCAATTTTACCTTTATCTTTAAGTTTAAAATTAATGAATATTTTAGATGCTGTTAGAAAAGATGCGGGGATTGTTTTTCCAAATCACGACTAGATTTTATTTTCATTTTTGGAACAAATATTTAGTTATCTTTGCCGCAAATAAAGTAGAAAGGAATACGAAGTATGAAAAGAATTAGAAATTTTTGCATTATCGCCCATATTGATCACGGCAAAAGCACATTAGCCGATAGGTTGTTAAGTTTTACTGGCACTACAACCGCTCGTGAAGAACAAGCGCAATTGTTAGATAGTATGGACTTAGAGCGTGAACGTGGAATTACCATTAAAAGTCACGCCATTCAAATGGACTACATATTTGAAGGAGAAAAATACGTCTTAAATTTAATTGACACTCCTGGCCATGTAGATTTTTCTTATGAAGTATCACGTTCAATTGCCGCTTGTGAAGGTGCATTGCTAATTGTTGATGCAGCCCAAAGTATACAAGCGCAAACAATTTCTAATTTATATTTGGCATTAGAAAACGACTTAGAGATAATTCCTGTACTTAATAAAGTAGATTTACCAGGAGCAAATCCAGAAGAAGTAACCGATGATATTGTAGATTTATTAGGTTGTGATCCAGAAGAAGTTATTCACGCAAGTGGAAAAACTGGTTTTGGAGTTGAAAATATTTTAAAAGCTATTATTGAAAGAGTTCCTGCTCCAAAAGGAGATGAAGAAGCTCCTTTACAGGCATTAATATTTGATTCAGTTTACAATTCATACCGTGGTGTTGAAACTTATTTTAGAGTATTTAATGGCGAAATAAAAAAAGGACAGCGCATTAAATTTATGGCTACTGGCAATGAATACTTTGCAGATGAAGTGGGTACCTTAAAATTAAAACAAGTTCCTAAACAAAGTTTAAAAGCTGGTGATGTTGGCTACTTAATTACTGGTGTTAAAACAGCCAGCGAAATAAAAGTTGGAGACACTATTACAACTGTTGAAAATCCAACTAAAAATAGAATTGAAGGTTTTGAAGATGTTAAACCAATGGTATTTGCAGGTATTTATCCTGTAGACACAGAAGATTATGAAGAATTGCGTAATTCTATGGAAAAACTGCAATTAAATGATGCTTCATTAGTGTTTATACCTGAAAGTTCTGCCGCCTTAGGATTTGGATTTAGATGTGGATTTTTAGGAATGTTGCATTTAGAAATAATACAAGAACGTCTAGAACGCGAATTTGATATGACAGTTATTACAACTGTACCAAACGTGTCATATCACGCTTTTACTAATAAAAACCCAGACACAATACTATTAGTTAATAATCCTTCTGATTTACCTGAGCCGTCAAAATTAAACAGAGTTGAAGAACCATTTATAAAAGCAACCATAATTACTAAATCCGACTTTGTTGGACCAGTAATGAGTTTGTGTATAGAAAAACGTGGGCAAATTACAAATCAAACGTATTTAACTCCAGAACGTGTAGAATTAACTTTTGATATGCCTTTAGCTGAAATTGTGTTCGATTTTTACGATCGTTTAAAAACAGTTTCAAAAGGATATGCTTCTTTTGACTACCATCCAACAGGATTAAAAGCTTCAAAATTAGTGAAAGTCGATATTCTTTTAAACGGACAATCAGTAGATGCACTTTCGGCATTAATACACGCAGATAATGCTTATAGTATTGGTAAAAAAATGTGTGAAAAATTACGACAGTTAATTCCACGTCAACAATTCGATATTCCAATTCAAGCAGCAATCGGGGCTAAAATAATTTCTAGAGAAACCGTAAAAGCCTTAAGAAAAGATGTAACAGCTAAATGTTATGGTGGGGATATTTCTCGTAAACGTAAATTATTAGAGAAACAAAAGAAAGGAAAAAAACGTATGCGCCAAGTTGGTAATGTAGAAATTCCGCAAGAAGCATTTATGGCAGTGTTAAAATTAAACGATTAATTATAAAATAATTAAGAGTTCTAAATTACTAATAATTGCTTCCTATTTTAAACCGTTGAAAATCATATAAAACATAAAAAAGCCCTTATATTTAAAAATTTAAGGGCTTTTTTAAAAGATACAATTAGATTATTCTCCGTGCATCCAAGCTTTTTTAGCTAACAATTGCTCATCAGTTTCAACGTGATCTTCGTCTGGAACACAACAATCAACTGGACAAACAGAAGCACATTGAGGCTCATCGTGGAAACCTTTACACTCTGTACATTTATCAGTTACAATAAAATAAAACTCATCAGATATTGGTTCGTTCATTTCATCAGCATCAGCCTCTCCACCACCTGGTAAAGTAATAGTTCCGCTTAATTCAGTTTCATCTGCATACGCCCACTCACTATCTGGTTCGTATATTGCATTGTTAGGACATTCAGAAATACATGCATCACAATTAATACATTCGTCTGTTATTTTAATAGCCATGTTTACTTATTTTAAAATTTAATTATTTACAAAATTATACATTTTTATACAAATCTATGTGACAAAAGTCATTTAGTGTTCTAAAAAGTAAATTTAAATTTGATATTGATTATTTGTATAAAAATTATTCATAAATTTAAATAAAATTTTTTAATTATCATAAATTATGATTACAACAAAAACGAAACCAAAACCTGAAATGCTGGAGGCTGTAATTATTAGGTTTGTTGGTGATTCTGGAGACGGAATGCAACTTACAGGAACACAGTTTTCAGATACTTCTGCTATGTTTGGTAATGATATTGCCACCTTTCCAAATTATCCATCAGAAATTAGGGCTCCTCAAGGAAGTTTATATGGTGTTTCTGGATTTCAAGTTCATATTGGTAGTGTAGAAATTAGTACACCTGGTGATGAAGTTGATTTATTAGTAGCAATGAACCCAGCTGGTTTAAAAACTAATTTACATGCCGTAAAACCAGGACATACTATTATTGTAGATACCGATTCTTTTTCTAAAAAAAATTTAGAAAAAGCACAATATGAAACAAACCCTTTAGAGGATGATTCTTTAGAAAACTATAGAGTTATTGAAGTTTCAATGACTTCTTTAACTAAAGAAGCACTAAAAAATGTTGCCGGTTTAGATAACAAATCTATAACACGAAGTAAAAACATGTTTGCTTTAGGTATGGTGTATTGGATGTACGATCGTTCTACAGAACACACAGAAGATTTTTTTAACAAAAAATTTAAATCTAAGCCGCATGTTATTGAAGCAAATACGAAAGTATTAAAGGCTGGCTATAATTATGCAAATACATTAGAGTTAATTCCAAATGCATATACCATTTCTCCTGCTAAAATGTCTCCTGGAACCTATAGAATTATTATGGGGAATACAGCAACTGCTTGGGGGTTTTTAGCAGCTGCTGAAAAATCTGGTTTAGAATTATTTTTAGGATCTTATCCTATTACACCAGCTACAGATATTTTACACGAATTAGTAAAACACAAACACTTTGGAGTAAAAGCTTTTCAAGCGGAAGATGAAATTGCAGGAATTGCTTCAGCAATTGGTGCTTCATTTGCAGGTGATTTAGCAATTACTACAACATCTGGACCTGGTCTAGCTTTAAAAGGTGAAGCATTAGGATTGGCTATGATGATTGAATTGCCTTTAGTGGTTGTTAACGTACAACGTGGAGGACCTTCAACAGGATTACCTACAAAAACTGAACAATCAGATTTATTACAAGCACTTTATGGTAGAAATGGTGAAAGCCCAGTAATAGTTATTGCAGCCAGTACACCTGCTAACTGTTTTAATTACGCATACCATGCCGCGAAATTAGCACTAGAGCACATGACTCCTGTAATTTTACTTACAGATGGTTATATTGCAAATGGTTCTGCTCCTTGGAAAATAACATCTGTTAATGAAATGCCAGAAATTAAGAATAACCTTATTAATGAGGTTAAAGAGAATTGGCATCCTTATGACAGAAATCCAGATACATTAGCTAGAAATTGGGCAATTCCTGGAACTCCAGGTTTAGAGCATAGAGTTGGTGGTTTAGAAAAAGATAAAGTTACTGGAAACGTATCTTATGTTCCTGAAAATCACGAATATATGACTAAAATTAGAGCTGAAAAAGTAAAACGAGTTCAAAATTATATTCCTGATATTGAAACTGAATTTGCAGAATCAGGAGATTTATTAGTTATTGGTTGGGGTGGTACTTATGGCTCTCTACATTCTGCTGTAAAATTCTTAAATGAAGAAGAAGGCTATAAAAATATTGGTTTTGCTCATTTTAACTATATAAATCCCCTTCCAAAAAACACAGAAAACGTATTAAATAAATTTAAAAAGATTATAGTGTGTGAATTAAATAATGGACAATTTTCTAAAGTATTAAAAATAAACTTTAGCAATTTCGAATTTAACCAATTCAACAAAATTCAAGGATTACCTTTTGGAAATAGAGAATTAATTGAGAAATTTAAACAATTAGTAAAATAATTATGGAAACAACAGCTGTAAAAAAATATACATTTAAAGATTTTGCAAGTGACCAAGAAGTAAGGTGGTGCCCTGGTTGTGATGACTATGTTATTTTACGTTCTATGCAAAAAGCATTACCAGAAATGGGTGTTAAAAAAGAAGACGTAGTTTTTATCTCAGGAATTGGATGTTCTTCCCGTTTTCCATATTATATGAATTCTTATGGGATGCACAGCATTCATGGTAGAGCACCCGGAATTGCATCTGGTGTTAAATTAGCAAATCCTAATTTAAGTGTTTGGGTAATAACTGGTGATGGTGATGCTATGGCAATTGGTGGGAATCATTTTATACATGCACTAAGAAGAAACATAGATTTAAATATTATTCTATTTAACAATGAAATTTATGGTCTAACCAAAGGACAGTTTTCACCTACTTCATTAGTAGGGCAAAAAACAAAATCTTCTCCTTACGGAAATACCCAACCTCCTTTTCAACCTGGTGAATTAGCTATTGGCGCACAAGCGCGATTTTTTGCCAGAATAGGTGGTAATAATCCAAAGGATATGACACAAATATTTATTGAATCAGAAAAATTTAAAGGAACTTCTTTAATAGAAGTATTACAAAACTGTGTTATTTTTAACGATGGATGTTTTGCAAATGTTACAGACAAAGCAGTTAAGGAAGATAAACAAATCTATTTGGAACATGGAAAACCTATGATTTTTGGTAAAGAAAAAGATAAAGGTTTAATTTTAAATGGACTAAAATTAGAAGTTGTAACCATTGGCAAAAACGGAATTAAACTAGAAGACATATTAGTACATAATGCTAAAGAGCAAGACCCAACACTACACCAAATGTTAGTTCGATTAGAATATCCTTTGGCTACTGGCATTATTAGAAGTGTTAATGTTGTTACTTTAGAAGATAGAGAAGATGTATTAACCGCAAAAGTAAAAGCAAATTCAATCTTCAAAAAAACAGATGATTTGTTCTTTTCTGGAGAAACTTACGAAGTTAAATAATAAAAGCAATTAACTCAATAATTAAAAAAGCGAGGTAATCTTAGATAGATTAACTCGCTTTTTATTGTTACTATAAAGCTATTATAATAAATTATTACTACAACAACATTTTTTTTAAAAATTTATGTCAAGCATAATTTATTTTGCATCTTACCAAAATTTAAATTTAAATTTTCCCCAAAATTTTATCCATAACCCAACTTGTATGCAAACCGGTTTTACCAGTTGAAGGATGAATTTTAGCTTCAAAAAAGAAATCTCTCATATTTTGAACATGATAAAACTGCACATTTTCTGGGTGTTCAATATTTAAGATATTGTGTTCTTTCTCTGTAATTAACTGAATCGGATTTTTATCAAAAACCGAAAACACTATTTTACCTTTACTTCCATAAATTTCAACAGTATCCTCTCTTGTAACACATCCAAAGTTCCAACTTCCAGCACCTGTTATTCCATTTTTATGAAGCCAACAAGCTGAAATTGCATCTTTAGCAGTGTATAATTTTTGTTGATTAAAACTGATGCCTTTTGCTTCTTGAATATTGCCTAATAAAAAAGTAAATAAATCCAATCCGTGACTGGCCAAATCATCAAAATAACCTCCAGGAGCAATTTCCGAGTCTGTTCTCCAATTGTACTCTTTTGATAGATCTTGTATACTTGCAGGTTTACTTAAATGCCAATTAACATGTCTAATTTTTCCTATTAAATCAGCATCAATCCATTCTTTTATTTTTGTGAATCTTGGCAAACTTCGGCGATAATAGGCAACAAACAAAGGTGTTTTAGTATTTTCAAAGGCTTTGTAAATAGTTAAACTTTCCGCATAATTTGGTGCTAAAGGTTTCTCAATACAACAAGGTTTTCCCGCTTTAGCAACTTTTATTCCATACAATTTATGAGTATCTGGTGGTGTTGCAATATAAACTGCATCTATATCTGGATCGTTTATTAAATCGTCTGCATTTGTATAGTATTTTTTTACGAGATGCCTTTTTGCATAATCTGCGGCTTTTTCTTTATCTCGTCTCATAACAACAGCCAATTCAAATCCTTCAATTTTGTAGTAAGGAGGCCCACTTTTTACTTCTGTTACATCTCCGCAACCAATAATTCCCCAACGCATTATTTTTGTAGTTTTATGTATTTAATAATCCTCTAAATTTAGAACTACTAAATTTGACATTTTTTAGAACATATACAATAAAGCAGCGCTTTTAATTTAAATAAATAGGATTTCTTTTTCAAAAATATAATCATATAGTATATGATCTATTATTTGTTGCGTTTCATTTGGAAATTCTAGATTTAGTTGATAATTGCTTTCAATCCAATTTTTAATTTTAGGAATTTGTTTTGTTTTTAAAGATTTTATAACAGGAACACCTAACTCCTCTAGAGCAGCTGCATTAAAGTGTTGTTCGTATTGATTTTTCATAGGAATTACCAATAATTTCTTTTTTAGAAATATTGCTTCGGCAGGAGTTTCAAATCCAGCTCCACAAATAATACCTTGACAAGAAGCTAAACTTTTTTCAAACTTTTTACTGTTTATAGGTTTAATATATACATTCTTTTTTTGATAATATTTTTTAGTATTTTTCGAAAAAACCTTCCATTTTATTCCTTTAATTTTAGACAAAACTTCAATTATTCTTTTATCAGAGTATGCTGGTAAATAAACAGTATAATGATCTTTCTCGGTTTTTTTTAACAATCTAATAGCTGTTCTAATTATGGGCGTATAAACTTTTTCGTTATATTTTTTAAAATGAAATCCGTAGTTATTTGAACATTTAGCATAGTTTTTTATTATAAACCTTCCTATAAAATCTCTATGCGATGGTTTAGGAACATTTTTAGTGTACAAAGTGCCTTGATGACTTAGAGAAATACATTTTATACCTCTTAAAATACAAGCCCAGGCCGATATTGGTTCAAAATCATTAATTACCAAATCATATTCTTTAACTGGACAATTTTTTATTTCGTTAAATACTTTAAATATAGAGTTCTTTTTAAACGTTTTTAAAAAGTCTATTCCTCCATTTTTTCCAAAATAAAAACTTATACCGTTGTATACATATTTTACATTATAAGGCAATTTAATTTCAGACTGAGTTCCACTAATTAAAATATCAACCTGAGCTCTTTTTAATAAAGCAGGTAAAATTTCTTTTGCTCTACTTAAATGTCCATTTCCAGTGCCTTGAATAGCGTATAATATTTTCATTCTAATCTTTAAATTTAACTTTAAACCCTCTTATTTTATTTCTTTAAGTAAAAATCCGCTACCAATTCTACAAATAATTGCTTTGCTGTTTTATCAATAACATCTAAAGCTTCTATTTTTTCTTTTGGAATATTTTTTTGGTAATGAGTGTCACTATACTTATAAATACTCCATTTATTTTTATGATATTCTAAAGATGTTAGGTTTTCTACCCAATCACCAGAATTTAAATATATTACAGCACCTTTATCATTTTTTACTTTTTTTATAGCAGGTTTATGTATATGTCCACAAACTACAAAATCAAACTTATTATCTATTGCAATATTAGTAGCTGTTTCTTCAAAATTATTGATGAATTTTACAGCAGATTTTACACTATCTTTTATTTTTTTGGATAAGGATATTTTCTCTTTTCCAAAAATTTTACTTATAAAATTAACTCCTCTGTTAATTAAAATTAGTATGTCATAGCCAATTGCACCAAGTTTTGCTAACCATTTTGAATGTTGCATTGTAACATCAAAAATATCTCCATGAAAAAACCACGCTTTTTTACCATTCAATTCTAATACTACTTTATTTTTAATTGAAAATGAACCTATTTCAAAATCAACAAATTTCCGCATCATTTCATCATGATTTCCAGTTATATAATATATTTCTTTGCCTTCGGAAATCCATCCAAAAATATACTTAACAATTTTCATATGAGATTTAGGCCAATACCGTTTACTAAATTGCCAAATATCAATTATATCGCCATTTAAAATTACCCTTTTTGGATTGATACTTTTTAAATAACATAGCAGCTCCTTTGCATGGCAACCATAAGTACCTAAATGAATATCTGAAATAACAACAAGGTCTATTTTTCGTTTCTTTTTATTAAAATGCACTAAAAACAATTAAAAATAATTATTTACAAGAAAAACAATAGTTGTTATTAGAAGGTTTTGAAAATATTATATTTTTGTTAAACGTAAGCTTAAATAATGCTTCTAAACGTTAAATTAATTCTTGGAGTGTGAACTTTTTTAGTTTTTGGTAAACTGTGAATCCACTTATGCTGAGTTTCAGCTTTCATAACTAACAAATTACCAGATTGTAAAAACATTTCTACTTTTTGCTTTGTTTCTTTATGTTTTAATAAAAATTTACGTGTTGCACCTAAACTAAGTGAAGCAATTGTAGGGTTTACACCTAATTCTTTTTCATTATCTGAATGCCATGCCATTCCTTCGGATCCGTTATGATATAAATTTAACAAGCACGAATTAAAATTTTCACCTGTTTTTAATTCAACAAGTGCTTTTAACTTCAAGATTTCTGGTGTCCAAGCAAGCGCTTTTTTTGTAGTATTTGAATATGAATATTCTATATTTTTTTCTCCAAACCAAGCAACTTTTCGTTTGGTAGTAATTTTTTTACCAAATAGTATTAATTCGTCATGTTTCCAGAAATCGGCATTTAAAAGTTTCTTATAATAATCATGACATTGATCATTAGCTAAAATTAAACCATAATTAATCACTTCTCCATCAAAAGGAAGTACATTTTGAAGCGAACTGGATGTAAATAAATCCATTGTAATACCAACTAAATTTTTATCTAAATAATGGTTTTACCAATATACATTAATGTAGTGCCTTTTTCAATTTTAAAATCTTTAGACAAAGAAGAAATAATATGAATTTCATCTTTATTATCTTTTATAAACATTGGAATTGCGTGAGGTTCATCATTTATTTCTTTTAAGAGACTCTTATAATGTTCTTTAGAATTAATTGCAACTTCATTAACTAATGGGAAATCTCTAACTACTTCACTAAGATTTAAATAATCATCTTTATGCGTAAATAAATAGTCTTTAGGTATTAAATCTCCTTTTTGCATTTCGTCTGTTGAGATAATTCTAAATGCTCCATTTTCACCAAAAATTGACGAAAACTTGTCTATTGCATACTCATTTACGGCTGCGGCACCAGTTAACGCTAATAAATAACCAACATCATTCAATTCAACATCTTCCAGTAATTCATCCGAATAAACATTTCCTTCTATAGCCTCTAGTCCTAAAGTTTTAGCTTTATTTATATTCTCTACATTACTATCAATTAAAACTACTCTTCTATTATTCTTTTTAAGGTATGTTGCTATTAAACGCGCAAAATTTGATGCACCTACTATAAGAATTCCGTTTGAAGTTTTTAAAAAAACACCGACTAATTTAGCAAATAAACGTGCTGTTGTTGCATTTAATAAAACTGTTCCAAGCACAATCATAAATACTAAAGGTGTTATATATTCTGCTCCTTCTACCCCAGCTTTTAACAACTTACTTCCAAATAAAGAAGCAATACCTGCAGCTACGATACCTCGAGGCCCTACCCAACTTATAAATAATTTTTCATTAGTTTGAAGTTTTGAGCCAGTGGTACTTAAAAATACCGCTAATGGCCTGATTACTAATATAACGATACCAAATAATATTGCAGTTTTCCAATTATATAGCAACATCATATCTTCCATATTAATATTTGCTGACAATAAAATAAACAGAATTGAAATAAGTAAAACACTTATAGATTCTTTAAAATATAGTAATTCTTTTATATTTTCTAGTTTGTTATTTCCTAAAACCATCCCCATTACTACAACCGCTAGTAAACCCGATTCGTGTGCAAAAACTTCAGATTCAACAAAAACTAATAATACAGTTGACAGTGAAACTACATTTAACAAATAATGTGGAATCATATTTTTATTGATTGCAAAAGCCAGAGCATGTGCAAAAGTAAATCCAAATGTAGTACCAAAAAGCAAAATTTTACCAAATTCTAGCAAAGCTGTTTTTGTAAAACCACTACCTCCTCCCACACTAATAAATTCAAAAACCAATACGGCAACCAATGCACCAATTGGGTCTATTAAAATACCTTCCCATTTTAAAACTGCTGAAACATCTTTTTTTAGTGGTATATTTCTTAAAATTGGAGTTATTACAGTTGGTCCTGTAACAATAATTAATGCTGCAAATAAAAACGACATTTCCCAAGTTAAACCAAACACATAATGCGCTGTAATACCTGCTCCAAAAAATGTAATTGTAGAACCTAAGGTAATTAACTTTGTAATAACGGGTCCAACTGATTTAATTTCGTTTCTTTTTAATGTTAAACCTCCTTCAAACAAAATAATACTAATTGCTAGGGAAACAAAATAATAAAGCCCTTCACCAGGAAATAGTCCTTTTTTACCGTCCCAAATTGGCTCTATCCATTTTGAACCATCATCCGATAAAAATTCCGCAGCAATTGGCCCTACTAATAATCCAATTAAAATTAATGGTAAAATTGCTGGGATTTTAAATCTCCAAGCAACCCATTGTGCTAAAATTCCTAAAATAATTATTCCGGCTAGTTCTAACATAGTTATTTTTAGAATATTAATTTATTAATAGATGTAAAGGTTGCAATATAAATATAATTTATCATTTACTAAATGGATTTTTTAATAATGAAAAAATATCTCAATTTATTGTATAAGAACAATCAACTTTAAATAATCTTTATTTTATATAGATTATTATTGTTTTAAGTGATTTTAAAAAATTAAGACTCCTAAAGAATACTTCTGTTTATATTCTAAAGTTTTGTAAATTTAAAAACTTTTAAAAATTTTAACCATATGAAAACATCACAAATCCTGTTTCTTTTAATTCTTACATTGATTTCTTGTAAAAATGTTTCTGAAAAGAATATTGATATTAATTCTGCACCTGAACTTGAAACGGATTTAATTAATAAAGCTATTGAAATTCATAATAGGGTTTTAACAGTTGATACTCATAACGATATTAATATAAAAAACTTTACAAACGAGGTTAATTACACTCAAGAACTTGACAATCAAGTGAATTTACCAAAAATGAAAAAAGGAGGATTAGATGTTACGTGGCTTGTTGTATATACTGGTCAAGGTGAATTAACTGAAGAAGGTTATGCAGAAGCTTATAAAGAAGCCATTGCTAAATTTGATGCCATTCATAAATTAACAAAAGAAATTGCTCCCGATGAAATTGAATTAGCAGTAACTCCAGAGGAAGCTAAAAATATTTATAAAAAAGGTAAAAAAGTTGCAATGATTGGAATTGAGAATGGTTATCCGATAGGAACTGACGTAAATCGTGTAAAAGAGTTTTACGATTTAGGCGCACGTTATATGTCTTTAAGCCATAATGGTCATAGTCAACTTTGCGACTCAAATACTGGAGAAGAAGATAATATTTGGTTGCATAACGGAGTTAGCGAATTAGGGTTAGAAGTAATTGCTGAAATGAATAAATGGGGAATGATGATTGATGTTTCTCACCCTTCAAAAGAGGCTATGCGAGATATGATAGAATTCTCGAAAGCGCCAATAATTGCTTCTCATTCATCTTGTAGAGCATTGTGCGATCATAGCAGAAATTTAGATGACGAGCAACTACAATGGCTTAAACAAAATGGTGGCGTAATACAAACTGTAGCGTTCAGTGCATATGTAAATACCGAAAAAAACAACAAATTTAGAGCTGCAACAAATACCGTTTTAAATCAAGTAGCCGCAAGTCAAGACTTTGAAATTATTCCGTGGAGTGCTTATAGAAATTTAGATAAAGAAGCTAAAGAAGCTTATTATTCTAAATACATTGAAATTAGAAAACTAGCTAAACCTAAAATTGATGAGGTTTCAAAAACATTGGACCCTGTAAATGTTTCCGATTTTGTTGATCATATAGATTATTTAGTTGAAAAAATTGGGATTGAACACGTAGGTATTAGCTCCGATTTTGATGGTGGCGGCGGTGTTGAAGGTTGGAACGATGCTTCCGAAACTTTAAATGTAACTATAGAATTGGTTAAAAGAGGTTATAACGAGGAACAAATTGAACTGCTTTGGGGTGGAAATTTATTTCGCGTATTAGATGAAGTGCAACAAGTTGCTCAACAAATTCAGAATTTATAAAAATTTTAAAGTGTAGAAATTCCTAAAAGAATTGAACCAATTCCAACACCAATACCTAAAATATTAGAAAAATTAGAAGCTTTGGTATTTTGTTTTTCAATTGATAAAATGTCACTTTTATCAAGAGGTGTTTCTATTATTTCATTCTTATTTTTAGTAATCCCAAAATAAGCATCATTTTCTTTTAAAATACTATGATAAATATATTCATCACCATTATTTAAAGTAACTTTATAATACCCTTTTTCAGTATTATCAACTGCTTCGTTTAACGAAATTGGATCGTGAAAAACTTTACAACTAACTATTAAAGTAGTGCAAAGCAAAACAAAAATAAATTTATAAAATATTTTATACTTTAAATTACTCATTACTAAGGCTATTATTAAAATAATTTTAAATCAACAATTTACATTTTTTAATTTATAAAAAACAATAATTTTTATAATTATACTAAAAAGTAAGTTATTAAATAAAAACATATATATTTAAAAAATAAATTCAATTTCATAGTATCAGGTATATAAAATTGTGCTTTTAAACTATTTTGTACTTTTTTTAAAAAAATAAAAATGACTAAAAATATACAATCTAAGAATCAGTTTAGTGACAGTATTAAATTACCATTTTCATTTGATGTACAAAAAATGAAAAAAGAAATTGAAATTCTAAAACTATCAGATTTTAAATATTACAATGTAATTCCATTACGTTCGCCAGCACACCTTGTTGATACCTCTTTACCTTTCCCTGCACCCGCAGAGGATTATGCCGATGGTTCTTGGTGTGATTGGCTCGACACTAAAGAACTTTTGAATTCTCAGTACCTTAAAAGCATTGTAGATTTATTTAGAAAAAACACAAATGTAACTTTAGTACGATTACTTCGTTTAGCACCACAATCTGAAGTTAAAGAACATACCGATCCAACACTTGCCTTGGAAATTGAAAAATCAGTTATTAGGCTTACAATACCCATAATTAAAAGTGAAAAAGTTACCTTTTATTTAAATAACAAGCCAGTGCCAATGGAACCAGGAGAGTGTTGGTATTTAAAATTAAATGACCCACATAGAATTACAAATTTAGGAGATACTGAGCGCATTAACCTTACTATTGATATGATTCCAAATGAATGGATTCGTACAATTATAAAAGAAAGTCAATAAAAACAGCTTTAACTTTAAAACACTTAGTATAAAAAAATTAATCTATTTTTTTTGGATTTGGGGGGTTTTTTCCATATGAGTAATTTTCTATACTAATAAGGAAAAAAAGAATTAATAAATAATATTTTAATCTTTTGGTCATAAAAAAAACTTTTTTTTTTGATATCTCTTTTCTTCCCCCTAAACCCTTTTTTTGTAACTCTCTCTCCCCCTTCCCTTTCTTTATTCCTTCTTCTCTTTCTCTCCGTTTTCTCCCTCCCCTCTCCCTCCCCCCTGTTTCCGTGCCCCCGGTTTAAATCTACTATTTCCCTTTTCTTTTCTACCACCGCCCTCCTCCCCTTGAACTTTTTCACCTTACGACTCTGCCACAAACCACATTCAGTACTCTCCATTAAACGTTTTACATTGAGTCAACCATCTTGTTATCTTTTCTTTCTATCTTTTATTCTCCTTAATATCTCTGTACGTTTTCTCTTACAGCTCTTTGCTATTCTTAAATTTAACACCTCCCCATCACCACACCCGCTGGCTATGGTATATTTGTGATTTGACCAACTCCTATTATTAAATCTCTCCATTCTCAGACTTTTTTCATCGGTACTTGAATTTATCTTACTCCATCTCAACTCTAAACACCACTTGAATCTTATCATAATTTTCGGCATCGTACTTGGATATGATCCTATAATAATACATTAGATAGGTAACTCTATTTCCAAGTGGTTCCTATACAAAATTTTTATCCTCTGGGCTAGAGACCTTTCATGTACCTCACCCTAGATTTATACCTCACGTTCCAGATCATCCTAGGGATAAATCAAGTGTTGTGCTATGCTGGACCATCGGACCCGGTATAAATTTATATCATCTCCATATGAATTTAACCATCCTTACATCAGCACGATACTGTTTGAGGCTGACAATTAGTCCAACGGAGAACTCCAATCATCATAATTAACAATCCCTTGACCTTGTTGATCACGTCAATATAACCCACTAGCTAAGTCTAATACTTTCATACTGAGAATCTGTATATTCTTGAATTAATTGAGACTCACCTTCAAATCAATAGCCATCAAGTTTTAAATAGTGAGAAATTAATAATCCTGAGCCACTAATATTGTTATCCCATTAATAGACAACTATTGAATTTACTTTAGGAGTACTTCTCTATCTACATCATTTGGTGTGATATAAATATATGTTTGTTCTACAAATCAATCAATTTAGTAGTTCCATCAACTCCTAAACTATTTGGCGGTTCCCAAACATTAAAATGAGTCCAAGTGTTATTATTATACCAATCTCCATCATTTGAAGAAGTGTAAGGTATTGGAGCTGTTTCTTCATGGGAAGAATCTTCAATATTTCTTAATCGTCCATTAATACTACCTTTTGTTGGTGTTAAATATCAATTTTTCATAGATAATAACCAAATTGGCATAATAGGATGTCATCAATCCATCATTATTAGTATCTGGACCTGATATTTTATAACTCACCCATTATATCATCTTCATTTTATTTCCATCATCATTTGTCGTATATGGTCTGCACTCAGGGCTTTACTCCAAATTCTTAGCTCTTCCATCCATCCTTCGTAATAATCTAAAGGTTTGTTAGGAGGATTATTTGCTTGATCCATTGCTCCTAATAACCATTCCATATTGTTGGAGTCTGGAATGCTACCATTTCCATTTCCATTTTCTATTCCATCTATATATAACTTATATTCACTAATACCATAACGTATATGATACCATCTACTAGTATCAATAGTATTGTTAGATTGCATAATTCCAGTATCATTCCAACGGAAGGTAACCCTGTTTCCAATTAAACTCAAATCAGCTCCACCTTTAGAAAAATCATTAGCATCTCGCTTAGAAATTAATGTCTGATTACCCGTTACTGAATTAGGTTTTACCCAACACTCTAAACTAAAAGAACCATTAAAATCGTAATTATCTTTAAACGTTATATAATCATTATCTCCATCAAAATCTAATTCTGAACAACTGTTAATTATTACTTGAACATCACTTGAGCATCCATTAACTGTCCACGTAGTGGTGGCCTGGTCACCTGTAAATGTGGCATTCGGATCTGTTGGATTAGAGCGTATACGAACCTGTACTACAAGCTTCAGGGATTGAAGTTACGCTCCAAACACCTCTTTCTCCTGTAGCTGGGTAATCTGGTGATACTGGAGCAAGGCTAGGCACTTTATAATTGTTATTATAAACACCATTATCATAATTTTCCTGTGCCGTAAGTGTATTGTCATAAGCAGAAAGGGTTACAGTATCTTCACCACATTCATTAATGATAGGGTTTATATTTTCTCCGCATAAGATGTAGCTCAATGGTAATAAATTCAGTACCTGAAGTATCGTCACTTCTACAACCATTAATTAATGACGTGGCTCCATAGTGTTGAACACCAGGTGTTATGGCATCAATATTAACAGTTGAGCCAGTAGCCACTACAACACCAAAATCATCTGTCCATTCAATCACTTCGTCTACCGGATTATTTGGAATTTGAATATTGTCTATTGCCCAAACACTGTTTACTGTTCCAGAGTATGTAAACTTTATTCTTAAGTTAGTTAAACCAATATATTGTTGTAAGTCAATTGAAACATGATTATCGTTAAGTACTGTACCAAGAGAATTTCGGCACTGCCCCGTAAATCCTGGGTATGGGTTTACAAAGCCAGTATCACTAGGTCCTGTATAATCATAAGCAGCACCAGGGTCAAGTTCAATATCATAATTAGCACCTCCATCTGTCGAGATTCTATCTTTACAGCGCCCGTTCAAGATAGTATGCCTATCAAATTCCAATGCATTGTGTAATCCCAAGTACTAAAAATAGTGTTCTAAGTAGATAATGGACTAATTGTATGCACATATAGTGATTACAATAGGTGAATTCCACAACAATGCAAATTTGAATATCAAAACATCAAACATCTATATCATTTTTTTACCATTGGTTTCTTTCCAATAGGTATCCTTACCATTATCTCCTCCAGCTGACATTTCAGCTTCTCCATCAACTTGCCAGCCTAAAGTGTTTAAGTTAGCTTCATTAAACAAGCCACCATTATTTACTTCTGAACCAACTCCAAATGCACTTTCTACAACCACTGTTATAGTTTCTCCCATACAAATAGTATTCATTTCGGTTCCATTAACTATAGTTGGAGGTAAATCTGGTGGTACCACAGCTAAAACAGCTATTGGAGAAAATCCTAAACAAGTGCCCACATTAATCACAGCTCGCACAAGCGTGGTAACTTTAACGTCCACAACAGTATGGGAAGTAGTTGTATTTGTAATTGAAGACCAAGTAGCACCTCCGTTAATAGAGTATTCCCAACGATTTATATTACTAGCTAGACCTAGACTTACGGTTAAATTCAAATCTACATCTTGCTGTATTGTATTTCCACTAACATCTACAGGGCAGGCTGTAATATCTATAACATTAGAAGCGTCAGCAATAGTTTCTGTCTGAACAATATATCCTTCAAGTGTACCACTATCTATTGTTGGAGCGTTTATTGTAATTTTTGTAGTACAAGTATCAGAATTTCCTTGACTATCTGTAACTGTTAATTGTACATCATTAACACCAATATCATTACATCCAAAAATAGATTTATCCAAACTAAGTGTTATGCTTCCACAGTTATCTGTAGATCCATCATCAATTTGGCTGGCTAAAAGTGTTGCTTCACCTGTAACACCATCTAAAGTTAACGTAACCATAAAATCTGCAACACACCTTGCTATAGGATTTATAGCGTCATTAACCGTTATAATTTGAGTAACATTTGTGCTATTTCCTGCATTGTCAGTTACACTATAAATTCTTGTAATAGTAACTGGACAATTACCAGATGGCGTGTCACTAACCCAAGCAACAATTGGACTTGCAGTACAATTATCTGCTTCATCGATTACAACAGTAATGTCAGGGTCTGGTGCTGTACCAGATGCAGTTATAGGTAAAGGATTAGAAGCCGTTGGTGCTTCATTATCCGTTACTTCTACTGTTTGATTACAAGATGAAGAAACATTACCTGCCTCATCAATTGCTATCCAAACCACGGTTGTATTACCTGTTCCAAACAAATATGTAGCCGGGTTTATAGCTGTACCATTAACTGTAGCAATAAAATTAATATTTCCAGGATAAGAACAATTATCTGATACTGTTGGTGTTCCTAAAGAGACAATAGTTGTACAATTACTAGTGTTATCATCGCTTGTGTTTGCTGTTGCTATACTAGAGCATATTATCGTTGGTATTTCATTGTCTACAACTGTGACCGTTTGAGTTGACGTATTGGTGTTTCCTGCATCATCCGTTACTGTCCAAGTTACTGTATTTGATCCTAATCCTAAACTAGCATGTAGCAACAACTGTATCTACGCCACAATTATCCGTTGTAACTGGTGCTGTTAGCTGAGTACTGTCATACGTACAACTCCAGCATCTGAATTTACGCTGATTGCTCCTAATGTTGCTATGTTGGATTCTCATTGTCTACAACTGTGACCGTTTGAGTTGACGTATTGGTGTTTCCTGCATCATCCGTTACTGTCCAAGTTACTGTATTTGATCCTAATCCTAAACTAGCAGTTAGCAACAACTGTATCTCGCCACAATTATCCGTTGTAACTGGTGCTGTTAGCTGAGTACTGTCATACGTACAAACTCCGCATCTGAATTTACGCTGATTGCTCCTAATGTTGCTATGGTTGGATTCTCATTGTCTACAACTGTGACCGTTTGAGTGACGTATTGGTGTTTCGCATCATCCGTTACTGTCCAAGTTACTGTATTTGATCCTAATCCTAAACTAGCGTTAGCAACAACTGTATCTACGCCACAATTATCCGTTGTAACTGGTGCTGTTAGCTGAGTACTGTCATACGTACAAACTCCAGCATCTGAATTTACGCTGATTGCTCCTAATGTTGCTATGGTTGGATTCTCATTGTCTACAACTGTGACCGTTTGAGTTGACGTATTGGTGTTTCCCGCATCATCCGTTACTGTCCAAGTTACTGTATTTATCCTAATCCTAAACTAGCAG
Organism: uncultured Flavobacteriaceae bacterium; assembly: GCA_942492305.1. Classification (GTDB taxonomy): domain Bacteria; phylum Bacteroidota; class Bacteroidia; order Flavobacteriales; family Flavobacteriaceae; genus Lutibacter. Next base: position 671,708 of record CALOEI010000001.1, on the reverse strand, counting down.
GTGTAGCAACAACTGTTCTACGCCACAATTATCCGTTGTAACTGGTGGTGTTAGCTGAGTACTGTCATACGTACAAACTCCAGCATCTGAATTTACGCTGATTGCTCCTAATGTTGCTATGGTTGGATTCTCATTGTCTACAACTGTGACCGTTTGAGTTGACGTATTGGTGTTTCCTGCATCATCCGTTACTGTCCAAGTTACTGTATTTGATCCTAATCCTAAACTAGCAGGTGTAGCAACAACTGTATCTACGCCACAATTATCCGTTGTAACTGGTGCTGTTAGCTGAGTACTGTCATACGTACAAACTCCAGCATCTGAATTTACGCTGATTGCTCCTAATGTTGCTATGGTTGGATTCTCATTGTCTACAACTGTACCGTTTGAGTTGACGTATTGGTGTTTCCTGCATCATCCGTTACTGTCCGTTCTGTATTTGATCCTAATCCTAAACTAGCAGGTGTAGCAACAACTGTATCTACCCACAATTATCCGTTGTAACTGGTGCTGTTAGCTGAGTACTGTCATACGTACAAACTCCAGCATCTGAATTTACGCTGATTGCTCCTAATGTTGCTATGGTTGGATTCTCATTGTCTACACTGTGACGTTTGAGTTGACGTATTGGTGTTTCCCGCATCATCCGTTACTGTCCAAGTTACTTTTTGATCCTAATCCTAAACTACGGTGTACAACAACTGTATCTACGCCACAATTATCCGTTGTAACTGTGCTGTTAGCTGAGTACTGTCATACGTACCTCCAGCATCTGAATTTACGCTGATTGCTCCTAATGTTCTATGGTTGGATTCTCATTGTCTACAACTTGACCGTTTGAGTTGACTATTGGTGTTTCCGCATCATCCGTTACTGTCCAAGTTACTGTATTTATCCTAATCCTAAACTAGCAGGTGTAGCAACAACTGTATCTACGCCACATTATCCGTTGTAACTGGTCTGTCTAGTACTGTCATACGTACAAACTCCAGCATCTGAATTACGCTGATGCTCCTAATGTTGCTATGGTATTCTCATTGTCACAACACCTTAGTACGTATTGTTCCCCATCATCCGTTACTGTCCAAGTTACTGTATTTGATCCTAATCCTAAACTAGCAGTGTAGCAACAACTGTATCTACGCCACAATTATCCGTTGTAACTGGTGCTGTTAGCTATGTCATACGTACAAACCCAGCATCTGAATTACGCTATTGCTCCTAATGTTGCTATGTGGATTCTCATTGTCTACAACTGTGACCGTTGAGTACGTATTGGTGTTTCCTCATCATCCGTTACGTCCAAGTACTGTATTTGATCCTAATCCTAAACTAGCAGGTTAGCAACAACTGTATCTACGCCACAATTATCCGTTGTAACTGGTGCTGTAGCTGAGTACTGCATACGACAAACTCCAGCATCTGAATTACGCTGATGCTCCTAATGTTGCTATGGTTGGATTCTCATTGTCTACAACTGTGACCGTTTGAGTTGACGTATTGTGTTCCGATCATCCGTACTGTCCAAGTACTGTATTTGATCCTAATCCTAAACTAGCAGTGTAGCAACAACTGTATCTACGCCACAATTATCCGTTGTAACTGTTGTTACTATACTGTCATACGTACAAACTCCAGCATCTGAATTACCTATTTCCTCCTAATGTTGCTATGGTTGGATTCTCATTGTTACAACTGTGACCGTTTGAGTTGACGTATTGGTGTTTCCGCATCATCCGTTACTGTCCAAGTTACTGTATTTGATCCTAATCCTAAACTAGCAGGTGTAGCAACACTGTATTACGCCACAATTATCCGTTGTAACTGTGCTGTTAGCTAGTACTGTCATACGTACAAACTCCAGCATCTGAATTTACGGATTGCTCCTAATGTTGCTATGGTTGATTCTCATTGTCTACAACTGTGACCGTTTGAGTTGACGTATTGGTGTTTCCCGCATCATCCGTTACTGTCCAAGTTACTGTATTTGATCCTAATCCTAAACTAGCAGGTGTAGCAACAACTGTATCTACGCCACAATTATCCGTTGTAACTGGTGCTGTTAGCTGAGTACTGTCATACGTACAAACTCCAGCATCTGAATTTACGCTGATTGCTCCTAATGTTGCTATGGTTGGATTCTCATTGTCTACAACTGTGACCGTTTGAGTTGACGTATTGGTGTTTCCCGCATCATCCGTTACTGTCCAAGTTACTGTATTTGATCCTAATCCTAAACTAGCAGGTGTAGCAACAACTGTATCTACGCCACAATTATCCGTTGTAACTGGTGCTGTAGCTGAGTACTGTCATACGTACAAACTCCAGCATCTGTTACGCTATTGCTCCTAATGTTGCTATGGTTGGATTCTCATTGTCTACAACTGTACCGTTTGAGTTGACGTATTGGTGTTTCCGCATCATCCGTTACTGTCCAAGTTACTGTATTTGATCCTAATCCTAAACTAGCAGGTTAGCAACAACTGTATCTACGCCACAATTATCCGTTGTAACTGGTGCTTTAGCTGAGTACTGTCATACGTACAAACTCCAGCATCTGAATTTACGCTGATTGCTCCTAATGTTGCTATGGTTGGATTCTCATTGTCTACAACTGTGACCGTTTGAGTTGACGATTGGTGTTTCCGCATCATCCGTTACTGTCCAAGTTACTGTATTTGATCCTAATCCTAAACTAGCAGGTGTAGCAACAACTGTTCTACGCCACAATTATCCGTTGTAACTGGTGCTTTAGCTGAGTACTGTCATACGTACAAACTCCAGCATCTGAATTTACGCTGATTCTCCTAATGTTGCTATGGTTGGATTCTCATTGTCTACAACTGTGACCGTTTGAGTTGACGTATTGGTGTTTCCTGCATCATCCGTTACTGTCCAAGTTACTGTATTTGATCCTAATCCTAAACTAGCAGGTGTAGAACAACTGTATCTACGCCACAATTATCCGTTGTAACTGGTGCTGTTACTGAGACTGTCATACGTACAAACTCCAGCATCTGAATTTACGCTGATTGCTCCTAATGTTGCTATGGTTGGATTCTCATTGTCTACAACTGTGACCGTTTGAGTTGACGTATTGGTGTTTCCCGCATCATCCGTTACTGTCCAAGTTACTGTATTTGATCCTAATCCTAAACTAGCAGGTGTAGCAACAACTGTATCTACGCCACAATTATCCGTTGTAACTGGTGCTGTTAGCTGAGTACTGTCATACGTACAAACTCCAGCATCTGAATTACCTGATTGCTCCTAATGTTGCTATGGTTGATTCTCATTGTCTACAACTGTGACCGTTTGAGTTGCGTATGGTGTTTCCCGCATCATCCGTTACTGTCCAAGTTACTGTATTTGATCCTAATCCTAAACTAGCAGGTGTAGCAACAACTGTATCTACGCCACAATTATCCGTTGTAACTGGTGCTGTTAGCTGAGTACTGTCATACGTACAAACTCCAGCATCTGAATTTACGCTGATTGCTCCTAATGTTGCTATGGTTGGATTCTCATTGTCTACAACTGTGACCGTTTGAGTTGACGTATTGGTGTTTCCGCATCATCCGTTACTGTCCAATTACTTATTTGATCCTAATCCTAAACTAGCAGGTGTAGCAACAACTGTATCTACCCACATTATCCGTTGTAACTGGTGCTGTTAGCTGAGTACTGTCATACGTACAAACTCCAGCATCTGAATTTACGCTGATTCTCCTATGTTGCTATGGTTGGATTCTCATTGTCTACAACTGTGACCGTTTGAGTTGACGTATTGGTGTTTCCTGCATCATCCGTTACTGTCCAAGTTACTGTATTTAATCCTAATCCTAAACTAGCAGGTGTAGCAACAACTGTATCTACGCCACAATTATCCGTTGTAACTGGTGCTGTTAGCTGAGTACTGTCATACGTACAAACTCCAGCATCTGAATTTACGCTGATTGCTCCTAATGTTGCTATGGTTGGATTCTCATTGTCTACAACTGTGACCGTTTGAGTTGACGTATTGGTGTTTCCCGCATCATCCGTTACTGTCCAAGTTACTGTATTTGATCCTAATCCTAAACTAGCAGGTGTAGCAACAACTGTATCTACGCCACAATTATCCGTTGTAACTGGTGCTGTTAGCTGAGTACTGTCATACGTACAAACTCCAGCATCTGAATTTACGCTGATTGCTCCTAATGTTGCTATGGTTGGGTTTTCGTTATCAGTTACAGTTACAACTGCCGTACAAGTATCTGTCTGCCCAAGAGAATCTGTTACAGTTAAAGTTACAGTAACAGGTGTTCCAATATCAGAACAATCAAAAGAAGTTATATCAATAACAATGTCTGTATTTAATACAAGCGTATCAAAATCATCGTTTGATCCATTATCAATATCAGAAGCATCTATAGTTGCATTACCCGAAGCATCAAGTTGTACTGTTAATGTTCCAAGACAAAGTGCTTGTGGTGGATTATCTACTCTAAAAGAAGCTCTATAATTAGCACCCGAATTATTTACGTAATGTGTAAAATCTAAAACACTATCTCCAGTAATGTCAACATCTGCATGTGTGTATATTTCTAAATAATAATCTCCGGAACTTAATCCATTAAGAACATCTATGTTTGCTCCAGTAGTTCTCCAAGTTTGGTCATTACTACTATTAGAACAATAGAGTAATGTCCCATCATCTTGAGTATAAAATATTTCCGTTGAAGAAAATGCTGGAAGTGCAGCGGAAGTTAAGTAAATACGATAATTTAGCCAACCGTTAAGAATGTTATCGGCACCACATTTATAGGTTTTGTTTTCAGCCCCATTTAATACTAAACTGTTACTTGGTGTAAATGTCCCTAAGCTATTTCCATCAAAATCAGGAAGAGCTGTATTAAAATTTAGATCATAGTATGAATTGCCTCCACCATTAACATTTAGAATTGCATAACTTTCAAATATTCCTGATTGTGAATACAAAGAACCATTAACACTAATAAATAGTGAAAAAACAAAAAATAGAATTTTTAAATTAAGTAATTTTTTAACCATAGCACTTTATATTTATCAGAAGTTTGAGTTAGGGGACTTAAATAATGCCTAGGGTTATTTTATAAAAATACTAAATAATGTAACTTCTTTTTAAACAATTATTTATATTACACGATTCATTTAATCAAATACATAAAAAAGTAAATTATCTACTTTTTTATTTCATATTATTTCTGATTATAGCTTCTTGATAAACTATAAACTTACAATCTCGAAAAATATTTATTAGATTTACAATTTTTTCAATTGAAAAATCAACGGGGTGTCAAATTATGGTAATTTGAGGTTTACATACTCAAATATAGTCATTTTTTTATAAAAAAAAGAATAATATGATATTTATCATTGATGAAAAGATTATTGAAATTAAAGAAATCTATAAATTTGTATATAGATAATGATTGTTGTTAAATTTATAAACCCTTAATGAATCTTTAAAAATAATCCATTGTTCATCTTGGTTTTGACTAGAAATGATGATGGAATTATAATGCCAGAGCAGGGTTTTATTTTTAAAATACACTTTCACTTTTTTAGCACTAAAAGCCATTTAAAAAAGGAAGACTTAAGTTTTAATTAGCAGAACTTAAATTCAGATCACCTCCTTTTAATCCTTTACCTGTTACTTTTAATTGAATATCGCCTACTTGAGTTTTAGACTGCACAGTAACTACTAATTTTCCACTAAACAATTTCATGGTTGGTAAATGAAACAATTCTAACGAAGTTGCATCTCCATTACAAGCTGCTCTATAAGTACCCTGTCCAGTAACTTTAAATTTAAGTTGATTTGTTGCGGTAGGACATTCAACACCGTTCTTATCAACTACCGAAACTGTAACATAAGACAAATCTTTTCCATCAGCCTTAATTGTTTTTCTATCAGGATTTAGTACTATTTTATAAGGTTTCCCTGCTGTTTTCACTTCCTTTTCTGCAACTGGCTTTCCATCATCATCAAAAGCAATAACTTTTAATGTTCCCGGTTCATAGTTAACATCCATCCACATTAAACGGTAACGGTTTTGAGGAGTTGCATTGTTCTTTTTTTGAATACCCATACTTTTTCCGTTTACAAAAAGTTCTGCACTATTATAATTGGTATAAACAAAAACAGGCGTTTTTTCTCCTTCTCTACCTTTCCAATTCCAATGCGGTAAAATATGCAAGGTTTCATCTGTAGTATTCCAGCGACTTCTATATAAATAAAAACGATCTTTTGGTAAACCTGCCAAATCATTAATTCCAAAATAAGAACTTCTTGAAGGCCAGCTTTCATCATATGGAGTTGGTTCTCCTAAATAATCAAAACCTGTCCAAACAAATTCGCCAATTACCCAAGGTTTATCATCTTGTAATACAAAATCTTCATCTGGAACATTAGACCAACTACACGCTTCCAAATCGTACGATGAACTTTGAAAATCAGGATATTGTTTCATTTTTTCTTGAACAACTGGAAATTTATAAATTCCTCTTGAACTCACTGTGGAAGCTGTTTCTGATCCTAAAATAAAGCCTTGAGGAAATTTTTCAAAAGCTTCTTCGTATAAATGTACACGATAATTTAATCCTGGAATATCTAACAAAGCCCCAAAACCAGATTCCATTGTTGCTTTTACTTGATCCATTCCTACAGTAACTGGACGTGTTGGATCTTCTCTATGAAAAATATCTTGTAACCATTTTGCACGCTTTACTCCTGCCGTTCCCCATTGATCTGGCACTTCATTTCCTGAGCTCCACATTACAATACTTGGATGATTTTTTGTTGCTCTAACTAAATTTACCACATCCTTTTCAGCATATTCATTAAAAAAACGATTGTAACCATTTTTAACTTTTGGAACTGCCCATTCATCAAAACTTTCCGCTAAAAATAGAAAGCCCATTTCATCGCATAATTCCAATTGCTCTAAAGAAGGCATATTGTGCGAACTACGAATTGCATCGCAACCCATATCTTTTAAAATAGTTAATTGTCTTTTTAATGCAGCTTTGTTAACCGCAGTTCCCAAAGGTCCTAAATCGTGATGCAAACAAACCCCTTTAAACTTTCTAACCTCTCCATTTAAACTAAAACCTTTGTTAGCTTCATATTTAATCTCTCGTATTCCAAAACGTGTAGCAACTTCATCTTTAAGCGTTTCGCCAACAAATAATTGAGTTTTGGCAGTGTATAAATACGGATCTTCAGGGCTCCATCTGTTTGGAGTATTAACTTTAATATTTTGAATAAATTCGTTACCAAATAGAACCGTAGTTTTATCCTCTGCAACTTGTTTACCTTCTGCATTATAAATTGCTGTTACTACATGTGTGTTTTGTCCAGAAACTTCTGTATTTATAGTAACTTTAGCCATTTCATCACTAATAATTGGTGTTGAAATAGTAGTTCCCCACTGATTAATACTTTCTTTATTTTTTACAATTACACTCACTTTTCTATACAAACCAGCACCAGGGTACCATCGCGAAGCAAACTCTTTATTAGAAACTTCAACAGCTAATGTATTTTCTCCTTTTTGAATAAATTCAGAAACATCAAAATAAAAATAACTGTAACCATATGCCCACTCTCCTACTTTTTTTCCATTTAAATAAACTTGAGGTTCACTCATAGCTCCTTCAAAAAGCAAGATTACTTTTTTGCCTTTTTGGTATTGAGGCAAGGAAAATTTATTGCGATACCAAGCAGTTCCAATATGTGGTAAGGCACCTGTTCTTCCTGTTTTTTCTGAAGCAATCTTTTCTCCATTTTGCACAATAGCCACATTTTGCTTATCGACTTCTTTGTCAAAAGGACCATAAATTGCCCAATCGTGAGGAACAGTAACTGTTTCCCATTTAGAATCGTTAAAATCAACTTGAAAAGCATTATTAATTTCTCCCTTTTGAAATTTCCAGTTGGAATCTAATTCTTTTACAATTCTTATTTGCGAAAAAGCGAATTGCGTAGTTATTAAAACTATGAAAATTGAATTAAAAAAATATTTCATGTGTATCTTATTTTTTTGAACCGTTGTAAAACTGCATTCCTAAATTAGCTTTATTATTATGATCGAATAACGTAGCGTTATCCCAATGAGAACCTTTTCCCCAAAGCGTACTGCAATCTGTTGAAACCCAAGCTGGCTCCCAATATACCAATCCAGCTCCACCAGCATTCTCAATTATTTCTTGTAGTTTATTCAAATAATCTAACTGACCTTGTTCCGTTGCCGGATAACCACTAATTAAAGCATTACTATCTAATATATTATTAGCTTCATCTATATTTTCTAATGTAAAAGGATACGCCGTTTCTACTACCATTAATTTTTTCTTGTAAGTATTTATTAAAGTCTGAAACACAGCTCCAACATTATTCAACGTGTAATCTGACCAAATTGGATAATATGATAAACCTATCCAATCGAAATCTGTAACACTATTCTGTGCTGCATCTTTAAACCACCATAAACCATTTTCTGGCTGTGCAATGTGCAACATCACTTCAATTTCTTTGTTTTTTTCTATTGAAATATCTCTAACAGCCTTAATTCCTTTGTTTATTAAATAAGAATTTCTATCCCAATCTATAGGCCAAACTAACTCTTCACCTTGCAAAATCATTGGATTAATTTCATTTCCAACTTGCACCATTTCTGGCAATAAATTAGCCTTTGATAAATTATTTAAAGTTTCATAAGTATAATTGTATAACAATTCGCCCAAGGTTTCCTTATTATCAATTTCACTTTCCCAAGCTGCCGGTATTATTTGCTTACCAGGATCTGCCCAAGTATCGGAGTAATGGAAATCTAATAAAACGTGCATTCCTTGATCCTTAGCTTTTTGAATTGTTTTTTTTACATCAGCATAATTAGAATAATTTGTCCAGGTTGGGTTATGCCATAAACGTACGCGCACCAAGTTTGCACCTGCGTCTTTAAATATTTTATAAGGGTTTGTATTTATATTGTTTGCGTCTTTATAAATAGCACCACAACTTTCCATTTCATTAACATAAGACAAATCTGCTCCGTAATAAAAAGAAGGTGTTTCTGAAACTTCAGGTGTTTCTTCTGACTCAATAACTTCGGGAGAATCGTTATCGCTACACGAAGCAGCCATTAATAGTAAAGAAATAATTGAAAATAAAAGTATTTTTAATTTGTTCATTTTTAATTGTATAGTTTACATTTATAAATGTATGCAAAAAAAATAATAGTCAAAAACTTTTTCTATTTTAACGTATTATCTACTAAAATGTGACTCCACCAGGACTCGAACCTGGATCTAAAGTTTAGGAAACTTCTATTCTATCCCTTGAACTATGGAGCCTTAAGTTAAAAAGTATAAATTTAATTATTTTATCTCTTAAGGTATTTATTAATAAGAAGAAAACTTGAAAAAAAATAACCATTATTTGCTAAAAACAAAAAACTCTTGAAAATCAAAAGATTAACAAGAGTTTTAGTACTCGAGATGGGACTTGAACCCATACGGACCTTACAGTCCACTGGATTTTAAGTCCAGCGTGTCTACCAATTCCACCACTCGAGCATTGGTATTATTATGTATTGTAGAGCGAAAGACGGGATTTGAACCCGCGACCCTCACCTTGGCAAGGTGATGCTCTACCCCTGAGCTACTTTCGCAGTCATTATTTTTTAAGAACGTGCATCAATTATCTCAAATGCGAGTGCAAATTTAATACAATTATAATAACAACAAAGACTTTTTTTAAATTTATTTTAAATATTTTTTTAATCTCCTTATTTTAAGGTTGTAAATGTGTAATAATAAAATATCTTTGCAAAGATTCAAATAAAAATAATGCAAGCATCTTCAAAATCTTATAAAAATAACATGAACTTTACTGCCATTTTTAATGATTTTAAACAATTAACAAAAGTTGGTCTATCGCTAAGTGTTGTATTTTCTTCGCTTGCAGGGTATTTATTGGCTGCAGAAAAAATTGATTTTTCTATACTTGTTTTATTAGCAATTGGTGGTTATTTAATGGTGGGAGCATCTAATGCTTTTAACCAAATTATTGAGAAAGACACTGATGCTTTAATGAAACGTACTATGAATAGGCCTTTGCCTACGGGTAGAATGCACGTTTCAATGGCATTTGTAATTGCAATTTCATTTACTATTATAGGTTTGGCAATATTATATAGTATTAACCCTAAAAGTGCATTGTTTGGTGCTATCTCAATTTTTTTATACACTAGCATTTATACACCTTTAAAATCCGTTACACCATTAGCTGTTTTTGTGGGTGCAATTCCTGGAGCCATTCCATTTATGTTGGGTTGGGTAGCTGCAACTAACGATTTTTCTATTGAGCCTGGAATGCTATTTTTAATACAGTTTTTTTGGCAATTCCCTCATTTTTGGGCAATTGCATGGCTCCAATACGATGAATATAAAAAAGCTGGGTTTAACCTAATGCCAATGGGGCAAAAAAATAAAAAAGCAGTCATTCAAATTATTATTTACACATGTTGTTTAATAATTGTTTCTGTAATTCCAGTTTTAAAATTAACTGGAAGTTTTTATATTTACCCAATAACAGCTATAATTCTAGTAGCATTAGGTGGTACAATGCTTTACTATGCTATAAAATTATATAAACATCAAACCAATAAAGAAGCCCGACAATTAATGCTGTCTAGTGTTTTATACATCACATTAATTCAGGTAATTTATGTAGTTGATAAATTTTTACACTAAAAAAATTAAAAAATGAAAGTAACTTTAGAACAAGAATATAAACAAGCTAAAAGAAAGTCAGCCAAACCAATGCTTTGGGTTTCTATGATTAGTATGACAATGATGTTTGCTGGTTTAACAAGTGCCTATGTTGTTAGTAGAAAAAGAGCTGATTGGGTTTCTTTTGATTTGCCAAACGCATTTTACACAAGTACAATTTTAATTATTTTAAGTAGTCTTACCTTTATATTAGCAAAATATTATATAAAAAAAGATAACCGTAAATTAACAACTATTGCCCTACTAAGTACCCTAATATTAGGAATTGGATTTGTCTATTATCAATTTCATGGTTTTAATCAACTATTTGATGCAGGGTTTGTTTTTGCTGGGGCTCAAAGCACCGTAAAATCATCTTTTATTATTGGTATTTCACTTGCACATATTGCGCATATAGCTGCAGGAATAATTGTTCTTTTAGTAGTAATTATCAATCATTTTAATAGCAAATACTCATCAAAAGATAGTCTTGGTTTAGAATTGGGTGCTATTTTCTGGCATTTTGTCGATATCTTATGGATTTATCTGTTTTTATTTTTCTATTTTATTAGATAATAAAAAAAAAATGTATTTTTGGCGGAACTAAACTAAAAAAATCAAAACAAAACTTATATGGAAGCAACTGTTGCTACTAATACTAATGGGAAAATTTGGGATGGTGGATCTAAAAAACCACTAGGTGCAAGTTATGGTAAAATGATGATGTGGTTCTTTATTTTATCAGATGCACTTACATTCTCAGGATTTTTAGCCGCGTATGGTTTAATGCGCTTTAAATTTATTGAATCTTGGCCAATTGCAGATGAAGTATTTATGCACTTTCCTTTTTTGCATGGTGTACACGCCCCTATGTATTATGTGGCATTAATGACTTTTATTTTAATATTTTCATCAGTAACAATGGTTTTAGCAGTTGATGCTGGTCATCAAATGAAAAAAAAGAAAGTTACTTTTTATATGCTATTAACCATTATTGGTGGTTTAATTTTCTTGGGTTCTCAAGCTTGGGAATGGAAAAACTTTATTAATGGTTCGTATGGAGCTGTGCAATTAAATGATGGTAAAATTATTCAATTTGTAGATGCTACTGGACACCAAGTTACATTAGAGAGTTTTGCAAAACCATCTAATTCTGAAAGAACGCAACATACAAAAAACAAAGGATTATGGTTTGTTGAAGAACCTGCATTAGCTGCTTTTTCATTAAAAGAAGTAATTGATGGGTTTAATGCAAACCCAGATATTACAATTAGAACAGAACTACTTAACCCTGAAACCAAAAAGAAAACAATTATACCACGTGAAAATGCAATGGCATATTTAAATGAAGCAAATATGGTTGTAAATGGTGCTAATTTGCAAGTAAATGAATATGGTAATACACTGTTTGCAAATTTCTTTTTCTTTATAACTGGGTTTCATGGTTTCCACGTTTTTACTGGAATTTTAATTAATATTATCATATTTTTTAATGTTATTATTGGAACATACGAACGCAGAGGACATTACGAAATGGTAGAAAAAGTAGGGTTGTATTGGCACTTTGTAGATTTAGTTTGGGTATTTGTATTCACATTCTTCTACTTAGTTTAATTCATTAATATTTAAAAAATGGCAGCACATTCACAAGAACATACATCGCACACAAAATTAATTTGGAAAGTATTTGGAATACTTTCAGTTATTACAATTGTTGAAGTTATTTTAGGAATTTTAAAACCAGACTCACTTCATTTAACAAAAATATTAGGCACAAGTCCTTTAAACATTATATTTCTTGTTTTAACAATAGTAAAAGCATATTATATTACTTGGTATTTTATGCATATGGCCGACGAAAAAAAGAGCTTAAGACGCTCGGTTGTTTGGTCTGCAGTTTTCTTAATAATGTTTCTATCAACATTATTACTAATTGAAGGTAGTTATATTAATGATGTTTTAGCTCCTTTGGTTAAATGGAACTACTAATACTATAAAATATTTAAAATAAGAAGGTGGTTTTATTAACCACCTTTTTTTATTTTTGTAAAAAACACAATGAAAAAATTCTGGGTACTTTTTAGCTTATTTATTTTACCATTAGTTTTTTATATTTTTCTTTCAAAAGGAATTTATAAATATTCTAATTTGCCTATCTTAACCGAAGAAGTGATAGAAATTAATGCTGTATCTTCAAATATAAACACTTCTTTTAAAGATAATTTAACTGTAGTTTGTTTTTTAGGAAATGAAATAAATACGGCAAAAGGAAGTATGTTTAATTTAAATCAAACAATTTACAAACGTTACTATCAAAAACCTTACTTTCAAATTGTAGCTATTATTCCAGAAACATCTAAAGAAGCGTATAAAGAAGCAATTGCCGAACTTTCAGCTTTTACAGATATTAGTAAATGGAATTTTATTTATACAAGCAATACAAACATAAATAGCTTATTTGATAGTTTTAAAACACCTTTTTCTCTAAACCAACACTTATACTCCGAAAACGCATATATAGTAGACATGGAGTTACGTTTAAGAGGACGAAAAGATGATGAGGATACCAAAGATGGTAAACTGTATGGATATAATATGAAATCTGTTGCAACTTTAAAAAATAAGATGAAAGACGATATCGATATTATCTATTATCAACTAAAAAAATCTGCCGAAAAAGAAAAACGTAGAAAAAGAGAAATTTAAAAAATGAAAAAATATTCCTACATAGGCATTGCCTTTATAATTTTGATATTTGGCATATACGCAATTCCAAAAATTGTAAACAAATTTAAAACACACGAACTTGTAAAAATTGGAGAAGTCCCTTCTTATGAATTTACAAATCAAGACGGAAAACTAATTTCAAATGCATTTTACAAAGATAAAGTTTACGTAATTGAATTTTTCTTCACCACTTGCCCAACTATTTGCCCAAAAATGAATGCAAATATGGTGAAACTTCAAAATGAATATTATGGAAATTTAGATTTCGGAATAGCTTCATTTAGCATAAATCCTGAATACGATACGCCAGAAATTTTAAAAGAATACGCAAAAGCAAATGGTGCAACTCTAAAAAACTGGAATTTTTTAACAGGTGATAAAGAAACTATTTATACCCTAGCAAATAAAGGTATCGCTTTATACGCAGGAGAAAATAGTGAAGCAGAAGGAGGTTTTGAACATTCAGGAATGTTTGCTTTGGTTGATAAAAAAGGAAATATTCGCTCAAGACTAGATGAATTTGGAAACCCTATTGCTTTTTATGATGGCTTAGATGCTATAAATATTCAAATGCTAAAAGAAGATATTGCAATTTTATTAAAAGAATAATGAGTACAGAGATAAAAAAATATAATAAATGGATTGTAATTCTATCAATTGCAATTCCTGTTGTAGTTGCTATTTTATTTGGTGTTAAAATTGATGCTGAATTACCAATTTTTTTACCACCAATTTATGCAAGCATTAATGCATTTACTGCATTAATTTTAGTTGTTGCAGTTTGGGCGGTAAAAAATAAAAAAATAAAATTACACGAAAAACTTATGAAGTTAGCAATTGTATGTTCTGTAATTTTTTTAGCAATGTACGTAGCATATCATATGACTTCAGAATCTACTAAGTTTGGAGGAGAAGGCGCAGTAAGAACTATCTATTTTATCATTTTAATCTCACATATTGCACTTTCCATTGCCGTAATTCCATTTGTACTTATTACATATGTTAGGGCAATTACAAATAATATTGAACTTCATAAAAAAATTGCACGTATTACTTTTCCTTTATGGTTATATGTTGCAGTTACTGGTGTAATTGTTTATTTAATGATTTCACCTTATTATTTTATTCCTTAAAACTAGCATGAAAAAAATAATACTTATATTATTCTTAATACTTAGTCAATTTTCTAGAGCACAATGTGCTATGTGCAAAGCTGTTGTAGAAAGTGGTGGCGATACTTCTCAAGCAGAAGGACTAAATAATGGTATTATCTATTTAATGATTTTTCCGTACCTTTTAGTGGGCGTACTCTTGTACTTTATATTTAAATATAGACGTAAATTTAAAATTTAACATTTCTATAAGAGACTAAATGTGTAACAAATAATAATTTTAGTCGTCATATAACAACATCAACTAAACCGCATTATTAGTCGTGTTCTAATTAATACTTCTACTCGGTTATATTTATTATAATAAATTAAAAACTAATAAACTCAATTAAATGAGAACAAAAATTGTTACTATTTTAGTACTTGCATTCTTTTTTTCTACAAATGCACAAGATAAAAAATGGACCTTACAAGAATGTGTAGATTACGCTGTAGATAATAATATATCTATAAAACAACAAGAGTTAAGTAAAGAACTGATTGAAGAAGATATAATTACTGCTAAAGGTAATTTTTACCCTTCATTAAATGCATCCGCATCTCAAAATTTTAATTTTGGATCATACATAGATAACTACGGAGGACGAGTTTCTAGAGATAGCCGTTCTAACAGTTTTGGAATAAATTCTGGAATAACTCTTTACAACGGAAACAGAAACAAAATTAATTTACTTCAAACACAAAAAAGTTTAGAAGCTGCAGGTTTCGATTTAGAAGAAAATAAAAATAACATTATGTTATTTGTAGTAAATTCTTACTTAAACGTACTTTTAAATAAAGAAAGTATTGTTATTGCCGAAGAACAAATTGTAATTAGTAAAGGTCAATTAGAAAAAGCACAAGCACTCGTTAAAGCAGGAGAAATTCCTAGAGCTAATTTATTAGAAGCACAAGCAACACTCGCAAACAACGAACAACAATTAACTACTGCACAAAACGCATTAGACTTATCTTTATTAAGCTTAGCACAATTATTACAAGTTTCTCATCAAGGATTTGACATTAAAGATGTAACTTTAAATATAGATTCTGCTTCTTTAATTTATAATGATACCGATGCCATTTTTAATGCTGCTTTAGCAAGTTTACCAGAAATAAAAAGTGCTGAAATTGCTGTTGAAAATTCTGAATTATCTGTTGATAGAGCAAAGGCTGCATTTTTACCTTCACTTAGTTTTGGTGCTGGAGTAGGAACTTCTTATCAACACAACCAAGGTTCTAAAGATGTACGTATAATTTTAGATGAAAATAACAACCCTATAACAGTACCAAATGGTTTTGGTAAACAATTAGAAGACAACTTAGGTTTTAACGCGGGGTTTTCTTTAAGTATTCCTATTTTTAATAGATTTCAAACAAAGTCTGCAGTTGCCAAGGCAGAAATTAATCTAAAAAGATCTGAATTAGCATTATTGGATAGACAAATAAAACTAAGAGAAACTATTGAACAAGCTTATGCTGATGCTAAAGCTGCTTTAAATCAGTTTGTCTCAGCTGAAAAAAGTTTATTTGCTCAAAAAGAATCTTTTAAAAACGCACAAGAAAGTTATAACTCTGGGGTAATGACTTCTTTCGATTTTGATCAGGTTAGAAATAGGTTAGTAAATGCTCAATCTTCAATGTCCAACGCAAAATATAATTTTGTATTTAGAACAAAACTACTAGAATACTATTTGGGTATTCCAATTGTTTTAAATTAAGTTATAAGAAAACAATAAATTAAACATCCAACTTTTTTAAGTTGGATGTTTTGTTTTAAGGCACATTATTTATATTTGCATCAAAATATTTTAATTTTGGCATATCTCTTAAATATAGAAACCGCTACTAAAAATTGTTCGGTTAGTTTGGCTAAAGACGGTAATACAATCGCTTTAAAAGAATTAAACGATGGTGGTTATTCTCATGCAGAAAACCTTCATGAATTTATTAAATTGGTTTTAGACGAAGCAAACATTGCAATGTCAGAATTAAGTGCAATTGCTGTAAGTAAAGGGCCAGGATCTTATACAGGTTTACGTATTGGTGTTTCAGCTGCAAAAGGACTATGTTTTGCTTTAAATATTCCTCTTATTTCAATAAATACATTACAATCATTAGCGCAATCTATTTCAGTTTCTGAAGGATATATAATTCCGCTTTTAGATGCTCGAAGAAT
This sequence comes from uncultured Flavobacteriaceae bacterium, assembly GCA_942492305.1. Lineage (GTDB taxonomy): Bacteria > Bacteroidota > Bacteroidia > Flavobacteriales > Flavobacteriaceae > Lutibacter. The sequence continues at coordinate 654,854 of CALOEI010000001.1, read as the reverse complement.
GGAAGTATACAGTGCTGTTTATAAAAATAATAGTAGTATTAGAGATGTTCAGGCTGAGATTATTGACACAACTTCTTTTAATGAGTATTTAAACAAAGAAACTGTTTATTTTTTAGGTGATGGAGCAGAAAAATGTAAAAATAGTATTATAAACAAAAATGCAATTTTTATTGATGACAAATTTCCTTCTGCAAATGAAATGTCTTTACTTTCTTATGAAAAAATACAAAAAAAACGACATCGAAGATGTCGCTTATTTTGAACCATTTTATTTAAAAGATTTTGTAGTTACTAAAGCTAAAAAATAACTTAATTAGCTGCAAATCCTTAAATTGTTTTTATTTTCTGATTTCTACTTGATGAGGATATGGAATTTCAATTCCTGCTTTATCTAATGCATATTTTCCTTCTTCAATAATTCCAAAATAAACATCCCAATAATTTTCCGGTGTAGCCCAAGGTCTTACTGCAAAATTAACAGAACTATCAGCCAATTCTGAAACATTAACACTTGGTGCTGGCTCTTTTAAAACTTTTGGGTTACTCAGCATAACATTCATTAATACTTCTTTAGTTTTCTTTATATCCTCATCATAACCAACTCCAAAAGTTAAATCAACACGTAACTTACCTTCTTCAGTATAATTTTTAATATTTCCATTTGATAAGGTTCCGTTAGGTATAATTACTAATTTATTACCTGGAGAAATTAATTTGGTTACAAATATTTGAATTTCTTTTACGACTCCAATTTCTCCTTGCGCTTCAATTAAATCTCCAACTTTGAACGGCTTAAAAATCATAATTAAGGCTCCACCTGCAAAATTTGCTAAACTTCCTTGCAAAGCTAAACCAACAGCCAAACCAGCGGCACCTAAAATAGCAATAAATGAGGTTGTTTCAACACCAACTTGAGAAATAGCAGTTATAAAAACCATTATTTTTAACGCCCAACCAATTAAATCTCCCAAGAATTTTTGAAGTGTAACATCTACACCCCTTTTCTCCATTAGTTTTCTAGTTATTTTTACAATTTTTTTAACAAGCCACAATCCTATTATTAAGATTAAAACTGCAACTATTACATTACCAATGTGTTTGCCTGCAAATACCATTGCTAAATCTAAGTATTTTTGATAGTCCATTATATTATGAAATTAAAATTAAAATTATTCCTATTATTGCTGGAATAGATTGTACTACAAATAGTTGTATCTTTCCTGTTGTATAAGACCCAAATACTCCAGCAATTGTCACACAAATTAAAAAGAAAAGTGCAATTTCATCTAAATTTTTACTAAAAATCGCCCAAATAAGTCCAGCGGCTAAAAACCCATTATAAAGTCCTTGGTTTTTAGCAAGAGTTTTTGAATTTTTTGCATCCTCCAGTTTCATTCCAAATGCTTTTAATCCTTTTGGTTTATCCCAATAAAACATTTCTAAAATCATGAAATAAATATGTTCTAATGCTACAAAACCAATTATAAAAATTAACAAAACATCCATATTTTAAAAATTTATTTTTAATTGCTTTAATGCTTCTCTTGCTTCACTTTCAGGCAATTGACAAGCTCCATCTACACAAACATAAATTAAAGTTTCATGTTCGTTAAACCTTCCTTCCATTAGTGAAATTGTACTTTTTTTTGCGCCTGCTGCAATTAATTTATTTGGTATATACTTTTTATTCAGCTCAACAAGCTTATTTTTAAAATCTTTTCCTGAAACAGCTATTTCGTAAAAATTACCTGCAAAGTTACACATTAGTTGTAACCAATTTGAATATCCAGAACCATATTGTAATGTTCTTCCTGCCACATTATGAAGCATTTGTTTACTGGTTTTTAAAAAATAACTATTTGAATAGTAATGACTTAACTTAAATAAATTAGTTGCCATTATAGAGTTTGAGGCCGGAATTACGTTATCTTCAATTTCCATTTTACGAGTTATTAAATCAGTATCTTCATTTGACGTAAAATAAAACATGGCTCTTTTTTCATCAAAGAAATGATCCAAACTATAATCTGTTAATTGTTTTGCAGTCTGCAACCAAAGTTCGTTTGAAGTTGCTTCATAAAGAGCAATATAAGCCTCAATTACAGTAGCATAATCTTCTAAAAATCCATTTATGGTACTACTTCCATTTTTATAACTATGATTTAAGTTTCCATTTTCTTGCAATTGCTTTGTGTAAATAAATGTGGCGTTTTTTATTGCAACGTCTAAAAAATGTGATTCATTAAATACCTTGTAAGCGTCTATGTATCCTTTTAACATTAAAGCATTCCAAGAAGTTAACGATTTATCATCTAATCTAGGTCGTTCTTTTTTTGATCGTTCTTTTAATAATATTTTTTTCCAAGTTTCAACTTTGGTTTCTAATTCTGAAGTTGAAATTGAATAAGCTTCAGCAATTTCCTTATCGCTTTTATTTCTAATTAACACATAATTATCGTGTTCCCAGTATCCATAATAATTTACATTGTAATATGCTGAAAACAATTCAAAATCATTGCTTAAAATAGCTTTTAATTCGTCTTTGGTCCAAACATAGTAAGCACCCTCTTCTAGTTTTCCTTTTGCATTAATACTATCTGCATCTAAAGATGAATAAAACGCACCTTCTTTTGTAGTTAACTCATCTTCAATAAATTGCAAAGTTTCATATACTATTTTTTTATACAATTTATTTTTAGTGAGTTGGTAGGCTTCTGAATATAAACTTACTAATTGACCATTATCGTACAACATTTTTTCAAAATGAGGCACATGCCATTTTTTATCGACTGAATATCTAGAAAAACCTCCTCCAATTTGGTCGTAAATTCCACCATAAGCCATGTTAGTTAAAGATGTATTTACATACGCTAACATTTCTGAATTATTTGCTTGTACAGCATAACGTAGTAAAAAACTATAGTTATTTGGCATAGGAAATTTTGGAGCGCCTTTTCTACCTCCTAAATCAAAATCCATATGCTCTCTCCATGCATTCAACAGCACTGTTTAATTGTGAAACTGTAAATTCTTTTTGGTTTGTATTTAATGGAACTAAATCTGTATTTTTGATGCCTTCTGTTAGTTTTACTGCATAATCAATTACTTCATCAGGTTTTTCGTTATACATATTACTTAATTGCTCCAAAGCTTTCATCCAATTTTCTTTTGGAAAATATGTTCCTCCCCAAATAGGTCTTCCGTCTGGTAAAGCAATACAATTTAACGGCCAACCTCCTCTTCCTGTCATTAATTGAACTGCATTCATATAAACCTGATCAATATCTGGACGCTCCTCTCTATCCACTTTTATATTTATAAAGCTTAGGTTCATTACAGCAGCAACCTCTTCATCTTCAAAACTCTCGTGCTCCATAACGTGGCACCAATGACAAGATGAATATCCTATGGAAATCAACAATAATTTATTCTGATTTTTTGCTAAAGCTAAGGCTTCATCATTCCAAGCATACCATTTTACCGGATTGTGTGCATGTTGTAATAAATAAGGGCTGGTTTCATTAATTAAACTATTGGTAAATTTATGATTTGACATGATTTTTAGATTGATTTTTACAACTTAGATTGGTTAAAGTATATTGTAAAAGTTAATATATAAAGTGCTATTAATAAAAGAAGAGGTTATTCAGAAGTTTGAAATTTATTGCTACATACGTATTAAACAACTTATTTCAAACTTCTAAACAGCCTCTTTTTGCAATAAAGTAATGGTTTATTTTACTTCAAAAGTAATTTTTACATTTACTCTAAATTCTGATACTTCGTTATCATCTACAACAACGCTTTGCGATTGTACAAAAGCAGATTTTATATGCTTAACACTTTTAGAAGCATGTGAAACTGCTTTTTTAGTAGCTTCTTCCCAGCTTTTATCAGAACTTGCCATTACTTCAATAACTTTCATTACTGCCATATTCTTTCCTTTTTTAAATTAATAATACCTAAATGTACAAAATTTACTTATAACTAACAATCCTTATTGTTTGCACTGTTAGGTAATATTTTCTATTGCTTAAAAAAAGCTTGGCAAATTTATTCTGGATTAAATGTTAAAATAAATTCTTTAGGTTGTAGTTCATTATTTTCGGCAAGTAGTTTGTATCCATTTTTTTGATAGAAATTTAGCAATGAAGCTTCCTCGATAGTAAGCCAAAACTTTTGATAAGAAGTTAAAGCATGAACTTTAGATAACCATTTCGAAGCCAATTGCTGATTTCGTTTTTCTGGAATTACCCATAAAAATCCGATATAATAATAATTTTCCGCGTATAAATAGTTGTATTTATTTTCAAAATCATTACTGTTAGGGTGTCCATTTTTAAACACAATTCCACCTGCAATTATGACTTCATTTTCTTTAAAAACGTAAATTGATGCAGCGTGTTTAAATTCTGCCCATTGTGGAACAATAATATCTTGCCAATCTTGAGGTAAAATATTAAAAAACTGTTTGGTGTTTTTTTCTAAACAACTAAATTCAATAGCCATACTTTACGATTTACAATAAACCCCAAGACATTAACTTATCCGATTCATTAAACCATCTATCGCCAATATCTGTTCTATAATAACTGTTATTAACAATTATATTATTTACGCGACTATACATTGTTTTTTGGGCATCTTTCATAGTTAATCCTGTTCCACTAACCATTAACGCAATACCTGTGTTTCCTGTAATAAGCCATTCGCCATTAATATTTTTTAAATGCATTGGATGTATGCCTTCTTTCATTTCTTTTTTAAAAATTACAACGGAATCTTTAGAAAACAAATCGAAGGTTTTTTTATCGTCATACGGAAATGGAGGCACAACAATAAAAACACCTAATTGAAATCCTTTTTTAGTATTAATCGTAAAATTTTCTCCAATTGCAATTTTATATAACATATTTCCAATTGGTTCGTTAATTCCCGCTTTTTGAATAAATATTTGAGGAAATCCAAATCTGGATGTAAACTCTAGCGGATAAATTCCGTTTCCATTTACAATACAATTAATATCTATGTGACCTCTAAAATCTTTTTTAGCTAACGTACTTTCAAATTTTTGAAGTGTACTATTAAAAATTGGGGATTCATCTGTCCAAAACATGCTGCTTCCCATTTCGCCAGTAGAAACACCTAATTCTTTAGGGAACAACTTTTTATGTTCAAATGTAATATTTAAAGGACGTAGAAATTCTTTTCCATTAAAAAAAGCACTTACTGAAATTTCTACACCTTTTACTTTTCTTTGTAACTGAAAATTTCCAAAATTATTTCCCCAAGTTTTTTCATAGGCTTTTAAAACGCGTATTACATCTTTACCTTCATCATCACTCCCTACAAAAAGGAGCTGTTTTAATTCCTGTATTTCACCGCAAGGCTTAATAACATAGGAGTCTGGATGCTTTTCAACATAACATATAGCATCTTCAAAATTTTGAAATTCTTTAGAAGGTATTATTTTTACTTTGTGTTTTTGAAGTTCATCATGACCAAAATTACGATCTAACTCTAAGGCATCTGTATATTCACTTCCTCCAAATACTACTTTTCCTGAGGCTCTAAGTTCTTTACAAATATTACCGTAACCTGTATAATCGAAAATAATAATATCGGCCCAAGCAATGTGCTTTTTCCAATCTTGCACTTTGGTAATAAAACCGTAGCCAATTTCTTTTGAAGGTTTGTCTTCTATAAACATTTTAACACTATTACCTTCTAATTGTGTTGTGTAAGCAATATCTAGAGATTCTCCCCATCTAGAAACAAATAAAAAATTTCTTTTTATGTTTCCGTTTTTTTTTAAAATTGTTTTTTTGTTATTCACTAAACTAAAATAGTCTTTTATATTATATAGTATTAAAATGAGTGTCTGAAACTGCTGTTTCCAGCTATATTGTAAAAATAATATTTAGTAAGGATATATCTTTTTTTATTGATATACAGAGCTTTTGGAATGCTCAATTCTAAATACGCTCAATGTGACAAATTGAGTTGGATTTTACTTTTCAGACACCCTTTTATATTAATTAAATTTTAAAATAGTGTTTGTTACTATTCTTCTTCAATAAGTTTTAACTTAACAATTACATACGATTCGTATTCTTCATCGAATTCATCTGTTTTAGTTTCAATTTTATACGTAACTTCAAAAGATTCACCTATAAATTCTTCTTTTAAAAGATTGTATTTTTGTAAAGCTTCTTTACTAATTGTTTCAAAATAAAAGCTATTGTCTTCTTCGTCTGTAAAATAATAAATGTCTTCTTCAAAACCATCAAAAGTAGCTTTGATAGTAATTGTTTCTTCTTGTTGTTTTACAAAAGCTAAAGATGCCATTGTAAAAAGTAAAATCATTAGTTTTTTCATTGTTTTCGGTTTTAAATAAATATTATTTTTGGTTCATTTTTAAGCACTCTACAATTAGTTGTACCCATAGTTTTAGATTTAAAAATCTAAAAGTTTTATTAAAAAAATGAAATTTGTAAAATTCACAATTAGTTTAGAAACTATGTGAATTACCTAAAGAAGTTAACCTATGATTCAAGGTCTTACCAAGACCTACTTTTGAATATGACTTCCTAATTTTCAAAAGGTTGAATCTTAAAATATTTTATTTCATCAAAATAAAAAATGTTTACATATACTTTGTAAATCGATACAAATTTATAATAAAAAACAATATCTTTTTCAACTATTTTTATTAAAAAAATAAAAAAATTAATTTAAGTTTTTCAAAAAAAAAGAGGCTGTTTAGACAGCCTCTTTGTAAAGTATTAAATATTATTTTTTAAGCTAATGCTTTCTCAATTCTAGATACAGCTTCTCTTAAACTTGCTTCAGATGCTGCATAAGAAATTCTTATACAATCTGGAGCTCCAAAAGCTTCTCCTGTAACTGTTGCTATATTTGCTTCTGCCAAAAGGAACAAAGAAAAATCTGATGCATTATCTATTTTATGACCTTTTATTTCTTTTCCAAAAAATGCAGAAACATCTGGAAAAATATAAAAAGCACCTCCTGGTACATTTAATTTAAACCCTTCAATATTTCCTAATAAATCCAACATCATGTCTCTACGCTTACGGAATTCGTCTACCATATATTGAATTTTAGAAACTGGAGCTTCTAAAGCCGCAATTGTAGCTCTTTGTGCAATACTATTTGCTCCAGAAGTAATTTGTCCCTGTAATTTATTACAAGCTCTTGCAATCCATTCTGGTGCTCCTATATAACCAATTCTCCAACCTGTCATAGCAAATGCTTTTGCTACTCCGTTAACCGTAATTGTTCTATCGTACATACTTTCAATAGCAGCAAAACTAAACAAAGGCTCTCCATAATTAATATGTTCATAAATCTCATCTGAAAGTACATATATGTTTGGATATTTTTCTAAAACAGCCGCCAAAGCTCTATAATCAGCTTCACTATAAATAGTTCCACTTGGATTGTTTGGGGAATTAAAGAAAATCATTTTTGTTTTTGGCGTAATTGCAGCTTCTAATTGTTCAGGAGTAATTTTAAAATCTGTTTCAATAGTTGACGGAATTTCTTTAAAAGTTGCTTCTCCTAAAGTTGCAATTGCAGAATAACTTACCCAGTACGGAGCTGGTAATAAAACTTCATCGCCAGGGTTTAATAAAACCATTGCTACATTTGCAATAGATTGTTTTGCTCCTGTTGAAACTACAATCTGACTTGGTTTGTAATCTAAATTATTATCGCGCTTAAATTTAGTTATAATAGCATCTTTTAAATCTGCATAGCCATCTACAGGACTATAAGAACTATAATTATCGTGAATAGCTTGTACAGCAGCTTCTTTAATAAAATCTGGTGTATTAAAATCTGGTTCTCCTAAACTTAGACTAATAATGTCTTTTCCTTCAGCTTTTAGTTCTCTTGCTTTAGCAGCCATTGCTAATGTTGCTGATACTGGTAAACTGTTAATTCTGTTTGATAGTTGATCTTTCATAACTTAATTAATTTAAGCGTAATTAGGTTTTACTCCTAATGTTTTTAGTTGATTAAAATGTTCTATAAATGCTTTTCTAAATGTCTTGTATTCGTTGTAAGGTAAATTAAATTCTTTTGCGGTATCCTTTACAATTTTGGCAATTTTCCCATAATGAATATGAGAAATATGCGGAAAAATATGATGTTCTACCTGATGATTTAATCCACCAGTGTACCAAGAAATAAACTTATTTGTTGGTGCAAAATTTGAAGTGGTATATAATTGGTGAATTGCCCAAGTATGCTCTAAATTACCCTCTTTATCTGGTAATGGCATTTCGGTTTTTGGAACTACGTGTGCCAACTGAAAAACAACACTTAAAATCATTCCAGCAGTATAATGCATTACAAAAAATCCTATTAATACTTTCCACCACGCAATATCTAAAACAAGTAATGGCAATACAATCCATAATAAATAATAAATTATTTTGGTAATAATTAAAACTGTCCATTCTTTAGCTGGATTTGGAAATTCGCCATAAGAAAGTTTACGTTTTAAATAACTATGCATTTGTTTAAAATCGGTAGTAATAGCCCAATTGATAGTTAATAAACCATATAAAAATATGGAATAATATTTTTGAAATTTATGAATTCCCAACCATTTAGAATGTTTTGAAAATCGAATAATTCTCCCTGCATCAATATCTTCATCGTGTCCTTGAATATTTGTAAATGTATGGTGCAACACATTATGCTGTACTTTCCAATTGTAAACATTCCCGGCCAAAATATAAATACTACTTCCCATTAATTTATTTACCCACTTTTTACTTGAAAAAGATTCGTGGTTACTGTCGTGCATTACATTCATACCAACACCTGCCATTCCAATTCCAATTACAACTGTTAACAATAGTAATGCCCATTGCGGCATTTGTACAGTTAAAATTAAAATTAAAGGAATTAAAAAAATAGCAAACATTATAATTGCTTTTGAATATAATTTCCAATTACCAGTACGTCTAATCTTATTTTCTTTAAAATAAGTATTCACTCTTTTATTAAGAGTTCTAAAAAATTTAGCTTTATCATTGCGTGAAAAGCTTATTGTTTTACTATTATTCATACTACTTTTTATATATATAAAATGTACGCGCCAAAATTACGCCATTTTAAGTTTTTAAAAGAACTTTTGGGAAAAATATAACAATTTTCGAAAAGATGTTAATTTAATTTTTGAAATAGTAATTTTACAGCCAACTATTTTAAACAATTATGGAAACACTTTTAAATTATTTTTCTGATCTTTCTGAAACTCAAAAAAATCAATTTTCTAAACTAGAGGAATTGTATAAATTTTGGAATGCTCAAATAAATGTAATTTCTAGAAAAGATATTGATGAATTATATATTAAACACGTAATACACTCTTTAGGAATTGCAAAAGTACAATATTTTAAACCAGGTGCAAATGTATTAGATGTTGGTACAGGTGGCGGTTTTCCTGGAATTCCGTTGGCAATTTTATTTCCAGAAACCAACTTTTATTTAGTAGATTCTATTGGAAAAAAAATAAAAGTAGTTAAGGAAGTTGCAGATGCTTTGGGCTTAAAAAATGTAAAAGCTGAACAAATTAGAGCAGAAAATGTGAAAGGTGAATTCGATTTTATAGTAAGCAGAGCGGTCACTAAAATGGATGATTTTGTAGCTTGGACACGCAAAAAAATTGCTAAAAAACAGCATCACGAAATTAAAAACGGTATTTTATATTTAAAAGGTGGTGATTTAACTGACGAATTGGCAAATTTTCCAAATGCAACACTTTACAATTTGACAGATTATTTTAATGACTCATTTTTTGAAACCAAAAAAGTGGTTCATATCCCATTAAAATTTAAACAAAAGAAAAATTAGAACGAAGTATTTAAAGCTAGTCCTATTCCAGTTGATTCAGGAACTATTCTGCAAACTCCACCAACACATAACAATCCGCCACGTTGCCTACCGTAATTTAAAGCAATACGTGTAGCACCTTTTGTATAGCTTCCGCCAATATTGTAATAATGAATTTTTGTTAGTTCGTTACCATAATTGTACATATCTGAGGCAAAAATGGAAAATTTAGGCGAAAAATTGAATTCTGTAGTTGCCGCTAACCAATCCTTTTTATCATCTTTACTCCATAAATGTTGTGCCTCTAATCTAATAGATTTTTTTCTTGAAAATTTATAGGTAGTTTCACCAACAAAAATGGTAGCATTTACATCTCCTACCGTTTCTTCAATATATTTTTTACTATAAAAAAGATCAGTAAAACTAAAAATAGAAGACCATTGTTTAGACCATTTTTTTCTAAGTTCTAAATTAAATTGAGAAAAATATTTATTTCCAAATTCAAAATAATTTGATTTATAAGTTCTTTCTGATAAGTTATAGGTTGCTTTTAAACCATTCCAATTACTATAGTTTACAGCCAACTTTAATCCATTTTTTCCACCAAAAAAAGATCCTTTTTTTATGGTGTAAAACAGTGAAACTTGCCCTCCAATTTCTCCAGATTTTCCAAATGGGTTAAATCGTAAATCAGATTGGGTTTGATAAACATAAATATTGGATAAACTGTAATCTTGCTGTTTGTTTAAACTAGGTAAGTAATTAATTAGCTGCTCGTTATAAACATTGCCTTGTGCTTCTCTATCAGAATAAAAGGACATATTTTCTAGTCTTCTAAATACAAAATCAATTCCAAATCCTTTTTTAGAATATCCAGTATTAAAAAGCAGTGCATTTCCTGCATTTAGTTTTTCAGAATTAACCTTTTCAAATTCAACCAAAACATCTTTTGCTTTTCTTACAAATTCTATATTAGAATAAAATTGATTTATTGAAAAATTTATGCTTCCTGAATAAGCATTAGTAGCCTTCTTTATTTGATTGGGCGGGTTATCAACTTCCTGATTTCTACTTACAAAACTAAATCCAAAATTTAAATTGGAATTCTTAAACTTGAAGGCTTCACTTAAACTAAATTCTGTATTTACTCCTAAAACCTTACCGTTAGAAACATCAAAACCAACACGCTGGTTTCCATAGAGTCCGGTTATATTAAAATAATTAGTTGGTGTATATCTAAACTTCCCTCCTCTTAAAGCATTATTTAAACCCAATTGTTTGTCTTCCCAAAATCTTAAAATTAGTCCATTACCAAATTGTTCATAAAAATGACCTAGTTGAAGGTCTAATTTATCCGTTTTATAATTTATAAAATAAGTAGCAACACCAATTTCCTTATTAAAACTATCGGAATAATTGAGCAGTGGTTCCGGGCTATAACCCTCTAATTGAAAACCAACCGTAAATTTTTTAAGTCCACCATTAATTGTTAAATAATTATTAGACCGAAAACGGTTTGTATTATTAAAATCACCTGTTTCAGAATCGTCTAAATAATATTGAGCATTTGAAAACACATTACCTCTAAACCATTTTTCTTGAGAAAATCCGCTTATTGAAAAAAACGCCAAAACTATAATAATTATTTTTTTCATAATTACATTAATTAGCTAGCTCTTTAATTTTGTCAAATAACTCAAACTCAAAACCAGGTGTATACCCTAAATGTTCATACATTATTTTAGTATCTTTTACGATAATTAAATGCGGAACGGTATCTATGTTTAAGGCTCTCCTTAATTTGTGATTGGTATCGAATAAAATTTCAAAATCCCAGTTTTTACCGTTTACTAGTGGAATAACTTTTGAGGAAGTTCGAGCATCATCTATAGAAACTGCAATTAATTTAAAATCTATTTCATCTTGCCAATCGCTGTAATTGTCACTAATTGCATCGAGTTCATTAATGCAAGGTACACACCAAGTTGCCCAAAAACTATACACTTTTAAAGTATTATTTTTAGGTTTAGAAATATTTATTAATTTTCCGTTACTGTCTTTAAGTTCAATATTTGGTAAAAACTTTTGTGCATTTACAACAGAAGTTACAAACAATAGTAAAAAAAGTATTTTTTTCATTTTATAAGTTAATAATGCAATAATATTACATATTATAGTTTTAAATGTATATTTGGAGATGAAATTTATAAAAATTATTAAATGAAAAGATTATTTTTCTTTTTTCCTATAATTCTACTATTTACTTTCTCATGTGGTGGAGATAAAGAAGCTATTGATGAAACACCAAAAGTTACAATAACTTCTATTGAGTTAAGCGCTAATATGTTAGAAATTGAAGTGGGTGAAACTGTAAATTTTACGGTAACAGGAAATGAGGGGACTGATTTAACACAAAAAGCTGAAATTTTTATTAATGGATTAAAAACAGTTAATAAAACATTTACACCAACAGAACAGGGTGACGTAACTGTTTCTGCATCATACAATTCAATTTCTAGCAACTCTTTAATTATTAAGGTGCTACCAAAACCCGTTACTTCAATAAAAGTTGTGAGCGATAATAAATGGGTAGATTTAAATCATGAATTTACCTTTAACGTTTTTGATAGTAATAACAACAATGTTACAAATCAAGCAAAAATATTTGTAGATAATTCTGAAATTGAGGGGAATAAATTTAAACCCAGTACTTACGGAGCCTATGGAATTATTGCAAAATTTCAAGATTTTACAAGTGAAACTATTATTGTAGAATCGAAACAATTTGCAACAAGTTTTACCACAAAAGTTTTAATTGAAGATTTTACTGGTACTTGGTGTGGCTGGTGTCCAAGGGTTTCTTATGGAATTGAATTAGTTGAAAAACAAACAGATAATGTTGTAATTACGGCAATTCATAGAGGACAAGGTAACGACCCCTATCATTTTGATGAAGCAAATATTGGAAATTTAGATGAAGGGTATTATCCAAACGCCAAACTTAATAGAAAAACTACTTGGAATTCTCCAGAACCAAGTAATGTCAATCAAGTTATAGATTTAACTAATATTAATACCGATTTAGGGTTAGGAATAGAATCTAAAATAATTGAAAATAATATTGATTTAGAAATTAGTATAGGGTTTTTAAAATCTTTTCAAAATTTAAAATTTGTTGTTTATTTACTTGAAGATAACTTAAATTACAATCAAGCTAATTATACAGAGTACTATAACGGAACTAGTATTTTATTAAATTTTGAACACAATAATGTACTTAGAAAAGTAATTACAAATTTATTTGGAGATGTAATTCCGAGTGAATATATGATTACAAATGGTGTTTTTAAAAAATCTTTCGACATTGTTATTCCGAATAGTATAAAAAATAATGATTCCTTAAAAGTTGTAGCATTTGTTTTAGATGCTAATGGAAAAGTTATTAATGCACAAAAGGCTGCAATAAATTCATATAAAAATTTCGATTAAGGCTTATTTTATATGACAAATGTTAGTAATTAATTAAATAATAAAAGATATTTTTGTCCTGAATTAAAATTATTAGATTATGAATCAAGATAAAGCTTGTTTAGTTTGTAAAAAAACATCCGTAGAAATACCTGTAACAAAATTTTATTATCAAGAAAGTGAATTTTATATCTGTCCACAACATATGCCAACAATTATTCACAATCCACAAGAATTGATTGGATTGTTAGATGGTGCAGATGGTTTTGAAGCGGTTTAATATTTTTTAAAATAAGGTAAAAGCTGTTTCAAAAAATTTGAAACAGCTTTTTTTATTTCATTAAAAAAACGAACTATTTAACAATTAATTTTTTATAAAGTAAAATATTATTGTATTTAATACTCGTATAATAGACGCCAGTACTTAAATTAACTGGAATCTCAATTCTAGTTTCAGGATTATTTTTAATTATTTGCAGTACCTTTTTACCAACAACATCAAATATTTCAATTTCTACTTTTGAAATAGCATTAACATTATTATTTATTAAAGTTAACGTATTTTTTATAGGGTTTTTTCCTATTACAATATCTGTATTCAAGTCAAACTCATCAACAGCCAATACAGATGTTACTATTTCGTTCCAAGCAAAGTCTACATTAGCCTGAGTTAACGTAACATGGGGCTCATTAAACTCTGGCATATACCAAGCGTCAAAAGGTGTTACAGTACTTGTAGCTTGCGCAGACACATAACTATCTGGAATCTGAAACCAGTTAAATTGATTGTTTGGAACTTCCAATGCCATTGCACTAACTGTTGGTATAAAATTAAAATAATCAATTTGAAGGGCTGTCAAAAACTCTCCTGTAATTCCACCTGTTCCAAAATCTGCGGTTAAAACACCTAAATCAAACAAACCTCCCATTGCAGCATCTATACCATTAGAGTAACTAAACGCTTGCGAATTTGCACTTGCGGTTAAATCGCAAAAGCAAAGAAATGGAGCATCAACAAATAAGTAGCTAATTTGGTTTTGCAAGTTTATTTCTGGAGTAAACCTCACTTTTAAAGTAACATCTGTTAATAGAGCTACATCTTCTATAGTAATATTTACAACCTCTGCACCGGGTAAAACATCACTTCCCGATTTAAATTGATAGGGATTCCCTACACCACTTCCGTTAATTATAGAAATTTTACGTAAATTTTCAGGAAAACCCGTAGTGGTTAAACTATTTAATCTATTATAAAAAATTGATTTAAATGGATGTGCAACTGGTAATTTTAAACTATTATTAAATTCTACATTATCTCCATTGGCCAAATGTGCCTCAAAGTGATCTGTTAACATTTGCCTTGCTGCAGCAGACTTTAACAAATCGTCTACTACCGGTTGTAGTTCCACTATACTTACATTTCCGCCTAAACCACCCAAATCTAAACCATACGCTAAATAGTTAAACAAATGTTGAAAACCTATTGGAACATTTGCACCGTTATGTGGTGAATCAAAAGAAAGCCATAAACGTGTATCGTGATTTAAAGATTGGTTTTCCATATAATTTAAGGCATACCTAGAAATTAAACCACCCATACTTGGCCCTATTATTACATTTTTATTTGTTCCAATTTTTTGATTGTTTATGGTAGTAATTAAATCAACTAACAACATCGCATTTCTTTCAATAAAATCGGTTCCACCATCTATTATTTTTCCATCAGCAGCTCTAGTGTATTCTGGAAAATTTAAAATAACAACATCAAATCCTTCTGCTCTTACTAAATCAGCTAAATTTGATGGACTTCCATTATCATCAAAGTTTAAAAGTTCATATATTCCATTTACTACTCCATTACCACCAATTGGTCTAGAATCTGTTGGGTCAAAACCATCTATAATAATTATTGGTTTGTCTAAAATTGCGTTGGGTTCTGTGCTTAAAAAAATCTCGTACTCACCTTGTCCTGGGTATGAAACAGACTCTCCATAAACGGCTAAATCTGGTGTTATTGAAGCTGTAAAACTAGTAGCCGTACTTTTAAATAGAGTTATAAAATCTTTTAAAGAATAGCGCACATCCAGTAAAAAAGTTCTTTTTTTAATTGTTCCATCTAAAAAAACTATGTCAGCATTAATTTCTTTTTTTCCAGCTGTTGAATAATTGACTTTAATTTCCTCATTAATATTCACTTTTCTGTATCCTTTTTGATCATTAAAATCAATAAATATATTACTAATTGTATTGGATGTAGTATTAAAAATATTTTCTGAAGAAATTTTGAATACAGCTTCTAAACCTTTAATCCTGTTTTTTAAACTTGAAATGACTGTTACCTCATGTTTTTCAAAAATTTTTGCTGATTTATTAGTTCTTTTAATAAAACCTTTGGCATCTTGAACAAGTCTTCCATCTGTAAAGGCGTTATCTTCAATAGTTTCAAATTCGCTATGTAACAGTGCTAAAGAAACAACTTTAGAAATAGCATATTCATTTGCTTTTTCCTTTAAGGATTTTAAGGAGCCTAATCTCTTTTTAATATCACTTTGCGCAATTGCGTTATAAACAGTATAAAAGTTAAGCGTATTATATTTTGAATATTGAATACTATCAATAACAACAAAAGGCGATTTTAAGTAAAGTACAGAAGTTTCCAAACCACTTTTATCAAGATTTTTTAACAAGTCCTTTTTTTCTTGTGAAAAACCAATTAAAAAACTGCTTAAAAAAAATAAAAGTAGTAGTTTTTTCATGCTCAATAGCTTTCTTTGAAGCTAAATATAGTAATTACAATTCAATTTTAATGGAACTGCACCTTTAACCATTTAATTTTAAACTATTTAAAATACTAAAATGAATGCCTTATTGAAATTTTAACATAAAAAAATGCGCCAATTGGCGCATTTTTTAAGCAATATACTTTACTAAAACAGTTTTAAACTATTTCTTGAATCTATCAGACAAATCTTTTCCAAATTCTTTTATTTTTTCAACTGCACTTTCTACTTCTTTTTCAACAGTTTCTAGTGTAGTTTCACCCAAGAATGGATATCTATAATCTGTTGGTGAAACAAAAGTTTCTTTAATTGTTCGGTTACTTACCCAACGCAATAAATTCCATACAGAACCTGCTTTATCATTAGTTCCTGAACCTCTAGCACCACCAAAAGGTTGTTGTCCAACAACTGCTCCTGTTGGTTTATCATTAATATAAAAGTTACCAGCTGCATTTTCTAATTTATAAGTTGCAATGTCTATAACGTATCTATCACCACTAAAAATAGCACCTGTTAAAGCAAATTCACTTGTTTTATCAACTAAATCTAAAGTTTCTTCCCATTTTTCGTCTTCATAAACATAAACAGTAATAATAGGGCCAAATAACTCTGTACACCATTGTTTCATAATGTGGATTTGTTGTAACAATTACAGTTGGTTCAATAAAATATCCAACACTATCATTATAACCACCACCAACAATAATTTCTGCATCAGCATCTGCTTTTGCTTGATCTAAATAACCTGATAATTTCTTAAAAGCTCTATCGTCAATTACAGCATTTATAAAGTTTGTAGTATCTTCTGGAGTACCCATTTTAAAAGATTTTACATCTTTAATAACTGCTTCTTTAATCGCAGGCCATAAACTTTTTGGCAAATAAGCTCTTGATGCTGCAGAACATTTTTGTCCTTGGTATTCAAAAGCACCTCTAGAAATTGCAGTTGCAACTTCTTGAGCATTTGAACTTGGATGCGCCCAAATAAAATCTTTTCCACCAGTTTCACCAACAATTCTTGGGTATGTTTTATAGGTATTCATATTTTTACCTATAGTTTCCCAAAAACTATTAAATACTGGTGTAGAACCTGTAAAATGAACTCCAGAAAAATCTGGACTGTTCAATAAAACATCTGTTATAGTTCCAGAATTTCCAGTTACCATATTAATAACTCCGTCTGGCAATCCAGCAGCTTTAAACAATTCCATAATTACTTGGGCAGAATACACTTGAGAACGTGCAGGTTTCCAAATAATTACATTCCCCATTAAAGCAGGTGCAGCAGGTAAGTTACCAGCAATTGCAGTAAAGTTAAATGGTGTAATTGCATAAACAAAACCTTCTAATGGACGGTATTCCATACGGTTCCAAATTCCTGGAGAAGATATAGGTTGATTGCTATAAATTTCAGTCATAAACTCTACGTTAAAACGTAAAAAGTCAATTAATTCACAAGCTGCATCAATTTCTGCCTGAAATACATTTTTAGATTGCGCAATCATTGTTGCAGCATTCATTTTATAACGGAATGGTCCAGCTAATAATTCTGCAGCTTTTAAAAATATTGCTGCTCTGTGTTCCCAACTTGTGGCAGCCCATTTTACGCGTGCTTCAGCAGCTTTTTTAACTGCCAACTCAATATGCTCTTTATCTGCAGTATGATATTGCCCAACACAATGCTTGTGATCGTGTGGTGGATAAATATCTACTGTGTTTCCGGTTCTAAATTCTTTTCCTCCAATGTAAAAAGGAATATCTACCTTTTCATTGTACATTTTTCTGTAAGTATCCAATAAAAGTCTGCGCTCTGGCGAACCTGGAGCATACGATTTTACTGGTTCATTTACTGCCTTTGGTACATTATAAAATCCTGAAGCCATATTAATATTATTTTATAAATTTTTAGTTTAAATTTGCCTACAAAGTTACAAAATAGTATTGACTTTTTATTTTTGAAACTAATACTGATTATTCAATTTTTGATAGTATGTGTACCGTTACTTTTCTTCCTTTAAAAAAAATGGTTTTATTTTAACTTCTAACCGTGATGAAACACCGCTTAGAGAAACTTTTCCTCCTAAAACCTATGTAGAAAATGGTGTAGAATTAGTTTACCCAAAAGACAAATTAGCTGGTGGAACTTGGATTGGAACAAGTTCTAAAAACAGATTGGTATGTGTGTTAAATGGCGCTTTTACAAAGCATAAAAGAAAGGAAAGTTATAAGAAAAGTCGTGGTTTAATTGCGAAAGAAATACTACAAACAAGTAATTTATTAGAATATATTGAGCATTTAAACTTAGAAGGAATTGAACCTTTTACAATGGTTATTATTGACTGGAATCATAATGATTTAAATTTGTTTGAACTTATTTGGAATGAAAACCAAAAACACTTTAATAAGCTTAAAAATGTGCCAAAAATTTGGTCTTCTTCAACATTATACACAAAAGAATTTAAAGAAATTAGACAGCAGTGGTTTAAAAATTGGGTTGCTAAAAACGAGTTTAAAACCTCTACTATTCTTGAATTTCATCATTCAGAAATTGGAGATAAAGAGCAATCAATTTTAATGAAACGTTCTAATGTAGAAACTGTAAGTATTACTTCAATTAAAAAAGAAAATAATAGCTTAAATGCATTCTATGAAGATGTTATTAGTAATAAAAAAATGGTAAAATTAACTTATAAAAAAAGATAAAATTGCTACAATTGTAAAACCAACAAAGCTAAAAACATATAATAACTATTTAACAAAATATATTTTACAATTGTTTTGGATCTACTTTGTTTATAGAAATATCGCAGCGCTTTGTACAAATAAAATAAAAACAATAAAGTAAAAACCCAACCAACATTATTCATTTCAACAAAAAAACTACATAAGTAAAAAATTATCAATAACAAAAAAAACACGGTTTGCGTATTAAACACAAATACTAAATGCTCCATATATGAATAATTTCTTCTAATATATAAAAGCTTTAAAAATAATGTAAATATTGGTAAGAAAATAAATAATGAAATTGATATATATGAGGTTAATTTTTTAAAGTATGCTTTTCCTCCATCTGTCTGTAATTTGTGTCAAAGTTTGTATGATTTTATTAACCTGTTCACAATAAAAAATGTATTCCAAAAAGTATTTTGATATCCTAAACTATCTAACATTTGTTCATTTGTATAAATCTGGATTATTTTTTATGAAATTATAAAATCTTGCATTTTATTTGCAAAAAAACCAATTTCCATTTATAGAATCTTTTTTAATGGTATATTCAATATGGTTTTAACTTCTTTTGTTTCCGTTTCAACTAATTTAAATACTCATCTCAGCTAAATTGTAACATTAGTTTGTAGAATCAGCTGGTATTTTCTTTTTTAACTTGTTTTGTGCATTTGTAGGTAATAGAATCTAGTTGTTGTTTTGTTTCTATTAACAATATTGAATCTAAATTTTAGTTGCTTCCAATATCATTATAATGGTAGTAGTTTTTGAATCTAATTTATTTGAAATTCCAAATAATAAAAAGAAAATAATAGAAACATTTAAATACAGTTGAAACGGATTTACAAATCGTATCGTTTTCCTTCAATATAATTCTTTTGAAACTTTTCCTGGGTTTGTAAATAACGGAATAAATGTAGTCCAAAAACGAGAATCGTAAGAAAAATCCAGAAAATAAATTGTTGAAAAAGTACTAAAACTTAATTTTTTGGTTGTATTTTTTGTCCGCAATACGAGCAAAAATTTTCAATACCATTTAATGGCTGTCCACAATTCAACAATTCTAAACCTTTAGTTTGTAGTGATTTTTTTTGCTTAAATTTTATAAGGCTAAATTTCATTTTTATTTGTTATGAATTAACCCTTTACTTAAAAACCATTAGAATACTTGAAATGTAATTGGAATGTAGGTATATAAACTTTAAATGTTTTTGAAGTTGCAAAATTAACCATATTGTAATAACCATTCATAGCACCAATAGGCGAAGTTAAAAAACAATTAGACGTATATGTATGCACTTCAGAAGGTTTTAAAATTGGTTTTTTACCAATTACACCAGATCCTTCAACAATTTCGGTATTGTTAAGTGAGTCAAATATTTTCCAGTGACGCGCTAAAAGTTGAACGGTTTCATTGCTTTGATTTTCTATGGAAATTTGATAACTAAAGGCATAATAGAGTCTGTAATTTCGATAGCTTGTGCCTTCAAAATTAGATTTGACTGAGATTTTAATACCATTTGTTACTTGTTGTACCATAACAACTTACTAATTGTGTTTGAACCAAAGATACTAAATTTCTTAAATTAATTAAAACTTGTTAATTGTTAAAAATTGTTAAACTATTATTTTAGAATTGACTTTTTCAATTTAGCTTGAGTAATACCTAATTAAGTTTAAAAAATATTATTGTAATCCAAATTTAACTGATAATTATTTTAAAGAACTAATACTAAACACAATCTAGTTATTCAATTTTTTAGAATTACCATAACCTACGCCAATAACTTTGGTATACCTGCTTCCAAATTTATTATAATAAACTATAACAGTATAATCGTTTTCTGTTTGGTAAAAAGAACCGTCTATATCGCTATTATTTATGGTACCATTAGCATTTTTGGTAACATATTGATAATTATAAAATCCTTGTTTTAATAACAATGTAGCTTCATACAAACCACTTTCTAAGTTATAAGTAAGTTTGTTATTGTCATTTAATTGCCAATTATTAAAATTACCACTTACATATAATTCTTTTCCTTCTATATCCTGTGGTGTTTTTAACGAAAAATGAACCCAAGTATAATCAGCATCGGTATTACTATCATCTCCATTAAAAGTTCTAATAACAAAATTTCCGTTAATATCTTCAAATAAGGTGTAAGGTTGGTCTATTCTTTCTTCGTTTGTATATAAATATGTATGGTATAAATTGGCTCCTTGTTCTACTTTTGCAATATTTAAGGTTGTATTTCTTATAGATTTAGAATCAAAATACAAAAACTCATTTCCTGCCAAAAAACTGGTTTCTTTATTGTATTTATATAATAATTGTGTACCTCTATAAAATTGTGGTTTTAAACCCTCTATAACTGTTTGCCAATTATTATTTTGAATTACAATTGGTAGAATTTCTTCTTTTGGATTGTTAATTCTTAAATTCGGGTGGTTTATTATAAATTCTACAGATTGGTGGGTATTTATTGTCGAAATATCTCTGCTTTTATAAACCGTTACCCCAACTGTTACCTGAGATTCATACACCACAAATTTACGTTCAAATACAACTTCATCAAAATCATTTAATACATAGATTTTATAATTTCCTGAAATTTTTAAACGAGTATTGTCATTTGGAATTGTTAAGGAATAGTTTGTATAAGGTTGCAATGTGTTAAAAGAATTTTCGTAATCTCTAATTCTATCTTCAGCAAAGCCATCTACAAATTCAGATTCAGCTAAATTTGAAGCATTCCAATTATAATCGCAATGCTCAATTTTATAAGTATAATCGTGTTCATCGGCATTTAAATCATCAAAAATTAGTTGAATAGGCTCACCAAGTCTTATAATTGGCGCATAGTAATTTACTGAATTCGGTTTTAAAATAATTGTTTTTATATGTGCAGCATCTTTTGTTTTTTGTTGAGAATAACTAAACTGAAATGCTAAAATAAAAATAAAAAAGGTTGAGAATAGCTTCAAAATTAAATGGTATTAGTGGTTTCTGTGCTCAAATTTTATACCAAATATAAAATTGTAATTGTAAATATTATAGTTTCTTAGTTAAAACTTGATTACTACTTATAAAAAGTTGATTAAAATCATAAGAATAAAATTATAAATTCTTATTTTTGCTCCGTTTTTAAAGACTTTTAAATAAACTCAAAATATGTCAAAGGACATTCGAATTAAAAAAGGTTTGGATATTAAGCTAAAAGGCGCAGCCGAAAAGGTTACCGAAAATGCTATTTCTAGTAGTGTTTATACACTAAAACCTGAAGATTTCCACAGTATCATTCCAAAATTATCTATTAAAGTTGGCGATAAAGTAAAAGCTGGTGAAGCCGTTTTTTACAATAAAGCTAACGAAGCAATGAAATTTGTATCTCCCGTAAGTGGTGAGTTGATTGATATTATTCGTGGTGAAAAAAGAAAGATATTAGCTGTTAAAATTCAAGCTGATACAGCACAAGATTATGTTAATTTTGGTGAAAATGACCCAAAATCTATGAAAGCAGAGCAGATTAAAGAGCTATTGCTAAATTCTGGATGTTGGCCATTTATTAAACAAAGACCTTATGATGTTATTGCTAACCCAGCAAATACACCTAAAGCAATTTTTGTTTCTGCCTATGCAAGTGCTCCTTTAGCTGCCGATTTCGATTACGTATTGGCTGGTAAAGAAAAAGAGTTGCAAGCTGCAATCACCGCTTTAAGTAAATTAACAACTGGTGCTTTACACGTTTCTGTAGGTAAGAACTCAAATTCTCCTTTATCAGGATTAAACAATTGCACAATACATAAAGTATCGGGTCCACATCCTTCTGGAAATGTTGGAACTCTTATTGCAAAAATTGACCCTGTTAATAAAGGTGAAACTGTTTGGACAATTACTCCACAAGATTTGGTAATTATTGGCGAATTATTGCTAACAGGTAAATTTAATGCCGAACGCATTATTGCCTTAGCTGGTTCTTCTGTAGAAGCGCCTAAATATTACAAAACAATAATTGGAGCTTCTATAAAATCTATTGTCGACAAAAAATTAATTGGCGATAATAATAGAATTATTAGTGGAAATGTTTTAACTGGTAAAACTACCAACTTAAAAGGTAGTTTAGGGTACTACAATAATATGGTTACTGTAATTCCTGAAGGAGATGATTACGAACTATTTGGTTGGACAATGCCTGTTTTTAATAAAATATCAACATCAAGAGCATTGACTTTTTCTTGGTTATTTCCAAATAAAAAGTTCGATTTAAATACCAATACCAATGGTGAACATAGAGCTTTTGTAGTTACAGGTAATTATGAAGAGGTTTTTCCATTAGATATTTTTCCTTTGCAAATTCTTAAATCATGTATGTATAAAGATTTAGATGAAATGGAAGCTTTAGGAATGTATGAAGTTGCACCTGAAGATTTTGCCTTAACTGAATTTGTTTGTGTTTCTAAACAACCACATCAACAAATTATTAGAGAAGGTTTAGACTTAATGTTAAAAGAAATAGGATAAGATTATGGGATTAAAAGAAAAATTACATAATATAAGTGAAAAAGCCAAAGGCACAAAGTGGCAAACTACCTTTGGTGCAATTCATACACTGTTTTATACACCAAAAGAAACTACACATTCTGGAAGTCATGTAAGAGCAGCAGATGATTTAAAACGTACTATGATGAACGTAGTACTTCCATTAATTCCATTATTAATATTTGGAATGTATAATGTTGGTTTTCAACACTATGCAGCAATAAATGGTTTTCCGCAAGGGCTTGGGTTTTTTAGTTCAGAATTTTGGAACCTAGATAATTTTCTATTAGGAGCTGAAAAACTACTACCATTGGTTATAGTTTCTTATGTTGTTGGTTTAGGAATTGAAATACTTTTTGCAACCATAAACAACCACGAAGTTGAAGAAGGTTATTTTGTTACAGGTATGTTAGTTCCATTAATTGTACCAATTGATACGCCATTATGGATGTTAACTGTTGCAGTAATTTTTGGAGTTGTAATAGGAAAAGAAATTTTTGGAGGAACTGGAATGAATATTCTAAATCCAGCCTTAACAATTCGTGCATTTTTATTCTTCGCTTATCCAACTTGGATGAGTGGAGATAAAGTATGGGTTACAGGTGCTGTTGAAAGAGCAAATGAAATTGCCGAAGGTGCCAATCTCGATGCAATTTCAGGTGAAACTATGTTAGGAGCTTTAGCACAAGGTAATGAAATGGTATATTCTACTTGGGATATGTTCTTTGGTTTTATTCCTGGTTCAGTTGGAGAAACATCTACCTTATTAATTCTTACTTGGAGGTTTATATTTAATATATACTAAAGTTGCAAGTTGGAGAATTATGCTATCATCGGTAATTGGAGCATTGGTAATGGGTTTATTTTTAATGCTGTAGTAAATGCAGGATTGATAACAGAAAGCAGTAAATTTTATTCTTTAATGAATACAGAATTTTGGCATCATTTATTAATTGGTGGTTTAGCATTTGGTATTGTATTTATGGCAACTGATCCAGTGACCGGTTCACAAACAAATAAAGGAAAATGGATATACGGTTTTTTAATCGGATTTATTTCAATTATGATTCGTGTATTCAATCCAGCTTATCCAGAAGGTGTAATGTTAGCAATTTTATTAATGAATGTATTTGCACCAACTATTGATCATTACATTGTTCAAGGAAATGTAAAAAGAAGGTTAAAACGTTTAAAAGCAAAAACAGCATAACAATGGCAAAAAATACTGATAGTAACGTTTATACAGTTTTGTTCGCAACAGGTATGGTACTTGTTGTAGGAACATTATTAGCGTTTTTAGCGTCGTCATTAAAAGATAAAATAGCTGAAAACAAACGTATTGAAAAACAACAGAACATTTTATACGCAATGGGTGTCAATGAAAATGACGAAACCAGTGTAGAATTTGTTTCAAAAAATAAAGTTGAAAGCGAGTTTTCAAAATACATTACAAAACAATTAGTAATTACTGGAACAACTGCTGTTGAAGATGACAATGCTTATTTAATAGATTTAAAAAAGAGAGCAAAAGCTAGCAAAAGATAGAAATTATAAAGAAAATTACCTTTATTTATTGGAGAAAAAGAAGGAACAAACATTTTATATAGTGCCAGTTAGAGGAAAAGGTTTATGGGATGCTATTTGGGGCTATATAGCACTAGATAAAAGTTTAGTCGTCCAAGGTGTTTATTTTGACCATGCAGGAGAAACACCTGGTTTAGGATCAAATATCAAAGAACGCTTTTTTATGGATGATTTTAAAGGTGAACATATTATGGACGATGGTTTATTTAAAGGAATTTCGGTTTCTAAAGGAAATGCAGACCCTAAAAACTTAAATAAAACCGATTATGAAGTAGATGCAATTGCAGGAGCAACAATTACAGGTGATGGATTATCTGCAATGTTGAAGAAAGATTTAAAAATGTATCTACCTTATTTAAAAACATTAAAGCAATAATTTATGGGACTTTTATCAAAAAAAGATACTAAAATTAATTACAGATCCTTTAGCGGATAATAACCCAATTACAATACAAGTATTAGGTATTTGTTCAGCTTTAGCAATTACGGCTGAACTAAAAGCATCTATTGTAATGTCTATTGCAGTGCTTTTTGTTATGGGTTTAGGAAATTTAACTATTTCATTAATGCGAAATATTATTCCTTCAAAAATTAGAATTATTGTTCAGCTAATTGTAGTTGCTGCTTTAGTAATTATTGTTGATTTAGTACTTAAAGCTTTTGCTTATGAATTAAGTAAAACACTATCAGTATTTGTTGGATTAATTATTACCAACTGTATTATTATGGGACGTTTTGAAGCCTTTGCTTTGGCAAACGGACCTTGGAGATCTTTCCTAGATGGAATTGGAAATGCATTAGGTTATGCACTTATATTAATTATAGTAGGTTTTTTTAGAGAATTATTAGGATCTGGAACTTTATTAGGATTTAAAGTATTAGGTGATCCTATTGAAAAAACAGGAGTTTATGCTTTTGGATACGAAAATAACGGTTTTATGTTATTAGCTCCTATGGCATTAATTACCGTAGGAATTATTATTTGGGTACAGCGCTCAAGAAACGAATCATTAATTGAAGATAACTAGAATATGGAACATATAGAATTATTTTTTAAGGCAATATTTGTAGATAACATGGTATTTGCAACATTCTTAGGAATGTGTTCATACCTAGCTGTATCTAAAAAAGTATCAACTGCCGTAGGATTAGGAGCAGCCGTTATTTTTGTAATGGCAATTACAGTACCTTTAAACTGGTTATTAGATCAATATATTTTAAAAGATGGAGCTTTAGTATGGTTAGGTGAAGAATATGCAACATATGATTTAAGTTTCCTTTCCTTTATTATGTTTATTGCAACCATTGCAACAATGGTACAATTGGTTGAAATTATTGTAGAAAAATTTGCACCTGCATTGTACAATTCTTTAGGTATATTTTTACCTTTAATTGCAGTAAACTGTGCAATTTTAGGAGGTTCGTTATTTATGCAATCTCGTGAAATTCCAACATTAGGTTTGGCATTTAATTATGGAGTAAGTTCAGGTATTGGATGGTTTTTAGCAATTTTAGCAATTGCTGCAATTCGTGAAAAAATTAGATATTCAAATGTACCAGCACCTTTAAGAGGGTTGGGTATTACTTTTATTATTACAGGTTTAATGGCTATTGGTTTTATGAGTTTTGGTGGAATGTTAACTGGTGGTGATGAAGAGGCAACTACAGAGGAAGTTGTAAATATTGAGGAAGAAGAAAATGCTGCTTTTGAGGCACAAGAAGTAGATGAAGTACAGCCAATTCAAAATGAAGCCACTAACGAAAAAGAAATTCAAGAATAATGATGATATTAGCAGCAAATACCTTAGGTACAATTGTAGCAACTGTAGTCGCATTTTTAGTAATAACACTATTATTAGTTGCGCTATTATTATTTGTAAAACAAAAATTATCACCATCTGGTCCTGTGAAAATCAGAATTAATGGTGAAAAAGAAATTGAAGTAGCTTCAGGAAGTTCGTTATTAACAACTTTAGGAAATGCAAAAAATATTTTTACCTTCTGCTTGTGGTGGTGGTGGAACTTGTATTCAGTGTGAATGTCACGTAAATTCTGGTGGTGGAGAAGCATTACCAACAGAAACACCTCATTTTACAAGAAAAGAATTATTACACGGAGCGCGTTTAGCTTGTCAGGTAAAAGTAAAACAGGATATGGATATTACCATTCCTGAAGAAGTTTTCGGAATTAAAAAATGGGAAGCAACTGTTGTAAGAAACTACAATGTAGCATCTTTTATTAAGGAATTTGTAGTTGAAATTCCAGAAGATATGGGCTACAAAGCAGGTGGATATATTCAAATTGAAATTCCAGAATGTGAAGTAGACTTTAAAGATATTGATATTACTGCGCATCCTGAAGAGCACGATACTCCTGACAAATTCCAAGTTGAATGGGATAAATTTGGTTTGTGGGATTTAAAAATGAAAAATACTGAATTGGTAGAACGTGCTTATTCAAT
Organism: uncultured Flavobacteriaceae bacterium; assembly: GCA_942492305.1. Lineage (GTDB taxonomy): Bacteria > Bacteroidota > Bacteroidia > Flavobacteriales > Flavobacteriaceae > Lutibacter. The sequence continues at coordinate 627,421 of CALOEI010000001.1, read as the reverse complement.
GGCTTCTTATCCTGCAGAAGGAAGAGAAATTATGTTAAATGTACGTATTGCTACTCCACCTTGGGATAGAGCTAAAAATGGTTGGATGAATGTTAATCCAGGTATTGCTTCTTCTTACATTTTCAAGTAAAAAAGGAGATAAAGTAACTATTTCTGGTCCTTATGGTGAATTCTTTATTAATGAGTCTGATGCGGAAATGTTATATGTTGGTGGTGGTGCTGGTATGGCTCCGATGCGTTCGCACTTATATCATTTATTCAAAACACTTAAGACAGGTAGAAAAGTAACTTATTGGTATGGTGGTCGTTCTAAACGCGAATTGTTTTACTTAAAACATTTCCATGATTTAGAGAGAGATTTCCCTAATTTTAAGTTTTACGTGGTATTATCTGAACCAGCTCCTGAAGATAATTGGGTGAATAAAAAAGATGCTAATGATCCAAAAGGAGATGGATTTACAGGGTTTGTACATCAAGCTGTAATTGATGAATATTTATCTAAACACGAATCTCCAGAAGACTTAGAATTGTATTTCTGTGGACCTCCATTAATGAACAAAGCTGTTCAAAAAATGGGTGAAGATTTCGGTTTAGCGGATGAAAACATTCGATTTGATGATTTTGGTGGATAATCACTAAAATTTTAAAATTCCAAAGTGGTTACCATTAGAAAACCACTGTACTTGGAAATCACAACCATAAATAAAAAATCCGGTACATTTGTATCGGATTTTTTTATAAAATTAATTATTATGAGCAGACCACTTTCAAACCAAGAACAACACAATTTAGCAATGAATATTGTTGGAAAAGATTTAGAAGCAAATGGTTATGAATTTTTAGCGGTAAACAGCCAATTAAAAAGAAACCCACAATTTGTTTGTATAGATAAAAATAACCAACGTTATTTTGTAATTGTTAAAACAGGTCCAATTAGCCAATTTGGAGTTACTTACGATGTAATTTGGATGGAAACGTTTAAAAAACATGCCCAAACACAACAAGCTAAAGTTATATTTGCAGGTGTTGGATTAGGTAATAAAAGATAAAACCACCTCCAAATTTAAATGAAGTTATTTGCTGCAATATGAAGGTCTACAATATTTAGATGTCATCAATAATTAAGTTTTAACACTATTTTTAAGTATGCTACGTATCAGCCCAAACTGCCAATGCGTAACAAAAAAGTTACCAGAGATTACTATATTAACAAATTGGGGTTTAATGAATTTGGGAATCCAGATTTTGAAGGTTACTTAATGGTTGAAAAAGATATATCCAAATTTTTTTTGAGTCACAAATAATTATGAAGAAAATTATAGACAGGTCTATATTAGAACAAAAGACATCGCCAACCTTTAGCGTGTTTTTGAATAACAAAATAAATATTCAATAAAATAATCAAAACCTTAACTAAAAGAATTTTCAATACTTTATCCAGATTATAATTTAATAACATTTGGGCAGGCCATTCTAATTTATTTTAGGACGAGAAAAAGCTCGCTAATCGAGGCTTTTATATAGTTAATCAAATTGATTAGTCAACTTTTTGTTCTAAAAATCAAATGATCTAATTGAGGCATTAAAACAATACGAGTTCTTCTGTTTTTAGCTCTACCTTCAACAGTATCGTTAGTCTCTAAAGGTTTGTATTCACTTCTACCAGCAGCAACTAAACGCTCTGGCATAATATTAAAGTCGTTTTGAAGTACTCTAATAACAGAGGTTGCACGTTTAACACTTAAATCCCAATTATCTTTAATACCTGCAGTACTAATTGGTTTGTTATCAGTATAACCTTCAACCATAACTTCTAGGTTTTTTTGAGCTGAAATCACCTCTGCAACTTTACCTAACACTCTTTTTGCATCCGAAGAAATAGTAGCACTACCACTTCTAAACAATAATTTATCAGCAATAGAAATATAAACTACTGTTTTTTCAACATCAACTTGAATGTCTTCATCAGCAAATCCTTCTTTTAAAACACTTTTTAATTGGAAACCTAATGCAAGATTAATAGAATCTTTACGATTCATTGCTTTTTGAACATGTTGTATGTATTCATCTTTTTTACCCATTTGAGCTAGGGTTTCTTTAATGTTGTCTGAAGCAGATTTTGACAATACAGTTAAATTGTCAACATACTCCAAAGTTTTTTCTTTGTCGCTTCTTAAATCTTGAACTTGTTGTTCTAAAGAAGAAACTCTACTTTCACTTTCAATTCTACATTTCATCAAATCAGCCTTTGTATCAACTAATTCTTGATTTTTAGAATTAAAATTACCTTCTAATTCTGTGTATTTTTTTTTAGATACACAAGAACTTAACACTACTGACATAACTAATATCAATATAAAACTTTTTTTCATAATTTAAACGATTTTAAGTACCCAAAGTTAAAAAAAATAAAACGTATTTCAGCATAAAATAGTATATTTTAAGATGAATTTAAGAGTTATTAAATAATATCTTTGTAGATAAACATTTACTAATTATTAAGTTTTTTAACATGAAAAAATATTAAATTTTTGCTTATTTTAATGTTATTTTATTCGTGTAAAAAAAACAAACTAATTTAAAAGTTACAAGGAAATGCTATTGGAACTACATATTCAATAAAATATATTGCTCAAAAAAATAGAAATTTTGAATTAAAAGTTGACAGTTTATTAATGCTGTAAATAAATCTATTTCAACATATATTCCTACTTCAGATATTTCAAAAATAAACAGAGGAGATACAACGATTGTAGTTGATGCTATTTTTGAAGAAGTTTTTAAAAAATCTGAAAAGATATTTAATGAAACAGATGGTGATTTTGATCCTACTGTAGGGGTTTTAGTAAATGCCTGGGGTTTTGGTCCAGAAACTGGAATAAACAATTTAGATTCCCTTAAAGTTGATTCCCTATTAACCTATGTTGGTTTTAATAAAGTAAGTATCATTAATAAAAAAGTTTCAAAATTATATCCAGAGATTTATTTTGATTTCAATGCTATCGGAAAAGGATATTTAGTAGATGTAATTTCTAGAGAATTTGAAGCTGCCAATATTGATAACTATATGGTAGAAATTGGCGGTGAAATTAGAGTAAGAGGTAAAAATCAACATAATGAGTATTGGAAAATTGCTATAGAGAACCCAAATGAAGATGGAACACGCTCTTTTGCAACTGTTATTCAATTAAAAGATGAAGCTATGGCTACTTCTGGAAATTATAGAAAATACCGTATTACTGAAGACGGCAAAAAATATGTACATACTATTAATGCAAAAACTGGTTATGCTAATGAAAGTAATATATTGAGTGCTTCGGTAATTACTAATGGTGATTGCGCTGATGCTGATGGTTATGCAACTGCTCTCATGGCAATGGGTTTAGAAAAGTCAATAGCATTTTTAAAAAAGCATACTGAATTGAAAGCTTTTTTAATTTATGTAGATGAAAATGATGAAATAAAAACCTATGCTTCTTTAAATTTTGATAACTAAACTTTATTTAATACAAACTGGTAAAATTTCACCTTTTACCAAACAGTATTTTGAAATTTCTTCCACTGAAAGAGTTTTGGAATAATCTATTTCGTTTACCGTAAATCCAACAGCCCGTAACTTATCAAAATAATCTTTTCCATAGACACGAACATGATCGTATTGCCCAAAATGTTCGGCGCGTTCTTTTGGACTAGTTATAGAAAAATCTTCATACGTTTCATCTAGACTTAAATCTTGAGGGATTTGAAAAATACCTAATCCTTCCGGTTTTAAAACACGATAAAGTTCACTCATAGCTTTAGCATCATCTGAAATATGTTCTAAAACATGATTACAAAAAACCACATCAAAAGAATTCATTTCAAAAGGCAAATCGCAAATATCAGCTTTAACATCTGCAATTGGCGAATATAAATCAGCTGTAATATATTCTAAATTAGCTTGTTTTTTAAAACGTTTTAAAAAGCACTGCTCTGGGGCAATGTGTAACACTTTTTTTGGTTTCGTAAAAAAATCTGTTTCATTTTTTAAATACAACCATAGTAATCTGTGTCGTTCTAAAGAAAGTGTGCTTGGAGAAAGTGCGTTTGTACGCTGTTCGCCATAACCATACGGTAACATTTTTCTAAAACTTTTACCATCAATTGGATCTGTATAACTTTTTCCTTTTAAAAAAACGGTAACCAAAGGTGCAACCCAATAACTAACTTTAATTAGTATGGGGCGTGGTACAGCATTTAGTAAAAATTTAAAAATTTTTGTTAACATGTAGGTGGTATATTCTTAAATACCTTAGATTCTTTATTGAATTTATATTCCTAAAACCTTAAAAATACATTATAAAACTAACGGTTTTTCTCTAAATTCATCTTCTTCATCACTTTCAATACCAAGAGCTTTGTAAATATATTTAAATGTAGAAAGCAATTCTGGTTTACCGTTTACAATGGCAACATCGTGCTCAAAATGTGCACTTGGCTTGTTATCTCTTGTTAAAATAGTCCAACCATCATTTAATTGATTAATTCTATGTGTTCCTAAATTTATCATAGGTTCAATTGCTACAACCATGCCTTCAACAAACTTTTTACCGCGCCCTCTTTTTCCATAATTAGGCATTTCTGGATCTTCGTGCATAGATTTTCCTAATCCATGACCAACTAATTCTCGCACAACACCATACCCTCTTTTTTCGCAATAATTTTGAATTGCAAAACCTACATCTCCTACTCTATTTCCAGCTCTAAATTCTCTAATTCCACAGTATAAGCTTTCTTTGGTAACGTTTAATAACTTTTTAGTTTCAGGAGCTACTTCACCTACTTCGAAAGTATATGCGTGATCTCCATAAAATCCATTTTTTAAAGCACCACAATCAATTGAAATAATATCTCCTTCTACCAATGGTTTATCATTTGGAATTCCATGTACAACTTGTGCATTAGGACTCATACAAAGTGTGTTTGGAAAATCGTATAAACCTAAAAATCCAGGAATAGCTCCTTGATCTCTAATAAACTCTTCAGCAATTTTATCTAAATACAAAGTTGTAACACCAGGCTTCACTTCTTTTGCTAATAATCCTAAAGTTTTAGACACAATTAATGCACTTTGTCGCATTAATTCTATTTCTTCCCGTGTTTTAATAAGTATCATTTCAATTATAAATTAATTTTTGCAAAGGTAAATCAAAAAAAGAAAATATACCCAACTAGCTAAAAATATAAAGAAATTGTATATTCTGTAAAAAAAGTGACATTTGACAGTTATTTTTTATTATATCCTTAGTAAATTTACAGCATCACTTTTAATTATATATTATGTATAAAGCAGTAACTGCTGAAGAAGCAGTAAAAGTTATAAAATCTAACGATAGAGTATATATTCAGGCAGCAGCCTCAGCTTCGCAACTATTAATTAATGCAATGTCTGCAAGACATGAAGAGTTGAGAGGTGTAGAAGTTTGCCATTTACATATTGAAGGCGATGCACCGTATGCAAATCCAATTTATAAAGATAGTTTTCATGTTAATTCACTTTTTATAGGTAAAAATGTACGGCATACTTTAAAAGCGGGAAATGGTTCTTATACACCCGTATTTTTGAGTGAAGTACCTAATTTATTTAAAAAAAATGTATTACCTGTTGATGTTGCATTAATACAAGTTTCAACTCCAGATAAACACGGATATTGTTCCTTAGGTGTATCTGTGGAGGCAATTTTGGCAGTAATTGCAAATGCAAAACATGTAATTGCACATATTAATGACCAAATGCCAAGAGTACATGGAGAAGGATTAATTCATATTTCAGAATTAGATACTTTTGTTGAAGAGAGTGCTCCTATCCACGAGTTTCATATGCCAACTCCAAGTAAAATTGAAAGTACAATTGGCGATTATATTGCTGAATTAATTGAAGATAGAAGTACGCTACAAATGGGAATTGGCTCAATTCCAAATGCTGTTTTATCCCGTTTAGGAAATCATAAAGATTTAGGTTTACATACCGAAATGTTCTCTGATGGTGTTATTGATTTAATTTTAAAAGATGTAATAAATGGTAATTACAAAGGAATTAATGCTGGGAGAGCTTTAACAACATTTTTGGGGGGTTCTAAACGTTTATATGATTATGTAGATGACAATCCTTTTATTGAAATGCGTTCTTGTGATTATACGAATAATGTCTCAAACATTAGACAAAACCCTAGAATGGTAGCAATAAATTCTGCAATTCAGGTAGATTTAACAGGACAAGTTTGTGCAGATTCTATTGGAGCTAATATGTTTTCTGGTGTTGGTGGACAAATGGATTTTATTAGAGGGGCTTCTTTAAGCGAAGGCGGAAAAGCTATTATTGCATTACCTTCTATAACAAATAAAGGAATAAGTAGAATAGTTCCTTTTTTAAATAAAGGCGCAGGAGTTGTTACCACAAGATCACACGTACATTATATTGTTACAGAATATGGAGTTGCAAATTTATATGGTAAAACCATAGATCAGCGTGTTGCAGCATTAATTAAAATTTCGCACCCAGATTTTAGAGAAAGTATGGAGCGAGAATATTTTGAAGCTACAAATTAGTAATTGATTAACATACAATTTTAAGATAAACTCTTATACTAATTTGAAAATAGCGGACTTTTTAAGTCCGCTATTTGTTATAAATATATTTTCTTAAAAATCAAAATACCAATTAAAAACATCGGTTTTTAAACCAAATGAAATCCAAGTAGTATTTGAGGTTTCAAACGAAGGTGTAGGTGTAACGGGTTCAAAATTTCTAAAAGTAATACCTCCAAATAATTTTAAATTTGTAGCTGGATTTACTAAATATCCAACTTGTAAATCGGCAATTGCAATAGAGGCCTGATTACCTTGCCCTATTTCATTTCCATAATCTGAAACTCTATCATCGTTATCTCTATAGATGTTTCCTCCGTAACTATAGCTATCTGAAGTTGAATTAAAATCAAAACCTTTTTTCCCTATTACAATTTTAGAATTTGCAAACCATCTATTTTTTGAATATCTGGCTATAAAAATTGTTTCGTTAAAATTTGAACCCCATAAATGTGCTAACGGCTGATTGTTATGCCCAAAATTATAATTTAATTCGTCATGAGAATAGGTATAAGGTTTTATAGCATTGTGTTCAATTTGTAAAAACAAATTTTCAACTTTAAAAGCGTTGTAAAATTTAGCTCCAATTTGAAGTCCATTTTTATTTCCCCACCAACCATTAGAGTCTGTAACTTCAGAAATTCTGAATTCATCAATTAAAAATTGAGAATATAAAGACATGTTCTTATGCTTATATTTTAAACTCAATCCTAATAAAGTATTTCCAGCTCTCGACCCTGCCCCAAATTCTGCTGCGGTATAAAAAATTAATGGATTTAAATAATTCATATCAAATCCTCTGTCGTTTGTAGTATCCCAAATTACAGTTTCAAAGAACCCTAAATTTATTTTTTTAGAAACATTCCAACTTAAATAATGAATTGCCATAAACTTCTTTTTATAAGCACCATCAACTGTTAATTCTGGTCTTACATCTTGCATAGACATCCACAAATTTGTGTATTTAATTTTCCAAAAACTGGTGTTAATTTTGAAGTAAGGATATGGTGAAGCTACATCTGATAAAAACAACGAACGATACCCATCTCCAATAAAGTTTTTACCTGTTCCAAACTGAAAATTAAAATAGTTACTCGGCGTATAAGATACATAAGCTTCTGCAACAGGATAATCATAAGCATCGGTTTCAAACTCTTTTGCAATTCCTCTTCCTGGAATTATTGCAGGGTTTCCACCATCAGGTTTAATCGATTCTGAATATTCATTAAAATAGTTGGCAAAACGCCCCTGACTTTCATAAAAACTTGTTGAAAAATTAAGGTTTTTTCCAAGTCCTCCTTGTATTTGAATACCTCTTGTATTGTTAAATGTATTTATATCATTATTATCACGTCCAACTTGTAAATCAACAATTGGGTCTATGGTGAACCAAAAACCGTTACCTTTTACATTTGCCATGTGTTCATTTAACAACTTTCTTCCAAACCAAGTACTTTTTGGATTTAGAAGTTTATTTTTTTGAATATCTAAATCTATAATCGCATTAACTTCACTATAAACATAAGGTTTTATTGAGGTATGTGTGTTTTCAGTTTGATTCAAATAATAATCATAAACACTATATTCTGAACTTGTTATAGGAATATTTAGAGCACTTTTATGTTCTGGAAATAAGCTTTTTTCAGTTAAAATATCTAACGGCTCAGCTTTTTCCAGAGTTTCAATCTTTTTTACTTCTTTAGTAACAACCGCTTCAGTTTGTTCATTATTTTCTAATGGAATTGCTAGCGGAAGCACAAATTGCATTTCAATAGCATGGTTATTAAACTTTGCAGGCGTTATTTTAGGAAGGGTTTTAAAAACACGTTCTACTTCTGTTTTTAATTCTTTGTAAGGTGAGTTTACATACAACACTTTAAAATTACCAGTTACATCAACTATAAAAACAATATTTATTAAGCCTTTAAAATTTTGTTGAAGCACATTATCTGGAATTTCAAATTCTGAGATAATTGCAGCTTTTACCTCATTTTTAAAACAGGTTGGAAGGTTTTCTATTTGTTCCGATTCACATGCTGTAAAAACAGGATATTTTTCTGCTTGAGAAAACCCTACTGTCGAAAACACTAAAAAAAATAAGCTTAAAAATATGTTTTTCCTTGTATCCAAATTATATTATTTTTTGTACTTTATTCTTTTTTAATTGATATTTTTCTCCACTTTCTTCACAAATAGCAAAACCCTGTGCATCAAAATTTAATCTATGTCCGTATTCGCTAATCCAACCAATTTGTTTTGAAGGATTACCAACTACCAAAGCATACGGTAACACCTCTTTAGTAACAACAGCTCCTGCTCCAATAAATGCAAATTCGCCAATATTATTACCACAAACAATAGTTGCATTTGCACCAATGCTTGCTCCTTTTTTAACCAATGTTTGTTGATATTCACCACGCCTAATTATTGCACTTCTTGGATTAATAACATTGGTAAATACCATTGAAGGACCTAAAAAAACATCATCTTCACATATTACACCCGAATAAATAGAAACGTTGTTTTGAACCTTTACGTTTTGGCCTAAAATAACATTTGGAGAAACCACAACATTCTGACCTAAATTACAGTTTTTTCCAATTTTACTGTCACACATTATATGACTAAAATGCCAAATTTTTGTTCCTGCTCCTATTTCACAGCCAGTATCAATTACGGCGGTTTCATGTGCAAAATAATTATTCATATTAATATCCGTCTTTAGCTATATTACCATCAGTTATTACTTTAGCAGAAGATGTTCCAATACGGGTAACTCCCATTTCAACCATTTTAACAGCGTCTTCGTAATTTCGAACACCCCCAGCCGCTTTTGCTGGCAAAGGTTTTGCATTTTCAACAATTAGTTCCATAGCTTCAAAAGTGGCTCCATTTGGCTTACCATCTTCTGTTTTAAAAAATCCTGTGGATGATTTTACAAATACATTTGCTGCATTTTCTTCTCCAAAATTTTCTAAAACCACGTCTCTTATTAATTGTGTTAACGCAATTATTTCTTCATTAGTTAAAGCTGCAATTTCAATAATCCATTTTGCAACTTTGTTATTGTCAAGTGCTAGCTTTGTACCTTTATAAACCTCTGCTTTTACTAAGTTTATTTTTTCTTGTTTAAATGCCGTATAATTAACTACATAATCTAACTCATCCACATTATCATTTATCGCTTTTTGGGCTTCAGATAATTTCTCGTTTGTACTATAACTTCCTTCGTGAAATCCGATTACAGTTCCTATTAAAACTTTAGAATCCGCATCTGCAACCATTTTTTTCGCCATTTTAACAAATTCTGGACGAATCATAGCTAATTTAAAGTTATTTTCTATGGCTTCATTTACCAAGTCAATTACCTTTTGTTTGGTTACTGCTTCAGAAATATTGGCTTGTACAGCTGTTTTTAAGTATGTGGAATCTAAATATTGATTGATATTCATTGTATTAAAATTTATGCTATTTCAATTATTTGAATAACAAATATAGTTTTTTATGAAGCATTAGTCTATAAAAAAATCCTGCTATTGCAGGATTTAAATAAAAAAACTGATTATACTTATTCAATTTTAAAAACTATAGGCAAACCATAACTTACAGTTACAGGTCTTCCTCTTTGTTTTCCAGGTGTCATAACTGGTAAAGAACTAACAACTTTTATTGCTTCTTCTTGCAGTTTTTTATGTGGCGCTCTTGCTTTAATATTAATTACTTTACCATTTGAGTCGATTTTAAACACCACAAATATTCGTTGTATGCTTCCAGATTGTAATCCTAAATCTGCAGCAATCTCAGCATCAAAATTCTTTAAAACAAATTTTGAAACCTTTTCTGAAAAACAACTTCTAAGTTGCTCCCTGTTCCCTGTACATCCTGGGTAAATTGGAACGTCTTCAATTACAACAAATGCAACATCTTCTTCAACTATTTCTTCCTCCTCAACATCAACAATGTCTTTATTTAAATCAATAATAATTGCTTCAGACTCGTCTGTCTCAGTACTTTCAATTACAGTTTCCTGAATATCAATTTCATCTTCAACTTTAATAATTTTTTCGGGTATTACTGTGCTTGGTGCTGGTGAATTTTTAACCTCCATTGGCTTTATTTCTACCAATTCTTCATCATCATCTTCACTAATAATAGTTGCAGACAAGGCTGCTATTGGACGTGGATAAGATTTCATTTGTATAAATTCATACACAATAAAGAGTGCTAAAACAAGTCCTAATTGTAAAATAATTCGAGAATAATTTTCGAGAATGGCATCTGGATATTTTTTAATTTCCATAACTACCTTTTTTAAATTTCAAACAAAAAAAGAAAATTTAACTGTTTAATTCAGTACAATTTATAATGCAAGAAACTGCAACTATATAATCTGCAAACTTGAAGTCTCTTACAAGATTATTTTTCATATTAAATTTACGAAATTTCTTAATTAAATACAATCTTTTACAATAAAAAAAGGTTGCTTGAAAAGTATAAATTTTGTTAACATAAACTTGGTTCTCAATATTTTAAATTTTACAAAAAATATTATGTAAATAGTTGGTTTCAGATTATAATAATTAATTACCAACATAATGAGATTCTGATTTAAGTTAAGAGTAACTATCCTAAATACCTTTCAAACAACCTATGTTTTTATTCCACTTTAAAAACTATTGGCATAGAATACCTAACTTTAACGGGGATACCTTGTTGTTTTCCAGGTTCCATTTTTGGTAATAATTTTATTACTCTTATGGCTTCTTCTTTTAATTTTTTGTGAGGTGCTCTTGCTTGAATGTCAACAATATTTCCATATTTATCAATTTTAAATAGAGTATATATTTTTTGAACTCCTGGAGCTAACCCTAATTCTTCTGCTAAACCTGCATTAAATTTTCTATTAATGTATTTGTTTATTTGTTTTGAAAAACAAGCTTTACGCTCTTCATTTGTTCCTTTGCAACCAGGAAACAATGGAGCTTCTTCTAACATTATATAATCAACCTCATCTTTTGGATCAAAGTCTTCATCTATTTTTACATCTATAATATTTGAGATATCAACCGGTGTATCAACATCAACTACATCTATTACAGTTTCTTCAATATCTACATTATCTTTTATTTGCTCAATAACATCAATAATTACTTTTTTTTGTGGTTGCGATTGTAATTTTGGTTGTTCAATTATAATATCAATTAATTGTTCCGTTTCATCAATTAATTGCCTGTCTTGAGTAGATAACATTGCTATTTGATTGTCGAATGTTTTGTTTTGAATTAGTAGATACGCAATAAAAAGCGATAATACCAAGCCTAATTGTGCAAATAATTTACTGTAATTCTCTAAATTTGCTTTTGGGTGTTTTTTAATCATAATTTATAGGTTTTATATATCCTAATAATTGTTTGTATTGTGAACGAATCCTATTGAGTGGAATTGAGAAGATTCATTTTAGTACAACAAATACCTGGATAAATGTTAAAATTATGTTAAAGCAAAAAACATACCAAAAAAGAGAAGCCGTTCATTTTGAGCGGCTTCTTACTTAAAATACATCTTTTTTAAAAATTTAAAGAAAAAAAAAGACTATCATTTTTTGATAGCCTTTCCCCAGTTATTAACCTATTTCTAACTGTTCACCAATTGTAATATTTTAAGGTAATCCGTTAATTAAACTTTCTAAAGCAGGTTGTGTTGTTGGACTTAAACTTGAAATTACTTCAATATGATCATCAACAATTGTTGTACCTTGAATTGCGTAATGCAACACTCCGTCAATTTCTGCAACCATGATAATATGCACTTCTAATCCTACAGGAATTAATCCGTAATGCTCTGTAAACATCTCTAATGTTGTATTGTAAACATCCATTCTTGCCAAAGCTGTTGGCTCACCATCATATGATAAATACACCGCACAGTTATCTTGATTAAATTCAGCTGGTACGTCAATAAAGATTTCAGTTTTTGCTCCTGCAAAACTATACCATCTATCAAGATTTGTCCATCCAAAAGATCCAATATTATAATTATAAGTTGCAAATTCACCATTAGCACCTTGACCATCTCTAATTTGAGCATCATCTTGTTCACCATTTTCATCTTCATCTGCTGGTACCCAATCACAATCATCGTCTATTCCATCACAATCATTATCTATTCCAGTTCTAAATATTTGCATTCCACCATCTAAATCTGCAAAATCTACTGGGCGACTTTGAACCGAAGCCATATTTAATAATTCTAATTCATTAGCTCCTTGTTTTGCATCTATAAAAAACTGTCCTGCAGATTTTAACGCTTCTTTATCTCCGTTTGCTTTTTGACCTAAAGTTGAACGATTTTTAAGAACCATTGAAGCTTTATCGTAGATTTCGATTAACTGTACTGTTACATTTCCAGTTACTGGAGTTCCATTCAATCCAAAAGAATTAGCAGGAAAACTAACATTTGTTCCTTGAGAACCTGTAATAATACCACCTGTTGATGCATCTAATGTAAATTCTTCTAAACCATCTACTCTATTTTCTTGAAATCTGTTGTTTAATGCAATTCCATCTGGTTGTGGTTCTAAAACCTCAATTTCTGAATCTGGAATACAACTTGTAAAAGTTGCTATTAAAGATAATCCTAACATGCTTTTTAAAATGTTACTCACTACTTTACTATTATTTAAGTTTGTGAAATGTTTTTGAGTCTTCATAATATTTTTGTTTTTAATTGTTTTTAATTTGTTTTACACTAACATATCACCACACTTAAAATTTTGTTACCCCCTTTTTCTAAAAAAATATTTTAAATTAGCATCTCTAACTATTCTAAATGACTAAAAAACCACACGCAGATCATATATATATTGAGGCTTTGCTTAATAACGACAGCAGGATGCTGGCAAAAATTTATGAGAAATTTTCACATAAAATAGTAGCTTATGTTAGAAAAAATAGCGGGAATGCAGATGACGCGCAAGATATTATTCAAGAAACATTAGTAACTATTTATCATCAGGCTAAAGAAAAAAACTTTATACTAACATGTCCGTTTGATGCTTACTTTTATTTATTATGCAAAAGAAGGTGGTTAAACGAGCTTAAAAAAAGAGGAACAAATAGGGTAACAATTATAGAAGATGAAGCATCTATAAAAGACGAGCACGAACAACAAGTTGAAGAAACTGAAATCTTTGAACAACAAAATCAGCTTTTTGAATCAAAATTTAAAGAATTAGGGGCAAAATGTCAAGAATTACTAAAAGCTACATTCAAAATAAAGTCGATGGAAGAAGTTGCTGAATTTTTAGGCGTAACTTATGGTTATGCTCGTAAAAAGAAATCGCAATGTATGGGTAAATTAACCCAATTAGTGAAAAATTCGAATGAATTTCAACAGCTAAAAGACTTTTAAAAATGGAAGAATTAAAATATATAACGTTCGAAAACTACCTAAAAAACGAACTCACAGAAACTGAAAAAATAGCATTTGAGACAAAGCTACAATCTGATGCTGATTTAAAACAAGAATTTGAAATTTATAAAGCTTTAGAAACATCTTTATCTTCAAAATTTAAAAATGAAGCAAGTGAACAAGAGCTAAGAAAAACCTTAACTAATTTAGGTAATCAGTTTATTAAAGATGATGCACCTACTAAAAAGAAATCTAAAGTAATCTCTTTATCTAATTACAAAAAACTACTAGTTGCAGCAAGTATAGCATTACTGATTGGGTTTTTTATATTTAAAGATGGAACACCTGCTTATAGTGATTTTGCCAACCATACAAATTTAGAATTTACTGTTAGAGGTGACAATAAGCAAACAATTACAAATGCTGAAACTGCTTTTAACGCTAAAAATTATAAAACTGCTTTTGCACAATTAACAGTGTTGGAAGCCCAATTCCCTAACGATGTTGAAATACAATTTTATAAAGGTATTTGTTTATTAGAAATGGATAAATTTACACAGGCTGATACTATTTTTGAAAACATAAGCTCAGGGAATTCTGCTTTTTCAAATAAAGCTATTTGGTATAAAGCCTTAAGTTTATTAAAACAAGAACAATTTGAAGCATGTAAAAACACGCTACAAACAATTCCAGAAAGTGCTGAGGAATATGAATTGGCAAAAAAGTTATTAGGGAAGTTATAATAGAAACAAAATATTTTAAAATGTAAAAGAACCAATTTAAACGTTGGTTCTTTTTATTATTAAACTTTAATTGTAATACGTTACTATAAGTTTAAAAAATTATTTCCTTAAACTCCATATTTCATATAGTGGATCTCCTTTACTAGAAAAACCTGAGTGATGCCAGTTACCATCTTTTAAACTAAAATTAAATTCTAAACTAGCCCCTGCTCTAGAATCATCTCTTGAAAAGAACTTTATATTTTCTGTATATTTTCCATCAACAGTTGTATAAGTTCCTCCACCGGTTCCCATAAATTCTTTTGTTTCCGTATTATACGCAATCCATTGAAAACGAGTTCCTGATAAAATTTTCATAGTTTTTCTAGGTCTATTGGTATCTCTTAATTGCGTCTCGCCATTTCTTATTCTACCTGACATTAACCAAGCTCCTTGAAGTTCACCGGGTATTCCTGAGTCAATTCTTGTAAATTGAATATCTTTTTCAACAATTTCAAAAGTATTTTCAGAAATAACCACATTAAACCTAAATTCTTCACCAACAAGTGAAGGATTAACTGTGTTAAATTCTAATTTTTCAGTCATAGAATCTCCATCTAAATTCCAAGAACCTCCATTGGTATTTATAAATTTACCCGTTTCTGCATTGTAATTTGTTTGTGAAAAATACCCTTCAGAAAAAATAAGGACAGTTTTTAGTTTTTCTCCTTCTTCAGAAGTATAACTTCTTTCCCAAGCACCAATAATACTTTGCCCTTTAACTCCAAATGATATGACAGTACAAAATAGAAATACAATTAATTTTTTCATTATTTTATATTTAATAGTTAGAGAATACATCGATTAATTAGCCCGAAATTTAATAAATAAAGTTGAATTCAAAAAAAACAGAAAAACAGTAGATTTATTTTTTTTTAGTGATCTCTACTAACGCGAATAACAATAATGATTTTATCATATTATTTAGAAATATGTACTTCCAGTTCAATTTCAATCATGAATTCAGGTATTGCTAATTCTTTAACTCCAAGCCAAGAACCTGTAGGGAATTGATTTGTGTAAATTGAATTTCTATAAGCTGCATTCTCAAGAAACAATGCCATATTAGTAGTAAATATATCTTCCTTTACTACATCATCAAAAGTACAACCGTAGTGTTTTAATATTTTTTCTAAATCGGCATAACAATTTTTCATTTGTTGTCCTAAATCCCCTATTGCAGTTGGGTTACCTTGGTTATCCATACTTACTGCTCCAGAAATTTTAATATCGTTACCTATTTTCACGGCGTGCGAATATCCGTAAGCCTTTTCCACTTCTGGTCGAAGCTGGAAATATTCTGGCTTTTCGCTTTCAACAATTATTTCTTTTTCAATTACTTTTGTTTCTTCCTTTTGCTTTTGTTCACAACTTTGTATTGTAAAAATAAAGGCAATAAACATAGTAATTAAGAGCAATTGATGAGTTAGTTTTTTCATAATAATAATTATTTAGCGCCTACTTTATTCGGTTTTCGGCTTTCCCGTTATTATATTTTTATTTTAAAATAGTGACTTATTTTCTAAACTGATTCACCTATTAAAATTGTTGGTACACCTCCTGTTGAAATCCTATTAGCATCAGCAGCAACTTCTTGCATTTCTGATGAAGACATAGCTTCATTTAATGCTTCTTGTGAATCAAAAGGCAATGTAAACATTTGATAAAATGAAGCATTTCCATCAGAATCTGGTAAAAACCTGGTAATAGTATATGGCTTTACATCAAGTGGTATTCCTGTTTTCTCATGAAATAATTTAATGTGGGCAGCATAGTCTGCTTTAAACTTTTCTGCATCTTTAGGCTGAGGATAAAGGACAATTAAATTCATTAGTTGTAATTTTAGATAGTGCCTACTTTGTTCGGTTTTCGGCTTTCCCGTTTTAAACTGTCTTTTTTGTTTTGTATAGGGTGTAGCTAACTTTTAAAACACACTTTAAAAAGTTAACCCCTAAAAGATTGGTAAGTTAATTTTAAAAGTAACGAGTATCAATCACATCTTAATGTGATACTTAGTAACGTTAATATTTATATTGTTTATTTAATTCTTAGTTTAGAATAATTACTTTTGCGCTATGATAATTACTGATACCCATACTCATTTATACAGCGAACAATTTAATGAAGATAGAAACGAAATGATACAGCGTGCCATTGATGCAGGCGTTTCTCGTTTTTTTATTCCTGCCATAGACTCAACGTATTTAAATGCCATGTTAGATTTAGAAAAATCGTTTCCAAAAAATACCTTTTTAATGATGGGTTTACATCCAACTCACGTAAAAGAAAATGTTGAAGAAGAATTGGCTTTTGTAAAAAAATGGTTAGATAAACGCAATTTTTATGCAGTAGGCGAAATTGGAATTGACTTATATTGGGATAAAACTTTTTTAAAACAACAACAATATGCTTTTAAGCAACAAATTGAATGGGCTAAAGAAAAAAACCTCCCGATTGTTATACATTGTAGAGATGCTTTTGATGAAATTTTTGAAGTTTTAGAATCTGTTAAAGATGATAAACTTTTTGGTATTTTTCATTGTTTTACTGGAACTTTAGAACAAGCTAATAAAGCAATTTCATATAATATGAAATTAGGAATTGGCGGTGTTGTAACCTTTAAAAATGGTAAAATAGATCAATTTTTAAATAAAATTCCAATTGAAAACATTGTATTAGAAACAGATGCTCCATATTTAGCACCAACACCATTTAGAGGTAAAAGAAACGAAAGTAGTTATATTACAAAAGTAGTGGATAAATTAGTTGATATATATGGATTAAGTCCACAAGAAATAGCAGCAATAACTACTCAAAACTCAAAAGATATTTTTAAAATTTAATCCTCAGACATTTTTATAAAAGGCAAGTCGGAATAATTATATAACATTAGCTCTCCTTCTAAATTAATAGAATACTTAGTTGTAATTTTATTACCTAATTCATCAATTATTAAGCTATTTTCATTTGCACTCCAGTTAAATTGAACAAGTGAAGAAGTAATTTCAGTTTCCATTGTTCCTTCCTTATAAATTCTTAACCCAGTATTATCGGATTGAAAAATCAGTTTAAATTCAAAATGATCATTAAAATCACTTCGCATCCATTCACCAATAAATTGGTTAGAATAATCAACCTCATCCTCATTATCACAAGAAACTAATAAGGTAAGTATCAAAAGAATAAAAAGAAATTTATTTTTTTTCATAACGGAACAAAGTTAAGATAAAATAACATTTAAAAGTTTAATGACTGATAAACAACGTGTTTTTTTAACAATTGGTAGGTTATGATAAATAAATGTATCTTTAAAACTAATAAATGAAACTCAAGCAAGTTGAAACAGCTTAAAAAAATCTTTTATAAAACACCAATTGGAACAGCCAAAATTGAAGGAAATACTGATGGAATTACCTCCATTACAGTTTTAGATGAAACTATTGAAACTTGTACAACTATTCCAACTTGTTTGCAAGATTGTGTACAACAATTAGATGCATATTTTAAAGGTAAAAGCACTAAGTTCAACTTAAAACTAAATCCGCAAGGAACGGAATTTCAACAAAAAGTGTGGAAAGAATTACAAAATATTCCTTTCGGAAAAACCAGAACCTATTTAGAGCAAACTAAAGCCTTAGGCAACATAAAAGCTATAAGAGCTGTTGCATCAGCTAATGGAAAAAACCCTATTTGGATTGTAATTCCGTGCCATAGAATTATTGGAAGTGATGGTTCTTTAACTGGTTATGCTGGTGGTTTATGGCGAAAAAAATGGTTATTAGAACACGAAAATCCTTCCACACAACAATCATTATTTTAAACTATTTTTGTACAAATTACGTTAGTATAAAAATGAAAAAAGGCTTACTCTTATTATTTCTTTTAGTTAGCGTAATTTCTAATGCTCAAATAACTTCTAAAAATTTTTATAAAAAGTCTTTCTTAGTAAAAAATGATACCATTAAAATAGATTCGGTGAGTATTACTCCTTTCAACTTTAAAGTGTTTTCAAAAAATAATATATTAATTGATAGCTCAAAATATACAATTGATTTTTCAAAAGCATTATTGGTATTTAGCTCTAAAAATGACAAAAAATTTCCTGAAGTTTTAGTCGAATACACTTTATATCCAGATTTTTTGACGAAGGAATATTCTATTTTCGATTCAAAATTAATAGTTCCCAAAGGTTCGAACCAAACGCAGTTGTATAGTTTAACCACCAACCAACAAAAAATTCCTTTTAAGCCATTTGACGGTTTAAATACAGCTGGAAATATTACCAGAGGATTTACAAGTGGAAACAACCAAAATGGTGTTGTTAATTCTTCATTAGACCTGCAGATTGCAGGAAAACTCTCGGATAAAGTGACTATAAAAGCTGCAATTTTAGATACAAATTTACCAATTCAAGAAAATGGAAACACCTATAAATTAAACGAGTTTGATCGGGTTTTTATTGAATTATTTAGCGATAATTGGAGTGTAAATGCAGGTGATATTTATTTAAATAATAACGAAACTTCATTTTTAAAATTCAACAAAAAAGTTTCGGGTTTAGGTGTAAAAGCTAACATTAAAAATGAAAGTTCTGAAATTGATATTCAAACCTCTGGAGCCATTGTAAGAGGCAAATACAAAAAAATACAATTTAATGGGTTAGAAGGAAATCAAGGTCCATATAAATTATCAGATTTTAACAATAGTTATATTTTAATATTATCGGGAACCGAACAAATTTATGTAAATGGAATTCAACTGAAGCGTGGTGAAGAAAACGATTATACAATTGATTACAACACAGCAGAAATTACGTTTACAACCACATTTCCTATAACTGGAAATATGAGAATTACTGCAGAATATCAATATACAGACAGAGTTTACACACGTTTTGTAACCTATAACAATTTGGCTTATAAAAGTGATAAGTTAACAATAAGTGGATATTTTTACAATGAAAACGATTTGAAAAATCAGCCATTAGAGCAAGATTTATCGAACGAACAAAAACAGATACTTTCTGATGCTGGTAATAATCCAGAATTAATGTTTACACCTTCTGCTTATCTAGACACCTACTCTGAAGATAAAGTATTGTACAAAAAAACGCTTATTGGTAGTTCTGAAATTTTTGAATATTCAACTAATGAAAACGAAGAATTATACAACGTAGCATATACTTTTGTTGGAGAAAATGCTGGAAGTTATGTTTTAAAAGAAGTAATAGCCTTAGGAAAAATTTATGAATACGTTGGCGAAAATCTAGGTAACTACAATCCAATAATTCAATTAATTGAACCTAATAAATTACAGATTTCAGTTTTTAAAGCAACATATAATCCCACGTTAAAAACAACTATTAACGCTGAAACTGCTTTTAGCAATAATGATGAAAATTTATTTTCAACAATAGATGATAGCGAGAATAAAGGACTTGCAACAAAATTTAGCTGGGAACAAATTCTTATTGACAATAAATGGCAATTAAAAAGTAATTTAAAATTTGATTTTATTAATGATAAATTTAAAAGTATTGAACGCATTCAAAATATAGAATTTAATAGAGATTGGAATATCGAAACTATTAGTGGAAATCAGCAATTAATAAGTAGTGCTTTAGAGTTTTCAAACAAAAAAAACAATACCATTAATTACATGTACGAAAACCTAGAGTTTAGCGATTCTTTTTCAGGAAACAAACATTATCTCTTTGGGAATTTAAATCATAAGAATAGCGCTATAAATTTCAATGTCAGTGTTTTAAACAATAAAAATATTATTGAAGAAGGTACATTTTTAAGGTACTATGTTAGCTCTAAATACAATTTAACAAAAAGTTGGTATGGTGTAGGCTTAAGTGGTGAAAACAATAAACGGACAGAAATTTTAACAAATACACCATTAAAAATAAGTCATAAATTCAATGAAATTGAAGCCTTCTTTGGAGTTGGAGATTCCACAAAAGTATACACGCAGTTTGGTGCAAACTTTAGAACTACAGATAGTATTCAAAACACCAATTTTAAGCAAGTAAACAACTCCAAAACTTTTTACGTAAAATCAACTTTATTAGCATCAAAAAATGCAAATCTACAGGCGTATGTTAATTATAGAACTGTTGAAAATGTTAACTTTAAAGATGAAACTTCTCTAAATTCTAAAATAACATACAATCAGCAATTATTCAATCAATTTTTAAATTTAAATACTAATTATCAAACGCTTTCTGGAACGCTTCCACAACAAGATTATACCTATATAAAAACCGAGCCTGGACAAGGTTTTTATACCTGGATAGATTATAATAATAACGGAATTAAAGAATTAAACGAATTTGAAATTGCGCAATTTGCAGATCAAGCTACTTATTTACGCGTTATTTTACCAACACTAAATTATATTGCTACACATCAAAACAAGTTTTCGCAAATAGTTGCAATAAACCCTCAACAATGGAATGCCAAAACAGGACTTAAAAAATTTATTTCTCATTTTTACAATCAAACCTATATTTTAATTGATAGCAAACAAAAGAAAGAAGATCATGCTTTTAATCTAAACCCGTTTGATACAAACAACTCAAATTTATTAGGTTTAAATTTTAATTTAAACAATAGTTTTTACTTCAATAAAGGTTTAAAAAACTATTCAACTACTTATAATTTTATAAATTCTAAAAACAAAAACACTACAACAATAGATAATTTAGAGACCTCTATACAGCAACATAAACTCCAGTTTGAACATAAAATAGGCAGTTTTTGGCAATTAAATTTTGATATAAGTAATTCTATAAATAAAACTACTTCGTTAAATTATAGTACTAGAAATTACAAGTTAAATAACCACAGTATTATTCCTAAAATTTCATATTATTATAATACTTCAACCTATTTTTCTTTGTTTTTTGAGGCAAAAAAGAAAGAAAACCAAATTGATGATCTTGAAACTTTAAATTCTGAAAAATTTGGATTGGAAGTTAACTACGCTAACAACCCTAAAAATCTATTAAAAGCTTCAATAAATTTATTTAACAATAATTTTGAAGGAAATAATAATACACCAATTGCATACCAAATGTTAGAAGGATTACAACCTGGAAAAAACTACACTTGGAGCCTTTTATTTTACAGAAAAATTAATTCGTTTTTAAATCTAAACTTAAATTACTTAGGTAGAAAAAGTGAAACTTCAAAAACAATTCATACAGGAACTATTCAACTAAAAGCAATTTTTTAAAATAGAGTGGTTTTCTAAATACTTATATTAACTTCTTTAAAACCTCACTACTAATTTTAGTAGAATTTTTAGCTTTAGAAAGTGCGATATGCGTTTGTACATTTCCTAAATTCTTAAGCAAAGAAAGCTTCGTTAAAATAAAATTCTCATAATCTTCAATATCTTTTACGATAACTTTCACCAAAAAATCAAAATTTCCAGTAATACGATAACATTCCATAACTTCAGGGAAAGTTTGAATCTCTTTTTCAAATTTTGTTAAATAACTTCTACTGTGCTCTTTTAACGTTAAACTTATAAAAACTGTTTGTTTTAAACCCAATTTTCGTTCATTTAACAAGGCAGTATACTGTTTTATATAACCTTCTTTTTCAAGTTTTTTTATCCTTTCAAAAACAGGTGTAGTAGAAAGGTTTAATATTTCGGACATACTTTTTATTGTTATGCGTCCATTTTCTTGAATTAAATCAAGAATTTTTAAATCTATTGTATCTAATTTTAAACTCATTTTAGAAAAATCATATTTTAATATAGCAAATATAAATATTTGCAGATTTTTATGCTATAATTTTACAATTATATATTGTTTTATGCTGTAATTAAATTTATATAGCAGTTTAAAAGTATTCATATTTCTTAAATTATATTTTTGATTTTTTAATTATAATATTGAAATATTATGTCAAGTTTAATACAAGAATTTGAACAAACACCACCAGAAATTGTTTTTGAATGGAAAGACAAAGAGTTGGGCGCTGAAGGTTGGGTAGTAATTAACTCATTAAAAGGAGGTGCTGCTGGAGGT
This sequence comes from uncultured Flavobacteriaceae bacterium, assembly GCA_942492305.1. Taxonomy (GTDB): domain Bacteria; phylum Bacteroidota; class Bacteroidia; order Flavobacteriales; family Flavobacteriaceae; genus Lutibacter. The sequence goes on along the minus strand of CALOEI010000001.1, from coordinate 604,555 downwards.
GGAACTCGAATGCGTAAAGGATTGAATAGAAACGAAGTAGAATCTTTAGCTAAAACTATGGAAATAAAATTTACCGTTTCTGGACCACAAATTGGAGGCGCTAAATCTGGAATTAATTTCGATCCAGAAAATCCAAAAAAAGCAGAAGTTTTAAAAAGATGGTACAAAGTAATAATGCCGTTATTAAAAAATTATTATGGAACAGGTGGCGATTTAAACATTGACGAATTAGTTGAAGTTATTCCAATTACAGAAAGCTATGGTTTATCACATCCTCAAGAAGGTGTGGTCAATGGTTTTTTTAGTATGGAAATTGCAAAAAACAAAGATAAAATAGGACGTTTACAGTTTGGAGTTTCTAAACAAGTAACTGATAAAAAATACATCCCTTCAATTGCTTCTAACTATAAAATTGCTGATTTAATTACAGGTTATGGTGTTAGTGAAGCCGTAAAACACTATTACACAATTTGGGGTGGTAAAATTAGTGAGAAAAGAGCTATTATTCAGGGATGGGGAAATGTAGGTGCTGCAGCTGGATTTTATTTAGCAAAATACGGTGTTAAAATTGTCGGAATTATAGATTATAATGGTGGCTTTATAAATACTGAAGGCTTTAGTTTACAAGAAATTCAAGATTTATTAGCAACTAAAAAAAGTTTAAAAGAAAAAACAGCATTTATAGATTTCGAAACTATAATGCAACAAATTTGGAGTGTTGGTGCTGAGATATTTATTCCGGCAGCTGGCTCAAGAATGGTAGAAAAAAGCCAATTAGATTCTATGATTGCAAATGGCTTAGAAGTTGTAAGCTGCGGAGCAAATGTTCCTTTTAACGATAAAGAAATTTTTATGGGCAAAATTTTATCTGAAGTAGATAAAAAAATAGCTGTTATACCGGATTTTATTGCCAATTGCGGAATGGCAAGAGTTTTTGCATTCTTAATGGAAAACGAGGGTGAAATAACCGATGAAATTTTATTTACCGATACCTCAAAAGTAATTAAAAATGCCTTACACAAAACTTTTAAAATTTGCCCAAAAGGTATTAACTTAACAGAAAAATCTTTAGATATAGCTATAAAAGAATTGCAAAACAGAAAGTAATAACTATTTTTAAATAAAAACAAGATGCCAATCTATCATAAACTTGGAAACATTCCTCCAAAAAGACATACAATTTTTAAAAAACCAAATGGTGATTTTTATTATGAACAACTTTTTGGCACTATTGGTTTTGATGGAATGTATAGCAATTTATACCACGAAAACAGACCTACACAGGTTAAAAAAATTGGAGACCCATATAGTGTAGCTCCAAAAATTGCAAAAGCAGTTAATATTCAATCCTACCGACTTAAAGGGTTTCAAGTAAATCCAGAGAATGATTATTTAGAAAGTAGAAAAATTGTACTTACAAACAGCGATTGCAATATTATTTTAGCGGCTCCAAAAGAGTCAATCAACAATTATTTTTATAAAAATACAGATGCCGATGAACTTATTTTTATTCATAAAGGAACAGGTAAATTGCGAACACATTTAGGGAATTTAGACTTTAAATATGGTGATTATTTACTAATTCCAAGAGGAACTATTTATAAAATAGATTTTGAAACGAATGATAATCGTTTATTTATAGTAGAAAGCCATAAGCCAATTTACACGCCAAAACGTTACAGAAATTGGTTTGGACAATTGTTAGAACATGCACCATTTTGCGAACGTGATATTAGAAAACCTCAAGAATTAGAAACGTATAACGAAAAAGGAGATTTTCTTATCAAAATTAAAAAACAAAATCAACTATTTGATATGGTATATGCAACACATCCGTTTGATGTTGTTGGTTACGACGGACATAATTACCCGTATGCATTTTCTATACATGATTTTGAACCAATAACCGGAAGAATTCATCAACCACCACCAGTACATCAAACTTTTGAATCTGATGCTTTTGTAGTTTGCAGTTTTGTACCTCGCTTATACGATTACCATCCAGACTCAATTCCAGCACCTTACAACCATAGCAATATAGATTCTGATGAAGTCTTATACTATGTTGATGGCGATTTTATGAGTAGAAATGATATTGATGCTGGTCATATTTCACTCCATCCGGCAGGTATTCCACACGGTCCGCACCCTGGCGCAATGGAACGCAGTATTGGTAAAAAATCTACAAATGAATTGGCTGTAATGGTAGATACGTTTAAACCACTAATGGTTACAGAAGATGCACTTAAGATTGCAGATGAAGATTATTATAAATCGTGGCTAGAATAAAAATTTGCTACAACAAATTTACTATTTAACAAAAATTAAAAAAATGGCAGCAGAAATAAAAAACTTAAAAAATATACAAAATACCACATATAGTTTAGAAAAACTTTTTGAAGATGCAGAAGATTTTCTTCCTTTATTAGGTACAGATTATATTGAATTGTACGTTGGAAACGCAAAACAATCCGCACATTTTTATAAAACTGCTTTCGGATTTCAATCTGAAGCATATGCAGGATTAGAAACTGGTTTAAAAGATCGCGTTTCATATGTATTGAGACAAAATAAAATTCGCTTAGTACTTACTTCTCCGCTACAAAAAGATGGAGAAATTAACCAACATATAAACATCCACGGAGATGGTGTTAAAATTGTAGCCCTTTGGGTTGAAGATGCAAAAAAAGCTTGGGAAGAAACCACTTCCAGAGGCGCAAAATCGTATCTAAAACCAACGCTTGAAAAAGATGAACATGGTGAAGTAATACGTTCTGGAATTTATACATACGGCGAAACAGTACATATTTTTGTAGAACGTAAAAACTATAAGGGTGTATTTTTACCAGGGTATAAAAAATGGGAATCTCATTACAATCCAACACCTGTTGGTTTAAACTATGTGGATCATATGGTTGGAAATGTTGGTTGGGGAGAAATGAAAAAATGGTGCGAATTTTATGCAAAAGTAATGGGATTTGCACAAATTATTTCTTTCACTGATGATGATATTTCTACCGATTATACTGCGTTAATGAGTAAAGTAATGTCTAATGGAAATGGAAGAATTAAGTTTCCAATAAACGAACCAGCAGAAGGTAAAAAGAAATCTCAAATTGAAGAATATCTCGATTTTTACAACAGTCCAGGAGTTCAACATATTGCATTAGCTACAAACAATATTGTAGAAACGGTTTCTGAAATGAGAAATAGAGGGGTAGAATTTTTGTATGTTCCAGAAACTTATTACGATGATTTATTAGAACGTGTTGGAGATATTGATGAAAATGTTGAGGTTTTGAAAGAACACGGAATTTTAATTGATAGAGACGATGAGGGTTATTTACTGCAGTTATTTACAAAACCAGTTGTAGACAGACCAACAATGTTTTTTGAAATAATTCAAAGAAAAGGAGCACAATCATTTGGAGTTGGCAACTTTAAAGCGTTATTTGAAGCCATAGAAAGAGAACAAGAAAATAGAGGGACTTTATAAAAAAAGTATGAAATCAGAAATTACAACAATCGATCCAAATTCTATAACTACTGCCGAATTACATAGTATTTTATTGACAGCGGTGGCTCCTAGACCAATTGCCTTTGCGAGTACAGTTAATGCAAATGGCAATGTAAATTTAAGTCCGTTTAGTTTTTTTAATGTGTTTAGTGCAAACCCACCAATTTTAATCTTTTCTCCTGCTAGAAGAGTAAAAAACAACACTACTAAACATACTTTAGAAAATGTAAAAACAACAAAAGAAGTAGTTATAAATATTGTAAATTTTCCTATTGTAGAGCAAATGTCACTTTCCAGTACAGAATACGATATTGACGTTAACGAATTCATAAAATCAGGCTTAACACCTGTTAAATCTCTAAAAATTACACCACCCAGAGTTGCAGAATCTCCTGTTTCATTTGAGTGTGTGGTAGATAATATTATTGAATTAGGAAAAGAAGGAGGCGCTGGAAATTTAGTAATTTCAAGAGTAGTTTTTATTCATATTAACAATAAATATTTAGATACTAACGGAAAATTAGACACTAAAAAATTAGATTTGGTGGCTCGTATGGGAGGCAGTTGGTACGCTAGACTTATTGAAGAGTCTTTATTTGAAATTCCTAAACCAATATTTAAACAAGGCATTGGAGTAGATAGTCTTCCAAAACACGCTTTAAACAGTACCATTTTAACAGGTAATAATTTAGGTCGGTTAGGAAATTTACCTAAGATTCCGTCTTCAAATGAAATAGAAGAAATTAAAAAAACTGCAAGTTTAGTAACTATATTGACAATTAAGGATAAAACGGAGAAAGTATATCAGCTACATTCAATTGCGAAAAAATTATTAAATGAAGATAAATTAGAACAAGCGCTTTCCGTTTTATTTTGTTTAGAATAAAAAAGTTTCTTTATTAAGTGTTTTGTATAAAAAAATATTAGGCATCATTTTTGTATGTTAGTATAAACTATTAATTATATTTAACCTTTAATTTAAAAGAACAAAATTCTGATGAAAAAAATCACCCTTACTGCGCTATTATTAGTTTGTAGTGTTATGTTATTTGCCCAACAAAATAATTATTCTGAGATGAATAATGAGTTAAAATTAAATATGTCTAATTTAATTGGTTTTAAGTGGTTAGATATAGGTTACGAACGTATTTTAAATGAAGAATCTTCTATAGGTTTTGGAACACTTGTAAGTTTAGATAGTAGCATTGATGGTTTAGATGAGTACAGAACATTTTCTTTAACGCCATACTATAGACATTTTTTCTCTAATAAATATGCTCAAGGATTTTTTATTGAGGCATTTACAATGATACATTCTGGTAAATTTGATGATTACTACTATGACGATTATTACTATGACAATTATGATCCTAGTTTAAAAGATCATAAATATACCGATTTAGCTGTAGGTATTTCAGTTGGTGGAAAATGGGTGACAAGAAGAGGTTTTGTAGCAGAAATATATGCAGGAATTGGAAGAGATATGTTAGACAATAGCGATATTGAAGTTGTTGGAAGAGGTGGAGTTTCCATTGGATATCGATTCCAATAAAAAAATATTTTTACAAAAAAAGCCGAGCAATATTGCTCGGCTTTTTTTATATATTACTTTAAAAATTAGTCCGCAAGAATAATAACCTTGTTTTCTTTCATTTCAATAGTTCCGCTTTTTATTTGCAATGCATATTCACCTTTAGTATTTGTAAAATTTGCAGCATGCTGCTCATCAATCTTAACATTTTCTCCTTGAAATCTAACAGTACCTTCAACAAGCAAAGAAACAATAGGTGCGTGATTATTTAACATCTGAAAATCACCATTAATACCTGGAACTGCAATTAAGTTAACTTCCGAATTTAATAATGTTGCTTCTGGTGATACTATTTCTAAAATCATTTCATTTAGTTTTTAGTTGTTAGTTTTTAGTTGTTAGTTTAGGTTGAATTCAACTTAAAACTTAGCACTAAAAACTTAAAACTGATTATGCTTCTATTAACATTTTTTCTCCAGCATCTATTGCATCTTGAATAGATCCTCTTAGGTTAAATGCAGCCTCAGGATATTTATCTAGTTCACCATCCATAATCATATTAAAGCCTTTTATAGTATCTTTAATATCAACTAAAACTCCAGGAATACCAGTAAATTGTTCAGCTACGTGGAATGGTTGTGATAAGAAACGTTGTGCTCTACGTGCTCTGTGTACAATTAATTTATCTTCTTCAGATAATTCTTCCATACCTAAAATTGCAATAATATCTTGTAATTCTTTATAACGTTGTAATAACTCTTTTACACGTTGTGCACAATCATAATGATCTTTTCCTAAAATATCAGCAGTTAAAATTCTTGAAGTAGAATCTAAAGGATCTACTGCAGGGTAAATACCTAACTCAGCAATTTTACGCGATAATACAGTTGTTGCATCTAAATGCGCAAATGTTGTTGCTGGTGCAGGATCTGTTAAATCATCTGCAGGTACATAAACCGCTTGTACAGATGTAATAGAACCATTTTTAGTTGAAGTAATACGTTCTTGCATTGCTCCCATTTCTGTTGCTAAAGTTGGTTGGTAACCTACCGCTGATGGCATACGTCCTAATAATGCAGACACCTCAGAACCAGCTTGTGTAAAACGGAAAATATTATCAACAAAGAATAATACATCTTTTCCACCCTTGTCCTTCACCAGCACCATCTCTAAAATATTCAGCAATAGTTAAACCAGATAAAGCAACACGTGCACGTGCTCCAGGTGGCTCATTCATTTGACCAAATACGAAAGTTGCTTTGGATTCTTTCATTTCAGATTTATCAACTTTGGTTAAATCCCATCCTCCATCTTCCATAGAGTGCATAAAGTCATCACCATATTTAATAATACCCGATTCTAACATTTCTCTTAAAAGGTCATTCCCTTCACGTGTTCTTTCTCCAACACCAGCAAATACTGATAAACCACCGTGACCTTTAGCAATATTATTAATTAACTCTTGAATTAATACAGTTTTACCAACACCGGCACCACCAAATAATCCAATTTTACCACCTTTTGCATAAGGCTCAATTAAATCAATTACTTTAATTCCTGTAAATAAAACTTCAGTGGAAGTTGATAAATCTTCAAATTTTGGTGCCTGACGGTGAATAGGTAATCCATTTTCACCTGCTTTAGGCAAATCACCTAATCCATCAATAGCATCTCCAATCACATTGAATAATCGACCATAAATAGCATCTCCAACAGGCATTTGAATTGCATTTCCTGTAGCGTAAACTTCTGTTCCTCTACTTAATCCATCTGTAGAATCCATTGAAATAGTTCTAACAGTATCTTCACCAATATGAGACTGTACTTCAAGTACTAAAAGTGAACCATCTTCTCTTTTTATTTCTAATGAATCGTATAATTTTGGAAGTTCTGCTCCAGATTCAAACTCAACGTCTATAACTGGACCAATAATTTGTGCAACTTTACCTGTAACCTTTGTCATTACTTTAACTGTTTATATTTTAGATAATTAATCTTTTTAGTCTTACCTCATTTTTCAGGTTGCAAAGATAGTTTTTTGATTTTATTTTGGAAAAAATAATTTAAGTTTTTTTCAAAAAACAAACGCCCTAAAAATTTAGAGCGTTTTGTAATATTTATTTATCCAAATATATTATGGATTTATGGTCCAAGATGCAAAATATTGAGAACCAATTTTTCCATTACCTGGTGCACTAAAATATTCTTTACCACCAAGGTTAGCAGCACCAATTTTAAAAGTTGATTTCCACTTTGGAACTGTGTAGTTTACTTGTGCATCTACAACTGTTCTTGCATCAATCATAGCATCTGCAAAAGTAGATTCCCACATATATTCATCGTTCCAACGAATATTAACTGCAAAACCTAAATTTTCAATTAATTCAGGATTTCCAACAGAGAATTTTACTTTATTTTCTGGAGTATTAAAACCAGCTTCATAATCTGGATCTGTTGCCTGATCAAAATCAAATTTTGATAATGTATAATTTAATCCAAAACTATAATTTCCAAATAATTTTGTTGAAATACCAATGCTTCCTCCGTAAGATGAAATATCTGCTTTAGAGTTTGTATAAACTTGATATGGTTGATAATCTCCATTTGCTAATGCAATTATAGCGTTTGGTTGTTGAACAACTGGATGAACATCAGAAAAATCTACATTACCATATAACGGAGAAACAACTGTTTTGTTTCCTATAAAGTCTTCGTATTGGTTAAAGTAAGCACTTGCATCTAAAGATAATTTACCAAAGCCTGCTCTATATCCTATTTCATAAGCAGTAACTTTTTCTGGTTTTACATAGTCAAAATCTGCAATTACTAATGCAGCTGGGTTACCAGTTCCTGCAAATGCATATAAAGAAGCTAATGTATAAGAGTTTTCATAAGCTACTCTACCTTTTTGTTCAATAGAGGCTGGAAACCCTAACATTTGGGCTGTACCACTAGTTGAAAAAGAATTAGAATATCTATCTAAATTATCTGGTGCTGAACCAATTAATATAGCTTCTGAAGCATCTAACCCAATGTATTGATCTTGAGTTGTTGGATTTCTAAAACCTGTTTGGAAAGAGGCTCTTAAATTTCTTGTTTTTCCTTGTCCTAAAGAATACGATAATGAAATTCTTGGTGAAACATTTCCATCAAAGTTCTTTGCTTTATCATATCTAATAGATCCTGTAAATTTTAATCTATCATCTAAATATTTTTTTTGAATTTGTGTATAAGCACCATATTCATTATAATCTATTGTACCATCATAATCTGTAAAAATTGTTCCGTTTGAGTTTAACGAATATTTTCTCCACGACCCTCCTACCTGAATATCTGCAAAGTCAATTAAACTATGGAAATTATAATTACCATCTATATGATATAATTTTGTTTGGTCTTGAAACTTAGCTCCAGTTACTAAATCTGGATCAGAAGTTATTCTGTCCAACGCAGCTTTAAATTCTGGTGTTCCTGGTTGCAAGGTTACATTTGTATCTGCAAATTGTCTTGCTCCAGCGTGTAATTGAGAAGAAGCAGCTAACACATCAGCTGGAGAACCTCCACCACCAAGTATTTGACTAACTCCTGTTGCATAAGCACCCGCATAAGTTCCAAACCATTGAGCAGCCGTTTCCTTTGTTAAATTAATACCTGCAAAACGCATATCGTAAGAATCTCCGGCATCTTCATCAGTCATATAGGCTCTTACAAAAAAGTCGTCATTTCTAACTTCAATTTTATGTTGTTGCATAAAAAAGTTTTTGATTGCGTATCTATTAGCTCCTTGGTAAATTGTATTTCCTTTACCAAACTTAGCATTATAAATAATTTCTAAATCATCTTCAAAAGGTCTGTAATGTAATGCAATATCAGCTTTAGCACTTTCTGCTACATAATCTGTTAAATCACGTTCTTTATAACCTGTTCTAGATACGTTATCTTTTGGTATAAAAGGAATTAAAGGTGCTAATTCAGGATTAGAAGTTGAAGCTAAGAAACCAACTACACCTTGTAAATCTCCAAAAGGAGTTGCTGCAAGATTAACCTCATCACCATAAACATTTAATTGGTTAAAAGCAGTTTGTCCAGCGCCTACAGGTGCAACAGTATCTGCATTTCCTGCTCCATTATCTAAATACTGATTGTAATCCGTTGCATACCATTCTGTTCCTTTTAAGAATGAAAATGAAGCTTTTGCGGCAAATTTATCACTAAATTTATGTGCCATTCTAAAACCTGCATCAACAAAATTATTATCTCCTGCTTCTTTAGAAGAAGTAATACCTGTTTTTCCATAAACACTAATACCTTCAGAATTAAAAGGGTTTTTACTAGTCATAAATAAAATACCATTAAAAGCATTTGCTCCGTATAAAGCCGAAGAAGCTCCTGGCAATAATTCAACAGTATTTACATCTAATTCAGACATTCCTAAAAGGTTTCCTAAATTAAAGTTAAGTGCCGGTGAAGAATTATCCATGCCATCTACTAATTGCATAAAACGTGTATTTGCAAAAGTTGCAAATCCTCTAGTATTTACAGATTTAAATGTTAAACTATTCGTATTAACATCTACCCCTTTTAAATTTTCTAAACCATCGTAAAAGGTTGGCGATGTAGTGTTTTTAATTTCCCTAACATCCATTCTTTCAATTGTAACTGGCGACTCTAAAATACGTTCTGGAGTTCTAGAAGCAGAAACAACAACCTCATCTAAAGCAGTAGCAGACTCTTCTAAAGAAATGCTTAACTTTTGATCATCTTGAGAAACTTCAACTATTGTTGAAGTATAACCAATTAATGAAACCTCAATTGAAAATGGAGGGTTCTGGGCTATTTTTAATGAAAAATTTCCATCAAAATCAGTTGTAGTTCCTATAGATTTTCCTACAACCTTAATATTGGCACCCGGAATAGGTTCACCAGATTTTGCTTCTATTACGGAACCAGATACTGTTGTTTGAGCTAACATAGTGGTTCCAATAAAAAGTACAAAAAAAACACTTAATAATTTTTTCATAATATATTGTATAGTATTGATTAACATGGTCGCAAAATACAATTTTTTTCTAATTAACCTCAAAACAAGCAATAAAAAAATGAATATTGTAAAATTATTGATGCCTTTTATTGTGAATGTGATAGTTTTCATGCATAAAAGTATGTATTATAATCATTAAAAAGAGATGTCTTTATTAAAAATTAAATTTAGAAAAAAAGGTTAATTTTTGTGCTTCTTTATAACCTTTAAAATTGCGTAATCAAGTAAACTACTTCTGAAAACGATATTTTATATTAATTAATACTTTTTTTTAATAGGAAAATCTCAAATTTAGTGCTAAATTAGATGCACTACTAGCTAACAAAATCAACATTTTATTAAATATGTTGTGTTATGCCTATTAAAAACTTCCATATTTCCTTACCCCCCTTAAATTTAATATTTAATCATTTTGATAAATATTCTCTCCTTTTTAATTTAAAATTAAATACTATGAAACATTTTAAAAAACTACTTTACTTATTAATTACACTTACCTTTTTTATAAGTTGCGAAAAAGAAAATTTAATTGAAGATGAAATTATAAAAGAGAAAGAAACTCAAGTTTCACCAAAATCACAAAAATTAGATATACCAAAACAAAGTGATTTGAACAGTTGAGTTATACCAAACAAAAACTGAATTTGAGGACAATAATTGTGGAGAATTAAACTACGAAGATTTCTGCAAGTTTACTCCATTTGCTTTATGTATGAATGGGTTTTCTTCTCCGTTAAGTTATTTAGCGACGCACCTGGCCCTTATGATGTTGCAGATATTGTTTATGGCGTTATTTTTACAGCAGATCCTGAAGGTCGCGGATTAGGAGTGTTTAATATGAATGGTAATTGCAGTAGCATGTCTAGTTCAGAACAATATTTCGGTGCTGATATTTTAGGCACCTATGGAACCTATTATCTTCAAGTAGAATTTGTTGAAGATAACATTAATGCATTTAGTGTTAATCTATTTTCCATCTATGGGTGGGGTAGTTGTAATGTTGCTTTATACAATCATGCCGATGAGGAAATTTCATATTCAAATGAACTAGCCCCTAAAGATGGCGATTTTATTGGAGCTATTTCAAACGAATATATTAAAAAAGTACGATTTTATTTTGTAAACGCTTCAGGAGGAATTGATGATTTATATTTTGGTACTTGTGAAATAATTGATTCAGATGAAGATACTATTGCTGATAGTATTGACAATTGCCCAGAAACATACAACCCAAACCAAGAAGATTACGATTACGATGGTATGGGAGATGTTTGCGACGATGACGACGATAACGATGGTGTAATAGATTCTAAAGATAAGAACCCATTCTCTTCAATGTACCGTTCTATTGAAATTGATGGTTGTTGGCCAAATATTGCAAATATGATGGTGAAAAGAGGTACCAATATGCAAGACGAAATTAACGATGTAATTGCATTAGTTAATGCTATGGAAGATGTTTCAGATAACCGAAGAACAAACCGTTTTAAAAGCAAAATGTATTTTATTGTTAATAACTGGAGGTATAAATACCGTTTAATAGACAACAGCGAAAAAAGAACGATACTAAATTGTGTTAATAACGCATCGTATCCTTTTAATGAAACCCCAGGCTAGTGAACTAATTTTATAAAACCTTTAAACAAAAAGGTATATAACAATTTGTAGATTCAACCCTAAAAACACCCCGCTTATTTAGTTTAAATTGAATAATAATCAATAAAACTAATACCATGAAAAATTTAAAAAAACTTGCATACTTAGCAATAGTATTACTTTTGGTAATAAGTTGTGAGATGGAAAATTCTATAGATTTAGAAAATCAACTAAATGATGAATCTTCAGTAGAATTAGAAAATCAGCTAAATGATGAACCCTATTCAAGCTTTGCAGAAAAACTTGAACTTATGAAAAGTAATTCTTCAAAACAAACCTATTCACAAAGAACAGAAGAATTCAATTTAAGTTACACCAGTATTTGCGGAACAATGAATTCTTTAGAATTAGACCCAAATGATGATGGATATCAAAGAGCAGAGTTATGGGATTTCTATAAGTTTTATGGTGAAGCCGGACAACAAGTGTCAATTTGGGTTGATAGAACTTCAAGCTGGGATCCAATGATGACACTGTTTTTTGGAGTTACAGATAATTTAGATGGAGTAACTTATAATGATGGAGGCGTGAATATGCAACATATAGGTTCTTGGGATGACCAAGTAGGCGATGAGTACGGATGCTGGAGTGAACCAAGAATAATTGACTATTCTTTACCTTACACTGGCGAATATACTTTGGCTGTTTATGTGTTAAATAATTGTGGTGCTAACCCTCCAACCTATAACCTAGTTACAAATATAACTAGTGGCTGTAACGATGAAGATAATGATGAAGTTTTTGATGAAATAGACAATTGCCCTTTAACATACAATCCTAACCAAGCAGATTACGATTACGATGGTATGGGAGATGCTTGTGACGATGACGATGATAACGATGGTGTAATAGACACAAAAGACAACCACCCATTCTCTTCAATGTACCGTTCAATTATAATTGACAATTGCTGGCCAGATATTGAAAATATGATGGTGAAAAGAGGTACAAATATGCAAGACGAAATTAACGATGTAATTGCATTAGTTAATGGTATGGAAGATGTTTCAGATAACCGAAGAACAAGCCGTTTTAAAAGCAAAATGTATTTTATTGTAAATAACTGGAGGTATAAATACCGTTTAATAGACAACAGCGAAAAAAGAGCCATATTAAATTGTGTTAATAATGCATCATACCCTTTTAATGATGGACCAGTTTAAAAAAAAATCACTTCTATTTAAATATAATTTAAAACTAATACCATGAAAAATTTAAAAAAACTTGCATACTTGGCAGTAATAATGCTATTGCTGGTAAACTGCGAAAAAGAAAACATTATTGAACCTGAGATTCTAGATGTAGAAATTCTAGATGCAGAAACTTCAAAAGACATGACTTTTGAAGAAAAATTAGACTTTTATAATGTGGACTTAAGAATCTTTAGATAAAAGTCTATCATCTAGTGTTGATCCATCTGGAGCTCCAATTTATTCTCCACTTTGTGAAGGAATAAATACGGGTGTCGCACCTGTTGGGCCTATTTATGCTAATCCGGTGGATTGGGAATATTACACTTTTTTTGGGTTGGCAAATGATGCCATAACAATTTGGGGTAATACTCCTGATGATTTATATATGGTCTTATACTTTGGAGTTACAGATGATACCATTAATTTAACGTATACTAACGGAGGAAATAACATGCTATATGTAACTCGTGATGATGACAGTGGACCTGGTTTGGATCCAAAAATTACAACCACACTTCCAATATAATGGTAACTATACTGTTACTATTAGCAAGATGGGGATCAGTCCACTATCGCATACGGCGCTTACACAATAGAAACAACAGGTGTAAGTTGTAACCCAGATTTAGACGATGATGGCATATTAAATGATGATGATAATTGTCCTGGAACTCCAAATCCAGACCAAGCAGATATTGATAATGACGGTATTGGAGATGTATGTGACAACTGCCCGACAACATACAATCCTGACCAAGCAGATAATGATAATGACAATTTTGCAGATGCCTGTGATAATTGCCCATTAACATATAACCCTGACCAAGCAGATAATGATAATGATGGTATAGGTGATGTATGTGATGATGATGATGACAATGATGGTGTTTTAGATGTTGATGACAATTGTCCTTTTACAGCAAACGCCGATCAAGCAGATAATGATGATGATGGTTTAGGTGACGTATGTGATGATGATGATGACAATGATGGTGTTTTAGATAATGTTGATAATTGCCCTTTAACATACAATCCAAACCAAGAAGATTGGGATAGAGACGGTATGGGAGATGTTTGTGATGACGATGATGATAACGATGGTAAAATTGACACTAAAGACAACCACCCATTTTCTTCAATGTACCGTTCAATTATAATTGATAACTGCTGGCCAGATATTGCAAATATGATGGTAAAAAGAGGTACAAATATGCAAGACGAAATTAACGATGTAATTGATCTAGTTAATGCTATGGAAGATGTTTCAGATAACCGAAGAACAAGCCGTTTTAAAAGCAAAATGTATTTTATTGTTAATAACTGGAGGTATAAATACCGTTTAATAGACAACAGCGAAAAAAGAGCCATATTAAATTGTGTTAATAATGCATCGTACCCTTTTAATGATGGACCAGTTTAAAAAAAAATCACTTCTATTTAAATATAATTTAAAACTAAATACTATGAAACATTTAAAGAAATTAATCTATGTACTTTTCGCCATAACACTTATAGTAGGTTGTGAAAAGGAACAAAATGTCCTTTTAGAAGATAACGAAACCGATATTAATAATAGCAAACTTTTACAATCTAGAGACGAAATCCCACCCGTTTGGTTTTTTTGGAATCAAGAAGATTTTGATTGCTCTACTTTACCCACACAAGATTTTGCTTATTCTAACTACAGTGATGGTTTTTCGGGTCCAATAGATGAATTTACCAACACGATTCATATCTCGCCAGGAGAAATCTTGCCTGGAATTTCTTTTGATTATGACAACGAACTTGTTACTGATGGCTTTTGGATTCCATCAGACTCATATGGGTATCCTAGTATTTTAATGTCAAAATATAGTACAGGAAGTTTAATTTTAAAATTTACAAATAATGATGTTAAAGATGTAAGTATGCGATTGTTTGATTCACAAACTTCTAATATGCTTATAACTATTTACGGAGAAGACGACCTTTATATTGCGTATACAAATGCAACATATACGCATCCGAATGACCGTGCAGAAGGCAGATTTTTGGGGTTTCACTCTGATGAGTCAATTAAAAAAATTGTAATTAGTTCAGAATACGGTTATGAGGGGGTAGATATGATTTCATTTGGAAATTGTACTAGTCCAGATTCTGACGAAGATGGTATATATGATGTGAATGACAACTGCCCAGAAAATGCAAACCCAAACCAAGAAGATTGGGATTACGATGGTATGGGAGATGCTTGTGATGACGATGATGATAACGATGGTGTAATAGACACTAAAGACAACCACCCATTTTCTGCAATGAATCGTTCAATTATAATTGACAATTGCTGGCCAGATATTGAAAATATGATGGTAAAAAGAGGTACAAATATGCAAGACGAAATTAATGATGTAATTGAATTGGTTAATGCTATGGAAGATGTTTCAGATAACCGAAGAACAAACCGTTTTAAAAGCAAAATGTATTTTATTGTAAATAACTGGAGGTATAAATACCGTTTAATTGACAACAGCGAAAAAAGAGCGATACTAAATTGTGTTAATAATGCATCGTATCCTTTTAATGAGGTTCCAAGATAAAAAAGTTTAAAACTTTAAAAAGCCTATTTCAATATTGAAATAGGCTTTTTTTTAATTAAAAAATATAATTCAATATCAAATAAATTAAGTTCTAATAAAATAATTTAGTTGTTAACTTACTTATTTTTATTATATTCACAATTGAAAAAAAAATGCACCCCTCGCTTTTTACAAAAATTCTTCCTAGAATTTAAAATTACTAACTAAATATAATTTAAAACTAAACACTATGAAACACCTAAAAAAACTAACCTATGTATTACTTGCAGTTGTTCTATTTGTAAGTTGTGAAAAAGAAACTATTACTGAACCTGAAATTTTTAATGAGGTTCAACCAAAAAAAGAACTAAACGATTTCCAATCAATTTCCGAAGCTATAGAAGCTGGTTTTGATTTAAACACATACATTAATTCATTACCTAAAAATGAAAGTAAATCTGTAAAATCAGCTTTTACAAAAAGAACTGAAGATTCAGGGCTTCAATTTTTTATGAATGAAGAAGATTTTCCTTGCTCCAATTTACCTTTAGAAGATTTTGAGGAAGCTAGCGTCTCTAATGGAAGTGTATTGACATTTGATGCTCCTATAGATGAAAATACAGATAACGGTGTTTTTTCACAAGGCGATATTTTACCAGAAGTTATTTTTACAGTTTCAGGAGCAGGCTTAAATCAATTAGTTGTTCTTGGATCGGGAGTTGTAGGAAATAATTCTAAAGTATTCGGACCAAATTCGTTTGCTGATGATTTAACAATCAATTTCACAACTAATAATGTTTATAATGTTAGTATGGATGTTTTTTGTGGTTACTTTGGAGGAGATGTAGAACTAGAAATTTTTGGGAATTCTGGCAGTTTAGGATCTATAATAGTTAATGCAGCAAGTAATGGAACATTTATTGGTTTTGAATCAAATGAACCAATCAAAAGAATTGAGTTTTTAGCACCTATTGGTGAGTTAATCGACAATTTATCTTTTGGAACCTGTGATTCAGACGATGATGGAATAATTGACACTGAAGATAACTGTCCAGAAAATGCAAACCCATACCAAGAAGATTATGACTACGACGGTATGGGAGATGCTTGTGATGACGACGATGATAACGATGGTGTAATAGACACAAAAGACAACCACCCATTCTCTTCAATGTACCGTTCTATTGTAATTGACAATTGCTGGCCAGATATTGAAAATATGATGGTGAAAAGAGGTACAAACATGCAAGACGAAATTAACGATGTTATTGATCTAGTTAACGCTATGGAAGATGTTTCTGATAGCCGAAGAACAAACCGTTTTAAAAGCAAAATGTACTTTATTGTAAATAACTGGAGGTATAAATACCGTTTAATAGACAACCGAGAAAAAAGAACGATACTAAATTGTGTTAATAATGCATCGTATCCTTTTAATGAAGATATAGATTAAAACTTAATTAAAAACCTGTTTCAACTTTGAAACAGGTTTTTTTGTTTAAAATAAGCCTATTTATTGTAAATGTATTTATTTTAACTATATTCGTAATTCTAAAAAAATTGCACCCCTCACATTTTTAGAAAAATTGCACCCCACATAATTTTAAATTTAATACATCTAACTAAATATAATTTAAAATCAAACACTATGAAACACCTAAAAACACTGACCTATGTAGTACTTGCAGCTGTTCTATTTGTAAGTTGTGAAAAAGAAACAGAAACCCTTATAGATAATTCAAATACTCTTAATGACGATCAAATTGAAAACTTACCTTTACTTGGTAATAAAATTATTGCCGTTAAAAACAGCAATAATAAAATAACAGGTTATTATTATGAAAATAATAGCGATGAAATTTTTTCAATTGAAAAAACTAAAACCTTTTCTAATACATCAGCTCAATCAAATGAGATTATAAGCTTGGTTGGAGACGAAGATAACTTTGGATATGGAGGAAGTGATACGCCATCTTGTAGTTTTTATGATTTTAGTGATCCTATTACTGATCTTGGAATTTTTGATAGAGAATATTCTGACACAAGTGATAATATAGAAAGTTGGACACATGACTTTACAAATAGTATTGATAATGGCTTTATTGCTGATGAAGTAGTTATTGAAATTAGAGAATATTTTTCTGATAATGAAAATAGTACAATTACAATTGATGGAAATTCGTACTCTTTTACTATTAATGGATTCTCTGCGTGTAATTTTCCAGTTATTCAAACATTTACATTTACTGGTCAAGCTGCCAGTTTTGCTAATGATGGAATTATAAATATAACTTTTAATGAAAATGGAGATGATATTGGTTTAGATTATTCAAAAGTTACAATTAAAGGACCTCTAAGCCCTGACATAGACGATGACGGTGTTTTAAACCAAGATGATAATTGCCCAGAAACTCCAAATGCAGACCAAGCAGATATGGATGAAGATGGACAAGGAGATGTCTGTGATGATGATATAGATGGTGATGACATTTTAAATGAAGATGACAACTGCCCAGAAAATGCAAACCCAAATCAAGAAGATTACGATTACGATGGTATGGGAGATGCTTGTGATGACGACGATGATAACGATGGTGTAATAGACACAAAAGACAACCACCCATTCTCTTCAATGTACCGTTCTATTGTAATTGACAATTGTTGGCCAGATATTGAAAATATGATGGTAAAAAGAGGTACAAACATGCAAGACGAAATTAACGATGTTATTGATCTAGTTAACGCTATGGAAGATGTTTCTGATAGCCGAAGAACAAACCGTTTTAAAAGCAAAATGTACTTTATTGTAAATAACTGGAGGTATAAATACCGTTTAATAGACAACCGAGAAAAAAGAACGATATTAGATTGCGTTAACAACGCTTCCTACCCTTTTAATGAAGATATAGATTAAAACTTAATTAAAAACCTGTTTCAACTTTGAAACAGGTTTTTAATTTAAAATAAGTCTCTTTATTGTAACTATATTTATTTTAACTATATTCATAATTCTAAAAAAAATTGCACCCCTCGTTTTTTTAGAAAAAATATGCCCCACATTTTTAAATTTAATACATCTAATTAAATATAATTTAAAATCAAACACTATGAAACACCTAAAAAAACTAACCTATTTACTTTTAACCATTGTACTGTTGGTAAGTTGTGAAAAAGAAACAGATACTGTTGAAATTCAAAACAAATCAATTGAAAAAACTCTTATCCAAAATGAACTATTTATTACTAATAGTTCAGATATAGTGATTAGCGAAAGAGAAAATCCTATTCCGAAAGGTAATCTTTTTGCAAGGTCTGAAGAAAGTAATGTTCAGTTTTATAATGATGAAGAAACATTTTTAGAAATCAGATGCGATGATTTCTATCAATTTGAAGATTTTAATGAAGCTAATATCGGACCTCTAAGTGTAAATTCTGGAAGAATAGTATATGGTATATTAAATGAAAACTCAAGTGATAGTCAATTTTCGCCAGGAGAAATTACTCCTAATATTTCTTTTTATACGAACCTTGATTTAGAATTAGGTTACCATATAGCAACACAAGGATGGCCAGCACAAGGTGTAGACTCTCCAGCTATTGGTCCTTACGGTGCCCCGCAAGATCCTTTTATTATTGAGTTTAGCTCAGACAATATAATGAGCGTAAGTATGAGGTTAATGGCTTATGAATATCCAGATATTAAAGCGACCATTTATGGAGAAAATAATGAAATATTAGACCAAATTACCATATATGATGCTTATAACAGGTTCTTTGGAGTTTTATCTGTTGAACCTATTTCTAAAATAGAACTTCTACAAGATGGAGGATCTTTCAGTGTTTTTTTCATTGATGATGTTTTTTATGCATCTTGCAACTCAGATTTAGACAATGATGGTATTTTAAACGAAGACGATAATTGCCTAACAACTCCAAATGCAGACCAAGCAGATATGGATGAAGATGGACAAGGAGATGTTTGTGATGATGATATTGACGGAGATGATATTTTAAATGAAGTTGACAACTGCCCAACAACATACAACCCAAACCAAGCAGATTATGACTACGACGGTATGGGAGATGCTTGTGACGACGATGATGATAACGATGGTAAAATTGATAGTAAAGACAACCATCCATTTTCTTCAAAAAATCGTTCTATTATAATAGACAATTGTTGGCCAGATATTGAAAATATGATGGTAAAAAGAGGTACAAACATGCAAGACGAAATTAACGATGTAATTCAATTAGTTGAAGACATGGAAGATGTTTCAGACCGCAGAAGAACAAACCGTTTTAAAAGCAAATTGTACTTTATTGTAAATAACTGGAGGTATAAATACCGTTTAATAGACAATAGCGAAAAAAGAGCGATATTAGATTGCGTTAATAATGCATCCTATCCTTTTAATGATAGACCTATTTAAAAATAATTTTTAAATTTTTCTTAAAAAGCCACTTTATACAAGTGGCTTTTTTGCTTATAAAATTATCAACTTTTTCATTTACAGAACAATAGAGTTAAAAATATTTATTAATTTAGAGTAAAATTATTAACCTAACCTAAAAACAAAAATTATGAAAAAAAAATTAACATTTGCATCCTTACTAATATTACTTGTATTTATTGGGTGTCAAGATGAAACCATTTTATCAGTTGAACAAAATGATTTAAATAGTAAAATTGACCTATTAAATTCTAAAATATCTATTGAAGGACAAGACTTATATGCACTTTATCCTTGGAATAGCGATGATTTTAAAATGAATCCTGCAGACATAGACTTTAATAATATTGCATTATACACTTATGATCCTATTACCGATAACATTGCTTTAAATGAAAACAATACAAATTACCTAGAACCAAATAAATATTATGGATTTGATTACAACCCTAATGATAACTTAGTGTATTTATTAAAATCTGATAATTATAATGATATTGGTAAAAGTACAAGTAAAAGAGATGCCAATAATAGAAATTTATATTCCTATAATTTAGAAACTAACGAAGTAGAATTTATTCAAAGTATTATTTCATACCAAGGAAACTATAACCCACAAGATTTAACTTTTGACAACAATGGTACTTTATACTTTGTTTTTAAAAATGGTGAAGTCAACAGCTTTAATCTAGATACCAAAACAATAAGTTCTTTTGCAAATGTTCCAACAGGAGGCGGTGTTGGCTTAACTTATAATTTTGATACCAATAGTTTAATTTATTCATATAGAAATGATGATATGTTTACTAAAACTAAAGAGGCAAATGTAGAAATGAATAACTTAATAAGCATAGCTATACCTTCTGGAATTACATCAGAATTATTTTCATTTTCAATTGGAAGCTCCTCTATTATATTTAAAGGACTTGATGAAGATGAAGGCTTTAATTGTAATGCTACTGCTCAAGCTATAGAATATGTTGGAAACGGTAAGTGTATTGCATCTTCAACTTTTGGATGTGACGTTATTTATACAATTGATTTAATAACAGAAGAAACCGAAATATTGTTAAACCCAACAGGTAGTTTTGAAGACATAAAAGATCTTATGTTAATTGGTGAAAACAATGATTACGACAACGATGGCGTTTTAAACGATAAAGATAGACATCCTTATTCTAATACTTCACCAATGCTAAACCTGAACTGCCTTTTAGATACTGAAAATCAAATGGTTAAAAGAGGCACCTGGATGAATGATGAAATACAAGATGTAATTGATTTGGTAAACGCTATGGAAGACGTTTCAGACCGACGAAGAACAAACCGTTTTAAAAGCAAAATGTATATTATTGTAAACAACTGGAGATACAAATACCGTTTAATTGACAACCGAGAAAAAAGAACCATTTTAGCATGTGTTAATAGCACTTCTTATCCTTTTAATAATATAATTGAAAGATAAAAATTACTTTAAATACTTTCATAAAAAGTCACTCTCACGAGTGGCTTTTTTTATTGTAATCATTAAATTCTTGTAATCATTAAAAATTCTATATTTTTGCATCAATTTAAAACTAACTATTATGATTAAAATGATTCACTCTTACTGGGCTTATATAGTTCTTATTGTATTAATTTTTGCTGTTATAAATGCCTTTATGGGGTTAAGAGCCAACAAAAAATTTGAGGCTAAAGATTTAAGAATCGCATTATTTGCATTAATTGCATCACATATTCAATTATTATTAGGTTTTGCAGCATATTACCTATCTTCTTTTTACGATATAATGCGTAATGTAGGCATGGGTGAAGTAATGAAAAACAGTGAATTAAGAAAAGTTTTAGTAGAACACCCTTTAGTTGGTATAATTGGTATTACCTTAATAACTATAGGATTTTCTAAACACAAAAAGAAAACCACAGATGCTGCAAAGTTTAAAACCATTGCTGTGTTTTATACAATTGCCTTAATTTTAATATTAAGTAGAATCCCTTGGGATTTATGGTTTTCTTCTAACTAACAAATTCTTAGGTTGTTTTAGAATAAATTTTAAAACAACCTAATTATGTTTTTCGAAATGAAACGAGCAAGTTCAAAAGTTAATTCTCTAAGAAAATGCCAAATAGCGAACAGTATATGACTGTTAAAAAATAATAGTATAGACATATGAAAAAAATACTATCATACATACTTTCTCCAATTTTCTATCTTTTTTATGGAATTTTATTGCTAATATTCCACGCTTTACAATGGATTGGCTTTAATATTGGTAAATACAAAGGGCATAAAATAGTAGTTGATATTATGAATTGCTCGCTTACCTATCTACTCTATATTTTAGGTACACGCATAAAATTTATAAACAACTATACTATTCCAAAAAACGTTCCTTTAATAATTGTATCAAACCACCAAAGTATGCATGATATTTGTCCAATATCTTGTTACCTTAAAAAACACCATCCTAAATTTGTTTCAAAAATAGAGTTAGGAAAAGGAATTCCAAGTGTATCTTATAATTTAAGACACGGAGGTTCTGTATTAATAGACAGAAAAGATCCAAGACAATCTTTGGCTGCAATAAGAGATTTTGGAAAATATATAGAAGAAAACAACTATGCTGCAGTAATATTTCCTGAAGGTACTAGAAGTAAAGATGGTGTTCCAAAACGATTTTCAGAAAATGGTTTAAAAATGCTTACCAAATTTGCACCTTCTGCCTATGTTGTTCCAGTAACAATTAATAATTGTTGGAAGCTAAATAAATATGGAATGTTTCCTTTAGAGGTTGGCGTAAAAGTTACTTTTGAATTTCATGAACCAATTGAAGCAAGTTCTCTAAAATTCGAAGACTTATTTAAAAAAGTAGAAAGCTCGGTAAAAAATTCCGTAATTTAGCAGCCTACTACTAAAAAAATAAGACATGTCGTTACACAATATCCGGTTAGAGGTAATGCTAACCCTAGAAAAGAATATAGATACTTTTGTAGAAAAATTCTTAATTACACCCGAGAAAATATGGCAACCAACCGATTTCTTGCCAAACTCGCAAAGTGAAAAATTTATTGATGAAGTAAAAGAAATTAGAGAATTATCTAAAGAAATGGATGATGATTTTTGGGTAGTTTTAGTTGGTGATACTATTACAGAAGAAGCACTACCAACTTACGAATCTTGGCTGTTAGATGTTGAGGGTGTTTCTCAACACAGTGCTAATGGTGGTGATAACGGTTGGGCAAAATGGATTAGAGCTTGGACTGGAGAAGAAAACAGACACGGAGATGTTTTAAACAAATACTTATACTTATCTGGACGTGTAAATATGCGCGAAGTTGAAATAACAACCCAACATTTAATTAGTGATGGTTTTGATATTGGAACTGCACGCGATCCTTATAAAAACTTTGTATATACCAGTTTTCAAGAACTTGCAACATATGTTTCTCATAATAATGTTGCTAAAATTGCGCGTAAAAATGGTCATAAATTATTGGCTAAAATGTCTAAAATTATTGCTGGAGACGAAATGCGTCATCACTTGGCATATACAGAGTTTGTACGACAAATTTTTCAGCATGACCCAAGTGAAATGATGTTGGCTTTTCAATATATGATGAAACATAAAATTGTAATGCCTGCTATGCACTTAAGACATTCTTTTGAAGCGAAAGGCACGTTGTTCGATCAGTTTTCTGTTGTAGCACAACGCGCTGGCGTTTATACTGGTTTTGACTATGTAGATATTATTAAAAAGTTAAATGCTACTTGGGAAATAGATAAAATAACTGGTTTAACTGCTGAAGCAGAAAAAGCACGAGATTATTTAATGAAATTACCAGATCGAATGTATAGAATTACAGAACGAATTGTAGTTCCAAGTACTAAATATGAGTTTAAATGGATGAATCCGTTGACTTAGTATAACTTTACAAACCAAACAGGTCTTCGAAACCTGTTTGGCTTAACTTTTTTATTTCTTTATTTCAAAAGCATCCTTATCACTTAGAAAATTTAATTTGGTTCTAATTTTAGAAATATGATTTTTCTCTAAAGTTACAATTACAATAGTTTCCTTATTTTCTATAGTTTGTCCAATTTGTTCTCCCAAACAATTATATGCAGCAGTATGCCCATTATATTCTAAATTATTGGCATCAACACCCACTCTATTAACCCCAATTGTATAACACATATTTTCAATAGCACGTGCTTTTAACAATGTATCCCAGGCAGAAACTCTTGGTTTTGGCCAATTAGCAACGTACAGTAAAACATCGTAATTTTCAACGTTCCGAGCCCAAACCGGAAAACGCAAATCGTAACAAACAAGCGGACAAATTTTAAAACCTCTATAATTAATAATCAATTTATTAACTCCTGAAGTATACACTTTATGTTCACCCGCCAATGTAAATAAGTGGCGTTTGTTATAATATTCTATTTCCCCTGAAGGAAGTACAAATAAAAAACGGTTGAAATAACTACCCATTTCTTCAATAACAATACTTCCACAAATTGCAGTATTTTTTTTTGAGGCAATCTGTTGCAACCATTTTACAGTTTCACCATTCATTTTTTCTGAAACATTCGCAGGCTGCATAGTAAAGCCAGTTGAAAACATTTCTGGTAATACAATTAAATCAACCACTTCAGAAATACTGTTTATTTTTTCTGAAAAATTAAGTCTATTTTGTGCTACATTTTCCCAAACTAAATCTGCTTGAATTAAAGCTATTTTAAACATTCGTATGCTATTTAATTATTTATTGAAATTAGCTAAAGAATAACATATTACCAAGTATTCGTTGATTTTTTGTATTATTGATAAAAGACTTTTGCATGAATGATTTTTTTAAACTTCCTATCCCTGTTAATACAGAAAAACTAATTGAGGATTTATCTATTTGTAACAAAATGCCTTCAATACCACATTTTAATACTACATATTATAATGGTGCATGGAATTCTATTCCATTAAGATCTTTAAATGGAGACTCTAAAAATATTTTTGCGCATAAAACAACTAATGTTGCATATAAAGATTGTGAAATTTTAAAAGATTGCAAGTATTTTCAATACTTAATTAATCAATTTCAATGTGAAAAAGAGTCAATACGCCTTTTAAAATTATCTCCAAACAGTAAAATTAAAAGTCATAAGGATGATAATTTAAGTTATGAAAGTAATTTTTTTAGAATGCATATTCCTATTAAAACTAATAACAAAGTATTATTTCATATTAACAATAAACCCCTTAAAATGAAAATTGGAGAGGTTTGGTATGCTAATTTTAATTTACCTCATAAAGTTGAAAATTTAGGAAAAACTGAGCGAATACATTTAGTTATTGATGCTATCCGAAATGAATGGTCCGATAAATTATTTGAAAAATCTGGTTATAATTTTAAAGATGAGCATAAACAAAAAATAAACCCTGAAACGTTACAAAGAACTATTGAAGAACTAAAAAATATGGATTCTGATGTTTCACGAGCTCTAATTTTATCTCTTGAAGAACAATTAAATTCATTTAAAAATAAACAACAATAGTAATTTGCTAACTCCTAAAATTAAATTGTATTTAATATTTCAGCGGCTTTTTTTAGTGTATCATTTGTTTTTGCAAAACAAAAACGCAAAACTTTTGTATCTAATCCATTTTCATTAAAAATTGAAATTGGAACACTCGCAATTTTATGCTCTTTAGTCAGTTTTACGGCAAAATCATAATCCCTTTCATTTGTAATATTTTTAAAGTTCAACAATTGAAAATAGGTGCCTTTTGATGGTGTAAATTCAAAACGAGTGTCTTTAATTAAACTTAAAAATAAATCTCTTTTTTGCTGATAAAAAGAATTTAAATTTGTGTAATTTGAAGGGATTTTTAAATATGCCGCCAACGCAACTTGGGTTGGATGATTTACACTAAACACATTAAACTGATGCACTTTTCTAAATTCATTCATTAGTTCTTTTGGAGCAATACAATAACCAACTTTCCAACCTGTATTATGAAATGTTTTTCCGAAAGAAGCAGTTATAAAAGCTCTTTCTGCTAAAGCCGGAAACAACGCAGCAGTTTGGTGTTGTTCTCCATCAAAAATTATGTGTTCATAAACTTCATCGCTTAAAAGTATAATATTAGTGTTTTTTAACAGCGCTTCTAATTGAAGCATATCTGTTTTAGTTAAAATTTTACCAGAAGGATTATGAGGCGTATTTACAATAATCATTTTGGTTTTTTCAGTAATTAAACTTTTTACCAATTCCCAATCAACATTAAAATCTTCAGGATTTAATTGAACAGGAATTACTTTACCACCAAAAAGCTGAATAGTTGGTTCGTAGCAATCGTATGCTGGCTTAAATATAATAACCTCATCATCTTTTTTAACTGTTGCTGCAATTGCAGTAAAAATAGCTTGTGTTGCTCCTGCTGTAACTGTAATTTCAGTTTCAGGATTGTAAGAAACACCGTACAAATATTCCATTTTATCTGCAATTGCTTTTCGCAAACTAAAAATACCTGGCATTGGGGCATATTGATTTTTACCAATTACCATGGCTTTATTTACAAGTTCGATAAGAAATTTATCACTTTCAAAATCTGGAAAACCTTGCGATAAGTTAAGTGCATTTTCTTTATGTGCTAAAGCACTCATAATAGAAAAAATTGAGGTAGGTATTTCTGGTAGTTTAGATTGAAAAGAATGTCTGTATGTGGGCATTTTAGTTAAATTTAAAATCTAAATTTACTAAATATGTTTAGATTCATCTGAAGAAAAAGCTAAAATATCTGCTGGCTGACAATCTAATTCTTTACAAATAGCTTCTAAGGTAGAAAAGCGTATGGCTTTTGCCTTACCAGATTTTAGAATAGAGAGATTTGCAGGAGTAATACCAATTTTTTCCGCTAACTCTATACTTTTCATTTTACGAGTAGCAAGCATTATATCAAGATTTACAATAATTGGCATACTTATATAGTTAGTTCGTTTTCTTCTTTCAATTTTTTTGATATTTTAAATATTTCACTTAAAACAATAAAGAAAAAACCTAGACAAAGCATTAATAAATTTGGGCTAAAACCAATTTCTAAATAAATTTTATTTGAAAATGAAACATTATAAATAAAAGTTAAAGTCCAAGACAATATAGCTGAAACAATTAACAAATTACCCATCCTATTAAAATTTACGATAACTATTTCATCAAATATTTTTAATTGCTGAAAACAACGCAGTATTTTTTTAAATAAATAAACACAATAAATTAATACTAAATAAATAACTGACATAAAACATAATATAAGTTTCGTAAAAAAAGTTGTTTCATTAATTTCCAACCCGTTTATTCTAATATTAAAAATACTTATATCATCACTTAAAAAAATAAATGGAATCAGAAACAAAATTGCAGGAATAGATATCATTGAAAAAATCCAAAAAACATCTACAATTGTTTTTAATATATTAAGCTTTCTCATAAAATAAAATTTTGATAGAACAAATATATAAAATTATTGTTAAACAATAATTTTTTACCTTATTACAATAAAAAAACCTATTTCAATTAAGAAATAGGTTTTATTAAGTCTAATTATATCAACCCCTCGATATAATAATAACCCCTTACTAAAATTTTAAAGTCTTATAATCTTTTTAGCAAATATATATTATTAACCCGTTGAAAGTATAATTAATGTTATGTATGCTTTAAAATATGTTCTTAAATTAAATTTAATCTATTAAATAAATCGTCTTTATATGTGCTTCCAATAGGAATAATATTCCCGTTTATTTTAAGACTCGCATTATTTATTTCATCTATATAATTAATATTAATTACATAACTTCTATGTACTCTAATAAAATTAGAATTTAACTTATTAATAATTGTGTTTAAACTAGTTCTAATAAGTTGATTTTTATTTGTTTTAAGAAAAATCTCTGTGTACACATGTTCACTTTTTAGATAAAGAACATCTGCTACTACTATTTTTTTATAAACGCCTTTTTCTTTTATAAAAAGTGAATTATGAGAGAATTCATTTTGCTCATTTAATATTGGTTTTTCTTCTGAATAATTATGCAACACTATTTCTATCGAAGCATAAAGCTCTTCTTTTGTAAATGGCTTTACCAAATAAGCCGGCGGATTTAAAGCCTTAACTTCTCTAATTGTAGCTTCATCGGAATTTGAAGTTAAAAATATATAAGGAAAATTGTAGTTTTTAATTATTTCTTTTGCTACATCTATTCCTGTTTTTTTACCACCCAATTGAATATCTAAAATAGCAATATCTGGTGTATCTTCCTTAATAAACTCTAAAGCCTCGGTATAATTTAAAGCAGGTTCTAATGCTTTATAACCTAATTCCTCAATTACATCGCACAAATTGTCTGCAATAATAATCTCATCTTCAACTACTAAAATTTTAACCTTATCCATTTGCAGCATTAATTAGTTTGATTTCTTAAATAAGTGTCTTTAAATAAAATTTCAAAATTAGCACCTTTTCTATTACTTAAATTTAAACTTCCTTGCAATTGTCTAACCAATCTGTTTACCAACCGTAAACCTAAACTTTTTGCTTTTTTAAAATTAAACTCATCTTTTAACCCTGGTCCATTATCAGACACAACTAATTTATAAAAATTATCGTTTTCTTTATTAATGGAAATTGTTAAAATATTTTCGTTTCCGTTTGAAAAGGCGTACTTATAAGCATTGGTTATTAATTCGTTTATAATAAGCCCTAAAGGAATTGCAGTATCAACATCAAACAAAATACCTTCAGAATTTATATTTGTTTGTATATCTAAATTTGAAGCATACATAGAGGTTAACTCTTTTACTAATTGTTGTATATATTCATCAAAATTAATTAAACTATCTTCATTTTGATATAATTTTTGATGAATCAAAGCCATAGATTTTACGCGGTTTTTACCATCGTTGGCTAACTCTAAAGCCTTTTCGTCTTCAATGTTTTTAGATTGTAATTCTAACAAACTTGAAACTATTTGAAAATTGTTTTTAACTCTATGATGAATTTCTTTTAATAACAAGCTTTTTTCTTTTTCTTTTTCTTTTATTTGATCACGTTGGTATTTAATTTCTGCATTTTTCTCCCTAAGTACTCTTTGCTGCTTTGTTTTTTTATAAATTATATAGATAAGAATTAACAGACCTAATGAAACTAAACCTATTATAATACTAAATAACTGCGATTTTTCCTTTTCATGGGTAATTTCAATCTCTTTTTGCTTTATAGCTTGCTCAGTTCTGTAATTGGCCAGCGAATTGGATAAATCTTCTGAATAAATTTTTCTTGTTAAAACAATACTTTTATCTTTATAAGCAATAGCTTCATTTAAAAACCCTTTAGATTCTAATAATTTTGAATTAAAATCTAAAACATAATAAAACAAATTATCATCTATTTTACCTTTAGTTGCTGCTTCAGTAAATTCACAAAATGAAACATAACTTGAAACATTAAACAGCTCGAAAATTTCTTTAGTAATTGGTGATGTTTTGTCCAAATTACTTAAAAAATCCGCAAATAAAGAAAAACTGGCAAGTCTACTATTTGGATTATTATAAAGAATTAGTAATAATTCATACACTCTATTCTCATAACCTCCTTTGTAGTTATAAGCATCAATTAATTTTTCAATAGTTTGGGTATAATATGGACTTTTTTCGTTAGAATCAGATTCTAAAGACAAACTTAATTCGCTGTTTTCAATATAACCATCAAGATTTCTTTCTTCAATTAAAAAATCGCATAAATGGTTTAAAAATATTATTTGAAGTGTATTATCATTAAGTTCTCTAGCCTTTTCTAAATTTTTTAAGCATAATTCTTTTCCATCTTTAACGTTTTTCTCAATAATGTAAAGTACAATTTGATGGGTGCATAAAAGCAAATTAGCCTTAACAACATCAACATTAGATGGGTTAAATTGATTTATATACTTTTCTAACTTTGAGTTTTCTAATGACGCTTTTTCAATATTTGAGTTATTTCTTAATTTAGTTATGTACAACCAATTAAGATAAACATAGTCTAAATCAATATTTTTTGGAATTGGAATGTTTGAAATAAGTTTATCAAAATAAGTTAAATCTGTGGTGTTTCTATTGTTAATTTTTCTAACAAGTTGGTGATAATCGCTATAAGATTGTTTATTATCTATAATTCTATTTAATAAAGCTACATATTCGTTTTTCTTTAATTGAGAACAGTAAACCCTTGCAGAATCTAACTGTTTATCAATTATAAAGTTTTCAACTTTAGAGATTGTTAAAGCTGTATCTAATTCCTTATTTATTCTAGCTTGTGAATAAACAAACCCAGAATAAAGCATAAAAATTACTACTACAAATATATTTTTCATTAATTCGAATATGTTTATCAAAAATAAGGAACGAAAAAAAATTATTTTTAGATTCTAAATAATGTTTTAGGCTATTTATTAACAAAAAAAGACCTGTTTTGGCACTAAAACAGGTCTTCTTAATAAATTTAATCTATTGTATATTAAATAATACTTGCTTTTAAATACTCACGATTCATACGTGCTATATTTTCTAATGAAATACTTTTTGGGCATTCCACTTCACAAGCTCCAGTATTAGTACAGTTACCAAAGCCTTCTTCATCCATTTGTTTTACCATATTTCGTACACGATCAGCGGCTTCTACTCTTCCTTGTGGTAATAATGCAAACTGAGATACTTTTGCAGATACAAATAACATTGCACTAGAGTTTTTACAACTTGCAACACAAGCTCCACAACCAATACAAGCAGCAGCATCCATAGATAAATCTGCATCTAATTTAGGAATTGGAATTGCATTAGCATCTTGAGTGTTACCTGAAGTATTAACAGAAATATAACCACCAGCTTGTTGAATACGTTCAAAAGAAGTACGATCAACAATTAAATCCTTTATTACTGGAAACGCTTTTGCTCTCCATGGTTCAATATAAATTGTATCACCATCTTTAAAAGTACGCATATGTAATTGACACGTAGTAATTCCTCTATCTGGTCCGTGAGGTTCACCATTTATATGTAGCGAACACATTCCACAAATACCTTCTCTACAATCGTGATCAAAGGCAATTGGAACTTCATTTTTTGCAACTAAACTTTCATTCAAAACGTCCATCATTTCTAAAAATGACATATGTTCTGAAATATCGGTAACTTTATATTCGACCATTTGACCTTTATCTTGAGGTCCTTTTTGTCTCCAAATTTTTAACGTTAAATTCATAATGTCTATTTTATTTATATGAACGAGTTTTTAATTCGATATCTTTAAATTCTAATTGTTCTTTATGTAAAATTGCTTCACTTGGTTTTCCAGTATATTCCCAAGCAGCTACATATGCATAATTCTTATCATCACGCAATGCTTCACCATCTTCGGTCGTATATTCTTCACGGAAATGACCTCCACAAGATTCGTTTCTTTCTAAAGCATCTTTAGCAAATAATTCACCTAATTCTAAGAAATCTGCCACTCTACCAGCTTTTTCTAATTCTGGGTTTAATTCATTCAATTCTCCAGGAACTTTTACATTCTTCCAAAAGTCTTCTCTAATTTCTTGAATTTCCTTAATCGCTTCTTTTAATCCTTTTTCATTTCTGGCCATTCCAACTTTATTCCACATAACCAAACCAAGTTTTTTGTGGTAATAATCTACAGAATGTGTTCCTTTATTATTGATAAAGAATTCTAATTTATCTTTTATTTGTTTTTCAGCTTCATCAAACTCTTTAGTATCTGTTGGAATTTTTCCAGTTCTAATGTCATCTGCCAAATAATCACCAATTGTATAAGGTAATACAAAATAACCATCGGCTAAACCTTGCATTAATGCAGAAGCCCCTAGGCGGTTAGCACCGTGATCTGAGAAATTTGCTTCTCCAATACAATACAATCCAGGAACCGTAGTCATTAAATTATAATCAACCCAAACACCACCCATTGTATAGTGTGTTGCAGGATAAATCATCATAGGTGTTTTGTATGGATTGTCATCTACAATTTTCTCATACATTTGGAATAAGTTTCCGTATTTTTCTTCAATTACGCCTTCACCTAATTTAGTAATTTCTTCTTTAGAAGGATTTGAGATACCTTGTACCTTAGCTTTTTCACTACCATAACGGTGAATTGCAGCAGCAAAATCTAAATACACAGCTTCACCTGTTGCATTAACACCATAACCAGCATCACAACGTTCTTTTGCAGCTCTAGATGCAACGTCACGTGGTACTAAGTTACCAAATGCAGGATATCTTCTTTCTAAATAGTAATCTCTATCTTCTTCAGCAATTTCAGTAGGTTTTAGTTTACCTTGTTGTATTGCTTTGGCGTCTTCAATTTTAGCTGGAACCCAAATTCTACCATCATTACGTAATGACTCTGACATTAACGTTAATTTTGATTGGTAATCTCCAGAACGTGGAATACACGTTGGGTGAATTTGTGTAAAACAAGGATTTGCAAAATACGCTCCTTTTTTATGAACTTTCCAAGCTGCAGTTGCATTAGACCCCATTGCGTTTGTTGATAAGAAATATACATTTCCATAACCACCAGTTGCAATAACTACTGCGTGTGCTGAATGGCGCTCAATTTCACCAGTAACTAAATCACGTGCAATAATACCTCTTGCTTTACCATCAATTTTTACAACATCTAACATTTCATGACGATTAAACATCTCAATCTTTCCACGCGCAATTTGACGGTTCATAGCTGAATAACATCCCAATAACAATTGTTGTCCTGTTTGTCCTTTAGCATAAAAAGTTCTAGAAACTAATACACCTCCAAACGAACGATTGTCTAACAATCCACCATAATCACGTGCAAAAGGAACACCTTGAGCCACACATTGGTCAATAATAGCTCCAGATACCTCAGCTAAACGGTGTACGTTAGCTTCACGAGAACGATAATCTCCTCCCTTAACAGTATCGTAAAATAAACGGTAATTAGAATCACCATCATTTTGATAATTTTTCGCTGCATTAATTCCTCCTTGAGCTGCAATTGAATGCGCTCTACGCGGTGAATCTTGGTAAGCAAAAGCTTTTACGTTATATCCTAATTCTGCTAACGAAGCTGCAGCAGAACCACCTGCTAAACCAGTTCCAACAACTATAATATCTATATTACGTTTATTGGCTGGGTTAACCAAATTTATTTTGTCTTTATAAATTGTCCATTTATCTTTAATTGGACCTTCTGGTACTCTTGAATTTAAAGTAGTCATATTCTCTTAAGATTAATGGTTAAAATGGTGACATAATGCAATTATAATAAATCCTAAAGGAATTACAATTGAATAAATTACACCAAAATTCTTAACACATTTTGTGTATTTATTATTAAAACCAATTGATTGAAAAGCCGATTGAAAACCGTGCGCTAAATGCAGGCCTAAGAAAATAAATGCTACAACATACGCTGCAACTCTCCAAATTGGCACAAATTTATGCTGCAACTCTTCGAAATAACGATAGCCTTCTTGTCCAGGAAATGATCCACTCATATCTCCTAAAACATACTTAGTGTTAATTTCTGGAATCCAAAAATCGATAAAATGTAATACAATAAATGCTAAAATAGCTGCACCACTGTAAACCATATTTCTTGACATCCAGGTAGCACTTGCAGCACCATTAAATTTTGCATATTTAACATTTCTTGCTCTTTTATTCCTAAGCTCTAAAACAAAACCCATAACAAAATGAAATACCACTCCAAATATTAATATAGGTTGCATAGCAAACTGTATTATTGGATTGGTTCCCATAAAATGAGAAAGCTCATTAAATAAGTCTTCACTAAATAATGAAGTTATATTTACAGCTAAATGAATAATTAAAAAAATAATTAGAAAAAGTGCTGACAACGCCATAGCTACTTTTCTCGCAATTGATGAAGATATAAATCCGCTCATTTTTATTTAATTTTTATAAAAAGCAAAGATACTATTTCCTTTTTTGTTAGAAAACACAAATTCTAATACAATGCTTATTTAGAATGATTATAAAAAATAGATACCAAAAAATTTATAAATTAGTAAATTCTTTAAAATTTAATCCAACTACAATGAAAAAACTTTTAATATACTTTTTATTTATTGCTACTTCAATAAATGCGCAACAATTAGATATTTCTCTTTTAAAGAATATTAAAACACGCTCTATTGGTCCTGCAGGAATGAGCGGGAGAGTTACTGCAATTGACGTAGTAACAAATAATGCTGATATAATTTATGTAGGTACCGCATCTGGTGGTTTATGGAAATCAGAAAGCGGTGGTGTAGATTGGACACCAATTTTTGATGAACAAAATGCCATGTCAATTGGTGCCGTTGCTATTCAACAAAGTAACCCTGATGTTATTTGGGCCGGAACTGGAGAGGGAAATCCTCGAAATAGTTTAACAGGTGGTTATGGTTTGTATAAAAGTTTAGATGCTGGAAAAACTTGGGAATTAGTTGGCTTAGAAAAAACTAGAAACATTCATAGAATACTAATTGACAAAGATAATCCAAACACTGTTTATGTTGGTGCAATTGGATCGCCCTGGGGAGAACATCCAGAACGTGGTGTTTTTAAAACTACTGATGGCGGAAAAACCTGGTCTAAATCTCTATTTGTAAATAACAAAACTGGATGTGCCGATTTAGTTGTAGATCCAACAAATCCGAATAAATTAATCGCGGCAATGTGGGAACACCGCAGAAAACCATGGACTTTTAATTCTGGTGGTGAAGGCTCTGGAATGTATATTACCTATGACGGAGGAGAGAACTGGAAACAAATAACTGAAAAAGATGGGTTACCAAAAGGGAATTTAGGTAGAATGGGTGTAGCAATTGCTCCAAGCAATCCAAAATTTGTGTATGCATTGGTTGAAGCTAAAAAAAATGCACTTTATAAATCTGAAGATGGTGGAATGAATTGGAAAATGATAAATGATAAATCTAGTGGTAGAGGATCTGGCGGAATTGGGAATAGACCATTTTATTATTCTGATATTCACGTTGATCCAAAAAACGAAAATAGAATTTATTCCGTATTTACCTATGTAAATATTAGTGAAGATGGAGGTAAATCTTTTAAACAATTAATGCCAGCTTATGGAACCTCAGTTGGTGTACATCCAGATCATCATGCATGGTGGATTCATCCGGAAGATCCTAATTATATGATTGATGGTAACGATGGTGGACTAAATATTACTCGAGATAGAGGAAAAACATGGCGTTTTGCTGAAAATATTCCCGTAGCACAATTTTACCATATTAACGTAGATAACGAATTTCCTTATAATGTTTATGGAGGCATGCAAGACAACGGATCTTGGGCTGGCCCAGCTTATGTTTTAAAAGATCAAGGCATCCGAAATTCTTATTGGCAAGAGTTAATGTTTGGAGATGGTTTTGATGTTGTTCCAGATCCAAAAAACACACGTTATGGCTACGCAATGTCTCAACAAGGTAATGTTGGAAGGTATGACAGAGAAACAGGAAATACGAAAATGATTCGTCCAACACACCCAAATCTCGAAGTGAAGTTACGTTTTAACTGGAATGCAGCAATAGCAATGAATCCTATTGATAACGAAACTATATATTTTGGAAGTCAATTTGTGCATAAATCAACAGATAAAGGACATACTTGGGAAATAGTTTCACCAGATTTAACAACAAATAATCCCGAAAAACAAAAACAACATGAAAGTGGTGGAATTACAATGGATGCTACTGGAGCCGAAAATCATTGTACAATTTTGGCAATTGAACCAAGTAGTTTAGATAAAAATTTAATTTGGGTAGGTACAGATGATGGTAATATTCAACTCACACAAAATGGCGGTGAAAGTTGGGTAAATGTTTCTCAAAATATTAAAAAAATGCCAAAAGAGGCTTGGGTTGCTCAAATTAGAGCTTCCAAATATACTAAGGGAGAAGCTTATGTTGTTGTAAATAATTATCGTCAATTCGATTTTAAACCTTATTTATTTAGAACACGTGACTTTGGTAAAACATGGGAAAATCTACTAGATGAAAAAGATGAAACTTTCGGCTATGCACTATCTATAATACAAGATTTAGAAACACCTAATTTACTGTTTTTAGGTACAGAATACGGCTTATATATTAGTATTAACGAAGGTGAAAATTGGACAAAATGGACAAATAACTATCCGAGCGTTTCAACCATAGATTTAGCAATTCAGCCACGTGAACACGATTTGGTTATTGGTACTTTTGGTAGAGCCGCTTATGTTTTAGATGATATTAGACCCTTTAGAGCAATTGCAAAGGAAGGTACACAATTACTAAACAAAACTTTACATGTATTTGAACCTCCTTCAGCCTATATTACTCAAAATCAACAACCCGCAGGAACTAGATTTGGAGCAAATGCAATATTTAATGGTGAAAATAGAGCTAAAGGAGCAATTATAACTTATAGCATTAATAATCCTAAAACTAAAAAAATAACTGTACAAAGTGAAAAAAAGGTAATAGAAACCAAAACAGCCTCTTCAAAAGAAGAAAAACCTGAAATAAAATTTGATTCAATTATTTTACAAGTATTTAATGCTGAAAATAAACTAATACGTACTCTAAAACAAAAAGCCCCAACAGAAAATGGCATTCATAAAATGTATTGGTCTCTTAATGAAAAAGGAAAACAAAGACCTTCTAGAAATAAACCACGTAAAAATTCATCTGAACCACGAGGTGTAACTGTTTTACCAGGAACTTATAAAATTAAAATTCATTTTGGGAATGAAACAGCTTCAGAAACTATAAAAGTTGCATACGACCCTAGGGTAGAAATGCCTTTTGAAGTGTTAAAAAACAAATACGATCTTTTAAAGCAACTTGAAGATAAAATGGATGTTGCAGGCAAAGCAACTCAACATTTAATAGCTTCTAAGGATATTGTTGAAGATTATCAAAAACGAATTAAGGCTCAAAAGAAAAAAGAAAAATATAAAGATCTTTTAAAGTCTCATACAGAAATTATAGCAACCATAAACGGTTTATTAGATGATATGCTTGGAAAAGAAGATAAAAGGCAAGGTATTACAGCTACAGAGTTTCCAAGTACAATTTCTTATTTATATACTGCGAATCGATATGTTAATTCCTTAACGCAAAATCCTGGAATTACAGAAACCACTTTAATAAAAAACGCTGATATAAAGGTAAATGAAGTAATTTCTAAAATTAATGAATTCTACAAAACAGATTGGTTAAATTATAAAAATTCAGTTGAAAATTTAAAACTATCTCCTTTTGAGATAGTAAATGAACTTGAGTATAAATAAAGTATTTTTCTATTTCTTATTATAAGAAACAGATTGCTTCAATAACGCACGTATTTGCGAGTAAAAGAAGCAATCTGTTTCTAATTTATTTTTCATCTTTTGGAATATAATAACAACCTCCAGGCGATTTATCTGGTGTAAACGCTCTATTAAACCATAAAGGTCTGCGTTCTCCGTTTGGTCCAGGTGCTGGGCGTGTCATAGCCAACCACTCTTTATAAATTTCGTGTGATTTATTGGTATCTACAAAAATATCTCCATAGTTTTCCCCCGCTTTTGGTTTTTCAATACGCACACGTTGATGCCAACAATGCATACCGCTTATTGGATCAGGATGTACAGCATGTGTTATATTTTGATGCACACCTCCATCTTTCCAAAATATTCTTTTTGAATCTTTATCATGTGAGTCAAAAGGTTTTATTCCTGAAATGGTATTCATTTTCCAACCACCTTTTCCATCACCTTCTATATTTACAGTATTTGTAGCCCAACGATTACCAATTTTATCTTGTGGTCTACGCCAACGTCCAATATGATGTGAACAAGCAACAACACCAGGTTTCATACTTTGGGTTACCCAAACTTTATCTATAAAATAACCAATATCGGTATTCATTTTTACCAAATCACCTGTTTGGAATCCCCATTTCTTGGCATCATCTGGATGCATCCAAATTGGATTTCTGTTTGAAATTTCTACCAACCATTTTGCATTTCCAGAGCGAGAATGGATTAGTGTTGGCAACCTAAATGTTGGTACTAATACATATTCTCCTTTAGATTTGTCTAAATTATCATTATGAATATGGCTTTTTATATATTTTGGTGTAGCATATTCTGGCCATTTCCAATCTACCATAGTTTGTGAATAAAATTCATTTTTACGCGATGGTGTTGGAAACCCAACAACTGCTTTACCATTTACCATAACTCCAATAGCATTTCCATCTTTAGTTATTACATTGGTAACTTTATCAACTTTAGAACCTTTTAGTTCATCTTCCGTAAGTGGAGTTTCATTTTTCTTGTATGATTCTCCTTTTTCAATTTCAAAAGCTCCATATTTTTGCATGTATTGAAGCGCTGTTAATCCTTCAACTTTTGCTTTTTCAGGCAAGCCTTTAACACGTTCAAAAATATATTGGTAATATTCATCAATGGTAATTTTTTCTCCAGGTCGGTAAGGCGATTCAAAAGTTTTACGAATTCCCATACTTCCATCAGGATCAATTCTCCAACTTAATTCAATCCAAAATTCATCTTCTTCCCAAACTTCTCCTGGATTTGCTTGATATGTAAATTCAACAGGTTTACCATTTCTGCGTGCAGCTTCTCTTAAAACTGGCTGACGGAAAGCGACCCAAGTACCACCATGCGTTGCATAACTATTTAAATCGTGACGTTCAGATGCTAACCCCATTGGTAAAACAAAATCGGCATAAAACGCAGTTTCATTCCAAGTTGGTGTTAATGCTGTATGTAAACCAAATTTAGTTTCATCGGCAAACATTTCCATCCAAGTAAATCCATCAGGATAGGTCCAAACTGGGTTAAATACTCTTGAAAAATAAACATCCATTTTACCTCTTCCTTCTTTTAAGAAATGCGGCAATAATTGGCTCATTTCAAAAAATGCTAATGGATATTCTTTTGGAAAATGCAATTCATTCCAAAATTTTTGAGGTTTTGGTGGATTTGGTTGTGTAGGTTTAAACTTATTCCAAGAATTAGGAGAAGTACCTCCTTTTGCACCAACAGCACCAGTTAAGGCCGTTAAGAAATGTAAACAACGAGCAACTGCCCAACCACCAAGATTTGAAGCTCCTGCAGCTCGCCAGTTATGAGAAGCAAAACGCTCACCTGCTTCACCAATTTTTTGAGCAATTTCAATAATCATTTCAGCTTTTACACCAGATTCTTTTTCAGCAAATTCAGGTGTAAATTCTTTGTATTCATCAATCATTGCAGCAATGTAATTTTCAAAAGTAACTTCCTTATCGGAATGTCTTGCTTTTAAATATTCTTGCCAGTTTGTCCAATTTTCTAAATACGGTCTATTGTATAGGTTATTTTGTAAAATGTACAATGCCATTGCCAATAAAACCGCAGCTTCAGTTCCTGGATAAGAAGGCATCCAATAATCTGACATACTCGCCGTATTTGATAAACGAGGATCCATTGTTGCCAATTTAGCTCCTTTCATTTTACCTTCAATAATACGTTGTGCATGAGGATTGAAATAATGTCCAGATTCTAAATGTGCTGAAACTAATAAAATAAATTTTGCTTCTGCGTGGTCTGGCGAAGGTCTGTCGTAACCATACCATAAATTATATCCAAAACGTGCTCCAGAAGAACAAATATTTGTATGTGAATTATGACCGTCAATTCCCCAACCTTGTAAAATCCAGTTCATAAATTTTTCATGTCCAGGTCTTCCAACATGGTAGGCAATTTCATTATGACGATCTTCTTTTAATGCTTTTCTAATTCGTGCTGCAATAGTATCTAAAGCTTCATCCCAAGAGACACGTTCCCATTCTCCATCACCACGTTTTCCTTTTCTTTTTAAAGGAAATAAAATACGATCTGGATCTGTAATTTGATTGATAGTTGCTGGACCTTTTGCACAGTTTCTACCTCTACTTCCTGGATGATATGGATTTCCTTCAAACTTTTTAACCTCTTGGGTTTCTTTATCAATAAAAGCAGTTAAACCACAAGCACTTTCGCAATTAAAACAGGTTGTTGGCACAATTTGATAGGTTTTCTTTTCTTTTTTAGGCCAAACTTTTGGATTGTATTCTACCCAATTATCCCATTTTTCTGGTGGTGGAAAATTCTCATACATTTGAGCAACTTCTTCATCTGTAAAATGACGCATATCTTGCTCAAATTCTTGATAGCCTTCTTTATGCAAATTTGGAATAATTCCTAATTTCTCTGCTATTCCTTCTATAAATGATGGTTTTTTATATCCCATGACTTTCTATTTTTTAAATTAAGCTAATGGAATTCTTTGTGGTGCTTCCACCCAAATTTTCTCCGTTATAATAATCCCTATTAACACACAAACTCCTGAAAATACAATTGACATTGCACCAGCATCAAAAAGTAATGTGCCTAAAGGAATTATATTTCCAATTATAACTGTTCCTAACCAAAATAATCTACTATAACGTCCTTTAGTTATCATTTTAACTACAGTTTTTGCTGAAGTAGTTGGATGCGTAATTGTTAATTCTGTTATTAAGGTAAATAGGTTAACTACCAAAGCAATTACCATTGTATTTTTTAAAATACTCATCCAATCTTCATTTCCAAAAATTAATGAAGCTATTACAAAAATTGCAGCACCAGCCATAACACTATGCACTAACATATGTAATGGTAATGTTGGACTTTGCCAAAAATCACGTCCTTTTGCTTGAGCAAACAAGAATGCTGTATAAACTGCAAGTAATATGGCAAAAGCCGCTGTTATCCACAATAAAATGGTTTCACCAGCTTTAATTTCAAAAAATGTTAGTGCTCCCCAAATAGTTACTAATAGTCCAAAAACTGTGATTGTATAACCACCTTTAACTAACCAAGAGTTCCATTGTGGACGTAATAAAACGTTTAAGAATCTATCTGGTCTATCTAAGTCCATCACCAAGAACAATCCAGTTAATGCTAAAAACACTAATGAAATTCCTGCAGACCATAATTTTGCAGTCGGAGAAACTTCATAACCTAAAATAATAGCCATGAATGGAATTAAGAAAGCCCCAGCTGCAATGGCTTTTGTAAACACATACGCTGAAACTTCCCAGCCCCAAAGTATTCCTTTATCTGGGGTATCATAAACTCTTCGAGCTTTTCCTGTTAAAACATCAATATAATTAGGGTTTTCTGTTTCTTTTCTTTGGTAAGCTGCTTGAATATCATTATCAATACTCATTTGTAATAAATCAACATCATCATTGGTATGTAACATTTTTTCAGCAGCTTTTGCAAAATGACCAACACCACGCGCTTGTGAATTCCATAAACCTGGACCCGATTTAGCCGTTGCTTCAGGAACCAAAGAAGCGTCATCACCATCTATATAAAATAAATTTGGATTGGTTCCTTTTTCTGGTTTTCGAACTTTAACCGCCTGACGTGCTAATAATTGTGAAATTTCTGTTGTTGGATTTTCCATGTCTCCGGCAATAATTGCGTGTTCTGGACATACCGTAACACACGCTGGCTCACGACCAACATCAACTCTATGTGCACAATAATTACACTTAGCCGCTGTGTTATTGTCCGGATCAATATACAATGCATCATACGGACACGCTTGCATACAAGACTTACAACCAATACAACGGTTGTTATCAAAATCAACAATACCATCTTCCCGAGTGTATAATGCTTCAACCGGACAAATTTCCACACAAGGAGCATCTGTACAATGGTTGCAACGCATTACTGAAAAAATTCTTCGAGTATCCGGAAATTCTCCTTTTTCAACTTGCTTAACATAGGTTCTGTTAACGCCAACCGCCACATCGTGTTCAGATTTGCAGGCAGTTGTGCAAGCGTGACAACCAATACATTTTCGGTTATCAATTATAAAACCATACTTCATTTTTATAAA
Organism: uncultured Flavobacteriaceae bacterium; assembly: GCA_942492305.1. Lineage (GTDB taxonomy): Bacteria > Bacteroidota > Bacteroidia > Flavobacteriales > Flavobacteriaceae > Lutibacter. The sequence continues at coordinate 562,582 of CALOEI010000001.1, read as the reverse complement.
ATATTTTGAACTTCTCTCAAAGTTAGGTAATAGATATATTAGTTTTGTAACTAATGTCACACAACCTAAATTTAAGATTTATTTAAAATGATTCTAAATAATTATTCTTCAAAAATGAATTACTTTTGTACAAAATTGATTAAAATTAATGGAAATTCAACTCTTGTTTTTTGGAATTACAACGGATATTGTTAATGCAAATAAAATGAAATATACCTTAAAAGAAGGCGCTACAGTAGGTAAACTAAAGGAACTTTTAATCGCTCAATTTTCAGCATTAAAAAATATAAATGATTTTGCGATTGCAGTAAACGAGGAGTATGTAGAAGACTCAACACTTATTGAAAATAATGATGTAGTTGCAATAATTCCGCCAGTAAGCGGAGGTTAAGCTCTTAAATATTTTTTATCAATATAAAATGTTCCAAAAGGAATTATTGATGCAAGCAAAACAGTAATAAACGTTTTAGAATTCCAATTAAATTCATATTTCATCATAATTGCTAACACAATGTAGGCCAAAAATAAGAGGCCGTGTGGCATTCCTAGCATTTTAACAAACATTTCATTACCTAAAATATATTTAATTGGTGTTGCAATAAAAAGCAATAATAAATAAGAAACTCCTTCTAAAATACTTACAATTCTAAATGTTTTTATCATAAATTCTTTAATTAGTAGTAGTGGCGAAAATACACTTTAGAATTAAAATAAGATGTCTCTTTTTTGTTAAAAAAACCAAAAATAGCTATTTAACATATTGTAAAGATTTATTTAACAAACCTTTATCAAGTGCAATAAATTCAAAACTCTAAGTTTGATGCATAAACCAACACTATGACCAAGACAACTACACTTTTATTCTTCATTTTAATTTCAGCACAGCTTTCAGCACAAGTTAAAGGAACCATTAAAAGCCCAAAAAATGAAACACTTCCTTTTGTAAGTGTTTATATTGAAAATACTTATACTGGAACATCTAGCAACGAACAAGGTTTGTACGAATTACCAATCTCAAAAGTTGGCACTTACACGCTTGTATTTCAGAATTTAGGTTACGTAACACTAAAAAAAGAAGTTGAAATTAAAACGTTTCCTTATGAATTAAATGTAATTTTAAATGAAGAAAGTATTCAATTAAATGAAGTTACCATAAGTTCTAAAGAAAATCCAGCAAATAGAGTTGTTAGAAATACTATTGAAAACATAAAACGCTATTTAAATCAAATAACTGAATATACTAGTGACTTCTATTCCAAAGGAATTTTTAGAATTAAAAATGCTCCTGAAAAAATATTTGGACAAAAAGTTGGTGATTTGGGTGGTGGGTTAGATTCCACCAGAAGTGGTGTAGTTTACTTATCTGAAACGGTTTCAAAAATATCTTTTAAGCAACCTAATTTATTTAAAGAAAAGATTTTAGCTTCAAAGGTTAGTGGAAATAATAGCGGCTTTAGTTTTAACCAGGCTTCTGAAGTCAACTTTAATTTTTACAAAAACACCATAGATTTAGAAAGTAAAGTTATTTCGCCAATTGCATCTTATGCATTTAATTATTACACTTATAAATTAGTTGGTACTTTTTATGAAGACACGCATTTAATCAATAAAATTGAAGTCACTCCAAAAAAGAAAACAGACAATGCTTTTTCTGGAACCATTTATATTGTTGAAGACGATTGGGCAATTTACGGAATTAATTTAACCGTAACTGGAGCACAAATGGGACAACCTATGATTGATGAATTAAACTTAAAGCACAGTTATTCTTTTGATAAAAACACCAATTATTGGCCTTTAATTTCGCAACAAATCTACTTTAAATTTGGAATGTTAGGCATTAATGTTGACGGACAAATTAGTACTGCTTACAGTAATTACAATTTTAATCCGCAGTTTAAAGAAAATGAATTTAGCAATGAAATTCTTTCGTTTGTTGAAAACTCAAATAAAAAAGATTCGTTGTATTGGGATGCTGCACGACCTATTATTTTAACTGATGAAGAAATAAAAGACTATAAAGTAAAGGACAGCATTCAAGTGCTAAAAAAATCTAAAACGTATTTAGATTCCATAGATAAAAAGGATAATAAATTTAAAATTGCTGATATTTTAATGGGTTATTCTTATAAAAACACCTATAAAAAACAGTATTTAAACTTTTCATCGGTGCTTTTAGGAACTAGTTTTAATACGGTACAAGGTTGGAATCCTTCAATGGATATTTCGTATTACACAAATGATGAAGAAGCGGGTTCAAGTTTTTCGGCCAGAACCAACTTTAATTATGGATTGTCTGATGAAAAATTAAGAGCAACTGCAAGTTTAAGTTTTTTATTTAACAGCATTTCTAAACCATATTTACAAGTTTCAGGTGGAAAAAAAGTGACGCAATTTAACCAAAATGAACCTATTTCTGGGATTGTAAATTCCGTTAGTACTTTATTTTTTGAAGAGAATTATGCCAAATTTTATGATAAAACTTTTGCGAAAGTGCTGTTTTCTGATGAATTAACAAATGGCATTAGAATGCAAAGTTCTTTAAGTTACGAAAAACGAACTCCTTTAGTAAATACCACAGATTATGTACTGTTAAATGATACAAAAAAAACATATACTTCGAACGATCCGCTAAACGAAAACAATATAGGCATTCCTTCTTTTGAAGCGCACAATGTATATCAATTTACAACTGCTGCGACTATTAGATTTGGACAAAAATATATTTCATATCCTAATAGAAAAATAAATACATTTTCTTCAGAATATCCTTCGGTAACATTATTTTACCAGCAGAATTTTGCATCAAGTGAAGACACTTATAATTTTGGTGAAATTGGAGCACGTATTCAACAACGATTTGATATTGACAATAAAGGAACGTTTAATTATAATATAAAAGCTGGAACTTTTTTTGAAGCCGATGATATTGCATTTGTAGATTACAAACATTTTAATGGTAATCAAACACATGTAAATATGAATTACGATTATACAAATGCTTTTAATTTAATGCCTTATTATAATTTTAGCACCAATCAATCGTATGCAGAATTTCACGCAGAGCATAATTTTAATGGCTATTTATTAAATAAAATTCCCTTAATAAATAAATTAGGATTCGAGTTGGTTTTGGGCGCTAAATCATTAATTAGAAAGGACAAAAAACCATATTCTGAACTTTCAGTTGGATTGAAAAATATAGGCATTGGAAAACTGCGCTTTTTACGATTGGATTATGTAAAATCTAATTACAACGGTGTTTCGCAAAACGGACTTGTTTTCGGATTGACATTTTAAAAGCATCTTTTTAAAAACTAAAAGAAATGATGTATTTTTACCACAAATTATGGAAAACACATCAATAAAAATAACTTCAGAAATTTTAAATCTGCAAGATTGCTACAGTTTTGTGCAAGATGCTTCTTGTGGTGGTATTGCTTTGTTTGTTGGTACCGTTAGAAATGCTACACAAAATAAAGAAGTTACTTTATTAGATTTTAGTGGTTACGAACCAATGGCAATTAAAGAAATGCAAAAAATTGCAGACCGCGCTTTAAAGAAATTCGACATTCATAAAATTGCAATTCACCATGCGGTTGGAGAATTAAAAATTGGTGCTATTCCTGTAATAATTGCCGTTTCTTCTGCACATAGAAAAGCTGCTTTTGAAGCTTGTGAATTTGCTATTAACACCTTAAAAGAAACTGTGCCTATTTGGAAAAAAGAACATTTTGAAGATGGTGAAGTTTGGGTAAATTCGCATCCTTAAACGATCTTCATTTTTTTCAATAAGAAAGATGCGTTCATGTTTTTACAAATTCCATTTTTTAATTGGTAATCAAAATTTAATTCATCGTTTATAATTTCTGCATCAAAATAGTAATTTTTGACTTCGGCGAGTTCTTTTTCAATTTCGCATAAACTTAAATCGTGTGTGGCAATAATTCCAGTGGAGTTTGAAGCCACTAATTTTTGAACAAATTTCTTGGATCCAATTGCTTTATCGGTACTATTTGTTCCTTTTAAAATTTCATCTAAAATTATAAAATAATCATCGTTTTCAATTTCATCAACAATAAATTTTAAGCGTTTTAATTCTGAAAAGAAATACGATTCATCTTCAACTAAAGAATCTGATGTTCGCATACTAGTTATTAATTTTATAGGGCTGTATTCAAAATGTTCAGCACAAACTGGCAAGCCTACATTTGCCATAACAATGGATAAAGAAACTGTTCTTAAAAAAGTACTTTTCCCTGCCATATTTGCACCTGTTATTATAAAAAACTGCTGATTTTTAATAGTAAAATCATTGTCAATTCTTTGCGCTTCTTTTAACAAAGTATGCCCTAAATTAGTTGCTTTTATAACATTGCTATTGGTTTTTATTTCAGGGAAAACATAATTTGGATGGTTAAATGTAAAATTTGCCAACGAATTTTGAGCATCAAAAAAAGCAATTACTTTAAACCACTGCTCTACTTTATCTTTATACGTTGCAATCCATTTTTCAATTTTATAAACTTGGTGTAAATCTCTTAGAAAAAATCCATTTCCAAGAACCGCAATAATTACATTATTTCGTTGATCTAAAGCATCTAATAATTTAGAATATTCTTTAAAAATAGCAGATGCTTTTTTTGCTTTTGTTTGAATTTCTAATTGCTTATTTTTTAAAATTTCTGAAGTAAAAGTGGTATTCTCGATTTCATTTAACAACTTATGATATTGTTTAAAAGTATCTTTTGCATTGTCTGTATTTCTAGATAATTCATTCACTTTTTTTACATAAAAACCAGAAATACCTAAACCAACAAAAAGCCATAATAACAAAAGTATTTCAGGAATTAACTGAAAACCTAACGCTACAATTAAACCCAATGATAAAAAAGAAAAAACGGTTGGTAGATACGAAAAAAAAGTTGGAAAAACAGGCTTGTAATTATGAATCCAATTTACAATTTCTGTTGCAGGATGTTCCACTTTTACCAAACTTGCAATTGCAGAAAAATGTTGTCGCCAAATTGGTTTTTTACTTAGTTCTTTAATTCCAGATTGCTTTTCGTTAATTGCTAAAATTGAGTTTGAAGTCAATTCAGAAAACAACTCGTTTTTACCTTCAACTGTAACTGTTCTGTTACAATATTGAAAAAAAGAACCTTTACCAAATAAATCAATATCGTAACTATAAAAATGTTTAGGGTTTAAAAACTCGCTTCCATCATCTAAGTTTAAATAATCTCTTTTTAAAACATTTAATTCTGTTTGATTAATGGAAATCAATGTTTTATTTAAATCGAAATTGTATTGTAAATCACTATGTTTTAAAACTAAGTAAATAAACACAATTATACCAACACCAACCACTAATAACATAGCTGATATATTGCCAAAAAACAGGTAAATTCCTAAAACAATTCCTAAAAAAGTAAGAAATCTTAGTGTGCTTGAAACTGCAAGTTTCTTTTTTAATTGAGTAGATTTTTGCTCAAAAATAGCTTTTTGATTGTTGTAAAATTCTTGTGGATGTTGCATTTAGTAGTTGTCAATTCCATCAACTAAACTAAAAATAGTTAGTGTTGGAAATTTTTCTTTTAATTTTATGGTCACGTCGTAACTTGTAATTCCTTTTTTACAAATTATAACATATTTTTTATCGTAATCTGGTTTAAAATCTTCAACCTTAAATGTTTTATAGGGTATTTTTTGATGCACTTTAAAAGGAATTGGCGCATCTGTATGATTTAAAACACTAATAACTTGTGTTGCTTTTTTTGCCTGAATTTTTTTAAATTCTGACGCTGTAATTAACAGTGAAGCATCTTGAGATTCACAATAAACATCTAAATAATCTGAGTTTTTAAAAATCTCTTGAATATTTACCGAATCGTTTTTACGCAGTTTCATTTTAAACTGTGAATTTTCAAGGGCATTATAAATTAATAACTGATTTATCAGCAACGAACCTGTTTTTGTGATTAATTTTAATACTTCGTTTACTTGTAACAATGCAATAATTCCAACAATAGGATTTAAAGTTCCTGCTTCTTCACAATTTGGAATATCAGTTGCTATTTTAGGAAAAGCATCACGTAAATTACAGCTAAAATTACCATCTTTATTTTGCACATTAAATGTTGCTACATAACCATCAAACTTGTATAATGAACCATATACCAGTGGCTTTTTTAACAATACACAAGCATCATTTATTAAATATTTTATAGGTAAACTATCGGTGCCATCAACTACAATATCAAAACTGGAAATTAAATCTAAAATTGAATTTTTATCTACTGCTTTGTTAGTAAATGAAATATTTGTAAAAGGAGCTCTTTTTTTAACTTCTGAAGCTAGTATCTTAGCTTTTGATTTCTCAATATCTGTTGTTTTAAAAAAAACTTGCCTGTGTAAATTAGAAACAGAAACTGTGTCAAAATCTACTAAATGTAATGTTCCAACGCCACTTGCAGCTAAATAAATGGCTATTGGGCTACCCAAACCACCACAACCAATAACCAACACTTTTGCATTTTGCAATAGCTCTTGACCGTCGTTACCAATTTCTAACAACGTTGTTTGACGTTTAAAATATGACTCGCTGGTTAATTTCATTATTTTTTTAAAAGGGTTTGCCCAAAGTTATTTAAATAATATTTAGCATCTTTAATTTCAAAATACTTATTTATTTTTTTTAAATATTGAGCATATTGCACATCTCCAAAACCATAAACTGTTTTTTGCTGTTGCCAAAATAATAAATCTTTAATCAGTTCATTTTCTGTTAACGGCTTAGCCTTTACAATTTCTAAAATTTTGTTTTCAATTTCATTCAATCCATTTTCTGAAGGAAATCGTTTTAAATGTTGATTTATTGCTAACTGAAAATAGGCAAATTTTTTACTTTTACTAAAGTTAAATTCTTGTAGCTTTTCGTAATCGTTCTCAACATAGGCTAACCAACATTCATTGGCATATATTAAATTGCTTTTTGAAATTTTAGTTTTCTTTTGATAAAGCCTTAAAAATTCATTTTCAGAAAAATCAGCTAATGATTGCAACTGCGTTTTACCTTTTACTTTTCCTGTACATACCAAATGGTAAAAAATATCTTTTCTAAAACTTTTTAGTAAATAAGAACACAAAGCCATAAGATTTACTTGACAAAATAAATCGTACTCGAACCACAAAACAACTTCTGAATAACCTTCTAAATCTTCTAGTTTTACAATTTCTTTTATGGTTTTATCAAAGTAGTCTAGCTTGGAAACTCCCATCTCAGTTTTAAAATAAGCATAGCGTTTAAGCCAAAATTCATCGCTTCCAACATCTGGGTGTAAAGGTCCTTCGCATAAAACTTCTCGCCAAATAAGTATATCGCCTTTTAGTACTGTGTTTTTTAAAATATTGGCTGTGCTTTCTCCATTAACTATATGAAGTATGTTACTCATTAATTTCTTTTTTGGCTGCTTTAAACTCTTCTGGTGTATTAATATTTCTGATAAAATCATCCTCAATTTCAATAATTTCCGATTCAGAATTTATCAAAACTTTACGCGGACAAGAATAGCCTTGTGCTAAATAGTTTAACAATAAAGGATAACTTTTAGGCTCCCAAATAGTAATTAAAGGTTCTGGAAATTGTTTGTCTTTTCCTTTAATTGTAGTTGCTGCTTTTGATGGGTTTCTATGTTTTAATAATAATTGAATTACTTCATTGGTTACAAAAGGTAAATCGGTTGCAATTACTAACCAAGCCACGTCTGGGTTTTCTTGAAAAGCAGAACAGATTGCTCCAAAAGGACCCAGCCCAATAAATTTATCGGTAATTTTATTTTCAATTTCTATTTCTTGTTCTTCTCTAACAGATAAAAAAGTTTTTAAATTATTTTTTTCTAACAATTCAATAGCAACATCACGCTGATTTTTTCCATAGAAATTGAGTGTTCCTTTATCAGTTCCCATTCTAGTACTTTTTCCACCTGCTAGCACCAAACCATTTATAGGAGCAATTTTTTCTTGGATGAGATTTTCTATATGCTTTGAGATTTTATCAACTTCATCAATACCGTAACATAACAAGTTTTTAATTTGAGGATATTTTTCTTCTAAAAAATTGAAATATGTTGAGTTTTCATTCAATTTAATAATAAATTGAATATTATTTAATTGATCCAATCTTTTTAAAACTGAAGCCTCTTTTTCATTATCTAAAACTAAAATTTGTTTTGCTCCTTGGTAATGATTCCCATTAATAAAAACAAAATCATATTGCGAAAACTGAATTCGTTGATTGAATTTGTTTACTTCAGAATTTATTGAAACTTCAGCAGTTCCTTTATAATGAAATGTAAACGTTTCTATTCTATTTTTTTCGAAATCTTTACTATGAGAAGCATCAAAATAAGCCAATTTATAATTAGATAAATTTTCTGAAACTTTAGAAACCAAATTTGAAATATTAGCACAATTGGTTCCTAAAATTGAAATCTCATTAGGTGAAAAATTGTCGTTATCTCTTAGTTTTAATTTTGCGTGTTTTTGATGTTTAGCCATTTTTAATATCGCTTTTACCACCTGATTTTTCAAGTAATTTCACTTCTTTTATGACCATTTTTTGTGAAATGGCTTTACACATATCGTATACTGTTAAAGCAGCAATATTTGCTCCAGCTAATGCTTCCATTTCTACACCTGTTTTTCCTTCAATAGCCACTGTACACAAAATTTCGATATGCTCTTTATCTAAAATTTCAATATCAATGTCAACACCATTAATTAGTAACGGATGACACATTGGGATTAATTCTGACGTTTTTTTTACCGCTTGTATTCCTGCAATAATTGCTGTTTGAAAAACTGGGCCTTTTTTGGTAATTAGCTCACTATTTGTGAAATGAGCAATAATTTCAGCACCCAAAAACATTGTTGCTTTTGCAGTTGCAGTTCGTTTGGTAATTTTTTTATCACCAACGTTTACCATTTTAGGTTGGTTCTTTTTATTTATATGAGAAAAAGTATCCAATTTTAAAAGTTTTTATTATTTTGTATTTTGAACCTAATAGGTTTTGAGAACCCGATAAGTTTTAAGATTCGTTTTCGGCGGTTGAGCGGAGTCGAAACCACTTTTTTAAATCTATTGTCACTTCGACTCCGCTCAGCAACCTTTATAAATTATCGATACGATATTAAAGGAAATGCCTGTCCTTTGGTAAAATTACTGCTATCATCTGGCAATTCCAAAAAAGCATCAGAGTCTACTAAATTTGCTAAATCTCCAGAACCTTTACCTACAATTGGAGTTGCAAATAATTTTCCATGCTCTTGATGTAATTTTACTTGTAAAAAATACGTTAGTTCAGATTTAAAACTAAAATCATCGGTTAAAATTGCTTCTTGATTATTTTTAAAGTTTAATCCAACAGATTTATAAAACCACGGATAAAAATATTTTAAACAACTTACAAAAGTTGAAACTGGGTTTCCTGGAAAAGCGAAAACTGTTTTTGTTCCTTTTTTGCCAAACCAGAATGGTTTTCCAGGTTTTTGTTTCACTCTATGAAATAATTTTTCTACACCTAAATTATTTAATACTTCAGGAATAAAATCGAATTTTCCTTTTGAAACGGCACCACTAAAAAGCAACACATCATACTCATTTAAAAATGAATTAATTTTGTTCTCCAAGGTTTTTTTATCATCTAAAATATGAGCTGTAGCTGCATTAATTTTTAAATTTTCTAACAAAGAAACCAAGGTGTATACATTGCTTCTTCGAATTTGATGTTCTGCTGGAGTTTCAGAGACTTCTACCAATTCGTTACCTGTTGAAACTATTATTACTTTTGGTTGTTTTGCAACTTTTACTTTGGATTTTCCAACGGTTGCAAAAACCCCAATTTCAGCTGCAGAAATTAACGTGTTTTTAGGTATTAAAATATCATTTTTGTTTCTATCTAACCCTTTTTTATGAATGTTCTGAAAGCTTTTTACGGTATCTAAATTTACAGTTGCAGTTCCGTCTTTTATCGCTAATAACTCATACTGAATAACAACATCTGTATTATTTGGTAGCATTGCACCAGTCATCGCTTCAATACAATTACCTTTATTTTGCAAAGTTAACTGCGGACTTCCAGCTGCTTGAATACCTTCAATTTTAAATACTCTTTGCCCTTTATTAAAAGCTTCAGATGAAAACGCAATTCCATCCATACTTACGCGGTTAAACGGAGGAAAATCTCTATCTGCCACTATATCTTCTTTTAAAACTCTTCCTACTGAATTTATAAAATCAATTTCTTCAATTCCAAAATTTTCTGAGTTTTTTAAAATAGTCTCAAGTGCTTCTTTTACATTAGTTAAATTCATAATTTAATTTATACTTTCAAATTATTTTATCTTCATGCTGAACTTGTTTCAGCATCGCAAAATATTGCTTTTATAGTAGATGAGAACCTGAAACAAGTTCAGGTTGACGAACTGTTTTTAATTGTAAATTATTCATTATCTATTTATTACCCTCCAATTGTAGACATGCTTTCAGAAACATCATTTCCTCTATTAGCTTCAGCAATAAAGCCGTTTTCAGGTTTTTTATGTACTGTTTTTATAAAAAGATCTTTTAACTCATCATCACTTGCTCCATTTCTTATAAAATCGCGAACATTAAAAACACCACCATCAAATAAACAGTTTTTAAACATTCCGGTAGCTGTAATTCTTATTCTATTACAATCGTTACAAATGGTTCTGGTAAATGCTGGTATTATTCCAAAAGACCCTTTATAATTCGGAATTTTATAATTTCTTGAAGTAGAAGATTTTTTTGAAAGCAACGATTCAACTTCTGAATAATTAGCTTTTATATGATTAATTATTTTATTGAAATCCCAAACTTCCTGCATTTCTCTTTGACCTTTTCCGTTAAAAGGCATTTCTTCAATAAATCGAACAGCGATATCTTTTTCTTTTGAAAGCTCTACAAAATCTATAATTTCATCTGTATTAAAACCAGATTGAACCACTACATTTAATTTTAATTTCAGCTTACTTTTTTCGAGTTTTAATAACGTGTCGTATACATTTTCGTAAACATCTCTTCGTGTAATTTTTGCAAATTTTTCCTTTTGCAAACTATCTATACTTAAATTAATTGCATTAATATTTAATTCTTCTAATTTTTTAATATGGTTTGATATTAATGCACCATTTGTGGTAATATTTATTTGGTCTAGCTTATTATTAAATGAAAGTGATTTTAAAAAACTCATAAAATCTTTTCGCACAAAAGGTTCTCCTCCAGTAAGCCTCACTTTATTAACTCCTAATTCTGAAAGTACTCTGGTAATTCGGTACATTTCTTTGTAAGAAAGCAACTCGCTTCTATTTACAATATCAATACCGTGAGCAGGCATACAATATTGACAGCGCAAATTACATCGGTCTGTAATTGCCAATCTTAAATATGAAATTTTTCTACCAAACTTATCGGTTAACTGCATTAATTTAAAGTTATTTTATTTCTTCCTAAAGTTACAATTTCTTTTTTTTCTAACTTTTTTAAAATTCTTGATATAGCTTCTCTTGAAACTTTTAAATCTCTTGCAATATCAAAATGTTTTCTATTAATAGTATTACTGTTGTATATTAAACTAGAATTTTCAATGTATTTTATGACTCGAAACTCTAAATTTTCAAAGGCAATATCATTAATAACATTTAATAAAAATGCTGTTTGTTGTTGATTTAGTTTTAAAAAAAACAGTCTCCAAGAATTGTATTTTTCAAACCACGAATTTACAATTTTTGTTTGGTATTGCAATGTAAGTTATATTGCTATCTGCTTTTATTCGTATATCATTTTTTTTATTTTCTAAAGCATACGAAATTGCAACTGCACTGGTTTGTTTTTTAGATAAATAATGTAAAAATATACCATTACCTTTTCCATCACGTCGCATTACTTTTACAACTCCAGTAACAATAATAGGAATAAAGTTTGTACTTCTTCTAATTTCTAAAATTATTTGGTCTCGTTCAGCATGTTTTAAAATACCATATTTACAAATTTCATTTTGTAATTTAATTTCAAATACTTTTGAAAAATGAGTATCAATTATTTCATCTATTTTCATGTGTCTGTATTATTTTTATTAACGGTCACATGTTGTTCGCTATTTATATTTTCATTAGTTGATACACTTTTTTGTATGCTCATTTCATAAAACAACCTTTTAATGAGGTAGTTTATTTTTAAAATAACCATATAAAAAAGCTCCTAATGTAGCACCAAAAATAACTACTAAAATAGAAACTACACCTTTACCTATAAGCACAAACATTGGTCCAGGACAAGCACCTGCAAGCGCCCAACCCAACCCAAACAAAATACCGCCAAGCAAATTACGGTACAATCCAGATTTTTTTGCTGGTACATGAATATCATTCCCTTCAAATGTTTTTACCATTTTTTTTCTGAATAAAAACATACTTACCATTCCTAAAACAACTGCAGAACCAATAATTCCATACATATGAAATGACTGAAATTTAAACATTTCGTAAATTCTATACCACGAAATTATTTCTGCTTTACTCATTACTATTCCAAAGAGTATTCCTACTAAAAAAAACTTTACATGTCTCATATCTCTTTGTTTAAAATAATAATGGTAAAATAAACCAGGTCATAACTAAACCACCAATAAAAAATCCGATAACAGAAATTAATGAAGGAAGTTCTAAATTACTTAAACCTACAATTGCATGACCAGATGTACAACCACCAGCCCAACGAGCACCAAAACCAACCATTACACCTGCAACTAATAGTATTAAAAATCCTTTTAATGATAACATTGTTTCAATACTAAATATTTCGTCTGGTAAATAAGTAGCACCTGCATTTTGAATTCCAATATCTGCTAAATCTTGAATTGTTTGCGGGTTAATTGCAACAGCATCTGTTGATGAAAGCCATTGTGAAGCAATAAATCCTCCAGTAATTCCTCCAGCAATAAAAATTAAGTTCCAAGAATTTTGTTTCCAGTCTATTTTAAAATAATCTACAAATTTTCCAGCACCACCAATAGAACAAAAAGTTTCTAAATTAGAGGATAGTCCAAAGCGTTCGCCAAAGAAATATAATAAAAACATGACTAAGGCTATAATGGGTCCAGCAACATACCAAGCCCATGGTTGCGTAATAAATTCCATAATTTATTTAATTAGTTAGAACTATAAAAGTATTGTATAAATTATGCTGTTTTGTAACTTTTGTTACATATTTAAAATTCTAAAATTTCAATTTTATTTCTGTGCAGCTTAATTTTCCCTTCATTTTCTAGTTGTTTTAACAATCTAGATATTACTACACGAGAGGTATGCATATCATAAGCTATATCTTGATGCGTTGTATTTAAAGAAGTTTCACGCATTATTTGTGCTTTGTCTTTAAGGTATTTATACAAACGTTCGTCCATTTTCATAAATGCCAATGTATCTATAGTTTCCATCATTTCGTTTAAACGAATATTGTAACTATCAATTACAAAGTTTCTCCAACTTTTGTATTTTACCAACCACTCGTCTAATTTTTCTTTTGGAAGAAAAATTATTTCCGATTCTTTTTCTGCAATGGCTCTAATACCACATTTGCCATTTGATATAGCACTTGCAAAAGAACTTGCACAAGTATCACCTTTTTCTAAAAAATATAGTAATATTTCCTCTCCTTTTTTATCTTCTCTTACAATTTTAATTGCACCATCCAACAACAAAGGAACTCCTTTCATTTGATCACCTAAATCTACTAATAATTCGTTTTCACGTAATTTTTTGTAAACACCAACTTGCTCAATTTCATCTAATAATTCTTTTTCAAAAACAAACGAATAATAGTTTTCTAATTTTTCTCTAATCATTTTAAGTAATTTAAAATTTTTGTTGAAGCTCCTGTTTTTTTTATCACATAATTTAACGCTCTTGAGCCTGCTTCTAATCTCTTAACTTTATCAATAAAAAAACCGCTTAAAAGTACGGATAATTTTTGAGAATTATTTACTGAAAAACATGCATCTTCAGCAATTAGTTCTTTTACCTCTAGAAATTTATTGAAATTTGGTCCAATAACAATTGGCAAACCAAACGTTGCTGGTTCTAAAACATTATGAACACCCGATTTTGTAAAGCCTCCTCCAACATAGGCAACATCAGCATAACTATACACTTTAGTTAAAATCCCAATAGTATCAACAATAAAAACTTGATAATTTTCTAAATTTTCACCATTCTTTTCTGAAAATAACACGACCTTTTTTAAAATCGAATCTTTTAATTCTTTAATGTCTTTTGTATTTATATTATGAGGTGCAATAATAAATTTTTCTTTATCTGAAGCCTCATTATTTATGTAATTAACTAGTAATTCTTCATCTTCTTTCCAAGTACTTCCGGCAACTAATGTATAAGTGTTATTCTTAAATTTTGAAATAAAATCGAGCTGATTATCTTGTTTTGTAATTTCATAAACCCTATCAAAACGGGTATCTCCACAAGCAATTACATTGTCAAATTTAATGCTTTTTAATAAGTTTTCAGATAATATATCTTGTACAAAAAAGTAAGAAAAGGCATCCAACGCTTTTCGCATAAAACCACCATACCATTTAAAAAATACTTGATTTTCTCTAAAAATACCTGAAATTAAAATGGTATCAATTTTTCTAGTTTTTAATGCTATCAATAAGTTTGGCCAAAACTCATATTTTACAAAAATGGCAGTTTCCGGATGAATAATATCCAGAAATTTATTAGCTTTCTTTTTAGAATCCAATGGTAAGTAACAAACTACATCTACTCCGTTATAATTTTTTCTAATTTCATAACCAGAAGGTGAAAAAAAAGTTAATACTATTTTTTTTGAAGGATATTTTTCCTTTAGTTTTTCTAAAATCGGTCTACCTTGTTCAAATTCACCTAGCGAAGCACAATGCATCCAAATCACTTTATCTGATTTTTTAATATGCTGTTTTAATTTTGTAAAAGACTCTTTACGTCCATCAACAAAAAGTGCTATTTTTTTATTGAAAAGTGCTACGATTTTTAAAACAAAACCTGCAATACTAATAAGTATATTATATAAAAAATGCATAGAATTACAAATGTACAAAATAAGCACATAAAAAAACTCCCAAACTGTTAACAGTTTGGGAGTTTTTAAAAATTTAAAGAAATTGTTTCTTAAGCTTCAAAAGGCTCAATAGAAACATAAGATTTATTGTCTTTTTTCTTTTGGAATTGTACAATACCGTCCACTTTTGCGTGTAAAGTATGGTCTTTTCCCATATATACGTTATCACCAGGATGGTGTTGAGTTCCTCTTTGACGGATAATAATATTACCTGCAATAGCAGCTTGTCCTCCAAATATTTTTACTCCTAGTCGTTTCGATTCTGATTCTCTACCGTTCTTCGAACTACCTACTCCTTTTTTATGTGCCATTTTACTAAGTTTTTATAAGTTAAACGTTACAGATTTATTTTTCAACGCCTCCGTCTAATCTATCTTGTAATTCTTTCAATTCATCCCACTTACCATCAGCAGCTAATTTAGCTTGTTTTGGCCAAGTATCAGTTACGTGATTTCCACGAACGTCTGCAATAATTTCAGAAATTTGAGCTGGTTTAGCTTCTGCTAAATCTATATAAGTTGACAATCCTGCTGCAACTAATGTTTCAGCAATTTTTGGTCCAATACCTTCAATTTTCTTTAAATCATCAGCTTTAGTTGCTGTTTTTTTAGCTGGAGCTTTTGCTACAGTTTCTTTTACAACCTCTTCTTTTTTAGGAGCTGCTTTTTTTGCTGGAGCTGCTTTTTTAGCACCACTTGCAACAATACTTTCTATCTGAATTTCAGTTAAAGCTTGGCGGTGACCATTCTTTTTTCTGAATCCTTTTCTACGTTTCTTTTTGAAAACGATAACTTTATCACCTTGTAAGTGACCTAAGATTTTTGCCGTTACTTCGGCTCCTTGGATAGCTGGGGCGCCAACTTTTACTGTACCTTCGTTATCTAAAAGAAGAACTTTATCAAAAGAAACTTTGTTCCCTTCTGCTTCTTGCAAACGATGTACGTAAACTTTTTGGTCTTTCGCTACTTTAAACTGCTGCCCTGCTATTTCTACAATTGCATACATACGTATAGTTTTTATTCGCTTTATTAATAATTAATACCTTTTCAATTAAGGCGGGTGCAAATATAAAGTTTTTTTCTTATCCTACAAAACAAAATTTGCTATAAGAAAGTACTCATTTTTAACCCATTAAACTAAATTGTATTAATGTTTAGTTAATTTATTTAAAAATAAGATAAAACAATTAAAAGTTTTTTAAATTTGGCTTCAAATTATCCTATATATAAGGAGTATATCCCTAATCTAAGATACTTTTTATTCTAAAAATTGTAACAAAAACAAAAAACATACTACAAGTATGTAATATTTAACTTTAATAAATAATTAATTCAATACCTATGAGAAAATTTTATTATTTAAGCTTTTTTGCGCTAATATTAAGTTTTAGCACTTTTGCGCAGAAAGTTAACTTAGAAGCTCCATTACCTGTAAACCAAAAAATTAAAAAAGGCGTACTAGAAAATGGAATGACTTATTATATATATAGTACTGACGTTACTAAAGATGCAGCTAGTTATTATATAATTCAAAATGTTGGATCTGTATTAGAGAATGATGATCAACAAGGTTTGGCTCATTTCTTAGAGCACATGGCATTTAACGGAACAAAAAACTTTGCCGGTAAGGGTATCTTAAACACTCTTCAAAAACACGGTGCTGTATTTGGTAAAGATATTAATGCTTATACCTCATTTGACGAGACTGTTTATAATTTAGATAACATTCCAACTAAAGATGGTTTAGTAGATACTGCATTATTAATTTTAAATGATTGGTCTAACTACCTATTACTTACAGACGAAGAAATTGATGCAGAAAGAGGCGTTATTAAAGAAGAATGGAGAACTAGACAAAGTGGACAAATGAGAGTTTTACAACAATCGCTTCCTGTTATGTTTGGTAATTCTAAATACGCTAACCGTTTACCAATTGGTTTAATGGATATCGTAGATAATTTTGAATACAAAGCGCTAAGAGACTTTTATCACGACTGGTATAGAACAGATCTGCAAGCTATTGCTGTAGTTGGTGATATTGATGTTGATGAAATTGAACAAAAAATTATCAAACAATTTTCAAATATTCCAGCTGTAGAAAATCCAAAAGAGCGTTTTTTAGTTGAAATTCCTGATAATGAAGAAATGTTATATACCATGGCAATGGACGAAGAAGTAACAACTTCAAATATTTCTTTTAGTATCAATCATCCTAGATCGTTAGCAGACCAAACCGTTAAAGACTTTAAAGAATCCTTAATAAATAGAATGGTCAGTACTATGTTATCTTCAAGAATTAGTGAAATAACTGAAAAGCCTGATGCCCCATTTATGGCAGCACGTTTTAGTTATGGAGATTTTGTAAGAACAAAAAAACAACTGAGTCTTACAGTTTATCCTAAACCAAATCAGCAACAAGCTGCTTTTAAAGCAGCTTTAACTGAGCTAAATAGAGCGGTTAAATTTGGTTTTACAAATGCAGAAATTGAAAGAACAATTGCACAAATTAAAAATAATTACGAAACTCAAATTGCCAAAATAAACGATATTCCTCACAGAAGAATTATTAGAACAATTCAACAAAACTACCTTGAGAATGAAACAATGACAGATCTTGTAGGAGAATATGAAATTGCGAAAAATATTTTTGAAAATCTTGATATAGCTGAAGTTAACAATTTCTTAAAACCATTATATACCCAAAATAATAGAGCTATTATTGTAACGGGTGTTAAGGGAAATGATAATTTAACTAAAGAAGGTGCTCTAGCAATTATTAATGAAGTTGAAAATGATGCTACAATAACTGCTTATGAAGATTCTTTTAGTGGAAAAACATTAATTTCTGATATAACTATAAATGAAGGGACAATAGTTTCAGAAGACTTTAATAAAGAAATTGAAGCAACTACTTTTACATTAAGTAATGGAATTAAAGTACACTATAAATTTGCTGACAAAAACGAAAATGAGGTAACATTAAACGCAATAAGTTATGGTGGAATGTCATTAATAGACAATTCTTTATTAGCTTCTGCGGCTCTTACAACAGGAGTAGCTCAGTTTTCTGGTTTAGGAGATTTTTCAAGAACAGAGTTACCTAAAGTGTTGGCTGGTAAAACAGCATCTGCAAATGTTGCTATTTCTTCTTTGTCAGAAAGTGTATCAGGATCCTCTTCAACAAAAGATGTTGAAACAATGCTTCAAATGGTTTATTTATCTTTTGAAAAACCTCGTTTTGATGAAGATGCATATAAAGTTTTAATGGAAAATGTTAAAAACTACCTGATTAGAAGAAGTGAAAACATTGGTGAAAAAATGAACGATAGTTTAACCATTACTCTTTATGGTAAAAATCACCCAACCGAGCGTATTTTTAATCAAGATTTGGTAGATGAGATGTCGTTTGAAAAATCTAAAGCTATTTATATGGATAGATTTGATAATGCCGCAGATTTTGAATTTTTTATTGTTGGAGACGTTGAAAAAGAAAATTTAAAACCATTATTAGCAAAATACATTGCAAGCTTAGAAACTACTGATGAAATAGAAACATGGAAAGACAATTCTGCTAACTGGGTTTCAAATGCAATAGATAAAGATATTTTTCTTAAAATGGAAGATCCAAAAAGTTCTGTTCGAATTTCGTACAAAAACGATATGGAATATAACTTAAAAAATAATATGCTTGCAAAAGCATTAGGAGACATTTTACAATTAAGATATACTGAAACACTTAGAGAAGAAGAAGGTGGTACATACGGTGCTTCTGCAAGAAGTAGTTTGTCTAAAAGACCTGTAAACGAAGCTACTGTTTCTGTATCTTTTGATTGTAATCCTGATAAAGTTGAAAAGCTTGTTAGTATTGTTCATAATGAAATTGAAAAAATAGCAAATGGTGATATTCAACAATTAGATCTTGATAAAACATTAACTAATTACAAAAAAGAAAGAGAAGATCAAAAAAGTTATAACAGATATGATATGAGTTTATTAACAAACTTTTATCGTGAAGATTATAATATGAATTCACCTGAAAATTTTGATAAAATTGTAAATGATATAACAGTTAAAGACATTCAAAATTACACTAAAAAATTGTTGAAGAACGCTAAAACTTACGAGGTAGTTTTTAAACCAACTGAAGAATCTATTTTAAAAGCAGCTGCAGCTGCAAAAAAAGATTCAGAAAAATCATCTGCTATTGCTGATGGAGTTACGAAACAATCTGTAATTGATGCATATTTTAATGCAATTGGTGGCGTAGACAAAATTAAAGCTGTAGAAAGCACACTAGTAACTTATGAAGCAGAAGCTATGGGCAGTGTAATTTCAAGCACTGAAAAAAGAACTGCAACTAAATATGCTAATGTAACTAGTATGGGTGGTAATGTTATGCAAAAGGTAGTTATGACTAAAGATGGTGTAACTATGAATAAACAACCATTACCGGCTAATATGGCTTCAGATATGACAAGCACTTTAGGTACTTTCTTAGAAATAGGATTACTTAATAATGAAAACTCTAAATTAGGTGGAATTGAATCTATAGATGGAAAAGATGCTTATGTAATATCTACTAAAGGTGAAATTGTTTCTACAGATATTTATTTTGATGTTGAAACTGGTTTAAAAGTAAAAGAAGTACAAACAGTTAGTATGGGAGGACAGACACAAAAATCTGAAGCTACATATAGCGATTATAAAGAATTTAATGGCGTTAAATTTGCAGGAACTAAAACAGGAAGTTTAGGTCCACAAAAAGTTGAATTTAAATTAACTGATGCTAAAATCAATGAAGGAGTTTCTGAAGAAGATTTTTAAAAACTCAACTTCTTAAAATTTAAAAAAGGCTGTCTAGAAAGTACAATTTTTAGACAGCCTTTTTATTTAGATTTGTTAACCAAATACACTCCAAACATAATAATTGCACCAGAAATTATTTGAAAAAGTGTAATTCTTTCACCATCTAAAACCCCCCATGTAATTGCTACAATTGGAATTAAATAAGTTACTGATGATGAGAAAATAGGTGTAGATATTTGTATTAACCTATTAAACATAATTTTTGCCAAACCAGTGCCAAAAACTGCTAAAATTGCTAAATAAAACATACCTGTTTTAGTAGCTTTATTAATCTCAAAAGTTTCAAAAAAGTCTGTAAACCATAACACAATTAACGTAGGTATTATAAGCAATACAAAATTAGCCACCGTAATACTTAATGCATCTAAGTTAAATAAATACTTTTTTAAAATGTTTACATTAAAAGCATAACCAACTGAAGCAATTAATATAAAACTCGCATAAAAATAATCTTGATTTGGATTTACCTCCGCTCCTTTTAAAATAAGCATTAATGTACCAATTAAACCAATTAAAACTCCTATTAATTGTCGTTTTCTAAAACCAAAACCAAAAACTAAGGCACCAAAAATTAACGTATTAAGTGGCGTTAAAGAATTTAGAATTGAAGCAATTGAACTATCAATTTTATCAATAGCATAGGCAAACAAAAAAGCTGGAAAAAAAGTACCTACAAGGCCATTTAAAGTTAAATAGTACCATTGTTTTTTTTTAATTTTAAAAATTTTCTTACCCCCAATTAAAATTAAAAATAAAGCTGTAAATAGTATTCTTAAAGCACCTACTTGCATTGGGGAAAGACCAACTAAGGCTCTTTTCATTAAAATAAATGAACTTCCCCAAATTAAAGCCAATAACATTAAGTAAACCCATCTTAATTTCTTATCTTCCATAATAATTATAAATTGCAAAAATCGGTTAAATATTCGGAATTAAAATTATTACTTTCTATTTTTGTTTAAATATTTAAAATTCTATGTTATTATGAAAAAAATAATTCTAATTGTTTTTGTTTTTGTAGCGTTTTCTTGTAATGAATCAAAACAAAAATCTACAGACTCAAAAATTGAAACTGAAAAAGCTGAAGTTGCTGCCAATTACAAAAGTATTGAAGTTGAAATTGAAGGCATGACCTGCGAAATAGGTTGTGCAAGATTAATACAATCTAAAATTTCTAAAGTAGATGGCATTACATATACTAAGGTAGATTTTGAATCTAAAAAAGGACATTTTACATTTGATGCTAACAAATTAACTAAAGAAGCAATTGCCCAAAAAATTAATGAAATTGCGGGTGGCGATTTATATTCAGTTTCTAAAACCACTGATATAGAATTAATAGTTGAGGAATCTTCTATAAATAAAGAGGTTAATGAGTAAAAATTAAAAAAATTCTATTTTTATTTAACAAAATATCGTTACTTTGTGCTTAATTCAATAAACAATCTAAAAATGAAAACATTAAAATTATTAATTGCGGTTATGGTAATTAGCGTTATTACTATTTCTTGTAAAGAAACTGAAAAAAAAGAACTAAAAGATGCTGTTTCAACTGAAGTTGAAGCTGTACAAGATGACGTTAAAGATGCGGCGGAAGAAGCTAAAGAAGCTTTAGAAGAAGGTGCTGAAGATGTAAAAGAAGGTGTAGAAAAAGTTGTAGACTCATTAAGCGCTGACGCTAAAGAAGCTGCGGACACTGTAAAAGAAACTGTAAAAGATGGTGCTGAAGCTGTTAAAGAAGGCGCTGAAAAAGTTAAAAAAGAAGGTGGTTGTTAAAAACTATTTCTATTTTAGTGTCAAATTAAAAAAAGGCTTCAAATATTGAAGCTTTTTTTATGCTTTCTTTTTTCTTAACGAATAATTTAAAAATAATAAACTCATTAAAAATAATACACCAACTAATTGGTGACTTGTACCTAAAAATAATGGTATTTTCCCTGCTACATTTAGCACCGTTAAAATACCTAAAAGAACTTGAAGAAACACCAAAAATAAAGTAGTATTTAACCATTTTTGGCTAAATATAGAAATTTTATTATTTAGTTTTAAAAACATATAAATTGTAATTCCTAATAATAAATATGCTAGCATTCTATGTGTAAATTGTATCAGTGCAGGAGCAAATAAATAGCTATCATAATTTATCATATTTTCCCAAATCCAATTTTCCGAATTTAATAGCACCGTTGGTAAAAACTCACCATTCATATTAGGCCAACTTGGATAATACAAACCAGCTCGCATACCAGACATTAATCCCGCAAAAATCATTTGAATAAACGTAATTGCAATAACTACTGAAACAATTTTTTTAGATTTGATTACTTTACGCGTCCCATAATTATATACATCTGCAATAGTTTTAACCATTGCAGTTATTACCAATAAGGCTAACATAAAGTGAATTGTAAGTTTATAAGCATTTACCCAAGGTCTATTTACCAATCCGCTTTTTACCATAATCCAACCTGCAGAAGCAGTTAAAATAGTTAAAAAAACAACAAGACCTAATCTTTTTATTAAGTAGCCATTAATCTTTTTTCTTACTACAAAAATTAGAAAAGGAATTAAAAATATAAATCCTAAAGCACGAACCCAAAGTCTATGAAAATATTCCCAGAAATAAATAAATTTAAAATCTTGTATTGTAAATGTGGAATTAATCTTATGATACTGAGGTGTTTCTTTATATAAATTAAATTCATGTAACCAGTCTTCAGCATTTAAAGGTGGAATAACTCCTGTTATAATATCCCAACGTGTAATTGATAATCCTGAACCTGTTAATCTGGTAATTCCACCAATTATAACTTGACCTATAAGCATTATTAAACCTAATAAAAGCCAATTTCTAATGGTTTTCGAGTACTTGTATTTTTTATTTATTTCCATTCTAAAGTTTCAACTAAATGTATAATATCTTTCTCTATATATTTTATTGCAGGTAAAATTGAATCATAATTTGGTTTAGTATAAAAATATAAAGATCCTGCAAGCACATTTTTAACACTATCTGTTGCCATAAATTGAATGTTTGAAGCTACATTACCCTCTACATTATACAATTTAGCAAATACCTTGTTATTGAAATTTTCATATGGTAACGCATTTGGAATAGCATCAGCTTTTATAGTATGTTCATATGTTAGTTTTTCTATCTCTCTTAAAATTTCATTTAAATTATTATCTACTGCTCTGTAGGTAATATGAATAGTTGCTTTTAATTTTGGATATTTAATAGTTGCCCAACAATTTTCTTTTACTGAAATTAAAGCCATTTCAGAAAATTCAAATGTATAAGGACACGCAGCGTTAAATGTGGAATAAGAAATTTCTGGATATTGTAGTTTTAAATAAGACTTTGGTTTTGGTAGTACGTTCTTTTTGCAAGAAACTACAATTATAAAAATTACCAACAATAAACTAAAATTTTTCATTTACTAACTTATGGGTTTCTGTTAATGGTAATTTTAATTTGTTTAATTCTTTTTCTATCCATAGACTCAACTTTAAACGTATAAGGTTTAAATTTTATTATTTCATTCTTTTTTGGAAATTTTCCGCAAATTTCTAAAATAAAACCAGCTATTGTTTCAGACTCTCCTTTGCTTTTGTCAAATATTTCGGTGTCTTGAATTTCTAATATTTTATAAAAATCTTTTAAATTAGTTTTGCCATCAAATACATAGTTGTTTGCATCTAATTTAGAATAAGAAATATCATCATCATCAAATTCATCATTAATATCTCCAACAATTTCTTCAATTACATCTTCTAATGTTATTATACCACTTGTTCCTCCATATTCATCTACCACAATTGCTAAATGATTTTTCTTTTCTTGAAATTCTTTAAGAAGATCGTCTAACTTTTTATTTTCCGGCACAAAGTAAGGCTCTCTAATTAAATCTTGCCATTTAAAATTCTTTTTATTTAAATGTGGCAATAAATCTTTTGCGTATAAAACCCCAACAA
Organism: uncultured Flavobacteriaceae bacterium; assembly: GCA_942492305.1. GTDB lineage: Bacteria > Bacteroidota > Bacteroidia > Flavobacteriales > Flavobacteriaceae > Lutibacter. The sequence goes on along the minus strand of CALOEI010000001.1, from coordinate 538,546 downwards.
TATCATCTGTATTTTCGTTATAAACAGGGTTTCTTGAGTAGCCTTTAGTTACAATTTTATCGATAATTGTTTCGTAAGGTTCACTACTAGAAAGCGCAAAAACATCAATTCTAGGTGTCATTATTTGACCCGTTTCAGTATTTCCAAAACTAACAATACCTTGTAAAATCTTTTGCTCGTCTTTTGTTGTGGCCTCATCTGAGGTTAATTCTAAAGCTTGCGATAACTTTTCTACAGAAAGGTTCGATTGTTTTTTACCTAATTTGGTTTCTATACTATTTGTTAAATTCATTAAAGGCAAACTAATTACAGATAAAATTGAATTTAAAACTTTTAATGGAAGCGCCATAAAAGTTGCAAATTTTAATGAATTTCGAGTAGCATAAATTTTAGGTAATACCTCTCCAAAAAGCAAAATTAAAAAGGTAACTAAAACAACTTCAATTAAGAATTTTAAAATATAAGACCCTATATTACTAAAAATAATTTCTCCTATATAAGCAAAAATTAACACTATTAAAATATTAATAAAATTGTTTGAAATTAATATAGTTGCTAATAATTTTTGAGGGTTCTCTAATAAATTTACAACTGTTTTTTGTTTGTTAGAATCAGATTCTAAAGCATTAGATAAAGCTGCTTTTGATAACGAAAAAAAAGCAACTTCAGCACCAGAAATTAAAGCAGAAAGTATTAACAATATAAATAATATTGTAATGCTAATAAGCAACCAAAAATTAAAACTTTCTATAAAATTTATGACTAAAAATGTGGGTTCAGGATCCAATTATTTTCAATTAAATTAAACTTAGAATGGTAAATCGTCTTCAACTTCACTTGTAGAAGTCTCGTTTTTAGGTGTTTCAACTTTTTTGTTCTCAATGTTAGGTTGAGGCGTATTTAACTCTTTATTTGTTGTTAAAAAAGTCATATCGGCAACATGTATTTCAGTAGTATACCTTTTAGAACCATCTTCACCTTCCCATTGGCGGGTTTTTATTCTACCTTCGCAATATACCTTATCTCCTTTAGTTAAATATTTTTCACAAATTTCAGCTAATTTGTTTCTAACAACAATATTATGCCATTCGGTTGTAGTTACTTTATCTCCCGTTTGCTTATTTGTATAGGTTTCATTAGTAGCTAAAGGAAAACGGCCTATTGAATTTCCACCTTCAAAATAGTGCATTTTTATGTTATCTCCTAAATGTCCTATAAGAATTACTTTATTAATTGTTCCAGCCATTTTTTATGATTTATTTAATATTCAAAAGTACTAAAAATTTTAGTTGTAATTAAATTCATTTAAAAAATTATCTATTAAAACTGGAACAGGATATTTTTTAATATTATTCCATGAATGGCTAAATTTTAACGAATTAGGTGTTTTTATAATCCAAAATTTTGTATAAATATGCTGATGTGATAATTTATGTGGTTTAACTACTTTAGTATGCAATTTAATAGTTACGTTTTCAAAATCAAACAAGTCATTAAAAGTTTCATGTTCTATTAGTTCTTGCTGATTTATTGGTTTATCAGTTTCAATTAAAGGAAATTGATACATATTTAACCAAATTCCTTTTTCTCTTTTCTCTAAATGGGTAGTGTTATCCTTAGCTTGTATCACTAAATAATTAAAATATCGCTTTTTAATTTTTATTGTTTTTTCTTTTTTAGGTAATATTTTTATGGTGTTTTTAGATAAGGCCACACAACTAGTACCTAACGGGCAAGTGCTGCAATCTGGGTTTTGCGGTTTACACATTCTTGCCCCAAACTCCATAATAGCTTGGTTATGCGTGCCTGGAATATTAGTATTAATAAGTTCTTGAGCTAGTAATTTAAACTCCTTTATTCCTTTGGATGAATTAATAGGGGTATCAATTCCAAAATAACGTGCTAAAACTCTGTATACATTTCCGTCAACAACAGCTGTTGGTTCATTAAAACAAATAGAAGCTATTGCAGATGCTGTATAATCTCCAACTCCTTTTAATTTTAAAAGCTCTTTATATGTTGAAGGAAACTCTCCTTGTAAATTATCAACCACATATTTTGCTGAAAAATGTAAATTTCTAGCCCTGGAATAATAGCCTAAACCTTGCCATAATTTTAAAACAGTTTCTTCTGAAGCAGCAGCTAAATCAAAAATTGTTGGAAATGCTTCCACAAATTTAAAATAATAAGCCATTCCCTGATCTACTCTTGTCTGTTGTAAAATAATTTCAGACAACCAAATATGATAAGGGTTTTTAGTTTTGCGCCAAGGTAAATTCCTTTTATTATGTAAATACCAGTCTACTAAATGGTTAGAAAATTTCATCATTGTAATTAAAAAATGCTAAAATACACCATTTAAATAATTAAAACTTATTGATGAAAAATAATATATCTTAGATACTTAAAGGTTTTTTTTACTTAAAATTCATTTTGTATTTCGCTGTTTTATTTAATTAAACTTTTCAATTTTAATTAATATATCTCAATTAATAAATAAAACTATCCTACTCTAGATTGGATATTATAAGGCATTTTAAAAATATACTTTTTATAATCTATGGCGTCTAATTTCAAGAAATTATAAGTTTTTGGACTTTTAAAATGTATTTGCTTTTAACAAAAAAATACTGTAAATTTATTAGGTCTCCTTCTACCTCCTTAAATCTATTGTTATGAGCTTCAAGTATTTAAACCTAGAAAATGTTAAAAGAATAATTAACCCTACAAAATCGAATCAGCCAAAATCACCTGAAAGAAGAAAATTTATTAAAACAATGGGGTTTGGAATGTTAGCCGTAAATCCTATCGTTGAAACTTATAATACCTACACGCCAAAAAACTTTGATATTGCTTTTAAGCAGCAGTCTTTTTCTGTAATTCGTGATGGTAAAATAGTTTGGGAAATTAGTCCTACTTATTTTGGAGAACACTTAAAACTTGAAGTAAAAGAAAACAAAAACAATATTTATTTAAGAGCTAGAAATCTAAAAATTGTACATACTAATTTAGATTTTGATTTAGAAGCAACTATTTTTAAAGAAGATTCGGAATGGCTATTCCATATTAAAATTCCGCAATTAGATTTAAACAAAAAAATTGATTTTATAGAATGGATTGATGGTAATCAACCAATAAAAACAACTACTGGAATCCATAAAGAATTGGTTCGTTTTAATCCAAAAAAAACAATCCATCTTAATGGAAATTTTGAATGTAAAATCACCTCTAATTGGGATATTTCTTTTAAGAAAAAAGCAGGAATAATAACAAAACTTGATAATACAATTTTAATCTCCGATACCATTCATATTACACCAAATCAAGGAGAATTAGACACGGTTGTTTCCACTAATTTACAGAGTGGAGTTAGAATTATTACTGAAGGTAGAAAAAACTGGAAGATGCTTTTAAAATCTATAAATATAGATGATGCACACAGTTTAAACACCCTTGGAGACAATCCTTTTCTTAATTTTAGTTTAGGAACTACCATTAATAATACACTATTAAAAACCCTTTGGGTAACTGAAAAAGAAGGTAGTTTAACATATTCAAATATAAGTGAGACCAATAACGGAATTCTTTTTAGTAAATATTTTTATATATCTGATTTAAGCAGTAGTAATAAACCTAAATTCTATTTATCTGCAAAAATGCCCGATTCGGATCAATGGCTAACTAATTCAATCGGTTCTTTCCATGTCAATTCCGATAATGATGAAGCAGAACTCGAGCTATTTGGCACTGGAAACAATGTTACAGCGTGTAAACTTGCACCTAAATTTAAAGCTTTTCAACCCCGTATAGAGGGTGCATTAGGACTTCCAACTTTACTTAAAGATGAAAAAATAAATTTAGCTACACTTGCTACAGACCAACAAGTAACTAAGAAGGTAAAAAAAATTCAAACGTCAAATTTAAAAGCAGATAATTTATCTAAACCTTCACTCTCAACATCTACAGATAAAGTTGAATTCAGTTCTAAAAAACCAATAAAAATTAAAGTTTTAAGACCAGAAGATATGGTGTATCTAGAATTTGAATTTCATAATTTTAAATTTGTTGGTTCAACTAAAACTTCTCTTAGAAGTAATATTAAAACTGTAAATAACAGAATTACAACCGTAAAAAAAATAAGCCCTAAAAAAACACCATCAAAAGCTACTTCAATAACTGCAACTAATTATTCAGAAATTGAATTAGATGACAAGAAAAAAAAGGGAACAATTATCATTTATTTTCCAACCCAACATACTTTAGAACAAGCTTACTATGAAACTAATGAAAATTTAGTGGATGATGAAACAGGTATCGAATCTCAAGAGAGCATCAAAATTCCTGCTAAACATTTACGCGCTAAAAAAAGTAGGTTGGTCTACGAACTAGAAGCAGGTGCACAAGGCTTTGCACTTAGTATGGATGCATTACTCGATTGGTCAAAATTTAAATTAAAAGTAGACCGCCGTGCTTGGATAAAACTCAATGATATAAGTGTGCTTAACAAGCCTACTTATACCATCCCAAATCGTTTATTAAATCAACGTAAAGAGCTACCTACAAATACCGATTTTATTACAAAAAAAGACAAAAGCTATGGTATTAAGTTAACTCAAAACACAAAAATTACTGCTCAAAAAGCAGCTGTATATGAGGAAGCTAACCTTAACAAGGTATTATATAGTACTGAAGCGGCAACTTTAAAACCTAGTTTTAATGCTGTTTTAAATATAAAACCAAAAGTGGAACCAATTTCAGAAATGAATACATCCATTGAGGCTCCCGCATTACTTTATATTTCTCCAAATCAAATTAATGATTTTAAACACAAAATTACGCTAGACCTACAAACTGCATCGACTCACCAAACATCTAAAGATGGAATTAACAATACAGTTTTTAAAAAATCTAGCGACCTAAGAATTAAGCCAGTACTTTCTAAAAATATCGCTAACATTAATCTTACAAATAAAGTAGGTGAAATTTCTGAACTATGGCATACACACTTAGGTGTAAAAATGAAAGATGGCAGCACCTCTTCTCAGTTAAGTAAGTTAAAAACAATCCGAGCGTTATGGGCATTCGATGCTGATAAAAAAGTAGATGGTTACACAGCGCAAGGAGATAAACCTTTTAGGGCTTCTTTAAATGGAGAACAGCGCCATCAATTGGTTCATCTCACTTCAAATTATAACCTCTCAAATTTTACACCACAACCTGTACAAGTTAAAAAACTTATTCTTTCAAATTTAGGCGCTTATTTAGACTGGCATACACATTTTAACATCCCTAATTCTATAAATAGTTTAGATATTATAGAATGGGAACATTTAGCCACTTTAGGACGTGATCATTTTGTAAAAATAGTTCAAGAAGGTTATTTATTTCCATTTGGACATAGAGCCGCCAAGGTTACCATAACAGAAAGAAAATTTGATAGCAATACTAAAGTTGCCGCTAATAGACAACGTATTTATATTGTAGTTTTAGAAAATGTAGTAACCTATGAACGTGTTGACCCTAACAACACATTTATAAAGTTTCCTTTTCAAGAAGTACAAATTAACATACAGAAAACACCTAATATAGACAAGCCTGACAACTCCTCTCTTATTAAAGGAAGTATAAAAAATTTCTTAATAAATGTTGGAGGAAAAGGTTTCCCATTTGACTTAAGTCTAATTGATAAAGAAGGTGTTATTAAACACGTTCAAATGCCGTTAGGTTTTATAGAAAAAAGTGTGGCAAGGGATAAAGATAAAATTAAAAAAGCTATAGACAATTATCATCTTGAAAAATATAACACATACACTAATATAAACCTCAAAGGACAAGAAATAGCTTATGCCGAAAGTTTTGTTGGTGGTGATACTTCGTTTGAAACAGAAACTATGTTGTTTGGCGCAAAAGTATATCCTGCCTCAGCTAGTGAAGCTCTCAAATTCCATCCAATAATGCGATCTTCAAAAGTGTATATTGAAGCCGTAGATAAGATTACTAATTCACGAAAACCTGTTGAAATTAGTTTAGAGGACGATAATAATGCAGGTACCATATTTGCCAGTGTAAAAGATGCCGCAGTTGATTTTACTGGTGGTTCTGATAGCTCGGGAGGATTTCTAACTCCTAATATGCCTATCAACGCTTTAAGTAAATTACAAGGTGTTGTTGCAGGAGAATTAGCCGATTTAAAAATACTAAACTTTAAACCTGCAAACGTTTTTAAAGAATTAGACAATTTACCTTTAGGTAAGATTTTTGGTGTTATAAAACTAGCTGATTTATTTCTAGATTTAAATTTAAAAGACAGCCTAAACGGTTTTATTTTAGCGATTGAAAAACTTAAAAAAGAAATTGAAGCGCTTAAAAACGAACTGTTATTTGTTGAAAATGAATTGGCACAAGAAGTTGATGCAAAAAAGGCAGCCCTACAAAAACAACAGGAAAACATTACACTTAGTATAAGAGACAAGGTAAAAAATCTACTTGATGAACTTAACAACAATGCACCCAAAATTCCTAATTTAAAAACTTACGTAACCGAATCAGGTTTTGTTGCCGAATATAAGTTTCAACCTCAGTTTAAAGCAAAATCTATTTTAATTGTTCCTAATCTTTTAAAATTAAGTGTAGATGATCAGTTTAAGGCTATGAATATTTCAACAGTAGTTGAAAAACCTTTTGCTTTAGATAAAACACCAAGTGTAAAAACTATTGCACGTTTTAATAATTTTGCAGTAGATGTTATTCCTTTACTTAAAGTTAAATTCAATTATTTAGAATTTAAAAGTGGATCAAATACCAAAACAGACGTAAAAGTTGAAATGGATTCAGAAGATCCTATTCAGTTTAAAGGAGCTTTAAGTTTTGTAAATAACCTTCAAAGCATTATTCCAAATACAGGATTTTCTAAAGACGGCCCTTATATAGATTTACAACCTACTGGTGTAAAATGTGGATTTAATATTAGTGTTCCGAATGTAGAAGTGGGTGTTTGTATGATTACTAATATTAGCTTAGGAGCTTATGTAATGCTACCTTTTACTGGCGCACCTTTAACTATGGGCTTTAATTTCTGTACCAGAGAAAATCCTTTCTTACTAACAATATCATGTTTTGGTGGTGGTGGATTTTTTATGATGATTACCACATTAGAAGGTATTCAATCGTTAGAAGCAGCTTTTGAGTTTGGTGCTGCAATGTCATTAAATGTAGGTGTTGCCTCTGGTTCCGTTTCCGTTATGGGAGGATTCTATTTTAAAATGGAATTAATTGAAGTTGATGGAGAAGAAGTTTCTAATGTTACTTTATCTGGATACTTACGCATGAATGGAAGGCTATCTGTACTTGGTATGATTACAGTTTCTCTAGAATTTTACCTTGCATTAAATGCAATAATTGTAGATGGTAAAGTACAAAAAATGGAAGGTACCGCCACTGTTAAAGTAAAAGTAGAAGTATTGTTCTTTAGTAAAACTGTTTCAGTTACTGTTAGACGAGAATTAAAAGGAGCAGATGCCGATCCTAAGTTTATAGAAATGGTAGATGCCGATGATTGGCAAAACTATTGTCTTGCTTTTGCTAGTTAATAATAGTTATGAATTTGAAAAATTAAGATTATGTCACAAGAAATAATTTTTACCACACTACCACATAAAAAAATAAATAGAGACGGTAAGTCATTTTTACAACTTTCTGTTTTTACTTCTATAAAGCTTCAAACACCATCAGATACTAATTTAGGAACTTTTGAAAATATTTTAAATTGGTCTGAAAAAATAGAAAATGCTGATTTTAAATTTAAATTAGCCAATGGTCAGGTGCTCGATGCAAAACTCAATAAGACTGATTTAGATGTTGCATTGTACAAAAATATTTTCCATAAAAACATAAAAGTTGACGACTTTAAAGATGAAGATTTTTCGCGTAAAAAGTTTTATTCTGCACCTATTTTACATGTTAAAGATTTTATCTTAAAAAATGTAAAATCTGCTGCTGTTCAAAATCCAAAAACATTAGTATCTGCTGATAAATTTATCGATAAAAAAGCATTTGGAGCTATATCAAGATTTCAACTTAACGAAAAAGAAATTGAAAAATCCGAAGCCCAACCTAAAGATAAATTAAAACCTGTTTTGGCTAAAAAATTAATGCTAAAAGAAGAAGATTTTACCAAATCAATAAGAAAAGATCTATCTAAAAACAAATTTGTACGTTTTAAACCAACTATGAGCCCAACATCTGATTTTGTGCAATTACGAGAATTTCATAAAGTAGATAGAAAAGAAATTAAACCTTTAACCTTTAAGATTAAAAAACCTGTTTTTGAATTTCATGATATTATGGCGGTTATAAATAGCTATCCGCAGATTATGCGCAAATTAGGTTTTATTTTAGATTTTGAAATTCCTTATGAAAATAACATACCTACAAAGGGTACAATTAAATTGGTGCCTGAGGCATTAGATTTAGATGAAACTAAAACGGTTGTATCTATTCCTGCAACTGCCTACGACTTAACTGCTACTGGTTTTTATGTAAGTGACAAACCAGATACTATTTTTAGCAAAGGTTTTGTAAAAATAAATTCAGATGAGTTTTCTGTAATTCAAGTAGATGCTGATGGTGCTGCACTTAAAACTAGTAATATGGCAGAGAATAAAGTGCAACAAATTGCCAAATTTTATGAAGCACGTTCTAAAGTTGGAAAACTTAAAAAAAGAAAATCTCCAAATAAAATTCAACAATTAAAACTTGTAGAACCACCTGAAGATGAAGGATTACCTTTTATGCGAACCTCAGGAATTGCCATCACCAAAAACGGAATGGCAGAGCATCTTTCTAAAAGCATTAAACTTAATGAAAATTTAAAAATTAAGTTTAAACAAGCACCTATTAAAAAAATAGAAGTTAAAAAGAAAATTCTAATAGGGCAAACACCTTCCTTAACCGATTTGCGTATTAAAGAGCCAGAAGTTGTTTTGTATTCAAATGAAATTGTACAAGGTTATCGTATGGATATTGCATACAAAGATCAACCGACTACATGGTATTCATTACATCAAAAAAAAGACAACTATTCTTGGTACGATGAATCAAATAAAAGTCACTCTATTGAAAATATTAAAAACGATGAAGGTTTTATTCAATTAGGTGTAGCTCAAGACCCAGATGATGAAGATGATGTATTTGTTTCTGAAACCCTAGCCCGTTGGGAAGGTTGGAGTCTTTCTGTACATAAACCTGGTTTTGCTATCAACGATTCAGAAGATTATGAATTGCAACTTGGAGAAACCGAGAAAAAAGATTTTGTTTATAAAAATAAAAGTCAAGAGTTAAAAAAATATACTTTTGATCCCGATTTAGAATTTAAAGTTAATGCGACATCTGAAATTATTGCTGGAACTTTGCCTAAATTACGTTTTGGAAAAGATTATAACATACGTGTTCGTACAGTTGATTTAGCTGGAAATTCTGTTGCTTTAGATTTTCAATCCGAATCACCTCAACTAACTAGTCGAAAGAACATACGTTATTTACGTTATGAACCTTTAGCAAGTCCAATAGTTTTAGTAGGTAACGAATTAAAAGATGGTGAATTTTTAGAACGTATGGTTATTAGAAGTAATTTTGATAAAACTAGCACTGAATATGAGGATTCAAACCCTTCCAAAGGGCGGTTTTTTGATGAATTTTCGCAACGCTTTTTATTACCTCCAAAAAATAGTCAGTTAATGGCTGAAACGCATGGTATGTTTGAAAAAGCTTTTACTAACAATCCAATTGCTGCTCAAAAAATTTATGAAATTATAACCAATCATGAAGGGCTGTATCAACAAACAGAAAAAAATAAAGAACGAATCTATAAACCTTCTGACGTAGAGATTATTTATTTACCAGACCCTATGGCGGCTGGTGTATCTCTTTTTGTTGCTGAAGGTTACGAAAATACACATACCCAAGACTTTAAAGCCAAAATGTTTAGTTTCTTTAGTAATAACGAGGTTAGCCCAAACAACACAAATATTACTATTCCTGAAGATTGGTATAATGCAGGTGTTATTCGTATTAGATTAGAAGAAGGCGAATCAAAAGTAAATTGGAATGGTTCGCAAAGAATTTTTACAATTTTCTTACCTAAAGGCCATCGAACACGCATTAAATTTAGTACGTTTTGGCGTGAAAAAGACCTTAATAAATTATCAGCACTTTGGGATTTAGTTCAAAAAGATTCTCCAGGTAATTTAGCCGAATTAAAAAAGTTAGCTGAATCTGGACAACATTGGATGGTAAGCCCATCAAGAGAAATGGAATTAGTACACGCTGTGCAACAACCGGTTGACAAACCAGAAATATTAGCTATTTATCCAGATAGAGATTACGATCAAACGGTGGCTGAAATAAACACGCGTTTTGATATACACGGTGAAAGTACCGAAAAGGTGGAATTTCAAGCCAAATGGGTAGATCCATTAGATGATGGTATTTCTGTTGACATTAAAGAAAAAGCTGGAACTAATGTAATTGCTGATATCCCTATCCATTATCATGATGACAAGGTTACAAAAGGAACCATCCCAGAAACAAATATAATAACAAACCCTAACAGAAAACAACTTGAACTTAAACCAAGGCTACAATTTACAAAACGTACTGAGGCACAATTTAAAGTCGAACCTCAACCTGGAGCCAGAAAAGTAAACAAACTTTACCAACCACAATTAACATTATTAGAACAGTTTGAAAAAGGAAAATTAGCTAAAGAAATAAGTATGGTTAATCGTCTTAAATTAGACATTCTAGAGCCTAAATTAAGTTTTGTAAATGAAATAAACTTTAGAATAAAACCGCTTGAACAACATTTTGGAGATACCAAACACCGCTGGGTAGATTATAAACTTAATGCTGTTTCAAGATATCGAGAATATTTTGATAAAATTTTAACAGAAAACCCTGATTTAAATACCATCCGTGAAAGCGAATGGGTTGAGAAAGTAAATATTTTAAGTTCGGCAAGACCTAATGCTCCTGAGATAGATTATATCATTCCTACTTTTGAATGGAAAAAAACAGCACAATCTACAAAAATGATTCATGAGCGTTTAGGAGGTGGTTTAAGAATTTTTATTAAACGTCCTTGGTTTTCTTCTGGTGTAGATGAAAAATTAGCGATACTTATACCATCAAAGAATAATACTTTTTCTATAATTGGTAGGTCTACACCATATTCTCAAGATTATACGAATTGGGGTATTGATCCAATACTTTTTGCTTCAAAACCAAGCGGAAATAGCCCTGATATTCAACATTTTAGATTTACACCTGAAATTGATGAAGACTTAGCATATCCAGATGATTCAAATAAAAAAGCAACTGCTGTTGCGTACCCAGTACATTTTGATGTTGAACGACAACTTTGGTATTGCGATATTGCTTTAGATGCACAACAAATGTACTTTCCATTTATTAAATTGGTATTGGCGCGTTATCAAAAACATGCTTTAAGAAAAAACAACACAGATGTATGTCTTTCACCAACTGTTGTTTCTAATATGATTCAATTAGTTCCTGAAAGAAAGTCTTCAGTAACTTTTACAAATACTACGCAAAAATCTAAATTTAAAATTGAAGTTACGGGTACAATTTATAATGATAGACAAGTTGCTGCTCATGGTAATAATAATTTTTTACGTATCTCATTTTTAGATGGTAAAAATGCACAACCGATAACTGGAATTATTGAGCCAGCAGATAGGAAAAGCAGTTTAGATAAAGAATCAGTTACTATAAAGATTAATGCACGTTTTATTAAAAACAATGTATTTACAATAGTTAAAGACTTTAAATTACCAAAAAATTATGATGAAAATACCTTTAAAATACTTATTGAAGAATATGAACGTGGACCAAATAAAATGGACATTGATAGAGCATATAAAGATAGATTAGAGCAATCTGAAGAAACTGATAGGCTTATTTATGCAGATGTTTTTGAGGTAAATAACTAATAAATACTTGTAAATAGAGGTTACTTTAGTTAAATAAACATTTATTTACACAGTGTATATTCAAGTTTATACCAAATACGAATGTGAACATCTAAAATTCAAATAGTATATGAGATTTTAATACAAACTACATTTAATATGTAAATAACAGTCTACTAAATGGTTACAAAAACTCTTTACTTTATTTAACAAATGTATTAATACATGTTTTAATGAATTAAATTTTAATGAATTAACTTTTTGATTTTGATTATTATATCCTATATTTGCCGTCTTAATTTTATTATAACATATATAACAATATTTAAAAATGACGAAAGCAGAAATCGTATCAAATATTTCAGAAAAATCTGGAATAGAAAAAGCAGATGTTTTAGCAACTGTAGAAGCGTTTATGGACGAAGTAAAGAATTCATTAGAAAATGGAGATAATGTTTACTTAAGAGGGTTTGGTAGCTTTATTATTAAAACTAGAGCCGAAAAAACTGGAAGAAACATTTCAAAAAATACTACTATTAAAATACCAGCTCACAACATACCAGCTTTTAAACCTGCAAAAGTGTTTGTAGAAGGTGTAAAAAGCAACGTTGAAGTAGCTAAAGTTTAAAAAATTTATTAACATTAACAACATTCTATTATGCCAAGTGGTAAAAAAAGAAAAAGAGCTAAAATCTCTACTCATAAACGTAAAAAAAGAGCAAGAGCAAATAGACATAAAAAGAAAAAGTAAGCTAAGCTTACTTTTTCTTTGACTTTAAATAAAGTTCATTGAAATAAATAGTTACTCAACAGTAACTATTGTTGGGTAAAATTCCTGTAAAACTTAATTATAAATCGTTCAAATTTTTATTTGAACATAAAAACAATTCAGAGTGAAAACAGAATTAATTATACGATCAAATTCCTCTGATATTGATTTTGCCTTATTAAAAGATGGTAGATTAACGGCCTTAAATAATGAATCTAACGAAAATAAATTTTCGGTTGGAGATGTTTTTTTAGCAAAGATTGGTAAAGTATTGTCTGGTTTAAACGCCTCGTTTGTTAACGTAGGTTACGAAAAAGACGGTTTCTTACATTATCATGATTTAGGTGCCCAGTTAAAATCATTAAATAAATTTATAAAAGGTATAAGTACAGGTAAAATTAAAGATTACACTTTAAAAAACTTTCAACTAGAAAAAGACATTGATAAAAATGGAAGTATAGTTGACGTTTTAAAAACAGGTCAAAATTTATTAGTTCAAATAGTTAAAGAACCAATATCTACAAAAGGACCAAGAATGAGTTCTGAAATTTCTATTGCTGGTAGATATTTGGTCTTAGTTCCTTTTTCTGATCGTGTTTCCGTATCACAAAAAATAATGGATTCCGAAGAAAAAGAACGCTTAAAAAGACTAATTAAAAGCATTAAACCTAAAGGTTTTGGAGTAATTATTAGAACTGTTGCTGAAAATAAAAAAGTAGCAGATTTAGATAAAGATTTACAAAACTCTTTAGAAAGGTGGGTTGTAATGTGTAAAAAAATTAGAAATACTAAAGCACAACAAACACCAATTAAAGTATTAAGTGAGTTAAATAGAGCCTCTTCAATTTTAAGAGATATTTTTAATGATTCTTTTACAAGTATTGTAACAAACGATGAAACAATGTATTTAGAAACTAAAGAATATTTACAAGAAATTGCACCAGAAAAAGAGTCTATTGTGTCTTTATACAAATCGAAACTTCCAATTTTTGAAAAATTTGGAATAGAACGCCAAATTAAAACATCTTTTGGCAAAACAGTTTCTATGAGTAAAGGAGCTTATTTAGTAATAGAACACACCGAAGCCTTGCATGTAATTGATGTAAATAGTGGTAACAGATCTAACAAAGCAATGTCTCAAGCAGATACTGCTTTAGAAGTAAACTTAATTGCTGCTTCTGAAATTGCCAGACAATTGCAATTGCGTGATATGGGAGGAATTATAGTTGTAGATTTTATTGATATGCACACAGCTGAACATAGGCAAAAGCTCTATGATCATTTAAGAAACGAAATGGCATTTGATAGAACAAAACATAAAATATTACCTCCAAGTAAGTTCGGTTTAGTTCAAATTACAAGACAACGAGTACGACCTGAATTAGTAATTAAAACTCAAGAACCTAATCCGAGTGGTTTAGGAGAGGTAGAAGCTCCAATTGTTATTATTGACAAAATTGAAGCTGAATTAGAAAAATTAATTACATTAAAAGAGCACAAAAAGCTTGTACTAAATGTACATCCTTTTATTGCTGCTTATTTAAAAAAAGGAATCCCATCTATACAGCATAGGTGGTTTACAAAATACAAAAAGTGGATTAAAATTTTACCAAGAGATGCTTATCAATATTTAAATTTTGAATTTGCCAATAACAAAGGTGAATTAATTAAATAATGCATACAATATCTTATAAAAGTCCTGCTTAACTGCAGGGCTTTTTTTAAAACCAATACCCAACATTAAAATGCCAATACTTTTCTGAATGGTCTGGAGACCAAGAATAATTAATTTCTAAAGGACCTAAAAAAGTATCAATTCCATATCCTACCATATAACCAGATTTAGTATTTTCAAAAATCTTACCTTCATTAAATAAATCACGTTCAACCCTTGCATAATTAGCTGTTGCTGAAATATAATTTTTTGGTATAAATTGATAACGAAACGTTAATCCAGATTTTAAAAATGCATTAGAAGTTAGTTCGGCAAAATCGTAACCATAAAACGGAATAAATGAATTTATAAAATTCTCTCCATACCCACCTACATTGTAATCTAATGCTCTATTATTATTTTCACCAATGGTAATTCCGGCTTCTGAAATAAAATGAGTTGTTAGTTTATCAAAAAAAGTATGAGCAAAACCAAACTTCCCTTTTAATTGAGAAAATGAATTGAAGTTATTATTATAATCACTAGAGCTTAAAAACCAAGTAAATTCAGTATCTAAAAAGACTCCATATTTTTGAAAATATTTTTTATCATACGTATCAATTTTTAAATATCCAATTAAATTTAAATAATTAGAGTTATCAAAATACAAGCGCTTTTTTTTGTTTGCAATTAAATCTGTATTAATTGATGATATGGTTTCTGTAAATGCCTTTAAATGCTTGTACTCACCTCCAAATCCAATTGCAAATTTTCTATTAAATACAGTTTGAAAATAAATTTGGTTAGTAAAATCTTCATAAACTAAATTTATTTCATTAATATTTGTTTCATCCATAATTACATTAGTTTGATCAAAATTTATGTTTGCATCAAAACTATTATACCTAGATTTTATTCCAAAACTAGTATAAAAACCGTTGTCAATAAAATAGTCAAAATTATACCTTATATTATCTCCTAAAATTAAATCTGCCGAAATTATATCATTTTTGTTAAGAAGGTGTTTTGCGGTTGAATTTACTACAATTCCTGTTTTATACAAATCGTCAAAATGTGCACCAAATTGTAAATAATTTGAAACTCTATGCTCTTTAACTTTTAAATTTAAAGTACTTCCTAAACCTCCATTTAAGGTGTTATCAATAATTTTATATTGAATGTTTTCAAAATTACCAGTTGCATATAAGTTATTAATACTTTCAACTAATTTATTGTAGTCTGTTTTATCTTGTTTTTTTAAATTTAATTTCCCTAAAATATAGGCTCTGGTATAATTTAAATTACCTTGAATACTAATATCATTAATGTTATATTCTAACTGTTTTGTATCAATTTTGGCATTTAATTGCGAAGATTGTTGTTTTGCAATTGCTTTAAATAATTCCATTTTTTCTCTTGAAGCTGTATCACCAGCTTCCATAATTTCCTCAATTTTATTAAATGAAACTACATTGTAATTACTTACATCTGGTTTTATAAGTATATCAACTTTATCATATTTAGAATCTAAAGTTTTATACATTTGAAAACCAACAATTTGATTTAATATTGCTACCGCCGAACCTAAATTATCTTTTTTATCTAGTCCACTTTGTATATCAACTCCAATAATAATATCAGCACCCATATTTTTCACTTCATCAACAGGAAAATTATTTACAATTCCACCATCAGTTAATAATTTCCCATCAATTTCTACTGGAGCTAACAATGTAGGAAAGGAACCACTTGCTTTTACTGCTTCAGGTAAAAAACCGGAATTTAATACTTCCTGTTTTCCAGTTTCTAGATTTGTAGCAATACATATAAAAGGGATAGGTAATTTACTGAAATCGGTAATATTGTTTACATGTTGGGTTAACTTAGTTAGCAAATTAAGCACACTTTGCCCTTCCGATAGCGCTCTTGGTATTCCAACTCTTTTATTTTTGACTGGTAATGAAAGTGCATATTTTTCTCCTATTTCTTTTTCATAAAAAGGCTTTGACTTTCTTGGCATTTTATCTGTTAAAATCTTATCGAAATCTACAGAATTTATAATTGAATCTAGCTGATATGCATTGTAACCAGATGCATATAATGCTCCAACAATTGCTCCCATACTTGTACCTCCAATATAGTCTATTTTTACTCCAGCCTCTTCTAAAACTTTTAATACGGAAACATGAGCGAAACCTTTTGCACCTCCTCCACTTAAAACAAGACCAACTTTAATATCTTCTTTAACGATATTTTCTTGAGAAAATCCAGCAAAAAACATAAATAGAAAAATTAAACTTAAAACTCTTTTCACACTATTTACTTTTATAATAATTTATAATTTTAGTTGCTCTTGCAGCACCAACAACTTTTTCTAACTCTAATTTTGATGCTTGGCTAACACGTTTTGTAGATTTAAAATGCTTTAATAAAGATACAACTGTTTGCTTTCCAATACCAGAAATTTGTTCTAATTCATTTTCTAAGGCTTGTTTACTTCTTTTATTTCTATGGTGTGTAATTCCAAATCTATGTGCTTCGTTTCGTAATTGTTGAATAATTTTTAAGGTTTCCGACTTTTTATCTAAATATAACGGAACAGGATCATCTGGATAATAAATTTCTTCGAGTCTTTTAGCAATACCAATAATTGCAATTTTATTTCTTAAACCTAAAATATCTAAACTTTTTAGAGATGAAGATAGTTGTCCTTTTCCACCATCTATTACAATTAATTGAGGTAAAGATTGCCCTTCTTCTAACAAACGTTTATACCTTCTAAAAACCACTTCTTCCATAGAAGCAAAATCATCCGGGCCTTCTACGGTTTTAATATTAAAATTTCGGTACTCTTTTTTGCTAGGCTTTCCATTTTTAAAAACTACACAAGCCGCAACTGGATTTGTTCCTTGTATATTTGAATTATCAAAACACTCTATATGCCTTGGCTCTGCACTTAAACGCAAATCTTTTTTCATTTGTTCCATCAACCTTTTTACATGCCTATCTGGATCCACTATTTTTATTTGTTTAAACTGCTCTTGCCTAAAATATTTAGCATTTCTTAAACTTAAATCTACTATCCGTTTTTTATCTCCTAAAATAGGAACTGTAACTTTAATATCTGCTCCAATATCAACTTTAAATGGCACGTATATCTCTTTAGATTGTGAATTAAAACGTTGACGAATTTCAACTATAAAAAGTTCTAATAGCTGTTTATCTGTTTCATTTAATTTTTTCTTTATCTCAGTTGTATGCGATTGAATAATTGCACCATTTGATATTTTAAAAAAATTAACATAGCTATAACTTTCATCAGAAACAATCGAGAAAACATCTACATTTGTTATGGAAGGGTTTACAACTGTGGACTTTGCTTGGTAATTAGCTAATAAATCTATCTTTTCTTTAATTTTTTGAGCTTCTTCAAACTCCATATTATCTGCAAACCGGATCATTAATTGATGGAAAGATTTAATCGATTCTTTAAAATTACCTTTTATTATATTTCTAATTGCTGCAATATCTATATTGTAATTTTCTTCGGTTTGCAAACCTTCACAAGGTCCTTTACAATTTCCAATATGAAAATCTAAACATACTTTATATTTTAATTCTGATACATTTTTTACACTTAAATCGTAATTACAAGAGCGTAGTTGAAATAGTTCTTTAATTAAGTCTAGCAAGGCTTTTGCAGTTCTTACTGAGGTATAAGGCCCAAAATATTCCGATCCATCTTTTATAACATTTCGTGTTAAAAACACACGAGGAAACCGTTCTTTTTTAATGCAAATCCAAGGATAAGTTTTGTCATCCTTAAGCATTACATTATACTTAGGTTGGTACTTTTTTATTAGATTATTTTCTAATAAAAGCGCATCCGTTTCTGTATTAACAACAATATGTTTAATTGTGGCTATTTTTTTTACTAAAACCCTTGTTTTTCCGTATTCGTGGTTTTTATTAAAATACGAAGCGACTCTTTTTTTTAAGTTTTTTGCCTTTCCGATATATAAAATAGTTCCCTTTTTATCGTAATATTGATAAACACCTGGTTGATTTGGTAATGTTTTTATTTGAATTTCTAATTCCAAAAATTAAATCTTTTGAAAAATAAAAGTACTACTTTTTATATGGATTTTAGTTTCCAATCAAAATTCTTGGTTAAATTAATTCGTAAAACTCTAAAAAATTCTTAATTCCTTATTTATACGATAAAAAATTATAATTTAAAATTAAAACCAACCAAAAACCGTGGCATTAACAAAGGTTGATTTATACTTTTATTAGCGTCTTTATAAACAAACTGTGCATTCCCATTCTGATTGTCGTTCCTTGCATTTACGTTGTCGTTATCTGGACTGTAAGAAGTATCATGTCCTTTTAAAGTAGCATCGAAAAAATAATCCAATCCTGCAGATAAAACTAAATTAATCTTAGCATTCATTTTAAAATGGCTCTCAGCACCTAACCCAACTCCAAATTGTTTAGATGTAACATCAAAATCTTCATTTCCTCCAACATATTTAAAATTACCTCTAAAACTAGAATATCTTGGCCCAAAAAGCACATACGATTCTTTAAAATTAAATATTGAAGAAGGTATTAATACATCTACTCTATAATCAAAAGATTTTCCTTTTTCTTCAGGAACTCCATTTGTTGCATTGTTTATAAAAATTCTTCGAGCATCCGCAGAATTACCAGGATCAAAACGTGTATAGCCAACACCAAAACGAATGCCAACTGTTGAAGATTCAAGAGGTTTATGTGCTGTTAAATTTGCTTGAAAACCTAAACCTCGATTGTATCCCGTATAGATTCCAGCAGAGAAATTAGATTGATTTTTGTTGCGCTCTTGCGCAAAAATTGTTAAGTTTAAAACTAAAAATAAAGCGCATAGTAATGCATTTTTTGTGTGGGGTTTGTGGGGCATCTTTAAATATATTTTATTTTAAAACGTACCTAAAAAATATTTAGTATTTTACTTTATAATAAAATCTAATTAAAACGTTATTACCCTCCAAATAGAGCAGATTTTATAGCATCCCAATTAGAAAAAATAGCTCTAAATACTAAAAATGTAACTATAAAAACAATACCTGCAATTAATAATTTTTTCTTTTCACTCATTTATACTTATTTATAATTTCTAAACTTCATTAAATATCTAATGTGAAGATTTATATATTGCCCCTCCCAAATGATAACCAATATCATACATATAATTCAATAAAATTAATAGTGCTAACGTCGAAACTATTACTATTAAAAATAAATAAATAGGGTTTTTTATAAAATTTTGAAATTTAATCATAGCTATATTAATTTTCTACTAATTTAAATAATATTGGCAAATATAAAAATATAATAAAGGCCTGTAATTATAAAAACGATTCCTGCAATAGTACGTGTCCATTTTTCAACCTGAGCAATTTTATTATAAAAAACAGCTATTCGAGAAGCTGTAAAAGCTAATAAATAAGTAAATAAAATAACTGGAATTCCTGTTCCTATTGCAAAAACAATAGGTAAATACAACCCATCAAAACTAGAAATTGTCATAGGAATTAACAACCCAAAATACAATGCACCACTGTATGGGCAAAATGCTAACGCAAATAAAACACCTATTAAAAATGAGCCAAATAAGCCTTTGTTTACGAATTTTTCTGATAGTTTTTCTATAAAATTAGATTTTCCAAAAAAGTTAAGCCTTAGAATATTCAGCATTATTAAGCCAAAAATAATAAGTAAAGGCCCTAAATATTTTTCACCATTTTGTTGAAAAAAACGTCCAACTTGAAATTTACTGGCTCCAAAAAATAAAATTAGCCCAATTAATGTATAACTAAAAGCTCTTCCTAAAGAATAAATAATACCACTTAAAAACACTTCTTTTTATTCGAAATATTTTTTGAAATAAAAGCTGTTGCAGTAATATTTGTAGCTAATGGACAAGGACTAATAGATGTCATTAAACCTAAAACAAAAGCCGATAAAATTGGAATATTATAATTTTCGAGTAGTGATTGTAAAAATTCCATTTAGATTTTTTTAACTCAGCTTTCAATTCTACTTTTAATTTTTCTGAAAATTCTTCTTGATTTTTTCCATCCATAAAAGCAAATTCAGTTAAATCAATATGCTTTTTCTTTTCCATCAACTATTACATTTAAAAATAAAGCTGTTCCTGTTGCTTCAAATTTTTCAGCTAATTTATAATTTTCTTCTTCATCAACATTTACTACTTGAAAAGTAATAATTTCATCTTTTAATTCTTTTGAAAAATAAGTTTCTAAAGCTATATTTTGTATTTGCTTCAATAGCATTACAAGTCATACATCTATGTGTTGAATGAAAATCAATTACTTCAATTTTGTTAACTTTCATTTGTCCTTCTTTTTGAGCTTTTTCTTTACAAGAAAAAAAAGCAAACAACTCATTACTAATAACTAAAATACGCTAATTTTTCATTTTGTTAAAATTTATTTGATTAAAAAATTATATTAAAAATATACCCTGAAATTATTATACATAAAGTTACAACAAAAAAGAAAATGGCAATTAATTTTAGTGTCATTACTTTTTTAAGCAACATTGCTTCTGGCAAAGAAAGTCCAACAACACCCATCATAAAAGCAATGGCAGTTCCTAAAGGAATTCCTTTAGAAACCAATACTTGTGCTACAGGCAAAATCCCTGAAGCATTCGAATACATTGGTACCGCTAAAATGGTTGCGGCTGGCACTGCAAACCAGTTATCTTTACCCATATATTTTTCAAAAAAACCTTCTGGAATATACCCGTGCATTAAACCTCCAATAGCAATTCCAACCAAAACATAAGGTAAAATTCCTTTTAAAATAGTTTTTGTTTCTTTCCAAATTGAAGGTAATTTATCTTTAAATGAAGTATGTTCTAATTCAAATTTTTCGGTTTCTTTTTGACGAATTTTCCAATACTTGTTGTACCCAAGGTGATAAATATTTTTCAAGTTTTAATTTTTGAAGAATCATTCCAGATATAGTTCCTAATAAAACTCCACTTACTACATAAATTATTGTTGTTTTAACTCCAAACAATCCAATAAATAACCCAATAGCAACTTCGTTTACTAAAGGTGATGTAATTAAAAAAGCAAATGATACACCTAAAGGAATTCCTCCCTTTACAAAACCAATAAATAATGGTACAGATGAACACGAACAAAATGGTGTAACAACGCCAAAAAGTGATGCCATTAAATACTCGAACCCGTATAATTTTTTTCGAGAAAGGTAATTTCTTACTTTTTCAACAGGGAAATAACTATTTACAATTCCCATAAAAAAGATGATTACAAAAACAAGTAATAAAATTTTTATTGAATCATAAATAAAGAAATTTAAAGCTTCTGTTAAATGTTTACCTTCTTCTAAATTAAGAACGTCAAAAACAAACCAATCTGCTAATTCTTGAATCCAATCGAACATAATTTATATTTTTTTACCTACAAAACGAATTACATCTCCTTTTCCAATATGATGAATACCTTCATTTAATGAATATTTCATCTTGAGTTAAGACTTTTATTTCCAACGCTTCAAAATCATTTCTAATTTCGTCAACCGTGTAAAGCATCTCTAATTTTTTGGGACCAAAAGATTGTTGTTCTTCTTTATTAACTTTTAGTTGATTTTTACTAAATCCTTCTAAAATTAAAAAACCACCTTTTTTTAAATACTTCACCAGTTTTTGATGATATAAAGCTTTTACATTAGTAGGAAAATGGGCATAAATTAAGGCTATTACGTCAAAAGAATTTTCTTCAAAATTTAATTCTGAAAATTCTCCTACCAAATAATTAATATCGACGTTTTCTAAAGTGGCTAATTTTTGAGCTTTGAATTTTCCTTGAGAACTCATATCAAAACAAGTAACATTTAAGCCTTTTTTTGCAGCAAAAACAGCATTTCTACCTTCACCTTCTGCTGGTAATAAAATAGAGCCTTTTAAATTAAACTCTTCTAAAACATTTTTGAAAAACACATTTGGCTCAGCACCATAAGCAAACTCTTTTGCACTGTATCTTTCTTCCCAAAACTCTTTCATTATTTATTTTTGTATTTAACTTTTTATTTAAATAATTACTTTATAAAAACCAGTAAACCTTCATCAAACAAAATGAAACATTTATTTAGCAATTCTTAAAGCTTTTGCAAATAAATTATCAAACTTACTTGTTTCAATAGCTTTTGCAGCTTTTTCTATATTGTATTCAACTCTTCGAAATGTTACCTTAATATCTGAAATTGCGTCTTTGTTTAATTCTACTAAAGCATAACAAACTCTTGAATCACCATCTTTTGGTTTTCCAACAGAACCAACATTTATTATATGCTTTGGTTTATTATTAATTGTAATTTTTCGATGAAATGGCTTATGTGTATGCCCACAAAGAAGCACATCTGTTTGGTTCAAATTCATCATATCTAAAACCTCATTTTCAGGATAATCTTCGACCATATAATCATTTATTGACTTAACACTTCCGTGCACTAGTAACAAATTAAAAAACTGATTACCATTATTAAATGATAACGTTAATTGTCTGGGAAGATTTATCAAATAATTTCTATTACCTTTACTTATTAAGGTTCTTGTTAAACCTTTATTTGAATTTTTATTTGTAACTGGCTTTAAAAGTGCTTCTTCATGGTTTCCCATAATTGTTGAAATCTTCCTTTTTCTTATTTCGTCTATTACTTCATTTGCCCAAACATTATAACCAACTAAATCACCTAAACAGTAAATAGCATCCGGATTAATCGATTCCACATCTTTAAAAAAAGCTTCTAGAGCAGGTAAATTAGCATGGATATCAGAAAAGAAAACTATTTTCATACTTACACTTTCAATGGATTATCGTAATACTTTTTCTTCAACCAAAGAGATACATTTACCAAACCAATTAAAACAGGCACCTCTACCAAAGGACCAATAACACCTGTAAAGGCTTGTTGAGAATTTATTCCAAAAACTGCAATGGCTACCGCAATAGCTAATTCAAAATTGTTTCCCGTAGCTGTAAATGCTACCGCTGCATTACGTTTGTAATCTATATTCATTGCTTTTCCCATAAAGAAACTTACAAAGAACATTAACACAAAGTAAATTACTAATGGAACTGCTATTTTTAAAACATCCATAGGAATTTCAACTATTAAATCTCCTTTTAAGCTGAACATTAAAACAATGGTACCTAATAAAGCAATTAACGTAATTGGAGATATAGCTGGAATAAATTTTCTGTTGTAATAATCGGCTCCTTTGTACTTTTAATAAAATAACGACTTAAGAATCCCATTAAAAATGGAATTCCTAAATAGATGGCCACACTTTTTGCAACTTCTCCAATTGAAATGTTTACATCAAAACCTTCTAAACCTAAATACCCAGGTAAAACAGTAATAAATAACCAAGCATAAAAACTATAAGTTAAATACTTGAAAAACACTATTTAATGCTACTAATGTTGCTCCATATTCTCTACTTCCTTCTGCCAAATCGTTCCAAACAATTACCATTGCAATACAACGTGCTAAACCAATTAAAATTAAACCAGACATATAACCTGGCTCGTCTCTTAAAAAAATTACTGCCAATACAAACATTAAAATTGGGCCAACAATCCAGTTTAGAAATAGAGACATAGACATTAGTTTGGTATCTTTAAATACGGTTGGAATTAAACTATAATCTACTTTTGCCAATGGCGGATACATCATTAAAATTAACCCAATTGCTAAAGGAATGTTGGTTGTACCTACAGATAAATTTATCTGTTATAGTTGCCATTTGAGGAAAGAAATACCCCAAACCAACACCAATTGCCATTGCTAAAAATATCCATAAGGTTAAATACCTATCTAAAAATTTTAATCTTTTTTTCATTTTATATTAAATTTTCAAGTGCCTAATAAATCACTCATTCGTCAACCTGAACTTGATTCAGGTTCGCATAATTAATCATAACCTATTTTGATGAGATTCTGAAATAAATTCAGAATGACGGTTTTCACTTCTTAATTTGAGAAAATACATACATCATTTCTGAAGCAATTTCATTACTTCTTTCCAAATATTTTTCTGCTTGTTGTGGTGTGTTATCAAATGCTTTTGGATCATTATATCTAACAGGAATTCTAGCTTCGCAACCAACAATAAACGGACAATTTTCATCGGCGTGATCGCAAGTCATTAATGCTGCAAACTCACCTTTTGGATTAAAATTATCATCATATTTTTTAGAAAAACAGATAATTGAAGGAATGTTTTCATCATATTTTACGCTATAAACTGGGTTGTCCTCATTAGACAACTTTGTAATTTGAAAACCTTGCTTTTCCAATGTTTCACCTACTAATGGAAACATAGCGGTTGCCTCGGTCCCACCTGAATAACAAAACACATTTTTTATCTTAAAATAATGTGCTGCAGTTTGTGCCCATATTTGTGACAAATGGCTTCTACGTGAATTATGTGTGCAAATAAAATTTAAGTTTACATTTTTATTTGCGGAAACTTTAGACTGAATATAATCTACAAAAGGTTTTAAATCTCCTTTTCTTTCTTTCGAAATTGGAGCATCTTTCAATACATTTAATGTGTTTTTTATTTCTTGAAATAACATATTAGATTTATTAATAAGTTAACAACAACCTGTTTCTTCTTGGTCTGTAGAACAACAAGAATCATCCACATTATCATCAGAACAACAAGCGTTGTTAGCAAAATTATCTACCAATATTGCTTTTACTTCGTTTTTTGAAGGTACTTTTCCCTTTATCATTACTTTATTGTCAACAACAACAGCAGGAGTACTCATAACATCAAAAGCCATAATTTCCATAATATCTGTTACTTTTTCAATTTTAGCGTCAATATTTAATTCATTTACTACTTCAAGAACCACTTTTTCGGTATTAATACAATTTGGACAGCCTGTACCTAGTATTTTTATTACTTTCATTTTAATATAATTTTAGTTTGTTTTTTTACTTTATATATTTATTTTTTTAACAACAATTAGAATTTGGTGAACAATAATTTGTTGTTTTATTACCTATATTTTGAAGTTTAACTTTTGTTTTTTCTGGTGCAATACCACAATTATCTTTTGCCAAACAATCTGTTTGTTTTGAGGTGAGTAAAAAGTTTGTCCCATCAAAGTCCAATCCATATTTACCAATTGTTGCTCCTTGATATTCAACTTCAATTTGTAAATTTCCAAGATTTAATAATTTATCCGACAAATTAATAATGTGTATCAATTTTTCAGGATGTAATCTATGATCATAATCATTTGCTTCCCATAATTGAAAATTTGCAACAACTTCATTTCTTAGAGTTCCACCGCAATCAATAAAATGTTTGGTTACCTTACCAACTTCGGTCACATGAAAATGACTTGGTACAAAACTACCGTCTGGTAATTGAAACCCAATGGATTTTAAATTACTTAAATACTGTTTAATTTCTTGAATATTCATTTCTCTGTTTTTGATTTTAAATCGCAAATAAACGATTGGTATAGTTAAATTTTTTTAGTCACACGTATTTTTATTCATGTTTCTGTTGAAAAAATCATTAAATAAATTCTTTGCCAACTCCCAGTTTTCCGTGTTTATACAATATTTAATTTTAGGAGGATCAACAGTTCCTTGAATTAAACCCGCCTCTTTTAATTCTTTTAAGTGTTGCGAAATTGTTGATTGCGCCAAAGGTAAAACCTCTAACAAATCACCTGTATAACAACAACTTGCATTGTCTAAATGATTTAGTATTTTAATTCTAGTTGGATGCCCTAAAGCTTTCGCAAACCTAGCTAATTGCTCCGTTTCGGCTAAATAATCTATTTGTTGTGTTGTTCTCTTCATAAGTTCATCGCAAATATACGATTGATAAAGTATTTTACAAACAATTTTAAACCTTTTCTGATTTTTTTGGTCTAAATGCTAAAATTAAAATTCCAAAAATGAATCAATTTACCTATTTAGCAATCCTGCTTTTAGTATTTACTGCTTGCAATAACGACGACACAATTATAAACGATGATGTTATTATTGAAATTCCTAAAACAGACAAACCATACACCATTGTAGACACCGGTACTAAAGATTTTTATAGTGACACTGATATGGTTTCAAAACCTTCAACAGGTGCTGATTTTTTTGGGCAAGATGCTAACTATACCGGAAATCAACCTTCTTATACAGATAATAATGATGGAACTATTACCGATAATGTTACAGGTTTAATGTGGGAACAAGATATGGGCTCAAAAATAACTTTCAGCAATGCCTCTACAAAAGCAAGCACCTCAACATTAGGTGGTTATTCAGATTGGAGAGTACCAACAATTAAAGAATTATACTCATTAATATTGTTTTCAGGTCAAGTAAAAGGTGAAGTTGCAATTGACTTTTTTATAGATACTGATTATTTTAACCAGCCTTTGGGAGATACATCAATAGGTGAACGTGAAATAGATGCTCAAACTTGGTCTTCAACAGAATATGTTAGCACTACTATGAATAATGATGAAACCATATTTGGTGTAAACTTTGTAGATGGAAGAATTAAAGGGTATCCAAAATACAATCCTGCAACTGGTTCTTCAAACACCATGTACTTTAGAATGGTGAGAGGAAATACAGATTACGGTAAAAATAATTTTATAGATAATAATGATGGAACCATTAGCGATTTAGCAACTGGTTTAATGTGGCAAAAAGCAGACGATGGAATATCAAGAGATTGGGAAGTATCTTTAGCCTATGCCGAAAATCTTGACCTTGGAAACAAAACTGATTGGCGTTTACCAAATGTAAAAGAATTACAAAGTATTGTAGATTATTCTAGATCTCCTAAAACAACAAATTCACCAGCTATTGATCCTCTTTTTAATTGTACTGAAATAGCAGATCCAGATGGGAACACCGGTAATTACCCATTTTATTGGACTGGAACAAGCCATTTAGATGGAGCAAACCCATATTCTAGCGCTGTTTATGTTGCTTTTGGCGAAGGACAAGGAGAAATGAATGGAGTACTAATGGATGTTCACGGAGCTGGTTGTCAACGTAGTGATCCAAAAAGTGGAAATAAAAATGATTATCCTCAATTTTTTGGACCACAAGGTGATGTTCGCTATGTATATAATTATGTTAGATGTGTAAGAACAATAGATTAATATTTCTATTCAAAAAACTTACCATGGTTAAATACCTTTGTTCAGGTTTCAAGTTCTATTTTTTCGCTTCATTGATATTAGTTTCTTGCTCCAAAGAAAGTGCTAATTTTATGGATTCTGAAACCGAAATTATTACAGAAAATCCATCTACAACAACAAAACCTAATATTTTATTGGTGATTGCAGATGATATGGGTTTAGATGCTTCACCTGGATATGATATCGGATCAATTAAACCTTATATGCCAAATCTTGAAAAATTAGCAGCTAATGGAATAACATTTAACAATGTTTGGTCAAACCCTACTTGTTCACCAACTAGGGCAACTATTTTAACAGGTAAATACGGTATTAATAATGGCGTTCTGGAAGTTAATAACACATTAAGTGCTACAGAAACATCCCTTCAAACCTATATAGATACCAATCTAAATGGTGCATATGCTTCTGCAGTAATTGGTAAATGGCATTTATCAAATAATAAAAATCATCCTGAGAGTATGGGTATTGAATATTATGCTGGATTTTTATCAGGAGCAATGAATGATTATTGGAATTGGAAATTTACTGAAAACGGAACTCAAACAACAAGTACTGCTTACAATACTACTGCATACACAAACATTGCCATTGATTGGATAGAAGAACAAACAAAGCCTTGGTTTGTATGGCTAGCCTATAACGCTCCACACGACCCTTTTCATTTACCTCCAACAGAATTACACACACAAGGAAATTTACCAACTGATCAAACAAGTATTGATGCCAATCCACTACCCTATTATTTAGCTGCTCTTGAAGCCATGGATACTGAATATGGAAGGCTTTTAAGCTCTTTAAGTGATAAAGCAAAAGATAATGTTGTAATCATTTTTATTGGTGATAATGGAACTCCAAATCAAGTTGCACAGCAATATGATACTAAAAGAGTTAAAGGCTCATTATATCAAGGTGGAATTAATATTCCAATGATAATTTCAGGTAAAAATGTAACTCGAGTTAATACCGTAGAGAATGCACTAATCAACACAACCGATTTATTTGCTACTATCGCAAACATTGCAGGAATTCAGGTTAATGAAATTAATGATAGCAAAAATTTTTACGAATCCTTTTCAAATTCAAATTTTCAAGGAAGAGAATATGCCTATGCAGAAGATGAACTCAATGTTACAATTAGAAATAACACACATAAATATATGTTGTTTAATGATGGATCTGAAGCTCTTTTTAATTTAGAAGATGACAGTTTTGAAACTATTAACTTACTAAACAAAAACAGATTACCTTTAAGCAGTACTAATGAAGAAATTAAAACACTTTTGATTGAAAAACTAAAAGAAATTAGACCGTAAATTCTTCTTTTGGAAATGCTTTTTTATTGAATAAAATTAAAATACCAACTGCAGTAGAAATTGCAGTATCGGCAACATTAAAAATAGCATTAAAAAACGTAAAAGGTTTACCTCCCCAAATAGGTAACCATTCTGGTAAGTCACCACTCCAGATTGGAAAATAAAGCATATCCACTACCTTTCCGTAAAATAACTCTCCATATGGTTTTTCGGCAAATAGCGTAGCGACTCCATTAGTTGGAGTGTCAAAAATAACACCATAAAAAACAGAATCAATAATATTACCCATTGCACCAGCAAAAATCAATGAAATTGCAATTATTAAAATATTAGGTGCATTTTTTTTAACAGAAGCGTATAACCAATATCCAATACCTACAATTGCAAACAATCTAAAAATTGTTAAAAATAGTTTCCCTGCTTTTCCTCCAAATTCAGCTCCCCAGGCCATCCCATTATTTTCAATAAAATAAATTCTAAACCAATCAAATACAACAACTTCTTCTCCATATAAAAAATTAGTTTTTATATAAATTTTACTTATTTGATCTATTAATAAAACTATAACTATTATTGCAATTGCTTTTTTCAATTTTTTTAGCTTTTACTCGGTGACAAAAAAATGAAGCTCCCAATTTAAGAGAGCTCCTTTATATTTAAGTACAATTTTTAATTATTGTTGCATGTTTTTTGCCTCAATACTTAAAGTTGCATGCGGCACTAATTTTAAGCGTTCTTTTTGAATTAATTTTCCTGTAACACGACAAATGCCATAGGTTTTGTTTTCAATACGCACTAAAGCATTTTTTAAATCTCTAATAAACTTTTCTTGACGAATGGCTAACTGCACATTTGCTTCTTTAGACATAGTTTCAGAACCTTCTTCAAACGCTTTAAATGTAGGTGATGTATCATCAGTTCCGTTATTACTATCGTTTTTAAATGAACTTTTTAGCAATCCTAAATCCTCTTCTGCGTTTGCAATTTTATTAAGAATTATTTCTTTAAATTCAGCTAAATCTTTATCGGAATATCTATTTGTGTTTTCGCTCATAACTTACATTTTTTGAATTAATATTTTGGTATTTACATCGTCAAAAGCAATTTCTGTGCCTTTTTCTACTATTTCTTCAAACACCAACTCTTTTGTTAGGGTTTCTGTTTTAATATAATCTTGATTCGCTTCAATTGAGCGCTCTAATATATCATTTTTTTGAATAACCAACTTAATTTTGTCAGTTACATCTAATCCAGATTCTTTTCTAAGGTTTTGTACTCTGTTAATTAACTCACGTGCATTACCTTCATTACGTAAAATATCTGTAATTGTTACATCTAAAGCTACAGTTAAACCTCCTTGGTTTGCTACCAGCCAACCTTCAATATCTTGAGATGTAATTTCTACTTCTGCTATTGTTAAATTTACAACTTTTCCGTTGATATTTAAAGCAATTTCACCTTGTTTTTCAATGGTTGCAATATCATCTGGTGTTAAGTTTTGAATTGCTTGACCAACAAATCTCATTTCTTTACCAAACTTTGGCCCAAGTACTTTAAAATTAGGTTTTATAGTTTTTACTAAAATTCCAGATGCATCATCAATTAGCTCAATTTCTTTTACATTAACTTCAGATTTAATTAAATTTTCAACTGCTAAAATTTCTTCTCTGTCTGCTTCATCTAAAACAGGAATCATTATTCTTTGCAAAGGTTGACGCACTTTTATCATTTCTTTTTTACGTAACGATAATACCATTGAAGATATTTTTTGTGCTTGTTGCATTTTGTGTTCTAATTTAGCATCAACCAAACTTTCATCGTATTTTGGAAATTCTGCCAAATGTATTGATTCAAATTTTTCTTTTCCTGTAACTGATATTAAATCTTTGTAAAGACTATCCATATAAAATGGCGCTATTGGAGAAGCCAACTTTGCAACATTAACTAAACATGTATATAGTGTTTGATATGCAGATATTTTATCTTGTTCATAGTCACCTTTCCAAAAACGTCTTCTGCTTAAACGTACAAACCAGTTACTTAAATTTTCTCCAACAAAATCTTGAATTGCTCGTGCAGCTCTTGTTGGTTCGTATTCTTCATAAAATTTTTCTACATTTTTAATTAATGTATTTAATTCTGAAAGAATCCAACGGTCAATTTCTGGTCTTTTTTCAATTGCAATTTCATCTTCAGCATAGGTAAAACTATCTAAATTAGCATATAATGAATAGAATGAATAGGTATTGTATAAGGTTCCAAAGAATTTTCTTCGAACTTCATCAATTCCATCTATATCAAATTTTAAATTATCCCACGGATTTGCGTTTGAAATCATATACCAACGTGTAGCATCTGCGCCATATTTGTCCATGGTTTCAAATGGATCAATAGCATTTCCTAAACGTTTACTCATTTTTTTACCTTCTTTGTCTAACACCAATCCGTTAGAAACTACATTTTTATAGGCAACAGAATCAAAAACCATAGTTCCAATTGCGTGTAAAGTGTAAAACCAACCACGTGTTTGATCTACTCCTTCAGCAATAAAATCGGCTGGAAAGAATTTTTTATCATCTATAAGTTCTTTATTTTCAAACGGATAATGCCATTGTGCATAAGGCATTGAACCTGAATCGAACCAAACATCAATTAAATCGCTTTCGCGTTTCATTGGTTGTCCTTTAGGCGAAACTAACGTAATTGCATCCACCACATTTTTATGAAGATCTATTTTATCATAGTTTTCTTCACTCATATTTCCAACTTCAAAATCTGCAAAAATATCAGCTTCCATCATTCCTGCCTCAACGGCACGTTGCATTTCAGCTTTTAGCTCTTCAACAGAACCAATAATTAATTCTTCGGTTCCATCTTCGGTTCTCCAAATTGGTAATGGAATTCCCCAATAACGAGAGCGCGATAAATTCCAGTCGTTAGCATTTTTCAACCAGTTTCCAAAACGTCCTTCTCCAGTTGATTTTGGTTTCCAATTAATGGTATTATTTAGTTCAAACATTCTGTCGCGCTTGTCTGTAACTTTTATAAACCAAGAATCTAATGGGTAGTATAATACTGGTTTATCAGTTCTCCAACAATGTGGGTAACTGTGACGGTATTTTTCTACGTGAAATGCTTTGTTTTCTTCTTTTAATTGAATAGCAATATCAACATCTAAAGAGCGCTCTGGGGCTTCACCTTCGTTGTAGTATTCATTTTTTACATACTTTCCAGCGTACTCGCGCATATGTTTGGTAAATCTTCCTTGTAAATCTACCAGCGGAACAGGATTTCCATTATCATCTAACACCAATAATGGTGGTATTTCTGGACTAGCTTGTTTTGCTACTAAAGCATCATCTGCACCAAAAGTTGGCGCGGTGTGCACAATTCCTGTACCATCCTCTGTAGTAACAAAATCACCAGCAATTACTCTAAACGCATTTTCAGGATTTTGATAAGGGAGCGCATACGGCATTAATTGCTCGTATTTAGCTTCTAAAATATCAGCTCCTTTAAATTCTTGAACTATTATATAAGGAATTTTCTTGTCGTTTTCTTTATATTCTAAAAGTTGTGCTTCATTTTCAACAACAAAGAATTTTTTAGTAAATTGTTTTCCAACTAAGTTCTTAGCTAAAATAACATTTATAGGTTTAAACGTATATTGGTTAAACGATTTTACCAACACATAATCTATCTTTTTACCAACTGTTAAGGCAGTATTTGAAGGCAAGGTCCACGGAGTGGTTGTCCAAGCTAAAAAGTGAACATCACCATCAACATCCTGCAAAATTGCAGGTAAAGTATTTTTAATTGCTTTAAACTGCGCAACTGCCGTGGTATCGGTAACATCTTGATATGTTCCTGGCTGATTTAATTCGTGCGAACTTAATCCGGTTCCTGCTTTTGGAGAATATGGCTGAATAGTATAACCTTTATAGATTAAGCCTTTTTTATACATATCTGCTAATAACCACCAAACGGTTTCCATATATTTTGGTTTGTAAGTAACATACGGATCTTCCATATCTACCCAATAACCAACACGTTTTGTAAGATCATTCCAAACATCGGTATAACGCATAACAGCTTTTTTACAAGCTTCGTTATACTCTTCAATAGTAATTTTTGTACCAATATCTTCTTTGGTAATTCCTAATTCTTTTTCAACTCCTAATTCAATTGGCAATCCGTGTGTATCCCAACCAGCTTTTCTTTTAACTTGATAACCTTGTAAGGTTTTGTACCTACAAAAAATATCTTTTATCGCACGTGCCATAACATGGTGAATACCTGGTAAACCATTTGCAGAAGGTGGCCCTTCAAAAAACACAAAAGGTTTATTTTCATTTCTTGTTGTTATACTTTTTTCGAAAATATGTTCCTTTTCCCAAAACGCTAAAGTTTCATCTGCTACCTTAGTGAGGTTCAAACCCTTATATTCTCTAAACTTTTTGCTCATTTTTATGCTTTAATTCAATTAGTTTGCGAAATTACGGATTTTATTGAAAATATCATTTTATAAATTGTAAAAAATTTTATAGTTAATTACTTGAATTTAATAGATTTAAATTAAGTTTACATTTGTATTATTTTTATACCCAAATATGATTCAAAATATTATATCTAATTCTTATAAAAACGCTAAAAGAATTCCTCTAAAAAAGGACTCAAAATTTATATTTTTTAGTGACTGCCACCGAGGTGATAATAGTTATGCAGATGATTTTGCCAATAATAGCAATATTTATTACCACGCATTGCGAAATTATCTTGAAAATGACTTTACGTATGTTGAATTAGGCGATGGCATTGAACTGTGGGAAAATTTATTTTTTAACGATATTTTTGAAGCTCATAAGAATTCTTTTATGCTATTGCGCGAGTTTCATTTAAAAAATAAATTACACATGATTTGGGGAAATCATGATATGACCTTAAAAAGTGAAACAAAATCTGCAAAGCTATTAGATACTTATTTTGATAAAATAACTGGAACGGGTAAAGATTTATTAAAGGGATTGGTTTTTAATGAAGGTATTGTTTTAGAACCTGAAGGTTTTGATAAAAATATTTTATTAATTCACGGTCATCAGGCAGATTTTTACAATTATGTTTGGTGGAAATGGAGTCGGTTTTTAGTTCGGGTTTTATGGAAACCTTTACAAGTAGTAGGAATAAAAGATCCAACAAGCCCAGCAAAAAACTTTAAAGAATTAATTAAGGTTGAGCGTAGACTAAAAAAATGGATTTTAGCAAATAACAACCAAATGGTAATTGCTGGTCATACGCACAGACCACGTTTTCCAGAACCAAATGAATTACCTTTTTTTAACGACGGAAGTTGTGTACACCCTCGTTCTATAACAGGAATTGAGATTGTTGATATGCAAATTTCATTAATAAAATGGCATATTATTTCTCGTGACGATGGCACTTTACAGATTGTTAAAACCATTTTGGAAGGACCAACTGCTATTGAATTATATTTAAAATAAAAAAAGTGCCTCTCGAAAGAGACACTTAACAAAATTTGGGGTTAAAATTAATTTAACCAAACCTAAATTTCTACTAACCTATTATATGACACTTAATTTATAAATAGGTCACATTTATTTAATAAAATTTACAAACCTCTTTCTTTTTGAATTTGTTCGTAAGCTTTTTGAACTTGCTTAAACTTATCTTCTGCGCCTTTTACATGCTCATCACCAAGGTGTTGCAGCTTATCTGGGTGGTATTTTTTAACCATTTTTCTGTACGCTTTTTTCAACTCATCATTACTTGCAGATTTCTCAATCTCTAATATTTTATATGCATTTTCAGAACTATCATAAAACATGGCTTTTATAGATTCGAAATCTTGCGGACTAATGTATAAATAACCAGCAATTGTTTTTATAGCATTTACTTCGGCTTCAATAACAGCGCCATCGGCCTTTGCAATTCCAAATAAAAAATGCAATAATTGTAACCGTGTTGCATGGGTAGTATTCTGACGAATTTGCACACAAATTTGTCGTGTTGAAATATTATTATTCTTTATAAATCCTTTAAATAATTTAAATGCATTGTTAGCTCTTTCTTCTCCATACATATTCTTAAAATGCAAACGCACATAAGATAATTCACGTTGATCTATTTTTCCATCTGCTTTTATAACAATTGCAGACAATAATAGTAAACTTATTTCAAAATCTCCAGAATGTGCACTTCTGCTTGAAGTTGTATAGGTTCTAGCACGTTGCACATCACCAGCAGTAAATCCTTCAATAAAATTTCCAACTACATAACCTAATACACTTCCAATTGGGCCGCCAACTGCAAAACCTAATCCGGCACCCAACCATTTAATAAAATTTGCCATATTATTTTTTTGAAAGCACAAATATACATTGAAATATTAGTATAGATAAAACTAAGAATACCTACAGTTGTTAAAAGTTTAATAAACTTTTAGTAATTAAACTCTTATATTTGCGACAAATTACGTCTAACAAAAAAAATTAAATATGTATCCACCAGAATTAGTAAGGCCTATGCAACTAGAATTAGAAAGTGCAGGTTTTATATCGTTACACACAGCTCAAGAAGTTGAAGAAATATTAAAAAATGAAGGTACAACTTTAGTAGTAGTTAACTCGGTTTGCGGTTGTGCCGCTGGTACTTGCAGACCTGGAGCTATTGCTTCTTTACAAGCAGAAAAAGTGCCAAATAATTTAGTAACTGTATTTGCAGGAGTTGATGCCGAAGCAGTCGGAAAAGCTAGAGAATTTATGATTCCTTTTCCTCCATCTTCACCAGCAATTGCATTGTTTAAAGATGGTGTTTTGGTTCACATGCTAGAACGCCACCATATTGAAGGAAGACCAGCAGAGGTTATTGCTTCAAATTTAGCAGGTGCTTATGAAGAGTTTTGTTAAAAACATCTTATAAACAATATTTAAATCCGCTTAATTATTTAAGCGGATTTTTTATTTTTAAAAAATGAATACACAAGAAATAATTTCTAATACGGAAGCTTTTGTAAAAAAGACTTTAGAAAATGCTGAAGGAGGCCACGACTGGTTTCATATTTTACGGGTTTGGAACAATGCTAAACTAATTGCACAAAATGAAAATGTGAATATTTTTATTGTTGAATTAGGTGCTTTATTACATGATATTGCGGATTCAAAATTTTACAATGGAGATGAAACTATTGGTCCAAAAGTTGCTCGTGAATTTTTAGAACGTGAAGGCGTATCTGAAGAAATTATACTTCATATTGAAAAAATTATTATAAATATTTCATATAAAGGTGGGAATTTTGAGCAAACTTTCACCTCACCAGAATTAGCTGTTATTCAAGATGCAGATCGGTTAGATGCTATTGGCGCCATTGGTATTGCACGTTGTTTTAATTATGGAGGTTTTAAAAACAGAGCTTTATACAATCCAGATATTAAACCAAATTTAAATCAGACTAAAGAGGAATATAAAAATTCTGAAGCACCAACAATTAATCATTTTTATGAAAAATTACTGTTATTAAAAGACAGAATGAATACGGTTTCAGGGAAAAAAATTGCTAAAGAACGTCACCTTTATATGGAGAATTTTCTTCAACAGTTCTATAGAGAGTGGAATGGCAATTTATAAACTAAAAAAAAACCGTATTAAATTGAATTTAATACGGTTTTTTTTAATCAATATCTTTTTTTATTTAGAAAATAACTTCACAATATCATTTCCATTGGCTAGTAAAAGCAATGCAATTAATATTAAAAATCCTGTTATTTGAGCGTATTCTAAAAACTTATCATTTGGCTTTCTACCAGTAATCATTTCATATAAAGTAAATACAACGTGACCACCATCTAATGCTGGAATTGGCAATAAATTCATAAAACCAAGCATAATTGATAAAAATGCTGTAATGCTCCAAAAAGATGGCCAACTCCATTTTGCAGGAAAAATATTTCCAATAGCTATAAAACCACCAATACTTGTCGCTCCTTTTTTAGTAAATACATATTTAAACTGTGTAATATAATCTTTCAAAGTCCAAATAGCTAAAGAGTTTCCTTTAGAAATACTTTCTAAAAATGAATAATCTTTATGTTGAATATCAATATCGTTATGTCTATAATTTGAAACACCAATAGTTTTATCTTCATTTGGCGTTATTGAAATAACTTCAGAAATACCATTTCTTTCAACCTCAAGTGTTAATTTATCTTCTGTGGAATTTGCAGCAATTTTAGAAAAATCTTGCCAATAAGCTACTGGTGTATTATTTACAGAAATAATTTTATCATTTTTTAAAATTCCAGCTTTTTCTGCAGGAGAATCTACCACAACAGTATCAATAACTGGGGTTGTTCTAACTGTAAAAGGCTCCATAACTCCTTTTTCCCACATAATACTTCCAATATCTTCTGGAATGGTAATAGTTGCTGTTTTTCCATCTTCATGTATTACATCTAATGAAGTAATTCCCCTTAAAAATAAATGTTTATTTACATCAGTAACATCTAACGGTTCTTCACCATTAAATTTTGTAATTATATCACCGTCTTTAAACCCATATTGTTTAAATGTTTCGTGTACAGCAAATCCATTTTTTACACCTTCTGGCTTAACAAATTCAATTCCCCAAACGAAAGTTATCATTATGTAAATTAAAATTCCTAAGATAAAATTAACCGTAACACCACCTAACATAATTATTAAACGTTGCCAAGCTGGTTTAGATCTAAACTCCCAAGGTTGTGCAGGTTGTTTCATCTGTTCTGTATCCATACTCTCATCAATCATACCGGATATTTTCACATATCCACCTAGAGGAATCCAACCAATTCCGTATACTGTATCTCCAACTTTCTTTTTAAATAATGAGAATTTATAATCAAAAAATAAGTAAAATTTTTCAACACGTGTTTTAAATAATTTTGCAGGAATAAAATGACCTAATTCATGCAGTACTATCAAAAACGATAAGCTTAATATAAATTGTGAAGCTTTAATAAATATTTCCATAAATGTATTTTCAAAAATCTAAAATCGCACAAATGTACGGTTTTAAATACAGTTTTAAAAAACGATTAATTCGATAAATTAACCTTTTAACAAACATTTAGAATAGTTAAGTAACTAATATGGCTAATTGTAGTAAATTTGTGTTTTAATTTTACAAATAAAATGGACTTAAAATTCTTCAAAAAATCAATCCCAACATTAATTATTATGGCATTTTTTTCTGTGATAATGATTTATGCAATTTATTCATTATTAACTCCTGAAAAAAAACTACCCGTTTACAATCCTGCCGATGTTAACCCTAGATTGGTAGATGAAAGTCTAGTGCACGTTAGAAGAAACCATAAGGTATTAGATTTTAAACTTATAAATCAAAACGGTGACACTATTACTAATGAAGATTATAAAGATAAAATTTATGTGGCAGATTTTTTCTTTACTAGATGTATGACTATTTGCCCTGTTATGACAAATAACATTGGAAAACTGCAAGAGGTTTTTATAAATGACGATGATGTTAAATTTTTATCACATTCAGTAACTCCAGTAATGGACAGTGTACCAATTTTAAAACAATATGCAATAGATAAAGGTGTAATAGATGCAAAATGGAACATTACAACAGGACCAAAAAAACACATTTACAACTTAGCTCGTAAAAGTTATTTTGCTGTTTTAGATGAAGGAGATGGAGGTTTACAAGATTTTGTACATACTGAAAATTTTATTTTAGTAGATAAAAAACGTCAAATTAGAGGTTTTTATGACGGCACAGACAATGAGGATATCCAACGTTTAATTGGTGATATAAAAATATTACAAAATGAATCTAATAATTAATGACAATTGTCATTGTTTAGAATGATTCTAATTTAGTATATTTGCTACGTATTATTTATAATCAGTCTTAATAATGTTTAAAACTATTGCAAATTTAAAAATTGGAGAAAAAGCTTTTATAGAAAAGTTATGTTTAGAAAACATTCCCTTAAAACTTTTAGAAATGGGATGTTTACCTGGTATTGAGGTGCAATTAATACAAAAAGCTCCAATGCATGACCCTTTATATATTAAGGTGAATGGTAGTCATTTAGCAATTAGAAAAGAAACAGCAGAAAAAATAACCATTGTTAATTACTAACAACTAATGAGTAATAACAATGTGGTAAAAGTTGCTTTAATTGGAAATCCAAATACTGGAAAAACTTCACTATTTAATCAACTTACTGGTTTAAAACAAAAGGTTGGAAATTATCCAGGAATTACTGTGGATAAAAAACAAGGATTTTGTAAGTTAAACGAATCCACCAAAGCTATAATTACAGATCTACCAGGCACTTACAGTATAAATCCAACTTCAATGGATGAAAGCCTGGTTTTAGATGCATTGTTAAACGAAAAAAATGAAACTTTTCCAGATGCAATTGTTGTAGTTGTAGATATTGAAAATATAAAACGTAACTTACTTTTATTTACTCAAATTAAAGATTTAAAAATTCCTACAATTTTGGTTATCAACATGGTAGACCAAATGGAGCGCAAAGGAATTAAAATTAATGTACCTTTATTGGAAACACAATTAAAAACAAAAATTGTGTTAACAAGTGCTAGAAAAAGAATAGGAATAGAACAAATTAAAACAGCTATTTTAGATTATAAAAATTTAAATATAGAACCAATTAGTAATATTACAGATAGAATTGATAAAGATTATTTTACAAATTTAAAAAGCGCTTTTAAAGAATTTCCGTTATACAAATCATGGTTACTAATAACGCAAATACAAGAATTTGATTTTCTAAACGAAAAACAAAAAAAATTAGTTTTACAATTTAGAGAAGATCTATCTTGTATAAAACGTTACCAACACAAAGAAACAATTTTAAGATATCAAATTATTAATGATATTTTAAAAGAATCTTTTATTGTTGATGCCTCTAAAGCGAGTGATTTAAGAGGGGTTTTAGATCGGGTTTTAACACATAAAATATTTGGTTATGTAATTTTTGCATTAATCTTATTGTTTATTTTTCAAGGTATTTTTGCCTGGGCAAGCTATCCAATGGATGTTATTGATACTGCTTTTGCAAACCTAAGTTCTTGGGTAAAAACAGTAATGCCTTCAGGAACATTTACAAATTTAATTGCTGAAGGTATTATTCCAGGTATTGGAGGAGTTGTTATTTTTATTCCACAAATAGCTATTTTATTTGTATTTATTTCCATTTTAGAAGAAACAGGTTATATGAGTCGTGTGGTTTTTTTAATGGATAAAATAATGCGAAAATTTGGAATGAGTGGAAAAAGTGTAATTCCATTAATTTCAGGAACAGCTTGTGCAATTCCAGCAATAATGGCAGCTAGAAATATTAATAGTTGGAAAGAAAGATTGATTACTATTTTGGTGGTTCCGTTTACAACATGTTCTGCCAGATTACCAGTTTACGCCATTTTAATTGCATTAATAATTCCAAATAAAAGAGTTTTAGGGATTCTTAATTTACAAGGTTTAACAATGATGGGGTTGTATTTATTAGGATTTGCAGCAGCAATTTCCTCATCTATTTTATTGCATAAAGTATTAAAAATAAATACTAAAAGTTTGTTTGTAATTGAAATGCCAAATTATAAAATTCCATCATTAAAAAATATTTTTTACGAGGTTGTTGAAAAAACCAAAGCATTTATTTTTGGAGCGGGTAAAATTATATTAGCCCTTTCAATTGTGTTGTGGTTTTTAGCTTCAAATGGGCCAGATACTTTTAAAAATGCAGAAGCAACTGTTAAAGCTCAAACTGAAAATATGGATCTTTCAACTGCAGAACTTCAAAAGAAAATAGCTTCCTATAAATTAGAAAATTCATATATTGGTTATATGGGAAAAACCATTGAGCCTGTAATTAAACCTATTGGATATGATTGGAAAATAGGAATTGCTTTAATTAGCTCTTTTGCTGCTCGTGAAGTTTTTGTAGGCGCATTGGCTACCATTTATAATGTAGATAGTGACGATGATGTAACAACCATAAAACAGCGTATGGATGCAGAAATTAATCCTGAAACAGGAGCAAAAAGATTTAATTTCCCTACAGGAATATCATTATTATTATTTTATGCATTTGCAATGCAATGTATTGGTACTTTGGCAATTGTAAAAAAAGAAACTAATAGTTGGAAATGGCCAATATTACAATTAGTTGGTATGGGTATTTTAGCTTATATATCCGCATTTTTAGCATTTAATATTTTAAGTTAATGCAAGACATTTTAGTATACATAGCCCTCGGTTTAGCCATTGCATTTTTAGTTAAAAAATATTTTTTTAAATCTAAAAATAAAGGCAATTGCCATACAAACTGTGGTAATTGTTAAACTCTTAACAAAATTATTTTAACTACATTTTTAAGTTAACAAACAACACTCAATTGTATTTGAAATAACAAATATATAAAAACAAAAAGCTCTGAAAATCAGTAATACATTTAAACAATATACTGATTTTCAGAGCTTTTTAAAATCTACAAAATTAATTTACAAATTTAGCGACATTTTGCCAAGGGCCACCGTTAATAACATCTATTCCTTGCTGTTTTAAAAATGAAGTTGCTTGTCCGCTTCTTGCTCCACTTCTACAAACTGCAATCACTTTTTTATTCATTGCTTTAATTTCATTTACTTTTGCTGGAATAGAATTTAAAACAATGTTCTTTGATCCGTTAACATGACCACTTTCATATTCATCTATTGTTCTAACATCTAATACTATTGCTCCATCTTTTAAATATTCTTCAATTGATGCAGCTCCAGTACCACCTCCAAATAATCCGAAAAAACTCATTCTTTTTAATTTTTAATTTTGCGCAAATATAAGTTATATAAAGTAGAATTTGGTAACCGGTGTTACTAATATTTCTTTAAAATTAATTTTAATCCTTTTTCAATTAATTGTGCATACTGCTCATTATCTTTAAGTTGAGTTAAATAATTGAAAATTTCTTCACTAAAATCTAAATTAGAATTGTACGCTATTTCGTACATTTCTAATGGTAAAAGCCATTCATTTGGATACGTATTTTTTAAAATATTAAGAATGGTTTGTAACCGTTTAATTTCAATATTTTTTAATCGCATTGTCGCTATTTCTGCATACAAATTATGGAGTTTTAATGTAGTTTCTGAATAGCTAATTTTATGTGTTTTAGTTTCAGAAACTTGTCCAATATTTTCAAAAGATGTTGCATCCGCCGGTCCTGCATAGGCTGAAACAATTTCTTTACCAATTGCCATATCGTAAATTCCCCATTCTGGTTTAAACAAAATAGTATTGTTATGGGTTACTGTACAATTTTTAAATGAAATCAATAATATTTTGCCTTTTAAATCGCGTTTTCCTGTAATAACTTCGCCCTCAACTTTTATATTTCCTTCAAATAATAAGGTTGTTTTTTTACCTTCGTAAATACCATATACTTCTAAATCTTTTGGAAACATATTCTCAATGGCTAAATTTATCCCTTTTAGTTTACCAATT
Source organism: uncultured Flavobacteriaceae bacterium (assembly GCA_942492305.1). Lineage (GTDB taxonomy): Bacteria > Bacteroidota > Bacteroidia > Flavobacteriales > Flavobacteriaceae > Lutibacter. The sequence goes on along the minus strand of CALOEI010000001.1, from coordinate 495,983 downwards.
GGGCTTCCAAAACCGTCTGGATGTGAAACACATCCGTGCCCTATTAATTCTTTATCTCTTCTAGCTAAAGCTGTTGGCCCAGTTGTTTGAATATAAATTGGCTTATTCGCTCCATTATCAATAACATTGGTAAAAACTCCAGAAATTTGAATTCCAGTACTCAGCTCAATAGTTCCTAAATTATTAGAATCTATTAGTTTTTTAACACCTTTTAATCCACCTTTTCGCAATGCCATTTTGTTAGCAAACTCTTCTAAAACATAACTTAAATGTGCAAAATCTGGTGTTACAAATAATTGCGGTTGTGTTTTTGTAATGTCGAAATTTTGATGTGCGGCTTCAATAGTGTAAGGTAGCTTTTTAACTTTATTAGTTAAACATAATTTACTTTCTCCAATAGAAGATAACAAACCTGCACCGTATATCTTAGGATTTTCTATAGTTCCTATTAATCCGTATTCAACTGTCCACCAATGCAAATTTCTAATTTGAGCCATTTCAGAAAGTTCACCCATATTTTTTTGTAACGCTTCTACTTTTTCTTGTGCCTTTTCAATTTCAGTTTCGCTAGCATTTGGGTCTTCTTTTAAAATAGAAAGTAACCGAATGGCTTCATACATTTCATAATCTTTTGAAGAAGAAATAGCTTTACAACCAATTTCACCAAAACGTCTTAAGTATTCTGCATATTCTGGATTTGCTATTACTGGAGCGTGGCCTGCTGCTTCGTGAATAATATCAGGTGCAGGTGTATATTCAATATGATTTATAGTTCTAATATCCGAAGCTATAACCAATACGTTATATGCCTGAAATTCCATAAAAGCATTAGGAGGAATAAACCCGTCAACAGAAACTGCAGCCCAACCAATATCTTTTAAAATTCGATTCATACCTTCCATTTTTGGAATTTGATTAACAGAAATTCCTGTTTTTTTTAATCCTTTTAAATAAGATTTATGCGCAACTTTACTTAAATAATCTACATTTAAACGCATTACATAACGCCAAACTGCTTGATTTTGAGTAGTATAAAACTCATAAGGTTGTTTTACAATAAATTTATGTAAATGTTTTGGCAACCTTTTAGTGACTTCATTAAATTCTAGTGTCATATTCATAAGTAATAATTCTGATGTCAATTTACAATTTTTTAAAAATGCCGGTATGTATTTCACAAAAATTTAACTTTGTATATTTACAAGCCAACTAATACATAAAAAGATGAGAAGAAAAGGAAATTCAAAAGTAAAATTACTAATTGGTGCTGGTATTGTGATTTTTTCTCTATTTCAGTACTTTTCTAATAGTGAAGTGAATGAGTTTACAGGTAAAAAACAACATATCTCTATTTCAGTAGATGATGAAATTGCTATTGGTTTACAAAGTGCTCCAACTATGGCCCAACAACATGGAGGCTTGTATCCAGATCAAAAATACCAACAATTTGTGGATCAAGTAGGTAGAAAATTGGTAAATAATAGTATTGCTAAACAAACTAATTATAAGTATGATTTTCATTTATTAAAAGATGAACAAACTATAAATGCTTTTGCGTTACCTGGTGGACAAATTTTTATTACCTATGCACTTTTTTCTAGATTAGAAAATGAAGACCAACTGGCCGGAGTATTAGGGCACGAAATTGGACATGTTGTTGGCAGACATTCTGCAGAACGAATGTCTAAACAAAATTTAACCGAAGGAATTTTAAATGGTGTTGCAGTTGGTATAGACCCAAGCACTGCACAAGGCGCTGCTGCTCTGGCCAATATTATTAATATGAGCTATGGCAGAGAAGATGAATTAGAAAGCGACGATTTGGGTGTTAAATTTATGATAGACGCTGGTTACAATCCAAATGCATTAATTGGCGTTATGAAAATTTTAAAAGAAGCCGCTGGCCCAAACAGAACTCCAGAAAGAATGAGTACGCATCCTGATCCTGAAAATAGGATTGAAAAAATTAAAGAAGCTATTGCAAAATATAAGAAGTAACAACTTTTATCTATAAAAATTTAGCAAATTTAAAAGCCATTTTCCACTTGTTAAAAAATGTTAAAGATTTGACTTTTCAATATTAATATGTATATTATATATATGAAAAATCACACAAAATACTTCAAAAATAATATTATTTAGGCCTTAATAAAGTCTAACCTTTTTTAAGTCTAACCTTTAGATTACCACCTCAAAAAAACTTTTTAGCATGTTTACCACCTTAACTAAGGCGGTAATATTGCGTTAATTATTAAATAAAACAAAACATGGAGACACTTACAAAAAACACAAATACTACAACAAAAAAAACATATAGAAAATTAGGATTTACTTATTTAGAAACTGCAGAAATTGTAGTTCATTTAAATGAATTAATTGCCAATTACATTGTGCATTATCATAAATTAAGAAATTTCCACTGGAACGTAGATGGAGCAGATTTTTTTGAATTACACCAAGAGTTTGAAGATGAATACAATACCGTAAAAGAAAATATTGATGTATTAGCAGAAAGAGTTAGAGTATTTGGAATTAAACCATCTATGACAATGAAAGAAATTTTAGATGTATCTGAAATTAAAGAAGCTAAAACTGATAAAATGACTTCTATTGAAATGGTAACTCAATTACTTAAAGATTATGACATATTACACTCAAAAATGCTGAATGTTCTAACTGCTTCTTTAGATACTGGAGATAACGTTACAGAGCAAATTATAACTGATTTTATGAGAGCACTAGAAAAAAGAAATTGGATGTTTACATCTTGGGTTAAATAATTCATTTATAAAACCCTAAAATTTATTTTTTAATCTTAAAACCAAATAATGCCTATACCTTTTCAAAACACACTTACAAATATTACTGATAAACTAGAAAATTGGTGGAATCTTTTTTTAAATAATCTACCAAATTTAGCAATAGCTATAATAGTTTTAGTTATTAGTTTTTTCTTATCTAGATTTATTTATAAAATAACTTTAAAATTAGTTCGAAAACAAGTTGAACAAGACTCCGTAACTAAATTAATTGCAAGAATAACAGCAACTTTAGTGGTCCTAGCCGGTTTGTTTTTAGCTTTAAGCGCTTTAAATCTGGGTAAATCTGTAACTGGTTTATTAACCGGTGCAGGTATTTCAGGTATTATAATTGGTTTGGCACTTCAAGGTACATTATCTAACACAATTGCAGGTATTGTATTATCCTTTAGAAAAAATGTTAGGCTTGGAAATTGGATAGAAACAAACAATTTCTCAGGTGAAGTAATTGATATTACATTAAATTATTTAGTATTAAAAGAATCCGATAATAACATTGTAATTATCCCGAACAAAATGGTTATGGAAAACCCATTTAAAAACTACTCGCTTACTACTAAAATGCGAGTGGTTATTGAATGCGGTGTAGGTTATGAATCTGATTTAGATGAAGTTGTAAAAATTACAAAAAATGTAATCTCAAAACGCTACAATCAAAAAGAAATTGGTGAAGAAACAGAGTTTTATTTTACAGAATTTGGAAATAGTTCTATTAATTTTATGGCTCGATTTTGGATTTATGGTAAAAGTGGTTTGGAAATACTAAAAGCCAGAAGCAATATGATTATTGAACTAAAAAAAGCGTTTGATGAACATAATATTAATATTCCGTTCCCTATTAGAACACTTCATATTAATAATGAAAATAACACTTTGAATTTGAAAAATTCAATGAATAAAGACTTTCAAAATGCAAATTAATTGTATAAAATTTATCAATTCTTTACTTTCATTAAAATATATTAAATTTTCGCAATCGTTTTAGTAATTTTAAGATCAATTTAATACCTAATTATAAGGCGCTTAACCTGATTACTTCGTATATTTGGCTTTCAAAATTAAATAGAATTTAGAATGAATAAGAAAGTAATTTTAATGATTTTAGATGGGTGGGGAATTACACAAGACCCAAAAGTTTCTGCAATTTTTAACGCAAAAACTTCCTATATAGATAATTTATATAATTTATATCCAAATGCTAGTTTACGTACTGATGGTGAACATGTTGGTTTGCCAGAAGGGCAAATGGGAAATAGCGAAGTTGGACATATGAATTTAGGTGCTGGTAGAATTGTTTACCAAAACTTAGTTAGAATTAATATGGCCGTAAAAGAGAAAACTTTAGGTCAAGAAAAAGTATTGCTAAATGCTTTAAAATATGCAAAAGAAAACAATAAAAACATACATTTATTAGGGTTAGTTTCTAACGGAGGTATTCATTCTCACATAGATCATTTAAAAGGTTTATTAGATGTAGCTGCAGAAAATAATGCTAAAAATGTGTTCTTACACGCTTTTACAGACGGTAGAGATTGTGATCCAAAATCTGGAGAATTCTTTATAAACGACATTCAAGAATATATGTCTAAAACTACCGGAGAAGTTGCAACAATTACAGGAAGATACTATGCAATGGATAGAGACAAACGCTGGGAGCGCGTAAAAATTTCTTACGATGGTATGGTAAATGGTGTAGGTACAAAATCTACTAATGCTATTGAAAGCATTGTAAAAAGTTATGACGAAGGCGTAACCGATGAGTTTATTAAGCCAATTATTATGTCAAATGCTGATGGAACACCAAAAGCTAAAATTCAAGAAGATGATGTTGTAATTTTCTTTAATTATAGAACGGACAGAGGCCGCGAATTAACGGAAGTTCTTACACAAAAAGATTACCCTGAATTTGGCATGAAAACAATGCCACTACATTATGTTACCATTACAAATTACGATGAAACTTATAAAGGAATTAATGTAATTTATAATACCGATAACTTAGTAGATACTTTAGGCGAAGTCTTAGAAAAAGCTGAAAAAAAACAAATTAGAATTGCTGAAACCGAAAAATATCCACACGTAACTTTCTTCTTTTCTGGAGGAAGAGAACAAGAATTTGAAGGTGAAAAACGTTTATTATGTCCTTCTCCAAAAGTTGCAACGTACGATTTAAAACCCGAAATGAGCGCATATGAAATTAAAGATGCTATTATTCCTGAACTTAAAAAAGGAGAGGTGGATTTTGTGTGTTTAAATTTTGCAAATGGTGATATGGTTGGGCATACAGGTGATATGGATGCTGCTATAAAAGCTTGTGAAGCAGTTGATCAATGTGTTAAAGAAGTGATTACTTCAGCTAACGAAAACAATTATACTACTATTGTAATTGCAGACCATGGAAACTGTGAAACTATGAAAAACCCAGACGGTTCACCACATACAGCCCACACCACAAACCCTGTTCCTTTTATTATTGTAGATAATGATATTAAATCTATTAAAGATGGAGTTTTAGGTGATATTGCACCAACAATTTTAGAATTAATGGGTGTTGAGCAACCAAAGGCAATGACTAGACATTCGCTAATATAATAGCTAGTAAAAAAACTTTAAATTAAAATTTTTAAAATGAGAACTTGTGTAAACACAATGTTCTCATTTTTTTTGATTATTTTTCAGAAAAATAAAACTCAATGAAAAAAATAGCTTTAATTATTTGTGTATTCTTGGTAATACTTAGTTGTGGGACTAATCAAAACTCAACAACTACAACAATTACAACTCCACCTCCACCTCCTGTGCAAGAAATACCTGCACCAACTCCAACATTAGACGCTAGTGGAAATTTAGTTGGAATTGCGGCTAAAAGCGATTTTTTAAAAGCTCCTTTTAATGATTGGTTTAATTTTAATTATGAAAATTACGAATTAAATACTGAGACAATGGAAGCCTTAAAACCATTGTTAAAAGATGATTTAACTATTAAAGCTTTTATGGGAACCTGGTGCGGAGATAGTCAAGAGCAAACACCTGTTTTTTATAAGATTTTAGACACTGCAGATTTTGATTATAAAAACTTAGAAATGATTACCGTAAATAGATCTAAAAAAACACCTGATAATTTACAAGAAGGTTTAAATATTTTTAGAGTTCCTACGTTTATTTTTTATGAAAAAGGTATCGAAATAGGTCGTTTTGTTGAATATCCAAGAGAAAGTTTAGAGGCAGATATGCTTAAAATATTAAGTGGTGCTGCTTACAAACACTCTTATGAAAATTAGCGCTTAATCAATAATTTAATTACTTTCTCTAAGCACAAACAATAGATGCATAAAGCATTGTTAAGAATTGAAACTTATTGAAGCAAAAAGTTTGTACTTTTTTACTAAATCCAAATGAAGTTTAATAATACACTTAAAGTTATTTATTTAACTACCAAGGCAGATTAAGTTGTTTAACTTCGTTTTTATAAAAATCCTCTAATTTTTTAATTAGTTCTTTTGAAATTAGGGTGTTGGCACTTTCTAAATTACTTTCTAATTGAGCAATTGTAGTATTGCCTGGAATTACAGTAGAAACAGCATCATAAGCCAAACAAAATGCTATTGCAGTTTGAGCTAATTTTTTTTCTTGACCTATTATATCTTTCACTTTAGTAATTAAATTACTTCGTGAACTAATATCCATTTTAGACCAACGGCTTCTAATATCATTAAATGTACTTTCTGCATTGTATTTACCCGAAAGCCAACCCGAATCAAGAGGTATTTTCACAATAATAGCAACATCTTTTTTTTGTGCTAAATCAAACGCTAAAGCAGCGTCTTGGTGCAGTATATTAAAAAAAGCTTCAATAACGCTACAATTTGTAGTGTCCATAAAAAGTTTCATCTCTTCATACGTATCTAAAGAAGCTCCATAAGCCTTAATTTTACCTTCTTCAATTAAACGCTCTAAAATTTCGTAATGTGGATTGTTATTTCCATCTAAATACGCCATTGGTGGATTATGTATTATTAGAGAATCTATATAATCTACCTGTAATCTTTTTAAACTACCTTCTAAAGATTCTCGAATTTGATTGGCATTAAAGTTTAATGCTCCAGTTACAGAATGCCCAAATTTTGTATTAATTACAACCTTACTTCTATCAATACTTTTTAATGCTTTTCCTAATCTTAACTCGCTTGTACCAAGTCCATAGTTTGGAGCAGTATCAAAAAAATTAATACCCAATTCTATGGCTTTATAAACCATAGCAATGGCTTCTTTTTCTGACATACTTTTCCATCCAGAGTTTTCACCTAATTGCCAAGCTCCTAAACCAATTTCAGAAACTTTTTGTGATTGTTTTATGTATTTTCTATAATTCATTGTTAATAGCATCAAAAAAAAAGTTAATACTTATTTAAGTTTTGTTTGAAATAATTTAAATGTTTTTAAACTTAAATAAAGGTATTAAAATAAATTGTATAATAGGAAAGACCATATATTATAATAGCCATAAGAAACAACTCATTATTTCTCATATCTATAGTGCCCAATTATTTTAAAATCAAAGATACAATCTTCAATAACTTGTCCAGCTCCAATATTATGACTAATTAAATTTCTTAAACCATCTGTTGATTTTTTATCAATTACAATTCCAATATGTGTTATCCCTCCAGATAGATTCCAGCATACAATATCTCCAGCTTTATAATCATTTGGATTGGTAGAATTTACCTTTACAATTCCTTTTCTACTAAAGAATTTCATTAAATTAGGAACTCGTCTATGGTCAATATTTTTATCAGTAGTTTTTAGTCCCCAATTTTTAGGGTATTTGCTAAAGTTAGCTTTCATATCCTCGTGCACCTCTTTTTGCAAATCAATTCCTATTTTTCGATACGCTCTAATTATAACATCGGTACACACTCCCATATTACTTGGAACATCTCCGTTTGGGTAATTAATTGAAATGTAACTTGGATCGTATATAACTTTTTGCTGCGTCAATTCAATAGCTGCATCAGACAAACTTAATAGTTGGGCTTCTTGTCCAAAAGTTAAAATTTTAGATAGTAATAAAAATATAAATAGCACTTGTTTCATACATATAAACAACGGTTTTGTATTAAATTAATTACATGATTAAATAATAAATTCAATAAATAGCTACTTAACAAAAAACCAATATGCTATTGCAAAGAAATATAAAACTGTAATTAAAATTATGTTTATTAGGTAGTTGCACTTACTATTCTACTTTTTTAATTTTATAACAATGTTCTAAGTTATCAATGTAAACTTTACAGTTTTTAAAAAATCCAATTCCTAATCTAGGCTGGCTTTGAACGTTTATTTTGGTACTAACATTTTTAAATTCTATATCTCCCAGTTTTACCAAAGGTACCATTCCAACTTTTTCCTTAATTGTTTGCAATCCACCAATTGTCCATCTTTTTCTTTCATTATCCGTAAATTCATAGTGTTGTAAAAGTTGTTTTGCGAGTTTTGATTCTTTAGGCAAACTAAACTCGGAAGATGAACCAAAGTCTATAAGAACTTTGTATTTAATTCCATTGATTGAAATATAAGTGTACGGAGAACCTCCTTCTCTATTAATTTTGATTGTTTTAAAGGTATTATTATCAACCAAATTTTGGTTTGAAATTTGAAGTTTTTTATTCGGATAATCAATAAGCCAATTAGATTTGTTTAATATCGTCTGCCCAATTAACCCTCCAAAATTGGGAATTTGTTCCTTTAAACCAACCATGTCGCCATTTAAAGCAACTGTATTTCTAAAATCGACATTTCCTATTTTTAATGAATTAACAATTTCAGTCCCAAATTTCATTTGGCGATTTGAGGCACCTGTAACAGTTTCTGTTTTGCCTATTATTGAATCTCTTTGAATAATTGAATACTGTGCGCCCGTGTCAAAATAGAAGTTTTTAGTAATACCATTTATTTCAAAAGGAACTATTACTATTGTTTTGTAAGTAATAAATGCAGTTTCGTAATTAAATTCTTTGGGTTGTACTGTTCCTTTTTTTTGATTATTAACTGCTGAACAACCAAATAAAAGAAAAAATGTTAAGGCAACTACAAATGGTTTTATATTTTTCATAATTTATAGTTGCCTTATGTTTTATTCATAATATTTAATTACATAGCTCTTTTATAAAGGTAGTGATTAACCTAAAACCTAACTATGAAATATTAGTTAATTATTTCATAATCAAACTCAGCTTTATGGTAACCGTTTTCATCTTTAATTTCTATATATCCATTGGTAAATTGACTTAAGTAGTCAAATTCTTCTTTTGAATTGGTAACATAATTTTTCTAGGACTATTAATCCCAATAATCAACACATTTTTCTTGTTCTGCAATTCTTAAAACAGAAAAACCTAACTCAATTGCTTTGCTAAAGTCTTCGCATCCTTGTTCTTTTTCGCCCAATTCATATCGAGCTAATCCACGAAGAAAATAAGCATTTTTATTGTTTGGATCTATCGCTATTGCCTTATTGCAGTCAGAAACAACTCCAATTAAATCATTTGGAAATCTTGTTCCTGCTCTATTAATATAAACTCTAGCATTTATAGTATCTGTCAATAAATAATTATCAAAATCTTTTTTTGCTTTATCAATCATTCCTGTTGCTAAAAAAATCCTAGCTCTATTAAGGTACAATTCTGAGTTAGGCGATGTAGCTATTTCATCATTAAGAGTATTGATGAAGTCCTTGAAATTAGGTTTTGTCCAAAATCCCATTGTAGTTTTTATCCTGCCACCACAATCATCATCAATAAGATCAAATGATACGTAGTATTTTGTTTGGTAAATTTTATATTTCCCAACGCCCTCACACATGTTTCCTTCTTTGTCAATAAACTTAATGGTATCACCAGATAATTCATAGTTTGATACAACGTCAATTGTTTGGTCGTTACCAAAATCAGCCGCTATCAATCCGTTTTCTTTAAACTCAAAGCCTACAGGTCCAGTTTGCCCTATTCTTACCCATTTACCCAAAATAGTATTATTAGGTGCTTCGATTACCTCCTTTTTTTGGTTTGTATTAAAGTTACAAGCGTAAAAAGAAGCAATCATTAATATCAAAATAATCAGTTTTCTTTTCATAATCATATTATTTTTAGTGCTACATTATTGTTTTTTAAAATTGACTTCTGTAATTATAATATCAAAAAATAACGAAGAATTTAGTTGTTTTTAACTCGGTTCTTTGTTAAAGGTTCGTTTATGTTCTTTCCTTATAAGTTTATATTTATAGTATAAAGGGCTATTAAATATATGGTGAATGATATTAATGCAACTATATACGGTTTATATTCCCTGTCATTTGTTTTATCCCAAAATATCAAACCTAAAAGAATCCCAATTACAATTAAATATGGAATATGTAAAAAGCCTAAATTTTCTAACTCCAGCAGAAAAAAGATAATTCTACCTACAGTTGGTCCAATAAAAATTAGTGCAATTGCTATCATATACCTCATATGTATAGCAACTTTGTTTTTGTATTTTATAGCAAGTGCATAAAACACTATTAAAAGAGCAATGTCAAAACTAGCATTTAATGGAAAAAGATTTTTTCCATATTCTTTAATCATTTGTGGAATAAAAGAAAGAATTAAAGCAAAAAAAATGAAGTAAGAAATTTTTCCAAAAAATCGATGTAATTTTAAGTTTTTATATCTAATTAACAAGGGCTGTGTAATAAGTAATGTAATCCACATAGAAGCAATTAATGCGTGAATGTGGGTGTAAGAATCAACTGTTCCAGTAAATTCAGGTGACAAGACAAAATAAGTTTTATAAAACCCTAAAAATGTTAATGGAATGAACAACAAAAAAATAAATCCAATATTTCTATATTCTTTTTCCATAAAACTTATTTATTCTTTTAAACCTATTCTTCCTTTACGTGTTTGTATAAGGTTAGTTGGTTGTTAAACAACTAATTTAGTAAATAATTACTATCCAAGAAAACGCCATAGGATTTTCGTAAGTAAATAAAAATCAATTAATTAATGACACACGACTTTATGGCTATGCTTTATTCATTTAAATAGTTATCTCTACTTTCAATTAAAAACTCATAGTTCCGATACTTTCTTATTCTTTTTGTATTCCATTCAGTTAGTAATTGCTCTCTAAAACTCTCATTTTTAATCTTTTCTAACATTGAACTGTTCTCTAAATATCCTAATTGAATTATAAGTCTTCTAAAGAATTCTTTTTCAAAATCTTTCGAAATCAAACCATTGTAGTAGTCTATTAAATCGTGTTTTTCTATAGTTTTATAAAACACAAAACCATCAAATACATTTTTGTACTTCAACATATTTTTAGTTTGTTGTAAATCAAACATATCGTTTCCGAAAATTGAATTATTTAAGTCGAAACCAATATCTTCAATTTTCAAATATTTAAAAGAAGCATCCCATTTTCCATCATGAATGAGTTTGTATGCCCAATCATTTCCTTTTCTGTAAAAAATTGGACGATTGGATAAAATACTTACAGCTTTATTACCAAAATAGTCAGATAGATATTTTCCTGCGTTTTGCACAATTTCATTGTTAGGTGTAATGGTATGTATTTTATAAGCGTGTCTTATATTTAAGATGATGAGTGCTTTTTTATTATTTTCAGTTTTTATTTTTTCGTATTGGTTAATAATGTTATAAGCTATTAAACTATCTCTTGGCTCAATTTCAATTTCATATTCTCTTGTGTAGTCTTCAACAGTTTTTACTTTCTTCCAGTCAAATTCCGAATCGGAAGGGTAAAGTGAGATTTGATTTTCAGATTTATTGTTAATATCATATATAGTTCTTAAGAAATAGTGATAACTGTATCTTTCCCAAATAGGATACATTTCAGAATTTTGCTGAAATTCATTAAGTTTTTTTTCTACATAAATACTATCCAAATCAGGTGTCTTTAGAAATTCGGTTATTTCAGGCTGTAGATTAATAACTCCAATTTCAGTGAATACGTTTTTTACATTATCTTTAAAATAATTATCAGCTAAAATTTCTTTTATCAATTGGTATTGTGAAATTTCACTGTGGTCTCTTTCGCAAAGAATTACAATGTCGTGTTCTTTAAACTGCTGCAAGATGTAATCTTTGGCAGATTTTTTTTCTACTTTTTCTAAAAAATTGATATATGGTTTAATTTCAGAATTTTGAGAATAACCAAAAAGAGGCAAAAGAAATATTATTAAAAGTTTTTTCATCATTCTCAATCGGTTTTAAGAACATTGCATACAACGGTTTAGTATTAAAATTTAAGCATAAATTTTATGAATTGTTGCCTTATACTATGATTTTTTATTCTCTATTCTGTTTCTTTGATGCTTATTAGAAATCTATTTTCAATCTTATCAACTGATTTTCTCAAATATTTAGAATTCAATTTTCTGTGGTAATTTGAGTCCATCTAGCTCTTTATCTACATCCGTTCAATCAAAATCCATTAGCACCATGGTTAAACTTTTTGATTAGTCTTGCCATTATTTGTTAAATTTATCGATTAAAAAGATGATTATTATAATTGTTACTATCCAGGAATAAAAGACTTGCTAGAAATAAATGAATGAACTGTACTTAAATGATTGTGCTTTATTTCTTGTAAACGATAGATGACATATAGTTCCTGTTAGAATATATATAAAAAAGCCATATTCGATACATTTTATTTTGATTTCAGAATCAGATTAACCTTTCCATTAGAATGATTTATCAACGGAGGGCTTTTACTCAATATGTACTCTTTTTTCATTTGTAAAATTTGAATTCCGTGGTTTAAGGCAACGGTTTTTTATAAGATTTGTGCGACTGGAAAATCGGAGATTTTTCGGTTGTAGCAAATCGTTTGTTGAATGTTTGTCGTTTGTATTTTGTTCAAATGTAAGCATAAATTTTATGAGTTGTTGTAACCTATTTTATTTATTCTTTCTAGTAATTCGTTTATTTTCTCATATCTCCAACAGCCAGTTCTTTCCAAATTCATATCATGAACAATTTCTCCTTTATCGTAAATCTTAATAATTCTCTGCTCTCCGAAAAAAGGGTTTACAATATTTTCTAGGTGAAAAACTAAAAATTCATAGTTATATGATTTACTAATTAATTTATCATTAATTAAATTAATACTCATAACTGATAAAATTTTATTTTCATCATCGAACTCTAATCGGTAAATCTCCCCATAATTGAATTTTTTCCAAGCTCGATAAATAAAAAAAGTGACAATGGAAATTGCAATTATCAGACTCATTTCTTTAACATAATGTCCATCAAAGATTTTCTCGAAAAATGTAAAAGAATATCCACCGTTATGTTTTTTAGTTGAAGTGATAAAAGGAAGAATTATCCAACTTGCAATGAAAAAGATAATAAATAGAGTGATATATTTTATTCCTAAAGTGAAATAATTCATATCTGACCGAGGTTTGTCAATTTCGAAAATCTTTTTCATAAATAGGGCACAACTCTCTTATATGTTCATATTATATGCGCTTATCCCATAAAATTGTCGGAATAAGCTGAATAAAAGATTATTTTATTAGGTATTGTGTTAGTACTATTTTTAAATACACATAAAAATAGTAATTATTACACCTGTATAGTATGATAATTGTCAAGAAACAAAAACAATAGCATAGTATAGGTATAAAAAAAGAGCCTCATTTAAAAAATGAGACTCAATTATTGGGTTGACTATTTAATCTTTTAATAACCGTTGTTAAATAGCTTATTTAAGAACAAAATATTAATTGTACAAATATTATAAAAAAATGTACATCATTATTTTTATTAAAAAAATTATTATTCACAAGATATTAACATTTGTATTTAAGACCCACACATTTCACAATCGTCTGGGTTGTTTTGCGATGCAATTAACATTGCTTTTAATTCTTCTGGACTTAGTGGCGTTTCCTCTGCTTTCTTTTCTTTAGAAACAGTAAATTGGATAGCATTTACAGCACTTTTTGTACGTAAATAATACATACCTGTTTTTAAGCCACTTTTCCAAGCATAAAAGTGCATAGATGTTAGTTTAGAGTAATTGGCATCTTGCATAAATAAGTTTAAAGATTGCGATTGATCTATAAAATAACCTCTTTGGCGAGACATATCAATTATATCTTTCATACTCATTTCCCAAACAGTTTTATACAAATCTTTTAATTCTTGAGGAATCACATCTATATGCTGAATAGAACCATTGGCACGCATAATATTTTCTTTCATTTCGTTACTCCACAAGCCTAATTCTACTAAATCTTCTAATAAATGTTTATTTACTACAATATATTCGCCACTTAAAACTCTGCGGGTATAAATATTAGAAGTGTATGGTTCAAAAGCTTCGTTATTTCCTAATATTTGCGAAGTAGAAGCTGTTGGCATTGGTGCAACTAACAACGAATTTCTAACGCCGTTCTCCAATACTTTTTTACGCAATGCTTTCCAGTCCCAACGTCCGCTTAAATCATCTTCTGAAACGCCCCACATATTAAATTGAAATTCTCCTTTAGACATTGGCGAACCTTCGTATGTTGAGTATGGTTCTTTTGCTTTTGCAATTTCCATAGAAGAAGTTACGGCCGCAAAATAAATAGTTTCAAAAATTTCTTCGTTTAGTTTTTTGGCTTCATCACTGGTAAAAGGCATACGTAACATAATAAATGTATCTGCCAAACCTTGAATTCCTAAACCAATTGGTCTATGACGGAAGTTTGAATTTTCAGCTTCTTTTACCGGATAATAGTTGCGGTCTATAACCGTATCTAAATTTCGAGTAATTTTTTTGGTTACTTTATAAAGTTTTTGATGGTTAAAAAACTTTTCGCCTTCTTTGTTTTCTTCAACAAACATTGGAATTGCAATTGATGCTAAATTACACACAGCAACTTCGTCTTTTGCAGTGTATTCCATTATTTCGGTACATAAATTTGAAGAACGAATGGTTCCTAAATTCTTTTGATTCGATTTTCTGTTTGCTGCATCTTTGTACAACATATACGGATTTCCAGTCTCAATTTGAGCTTCTAAAATCTTTTCCCAAAGTTCACGTGCTTTAATGGTTTTACGTCCTTTTCCTACTTTTTCGTAACCTGTATATAGTTTTTCAAATTCATCTCCATAGGTATCAAATAAATGTGGACATTCGTTTGGACACATCAATGTCCAGTCGCCATTTTCTTCAACACGTTTCATAAATAAATCTGGAATCCACATTGCGTAAAATAAATCTCTTGCCCGTTTTTCTTCTGCTCCAGTATTCTTTCTCAGGTCTAAAAAGTCAAACACATCGGCGTGCCAAGGTTCCATATAAATGGCAAAAGAACCTTTACGTTTTCCGCCACCTTGATCTACATAGCGCGCAGTATCATTATAAACCTTTAACATTGGTACAATTCCGTTAGAAGTTCCGTTGGTACCTCTAATATAAGAACCAGTTGCTCTAACATTATGAATAGATAAACCAATTCCTCCGGCAGATTGCGAAATTTTAGCAGTTTGTTTTAACGTATCGTAAATACCATCGATACTGTCGTCTTGAATTTGTAATAAGAAACAAGAAGACATTTGTGGTTTTGGTGTTCCAGAGTTAAAAAGCGTAGGAGTTGCATGAGTAAATACTTTTTTAGACATTAACTCGTACGTTTCTATGGCTTCATCAATATCATTTTGATGAATTCCAATAGCAACACGCATTAACATATGTTGCGGACGTTCTGCAATTTCTCCGTTTAATTTTAATAAATAAGATCTTTCTAAAGTTTTAAACCCAAAATAATCGTAGCCAAAATCTCTATTATAAATTATTGTTGAATCTAATTTTGCAGCATTATCTTGAATAACTTTATAAGTTTCGTCTGATAATAATGGTGCTTTTTTTCCAGTTCTCGGATTTACGTAGTTGTATAAATCCGTCATAACCTCAGAAAAAGTTTTTTTGGTGTTTTTATGCAAGTTAGAAACAGCAATTCGTGCTGCTAAACGCGCGTAATCTGGATGTTGTACTGTCATGGTAGCAGCAGTTTCTGCGGCTAAATTATCGAGTTCGGAAGTAGTAACACCATCGTATAAGCCTTCAATAACACGCATAGCAACCTTTACAGGATCTACTAAGCTATTTAAACCATAACACATTTTTCTTACTCTTGCTGTAATTTTATCGAACATTACAGGCTCTTTTCTTCCGTCTCTTTTTAGTACAAACATAGTTTTGTTTTTGAATTATGAATTACGAATTGTTTAGTAGTGTAATTCTTGTTATTTTATATAAATCTTGTCATTCCTGCGTAGGCAGGAATCTATTTTTACAACGTGTGGATTCCTGCCTACGCAGGAATGACAGCGTTAAAATTATTCGGTTAAATAATAATTAGCTTCGAATATACGCTGCATAAACGTAATTCATAATTTATCAATTCTTCGTAATAATCTAGAAATCGGCATCGAAACTAATGCTTCCAGTTCCTCCAGATTTTACACCCGCTTTTTGATATTCTGAAACGCGTTTTTCAAAGAAGTTTGTTTTTCCTTCTAAAGAAATCATTTCCATAAAATCAAATGGGTTTGAAGCATTATACACTTTCTCGCAACCAAACTCCATAAGCAATCTATCGGTCACAAATTCTAAATATTGGGTCATTAATTTAGCATTCATTCCAATTAAACTAACTGGTAATGATTCTGTTATAAATTTACGTTCAATATCAAGTGCATCAACTAAAATTTCTGTAATACGTTCTTTTGGAACTTTATTTACAATGTGGTGGTTGTGCAAGTGCACGGCAAAATCACAATGTAAACCTTCATCTCTAGAAATTAACTCGTTAGAAAAAGTTAATCCAGGTAATAATCCACGCTTTTTCAACCAGAAAATGGAGCAAAAACTTCCTGAAAAGAAAATACCTTCAACCGCAGCAAAAGCAATTAATCGCTCAGCAAAACTTGGACTTTCAATCCATTTTAATGCCCAATCTGCTTTTAACTTAATTGCAGGAAATACTTCAATAGCTTTAAACAGTTCGTTTTTTTCAACTTCATTTTTAACATAGGTGTCAATTAATAATGAATACACTTCAGAATGAATATTTTCCATCATTATTTGAAATCCATAAAAGAATTTTGCTTCCGAATATTGAACTTCGCTTACAAAATTTTCAGCTAAATTTTCGTTTACAATACCATCTGAAGCAGCAAAAAATGCTAAAATGTGTTTAATAAAATAACGCTCGTCGTCGGTTAATTTATTTTCCCAATCTATAACATCTTGGTGTAAATCTATTTCTTCAGCAGTCCAAATACTTGCCTCTTGTTTTTTATACCATTCCCAAATATCTTGGTGTTGAATAGGAAAAATTACAAAGCGATCTTTGTTTTCTTGCAAAATAGGTTCAATAAACGACATCTTAGTTTTATTTTTTTAGTTTTAAATAGTTGTAGCATTCTACGAAACGAGAAAAACAAAGATTGGAAAAAATTAATGAAAATGAAAGGAGTACTTATCCACATTTTACAATAAGTTTTTAACATTTTACATATTTTACAATAAACGATTAATTAGTCCTTAAAACTGAAAATCAGCAATATACATTTTATAATACTTGCTTAGAAGTATGTTTTATTGGGTTGGTATGGTAAAGCTTAATGTTGTTTTATATTACAAAAAAAATTCAAGCTTTTAGGCTTGAACTTTTTAAAATAATTATCGCTAGTATGTGAAATTTGAAATACTTTTATTTACTTTTTGAAATTTTAAATTCAATTTTTAATGTTGCCTTACCATTGGAAAGCGTTTTTTCAAATTCTTCAGATTTTTTAAATTTTTCAATATCTGCATCCGAAAAATTCACCTGTTTAAATGCTAAAGGGAAGCCATTTAACGAATTGCCTTTTGTAATATTCCATTCTTTATCTTCTTTACAACCAACATCAACTTGTTGCCATGCTGATGAGTTTGGGTATCTCCCTTCTAAGTCAAAATTCAAATCCAAATAAATGGGACCGTTGTTATCTTGTGAAATATTACACGTATTTAAAGCATCTTCTTCCAGAGCAATTCTAAATTTATTAAATACCTTATATCCACCTAATGATGCTACAAAAATAACTTCAGGAATTGCACTTTCATTCTCAGGCCAGCCATATAAAGTTTGCAAACCAATACCAGGAATTACCGTTGCGTAAGGAATTGTTAAAGGTTTGCCATCGGTTCCAATTGGGTTATCATAATCACCACTGTTTCTAAAAGCTATCATATCAAATTTTTGTATAGGTTCTCCTTCTTCAGGAAAACGAATGGTTGTATTAGCCCATAATAATTGTGCTTTTGCAAAACTAGGTGCTGTATATGTAACAACAATATCGTATTTTGAAGCTATATAAAATTCTCCGGCATCAAGTTCAGTTTCTTGGAAGTTGCAGTTTTTTACTACGCCTAATTCTTCTTGATGGTAGTGAAGCGTGTAGCCTCCTTTTGGAACATTTTTAAATTCAAACACACCCTCATTATCAGTTTTAACATTTTCTACTTCAAACATGCAATTGTCAGCATCTTCACAACTTGGTTTTAATGTTAATTCTGCATTTTTTAGAGGTGTTGTAAATTCTTTATCTTCAAATACTTGCCCTGTTACAGTTGTTAAAACCATTTCTTTTAATGTAAATGCATGTTCTTCTGTTTTTTTACCTGAAGATCTAGTATCAATAACAACATCTTCTAAATTTCCATAAGAGCAACCACAAAAAATATTATCTAATGATGTTTGGTAATCTCCTGTAACTACCTCTTTCAATGCACCATCATTTTTATTTTCATTTATTAGTACAGATTTTTTTATATCTGTTTGATTGTAACCAGGACCTAACCTCTTGTAAGTCAGTTTTCCTCCATTTATTTGCCTATCACTTGGAACACTTAATTCAATATTTTTTATTTCTTCTTTCTCAGTTCTTATAAATGTATTTGAAGTTAAAGTTGAGTTTACCAGTATTGTAAAAAACCGTTCTCCGTCTAATGAATGTTTTTTCCATTTATATGATTTTGTACTGTTAAAAAGAATTTTATCATCTTTAGCATCCGTTTTGTTTGTTGCTACTTCTCCTGTTACTGTTGTTTTACCTGAAACGCGAGAAGTTAAAGGTCTTTCTAAATTGTATTTAAAATGTTTACTAGCAATATTTTTTAAATGCCCTTTAATTTGTCCTTCAAAATCAGAAACATCTAAAATTTCTTCACCTAGTTTCTTGTTTACTGGTATTCCTTTATCTCCAAGTTCTACTTTAAAGTAAATAACTTTAACTACGTTTTTTAAATTAAAATCCGCTCCGGTGATGTATTTTTCGAAAACAAAAGAAGAATACTCGTCTGCCAATATTTCTGCATGAGTATCTAAAATAATTACAGCAGCATCTTTGGCAACTTTTTTCATTGCAGGAAGTCTAGCATCTTCTTGACCAAAAAAAATGTTTGAAACTAAAAAGGGTAGGATAAGAAGAATTTTTTTCATTTAAATACAATATTAATATTGATAATTATCAGTTGTTTTTTCGATTATAGGAACTGAATTACTTTTTGAGATTTCAATGGTGAATTTTTTTACAAAGCGAAGTTGATCACCAACCTTTGAAAAATACCAGAAATCGGCTGATTCTTCTACTTTTTCTTCGTGCGATATTCCATCGTTTGCAAACCCACACGATATTGCGTAAAGTTGGTTGTCTTTTAAATAAACTTGAAAATTCTTTTCAACTCCTTTAATTACAACAGTACTTTTATAACCACTGAATTCTTGTTTATCCAGCGCTAAACTTTCAGAAAACTCCCATCCTTTAAATTCATTTTCAGTAACTAAAGTTTTCAGCGTATTAAGTGGATACTTAAACGAAAATGGTTCACCAATTTTAATAGTTGACTTCGATTCAGGTCCTTTGGTTTGTTGGTACGAAGTGTATGTAATTTTACACAAATTGGCTTCCCAATTTAGATTTCCATTTATCTTATATGCACGTTCGCGATCTTCTTTTTTAATCATTGGATGCATAATGTATAAAAACTTGTTTGAAAGAAACTCCTTTGGTTTTTCAGAAATTGTACTTAATGTTTCTTGGAGTTTTACTTTACTATTAAAAGTTTGTGCAAAGCTGCTAAAAGCAGTACTTAAAACTATTGTTAGTATAAAAAGGGTTCGCATTTTATTTCTAATTTGTTGATTAAGGCGAACTTTAGATACTATCGTATTCTCTAAATTCAACAGTTTCAATCATATATTTAAATGCACTATCAAGTTCTTGAATATCTCCCTCAAATGCTGCTATTGGGTTACTTCTTGCTGAATCAATATAAAAAAGTGCCGTGGTATTGTGATGTGGAATTATATAACCTAGTCTATAATATACACAAGAGTAATCGTCTCTACTAAAATTTGAGGAAACAAGAAATTTTTTGCAAGTTTTACCTGCTATTACAACATCACTATAGTGCTCCACTACATTATCTTTTTTTAACAATGGTCTTAAAACATAGGAGTTTTTAATGCTTTCAAGCGCTGCATTGGAAGTAGCTTTATCTCCTCTTATTGTATTATCTGTAGATAAATCACCAATTTGATATACATGAGCGCCTTTATATTTAATCATTGGAATTTCTTCTCCAGCATCATTTTTACCTGGATGATTATTTTTTTTATCAAAATTTACACCTTCAAAAGGCATATAAATGGTTTTAAAATCTTTATAATTTTCAACTTTTGTAAAAGTGATACCTGCTGGAGGTACCGGTACTGGTACAGGTTTACTAACAGTTGTAGTTTTGTTACTTGTTGAACATGAGCCAAGAAAGGCTGCAATTATGAAAAAATAGAGTGCTCGTTTCATAAGTTTAGGTTTTATTTATTATATATTATATTAATTATTCTACTTCAATTTCAATTTTTACTTTTCCTAAGGCATTTTCAACATTTTTATCGCCATTTTTAAGTAAATAGTATTCATATGTATGAAACTGATTTTCTAAAGCCGCACCAGGGATTCTATTGGTGAAAGGTGACTCTATGGTTGTACCTGCATACATACCTGCATCTTCTCCATCTCGTTGGGTAAGTATCCAAGCTCCTATTGCATTTACCATATCAGTATCAAAACTAATTTCGACATATAAATCTTCGCCTTGTTTAACTTTAACTTTAGTTGTAGCTGGTTGTTCTAATTTAAATTTACAATCTGCTTTAAAATTTGGGTCATTCATTTTTATACGTAGGATGCTTTCCTCAGAAATAGTAGCATATTCTAGATAAGAGACCTTGTTTTTATCATCTACTACTAATATGTATCCGTTTAAATCGTCAAATCGTTTTTCTCGAACAAAAAACCACATATTGTCTTTTTTATAAAAGGTTTTTAATTCTATATCAAATTTACTAACAGGTGAAAGATCGTCTAATACATATTGAAAAAGTCTGGCATCATCTTCTGTTTTTAGTGTGTATTTTTCTTGTAAACTGTTTAAGAATATGGGCGTTTCTAAAAGTACATCTATAGAAGATTTTATGTATTCATTATCACTTGAGACTAACACAAAAGGCGTATTGTTTGTAAAGCTGTTGCCTTCTTCACCTTCGGTCACTTTTAAGTTACATTTGTTAATTGAAATGTTTGAAATTTTATTTAGTGAATGAAAATCAAGAGGGGAAACCTCAAATTCATAATTTGTGTTTTCAAATAAATAATTACGCATAAAATCACTATCTTTTTTTGAAATAACAGCTTCATAATCTGTATAATCTATATTTTCTCCAGCTTGTAATAGTGTTTCTGGCAACGCCTTTTCCAATTCATCTTGATAAACTATTGATAAGATTTCACCTTTATTATCTGTGGTAACTATATACGCTTTTATATCATCAAAAAATGTATCTCTAATAAAATACCATGTATTATCTTCTGTGAAAAAACCTAAACCATTTTTATAATCTAATAATTTTAAGAAAGATTGAAAAGCAACACCATCTTCTTCAGTTGTTAGTTTAAATTTTTTTGATTTTAGGCTTTCTAGAAATGCATTTGAAGCCAATAGATCGTTTTGATCTTTAAAAGCAATCAGTTTATTTCCTGTTTTTATAAAATACTGTAATTGTACTATGTTATGCCCATCGTGATGACTTGTACTAAAAAGTAATTCGCTTTGATAAATGTCTGAAGCAGTTACGTTTTGCGAAGCACTACTAATTAGTAACGTATTTTTGTTTAGTAAAGAGCTTTCTAAATAGTCTTTAATTTTTGTTTGTTCTGCATTGTTTTGACCAAAAGCAGCGAGACTTACGAATGTTAAAATTGAAATTACTATAGTTCTCATTTTATTTCTTTTAAAATATATACAGTTGTATTTCCGTAAGGTGTAGGTGCATCTTTTACATTAATTACTTTAGCAAATACGCCTGGTTTATTAGTTACCATCCAATATTTAACTTTAGCGTTAAACCTTCCAAAACCTTCAACAATGGTACATTCAAAAGTACCTGCTGGTGTTTCTATTTTTTCTGTTCCTACTACTTTATAAGTATCTAAATTATCTTGAGGGAAGAACATAAAATCTTCTTCATATTCTGGAAGATTATCCATCAAAATTGGATCTTCCATCATATCTATATAATCGTTTTGAGAATGAGAGAAACTTCTAACATCAATAGTTTGCGCAGCATCGTCATACTTTATTTTTTCGCTTTCAACCCAAGCAAAAGGTTCTTGTTCATCAGGGAAACTTGTAACATTGTATACCATTTCGGTATAGTCCTTTAAAAAATTTACAATGGTTGTAATTCTCCAAGGTAATTTAGCTTCTGCTTCTTCATAATTAAAATTCCCTTCTTCATCATACATTTCTTCTATTTCAAATGAAAGAATTGGTTTTTTCATTGTAATTATAACTTTAGCTGGAGGATCGAATTTTATAAAGCTAAACGTTGTAATGCCTTTTTTATAGACTAACTCTTTATCGTTCAATTTTAAAACAGTAGCTTCTCCATTAAAATCTTGATCCATTTCGCTTGTTAAAACCAGTAATTTTTTTTGTTTATTATATTTCCAAGTACCAACATTCATTGTTCTTGATTTAGGGTTTTTTCCAGCTTTTAGAACACCGTTATCTTCAAAAATAAAAACGACTTCTAATCCTGTTTCGGTGTCTCCAACTTCTGAAACTGTAGTTAATTGCCAGTATCCAACAATTGAAGCGTCTTGTGCTTTTAATGTAAATCCGCTTAAGATTATAACGAGTATGATTATTAAGTTTTTCATAATTTTATAGTTATTATTTTCTAATATATTTTGGTATTTCTAAAGTTGTTGTTCTACTTGGTTTTAGAAGAAAAACACTGATATTATTTTGTGGAATTATGATGGATTTTTCATACTTAAAATCAAGTTCTGTATTGTCTGATTTTTTATAAGTAATATTATCCATATTTACCATTGAGTTATCTTTAATTTTGTAAGAATCTCTAGAATCTAACTCAAAACCATTGTTATTATAGAGTTGATATTTAATGGTTAAATTATTTTGATCAATGTCTAAAACTTGAAGCTTCCCAACAGCTCGTTTGGTGGTTACAAACAATAAAATATCGTTTTTTCTAACGCTAAATCCGTTGATATTATCTGCCTGTATTAGTACATCTTGTCGACCATCCATTAATTCTACAATTTTTTGATTGTTTAAAGATTGATAAAGTCTTTCGCGTTTTAACCAAATAGGATTGAACAGTTCTTTATTTATTGCTGAAATAGTATCAATTTCTACGGCCACTTTTGCTCTCTCAATAGTGTTTCTAGGACCATTTGAACCTTTTGTAGAAAAACTCTCATCTTTTAAAACTAAACCTCTCCAGGCATAGACATCATTATATCTACTTATGTTGTAATAGTTGGCTTGTTTTCCTAGTATTTCTGTGGTTCCAGATTTTTCGGCTCCCATATACAAAGTTTCAATCCAAGAATCTTTTATTTGATAGTATTGAAAATGCTCCCTACATTTTATTCTTAAATGATACGGATCGTCACTTACTTTATTTTCTTCAAAATTGAAATAGTAGCGATGTTCATCAACCCACAAGCGTTCTGCTATTTTTACTTTTTCAGGAAGCAATTTCCCCCCAAATTCTGATACTTGATAAACTTCTTCAAAGGCAAAATCCCCAAATTCATCCCAATAATAAATCACTTGTTCTGCAACATACGGCACTTGTTTACTGTAGCTTGTTTCAACGCCATTTTTATTAGAATATCCAGAAACTGTTGAATATTTTAAATTTTCATAGGTAATCTTCCCCGATTTTACTTTGTACGGCTTAAAATCTTGCGCTTTCACTGCTACAGTTACAACAAGTGATAAAAACAGTAATTTAATTTTCATAGCAATTTTTTTAGCAACTATTTTCCTTTTCTCATTTTTATCATTTTTTGAATCATGTCATAAGTTTGACGTAATTCTTCTTCGCTCATTTCTTCCATTTCAGGATCATTTTTTGTAGCCATTTTCTTCCATTCTTCAAAACTTAACTTACTTAGCATGTCCATATTTGCATCCATGTTTTCCATTCCTTCTTCGTATTCGCTATTATCAAATTGCATTTCAGATTCTTGCATTTTAAAGTTTGGTAATTTAAACTTATCCTCTGGCACAGAAACATTGAACTTAACAGAGACCGCTTCGGTTAAGGTTTTTATTCCTAAAGTATTTGCTTCTATTTTTAACATTACTCCTTTATGTAACCATTGTTTTGCTCCCATAAGTGTCCAAACTTCACAGTTATAACCCATAAATGATTCGTCACCAACTTTTTCGCCGCCCATTGCGATCATCATATCTTTCCCTGTTTGTTCGGCATCAGCGTTCTCACCCATTAAAGCCATTCCTAAATTATCTGCTGTAGTTATAAGCTCGTTATCAAAATCTACAATATATGTTTTACCATTTTCAATTTTGGTCATAGTATGAGATTCTGTAGTTTCCGTTTTTTCTTTTCCGAAAAACTTCATAACAGAAGTTTGTGTTGCTGTTGCTTCTTTCAATTCAACAGCTCCATAATCTTTAAAATATAAATTTTCCTCACCGCTACCCGATATTTTACTTCCCATAACTTTACCTGTTATAGTAGTTTTATAGGTTACAATACCTGATTTTACATCGTATCGTTTTAATGCGTTTTGACTGTTTCCTTTGCAGCTAATTAATACAATTGCAAAAGAAAGAATGATGCTTAATTTTTTCATGATTTTATTATTTATAAATTTTTAATATTGCTGTTTCGCTAGGGTTTAACGTGGTAGTAGTGCTGCCTTGTCTACCAAGGAAGAATTCTGCATCATCTAAGTCAACGTCTCCCGAAAAACCTTCATCTAAATCGCAGCCGTAAGTTCCTTCAACTTGTATTTTATCGTGTTTACTATAAACAGAGCCATCGTAATTATAGGTTACATATTTTAATGTGAGTTCGTAGTTGTTATCTTTATCAACATCTAATATTTCCATTTTTCCAAACTTTCCGCCTGTAGTTGCATAAACAATAACAGTTCCTGGCCCATTAACAATACCAGAATTGTTTGAAATTGGAATTTTAAAACTATCTGGCAGCGATTCTAACTTAGCTGTAATTGTTTTTTTATCAAGTTCATTAAAATTAGCACTACCATAATTTGAATTTGCATTGTTAGAACTTGGATTAGCATTAGAATTTCCAGAAAACTTTACAAACTCTACTCTACGGTTATTTGCCTTTCCTTCGGCAGAGCTATTATTGTCAATTGGTTTAGATTCTCCAAAACCAGTAGATTTCAATCTGTTTGCTGCAATTCCCATTTCAATTAATTTGTCCATAACTGTTTTTCCTCGCGCTTCAGATAAGGTTTGATTGTTAGCATCATCTCCATCACTATCAGTATGACCTTCAACACTAAAATTAATTGCTGGGTTGTCTATCATTAATTGATAAATTTCATTAATTGGCCCCATACTTTCAGGCTTTAATGTAGCTTTGTTTACATCGAATTTTATTCCGTTTACAATAATTTTCCCTTCAGAAAGCACTCTATCGTAGTATTTTACACCACCTTTGGCAATACGAACGTTTTTCACATAAAAGGGAACGTTATCTTTTGCGCTGGCAAAATATGGATACATTGTAAATCCTGTTGGATTAAACGAATAATGTGGAATATTAACCAAGCGAGTATCGTCTAAATACACTTTTAGTTTTCCTTTGGTATAAGCTATAGAAACATGCGTCCAACATCCGTTTTCACAATAGTTATAATCTCTTCCAGAATGCTCTACAGCCGAACCTTCAGGAGCATCAACACGTATAGGTGTTACATCAAATTCTTGAGCATTATCGTACACATGTTTATTTCTCTGATTTTTTTGATCGGTTAAATAAAACGATAAACGATTACCACCTGCAGGTCTGTAAAAATCAAATTCAATAGTAAAAATTTCAGGTAAATAATCAGTCGACGAATTTTTCAGATACGGAACAATTTCACCTCCATCTAAAAACATCATCACAGTTTCTCCATCAACATTTGCAATTTCAACTTGCCCTTTTACTAAATCCCAGCGACTTGGAAACTCTCCATTTTCCTCATCAGCACTTGGAATGTCTTCAAAAATAACTTCATCGCCTGGCACAAAATCGAACTTACTCCAAACAACGTTTGGTTTATTTACAGTTGCTCCGTTTGTTTGTGAAGCATCTTGGTTATTAGGATTGTTACCTTGTGTATTTTGGTTGGTATTGGTGTTTCCTTTTTCTGAATTTCCCTCTGTTTTCTTTTTACCATCTAATACATCTTCAGCCTTATCAAATTGTTTATCAATTTTTTTGTTTACACGGCGTTCTGCACGTTTTTCGGCTTCGCGTTCAATTTTCTTTTCAGCTTTTTCTTTTAATTTTTTTAAAAATTGGGCTTCTACTTGGTTTGGAATTAAAAAAAATAATCCAAAAACCAATAAAATCTTAGGAAGTAATAGTTGCTTGTTTTTCATTTTAAGTAATTTTTGATTTATAGTATAAAATTACTTCAACAAGTTATTTTGGCAATCATTTGTTTAAGTGATAAAGCTCACCCTTTAGGGTGATTTTATAACTAAAAGGCCAATAAAATAAAGGGGTGTTTAAATACCAATCTTTTTTAAAGCTTGAATTCTATTTTTTACGTCAAGTTTTAAATAGATATTTTTTATGTGTGTTTTTATGGTATTTTGAGATACAAATAACTGTTCAGATATTTCGCTATTTGTATATCCTTTAGCAATTAATGTTAAGTACTTCAACTTCTCTTTTAGATAAGTCGAACTCACTATATTTTTCAAGAAATTGCTGTTTTGTAGTAGAGGTATTATTAGATACTTTATCTTTTAATTTATTAATTTGAAGTGTATATTCTTGCAATTCAGAGTTTTTTTGTTCTATTTCTAAGTCTGATTTTTTTCTGTACAAAAAGAATAAAACAACTAAAACTCCAACAACTCCAGAACTTCCTAATATTGAGTATAATAACCTATTTTGACTAGTGTTTACATTTTGTTGAATTCGTTCTTTTTCAACACCTAGTTTTTGGATAGCTTCGTCTTTTTTTGCAGTTTCGTAGGCTATTTGAGTGCTTATAATACTTTCTTGTGATGCGTGGTTTAAAATACTATCGTTAAATGCTGTAGCTAATTTGTGTGCATTCAGTGCGTTTTTATAATCTTTAATTACTGTATAATAATTTACTAAAGCATTGTATCCTAAAGAAATATTCTCTTTAGATTTTATAATTTTTGCGTTTGTTAAACCCAATTTTATGTTTTCTTCAGCGTTTTTATAATCGCCTGTATTTAATTGATTTTTACCAATATTTATTAATGTATTGCTTAAATACCTAATGTCATTAGATTTGGTAAATAACGGAATTGCTTCTTTATAAGCTTCAGTAGATTTATTATAATCACCTTTTTTCTGAAATAACAACCCTAATAAATTGTAACGTATTGCTTCACTAGATTTATGTTTGTGTTCAATTGTTAATTGCAATGCTTTGTTTATATAATAATATGCAGAGTCATACTCTTTTTCATATAAATAAGCTTCACCAATATTTGATAAACTATATTCCTGACCTTTAATATTTTCGTTTTTAAGATCAAAAGCATATACTTTTTTAAAGTAATACAATGCTTTATCGTATTCTTTAGTTTCAATAAAAACATTTCCAATTCCGTTTAAAGCAATGGTAATGCTTCTTTCATGTTTTATTTTTTCTGAAAGATCTAAGGCTTGAAAGTAATATTGAAAAGCTTCTTTTTCTAGGTTTAATTTTCTGTAACTTACTCCTAAATTATTTAAGCATTTTATAATTAATAAAGTATCCGAAGCTTTATTTAAATAATTAAGGGCTCTTTTGTGATAGGTTACAGATTTACTAAAGTCGTTATTATACCTAGCAACCAAACCTCTTCTGTCGTAACTTTCGCCCAAACCTTTTAAGTACAGCAGTTTTACTGAAACTTTTATAGCTTCATCTAAAATAGCTTCGTTAGTAAGTTTGTTTTTATAAGCATTTTTATACAATTCAATTAAGTCATCAACTTTAGTAGTAGTATTTGGTTTTACACTTAATTCAATAAATGTACTATCAATTATTTTTGAAGTTAGTTTTTGAGCATAACTATTTTGGATACTAATAATTACAATAAGAATACTTAATAGGTTGTGGGTTTTAAACATAGTTTAAAATCTATTTAACTAGCTTTATGTAAAACTACAAAATGGCATAGCTACTTACGAAACTTAAGTTACATAAAAATTTAAATTTTATGATTTTCTGCCACTTTTTCTAATTCTGCATACCAATCTTTTCCAAATTTTCGGATTAATGCTTCTTTCACAAATTTATATACTGGAACTTGTAATTCTTTACCTAAAACACAAGCATCGTCGCAAATTGGCCATTTATGATAATTTACTGCAGAAAACTCGCTATACTCCATAATTCTAACAGGATATAAATGGCACGAAATAGGTTTTTTCCATTTAATTAACCCTTGATTATAAGCCTCTTCAATTCCACATTTCGCTGTATTATTTGTGTCGAAAGTAACAAAAGCACAATCTTTACCATCAATTAAAGTGGTTTCATACTCACCTTCTGTAGTAATAAATAGGCCTTGATCTTCAATAGCTTTTATGCCTTCTTCTCGTAAAAATGGTTTTACTTTTGGATAAATATCCAATAATATTTGAAGCTCACTTTCTTCTAATGGCGCTCCAGCTTCACCATCAATACAACATTTACCTTTACAGGCATTTAAATTACAGACAAAATCTTTCTCGATAATATCTTCTGAAACTATAGTTTTTCCTAATTGAAACATACGGCAAAAATAAACTTTTTATGGTAAAT
Organism: uncultured Flavobacteriaceae bacterium; assembly: GCA_942492305.1. Lineage (GTDB taxonomy): Bacteria > Bacteroidota > Bacteroidia > Flavobacteriales > Flavobacteriaceae > Lutibacter. The sequence continues at coordinate 466,675 of CALOEI010000001.1, read as the reverse complement.
TTGTTATTAATATTAAAGGATTATCTACTTTTGCCGACCTTAATTTAAATGTAATTAAAATGTTAGTTAATTTTAAAGAAATACTTACTGCAACAATGGTATTATTTGCAGTAATAGATGTAATTGGAAACATTCCAATTATTATTGATTTACGTGCAAAATTTGGAAAAATTCAGTCTGAAAAAGCTACAATTATTGCAGGTGTAATAATGATTGCCTTTTTATTTCTTGGAAAAAGTATATTAAATTTAATTGGAATTGATGTAAATTCTTTCGCGGTTGCAGGTGCTTTTATTTTATTTTTTATTGCTTTAGAAATGATTTTAGGTGTTTCTCTTTATAAAGAAGAGGAAACAAATGCCCGAACAATTTCTGTTTTTCCATTAGCATTTCCTTTAATTGCAGGTCCAGGTAGTTTAACAACCTTACTTTCTTTACGTGCAGAATTTGAAACTGTTAATATTTTAATTGCAATTATTATTAATTTGTTTTTTATGTTTATAGTGCTTAAAACTTCAAATAAATTAGGTAGATTTATTGGAGATAATGGTATTTTAATTATTAGAAAGGTATTTGGAGTAATATTATTAGCTATTGCGGTAAAACTATTTGCTTCAAATATTCAAGGTTTAATTTCTTAAATTTTTAGTATGAAATCTTTTGATGTTTTAATTTTAGGTGGTAGTGCAGCAGGCTTATCTAGTGCACTTATTTTAGGTTCAGCAGTTGGAAAACCATTTGCTGAAGGAAAAAAAATTGGCATTATAACCCATCAAAAAAATTCGGCATTAAATACTGCAGAATTAAATAATGTATTAGGGTTTAAAAAAGGAACTAAAGGAAACGAGGTTTTAAAAAACGGACTGTCACAATTAGCAGAAGATTACCCTCACGTAGTACAAATTGAAAAAGAAAAAGTGATCGCAGTGCATGGTACATCACCAAACATTACTGTTAAAACAAATAAAAATGAGTATACTGCTGCAATAATTGTAATAGCAGTTGGACCTTCAAATATGTTTAATATTGATGGTTTAATGCAATATGTTGTTCCACACACAAGTATTCCTCCTCAAAAAGAAAAAATTATGCTTAAAAACAATAACCATTTAGTAGCAGATGGAATTTATGTTGCGGGTGTTTTAGCTGGTTGGAGGAGCCAATATGCAATTGCTGCAGGAAGCGGAGCACAAGTAGCTACAGACATTTTAACTTTATGGAATAACGGAAATCATACTATGATTCACGATGTACTAGGATAAAATGTGAAAATAAATAAAAAGGCTCTCTGAAAATTACTGTAGACCGTCATTCTGAACTTGATTCAGAATCTCATCATGTTACTAATTAATTATAATGAGAACCTGAAATAAATTCAGGTTGACAAATAGTTTACTTTTCAGACGGCTTTTTTTAATAGCAATTAATTTGCTATAGATTCCAATTTTTTTTTTTTTTTTTTTTTTTTTTTTTTTCTCAATTTTTTTTTCCTCTGTTGCATATAAAATAAAGCACTTTCATCTAATTGTCCAATAGTACAGCCATGTGAACATTTTACATCATCGGCAAAAATTTCTAATTGTGGTTTTGCATTTATAGAAGCACCATCATCAATTAAAATATTATTGTTTTGCTGAAAAGCATTTGTTTTTTGTGCCGCTTGTCGCACAATAACTTTCCCGTTAAATACACCTGTAGATTTATCGGCATAAATACCTTTGTATAATTCGTGACTTTCACAATTTGGAAACTTGTGATCAACTAGTGTGTGGTTGTCTACGTGTTGTTTTCCATTTAAAATTGAAATACCATTTAAATTAGAAGTAATATGTTCGCCTTCATGATAAAATTCTAAATTATTTCTAGTCATTTTTCCACCAAAAGAATAGGTGTGAACAGAAGCTAACACTTTGTTGTTTTTGAGAAACAAATGTACTATCAATTAATGAAGAATTTTCAGTATCGTTCTGTATTTTATAATAATCTACAATAGCTCTTTTATGCACAAAAATTTCGGTAACTGCATTTGTAAGTACAGCATTTTTTGATAGGTTTTGATGACGTTCAATAATTTGAACATGCGAATTTTCACCAACAACAACTAAATTTCTAGGTTGCAACATTACATCTTTTTCGCTTCCGGTAGAAAAATTTAAAATTTGAATTGGTTTAGGAACTATAGTATTTTTTGGAATATTAATAAATGCTCCTTCAACCGAAAAAGCGGTGTTTAGTTCGGCTAAACTATTGTTATTTTTAGCAATGGTATTAAAATAATTATCAACTACCATTTTATATTTTGGACGCGTTAATGCAGATGAAAGCACGCAAACATCACAATCTTCATGTGTAGTATCAGATAAAAACGAACTAAAAACGCCATCAACAAAAATTAAAGTATAAGATTCAATTTCATTAATTAAATATTCTTTTAATCGTTTTAAATCCAACTGCTTTTTTTGTTTCAAGGAAATAAGCTAAAATCGTTTTTTTTAATAGCGGTTTTAAGATTTGTATATTTCCATTCTTCATCTTTTTTTGAAGGAAATCCTTGATCTTCAAAATTTTGAATAGCTTTTAATCGAAGTTCATGTGTTTTAGAATCTAAATCTAATCCACCTTTATTTTCAAAAGCTAAAAATGAAGAAACTAATTTTTCTTTTAAATCCATTTTTTATGAGTTTTCAGTATGCAGTTTCAGTGGGCAGCTTTAACTGTTTGCTGAAACGGAAAACTGTTTACTTTTTAATATTTTATTTAAGCCAGTCGTAGCCTTTTTCTTCTAACTCTAAAGCCAATTCTTTACCACCTGATTTTACAATTCTACCATTGTGTAAAACATGGACAAAATCTGGCACTATATATTCTAACAAACGTTGGTAATGTGTAATTACTAAAACAGCATTGTCTTTACTTTTTAATTTATTTACACCATTTGCAACTACTTTTAAAGCATCAATATCTAAACCAGAATCGGTTTCATCTAAAATGGCCAATTTAGGTTCTAACATAGCCATTTGAAAAATTTCGTTACGCTTTTTCTCACCTCCAGAAAAACCTTCGTTTAAAGAACGTGATAAAAACTTTCTATCAATTTCTAATAAATCTGCTTTTTCACGAATAAGTTTCAGCATTTCTTTGGCAGGTAAATCTTCTAAACCTTTTGCTTTACGTGTTTCGTTAATGGCAGTTTTAATAAAGTTGGTAACTGTTACACCAGGAATTTCAACAGGATATTGAAACGATAAGAAAATACCTTTGTGTGCTCTTTCTTCAGGAGCTAAATCTTCTAAATCTTCACCATTTAAAATAACAGAACCTTCTGTAACTTCATATTCTTCTTTTCCTGCAATTACTGACCGAAAGTGTACTTTTTCCAGAACCATTTGGTCCCATAATTGCGTGAACTTCTCCAGCTTTTAATTTCGAGATTGATTCCTTTTAAAATCTCTTTATCGTTAATACTTGCGTGTAAATTTTTTACTTGTAACATCTTTTTATTTTGATTTAAGGTTAAAGTTTAAGATTCTGATTTAATCATTTAACTTCTTACCTTTAACTTTTTAACCTACTGATCCTTCTAAACTAATTTCTAATAATTTTTGAGCTTCAACAGCAAATTCCATTGGTAATTTGTTTAATACTTCTTTACTAAAACCATTTACAATTAGTGCGATGGCTTTTTCAGTATCAATACCACGTTGGTTGCAATAAAACAATTGGTCTTCACCAATTTTACTTGTTGTTGCTTCGTGTTCTATTTGAGCTGTTTTATTTTTTACTTCAATATATGGGAAAGTATGTGCCCCACATTCATTGCCCATTAATAGTGAATCACATTGTGAAAAGTTACGCACATTCTTAGCGTTTTTACTAACCCTTACCAATCCTCGATAAGAATTTTGAGATTTTCCAGCAGAAATTCCTTTTGAAATAATAGTACTTTTTGTGTTTTTACCTAAATGAATCATTTTTGTACCTGTATCAGCTTGTTGATAATTATTGGTAACAGCAATTGAATAAAATTCTCCAACAGAGTTATCACCTTTTAAAATACAACTTGGATATTTCCAAGTAACGGCACTACCTGTTTCAACTTGTGTCCAAGAAATTTTTGCATTTTTTTCGCACAAACCACGCTTGGTTACAAAATTATAAACACCACCTTTTCCTTCGGCATCTCCAGGGAACCAGTTTTGTACGGTAGAATATTTTATTTCTGCATCATCTAAAGCAATTAGTTCTACCACTGCGGCGTGTAATTGATTTTCATCACGTGCAGGAGCGGTACAACCTTCTAAATAACTTACAAAGCTGCCTTCGTCAGCAATTACTAGCGTACGTTCAAATTGTCCAGTTCCTCCTTCGTTAATTCTGAAATACGTTGATAATTCCATAGGACAAGTAACGCCTTTTGGAATGTAACAGAAAGATCCATCAGAAAATACTGCTGAATTTAAAGCTGCATAAAAATTATCTGTTTTTGGAACAATGGTTCCTAAATATTTTCTTACTAATTCTGGATGTTCTTGAATAGCTTCAGAAATTGGCATAAAAATAATACCTTTTTCTTTTAATGTTTTTTTGAAAGAAGTTGCCACAGAAACTGAATCAACAACCACATCTACAGCTACATTAGATAAACGTTTTTGCTCGTCTATAGAAATTCCCAGTTTTTCGAAAGTTTTTAATAATTCAGGATCTACTTGATCTAAACTATCTAATTTTGGTTTTTGAACAGGCGCAGAATAATAACTAATATCTTGAAATTTTGGTTTTTCATAATTAACATTAGCCCATTCTGGCTCTTCCATTTCTTTCCAAATTTTAAAAGCTTCTAAACGCCATAAAGTCATCCATTCAGGTTCGTTTTTCTTTTTAGAAATTGCAATTACAACTTCTTCATTTAAACCCACAGGAAACTTATCAGCTTCAATATCTGTATAAAAACCGTATTCGTATTCTTTGGTTTCTAATTCTTTTTTTAAATCGTCTTCAGTAAATTTGCTCATTATTTTGACTATTTAAAGATTAAAATTCAAAGCTGATTTTTAATCTATTTAATTGTTTTAAAAAGTTAATCTATTTACAATTGTTTTTAAGATTTAAATTTTCTACATTAAATACCTAAATTGAACGCTTTAACAATAAAATTTAAAAAGCTTTCTCCACAACCACAAGTTCTTTGTGCATTAGGATTGTTAAAAACAAAACCTGTTCCGTTTAATCCGCCAGAATATTCTAGTGTTGTACCTACTAAATACAAAAAACTTTTTTTATCCACAATTATTTTTATACCATTGTCTTCAAAAACTTTATCGCCTTCTAGGTTTTCTTTATCAAACTTTAAATCGTAAGATAAACCTGAGCATCCGCCACTTTTTACACCAACTCTTACAAAATCAATTTCTGGATTAAAGCCATCATCTTGCATAAGTTCTACAACTTTCTTTTTTGCTATGTCTGAAACTTTAATCATATTGCTTAAATAGATTAATTCTAAATAAGTGCAAATATAGCCACAAAAATTTGGTTTTTACAAAGTTTTAAGATGAATAAAATTGATAGTGTAATTGAAGTTGCTTATAAACAATTATCTTTGCAAAATGATAGAAGATAAAAACCAATCGCGTACAAGTTTATCTGAATTAGGAGAATTTGGATTGATAAACATTTAACTAAAAACTTTAAAATACAACATAAATCTACTATAAAAGGTGTTGGTGATGATGCTGCAGTTCTAGAATTTAAAAATAAACAAGTATTAGTAACTACCGATTTATTAATTGAAGGTGTGCATTTTGATTTAAGTTATATGCCGCTAAAACATTTAGGTTATAAAGCGGTAATGGTAAACTTATCTGATGTGTATGCAATGCACGGAGAAGCGTCTCAAATTACAGTTTCAATTGCTGTATCTAATCGTTTTCCGCTGGAAGCCATTAGAAGAACTGTACGATGGAATTCAATTAGCTTGTAAAAATTATAATATTGATATGGTTGGTGGCGATACCACCTCTTCAGTTACTGGTTTGTTAATTAGCATTACTGCCATTGGTGAAGCAAAAGCCGAAGATGTTGTGTATAGAAATACTGCAAAACCAAACGATTTATTAGTGGTAACCGGTGATTTAGGTGCAGCTTATTTAGGTTTGCAAGTGTTGGAACGTGAAAAGAAGGTTTTTGAAGTGAACCCGAATTCACAACCCGATTTATCTAATTATTCTTATTTAATTGAGCGCCAATTAAAACCAGAAGCGCGAAAAGATATTGTTAAATTGTTGAAAGATTTAAAAGTAAAACCAACTGCAATGATTGATATTTCAGATGGACTTTCTTCTGAAATTTTGCATATTTGTACGCAGTCTAAAGTTGGATGTAATGTATATGAAGAAAAAATTCCGTTAGATCCTCAAGTTATTTCAACTTGTGAAGAATTTGATTTAAATAGTACAACTATTGCTTTAAGTGGTGGTGAAGATTACGAGTTGTTATTTACAATTTCGCAAGAAGATTTTCCTAAAATTAAAGGAAATCCGCATTTAACAGTTATTGGACATATTACCGACAAAAGTATTGGTGCTAATTTAAATACCAGAGCCGGACAACAAATACCTTTAACCGCACAAGGTTGGAATGCTTTAGATTAGTTGACACAATAAAAAAGCCTACTAAAATACAAGCTTATTTATTTAGTAAAACGGTAGGTTTTTTAAAACATAAAAAAACAGCTGCAAGGTTGCTATAAATGATAAAAATCTCATTAATTATTAATGAGATTTTTTTATATTTGAATGTTAGTCCCTAATGCTATGGATTTTAAAATTAATAATTAGTACTTGTATTCACCTTATCCGGATAATTTTTGGGGATAAACGGATATAAATACTATAACAGAGTTGTAGTGCATTTAAAAAAACCTATGTAAATGAAAAATTACTAGACACTATCATTGTCCGCCTTCATCAAATGAGAACTTGATTTTGATATTGGACATACTATTCTTAAAAGGATCGACAAACTACACAAATGAAGAGGACTTTCTTCCTATTACGTTTTATTTAAGATACTGAAAACAAAAGATATAAAACACTTTGAAAACTAAGTTCATACATTTGACGTCAAATTAAACAGTGCTATTAAAGTTGGAAAGGAGCTCTTAAAAATTAGGTCAAAACATAGGAACACACATAGCAAAAGTAGAAATATCAAAATCAGATGGAAGAAATGACTTCAATCCAAAAAGCGGACACTTTAGCACGTGGCTGTACGAATCGAAAAATTATGATACATTTGAGTGTGTAAATATTAAAATAATAGATGCAAATTAATTCTAAATATCGTCTTCCGAATTTTCCTTTAAAATTAAGGGTTATTCGTGCATTTGATTTCGAAATAGTAACCAATTCTATTATTGAAAAAGCCAGATTGTAGCTGATTATTAAGTCGTTGACATTAAGTGATTTTGGAGAAAAAGAACAAAAAGAATCCAAATTAGTGAAAGTCTTAATGAAATATTAACTAATGAAATTTCTTTAAATTCAGCATTTGAAAAACCAGAAAACGAATTTATATACGTTGCGGAATTTTCTCATAATTACTGGACAAACATTAGATTCATTTTTATACAGTTTTGATTTCTGAGAGTCAAATTATTCTAAAAAATTATGTTGTTAATTACGAAAAACCAAAAAAAGAAGTTGTTTTAAAAGAAAATGATTTGATTGACTTATCTGAAATGAAAACAAAAAATTGGAGACTTTTATCTTCAAAGTCAAAACCTTATTTATAATAATAAGCCATTGCTCTATAAAGTTTTCACGAAATTTATGTTACAATAATTAAAAATATGTTGGTAGTTTGATAATAGATATGCGGATAATTGGATAGCATTTTCAAATTCAAGATAAAAACACTTGGAATCACGTAATAGAACTAAATTATAGCGACCTTTTCTTTCAAAAAGAAACTACTGTTATTGGAAGAATTTACTATTATTACTAAATGCTCAAACCCTAAAGAAGATTTTAAATCAGTTTTATTTCTAGACAAACAAGAAAATGACAATTAAAAAATTAAACCTGAAAATCATACTGACATTATTTCATGATAATATAAACAGTCAATTATGATAATAATGCAGTATACTGTAATCAACCTCATACAAATAGGATTGGCAGGTTTATGTTTCACACCCAAATACTGGAGACATTTAAATAGACAGTAAATGAACAAATACACTAAATAAAGTAAGCGAGACGAGTAACAAAATTGTAATCGTAGAAAGGGTTTAATCAAAAAAAATCATCTGATGAAACTTTAAGATGTTATTGAAGATGATAGAGGAAATTAAAGGAACATTTTTGGAAATCGACATTGACCGGAAAGAGCCATCTTTTAAAATCTATTCATTTGAAGATGAATATACCTAGTCCAAAGGCGAATTTGAGATTTCAATATAATAGAACAACAGTATGAAAATGCCATTAGGATTGTAGAAGATAACACTCAATTGAAAAATTTGATTAACATATGTTTATAAATTCAAATAGTATATGAAAGTTGTATTATCGATAAAACCCGAATTTGCATTTAAAATCGTTGAAGAGATAAAAAGGTATTTAATTGATTACAAAAAAGAAACTGAATAAAAACACTACTGTTTATACAACATCACCTGTTCATATAATTTATTGGTTGTTCTGAAATTGCTACAATTACAAACCGCCTGGATTATCTATTCGGTTTGGTATTTAAACTAAACAGTTTTCAGGGATTTCTGAAGATTATTTACAATGCATTAATCTTATCTAAAACAGAGAAAAAGGTTTTGCCATTAATGAAGAATAAGAAAAAAGAACAAAAATCATTTATGTTTTAATGAGGATTGGTTAATCTAAAACCACCACAAATTTTAATGATTAATTTCAATTAACCAACAATGTAAAACCGAAATTGTAATTCAAAAACTTGAAAATAACACCAATGATTCTAATATAGTAAATGATTTAGAATAACAAAATGACTTGGATAGTTGCAAAACCATAAGAAAAGAGAGAACCGCGCGCGACATTAGTTCCCCCCCCCCCCCCGCCCACCCCCAAACCACAAACACTACAACATTAAAAAAATGACACAAAAAGTATTCATAGTATTAATTATTGGGTTTTTACTTTTTTCTTGTCAAGAGAAAGAAAAACGTGTTGCTGTTTCAAAAAATATTGAAACTCCTACATGGAATACTGAAAGTTTAAATAAAAAAGCAGCTGAGCAGCTTGATAGTACAAAATGGGATGTTTCGCTGTTTAAACAAGATATTGAAACCTATGAAAAATATACAGCGGTATTTCAAAGTTATCCACTAAACAAATCTCCTTTTCCAATCGCAACATACGAATATGCAGTTACTTACATACCTTTTACCCTAAAAATAGATGAACATATTTTTAAAGGTGTTAAAGTTGGTGAATGTGAAGATTTTGACTGTGAAAATATAGCATTTAAATTAACATTGCTTGTTTTAACAAACGACATAAACTCTGAAGAAAATACATTGGTAGATTCTCGAAATTTTCCATATTTAACTGCTCAAGGAATATTTGAAGTGAAAAATAATGAATTTGATTGGGTGTTTTCTGCAAGTCCAGACGGATTTTCAACGTTAATGCTCAATATGAAACTCTTTGATTTAAGATTTGGAGAAACTATCATTATTTACCCTCAAAAAGATAAATCGTTTCTCTATGAACAAATTAAAGATTCACCCAATAATTACGAGAATTTTGAAGAATTCAAGAAGAAAATAATAGATAATCTAAAAGTGAAAAATCAATTAAATTCTAAAAATAATATTCAATAAAAAACGTTGTACTTAATAGCTATATGTAATTGCTAATTCAAGTAACTACTTATAACCAAAACCATAAGCCAAAAGCAAAAAACAATGCGAATAGCTTTAACCATATTGATTGGAATACACGGAATTATCCATTTATTCGGATTTCTGAAAGCATTTGGTATATCTGAATTTAATGCGATTTCACAACCAATTTCAAAAACTTACGGAATATTTTGGTTCTTGACATTTCTGCTTTTTGCTATTACAATCATTTTAAAACTTATTCATTCGGACTATTGGTGGTTAAGCGGATTTTTGGCTGTGATTATTTCACAGGTATTGATTTTTAATTATTGGTCTGATGCAAAATTTGGTACATAGCAAACGTAATTATTCTATTAGCGACAATTATTGGATATTCAAGTTTCAACTTTAAGGCGAAAATCAAAGGAGAAAGAATAAGTCTATTTGAAAATTCGCAACTCAAAAACCAAGAGATTGTTACGGAAAAAGAATTGCTTGGTTTGCCACCAATTGTTCAAAAATGGTTGACAAATAGCGGTGCAATTGGTAACAAATATATTTCTAATGTATATCTAACTCAAGAATTACAACTAAAGTTAAAGCCTGAACAAGAAAATTGGAACAATGGTACGGCAGAACAATATTTTACTATTCAACCGCCAGCGTTCAATTGGAATATTAATACTGAAATGAATTCAATATTGAGTGTAGTAGGTAGAGACAAATTTGAAGATGGTAAAGGCGAAATGATAATTAAACTTCTTTCACTTATTCCAGTTGCAAATGCAAAAAATAACCAAAAGGTAAACCAAGCAACTTTGCAACGATATTTGGCTGAAATCGTTTGGTTTCCTGCAGCATCTTTAAGTCAATATATAAAATGGGAGACTCTAGACAACTATTCTGCCAGAGCAACAATGGAATATAAAGGAACTAAAGGTTCAGGCGAATTTCACTTTGATAAAGACGGAAATTTTGAAAAATTCGTAGCAATGCGCTATCAAGATTCAAATGCAATCGAACCGACTGAATGGACTGTGATTGCAACAAAAACAGAAGAACGGAATGGAATAAAAATACCTATTGAATGCGAAGCAAGTTGGGAATTGGAAAATGGTAAATGGACTTGGTTAAAATTAAAAATAACGGACATTCAATACAACGTAGAAGAAATGCCAGTGGCTAATTAATTGCTTCTACTCACCTGCTTTCAAAAATTGCTTCAAAAGTTTAATTACAATTTTCTATACGGTTTGTAATTGCTAAATTAGTGGCTTATAAAAAAACAGAAATGAATAGAATTTTTTTAGGGTTTTTAATAAGTATAATTTTCTTTAATTTAAGTTTTAGTCAGGAATTACAAGACGGACAAAAAAGATGGAGCCCTGACAATAAATTATCAATTGACGATTTTAAAATAAAAATCAGCAATGAAAATAATGATGCAGTTTATAGCCAATTTATGATTTCCCACGCAATAGGTGGCTTTGACTTTATGAAACGAAATCTGAATCAAAAAATTGAAAATATATTTTTAGGAAACGCATCTTGGATAGACACTACAAAAATTGCAAGTATTAAAAATCAGCTAGAATTTCAACAAATGCAGTTTGATCTTGCCGAAATTCAAGCGCGAAAATTTAGAAAACAAGTTTTAAAAGATAAACGGAAAATTGCAAAAGGTTTTGACATTATAAATCAAATTAATAATGAAATAATGGCTGAATTCTCTGAAATTCGACTTGAATTAATGCAAGAAACTGAAAGCGGTCGCAACAAAGAAAAAATTGCCACATGGAAAGCAAAAATTATAACTGAATTAAAGGAATTGAATGAATTTAGGTTCGAGCATAAAAAGAAAATTAAATTAACCGAGTAAACCAATGAGGCAACACCTTATTTAATTAGCAAAAGCAGAAAAAATAAATATTGGCAAAATGACTGAAAAGCTTTCAGAAAAGTGAATACCCAATTGACTTTTAAAAAAAATATAAACTTGTAAACTATAGTTAAATAAAAAATATTTTTAGTAACTTCATCTATTAAATTCTAAGAGTTCATAACATTAAATTAACATTAAATTAACATCGGTAACATTAAATTAATGTTTACGAGTAAATTTGAATTAATTTTGCATAAAAAATAAAAAATGGGAGATATTTACATTTTAATGCTTGTTGCGCTAACTTTATTAGCAATAATTGACTTGGTAGTTGGTGTTAGTAATGACGCGGTAAATTTTTTAAACTCGGCAATTGGCTCAAAAGCAATTCCTGTTAGAATCAATTGTAATTATTGCAAGTGTTGGTGTTGCTTTAGGGGCAATTACTTCTAGTGGTATGATGGAAGTAGCAAGAAAAGGAATTTTTAATCCTTCTCAATTCTATTTTGATGAAATCATGTTCATTTTTATGGCAGTAATGATTACAGATATTTTATTGTTAGATGTCTTTAACTCCTTAGGAATGCCAACCTCAACTACAGTTTCTATTGTTTTTGAATTATTAGGTGCTGCTGTTGCAATGGCATTGATTAAAATATCCATGAACAATACCGAAGACAATTTCCGAAGCCTTGGAAAATACATCAATACTGCAAAAGCATTACAAATTATTTCTTGGTATTTTATTCTCAGTTGTTATAGCTTTTTCCGTTGGTGCAATTGTTCAATTTTTATCTCGTTTATTGTATTCATTTCAGTTTGATAAAAAAAGAAGTTATATAAATGCAATTTTTGGCGGATTTGCAATTACAGCAATTACCTATTTTATTTTTGTAAAAGGAATGAAAGGAACTCCTTTTTATGATGATGTAAAGCATTTAATAGAAGGGCGCACATTTGAAATTATTTTATATGGTTTTGTGTTTTGGACCTTATTATCACAATTATTAATAATGCTTTTTAAAGTAAATATTTTAAAATTTATTGTAATTATAGGTACATTCTCTTTGGCCATGGCCTTTGCAGGAAACGATTTGGTGAACTTTATTGGAGTTCCAATTGCAGCATTAAATTCTTGGCAAGAATGGAGTAGTCAAGATCCAGCTAACTTTATTGCGGCAAATGAATTTTCTATGGGAATATTAGCCAAAAAAGTACCTTCAAATCCGTGGTTACTATTAATTGCAGGTGGAATTATGGTAGTTACACTTTGGTTTTCTAAAAAGGCACAAACAGTAATAGAAACAGGAATTAATCTTTCTAGACAAGGTGAAGGTCATGAGAAATTTCAACCAAATGCAGTATCAAGAACTGTAGTTCGTGAGTGCTATATTATTTAGTGCAGGATTAGGTAAAATTGTGCCATCCTCAACTTTAAGATGGATAGATTCTAAATTCCAAAAACCTGTAATTGAATTACCTAAAGATAAATCGTACGAATTACCAGCATTTGATATGGTAAGAGCTTCCGTAAATTTATTTGTTGCAGGTATATTAATTTCTATAGGTACCTCTTTAAAGCTTCCTTTATCTACAACTTATGTAACCTTTATGGTTGCAATGGGTACTTCTTTAGCAGATAGAGCTTGGGGAAGAGAAAGTGCAGTGTACAGAGTTGCAGGTGTATTTAACGTAATTGGTGGGTGGTTTTTAACTGCACTATCTGCTTTTACCGTTGCTGCAATATTTTTATATATTATTTATTTAGGAGAAATTGTTTCAGTAGCTGTTTTACTTATAGTTGTGCTGTTTTTAATTGGAAGAAGTTCCGTAAGACATACTAAAAAAGCTAAAGAGAAAAAAGCGAAAAGATATATGGAGCGTGCCGAGTTAATAACAATTAACGAAGTTGTAAATGAAAGTTCAGACCATATTTCGGAAGTAGTAAAACGAGTAAATAAATTATATTCAACCGTATTAACAGATTTAAGCAATCACACGATTTAAACAAACTTACTAAAACTGAAAAACACGTACGAAAATTGAATACTGAAATAGATGAACTAAGTAGTAGATGTATTTGTATTTTATCAAATCTCTAGAAGATTCATCTGTCAAAGCTAGTAGATTTTATATTTTAATATTGAGTTATCTACAAGATGTAACACAATCTATAGAATATATATCAACTTCAAGTTACAATCATGTAAATAACAATCATAAAGAATTAAAAGCTTCTCAAATTGAAGATTTAAAGGAAATAAATGATAAATTGAAAGGATTGTTACAACAAATCGAAATTGATTTTTCAGAGAAATCGTTCTCTAATTTACCGGTAATTATCGAGGCAAAACAAGAACTTATTCGAAAGTGTTTCTGAATCTATAGAAAGACAAATTACTAGAATTAGAACAGAAGAAAGTAGTAGAAAAAATTCAACATTATATTTTGGCATCTTGTTAGAAACTAAAGATTTAATTACTGCGACTAATGAGTTTATTACAATTGTATCAAAAGAATCAATTGTTGTATTCAAGTGATAAATAGTTTTGTTGTACAAAATAATTAATACTGATTATTTAATTCCTCTTAAAGCATTGATTTGATTCACCTATTTGAAGGCTTTTTTATTTTAATTATATTTAGAGACTTTCTATGAGTCATAAACTGTAAATATTTCTATTTATCAATGATTAAAAAGGTTAGCTTTTTCTAATCTTACTTAATACTTTGGGTATTGTTTTGTATTTCAATCCCAATTTTAAAACAATTTCCGCAGGTATAGCTATTTTGTTATTTGGTATGATTATGTTAGAAGAAGGTTTTAAAGTTTTTACTAGAGGACCACTTCAAAATATCTTAAAAAATGCGACAAATAAGTTATACAAAAGTATTATGGCAGGTGCAATTGTAACAGGGTTTATTCAGTCGAGTTCACTAGTTTCTGTAATTACTATATCTTTTATTAGTGCCGGCTTAATAAGCTTAACTGGCGGTTTAGGTTTAATTTTTGGAGCAAACATTGGTACAACAGCAACAGCCTGGCTAGTTGCAGCATTTGGCTTAAAAATTAACATCTCTGCTTTGGCGATGCCAATGTTAATATTTGGAATTATTTTTTCTATTCAAAATAAACCAACATACAAAGGAATTGGAAATGTGTTAGCCGGTTTAGGGTTTTTCTTTTTAGGAATTTTTTATATGAAAGAAGGTTTTGATGTATTTAAACAATACATAGACCTTTCTCAATATGCTATTTCGGGGTATAAGGGTGTTATTGTATATGCTGGGTTAGGAATTATAATTACAACAGTTTTACAGTCTAGCAGTGCAACATTAGCATTAATCTTAACAGCTTTAGCCGCTGGACAGATTACATATGAAAATGCTTTGGCTTTAGCTATTGGTGCTAATATAGGTACAACAATTACGGCTGTGTTAGGTGCAGTAGGCTCAAATATTGCTGGAAAAAGATTAGCTGGAGCACATTTTATATTTAATTCAGTTACTGGAATTGTAGCATTAGTTTTTATCTTTCCATTGGCAAACCTTGTAAATTATCTGTCCGATATATTTGGAATTGTCTCTACTGATTACACCTTAAAACTAGCTTTGTTCCATACAATTTTTAATGTTTTAGGTGTTGTTTTAATGATTCCATTAATAAAAACCATTGAAAAATTTCTACTACGAATATTCAAAGAAAAATGATCCAAAGATATCGATGAGCCTAAATATCTAAATGAAGCTGTATTAAAATTCCCTGATGCAACAGTGATATCTGCATTGGTGAAAGAAACAAAATATTTATATAAAAATGCCGTCTTTGAAATTGTAGCACATGCATTAAATATTCATAGAGAAGATGTGATCTCAGATATAAAAATTAAAAAAATTATTAAAAAATCAACAACAAATTTTAATATTAATGTCGATGACCTTTATTATAAAAAATTTAAATCTATTTATGGTGAAATTTTAAGGTTTGCTACAACTGCACAAAACGACCTAAAATTAACTAAAAAGCACAACAAATCTATTACAGACATTAAAATTGCTAACCGAAAAATGGTTGAAATAATAAAAGATGTAAGAGAGTTAAATAAAAATTTAACCAGATCTTTAACTTTAGATAATAAGTATTTGCTTAAAGAATATGATAGTTTTAGAAAAAAAATGACACAAGTTTTACGCGTAATTTATTTGTTTAGAACTGAAGAAGACACACATAAATACGCCAAAAAATTAGAAGAATTAAAGAAAAAGGCTAAAGAAAATATTAGAAAAAGTAATAATTCTATAGACAAATTAATTAGAAAAAATTTAATCACTGCTGAAATGGCTTCGTCATTATTTAATGATAATACCAATGTAAATGATATGATTAAAAAATTAATTGAAGTTGCTGAATTACTCTACGGAAATAAGGATTCATTATTTGAAAACAATGAAGACGTAAAAAAGAATAACTAACTTCTAAAGTTACTAATTCTATTTATAATCTTATTAAAAATCAAAAAATATTACCTAATAATTATTTTTTTAGTTCCTTGTGCAGATGTTGCGCTTAACTTTAATATATAAACACCAGAAGCCAAACCGTTCGCTAAAATAGTTTCTTTTCTTCCTCTATTAAAATTTAATTTATTAATAAAAACTCTTTGTCCATTAATATTAAAAATCTCGATAGTTGTTTCTCCTAAAGAAGTATTAGAAATAATTGAAAACTCACCATTAGAAACCGTTGGAAAAACTACTGTTTTTGTTTTTTCAAAAAACTGTTCATCAACACTTAAAGACGATGCATCTACATTAATATTTACTTGTTGGTTTGGTAAAAAGCCATTAGTTGCATTTGTTATATCAACTTTAAATGCATCGGTAGTATTAACACCACTTGTACTTAAATAACTAACTGTTCCGGCATTTATTGATGCTTGTGTAAAAGTATCACCAATATCTAAAGGAGTGCCATTTAATTTTATATCGCCCTCTGTAGGCTTTTCAACTAACATATAAAGTTGTTCAGCATTGGTTGAGCCTGCACTAGATGCGCTTAAATCTGTCTCTAACAACGTATATTCAACAGTACTAGTTACAGTAATTGGGTCTGCTGCTACTAATACAGAGTTTGTAATTGATTGTTGTTCACAAATTTCAATAGACCAGTTATTAAGTGTACCTATATCTACATTATAGTAATCTAGAATTTTTAATGTCCAATCACCTGAAAAATTTTCTAAGTTAAAGTCCGATAATGGATTAGAAGGAATTGCTGAACCAGCAACAGGGCTTGCGCAAGTTATTTCTGAAGAAGCATCATCATTATAAGTTACTGCTATATTATCTTCACCATTACATTCTCTATTAAATAAAATAACTTCTGTATTATTTGGTGAAATTAGAGAAATCACCAAATCTTGTATATAGGAGTGCGAAATATCAATATAAACATTTACATCACTTATAGTACCTGTATTAGGTATATTAATAATAGATTCTAAAGGGCTACCTGCTTGATTAGCTCCTGCACCATCAGGAATTGTAGCATTTGGAGCGCTTATATTTGTATAACATTGTTGCGTATTTGTCTGAAATTTTTGGGTTTCGCAATACGCTGCAACTATACATTCGTTTTTAGAACGTACTCGCCAATAATAAACTGCACTTGAGTTTAATGGCGTTATAATTGTATATGAATTATTTTGGGTATTGGTTGTTTCTATAATTGTATTAAAACCGGCATCTGTAGCAATGTCAAAATCGTAAGAACTTGCTTCATTATCTATATCCCAAGTAAAATTAGTTCCTATATATGCAACATCAGTAGCTTCATTTATTGGAGAAGTAGGATTTACTATATTAATTGTAGTATCATCAACTCTTAATACTACATCAATTGTATTTGTTTCATTTCCTGTTCCAATAACAGTAATTGGATAATCACCAACAGCTAAAGAACTCACATTACTCACTGTCATAGTAAATGTTCCTTGCGCACTTAATGAGGTTGGACTGAAATTTATATTAACACTGCCAGGTTCACCAGAAGTTGAAAAAGCAGTTAACGTATTGTAAGAAGGGTTTGCATTAAAATCAAAATTAAAAACAGCAGTGTCATTACAAGTTGTAACTGTGGTGTTCGAAGTTGTAATGGTAAAATCTGTTTGTAAAAATTCACCAGTAAATACACCTCTTCCAAAAGTTGTAGCTAAAATAGTATTGTCACTTAAACGTAAATCTAAATCTACAACTTTTACATCTTGCATTCCATTAAAAGAAGAAATCCAAGTTGGAGAAGCATCATTAAAATTATTAGTTGCCCAAACACCTAATTCAGTACCCACAATAACTTCATTAGATAATAAAGGGTTTTGTAAAATACATTTTACTGGCATATCAGGCAAATTCCCTTCTTTATTTTGCCAATTGGTTCCTCCATCTGATGTATACCAAATACTTTGTACTCCATAATTATGAAACGTAATAAAAATATCATCTTCGGTGGCACCAAATTCAATATCAGAAATACTTCCAACAAAAGAACCTCCAGTTATTTCAGACCAACCAATAACTCCAGTTAACTCATCAGCATTTGTTATTTTTAATAATTTACCATCTGCAGTACCAACTAATAATGTTGAAGTTGCAGTTGTATATGGAGAAACTTTAAAAGCTGTTGGAGCATTGGTTAACAATGTATTTGCAAGTTGAGATTTTACAGTTGTTGCACTTGAAGAGCCTAAATCATATCTATTTATTTGATAACTTCCATTGGTTCCATTTGAGTACATAATATCTAAATTATGATCTAAACCTGCTTGGTTAATAAAATCTCCTTCTGAACTTCCACTTTCTATTGAGTATCCTGCTCCAGTATAAGGAAGGCTGAAATAATAATGATAGTTATAAACATAAGACACAATCATATAATCACCATCCTTATCAATTTCGCTAAAAGCACCATCACCTCCAAAAACATCAATACTAGAATTTAAACCAGAGCTAGCTCCATTAAAAAATTGCGAACCATTATCTTGTGCACCTGCTATTATTAATTCATTTGCAGTATCTGATCCATAACCTCCATAATAAAACTGAGTTACATTATAATTATTATTTCTAACAGAAAAAGTACTACTCGATTCTGCTAATGTTAAATCCGTACAATAATATACACCTCCATCATTACCAATTACAACTTCATCACTATTTCCAGGTCTAAAAGTAAACGCATGTTGATCTGCATGTACAATAGAACAGTTAAGGAAATTTAAATTATTATTATTAGACCATTTTGAAATTTGTTGCCATTCTGTAGCCAAATCTGTATTTTCTCCTTGTGTAGTTCTAAACAAATCAATACCACCAACATAAAAAATATCATCATTTGTTGGATCAACTTCAATCACTAAATCGTAAAACGCTTGTCCTCTTGTAAAATCACTAGCAGAAATATCTGTATCTGCATCATTAGGTTTTGCTAATTCAGTAATACTATTAAAAGCATTGGTTGTTGCATAAATATGTGGACCAGCACTGGTTGTTCCTTCTGTTAAAGCATATAATTTTGACGCATCTTGACTAGAAACAGCCAATTCTACTCTGTTAGAGTTTGTAAGGGTTGTTATTTGAGTCCAAGTTGAACCGTTTGTTGAATTAAACACCAATCCCCCTCCTGTACCTCCAGTTCCTGGAGTTGCAATTGTGCCAAACCATATTGTATTGTTAGATGAAATTTCAAAATCATTTGGAATATAATAGTAGGAAGAACCACCATATGTAAATTCCAAATTTGAAGTTTCAATTCTACTCCAATTCAATCCTCCATCTGAAGTTTTATACAGTCCTGCATTTTGAAAACCTAACCAATTTGTTGGGTTTGCAGCATCCCCATAAACATGAGTTCCCACACCGATAAAAACCTCGGTTGCGCCTCCATTATTCCATGCAACAATATCGTTTATATAATAGATTCCAGCAAAATCAGTTCCAACTGTACCTCCTCCTGCTAAACTAACATTTATAAGATTCCAAGTAACTCCGCCATCTTCAGTTTTATAAACACCGTTTCCTACAGCAGCTCCTGCTGTATATTGCTCACCAGTACCTAAATACCAAATTAATGAGTTATTAGGATCCACTGTAATACAAGAAATATTCATATTCCCCGGAACAGATTCATTAATTCCATCTCCAACTAAAGTCCAAGAAGAATTTGGGTCTGTAATATCTTCATTTTTCCATAAACCACCGCTAACTCCTCCAGCAAAAACACGCTTGTTAGTTGAATCATTAGGGTCAAATAAAACTACTCTTGTTCTACCTCCTACGTTATTTGGCCCACGTTCTTCCCAGCTATTATCAACTGCATCTCCAGGATTTCTTGGCTAAAGACTTGTCTATTTTATTTCTGTTTTGCTGAAGTTCTAAAACTTTATTAGGTTCTGGTTTTCCGGTTGCAGGATTCATTGTTAACTCCCACATACGTTCATAATATTTATTAGGAGGTATACCTTGTGCTTTTCTTTCTTTTTTAGAAAGTTTTAAGGTTTTTTTGAAAGGACTATTTTTTAAGAATTCTGAATGCTTTTGTCTTAAATTTGATATACTCGTATCATCTTTCATATATTGTTTATCAGTTAAATTAATAAAATAACTAATAATTAATATTGAAGAAAAAAACAGAAATAAAAGGGTTAGTTGTTTTTTCATATTGGGGTTAAAATAATAAAAAAATAATGAACTAAATAATCTACAAAGTTAACCATTTATTTTTTTATACAGTTGTAATGCAAAACCATCCGTTAAACTGGCAACAAAACCACAGATGGTTAAAATTCTCATATACAGTGTTTCTTTAGGTTTTTGAAGGCTTTCTGGTAGTAAATTTAGTATCAATTTATCATAATTTGAAAGTGTGTTTTCAAATTTATTATTCGTAGCAGTTAAAAAGACATCTAATAGTTTTGCAATTATAGAGTATCCCATTAATTCTTTTTCTACAACCTCACGGCTTCTGTATATTTTTTCAATGCTTAACTTAATAATATCATTTATTTGAGCTTCGTATTTACATTTTTCTAATAGTGAATATGGGTAATTACCATTTAAAATAGCAGTTTCATTTTCTAAAAACACTTTGGTAGCTTCATTAATAAGTGTTCCAATAGCTAGAGCTCGTAAATAACTTAATCGGTCTTTTTTATGTTTTAATTGATAATATTTTTCTGAATTTATAGTATCTTTTACTAATTTTATTAAATATTCTAAAGCAAATTCTTCTTCAATTAAACCTAAATTAATACCATCTTCAAAATCAATAATAGTATAACAAATGTCATCTGCAGCTTCAACTAAATAAGCTAAAGGATGTCTTTTAAAAGCTACATCACCAGCATTTCCAGTTGAAATTAAACCTAATTCCTGAGTTAATTCATTAAAAAATTGAAGTTCAGACTGAAATATTCCATATTTTTTATCGGCAATATGTGTTGTAGGTTTTTTTGGTAAAGATTCTTTTGGATATTTTAAAAATGCCCCTAATGTTGCATAAGATAAGCGCAAACCTCCTTCTATACCTTCTTTAGTTTCAGTTAAAATTCTAAATCCGTTTGCGTTTCCTTCAAAATCAATTAAATCTTGCCATTGTTTATCAGTAAGTTGTTGTTTATATTGTTTACCATTTCCATTTATAAAATATTCTCCAATTGCTTTTTCTCCACTATGTCCAAAGGGAGGGTTTCCAATATCATGCGCTAAAGCAGCTGTTGCTACAATAGCCCCAAAATCATTCATTTTAAAACCTAAATCTATTAATTCTGGGTGTTTTTTTAGTACTTTTTCCCCAACAATTCTACCTAAAGAACGTGCAACTACACTAACCTCTAAACTATGTGTTAAACGTGTATGAACAAAATCGGTTTTGGATAATGGAATAACCTGAGTTTTATCTTGTAAACTTCTAAAGGAATCAGAAAAAATTATACGGTCATAATCTACTTCAAATCCCAAACGAGATTCGTCTTGTAAACTTCTTAATCTTTTTTCTGTATCGCCATATCTCTTTAAAGATAGCAGTTGATTCCAATTCATTTTTTTTATTTGAAAATTTGATGCAATATAGTTATTAATTTGTTCTTTTTGAACTTCAAAAAAAATGAAAATTAACATTTAAATTAAGTAACTATAATATTTACTTAACTATTACTTAACAATAAGGTGTTTAATTTGTAGTGTTTAATAATTGATATATAATGAAACGTTTTATTTTAATTTTTGTGTTGTTTTCGAGTACATTAACTTTTGGCCAAACTTTATCAATTGGTCCTTTAATTTCTGATTTTACTAGAAACGGAGAAATTGAAGGGTTTATTTATGATGGGGAAAATGAAAATGAGCCACTATTTTTTGCTGAAGTAATTGTAAAAGAAGTAAATACCACAATTGAAACATCAATTGACGGTTCGTTTAAGCTAAGCTTAAAGCCTGGAAATTATACGTTAGTATTTAGTTTTGTTGGCTACAAATCTGTTGAAGTTAAAAATATAAAGGTTACCGCAAACAAAACATTACACTTAAATCAAGTTTTAAATGCTTTAAAATTAGAACAGCCTTACTCAGAACAAAACTTTATTTCAAAGGCAAAGTAATTTACATTAAATTAACGCATTTATTACAATTTTATAACAACCTGTTAACTTTCCATTTACTTAGTAACTCTTCCTTTGCGT
This sequence comes from uncultured Flavobacteriaceae bacterium, assembly GCA_942492305.1. Taxonomy (GTDB): domain Bacteria; phylum Bacteroidota; class Bacteroidia; order Flavobacteriales; family Flavobacteriaceae; genus Lutibacter. The sequence continues at coordinate 444,198 of CALOEI010000001.1, read as the reverse complement.
AGAAATTAAATCTAAGAAATGAAGAAAATTTTTATAGCAATTTTATTACTTTTTAGCACCCTTATTTATAGTCAGGCTAAAGGAACAATCTCTGGAATTGTTTTAGACAAAGAAGTAGAAAATTCCCCATTACCTTTTGCAAATGTATTTATAAAGGGTACTTTAATTGGTACTACAACAGAATTTGAAGGTGAATATACTTTACAAGTTGCAGCAGGAACATATACTGTAGTATTTAGTTTTATCGGTTATCAAACAGTTGAAGTTCCAAATGTAATTGTTAAAGAGGGTGAAAACACAAACTTAAATCAAATTTTAAGTGCAAGTCAAGGGGTTTCCTTAAATGAAATTCAAATTACGGGTTCAACTAAAAAAGAATCTGAAAGTGCACTTTTAACTGAGCAAAGAAAAGCTACTGTTATTAAAGAAAGCATTGGTGCCGAAAGATTAGCTAAAACAGGAGTTTCAGATGCTGCGGCTGCCACATCTAAAATTTCAGGAGTTACTAAAAATGAAGGTTCGGGAGATATTTATATTAGAGGATTAGGAGATCGATATTTAACAACAACTATGAATGGTTTGCCAATTCCCTCTGATGATGTTGAAAAGAAAAACATAGAGTTAAACTTATTCTCTACAGATATTATTCAAAACGTAGGAATTAGTAAAACCTATAGTACTGAAAGTTATGCCGATCAAGCTTCAGGTAATGTTGATATTACAACAAAAGAATATAATGGTGGTACATTTTCTGTTGATATTAGCAGCGGAACAAATACCAATATAATAAAAGATGGTGTTTTTAATAATTTTAGAGCAACACAAAATATTAATGATTTAAGTGTAGGTTTCTATACTGCAAAATATGCTTTAATAGATGCCATGACCTTACAAAGTTGGAATACCGAAACTAGAAGTACTCCTTTAAATTTCGGAATTTCGCTATCTGGCGGGAAAAAAGTTGAACTTTTTGGAAAAGATTTATCAATTTTTGCAACAGCCTCACATGATAATTCTTATAGCTATGAAAAAGGGATTTTTAAGAAATACAGATCAAATGTGTTAGATAACTCATTTAACGATACTGAAACTTTTAGCTCTAACATTAATACCACAGGGTTATTTAATGTAGCTTATAGATTAAATGGAAATCATAAAATAAGTTATAATAGTTTATTTGTTAATAAAACTATTGATAATTTATATGAACAAGGTAGAAATGGTGAGGGCTATGTATTTGATCAAGATCCGTCTGAATATGGAGCTTTTGTAAGAGATCAAAACTTAAAACAAACAAGAATGTTTGTAAATCAAGTTTTAGGAACTCATGATATTACCGAAAATAATGAACTGAATTGGGCGGTTGGTTACAATTATGTAATAGCAAAAGAACCGAATCGTATTAGAAATGAAGTAAATATTTTAGATGAAAACACTGTTCAATTTGCACATGTTGGAGATTTTCAACAAAGAAAATCAAATCAAAAAATTAAAGATACCGAGCTAAATGGATATATAAAAGATCAAATTACTTTTAATGCGGAAAGTGATAACCCTATAAAACTTAATTTTGGAGGTAATTTTCGTCAAAAAGAAAGATATTTTTCTTCATTGTTTATTGGTGTTAGAGCAAAAGGTTTTCAAGTAACATCTATTGACGATCTATCGGCTGCATTTATAGATACTTATTTTAATAATGGAAGTTTAATTTTAAGAGAGCGAGCTTCAGATATTTATAAAGCAAATTTAGATGCCTATGCAGGGTTTGCAAATGTAGACTTTAGTTTTAATAAATTTACAGGTAATATAGGTGCTAGATATGAAACTGATGAATTGAATATTATTTGGGATGTTGCAAATTATGTAGGTAGGGTTGGATCTTTAACTAACAATTACGACAATATTTTACCAAGTTTAAATTTAAAATATGAGATCAACGAAAAAAACTTTATAAGACTGGCAGGTAGTAAAACAATAACGCTTCCAGAATTTAAAGAGCTTGCTCCTTTTGAATATGTATCTCCAGTTGGAAGGGTAACAAAAGGTAATCCAGACCTAAAGGAATCTACAAATTACAATATAGATTTAAAATGGGAACTTTTTCCTTCTTCAAAAGAACTAATTTCATTTACAAGTTTTTATAAAAGAATTGAAGACCCAATAAACTTATCTCAAACAAGAGGTTCTTCAGGGAACTTCTCTTATGATAATACTGGTGAAAAAGCAGATGTACTTGGATTAGAGTTTGAAACCAGATTAGAAATTATTGATACTGAAACCAGTAATTTAAATCTTAATTTTAATGCTACAAAAATGTGGTTTAATCAAGATTTGTTAGAAGAATTTCAATACAATCAAAAAACTGAATCTGATTTACAAGGAGCTTCCGATTTTATTTTAAACACAGCCATAAGTTACTCTAATAATCAAGAAAAAGAGTTTGTAGCAACCCTATCAGGAAATTACTCTTCAGATAAAATATATGCATTAGGTGCGCCAGAAGATTTTACAAATAGCGCAGTTCTATATAACGATGAAATTATTGAAAAAGGATTTGTTACTTTAGATTTAGTTTTAAGTAAAAAAATAAACGAAAACCTTTCGGTAAAACTAACTGGGAAAAATATATTAAACCCTGATGTAGAACAAACACAAAAAGTAAAAAGTTTATCTACTCAGGTAGAAACTAATGAATTAATTAGTTCGTATAAAAAAGGAATGAATTTAAGTTTAGGAGTTAAATATACTTTTTAAAAACATTTCTTTAGTATAAAAAGGCTGTAAATAGGTACCTATTTACAGCCTTTTTATTTAAAAAAACATGGTAACAATTTTTTAACATTACTGCTGTTTTTATAAAAATTCATAATAAATACTTAATATTTACTTAAGGCATAGATAGTACAAAAAAAGGTTATTTGTACATAATTAATTTAAACAAATACAAATTAAAAAAATGAAAAAAACAAGCTTAAGATTAATTGGAATTGCAGCAATATTTGCGCTAATAGCTTTAGTAAGTTGTGATGATAATGATCCAGATCCAATTATTGGTTCAACTGACCCTACAATTGAAAATTTAAAAATAGGTGTATTAAGTGGAACCCTTGAAGAAGATTTTATACTTAATTCTTCTACTGGTTATCAATTAACAGGTTCATTTATAATTGCTGATGGTGTTACATTAACAATACCTGCAGGAACACAAATTGAAGCAGATAATGGAGGGACAGATGTTTATATTGCTGTCTTAAAAGGTGGAAAAATAAATATAAATGGTACCGATAGCAACCCTGTTATAATGTCTTCAACAAATGGAAACCCTGGAGATTGGGGAGGCTTAACTATTTGCGGGAAAGCAACAACAACCGCTGGTGTTGATGCAGAAGCTGAAGTTGGTGGTTTTATTTATGGAGGAACTGATGATGCAGACAATTCTGGTTCTATTAAAAATTTAGTAATTATTGGTACTGGTGCACAAATAAACTCAGAATCTCAATATAATGGTGTTTCTTTTTATGCAGTTGGTTCAGGTACAATTGTTGAAAATGTTGCTATTTTAAATGGGTCTGATGATGGTGTTGAGTTTTTTGGAGGAACAGTATCAGTTGATAATTTATATTTAGAAAACAATGAAGATGATGCTATAGATTGGACAGAAGGTTGGAGTGGAACAATTAACAACGCCTATGTTGTTCATACAATTGCTGGTTTTTCTACAGTAGTTGAAGGAGATAAAGACAACAACAACCCAAAAATAAATAACTTAACTGCAATTTCTACAGTAGGCGGTACAGCTTTACAATTTAAAAAAGAATCTGGCGCTACAATTACTAACTTATTTTTAAGTGGTTACGACACTAATATTGATATGAAAGACGGCGGAGCATTATCTAATGTTAAAATTGATGGTGCTGATGCAGTTGTAGATGCGATTTATAATTTAGGTGCTCAAGTTGATATTTCAAACTGGAGTTTTATTAACGGTCAATTTGTTGCAGTTGAAGTATTAAATGGAAGCCTAACTTCAAACAAAACTTTAACAGCGGATACAAATTATACTTTAAGTGGTTCTTACATAGTTCAAGATGGAGTAACATTAACCATAGAAGCAGGCACTAAAATTTCTGCTGATAAAGGTGGTGTTGATGTTTATATTGCTGTTTTAAAAGGTGGTAAAATAGATATTCAAGGAACAGCTGATAACCCAGTAGTTATGTCTTCTGTAAATCCAAGTCCTGCTGATTGGGGAGGGTTAACTATTTGTGGTAAAGCAACTACAACTGCTGGTGTTGATGCAGAAGCTGAAGTTGGCGGATTTATTTATGGAGGTACAGATGACGCTGATAATTCAGGTTCTATAAAATATTTAGTTATAAAAGGAACTGGAGCTCAAATTAACTCTGAATCTCAATATAATGGTGTTTCTTTATATGCAGTAGGCTCTGGTACAATTTTAGAAAATATAGCTGTAATTGATGGAGCTGATGACGGAGTTGAGTTCTTTGGAGGTACTGCTTCTATAACAAACATATATTTAGAAAACAACGAAGATGATTCAGTAGATTGGACTGAAGGATGGAGTGGTACAGTTACAAATACCTATATTTCTCATACTATAGAAGGTTTTTCTACTGCTTTTGAAGGAGATAAAGACAATAACAATCCAAAATTTATTAATGTTACTGCTATTTCTACAGTTGGTGGAACAGCTTTACAGTTTAAAAAACAATCTGGTGCTACAATAACCAATTTATATTTAAGTGGTTATGATGTAAACATAGATATGAAAGATGGCGGTGATTTATCTAACGTTCAAATTGATGGTTTAGATGCGAACACAACCTCTACTTATAATGGAGGAACACAAGTTGATATTTCTACTTGGACATGGATTGGCGCAGAATTATAGTTTACAAATTGTTTTAAATAAAAAAAGGGTGCTAAAAATTAGCACCCTTTTTTTGTAACGAATATTAAGTTTAAGTTTAATTAACCCCTAAATCTTTTTTTTCAACTTTAATTATTTTATTTTCTTTATAGGTAATTAAATTAATTTTATCTTTTTTAAAGTATGTCCAAACACCATCTTTTTTTCCATTCATATACTTTGCTATTGATGTTTTATCTCCCTCTAAATTATAACTAACCCAAGTACCATGTAATTTTCCATTCGCATCAAAAAAGCCTTCACGTTCAATTAGATCACTATTATCTGCAAAATAATAGGTTGCTTTTATCATTTCATTATTTATTTTTTCATAATCAACTTTTTGCTCTTGAGAAAAAGCTGTTATACAAAACAAAAGAAGTAAGGTGTTTAGTATTATTTTCATGTCTCTATATTTTTTAATTAATTCATTAAATTTTTGATATCCAAATATATATAATTCACCTTAAATTAACCATTACTTAACATTAAGTTTACATTAAGTTTTTCCCAAATAAGGTTAAAGTATTGAAAATTAAATAAATACCTATAACTCTAAAACAACCTTAAAATTTGGAAATTTAAAATTTTCTTTCTCATCACCCTCAGCAAGTAAAAAAAGTAATTCTAAAAATTTAATAATTAGATAACAGTTATTTTAAATTCAGTTTAGATTACTATATGATATTTATACTTCTTCAATAGGAGATAAAACATTTCATAATTATCGTTTTTGTCAACAATACTGTGAAATGGAAAAGACCACTATTAACTTAGTGGTCTTTGTTTTACGGAACTCCTAAATATTTCTATGAATCAACACGTTAAAAGTTTAGAATCAATATAAATTAATTATAAAAAGCAAATTATGCAATTCTTATCTGCTGAAAATGAGCATATTAAAAATCAAATAAGTTTCATAAATACTTGAAGCTAAATATGTCGTTTAGATTTCACTATTTTTGCGTTGACAAAAACGATAAAAATTATGAAAATCAAAGTGTTATTGGTAATGCTATGGCTTTTTTGCATTTCCTTTTCTTATGCTCAAGACGCAAATTCTTCAAAATTTGGAAAAGGGCTTTTTAATTTGCGAGGAGAGGATAATAGCTGGAGCATGAAAGTTGGACTAAGAATGCAACTTTTAGGAACTTCAACCTGGGAGGAAGGCGAGAAAACTGAAACAAATTTTTTAACAAGAAGAGCTCGTTTAAAATTTGATGGTTTTGCTTTTAGTCCTAAACTATCGTATAAAATTGAATTAGGCTTATCAAACAGAGATATTTCAGGAGCTTCGGAATATACTAGTAATGCACCAAGATATATTTTAGACGCCCTTTTAAAATGGAATTTCTATAAAAACTTTGAATTATGGGTTGGGCAAGGCAAACTCCCTGGAAACAGAGAGCGTATAATTTCTTCGGCCAGCTTGCAGCAAGTAGATAGATCGTTGTTAAATAGTGGTTTTACTATTGATCGTGATTTTGGATTTCAATTAAGACACCATTTTAATTTAACCGATACATTTATTGTAAAAGAAATATTTTCAGTTGCACAAGGTGAAGGTAGAAATGTTACTACTGGAAACATAGGAGGATACCAATATACAGGACGTCTTGAATTTTTACCTTTTGGATATTTTGATGGTAAAGGAGATTATAAAGGCGCTGATTTAACACGAGAAGAAAAACCTAAATTAGCTATTGGTGTAAGTTACGATCATAATAACAATGCTGTTAAAACAAGAAGTAATCAAGGTTCTTATATGGAAACAGATTTTGGATATTTTGAAACAAACATTAATACTTTATTTATAGATACAATGTTTAAATACAAAGGATTTTCTTTTATGGCTGAATATTCTGATAGAACTACAGACGATGCTTTTGCTAAAAATTCTGATGGTTCTTTAACTGGTGATGTGGTTCAAGTAGGAAATGGATTGAATTTACAAACAGGATACATATTAAAGAAAGATTGGGAAATATCTGGACGCTTTACTAATGTTGAATTAGATAAAAATATTACAGGTAAAAATGAACAGAGTCAATACACTCTTGGTCTTTCAAAATATATTGCTGGCCATAATTTAAAAGTTCAAACAGATATTAGTCATTTAGAAGTTGATGGAGGAAATAACGAATTGATGTATAGAATACAAGTTGAACTTCATTTTTAATTATAAAAAGAAATAATAAAAAAGGGTGATTTTTAATCACCCTTTTTTAATTCAAAATATTTAGTAATATACTATTTTTCAGTATTTTTAAACTCTTCAAATAATTGAATTAAATTTAAAGTGGCATCAATTAAGTCTTTTGTTTCAAGTAAAATTCCAAAATATAAAGTAGTATTTTTAGGACTACTTTCTTCTGTTCTAATTCTTGAAATTTGAGCATCAATTGAATCTGAAATACGATTTAATAATTGCTGTTTTTCTTCAATAACCTGTGTAAAGTTTTCAAAGTTTTTTTCTTCAAAACCATTAGTTATTAATTTAAACGTTTCTTGAAGCCTATTTTTAATCTCAACTAAATCTTTTATTTGTGATTTCTTTAAGTTTTTATGATTGTTGTTTACGTGATTATAACTTGTTGTAGAAATAAACTCAATAGATTGTGTAATATCTTGCAAGTATCTTAATACCGCTAAATAAAACCTACTTGTTTTTACTAAACTATCATCTAAAGATTTAATAAAATAAAAAACTTCTGATTTTAATTTATTTACCTCAGCTTTCAGTTTTTTTACGTGCTTATCAGATTTAGATAATTTATTTAAATCTTGTTTAGATAAATCTGTTACCACATTAGTGTATAATTTATCTACCCGCTTTATTACTTCAGAAATATGTCCACAACTTTCTTCAATAACTTCATTAATAGAAATATTTTCAGCACGTTCTAACCTTTTTGTTTCAGTTTTATCCTTTTCTTTTTTAGCATGGTTTAAGTAACTTCTTATTAATAAAAATACCACTAAAGCTAATAATAGTGCAATTACAGTAACCCCACCTACGTGCATTAAATAGGTAAATAAACCCGCAGCAGTAAAGGCTATTATGGCAGTTGAAAACCATCCTAAAATTACATTTACAACTCCAGCCACTCTATAAACGGCACTTTCTCTATCCCACGCTCTATCTGATAAAGATGTTCCCATTGCCACCATAAAAGTAACATACGTGGTAGATAATGGAAGTTTAAAAGATGTAGCAATTGAAATTAAAATACCTGCAACCATTAGGTTAACCGATGCCCTTATCATGTCAAAAGCTGGGGCTTCATAAGATTTATCTTTAGGACGTTCAACAACTGGCTTTTGAAATTGATGATCTATTTTTTGAATAAAAGACATTGGTAAAATAAAACTTAATCCTTTGCTTAAATTTACAGTACCTCTTACAATAAATCTTGATAAATGGTTTGGTTTAAATTTTTCGTGCCCATCACCTTGTCTAGCTAAACCAATTTCCGTTTCAGTTACGCTTCTCGCTTTTTTAGAAAACCAAAGTGTTACAACCATAATTACACCCGCCAGAAATAGTAAAGTAGATTCTGTAGGAACCTTTTGAGCTAATGCACCCATTGAAAATTCGGTTGCATCGACTCCAGAAGCTGACCAAGCTTCGTAAGAATGTAATGCAGCCATAGGTACTCCAATAAAGTTAACCAAATCGTTTCCAGCAAATGCTAATGCAAGTCCGAAAGTACCCATTATAATAACTAATACAAGGATATTTCTTTTGAATACACTTTGATATATTTGAGCTAAAACGGTCCAAAAAATAAAACTACCAACTATAATATACATCTCATTCCCTTCTAAAAGGTGTTCAATATCATTATAAAAAGGCGTTCCTTTTAAACCTTTCATAAATATAAAATATGTAATTGCAGTTAACGCAACACCTCCAAAAATAGCTCCAAAATATTTCATTCTTTTCTCATAATGAAAAGAGAAAATTAATCTGGAAAGATATTGTACAATTGCACCAACTGTAAAAGCAATTAAAACAGAAAGTAAAATACCAGAAATAATTAACAAAGCACTTTCGGAATTTATATAAGTACCAAGATCTGAAATTGTTTCTGTATCTGAAGCTACAATTTTAATTAATGCCATTGCCACAGCAGCTCCTAACAATTCAAATACAATTGAAACTGTAGTGGAAGTTGGCATTCCAAGTGAATTAAAAAGATCTAATAGCAATACATCGGTTAACATTACCGCAAGAAAAATTATCATTATTTCATTGAAATAAAACTCGCTAGGAATAAAAATACCTTTCCTAGCAACCTCCATCATACCACTAGAAAATACTGCACCACAGAAAACACCTAAACTTGCAATAATCATTAACGTTCGTAAAGAAACAGCCCTAGAACCAATTGCAGAATTTAAAAAGTTTACAGCATCATTACTTACACCAACAACCAAGTCAATAACTGCAAGAACTGTTAGTGCAATAAGCATAAAAATATAAATGTTTTCCATTTTTTATTTTATTAAAATATAACACAAAATTACTTTCAAAATAGTTAGCGTATATTAATTTAATGTTAACATGTTTAAAAGTTTTTTAATTACAAAACAGAGATAAAATATATGTTTACATATTGATACTAAGACAGTAAACACCTACCAAAGAATTTTTTATAGTATGCTTTTTATTTAAGAATTTTAAAAAATAATATTAAAATATGTTTAGAAATTTACTTTTCGTAATACTCTAATTGCTTCTTTGTATTTTATATAACTTGTTTTATCATTCAAGCTCTTTAAATACAATTTAGATTCTTTTAATTTTTCAAGTGCATTGGGTATTTCGTTTAAAACGCAAATCATATAATTTGTAGGTAGTTCCACTAAATCAACTTTCTGTTGCGCATTTAAAGGTAACTTCTTTTTTAATTTACTTAAAATAGTATTACAATTATTAAAAATATGATGTAATTCTTTTTTATTAAAACGTGGTGGTTTAAAGAGTAGTTCTGAAACAATATCGTGTTTACCATTTTCTTTAAAGTGAATAACTGTTTTTTCTAATGGATAAAAATCAAATTCATCTTTAATTCTTAAAAAAACATATTCTGTTATAATAAATGATTGTTTATTGTATTCTATTTTAACTTCATCTAAAGCAGAGTAAAATAAACGAACTTGCTCATTAATCAATTCAATATCAACTCTAGAATAAAAAACTTTATTACCAACCACTTTCTTTTCTCCAGCCCAGCAAAGTACAAACTGTTCATTAAAAACCTTATAAGTTGGATTGTAAGCATTTTTATGCCTTTCAAAAAAATCGAAAACTCCATCTAAAGTAAGCTCAATATTATTACTTGCATTTTTTTCAATTGCCTCAACTATTGCCTTGTTGGTGCTTTTTAATTCAAACTTACCTAAGGTAGACATTGAATTACTTCCTCTTCTGTAAAAAATTCTTCCTCTTACATATTTCCAAATAGGTTTTTTTAAAAAGGTTATTTTATTAATTGGGCGTATAGTAACTAAACCAACAACTTTATAACGTGGCAAGCTAGGAAATGGAATATTTTCGTATTGAATTTTTGGAGGGTTTTCGAAATATGAATTAATTAAATTTTGAATTTTACTATCATCAAAAAAATCAACACCTTCAATTTTATTTAATTTATCTTCAACCCCAACAACTATATAAGAATTATTTTCTGGATTAGAATTGGATAATGCACAAACGTGTTTTAAAAATTTTGCTTTTCCTTCTTTAGTATCTAATGAAATTTTTTGCTTTTTATCATAAAAGCTATTTTCATCGTTATGAGCTAATAAATTTTTTATTAATAAGCGTTTGTTAATCATTTCATTCTTCTTATTCCTTGTTTAGAATTGTAGCACTTGCTTGTGCAGTTGGATACACAATTAAATCTTCTATATTTACATGTGAAGGTCTTGTAATAACAAAATAAATTATCTCTGCAATATCAATAGCTTGTAGTGCTTTATAACCTGCATATACATTTTTTGCTTTTTCAACATCACCTTTAAAACGTACTTCAGAAAATTCTGTTTCTACGGCTCCCGGATGAATTGCTGAAACTCTTATATTATGTTTATTCAAATCTATTCTCATAGCTTTATTTAAGGCATTTACAGCGTATTTCGAAGCACAATATACATTTCCGTTTGGATACACCTCTTTACCGGCAATAGAACCGATATTAACTATAAAACCTTCGTTTCTATTTACCATTTGTGGCATAATTGCTTTTGAAACATATAAAAGCCCTTTAACATTAATATCTAACATAGCGTCCCAATCTTCGATACTTCCATCTTGAATACTACTTAACCCATGTGCATTTCCGGCATTATTAATTAAAATATCAATATTTTTAAACGCAGGTGGTAACGACTCTATGGCATTAAAAACAGCTTTCTTATCACTTACATCAAATTGTAAAGTAGTTACATTGGTTAATTTACTTAATTCTGTTTTTAACGTAATTAGTCTTTCGCTTCTTCTACCACAAAGAATTAAATTTATATTATTTTTTGCAAAAGTTTCTGCTGTTGCTTTTCCAATACCTGAAGTTGCTCCTGTAATAAATGCTGTTTTAGATTTCATTTTAAAAAAGTTTTTAAAAATATAAAGATACAAAAAAACCGCTCCAAGAAGGAGCGGTTTCGATAGTTGATTATTAAAAAATAACCAACTAAAAATCAACTAACCAAACTTTATTTTAAATTTCTTCTAACTTTTGTTTCTCTTTGTACTTTAGTTCGTTTTCTTCCATCATTACTTACAGTTTCTTTTGCATTTTTTGCAGAACTATTTTTTAAATATTGTATGTAACCTCTTCCACTAAATTCATAGGTTGTTCCAGAATCTATGTGGTACAAACTAATCTTTCCATCATTAATAACGGTCAACTCAAACTCTTCGGTACCGTAGGAATCATAATTTAATGTTAAAATTTTAAGATTGTCATAACCTTGAACATCAAATACAGAATAACCCCCTACATAATCCCAATATATATTTGCAATATTTGTGCCAACTTCATCTTGTGAAGAATAAAATGTTGTTAAATTTTCAGGTGTAAAGGCTAAATAATTTTCATTATCAAATTCATTTAAATCACCCACATTACTTGTATAAGTTTTTGCCCAAGCATTGTATTCTTGCAAGAAATATTCAATATTATCATAAAATATTTGATCGTAATCAAAATTATATTTTTGATAACCTTCTAAATAATAAGTAACATTATTATAATTATCTCTTAATTTTATTCTATCACTTGAAACTTGAATAACATCAAAGTCGAAATAACCATCTAAAATATGATCTACTTCTAAAAATCCATTATACGTATCATAATTTCCAATTTGAATTCCATATCCACTACCACTTGATCCAATCCCTACTAAATTGTTGTTAGCAAATACTCTTCCATTTATAAAAGAAATAGTGAATGCTTTAGATAAAAAAGCTACATCTCCAGTTCCCGATGTTTTATTATAATCTATATACCATAAATCATAATTTGTAACTACATCTTCTAAATTATCGTAATAATCATAATTGTTATCATCTATTATAACACTACAAGAAGAAAATGATACTCCTATTATTAAAGTTGCAAAAAGTAATTTTAAAGTTTTCATAATCATCTGTTTTTAAGTTATAGTGTAGAAATTTCAAATTCTATGCCAAAAAATTATAATTTCACTTATAATAATTTAAACACTTGATAATCTGAATATTAATTTGATAAAAATTAAAACCTTTGAGGATTTTTAAGCTCCTCAACATTTGTAACTTTATAATATGAAATACTATTATTAACTAAATACGATAGAACTGCTTCGTTAGCGTTTAATTGAAAAGGTATTTTTTCCGAAATATCTGGAAGTTCATTTCCAACCTCTTTTTTAGGTTCAGCGTGTAAAATATAATCTTTCATTCTATTTGGTAAAATAAAAGTACCTATATAAACATTTTTAGGTTTAGAAGTATCTTTTTTTAACTTGACTTTCATATTTCTAAAAAAAACAGAGTCCAATACATAGTTAGAATTATCTATTTCAACATGAAATGTATAACCTTTAACACCAGGCTGTCCCCCAACCCAAGTATTGTAAAAAACTTTAGTAATTTTAAAAGGAGGTTGCTGCTCTAATTTATTATTTGATTTTGAAGCACTGCAGCAAGAAAATGCTAAAATAACTATTGCAGAAATAGTTATATATGTTATTTTGTTCATTATACCAGAATTTAGTTTAATATAACAAAATATATACCAAGTTATAATAAAAGAGCTTATCAAATTTGATAAGCTCTTTTGTATTTTAATTTTACTTAGCCTAATTATTCAAAGCTTCGCAATGTTCAGAAATTTGGCTTCACTAAGTTACGCCTAATTATTCAAAGCTTCGGCTCCTCCAACAATTTCAAGTATTTCACTTGTAATTGCAGCTTGTCTCGCTTTGTTGTAGGTTAATAATAGATCGTCACGTAATTCTGTTGCGTTGTCAGTTGCTTTATGCATCGCAGTCATACGAGCACCGTGTTCAGAGGCAAAAGAATCTCGTATTGATTTATATAATTGTGTCTTTAAAGATTTAGGAATTAACTCTAACACAATTTCAGATTTTGAAGGCTCAAAAATATAATCTGCATTTGAAGTTACTTCCCCTTCCATTGGTGCAATAGGCAAAAATTGTTCTATAGTAGTAATTTGAGTTGCAGCATTTTTAAATCTGTTGTAAATTAATTCAACTTTATCATAATTTCCTTCAGCAAACAAATTCATTATTTTATCTGCAATAACAGCAACATTATCAAAAGTTAAGTCATCAAAAATTTCATTATTATTTTCAATAACGGTATACTTTTTTGCTAATAGGTCATTACCTTTTTTACCAATTGTTAATAAATCTACTTGTTTACCTTTATATGAATCTTCAATATGCTTAGCAGTACCTTTTATTACAGATGAATTAAAGCCTCCACACAAACCTCTATTAGAGGTTATAACTACTAATAATACTTTAGAAACTTCTCTTTGTTCAGAATAAACACCACCTACATCACCATCTAATGTTGCACTTAAACTTTGTAAAAGCTCCGTAAGTTTTTCAGCATACGGACGCATTTGCGTAATTGCATCTTGTGCTTTTTTCAACTTTGCAGCCGATACCATTTTCATGGCACTGGTAATTTGCATGGTTGAACCAATGGATGTAATTCTGTTACGTATTTCTTTTAAGTTTGCCATTTATTTACTGGTATTTAGTATTGAGTATTAAGTATTGAGAATTTCCTCTCAACACTCAATCCTAAAATCTTAATTATGCGTATTTTGCTGAAACTTCTTTAGCTGCACTTGTTAAAGTATCAATAACATCATCTGTTAATTTACCAGCCTTTAAAGTATCTAATGTTTCTCTGTGTTTAGCATTTAAATATTGAATGTAATCACTTTCAAATTCTTTAATTTTATCAACAGGAACTGTTCTCAATAAGTTTTTAGAACCTGCATAAATAATTGCAATTTGATCTTCAACTTTAAACGGATCGTTTTGATTTTGTTTCAAAATTTCAACGTTACGCTTTCCTTTTTCAATTACGTTCAAAGTTGCTGCATCTAAATCTGAACCAAACTTAGCAAACGCTTCTAATTCGCGGTATTGAGCTTGATCTAGTTTTAAAGTACCAGCTACTTTTTTCATTGATTTTATTTGTGCATTACCACCTACACGAGATACAGAAATACCTACGTTAATTGCAGGACGTACACCTGAGTTAAATAAATCTCCATCCAAGAAAATTTGTCCATCTGTAATCGAAATTACGTTTGTTGGAATATATGCCGAAACGTCACCTGCTTGTGTTTCAATAATTGGTAAAGCTGTTAATGAACCTCCACCTTTTACTTTCCCTTGTAAAGAATCTGGAACATCATTCATTTGAGCAGCAATAGTATCATCATTAATTACTTTTGCAGCACGTTCTAATAAACGAGAGTGTAAGTAGAAAACGTCACCTGGATACGCCTCACGTCCTGGTGGACGACGTAATAATAATGAAATCTCACGATAAGCTACCGCTTGTTTAGATAAATCATCATATACAATTAAAGCTGGACGACCAGTATCTCTAAAATATTCACCAATTGCAGCACCTCCCATTGGAGCGTAAACTTGCATTGCAGCTGGATCTGATGCATTAGCTGCAACAATTGTTGTATAAGCTAAAGCTCCTTTTTCTTCTAATAAATTTGCAATTCCAGCAACTGTAGATGCTTTTTGACCAATTGCAACATAAATACAATAAACTGGCTCACCAGCATCATAAAATTCTTTTTGATTGATAATAGTATCAATAGCAACTGTAGATTTACCAGTTTGACGGTCACCAATAATAAGTTCACGTTGTCCTCTACCAATTGGAATCATAGCATCAACAGCTTTAACACCTGTTTGCAATGGCTCGGTAACTGGTTCACGGAAAATTACACCTGGAGCTTTACGCTCTAATGGCATTTCAAAAGTTTCTCCTTGAATTGCACCTTTACCATCAATTGGAAACCCTAGTGTATTTACAACACGTCCAACAATGCCTTCACCTACTTTTAATGAAGCAATTCTTTCAGTACGCTTTACAGTAGAACCTTCTTTAACTGCTGAAGAATGACCTAATAAAACAACACCTACATTGTCTTCTTCCAAGTTAAGTACAATTCCTTCTAATCCATCTTGAAACTCAACCAACTCACCATATTGAACATTTGCTAAACCGTATACACGTGCAATTCCATCACCTACTTGTAATACAGTTCCTACTTCGTCTAATGAAGCCGATGCTTCAAATCCTGCTAATTGTTGTTTTAAAATCGCTGATACTTCAGCTGGTTTTATTGATGCCATTTTATATATTTTTAAAAAATAAAATCTTTTATTTATAAATTTGAAAACTAATTTTCAAATTGTCTTTTTAATACTTGTAATTTATTTGAAATACTTGCATCGTATTGAACATCGCCAATACGTAGAATAAATCCACCTAATATTTCTGGATCTATTGTATTTTCTATAGTTGCTTCTTTGCCAGTAATTTCTTTTACTTTGGCAAGTACTTGTTTATTTAAAGCTTCTGTTAATGGAACCGCTGTAGTTACTTTTGCAACTTCAATTCCTTTTAACTCATCAAAAATAACGATGTATTTTTTTGCTACATCTGTTAAAATTGACAATCTTTTATTTTCAATTAAAAGATCTATTAAGCCAATAGTTAAACCAGATACTTTTGAAGAAAAAACTTCTTTTAAAGCTGTTTTTTTTAAATCTGATTTTAAAACTGGACTACTTAAAACCAACTGTAAATCTTTACTTTCTTCAATTGTTTCAACAACCACCGACATATCGTTGTTCACTTCAACCTCTTTATTTTGTTCAAGTGCAAAACTTAATATTGCTTTTGCATAACGTACTGCTGCTCTAGATCCGCTCATTTGAATTTTATTAGCTAATAGTTACTTCTTTTAACAGCTCTTCAACAAGTTTTATTTGCTTGTTTTTATCTGCCAATTCACCTCTTACAACTTTTTCTGCAATACCAACTGATAATTCAGCAACTTGATTTTTTAAATCTGTTATTGCAGCTTGTTTTTCAGCTTGGATAGTTTCTTGAGCTTGTGTTACTATTTTGGTTGCTTGAACTTGAGCTTCATTTTTTGCTTCAGAAATAATACCTTCTTTCATTTCTCGTGCTTCTTTTAAAAGTGCGTCTCTTTGAGCACGCGCTTCTTTTAAAATACGCTCGTTATCTGCATTTAGGTTTTGCATTTCTTTACGTGCATTTTCAGCCTCTTCTAATGCATTTTTAATCCCATCTTCTCTTTCATTCACTGAATTTAAAATAGGTTTCCAAGCAAATTTATTTAAGAAAAATACTAGGATAATAAACAAAATTAACATCCAGAAAAATAATCCCAAAGAAAACTGTTCTATAAGTTTGTCCATATTATATATGTTGTTATTATTTAATTAATAGTTTAAACAATAGCTACAACCAACCGTTGTAGCTATTTGTTTGTTTTTTTAAGCTGCAAATAAAGCAGCAAATCCAATACCTTCAATCAAAGCTGCTGCAATAAGCATAGCAGTTTGAATTTTTCCTGAAGCTTCTGGTTGACGTGCAATTGCTTCCATTGCTTGTCCACCAATTCTACCAATACCAATACCAGCACCAATAACAATTAAACCAGCTCCAATGTAATTTAGACCTTCCATATTTATATATATTAATTAATTAAACATTCAATTTTAATGATCATCATGTTCTTCAACTGCCATACCAAAGTACAATGCAGATAACATAGTGAAAATATATGCTTGTAGCGTTGCTACTAATAATTCTAATAAAGCCAACACAAATGCTAATCCAAACGATAATGGACTACCAATCCAGCTTTTAAAAATAAACATTAAACCAATAATACTCATTAATACAATGTGACCCGCTGTAATGTTTGCGTACAAACGAATCATTAATGAGAATGGCTTAATAATAGTTCCTAACAATTCAATTGGTGCTAAAATTATTTTCATTGGCCATGGCACACCTGGCATCCAAAAAATATGTTTCCAATAATTTTTGTTCCCTGTAAATGTTGTTAGTAAATATGTTAATAATGCTAAAGCAAAAGTAACAGCAATATTATTTGTTACGTTAACCCCAAGTGGTGTTAAACCCATTAAGTTAATAATCCAAACAAAGAAAAATACTGTTAACAAGTAACCCATATATTTTTTGTAATGCTTTTTGCCAATATTTGCAATTGCAATATCGTCTCTAATGTATAATACAACTGGCTCTAGCAAACGCCCAATACCTTTTGGCATTAGATTTCCTTTGTAAGATTTTGCCATTCTCGTAAACATAAAGAACATTAATATTGCTACTAACATTATAAAAACAACGTTTTTAGTGATAGAAAAATCTAAAGGTTTTTCGTTTGTTGGATGATGCTCTTCATCATAATTTATAGTTCCTTCCGCATCGGTTTTGTAAATTTTATTATGATATAACTTGTAATAGTTACCATCAACCTCAGCTAAAGTTTCACCGTGGTGAAATTTTGAAGAAGAAAATACTTTTAAACCACCATCCCATAAAATAACAGGTAGCGGTGCTCCAATATATTTTTTCTCACCAGCATCTGTTTTATAAGAAAACAATGTAAAATCATAAGAGTCTAGCAAGTGATGTGCTATATATTCTTTAATTTCAGTTTTAATATCTTTCTCTTGATGAGTTGTTTCTTCATGCGCTTCGGCTGAAGAGTCATGTTGAGCATCTACTGAAATTGTTACCATTAACATTAGTAACGTAAGTATTTTTATCAAGTTAATTCTGTGCATATCACTTTATTAATAGTGTTCTCTAAAAATATTTTGCAAATGTACGGTTTTATATTAGAAACCAAAAAATATTTTATTGATGTTTTACTACTCTTAAAAAGGACTATTTTAACCTTTTTAAAGTTTGTTATTCAATAGTTTGGATACATAAATTGTCTCCAACACTAAACACGTTATATAAGGCACTAAAAATGATGCCGATTCCAATGTATCTATATTACCATTTTTGTTAAAAGTTGGATAGAAAAAAATAAAAAATACCGCAAACTTTAACATACTTCCTCCCATAAAAATAAAACCAAGTAGATCTAAATATTTTTTCCTAAGCTTGTATAAAGCAATAAATATAATAATTGCAAGCAGATAATTTACACTGTAAGAAGCTACAATTAAATTATTGAATAAAGAAAAATTTAAATAGTGTAAAACAATTAAATGAATTGCAAAAACTGCACTTAATAGTGCAATTAATTTAAAACAAAAACCAATAATTGGGTTAATCGTATTTGTCATTTATGCTTTTTAACTGTGCCAAAACACTCCAAATTGCTGCAACTAAAGCAAGTAATGTTAGTATAATTGTGTAGGTTTTGTTATTAGTTTCAAAATAGACATCTAGCCACTTTCCAAAATAGACACCTAAATAAATAGTAACACCCATTTGTATGGCTACACCTGTTAACTGCAAGTATTTATTAAGCTGTTTTTTCTTTTTTGGATTGTCCATTTTTTAATTCCTTAACCGCTCCTTTCATTGCGCAAGTTGCATTAAACTCTGCTCCAGGCTCTACAGATAATTTACCAATTACTACATTCCCAGATATTTTTGCTGTAGCTTTTAGTGCTAAAATACTATGAACTAATAACTCGCCACCAAACTTACCTTCTATATCGGCATTACTACATTCAACTTTTCCGCTTACAGAACCAGAGCTACCAATTATAACTCTTCCATTGGTCTTTATAGTCCCTTCAATACTGCCATCTATTCTGAAATCTCCTTCAGAAATTACGTCTCCTACTATTGAAGTATTTTTCCCAATTACATTTCGTTCCGAAACTCCTGTTTGCTTTTCTTTTTTTTCTGAAAACATGCTTGTTGAATTATAGGGTTTATTATATTTTTGATTTTATGGTCTCTAACACTTCTAATGCTTTTTTTCCTTCTTCTGTATTTGGGTAATTTGTAGCAACAACATTTAAAGCAGTTTCAAAAGCTTCAATGCCTGCTGTTTTTCCAATTGTATACGCTTTTAACAATTCGAATTTAGCAACAATTGCATGGCCTTCATATTTAGTTATTGCCAAGTTTGCCTTTTCTAAAACAACATCAAATTTATTGTCTTTATAATCGTAAAAAACTAACGCATATTCACTTTCAGGAGAATTACTGGTATCTTGTTTTGCAACCGAATTTGGATCCAAAATTATTTTTGCATACAAAGATTCTGGATAATTAGCTGTAATATCTTCTTTTAAAATGTTTGCTCTAGAATTCTTTTGAATTTCGTACATTTTAAACAAATGATATTTTGCAGGAATTTCTATTTTTTGTTCTGGTTTGTACAACAATAAATTTTCAAATTTATCAATTGCCAAATCAAACTCGTTAAATTGCTCTTTATAAATAACTCCTAATTTATAATATGCATTGTTTCTCTCTTGCTTTAAACTATCTATTTTAGATGCTTCAGTTGGAATTCTTTCTAAATAATAATTAAGATCGTACATTTTTGAGGCATCAATTTTTACAATATCTTTTAACGAAATTAAATTATTTCCTTGAAAATTTAATTGGGTTTTATTACTCAATCTCCAGTTTTCTTCTAATGGACGGTTTCCCCAAATACGTCTAAATTCTTGTTCTCCAAAACCAAGCGTTTGTGTATTGTAAAAATACCATTTTCCAGTATTTTTATTATTTGCATTTGAACTTTTAAAAATACCACTTCCTGTAGTGGTTACTTTTTGATGTTTTTCATCTGCAACTTTTAAACTATCTATATATTTTGTAAAAAAAGCAGTTTGCTCATCTAAACTCATTGCAGAGATAGTTAAAATACTATCGCTCTTTTTCGCAATACTTTCATACAAAATAACATCGTTTAAATTGGTGCGTTTTCTTGCTAAACTTCTAATTCTTTTTGAATTTTCCGATTTAGTAATTCCTAAAATACTATCGTAATATGCTCCTGCAACTGCAAATTTAGCTTTATCGAAATAATAATTTCCAGCAGCTTCATATGCCAATTCTTTTTGAAAATTTGGCAGTGTGCTTGCTTCTAAAGATTTTTTAAAATATGTAATCGCTTCTTCAGAATTATTAGCATTTTCAATAAGACCTAATTGATAATAAATTTCATCTAAATAAGGTTTGTTATAGCTATTTTTTGTCATTTTTTGAAGTGCTTCAATTGCTGAAGTTGCATCTTCTTTAGTAATGAAATTTTTAGCTTTTTCTATCTGTGCTCTTACACTATATTTTCTTGGTGCTCTATTAAATTTTATAATATTGGTAAATGCAATATTTGAAGAATCTATAAGTCCTTTATCTTTATACATTTGACCAATAATATACAAGTTTCTGGCAGTTTGCTCAGCATTTTTAGTAGATAATACTGGCTTAATTACATTTTTTTTGTTTTTAGTAATCATAGCTTTTGCAATAACCTTATTTTTATTGGTAATTAAAACACCTTTATTTAAATGATATAAAGCATTGTCTAAACTATCTAAACTAATATATGCCATTGCTAAAGCGGTATGTGCATCTTCAAATATTTTCTGTTTTAATGAATCGTCTTTAAGCAATCTTTTTAAGTTAATAATTGCTTGCTCTTCGTTTCTTAATCTAATTTGGGTTTTTGCGTGCCAAATTTTTGTTTCGTTAATTAAATTTGCTCTTGGATAGTTGTTAATCACATAGGTAAAAGCCTCTAAAGCAGGTACAAATCTTTTAGAATAATACCTCGACTTTCCTAATAATAAATACGCATCATCTATTTGCTTATTCCGTTCTTGACGGGCAATTAGCATAGAATGTTTTTGTATAGCTTTAACTGCTTTTTCTTCCGCTCTTTCAAATTCTTTTGGAGAACTGTCCGTATCTGCTTCTAATCCTGGCATTCCCAATTCATCAACCTTAAGCGGTTCAACTGGTAAGCGTTCCCAAAAATTATCTTCGTAATTGGCATTTAATTGTTCTAAACCAACTCTAAGAGCTTCATGCCCATTAAAAAGAATGTTGTATTTTGTATTTACTGCATGAAAATTTCTATTTAAAAATGCATCTTTTTTTGTTGAGCAACCAGCAACAATAAGCATTACAAATATGCTAGCAAATATTTTAAAAGTGTTATTCAAAAGAGTTCTGTTTTACATTTCCTTTAACTTAATACCTTGTTTATTATTGTAAAAGGTTTGTAAAAATACAAAAAACTATGTATTTAAATTAATTACACCGAAAAATAAGCTTCTAACTCTTTTAAAGTTTCTTCTGAAGTTTTAATATCTTTTACTAAGACACCTTTATCTAATACAACAATACGTTCGCAAACTTCGGTAACATGACCTAAATCGTGACTAGATATTAACACTGTTGCATTGCTATTTGTTGTTAAATCTTTTAATAATTTTTTTAATCTAATTTGTGTTGTTGGGTCTAAATTTGCAAAAGGTTCATCTAAAATTATTACTTCTGGATCACCAATTAAAGCTGCTACAATACCTGCTTTTTTCTGATTTCCTTTAGATAAATCTCTTAAATATTTTTTTCCGCCTAAAATTTCATCATTAAAAATTTCTTCAAACTGGGTCAAAAAATCATCGACATCTGCTTTGTTTAAACCTCTAAGTTCACCAATAAAGTAAAAATATTCTTCTGGTGTTAAAAAATCTATTAAAAAACTTTCATCAATAAAAGAGCCTGTAAATGGTTTCCACGCTTCGCTTTTGTTTACCTGTATGCTATTATTTATAACCGATCCTGTTGTTGGTTTTATTAAATCTAATAACAAGTTAAAAAAGGTGGTTTTACCTGCTCCATTATTTCCTACCAAACCAAAATTTTGTCCTTTTGGAATTTCTAACACTTCTAGATTTAAAACGGTATTTCCGCTATATTTTTTTGAAAGTTGAGTTGCTTGTATCATATATAATATTTTTGTGACTTAGCTTAAATTTTGTTATGCTTTTTGATTGAATGCGTTGATAGTTTTATACTTATCTTTAATATATTTTTTCTCTATTAAATTCATAAAATAATTTTTAAAGATAAGAGCAAGAATTCCTGCTATTGCAATTGCAAGAACACCCACATTAAAGTTATAAAGCGCTTTAAAACCCCAAAATAAGAGCATTGGAAAACCCAATACAGGAATCATAATTAAAAATTGTGTTGCACCTGTTCCCTGTGTGTTTGTAAAACCGCCTTTGTTTAAATCTATTCTTTTTCTATTAAAGGAACCTGCGTACAATAAAAAGAGAGAATTAAAACCAATATTGAAAACGGCCCCAGCACTAATCATTAAAAAAATATCAACTCCGAAATAGATATATGGAATACTTAAAAAGTATAAAACCGCTGTTATTACTACCATTAAATACCATTTACTTTCTAAAAACAAGCGATACCGTAAATTTTGTGTCATTAACATTCTATAAAAAGAACTTTCCCAGGCAGGTATAAATTGTCCGTAGTTTAAAACAAACCCTCCTGTTACAAAAATAGATGCAAAGATTAAAAATGTAGGCATTTTATCTTCAAACACAGGATTTGGATAAAAAATCAATCCGTATAAAACAAATGCAAAGGACATTAAAAAAACTGTTTTTGTACGTTTGTTTCTCCAAATTAAGCGAATATCGTTTTTAAGAAATGGAGCAACACTACCAAACCTATCTGCCCAAGATAAATCTGCTGTATTTACTTCTTCTACTTTTTCTGAAACAGCACTGTCTAAATACACTTGGTTTTTTAATTGTTTAAAATTTAAAATGTATAAACCTATTAAAACTGCTAATGGAACAAGCACCAATATTGGATTTTCAAAAACACTATCAAAAATTGGTTGACTAATTGTGTTTATATCAAAAATTTGAAAATATTTTAAACCAAAACCTATCACTAAAACTGCAACTAAACTCCAAAAAGCTTTATTGTTTTTATTAACTAAAAAGTTTAAAAAATTTACACATTGTACTATTAAAATTAATGAAAATAACCACCCCAAAACACTTGTTGTATTATAGCCTTCTTTTATTAAAACAATTGCAAACGGAATGTAAAAAAACAAACTCATAAAGTTGAAAAATGAAAATGCTGATTTACCTAAAACATAATGTACTAACTTGCTCTTTTTTATATCTAAAATTAACAAAGGTTTAATGTTCATTACCGGAAGTTTTTGCATTAGGTAGCGAAAAATTAAATCACCAATTATGGCAAATAACAGGTACGAATTTACCACTTGTAAAGGATCTGCTTCTGGAAACAATTCTTTTATAATGTAAAATCCGCCAATTCCTAGAGCCAAAAATGACACTAAAAAATATAGTGCAAAAAACACCATAATTATTTTAATTGCAATTCCTTTTTGCCAAAACATAGAACGAAAATATTGTTTCCATTCAAAATTTATAAAATGTTTAATCATTTGAAAAGTTGTTTTTTTATTGGTAGCTTTTTTTTTGTTTTGTTACAGTATTTTTCTAAAAAATAAGGTAATTGAGCGGAATCGAAATCAAAATAACTATTTTTTAGTATGGCTTCGTCTCCGCTCAGCCACCTAATTTACTAATTTATATTCATGGTAGTTCTTAATTAATAATTCTTCTGCTTTTTTGGGTAACACCTCAATTCCAACATAATATAAAATAAGCATACATGTAAATCCTATTGCATACATTAATACTAACCAACTTGGTAATATTGATGTTTTGTCATAGTCTATATGAAATACTATTTGAGCAAAATTTAATGGTATCATAAAAAGACTGGTTATACCAGTTGTAAAAATCATTTCTTCTAGCATCCACTTTTTACCAGTTATTTTCATTCTATTTTTTAAAGCATTTTTTAATTGAAAAGCTTTTACTAATCCATAAACACAGAATACAATTAATGATACTCCTAGAAAGTATTTGCCAAATTCTTGTTTTCCAATTATATAGAAAAAGAGAAAAATTAGTGTAGTTAAAATTATTTTAGGAAGCTCGAACCATTCTTTTGTAAAACGCCAAATTATTTTCCAATACTTTTTATGTAATGCTTTTTGGCGTTCACCAACTACATCCATAAATCCAAAAACACCAAATTTTTTGAAACTCATTTTTTTAGCATCTTCAAAAGAAAGGGTTGGTTTTTCTTGCCAAATTTGTTCAATATCGTTGGCTAAATGATCTACCAACTCGGTTTGCATGTCGTAATGCTCTACATAATGTTGGCGTGTAAATTTATAAAGATCTTGTATTTGTTCTGGAGTTAGTTTCATAGCGATTTAAGTTTATTATATAAGCTATTGTATGTTTTTATAGAGCTCAAATACATTTTAATTCCTCCACAGAAAAACAATAAATTTAGGATTGAGATAATAGCAAGCACAATATTTTTATCCATTGAAAGTTCTTCATAAAATCCTGAAAGGTTTGCAAATTGCACAAACATATTTAATATAAAAAAAGAAAAAGCGGCATAAAAACCTGCATATTCGAGATGAATTGATTTATTCTTTTTCAACCCTTGTTTTATGGTAATAAAAATAACAAATACCATTGGAACAATAAATAATAATAAATTAATTCTTTTGAAATTTAAACTTGACATAGAATTAAATAACAGGTACTCAGAAAATATTAGCAAACAAATAAGACTTAAAGCTTTCACTGATTTAAATAAATTTATAAACTCTTTAAAATAAGATTTTCTGTATTTCTTATTAATCTGTTTTCTTTTAGTTTGAATCAAATCTTTATAACCATCACTATTTACAAATATTGAATATTCTACTCCCGAATTCCAAAATATTTTCATAGAGTTTCCAAAACTTTGGTGAACTTCAATCATTGCATCATCAAAAGAAATTCCTCGTTCCATTTTTTCTTCAACAGTAGATACAATATGGTCTAACAATTCTATACGAATATCCCAATATTTTACCTTGTGATGTTTTAAATAATCATCTATATATGTTATTTGATCTTTGGTGAGTTTCATTTTAACTGATATTTTTTATGGTTTGAAACTGCCTTTAAATGGTTTTTATAAAAACTATAACCCATAATAAGTATTGAGAAAAATATTGTAAAATACACAAACATAAAATCACTAAAAACTTCCTTTTCACTCCTAAAGATTTGCAGAATTAAGAGCAACGAAATGAAAATATTTGGAAAAATCTGTTTGTTGTATAAATAGCTATACGTCGATGCTAATTTTATTTTCTTTAACTGGTACTTCCAATACATTAAAAGAGCTGGAAAAGATAAAGCCATTGAAAGGAACGTGATTTTAAATAGGTAATAATTTGCATCTAAATCAACATTAAAAATTGTAACTATTCCATAAAAAGCAGCAATAAATGTAAGAATTACTAGAATACTTTTAAACCACAAAGGCTTATATATTTTTAAACAATGATCTATAAATAATTTTGAACCTCCATTTGAAATTCCCAACCAAAAAGTCCATTTATAAGAGAATGTTTTACTCCATTTTATTCTAATTTTATCAAACGCTTCATTAAATGAAATAGCATTCATTCTCATTTCATGTTCAATATCGGTAGAAATATGATCTAACACTTCTAAATGTAAATCAATATATTCTATATCGTTATTATTTAAATAATCTTCAATTTTTTGCAGTTGTTCTTCGGTAAGTTTTATATCTTTTTGCATAAAAAAACAATCTTATTCTAAACTAAACTTAGGATTTACAATGGTTTGCATGGTTCTTAAAAAGTCTTCCATTTCGGCTAGCCGGCTAACTGTTTCTTTGGTGCCATTTTCTGTTAATTTATAGTATTTACGCAATCGATTATCAACTTTAGCAACCTCAACATCTAACAAACCTTCAGCTTCTAATTTATGCAACGCCGGATACAAAGCACCTTCAGTAATTGTTAATTCTCCTTTGGTTAACTCTTTTACTTTCTGTGTAATTTCATAGCCATACATTTTATCATTTTTTGCTAACAGCTTTAAAATAATAGTTTGTAAAGAGCCTTTGTATAATTTTTGATTTCCCATAATTTTATAAATAATTATTCAAATATATACATAATTTTCTTATGTATAACTTTCTTAGGTATGTTTTTTAACAAAACGTTTTTATTTAGTTTAACTACTTTTGTAGTCTTAAAAACTAAATTATGTCAAAATTTCATACACTTACTATAAAAGAAATCAAAAAAGAAACACCTAATGCAGTTTCTATTTTATTCGATATTCCT
Organism: uncultured Flavobacteriaceae bacterium; assembly: GCA_942492305.1. Classification (GTDB taxonomy): domain Bacteria; phylum Bacteroidota; class Bacteroidia; order Flavobacteriales; family Flavobacteriaceae; genus Lutibacter. The sequence goes on along the minus strand of CALOEI010000001.1, from coordinate 417,405 downwards.
ACCGAATTTCAAAACGAATTTCAATTTAAAGCAGGACAATATTTAAATATTAAAAAAACCATTGCAGGCAAAGAATTAAGAAGAGCATATTCTATTTGTACCGCACCAAATAGTAACAACCTTGCAGTTGTAGTAAAAGCAGTTGACAACGGTACATTCTCGGTTTTTGCAAATACAATTTTAAAAAAAGGCGATACTTTAGAAGTTGAAAAGCCCGAGGGGAAATTTGTATTAGAAACAGCTAAAAATAATTCGAAAAACTATTTAGCAATTGCTGCAGGAAGTGGAATTACTCCAATTATGGCAATGTTAAAAGCAACTTTAACTGAAGAACCAAACAGTACTTTTACACTTATTTATGGAAATAAAACTGTTACTGAAACTATTTTTAAAGATGAAATAGATGCGTTACAAAAAAACTTTCCAAATAATTTAAATGTACAATATGTGTACAGCCAAGAGGAACAAGAAAATGCGTTATTTGGCAGAATAGACAAAGCAAACATTAACTATGTTGTTAAAAATAAATGTAAACACTTAACTTTTGATAAAGCATTTTTATGTGGGCCAGAAGCAATGATTCATGTGGCGATTGATGTACTAGTTGAAAATAATATTAATAAAGATAACATCTTTTTTGAATTGTTTTCAACACCAATTTCTTCCGAAGAAAAAGCGACACAAAATTTTGAAGGAACTTCTGAAATTACAGTAATTGTTGATGATGAAGAAACCACCTTTAACATGGATGCTAAAACCACTATTTTAAACGCGGCACTAAAAGAAGGTTTAGATGCTCCGTACTCTTGCCAAGGTGGAATTTGCAGTAGCTGTTTGGCAAAAGTAACCGCAGGAACAGCAAAAATGGAAAAAAATGCGATTTTATCGGATAGTGAAATTGAAGAAGGTTTAATACTAACTTGCCAAGCACATCCTACTTCGCAAAAAATTACTATTGATTATGACGATGTTTAATAATTATAGTATTTTCACATTTTAATAAATATTTATGGCATTTAGTGAACTTAAAGAAGCAGTTATAATTGGATTTTTCCTAGCATTTATGATAGGTCCAGTCTTTTTTATGCTAATTCAAACAAGTATTATAAAAGGTGCCAGAGCAGCCATAGTTTTTGACTTAGGTGTTATGTTAGGTGATGTTGTTTTTATTTTAATGGCTTATTACGGAAGTAAAAGTTTATTGGAAAAAATAAAAGATGATCCTAAAATGTTTTTAATTGGTGGGCTTATTTTATTAGTCTACGGACTTATTACATATTTAGATAAAAGTCAAAAAAGAGCTATACAAGATGAAACGCTTGTATTACCAGAAAAAACAAATTATACTAAATTATTTATAAAAGGGTTTTTATTAAACTTTATTAATGTTGGCGTGTTAGCTTTTTGGTTAGGGATGATTGTTGTTGTTGGCCCAAACTTAGGAATGGATCCAGGAAAAATATTCAACTATTTTGCCATAATTTTAGTAAGTTATTTAATAACCGACATTGGAAAAATAGTACTTGCCAAACAACTTAAAAAAAAACTAACTCCAAAAGTTATCTACAAAATAAAACGCACTATGGGAATTTCATTAATGATTTTTGGTGTAGCTCTTTTATTAAAAGGAATAATTCCTAAAGAAAAATTAAACCTAAAAAATGTAATTGATAAAGTTGAAAAAACAAATTAAAAAAACTAATAATTTTTGAAGAAATTGAACTCCAGACAAACTCAAGCAAAGATTTTAAGAATATTTAGAAAAGTACACCGCGCTACCGGAGCAATGCTTTTTATATTCTTTTTTATAATAGCAATAACAGGAATACTTTTAGGCTGGAAAAGTCATAGTAATAATTTAATTATACCACAATCTTATCAAGGTTCATCAACCGATTTAAAAAATTGGCTACCTGTAGATAGTTTGCATAAAAAAGCGGTAATTATTTTAACCGACAGTATTTCATCAGATCTATCTACAGAACTTGACAGAATTGACATTCGAAAAAATAAAGGAATGGTAAAATTTATTTTTAAAAATCATACTTGGGAAATTCAATTAGATGGTGCTACTGCAAACGTATTAAATATTGGAAAAAGACATTCCGATTTTATTGAAGATCTGCACGATGGTACTGTTTTAGATACCTGGTTTAATACTCCTTCAAAACCATTTCTAGTAATTTACACTTCAATAATGGGCTTGGCATTGTTACTATTTACAATAACTGGCTTTTGGCTATGGTATGGTCCTAAACGATTAAAAAAACATCGAAAAAAAATAAAATAGCTATGAAACATGAAAGAGTTAACGGCAACAGTAGAAATAATATTAAAATAGGTGCTGAAGTAGAAATTATACAAAAAAATCACCAACGTTCTGGAGAATTAACAGCAGGCATTGTAAAACGAATTTTAACAAACTCTAGCAATCATCCTCACGGAATAAAGGTTATGCTTGTAACTGGTGAAGTTGGCAGAGTTAAATGGGTTTTAATGTAACTTAAATTAGTTTTATTAGGAAGTCTCTTGGTATTTTTTTATTTTAAAGCTTCATTAAAAAATGAACTAAAATATATGGATGACACATTGTTTCAAGAACTAATTGCATTAAGAAAAAAACTCCATACAAATCCTGAATTATCCGGAGAAGAATCAAATACTTCAAAAACTATTATTTCATTTTTAAAAACGTGTAACCCAACTCAAATAATATCAAATATTGGTGGTTTTGGAGTTTTGGCTATTTTTGATAGTAAAAATCTTGGTGAAAGTATTCTTTTTAGAGCAGATATTGATGCGTTACCCATTGTAGAAGCCAATACTTTTAAGCACGCTTCCTTAAAAGTTGGAATTTCTCATAAATGTGGACACGACGGTCATACTAGTAGCTTGCTCGGTTTCGCAAAATTACTTTCTAAAAATCCACCTAAAAAAGGAAAAATAATACTGTTATTTCAACCAGCTGAAGAAACTGGAGAAGGCGCATATAAAGTTATAAACGATCCAAAGTTTGAACCTATAAAACCTGATTATGTTTTTGCATTTCACAATATTCCAGGAGTTCCGCTAGATCATATCATTCTAAAAAAGGATTCATTTACTGCGGCTGTAAAAAGTATTATTATTAAAATTCATGGTAAAAATGCCCATGCAGCAGAACCCGAAAAAGGAATAAATCCGGCCTTAGCAATTGCCGAAATTATTCAAAAGTTTGAAATGCTTTCTAATAACAACCCCGAAAGTGAAAACTTTTCGTTAATAACTCCTATTCATATAAATATGGGTGCAATTGCTTATGGCACATCCGCTGGATATGGCGAACTAAGATTTACTTTAAGAACTTGGACACAAGAAAAAATTGAAGTATTATCTTTAACTATTCTAAATCTTTTGCAAGAAGTCTCAACTAAACATAACGTAAAAGTAACATATGAATGGACTGAAGAGTTTGCAGCAACAAAGAATAATAATAAAGCCGTTAACAATATTTTACTGGCTGCAAAGCATCAAAACCTAGAAGTACAATTTAAAACAGAACCTTTTAAATTTGGCGAAGATTTTGGGTTGTTTACACAGCAATTTAAAGGTGCTATGTTTGGAATAGGTTCAGGAACAGATTGCAAACCTTTACATAATCCTAAATATGATTTTCCCGACAAAATTTTACCAACAGCTATTAAATTATTTCAACAAATTAGTTTACAACTATTAAATTAACATATGTTTCATACTTCATACCTAGAAATTAGTAAATCAGCTTTACAACATAATTTAAATTTTTTAACTAAACATATTCGTAAAAATGTACAAATATCTTCAGTGGTAAAAGGAAATGCATACGGACATGGAATTGAATTTTACATACCAATGGCAGAATCTTGCGGTATTAATCATTTCTCAGTTTTTAGTGCAGATGAAGCCTATAGAGTTCAAAAATCTTCAATAAATAATAATACCATTATGATAATGGGTTTGGTTGAAGATGAACAATTAGCTTGGGCTATTGAAAATGAAATTGAATTTTATGTTTTTGAATTTGATAGATTGGAAAAAGCTACTGAGTTAGCTAATAAAATGAAGAAAAAAGCAACCATTCATATAGAACTAGAAACTGGTATGAATAGAACTGGCTTTAATCAAAAAGATATTAGTAAAATTATCCAATACGTTACTAAAAATAGCACATCTATTAATTTTAAAGGGCTATGTACTCATTACGCTGGTGCTGAGAGTATTACAAATTATTACAGAATAAAAAAACAACAAAAAAGCTTTCAAAAATCTATACAAAAATTTAGAGAAAAAGATATATACCCAAAACAACTACATACTGCTTGTTCTGCAGCTGCGCTGCGTTATCCTAAAAGTCAAATGGATATGGTAAGGTTAGGAATTGTTCAATATGGCTTTTTCCCAAACAAAGAAATCTATATTGAGTATTTAACAAAAAAGAAAATAACTGAAGACCCTTTAAGAAGGCTTATTTCTTGGAAAAGTAAAGTTATGGATGTTAAAACGGTAAAAGCTGGAGAATTTGTTGGCTATGGAACCTCTTATTTAGCAAATTCTAACATAAAAATTGCAACAATTCCAGTTGGATACAGTCACGGTTTTAGTAGAAGCTTAAGCAATCAAGGGCGTGTTTTAATACACGGACAAAGAGTAAGTGTTATAGGAATTGTAAATATGAATATGATTACAGTTGATGTTACAAAAATTGAACACGTACAAAAAGGAGATGAAGTTGTTTTAATAGGAAAACAAGGCGATTTAGAAATCAGCGTTTCATCTTTTAGTGAGTTTAGCGATCAGGTAAATTATGAATTATTAACAAGATTACCACAAAATTTACCAAGATTTATAGTTGATTAAAAATAAATAACATAAAAAAACTCGTTACATAAAATGCAACGAGTTTTTAGAATAAGTAATTAAAAAATTATGGCATCACCACAGTATCAATTCCGTGAATTACACCGTTAGAAGCCTCAACATCTGTCAAAATTATTTTTGAAGTATTTCCTTTTTCATCAGTTAATATAACGTTTCCATCATTAATTGAAGCTGTAAGTTTCCCACCTTGTACAGTAGGTATTACAAAACTTCCATTATTTTCTTTAATCGCTTCAACTACTGCTGCTGCTTTAAACTCACCAGCCACAACATGATACGTTAAAATAGCTGTTAAAGTGTTCACGTTTTCAGGTTTTAATAAACTTTCTACAGTTCCTGCAGGCAATTTGTCAAATGCTGCATTAATTGGAGCAAATACTGTAAAAGGTCCTTCACTGTTTAAGGTTTCAACTAAATTTGCAGCCTTTACAGCAGCTACTAAAGTTGTAAAATTATCATTACTAGCAGCTACCCCAACAACAGTAGGGGTTTTTTCCTCTGTTTCAAAATAAGGTAATCTTTCTATTTCATTTATGTGAATTGCAGATACAGAAGTGATCATAAATCCAAATAATAATAATGCGGTAAAAATTTTTTTAGTTATCATAATATATGTTTTAGTTGTTTAATGTTTTACAAATATAGTTAAACATTTTGATATTTGTTTAGTTTTTTAGATTTTTTATTAAACAAAATGTTAAAATTTTAAAATCACTTGTTATTAAATTCAAAAAACTCCTTTAAACTATTGATTAAAGGAGCTTTTTAACATTAACTATTAAAATTCAGGTTTTATGTTTTTATTGATAAATTAATTTTGTTTTAGTTGTTTTATGTCTTTTAAGACACAGAAGTACTTAAAAATGTTCCGTATAACTATAGTCATAAAAATTTCATTAACTTTATAAGTAGTTAAAATATATATATATTTATAAAATGGAAATCTCGATTTTAATAGCAAAAATTATCGGTGTACTTTATGTTTCATTTGGAATAGGGTTACTTGCTAATAAAGCTTTTTATAAAGAAGCTATTTCAAACTTATTTAAAAATTCTGGATATCTGATAATTGGTGGTTTTATAGCTATTGCTTTTGGTATTATAATTATTGAAAATCACAATATTTGGGAAGCAAATTGGACTGTAGCTATAACAATTATAGGCTGGATTGCCCTATTAAAAGGTATTTTATTATTGGCATTTCCAACTAAATTAGATTTTTTAAAATCAATGTTTTCTAATGATTTATTTTTAAAACTATTAACACCTTTAGTCTTGGTATTTGGACTTATATTTTTGTATTTTGGGTTTATGGGTTAAACTTATTAAATAACAACTATATATTAATCCTTCATAAATACATTGTTACTTCTATTAATATCAGCCATCAATCCACTATTATCAATTTCAACTTTTTTAACGTCTTTTGAAGTTGAAAATGTATAAAACTGATTGGACCAAGCCCAATCTTTTATTAAAGTTGCAGTGGTAGGTTTTTCGCCTTTCATCATTTTTAATGGAATGTAAAAATCTTGATAACTTTCATCTGTATAAGTCACACGTACATCAATAGGCATTGGCATTTGACCAACTCTTACAAGAGTTATATTATTTTCTTCAACCTTAGCAATTGCATAATCAATGGTATGTGTAGTTTCAATCCATTCATTTAAATACCAATCTAATTGAATTCCTGAAACCTTTTCGGCAATTCGTTGATAATCATTTGGTGTTGGATGTTTAAATTTAAAATCATTGTAATACTTTTTAAGAGATTTTTTTACATTTTCTTCTCCAATAATATAATTTAATTGGCTTAAAAACATACTCCCTTTTGTATAACTTGCCATACCAAATGCAGTATTTGTATTAAATCTATCTGCATGTGTAGTGAGTGGTTCTTCAATGCCTGCATCTACCAAGTAAAAATATCTCTTGTAATTTCCCGATGTTGGTTGGTCTGTTTTATTCTTCAAAATTTTATTAGATGCTAATGTAGAAATATATGTTGTAAACCCTTCATCCATCCAAGAATGTTTACTTTCATTTGTAGCTAGTAATTGTTGAAACCACGCATGTGCTAACTCATGAAAAACAGTTCCAATTATACTTCTTAAAGTTTCGCCTCCAGAAATTAGTGTGCACATAGCATATTCCATACCACCATCTCCTCCTTGTATTACAGAATATTGCTTCCACGGATATGGTCCTATTGCTTCATTAAAATAATCAAGGGCTTTTTCAGTAAGTGGTTGTATTTCTTTCCAAGCTTTTGCATATTTTTTATCATTTTTATATAAAAAATGTAGTTGTGTTCCACTTTTGGTTTTTACAATATCATGGTTAAAGTTAGGATCTGCAGCCCATGTAAAATCGTGCACATTTGGTGCAACAAAATGCCAAGAAAGTAATTTTCCTTTTGGAAGGTTTAAAGGCTTAGATTCATCTTCATATCCGTGACCAATTTCTTGCGGGTTTTGAAGATAACCTGTTCCACCAACAGTATATTTTTTATCGATATGCAGTGTTACATCAAAATTTCCCCATACGCCATGAAATTCTCGAGCAATATAAGCATTGGCATGCCACCCTTCAAAATCATATTCGGCCATTTTAGGATACCATTGCGCCATTGATAAAGCAACACCGTCTTTACTATTTCTTCCTGCTCTTCTAATCATAACTGGTACTTGTCCTTCAAAAACCATGTCAAAAGTTACAGTTTCTCCCGGTGCAATAGGACTGTTTAAATCAACAATCAATACTGTACCTTCAGATTTATAATTTACATCGCTTCCATTTTGTTGAAGTGAATTAACTTTTAAATAACCTATTTCATTGTTTTTCAGTTTCGCTATCCTACTTTCGTAAATTGGGTTTTCCTTTGTACCTTTATTTATCACCATCCTACTATCAGGATCAATTATAGATTGCAATCGAGCATCCATTTCACTATTTGGCTGAAAAGCATTAAAATATAAATGATAAAACACCTTATCTAAAACATCTGGCGACTTATTGGTATATTCTAATTTTTGAGTGCCTTGGTATTGATAATTATTTACATCAATCGTAACATCCATGGTATAATTAACTTGCTGTTGCCAGTAGGTTGTATTATTTTGTGAGAAAAGAAATGTTGCTGAAACAAAAAACAATAGGGTTAAAAGTTTTTTCATGTGTAAAATTAATTTAGAAATTGCAATATAGAAATAACCTTATAAAACAAAAAAGCACACCCTTATGGAATGTGCTTTTTTAACAGAATATTATAATTTTTTATTTACCGTTTACCATTTTATCGGCTAATACTAATGCATTGTATGCATTTACTATTTTTCCAGAAATTGATAATTCAGAAAAATGAACTTTTTTACCTTTACCTCCAGGTAATAAAACTTCCATATCTATTGTAGTTCCAGAATTCATAATAATATGTTTTACCTGACTTGCAGATAATTCTGGATAGTATGATCTTACTAAAGTAGCTACACCTGCCGCCTCTGGAGACGCCATAGAAGTACCACTAATTTTTTGATATTCATTTTTAGGGAATGTTGAGTAAATTTGAACTCCAGGTGCAAAAACATCTACATTAGTTTTACCATAATTAGAGAATGTTGCTGGTAAGTTTTCGTTGTAATTTACACTCATAGCACCAATAGTTAATACATTATCTGCAAATTCTTCAATTTTATCTTCTGAGTCATTCGGAAAATTAGGTTTTACATCAATATCTTTACTATCATTTCCAGCTGCGTGTACTAGTAAAACATCGTGTTTTTCAGCATATTTTATTGCATCAAAAACCCATTCTTTGTTTGGAGAGTAGTTTTTACCAAAACTCATATTAATTACTTTTGCTCCATTATCAACTGCATATCTAATTGCTAAAGCTACATCTTTGTCACGCTCATCACCATCTGGTACTGCTCTTACAGACATTAATTTAGCATTTGTTGCAACACCATTCATTCCAATACCATTGTTACGTGTTGCTAAAATAATACCAGCAACGTGAGTTCCATGAATTTCATCGTCTTTAGAACCAATTACATTACCATTTCCATAATTAGTATCTGTAATATCTTCAGGATTATCACCAACTATTGCTCTTCCATCAAAATCAAAATCATAATTCTTATTTTTCATTTGAGAATCATAATAGTCATTCAATTGTTTTTCGTCAAAACCTCGAGCAAACATTCCACTTAAAGCTTGAATTTGACCTTTTAAAGTTTCGTCTTCGGTTTCAAAAGCATTTAGAGCCTCTAAAGTTAACTCATCTACTGCCATTGCATTTTTTAAACCATCAACCATTGTTTTTAATTGCTCTAAACGTTCTAATGTTGAAAAATGTCTTGATCCTGAAGCTTCATAAGCCTTAAGATATTCTTGATATTTTTCAAAATCAGCTTTATCTTCAGCACTTATATCATCTATTGTTTTTCCTTTAAAACGAGGGTTTAATTTTGCAACAATTCTTGTAATTTCTAATTGTTCTGGAGCTGCAACACCATTACCACCTAAGAAGTTCCATCCGTAAATATCATCTACATAACCATTTTTATCATCATCAATTCCGTTACCAGCTATTTCTTTTGAATTTATCCAAACAACATCTTTTAAATCTTCATGTTCTACGTCTATACCAGAATCAATTACACCAACAATTACTATTTCGCCTTTTTTGCCTTCTAAAAATTTATAGGCTTTTTCGACACTCATTCCTGGAATAGTATCAGTCATTAAATCGGCATGTGCCCAATGGTTAAATTGTTCTTCGGATACAATTCCCTGTTTTGCTTCAGTTAATGAAACTGAAGTTTCCATAGTTGGTACTGCCATATTTTTTACAGATCCACAACTTGCTAAAGTTACAGCCGCAATAGCCGCAACATACATAGGTTTAAATATTCTCATGTTATTTATTTTAATTAAATATTTGGTTAAATTTATATGTTTGATTTAATCGTACTCCTTTTTCTGTATGTTTTAGCGTACACAACTGGTTAGTTGCATCGTGTTCTAAAAACAAAAAATAATTATTATCGGCTGCTTTGTTTAAAAACTTGGCTTTTTCGTCCATAGTTAATAACGGACGTGTATCGTATCCCATTACATAAGGCAAAGGTATGTGTCCAACAGTAGGTAATAAATCTGCCATAAAAACAAGCGTTTTCCCTTTATATAGAATATGTGGAATCATTTGTTTTTCGGTGTGACCATCTGCAAATAAAATATCAAAACCAAGTTCAGTATTTGTTGCAAAATCACCTTCTGGTAGATTTACAAAATTTAATTGTCCACTTGTTTCAATGGGATTAATGTTTTCTTTTAAAAACGATGCTTTTTCTCTAACATTAGGTTCAACAGCCCATTGCCAATGATTTTTATTAGACCAAAACTTTGCATTTTTAAAAGCAGGTTCATAGCCAGTTCTATCTTTATTCCATTGTATAGCACCTCCACAATGATCAAAATGTAAATGTGTTAAAAAAACATCGGTAATATCATCTCTATGAAAACCATATTTTGCTAATGAAGTGTCTAAAGAAAAGTCTCCAAAGAAGTAATAATAACCAAAAAACTTGTCAGATTGTTTGTTTCCCGTTCCAGTATCAATTAAAATAAGTCTGTTACCATCTTCAATAAGCATGCATCGCATACTCATATCAATTAAATTATTACTATCCGCTGGGTTTGTACGTTGCCAAAGTGTTTTTGGAACTACTCCAAACATAGCACCACCATCTAACTTAAAATTTCCAGTTTCAATTGGGTAAATTGTCATTCTTATATAAAATTTTAAACAGTATACTAACAACTAAAACCTTAGTAACTTAAATTTTTAGGTTGCAATATATAGGTCTTACAAAGATACGTGATTTTCTATGTAACAATATGTTAAAGAAATCAAAAAAACCAAAGCAAAAGCTTTGGTTTTTGTAGAGGCGTCGAGCGGATTCGAACCGCTGTAGGAGCTTTTGCAGAGCCCAGCCTAGCCACTCGGCCACGACGCCCTAATTGGATTGCAAATTTAACTATTTTTAATAAGTTGGCAAGATTTTTTTGAAATTATTGTTTTTTAAAAGCAAAGTTGAAAAATTAAAAATTGAAAAGTTGAATAAACTAACTTCAATTAAAAACTATTTTCTTTGCTTACTCATTGCAATAGTTACCATTGCAACATTACCCCCAATTGGTGGATTTAACTTAGAAACCTCAACTTTTGCAGATTTTACAATAGGAATTTCATCTAAAATACGATCTAAAATACGTTTAGCAACTTCTTCTAATAACTTAGACCTAATTGCCATTTCTTGCTTTACAATTTTATTTAAATGAACATAATCTACCGTATCTGCGAGGTTATCTGTAATAGCAGATTTAGACAAATTAGCTTTTACAGCTAAATCCACTCTATAATCTGAACCTATTTTACCTTCTTCTACTAAACATCCGTGATATGCATATACACGTATATTTTTAACTTTTATAACTCCCATTTTTTATGAATTATGAATTGCAAATTTAGAATTATGAATTTATAATCACGAATAACAGGTAATTTATTATTGATTATAAATTTTGAAAGACAAATTGCGTATCATAAATTCAAGTTTTTTTTATGTAGTTAAATACTACTTTAGCTTCAAACTTTTGTACTATGAATTATTTATAGTTATTGCCAAAAAAAATCGATATTTTTGCTGCTTATTATTTTACAATTATGAGTGAAGAAAAAAAGTCGCTAAATTTTATTGAACAAATTATTGAAGAAGATTTAGCAAACGGATTATCAAATGATAAATTACGATTTAGATTTCCGCCTGAACCAAATGGTTATTTACACATTGGTCATGCAGCTTCTATTTGTTTAAATTTTGGATTAGGATTAAGCTACAATGCTCCTGTAAATTTACGTTTTGATGATACAAACCCTGTAAAAGAAGAGCAAGAATATGTTGACTCCATAAAAAATGATATTGAGTGGCTTGGCTTTAAATGGGATAAAGAATTGTATTCTTCAGATTATTTTCAACAATTATTTGATTGGGCTGTTCAACTAATAAAAGAAGGAAAAGCATATGTAGATGATCAAACTTCGGAACAAATGGCTATTCAAAAAGGAACACCTACCGAACCAGGAACTAATAGTCCAAACCGAAATAGAAATATTGAAGAAAATTTGGAGTTATTTTTAAAAATGAAAAATGGAGAATTTGAAGAAGGTTCTCATGTGTTGCGTGCTAAAATTGATATGAAACATACCAATATGCATATGCGCGATCCAATTATGTATCGTATATTAAAGAAACATCATCACAGAACTGGTAACGACTGGTGTATTTACCCAATGTACGATTGGACACACGGAGAGTCGGATTATTTAGAGCAAATTTCTCATTCTATTTGTACTTTAGAATTTAAATCGCATAGAGATTTATACGATTGGTATGTAGACCAAGTTTTTGATGCTTCAAAACTACCATTAAGACCAAAACAGCGAGAGTTTGCACGTAGAAATTTAAGTTATACTGTAATGAGTAAACGTAAATTACTACAATTAGTTGAAGAAAAAATTGTTACTGGTTGGGATGATCCAAGAATGCCAACAATATCAGGATTAAGAAGACGTGGTTATACTCCAAACGCTATTCGAAAATTTAGTGATACTGCAGGAATCTCAAAAAGAGATAACGTTACCGATGTAGCATTGTTAGAGCACTGTATTAAAGACGACTTAAATAAAACGGCTCCTCGTGTTATGGCTGTTTTAGATCCTGTTAAAGTTATAATCACCAACTATCCAGAAGGAAAAGAAGAGTTTTTAGATGCCAATTATAACGATTATGAAGAAGGTTTTGGTAGCAGACCAGTTCCTTTTAGTCGAGAAATATACATCGAAAAAGAAGATTTTAGAGAAGAAGCTAATAAAAAGTTTTTCCGCTTAAAATTAGGTAAAGAAGTGCGTTTAAAAAATGCATATATTATTAAAGCTGAAAGCTGTGTGAAAAATGCAAATGGTGAAGTTACTGAAATACATTGCACCTATGATGAAGATTCTTTAAGCGGAAGCGGAACAGAAGCGAGTAAACGTAAAGTTAAAGGAACATTACATTGGGTTTCTGTTAAACACGCCGAAAAAGCTGAAGTAAGAGTGTACGATCGTTTGTTTACAGATGAAGCCCCAGATGGACATAAAGAAAAAGATTTTAAAGAATTTATTAACCCAAATTCTTTAAATATTATTGAAGCTTATATTGAACCTAGCTTAAAAAAAGCTAAAAATTTAGATAGATTTCAGTTTCAGAGGTTAGGTTATTTTTGCGTTGATAAAGATGCTACCGAAAACAACTTAGTTTTTAATAGAACCGTTCCTTTACGTGATAGCTGGGCTAAAATGGGCGAGTAAAATTTAAAATAAGAAACTTTAAAAAAAGGCTATATAAAATTATTTTGTATAGCCTTTTCCCTGTTTTACTCACGTTAAAAAAAAATAAAATACTTTATAGTACCTTTAAGCTTAAAAATATTTGAAATGCTTTGTTTTGGTTTTGAATATTACTATTAAAACATCAAAAAAATGGCTACACATAATGAATTAGGTAAAAAAGGTGAAGATCTTGCTGTTGAATATTTAGAAAAAAACGGATATAAAATACTTGAAAAAAATTGGTTTTTTAAAAAAGCAGAAGTAGATATAATTGCTCTAAAAAGTGAAATTTTAGCTGTTGTAGAAGTTAAAACACGTTCGAGCGATTATTTTGGAAATCCACAAGATTTTGTAAATCAAAAAAAGATTAAATTATTGGTTGAAGCTATTAACCAGTATGTTACTATAAAAGATTTAGATGTTGAAGTTCGATTTGATATTATCGCAATTCTAAAAAACCAACAAACATTTAAAATTGAACATCTTGAAGATGCTTTTTTACACTTTTAAATAACTTTTTAAATACGGATTGGCTTATTATTTTTATCGATTGCTGCAAAAACAAATAAACCTTGAATTGCTTTTTGTTTTATTTCAGAGTCTAATTGTTCCGTAAATATTTCAACCTGAATTGTAATTTTTGCCAATCCAACTTTAACTACAGTTCCAATTAACTTAACAATATCACCAGATTTTATAGGTTTTAAAAACTTAATTTTATCAGTAGATACAGTCACCATTTTCTTTCTAGTAAAACGCATTGCGGTAATATATGCAACTTCGTCCATCCACTGCAATGCAATGCCTCCAAACAAATTATTTTGATCGTTTAACATTTTAGAAAAAACAACTTTGTATTGTGTAGTTATTAATTTATCAGTTTTTGAATTCATTAGCTTAAAAAAATTTGTTAAATATAATTAATAAAGTTAGAATTATGAACCTACGTTCATTATATTTGTACTTTATTTTCAACTTTAAATAAAAACATGGCAAGACCCGAAAAAAACAGAAGAGTTTGCAAACCTCCAAAAATGAAGGGTTTTAAGCCTTTTGGAATTCCACAATGTAAACTTGAAGTAATACAATTAACTATAGAGGAATATGAAAGTATTCGGTTGGTTAATTACGAAATGCTACAACAAAAAGAGGCTGCTGTATTAATGAATATTTCTAGGCCAACATTAACTAGAATTTATAATAAAGCTTTAAAAAATATTACCAAAGCATTTGTTGAAGGAAAAGCGATTGTAATTGATGGCGGAAACTACAAGTTTGAAAAAGAATGGTACAGGTGCAAAAAGTGTTTTAAACTTGTTGAAGAAGAAGAAAACCATATTAAATGTGTGAAAAATAGCGATAAAACCTTTGAAGAAATAATAGAAATCAAGAATTAATAAGTCATTTAAAAAATAAATAAAAAATGAAAATAATTGCAATACCTGTTACAGAAAACAACCAAATAGAAGATCATTTTGGTAAATGTAAATTTTATGAAATTTATACTATTTCAGAAGAAAACAATATAGTTGATGTTAAAATACTAGCATCTGACCAAGGCTGCGGATGCAAATCTAATATTGCACAAGTTTTAGCTGAACACGGAGTTACTATTATGTTAGCTGGCGGAATAGGTCAAGGTGCTATTAACGTGTTAAATAAGTTTAATATTGAAGTAATACGTGGTTGTACTGGAAATACAAAAGAAATTGTAACTAACTTTTTAAAAGGGGAAATTTTAGACAATGGTATTACCTGTTCTCATACTCATGAACACGACCATGACCATCAATGTCAGCATTAAAATAGATAATAGGCTGTTTCAAAGATGTACACTCTCTAAACAGCCTATTAAATTTATTCTTTGTTAAAATAATTTTTAACATCTTCTAAAGCATATGGTTTAGAAATTATTTTTTTATTGGCATCTAAAATAAAATAATTTGGTGTTGCATTAATTTGATAGTCACGAGCTATTTTATTTTGCCATTTATCTAAACCTAAAATATTTGTCCACTTATCAAATATTTCCGAATAATGATTAAAACCTAATTCATCATTCTCTAAAGCAATTGCAAATACTTTAACTTCAGAATTATCCTTTATAAACTCATACAATTGGGGAACTTCAACTAAGCAATGAGAACAAGTTGTACTCCAAAAAACAACCATAAATGTTTCAGCTTTATTAGTATTATATAAGCTATTTTCAACACCATTTTCTTTCCAAGAAAAATCAGGTGCTTTGCGCCCAACAGCCAATTTAACATTATCAAGAATTTGATCTACGTCTGTTTTATTTTGAAATTCTAAAGGAAGTTTGTTATACAAATTTTCAATAATGTAATCTATAAGAAGCGTATTTTCTAATTGTGTAAAATTGTACATCAATGTTGTTAAAATTTCGCTTTTTAGCGTATTATTATTACCTATTTTCTCTACAACTTCGTTAATTGCATTAATATATAATTTGTTTTGCACTTCAACTTCATCAGATTGGTTTAAAAAGAAAACATAATCTACTATTTTTTCGGTATAAAAAATAGAATTTTGTAGCACTACATCTTCAAAATCTATAGCATCAAAATAATGTAATTTTTCACTGTTCAGAAATAATTGAGGTGATGAAAATACTTCAGGAGCATAATATTTTTTACTTGCCTTAACAAAATTATTAACTAACATATTTTTAGAACTCTCAGAAAATTTATTATGAACTTCTAAATAATCTTTAAGTGTTTTTTTATAATATTCACTTGTAAATTTAAGTGCGGTAGAATCTTTTAATCTAAAATACGATAATTGAAGCGAATCTAACTTGCGCTTTAAATTATCAGTTTGCAACTTATAATTTGTATATAATTTATTTTCTTCAGAAGTTAAAAATTGTAAAGTTCCTGAAGGAAAAGTTGGATCGAATTTTAATTCAATTGATTCATTTGAATATAGTATATCCACAAATCCGTCATTATTCATATCGTACATTAAACGGTACATTCCTTCAGGTGAATTTTCAGGAAAATCTAATTTAAACGCTCCATTATTTATATCAACATTTGCAATATATATTTGTTTTGCGCCTTTTAACTGATATAATATTACATATTCTAAATCTTCAATTACAGGGCTCATAGTTCCTTTAACAAAAGTTTGACTTTGTATTACAGAACTAATTAAAAACAATAGGAATAGAATTTTTTTTGTCATTTTCTTTTTTGTTGATTTATTCAAGAATCAGACCAAATGTAAGTATTTTTATTATTTTGCAAAAAATCAACTTTTATGAATTTAACAAATAAGGTAATTTGGATAACTGGAGCATCTTCTGGTATTGGAAGATCTTTAGCAATTGAACTATCAAAACTGCCCTTAAAACTTATTATTTCTTCTAGAAATGAACTGGAATTAACCAATGTTAAAAATGAATGTAAAAATCCAAAAAACGTAGCAACTCTGGCAATTGATTTGGAAGATTACACAATTTTTAAGGAAAAAGTAACAGCGGCAATACAATTATTTGGAGACATTGATATTCTAATTAATAATGCAGGTATTAGCCAAAGATCTTATGTAAAAGATACTTTAATTACTGTTGATAAACGTATAATGGATGTTAATTATTTAGGTACAGTTGCACTTACAAAAGCGCTTTTACCACATTTTATAAATAAAAACAGTGGGCATTTTGTTGTAATTACAAGTATTGTAGGCAAAATTGGAACTCCATTACGATCTTCATACGCTGCGTCTAAACATGCATTGCATGGATTTTTTGATAGCTTACGTGCTGAAGTGCATCAAAACAATATTAAAGTAACACTTGCATGTCCTGGTTTTGTGCAAACAAACATTTCCTTAAATGCATTAACTGGTAATGGAACACCACAAAACAAAATGGATACAGCTACAAAACATGGTTTAACTAGTAGCGTTTTTTCAAAACATTTAATTACTGCAATTAAAAAAGAAAAACAAGAAGTATATATTGGTGGGTTTAAAGAAAAATTAGCGGTTTATGTAAAAAGATTTTTTCCGAAACTACTATCAACAATAATTAGAAAATTAGCTGTAACCTAAACTTTTTAAAATAAAACTAGCTTGGTATTAATTCTTGTTCTTTAAAATACAAAACTATAGCTTCTTTAATAAGTACCGTCTGTTCTCCAGATTTTAGAGGTGGCAATGCTTCCAAAACTTTATAATGCGGCCAACCATCAACATCAAAAAAATCAAATTCATAGTAACCAAATGGTTCTAATAACCTGCAAATAGCAATATGCATTAAATTAACTTTATCGTCTTTTTTAAATTCTACAGCGCCTTTACCTAATTCTTGTACGCCAATTAAATAAATAATGGCATCTAAATTAAGTTCTTCTCCTTCACCAAATTTGGTTGCTAAAATTTCAAGAATTTTTTCGTAATCTTCCTTTAATTTTTGATCTCTAGACATTTGATATTTTTAGTTTGATTGCAAATATACAAATCCATTCATGTATATTTACAAAAACATTTATATGAATACTTTTGACATTATTATTGCAGCACTTTTACTGTTTGGCTTTATTAGAGGTTTGTTTAAAGGTTTATTTGTTGAAATAGCTTCTCTAATTGCTTTAATTGCGGGTGTGTATGGAGCAATTCACTTTTCTTATTTTGTGGGTGATTTTTTAGCAGATCGCGTAGCTTGGGAAGAACGCTATATTACAATTGTGTCTTTTGCAATTACTTTTGCAATTATAGTTTTAACCATTGGATTGTTAGGTAAATTATTTACTAAAATTGCTGATTTTGCTTCGCTTGGAATGGTAAATAAAATACTGGGAGGTGTTTTTGGAGCTTTAAAAATAGGTTTTATTTTAAGCATTGTTCTTATAGTTTTTACTAAACTAAATAATACGATTCCGTTTATTTCTGAAGATCAAAAAGAAAACTCAATTTTATATGAGCCTGTAAAAAACTTTGCACCTACTTTTTTCCCTAATTTTTTAACTGTCGTTAATAACGAAACTGATTTAAATATTTCTGAATAATCTTGTTAGTTTAAAAAAGTACTTACGTCAAAGGGATTAAACTTTAAAATAATGAAACTAATTAGAAATTTCAATTTTTTAATCATTTTATATTTGTCTTTAATTTTGTTTGGATGTACTTCCAAAAAAAATAATTCATTTATTATTTCTGGTAGCATTTCTAATTTAGAAACCAATTACATATTACTATCTCAAATAGCAGATTTTCAAACTAATAAAACAATATTAATTGATACTTTAAAAGTTAATAAAAGAGGTAAATTTAATGCTGTTTATTTTTTAGAACCAAATATTTATAATTTGACTTTTGATAACAAAAAAACACTTCAACTTGCTATTGATAAAGGTCAACATATTAAAATTGAAGGTGCAGATATTCAAAACTTAAAAGTTTCAGGATCTTATGACACACAATTATTACTAGATTATGAAAGCTTTAGAAAAGAATCTTTAAATAGATTGGTTACAAGTATTAGAGATAGTATTAAAGAGTTAAAAAAACAACAAGCTAATGAACAAATTATTACAGCATTAAGAACGCTTGAAGTTGATAATTATAAAATTCATTTAAAGGAGTTAGTTCAATTTGTAGAAGATAGCATGGGAACTTCAATCGCAATGTATCCAACTTCAATTCGTTGGAATAAAGAAAATATTGAAACTCTTGAAGACCTTGTTTCAAATTTTAAAGATGCGCACCCAAATTTAGAAATTACCCAAAAACTACTTAAAAAAATTGAAATACTTAAAAAAACAAATATCGGTAGTACAATTTCTAATATTACAATGCCAAATCAATTCAATAAGCATATCGCTTTAGATTCTATTAAGGGCACGTATACATTAATAGATTTTTGGGCTAGTTGGTGTCCGCCTTGTAGAACAGAAAGCAACTTGCTAAATAACTTGCATAATAACTACAGTGCTAATGGTTTTGAAATTTATGGTATCTCATTAGATTCTAATAAAGAACGTTGGTTAAAAGCTCTTAAAACAGATAATAGAACTTGGACTAATGTATCTACTGTTGAAGGCTTTAATACTGCCATTGCTATTGAATATGGAATAACTTCCTTGCCAACTAACTTTTTAATTAATGCTGAAGGAGAAATTATTGCAAGTAATCTTCATGGAGAAGATTTAAAAGAATTTGTAATGCAATTATTTAATTAATTTAAATCTGCTGAATTATCAATAAAAATCTCAATTCGTCTGTTTTGCTGATGCTCTTCTTTAGTGTATTTTTTTCCATAGCTACAGTTATTGATAAATTGTATTTCACCAAAACCTTTTCCGAAATTCTGGAAGTATAAATCTGCTTATTAAATAACCTCCGCATAGTAGATTTTGCTTTATTTTCTGAAAGCATTAAATTATAATAATCAGATGAGCGACTGTCTGGATGGATGTGCACGAATTGAATTTTAATTATTAGAAAATACACACGTTGAAATCAAAAAAATATAATAGTTATAATACATCTAAATATTGATTTATATAAATTCACATTTTATTTAAGTATATTTTATTGATTTCAAGAAAATTAGCACAAAAAAACTAAGTTAAAAATACAAATATTTATAAAAAACTTAAATTTTCAATAGGTACTAGTTACTTTTTAGCATAAAAAAAGGCTACTAAAATTAGTAGCCTTTTTTTTAAAATTTCTTCAAAATTATTGTTGTATCGCTTCTGGATTTACAATTATAAATTCAGTTCTTCTGTTCAATTGATGTTCCGCTTCAGAACATTTAACTCCATCAGAACATTTATTTACTAGTTGTGTCTCTCCATAACCCTTTCCTGTAATTCTAGATGGGTCAATACCTCTTGAAATAATCCATTCAACAGATGATTTTGCTCTACGTTCAGATAATTTTATGTTATAACTATCAGTTGCTCGGCTGTCTGTATGAGAACCAGATGCTATCTTTATATTTGGATATTTCTTCATTACTCTAAGAACTTTATCTAATTCTATTGCAGCATCTTTTCTAATAAAGGATTTATCTAAATCAAAATATATTGGGTTTATATTCACCATTAATTTACCTCTAACAACAATAAATTCGCTAGGTGCTAAAGTCAGCCCTAGAGCCAATTCTAAATCTCTTACATCCGATGTTTCAAATTCTTCACTGTCCATATCATAGTTTTGTTTTGTACCTACAATCTTGTAAGGTGTTTTACAATCTACTATAAAACTAAAGGACGCAAATTTATCAGCGATAACGCTTTCAATTTTTTCACCATCTTCTCCGTATAAAACTACCAAAGCTCCAGGTAATAGAGCACCAGTTTCTTTTTCTCGCACTACACCTTCAACAAATTGATTACAATCTAGTTCGTCTGGTGCTATTTCTTCAAAATAATAAATATCATCATCTCCTTTTCCAAATTCTCTATTGGAAGAAAAATGCCCCCAATTTGCACCTGATTTTTTAACAAAAGCAAAATCATCACCTTTACTATTAATCGGGTATCCTAAATTTTTTGCAGGCTCAATTCCTTCTTTTCCAATAATTTTTGTAGCATAAACATCTAATTGTCCCTCTCCATCTCTATATCCGTTAGAAGAAAAATATAAAACATTATTTTCGTCTATAAATGGAAACATTTCTTCTCTTACAGTATTTACATTTGGCCCTAAATTAACAGGCTCTCCGTATGTGCCATCTGAATTAATATCTACAACATAAATATCCTCAGCACCAATTGAGCCAGGCATATCTGATGTGAAATACAATTTATTTTCTTTAGCATTTAATGATGGATGCCCTGTTTGATATTGGTCACTATTAAACGGCATCGGAGTAATATTTGTCCATTCTCCATCTTCTCCAACTGTAGCCTTATACATTTGGATAAGAATTTCATCATTGTCGTCTTTTTTTACTTTTTTGTTAAGGTAATTATTTCTAGAAAAATAAACTGTTTTTAAATCTTTGGTAAAAGTTACATTAGATTCATGATATTTTGTGTTTATAGTCTCTGAAAAACGTTCAACATCATTTATCTCACCATCAGCACCTAATGTACCTTTAAATAATTCTAAATAAGGTTGTTTATTACCGAACCATTTTCTACTTCTGATAGATTTATCTTTTCTGGATGAAGCAAAAACCGCTTCATTCTCCCCATAATAGGTCACTCCAAAATCAGCTAATTTTGTGTTTTCAGAAATGTTTTTGATTTTATAATTAACATCTTGCGCATTTATAAATCCTGCACAAAACAATAGTATAATCAGTGTAATTTTTTTCATATTCCTGTTTTTTATAATTAAAAGAATCTTGGACTTTTAACTTTCTTTCTATTAAAGTCAAATAATAACATAATTTCGTGTGAACCCGAATTAAAATCTCCAAATCTTGTGGTTGTATAATCATAAGCGTATCCAACTCTAAAATCATCATTCACTTGAAAACCAACCAAAGCACTAATAGAATCATCAAATCTATGAGACAATCCAAGTTCTACTTTTTCATCAACTAATAAATTTAATGATAAATCTACAGATAATGGTGCTCCTGCAGTTGCTTTAAACATTGCAGATGGTTTTAACTTTAAGTTATCTGCAACATCAAACACAAACCCTGAAGTTAAAAAATAGTGCATTTTTTCTGATGCAGTACTAACAACACCTCCATCTTTTTCTAGATGTTTTGTTTCTAAAAAATTTGGAGCTGATAATCCTACATAAAATTTATCTGTGTAATAGTAAACACCTGCTCCAAAATTTGGAGAAGTTTGATGTATAGGAATGTTTAATGGATCTGGATCTACCATTATCAATTCTCTAACATCCATAAAAGTTACACCTGCTTTTAAACCAAAGGCTAATCTTCCTTCTTCTGACGTAAAAATAGTGTATGAAAAGTCGGCATAAATATTATCTTCTTTAACTGGTCCTATTTCATCATGAATTACTGATAGTCCAATACCTACAGCTCTTCCTATAGGTGAGTGCATTGCTAAAGTTACTGTTCTTGGCGCTCCTTCTACACCAACCCATTGAGTTCTTCCCAACAAACCAATACTTGTAATTCCTTTTGATCCCGCATATGCTGGGTTCAAAATATTCATATTATACATATACTGAGTATATTGAGGGTCTTGCTGACCAAAAACGGTTGTTAATGACATTAAGGCTAAAACCCCTAAAATTAATCTAAATTTTTTCATAAACGTTGTTTAAAAAATATTAAAGGAAAGAGAGCAGTTATAAACTCTCTTTCCAAAAATTAGTGTTTTTATTTTCTTAAATATATCCAACCTGTTTGTGGTTTTCTTTCATCATTATTAAAATAAATAGTGTAGAAATATGTACCTGCAGGAAGTTGATCACTTGAGAAGTTCCATCTTCCAGTTGAGTATCCATCCCACCATTGTGGTGTTTGATAAGGGTTTCCATTATGTTTGTATTCATAAACTATGTTACCATATCTATTTACAATTTCCATTGCAAAATTAGGATATAATACCTCTAAGAATTCTATTTCAAATACATCATTTATTCCATCTCCATTAGGAGTAAATCCTTCTGGAATAGTTAATGGGATAATTGGTTCTGTAGCTATTTGATCCATATCATCTTCAAAAATATCTCCATTATTAGGTGTAGAATCAATATCAAGCTCATTTGCGGCAATCACTTCAGCAACATTTAACCAATTTCCTACTGGGTTTACAAACGCTCTTATTATCATAGTTTCAGAGGCTCCGTTTGTAATAGTTCCAATATTCCACATTCCAGATCCATCATCATAAGTTCCTGTTGATACAGATACATTAACAAAATTATATCCATTTGGTAACAGGTCTTCAACAACAACTCCAGTTGCGTCACTTGGACCATTATTACTAACAGTAATTGTAAAGTCAACATGTGTTTCAGCGTAAGGTTGTAAAACTCCTGTTGTGCTTACTGGCCCTTGATTTCCAAGTGTTAATTCTACCTCTTTAGTTAACTCTAAATCGATAACTTTAATTGGATTTGTTGCGATACAGCTAGTATTATTTGATAAATCTGTATCCGTTTGATGCATTTCAGTAATTGTAGCACAGTTCAAATAATCGCCTGTTGCATTTACTATTGCATCAATAACTAACACTTCCGTTTCTCCATCTACAATTGTACCTACTATCCATTTTCCACTATCATCATCATAAGTACCTCGTGTAGAACTGTAATTTAAGAAAGTATATCCACTTGGCAATAAATCTGTAACAACTACTTCTGTTCCTTCAATATTTCCATCGTTAATTAATCTAATTTCAAATGAAACTTCTGTTCCAACCATTGGCGTTAAATTATCAGCGATTACAGTTTTTACAACTTTTAAATCTAATTCTTGAATCGGAGGTGCAGATGCACAATCATAATCATCTTCATCGGCATCCGAATTGTTTGGTGTAGAATCAATATCTAATTCATTTGCAGCAGTAATTTCTGCACAATTAATATAATCTCCACTATCCATTACAATTACATCTACAAGTAATACTGCAGTATTTCCAATTTCAATAAATCCAATATTCCATAAACCTGTTATTGGGTTATAAGTACCTATTGAAGAACTATAGTTAACAAAGTCGTATCCTGAAGGAATTAAGTCTGTAACTTGAACTCCTGTTGCTTCAGTTGGCCCTTCATTATCAACTCTAATTTCAAATGTAATCATATCTCCAACTTCAGGATCTACAACATCATCAACAACCCATTTAGTTAAGCTTAAATCAATATAAGCAGTAGGAACAATAGAAACACTTCCAACATTATTTGTTGTATCTGAATCTGATTGATCTGCAGTAACTGCACTTGTTGTATTTGTTATTGTTTGACCTAAAGTTCCATCATCAACTGTTGCTGTTATAGTCAACATTGCTGTTGCTCCGTTAGCTAAATCTCCGATAGTCCACAATCCAGAACCATAATTAAATGTTCCTGCTGCTGTTAAATGACTTACAAAAGTTACACCTACAGGTAAATTATCAATTAAACTAACATTAGTTGCATCACTCGGTCCATTATTAGTTACTGCTAATGTATAAGTAATAGTATCTCCCTCATTTGGAGTTGCATTACTAACTGTCTTAACTGTTACTAAATCTGAACTTGTTACTACTATTGTTTCTGAAGCATCATCTGGTGTTAAATCACTATCTACTTGATCTTGCGTATTTGACACTGTGTTTGTTAATGTCATTCCACCTTGATCCATTCCTACAACAGCTTCTATTACTATTGTTTCTTCTTCTCCTGATTCTAATAAATCAATACTCCAGTTTGGTGCTGTCCATGTTCCATCACTCGGTGAAACAATACCATACGTTAATCCCGCTGGTAAAGCATCTGTTACTACTAAGCCTGTAACTTTTGCAGGTCCGTTATTTCTAACAGTTACTGTATAGGTTACTGTATCTCCAGCATTTGGTGTAGCATTGTCTACAACCTTTGTTAATACAATATCTGTATAATTATCTACATCGATAGTAGCTTCTAAGATATCGCCATCAGTAGTAGGATCCGTTTGATCTCCTGTTGCTGCTGTGGTAGTATTGGTAATAGACATTCCCGCTGTATCTACATCAACTGTTGCTGTTATTGTCAACGTTGCTGTTGCACTGCTTGAAATTGAGCCTATTGTCCAAATTCCTGATCCACTATTATAAGCACCTCCTTGATCATCACTTACATACGTAACGCCTGCTGGTAATAAATCTGTTAAACTAACATTAGTTGCATCACTCGGTCCATTATTAGTTACTGCTAATGTATAAGTAATAGTATCTCCCTCATTTGGAGTTGCATTACTAACTGTCTTAACTGTCACTAAATCTGAACTTGTTACTACTATTGTTTCTGATGCATCATCTGGTGTTAAATCACTATCTACTTGATCTTGCGTATTTGACACTGTGTTTGTTAATGTCATTCCACCTTGATCCATTCCTACAACAGCTTCTATTACTATTGTTTCTTCTTCTCCTGATTCTAATAAATCAATACTCCAGTTTGGTGCTGTCCATGTTCCATCACTCGGTGAAACAATACCATACGTTAATCCCGCTGGTAAAGCATCTGTTACTACTAAGCCTGTAACTTTTGCAGGTCCGTTATTTCTAACGGTAACTGTATAGGTTACTGTATCTCCAGCATTTGGTGTAGCATTGTCTACAACCTTTGTTAATACAATATCTGTATAATTATCTACATCGATAGTAGCTTCTAAGATATCGCCATCAGTAGTAGGATCCGTTTGATCTCCTGTTGCTGCTGTGGTAGTATTGGTAATAGACATTCCCGCTGTATCTACATCAACTGTTGCTGTTATTATCAACGTTGCTGTTGCACTGCTTGAAATTGAGCCTATTGTCCAAATTCCTGATCCACTATTATAAGCACCTCCTTGATCATCACTTACATACGTAACGCCTGCTGGTAATAAATCTGTTAAACTTACTCCAGTTGCATCACTCGGTCCATTATTAGTTACTGCTAATGTATAAGTAATAGTATCTCCCTCATTTGGAGTTGCATTACTAACTGTCTTAACTGTCACTAAATCTGAACTTGTTACTACTATTGTTTCTGATGCATCATCTGGTGTTAAATCACTATCTACTTGATCTTGCGTATTTGACACTGTGTTTGTTAATGTCATTCCACCTTGATCCATTCCTACAACAGCTTCTATTACTATTGTTTCTTCTTCTCCTGATTCTAATAAATCAATACTCCAGTTTGGTGCTGTCCATGTTCCATCACTCGGTGAAACAATACCATACGTTAATCCCGCTGGTAAAGCATCTGTTACTACTAAGCCTGTAACTTTTGCAGGTCCGTTATTTCTAACAGTTACTGTATAGGTTACTGTATCTCCAGCATTTGGTGTAGCATTGTCTACAACCTTTGTTAATACAATATCTGAGAAGTTTTCTACATCAATAGTAGCTTCTAAAATATCGCCAACTGTGGTTGGATCTGTTTGATCACCTACTGCTGCAGTGGTAGTATTTGTAATACTTGTTCCTGCAGTTTCTTCATCAACCGTTACTATTAATTCTAAAGTTACTGTTTCATCAACTGCTATATTACTTATTGTCCATTCTCCTGAACCAGGGTTAAATGTACCTGCTGAAGGATTGTTACTTACGTAAGTAACACCTGCTGGTAAATTATCAATTAAACTAACATTAGTCGCCGGACTAAATCCATTATTAGTTACTGCTATTGTATAAGTAATGGCGTCTCCCTCATTTGGAGATGATTCACTTACTGTCTTAACTGTCACTAAATCTGAACTTGTTACTACTATTGTTTCTGATGCATCATCTGGTGTTAAATCACTATCTACTTGATCTTGCGTATTTGACACTGTGTTTGTTAATGTCATTCCACCTTGATCCATTCCTACAACAGCTTCTATTACTATTGTTTCTTCTTCTCCTGATTCTAATAAATCAATACTCCAGTTTGGTGCTGTCCATGTTCCATCACTCGGTGAAACAATACCATAGGTTAATCCCGCTGGTAAAGCATCTGTTACTACTAAGCCTGTAACTTTTGCAGGTCCGTTATTTCTAACGGTAACTGTATAGGTTACTGTATCTCCAGCATTTGGTGTAGCATTGTCTACAACCTTTGTTAATACAATATCTGAGAAGTTTTCTACAACGATTGTAGCTTCTAAGAAATCGCCAACAGTAGTAGGATCCGTTTGATCTCCTGTTGCTGCTGTGGTAGTATTGGTAATAGCCGTTCCAGCTGTATCTATATCAACAGTTGCTGTTATTGTCAAGGTTGCTGTTGCACCGCTTGAAATTGAGCCTATTGTCCAAATTCCTGATCCACTATTAAATGCATCTCCTTGATTATCACTAACATAAGTAACACCTGCTGGTAATAAATCTGTTAAACTTACACCAGTTGCATCACTTGGTCCGTTATTAGTTACTACTATTGAATAAATAATCGTATCTCCTTCACTAGGCACAGGATTATTTACTGATTTTACGGTTACTAAATCTGAAGCAGTAACAACAATATCTGCTTCTAAATCATTTCCATCATCAGTTGGATCTAATTGATCTCCTGAAGCAGGAGTAGTAATATTAGTTATTGGAGTTTGAGCTAATGTACCTGGTGCTGTAACTAAAGCATCAATGGTTAACGTTGCTGACTCTCCAATGTCAATTATACCAATTGTCCAAGTCATATCACCTGCAACATCAGCATAAGTATTCACTGAACCTCCAGTAGCTAAATGAGTTACATACTCAAGACCTGCTGGTAAATTATCAATTAAACTAACTCCTGTAGCGGCACTTGGCCCATTATTAACAACTGTAATTGTATATTTAACTACATCTCCTTCATTTGGATTATCATTATCTACAGTTTTAGTTGTAATTAAATCTGTAACACCTATTGGTGTTGTTGTTGCCTCATCTTGATCATCTTCTTCTGGATCTTGATTTCCATGAATTGAATTTGGATCCTCCTGGTCTGCATATACAACTTCAGCAGTATTTGTATAAATTCCACTTTCATTTACTACAGCCCTAATTGTTAAGGTTGCAACACTTCCATCAATTGGAGGTGCTATGCCATCTCCATAATCAACTAAATCGCCTAAATCCCATAGTCCTGTATTTGGTCCACTTGGGTAATACGTTCCTTGACTTACGGTTATTGGATTTGGATCTGGTGATAACGTATAACCTGTAGGTAATACATCTAATACATCAATATTAGTAGCATCACTTGGTCCTTCATTAGTAACTGTAATTGTAAAAGTAACTTCCGAACCAACTTCTGGTGTAGGATTGTCTACCGTTTTATTTACTACTAAGGCAGCTTGTGCATCCATCTCATCAACATCTGTTGAACTATTATTGCTTGGATCCGGATCAACAGGCATTGTAAAGTCTGTTGACGGTGGTAAAGCAACAATTGCCGTATTATTTATAGGTCCCATATAACTACTTGGAACATCTATTGTTACTGTGTACGTAACTATATCTCCAACATTTAACGTTGCTATAATATCATCCGTTATATCTCCAGAAACATCAGTTGAACCATTTCCAGTCCAAGTTGTCTCAGCTTCTAAAGTTGGGTCTATAATGTCATCATTTACAATAACGCCTGCTGCATTCGCTGGTCCGTTGTTTGTAACTGTAATAGTATAAACAAGAGGTAATCCTGGTGTATAAGTATCCGAATTATCTGTTTTTACAACCTGAATATCAGCTTGTGCAATGTAAATAATTGTTACTAAAGCATCATTAGATTGAT
The DNA here is from genome assembly GCA_942492305.1 of uncultured Flavobacteriaceae bacterium. Classification (GTDB taxonomy): domain Bacteria; phylum Bacteroidota; class Bacteroidia; order Flavobacteriales; family Flavobacteriaceae; genus Lutibacter. The sequence goes on along the minus strand of CALOEI010000001.1, from coordinate 388,733 downwards.
TTCCTTCATCATCCTCTACATTATAAAATATTGGAGTTGGACTTAAAATAAATCCTGGTTCTGGATCAAAAGTAATCTCTCCTGTTACTAAATCAACGTTCCAAGTTCCTTCTCCTGGAATTTCGTAGCTCGTAATATCTCCATTGGCATCAGTAACAATATTTATTGCTGTACCTGGATCTACTAAACTCACCGTTGTTGGATCTACAAGGTCTCCTGTGGTATCTCCAGTTGTAGGATCTCCTAATACATCAACCGGAACTGCTGTATTTATTGGATGTCCTAGACCTCCATTATCACTAACATCATCTGTTGCAATTGGCTCGTAATCAAATGTTATAGTTGCTTCATTTGAAACATTTCCTTCATCATCTTCAATTGTATATTCTATTACTGGTGGATCTAATGTATAAAGAGGATCTGGTGTAAAAGTTACATTTCCTGCTCCATCATCTAACCAAGTTCCTACTCCAGCCAAAAATACTTCGCTATCACTAAGTTGAACACCTCCAACACTTGTAGCATCTAATACTACAGTTGCAGGGTTAATAATATCTCCATCAAGATCATTTAAAGTAACATCTATACTAACAGGGTCTCCTATTATACCAACAACTGTATTAATATCATTTGTAGCTATTGGTGCGTAATCTATAGTTATAGTAGCATTATCTGCCAATAGATTTTGATTTCCATCATTATCTCTAATAGAATAATCAACTGGTGTTGGATCATCATTAAAAGTTGCAATTGGTGTAAAAGTCACATCTCCAGTATCCCCATCTACACTCCAATTTCCTTCTCCCGGCACATCAAAACTTGTAACATCACCCTCTGCATCTAACACCACATTCAAAGCTCCTGCAGGAATTACTAAACTAACTGAAGTAATATCTACAATTCCTCCTGCTAAAGCATCACCATCTTCATCAATTCCACTTCCATTATCTATAAATGGATTTACTGTTACCGCAGTATTTGGTACGTGACCAATACCTCCATTATCACTTAAATCATCTTGCGGTATTGGTGGTACTGGAATATAATCTGCCGATACAATTGCGGTGTCATTTAACCCTGTTGAATTTTCTGTTAAAATATATGTAATAGGTGTTGGATCTGCAGTAAATCCTAACTCTGGATCAAAAGTCATTATATCCGTTGCTGGATCATATGTCCAAACTCCTTCTCCTGGAACTGTAACTATCAATCCTCCTCCACTTAAGATTCCACCTGGAACACTTGTTTCATCTAAAACTATAGTTGCATTAAATGTTGCTGAAGCTGGATTGGCATCAACCGGACTTCCATCACTTAAGGTATCATCTGTTGAAATTCCTGATACAACAGCATCTGTACCTGTTGTAACACCTGTTATGTCATCATCATTTGCAACTGGTGGTATTTCTGAATAACCTACAGTTACTAATGCTGATGTTGAATTTCCTTCCCCATCTTCAATAGTATAGCCTATTGGTGTTGGATCTGTTGTGAAACCTGGATCTGGATTGAATGTTAATTCTCCTGTTGTTTCATCATATGTCCAAACTCCTTCTCCATCAACAACTGCCTGATAATCTGCAGTTCCAAGTGAACCAGTTACATATCTGTTGCTGGTACCCCTGGATCTGGCACACTTCCAAATGCAAATGTTGTTGGTCAACTACTGTATCTCCATCAGTATCATTAGTTGTAATTACATCTATAGTAACATCACTTCCTACTGTATTTCCTAAACTCTCATCATCAACTGCTACTGGCACATAATCTATGGTTACCGTTGCATTTGTTAAGGATTCATTTCCGTCATTATCTTCTATATTATATTCAACTGGTGTTGGGTCTAAGGTAAATCCTGGTGCTGGAGTAAATGTTATTGCTCCTGTTGTTGGATTCACTTCCCACGTTCCTTCTCCTGGTTCTGTAAAACTCGTTACGTTTCCTTCGGCATTTGTAACAACACTTGTTGCTGTTCCTGTTGGAACTAAACTAACTTGTGTTGGGTCAACTGCTCCATCAGGATCTGTATCGATTGTAATTCCTGTATCAGTTCCATCTATAACATCAAGCGTTACTTGACCTGCCATATTTCCTAAACTTTCATCGTCTTCTGGAATTGGAGGGTCAGCTATATAAGTTGCCGATACGATTGCTGGATCACTTAAACCTGTTGAATTCTCTGTTAAAATATACGTGATAGGTGTTGGGTCAGCTGTAAATGGAATTGTATTACCTTGAAAAATATAAGTTCCAGGGCTAAATGTCATTGTATCCGTTGCTGGATCATACGTCCAAACTCCTTCTCCCGGAACGGTAACTTGAGTAGGACTATCTTGAATACCTCCTGCTACACTTGTTGCATCTAAAGTAATTGTTGCATTAAATGTTGGTGAACCTGGATCGGCATCTACCGGACTTCCATCACTTAATGTGTCGTCTGTTGAAATTTGAATGATATCCGCATCATCTCCTGTTGTAATTCCAGATACGCTATCATCATTTGCTACTGGTGGTATTTCAGAATATCCTACAGTTACTGATGCTGATGTTGCATTTCCTTCAGCATCTTCTATAGTATAATCTATAGGTGTTGGATCTGTTGTAAACCTGGATCTGGACTAAATGTTAACTCTCCTGCTCCATCATACAGTCCAAACTCCTTCTCCATCAATAACTGTAGCTATCCTACAGTTCCTGTTCCATCTACAGTTGTACCTGCTGGTGGACTCGAAATATCAAATCAAAAGTGTTATCAACTACTGTATCTCCATCAGTGTCATTAGTTGTAATATCTATTGTAACATCACTTCCTACTCCATTTCCTAAACTCTCATCATCAACAGCTACAGGCACATAATCTATGGTTATTGTAGCATTTGTTAATGATTCGTTTCCATCATTATCTTCTATATTATATTCAACTGGTGTTGGGTCTAAGGTAAATCCTGGTGCTGGAGTAAATGTTATGGCTCCTGTTGTTGGATTCACTTCCCACGTTCCCTCTCCTGGTTCTGTAAAACTTGTTACGTTTCCTTCGGCATTGGTTACAACTGCTGTAGCTGTTCCTGTTGGGACTAAACTTACTTGTGTTGGGTCAACTGTACCATCAGCATCATTATCTTGTACTGCACCCGGTGTGGTTCCTCCTACTACATCTAAAGTAACAAAACCTGCAGTTGCAGTATTCCCTAAACTTTCATCGTCTTCTGGAATTGGTAGCACAACTACATACGTTATTGTAATACTTGCTTCATTTGAAACATCTCCATCTTCATCTTCTATTGTATAGAAAATTGGTGTTGGATTTCCTGTAAATACGGCTGGACATTCAGCTGTTATAGTAATCCCATCACAAGGTGTAAAGGTAACTGCTCCTGCTGCGTCAATTGCCCAAGATCCTTCACCTGGAACATCAAAACCTACTAAATCACCATCGCCATCCGTTACAGTATTTAAAGCTCCTACTGGTGCTATTAAATTAATTGTTGCTGGATCAATCAATTGTACCATCAGGATCTGAATCTGCAGTTGTTGGATTCGCAGCAGTAATGTCTGTAATTGTTACTGGACCTGCAGTATTTCCTAAACTTTCATCATTTACTGCAATTGGAAATGCGTTTACATTTATAGTTTCATCTAAATCATCAGGTGGTCCACCTGTATTAGGATCAGTTTGATCTCCTGTTGCTGCAGTAGTGTTATTTACAATACTAGTACCTTGTGTACCTGCATCAACTGTTACTACAATATCAAGCGAAACTGTTGCATCAACGGCAATGTTTCCAATAGTCCAAACTCCTGAAGCTTGATTATATGCTGTCCCTGCTTGAGCTGTATGACTAACATACGTTACTCCGGTAGGAAGAATATCAGTTAAACTAACTCCGGTTGCCGCTGTTGGACCACCATCATTAAGTACTTCTATAGTATATGTAATAGTTTCTCCTTCTACTGGGTTTGCATTATTAACAACTTTAGTTGTAACTAAATCAGCTTCATTTATTGGAACTATATTTGCTGCATCTTGATCATCTTCAGTAATATCATCATTTCCGTGCGGAGAATCTGGATCGAATTGATCAGCTCCAACTACTTGTGCAAAATTAGTATATTGTCCTGTAGGTAATACAAGCGCATCAATAGTTAAAGTTACTTGATTAGGAACTCCAACTCCTATTGATGGAATTACCCAACTTCCTGTTACTGGTGTATAAGCAGGATCATTTGCAACTGCATTAACTGTATGTGAAACATAACTAAAGCCTGTTGGTAAGTAGTCTTCCACATTAACATTTGTTGCAATATTTGGACCTTGATTTGTAACTGTAATTGTAAATGTTACTGTTTCTCCAACATTAGGTGCAGGATCATTTACTGTTTTTGTTAATTCTAAATCAGCCACTGGCACAGGTACTGGTGTAATATCGTCTTCATCGTCTTCACTAGGTGAAGCAGGTGGTGTTCCAGTACCATTTGGTGTAGAATTAGAATCAGTTTCATTTGTATCAGAAACTTCTGCAATATTTGTATAATCGCCTGTTGCATTAACAGTTGCAGTAATTTCTAATGTTTGTTCTGCTCCATTTGCTAAATTTCCAATAGTCCAAACAATGGTTGGATCTCCAGTTGTAGCTGGATCTGTACTTACCAAAGTATATCCAGACGGTAAATAATCTGTTACTTCAACTCCAGTAGCATCACTTGGTCCATCATTAGATACAGTTAACGTAAATATAACATTAGAACCTACATTAGGAGCCATATTATTAACTGTTTTATCTAAAGAAATATCAACAATTGGCACTGGTGCCAACGTTACATCATCATCGTCATCTTCTCCTGGTAATGTATCTTTATTTCCAGGGGTAGAGTTTGGATCATACTCATTAAATGCTGTTATTTCCGCTGTATTCGTATAGGATCCAGTTGAAAGCACAACAGCTTGGTATGTTAAGTCTAAAGACGTTCCATCAGCAACATTTAATCCTGTCCAAGAAATCTCATTTCCTCCAGCGTTAAAAATCCCTGCATTACTTATTGAGCCCGGAACTAAAGCTAAACCGGTTGGTAACTCATCTAACACATTTATTCCTGTACCATTATTAATTCCATTATTTGCAATAGTTAATGTAAACGTAACTGTTTCACCAACATTTGGCGATAAATTATTAACTGATTTATCTAAACTTAAATCTACTATTGGTAAAATAGTAATAATTACGTTATCACTTGTTGCAGCACAAGGACTGTTTTGAACTGTCCATCTGAACTCATAAACTCCAGGAGCAGTTCCTGTTATTAAGGTATTTGGATCATTAATATCAATTATTGAAGGTGTAGTTGGCCCTGAAACAAAACTCCAAAAACCGTTTCCAGGTACTGGATTGTTAGCTGCCATTGTTATTGTTGAAAACTGTGGTAAAGTTTGAGAAGGTCCTGCATCAGCATCAGCTGCAGCATTTGTTATTGTAATTGTAACAATATCTTCTAAAGTACAACCTCCACCAAAATTTGAAACACTCCATTTAAACTCATACACTCCTTCTGTTAAACCACTAACATTAGTTGTTTCATTTCCTGGTTGTGAAATAGCAACTTGAGGTTGAATCGCTCCTGTTGAAGACTCTAGAGTCCATACACCAGTATCGTTTGAATTAATTCCATTTGCGGTTAATGTTATTGTTTCTGGTGTAGAAGGATTTAAATTACAAATAGTCTGATCATTTCCTGCATTAGCTGGTGCCGGAGGAAGACCATCATAACTAATATTTACTGAGGCAACACTTGGTTCACACGCGGATCCAGATCCTAATGGGAAATTTGATCCTCCTATTGAAACTCTCCACTCAAATGTGTAGGTACCTAATGCAAGTGTGTTTGCATTTAAAGGAGTTAAGGTTGTAACCGGATTATTTGGATTATCAATTTCTAAATCTCCAGGACTATAACCTGCTGGCCATCCAGTTAATACCCAAGTACCAATACCATTGGTTGGAACATCTGCTTCCAATTCGGTAAATAACTGACATACAGTACTGCCATCTGGTGTTAAAATACTAGCCATACTTGGTGGGTCAAACATTTCAACTCGAACCAAATCTCTTAAATTTGTACATGCTCCATTTGAAGCAACCCACTCAAAAACATACAACCCTTGCACTAAACCTGTAAAGGTTACATTTGGATCAGTTGAACCTATTTCTGGAGGGCTATTTGGACCACTATTTAAAGCCCAAACACCACTACCTGAAGCAATCGTATTTGCAGCCATTAAAGCCGAAGTTGTATCTCCAGTACATATAATTTGGTCTGGTCCAGCATTTGGTGTAGTTGGTAATGCATCGTTTGTAATGGTAACAGTATCTGTTGTTGCACAACCACCAATAGCTGGCGGATTGGTTATTTCATATTGAAATGTATAAGAAGCTGTAACTGTTGGATCTATTGTAACCGTAGCAGTATTATAAGGTCCGTTTGCAATTGTTGCTCCTGCACCTGCTGTTAAAGTCCAAGTACCTTCTGTACCTTCATTTCCTTGTAATAAGAATGTATCTGTATTACAGAAACTTTGATCTGGCCCTGCTTCAGCTTCTGTTGTTATTGTGATAACTACATCATCAGATTTTGGAGGACACACTCCAGAACCTGAACTTGTCCATCTAAAAGTATAAACACCTGTTACAAAACCACTTATTGAAGAAGTTGGGCTTGTTGGAGTATCTATTGTAGGAGAGTTTGGTCCTGAAACCACGCTCCAAGTACCATTAGAACCTGCTGGTAAAGGGTCTGCAGCTAAACTAACCCCTGTTGGAATTGAAGGGTCATAACAGATTCCTTGAGCTGGTCCTGCTTCTGGTTGTGCAGGTTCGTAATAAACACTGAAATCAACAGTATCTGAATCAGAATCACAAGTACCTTGAGCTACTTGCCATTCAAATTGGTAAGCCCCTTCTGAAAGGTTTGAAAATGTTACTTGAGGATCGTTTAAAGGATTTGGATAAGTTGCAGGAGCAGCAGCAGTTGCTGTCCAACCTCCATTACCTGTAACTTGAACCCAAGTACCTGTTCCAACAGTTGGTGTATTTGCATCCATAGTAACTGATGTAGCAGCTATATCAACAAAACATAAATTTGCTCTATTTGGGTCACTTACTGAAGCATCTGCAACAGAAGGACTTCCTAAAACTGTAAAAATTACTGTGTCTGAAAATTCTTGACAAGCTTCATTTGTAGTTGTCCACATAAACTCATACGTTCCTGCAGCTAATCCAGAAATAGTAACGTCTGGATCATTTAAAGGATTTGGATAGGTTACAGGATCAGCGGAAGTTGCTGTCCAACCTCCTAAACTAGTTAATTCTGACCATGTTCCAATTTCCGTTGGTGCAACTGGAGTCCATACAGCACCTAAAGTAACCGCTGTAGTTGTGCTCGAAAAACAAGGATCAACAGTGCCTGCATCTGCAATGGATGGTGCTAAATTACCATTTGTCTCTACAGTAACATCATCAGAAACTGGTAAACAAGGATTAGGATTTACTGGGTCAGTAACAGCAGGTGTAATCGTCCATGTAAATACATAATTAGCATTTGGTAGCAAACCTGTAACCACAGTTACCGGGCTGTTTGGATCTGCAAAAACTGGATCTGCCACAGGAGACCACCTACTGTTTTCTACTGCTGAAAGAACTGTCCATGTACCTATTTGACCTGGTAATACAGGAGCCGCATCCGTAATATAATCAGTTGGGCAAATATCATTTGCAGGTCTCAATCTGTCTGTACCTGCATTACTTGCGGTATTATCTAATGTAATATAAATAGTAACATCGTCAAAAGTATCTGTTCCTGCAGGACCACCTGTTATTGACCATCTAAAAACATATGGCCCAGGGTTTAATAACCCAGAAACAGTTGTATTATTATTTGTAGGATCTGTAATAGTTGCTGTTGAAGGTCCACTTATTTGTGACCATAAACCAGTACCACCTACACCAGGTGTTGGAATATTTCCTGTTTTTGGACCAAATGTTGTTCCACAAGGGAAAAATGTGTCCGTTCCGCCGTTTGCAGCATCTGGTGCTAATGATACAATAATATTTATGATATCGGATGCTGTATTACATCCTGTTGCAACCTCACCTTGAGAGTATCTTGTTACTTCAAAAGTATAAGTGCCGTTTAATGTTAAATCTTGAAAATTAAAATTAGCACCAACTATTTGTAAACTTGAAGTTGGAACGGTAACAGGACCTGCCAATTGCTGTATAGAGTATGCATTTCCACCTGAAACATTTGTAATTGGCACGGAGCCATCTGTATCATTAACAGGTAATATAAACACATCATCACCACCATTTAATTCAATGGCAGGAACATTATTATAATAACGTATAGTAACTGTTTTTGTGGATGTACAATCTGGATTTAAAAGTGGGTCACCACTAATGGTATATAAAAATCGGTACGTACTTACACCATCTAAACCAGTCACCGAAGTTGTTGATGTTGTGGCAAATGGTGTATTAAGAGCCGGAGCTTCATTCACTAAAGGACCTAATACCTGTTCCCAAGTTACAATTTCACCAGCATATATTGGCGCATTACCTGTTAATACTGCGGCATCAACCGCACCTTGACAATATACTTGATTTGTACTTGGACCAGCCTCTGGAAATACTTTGGGTTGCTGGAGGTACTACAATAGTAACCAAATCTTCTCCAGACGCACAAGGTCCAGTAACTGAATATCTAAATGTATAACTCCCTTCTACTAAACCTCCAACACTTACATTTTGACTAAATGCAGGGAATCCTGCTGGTAATGTTGGACCAGAAACAAAATCCCATTGTCTTGTTTGTCCACCAAGTCCAGTCCCTCCATTAGAACCAATTAATGTTGTTCCTGTAGTAGTTGTATAACAATTTCCAGGATTAGCGCCACTAGCAGTTACTGTAGTTTGCCCACCGTAATTAGTTAAAGTAACAGAATCACTTGAAGAACAAATTGTTTCACCAGTATCTGGTGCTGGATTTACATTTACACCAGGGTTGGTGCTAATTGTCCACTGCAATGTGGAAACACCAGATGCAGTTTGTGGAAAATTAACTGTTGCATTTGGATCGTTAACATCTGAAATTATAGCTCCTGCAGGATTACCTCCAATAAATTCCCATTCTCCTGTTTCATTAGGTCCAGGTGTATTTGCATTTAAAGCATAGTCACCAGGGCAGGCAGCGATATCATTACCCGCATTAGATGTGGTAATTTCAAAAACTGTAACAGTAACAAGTTGAGTTAAAGATTGATCACCTGCTGTACAATCTGCAATTAAGCTAAATTCATAGGTGCCTGGAACTGCCCCTATAAACTGTGCAGGGATAACAGTTGGATCTACAATACTAACTGAAGGCCCAGAAAGTTGTTGCCATAAAACACCATCTACTGCACCACCTGTTCCTCCTCCAACACCTAAAAGCATTGTTTGATTTGTACAATACTGTAAATTTAGGTCGTTTGCATTCACAGTACAAGACTGAGCAAAAAGCTTACTTGTAAAAACAAATGCACTTAAAAACAATACACCAGTTAAAAGTATTTTTTTAAAATTTAATCCGGAATTTTCTTTTGAAAAGTAATTTTTTTCCATATATAATTGTTTTATTCTTTATTTGAAGCTATTAAAAATATTATTTTTAAATACCTTCTAGTTTGGTACTACTTAAATATATTAATATTTCTAAGCGTATTAAATCTTACACTTAGAAATTTTATTTATTTTATTTTAAATTATCATTAAAAAGTCGAATTTTAAAACACTTTTTTAATTATAATTACACTATGTTATATTCAATATTTCATCTAATTTCTGGGACTGCTAAATGCTTTTAAAAGGTTAGTAAAGCATCTAAACAAAGTAAATTCTTTTTTATCAAAAATTATCATTTATTAACATTTTGTTAACAAATCGTCGATTTTTAAAACCAAATGACACAAAAATTCTTATAAATGGTCGTTCTATTTAAATAAAAACATTTTTAACAACACCATTAAGACACTTATATTACTGATAAGTCACTTAATTTTAGTCTAAATATTTAACACTAAATTATAAAGCTAATGTCAAATTTAAACTATTAATGCTAAAGTATACCATTTTAATAGATTATTAAAAATTATGTTATGAATACTAATATTTATGTTCTATATGGGGAAAATGCAGTAAAATATCTATTTTTTTAACACTATTAACAATTTATTTAAAAGCCTAAACCTAATAATTATTGCGATTATTTAATGGTATTTAAGTGCGAAAATTATGGTGATAAGACAACTTTTGGATGTCTTTAATTTATCTTATTTTGTAAGTTTCATTACTTTCTGTAATTACAAAAAAATGGATATTAATAGTTACTTGTAAAAAAGCATAAAAGATCCAGTATTAAACTATAGAGATAGATTATTATTAAGAATTTTTGATAGCTATAATTTATAATAAATGACTTTAATAAAGCGCGTTTAAGAGGTTTTAGAAAAAAACCCAAAATTCTCTTCAAAAAAAATAAAATAAACGATTTAAATAGCGTTAAAATTAAAATTTGAATTTTTACCTTCTAAAAAATTAAAAAATCTACAATAGGAAATAATTAAACTTAATCTATTTTTATTTTTTCTACGTTTAAAAAATTAGTTGATAGCAAAAATTTAACTTTTTATTTAATTGCTCCAATTATCCCACTTAAAAATTCATCAACATTAAAAATTGGGTTTTCAGCCAAGCCAAAACGAACAACAACTAAATCTTTTGAGGGAATAATAAATACATGTTGCCCTTGATAACCATTACAAGAAAATAAATCTTTTGGAACATTTGGATACACACCTCCGGCATTTAACCAAAACTGTGCTCCATATTCTCCGTTTGAACCATTGGTTGGTGTTTTAGAATAATTTACCCAAGATTTATTTAAGATTTGTTCACCATTCCAGCTTCCATCATTTAAATATAACAAGCCAAATTTAGCCCAATCGCGCGCTGTTGCCCAACCATAACTCGAGCCTACATAATTTCCAGCTACGTCAGTTTCTAAAATCATAGAACTCATTCCAATTTTATCAATCAATTCCGTATACCAAAAATCTAAATATTCTTGATGTGTTTTAAATTGATTTCGAATAAAACCTGATAATAAATTTGTAGTACCTGAAGAATAATTCCAACTTTCGTTAGGTTTTCCAGTTAAAGGTTTTTGAAGTTGAATTTTGGTCATATCTTCTGCTAAAAACAACATTTTAGTCACATCTGAAATGTTGTTATAATCTTCTACCCACTCCAAACCGCTATTCATTTGTAATAAATTATTTAAGGTAATTTTAGAACGATTATCATTTTCCCATTCTGGAAATATATTTGTTTGGCTCACATTGATCTTTCCTTGCTTTTCTAAAACACCTAAAACAGCACTTGTAATACTTTTGGTCATAGACCAACCTAATAATTTAGTTTCTTTTGTAAAACCTTCAACATATTTTTCGGCAATAATTTGATCTTTATAAATTACGACAACCGCTCTGGTTCTTTTTAAAATATCGCCGTTTTTATCAAAAGAATTGTCGACTACATTTTGTAATTTAGAATACGCTACATTCGAAAAAACAGTATCTTTTTGTTTTGCATCTCCAAAAGGAAATGGTAATTGATTTTTATAAATAGTTCTATTTGGCTTAAATTTTATATTTTCAAAATTTTCAGGAAGCAACACACAACCTATACCTTCTTTATATATAGCTTTGCGTTTTTTTAAGCCAAAAACAGTTGAAGTTACAGATTTCTCTTTTTCATTAATTAAATTTTTTGCATAATAAATAGGATTAATATCATTATCTCCAGCTTCAATAGATGCTAAATCTCTACCAGCTTCAAACGTGCAAGAGCAAACACTTTTGGCCGAAAAACCAGTTATAATATTTAACCGTGGGTAGTTATAAACCACAACTGCTATTACAATAATTAATAAAGGAACTAAACCAAATTTTACTATTTTTTTCATTTCATTCAATTAAAAGAGAGTCTAAAAATACTATTTATTTTGTCAGTTAAAAAAAAGATTTTACATTTGTTAACCATTTGGTTAAACTATATAGTTAAAAATGACGAAAACAAAAGACACAAATACAGAAGAAAATATTTTAAATGCCGCAAAACGTGTATTTCATGAAAAGGGAATGGATGGAGCTCGTATGCAAGAAATTGCAAATGAAGCAGGAATTAATAAAGCATTACTGCATTACTATTACAGAAGCAAACAGTTGCTGTTTGAAGCCGTTTTTAAAAATGCCTTTATGCTGTTAGCTCCACAATTAAATAAAGTATTAAATAGCGATGATACATTAAATGAAAAAATTAAAAATTTTACAAAAAACTATATTTCATTTACAATCAAGCATCCATATTTACCAAATTTTATAATTAATGAATTAAATAGAAATCCTGAATTTGTTCAAAAATTAATTTCAGAAAAGCATTTTCCAACAATTTCTAAATTTAAGAAACAAGTAGAAGAAAATATAGAAAATGGCAATATTAGGCCTATAAAACCAGAGCATCTTTTTATAAATATATTGGCGCTAAATATTTTTCCTTTTATTGCTTCTCCTTTACTAAAAGGGTTTTTATCTATAAACAATGAGAATTACAAACAGCTATTGGAAGAAAGAACTACCGAAGTTTCAAATTTTATTATTAATGCTATTAAAAATTAAAAGGTTGAAGGGTTTAATTGTTGAAAGATTAAAATACAAGGTGGCTGAGTGGAGTCGAAGCCTATATTGTAAAATTGAAGTTGAAAAGTTGAAAGGTTTATTTAAAAAATTTGTCATACCTGTGCAGGCAGGTATCTATTTAAAAGTTTGTTATGGATTTCTGTTTTCACAGAAATGACAAAATAAAATTGATAATAAAATATAATAACTGCTATGTCAGGTACCAAAAAATATAAATAAATGAAAAAAATACTATTTTTACTGTTCCTATTTTCTTTCTCTATTTTTTCACAAGAAAAATTAAGTTTAGAAACTTGCTATTCTTTATTGAATAAAAATTATCCGTTAGCAAAAAAAACAGCTTTATTGGCTAAACAAAATGAATTGGATGTAGCTTCTATTGCAACAAAAAAATTACCAAAATTAGAATTTGGAGCGCAAACAACATATCAGTCAGATGTTACTCAAATACCAATTTCAATTCCAAATTTTACGGTTGAACCACCAAATAAAGATCAGTACAAAGCTACATTATCTGTAAATCAATTAATTTACAACGGTGGTTTAATTGATGCAACTTCACAGGTAAATGAAACAATACTAAAAGTAACACAAAAACAAGTTGAAGTAAATTTATATCAACTTCAAAAACAAGTAAATGCTTACTATTTTTCAATACTACTTTTTAATGAAAAGAACGATTTGTTACACGCAAAAAAAAGAATGCTCGAAGCAAAGTTAAACGAAGTTAAAGCGGGAATTAAATTTGGCGTTTTAATACCAACTTCAGACAATGTTATTGAGGCAGAACTTTTAAAAATTAAACAACAAATACTGGAAGTGTCGTTAAATAAAAATAGTTTAATTGAATCTTTATCACAATTACTTGGAACACAAATTTCAACAGCTACGGAATTTGAAAATCCAACAATATTAACCGATTTTAATTCAGCGTTAAAAAGACCAGAACAAACATTATTTCAACTTCAAAAAGATAAAATTGAATCTTCAGAAAAAGTTCTTTCTAAACAAAATGCTCCGAGCTTAATGGGTTTTGCAACAGGAGGTTATGGAAATCCAGGATTAAATATGCTCGACAATTCTTTTCAAACTTTTTACCAAGTTGGCGTCAAATTAAATTGGACAGTTTTTGATTGGAATTCAAACAAAAAACAACGAGCATCTTTACTAATTAATAAAGAAATTGTTGATAATGAAGAAGAAATATTTAAGCTTAATACCAATATAGAATTACAGCAAAAACAAAACGAAATTAACAAACTTGAAAGCCTTATTAATTCAGATTTAGAAATTATTGAATTGCGAAAAAAAATACTAAAATCTGCCGAATCGCAACTCAAAAACGGTGTTATAACATCATCGGCCTACATTACTGAAGTGACAAATTTATTTGAAGCAGCATATAATTTAAGTACACACAAAACCGAACTGCTTTTAGAAAAAGCAAATTACAATACTATAAAAGGAAATTAATTATGAAAATCATCAATAAAATAATAGTGTTAACATTACTTATAGTAAGTTTAATTTCTTGCAACAATACTAAAAAAGCAGATGGCTATGGAAATTTTGAAGCAACAGAAATCACTATTTCAGCAGAAAACAACGGAAAGTTGCTGCAATTTGAAGTTGAAGAAGGTAAAAAATTGAAAAAAGGAGCTTTTATTGGTTATATCGATACCATTCCATTGGCTTTAAAAAAACAACAATTACTAACTTCAAAAGACATTGTTTATTCAAAATCTAAAGGCGTTTTATCTCAAATAAACGTATTAAAGGCTGAATTAAAAACTTCAAAAATTTCAAAATTACGAATTGAAAATTTACTAAAAGAAAATGCAGGAACTCAGCAACAATTAGATGCTATAAATGGCAAAATAGATGTTTTAAATCAGCAAATTAAAAGTATTGAAATTCAGAATGCACCAGTGGTAAATGAAATAAAAAGCTTAGATATTCAATTACTACAAATAGAAGATCAACTGCTAAAAAGTAGTATTGTAAACCCTGTTTCTGGAACTGTTTTAGTAAAATATGTAGAACCTAATGAAGTGGTTTCATTTGGAAAACCATTATACAAAATTGCAGATTTAACTACAATGCAATTACGAGTTTATGTAAGTGAATCACAATTAGCTAACATTAAAATTGGTACCGAAGTAACCATAAAAATTGACCAAAATGAAACTATGAAAAGTTATCCTGGAACTATTTTATGGGTTGCCTCGGAAGCAGAATTTACACCAAAAATAATCCAGACAAAAGAAGAACGTGTTAATCTTGTTTATGCCGTAAAAATTGATATAAAAAATGATGGTAGTTTAAAAATTGGAATGCCTGCAGAAATGTGGATTTCTGAATAGTTAATTGTAACTGTGAGCAGTTAACAATAAGCGTCAACCTGAACTTGTTTCAGGTTCTCATAAAAAAAGGAACTAGTCAGATGAGATTCTGAAACAAGTTCAGAATAGCGAAATTTTACAGTAAATAAAAAGTATCTCAATGAAAAACGTATATAAAATAGCTTCAATACTTGCCTTAATTATTGGTGCAATTTCAGTATTTGCAGGCTCAAAGGTATTGTTAGGAATTGACACAAAAAACTATACAGTACTCAACTGGTTAGTTACTTATAACGTGATTTTTGGATTTCTTTCTATAATTACAGCCTATTTAATTTGGACCAAAAATATAATTTTAAAAAAAGCTATTGCTTTTATACTTACATCGCATCTTGTTATACTTTTTTACCTCAACTTTTTTAGTGAAAACGCAGCATCCGAAAGCATAAACGCCATGGTTTTTAGAGTAAGCGTTTGGACTATAATTTCACTTATAATAACAAGTATAAAAACTGAAAAAAAATGAGTATTTCAGTACAAAATATCAGTAAATCATTTAAAGATAAAACCGCTTTAAAAAATATTTCTTTTGAAGTAAAAGAAGGAGAATTGTTTGGTTTAATTGGTCCGGATGGAGCAGGAAAAACAACGCTTTTTAGAATTTTAACCACACTTTTGTTTGCAGATGAAGGAACCGCTACTGTAGCAGATTTTGATACTGTTGAAAATTATAAAAGCATTAGAAATAACGTTGGTTATATGCCAGGACGCTTTTCGTTGTACCAAGATTTAACTGTGGAAGAAAATTTGGAGTTTTTTGCTACTATTTTTGGAACAACCATTGAAGAAAATTACGATTTAATAAAAGATATTTACGTTCAAATTGAACCTTTTAAAAATAGAAGAGCTGGAAAATTATCTGGCGGAATGAAACAAAAACTCGCGCTTTGTTGTGCCTTAATTCACAAACCAAAAGTGTTGTTTTTAGATGAACCAACTACTGGTGTTGATCCCGTTTCTAGAAAAGAGTTTTGGGAAATGTTAAAACGTTTGCAAACCAAAGGAATTACCATTTTGGTTTCTACTCCGTATATGGATGAAGCTGCTTTATGCGATAGAATCGCTTTAATACAAGACGGTAAAATTTTAGAGATAGACGCGCCAAATAAAATTGTAAAACATTTCCCTAAAACCATTTACAATGTAAAAGCAGATAATATGTATTTACTTATTGAAAGCTTAAACAATTATAAATACAAATACAGCGTGTACCCTTTTGGCGAATTTGTGCATTATACCGATAACAGAACTGACTTTAATCCAGAGGATTTAAAACAGTTTTTAGAAACTAAAAGTTTTAAAAACATAAGCATCAATATTACACAAGCCACTATTGAAGATACTTTTATGGAATTAGCAAAGTAAACTTTAGAACATCGTCAACATGAATTTATATCCGAATGACAAGTTTAAAACAATTAAAAATGCAAGCAGAAAATGTAATACAAGTAGAAAACCTCACCAAAATGTTTGGAGACTTTACTGCTGTAAACAACATATCATTTGAAGTTAAAAAAGGTGAAATTTTTGGATTTTTAGGCGCAAATGGTGCAGGAAAAACTACAGCCATGAAAATGTTAATAGGAATTTCTACTCCAAGTTCTGGAAATGCAATTGTTGCAGGTTTTAATGTAAATACACATCCTGAAAGCATCAAAAAAAGTATTGGTTACATGAGTCAGAAATTTGCATTATATGATGACTTAACCGTAAAAGAAAACATTACATTCTTTGGTGGAATTTACGGTTTAACTCGTAAACAAATAAATGAAAAAAGATGTCAATTAGTTGAAGAGTTGGGTTTACAAGAAATTGTTAACGAACTAGTAAGTTCATTACCTTTGGGTTGGAAACAAAAAATAGCTTTTTCTGTAGCCTTATTACACAATCCTAAAATAGTTTTTTTAGACGAACCAACAGGCGGTGTTGATCCAATTACACGTCGTCAATTTTGGGAGCTTATTTATAAAGCTGCCAACCAAGGGACCACAATTTTTGTTACTACACACTATATGGATGAAGCCGAGTATTGCGACAACGTTTCCATAATGGTAAATGGTAAAATTGAGGCGTTAAATACACCTAAAAAATTAAAAGAACAATTTAAAGCAGCAACTATGAATGATGTGTTTTTAAAATTAGCCAGAGGATAATTTGATAATTAAAAAATAATAAAAGAGCAGTCATTGCGAAGTTTTTGATAAAAAATTGTGGAAATCTCTCCTTAAAATGAGATAACCACGTCGCTATCGCTCCTCGTTATGACAACAAAAAACTTATGAAACGGTTTATAGGATTTATAAAAAAAGAGTTTTACCATATTTTTAGAGATAGGCGCTCATTGTTCATCTTATTTGGTATGCCAATTGCGCAAATTATGCTTTTTGGCTTTGCAATTACCAATGAAATAAACAACGTTGATATTGCTATTTTAAACAATTCAAAAGATGCAACTACCGAAGAAATTATTAATAAAATAACTTCATCAAGCTATTTTAACATTAAAGAATTCATTCAAAATGAAAACGAAATTGAAGCTATTTTTAAAAAAGGGCATGTAAAAGCTGTATTAAATTTTGAGGCTGATTTTAGTAAAAAATTAATCACTAAAAACAATGCTACAGTACAAATTATTACCGATGCAACAGATCCAAATACCGCAAATACAATTAGTAATTATGTAAGTGCTATTTTGCAAAATTACACCCAAGCACTAAATAAAAATATTAAAATTCAGTATCAAATTATTCCAAAAACTCGAATGGTTTACAATCAAGAATTAAAAAGTGTTTTTATGTTTGTTCCAGGTGTTATGACCATTATTTTAATGTTGGTTTCAGCTATGATGACTTCCATTTCTATAACACGCGAAAAAGAATTAGGCACCATGGAAATATTATTAGTTTCGCCATTAAAACCATTTCAAGTTATTATAGGTAAGGTTGTTCCGTATATTTTTCTTTCAATTATAAATGCAATTGTAATTATTGTATTGAGCATTTTTGTTTTTAAAATGCCTGTTCAAGGAAGCCTTTTTTTATTGGGAGCAGAAAGCATTTTATTTATAATAACTTCATTGTCTTTAGGAATTTTAATTTCAACAGTTTCAGCCACTCAACAAACAGCTATGATGATTAGTTTAATGGGGCTTATGCTACCGGTAATTTTATTATCTGGATTCATTTTTCCAATTTCAAGTATGCCATTACCGCTGCAAATTATCAGTAATATTATACCTGCTAAATGGTTTATTATTATTTTAAAAGGCATTATGTTAAAAGGTGTTGGTCTTACTTTTATTTGGAAAGAAACACTCATTTTAATTAGTATGACACTGTTTTTTATTGTTTTAAGTACCAAAAAATATAAAATTAGATTGGAGTAATAGTTGTTATTCCTGCGAAAGCAGGAATCTCAAGAATAATCAAGATAAAATGAATACAATTTTATACATTATACAAAAAGAATTCAGACAAATATTTAGAAATAAAGGAATGCTTCCTATTATTTTTGTATTGCCTTTAATTCAATTAATTATTTTATCAAATGCGGCTACCTTTGAAGTTAAAAACATAAAATTTTCTTATATCGATAATGATAATACTGCTTTTTCAAGAGCATTAATTGAAAAATTTGATGCGTCAACCTATTTTAATGTATTGGCTAATTATCCTTCAAACAAAACAGCAAATTCAGCTATGTTAAAAGGAGAAGTGGATGTAATTTTAGAAATTCCATCAAACTTTGAACGCAACTTATTAAAAGAAAAACAAACTGATTTAGCAATAACCATTAATGCAATTGATGGCGCCGCAGCAGGGGTTACAAGTGTATATAGCAATCAAATAATACAAACGTTTAATAAAAATGTGCGCACCAATTTAATTCAACCTTCAAATGCTGCTATTAATTATCAAAGCATTATAAGTATTCCTTCTTTTTGGTACAATAAGACATTAAATTATAAAACATTTATGGTTCCTGGAATCTTGGTTTTATTGGTTACTATGATAACGTTATTCTTGTCTGGAATGAACATTGTTCGTGAAAAAGAGATTGGAACTCTAGAGCAAATAAATGTAACACCTATAAAAAAACATCAGTTTATTATTGGTAAATTATTTCCGTTCTGGTTATTGGGTTTAGTACTTTTATCTGTTGGTTTATTAATTGCTAAATTGCTTTTTAATGTTCCAATTATTGGCAGTTTATTTGTTATGTATATATTCACTTCAATTTATATTTTAGTGGTTTTAGGTATTGGTCTTTTTATATCGAACTTTACAGATACACAACAACAAGCAATGTTTATAGCTTGGTTTTTTATGGTCATCTTTATTTTGATGAGCGGACTTTTTACTCCAATTGAAAGTATGCCAAAATGGGCACAATACATTACAGAATTTAATCCTATTAAATATTTTGTTGAAGTAATGCGTATGGTAATGTTAAAAGGTGCTGGATTTTCTGAAATTATTCCACAACTTTCAAAAACGTTAGCGTATGCAGTAATTATGAATGGATTAGCTGTTTGGAGTTATAAAAAAACAAATTAGTTTCCTTTTATACGAACCCACAAATCTGACAGTAACTTTTTACCATCTCGTCTATCTTTTGGTTCCTCGGTAAATGTTAATTTTCCTGAGCTATCAACTTCTATTTTGTATTTAAAAACAAAATTTTCAGATTTTGGCTCTAAACTTAAAAGCCCAAAACGCAAATCGTTAAAATACAGATTTCCGTTATTTTGAGATATAATATACCAACCTTCAGAAATCGAAATCATACGTTTTACTTTTTCATTTTCAACAAGATTTCCTAATAAATAATGATTTTTAGGGTAGCTTTCAAAAGTGATGGGTTTGGTATCAAAAAATGAATAATTGGCTAATAAATACGAGTCTTCAGTAGCTACATTAGCGCTCCAAAGTATTGTATTTAATGGTGAAGGCCTAGTGTCTAATTGTATATAATTTATATCTTGTTTTTCTAATGCAGATTCAAATTGGTTAAATGCTATCCATTTTAAAAGAAATGTGAGCGCTAAATAGGTAGAACTTATTATTAAACCAGTATTATTAAAATATCTTCTTTTTTTTGATGTTCTATTTTGAAACATCGCTAAAATTAAAAACACTAAAAAAGGTACTGTATATAAAGGATCAATAACAAAAATGGTTTTAAAAGCTAATCGTAAATCTAAAGGCCAAAATATTTGTGTTCCCCAAGTGGTGTGTGAATCTAATAAAGAATGTGTAAAAAATGCCCAAAAGAATAACCAAAACCAGCCTTTAATATTTTTATAAATCTCATATTTAGAAACAATCCACCCAAAAATAAAAGCGAAAAGTACTGCAAATAGAAAAGAATGTGTAAATCCGCGATGTATAGAAATTGCAGTTACAGTATCTGTAAAGTAAGAAGAAAAAATATCTAAATCTGGAATAGTACCAGCAATTGCGCCATAAAGCATAGCTTTATTTCCAATTTTTTTACCTAAAACTGCCTCTCCAACGGCAGCTCCTAATACTATTTGAGTTAAAGAATCCATATAATTTTCAAATGTAAGCCTTGTAATTCAAACAACATAAAATAGTTTAGCTTATACAAATTCACAGTTGTATATAATACTTCCGTTAAAGTTCAACCATCAATTCATAAATTAGCAAAAATTTTTTATAATTTAAATTATAGTAATCTTCTATAAAATAGAAATTACAAAAGCTACTTAAGAAACTTGACCAAAAGTTTAAAACATTACCACAAAGAGAATAATTTTTCGGTGCATTTCTCCCAAGGTCGAAGCTCTCGAAGTAATAATTTTAATAGGTATACAAATTCAGATTTAGTAATTTTTTAAGAAAAGAATTTGATAACAAACAATTAAAACAAACTCAATTTTGTAATTTTGTATTTAGAATCATTCTAAAAAGAGCACATGATAGATATTGATAAAATTAGAGCTGATTTTCCAATTCTAAAGGAAAAAGTAAACGGAAAACCACTAGTTTATTTAGACAATGCTGCAACTAGCCAAAAGCCTCAAGTTGTAATTGATAGTATTGTTGATTATTACACTAAAATAAATTCAAATATACATAGAGGTGTACATACCTTAAGTCAGAAAGCGACTGATGCGTATGAACAAGCTCGCATAAAATTGCAACAACATTTTAATGCAAAAAATAGTTACGAAATTATACTAACTGCCGGTACAACACATAGTATAAATATTGTTGCAACAGGATTTACTTCACTTTTAAATGAAGGCGATGAAATTATTGTTTCAGCATTAGAACATCATTCAAATATTGTGCCTTGGCAAATGCTTTGCGAACGCACTGGAGCGGTTTTAAAAGTAATTCCAATGAATTTAGATGGCGAATTGATGATGGATAAATATGATGAATTACTTTCTAATAAAACAAAACTAGTTTTTGTAAATCACGTTTCAAATGCTTTAGGAACCATTAATCCTATTGAAGAAATTATTGAAAAAGCGCACAAAGTTGGCGCAGCTGTTTTAATTGATGGAGCTCAAAGTTGTCCGCATATTAAACCAGATGTTCAAGCATTAGATGTAGATTTTTACGTAGCTTCTGCTCATAAATTATGCGGACCAACAGGTGTTGGTATTTTATACGGAAAAGAAGAGTGGCTAAACAAGTTACCGCCATATCAAGGAGGTGGTGAAATGATAAAACAAGTTACTTTTGAAAAAACTACCTATGCCGATTTACCTCATAAGTTTGAAGCAGGAACTCCAAATATTGCTGGAGTAATAGCCTTTGGAACTGCTATTGACTATATGAATGAAATTGGTTTGGATAATATTGCTTCTTATGAAGATGAATTATTAAAGTACGCAACAAAAAAACTTTTACAAATTGAAGAACTAAAAATTTATGGAACTTCAAAAAACAAAACGGCAGTAATTTCATTTAATATTGGAACTATTCATCCATATGACATAGGTAGTATCATAGATAAATTAGGAATTGCTGTTAGAACTGGTCACCACTGCGCACAACCAATAATGGACTTTTATAAAATTCCTGGTACTATACGTGCTTCATTCTCGTTTTACAATACTTTTGAAGAAATTGATGCTTTGTATGATGCTTTGGTAAGAGCAAAAATGATGCTAAGTTAATTATTTAACAGAATAAGATTTATTGTTATATTTAATTAAATTATTAGCAACTACATAATTTTTTAATTAATTATTTGAACTTTTTATTTGTTTTTAACATTTTTTTAATATATTCGTCCGTCTTTAATCAAAAGACAAATCCCAATTATTAACCAAATTATTAAAAACTTACAATGAAAAAATTAATTCTATTTTTTACGATTTTAACTTTAGCTGTTGTTGTATCTTGTCAAGATAACTCTGATGACGCATTACCAACCCAAGAAACGCTATCTGTTGATATGAGCGATTTTTATGTTTACACAGATGATGATTTATCTGGCAAAAGTGCTAGTGCTTCTAATAATGATAAATGTTATAGTATGAAAGTACTAAATCAACAACTAAAAGAAAATCCAGGCTTGTATAAAAAAATGTACAATATTGAAAAACACACTAGAACTTTTATCGCTGCAAAAAAACCTACAAACCCAGGTGGAGGAAATGGTGGCGGAAACGGTGGCGGACACCGGAGGAGGAACTGACCCAGTTGACGATGGTTTAGGTTCAATTAATATTCCTGTTTATGTGTATGTTATTTACGCAAATTCTAGTCAAAATATTAGTGATTCTCAAGTTAATTCTCAAATTTCTGTATTAAATGCAGATTTTAATGACACAAATTATAACGATGTTCCTGCTGAATTTCAAGGTTTAGGAGCTGATATTGATATTAGTTTTACCTTAGCCACAATTGACAGACAAGCTAATTCAACTTCAAGTTGGGGAACAAATAATGCGGTTAAAAGTGCTTATCCAGCAGTACCCGGACATTTAACTATTTGGGTTGCTAATATAGGAGGTGGAATTTTAGGTTATGCACAATTCCCAGGAGGAAATGCTTCAACGGATGGTGTTGTAATCTCACCTCAATACTTCGGAACAACAGGAACTGCAACCGCTCCTTTTGATCAAGGGCGTACTGCAACTCATGAAGTAGGTCACTGGTTAAACTTACGACACATTTGGGGAGACGGAAGATGTAAGCAAGACGATTTTGTTGCTGATACCCCAAGTTCTGATGGACCAAATTACGGATGCCCATCATATCCAACAGTTAATTGTAAATCTAACGACATGACAATGAACTATATGGACTATACAGATGATGCCTGTATGAATATGTTTACTGAAGGCCAAAAGGAAAGAATGAGAGCTATTTTTGCAAATGGTGGGGCAAGAGAAAGTTTAGTTCAATAAAAAGATAAAACCAATCTATTTTAAATAAATAATACATAAAAAGGAGTTTAAAAACTCCTTTTTTGTATTTTTAATAAATTCAATTTAAAAATGAAATCTATTTTATATTTAATTATTGGCTTAATCTCCATTGCTACTTCTTGTCAAAATCATGACTTAAATGATAATCTCACATTAAACTATACAGCTCAAACAAGGGGATTTATTTATTCACTAATTTTAGAAAAAAATACGCTTGAATTTAACAATAATAACAGTATTAAAAAAATTAGTTTAACTAAAAATCAACAATTAGAAGTTTTTAATTTGTTCACTGAAATAAATTTTGAAGAATTAGAAAATAATATTTCAATAAATGACTTAGCCGTTGATAAAGCAATAAGTGGCTTATTTAAAACTACATTTAAGGATGAAGAATATAAGTATGAATTTAATCATAATAACCTTCCAAAAGCCATTATAGAATTATTTCAAAAATTAGAAGATTATACAGAATAGTTTATTTTCTTCCAAAATCGGCAGGAATTTCTCCCCAAGCTTTTGTTTCCCATTTTAAAATTTTAGTTGAATACGTATTGTTATTCAACCATTTTTCTGCTCGTTTTACAAAATCGAATAAGGCTTTATTTTCAGAAGTGATTTCTAAATTAGTACGGCATTGCCCTACTTTAACCCAAGAAATAGCAATTTTAGAATCTGAATAAATTGGTAAATCCAAATTTTGCTGTTTTAAATAACCTAATCCGTGTACCAAAGCCAAAAATTCACCAATATTATTTGTTCCTTGTTCAAATGGACCTTGAATAAATAATTGCTTTTTAGATTTAGTATCGACACCTCTATATTCCATTTTTCCAGGATTTCCGGCGCAGGCGGCATCAACAGCAATAGAATTTAGAATAGGTGTACCGTATTTTTTAATTTCTTCTTCAGAAAGCTGAATGTTTTTTGTGTCTTTTCCAACATAATCTTTATAATTTCCTTTAAAGGCTTTTTCTGCTGCTTCTTTGGAAGGAAAAGATTTGTATTGGGCTCCGGTAAAGTTTGAAATTTGCTTTTTACAAACATCCCAAGAGGTAAAAACACCTTTTTTATGCCCATTCCAAACTACATAAAACTTCTTTTTTGCCATACAATTATAAATCTGATACTACTTGTTCAATAATCTTTGGAAAATATTCATATTCTAATGTATGAACTTTTTGGGCAACATCAATAGCAGAGTCTGTTTTTAGAACTTTAAAACGTTCTTGAAAAATAATTGCACCTTCATCATAATTTTCGTTTACATAATGAATTGTAATACCAGATTCAGACTCTTTATTTGCAACAACAGCCTCGTGTACATGCATTCCATACATCCCTTTTCCACCATATTTTGGTAATAAAGCTGGGTGAATATTTATAATTTTATTAGGAAAAGCTTCAATAATTTCAGCTGGAATTTTCCATAAAAACCCTGCCAAAACTATAAAATCAGCATTTTCTTTTAAAATTTTAAGAATTCTATCAGAAGTAAAAAAATCACTTTTGTTAAAGTTCATACAGCTAACATTCAGCCTTTTGGCACGTTCTAAAACTTTGGCATCTTTCTTGTTAGAAAGCACTTGAACAACAGAAATTAATTTATTGTTTTTAAAGTACTTTATAATATTTTCAGCATTAGTACCTGATCCTGAAGCAAGTATAACAATACGTTTCATTCCTAAATCTATAAATTTTTATAATTTTTTAGAAGAAAATAAACCAAAAAATTACGTTGTGTTGTATCACAAATAAAACAAATAATTAGTAACTTTTACTGCCTAAATTAAAAAACTTTTATTTATTTTAAATCTATATAGGTACTTTTATTAATTAAAAGATTTTCATTTAAATAAAGTTTTATATTTTTGCCAAGTAATTAAATTTAAAATTAAAGAATTATGTCAGACATTGCATCAAGAGTAAAGGCCATTATCGTAGATAAATTAGGCGTTGACGAAAATGAAGTAACAACAGAAGCTAGCTTTACTAACGACTTAGGAGCAGACTCACTTGATACTGTTGAATTAATCATGGAATTTGAAAAAGAATTCGATATTCAAATACCAGACGATCAGGCTGAAAATATTGGTACTGTTGGTCAAGCAATTAGCTATATAGAAGACGCAAAAAAGTAATTTTATATGGAAATTAAACGAGTTGTAGTAACTGGACTTGGAGCATTAACACCAATTGGAAACACTGTTGAACAATATTGGAATGGCCTTACTAATGGAATTAGTGGCGCCGCTCCAATTACGTATTTTGATGCGTCCAAGTTCAAAACTCGTTTTGCTTGTGAGCTAAAAAACTTTGATGTTAAAGATTTTATTGACAGAAAAGAAGCTCGAAAAATGGATAGATTTACACAGTATGCAATGGTTGCAACTGATGAAGCTATTCAAGATTCTAAATTAGATTTAGAAAAAATTGATAAAAATAGAGTTGGTGTAATTTGGGGAGCTGGAATTGGTGGTTTAGAAACATTTCAAAATGAATGTATAAACTTTGCCAATGGTGATGGTACTCCAAGATTTAACCCTTTCTTTATTCCTAAAATGATCGCTGATATTGCACCTGGTCAAATTTCCATAAAATATGGATTTATGGGGCCAAACTTTGCAACAGTTTCAGCTTGTGCATCATCATCAAATGCTATAATAGATGCCTTAAACTATATTCGTTTAGGATATGCAGATGTAATGGTTTCTGGAGGTTCAGAAGCAGCAGTTACAATTGCAGGTATGGGAGGATTTAATGCACTGCAAGCGCTTTCAACAAGAAATGATGATCCAGCAACAGCCTCAAGACCGTTTGATAAAGACAGAGACGGTTTTGTATTAGGCGAAGGTGCAGGAACTCTAATTCTTGAAGAATATGAGCACGCCGTGGCTAGAGGCGCTAAAATTTATGCCGAAGTTGGTGGTGGAGGCTTATCAGCTGATGCTTATCACATTACTGCGCCACATCCTGAAGGTTTAGGAGCATACAACGTTATGGCTAACTGCCTAAAAGATGCCGGATTAAAACCTGAAGATGTTGATGCAATTAATATGCACGGTACTGCTACTCCACTTGGAGATATTGCAGAATCTAAAGCAATTCTTGAAGTTTTTGGTGAACATGCTTACACGCTTAAACATAAATTCAACTAAGTCAATGACTGGTCACTTATTAGGTGCTGCCGGAGCAGTTGAAGCTATTGCTTCAATATTAGCTATTAAAAATGGTATTGTACCTCCTACAATCAATCATTTTACAGATGATGACCAAATTGACAGTAAATTAAACTTTACGTTCAATAAACCTCAAAAACGTACTGTAAATGTTGCCATGAGTAACACCTTTGGTTTTGGAGGACACAATGCTTGTGTACTTTTTAAAAAATTTGAATAACAAGACATCTGAATGAACTTCATTCGAAAAATTATTGATACTCGTTCTGAAAATGAAGAGTTTTTTTATAATGATTTAAAAAAAATAATTGGGTTTAAACCTAAAAAATTAGAATATTATAAAAAAGCATTTATTCACCGCTCTATAAAAGAAGTAGATAAAAAAACAGGGCTTCCACAAAATTACGAACGTTTAGAATTTTTAGGAGACGCTATGCTTAGCGCTGTAATTGCATCTTATTTATTTCAAGAAGTACCTTCTGGCGATGAAGGATATCTTACAAAAATGCGTTCTAAAATTGTAAGTAGAGAGCATTTAAACGAACTTGGAAAAGATTTAGATTTATTTCGTTTTGTAAGAAGTAATGTGTTAAAATCTAAATTTGGAGAAAATATACACGGAAATATTTTTGAAGCATTAATTGGGGCAATTTATTTAGATAGAGGTTATAAATATTGCAAAAAATTTATTTATAAAAGAGTTATTATTCCGTATGTAGATGTTCCAAAATTAGAAGGTAAAATTACAAGTTATAAAAGTTTATTTATTGAATGGTGTCAAAAAGTAAAAAACGATTTTAATTTTGAAGTATATGAAGACACTGGTAACGACACCATTAAACATTTTAGCGTAAAATTATTTTTAGACGGAAAACAAATTGCTAAAGGTAGAGCAACCTCTAAGAAAAAAGCAGAAGAAACTGCTTCAAAAAGAGCTTATTTTGCCTTTCAAAATGAAATTTCAAATATTTAAATAGCAATAGCCGAATACGTTTTCGTAAAAATATTAGTTACTGTACTTAAACAATAGTACTTTTTGCCAAACTTAATTTTCATTCTATATGCAAACATTATCGCTTGATTTAGAAGATGATTATTCTTTAATTGGAATTCATTCAACTGAAGAAGATTATAGGTTAGCTTATCTTTTAAATAAACATTTAAAAACAAAATTTAAAAGATATAAAGTGCCTTTGGACTTTGAAAACTCAACAGCTGAGTTCCCTTTATTTGAATATAAAGATGAAAAGACGTACTTAAATTATTATTTAATTAACAACAAACACAAATCGTTTGTTCAAAATCAACAAAACGCAGGTTTATTTGGAGGAAATTATAGCACAATTTCCTATTTAATTCCTGAAAAAAAGAAAATCGATTTTTTTTTAAAAATTGAAGGAGAGCTCAAGATTTTGTTATTAAATTTAATTGAAAAATTAAATAAAATAAACGAAATTATTACTTCATATCAAATACAAACCGATACATTAAAATCAAAATATAATTTAATTTTTTAACTATGACAAAAAACAGAAAACGCACCAAAATTGTAGCTACATTAGGTCCAGCTTGTGGAACTAAGGAAATAATAGAACGCATGATGGAGTCTGGTGTAAATGTGTTCAGAATAAATTTTTCACATGCAGATTATGCTGAAGTAGAAGAACGTGTTAAAATATATAAGAGAAATTAATAAAAACGCAATTTTAACGTAGCAGTTTTAGCAGATTTACAAGGTCCAAAATTACGTGTTGGTAAAATGAAAGATGGCGTTAAACTTAACGTTGGAGATACTTTTACTTTTACAACTGAAAAATGTGAAGGAACACAAGAAAAAGCATTTATGACTTACCAAAACTTTCCAAAAGATGTTACAAGTTGGAGAGCATATTTTGGTAGATGATGGTAAATTACTATTTGAAGTAACCGCTACAGATAGAGATACAAAAGTGACCACTAAAGTATTGCGTGGTGGACCATTAAAATCTAAAAAAGGAGTAAACTTACCTAATACAAAAATTTCATTACCTGCTTTAACTGAAAAAGATAAAAAAGATGTTGTTTTTGCAATTGGTTTAGAAGTAGATTGGATTGCTTTATCTTTTGTAAGAACTGCAGCTGATCTAATTGAATTAAGAGAAATGATTGAAGCACATTCAAGCTATAAAATTCCAATTATTGCTAAAATTGAAAAACCTGAAGCAGTTGAAAATATTGATAGATTAACACCACATTGCGATGCTTTAATGGTAGCACGTGGAGATTTAGGTGTTGAAGTTCCTATGGAAAAAGTGCCTTTAATTCAGAAACGATTAGTTATAAAAGCTAAAAAAGCGCATATTCCAGTTATTATTGCAACTCAAATGATGGAAACTATGATTGAAAATCAAGTGCCAACAAGAGCTGAAGTAAATGATGTTGCTAACTCAATTATGGATGGTGCAGATGCTGTAATGCTTTCTGGAGAAACATCTGTTGGTGAGTTTCCTTTAGAGGTAATAAAACAAATGCGTAAAATTATTGAAAGTGTAGAAAATTCACCTTTAATTTCTATGCCAGAAACTTATGTGCAATGTATTAATGAACGTTTTATTTCTAAAACTATATGTCATCAAGCTGCATTAATGGCAAATTCTATAGATGCTGAAGTAATTACTACATTAACAGATTCTGGTTTTACAGCATTTCATATTTCATCTTGGAGACCAAAATCTAATATTCTTGTATTCTCTTCAAACAGAAGAATTTTGGCAATGTTAAATTTACTTTGGGGTGTAAAAGGTATTTATTATGATCGTTTTGTTAGTACAGACCAAACAATTGAAGATATTAATAATTTAGCCGCAGAAAGAGGTTATTTACACGAAGGTGATTACGCTATAAATATTACTTCAATGCCTGTAAAACAAAGAGGTATGGCAAATACTATGCGTATTACAGAATATAAAATACCTAAAAAAAAGAAGCTAAAAGTTTAGTTACTTTTTAAAATAGCATATAAGGCAAAAGAAGCCAACCAATGGGCTCCGGCGTATTCGCCAGAGTCCATTTTTTTATAACTATACCCAAAATGCTTATTTGCTAATTGAATCATTTTGTCGTTCCCCAATTCATTACCAATTTCATATAAACACCAAGCTCTGCTAAAGTTTAAACCATCTAAATGCGCTAATTTTCCGTCTGATCTATCTGTAACTTCTGCAACTTCTAGGTAGCTTTCTGGATGTGTTCTAAAATCTGGTAAAAAAGCATCAAGCCAAATTAAATATTCGTTTTTTGGAAGTACTTTTAACATTAAAGCCGCTTCTTGTAGACAAGGTGATAAAAAATCGAATCCTCCAGGCTCCCAATTTATTGGGCAATTAGCATCATTTAAATAATATTCTTTAGATTTTTGAATTATAAGTGCTTCTAATTCTGGAGCATATTTTTTAGCATAGTCTAGTGCAAATGACATTCCAAAGGCAGTATTTGGATGCTCACCAACTCTAATTGGGTGGTTTAATTTTGGTAGAAATTCAATATATTTTTTCTCAATTAAATCTACCAATGGTGTTAAGTTTTCATTTAACACAATTGCTTCTGGTGTATTCCAATCTTGTAAGGTTTCAGAAACTTTCAACAACCAAGCCCAACCGTAGGTGCGTTCAAAAGTTTTGTTATGTACATCATCAAAATAAGCTACTTCTTTTAAAATATTTTCTTTTGTAATGTTCTTTTGAAGCTTTTTTAAAACGGCTTCTTTGTGTTCAAAATTAGGCAGCTCTTTTAAAATATTTAATAAAGTCCAATGCCCATGTACCGAGGAATGCCAATCAAAACAACCATAAAAAGCAGGATGTAACTCTGAAGGCTCTTTTAAATAAGTTGCATCTCCTAAAACTTGACCTAGTTTATTTGGATATTCCTGATCGATGCATTCAAAAGCAAAATGGTATAAATAATTGGCACTTTTGATATTCAAAACAGGTTTTAAATACACCGTATCATTTTGTGTTTTATCTAAAATTTGTTCTTGTGGTATCTTCTTACAACTATAAATAAAAATTGTTACAAATATTAGAAGCACTATTTTTTTCATTGTTAAAATTTTATGTTTGTTTTTATTACTGTGGCATCGTTTAAAACAAATGGCATTGGCATCATGGTTTCTGAACGTGGTTGAATATTAAAAAGTGAATTTGTAAATAAATCATATTTAATTTCAAAAATATCAATATCAAATTTTTGGTTTGTATCAACAATAAATTCTAAATCAATAATTTCATTTTTATTTGTTCTATAATAACTCATAATAGTTCCTGAATTTACTGTAAGCACGTTTTTTTTAGAGTCTTTGTTTTTTAAAGCAACATCATTCACTATAAATTTTTTAAATGTAATTGGAGATGCAGTTAATAATTCAACTTTATTAGCATTTCTACTAGAGTAAATACTTAAACAAATTCTTCGGTCTGAATTTATAACGGTATCCGAAACTATAGTAATTATTGGTTTTTCTAAGGGTACTATTTCCGTTTGTTTATGTAACTTAATCTTAGTATTGTATTTACTTGCAGTTGTATTAGTATCGTAACTTCCCGTTGTTGGGTTTTCCCCTAGAAATTGTGCTGTAAAACTATCAATTTTTAAATTGTAACTTGCCCAATATGCCTTATTTATAGTAGTATCATAAACATATAAAATACTATTAGGTTGCTTTCTATCTTCGGAAAACCCTGAATGTACACTCGCAGAAATTAATGCCATAAACCCTATCAATAAAAATAAAAAATATGTTTTTCGATGATTTTTGTATTGTTGAAAAATTGGAATTAAAATGCCAAATAGTAAAACCGTAAAAACCGAACTTACAACCAACATTTTTAAACCCAAACCAACCGGAAACATTTTTATAAAAGGAGTAAAAATTATTAGTATTGGTATTACTACTATTGAAAATAGGATTAAAGTATTTTGAGACTGATTAAATAATAAAATTGCAAGTATTAAAAGTAAAATAATTACTGGAATTATAAAAAAGCCAGCTCCTGGTAAATAAAAAGCAATTCCAACATTAATAAGTATCCAAATAAATAGTGGCGCAATTACCAAATCTTGAGCAGTTCTTTTTTTAAAAAACCCTTTGTAAAACCAAAAACAAATTGCTAGTGTTAAAGCAACAAAAGCCGCTATATAATAATAGCCATTATAAGTAAATCCGTGTAAAATATCTTTATAATTAGAATACATTTTTAATATAAGTTTCCAACCGTAAATTGTAAACAAACTAGCAACTAACAATGAAAATAAAAATGGGATAAAACCTTTTAATATTCCGATTACAGTAAATTTATTCTTTGAAAATCCAATTACTAATAAAACCAAGAACAACAGTGTACAAACAATAGCCATTACTATAACCCAAGAAAAAGGGTAAAAAACCAAACCTAAATATGGAAAATTAAAGTAAACAAAATCTTCTTCAGCTTTTAGGTTAGATAAATCTGCATTAGAAAAGTAATTTAACGTAGCCATTAAATAAGATGCCTGATGTTGAAATGTATTTAAATCCATCCGTTCAAAATTATCCTGCGCTGTATGATAATCAAAATGATCTCCAATAAATGCAAAATTAAAACCGTCTATATTTCCATCCTCTCTAAAAACAGTTAAATCAGTATCGTTAGGTAACATTTTATAAATACTATACATTAATGAATTTGCAACTGGGTGTGATGTATTAGCATTTTGAAAAGCTTCAATTAAGTTTTTATTTCCTCCATTTGTTTCTGCTAACATATAACTTGGTCCACCACTACCTCGAGCTTCAAAATTTAAAACAAGCCCAACATCTTTTGCCCACGGATGGTTGTTAACAAAAGCATTGGCACCTAACAACCCAAGCTCTTCAGCATCAGTAATGCAAATTATTATGTCATTTTTAGGAATTTTATTAGTAGCCAAATAAGCACGAATCCCTTCTAAAATAACAACTACACCACTTCCTGCATCACTTGCTCCTAAAGATGAATGTGGACTGGAATCGTAATGCGAAAGTAACACCAACGCTCTGCCGCTCTCAGATCCTTTAATTTTCGCAATAATGTTTTTAGTATTTGTAGCAGCTCTCCATTTTCTATTTACCGCTATTTGTTCTTGAATATCAACATCTAATCCAAGTTTTTCAAATTCATTAACTAAATAATCTCTTACAATTGCATGTTCAGCAGTGCCAGTATAATGCGGCTTTTCAGAAATTTTTTTTAAATGAACTAATGCCTTTTGAGTAGAAAATTCAGTTTCTAGAGAACTAGCATTTATTTGTACCTTAGGAAGCAGCGAATAAAAACTAAAATAAATTGTAGCTACCAATATTAAAATAGAAACTACTTTACTATATTTTTTTAAAATCATTTTTAAACTATTAATTCCTTTAAAATTAATTGAATTTTTTTATTATTGGCACAATTTAAAACAAATACAATTTTAATTACAATTTTTTAACACCACTTTACAACTAAATTAGTTGTAAATAAGATATATTTGAAGCTCGTTATTTTTATTTAAAATAAATTTTATGAATAGAAGAAACTTTTTTAGAAACGGATCTCTTTTTGCACTTGGCACATCATTATTAAATCCTTTTGATTTAAGTGCTACAACTTTAGACATAGACTTAATTAATAAAAATAAAAAAGCTAAAAATATAATTATATTAGTAAGTGATGGTATGAGTACTGGAACTTTAAACATGGCAGATTTATACCTTTCAAGAAAAACAGGAAAAGGAAGTAACTGGCTTCAACTATATAAAGATAATAAAGTAAATAGAGCTTTAATGGATATGGCATCTGCAAGTTCTATTGTTACAGATTCTGCTGCTGCAAGTTCTTCTTGGGGAAGTGGTTTTAGAATTAATAATGGAGGTATAAATATTGGAACTAAAGGCGAAGCATATATTCCAATTTGGCAAAAATTTAAAAAAGCTGGTAAAATGGCAGGCTGCGTAACTACAGTACCAATAACCCATGCAACTCCTGCAGGTTTTTGTGTAAATAGCAAAAGAAGAAACGACCAAGAAGGGATTGCCGAAAAATATTTAACCCAAAAATTTGATGTTATGATGGGTGGTGGAGATAAATATTTTTCTGCCGATTACAGAACAGATAATGTAGATATGTACCAAAAATTTGAAGATGAAGGTTATCAAGTGGTAAAAACTAGAGACGAAATGTTGAACGCAACTAAAACCAAACCAATTTTAGGTGTTTTTTATAATGATGGATTGCCTTATTCTGCAGATAGAAATAGTAATAAGGAACTCACTCAAAAAATTCCAACTTTGGGTGAAATGACACAAAAAGCAATTGACCGCATGAAACATAATAAAAAAGGGTTTGTGCTACAAGTAGAAGCTGGAAAAGTAGATTGGGCGGCGCATGGTAATGATATTGCAGGTTTATTATACGATCAAATCGCACATGACGAAGCCGTTAAAGTGGCTATAGATTTTGCTGAAAAAGATAAAAATACACTTGTTATAATTACTTCAGATCACGGAAATGCTAACCCAGGTGTTATTTATGGTAAAGAAGCTAACAAACAATTTGATAGTATTCAGAACTATAAACATACCAACGATTGGATTTTAAATGGTTTTGGAAAAGAAACTTCCATTTCTCAAATTAAAGAAAGAATTGAATATGCTAATAATTTTTCAGTAACAGATGATGAAGCTAAATTACTTTTAAGCTATTATACTTCTATTAAAGCTGAAGACGGTTTATATAACTATAAGCATTTACCATTTAATGAATTAGCCAAAATTCAAAAACAACACAATTCTGTTGGGTGGATAAGTATGCAACATTCTGCAGATTATGTTGAATTAGCAATGTATGGACCCGGAAGTGAATTGTTAAAACCTTTTATTAAAAATACCGACTTACATTACTTAATGCTTGAAGCAGCAGAGGTTGAAAATAACTATTAGTAATATTGTTTTAAGTTTAAAACGTACAAGCTTTAAAAATTATAAAACTCGTCATTCTCAGCTTGACTAGAATCTTATTATAATTAGTGTTTAAATGCTTCTATTCTTTTTTAATTAAAAGGTAATAATCGTTTTCTAAAGCAAGATATCCTTGATTGTATATATAATAATAGGTGTTACCTGTTTTGGTAGTATAAATTGAAGTAAAAAAATTAAAATCAAAATTACCATCTAATAATTTAGTTCTGGTAACTTTGGTTTTTCCCGTAGTATTTAATTCGGTAAGTAATTTATAATTTTTTCTAAGCCTATTATTAATATTTCTAATTAAGTTTTTACTATCCTTATTAATTTTGTTGTTGTAAGAGTTTCTACAATAATCGGAACAGAACTTTTTATCTATTCTTCCTTTAAGTGGTTCTCCACATTCTAAGCAATTTTTTTTCATTATAATTTGTATTTAATTTTGAATTCTCACATCACACGTCTCACGTCTCACAATAGTAACCAAATATAATAAAAAATATCCGTTTACAAACGACTACAATCATTTACATACGAAAGTAAACACATACCAACCGAATAAAACTTGCAACATATTAAATATTTGCACTGTTGAATTGACCGAATGATATTCAACTTATAAAAAACTTATCTTATGAGTACGTTAAGAAACAAAGTACAGTTAATTGGAAACTTAGGAAACAAACCAGAAATTATTACATTAGAGTCTGGTAAGAAATTAGCAAAATTTTCTATTGCTACAAATGAAACTTATAAAAACGCACAAGGCGAAAAAATCACAAATACTGAATGGCATAATTTAGTAGCTTGGGGTAAAACAGCAGAAATTGCAGAAAACTATTTAGAAAAAGGAAAAGAAATTGCTATTGAAGGCAAACTAACTACCAGAAGTTACGACGATAAAGATGGTAATAAAAGGTATACAACAGAGGTAGTAGTACATGAGTTGTTGCTACTAGGAACTAGATAAAGCGCAACAATATTTTTATTCATTGTATCCGATAAAAATAGAAATAACTAAAAATCAATACTTTTATGCTTTTACAGGTTTAATTATCTGTAAAAGCATTACTATGAATATTTATTAAAGAAAAGGCTGAAAAATTAATATTTTGCTCAATACAAGAGTCAAAATTGCTTTTTATAAACAAAAAACGCTTTCAGATAATGTTTTTTCACTAATTTTAAAAGTAAATAACAATTTAAAAACTCAATTACCAAGACAAAAATAGTAAAGCTATTAAATTTTAAACCTTTGTTTTCTAACAAATTAAATGCGATTATAGCAAAATCAGCTTTCCTAAGGTAAAAAATTAGCAGTTTTTGCAAATCAATTATTGCATAATAAAAAAAATTATGTAGTTTTGTTAACTAATTGTAATAACACAAGTTTATTAACCTATTTAAATTTTAAAGAATATTAATTAAAAAGTTACAAAATGAAAAATTTAAAAAAATTGTCGGTAGTTCTGATGATAACTACCCTATTCAGTGCTAGTTTTACTTCTTGTATAGACAACGAAGTATCTCCAGTAGTTGAGGCTATTTATGAAGCTCAGGCGGATTTAATAGCTGCGCAGTCAACTGTACAAAACGCACAGGCTGCTTTATTATTAGCACAAGCTGATGCTGAACAAGCACAAGCTACTCTTTTATTAGCACAAGCTGAGGCTGCTGCTGATATTGCAGCTGGTCAATTAGCTGGTTTATTAGCTGATGCTGGTTTAACTGATGCACAAGCTGCTTTAGTTATGGCACAAGCTACTAGCTTAGCAGATTTAACTGCTGCTCAAGTTGCTGGTTTAATTGCTGAAGCTGGTTTAACTGATGCACAAGCTGCTATGATTATGGCACAAGCTACTGCTCTTGCAGACAAAACTGCTGCTGAAGTTATCCAAATTATTGCTGATGCTGGTTTAACTGATGCACAAGCTGCTTTAGTTATGGCAGAAGCTGCTGCACTAGCAGACATGACAGCTGCTGAAGTTGCTGCATTATTAGCAGATGCTGGTTACACAGATGCACAAACTGCTAGAATTATGGCTGAGATTGCTCGTTATGAGCAAGAAACAGAGAATTTGAGACTTCAACAAGAGCAAGAATTATTATTATTAGTTGCTAAGACTAATAGAAAAGTTCAAGAAGAGGTTGCTTTACTAGCTTTAGCTGAGGCTCAATTTGACCATGATATGGAAACTTTAATGCTTAGTTTAGAAGCTGCTGATGCTGCTTTAGCTGCTGAATATGCTGGAAAGTATACTTGGGCAATGCAAAATGTAAATAACTTACAATTAACAAAGCTTAATAAAGAAAGTTGGGTTGCTACTCAAGAATTATTATTAGCTAACAGTGCATTATCTTTACAATCTACTATAGCTGCTTTTCAACAAACAATTGATGTGAAAACTGCTGAAATTGCAACTAAACAAGCTGCAATAGCTGATTACCAAGCAATTATTGATGATCCTGCTTCTTTAGAAAGTAGAGTTACTGAATTAAAAGCAGAAGCTCTAGCTTTAAAAGCTGAAAATGAAGCTCTTGAAATAGAAATCGTTGAAGTACAAAACATGATTGCTGATAAGTACGCAGAGTACGATGCGCTTGATGATATGGAAATTGAATACGAAACTAAATACGATTTCTTAATGGATCGTATGGATGAAAAACAAGATTTAGTTGATGAAAATGCAGGCTGGCAAGCAAGAATTGATGAAATTCAAGCTGCTTTAGATACGTATGCTGCAACTACTGCTAGTTTAGAAGCTGCTGTTGCTGCTGCTGAAGCTGCTGAAGCTGCTGCTGATGCTGCACAAATTGCTGCTCAAGGTGTTTTAGACACTGCTAAAGATGATAGAGATGATGCTGTTCAAGCTTCTGATGATGCTGACCAAGATGTTGTTGATGCTCAAAATGCTTTAACTGCATTAGAAAACGAAATTGCAACTTTATTTGCACGTTTACAACAAGAAATTAATGATTTAGCTGCTGAACAAGCTCTTTTTGACGCTGGTATTGGTGCTGCAACTGCTGCTGTAGCTACTGCAGGAACTAATGTTGCTAATGCTCAAACTGCATTAGCTGACGCTGAAGCTGAATACTTATTCTGGCAAGACCAGTTTGAAAATGTTGCACCAATGAATGGTGGATATTTCTGGGAAGATACTACTTCTCCTTCTATGGTATTAGGTGATGATATCTTAGGTGAATTTAATACTACAACTACTGTTGATACTGCTCCTAATACGGCTTATGTAAGAGTAGAAACTTGGACGTATGTTGATAATGGACCTGCTGGTTCAGATCCATCTGATAGATACTATCCTCAAACTTTAGGTACAGTACAACAACCTACAATATTAGGTATTGTTGCAGGTGGTGCTCCTCCAGTAGATGAAATTGCAATTTTAGGTGACGGTGCAATTGGACCTGCTGCTTATGCGGTTTCTCATCCAGCTGTTAATCCAGAAAGAGCTTACTTCGTAGAAGTTGGATTAGATGACGAAGGATATATGAATCAAGCTGAATACAATGCTGCCGTTGCTGCATTAGGTGACGATGTTATTTTTGACACTCCTCCTGCTGCTGGTATGACTCTTTTAATGGGTACTGATGCTTACACAGTATTATACAACGCTATGATTGCTGAATTAGATGCTCAAGATTTCCTTGATAACTTTGGAGATGACTTAGATGCTGCACAAGCAGAATATGACTATTGGAAAAATTTATATGATAATGAGTTAGTATTGGTAGATGCTGCACAATTATTAGTTGCTGATATGCAAGCATTAGCTGCTACTGCTGCTGCTGATGAAGCTGCTGCTGAAGCTGCTGTAGTTACTGCAAGACAAGCAAGAAACGATGCTGATGCTGTTTTAGCTGATGCTATGGTTGATACTGCTGATGCAGAAGCTGAATTAGCTGATTGGTTATCTACAACTGAAGAACAATGGCAAAACAGAATCAACAACAGATTAGAGTGGATTGCTGCTAACGATATTTTAATTGCAGAATTAGATATTATTATTGCTAGAGCTCAAGAAGAAGTTGATGAATTACAAGCTGCTTATGACGCATCTTTAGCTGCTCCTTACAGAGCTGCATTATTAGTAGAAATCTATGATTTATACGAAATGGTATGGGAAAAACAAGCTACAATTGATGCTAATTTGATTCAATATAATCAAAACAAAGCTATTGCAATTGCAATGTTTGGATCAATGAATGATGTAGTTACTCATGAAGACTTAATGGAAATGATTGACGACTGTAATGATGAAATTGCAACATTAGAAGGTGAAATCGTTGGTTTACAAGCTGACATCGCTGCTGCAGAAGCAACTGGAGAAGTTGATGCTGCAAACTGGCAAGCTTTAATTGATTTAGCGATAGATACTATTGGTGATCTAGAAGTTGAAATTGCAAATTACATGACACTTGCAGATGAGTATTTAGCTTTAATGAACGCTGCATTAGAAGATTAATTCTTTAGGAATAAATAATAAAGGGCTGTGTTTTAAAGCCAGCCCTTTATAAAATAAATTATAACTCTTAAAGAACTAAAACATATGAAAAAATATTTAATTTTATGCTTTATCCTAACATTTGCACTAACAAGTGTAAATGCACAAGATAAAGATTCAAACCACAAATGTGAAGGTTGTGACCAAAGTGCAAAATTTGCACCTAAGAAAGGTGACTTTACCGTAGCAATGGTTTTTGGACGAGGAGCATATCTAAATGGTGGAGGTTTAACTGTACCTAGTTCTAGTATTGTAAGTGGTGAATCTGCTTATGATAATACCGTAAGTGCTAACAATAATAGTATAACTAATATGGTAGGAGCTGAAGGTAGATATTATATAGGTAATAAATTTGCTCTAACACTAAGTGGTGGTGCAATTTTAAGTAATACACCTGGTGTACTACCTATTCCTGGTGTACCAAATACTAATGTACCTGCATATGCGGGAGTTGATGCTTCTGAAAATGTAAGTGTTAACGTTACTGTTGGTGGTCAATGGATGTTCACAACAAAAAATGAAAGGTTAGTCCCTTATTTAGGATTTGCTTTACCATTTGATTATGCAAGACAATCTTTATTTACTGAGGTAATTATAGATAACAATAATAATATTACTACACCTGCACTATTAGGAACACGTCAAGCTGATGTTACAGCTTTTGGTGTGCAAGCTGTTGCTGGAGTTGACTATTATATAGCTAAAGATGTTTTCTTTGGTTTTGATATCAAACCAGTATCCTATACATATATTACAAGTGTAAAAGCTCCAGGATCTGGATTAATAAATTTAGAATCTGAGAACAATACAGTATCATTCTTTGCTCAATTTTCAGCTAAAGTTGGGTTTAAATTTTAACTTGTGGAATATTACTATATTATGAAAAGGCTACCATTTGGTAGCCTTTTTTTTATTAAATAAACTTGTGTTTAAGATTAGAATTAAATATTAAAATTTAATTTAGATAAATACTACACTCTTAAAATAAAACACTACTAAATTTTAGAGTTAACAATTATCTCCTGCCTAATCAAAGATAAAATGCAATTTTAATTTAAAACCACTCCTTTTTATTAGTTTGGTACATATACACAAATTCATCATCAGATTTAGTTAAGTATATAATACCTTCAATCAAACCTATAATACTAGTTACTGCAGCACCAATTCCACAAGTTACAATCGTACTTGCTAATAAAATAATTCCTTGTGTTGTATAACCTAATATAAATTTGTGAACACCAAAAGGCCCTAACAAAATTGCTAAAATACCAGCTAAAACACGTTTACTTTCTTCTGCGCTTTTAGGAATTACATTACCATTTTTATCAATTACATCCATTTTTTAAAATTTTAACTATAAAATTACAAAAGTTATTATAATAAAACACTATCATTTGGCTCCCATAATTCAATTTTGTTCCCATCATTATCCAAAATCCAACCAAATTTACCGTATTCATAATTTTGAATTTCTCCAACAATTGTAACACCTTCTTCTTTTAGTTTACTTAATAGAAGTTCTAAGTCTTCTACACGGTAATTAAACATAAAATCTTTTTTAGAAGGTTCAAAATAAGTTGTCTTACTTTCAAAAGGACTCCACTGTGTAATACAATCGTTACCTTCATTATTTTTCCACAAAAAAGTGCTTCCCCATTCGTCTACATCAAAATGCAAATGTTTTTTATACCAATCCTTTGTTTTTAACGGATCGGTAGTTTTAAAGAAAATCCCTCCTATACCTGTAACTCTTTTTTTCATAATTTAAGTTTTTAAAATAGTTAGTTAAATTTTAAATGCTATATACGCATTTCAATACGGAATAATACATTGAATTCTAAAAATCCTGTATCCAGCTCTTTTAAACATAAAACTTATAGTTATAACACTTATACAAAAAGTGTTTTTATTTTATCTACAATAGTTTGAGCTAATTTAACTTTTGATTCAATAGTCCAACCAGCGATATGAGGTGATAATAAAACATTTTCAGCTTTAATAAGATAATTAAAAGCTTCTGGAAGCGTATCATTTTCAAATAAATTTTCAAATGATAATTTTTCATATTCAAGTACATCCAGACAAGCCCCAAGAATTTTTTTGTTTATTAGGGCATCCACTAAACTATCTGTTACAACTGCCGAACCACGAGCGGTATTAATAAGATAAAAAGGCTTTTTAAAGCTATTTATAAAAGTTTTATTTACCATTTTATAAGATAACTCATTAAATGGTGTATGTAGGCTTAAAACATCTGTTTTTAGCTGTAATTCTTCAAGTGTAACCTGTTTGCAATTTTCATCTCCAACATTATTTTTAATATCATAACAAATTACATCTACATCAAAACCTTTTAATTTTTTAGCAAAGGATTTACCCATGTTTCCATAACCAACAATACCGACTGTTTTTCCTTCTAGTTCTATACCTCTATTCGCTTCTCTCAGCCATTTTCCATTTCTAATTTCTAAATCAGCAATTTTTAAATTATTAAACAATGCTAAAAGCATTCCTAATGCGTGTTCCCCAACCGCATTACTATTACCTTCTGGAGCAGAGATTAATTCAATTCCTTGTTCTTTAGCATATTCAACATCAATACTTTCAAGACCTGCGCCTACCCTAGCTATAAATTTTAAGTTAGTAGCTGCATCTATAAATAATTTATCAATTTTAAATCGGCTACGAATTACAATACCATCAAAACCGGCTATAATCTTTTCAATAGCAGCTTTAGAATCTGTATAATTTTCAACATTTATAAATCCTAAATCGTTTAATTGATTTATTAATAAAGGATGATTGGTATCTAAATGAAGAATCTTCACAATTAATATTGTTCTTTATTATTTGGAAAGTCTTTGCTTTTTACATCTGTAATATAATTTTGAAAAGCGGTAGTCATTTCAACATACAAATCTAAATACCTACGCAAAAATCTAGGATGAAATTCGTGAGTCATTCCCAGCATATCATGGGTAACCAAAACTTGACCATCTACTCCATTTCCAGCTCCAATACCAATTACAGGAATAGAAATACTTTCCGCTACCATTTTTGCTAATTTGGCAGGAACTTTTTCCAATACCAAAGCAAAACACCCAAGCTCTTCCAATAATAAAGCATCTTCCTTTAATTTTTCGGCTTCTTCTTCTTCTTTAGCTCTAACGGTGTAAGAACCAAATTTATAAATTGATTGTGGTGTTAAACCTAAATGCCCCATTACAGGAATTCCTGCGGTTAAAATTCTTGAGATAGATTCTCTAATTTCACTTCCACCTTCTAATTTTACAGCATGGCCACCTGATTCTTTCATAATTCTGATAGCCGAATCCAAAGCACTTCTAGAATTTCCTTGGTAACTTCCAAAGGGCAAATCAACAACAACCAAACACCGTTCAATGGCTCTAACAACAGAACTTGCATGATAAATCATCTGATCTAATGTAATTGGCAGTGTTGTTTCATGTCCGGCCATTACATTTGAAGCAGAATCACCAACTAAAAGAATGTCAATTCCGGCATTATCTAAAATTTTAGCCATAGTAAAATCATAAGCCGTAAGCATGGCAATTTTTTCACCATTATTCTTCATTTCTACTAAACTTTTAGTAGTAATTCTTTTATATCCTTTTTTTGAAGCTGACATTTTGTTGGTTTTAATTGTAAAAAGTAAAAGTAATGAAATTTACCATTTATTTAATAAGTTTAGCTATGAGAATTTAGATGCTTTCATTTTTAAAACTATTAAATTAAAAAACTCTGATAAATTAGATAGTAAAACTTTGAAAGTAACTATATTAAAATTATTTTTACTTTAAAAAATATTTAATTTGAAAAAATCGCAAAAAGAAATAGAAATATATATACAAGAATTAGAAGAAAAAATTATTGACTTAAGTCTTCAATTAAAAGCACAATCTAGCTTAATAAGTGAGACTGAAGCAAAACAGCATAAATTAATATCTACGCTCACTCATAATTTAAAAAACCCTATTAGTACCAATTATTCTTTTTCTGAAATGATTTTAGAAAATGCCCCAAATTACACACCCGATAAGTTAGAAAAACATGTGCAAATAATTAAAGAATCCTCTCAATTTGCAATAGAGTTGCTCAATTCTTTTGTAACATTTCAGCAGTTAAACTCAACTACATTTAATTACAATTTTAAACTAAATAATTATACTGAAATATTAAATGCGGCTGTAAAAGATCTTAAAAAAAATTCAAAAAAGAATATTGATATTTTAGTTGAAGATTTAGCTAAAGGGCCTATTTTAATAAATATTGACGCAGAAAAAATAACCCTAGCATTAAAACAAATTTTGCTCAATGCACTTCGATTTTCTAAAAAAAATTCAAAAATAAAAATAGTAATTGAAACCAATAATTCCGCAGTTTTAACCACAATAATAGATGAAGGTATAGGAATTTGTAAAAATGATATTTCTGAAATTTTTGATGCATTTTTTGTAGTTAATACCTACGATCTCGATAAGCAAAAATGTATTGGTTTAGGTTTAACCATTGTAAAAAAAATAATAACTAAACACAATGGAGATATTTCTGTGAAAAGCGAATTAAATAAAGGTTCAATTGTTAAAATTACACTCCCCCTTTTAAAGTAACCTGTTTATACAGACAATTATGTGTAATACGGTTATAAAAATAAAATCTAGAAAATTGTGTATCTTTAACTGTTTTCAAAAATCCCAACGAAAATATTTAAAATGAATGTACCAAACTCAAAAAACTTACAATTTGAAGATAATTCCAGTTCAAACACTGATAAATATTTTTCATTTTTTGAATATGCCCCAATAGCTCTAGTAATTGAAGATTTTACGGACGCAAAAAAATATATTTCAACAATTGTAAAAAATAAC
Organism: uncultured Flavobacteriaceae bacterium; assembly: GCA_942492305.1. Lineage (GTDB taxonomy): Bacteria > Bacteroidota > Bacteroidia > Flavobacteriales > Flavobacteriaceae > Lutibacter. Next base: position 344,541 of record CALOEI010000001.1, on the reverse strand, counting down.
AATACCGATTTAAAAACCTACATTCAAAAAAAACCTGAAATAATTCCTAAACTTATTTCATTAGTTAATATTAAAGATGTAAACGCTAAAGCTGTTAAACTTTTTAACGCCAAAGATAAAAAGGATTTAATTGAAAATATTAATAAAGTTTTTACAGATAAATCTGGTAAAGAGTTTAGTAAATTAATAATAGATCTTTTATGCGGAGTTAAAGAAAAAGAAATAGAATCTGTAAACAAAACCTTAGATGGCAAAGAGTTTGACGTACTAATAAAATTTAGTTTAATTAAAAACTCTAATGGTAAGTTTAATAACGTTATAGTCTCCATTGAAGATATTACTAAAAAAGTAGAGGCTCGTAAATCTTTAATAAAAAGTAAAAATAGATACAAAGAATCTGAAGTTATTGCCAAAATTGGAAGCTGGTTTTATGATTTAAAAACCAAAGAAATTGAATGCACCGCTCAAATTTTTAGAATTTTAGAAACAACGCATACTAAAAAGAAACTAAACACTGATTTTTTTCTTCAATTCGTGCATCCAAAAGATAAGCAAAGTATAATTAATTATAATGTAAAAAATTTATTAAGAAATTCTAATCAAGATTTAAGATATCGAATAATAACCAGGCAAGGTACCCTTAAATACATTTTAGAAAAAAGAAACATTATACTAGAAAATAATAAAATCTCAAAAATTATTGGAACCGTTCAAGATATTACCGAAAACGTGGTTTTTGAACAAAAACTAAATACTACAAAAAACTTACTTTCCAATACAATGGCCAGTATAAAAGATGGTTTTGTGATTTTAGATAAAAAAACTAACTACCTTTTTGTAAACAAACAAGCTGCAAAATTACTAGGTAAAAAAACAACCGATTTAATTGGAAAAAACCTTTGGGAAGAGTTTCCAGAAAGCGAAGGTGATCTTTTTTACGACGAATTTCACAACGCAATTAAAACAAATAAACCAGTATCTTTCGAAAATTATTTTGCACCTTGGAATAAATGGTTCGAAAATAGAATTATACCTTCTAAAAATGAAATGCTCATTATTTTTCAGGAAATAACAGAGAAAAAAATATCTGAAAATAGAATAAAAGAGGCGTATAATATTATTAATAAAAGTTCTTCTATTGCAGTTTTATGTAAAAACGAATATAATTTTCCTGTAATATTTGCATCGGAAAATTCAGAAAAACTATTTGGCTTTACCCAAAATGATTTTTTAACTGGGAAAATAAATGTACATGAATTGGTACATCCAGAAGATTTACCTCAAATTAGAACAAAAATTTTTAAAAAAATAAAACGTAAAAATCCAAAAGGATTTAAAACTAAGCCATTTAGAATTGTAACTAAAAAAGGAGAGATAAAATGGATAGAATCTCGGTTTGATTTTACTATAAATTCTAATACTATTACCCACATACAAGCTATTGTAGAAGATATTACAGAGAAAAAAAGAACTGAAGATTTATTTTACGAAAGTAATCAAAGGCTACAAAATCAATTCGAAAACACTCCTTTAGCTTCAATTATTTGGGATATAAATTTTAAAGTAATTAAATGGAATTCTGCTGCAGAAAAAATATTTGAATACAGTACAAAAGAAGCCATTGGAAAGCACATAAAAGATTTAATTCTTCCAAAAAATTATATTTCTGAAATTGATAAAATTTGGAACGATTTATTACATCAAAAAGGAGGATACAGAAATACCAATATTAATATTACAAAAAGTGGCAAAGAAATTATTTGTAATTGGTACAACGTAACCCTAAAAGATAGTGAAGGCAATGTTACTGGAGTAGCATCCTTAGGAAATGACATTACAGAAACTATAAATTCTAAAAAATTATTAGAAAAATCAGAGAAAAAATATCGAGATATTTTCGAAAAATCAATAGACGCCGTATTTATTATTAAAGATGGTGTTTTTACCGATTGTAATGAGGCTACTTTAAAAATATTTGGATACCCAGATAAAAAATCATTATTAAAATTACATCCTTCAGAAATTTCACCTGAATACCAACCTAATGGTGAGAAATCATTTGAAAAAGCAGAAATCTTAATGAATATTGCTTTAGATAAAGGGAGTACTCGATTTAGATGGTATCATAAAACTAAAAAAGGACAGGCATTTCCTGCAGAAGTATCTTTAACTAAAATAGAAGAAAGCGATAGTAAAATAAGATTACACGCAGTTGTTAAGGATATAACAGAAAGGGTAAAAAAAGAAGAATTAGAAAGCGTTTTATATAATATTTCGAAAGCCGCTTTAACTATAGACAATTTTAACGAGTTTAGTATTTTTATTAAAAATGAATTGCATAAAATTATAGATACTACAAACTTCTACATTGCACTGTATAATAAAGAAAATAATAGAATTAGTTTGCCATTTGTGGTTGATGAAAAAGATGATACAGAAGAGTTTTCTGCGCATAAATCGTTAACAGGATATGTAATAAAAAAAGCAAAACCATTTCTTGTAAATTTAGATTATCACCTCGAACTAATTAAAGAAGGAATTGTAGATATGATAGGAGAACCTGCTAAAATATGGGCAGGTGTACCACTAAAATATCAAACAGAAGTATTTGGAGCCATTGTGGTACAAAGTTATAAAGATGATAACGCTTATAACCAAAACGATTTACAGTTATTAGAGTTTGTTGCCAATCAAATAAGTATTGCTATCCAAAAAAATAATGCTGCCAACGATCTAAAAAAAGCACTACTTAAAGCTCAAGAATCTGATAGATTAAAATCTGCCTTTTTAGCAAATATGAGCCATGAAATTAGAACTCCTATGAATGGTATTATAGGTTTTTCAGAATTGTTCTTAAATTCTAATTTATCAGAAGACGCCAGAAAAGAGTATGCAAAAATTGTAATAAATAGCAGCAAACAATTACTATCAATCGTAAATGATATTTTAGACATTTCAAAAATTGAAGCAGGAGCTGTACAGTTAAATTACAATAATGTAAATATTAATAAATTATTAGATAGTCTTTTCGCATTTTACAATCCAATTGCACAAAAAAACAACCTGGTTTTAACTTGTAAAAAAGGATTAGAGGATAACGATAGCTATATTGAAATAGATAAAACAAAATTGCATCAAATTTTAACAAATTTATTATCAAATGCCTTTAAGTTTACAGACAAAGGCAGTATTGAAATTGGTTACATTGTTAAAAACGATAATTTACAATTTTATGTAAAAGATACAGGGATTGGAATCGATAAAAAATTACATCCAACAATTTTTGATAGATTTATTCAAGGAGATTTGGATTTAAATAAGCAAAAAAAAGGAACAGGTTTGGGGTTGGCAATATCTAAAAAATTTGTTGAACTTTTTAATGGTGAAATTTGGTTAGAATCTAACAAACAAGGTACAACCGTGTTTTTTACAATTCCATATAAAAAAGTTAGAAAAAAAGTCAATACTATGAAAATTGAAAAAGAAACCACAAACACCAAGGTATTAGTTGGCAAACAAATTACTTTGTTAATAGCAGAAGATGAAGAGTACAATATGCTCTATATTAACGAATTATTCGCAAACTCACCTTATAAAATTATTGGTGTAACCAACGGATTAGAAGCAATTGAAATGGCACAAAACAATTCTGAAATTGATATGGTTTTTATGGATATAAAAATGCCTGTAATGAATGGTAACGAAGCAATGCTTAAAATAAAAGAAATTAAACCTAATTTACCAATAATTGCACTTTCGGCTTTTGCAATGGAGTCCGACAAGGAAAATGCTCTTAATAAAGGTTTTGATGCTTATTTAACCAAACCTATTGATAGAAAAAAAATATTTGAATTAATACATTCTTATACAAACACAATTCAAGAATAAAATTCTTTTAATATTGATAATAAATAATAATTGTACGCATAAATTGAACTTAAATTTAGAATTTTTCTAATTAACAAATTTAGCTTTAAGCTTAAATAAAATGGCTGTTAAAAAACATACTTTAAACCCTGAAAAATGGGTTATATTACATGCTGATTATCTTTTTAATTTTACAATAAGTAGAATTAATAATCACGAGCAAGCTAAAGATTTAGTTCAAGATACATTTTTTGCAGCACTAAATGCTAAGGAGAATTTTCAAGGCAAAGCAAGTGAACGCACATGGTTAATTTCAATATTAAAAAGAAAAATTGTTGATTATTATCGAAAAATAAATTCTATAAAAGGGAAAGCAGAAATAAAAATGAATTTTTATTCAGATGGTGACCATGAAGGAGATTGGATTGAAGAGAGAGCCCCTACAGATTGGAATGCAGAAATAGAAAAAAGTATAGAAAATGAAGAATTAAGTGTTGTTTTAGAAAATTGTATAAACAATCTACCAGAAAAATATGCAATGGTTTTTAGAATGAAAACCATACAGCAATTTGAAACAGAGGAAATATGTAAGGAATTAGAAATTACCTCGTCAAATTTATGGGTAATTATACATAGAGCGCGCACTCAATTAAGAAAATGTATGGAAAAGAATTGGTTTAAAAAATAACTATTATATCAGATGAAATTAACATGTGATCAAGCTACTACAATTTGCGATAAAAGCCAGTATAATGAAGCTACTTTTTGGGAAAAAATAAAGTTGAATTTACATCTTTTTTTATGCAAAAAATGTGGAATGTATGCCAAACAAAATAGCATTATGTCTAAATGTTATGAAAAGCAAAGCACAACTGATTGTGCAAAAAAACATTGTTTATGCGAAGAAGAAAAAAAACAATGGAAAATAACATAAAAGAAAAATTATAATACTGCTAATAAACTAAAAAAAAATACGGAACTTAATTATAAGTTCCGTTTTTTTGTATTATTAAAATTTAAAAAAATGAGTTTTTTACCAGAAAAAATAGATAATTATGTAGTGAGTCATTCACAGCCCGAACCCCAACTACTGCAACAATTAAACAAAGAAACTTGGCAGAAAGTCTTAAATCCACGTATGTTAAGTGGCGCTTATCAAGGCAGATTATTATCTATGATATCAAAAATAATGCATCCAAAAACAATATTAGAAATTGGAACATATACTGGTTATTCTGCATTGTGTTTGGCCGAAGGTATGCATCAAAAAGGGAAATTAATTACTATAGATAAAAATGAAGAGTTGGAAAATTTTGCGAAAAAATATTTCAATAAATCTGACTATAAAAATAAAATTCAGCAAATAATTGGAAATGCTGTAGATGTAATTCCAACCTTAACTCAAAAATTTGATTTGGTTTTTATTGATGCTGATAAATCTAACTATATAAATTACTTTAACTTAATAGTTCCTAAAATGAATTCTGGGGGTATCATTTTATCCGATAATGTACTCTGGAGCGGTAAAATTATTGAAGATCTTAAACCAAATGATGTTGATACTAAAACACTTTTAAAGTACAATAAATTACTAAATTCTGATGATAGAGTTGAAACTATTTTACTTCCTATTAGAGATGGATTAACTATAACTAGAATAAAATAACACTAATTTTTTAATACAAAAGTATGTGTTAATTTATAAAAAACTAAAGCTATTGAAAAGCCCAAAACCATTCCAACCAAAATATCAATAGGATAATGTACCGCTAAATATATTCTACTGTAGGCAAACAATATTGGAAATAAAAACAATATATAAATGTGTTTATAATATTCTTTTAAAACCCAATAAGATAAAAAGGCTATGGTAAATGAAACAGTTGAATGTCCTGACACAAAGCTAAAATCAGAGGCTTCTACCAAAACTCTAATAGACCTATTTATAGAAGTATCATTTATGGGTCTCAACCTTTGAAAATAATTTTTAATAATATTTACAATTAATAAAGACATTGCAGCACTTAATGCAGTAAAAATTGCAATATATATAGCTTTTTTAAGTCCAAAAACTTTAAATCCTAAATAAAATAATAGAAAAAATATAGGAATCCAATGCGGAGGATAGGTTATAAACAACCAAAATCCATCCCAAAATTCAAAACCTTGCGAATGTAAGTAAAGTAATAATTGTTTATCGTATTCGATAAGTGAATTAAGTAATTCCAAAATTACTTGTTTCTTTTAATAGGACCAGTAATTTCGTCAACAATGGTGTCTTTAACTTTTTTAACTGGTTGACTATAATCTTCAATATTATCGGTAACTTTATTAATTTCCTTTTTAATACTTGAAGCAACATCAAGATCAATGTCATTTTTTTCAGCACTATTTTTTATTTCGCGTTTAATGTCATTTGTAGCATCTTTAACTTGACGCATACCTTTTCCTAAGCCACGCGCAATCTCCGGTAATTTATCTGCTCCAAATACCATTACTACAATAACTAATATTACAAATATTTCAGCTCCGCTAATAAATAGATACATATTAATAAAAAATTTAGATTACAAAGATAGTATAAAAACGTCATATTTAATATGAAGTGTATCATATCCCAATAAAACCGTAAAAAGAAATTAAGAAAGTTTTGCCTGCCTATCGTACATTACAATACTTCCAGCCACAGATACATTTAAACTTAAAATTGATTGAAATTTCACTAAATAATGCGATTTTTCGATGGCGGCTTTAGATAATCCGTGATCTTCTGCTCCTAATAAATACACACAACGTCTTGGATGTTTAAAGGTCTCTAATGCCTCCGCTTTTTCATCTAACTCAACACCAACTAATTGAGCTCCTTTTGGTAAATTATTATAAAAATCTTTAAAAGTTGCATAATGAAAATAAGGCATTGCTCCAGTAGCTTTATGAGTATCGCAAGCTTGTTTTGCATACCTATTTCCAATGGTAAAAATAAAGCTTGCTCCCATATTTTGTGCTGAACGCCATAAAACACCTAAATTTTCGGGTGTTTTACCATTTTGAATTCCAATACCAAAAAAACCTTGTTCTAAATTATTTGTCATTATACTTATTAGTAAATGTGTTTTTAACTCTTTTTGAAATATTAAAATAAGGAATCCAAATTAAACATGCTAATGCACTTTGAAATATTTCTTTATAAGATGCTTGTTGTTCTGCATTAGAAAAATAACTTTCAGGGAATAGCATTTCTGCAAGAAAAAAATCTATTGCAATCCAAACAAAAGTTGCCGCATATAAAATTGAAATTAAAATAGGCAATGCGGTTCTTTTTTTAAATAACATTATTAAAATAAAAATAGTTAACATTAATAAAATCAGGTTCACCATTAATTCAAAACCAAATAATACCGATATCCCTGTAGCGTTTTCTAAACCAGAATTTAATAAACCTGTCCAAGAATTCGAATTAAAAAAGGTGCTAATTATATTATAAACCATTCTAAATGGCGAAATTAAAATTCCAATAATTGGCAATATTAACCAACCTCCAAATTTTAAGTTATTTGGATTTAATATTGGTTCCGGATTAAAACTTTTATATAAATAAAGAAAAAAGTAACCACAAATAACTATTGTTATTAAAGAAATAAATAGACTTAACCAACTAAATTTAAACACTTCGAGATCTTTATTATAATTTAAGAAATGAGAAAACTCATTCAATATCTCATCATGTTTTTCCGAAAAATCTAAGCTAGAACCCGAAGCAATGAATTTACTTTTTAGATTGTATGTGTGATTTATAAAAAAAGTATGATCGTTTTTTTTAGTAATACTTTTCTTATAATAAAAAGTATCCCCTTCAATAATCTTATCTTCATCAAATACTGGCCAATCTTCTGGTAAATTTACTTTTGTAGTTTGCTCATATTCATGAGGGTTTCCTAAAAAATAAGGCATTGTTCTTTCGGAAGATTTTGGGTAATTTACTAGAGTTTCTAGAACCAAAGGGTAAAACTCACAGTAAACCCCTCCTGCTTCTTTATTTTCTAGCCAAAAGTCTTTAACCGTATAATGTTCTTGAACCACAACAATATTAGACGAGTCTCTATTTTTATCATAAATATCTATATCATTAATTAGCTTAATAGTTGGATATAAAATACTATAGAAATCTAAATATTCTTTTTGAATTGTTTCATTTAAATTATTCTTGAAATAATCTCTAATATAATCTGCCTTACTGCCACTATAAGTGCTTTTTATTTCTATATCCGCAGCGCCTTCAATTTCATTTATATAAATAATTTCCTCAATTTTTAATTTAGGCACATTTTGTTGTGGTAATTCTATTAAATTTTTTTCACCTTTCTTTATTAATAAACCATAATCATAATCTGGAAAATACAATCTCGATAAATCTCCACCTTGGTTTGATATTGTTGGATCCACAAAATAATCTTTCCCTTCAAATTCTATTTTAACTACGCAATGATTAAATATACCTGGCGTAGGTAATCTATCTATTATTGATTTTCCGTTAGTTGTATTAACAAGTAACGGAAACGCTTTAACCCCTTCTGTATTTAATAACGCTATTAATAATAACGATTTATCTTTGCAGTCTCCATATCGCTGGTTTAAAACTTTTGTAGGCTTATGAGGTTTATAAGAATTTATACCTGTTTCAAATCCAAAATACCTCACTTCATCTTGTACAAATCTTATTAACTTTACAATACGTTGTTCTTTAGTTAAAGTATCTAATTGTAATTCTTTAACTTTTAAATTCTCATTTTTAACTGAATATAATGGTAAACCCCAATTAACAACTTCCTCCCAATTATTATAAGATGTAATTTCTACATTTTTATGAATATCAAACCAAGAAGGTGTGTTTGTATCATATAATTTATAATCATTAGCAAACTCATCCCAAATATATTCAACTGTTAATCCTTGAGATTTTATTTTAGGTTCAACTGTTTTATTAAAAAGCTTGTAGTTTATATTTTTAGATTTATTAAAAATTACTCTATTATACACTCTTGAAATTGGCACATCAAATTGATGATAAAAATAGGTTGTGTAATTCCCTTTATTTATTGGATTAAGCCCTTGTATAGTATAAGAATATTCAACAATATCATTTTTTCTAATATCATTTAAAATAATACTTGTTGTTAAAGATCCGTCGTAAATAGAACGCTCTAGGCTAGTTTCTCGTTGTAATGTGTTAATTGAGCTAGTTTTTAGCTTATCTATAATTTTGCCATCTCTAATAATTTGAAGTTTATGAAGTTTTAAAGTTTGGTATGCGGGATCAAAAGAAATATTTAAATTCGAAAAAGATTGAATTCCATCTGCATTTAACACTTCAACAGCAAAATGCCTAAACAACATTTGTTTAGGCACATTCTCTTGATAATCTATTAAATAATATTTATAAGACCCTTCTAAATCTTCTGGACTATCTCTCTCAAATTGTATAACATTAATCCAGTCAGGTTCTTTTTCTACTTGATACGTGTTTGAAAAAACACAAGTTGTAAAAAGTAAAAAAATATATGATAAAAATCTATTCATAGCATTTAAAATTTATGTCATTTTTTTTTGGTAAGCATTCTCTTTATTTCATTCAATTTCATTAATGCTTCAATAGGTGTAAGTGTATCAATATTTGTTGAAAGAATTTCTTCTTTAATATCTTCTAACAAAGGATCGTCTAACTTAAAAAAACTCAATTGCATTTCCTCTTCTTGCGCATTTTTTAAGGTTTCTTTCACCTCTGTATTTGTATGATTTTTTTCTAACTGTTTCAGCATTTTACTTGCTCTATGAATAACAGATGTTGGCATACCAGCTAATTTCGCCACATAAATACCAAAACTATGTTCGCTTCCACCTGCAACTAATTTTCTTAAGAAAATAACTTTATCTTTTAATTCTTTTACTGAAACATTAAAGTTTTTAACACGTTCAAATGTGTTGGTCATATCATTTAATTCATGATAATGTGTAGCAAATAATGTTTTTGCTTTTGAAGGGTGTTCGTGTAAATATTCGGCAATTGCCCAAGCTATTGAAATTCCATCATACGTACTTGTACCACGCCCAATTTCATCTAATAAAACCAAACTACGTTCCGAAATATTATTTAAAATACTAGCAGTTTCGTTCATCTCTACCATAAAAGTAGATTCGCCCATAGAAATATTATCGCTTGCTCCAACACGTGTAAATATTTTATCAACCACACCAATTCTAGCATTTTGTGCAGGAACATAACTTCCCATTTGTGCCAATAAAACAATTAATGCTGTTTGGCGTAATATTGCAGATTTACCACTCATATTGGGACCGGTAATCATAATAATTTGTTGCTGATTTCTATTCAAAACCACATCATTTGCAATATATTCTTCGCCAATTGGTAATTGCTTTTCAATTACAGGATGACGCCCATTTTTAATTTCTAAATCGGTACTTTCATCAATTTGCGGACGTACATAATTATTGTACTTGGCAAGTTCAGCAAAAGAGAGCAAACAGTCAATTTGAGCTATTAATTGTGCGTTTAATTGTATCGGCTGAATATAATCTAATAAATTGCTAATTAACTCCACAAAAAGCTCGTGTTCTAATATTCCTATTTTTTCCTCAGCACCTAAAATTTTAGTTTCGTATTGTTTTAATTCTTCGGTAATATAACGCTCGGCATTTACCAACGTTTGTTTTCGAACCCAATCTTCTGGAACTTTATCTTTATGCGAGTTTCTAACCTCAATATAATAGCCAAAAACGTTGTTGAAAGCTATTTTTAAGGAAGTAATTCCGGTACGTTCAATTTCACGCGCCAACATAGCATCTAAATAATCTTTTCCTGAAGTTGAAATGTTACGTAACTCGTCTAATTCTGTTGAAATGCCTTCTGCAATTGCATTTCCTTTATTAATATTTACAGGCGCATCTTCATATAATGTTTTTGAAATTTTTTCACGAAGTGTATTGCAATTTTGCAATTGTTCTCCAATAATTTTTAACGATTCGTTATCACTTTTTTCCGCTGCTTCTTTTATAGGAATTATAGCGTTTAATGAATTTTTTAGCAATACAACTTCACGTGGGTTTACTTTTCCTGTTGCAACTTTTGAAACCAGACGTTCAATATCGCTTATTTGCTTTATTTGATAGGCTGAAAGTTCTAAAAAATCATCATTATCAATAAAATATTTAACAATATCGTGGCGCTTTTTTATACGGTTGATATCCTTTAATGGCAATGCCAACCAACGTTTTAATAAACGTCCGCCCATTGGCGAAATTGTTTTATCAATTACATCTAACAATGTAACTGCATTTACCGAAGTTGAATTATATAACTCTAAATTTCGAATGGTAAAACGATCCATCCACACATAATTATCTTCAGAAATTCGATTTATTACCGCAATATGATCTAATTTATTATGCTGTGTTTCAGATAAATAATACAATACCGCACCAGCAGCAATAATTCCTTCATTTAAATCATCAACTCCAAAACCTTTTAGCGTTTTTACTTTAAAATGGTTCGTTAAAGTTTCATTAGCATATTCCGATTGAAAAATCCAATCTTCTAAGTAAAACGTATAAAAACGGTCTCCAAACAGCTCAAAAAACTTGGTTTTATGTTGTTTTTGAACCAACACCTCACTAGGATTGAAATTTTGAAGTAGTTTATCTATATATTCACTATTTCCTTGAGCTGTTAAAAATTCACCTGTTGAAACGTCTAAAAACGAAATTCCTAATTGTTTTTTCCCAAAGTGAATTGCAGCTAAAAAGTTGTTGGTTTTAGATTGTAACACTTCATCGTTTAACGCAACTCCAGGTGTAACCAATTCTGTAACCCCACGTTTTACAATGGTTTTAGTCATTTTTGGATCTTCTAACTGATCGCAAATAGCTACACGCATTCCTGCTTTTACTAACTTTGGTAAATAGGTATTTAACGAATGATGCGGAAAACCAGCCAATGCGGTTTCTGTTTCACTTCCTGCACCCCGTTTGGTTAAAATAATTCCTAAAACATGTGCTGCTTTTTTGGCATCTTCGCCAAAAGTTTCATAAAAATCGCCCACTCTAAACAACAACATTGCATCAGGATATTTTACCTTAATTGCATTGTATTGTTTCATTAATGGTGTGACTTTCTTGGTTTTTGCTGCCAATTTTTTAGGAAATTAAGTTAGATTTGCGAAGTTACATTTTATATTTATAATTACGAATTTTGAAATTACGAATTACGGATTGCGAATTAACAAATACTTGATAGCAGATACTAAAAAAATGAGAAAATTAAAAAACAGTGAACTTGGAAGGCCGACTATTGAAGACTTTAAAAAAACAGTAAAAATTCCGCTAATTGTTATTTTAGATAACATTAGAAGTTTAAACAATATTGGGTCGGTTTTTAGAACAAGTGATGCTTTTTTGATTGAAAAAATATATTTGTGTGGCATTACAGCACAACCTCCTCATAAAGAAATTCATAAAACAGCATTGGGCGCAACGGAATCTGTAGCTTGGGAATATGTTGAAGATACCCTAACATTAGTTGAAAAGTTGAAAGGTGAAAAAGTTAAAATATTAGCTATTGAACAAGCTGAAAACAGTACCATGTTACAAGATTTTACAATAGAACCCAATCAAAAGTATGCTGTTATAATGGGGAATGAAGTAAAAGGTGTACAACAAAAAGTTGTTTCAGCGAGCGATTATTGCATCGAGATTCCACAATTTGGAACCAAACATTCTTTAAATATTTCGGTAAGTTGTGGCGTTGTACTTTGGGATTTGTTTAAGAAATTTAAATTCTAAAACCCTAAAATTAACTTTGCAATATAAAAGAATAAGAAAATTCCAAAAATATCATTACTTGTAGTAATAAAAGGCCCTGTAGCAATTGCTGGGTCAATACCACGTTTATCTAAAATAATTGGTACAAAAGTTCCTATTAACGATGCAATAATAATTACACACAACATAGAAATTGCAACGGTATAACTAAATTTAGGATCCATATTGGTTATTAAACCAAAAATTATAATTAATAACCCTAAAACAATACCACTAATTAAACTTAAACTTACTTCTTTAACAAGTCTCTTAAACAAACTTCCTTTTACATTATCGTTTGCTAAACCTTGCACAATAATAGCACTTGATTGTACACCAACATTTCCTGCCATTGCAGCAATTAGAGGTGTAAAAAAGAACAATTCTTTGTATTTACTTAATGCTTCATCAAATCCTTCCATAATAAAAACACTACCTAAACCTCCAAACAAACCTAAAACTAACCAAGGCAAACGTGCTTTTGTTAATTCAAAAATAGTATCATCTGCTTCAACATCATCAACTAAACCCGCAGCCATTTGATAATCCTTTTCAGCCTCTTCTTTTATAACATCCACAATATCATCAATAGTAATTCTACCTACTAGGCGACCAATTTCATCTACCACAGGAATGGCTTCCAAATCGTATTTTTGCATAATTCTTGCAACATCTTCGGCTTTGTCATTTACATTTACCGAATCTACTTGTTTTATAAAAACATCTTTTATGGCAGTTTTTGTAGATGTAGTTAGTAAATCTTTAAGTGATAAACGTCCTTTTAATTTATCGTTCTCATCCACTACATAAATAGAATGAACCCTAGTAACCTCTTCTGCTTGCGTTCTCATTTCTTTAACACAAGTAAGTACGTTCCAGTTTTCGTTTACTTTTACTAACTCCTTAGCCATTAAACCACCGGCAGTATCTTCATCATAACGTAAAAGTTCTACAATCTCTTTTGCGTGCTCTAAATCTTCAATGTGAGAAATTACCTCTTCCTTTTGTTCTTCGGTAAGTTCGGCTATAATATCGGCAGCATCATCGGTATCTAGTTCATCAATTTCTTCGGCAATTTCTTTTGATGAAAGTCCTCTTAAAACCTTTTCACGAGTATCTTCATCAAGTTCAGTAATTACATCAGATGTAATATCACTATCTAATAATTTTATTAAATAGATAGCTTCATCAGTATATAATTCCTCAATTATTTCTGCAATATCAGCATAGTGTACTTCTTCTAACAATACATGTAGTGAATCAGTATTATTTTCAGCAATCAAAAGCTGAATATCTTCTATGTATTGTTTTGTTATTTCAACTGACATCTTTTTCTATTTTAGAAGTAAGATTAATGAATTCTTGAACCGATAATTGTTCTGGACGTTTAGCAAAGATACTATCTTCTCTTAAACTATCCGATAAATTAAATGTTTTTAAACTATTACGAAGTGTTTTTCTTCGTTGTTGAAAAGCTGTTTTTACTACCTTAAAAAATAATTTTTCATCTACAGGCAGTGTATAATTTTCTTTTCTAACGAGTCTAATTACTCCAGAATCTACTTTTGGAGGTGGGTCAAACACTGTTGGAGGTACGGTAAATAAATATTCAACATTGTAAAAAGCCTGAGTTAAAACAGAAAGTATTCCGTACACTTTACTACCAGCTTTTTCAGCAATTCTTTTGGCAACTTCTTTTTGAAACATTCCAGAAAATTCAGGAATTTGATGACGATTTTCTAACGTTTTAAATACTATTTGGGTTGAAATATTGTACGGGAAATTTCCAATTATTGCAACTTGTTCTTTTTTAAAATAATCTTCAATATTAATTTTTAAAAAATCTTTTGAAATAATTCTATCAGTTAAATTTAAATAATGAGCTTGTAAATATTCAACAGATTCGGTATCTATTTCAATCACATGAGTTTTAAGTGGTTTTTTAAGCAAATACTTTGTTAAAACACCCATTCCAGGACCAATTTCTAACACATTTTTATAACCCTTTTCTGTTAAACTATTTGCAATTTGTTGTGCTATTAGTTCATCTTTTAAAAAATGTTGTCCAAGGTGTTTTTTTGCTTTTACACTCATAAATTAATTTTTTACACTCATACTAAATTGTTCGCTAATAACTTTTAATTCGGTTCTAAAAGCTACAATTTTATCTTTAAATAAATGCATTGCTTCAGCACGCAACGTCTCGGCATCTTCTTTGTAATATTCTTGTAGTGTTTCTATACTATCTGTGGTATATTGAACCGCATAAGTGGTTCCTCCCATTTCTTCTTCAATCATAACTTGAATCATTTTTGCATTGGTAAATTTACCTAATGAAAGCATTTTAGGTATATGCTCTTCTTTCATCCATTTTAACCATTGTTTATGAATTGATTCGTCAACATTAGTTGTTACGTTGTATATGTACATTTTTTTATAGTTTAAGTTTTTTAGTTCTAATTAACCAAATCTCCTCGTAATTTTCTATACTTTTTTCTGGCATCTACTAAATAAATACTTGATGGATACTCAAAAATAATTTTTTGATAGTATTCTTTTGCTTTTTCAGTAGTATTTAATTTGTTTAGATACAATTCTGCCAAATAATAAATAGCATCATCTACTAAAATATCGTCTTTATTAAGTGCAATAATTTGTAAATAATTACTTTCTGCTTGTATAAATTTACTTGTTTTTTCTAATAATTTGGCTTGTTTAAACAAAGCTTCATCTTCTAAAGCGTGCCCTTTAAAATTTGTTAAAACAACTTGTAGCGTATCAATTGCAGATTGATTTTTATTTTGAAATGCTAATAAATCTGCTTTCGCATACGTTTTTAAAGCTATTTTTAAACTGTCTTTTACTACATTATCTGTAATTAATAAATTTAAGTCTAACGCATCATTTGCAATTAATTGTGAAGTCGAATTTTTTAACACTTTTAATTGTGACTGTGCCCACTCAAAATCGCCTTTAAAATAAGAGGTTTGTGCAATTTTAAACCTTGCAGTTTGCCCAATAGTATGACTTTTTAAATCGTTTTGAACTTGAGTATAGTAAATTAATGCGGTACTAAATTTATTGGTATAGACTAAAATATCAGCTAATTTAGTTTTAATAGTCCCTTTCTGAAATTCATTTACCGGTAATTTTAATGCATCTTTTAATAACAAAATTGCCTTTTGAGGTTCATTCTTTTTAAACGCTAAAAACTCGGCATACACCAATTGAACTGCTATTGTGTTTACATTTTTTCCATAATCTAAAAATAGTTGTTGAAATTGCTGTTCTGTAACAGAAATCTCAGCATCAGTTTTAATTGAAATTTGTAATAAATAAAGTTTTGCCATTAACTGTTCCTCTAAATTATTGGTATTTTCAAGAACATAGTTAAAACTATTTTGAGAAACTAAATAATCAGCATTTGAAAATGAAATTTCAGCCAAATCAATAATACCCTTTAAACTACTAGTGTCTCTTTTAAACAATGCTTTTTCTTGAATTAAAGCCTTGGCATATTCTTTTTGCTGTATGTACAACCAACTTAATAATTGATTCCAACTATTTTGTGGATTGTTTTGCAATTTTGTAATCAATAGTTTTCTTAAATATATATTTGATTCATTTTCAGCATCTTCAGTTATATATTTACCGATATAAGTTTTAGCTGTTCGTAAATAATTAGTGTTTGCTTCAACCAAATTTAAATACGTATTAAACATATTTTCTAAATCTGCTTTTTCACCATAAATAGCAGCAATTTGTAAGTTATAATTTGCGTTTGGGTTTACCTCCATCGATTTTTTATATGCCAAAAGTGCATAGTCTAATAAATGATTGTTTTGAAAAGCTCTTCCTATTAAATAACCCTGATTTTTATATTTTTCTATTGATTTTAAAGCTTTTTCATAAAAAAAAGTGGCACTATCTTGTTTGTATTGCAATTGATAATTATAGCCCAATTCAACCAATAAATAATTTTGATTTGATAATTTTTCTATTTGCTTGTTTATTATAGAATGTACTTCTTCAAAATTTTCTAATTGCTGATAACTGGTAACTAAATTCTTTAAATAGTTACTATTAAAAGGATTTTTTTCGTGCAAGGTTTTGTAAATGGCTGCAGCCTTTTCATACTCACCATTTCTAAGATATAAAAATGCCAATGAAGCTTCTTGCGCCTGTATTTGCAAGGAAAAACAACAAATAAAAAGTATTAAAATTTTACGCATTTTCTATTTTTAATTCATTCAAAGATAACCAAACAAGTGTTAAAATTTTTATAAATAACCGCTATTTTGAAACTAGTACTGTTACATTTTGGCACAGAAATTGTCTTAACAGTATAAAACAACTAAATTTTTTATTATGAAAGAATTAATCAAACAATACGAAACTGCAAAAAAGAAATCTTTAAAATTCATGAAAAAAGGACAAATCAATAAATATTTTGATGCCTTAATTGAAATGAATCATTATAAAAAAATGATAACAGTAAGTGCTAATTAATTAGTTCAAATCCGCAATATGGAACTAACACTTTAGGAATTTTAATTCCTTCTGGTGTTTGACAATTTTCTAACAAACCTGCCAATATTCTTGGCAGTGCTAAAGAACTACCATTAAGCGTATGTGCTAATTCGCTTTTTCCTTCGCTATTTTTAAAGCGAAGTTTTAAACGATTTGCCTGAAATGCTTCAAAATTAGAAACAGAACTAACTTCTAACCAACGATCTTGTGCCGTTGAAAACACCTCAAAATCGTAAGTTAATGCAGCTGTAAATCCAATATCACCACCGCATAAACGTAAAATTCTAAATGGTAAATTTAGTTCTTTTAAAATCTCCTTTACATGGGCTACCATACTATCTAAAGCTTGGTAAGATTTAGTTGGGTGCTCAATTCTAACAATTTCAACTTTATCGAATTGATGCAACCTGTTTAATCCACGCACGTGCGCTCCGTAAGAACCAGCTTCGCGTCTAAAACAAGGTGTATAAGCTGTATTTAAAATTGGAAAATCACTTTCCTTTAAAATTACATCTCTATAAATATTTGTTACAGGTACTTCGGCAGTTGGAATTAAAAACAAATTATCTTGAGCATCGTGGTACATTTGCCCTTCTTTATCTGGCAATTGCCCAGTTCCAAATCCAGAAGCTTCATTAACTAAATGCGGTACTTGAACCTCGCTATAACCCGCTTCATTATTCTTATCTAAAAAATAATTGATTAAAGCACGTTGTAATTTTGCGCCTTTTCCTTTATACACTGGAAAACCTGCTCCTGCAATTTTATTTCCAAGTTCAAAATCTATAATATCGTATTTTTTTGCTAATTCCCAATGTGGTAAAGCCCCTTCGTGCAATACTGGAATTTCTCCTTCTTGCAAAACATTTAAATTGTCTTCTTCAGAAGAACCTGTAGGAACAATTTCGTTTGGAATATTTGGAATCAAATACAACAATTCTTGTAATTCAGTTGCTTTATTTTGAAGATTCTCTGCTAAGTCTTTTGACTTTTCTTTTAATAAAACTGTTTTTTGCTTTAAAATTTCAGCTTTTTGACGTTCTCCAGATTTAAATAATTGCCCAATATCTTTTGATAATTTATTAGATTCCGCTAAAACTGCATCCAATTCAGTCTGCATTGATCTTCTACTCTCATCAGCAGCCAAGGTTTTTTCAACCAAATCGGAAGCGTTTTTTAAATTTCTTTTTTCTAAACCTTTTAAAACAACTTCTGTGTTTTCTCTAATAAATGCAACTTGTAACATTGTTCTTTCCTTTTGTTGAACGGCAAATTTAAGAAATTGCTATTAAAAGGAACTAAATTGTTTAATTTGATTTTAAAGAAATAGTTTCTGAAATTTTTGAAATAATTTGAGGCACTTCAGATATATTAAATTCAATATCTATTTTAAATGAATTTTTATTGATTTTGGAAAGTTTAAGTTCCCCTTCCTTTATAGGAAAATAACCTGTTTCTCCTTTACAATAACACAATCTGCCAAAATACAATTTTACATCTTGAAGTTCTTCATTCAACAATTTCATTGGAGTAATAGTTGCATCAAACACTGCATATACAATTTCTGTATAGTCACCATCTTGAGTGTTAGGAATTGTATTTCGCTTGTATGTATACTTTAAAATTGTTTTATCACCTTCAGAAATAACCGGATACATAATCCCAATATTGTCCGTTTCAAAAACAATTGACTTATTAGGAATTAGTTCGATTTTACATGTGCCATTTTCTGGGCAACTTGTTACTTTTTGCTGTATAGTTTCACTCACCGTATAACTAGATTTGCAAGAAATTATTAAAAGTGTAAATACTAATAGAATAGTTCTCATGGTTTATAAATCTTCAAAAAGGATGCCGTTAATATAATTTTCACTAGTTTTTTTATCTTTTGCTAATTGATTCTTTAAAGCTTCAACAGAATCGAACTTTTGTTCTTCTCTTAAAAATTTTAATATATCAATTTGAATGGTTTCACCATAAATTCGCGTATCAAAATTAAAAAAATGAACTTCAATAGTTTGATTTTTACCACTAACTGTTGGTCTAAAACCAATATTCATCATTCCAAAAACTTGTTTACCACCTATATTAGATTGAACAATATAGGCCCCTGTTTTTGGAATTAATTTATAGGCCTCAGCAATGTGCAAATTCGCCGTTGGAAATCCAATTTTTTCGCCTAAATTTTTTCCTTCCACAACAATACCAGTTAACATAAAGTTATAACCCAAGTAACTGTTTGCTTTTTCAATTTCACCATTTTCAATAGCATTTCTAATCTTTGTTGAGCTTACAGTAATATCGCTAATTTCTTTTTGTGAAATTTTATTTACTTTAAAGTTGTATGTATAACCATACTCTTTTAACTGTTCAAAATTACCTTCTCTATTTTTACCAAAATGATGATCATAACCTATAACTAGTTTAGAAATATTTAAAGCATTTACTAAAATATTTCTAACAAAGTCTAATGCAGATAATCTTGCAAACTCCATTGAAAATTCTTGAATTATTAGAATATCTAATCCTAAACTATCTAATAATTTTTTACGTTCATCAATGGTATTAATTAGTTTAATTTCTAAATCTTTTTGTAACACCATACGTGGATGAGGAAAAAAAGTTAGCAAAACAGTAGTTGTTTTGTTTTTTTTAGCACTTTTTATTAATTTTTTTATCACTTTTTGATGTCCAATATGTACACCATCAAAAGTACCTATCGTAACAAAAGTTTTATTGGTTGATTTAAAATTAGATAAATTAGTGAAAATTTTCAAAATTAGAAAACTAAATTATGTGTTATAAAGTGGCAAAAATACTTTATTTAATTAAATATTAGTTAAATCTAATAATTAAAAGGCATTATAATTGTGTTCAAATTAATATAATTTATATTTGTAAGTTTCCAATAAATAAAAACAAAAGCATGAAATATAGCAATTTTAGATTTTTTATAGTCTTTATTTTTTTTACAAGCCAATATTTTTCGGCCTCTGCACAACAAAAATCATCCAATATTTGGTCAAAAAAATCTGTTTCAGAAAAAAGTTCTTCTTTAAAAATTCCACGAAAATCTATTCCAAAACAATATAAAGTTTATGATTTAGATTTAGAATCTTTAAAAAATCGATTAAAAAATGCTCCAAAAAGACAACAAGGTTTAAAAAATTCTACTTTAACTTTAAATTTTCCTAATAGCAATGGAGAATTAGAAAATTTTGAAATTTTTGAAACCCCAATTTTAGAAGAAAACCTTCAAAAAAGATTTCCAAATATAAAATCTTATATAGGTAAAAGCACTAAAAATACTGGTGTAACTATTCGATTTAGCGTTACTGCAGCAGGTTTAAATGCAATGACTTTAAAAAATTCTGGAGAATCAATTTTTATAGATCCTTATACAAAAAACAAAACATCTTACTTGGTTTATAACAAATCTGATTCACCAGTGCCAGATGAGACGTTTGTATGTAAGTTTGATGATTACAACGCTAACAATAAAACAACTTCAAACAAATCACACTCATCATCAAAACCAGAAAATGCAAATGATGGACAATTAAGAACCTATAGACTGGCAGTTGCAACTACGGGAGAGTATGCTCAATTTCATTTAGCACAACAAGGTGTTTCTAATTCTGAAACAGACTCTATTAAAAAAGCAGCTGTTTTATCTGCTATTGTAACTACAATGACCCGTGTTAATGGTATTTTTGAAAGAGATGTGGCTTTAACTATGGTCTTAGTAGACAAGAATACCGATATAATATTTTTAGACGGAGTTACAGATAATTTTACAAATGATGATGCTCAAGAATTAATTAATGAAAGTCAAACCGTAATCAATAGTATAATTGGAACAAATAATTTTGATATTGGACACACTTTTAGTACTGGTGGCGGTGGATTAGCACAATTAAACTCGCCTTGTACCTTTACAGGAAGAGCTAGAGGAATTACTGGTTCTAGTAACCCTATTGGAGATTCTTATGATGTTGATTATGTTGCACATGAAATGGGACATCAGTACGGAGCGCGTCATACATTTAATGCCGAGTCTGGAAGTTGTGGTGGTAACAGAAGTGCAGCAACATCCGTTGAGCCTGGAAGTGGATCAACAATAATGGCTTACTCTGGTTTATGTTCACCTTACAATATTCAAAATTTAAGCGACGCTTATTTTCATTATGTTAGTATTCAAGAAATGTGGGCAAATATTTCAGAAGGAAATAGTAGCGTTTGTGGTACGCTTTCAGATACTAATAATAGCGCTCCTGAAATTGAACCCCTTAAAAACTATACAATACCTGTTTTAACTCCTTTTGCATTAACTACAAATGCAACAGATGTTAACGATGATTTGCTTACATATACTTGGGAACAAATTGATACTGATTTAACCGAGTACCCACTAGTATCAACAGCAACTAGTGGTCCTGCTTTTAGATCTCTTCAACCTAACGAAAACCCTGAAAGAACTTTTCCAAACATGTCAACTATTTTAGGTGGCAATACCGCTAATCAATGGGAGGTTTTACCATCTGTTTCAAGAACTATGACATTTGCTCTTACTGTTAGAGATAATAATGAAAATGGAGGACAAACTTCAAGTGATCAAACAGAAATAACATTTACTGATAGTGCAAATAGCTTTAAAGTTACTTCGCAAAACACTCAAGAAAATTGGGATGCAGGTACTGCTCAAATAATTAGCTGGGACGTAGCAAACACTAATAGCGATCCTATAAATTGTTCACATGTAAATATTTTATTTTCTACTGATGGTGGCCAAACATACCCTATTACACTGGCTTCAAACGTTCTTAATAATGGATCTTATACTATTGTAAGTCCAGACGTAACAACAAC
Organism: uncultured Flavobacteriaceae bacterium; assembly: GCA_942492305.1. Lineage (GTDB taxonomy): Bacteria > Bacteroidota > Bacteroidia > Flavobacteriales > Flavobacteriaceae > Lutibacter. The sequence continues at coordinate 322,404 of CALOEI010000001.1, read as the reverse complement.
CTCTGGAAGAATAAAAGTTGAAAGTGTTGGTAATATATTTTTTAATGTAAACTTGGCTAACATTTCTGTTCAATCTTCAGAGTTTATTATGAATTTTGAAAACTTTAATTTAGAAACTTGTGCCCCGGGTGATGTTACTTTTAATATGACATACAATACATTTTTAGATTTTAATGAAGAAACCACTTTTTCTGCAACAGATTTTCCTGAAGGTGCAACGGTTACTTTTGATCCATCAACAGCTACAGCAAATAATACTGCTGTAGCCATGAAAATAACTGGAATTAACACCTCAACTTTGGGTGCTTTCAGTATTTCTGTAACAGGTACTTCTGCCTCAACTACAAAAAATACTGTAACCGGATTAAATGTTTTTTCTTCTGAAATAAATGCACCAACTTTAAACTTTCCAGAAAATGAAACTAATGGTTTACCAGAGCCATATAATTTAAATTGGATTGCTGATGAAAACATTTTAAACTATACTATTGAAATAGCTTCGGATGTATTATTTACAACTATTATAGAGCAAGGAACTACAAACGAGTCCTTTTATAAACCCACATCGCTTCAGTATAATACAGCCTATTATTGGAGAGTAAAAGGAACTAATAATTGTGGCGAAAGTGTATATTCAAATCCTTATAGCTTTACAACTGCTAATGTAGTTTGCGATACTAATTCTTCTCAAGGTAAACCAATTGATATACCTGATAATGATCCTACTGGAGTAAATTCAATAATAGATATAACAATAAATAAAACTGTTTCAGATGTAAATGTAACCTTAAATGCACCTCATGAATGGGTTGGAGATTTATCTTTATATTTAATTAGCCCTTTAGGAACAAAAGTTCTTTTATCTGCAAATAATGGTGATGAAGGTTTAAACTATACGAATACTACATTTGATGACGATGCCGATACATCTATAGCTTCAGGGATTCCTCCATTTACTGGAATCTTTAAACCACAAGGTAATTTAAGCGCTTTTAATAACGAAGAATCTTATGGGCAATGGATACTACAAGTGATTGATGGTGGTCCTGAGGATATTGGTACTATCCAAAATTGGAGTATTGAAATTTGCGGAGTAGCTGTAGTTAGTGATGATGACGATAAAGATGGGGTTTTAAATGATGATGATATTTGTCCTGAAACTCCTTTAGGAAGTACTGTAGATAGCTTTGGATGCCCAATATTTTCATTAGCAACCGATAATTTTACTATTGAAACTATTAGCGAAACTTGTCCTAACAAAAACAATGGACAAATTTTAATTTCTGCTATTGAGGCACTTGTATATAATGTTACTTTAAACGGAACACCAGCAACATTGCAAAACACTAATTTAAGCCCAGGAAACTATACTATTTGTATTGGCGTAGAGGGAGAAAATTACGAACAATGTTATGATGTAGTTATTGAAGAAGGTACCACAATATCAGGTAAAGTTGCTGTAGATTCTGGAAAAGCTTCTATAGAAATTGAACAAGGTACTGCGCCATTTACAGTTTTTATAAATGACAATGTTGCCTTTGAAACGGCTGCTCCAATATTTACCGTAGATGTAAAACACGGTGATAAAATTCAGGTAAAATCTAACGTAGCATGTGAAGGTGTTTTTGCAAAAACAGTTGATTTGTTTAATGAAATTATTTCGTATCCTAATCCTACAAAAGGGAATTTTGAAATTGCATTACCAATTTCTCAAAACAATGTAAAAATTGAAGTTTATAATATGCAATCGCAGTTAGTTTCAGCAAAAAACTACAATGTATATAATGGTAAAGTTCAATTAAATATTACTAATAATGCAACTGGTTTATATTTTGCAAAAGTGTACTTAGATAAACCTATAGTACTTAAAATAATTAAAGAATAACTAATTTAAAGTTGAATTCTTAATATAAATAAAGACCGCCTAAAAATTAATTAACTTTTTAGGCGGTCTTTTAAATTTATATATAAATTTAATTACTATTTAAACTAATTTATTTGCAATTAAATATTCCGCAATTTGTATAGTATTTGTAGCAGCTCCCTTTCGTAAATTATCAGCAACAATCCACATATTAATAGTTTTTGGTTGCGATTCATCTCTTCTAATTCTACCTACAAAAACTTCATCTTTATTATGCGCATAAATTGGCATCGGATACGTATTAGTATCTAAATTGTCTTGTACTATAACTCCTGGTGTTTCACTTAACAGTTTACGAACATCAGCTTCTTCAAAATCATTTTCAAACTGAACGTTTACAGATTCAGAATGTCCTCCAGCTGTTGGAATACGAACCGCTGTTGCAGTTACTGAAAAGGAATCATCACCTAAAATTTTCTTAGGTTCTTTTACCAATTTCATTTCTTCTTTAGTGTATCCATTTTCTAAAAAAACATCACACTGAGGTATTGCATTTCTACTAATTGGATAATGGTACGCCATTTCTCCTTTTATACCTTTTATTTCATTTTCTAATTGTTCAACAGCTTTTACACCTGTACCAGAAACCGACTGATATGTAGAAACAACCAAACGTTTCATTTTATATTTTTTATGTAAAGGCGCTAATGCCATAACTAATTGAATTGTAGAACAATTAGGATTTGCAATAATTTTATCTTCTTTAGTTAAAACATCTCCATTAATCTCAGGAACTACTAATTTTTTTGTTGGATCCATTCTCCAAGCAGAAGAGTTATCAACCACAGTTGTACCAACTTCAGCAAATTTTGGCGCCCATAATTCAGAGGTTGTTCCTCCTGCTGAAAATAAAGCAATATCTGGTTTTGCATTAACAGCGTCTTGTAAACCAATAATTGTATATTTTTTTCCTTTATATTCTAATTGCTTTCCTACAGATCGTTCTGAAGCTACTAATAATAATTCCGTAATTGGGAAATTACGTTCCGCTAATACTTCTAGCATTACGTTTCCTACCATACCTGTTGCACCTACAACTGCTACTTTCATTTGTTTAATTTTTAATTTTAATACTGCTGCAAATTTTATAAAAAAAGGCGACAAATAAGCCTAAATATTTGAAAATTAACAAATAAATATTTTTTTGTTAAATTGATTGATTCAAAAAAATATAATAAAATTATTAATTTGTTTTATAGGTATGATTTTTGATACATTTACTAAAATTTTTCAATGAAAAAATCAATAATCACTGCACTTTTAATACTATCGTCCTTTTTAACCTTTTCACAATATATTGAAGGAACTGTTTTAGATGCTGAAACCAACAAACCAATTGAAGGAGTTCATGTATTTATGAAAGGAATAAACCGTGGAACTTTAACCAATGTAAAAGGTAACTTTTATTTGAAATTCCCTTATGAAATTGTAAAATCAGACGTTATAAAATTTTCACATGTAACGTACAGCTACTGTAGAAATTCCTTATACTCCAAAAAGAAAAATTATTCAGTTTACTTACAAATTGATGTTACTAAACTTGAGCAAATTGAAATTAACAATAAAAGAAATTTAAGACCAACTTTAAAATACGAATCATTAGCAAAAATGAAAAATGGCGTGTATTCTTTTGGATCTTTACTAAAAGATGGGAAAATTTATGGTGTTGGTGGTAATGTTAGTTATATTCAAAATGAATTCAAAAAATTAATGGAATATGATCCAGAAAGTCTTTTTGAAAAAATGATGAGCGGTACATTGCGCAATTATCAAAAAGATAGTTATAATGGTGATTTTCAAATTTTTGATATTGAAAATAACTATGGGAAAAGTCGGATATAAAATTTAGAAAAAGAGCCAATCATAATGTTCATTTATATAAATAATCAATTATATATTATTGGAGGTAAAAGATTGTCTAAAAGTAGAAAAAAGAGAGTATTTAGATGATAAAATAGAAATAGTTGATTTAAAAACTAACAGTATTAAAGTTGATGCTACAAATCCGCATCAAGCAGTAGATTTCGCCTCACTTGTTTATAAAAATAATTTAATTGTAATGGGTGGTTCAATTAAACAAAATAATTTAGGTGTTAAACAATATTCAACAATAGATTCATTCTATTCAATCCTAAAACTGGACTTTGGTATCAATTAGGAAGTATGCCAGTTGCAAAAGAAACAAAAGGAATTTTGGTGAATGATAAATTTTATTTAATAGGTGGTTACAATGGAAAAGCACCTTTTTCAATAGAATCATACAATTTAAAAACTGGAAAATGGAAAAAAGAAGGCGAATTATTTTATGGAATTAGTAAACCAGCATTAACATCTAAATAATGAGACTATTTATATTTTTAATAATGGAAAATTACTTACCTTTAACACCTTAACAGAAGATTTGACAGAATATTTAATTGAATTATATTTATCCAATTCAAAATGGTATTTTCCAAAAATAAACTTTATATTCTTGGTGGTTTTACTGAGAAGAATTATTCAAATGTATCCTTCAAAAGGTTTATACAGTATTGATATTAAAGAATTAAAAAAAACTAGAATTCATAAATTTCAATCAAATTATAATTCTCATAAATTTTAGTCAGATTAAGTCATATTTGTAACTGTTAGTAATTAAGAATTAATCTAAATTACGTAATTTTGCAAAAATTTTAAATATGACTACTACTGGAAAAATAGAATTAATGGCGCCTGCCGGAAATTTTGAATCGTTACAAGCAGCATTAGATAATGGAGCAGATTCAATTTATTTTGGTGTTGAGCAATTAAATATGCGGGCAAGAGCCTCTATAAACTTTACGTTAGACGATTTACAAGAAATTTCAGACCGCTGTAAAGCAAAAAATGTTAGAACATATCTTACCTTAAATACCATTATTTACGATCACGATTTAACCATTGTAAAAACCTTAATTCAAAAAGCAAAAGATGCAGATATTACTGCTGTTATTGCTATGGATCAAGCTGTAATTGCTACTGCTAAAGAAATTGGAATGGAAATTCATATTTCTACGCAAATAAATATCACCAATTTTGAAACTGCAAAATTTTACGCCATGTTTGCTGATACTATGGTATTAAGTAGAGAGTTAAGTTTGCGCCAGGTTAAAAAAATTACTGAACAAATAGAAAAAGAAAATGTTTGTGGTCCTGCTGGTAAATTAGTAGAAATTGAAATATTTGGACACGGTGCTTTATGTATGGCTGTTTCTGGAAAATGTTATATGAGTTTACACAACCATAACTCTTCAGCAAATAGAGGTGCTTGTAAACAAAATTGCCGTAAAAAATATACAGTTATAGACCAAGAAACCGGTGTTGAAATGGAATTGGATAACGAGTATATTATGTCTCCAAAAGACCTATGTACCATCGATTTTTTAAATGAAATAGTTGATGCTGGCGTAAAAGTATTAAAAATTGAAGGAAGAGGTAGAGCACCAGAATATGTTGCTAAAGTAATAAAATGTTATAGAGACGCTATAGACAGTATTGAAGAAGGAACATATACCAAAGAAAAAGTAATTGGTTGGATGCAGGAACTTGAAAAAGTGTACAATCGTGGATTTTGGAGCGGCTATTATTTAGGACAAAAATTGGGTGAATGGAGCAAAGGTTCAGGAAGCCACGCAACACAAAAAAAAGTATATTTAGGGAAAGGAATGCATTATTTTCCAAAAGCTAATATTGGTGAATTTAAAATTGAAGCTTACGATATTTCAATTGGAGATACCATTTTAATTACAGGACCAACAACTGGTGCTAAAGAAATGGAAGTAAAAGAAATGTTTGTAAACGATAAAAAAGGTGAAAAAGGAAGTAAAGGAGATTCGGTTACAATTCCATTAGAATTTAGAATAAGACCTTCGGATAAATTATATAAAATAGTTGAAAATAAAGTTGAAGCTTAAAGAGTCTAGAATTCAAAAAATTAAAACCCAACCACTAAAAATTAGCAACCAAATATGGTAATAATTACCTTACAAAGAGCTAAATGCATTGGCTGTAATTACTGTGTTGAATTAGCTCCTGCTCAGTTTCAAATGTCTAAAAAAGACGGAAAATCTGTATTGCTTCATTCTAAAGAAAAAAAAGGATTTTTCACTATAAAATCAGCCGATGAAACTATTTATAATGATAGTATAAAGGCTAAAGAAGCCTGTCCGGTAAAAATTATTGATGTAAAACAAACTTAAAAACCACTTTTTTACGTTTTACAGTTAGCATTTTTAATTTATCTTTACAAATTAGTGAAGCATGTAGAATTGAATTTCAATTTTACTTAACAAATAAATAATAAAGAAAATATGAGCTGTAATAATTGCTCTTCAGATATAAATAGTGTTCCAAAAGGATGTAAAAGTAATGGAAATTGTGGTACTGGAGAGCTGTGAAAAGTTTCCGTTTTTGATTGGTTGTCTAATATGGCGCTTCCAACAGGGCAAGAACCCTTAAATATAGTAGAAGTACGATTTAAAAATGGACGTAAACACTTTTACAGAAATCAAGATAATTTACAAATTTCAATTGGTGATGTAATTGCTGTTGAAGGAAATCCCGGTCATGATATTGGTACTGTTTCTTTAAGTGGAGAACTTGTTAAGGTTCAAATGAAAAAGAAAGGTATTGCTGCTGATAGTGAAGATATTAAAAAAATATATCGTAAAGCTACTCAAAAAGATATTGATGTTTGGCAAGCTGCACGTGCAAAAGAATATGAAACACAATATAGAGGACGTGAAATTTTAGGTAGATTAGGTTTAAAAATGAAACTCTCGGATGTAGAATACCAGGGAGATGGAAACAAAGCTACTTTTTATTATACCGCAGATGATCGTGTAGATTTTAGACAGTTAATTAGAGATTTGGCTAGTGCGTTTAGCATTCGTATAGAAATGAAACAAGTTGGTTTACGCCAAGAAGCAGCACGCTTAGGGGGTGTTGGTTCTTGTGGTAGAGAATTATGTTGCTCTACTTGGTTAACCGATTTACGAAAAGTAAATACAACTGCCGCTCGTTATCAACAATTATCTTTAAATCCTCAAAAATTAGCAGGACAATGTGGAAAGTTAAAATGTTGTTTAAATTATGAATTAGATACCTATTTAGATACTTTAAAAGGTTTTCCAAAACAAGATATTGTTTTAAAAACTGAAAAAGGAAATGCAAGTTTTGTTAAAATGGATATTTTTAAAGGCTTGCTTTGGTATACCTATTTTGAAAACAGAAGTAAATGGTTTAAATTAACTTTAGAACAGGTAAACGAAATTATTGCTTTAAATAAAAATCAGGAAAAAGCAACTTCTCTTGAAGATTACGAAGAAGATTTGATTGAAGATATAAAAAACGATTTTGAAAATGTTGTTGGTCAAGATAGTTTAACACGTTTTGATACTCCTAAAAGAACTAAAAAACGTAGAAATAAAGGAAGAAAACAGCAAAAAGCAAATCAAAATACTCCAAATCAACGACATACAGTTGCAGGAGCACAAAAACAAAAACAGAATCCTAATCAGAAACCAAACCCTAATCAAAAGCAAAAAACTGTAGGAACTCAAAAACAACACCCAAATCAACAAAAGAAAACTGCAAATCCCGCTGAGAATAAAGCAAACAAAGCAAATCAGCAAGGAAATAATAAACCGAACCGAAATAAAAAAAGAAGACCACCTAGAAAAAGTGCAAACAATACTAACAAAGAATAACTATTTAATTACACTTTTGTGTACACTATTTTTAGTGTCGTGTACTGGCAAAATAGATTATAGTAACTATAAATCTATTGATAATCATCAATGGTTTTCAGAAAATAAAATAGACTTTATTGTTAACAATAAAGATACTATTTCAAAAAAAAATGTGTTTATAAATATTAGAAACAATAAAGATTATGAATTTAGCACATTGTTTTTAATTACAAAAATTGAATTTCCTAGCGGATTTTATGTAATAGATACCTTAGAATATGAAATGACAGATGCCGAAGGAAATTGGTTAGGATCTGGCTTTACAGAATTAAAAGAAAACAAACTTTTTTATAAAGAAAATATATTGTTTTCAGAAAAAGGTGACTATAAATTTAATATTAAACATGCTACAAGAAGCATAAAAGATATTAATGGTGAACTTCCTTTAAATGGAATTACAGATGTAGGTTTAAGTATAGAAAAAGTAAGTAAAAAATGACAAAAAAAGAAACTGTTAACACCAATTTTTCAAAATATATTAAATGGTTTTGGGTAACCATATTAGGTGGTACTGCTGCGATAATACTCCTGTTTTTATTTGCTTCTTGGGGCTTTTATGGTACGCTTCCAACCTTTGAAGAATTGGAAAATCCAGAGCATAATTTAGCTACTGAGGTTATTTCTATTGATGGTAAAACAATGGGGAAATATTTTAAAGAAAATAGAACCCCTGTTAAATATAAAGATTTACCTCAAAATTTAATAAAAGCATTAATTGCTACCGAAGATGAACGCTTTTACGAACATTCAGGTGTAGATTTTAAAGCAACTGCACGTGCTATTGTAAAGTTAGGAAAAGGCGGAGGAGGTAGTACAATAACACAACAATTTGCAAAATTATTGGTACACGGAGAAGGTTCTAAAAATATTGTTCAAAGGTTAATGCAAAAATTTCAAGAATATGTTATTGCTGTGCGTTTAGAACGCCAATATACCAAACAAGAAATAATAACAATGTACTTAAATAAGTACGATTTTTTAAACTTGGCTGTTGGTATACGTTCTGCTTCACGTATCTATTTTGGTAAAGAACCTATTGATTTAAAAGTATCGGAATCCGCAATGTTGGTTGGAATGCTTAAAAATTCTTCTTACTACAATCCTTTAAGGAGAGAAGAATTGGTATTAAATCGAAGAAATGTAGTTTTAAGTCAAATGTATCGAAACAATTTTATTTCAGAAAAATTAAAAGATTCATTACAACAAAAAGGCTTAGAGTTAAATATTAATAGAGAAAGCCATAGCGATGGTAATGCCACCTATTTTAGAGAATATTTACGTGATTTTATGAAAACTTGGATTAAAAACAATCCAAAACCAGATGGCACAGATTACAACATCCATAGAGACGGTTTAAAAATATATGTAACCTTAGATTCTCGTATGCAGCAACATGCCGAAGATGCAATGGCAGAACACATGGCAAATTTACAACGGGTATTTGACAAAGAACAAAAACGAAATAGAACAGCGCCATTTTACGATATTGATAAACAACAAATTGCTACAACTATAGAACAAGCGATGAAACGTTCTGAACGTTGGAGAAAAATGAAAAATAATGGAGCTTCTGAAAAAGAAATAAAAGCCTCTTTTGAAGAAAAAACTGATATGAAAGTCTTTTCTTGGAAAGGAGATATTGACACCATTATGTCGCCAAAAGATTCAATTTTATACTACAAGCAATTTTTAAGAGCTGGATTATTATCTATTGAACCACAATCTGGCCATGTAAAAGCTTGGGTTGGCGGTGTTAATTATAAGCACTTTCAGTTTGATGCTGTAAAACAACAAAAACGTCAGGTTGGTTCAACATTTAAACCATTTGTATATGCTACAGCTATCAATCAGTTAAATCTATCTCCTTGTACAAAATATCCAAATACATTGTACACGATTCCTAAAGAAAAATATGGAATGCCTGAAGATTGGACTCCAAAAAACTCAACTGCTGATTATGGAGGGGAACTTACCTTAAAAGAAGCATTAGCGGGTTCTGTAAACGTTATTACTGCTAAATTAATTGATATGGTGCATCCAAAAAATGTTGCAAGTTTAGCACATAGAGCTGGAATTACTTCAGAAATACCAGAAGTCCCTTCCATAGCATTAGGTTCAGTAGATTTATCATTGTTTGAGATGGTTGGTGCTTACGCAACTTTTGCAAATAAAGGATTGCGTGTAGAACCAATGATGATTTTAAAAATTGAAGATAAAAAAGGTACTGTGCTACAACAATTTACCCCTAATTCTAAAGAAGTTTTAAGTGAAGAATCTGCCTATGTAATTATAAATTTATTAGAAGGTGTAACGCAAGCTGGTTCAGGAATTCGTTTGCGAAGCAGATGGGGAAGCTATCCAGATAATGTTGCAACAGGCTATCCTTATCAATTTACGAACCCAATTGCTGGTAAAACAGGAACAACACAAAATCAATCAGATGGTTGGTTTATGGGAATTGTACCAAATTTAGCAACAGGAGTTTGGGTTGGTGGTGAAGACAGAGCAACGCACTTTGCAGGCATTACATATGGACAAGGAGCAACTATGGCATTGCCAATTTGGGCTTTGTACTATAAAAAATTATATGCAGATCCAAAGTTAAATGTAAGTATGGAAGCATTTGAAAAACCTCAAAATTTAAGTATTGAAGTTGATTGCTCAAAAACTGGGGAAACTGAAGAAAATTTAGAGAACTCTTTAGATGAAGATCCTGAATTTTAAACATAATTATGAACAAAGCCCATTGGAAACCTTCAAAAGAGATAATTGAAAGTAGCAACATTTATAAAATGATGCAACAATATGGTTTTGATAATTATCAAGATTTTTGGAAATGGTCGGTTAAAAACAAAAAAGATTTTTGGGAAACTACCGTTAAAAATTTAGAAATAAAATTAGCCCAAAACTACACTTCAATAGTTGACACTTCAAAAGGTGTTGAAAATGCACAATGGCTAAAAAATGGAACGCTTAATATTGTTGATTCTTGTTTTCAAAATGAAGAAAATGCTATTGCTGTAATTTTTCAAGAAAAAGTTAACACTCTTCAAAAAATAACACAAAAAGAACTTCTAAATTTAGTGAATCAAATTGCAAATGGCTTACACGATTTAGGTTTAAAAACTGGTGATAAAATTGCTATTAATATGCCAATGACTTTAGAAGCCGTTGCCATTTATTTAGCTGGAATTAAAGCCGGAATGCCCATTGTTACTATTGCAGATAGTTTTACACCCAATGAAATTGAAATTCGCCTAAATATTACAAAACCGAAAGTAATTTTCACTCAAGATGTACTTAAGAGAGGTGAAAAAGAATTGCCACTTTATCAAAAAATTTTAGAAGCTAATGCGCCAAAAGCAATTGTAATAAAAACGTCGAAAAAAAATGTTGATTTAAGAAATGAAGATGTTTTTTGGAATGCTTTTTTAAGTACTAATACCGATTTTAAAACCGTAATTCAAAAGCCTGAAGATATTATCACCGTATTGTTTTCTTCAGGTACCACAGGAGCACCAAAAGCAATTCCTTGGACACATACAACTCCAATAAAATGTGCAAGTGATGGTTATTACCACCAAGATATTCATAAAAACGATGTAGTCTGTTGGCCTACAAATTTAGGCTGGATGATGGGACCTTGGTTGGTTTTTGCTTCATTAATAAATAAAGCTACAATTGCGCTGTATTATGGTGCGCCAACTGATGCCAATTTTGGAAAATTTGTACAAGATGCTAAAGTTAACATGTTGGGAGTAATTCCAAGTTTTGTTAAGTATTGGCAAAGTTCTAAATGTATGGAACAATTTAACTGGAATGCTATAAAATGTTATAGTTCTACTGGTGAAGTTTCAAATCCTTCAGAAATGAACTATTTAATGCAATTAGCTAACAATAAACCTGTTATTGAGTATTGTGGCGGCACAGAAATTGGTGGAGGTTACGTTACAAGTACAGTTGTACAACCAAACATTGCGAGTACTTTTTCTACACAAGCACTAGGTGGTGAATTTATTTTATTAAATGAAGCTAACAATAAATCTAAAAAAGGAGAGTTATTTTTAATTCCTCCAATAATGGGCTTATCAACTACGTTACTTAATAGTAATCATTTTGATGTTTATTATAAAAATACACCGAAAATTGAAGGTGAATTATTGAGAAGACACGGTGACCAATTAGAACAATTGGAAAACCTTTATTATAAAATGCAAGGAAGGGTTGATGATGCTATGAATTTAGGCGGAATTAAAATAAGTTCCATTCAAATTGAAGGAGTTGTAAATACATTAGATTTTGTAAAAGAGTCTGCTGCCATTGCGGTTGCTCCAAAAGATGGTGGACCAAGTATATTAGTAGTTTATTATGTTGAAAATCCATCAAAAATTAACATCGAAGAACGTTTTCAGCTTGCTAAAAATAGCATTAAAAATCAGTTAAATCCGTTATTTAAATTAACCGATTTAGTAAAAATTGCTATATTACCTAGAACAGCGTCTAACAAAGTAATGCGAAGAAAATTAAGAGATTTATACGAAAGTAAGTAGAAAATAATGAAAATAATATCATATAACGTAAACGGAATTAGAGCCGCTTTAAAAAAAGGATTTATAGAGTGGTTAGAGGCTGCAAAGCCAGATGTAGTTTGTATCCAAGAAACAAAAGCACATAAAGACCAATTAGATTTAGAATTGTTTGAAAATGCAGGTTATCCTTATCATTATTGGTTTTCAGCTGAAAAAAAAGGATATAGTAGTGTGGCAATATTATCGAAACATAAACCAAATCATGTAGAATACGGTACAGGTATAGAATCAATGGATTTTGAAGGGAGAAATTTACGTATAGATTTTGATGAATTTTCGGTAATGAGTTTGTATTTACCTTCTGGAACAAACGATGCGCGTTTAGATTTTAAGTTAAACTATATGGCTCAATTTCAAGAATATGTAAATAATTTAAAAAAAGAAATCCCAAACATCATTATTTGTGGAGATTATAATATTTGCCATGAAGAAATTGATATTCACAATCCAAAAATGAAAGGCGTTTCAGGATTTCTACCTATAGAACGCGAATGGATTGGTAATTTTATAGATAGTGGATTTATAGATTCTTTCAGATATTTAAACAAAGAACCAAATCATTATTCTTGGTGGAGCTATAGAGCAAATGCCAGAAATAACAATAAAGGTTGGAGAATTGATTATCATATGGTAAGTGAACCTATGAAAGATCTTATTAAAAGAGCCTATATTTTACCCGAAGCAAAACATTCAGACCATTGTCCGATTGTTGTAGAAATTGAATCATAAAAAATTAAAAAATAAGATAATGTTAAAAAAAGTAGCAATTTTATTAGTAGCGGCATTTACATTAAATGCATGTGTTTCAAAAAAAGTATATCAAGAATTAGAAACAAAATTTAATAAATTACGAAGTTCTAATTCAGAATTAATAAAAGAAAAAGATGCTTTATTAACTGCCAAAAAAAGTTTGGAAGCAGATTTAGCAGCTCTTAATAATGAATATGAAACATTAAAAAATGAAAAGAAATCATTAGATAATGAATTCGCTTCACTTCAAAATAAATATAAAAATTTAGACGAATCGTATGCAGCTTTAGCAACTCAAAGTTCAAAAAAGCTCGCTGAGCAATCTAAAACCAATCAAGATTTATTAGTTCAATTAGAAGAGAAAGAGAGAAAATTATTTTTAGAAAGTGAACGTTTAGAAAATTTACAACAAGAATTAGACCAACGTTCTCAAGAAATTGATGAATTAAAAGCATTAATTGATGCTAAAGAAGCGCAAATGCAGCAATTAAAAAGTGCGATTTCTAGTGCTTTACACGATTTTGAAGGAAATGGTTTAACAGTGGTTCATAAGAATGGGAAAATTTACGTTTCTATGGAAAACAAATTGTTATTTAATTCTGGAAGTTGGGCTGTTGGTGCAGATGGTAAAAATGCTGTAGAGCAACTGGCAAGTGTTTTATCTGAAAACCCTGATATAAATGTACTTATTGAAGGACATACAGATAATGTGCCTTACACAGGTACAACTTTAATTGATAACTGGGATTTATCAGTAAAAAGAGCTACAGCTATTGTTAGAATCTTAAAGAGTAAAGGTGTAAATCCTACCCAAATTACAGCTGCAGGTAGAAGTGAATTTGTACCAATTAGTGATAATACCACTTCTGAAGGAAAAGCAAAAAACAGAAGAATTGAAATTATTCTAGCACCTAATTTAGACGAAATTTCAAAACTTTTAAAAGAATAAAAAATTAATGAAGCACCTATTAAATATTGCATTTATACTGTTTTTTAGTGTTGGGTTTTCACAAATAAAGTCCGATACACTAAAACTTGAATCTATTGAAGACACAAAAAAACTGTTTTCTAACGGAGACACCTTATTGTTAAAAAATTTGGACACTATAAGTTTTAAAGAACACGTAGAAGCTACTTTAATAGATAGTTTATGGTTAAATGAATTGATAAAATCACCGCTTTATGATACCATTCAATATGTTTTAAGAGATGATGAAATATTAATTACCGATTTAAAAGAATTACCAACTGAATTACTAAAAGAAAGGTTGGCTGATTTAGACAGCAAAACACCTTTTCATATAGAGTACAATCCACAATTAGAACAAATAATTAAAACCTATTTAAAAAGAAGAAAATCATCTTTTTCTACTTTAATGGAACGCGCACGCTTCTATTTCCCTTTATTTGAAGAGCAATTAGATAAATACGATGTTCCTTTAGAAGTAAAATATTTAGCAATTGTAGAATCTGCATTAAAACCAAGAGCGCGCTCGAGAGTTGGAGCAACTGGTTTATGGCAATTTATGTATCAAACAGGTAAACAATTTGATTTAAATGTAAGTTCATATGTAGATGAACGCTCAGATCCATATAGGGCTACAGAAGCTGCTTGTAAATATTTAGCTAGCTTGTATAAAATATTTGGCGATTGGGATTTAGCATTAGCAGCATACAATTCTGGCCCTGGAAATGTAAGTAAAGCTATTAGACGTTCTGGTGGAAGTACAAATTATTGGAACATAAGACATAATTTACCAAGAGAAACAGCTAATTATGTTCCCGCTTTTTATGCTACTTTATATATTTTTGAATATGCAAACGAGCATAATATTAAAGCTAGAGAAAATACGCTTGCATATTTTGAAACGGATACAGTTCAAATAAAAAGACAATTAACTTTTGAACAAATTTACGAAACTTTAAATGTTGATATTGAGGTGCTTCAATTTTTAAACCCACAATATAAGTTAGATATTGTTCCGTACATAAAAGATAAAAATTATACACTTACTTTACCCGTAAAAGATATTGGAAAATTTTTAAGTAACGAAAAAGAGATCTATGCCTTTGCAGATATTGAAGAAGCAAAACGAGAAAAACCATTACCTCAATATATTGAAGAAAATTCTAGAACCGTTTATAGGGTTAGAAGTGGTGATTATTTAGGGAAAATAGCAGCTAAATTTGGAGTTTCGGTTAGCAGCATTAAACGTTGGAATAATATGCGATCCACCCAGTTAAAAATTGGACAACGGTTAACAATTTATCCTAAAAATTTTAATGTTGTTGCAACTTCAAAACCGAAAGAATCTCCTAAAAAACCATTACCAACTGGACCACACGAAACCTACACTGTAAAGTCTGGAGACTCTTTATGGCTAATTGCCCAAAAATATTCCAATGTTTCTGTTCAAAATATTAAAGATTGGAACAATATTTGGAGCGTTAAAAGTTTGAAACCAGGAACAAAATTAAAAATTTTCAAAATTTAATATGATTTTATGTTTTGCAAATAAAAGAATAGTTGTCATTCGTAAACACAATTTTAACATGACCTGCCTGTGCAGGAATGACATGATAAGAAAACAAAACTTTAACAAATGAAAAAAATTAGTTTATTACTAGTAATTACTACTCTTTATTTCTTGCGAATCTGGAGATTCAAAAAAAATACTAAAAGAATCTAATGGTAGAATTAATCATTTATTGGTTGTAATAAAAAATAGTGAATGGCAAGGAGAATTAGGAGACGAACTTCGTAAAATTATTGCAGAACCAGTTTTAGGATTACCTCAACCAGAATCACAGTTTGAGGTTACACAAGTTCCGCCAGATAGTTTTGGCAGTATGTTTAGAGCAACTAGAAATGTGTTAAATATAGGTATTGGGGAAGAAACTTCTTTTTCGGTGAGCTCAAATGTATATGCTGCACCTCAAAAAATTATAACAATTATTGGGAAAAATAAAGCTGAACTTATTGCAGAAATTCAAAAAAACAGTAAAAAAATTGTAGAAATTTATAAAAGTGCTGACTTAAAATCTGTTCAGAATAATATCTTAAAAAAGTTTTGGGATCCTACACAAATTGAAACATTTGTAAAAGAAGGTTATTCTCTTAAAATTCCAAGAAATTATAGTAAAGTAGAAGATAATGGCGAATTTGTTTGGTATCGTTACCATTTAAATGGAGACAACAGTATGGAATTAATTGCCTATACCGTTCCTATTACCTCAGAAGATGATGAAAATGGTAATAATATAGTTGCTATTCGTAATGCTTTTGGAAAAAAGAATATTCCTGGCCAAATTGAAGACTCTTATATGATTACAGAAGAAGCATACTCTCCACATATATTCGAAGTTAAATTAGATGGGAAAAAAGCATTTGAAACACGTGGTAAATGGGAAGTTAAAAATGTTTATATGGCTGGACCTTTTTTAAGTTATACCGTTGTTGACAAGCCAAATAACAGGTTGGTGGTTGTAGAAGGATTGACATTTGCTCCATCAATTAATAAACGTGATTATATGTTTGAACTAGAAGCTATTTTAAAAACTTTAAAAATTAATTAAGGTTAATTAATTGCATAAATAATAAACGAAGTGTCTCAATATTTCATAAAATATTAGGTACTTCGTTTAAGCTTAAAACAAAATACGTGCTTTATTTTCTCTAAATTCTAACTTAACGATTTTACCTAAAACCAAAGCTCTATTATCTTTTAAATGCCCAGCAGGAAAATCAAAAACAACGGGAAAATTATATTCAGAAGTAATGTCTAAAATAATTTCTTTGGCATTTTTTCCAAACGGTATTGTATTGTCGTGCATATCAGTCATTCCACCAATAATTAAGCCTTTTAAATTGTCGAAATAACCATTTCGTTTTAAATTCATCATCATTCGGTCAATGTGGTATAAATACTCATCTAAATCTTCAATAAATAATATTTTACCATCAGTATTTATACTAGTTTCACTTCCTAATAAACTATAAAACATAGATAAATTTCCACCAACTAATTCACCAGAACAAGTGCCCAATTTATTTTCTTTTGAAGATGGAATTTCATAAGAAATAGCTTCACCAAACAAACTTTTTTTCAAAGTACTTAAAGCTTCATTTGTGTTTTTAGCAACATCTAAAGGCATTGTTGCGTGCAATGTTTGAAAACCTAAATTATGAATATGGCTATGTAAAACTGTAACATCAGAATAACCTATAATCCATTTTGGGTGTTTTTTAAATTCAGTAAAATCTAATGTATCAATAATTCTAACCGTTCCGTAACCACCACGAGCGCACCAAATAGCTTTAATTTTTGGGTTATCTAGCATTTGCTGAAAATCGGCAGCTCTTTTTTCATCACTTCCCGCAAACTGATTCTCTTCTAAACCAATTGTTTTTCCAATTTCAACTCGTAAGCCCCAATTTTTTAATAAATCTATAGCTGGTTGAATTTCTTTTGAAGTAATTTTTCTAGCAGTTGAAAGTATGGCAACGGTGTCGTTTTTTTGTAAAAAAGCAGGTTGAATCAATTTTTTTTATTTTAAATGTAATTGCAAATTACGAAAAGCCAATGAACTATTCATTTTTCTAACAAACAATCCGTATTTTTGCACTTTCAAAATATTATGTTGATGAGCAATTCAAAAAGATATACCATTACAGCGGCATTACCTTATACTAACGGACCAGTTCATATTGGTCATTTAGCAGGTGTTTATGTGCCAGCTGATATTTATGCACGTTATTTAAGAAATACAGGTAACGATGTACTTTACATTTGTGGATCTGATGAGCACGGTGTACCAATTACTTTAAAAGCAAAAAAAGAAGGTGTAACACCACAAGATATTGTAGATAAATACCACGCAATTATTAAGCAATCTTTTAGTGATTTTGGTATTTCATTTGATAATTATTCGCGTACATCAGCAAAAGTTCATCACAACACAGCTTCAGAATTTTTTAAGAAATTATATGATGAAGGAAAGTTTATTGAAGAAGCTACAGAACAATTATACGATGCTGAAGCAAACCAGTTTTTAGCAGATAGATTTGTAGTTGGAACGTGCCCAAAATGTGGTAACGATGAAAGTTATGGAGATCAATGTGAAAAATGTGGAACAAGTCATAATGCAACAGATTTAATCAATCCAAAATCTGCAATTACTGGAAATGTACCAACAACCAAAGTAACAAAACACTGGTATTTACCATTAGATAAATACGAAAAATGGTTACGTGAATGGATTGTTGAAGGTCATAAAAACGATTGGAAAACAAACGTATTGGGTCAAGTAAAATCGTGGTTAGATGATGGTTTAAAACCAAGAGCTGTAACACGAGATTTAGATTGGGGAATTCCAGTTCCTGTTGAAGGTGGAGAAGGAAAAGTATTGTACGTTTGGTTTGATGCGCCTATTGGTTATATTTCTTCAACAAAAGAATGGGCAGCACGTGAAGGAAAAGATTGGGAACCTTATTGGAAAGATAAAGACACCAAATTAGTTCACTTTATTGGAAAAGATAATATTGTATTTCACTGTATTATTTTCCCTGCTATGTTAAAGGCTGAAGGAAGTTATATTTTACCTGAAAATGTACCAGCAAACGAGTTTTTAAATTTAGAAGGCGATAAAATTTCAACGTCTAAAAACTGGGCAGTTTGGTTACACGAATATTTAGAAGATTTTCCAGGAAAACAAGATGTTTTACGTTACACATTAACGGCAAATGCACCTGAAACAAAGGATAATGACTTTACTTGGAAAGATTTTCAGGCAAGAAATAATAACGAGTTGGTTGCTATTTTTGGAAATTTTATAAATAGAGTAGTAGTACTTACAAATAAATATTATGAAGGTGTAATTCCTGAACCAAATGAATTTACAGATGTTGATAATGAAACATTAGAAAAACTACAAAAATATCCAGGAATTATAGCAAATTCTATTGAGCGTTACCGTTTTAGAGAAGCATCGCAAGAGTTAATGAATTTAGCACGTTTAGGTAATAAGTATTTAGCTGATGAAGAGCCTTGGAAACAAGTGAAAACAGATCCAGAACGTGTAAAAACTATTATGTATGTTGCCTTGCAAATTGCTGCAGGATTATCAGTTGTTGCAGAACCATTTTTACCTTTTTCTGCTGAAAAGTTAAAAGGAATTTTAAATATTTCAGAAGAAATAAAATGGAATGATGTTGAAACAAAAGAAGAACTAATTCCAGCAAACCACACTATTGGAAAAGCTGAATTATTATTCGCTAAAATTGAAGATAAAGATATTCAAGTTCAGTTAGATAAGTTGGAAGCTACTAAATTAGCGAATGAAGCTGAAAATAAAGTAGTTGAACCACAAAAAGAAACCATTCAATTTGATGATTTCACCAAATTAGATATGCGTGTTGGAACTATTATTGAAGCTGTAAAAGTGCCAAAAACTAAAAAATTATTACAACTAAAAGTTGATGTTGGTATTGATACTAGAACCATTGTTTCTGGTATTGCTGAAAGCTTTAAACCCGAAGATATTATTGGACAGAAAGTAACTGTATTGGTAAATTTAGCCCCAAGAAAATTACGAGGTGTTGAAAGCCAAGGAATGATTTTAATGACAGATACACCTGATGGTAAACTTGCTTTTATTGAACCAGAGAATGATTCTGTAAAAAATGGTGAGCAAATAAGTTAGTTTATTATTTAAAAAATTGCTATTAAAATGCTTAAAAAAATTATTGTTGGTTTAGGAATTTTATCAACTATAAATTCCTATTCACAAGAAGAACTTACTGTATTTGAAAATACTTTAAAAACATCTAGCTCATCACTTAAAGATGTTATTCCTATTGTGAATGAGAAAAGTGGAGATATTTCGCTGTTTTTAATGGATGCAACCAAAGTTTATGGTTATTTATTAAATGATGAATTTGAAGTTATAAATAGCCTTTCCTCTGAAGATAAGAGTAGAAAATATAAAATGTTGATTGGAAAAAGTATTTCCAACACCAATGATTATAGAATTTATTTAACTAATAATAATCAGAATAAATTTGCATCTATTAATTTTTCTTATGGTGAAAAAGCTTCGACTTTTGAAGAGTTTGGACTGAGTTCAAAAAAAGAAATGTTAGTTCAAACCGTAACTTATAATAACGACTTTTATTTGATTTCTATTTTAAAAAATTCATCAAAATTGATTTTTTATAAATTTAATGATAATGGAAAATTTGATAGAACTGAGTTGGATTTTTCCTCAAATAAATTTATGAATAGTTACAATAAAGAATCAAACATATTTCGTTTAATTACTTCAGGTTCTGGATCTTATGGATTAAAGATGGTAATTGACTTAAAAAAAATAGATGAAAACAGCCCTAATTCTATTGAAATAACTTCTGAAAAATCAAAACTTTATTTAAGAGAAAATTCGCTTGTATTTACTTTTGATGAGAATCAAAAATATACACAAATTATTACTGTAAATTTAGATACTTATGAAAGTGAAATATCTGCAATAAATAAACCCAATTTTAAAAGTGATGAAATTGAAAATTCTGAAAATTCAATTTATAATTCAGTTTTCAATAAAAAAACAAATTCTTTTTTAATGGGAAATAATCTTTTCTTAATTGGGTCTACTGACGATGAATTTAATTTTATGGTTAAAAATTATAGTACCAAAGAAATTATTAAACAATACACCGTAAATGTTGAAGATTCAATAACATTTAAAAATACACCAATAATACAAGAAGGTGGCGCTTTTGAAAGTTATAGAGAAATGGAAAAAACGCGAAAATTTTTACGAAAAATAACTAGTGGAGATATTGGAGTAGCAGTTTACAAGAAAGGAAATAAATATCAAATTACTTTAGGTGGAAAAAAAGAAATTCAAAGAGGCGGAGGAGGTATGATGATGCCAATGGGCGGATTTGGAGTTCCAATTGCTTCTGCAGGAGCAGTTACTGTATTTTTTAATCCTACATATGCTGCATTTAACTCATATACATCTACAAAATCTACTCATATAAAAGGCCTCTTTGATATAAATTTTGAACATTTAAAAGGAGACATTGAAAAAAATGTTTTTGATAAAATATATGAATTTGAAGAAAATGAAAATACCGCAAATTATGGCGAAACTATTTTCAGATATAATGGATATTATATATTAGGGAATTATCTCACAAAGGATAAAAAGTATATTTTACGTAAATTTAAAGATTAATCATTTATAATATTTTCTAAAATCTCGATCAACCCTTTTATTTTAAAAAGGGTTTTTTTATGTTTTTCATTTTTTAAAAAATACGGCAAATGACTTATTTTAAAAAATGAAGGTATTTCAAATCTTTGAAAAAAGTAATTTTTTATTGATTTGAATTAAATAAATGAAACTAAAATCTAAAATAATATCCGAATATATTTCGCTGTTTTTAATGACAGTTTTTACACTTTTAACCATTATAAATAATCAAATAAGTGTTTTTTATATTATATACTTGTTTTGGTTTGATGAGTTTTTAAGAACCATCTTTCAGTTTATCTTTTATTATTTTAAAAGAAAAGAAATTAAAGGGCATCCACTATATTTTAAAACTATAAAAAGTAAATTATTTGTTTTATTTATATATTTTATATTTATAATAGTTTGTTTTGGGCTGTTAATTGACTGGAAAAACACAGACTTGATTCTAATAAATTTTGAAGTTTTTTTATTTAAGAACGAACTATTCAATTTTACAATAGTTACTTTTCTGGGAAGAGAATTACTATTATATTTTAAGAATGAATTAAACATTATTCATCAAAATATTTTTTTATCAAAAAGAATAATTATCCTACATATTTCAATTATTATAGGTATGTGTATTTGGGCATTTTTACCTAAATACATTTATGAAAATTCTAGTTCTAATATTTTATCAGCTATTATTATTTCTCCTTTTTTATTATTAAAACTATTTTTTGAAATTCAAGAAATTAAGCATGAAATAACTGCTAAAAAACTCTAATACTCATTTATTAGTAATTAGTAATCTTTTACTTTTGCACCTTTATTATTAAAAACCCCTTTTGCAATATTGCCCGTTGCATTATATTTCATTATACCTAGTCCATTTATTGCATCGTTAACAAACATTCCTTTAAATACAGAACCATCTACATAAGTGTAAATTCCGTAACCATTTCTTTTACCACCTAACATATAGGCTCCTGTATATAAACTTTTGTTATTCCAATAATAGGTTCCAACGCCATAACGTTGATTATCTTTAAAAAAACCCCAATATTTGTCGCCATTAGCATAAGTATAGCGTCCAAATCCATCAACACAATTGCCTGTACAATTTCCGTTCGTTATTCCAGATCTATAACTATCAGTAGCTTCTTTTATTAGTTTTCCATCCTCAAACAAACCTCCAGAGGTAATTGCTCCATCTTTGTTCATAGTATAACCTAATCCGTGTTGTTTACCATCTTTCCAACCTCCAACATAGCTATTCCCAGTGGCCCACTTGTAATATCCAATTCCCTCTCTACGGTTATTTTTATATTCTCCGTGATAATACGAGTTGTTTGGATACGTTATATATGCAACCCCATCTATGCTACTATTTTTAAAAGTTGCGTCTGTAATAATATTGTTTACGGTTACTCGCCCCCAACCTTCTTTGCAATCACCTTCTATACATTTATAATCTGTAGCTACTTCAGTAGTTGTTTCTGAGTCGATAGTTGTTTCTTGTGTATCTAATTCTCCATTATATAATTTTCCTTCTAAAACTTCATTACTTTTTGCAGTTTTAAATCCAGATAAAACATATAAAGGTTTTTCATCAATTATTATTACAGGATCTCCATTTGTTAAATATTCAAAGCGTGCTTTTTTATAATCAATGTGATTTCCTTTAACAACAATAAAGAAATTATCTTTTTCCAATTCTCGTAAATATAACACAGAAGCTGTATCGGTAGTCATCAAATTCATTTCTTTAACTTCACTATTATTTAAGTTTTTATAATTGTTTATAATATAGGTTCTACCAATATTTTTATCAACACGATAATCTATCATATGAGGTCCTAAGTACACAAATTCTCTCGACTTTACTTTGTTTAACCCATGTACATAGTTAATAAAATTTCCATTATATGAATAGCTAATATGAGGTTTCCCTTGAGAAATTATATTGGTTAAAGGAATTCTTGTTTCTAAAGTATGATTTTCTTTAATCACATTTTCAAGACTATAATAGGTTTGTGTAAGTCCGTCATAAATTACTTTTTCATTGCTTTTAACGCCTTTACTAATCATAAAATCTGAAGTTTGCTCTCCGTTTATGTATATTGTTTCATATTTTTCTCCTTTTCCCCCATTTTCACTTGTATAATAACCATATGTCAATTGTGCAGGTTTATTAGCGTCACTATAATAACGGTTGAAAGTTTTAAAATGTTTTGGATTTGGGTTATCACTAGCGTAAAAATCTACTTTATTTCCATAAGCATCTGTTTTTATTGTGTAATTGTATGTACCTGAAGTTAATTTTTCTTTAACTAAATGACCATTTATGTAATAATATGTACTATTAGACCATAATTTTCCATCTATTTTTGTGGTTTGTAAAGCAACAATTAATGTATCGCCACTATTGCTATATGTTAAGTCTCGCTGCTGGTAAAAAACACCCTTTCTATTTACTATCGTTTTAATCAGTCTCTGCTGAGAATCGTATGTATATGTTTTTTCATCTCCATAGGTGCTCTTCTCATACATTAATAAGTTTTTACTATTGTATGTATAGTAATTTGCGCTACCACTTTTGTATTTATACATACTAATATTTCCGTTTGAATCGAATTCAAAAGTATCATTGTAATTATTACCAATAATTTTCCCATTTATATCATAATAATAACGTGTTCCGTAGTTATAAACTATATTACCACTTTCATTAAAAATTTTCCCGCTTGAAGAAAAAATATCACCTTTTAGGTTATAGTGTTCCTTTTTGTATTTATGACCAATTGGATTTTTTGGCGCATTTGACCAATCTGTTTTTTGAGAGAAAACAGTGAAACTAAATAAAAATGTAAATAGTAATATTAATTTTTTCATGAATAAAGTATTTATTTACTTCAAAAATAAATACCAATTGTATGCATAGAAATACGTCATATGCCCTATTTTTATAATCTATCCTTTTTCAAATTATTATTTTAGTTTTGATTCTTAAATTAACTTTCTTTAAAATATTTATCAGACTATAACTTTTTATATTTGCTTTATATTCAATCAAAAATTTTATGCAGTTACTACAATATATACTTCACAACTCTCAAATTAATAAAACAAGTATTCAAAATACGTTAAAATTACTTTTTGAAGATTGTACTATTCCATTTATTGCACGTTACAGAAAGGAACTAACAGGAAATTTAGATGAAGTTGAAATTGGAGAAATTGTAAAGTACAAATCCCAATTTGAAGAGCTAGAAAAACGTAAAGCAACTATTTTAAAAGCGCTTGAAGAACAAGAAGTGTTAACTACTGAATTAAAACAAAAAATAGAAACCACAACAGATTTAACTGTTTTAGAAGATATTTACCTACCATATAAGAAAAAACGCAAGACAAAGGCTGAAACTGCCCGAAAAAACGGATTAGAACCATTGGCAAAAATGATAATGAGTCAACGTGTGAACGATTTGGAGTATACAGCCTCAAAATACATAAACACTGAAGTTGAGAATGAAAATAAAGCATTGGAAGGTGCTCGTTTTATAATTGCTGAATGGATTAACGAAAGAACAGATATTAGAAATAACATTCGCTATCAGTTAGAACGCTTCGCAACGATCAACACCAAAGTTGTTAAAGCAAAAAAAGATGATGAAAAAGCTCAAAAATACCGTGATTATTTTGATTGGTCAGAGAGTTTAAACCGTTGTCCATCTCATAGATTGTTGGCTATTTTAAGAGCAGAAAAAGAAGGTTTTATTCGTGTAAAAATTGAAATAGATAACGAACGTGCTTTATCTAAAATGGAAAACAGCATTATTCGTTCTAATAATGAGTGTAGCAAGCAAATTAGTTTGGCAATAGAAGATTCTTATAAACGCTTATTATTACCTTCATTGTCTAATGAAGCTATGAGTATTGCTAAAGAAAAAGCAGATGATAATGCCATACAAGTTTTTGCGAAAAACTTAAAACAGTTATTACTAGGTTCTCCTTTGGGTGAGAAAACTATTTTAGCCATAGATCCAGGTTTTAGAACTGGTTGTAAAGTAGTTTGTTTAAATGCACAAGGAGGTTTGGAATATAACGAAACTATTTATCCACATGCTCCAAAAAACGATTCAATAGGCGCAATGAAAAAAATAAATTCGTTGGTGGATGCTTATAAAATTGAAGCCATTGCTATTGGAAACGGAACCGCATCTAGAGAAACAGAACATTTGATTCGTAAAATGCGATTTAATAAAGATGTTCAAGTTTTTGTGGTGAGTGAAGCAGGAGCAAGTATTTATTCAGCGTCAAAAATTGCACGTGATGAATTTCCTAATTATGATGTTACAGTGCGTGGAGCAGTTTCAATTGGTCGCCGTTTAGCCGATCCATTAGCAGAATTGGTAAAGATTGACGCAAAATCTATTGGAGTTGGTCAATATCAACACGATGTAGATCAAACAAAACTTAAAACGTCTTTAGATACAGTTGTGGAGAGTTGTGTAAATTCAGTTGGAGTAAATATAAATACGGCAAGTAAGCCATTATTAAGTTATGTTTCTGGAATTGGTCCAAAATTGGCTGAAAATCTTGTGAATTATAGAGAAGAAAATGGTGCATTTTATTCAAGAGATGATATTAAAAAAGTGCCTCGCTTAGGTAATAAAGCTTTTGAACAAGGCGCCGGTTTTTTGCGCATTAAAAATGGAAAAAATCCTTTAGATGATTCAGCAGTGCACCCTGAAAGTTATAAAGTTGTAGAAAAAATGGCAAAAGATGAAGGTTGTACCGTTGCCAATCTAATTGGAAATAAAGCAGTTCTTCAAAAAATAGATTTAGAAAAATACACCTCTGCAACAGTTGGTTTACCTACCTTAAAAGACATTGTTTCTGAATTAGAAAAACCTGGATTAGATCCTCGTCAAAAAGCAAAAGTGTTTACCTTTAACCAAAATATTAGAACTATTAACGATTTACATGAAGGGCAATTATTACCTGGAATTGTAAATAATATTACCAATTTTGGTTGTTTTGTAGATATTGGAATTAAAGAAAGTGGTTTGATTCATGTATCTAATTTATCAGATAAATTTGTAAGTGATGTAACTGAAATTGTGACTTTACACCAGCAAATAATTGTGAAAGTTTTAGATGTTGATGTTGTTAGAAAACGTATACAACTAGCTTTGGTTAAGTAACCATTTTATTTATGCCAGTGTTACTCAAAAAAGAGACTTTAGTACTAAAGTCTTTTTTTGAGTAACATAATTTAATTTAAATTGATTATTGAATAACCAATTTTTTCACAGACTTACCTAAACTTGTACTTACACTAACAAAATAAACGCCAGTTTTAAAACCTTGAGTGCCTATTCTATGAATTTTGGAATTATAATTATTTAGTGTATTTGTATACAATTTTTGACCTAAAATATTAGAAATCTCAACATTAAATTCTTGTATTTCATTAGGCATTTTTAACCTTATTTCACCAATATCTGATGGGTTTGGATATAATACAAATTGACTTAGTAACTCATCTTGGATACCAAGTGTTGAGTCAATTATATTTACTGTATAGTCTTCTACTTCGCCATATGAAAAAGTATTTTCACACGGATTAGTAACTTGACTAGAAGTATTATTATAGTATTTTAATATTACTCTCATTCTTGTACTTCCTATTTTAACATCAGTTCCAACAACTGAGGGTACTGTAAAGTTTGAATTTACTGGAGTATTTCTACTAGAAGTACTATTCATTACTTTTTCAGAAGTATCAAAATTACCATCTCCATTAAAATCTATCCAAACCGCAACAGCTTCATTGTATGTTGTCGATCTCCACCCTTTTTCAACCTCAATAGAATATTGCGTGCCTAAATCTAAATTTGGAAAACCTGTAAAAGATGTAAAATCTGTATAACCACTAGCTGGTTGTCCAGGACTACTATTGCTTACTCCACCAAGTTTAACATTAATAATATTCTCATCATTAACACGATTTCCAGCAGCATCGCAATAGCTTAAAGTAGTCGTGAATTCTAACGTTGTACTCCATGCAGAATCATTTATATCACATGAGGCCCTTACTTGAACTTCATAATCCGTACCCGCAGTTAATCCCATTAAATCAACTGATGCAGTTGATAAGTCAGTATATGTTGTTTCATCCCAAGAACCACCTGATTCTCTAAAACGGACATCATAGGTAGCTGATGGTATTGCGTCCCAAGTTATTATGGCAGAAGTATTATCAACTGAAGATGTTGCTAAACTTGCAGGAATACTTAAAACACAAGGTTCTTGAATTTTTATAATTCTAAAATCA
This sequence comes from uncultured Flavobacteriaceae bacterium, assembly GCA_942492305.1. GTDB lineage: Bacteria > Bacteroidota > Bacteroidia > Flavobacteriales > Flavobacteriaceae > Lutibacter. The sequence continues at coordinate 294,795 of CALOEI010000001.1, read as the reverse complement.
TCAAAATAAAAACCATCATACGTTGTACTATAATTTTCAGTTCTATTATTTCCATCCGATTTAAATCTAAATTGGAACACAGCATTATTCGAATCAAATAATTCTGAATTATTAGAAGGATCAATAACAATTTCTTCCATTACCCAATTATCCATTTGATCTCCATCATAAACTAAACCAGAGCTGTTATTATTTTGAAAAGTGAAGTAAGAATTTTTATCATTACTGAAATAAGTACTATGAGAATCATTTGTAGAGCTAGTAGAATTTGGTTTATTGTATTTTCCATTTAAATTATACCACGTAGATCCACCATCTGGAGAACCTAATAATTCTACAAAATCATAGTTACGTTCTAAATCCCATTTACTATAAAACTGTAACAAAACTTTTGTTGATCCTGATAAATTATATGAATTTGAAGTTGTTAAGGTTCTTGTTTTACTTGAAGCATATGGAATTAATGAACCATCTTTTATTGAAGTTCCATTCCAAGCTCCACTTGTAACTGTAGTCCATGTTCCACTTGAATTCCAATTTGTTATCCCTTGAACATCAGGGTTATCTTGAAATAAAACAGTAGGGTTATAGTATTTTTCAAAATTAGCTTCATAAATAACACCATCTTCATTACTTAAACTTACTTTATATTCAATTTTATCATTTGCAGCAATCACACCAGAATCTAAAACTAATTGAACACTAACACTTTCTTGTTCTAATACACTCATTCCTGATTTAGTAACTGAAGCTCCGACAGATGTAATATTACCAGAGATAGGTGTAACAGTAATTGTAAAATCACTGTCTGTTTGCCCTACTCTTTCAATAGCAAAAGTTAAATTAGATGTTATATCTGAAATATCACTTTGTGTTAAATCATGAAGCTTTGCATATTTTCCACCATAATAAGCGTTCATTAAATTTATACGTACCATTCTCTTAGCAATAGGTACAATATTATTAGGGTCTGGCCAAAATCCAGAAGTTGTATTTCTTTCGTTATAATGACCATTTTCTGGGGTCGTTGCCAATACATTCATCCCTGAGCCAACTGAGCCATTTGAATCCACTGCACCTCCTAACATCCAGTCATCAGCAATTCCATTGGCCGGTGATAATACCTCAGCCCCTGAAATATAACGATTGTATCTTGTCATATCTTGATGCCAACGTGCCATTTCATCTTCTCTACCAGAAACATTCGTAGGTTCTCCACCGTAAGGATGAGGAATTGCATTTGAATATGAATGTTGCCAAACTGCAGTTTTGAAATTTTTAGATAATACAAAATCTCTCATTATTTGAGTTTCTGGTTCAGAAAAAGCACTTGGTCCTCTATATAGATTTGATTCATAATCATTATCAGATCCGTAGGCATTTCCTGCTAATCCCCATAAATATCCAAAGTTTCTATTTGGGTCAACTCCGTCCTGTAAATTAAAAGTACTATTATTCGCTGGGTTTGTATTTGAAGTATTTGATAATCCATGACTTCCATCATCAGCATCTGGCGTTGCATAATAATCATCTTGCGTATATCCTCTTAAATTTTTTCTTTGTAACCCACCTCCATTTGGAGCATATTTTTCATTCCACTTTAGTCCATCTGGATTTACAATAGGGACAAAATACAATTCATTATTATCCACTAAATGTTTTATTGCAGAATCAGTACTATAATTTTCCAATAAATACCACATAAAATAGATGTTTCCCATTAATGCACTCAATTCACGAGAATGAATCATTGAAGTATATAAAATATCTGGTTCATTTGGGTCGTTTGTGTCGATACCGGCACCCGTAGTCGGAGAAATTCCATCTGAAATTTTCACATAATATATGGTTTGTCCATCCCATCTATCACTAATAGTAGTCCCTGATGCATAACCATAGGTTTTTTGATGTGTAGGTGAAGCATCTAATTTATCGGTTATTAAATTTGGATATGCAGCTCTCATTGCATCTAGTTCGTCCTCCATTCCAGATACAGTTAAACATCCACCAAATGTGCTAGGTATATTAAAACTTTCTGGTATCGCCCAATCTACTTCTTGTTCCCCATAATACTGTAAATAATTATCTACAATAACATTACTTATAGATGATGATGTTTTGGAACTTAAAATCGTTTTTTTAAGCTTTTTTGATTTTAATTTTTCTCTCTTCAAATTAGCCTGAGCTATTGGAATTTCTTTAACAGCTCTTTCAGCATAAAACTTAGTTAAATCTTCAATTAAAACTTTGTAATCTAACTTATTCGCTTCTAAATTGTCTATTTCAGAATTTGTCAATTCCAATAAAATAACATCATCTTTAAAAATGGCTCCACACCTAAGATCTACACCAGATTTAAGCAATAAATCAATTACTGCTGGGCTACTATTATTTACTTCTACTCTTTTACCACTATATTCATTAACCTTGTGGTTATGTCTATGCTCTTGATTTTGTGAAAATAATTTAAATGAACTTATTAATATAATTATTAAAAAAAGTTTAGCCCTCATACAAAAATTAATTTTTTTACTCAATTACTATTTTTTTATTTATGATTCCATCAGACGTATTAATTTGAATTATATAAGCACCTGTCGATACATTTATAGGCAGTGCAATAGATCTTTCATCTAAATTATTTTTCCAAGTATTTATTAGCTGACCTAAATAATTAAATAAATAAATACTCTCTATTTTAGTATCAACAATTCTTTTAATCTGTAATTCGGATGTTGCATTATTCATAAAAGTATGCACACCTTCAAATAATGCAACCTCATCTAATGTTAACAACCTTGGTTTAAAAACAAGTGAAAAACGTTCTAAATATTCTCCAGCTTCTAAATTTATTTCAAAAGTGTTTTGTTTTATATCATAGGTTTCTCCATCTAAATTATCCTTAATATAAAGTTCTAAACTTTCATTTATATTTTCTAGCTTATCAACTTCAATACTAATTAATCCATCTTCGCTAACAATAAGTCCAATTGGGAATTCTTGATCTTTGTTAAAATTATTTACGCCTTGAATAACAAATTTACCTTCATTTAAAACCCAATACATATCTTCTATTCCTACATCTGGCATAAATGCATCATATCCAAAATCATATTTATTTGAAGCTTTTTCACTTATACCAATGGCTATTTGTCTATGATAACCTTTAGGAGAGTTGAACATTAGCCTAATAATTGGCGTTTCAGAATTATTAGTTTTAAGTTCAATATTAGGGTTTATTTTTGAATTAAAATTAAATTCTTTTGAAGGCTTCATAAAAGTTGAAACTCCAGTTGATTCTTTTGAGAAAACTCTTTGACTATTTTTAAACACAATATTATTCGTTCCTGAGATAGGAATTGCAGTTGGAAGTGTGTTCACAAAAAAGCCTTGATTAACAGGTATATATTGCCCAGGTACCTTTGTTGCATTAGCACCGTTAGCATTAATACGAATATCATTAGAAATTGCTGGGGTTCCTGTTAATTTGTTTCTAGTAGCATAACCACCAACATATTCTTTTAAATTATGAGAATCTTCTTCTCCAAAATGATCCCAAAAATAAACGGCACCATTAAATACATTTACTGTGTTATTTCCTCCATCAGCAACACGTGTATTATCTTCAATAAATTTAACAACATCTATTGCTGAAGGATAAGGGTTTCCAACCAATCTATCATTTCCTGCAGTTAATGTTAAATTAGTAATATCTCCATTATTTGGCCTACCTCTAAATGTATAGTTTTGATTTGTAACTACTGTAACATCTCCTAGAGAACCTTTCATTGTATAACCTTCTCCCGGCAATAACGGGGTGTTTTCATTAATTTGAATCCACGCATCATAATCATCACTTGCCCCATTAAATTTCCAAAGCCAATATCTACTTACTTTTAAGGCACCTGAAGGTGCTACATCTGCATAATAAGGTGAAGATCCAAAATCTGCAATTGCTAACTGGAGTAGCTGCATTTCTACCATCTAATAATTGATTTTTTACAGAAAAAGTATTATTTGTACTTCCTGCACCTTTAGAACCAACTGAAGAACTCCAATAGTTATAGTTAAAACTATTTGCAGTTCCTTGCTGATCACGTTCTAACTCACCATTAGCACTAGTTACCAAATCACTTTGGTCAGTTTGTATTAATTGAGAGCCTCCTTCTAAATCTATTTTTCCTTCTAAACCTAGATAATGAGTAACTGTAAGTCCGTTTCCAGTAGCAGTTCCATTTGTTATATTTGTTGTTCCTTCAGCAGTTAATTCGAATGTATTATCTACTATTAAACCTAGAACATTTCTATTTCCAAAATTACCTGCTGGAAGTGTCGTATTATTCATTGAAACATTTGAACTAATTTGCACAATATTCCAATCTACTGTTCTTGTAGGGTCAACTAAAGAAGCGGAACCTGGTATAGTTTGCATAGTACCATTAACCCAAGTTGCAGTTGTATACCCCAATCACCATTTGCCTCCGAAACATAAGGTAATGGCGCTGTTTGATAATCTACTGTTGTTAAATTTTTAATTGCTGCTGTGTTTCCATTGCCTGAAGCATCCTTGCAATTGGTAAAAGTGTACGTACTCATTGGGTAATACCCTTTTAAATTTGACCAATCTATTGAACCACCACTAATATCATATTTTGTAGGTACTATTCCGTTTAACTTAAAATAAGAACCTTCAACATTTGAATTATCTTCAATTTCTTGATTCATTACAAAACGTAATTCATCTTCTGTTAAGGCTGTATCCCAAACTCTTACTTCATCTATATTTCCATTGAAAAATGAAGTTGTATTTACTTCTTCTCCATCTGCTGCCTGCAATAATAAAATGATTCTGAATTTGAGTTTGATTACTGGTGCATTTTTAGCTGCAGTTTGAGATACATCCTAAACTCCATCAATGTATAATTTAGCTTGTGTACCATCATAAATAACAGCTACTTGATGCCAAATCCCCACTGGAATTGCAACCGAAGAAGTAATTACTTCTGATCCACCATTCCAGGACATTTCTAAATTACCCGAATTATTTATTTGAAAATCGTAACCACCGTTTGAATAAGTTGCATCACGTTTTGATACGATGGAAGCATTTGTATTTGCTCTTTTAATCCAAGCTGAAATTGTAAATCCGGTTGGATTTAAATCCAACACATTTCCAGCATCTAAATAGTCTGTAGTCCCATTAAATTGAATAGATCGTACAAAATTTCTCTCTGGAGCATACCCAAAAGTGATGTATTTACTTTGTTCCAGTAAAATCATAATTTGTTTCTAAATTTCAATCCCATTTTCAAACCATGATTCTATATTCAGATGTTGGACTAAATGTTGGATTAATCTGAAATAAACATTAAATAATCACCTGGAGGAGATAATGTTGCGTATAGCATTGCTTCAGGGATCGAAACTTTACACGTAGGTACATTTCCACCTTTTTCAATTACATTCCAAGTTCTACCAATTGATGTAAAATCAACATTAGTTGTTAAAGAAGGGGTAATTCCAGCACTTACATTAACTACAATTGGAGCTTGAGCAACCAGTGTATTGTTATTATGACCCCAAACAAGAAAATCTTTGTCATTAGTAAAACTGTTAGGATTGTCAGAGTTTTTATCATAGATATTTCCCAAACCAATAGTAATATCATCATCTGTATTTACAGTTTTGGATTGTTTTTGGTTTAATTCAGATTCATCATCTCTACCTATACCGGCAATATCATAATTGTAACTTGCTCCCTCATCATAAATAATTGTACCATCTGAATCTAAATAATCTACACTAGTTCCATTAACTCCAAGTGTAATACCGTATTTTATGGCTAGGTAGGTTTCTATTTTTCTTTTATCGGTGTCGCTATTTCTAATATTATAGTTTATAACCTCTAAAATATCTCCATTATAACTTGCATCCCAAAATTCACTTCTCCCTAACCAATATCTTGAGTTAACAATATCAAGATATGTAGAATTATTAGCTATAGAAGTAGTTAATGTATTTCCATTGTTTAAAATATCCATTTTTGAAGTACTAGAATTTATTCTAGGATTAAAAATATTTACTCCAGAATAAAACTTAGTTGTGCTAATTTCTGAAATTCCATAAGATGTTTCAGAACCTTGATTATATGCAAAAAGCTCATTGGTATGTCTATTAGATGTGTTTCCCATTTCAATTCCAGTTACATCTTGACTACCTCTATTTGTTGTAATATCATCACCACAGTAAATATCCATTGGACTTGAAGTATAGTCTACATTATTTGTTGGTTTTAAAACAATAAACATATCGGTATTGTTAAACCCTTGTCCGCCTGACATAAAATCATTTCCATCAAAGTGAATAACAGGATTAAAGTTCACATTAAAGCTTGTATTATTTTGAAATTTTGGTTCTTTTAAAGTTCTAGAAATTGCATCTTTAGTACTTCCAAAAGTTTGGTCGTGCCAAGTAATAATAGATGTATTATCACTTACAACACCAATATTACTATCTGCTTTTAACCAAAACTTCAAGTTGGAAGTCACCCCACCTGGAGCAACAATCTGTGCGGGGATTGTCTGCACTTCAGCACGAATATCAAAATTATAATTCGCTTCATCTGAATCATTACTTGTTACAGTTATAGTCGCGTTTTTAACCCCTAAAGATGCAGTTGGAGTAAATGTAACTACAAAGCTTGTAACTAATCCTGCACCTAAACTTGAAGACCCTATAGGTGTTGCCGTAAATAATGCTGCATCAGTTCCTGTAATGGAAACAGTAGTATTAATTGTTAAAGTGCTTGAACCCAATGAATAAATATTAAACGTATGAGGAATTGGTGTTGTTGTATCGGTTATACCGAAATCAGTTTGGTCAAGAATATCAGGTATATTATCCCCATCAACAATAGAAATTTCATTTCCTTGAATATCTATTTCCACACCAAAAACAGTAGCGGAACCTTTAATAGCAAAATCATAAATACTTTCATTAGAATCATTGTTATTTATACTAACTATGGCATCGAATGTACCTGTAACAGAAGGATTGAACCTAATTTGAAATGTTAAATTACCGCCTGCAGCTATTGTATTGCTGCTTGGTTGTGATATTACGGTAAAATTTGAACTGCCTGTAATTACCACTATTGGAACACCAGTCAACAATAATGGTCCGGTTCCAGTATTTTGTATGGTAAAAGTTCTAGTAACAGAACCTGGTAAGGTTACTGAACCAAAATCAGTATGATTGGTTGTAGTAGTACCTGGGGTACCATCTATAATATCATTTCCATTTCCTTGTAAATTAATTTCAGGATACAGTCCGGTACTACCTGTACCTCGTATATTAAAGTTAAAAGGGTTTTTATCTGGATCGTTTGTAACAAAAGATAGATTAGCATTTTTTATCCCTAAAACAGTAGGTGTAAACGTAATTTCAAAAGTAGTATTTCCTCCTGGTATAACTGTAGCTGCTGGAGCACTAGTAACTACAAAATCTGAGGCATCAACACCTGTAATATTTATTGTTCCAAGTGTTAAATCAATTGTACCTGTATTTTCTATGATATAAGTTCTTGTCAATCCTACCAATATGGGAGTATCTCCTAAATTGGTATAATCAGTTGTTATAGGAGTTATATCTTCATCTGAAATTTCTATTCCATTACCAAATACTCTAATTTCAGAATAATGTACGGTTGCAACAATTGGCACCCTTGGCGTTGAAAAACAAGGGCCGTTATTAGCATCAACATAGAATGTAGTTGTTGCAATAATTCCAGGTGTTGTTAAGTTAGCACCTAAACCTGGTCCTAGATCTGTTGCTGAATCTAAAGCAACTCCTCCTACTGCATTAGCATATAGCGATATAGTACTGCCTGGAATTGAGGATTCGGCATTTAAAACTACTGTTCCTGGTCCATTTATTGAGCCTGGCGTAGTTGCTGTAATTATTGGTACTGCATTTGAAGTAACTGCTAGTAACCTAGTTGGTCCGCTACCACAAGCATTTGATGGTGTAACTTCAATATCTCCTGAGCCTGAACCTACTGTAACTGATATTGAATTTGTTCCGCCTCCACTATCTATTGTCCAACCAACTGGTACTGACCAATTGTACGTAAGACCAGATACATTAGTAACACTATAGGTTTCTGTACTTCCTTCACAAACATTTGTATTACCTGTAATTGTGCTAGGTTGCGCTATGGCACTAGAGCTTACTGCTAATGAACTTAATGGTCCATCTCCACAACTATTTGATGGTGTTACCTCAATATTTCCAGTCGTTAGTCCAACAATACTAACAGTAATAGAGTTTGTTCCATTTCCACTATTAATTGTCCATCCTGTAGGAACAGTCCAATTATAGGTTATACCTGAAATATTGGTTACGCTATAAGTTTCTGTACTTCCATCGCACACATTTGAGTTGCCAGAAATTGAACTCGGCTGAGAAGGAACATCAGAACTAGTAACTGATAAAATTCTTGACATTCCATTACATGTGCCATTTGATGGTGTTACTTCAATATCTCCTGAGCCTGAACCTACAGTAACAGTAATTTCATGTGTACCGCTACCGCTATCAATTGTCCATCCTACCGGTAAAGTCCAATTATAAGTTACTCCTGAAACATCTGCTACACTATAAGTTTCCGAACTCCCTTCACAAACATTTGTTGTTCCAGAAATTGTACTAGGCTGCAATGGTCCTGCTGCACTTATTACAGCAAATAAACTTGGTGTTCCATCACCACAACTATTGGATGGAGTTACTTGAATATTTCCTGAACCTGAACCAATTGTTACTGTTATAGAATTTGTTGTTCCTCCCGCTGTTTGTACCCATCCTGTTGGAAAAGTCCAATTGTACGATACTCCTGGAACATTATTTACAAAATAGGTTTCTGAACCACCTTCACAAACATTCGTGTTTCCAGATATAGAACTTGGTGGTGCAGGCACATCTGAACTAGTTACAGCAAGAGTTTGAGGACTTCCATTTCCACAACTGTTTGATGGTGTTACTTGAACATTTCCAGATCCAGAACCAACTGTTACAGTAATTGAATTAGTTGTTCCTCCTCCAGTTTGTGACCATCCAGATGGTAAGGTCCAAGTATATGTTGTTCCTGGAACGTTTGTTACACTATAAGTTACTGAAGTTCCTAAACAAGCATCTGCGCTTGCTATTATTGAACTTGGTTGTGCAGGTACATCTGAACTTGTTACCGCAAAAGTTCTTGCGATGCTATTACAAGTACCATCAACCGCAACAACCGCAACATTACCTGAACCTGAACCTACAGTAACTGTAATTGAATTTGTTCCACTACCGCTATCAATGGTCCAGCCAGAAGGTAATGTCCAATTATAAGTAAACCCCGCATTAGTTACACTATAAGATTGTGAAGTTCCCTCACACACATTTGTAGTTCCTGTAATTACACTTGGTTGTGGTGGGTTTGTACACGGAGCAATAATATTTACAATATAATCTTCAGTTTCTCCATAAGTACTATTTGAAGCACCACAAGCTTGACTAGTTGACAAAGCACTATCATCTCCACCTCTAACTCTCATTCGAGTATTTCCGGTTAAGGCAGAAGCTGGAATAGGAATATTAATAGAAATTGTTCCATTTGAACCCGCATTCCCAGAAGAAAGAAATCCTTCTGAAGCATCAAAATTTCCATCTTGGTTAAAATCTATCCAAACTGCTGAATATTGGTTTGGATCTGAATTAAAAGTTATAGAAACTGAAGCAGTTGTAGATTGAGTTAAATCAGGTATTGTTACAGCATTATAAAAAGTATAATAAGGCGATGAAGATCCTGCACTAATATTATTTAAAGTTCCTAAAGTTACATTTGTAATTTGGTCAACTGTTCCCGGTCCATTAGAGTAAGTTGGGTCGCAATAATCAACTCCAACACCTTCAACATCAAAATTATAAGTAGCTTCATTACCATCATCACTTAAAATTGTAATTTCTGCTGTTTTTGTTCCTATTGAAGCAGGATCAAAGGTAATGGTAAAAGTTATTGAATTACCTGGTGCAATAACTCCCGAAGTAGTTCCTGTAACTGCAAATTCTGCTGCATTATCACTTGTTATAGAAGTTATAGTTAAATCTTCTGTCCCATTATTTTCAATAATAAAACTATTTGGGTTTGTACCTGAATTATAATAAACATCACCAAAATCTGTACTTTCTGCTGTAGATGGTGAATTATCACCATCTGTAATATCAGTACCATCGCTATCTGTTACATTTATTTCAGGACCAGACACTGGTAAAGCCACTTACATCTTCAACTAGTATATTAATCAAATCGCATGATACATAGTATCCACCCCCACTAGAAATAGATGATATAATTAATGCCTCGTCTATACTTGATCTTGCCGGGATATTAAGTGTGAACCTCTCCTGCAGACTAGTCAGTGTCTTGAAAACTTGTAACTATTCTAATTTGTATTTAACCATTTAAACCATTTTTCCAGAGATGCCATAAATGTCCAATCTACCCATCTAAATTTGTCTGTCTAACCCAAAATCATGCATAATTTGTTCCATTTGTATCTCCTCTATGATGGCGAAATATAATTGCTCGTTCCAAGAACCTGGAGCCAGTATCTGCCATTTGATCATAAACATTGACCTATACCGCATATTCTCTCTGTAAACTCAACAACAGGTACATAAACTGTTACATTATTTCCATTTGATCCTTTTTGCACTCGTAGTGTTGTAGCATTTTCTAAATAAGCAATTGCAGTACCAGAATCCGCATCATCATTTGTAGTATTGTTCATTATTCCCGTAATAAATGGAATACAATTATGTTTTCAGTCTAGTAAACGTATGCAGTCCATCTAAATTCTCAGCATATCTCCTTCAAACATTTCATTATCGATCTCTACCCACTCCCTCCATGGAATTTAACCATATCTGTGTTTAGTACCCCATTTCTCTGTATAAGTTAGGGTAGTAGTCCATCTTGCTCCAGACATATCGTCTCCATCTAGTTAGCTGAAGAACCACTTTGTCCACCATTTGTTTTTCTATTGTTATTTGCTAGTACAAACGCATTATTGTAAACTTGATACCGCTGTAAATGGAGTGGTTCGTTGAAGTTGAATTACCTATATCATCTTGAATATGTTGCACCTTAAAATCAGCTGTTTGTGAATACGAAAAAATAGGTACTAGTAATATCAGTAAAAAAGCATAAAATTTTACACGAGGGGTATATAGTAGTTTTGTTTCCATAATTAGAGGGGGATATGGTATATTACAACAAATATACTATAAAACTTGGAACATTACAAAGTTTAAAGTACCGTTAAAATACTTATAACTAGATATTTAAATTTACAGATAATGAAAAATTTCTTCCTGGAGCGCTTATAGAAGATGCAAACTCTTTATAATGCGTATCAAAAATATTGTCAATATTTAAAAATAAGGTAAAGCTATTACTTAGTTTATAATTTGAATGGATGCTAAAAGTGCTCCATTTTGGGTTCCCATAATAGCTATCTGTAAATGCGTTATAAGGTGTTTGTTCTAAGTTATCAATCCCTTCAATTAAATTATAATCTTGTAGTCTTTTTTTAGCATTAAATTTCCAGTTTAAATTTGCCTGAAAACGTTCTTTTTCAAATCCAATTTGAATATCTCCAAACAATGGAGGAATAGACGATAAGGGTAATTTGGTATCGTATGTTTTGCCTTTTGTATAGGTTAAAGAACCATTGGTGTACCAAGTTTCGTTAATATTACCTTTAAAACTAAAAGTGCTTCCTACAATATAAGCATTGTCTTTATTTACATTTGCTACTACGGTACCTTCTTCTCCATCGTACATAATGGTTGATGCATTATTAACTTCAAAATAATCTCTAGTTATGTAATTATTTAAAAGAGTATAATAAATATTTAAACCTGCATTAAATTTTCTTTCATTAAAGTATTTTAAAACACTTGTTTCAAAATTATAAGCATATTCTGGTTTTAAATATATATTTGGTACGGTTACATTCCCCGATTTTTCTCTAATTTTCCCAACATCATCAATATTTGGAGATCTAAATCCAGATGAAATTACACTATTTAATTGCCAATCTTCTGAAGGTTTATGCGCAAAGCCTATAGTTGCTGTAACTGCAGAATTGCTAAGCGAAATATCAAAATCTGGTAAGGTAATAAATGTATCATCTATCCACGTGGCCTTTAAATGTGTATTAACAATTCTAACTCCCGTATTTAAAGTTGTTTTTTTATTAATATCTTGTCTGTAATTTATATAAGAAGCTAAACTTGTATAACTACTTCCGCCATCTGGATAACGAGATTGAACAGTAAAATCATTGTCTGTAAAACCAACAATTGTATTATTATAGACATCTAATTCTTTTCCATAAGCATTGGAATTTACATTGTTGTGAGTAGCTTCAAATCCATAAGATAATATTCTATTGTTTCCTTTGGTTAAGGGAACAAAAAAGTCTCCGTTTAAACTAAATACATCAACATTTTCATTTCTATAAGAACGCTCTAAACTTGAAAATTTTCGCTGAATTCTAGATTCTTTAATATCTTGAAAAGCTGCTGTAATAGTTCCATTTTCTAACCATTTTTTATCTGGATTTATTTTTAATTGTGATGAAATAAGCAAACGCTTTTGTGGTCCATAGTACCATTCTGCCCATTTTAAATTATTATCTGAATATTCGTTTAAGGCATCAAACCTATTAATATTTGAAGATTCTGAATATTGAACATTAAACATTAAATCAGATTTTTCTCCTACTGGAATGGCAATTTTTTGTAAAATATCTAATTGATTATAGCTTGTATTTTTTTGAATTAAATTATTGCTATTTACAACAGAGTTTTCGTTATAATAACTATTTGTATTATTTGAATATTCATTTACTTTTCCCCAATCTTCAAAACCGTGATTTCGACTTTTACCCATTTTTAAATCACCAAAATCACTAAATGAAACACTTGTAAAAGAAGCCCATTTTTTTCTTCGTAATTCTATATTTCCTTGTGAAGTAAATTCGTTATTTATACTACTATATCTAGAATAAAGTTGAGTGTTTACTTGATTTTTGGAACTAATTTTAGGGTTTTTTGTGTAATAATGTACAACGCCACCAAGTGCATCTGAACCATAAACTACAGATGACGGCCCAAAAATAACTTCGGTTCTATCTAATATATTTGGTGAAACAGTTATTGAGTTTTGTAGATGTCCCATTCTATAAATAGCATTATTCATTCTAACCCCATCAACAACTAAAAGTACTCTGTTTGCTTCCATTCCTCTTAAAACCGGACTTCCGCCACCAAATTGAGATTTCTGAACACGTACTCCAGGTAAATTCGACAATAAATCTGCTGAAGTTTGTGGCGCTATTTTTTTTATTTCTTCTTTTGATGTTATTGCAACTTGTTCGGCTATTCTACTTCTTTTTTCTACTCCTTTTGAAGCTGATAGAACAATTTCGTCTAACATTTCAGCTTTTCTAGTTAAATAAATCACAAACTCAACTACTGCAAGTTCTCTCTTTAAAATTTCATATTCTATATACGAAAGATGATTAAAAAAAAGAATATCTGTGTTTTTAAATGAAGATAAATCTGCAATACCGCTTTTATTAGTATGTACATAATTATCGTTACTATCGTTATATATCGTTACGTTTTCTATAGGGAAATTTGAACCTCTTTCAAGAATTTTTACTTGCTGTGCAGTTGCTTGTAAAGTCGCAAAAATAATTAAAATTGTAGTTATAAATCTCATAATTAACTAAACACTGATTTTAAAACATTTAAAGATTTCGGTTTTTTAAAGCCGCTTACGTGTAACTCAAAATATTGTAATAAAATTGATAAAACATCTTGTCTATTTGAAGCGCTAAAAAATACTTGGTCTAATACATCAAAATTTATGCCTAACAACTTTTTAAATTGAGGTATTTTTTGACCAGTAACTATATTTAATTTAGTTGCATTTGTAAAGTTCCCTTCTAACAAATCAAAGTTAGGTAAATCTAGGTTTTTAATTTCTGGATAAAAACCTAAATATTTGGTTAAATTTAATAAAAATAACAAATGAAAATTTGAAACAGTATTATGTGTGTCTAACCACAATAATGATGCTTCTAAGTATTTAAAAAGAGCGCTATTTTGTTCTTCTTCCTTTATAGTATAGTACAAAATTTCAGCTAAAAATAAGGCTATAGATTGTTTTTTTATGTCTAAATAAATGGAACTATAAAAATTGATAATCTCTACTTCTCTTATAGAGTTTAATGTTCCTTTAGTATTGTGATTTGCAGTTAAATTTAGTTGCATAAGCGGCTGAAAATAGGCAGCTTTTACCTTAGCTTTTTTAGCTTTTAAAACTCCTTTTAACATGTATGTTTTTAATCCGCTCTTTTCTGTATAACAGGTTGCAATTAAACTGGTATCTCCATACTTAATGGTATTTAAAACTATTGCTTTGGTAGTTTCAATCATTTTTAATTGATAATTGCAATTTTTGTAATTGCTGTTTGTTGTTTTTCATTATCAATTAATAAAACAATATAAATTCCGGAAGCCACCTTTGTACCAGCTAAGTTAGTTTTATCCCATAAAACTTTGCCTCCTAATAGTTCTTGACCTTCTTTTACATTAGTTTCATGCACTAAATTACCTGCAGTATCTAGGATTTTTATATTAGTTCCTTTAGGCAAATGTGCGCCATTTCTGCCATCTATTGTTATAAATTCATTGTTTTTTGTTGAAGGGTTTGGATATGCATATACTTCTGTTAAAGTATCTCCATAAGTAGCAACATCACTATTAAAAGCAACTATTCCTTTTGATGTGGCAAAATAAACTTTACCAGATACTTTATCAATAGCAATTTTTAAAATGGTATTTGATGGCAAAGGAGAGTTATTTGTGTTAAAGGTATGCATAGTAGTTTTACCATCAGGGTTTGTTTTAATGACACCTCCATTATTAGTACCAAACCATTTATTATTTGCACCATCAATTGCAATTGAATTAATTGGCTGATCTCCTAAAAGTTTTTTTGGAATGCCTCCATCATCTAAAATAATAACAGGCTCAGTCTCAATTCTAGATTCGGTAAAAACCGTTGCTGCATTGTATAATACAACCAAACCTTTTTGTGTTCCAATCCAAATTCTATTGTTATTATCTGCTTGTATTGTTCTTACATTTGGGTCGGGCAGAGATCCGTTTGATGTCTCTGTAGTAAGTGCTCTTTTTTTATCTCCATTTTCATTAAAAACCAATGCGCCATTTCTTCTAGTTCCTAACCATATGTTATTAGTTTTATCAATAATAAGTTCATTTAATCCAGAGGCTGGATTTGTAGTTACTGAGTTCATCCCAAAACCTTCCCATTCGCCATTTACTCCAAATTTTTTAATTTTTTTATCAACCCAAGCATTAGCAATCCATAAGTTTCCTTCATCATCAAAAGCAGATCCATTTATTCTAGTAAGTAACTCTAAACCGCTGTTTAAATGATTCCAAAGTGTTGTAATTTCATTGTTTTCAACAATTATCATTCCTGCCCCCCAAGAGCTAATGTATACTTTTTCAATATTGTTTGGATCAAAAGTAACATGCACTAAATCTCTAACATTAATATCACTATAAGGTATATTATGCCAATTGTTTCCATTGAAATGATCTATTCCAAAACGACCTCCTCTAGGCGCGTACGAAATATCATACCAACCATAAACAACCCATAAATGATTGTCTTTTACAGCTATAGAGAATGGTAAATTAGAAACAGGACCATCTGGATGAATCTCTTCAAAATCTGGAATATTTTCTAAAGAACTTTTTAATATTCCAAATTCTTTGGTGCCTAAATAAAGTGTGTTGTCTTCAAAAAAAGCAGTATTTAAATCATAATAAAATGGTTGATTTGTATTTGTTACATAGGTTAATATTGCAGCATCATTTGAATCTATTATGTAAACATATCTTTGTGTTGCAATAGCCAAAAAATTGTTTGAAGCTTTTAAAGTTCTAATAGTTTGATTGTAATTTTTTTGAAGTTGAAGCGCATTATCTACAATTTTATACAATCCTCTATTGCTAGAAACATATACTTGATTATTAAAAATTTCTATGGCCGAGAAATTATCTGTAAAATAGTGAGCCCAATTATTAAAATCTATTAAGTTTGGATTGCTTACATCTGCTATATAAACACCATTTTCTGTAGCTGCATAAATTGTATTTTCAACTATTTTAATTTGATTTACAACAACTTCTGATGATTGATTGCCAATAAAATAGGTGTCACCAAATTGAGCCTTATCAAGATCGTAAACAATTATTGCAAATGAGGTAGAAAGATAAAGCTTTCCGTTATATTCTGTAATATTATTTATTTGTTTATTACCCGAATAATTAAAATTTACAATATCTTTTAAAATGGTAATGGAATTATTTTGGTCAATAATTTCAATCAATCCCGATTCGTAACCAACAATTAATTTATTATAAGTAGCACTGAAATACAAACTAGATGTCGATTCTCCCGAGAGTCCATTTACCGATGAAATTTTAGATATCTCTCCAGTGTTATTGTTAAATTTAAAAATGGCATTATCTACAATAGCATGTATTTGGTCATCGGTTTTTATAAAATCTTTTACATTATTATACGAATAAAAATCTTCCCAATCCTTTGAATAATCAACTTGAGACCAAACAGTTGTAGTTAAAAGATAAAATACTAGTATTTGAAAAATATTCCTCATAATTATTTCAAATATATCTATTAAAAACTTAAAAGAAAAGTTATTGTTTGTATTAAATTTTAGTCAAAAAAAACCTTGAACATTATATATATATAATGTTCAAGGAATAAATAAATCAACCCCAAAGACTTATTTAATGTTTTAAATGTACTGTGTCAAAACCCCTCTTGACAAAAAGTACAGACCAAATATACGCTAGAAATTAGATTTTAATAAACAATGTTAACAAAGCACAACTATAAATCTGCAAATGGTAAGATTTCATCAATAAATGGTAAATTAACTGTTTTTATTATATTAAAAAATAGTTAAACTAAAGGAAATTTAATTGAAACTTGTGTTCCTGTTTTTGTGTTAGAAGAAATGTCTTTTGTTAAAATATGTACATCTTTATTTTGGTACAAAATTCTAATTCTATTTTCTGTAGCTTCTGCACCAAAAAATTTGCGTTTTTGGCTCATATGAGACAGTTCTTTTGCTTTATTTATTCCTATTCCGTTATCTTCTACAATGCACAATACATACTTATCTTCTTCTTTAATTGTTAGTTCTATTATTTTTTCACCTTCTACTTTCATAATACCATGCCAAATAGCATTTTCTATAAAAGGTTGTAAAAATAGTGGAGGCACTTTAATATTATCTAAACTAAGTGTGTCATCTACATTTACAATATACTCAAAGCCTCCAGACACTCTCATTTGCTCTAATTTAACATACAAAGCTAGAATTTCTAACTCATCTGATAACGTTGAGGTTGGGCTAGAGGAACTATTTAGAATTACACGAATTAATTTTGAAAATTTGGTAATATAGTCTGATGCTTTTTCAACATCACTTTTTATAATAAAATTATTTATTGAATTTAAAGAGTTAAATAAAAAATGTGGATTCATTTGACTTTGAAGTGCCGTCATTTTCAACTCTTCCATTTCCTTCAACTTAATAGCTAACCTAATCTCTGCATTTTTACTTTTATCTTCAATCCTTTTTATTATTGAACCAATTATAACTGAAAAAATGATTGCTTGTAGTATTAAACCAATGTAAATAAATAATTTTGACTCAACCCCCATTCTAATAAATGGCTCTTTTCCAATAAAATGCTCTAAAAAAGTAACATTCGCTAATACTGTATATATTATAGATCCTATAACAAAATATACTGCAGAATTATTTTTAATTTTAGTTAAAACAATATAAAATGTAATTATTGCAAATACGGTTAAAAAAGGAGCTACCAGTGTATATGCTTTAATTTGGAACTTATAACCAAAGAAAAATTGAATAGCCAAAAACATAAATGCCAACAATAAAAATACCTTTACAGATATTTCAAAAAATTTATCCCATTTTAATAAATACAATCTAGAATCTAATAATTCCCGGGCAAAAGAAACATATGCCGCAAATGCTAAAAATTGTACTGAATAGTTTAAATATTCAAAAAGAGCAACACTATTAACTGCAACGTCTTTTAATAAATAAATACTAAATGCTAAGAGATATAGACTATAATAAAGATAAAGATTAGCCCTGTTTTGTAAAAAAATTAAAAAATGATACACAAATAAGATAAACAACCCTCCTCTTATCCATGCGTATATTTCAGAATGATAATCTAATAACATTCTTTAGTCCAAATAAAGTTTCTTAAATAATTCTGCTTTTCTATTTCTACTAATACTTGCCGTTAAACCATTAGTCATTATTAATTCACCTCCCAAACCTTTCAAATATTCCTTAACATGATTTAGGTTTATTAAATATGAATTATGAACTCTAAAAAAATGAGAAAATAAAAATTTCTTTTCAACCTCCTTAAGTGTTTTTGATACCACAATTTGTTGTTCAGATTTTAAGTAAATTGTAGTATAACTTTTATCAGATTTCAGCATAACAACATCATCTTTATCTAATAAATAAACTTTACCATCTGCAGAAATATTTATTTTATCATTACCATCATTCAGGTTATTTAATAAAATTTGTAGTTTATTTTCTAATAAATCTTCTTTTTTAAGATTATTTATTTTGCTCATAGAGATAATTAATTCATCTTTATCAACAGGTTTTAATAAATAATCTATAGCGGATACTTTTATAGCTTTTAAAGCAAATTCATCATGAGCTGTTGTAAAAATAAGATTGAAATCTCTATTTTCTAATTTTTCAATCATAGTAAAACCATCCATTTCTGGCATTTGTATGTCTAAAAAAACAACATCAGGTTTTTCTTCATTGATAATATCTATGGCTTTAATTGGAGAGTTACATTTAGTAACTTCCACATTTTCAATGTAATTATTCAATTTCCATTCTAATGCTTCTAAAGCATCATTCTCATCATCAACTAATAAAATTTGTAACATAGTCAAAAGGGTCGATGTTAGATTAATTAATCTGCAAGATACAACATTTGAATATATGTTCAAATAGTTAATCCCTAATTTCAAATTTTCGTTTAATCTCATTTCCAAAAACATCAACTACAGTAATTGTATGTTTTCCTTTTTTAGGTAAAATCTCAATCTCATGAATATTTGTTGTTTCTCCAATATAATTATCATTTAAATACCAAAAAACACTTGCCGAATCATTTGAATGTATTAATTTAAAAATCAATCCATTAACCCTATTTTTAAAGTCTTTTGTTAAATAAATTGTGGCATTTTCTTCCGGAAATACAAATGCCATTTCTAATAAATTATCACTTAAACAATCTGCTCTAAAATTTGGTAATTTTTTATAATTTGGGTGCTTTTTTTGAAAATAAAACGCTTGTAAAGGAGGTAAAACAAACCAACTTTTATGTATCATATTGTTTAACTTTTCACAAGAAGTGTTAATCTGATACTGCTCATTTTTATCTAAATGTACCCAAATATGGTAGGGACAAGGTGCTGTTTTTAATCCAGATTGCTGTACAAAAACAGTGTCCTTTTGCTCGCAATATTCACCAGCTCTATAACCACTTTTACTACAAACAGGAATTTTCACTAACTCATCAAAAGGTTTTTCAAACCAAGTACTATTAGGTAATTGATTAAAAACATTAAACAATATTGGAGCCGCTGTTGAAACACCAATCAACCCTGGTCTGCCTTCTCCATCAGCATTACCAACCCAAACACCAACTACATAATTTTTAGTTAAACCAATAGCCCATGCATCTCTAAATCCATAACTTGTGCCTGTTTTCCAAGCAATTTTGTTTGAAGTATTAAAAAATTCCCAATTTTCTTCTCCTTCTGGTCTATTGACCTTACTTAATGCTTCAAAAGTTAAATAGGTTGAACCTGCATCAAAAATGGTTTTTTCAAGTGAAATTTCTCCAAAATTAGGTTTAAAATTATTTAAATAAGACGGTTCTAAAAATTCATTTTTATAATATTTCCCTTGTGTATGTTCATAATGATTTACTGTTGAAGCCATACTTGCAAAGCTCTTACACAAATCCCATAAATTACTTTCTGCACCTCCTAAAATTAAAGATAAACCGTAATGATTTGCATCGTATTTTATATCTTTTAAATTCATTTCTTTTAAATAATGATAAAACCGATCTAATCCAAAACTTTGCAACATCCTAACCGAAGGAACATTTAAAGATCTGTGCAAAGCTTCACTGGCGGCAACTGCTCCATCAAACTCTTTATTAAAATTTTCTGGTTTGTAACTTCCTATTTGCGTAGGGATATCGGCAACTAATGTATTTGGTAAAATATCGCCTGCATCTAACATTGCGGCATATAAAAACGGTTTTAAAATACTGCCTGTGCTTCTTGGTTTGTTAATAATATCAACATCTTTTTGATGCTCTTTTGTAGTTGGTGAATTTCCAACGTACGCTAAAATTTTCCGTGTATTTACATCTAAAACTAATACTGCAATATTGTTAATTTGATTTTGACTTAACTCGTTATAATAATTTTTAACAATGGTATTTACCTTATTTTGTAAACTATATTTTATAGAAGTTTTTACCCTTTCTCCTTTTTGTTTTTTTGCAATATTTTGCAATAAATGCGGTGCTATTTGTGGAATTGCATATGGTTTTTGTGGTAATTCTTCTTGAATTGATAAATTATAGGTTAGTGTGTCTATTATTTTTTCATCCAACAATTTTTTTAATAATCTATCTCTTTTTGCTACCAATTTTTGTTGATTTTTTCCAGGATAAATTAAACTTGGTGCATTTGGTAAAACTGCTAATGTTGCACTTTCTGCCCATGAAAGTTGGTAAGGCGAACGTCCAAAATAACGCCAAGAAGCAATATCTAAGCCAACTACATTGCCCCCGAAAGGTGCGTTTGAAGCATATAATGAAAGTATTTTTTCTTTGGAATATCTTAACTCTAATCTGGTTGCCAAAACGAGTTCTTGTAATTTTTCAAAATAAGTTCTTTTTTGATTTTTTCGAGACAATCTAATTACTTGTTGCGTTAAAGTACTGCCTCCTCTTTTTATAGAATTGGATTTTAAGTTTTGAATAGCAGCTTTTAAAATTGAAATTGGGTTGAATCCTGGATGTCTAAAAAAATAAGCATCTTCAAACTGAATAATACATTGTTTAAATTTAGTTGGAACACTATCGTTTTGTGGAAACCTCCATTGTCCATCATCCGCTATTTTCGCACCTAATAATTCACCCTCAGCACTCTCTATTACAGTTGAAGTTGGGTTATTAAATAACGTTTTAGGTAATGAAAAATAATAAGCCGTTAGTAAAATAACGGCTATTATTAATTTAATTTTATGTTTTACTATAATATCAATCATTTTTAAAATTCGTCATTCCGAACTTGATTCAGAATCTCATAATGAGAAGCTGAAACAAGTTCAGCTTGACGCTACAAAATTTATTCAATTATCTCAATCCATTGCCCTTTAGTTCGTGTAAAATAATCGTTATCATACATTGCTTCTGCCTGTATACCATACAAATAGTAATTTCCTAAATAAGAAGCATTTAATAATACTTTAAATGTTTTAGACTGACTTTTATTTAAATCGAAATAAAAATTAACGCGATCATCTCTAATATCTGTAAAGTTTGAATTTTCACTTGCCGTACTTCCAAATTCAGTAAAACGTGTATTTACAATTTCCCAACCCGAAGGAAAAATCTGCGTAAGTGCAATATCTCTAACTTCTTCTTGTTTTAAATTACTAACCGTAACATGTGCCTCAAATTCTGTTCCTTGCGATAGTTTTGAAACATCAACTAAATTTCCTTGTGAATCTTTATAAGCTACGCTTACTCCCAAGCCTCTTTTTTCTGAAATTTCTTGTCCTATTGGTAAAATCCCACCAATTGAAACATTTACAAATACCACATTTGCCTGATTATTGGTAATTGAAACTGAATTTTTACCCATAACAATTCCTAAATTACGTTGTGCAATGGCAAATTTAGAATCAATTTTTTCGGTTTTTTCATTATTTAAATTGTAACTTAATTTAATTGATTTCCCACCATTTATTTCAACCATTTTGGACATTGCTAATAAACTATAAGCAGTGGTTTGCGTACTCATCCAGCTATTAGAAGTTAAACGTTTAGCAATATATTTAGCCAATTCTTTAGACTCATTATTACTAGTTAATAACATTGTTTCCATTGCCATTGCTCGGTTTCTATCAACAGAACCGTAGGTATAATAATCGTAAGTACTACTTTCAAAATTAATATTAGCTGTATTTGAAATTTTGTTTGCTGCTTCTTTTTGACCAGCCAATGCATACGCAGCAGCCAATCGCCATTTTGCATTGTTTGAAAGTTCACTAAATTCTCGCAATCTGTTCATTGAAGATAAATCTGGATGTCCAGCCAAAGCCAATGTGTATAATCTATACGCTTGTGCTAAATCTGAATTATAGCTTTTATAACTTGGTCGCCAATTACGTGCTGCTTGTTTTTGATAATTCAACCAATTTGTTAAAAAAGTTAAAGGTAAAACATAGCCTTTTTTCTCAGCTTCAATCATAAAATGTCCGGCATAACTTGTTCCCCAATCGTTGGCGGTATTTTGCCCCATCCAATAACTCAATCCTCCGCTTGGTGTTTGAAAATCTCCTAATTTTTCGATTCCTTTTTTAATGTTTTCCGTTACTTCTTGTTTTTGTTGTAATGGAATATCAAAAATTTCACTTAAAAATAACTGTGGAAAAACACCAGAAGTAACTTGCTCTACACAACCGTGTGGATATTGAATTAAATACTGTAACCTCCCAGAAAAATCCATTGAAGGTAAGGTTGAAAATTCAATTTCAGCAAAATTACTTCCTGAAATTCCAAAGGTTTCAAAATCAATAGTTTTTGTTTCATTTGCAGCCAATTCAAAACTATTACTTTTTATTGAAATTGGATTTGGATTTACCACATCAATTTCAACTTCATAAGAAGATTGTTCGCCATTACCAGTCGCAATAACTTCAATATTTCCAACACCTTTTGCTTCGGAAACATCTAATTGAAAATACGCCATTTTTTCATCTGGACTTTCAAAAGTAATATTTTGTGTATTTGCTCCAATAACTTTAATACCTTCGGATAATTTTAAATTTACAGTAACATCCTTCACCTTATCTTCCATAGCAAAAACGGTGACTGGAAGTGTCACT
Organism: uncultured Flavobacteriaceae bacterium; assembly: GCA_942492305.1. GTDB lineage: Bacteria > Bacteroidota > Bacteroidia > Flavobacteriales > Flavobacteriaceae > Lutibacter. The sequence continues at coordinate 271,339 of CALOEI010000001.1, read as the reverse complement.
TTTTCACCTGGACTTAATTTACGTGGCAATGACGCCAACACCATTAATGGTTTTCTAACAGGTGTGGTTTCATCCGCTTTTCCGTAAGCACCAATTTCATTATCTGCAGCAATTACCATTGTTCTAACCGAACCAATATACTTTGGCAACTGAATTGTATGCGAAGCTGTTTTTCCTTTTGTTAAGGTAAAAGGACCTAAATAACGCACAACGGGTTTAAATCTATTTGCTTTTTTGGCATTTCCGGCAGCTAATTCAGCATCACCACCAATTGCAAAAACTTGCTCTATACTTCCTCCAAAAGCACCAATAACATCGTCGAAAATATCCCAAGTTTTTACGCCTAAAGCTTCTTTAGTATAGAATGAATCCCAAATTTCTGGTGTTTTAAAACGTGTTAAATCAAGTAAACCTTCTTCAACAACTGCAATGGTATACGACATTCTTTTACCATTTTTTTCACTTACTTTCAACGTAAATTTCTCTTCAGGTTTTAACACTTTTGGCATTGAAATTTCTGGTTCTAAACGTGTGTTAGCATCTTCAACCAATAATGGAATTATACCATACAAACGTAATGGTAAATCATTTGCTGTACTTGCATGTGGCTGTATTAATGAAATATTTACAAATACATTTGGTGCCATTTTTTTGTAATAGGAATTTCTATAGTGGTTTCTCCTTTTTGAGTTTTTTGCCACACAGTCTCCAATACTTCTGTTCCATTTTCAATACTAATTAAAGCCCTTCCTTCGGTTCCTGAAGGAAACGTGATTTTAGCAGTTTCGCCAACATTATAATTGTCTTTATCTGAAGAAAATACCAACATTTTTGAAGCTTCAGGATCGTTAGTTGGGCGTTTCCACCAATTTTTATAAAAATATGTTGTAGTTCCTGTTGCATGTCCACTCTTAGGGTCAATCACACGAATTAAATAACGCCCTCCATCATCATCTTTAATATTTAAATTAAAACTTCCTTTACCGTTTGCATTGGTATTTATTTTTAATTTTTTATACGGTTTGTGGTAACTACTTCCGCTGTAAGAAGATAAATTATCTGGTGAAGAATTCCACCACCATCGCCATTCAATTTTATATACTTCAACTTCAATACTACTTTGTTGTATTGATTTTCCTTCTGAAGAAATTGTAACTACATCAAACAATACATTTTCATCGGTATCATAAGAACTATACGCTTTTGTTTTTGGCAATTTTAAGCCTACAAAAGAAGTATAAGGTGCATAATTTTTTGAAATTACATCCATAGAAAAATCACCTCCATTTTCGAAAGCTTTGGTTAAAAAAGCAACTTTTAACATTCCTGGCGCGGTGTTATCTAAACTTACTTTTTTATTAATGCTTGTTTTTCCAGTTGCATCTACTTTTCCTTCAAAAACTTTAAACTCTTCGGAAGAAAAATTTCGAGTTGGATCGTTAAAAATATAGTTTGGAAAATCTTTACTAAAAGCTAATGCATTAGACGTAAACTTTGCTGTTACCTCTGCTTTTATATTTTTAGCAGGCGCACCATGCAACCAATTTACTTGTAAATTTCCTTTTATGGGTTTTGCATTTGTAAGTACTTCATCGCTAAAATCTAAATTAATTTTTAAACGATTTGGTTTTACAGTTTCAACTTTTAATTGCTTGTAAAATTTAGCTCCTCCAACCGAAATAGTGCTATTCCAATTTCCTGTTGGATCGGTATTGGAAGTTGGAATTGTAAATTTGTAAAAACCATTTACATTGTCTGTGGTAATTTGGTTAAACGCTAATTTACCACGGGCATCTGTAACTTCTAATTTTATAGGATGTTCTTTTGGCAACGGATTAGCATTGTCGTTCAGTACAAAAGTTAAATGAATGGAATCTCCAGGACGCCAAACACCACGCTCACCATACATAAATCCTTTTAAACCTTTTTGTAATTTTTTACCTGAAACGTTGAATTTACTTAAAGACAACGAATGCCCATCGTCTAATTTTAAGTACGTTTTATGATTGTCTTTTGAAATAATTGCAAAATATGCATTGCTCTCTAAATCCAACAAAGCAACACCTTGATTGTCAGTAGCTTTTTTGGCAATTTCTTGTTGTTGGTAATTGTATAAAACAACCTCTGCGCCAGTAATTGGATCGGTTGTTAAAATATCTGTTATAGCAAAAAAGTAATTGTTATTTTCACCTTTTTTTGCAATTACACCAATATTTGAGGCTAAAATATTGGTTACAACAGTTCTGTTTTCATTCAAAAAATAAGCTTTTTTACACGGATTTTCACGATCGTTCCAATTGTAATACGTGTTATTATAACTATAAATTAAATTATCCCAATATTGTTCTTCGCGTTGATCTAAATCGTCTGAAGCTGTTGTTGAATATTCTGTATCTGTGTAGTAATAATCTTCTTCATAATAATCATCTTCATTAACAATTGCCAATTCCATACCATCGCACTTATAGAGCGAATATTCAGGTTTTATATCTAGCTCTACTCGATAAATTGCACCTGGCTCGGCTTGTATCATTTCCGCTAAATCAATAGCGTAGGCTTTCCATTTTCCAGTATTTTCGAGTTCGTTAGAAACTAAAGGAATTGTTTTTTTAGCCACACGCCTTCCAACTCGTCTAATTTGATAACGATTGGTGCTTCCTAAGGTATTATCTTGTAAAAATTGTAACACATTATCTTCAAAAATTTTAATAATCCTTACATCTACAGCTTTTAAATTTACAGCTTCAAAATTCAATTTTAAATCGTTTGAATTTGGTAAAATAACTCCATTTGAAAGTAATCTAACCTCTGGTTTTAATTGTTCAAAAGCAATATTTTCTGAAAATTGTTTTTTTAGTTTATATCCATCAACACTTGTAATTCCTTGAAAAACATCGACTAAAACATTACCAACAATACGTGCATCGGCATAAACTTTTAGCACATTACCATCAACCACATATTTTAAATTTTTAGCATTTTTTATTGCAACTAATCCATTAAAGTTTTGTTGCTTTTTTAAAGGGTCGGAAAAATTAATGTTTAAATGTTGTTCTGGAGACTGAATTACATCTACATTGAGGATAGAAAAATTATTTATTCCGGGAATGCTAAAAGTACTTTCTCCGCTGTTATCAACATCAATGTTTTTTCCAGTCCAAGAAATTAACACTTCAGAGTCATCTTCAAAACGTTGTACACTGTCTATTATAAACTGAAACTGTTTACTAACCGAATCTAAACCCTGCCATTTAATTGATAATTGCTTGTTTTTTTGTTTCGCTGAAACTAAGTTTTTCGCATTTTCTAAAGTCAGCATATCAGCAGTTTTTACAACTCCTTCAATATATTGCCATTCTTTAGAATAGGATTGAATACTAGTAGTTGTAATACTAAAGTTTTGTTGAATAGTTTTAAATTTAAAGGTATAAGTTTTAAATTCTGAAGGAATGTTATTATATATTTTTCCTAAGTAAACAGTAACGGTGTATTCTTTATTTGGTTCTAAATTTTTTGAAGGTAGAAATACTAAACTTCGTGAATTTTCTGCAGCTAATTTTCCATTAATACTTGGTGAAATACTTATAAATTTTTCTGAAACCTCTTGATTAGAAACCCAATCTTCAACTTGTTTAGCTAGTTCAATTTTAATAGGTTCTGACACAGAAACCAAGCCAGATGTGGTGTAATTTATATACTCTTTAAATTTAAAAATATTGTTGGTTTCACTTTGTGGATTTTTGTCTTTACACGTTATAAAAGCAACACATAATATAACTGTTAAAAGTAATTTTTGAAGTTTCATTTTGATTTGTTTTATCTGTTCAGCAAATTTTGAATGAAGTTACTAAAAAAACAAATGTGATAAAATGAAAATTACAAGTATTTAATGTGTTACTTTTTTATTGGTAACACATAAAAAAATACAGCAATGAAATGACAAAAACTACCTAATAAAACAAAAATGTGAAAAATTGCATGGTTATATTTAATCCGTTTTATACTGTATAGAATTGCACCTACAGTATAAGAAATTCCTCCGCCAAGTAGCCACAATAAACCTTCAAGGGGTAAGTTTTGAACCAATGGTTTAATAGCAAAAACTATAAGCCAGCCCATTAAAACATAGGCAATTGTTGAAATTTTATCGTATTTCCCAATAAAAAAAAGCTTTAAAATTACACCAGTAAGTGCCAATCCCCAAGAAACTCCAAAAATTGTCCAACCAACCCAACCATCTAAAACTACCAGTGTAAAAGGCGTATAGGTTCCTGCAATTAAAACATAAATGGATGCATGGTCAAAAATATTTAGTCTATATCGTAATTTCGGGGTTTTCGAATTATGGTAAAATGTTGATGCAGCATACAATACTATTAAACTTGCACCGTAAATACTAAAACTAACTACATGCCAGGCAGAACCTTCTAAACTTGCATAAACTACTAATAACACCAAAGCAACTACACTTAAAAACAAGCCAAATGCGTGTGAAATTACATTCAGTTTTTCTTCTTTAGGGTCGTAAAAGGTAATTTTTTTTTGTTCCATTTTTGTACAACGTGTTTAGGAGTATTTAAGTATTCTTTTGTTGTTGTTTTATGTCAGAAATAAGTTCGTTATAAATTAAATTGAAGGTTTTGTTTTTAATAGTAGCACTGTCTTTTAATTCAAGCCCTTCTGTTTTAATAAAATGATGGATTTTTACACGCAATTTTCCTGGACTTCCACTAAAAAAAGTATAAGAGAAACGTTTTTTACAATCGTACATTGTAATTGGAACAATTGGAATTTGATGTTCTATAGCCAATCGAAATGCACCATTTTTAAAATCGGCTAATACAACACTTTCATCTTCTGGAACTAATCCTTCAGGAAAAATACACACATCTAAACCGTTACAAAGTCTTTTTCTAGCTTCATCAAATACAGCTTTTCTACTTTTAGAGTCGCTTCTATCAACAATTATACAAGTTCGTTTATAAAAAAACCCAAAAATAGGGATGTTCGTGAGTTCCTTTTTTCCTACAAAAACAAACGGATTTTTAGCCAACGCTAGCATTACCATTATATCAATCATAGAAGTATGGTTTGGACATAGCATATAGCTTTTTGTATCATCGAGCCTTTCTTCTTCTTTAATATCAATTTTAAAGCCCATTATAAAAAGTAAGGTTTTACCCCATAATTGAGCAATTTTAAAAAATGTAGGATACAACTTGTCTGATGATGTAACTATTAACAGCACAGGGAAAATAGCCACTACACTAAAAAAAACCCAGCCATAAAACCAACAACGCCAAAAAATGTATAACGGATATTTTACATATTTCATAAGTTTCAAAAGTAAATATTTTGAATGACAATTCAAGTACAATTAATTCATGTAACTAGTAATTACTTTATTTTATATATTTATAAAAAATTACTTTAACATTAACAACACAAATTTTAATGCTCCTTATTTTTTTAAGTTGGATCTATATTTTTATAACAACGTTAAATTTTGGAATTCTATTTAAAAAAATAGTTAGAATAACAGATTGTAATGTAATTATTCATCATATTTTAGGTTTATTTCTCTATACATTAATTACTAGTTTCGCTGCTTTTTTTATAAATATTAATATTGGGTTTTATAGTGGTATTTTTATTATTAATCTGGTAGTTTTTTTTTCTAACAAACATCTTTTTATAGAAGAAATTAAATTATTAATAAACACTATTAAAATACTTAGCGCTTTATTTAAAATAGTATTACTTGGTATTTTTATTATTACACTTGCTCAAAGTGCAACCACGCCCTATCTCTTAGATAATGAATCTTATTACATACAAACTATAAAGTGGATTAATGAATTTGGATACGTAAAAGGCTTGGCTAATTTACATATGTTTTTTGCTCAAAATTCCGCTTGGCACACTTTACAAGCAGGGTTTAATTTTCCTTTTGTATCTGATGTGTTTAATGACTTAAATGGTTTTTTATTTATTTTAATTAGCATTTTGGCTCTTGAAAAAATTAACAATTACAAGACTAATTTAGACACTCAAGAATTAAGTTTTGGGTTACTATTATTTTTTACTGTTTTCTTTATCCAATTTGTAAATGCACCTTCACCAGATTTAATTGTATTTACTTTAACACCTTATATATTTTATTTATTCATAAAACAATACAGTAACTTCACTATTAATTCTTTTAAAGTAATTTTGAGTTTAGTCTTATTTTTGTGTTTAATTAAGGTTACTATTGCTAGTATCGTTTTTTTAGTATTACTTCTATTTATTAAGAATTTTAAAAAGTTGAAACAACATACTTTTGAATTTACAATATTAAGTAGTTTAGTTCTCATAATTTTTTTAGCAAAAAACACCATTATTTCTGGCTATTTGCTCTTTCCAATTGAAACAATAGACCTTTTTAATTTTGATTGGAAACAACCAAAAGAATTGGTACAGTTTTATAATTATGGAACGTATTTAGCTGGATTTGATAATCAAGAAGTAACAAATTTAGGGCTTGTAGATCGTTTTTTATTTTGGTTGAATATTTCAAAATTGCACGGAGTTTTTAATAAAGTCTATATTTTATTACTTATTATTTTTCCGTTTTTTATCTTAAAAAGCAAAACTAAAAAACCTATTTCAATTATTTATTTTTTAGCAATTTTACAACTGATAATTCTATGGAATAATTCACCTCAATATCGATTTTTCTTTGTATTTATTATATTCTTATCGCTACAAATAGTTGTTTCATTATTTAAAAATAAAGACGTTCTGAACTATTTGCTAGCCTTTGCTATTTTTTTAAGCATAATTCCGCTATTTTTTGAATTCAATCTAAGTAATTTTACAAAAAATTCTTTTGCAATGAAACTAAGCAATTTCGAAGGAAAAAATATTTTTATTCCTGAAGGAAAATCAAAAATAAACACAACTTTTACACTTGAAATTATAGATGGTTTTAAATTTCACTCACCAAGCGAGGATGCCTTTTTTTGGGCAACTGGAAATGGAAATTTACCTTGTGTTAATAAAAATCAAGTAAGTTACATTAAAGAAACATTCAATTATATACCTCAATTAAGAACAAAAGAGCTTAAAGACGGTTTTAAATCTAGAAAAACTACTAAATAACTTTTATTTAAAGTAGACTTAAGTGATATGGATTTTATTTAGATAGTTAATAGTAAATATGTACTTTTGTCGAATCAAAAAAAATGAAATGTCAAGAATTTTAACAGGTGTTCAAAGTACAGGAACGCCACACTTAGGGAACTTATTAGGAGCAATTATACCAGCCATTGAAATGGCGAACAATTCTAAAGAAGATTCGTTTTTGTTTATTGCAGATATGCATTCTCTTACCCAAATAAAAAATGGAAAAGAATTACGTGAAAACACTTACAGCGTTGCAGCAACCTGGCTTGCTTTTGGTTTAGATGTTGATAAAAGTGTTTTTTACAGGCAAAGTGATATCCCTGAAGTTACAGAGCTTTCTTGGTATTTAAGTTGCTTTTTTCCTTACCAACGTTTAACATTAGCGCATAGTTTTAAAGATAAAGCAGACCGATTAGAAGATGTAAATGCAGGTTTATTTGCATACCCAATGCTAATGGCTGCAGATATTTTATTGTATGATGCAGAAATTGTACCTGTTGGAAAAGATCAATTACAACATCTAGAAATTTCTAGAGATGTTGCCAACCGTTTTAACCACCAAATGGGAGAAACATTAGTTCCGCCAGAAGCAAAAATTCAAGAAGGCACTATGTGGGTTCCAGGAACTGATGGCGGAAAAATGAGTAAATCAAGTGGAAATATTATTAACTTATTTTTACCAGACAAGCAACTTCGTAAGCAAATTATGAAGATTAAAACAGATTCTACTCCACTTGAAGATCCTAAAAATCCAGATACATGCAATTTATTTGCTTTATATAAATTGTTAGCTTCACCTGAAGAAGTTACAGCAATGAGAGCCAATTACAAAGGTGGAAATTATGGTTATGGTCACGCAAAACAAGCTTTCTTTGAATTGTTAATCAATAAATTTTCCGAAGAAAGAGCACGTTATAATTACTATATGGAAAATTTAAATGAAATTGATAAAGCCTTGGCAATTGGAGCAAAAAAAGCAAAAGTAGTAGCTTCAGATGTTTTAAAAAGAGTACGCACTAAGGTAGGTTATTAAAGAGTTGGTTTATTAAAAAAATCAAATCTCAATTTTGAGAAAAGCAACTTCAATAGATAAAAAATTAGTATCTGAAATATTAGTTTCAGCATTTTCTCCGTTAAAAGAAAATAATTCTATAAATCTTGTTGTAAAACAAGACAAAAAAAGAATTGAGCGTATGCAGCTATTAATGGATTATTTATTTGAAAGAACTATTCGTTTTGGCGAGGTTTATATTTCAAATAATAATAAAGCCTGCATTTTATTATTTTTTCCACATACCAAAAAAATTACTTTTCGTACAATATACCAAGACATTATATTAGCTCTTAAATGTATTGGTATTGAGCGTGTTTTTGAAGTTTTAAAAAGACAGCGAATTGCAACAAAAAACTACCCAAAAGAAAAACATATTAGACCTCTAATAATGGGTGTTAAGACAGAATTTAAAGGAGATGGAACTGCGGCTCGTTTAATGATAAGTGTTAAAAACAAATATAAGGATAATCAATTACCTGTAATAATAGATGCAGCTTCTAAAAAAAATACTAAAATGTATCAGAAGTTTGGGTTTAAGATTTTTAAAAAAGACGAAGCATTAGGATTTCCTATTTACTTTTTACGATTGAATTAGTACATAAAAAAACTTCCATTAAACTCAATAACTTGAGTAAAATGGAAGTTTTATTTTAAACAGAAGTTTTATTTATTCAATAATTTTTAATAAATAATAACTTTTTTTACCGCGTTGTAATAATACAAACTTATCTGCTATTAAATCTTCAGGTGTAATTACAAAATCTTCTGTAACTTTTTCTTTATTAACTGAAATTGAGTTTTCTTTTAAAGCTCTACGAACTTCTCCATTAGATTTTAAAAACCCGTTTTCGGCAAAAGCAGGCACAATATCTAAACCGCTTTCAATTACAGAACGCTGAATTTCTGCCTGCGGAACACCATCAAAAACATCTAAAAATGTTTGTTCGTCTAAGCTCTTTAAATCGGATGCTGTAGATTTTCCAAACAATATATTTGAGGCTTTTATAGCATTTTCATAGGCTTCTCTACCGTGAGTCATCACCGTAACTTCTTCTCCTATCTTCTTTTGAAGTATACGCATATGTGGCGCTTCTTTATGTTCAGCAATTAAGGACTCAATAGTTTCTTTATCTAAAAAAGTAAATATTTTTATATAATTTTCTGCATCTTCATCAGATGAGTTTAACCAATATTGGTAATATTTGTAAGGAGAAGTTCTGTTAGCATCTAGCCATACATTTCCTCCAGCAGTTTTCCCAAATTTAGTTCCGTCTGCTTTTGTAATAAGTTTACAAGTTAGAGCATAGGCTTTTCCTTGCGCTTTTCTTCTAACTAGTTCGGTTCCTGTGGTAATATTTCCCCATTGATCTGAACCTCCCATTTGCAACATACAATTCTTTTCTTTGTACAAATGGTAAAAATCGTATCCTTGAAATAATTGGTATGTAAACTCCGTAAAGCTCATTCCGGTTTTAGCATCTGAATCTAAACGTTTTTTTACAGAGTCTTTAGCCATCATATAATTTACGGTAATGTGTTTTCCAACATCACGCACAAAATCGATTAACGAAATATCTTTCATCCAATCGTAATTATTAACCAATTCGGCTTTATTTTCAACGGTACTATCAAAATCTAAAAAACGTGCTAATTGGCCTTTTACACCTGCAATGTTTTTAGTTAAAGTTGCTTCATCTAATAAATTACGTTCGTCTGACTTACCAGAAGGGTCACCAACCATTCCAGTAGCGCCACCAACCAATGCAATTGGATAATGACCCGCTTTTTGAAAATGCATTAATATAATTATTGGCACTAAGCTTCCAATGTGCAACGAATCTGCGGTAGGATCAAAGCCAATATAACCTCTAGTTTTGTTATTTAATAAATAGTCTTCAGTATCAGGCATAATATCGTGTAACATGCCTCTCCAACGTAGTTCTTCAACAAAATTCATTTCCAAATTTTTAATTTCAGCAAAGATAAAATTTTAGTTTGTAGTTAGTGGTTTAAATGATTAGTTTTTTATAGGCTTCGTTAATATTAATTAATTATAATAATTGCCTATTTATTATGCTATATTTCCTTTTTCATCCAATTTAAGATATGGGTTAAAAGCAATTTCCCATAAATTACCATCTAAATCAGAAATATAACCACTATAACCTCCCCAATCTACCTTTTTAGGTTCCTTAATTATTTCAACTCCTTTTGCTCTTAATTGTTCAATCAATTGGTCAACTTCTTCTATCGATTTTGTGTTATAGGAAAGTGTGAAGCTATTAAACCCGTTTCCAACAGAATTTACAGTTGCATCTTCTGCTAACGTATTTCTATGATAAAGAGCAAGTTGAATTCCATTTAATATAAAAAATGAAATATACTGATTACTTATTTTAGATTTTTTCCAACCAAATTTTGTTTCATAAAAATTAGTTGATTTTTTTAAATTAGAAACCCCTAAAGTAATAATTGTTAATCGTTGTTCCATTATAAACTTCTTTTTCTCAATAAGGATTTTTATATTTTATTCGGTACATTTTAGCAACCTTAAGAGCACTTCTTTATTTGTTTACTTTACTAAATTCTTCATTTACTATACTAATTTTAGGCTCAACATCATCTTTATTTAGTTTCCAAAACATACTTTGCTTATCAATAAATAAAGTATTTGAAACGGAAAAAATTTCAAATTTAGTAGTATCTATACTTGTTTGATATTTCAGTTTTTCACCTTCATTAAAAACATTTATTTTAAAACCAGGATACTTCATATTTTCCCATTGACCAATTAAAAGATCAATCTTTTTAGGATCAATTCCAAATTGTGAATCCTCAACAACAATATTTAAAGTTTCATTAATTTTTTTATATAATTTTTGAGCTTTTATTTTATCTTCTAAAATAAACCTTATATGATGTGTTACCATTTCAAAATAAAACTTCGCTTCATTTTTGTATTTGTAATCATTGAGCAAAAAATCAATCATCTTTTCATTTTTATTATCAGGAATGTTTAAAGAATACCACTCGTAATTGTTTACTCTTTTCTTTTGGTTTTCTATTGAAACTTCTTCGATAAGTTTTCTATAATCTTCATTAAAGGTGTTTTCATAAAAATCGCTAAGACCATTTATTATTAACTTATATTTTTCTGGTACTGAGTTAATTTCATTTATTAAATTTCTATAGGCAACTTTTCTTTTAACACCCCCAGAATACCAAGTAGTAGCATCCGTTAAGTTTGGATATACAGCATTTGAATAATCTTCAAAAGACAACTTATTGTTAAGAATTAAATCAAAAATTTGCTGTTTTTTAGAGTAAAACTTAAGTTGGTTATTAGACACCAAAATAAACATTTCTAAATCTTTTGTAACTTCTTTTAAAAGAATTGTTGTTCTTTTTTCTAATTGATGTTCTTGATTTTTATTATTGATATACAGCGCAATAAGAATTCCTATAACAACTAATAGAATCTCTCCAATTGCATACAATATATATTTTGAAAATTTATTATTAATAAGCATTTGTATGCGGATTTTTCTATAAAATTTCATTAGTATTCGGTTATGTTATTCAAAAATATAGCTTAAGCCTGAGTAAGGTTAAATGTATATTAAAATCACTAATATAAAAAATAGAAACTAATAAACGTATTTACTAATTCAACCTCATACTACATTATAGTAGTTGTTTTTAGTACAAAACATAAATTTTACATATGGTACTCAGCCCTTTTTATTCAAACATTTTTATTACATTCGTTTTATGATTTTAGTTACTGGAGGAACAGGTTTAGTAGGGTCGCATTTATTGTATCAGCTTTCTTTAGAAAACGATACCATAAGAGCTATTTATAGAAACAACAGCAATTTAAATGCTGTAAAGAATGTCTTTAGCTATTTTTCAGAAGATTTTGAACATTTATTTAAAAAAATTGAATGGATTGAAGCAGATATTACAGATGTAGTTGCTCTAGAAAAAGCATTTAAAAATATTACTAAAGTCTATCATTCCGCAGCATTGGTTTCTTTCGACCCAAAAGATTATAATAAACTCCGTAAAATTAATATTGAAGGTACTGCTAATATTGTAAACTTAAGTATTGAAAATAACATAAAAAAGTTGTGCTTTGTCAGCTCTATTGCAGCAGTTGGAAAATCTATAAATTCGAAATTTATTAATGAAACTAACGAATGGGATATAGAAAAAAGTAATTATGGATATGCCATTTCAAAATATGGTGCTGAAATTGAAGTTTGGCGTGCCTCTCAAGAAGGAGTTCCGGTAGTAATTGTAAACCCCGGGGTAATTTTAGGTGCTGGTTTTTGGAATGCTGGTTCTGGTAAAATTTTTTCTAAAATTTATAAAGGGTTTAATTTTTACTCTAAAGGAATTACAGGTTATGTTTCGGTAAATGATGTTGTAAAAGCAATGCTTTTATTAATGAAAAGCAATATAGAAAACGAGCGTTTTATACTTGTTGCAGAAAATAAAAGCTATCAAGAAATTTTTAATAAAATAGCTTTAAAATTTAATAAAAAGCAACCAACAATTAAAATAACAAACTACATGAGCGAAATTGGTTGGCGATTAGAAAAAGTAAAATCTTTTTTAACAGGAAAACCACCACTTTTAACAAAAAATTCGGCAAAATCTATTCATCAAAAAAGATATTTTTCTTCTGAAAAAATTAAAACTACTTTAAATTTTAAGTTTGAGCCTATTTCAAAAAGTATAAGTACTATTTGTAATTTATATTTAAAAGATATTTAAATTTATAAAAAAACCTTACCGCTCTTTTAAAGTATCTTTAACAGATTTTATAGGCATTCTTTTAATTCTATTCACTGAATCTATAGCTTTTCTCTCTAATTGTATTTTTGCATTAGAAATTGAATCTTCTTTTCTTTTTAAAGTTTCGTATTTCGCATCTAATGCTTTTAAACGCTCTTCAACTTTCATCAAAATAACATCATAATCATCTACTCTAGAGGTATAATAAAAATTACTTTCTTTAAATTGAGTACTATCTATATTATATTTTTCAAAAATTAAAGGGAAATAATTAACATTTCGTTCTAACTTAAGATTTTTAGTAGTTTCTGCATTTACAGCCAAAAATAAATCTGTTAATAAATCTACCATTTGATCTTCAGGGATCAAATTATCAGGTTTTTTTAAAATTGTATTGCTGGTGCAATTAAACATAAAAAAACTTATAATAAGTATGTAAAAAAATCTATTCATTGGTTCTATTAAACTCTAATCGTTTCCCTTTTATTGTATCATTAAACTTTCCGTTGTTATACATGAGGTTTCCATTTACAAAAGTGTGTGTAATTTTAGAATAAAAAGTAGTTCCTTCAAAAGGAGACCAACCGCATTTATATAAAATATTATCCTTTTTTACAGTCCAAGGAGATGCAATATCTACCAAAACTAAATCAGCATAATACCCTTTTTTTATAAATCCTCTTTTTTCAATTTTGAAAATTTTTGCAGGATTGTGACACATTTTTTCTATAATTTTTTCAATAGAAATTTTGCCTTGTCTGTACGCTTTTAACATTGCCGGTAATGCATGTTGTACTAGAGGTCCACCACTTGGTGCTTTGGTATATACATGTTGTTTTTCTTCAAGTGTATGAGGTGCATGGTCTGTTGCAATAACATCAATTCTATCATCTAACAAAGCTTTCCATAATCCTTCTCTATCGTTTTCAGTTTTTACAGCAGGGTTCCATTTTATTAATGTGCCTTTCGATTTGTAATCACTTTCGTCAAAAGTTAAATGATGCACACAAACCTCAGCGGTAATTTGCTTTTTTTCTAATGGTATTTTATTTGTAAAAAGTGCTGTTTCTTTAGCAGTTGATAAATGAAAAACATGTAAACGTGCTCCTGTTTTTTTTGCCAATTCAATGGCTTTTGAAGACGATAAATAACAAGCTTCTTCACTTCTAATTTTTGGATGTAATTCGATAGGAATATCATCTCCATATTCCTTTAAATAAGTATCTAAATTATTTTTTACCGTTGTTTCATCTTCACAATGTACCGCAATTAACATTTTTGTTGAAGAAAATATTTTTTCTAAAACCTCCTCGTTATCTACCAGCATATTTCCTGTAGAAGAACCTAAAAACAGTTTAATTCCTGCGACTTTTGAAGGGTCTGTTTTTAATAATTCTTCTAAATTAGTATTTGTTCCACCAAACATAAAAGAATAGTTTGCATATGATGATTTTGAAGCAATTTTAAATTTGTCTTCCAATAATTTTTGAGTTGTAGCTTGTGGCACTGTATTTGGCATTTCAATAAAAGAAGTAATTCCACCAGCAATAGCAGCTCTACTTTCAGTTTCAATTGTTGCCTTTTGTGTTAATCCAGGTTCTCTAAAATGAACCTGATCGTCTATAGCTCCAGGAATTAAATACTTACCTTCAGCGTCTATAATTCGTGTATCTGAAGATTTTGAGCTGATTGATGTGTCAATATCTTTAATATACTCGCCTTCTATTAATACATCGCCTTCAAATATTTTGCCCTCGTTCACAATTTGGGCATTTTTTATAAGTGTTAAACTCATTGTTCTTTTTCTTAAATTTATTTTGGAATCCCTGTAATTCTCATTTTAATAACACCAAAAACAGCTTCGGAAATTATAGACCCACTCATTTTTGATGTTCCTCTTTTTCTGTCGGTAAAAATAACAGAAACTTCTTTATGCTTAAATTTTCTTTTCCAAGCTTTAAATTTCATTTCAATTTGAAACGCATATCCAACAAATTTTATTTTATCTAACTCTAAAGTTTCTAATACTTTACGCTTGTAACAAACAAAACCTGCGGTGGTGTCATAAATAGGGATTTGTGTTATAACTTTAACATATTTTGAAGCAAAATACGATAAAAAAAGCCTTTTAATATCCCAGTTTACCACATTAATTTTGTTATTCAAATATCTAGATCCAATAGAGAAATCGGCGCCTTCATTGGCACAAGCATTATACAACCTTATTAAATCTTTTGGATTATGAGAAAAATCTGCATCCATTTCAATAATATAATCGTATTTATTTTTTAAAGCCCATTTAAACCCATGAATATAAGCGGTACCTAAGCCTTTTTTTTCTTTTCTTATTTCTAAAAATAAATTTGCAAAATCTTTTTGTAAGTTTTTAACAATATTAGCTGTTCCATCAGGTGAATTATCGTCAACAATCAAAATATCAAATTGCATTTCCTGCTTAAAAACAGTTCTAACAATTGCTTCAACATTTTCTTTTTCATTAAAAGTTGGTATAATCACAAGCGTATTGGACATATAGATCAATTTTGCAGCAAAGATAAAACAATTAATCACTAATTTTGCGATAAAAAATTAATTACTTAATGTTTGAAGCAACGAAAATATAATACGTCAAAATAATGATTGGATTACAATTATTTTTTTTTATTTTATTGATAATATTGGCTTTGCAAAAATATTTTTTCAGAAAAATAGGCTTTCGTACACAAGTATATTTTTTTCTTAAAAAAGGACCTTAGTAGGGTATTTTAATAAAGAGAAAAACATTTTCTTTAACTTTTATCAAGTACTCTCTTTTGTTGTGCAAATTCTTAGCATTTCGCTACTACTTTACTTTTTAAGAACTTTTTTTACACTCAAAAAAATAGATAACGCCTTAAATTTTTACTTAATTATAGTTGCAGGTGTTAGCTTGTACTTTATAATTAGGGCCTTAATCGGAAGTTTTTTTGCAATTATTTTTAACTTAGAAAACATACAAAAAAATCAGCTTACTGAAAAAATAAATTATCACAAATAATCTGATTTTATGGATATTACCTTTTTTAGTAATTACAAATTTATATAAAAAATAATTTAAGATTTATTTTTAAAATTACTTTGGTTGTTTTTTTTTATTAGTATTGTTAAGATATCTACTTGTACTTATAGAAAATAATAAAAAGCTGATATTTAATAACTTGTTTTATTTTATTTTGTACCTTTGCGCCCTTGAAATAGCACCCTTAGTAATTATTATAAAATTAACTATTTAAGACAAAATTGAAGTTTATGAAAGTGAAAACAATTTTGGTTTCTCAGCCAGCTCCAAAGACCGAAAACTCTCCTTATACAGATTTAATTGACAAACAAAAAGTTAAAATTGACTTTGGGCCTTTTATACATGTAGAAGGTGTTTCTGCAAAAGAAGTAAGAACTCAAAAAATTGATTTAAAAAATTATACTGCAATTATTTTAACAAGTAGAAATGCAGTTGATCATTTTTTTAGAATTGCTGAAGAAATGCGATTTACAGTACCAGATGATATGAAATATTTTTGTCAATCAGAAGCAGTAGCTTATTATTTGCAAAAATATGTAGTTTATCGTAAACGTAAAATTTATGTTGGTGAACGTACGTTTCCAGATTTATCTAAAATAATTAAAAAATATAAAGATGAAAAGTTTCTACTTCCTTCATCAGATAAGTTAAAAGATATTGTTCCTGAAACTCTAAATGAACTTGGTGTTAATTGGACAAGAGCTGTTTTGTTTAAAACAGTTGTAAGCGATTTATCAGATTTAGAGAATGTGTTTTACGATATTTTAGTATTCTTTTCTCCTTCAGGAATAGATTCATTATTTCATAATTTCCCAAACTTCAAACAAAATAATACACGCATAGCAGTTTTTGGAAATTCAACAATTAAAGCGGCAACTCAAGCCGGTTTAAAATGTAATATTGAAGCGCCAACACCTGAAACACCATCTATGACGATGGCTTTAGAAAAATATATTATCCAAGCCAATAAAAAATAATTGACTGAAGCCTTTAAAAGTTTTCTATAACACGTTATTTTATTCACTTTAGAAAGGGTTAAGAATGGTATATTTATGCAAATAAATTTGCATAAATATCTTCTACCTTTGCTACTTTAACAATCTTTATTGCATACTGTTTTGAGCTTATTTTATTAAATTTTGAAATAAAAATTTTATTAAATCCCAATTTTTCAGCTTCTAAAATTCGTTGTTCTACTCTGTGTTTTGCACGAATTTCACCAGCCAAACCTATTTCTGCAGCAAAACAAAAATCTTGCGGAATAGCTTCATCTTCATTTGAAGATAAAATAGCGCTAATAACTGCTAAATCTATTGCTGGATCATCTACTTTAATACCTCCTGCAATATTTAAAAAAACATCTTTTGCTCCCAATCTAAAACCAGCACGTTTTTCTAAAACTGCTAACAACATGTTTAATCTTTTAAGGTCGTAACCAGTTGCAGAGCGCTGTGGTGTTCCATAAACTGCTGTACTTACCAACGCTTGAACTTCTATCATTAAAGGTCGCATACCTTCTAAAGTAGCGGCAATTGCAGTACCACTTAAATCGTCTTCTTTTTGAGAAATTAATATTTCCGAAGGATTATCAACTTCTCGTAAACCAATATTTTGCATTTCATAAATACCAAGCTCTGCCGTAGATCCAAAGCGATTCTTATTAGCACGCAAAATTCTATACGTATGATTTCTATCTCCTTCAAATTGTAATACAACATCTACCATGTGTTCTAAAATTTTTGGACCTGCAATATTTCCATCTTTAGTAATATGCCCAATTAATAATACTGGTGTTGCTGTTTCTTTTGCAAATTTAATAAGTTCAGCAGTAGTTTCTCTAATTTGTGATATAGAACCTGGCGATGCTTCAATATATTCTGTATGTAATGTTTGTATAGAATCTATTACAACAACTTCTGGTTGTACTTCTTCAATAGCTTTAAAAATATGCTGGGTATTGGTTTCGGTTAAAATTAGGCAGTTTGTGTTTTTAGCTTGCAATCGTGCTGCACGCATTTTAATCTGACTCTGACTTTCTTCTCCAGATACGTATAATACTTTTTTAGGAATTGCCAATGCAATTTGTAATAATAAAGTAGATTTTCCAATGCCTGGCTCACCTCCTAAAAGTGTCATAGATCCTTTTACCAATCCACCACCTAAAACTCTGTTTAACTCGTTATTTCGTGTAGAAATTCGATCTTCTTCATCTAAAACAATTTCATTAATTTTTAAAGCTTTATTTGTTTTTTTAACTGAAGATGTTTGTTTCCAATTTCGTTTTTCTTCTTTTTGAATTACTTCTTCAACAATAGTATTCCACTCGTTACATGCTTTGCATTGTCCTAACCATTTTGCGTATTGTGTGCCACAATTCTGACAGAAAAAAGAAGTTTTTACTTTCGCCATTTTTTATAGAAATTGAAAAAGTAAATATATAAAGAAATCCCTATTTTATTTGAAATTTATTGTATATCGGAATTAATATTAAAGAAAGACCACCAAATAGAATTACCATTAAGGTTTGGGCAGTCCACATTATCCAACCAAATGCTAAAGCGGCATTATAATCAATTTCATACAAAACTAACGCTCCAGCAACTAAAAGGGGGTACGTACCTAAGCCTCCATTTGTTAATGCCATACTTAAACCGCCAACAACAAAACCAACAATTATTGCAGCAAAAGGTAAATTTGTTGTTTCTGGTAAAGCAAAAGTTACTGCATAAAACATGAGTACATACATTCCCCAAATAAAAATAGTATGTGCAATAAACTTCCATTTCTTTTTCATTGTAAAAATACTTTTAGCACCATCAATTAAGCCATTAATAAAAGTAATTAACTTAACAACAAAAATATTTCTAGATTTTTTTAAAATACGATAACCAAATATTCCAAACAATGGCACTACAACAAAAAGAAAAATCTTGGTATAAATACTACTAGACTCGTTTTCCTTAAAAATATAACTACTAATTAACTCTGTTTGAAAAAAAAATGCAATACCAATTATACCTAACAGTATAATTACATCTGCTACGCGTTCGGCTACAATAGTTCCAAAAGCTTTTTCAAAAGGTATATTTTCGTATTTTTTTACAGTTGCAGCTCTTGCAAATTCACCGGAACGTGGAATTACTAAATTTAATAAATAGGCAATTAAAACAGCCATAACACTATTTGCAAACTTGGCTTATAACCTAAAGGCTCTAATAAAAATTGCCAACGATAGGCACGTGAAGCGTGACTTAAAATTCCAAAAATTAATGAAACTAGAACCCACCAATAATTTGCAGTTTTAAAAGATGTTTTAATAGAAACGACATCTGCGGGTGATAGTTTTGAAAATGAGTACCAAACTAAAAAAACTCCCAATAATATTGGGAGTATTAAAAATATAGATTTTTTAATTTTTTTTTTCAAATTTATGTTAACGAGTTATCGTTTTCATTTGGAAAAATTAGTGTTGGTTTAAAAGATTTTGCTTCTTCAAATTCTAATATTCCATAAGAAATTATAATAATAATATCTCCTTTAGCTACTTTTCTAGCTGCTGGACCATTTAATGTAATCTCTCCACTTTTTCTAGGGCCTGGAATTGCATATGTTTCAAGACGTTCACCATTGTTAATATTTACAATGTGAACTTTTTCACCTTCGATTAGATTTGCAGCATCCATTAAATCTTCATCAATAGTTATACTACCAATATATTGTAAATCGGCTCCAGTAACCTTAACTCTGTGAATTTTTGATTTTACTACTTCTATCTGCATGGTGCAAAATTAATAATTTTGTGTTAATCTATTCATATTTATAAACTTATATTATCAATAAGTCTTATATTTCCAGCAAAAACAGCTATAAAAGCTCTATATTTTTGCTTTGGATTCTTATTTTTAATTGTTAGAAGGGTTTCTTCGTCTGCAATTTCAAAATATTCTAAATCTAATAATGGTTGTTTTTTAAATTCATTTTCAACCCAATCTATAACTTCTAAAGCATTTTCTGTGCCAAACTTTACTTTTGCTTCTTTTAGTGTTTTGTAAATAAACGGAGCGGCTTCCCTATGCGCTTTTGTCAGTCTGGCATTTCTAGAACTCATTGCCAATCCATCATTTTCTCTATAAATATCACAAGCTACAATTTTTACAGGAATTTGATGATTCTTCACCATGTTTTTAATTATTTGTAGCTGCTGAAAATCTTTTTCGCCAAAATATGCTTTAGTTGGCTTAACAATTTCAAATAAACGTTTTACAATAGTGCCAACACCATTAAAATGCCCATCTCTAAATTTTCCTTCCATTTGATGTTCTAATCCATCAAAATTAAATACTTGAGAAGCTATATTATTTGCATAAATTTCATTAGCTGAAGGTGCAAAAACAATATCGCAAAAAACAGCTCTTAAAAATGAGAGATCTGTATCAATAGTTTTAGGGTAATTTATTAAATCTTCTTGCTTATCGAACTGCGTAGGATTAACAAAAATACTAACCACAACAATATCATTTTCTTTTTTGGCCCTTTCAATAAGAGATAAATGACCTTTGTGAAGTGCTCCCATAGTTGGTACAAAACCAATAGTGGTTCCCTTTTTT
This sequence comes from uncultured Flavobacteriaceae bacterium, assembly GCA_942492305.1. GTDB lineage: Bacteria > Bacteroidota > Bacteroidia > Flavobacteriales > Flavobacteriaceae > Lutibacter. The sequence continues at coordinate 250,653 of CALOEI010000001.1, read as the reverse complement.
AACGACTTAATTTTTTGTTGTACCGATTTTATTTTAGCAAAAACTAACATAATGCATTTGTTAATAAACGTTAAAAGCGTGCAAACTTACATTTTTCAAGTTAAAATCTACATAAATTTTCGTAATTTTGCATAATCTTTAAAATATAGAGTTGGATTATGAAAGATAAGAGAGTATTGGTTGTTTCATCAGAAGTTGTTCCTTATTTACCTGAAAATGAATTATCTACAACTTCATTTGAAGTTGCTAAAATGATCCATAGTCAAGGTGGACAAACACGAATTTTTATGCCACGCTATGGATTAATTAATGAAAGAAGACATCAATTACACGAAGTTATTCGCTTATCTGGGATGAATTTAGTAATTAATGATATGGATATGCCATTAATTATTAAAGTAGCTTCTATTCCAAAAGAAAGAATGCAAGTTTATTTTATTGATAACGATGAGTATTTTAAACGCAAGGCGTTATTTACAGACGAAGATAATGAACTGTTTAAAGACAATGACGAACGCGCAATATTTTTTGCGAAAGGTGTTGTAGAAACTGTTAAAAAATTAAACTGGGCACCAGATATTATTCATGTTCACGGTTGGATAGCTTCTTTACTACCATTATACATAAAAGAATTTTATAAAAACGATCCTTTATTTACAGAAAGTAAAATTGTAACATCTCTTTACAATAATGGCTTTGAAGGCTCGTTAGATAATAATTTTAATGAAAAAATTAAATTTGACAATATAGACCCTTCAAAAATTCAGACTATCACAAACCCAAACTATACAAATATTTTAATTAATGCAATTGAAAATTCTGACGCGCTTATAAAAAGTAGCGAAGTACTTCCAAATGAAATATTAGAATATTTAAAAACAAGTAATAAACCTGTATTAGAATACTTTCCACCAGAAGAATTTGAAAATAAATATACAGAATTTTATAGTAACGACGTTCTATAGTTTAAACCTAACAAATATTAATTTATAATATGACAACAAAAGTTGTAAGTACATTTAAATACTTAGGAATTTTTTCATTGGTATTTTTTTCAATAATTTCTTGTGAAAAAGAAATAGAAAGTATTGGAGTAAGTCTTGTTGATAATGATACATTTAGCACAAATAAAGTAACATCAGAAGTTATTACCACTAATAAAAATATAGATCGTGTTCCTGCTAATTTGTTAAATCAATATTTATTAGGAGTTTATGCCGATGAAGAATTTGGGAAATTAAAAGCCTCGGTTGTTACACAACTTAGTTTACCAACTTTTGGAGAAACTTATTCTTCAGGTTATGGAGATGACCCTGCAATAGATTCAGTTTTAATTAATATACCTTATCAAGCCACCAGATTAGAGGATTATACTGATGGTAAACCAAAATTTTCTGTAGACTCTGTATTTGGCAATCAAGATATTGCATTTAAATTAGATATTTTTGAATTAAAAACGTTTTTAAACACATTAGATCCAAACGATCCTTCAAAGCAGGCTATCTATTATTCCGATAAAGAATTTCAAAAAGGAGATACTCCACTATTTTCTGGCGATTTTAAAGTAAATGCTAACGATACTGTAACTTATATAAAAAGATATTTAAACGACGGCTTAACAGTATTTGATATTGATACAATTAAAAGAGATGATTTAAGTCCTTCAATTAATATTCCTTTAAATGAAGCATTAATACATCAACTTTTTGTAGAAAACCCTTCAAATTCAGAATTTTTAAATAGTGATAATTTTAACCACTATTTTAGAGGTTTATACATTGAAGCTTCTGAATTAACAAACGAAAAAGCACATATTTTATCATTAAATATAGAAACCGCAAAAATGGTTATCTATTATTCTAAAACGCAAGATGAAACTGATGTGCAAGACTTAAATGGAAACGGTACAACAGGAGAACTAAATGTAAGAACAAAACATACCTATAATTTCAGTTTTGGCTCCATTAAATCAAATGTGCTTACAAGAGATTATACAAATTCTAAAGCCTCTGGAGATGATAGAATATATGTACAAGGAGCAGCGGGTTCAATTGCAACGGTTGAATTATTTTCAAACGAAGATTTAACTGAACTTAGAGCTAATAATTGGTTAGTAAATGATGCCAATTTAACCCTTTACGTAGATCAAAATGCATCTTCAAATATAGTTCCTGAACAGCTTTTTATATATAATTACGATGAAAACGAACAACTTTTAGATATGGTTTCTGAAGGAATTTCAACCGTAGGAGGAACATTAGAAAGAGATGATGATGGGAACCCTTATAAATATGTATTTAAAGTGACAGATTATATTTCTGAATTATTAAAATCTGATTTAGAAGAACCTCTTGATTTAGTGAAATTCGGAATTAAAGTATATAATACTACTGATGCACCATCAAGCATTACAGATACTGCTATAAAAGATTATAGTTGGACTCCAAAAGGAGTTGTTTTATATAACCATAATCCAAGTGCTGGAGACAAAAGAGTAAAACTTGAAGTTTCTTATACAAAACTGAATAATTAAAAATATAACATTTTATGTGTGGAATTACTGGATATTTAGGTTTTAGAGAAGCATATCCAATTGTAATCAAAGGTCTTCAGAGATTAGAATACCGCGGTTAGGACAGTGCAGGAATAGTATTAACCTCTGTAAATAACAGCGTTAAACTTTTTAAAACAAAAGGTAAAGTAGCTCAATTAAAAAAAATTGCAGAAAAAAATAACACTTCAGGAAACCTTGCTTTAGGCCATACACGTTGGGCAACTCACGGAATTCCAAATACCGAAAACTCACATCCACACACATCAAATTCAGGAAATTTAGTAATTGTACACAATGGAATTATTGAAAATTATGATACCATAAAAAAAGAACTTATAAAAAGAGGTTATACTTTTAAAAGTGATACCGATACCGAAGTTTTAATAAATTTAATTGAAGAAGTTCAATTAAAAAATAACTGTAAATTAGGTAAAGCTGTTCAATTAGCACTTACAAATGTAGTTGGAGCGTATGCAATTGCCGTATACGAAATTAATAAAGCTGACGAAATTATAGTAGCAAAACTTGGTAGTCCTTTGGCAATTGGTATTGGAGAAAATAACAAAGAATTTTTTATAGCTTCTGATGCATCACCTTTTATTGAATATACAAAAGATGCTATTTATTTAGATGATGAAGAGTTGGCCATTATTAAACTTGGAAAAAACATTAGAATTAGAAAAATTAATGATGATTCTTTTGTAGAACCAAATATTCAAGAACTTCAACTTAATTTAGAACAAATTGAAAAAGGTGGATATGATCACTTTATGTTAAAAGAAATACACGAACAACCTAATGCAATTTTAGATACTTATAGAGGAAGGCTCTTAGCAGATCAAGATATCATTAAAATGGGAAGTGTTGATAATAACATTACTAAATTTTTAAACGCTAAACGTATTATAATAGTTGCCTGTGGTACTTCTTGGCACGCTGGTTTAGTTGGTGAGTATCTTATAGAAGATTTTGCTAGAATTCCTGTTGAAGTTGAATACGCTTCAGAATTTAGGTATAGAAATCCAATAATCAATAAAAACGATATTGTAATTGCTATTTCTCAATCTGGAGAAACTGCAGATACGCTAGCAGCTATTAAATTAGCAAAAGCTAATGGTGCTTTTGTTTTCGGAATTTGTAATGTAGTTGGATCTACAATTGCAAGAGAAACAGATTCTGGTGCTTATACACATGCCGGGCCAGAAATCGGTGTAGCTTCTACAAAAGCATTTACCACACAAATAACTGTACTATCTTTAATAGCTTTAAAATTAGGTCATTTAAAAGGAGAGCTTTCTAACTCTAAGTTCAACAATTACCTTCACGAATTAAAATCAATTCCTTCAAAAATAGAAGAAGTTTTAAAAATTAATACAGAAATAGAAAAAATTGCTTCTATTTATAAAGATGCACCAAATTGTTTATACCTCGGTAGAGGTTTTAATTTTCCGGTTGCCCTAGAAGGTGCTCTAAAGTTAAAAGAGATCTCTTATATTCACGCTGAAGGATATCCTGCTGCTGAAATGAAACACGGACCAATTGCTTTAATTGATGAGTCTATGCCAGTATTTGTAATTGCAACTAAAAAAGGACATTATGAGAAAGTGGTAAGCAATATTCAAGAAATAAAATCTAGAAAAGGAAAAATTATAGCCATTGTAACTAAAGGAGATACTGTAGTTAAAGAAATTGCCGATCACGTTATTGAAATTCCTGAAACCGAAGATGCTTTTACTCCATTATTAACTACCATTCCTTTACAATTACTGTCTTATTATATTGCAGTAATGAGAGGTTGTAATGTAGATCAGCCAAGAAATTTAGCAAAGTCGGTTACGGTGGAATAGATTTTCTGAAACTAAATCTCTTTCAAAGCATCCGCATTAATCCAGCCAGTTTTACCATCGGCTATTTTAATTTTTTTCCAATTATCTAAAGCATCTAAAACAATTACTTTAGTGCCTTCATGTAATTCAAAAACTTCGTCACTATTAGTAGAAGGTGCATTTTTAATCTCAACCTTTTGAGAAAAAATAATTGCTGTTCTGTTTTTTTGAACAGTTTTATAATTATTAAAAGCAAAAAATACAGTTACTATTAGAACAAATACAGCAAAAATACTAGTATTAAAATAAAATAATTTCTTTGTTGATGAAGTTGAGAAATAATACAATAAAAATAACAAAGCAGCTAAAAATGAGGCTATTACTGCAATAATTGCCCAGGTATCAAATGGTAATTTTTGAATTACATTTGCAGAAAACCGCTGTAAAAAAGTTTTTGGCAACTCTTCAATTACATCAATGGTCATTCTTTTTGCAAAAGCCAAATTTACTTTTGCATCTGCATTGGTGGGATTTACTTTTAATGCTTTTTCATAATAATAAATTGCAGGTGCAACCTTATTCATTTTATAATAACAATTTGCAATGTTAAAATATAAATCGTCACTTTCGATACCTTGTTCTTCAATAGCTAAATAAACACCAACAGCTCTTTTAAAATTTTCTTCTTTATAAAAGGTATTTGCTTCAGCAAATAGTTTATTTACTTCTTGCGAATACGTAAGTATGCTAAATAACAATAACAGTATGCTAACTATTTTTTTCATTTTATAATTGCTTATCTATATTAATTATTACTTCTTTTGCTTTCTCAAATTCTTGCTCCATCATTACATTTGTTGTTGGAGTGTAACGTGCAAAATCACAATCGTTTAACACTTCTACAAACTGTTTAATTGTACTAACATCAACGTTCTTTTTAGTTAATAATTCCGAAATTCTTTCTTTAGAAATTTCAGAAGTTTCTACTTGTAATTTTGCTTTTAGAAAATTATGCAATGCTTTTTCAAGGGCAATATAGAAAGCTTCTTGATTTCCAAGTTGTTTTTTAGCTTCAGATAAATATTTTTTTGCCAATCTATCAGCTTTTCTAATTTTGTTTCCAAAAACATCACTAGCACGTTGAGCACGTTTTTTTCCTATTATAATTGCAATAGGAATCGCTAAAAATGGAAACAACAATAATAAATAAAACAAGTCTGATTTAAAAAATTCAGATTTAATATTAGGCTTCAAATCGGCATCTAAGGCAATAAACCTAAAATTATTACCCTTAACAACCACGTTTTGTTTTGCAACAGCAGCATCGTTATTATTGCCTGATGATGGTAATTCTTTACCTTCGATTACGTCTACAATGGTAGCTGGAGCTTTACTAGTTATATATTTTTCTTCAACTGGATTAAAATAAGAAAAAGTAACTTCTGGTATTTTATATTTTCCTTTGTATTGAGGCACAACTGTGTAGATATCTGAAACACTTCCACGTAACCCAGTTAAAGTAGTTGTTACTTGTTCTTTATGTTCTGGAGTATAAACTTCTAGTTCTGCAGGTGTAACTATTTTTGGTATTTCGAATAACTTTAAATTTCCTTTTCCTGAAACTTTTACAGTAATTTGTGCAGCATCATTTGCTTTTAAAACGTTTTTATTTGCTTTAACCTCAAAGTCGAATTGTCCTACAGCACCAGCAAAATCAATTGGTTTATTTTCTTCAGGTAATTTTTTTACGTTAACAGTTCTAATTGCAGAAGCTGTTGCGTAATTAATGTTTTTCGTAATCATATTCCCAAAAAAATCACCTCTACCTGTTGGAATACCAACTGAAAAATCCATTTTAATAGGCTCAATCTTTAACTTTCCTTCTCTTTGTGGAATTAATACAGCACGCTTTAACACAAGGTATCTATAATCTTCTCCGTTGTATTTTCCATTTTTAGCATTTAAATCTTTAACTTCAATATCTTGGTTCCAAAAACCATTATACTGAGGTGTTTCGCTTACACGCCAATCATTTACAGAAATATTGTGGCTTACATAAAGTTTATAAACAACATAAATTCCTTCACCTACATAAGGGTTTAAATTTGAAACTTCGGCAACCAAATGAATGTTTTGTTGGGCAATAAATTCAGGATTATTTGGGTCTTTTGGAATTTCAACAGCATCTACCACGGTAATTTTAACCGCATTAGATTTTATAATTTGATTGTTATACTCTATTTCAGCTGGTGCAATTAAAAATTCACCTTCTTTTTTTGGTTCTAGTATATAAATATAAGATTGTGCATAGCTTGCTTTTCCATTAATCCAAGATTGATTTACTGATGAACTTGGACCACCAACTACTTTAAAGTTTGTAAACGGTGGTGCTTTAAAATTATCGGCACCTTGTTTATTTACTGTAAAGACAATTCTAAGACGCTGATTTACACCTAATTTATCTTTACTAACAGTTGTTTTAAGCTCTATTTGAGCAAATAAAACCTGCGAGGTAAATATTAAAATAGTTACTATGTAAAACTTTAATAATTTCATTTTAATTACCAGTCTTTTTCTTGTTTAACTTTTTTCCCTTTTGCTTTTTGAGCATTTAGTTTTTTCTGAGTTTTATTTTCTTCGTTGTTCATTGCTTCTAACAACTGTTTCATTTGCTCTGGAGATAATTGATTTGGACGTGGTTTTTGATCTTGTTTTTGATCTTCATCTTTCTTTTCATCATTCTTTTTTGGATCTCCTTTATCATCTTCTTTATCTTCTCCTTTGTCTTTTTTATCGTCTTTATTGTCTTCTTTCTTTTCGTCGTCTCCCCCTTCTTTATCCTTGTTTTTGTCGTCTTTATTATCTTGGTTGTCCTTGTTATCTTTATTGTCCTTATTATCTTTATTATCCTTATTTTGCTGATCTTCTAAAAGTTTTTGAGCTAATGCTAAATTATAACGAGTTTCATCGTCTTTAGAATTATTTCTTAAAGAATTTTTGTAAGCTGCAACTGCTTTGTCGTATTGCTTTTCATTCATAAAAGAATTTCCCATATTATGATAGGTTTCAGCTTTACTAATTTTATCAGTTACTGTTTTTTCAACCAATTCGAATTGAGCAACAGCTTCTTTATTTCTATTTTGCTGATAAATAGCATTTCCTAAATTGTAGGAAGCTTTTGGATAATTTGGATTTTTGGAAAGCGCTTTTTTATAGGCAACTTCTGCCTCATCAAACTTTAATTGATTGTATAAAATGTTTCCTTCTCTAACATCCTCACGTGCTTCACGCTCAAGCTGTTCTGGATTTTTCTGTTGAGAAAAAACTAAGCTTGTAAAACATAATAATATAAGTACGAATCTATTTTTCATTCTTTTCAGTTTGATTAAATAAATTTAATTTTTGAATCCAGGTTGTTTTCTTTTCTAGCAATAATACATCTATTATTAGTAATAACAGTCCAATACCTAAAAACCATTGGAATTGATCTTTAAAATCTGCAAATTTCTTTGTTTCAAATTCGCTTTTTTCGGCTTTTAGTAATATATCTTCAATAGTATCAATAGTTTCTTGCGTTTTATTACCGTTAATATATTTTCCATTCCCTTCGTTTGCAATATCTCTTAAAATAGTTTCAACCATTTTTGTAATTACAACCTCTCCTTTATTGTCTTTTTTATATGTTACAACAGCACCGCTATTTCTTATAGGAATTGGTGCTCCTTTTTCTGAACCAACTCCAACTGTATAAATTTTAATACCTTGTTTTGTGGCTTCTTTTGCTAAAGAGGCTGTATTTTCTTCATGGTCTTCACCATCTGAAACTATAAATAAAAATCGGTTGGTTTGTTCATCATTATCAAAATAGGTAATTCCTCTTTCTATAGCTTCGTTAATTGCCGTTCCCTGACTAGAAACCATATCTGGATCTGCATTTTGCAAAAACATTTTTGCTGCAGCGTGGTCTGTTGTAATTGGAAGTAACGGATACGAATTTCCTGCGTAAATAATAATACCAATTCTATCACTTCCTAAGTTTTCAATAATCCTGGTAATTATTTGTTTTGCCTTTTCTAAACGGCTTGGCGCAATGTCTTCAGCTAACATACTTTTAGAAACATCTAAAGCAAAAACAATATCTACACCTTCTCTTTTAACAGTTTCTAACTTTGTTCCCATTTTTGGGTTTGTTAAGGAAATAACTAAAAATGCCAATCCTACACAAATTACTATTATTTTTAAAAACGATTTAAATACCGATTTTTCAGGGCTTAACTTTTCAATAAGATTTTTATCTGCAAAGTGTTTTTGGGTTCTTTTTTTCCACCAAAGCACCAACAAAAACAATACAAATATTACTGGAATAATTGCTAAGTAAATAAAATATGTTGGTTCTTCTATTTGATACATTTCTTTTTATTTAAAGGTTTAAAAGTTTAATGGTTATTTCTTTACTAATAATTTCTAACTTTTAATATCTACTATTCTACTTTCTATATAAAACTTTTAAATAGTGTGTTTTTTAATAGCACTTCTATTAAAATTAAGAGTCCTGCTAAAAGCACTAAAAATCTATATTTTTCTTGATAATTATAATATTTAAATTCTTCTATTTCTGTTTTTTCTAGTTTGTTTATTTCTTCATAAATGGCTTTCAACTTCGTGTTATCTGTTGCTCTAAAATACTGTCCTTCAGTTTCTTTTGCTATATATTGTAATAATTCTTCATCTATTTCTACAGGAGAACTTCTAAATAATAATTGCCCTGTTCTTGGGTCTTTTGCATACGGAAACGAGGCTGTTCCGTTTGTTCCTAACCCTATTGTGTACACTTTTATTCCTAAACCAACAGCTAATTCTGTAGCAGTTTTCGGATCTACAAAACCTGTATTATTTACACCATCTGTTAATAAAATTATAACCTTACTTTTTGCTTTACTTTCTTTTAATCTGTTTACTGCAGAACCTAATCCCATTCCAATGGCTGTTCCACCATCTAACTGCCCCCATTTTATATCTGAAATAGTGTTTCTTACAATTCTTTTATCGCTTGTAATAGGCGTTTGTGTAAAACTTTCACCAGCATACACAACAATTCCAATTCTGTCGTTAGGGCGCTGATTTACGAATTCTGTTGCTACTTTTTTTAGGGCTTCTAATCTGTTCGGTTTTAAATCGCGAGCTAACATACTTGCAGAAACATCTATTGCCATAACAATGTCTATCCCTTTATTAGTTTTAGTTCTTTTACTTACTGAAACATTTCTTGGACGCGCCAATGCAACTATTAATAAAGTTAGTGCTACTAACCTTAACACGTGCAACAACGGTTTTAATTTTGATAAAAATGAAGGTTTTACCTCAAAACCTTTAATACTTGAAACAGTTAATGTGGCACTTTCTTTTTTTCGAACCAAAAAAAGCCATATTACAAGTATTGGTATTAAAACTAATAACCATAAAAACTGCGGATGTAAAAATTCAAAATTCTGAAACATGCTTATTGTTTTAAGGATACTGATTTAATAATTCTATTTACTACACTTTCTGCAGAATCGTCGCTCCATAAAGAAGAAACATATACTTGACGCATTCCTTTTGTATCTGCAAAAAACAACATGGTTAATTTGTAATCTTCTTGTATCTGGGTTACTTCATTTACTCTTTTATATTCTACAGAAGCCTTTTTACCCTTAATTCCATCAATTTTAATAGTTGATGTTTTAATATTAGTAAACCTAGTATTTAATTGCTTTTCCATTCCGTTAAGAGCTCCATTAATACCTGCATCAATATCCATTTGCTCTAATTCACTAATAAAATGAGTTGTTGAAACTGCTATATAAAAATTACTAATTGGGCTTCCGTAAGTGTAAATTGAAAAATCTCCAATTGTTGACATACTATCATCTGGAAGTTGTACAGATTCCACTGTTAAAATTTCTGGTGTTTCCAGGGTAATTTTCGGATTGCCATAAGAAGCTTTATACCACTGCTCTTCAATCATTTCTGAAGTGGTTTTTCCTAAAATATTATTCTTTACATATTTATAACCAAAATAACCTAACGCACTAATTATTAGCATTATAAACACAAAAATAATAAGTAAATACTTTTTAAAAGCAGATTTCTTTTTAATAGGTGCTTCTACAAAAACAGCGCCTTCATCTAAAGTGGTATCTGCTTTATTCAAATTTGCAACATGAACTGCATTTTGGGTGTTATTTAATATTTGTTCTATTTTAGTTCTATCTTCTTTTATTTCTTCAATAATTGGTTTAGATTTTGCAAATTTTACCAAATCGGCGCTTTGCAATACCTCTTTTAATTGTGTAATTGTCTCTTTTGAAATTCCTAATTTACTAGATTCGTTAAAATCTATAATGGTTTCAATCAGTTCATTAGTGGTTGATTCTAACGCTGGAATTTTAATATCTTTTTCTATATAAGTTCTTACAATATCTGTTAGTTCCGAGTAGTAGCTTTTAATTTTATTTTGTTGTAAAAGCTGTTTTTCATCTAGCTCTTTAAGTCTTTGAAGTGCTTCTTGAATTGGAGCAACATATACTTTTGGAATTACTTTTTCTATTTTCTTTCTAAAAATGAAATACAATATTAATGCAAACAACAATAAAATAGGAATTGCCCACCACCATAAATGTTTATAATCATCAAAAGTTTTAGGCTCTCTTTTAATTGATTTTATTAAATGCATTTTTTGTTTGGTAGTATCTACTTTTACGGTAGCAACATTTACCAATAACGAATCTGTTAAAAACTGTTTATTGTTAACAATTACTTTTTGTTGAGGAATAACATATTGGCCACTATCAAAGCTAGTTAAAAGGTATTTTTTCTCAAGTTTATTTTTTAAAGTATCTATTTTTAATGCTTCAACAATTTCTACTTTGCCTAAACTGTCTAATTTAAATTCAGGAAAAATTACATTGTTGGTTTCATTTACAGAAATTTTAAACTGTATTTGCTCACCAATTCTAATGGTTGTAGTATCTACCGAAATAGATACAGGATTTTCCTGAGCCATTCCAATAAAACCAACAAAAAATAATATATAAACTAGCTGCTTCTTCATATTAAAATTCACTTATTATTTCGCGCCTTTACGTTTAAAATAACCTAATAATTTTTTTACATAACTTTCATCAATTCGAGAACTAATAATACCTGCCCCACTATGCGTAAAAGTTTTTTCAAAATAATCTACCGATTTGATATAATGCGCTTCATATCCTTTTCGCACGTTTTTTGAAGCTGTATTAACCAACACTATTTTTCCGGTTTCAGCATCTTTCAATGGAACCATTCCAATGTTTGGAATAGAGACATCGTGTTTATCGTAAATTCTAATGCCAGTAACATCATGTTTTCTACCAACAATTTTTAGTGTACGCTCGTAATGTGTATCCATAAAATCTGATAGCACAAAAACAATAGCTTTCTTTTTCATAACACTTGATAAAAATTTCAAAGCTTCGTTAATATTTGTTTTTGTACTTTTTGGTTTAAACTCAATCAGCTCTCTAATTATTCGAAGCACATGACTTTTTCCTTTTTTAGGGGGAATAAATAATTCTATTTCATCAGAAAAAAGCAATAAACCTACTTTATCGTTATTTTGAATTGCTGAAAAAGCCAAGGTTGCAGCAATTTCAGTTAGTGTATCCCTTTTAAATTGTTGAGTTGTACCAAAAAATTCTGAACCACTAATATCTACCATCAACACCATTGTTAGTTCACGTTCTTCTTCAAAAACCTTCACATAAGGCTCATTATAACGCGCCGTTACATTCCAATCTATAGCTCTTACATCGTCTCCGTATTGATATTGACGTACTTCAGAAAAAGTCATACCACGCCCTTTAAACGAACTGTGATATTCGCCTGAAAATATATGATCAGACAAGCGACGTGTCTTAATCTCTATTTTTCGAACTTTTTTAAGTATTTCTTTAGTATCCATATTTTAGCTATTGGCTATTGGCTATTAGCAAATGGCTAATGGCCAACGGCTTTTAAGGTACCTCTACTTGATTTACAATTTGATTGATAATATCTTCTGAAGTTATATTTTCGGCTTCTGCTTCATAAGTAATTCCAACTCTATGTCGTAAAACATCATGCACAACCGCACGCACATCTTCAGGAATTACATAACCTCTTCGTTTAATAAATGCGTAACATTTTGCTGCCATTGCTAAATTGATACTTCCACGTGGTGAAGCACCAAAACTTATTAAACCTTGTAAATCTGGTAAATTATATTTTTCTGGATAACGGGTTGCAAAAATAATATCTAGTATATATTTTTCAATTTTTTCATCCATATATACTTCTTTGACAGCACCTCTAGCTCTATTTATTTGATCTATTGAAGCAACGGAATTAATTGCACCAAAATCTCCCTTTAAATTAGCACGCATAATTAATTGCTCCTCGTCTAATTTAGGATAATCAATTACTGTTTTTAACATAAAACGGTCTACTTGTGCTTCTGGTAATGGATAAGTACCCTCTTGCTCAACAGGGTTTTGAGTTGCCATTACTAAAAATGGTTCATCTAATTTAAATGTAGTGTCACCAATAGTAATCTGACGCTCTTGCATAGCTTCTAACAATGCAGATTGTACTTTAGCCGGAGCACGATTTATCTCATCAGCCAATACAAAATTTGCAAAAATTGGTCCTTTTTTAATTGTAAAATCATTGTCTTTTACACTATAAATCATTGTTCCAATAACATCAGCAGGTAATAAATCTGGCGTAAATTGAATTCTACTAAAATCTCCCTGAACAGCTTTAGCTAACGTATTAATTGCAAGCGTTTTTGCCAATCCTGGAACACCTTCTAATAAAATATGTCCATTTCCTAGTAAACCAATTAATAATCTTTCTATCATATGTTTTTGACCAACAATAACTTTGTTCATCTCCATTATTAACAAATCGACAAAGGCACTTTCTTTTTCAATTTTTTCATTGATAGCTTTAATATCAATAGAAGTGTTATTTTCTTCAATCATTTTTTATAGTTTTTAAAATCGTGAATTTAACATGCTTTGAAACACAATGCAAATAGCATAAATATTTTTTTAAATGTTGTTAAAAATTGGTTAAAAAATAAGCGAAAACCTTAGGTTTAATAAGATTTTAACATCAATTCCTCTCCGTTAAAAATTGCATAGGTAAAATGTGAAATCCAATCGCCTGTGTTCAAATATTTAGCATCTTTTGAAAGTTGAATTTCCATTGGTAAATGGCGATGACCAAAAATAAAATAATGGTAGTGTTTTTCAGTTAATTTTCTATTACAATAATGCACCAACCATTCGTTGTCTTCACCTAAAAATTTTACATCTTCTTCACCAGAAATTAATTTATTTTTAACAGATAAATACTGTGCCAATGTAACCCCAATATCTGGATGCAACCATTTATACAGCCATTTTGAAAAAGGATTGGTAAACACCTTTTTCATACGTTTATAACCTTTGTCTCCAGGCCCTAAACCATCTCCATGACCAATTAAAAAAAGTTTATTGTTGAACGTAAATTCTTGAGGCTTATGGTAAGTTGGAATGTTTAATTCGGTTTCAAAGTAATCTTGCATCCAAAGGTCGTGATTACCTACAAAAAAATAAATTTGAATGCCACTATCTCTTAATTCGGCCAGTTTTCCTAAAACACGTATAAATCCTTTTGGGACTACTTTTTTATATTCAAACCAAAAGTCGAAAAGATCTCCAAGTAAAAAAATTACTTCAGCATCTTTTTTTATAAAGTCCAACCAACTTACAAATTTTTGCTCACGGATTTTACTTTGTTCTGCTGTTGGAGCACCAAAATGTTGATCGGATGCAAAATATATATTTTTATTGGTTGTCAAAATAACGATGAATTAATGCATAAAGTTACAATTATGTTTTAATTAGAAATAAAGCTATTTATTATTTTCTAACTCAAGAACTTTTAAAATCATATTATCTTTAATTTGTGTTACCATATAAAAACCTGTTTGGTCGAATAAATCGCGGGCAAAAAAGGCTTTAAAGTATAATTTTAAATCTTCTCTAGTTTTTGGTCCTAATGGAATATTTAAATCTAATTCTTTTAAATACAACTTAAAAACCTTTTCATCTTCATCAAAATTAGCAACAAAATCTTCCAACTCCCAGGTATCAAATTCTGCTCTATGTGCATCTATATATTTAAAAACAAAACTATTTAAACCTCTGTACAATCTATTGTTATAGGTACGAGATGTATCTATTGGAACAAAAACATCTGGTATTATACCTCCGCCGCCATAAACAATTTTACCTTTAGGTGTTGTGTATTTTAGTGTGTCTATAACTTTAATACTATCTTTTGAAACTAATTCTCCATTATGAATTCTATTTAAATAGTCGCTATTGTACAGTTTTGTATTATGTTCTGCATACGGTTTTTGAATAGATCTACCAGTTGGTGTATAATATCTTGATGTTGTTAGCCTTACTGCCGAACCGTCTCCTAAATCCATTTCTTGTTGTACCAATCCTTTCCCAAAAGATCGTCTACCAACTATAGTTCCTTTATCGTTATCTTGCAAAGCACCTGCAACAATTTCACTTGCAGAAGCAGAGTTTTGATCTATTAAAACATATACATCTCCATCTTCAAAATCACCTTTTTTAGTTGCATAAGACTTATCAACTTCTCCATTTTTATTTTTTGTGAAAGACAATGAGTTTTCCATCTTCCAAAAATTCATCAATCATGCTATTTGCAATATCCATATAACCACCACCATTACCTCTTAAATCTAAAACTAAAGAGTTCATTCCTTTTGAAATTAATTCGTTTAAAGCGATTTTAAACTCTAAATAAGTGGTTCTAGCAAAACGTTCAACATTTATATACCCGAGAGTATTATTTATCATATAATACCCTGGTACACTTTTTATTGGAACTTCGTCTCTTGCAATTTGTATGTCAAGTATTTCATCTGTAGAGCGTCTGTAAACTGTAAGTAAAACATTAGTTTCTGCTTCGCCCTTAAGCGATTTCATTACAGCTTCAGAAATTTTTCTACTAGCTAATAAGGTGCCTTTTTCTTTATCTGTTACTCCAGCTTTTTTTACTAATTTTTCTCCAAAAAGGGTATCGCTATCGGCAATAATAATTCTATCACCGGCTTTAACTCCGGCCTTAAAACTTGGACCGTCTTCAATTACACCTGTAACGGTAACTGTGTCTTGGTGTACTAAAAATGAAACTCCAATACCCACAAATTTACCTTGTAAGTTTTCCGTTACTTGTTTTAATTCTTCTTTTGGAATATAAACAGAATGTGGATCTAATTTAACAAGCATATTAGTAATGGCATCATCTAAAAGACTATCTGTATCAACTTTATCTACATAATCATATTGTATGTAATTAATTAAGCGTTTTATTTTAGCTTCAGTTGTATTTGAACTAAATATAACAGCTTTATTTTTAAAGTTAATAGAGCTTCCTATTAAGATTCCAAGAGCTACTGCCAATCCTAAAAATATTGGCAAACTTGCTTTTTTATTTATCATTCTAAATCTTTAAGATACGTTATTTCAACTCCTGCTTTTTCTAAAAATTGTACGCCAGAAGTATCTTTATATTCATTTGCATACACCACCCGTTTTATACCGGATTGATGAATTAGTTTGCTACATTCTTTACATGGCGATAGTGTAATATATAACGTAGCGTTTTTACAAGATTGTGTAGAACCTGCAACTTTTAAAATAGCATTTGCTTCTGCATGTAATACATACCATTTTGTATTTCCTTGCTCTTCACAGCAGTTTTCAAAGCCTGTTGGTGTTCCATTAAAACCATCAGAAATAATCATTCTATCTTTTACAATTAATGCACCTACTTGTTTTCTTTCACAATATGATAGTTTTGCCCACTCAAACGCCATTCTCATGTAGGCTCGATCATATTTTAGTTGTTTTTTATTCATATTTTGCAATAATTACGAAAGTAAAAAGATTAATACTAACTTCAAGTTAAAATTTTACCAAAATATGGTTGACTTTAATATTGGTAAAACAATACCAATAACTATAGATGAAATTATTAATACATAATCTCTTTTTGAAAATCTGAAAAAAGTTTGAAAAATAAATCCTAAAATTAGTATGATTAACACCACAATTATTTGTGCAATTTCAACTCCTAATGCGAATTCTAATAAAGGGACAAACTTGCTTTCTGAAGTTCCTATTAACATTTTAAAATATCCTGAAAATCCTAAACCATGAATTAAACCAAAAAAGAGCGCAAAAACTAAATTAGTATTCGTTTTTAATTGCTTTGTAGTGTTTTTAACATACAAAATATTTACTACAGCGGTAATTATTATGGTTACAGGAATCAAAAATTCTATCCACTTTGTATCCACAGAAACAACTTTATAAGCCGCTAAAATTAGTGATAAGGTATGGCCAATTGTAAAAAGTGTGATTAACCAAATTACTTTTTTCCAGTTTTTAAAATCATAAACAACTGCAAGTGCTACTAAAAACAAAATATGGTCGTATGCATTCCAATCTAATACATGAAATAAACCTTCTTTAAGAAAAAATATAAGCGTATCCATTTTATATAATTTATGGATTCAAATATAGAAAAATTTGATGCTTTTAATTCTTAGTTAAACCAATTATTTACAATCTTATTTTCAATAGGTGTTGCTGTTTTATGAATAAATTCATTTTTACTTGCATGGTACTCATAATCCATTCCCCATTCTTTGTAATTTTCTGCTACTTGTTTTATACTTTCACATACAAACAACACTTCTTTATTTGTAATTGTAGGATGAATTGACATGCGTATCCATCCTGGGCGTTCAACCATACAACCATCTAAAATTTTCTTTTCTATACCTTTTGAGGTATTTTGGTCTACGTGTAATAAAAAGTGACCATATGTTCCAGCGCAAGAACAACCTCCTCTGGTTTGAACTCCAAAACGATCGTTTAATAATTTAACAATTAAATTAAAATGCACATTTTCTATAAAAAAAGAAAAAATACCCAATCTATCTTGATGCTGAGGTGCTAAAATTTTAAGGTTTGGTATTTTTGAAAGTGCTTCAAAAACCAATTTGTTAATTTCATGTTCTCTTGCTAGTATTTTATCAATTCCCATTTGTTCTTTTAACTGAACGGAAAGTGCAATTTTTATGGTTTGCATAAACCCCGGTGTCCCTCCATCTTCACGAGTTTCAATATCATCAATATAATCGTGATCTCCCCAAGGGTTTGTATAATTTACAGTTCCACCTCCTGGGTTATCTGGTACCAAGTTTTTATATAACTTTTTATTAAAAATAAGTACTCCTGAAGTGCCTGGACCTCCCAAAAATTTGTGCGGTGAAAAGAAAATTGCATCTAAATACATTTCTTCATCCTCAGGATGCATATCTATTGCCACATACGGTGCAGAACAGGCAAAATCTACAAAACATAAACCTCCGTTTTGATGTATTACTTTTGCAATTTTATGATAGTCTGTTCTAATACCAGTAACATTAGAACATGCTGTAATTGACGCAATTTTTATAGGTCTTTCTTTGTATTGATCTAATAATTTTTGAAAGCTTTTAAAACAAATTAAACCCGAATCTTCACAAGGTATTATTTCTACATCTGCAATGGTTTCTAACCAAGATGTTTGGTTAGAATGATGTTCCATATGCGTAATAAAAACAATAGGTTTTAACAGTTCTGGAACAGTAGTATACTCTTTTAAATTTTCTGAAACTTTTAACCCTAAAATTCGTTGAAATTTATTTACAACACCAGTCATTCCAGTACCATCCGTAATTAAAACATCATCTGCACTTGCATTTACATGTTTCTTGATAATATTTCTGGCTTTATGATACGCCATAGTCATTGCGGAACCTGTAACAGAAGTTTCTGTATGAGTATTAGCGACAAAAGGCCCAAATTGATTTAGTAATTTTTCTTCAATAGGTCTGTACAATCTTCCACTCGCAGTCCAATCTGTATAAATTATTTCTTTTTCTCCGTAAGGCGATTGAAAAGATTGTTCTATTCCTACTATATTTTTTCTAAATTGTTGAAAATAAATTTCTAATTCGGAAGGTTTTTCTTGCCCCTCATCATTATCTAATTTTAGTTTTTCTTTAGAAAATTTGTTAGATGAAAAACTCATAGTTTTATAAATTAGGTTTAATCTTATTTTATTTAACTTGTATAACCTTAAAAATCATTTATTTATAAAGTTTGTAATTCTAAACTTTATTTAGACTTACATTACACTAACAATTTGATGCTACTCAGTGACAAATTGTAAGTGACGCACTATAAATATGTAACAAATAGTTATACAATTAAATAAAAAACTATCTCAATTTTATTATATTTTTAACTCATCAAATAACGTAATTAAATCTTTTGATGATGGTCTAGGAGCATTAGAACTTACTATATTTCCATCAGGGTCAATTAAAAGAAATCTAGGAATTGCATTAATTTGATATGCTTTAATAAAATCTGAATTCCAATCTTTATCGGCAAATAACTGAATACCTCCTAATTCTTTTTCCGCTACCATATCTTTCCATTTAGCATGATCTTTAGCAACATCAATAGAAATACTTACAAATTCAATATTTTTTCCATGATATGCTTTTTCAACTTCTTTTAAAAATGGGATTTCTCTTTTACAAGGTCCACACCAAGTTGCCCAAACGTCTACATAAACAAATTTTCCTTTTAGGTCGTCTAATGAAGTTGTTCCCCCTTTAAAGTTTTCGTAATCTTCAAACTTTGGAGAAGACTTCCCTTTAGCTAAAACAGTTAAAAGGTATTGTTTTTCCTCGTAAGAACCAGATAAATAACTAGTTAAACCATTAATTTGTTTTTTTTGAGAAGCAACAAAAGCAGTATCTACAATTTTAGATTCAGTTAATAAATTTTGAAATTTAGCATCTATCTCTTTAACTTTTTCTTCAAATTTCGGCTTTTCTAACTGAAACATAGCTTCATCTTCTATTACTGATTCTTGTAGTAGTGCAACGGCAGCTAAATAGTTATTTTCCTCTGCACCATTTCCTTTAAAGTTTAGAGTTTCATCAAATTCACCAGTATTTACAGTTAGGTTTAAATCAAATCCATTTTTTAAATAAACCATAGCTTGTTCTGCTCCGTCAAATAAAACGTAGGTTCCAGGATTTACCTTTAAAGTATCAGAAAATGTTCCATCTTCATTTACTTTTATTGTTTTTAATATTTGTCTTTGTGCTACAATTAACGAATCTGAGTTCGGATTTGTTATTGTTCCAGATAAGGTTACATAATCTTTTGGAGCTTCAGGTTTACAAGAAACCATCAGTAAAACTGCACTTACTATAATTACTATTTTTTTCATTTTTCTATTTTATTTATTAAATTTTGAAATTCCTTCTTTTAACCAGTCATGATATTCATCAACATCTGGAGTATAACCTGCTGGTTCAATTAAATTTTCTTCATTATGATCCATTAAAACGTAAAATGGTTGTGCATTTGCTTGGTATTTAATTGTTTGAAATTCACTCCATTTTTGTCCAATATATTTTAATTTTTTACCAGGACGTAATTTAGATTCAATTTCTTCTCCATCTGGTAATTTTCTTTTATCATCTACATATAAAGATATTAATACAATATCGTTTTTTAATATAGGCAATACTTTATCTTTTGCCCATACATTTTGCTCCATTTTTCTACAGTTTACACACGCATGTCCTGTAAAATCAATCATAACAGGTTTATTTACTTTTTTGGCGTATGCCAAACCTAAATCGTAATCATTAAAAGCAATAATGTTGTGTGGTGCCATTATGTGCGCTCCTTCTGGCAAATCTCCATGTGCAGTTGCCGTTGCACCTCCACCGAGTTTTGTAAATCCAACTCCGTAAGGAGATTCGCTATAATGCTGTGCCGGTGGAAATGCACTAATTAAATTTAATGGCGCACCCCAAAGTCCAGGTATCATATAAATTGTAAATGATAATACTATTAAACCTAAACTTAGTCTTCCTACCGAAATATGCGTTAAAGGTGAATCGTGTGGTAATTGTATTTTTCCAAATAAATAAAATGCCAACGCTCCAAAAATAGCAATCCAAATAGCTAAAAACACTTCACGTTCTAACCAATGTAATTGTAGTACTAAATCTGCATTTGATAAGAATTTAAATGCCAATGCTAATTCTAAAAATCCTAAAACAACTTTTACGGTATTTAACCAACCTCCAGATTTTGGTAAAGAGTTTAGCCATCCTGGAAATGCTGCAAACAATGCAAACGGAATTGCTAATGCTAATGAAAAACCTAGCATACCAACAATTGGCCCAATTTGACTTCCAGAAACAGCTGCTTCAACTAATAAATAACCAACTATTGGTCCTGTACAAGAAAAAGATACAATTGCCAATGCTAATGCCATAAAAAAGATTCCAATTAATCCTCCTCTATCTGCCTGAGCATCAACTTTTGTTCCCCAAGAACTTGGTAATGTTAACTCAAAAGCACCTAAAAAAGACACTGCAAAAACTATTAATAACAGAAAGAAAATAATATTAAACCATACATTAGTTGATAGTGCATTTAAAGCATCGGCACCAAAAACTGCACTAACAATAGTACCTAATAAGGTATATATTATAACTATTGAAACTCCATAAATTATAGCGTTTTTAATTCCAGCCGCTTTGCTTTTACTTTGTTTTGTAAAAAAACTAACTGTCATAGGAATCATTGGAAAAACGCAAGGTGTTAGTAATGCAGCAAACCCCGAGAAAAATGCAATAATAAAAATGGTTAATAAACTTTTATTTGTTGATTTGTCTTTCTCTTGTATGGGTGTTATAGTTTCTTTTGATTCTGTTTTACTTGTGCTTTCAACTGCTTGCTTTTCTCCTTCAATGTTAAATTCTAAATCTACAAAAGTTGGTGGTAAGCAATTGGTATCATCGCATACCATAAATTCTAGCTCTCCTATAATTTTTAAAGCATAATTAGTTTCTACCTTTATACGTTGTTTAAAAGTGGCTTCATTTTCAAAATATTTGATTTCCATATCAAATACAGGGTCATGTACTGTATGACCTTCTTCTTCTATAACATTACCAACTAGATTAAACTGCTCTGTAGTTTCAAATACAAACGATGTAGGTATTGGACCGTCTTCTGGAACATTTTGCGAATATAAATGCCATTTATCCTCTATTGTAGCTTTAATAATTAAATCATATTCTACATCAGAAATTTTTTCTACTGATGTTGACCATTCAACAGGGTTATGAATTTGTGCAAAGCTCGCTGTATAAATTAATAATAAGGTGAGTAGTGAAATTATATTTTTCATGCTGTATGCTGATTTTGCTTGTTTTGGGTTTTCAAAAATAATCAATATTACTTATTAAGTCGTTCATAAACCTGTTTTCCCTTATTATATTATGTTAAATTTTTCTTAATGAAGGTTAATTGTAAATTTAATTCAATTCTTGTAAAGTGATTGTTTATAGAAATAAAACTAGATTTAAGACTAAAAAAGATTTTTGAAATAAGTTTTTACCTTATTTTATTGTGTCGAATCCATAAACTTTAACCCATTTTTTGAAATAAATTGAATATAACTTTTGAAATATAAAATTTATATTACATTTGAATTAACTATAGAAATAAATTCAGCCCCAAAGACATTTTTATAGCAAAAAGGGTTCATTTAAATGAACCCTTTTTCTTTTGCTTTTAATATTAATTCTCTATCATCATTATCTTTAACTTCAAACAATTTTTTTAATTGTTTTTTTCTTCTTTCTAAACCCGCCATAGACATTGGAATAATATTTGGAAGATCTTTCATTTTGGTTCCAATAGACATTTCGTACAATAATTGTCTTTCTATTTTATCTATTTTATAATCTATTGAAGCTTGTTTTCTAAATAATTCTAATACAGATTTACTATAATAGGGAGATTCATCTAATACTGTTTTAATAGCAAATACTAGTTCGTCTTTATTAACATCGTTTTTAATTAAAAAGCCATCAGGATTTACATTTTTAAGTATGGCTTGTATTCTATAATTGTCGTTAAATGTAGTTGCTACAACAATTTTACAGGCTGGTAATACTTTTTTTATTCTAACCCCAAGATCTTCACCCGACAAAAATAAACCATCAGTTGACTGCGGTAGTGAAATGTCTAAAAAAACAATATCTATTCCTTTATTTTTTGAAGCATTATCTATTTTTTCAATTGCCTCATCACAATTTATGGCAATTGAAATTTCAAAGTTAACTTTTGGATTGTTTGAACTAATATATTCAAAAGCACTTTTATACGCATCTGCAATAATTGGATGATCGTCTATTATTAAAACTCTATAGTTACTATTCATTATTTTCTGTTTGTATTGGACATGTAACAAAAATGGTGGTTCCGTTATTTTTTAAAGAATTAATTTTTAAGGTTCCTTTAATTTTTTCAACTCTGGATTGCATATTTTTTAACCCTATTCCTTTTCTTTTTTCCTTAATATTAAATCCTTTTCCATTATCTTTTACAAGCAATTCTATATTGTTATTATTTAAGCTAATTTCTATGCTAACATCCGTAGCTTCGGCATATTTAATTATATTTTGTAATGCTTCTTGTATTATACGGTATAAATTAATTTTTATAGCATCGTTTATATGATCCCAATGAATAGCTTCATCGCAATAATATTTATATTTAAAACTTTCTAAGTTACATCTTTTTTCAATTAAATCTTGAATAATTTTTGAAAAATCATCTTTTGAAGATAATATTTCATTTTTTAATTCATGTGAAATAGTTCTAATTTCTTTTTCAATAACTTGAAGTTCATCAATATATAACTTATGTTTTTCTATAGTTTCTTTATCTCCATCAATTTTTAAAAAACCTAAGCCCAACCTAGTTCCAAAAATTTTACCTAAAACCCCATCATGCAAATCTTCAGAAATTCTATGACGTTCTTTTAAACGACCTTCTTCTAATTTAGTTTGTTGTTTAATCATTAAAGACAAAATTTCTTGGTTAGATTTTTGCTGTTCTCGATCAAACCTTAACTCTTTATTTCGTGCCCTTTGAACACCTGTAATATATGCAAAAGACAAAAATATAATTGCTATAAAACCACCTAATAAAATTAGTAAATTTTGTTGCGAAAGTTTCTCTGTTTCTTCAATATATTCATCTGTTTCAAATCGTATTCTTGTAAACTTATTTCTAATTTTTCGATCTTCAACTTGCAAACTATCACTAATACGAACATAGTCTTTTAAATATTTGTTGGATTTTTGTTTATCTACTTTTGAAAGTAATAGAAGCGTTTCTAATTTATCTCTATTATTATCCAGTTGATCTGCCAGTCCATAAGCTTCATTAGCATACTTTACAGCTAAAGTTGTATCTTTTTTTACAGCATAAAATTCTGATAAATGCCTTTTACTAAGTACCACTCCAGAAATATGATTTAAACTATCTCTAATATGAAGTGACTTGTAAAAATCTTCAACTATGTTAATTGTATCACCACGTAAAAATTTGGTATAGGCAATATTATCTATTAAACGTGCGTAAAATATTGATTCTTGATTTTTTAAATCTTTACTATTTAATGCTTTTTCAAAATATTCAATAGCCTTTTCATAATTATTAAGTTTTTGATAGGTTAAACCTATATTACTTAAACTACCTTCATTATAAGTCTTTTTTGTATTTATTTTATTTAAATATTCTAGCGCCTTATTATGTGTAAAGATAGCGCGGTCAAACTCTTCAAGTTCAATATAAATTAAACCTAAATAGTTATAACACTCATACAATCTTTCGTACCTATCTTCTTTTTCAAATTTTGCAATTGCTTCAAATATTAATACTTCACTTCCTGTATAATCTTTAAAACGCCCCTGTATAAATGCCATATTATAAAGCATTTTAGCTGAATAATAGTCGTGCTTTATCAACTTAAAATTTTCATAAGCCTTATGGTAATGGTAATAAGCACTGTCAATTACTTCTATGTCGGTATAGTAATTTCCATAATTCCAATGTGCATCCGCTTTTTTAAAATAATCTTTTTGTTTTGTTGCTATCTCTAAATACTCTTTATTTACTTTGCTAAATAGTAAATTAAGGTCTAATCGTTCCGCCTCTATGGCTATTTCTGATAAATAATTATTTTTTATAGAGTCTGATACACTTTTTTGTGCGCTTAAATAAGCTTTTTCTAACCCTAATTTTTTTGTAGCCAAATCAATTTTGGGCTGTTTGGATTGAGAAATCCAAAACGCAATACTATCTTTTTCTAAAGTTACTTTGTTTTTTAAAGTATTATTAGATTGTTCACAAGAAAAAAAACTTGATAACAGCACTACTAATACCGCTATTTTAATTAATTGTATGGAAGTTTGTGTTTTAATAATAACTTGGAGTTGGTTAAAACAAAACTACTAAAAAAGCCTTAAACATTAGTTTAAGGCTTTTAAAAATTTATTATTACAAAATAATATTATTTTATTATCAATATAATTTAGTCTCTAGTTCTCATTACATCTGCTGTTCCGTCATCACCTGTAGCTTGTTCTTGAGCATATAATTGTTCGTCCTCCGCACTGTCTGATGTACAAGCGATAAATAAAGTTGAAACTAATAATAATGCGAAAATAAATTTAATTGATTTCATAATAGGTATTTTTTAATTAGGTTATATGATTTACTATTTTTTATTAATAATTATGGTGTAAATGTAGTATTAAAATTGAAAAAGGCAATTAGCATATGCCATTTATTAGTGGAAACGTACCGTTTGTTAGTATAAACTTACCATTTGTTAGTAAAAAGGATTTTGAGAGAAGAAAATAGGATTTCTTAAGGTAGGAATACCAATTAATGCAAAAATAAACAATTTAATTAAATAATTATTTTATTGAAATATAAGAATTTGCTAATAAAGATGCATTTATACTTTCTATTGCAGCAATATATGTTTTGGTAAAAGGAACTTCTTGAGTACTTTTTTTAATGGTGCAAGTAGATTTTCCGAATTGTATTCTTGAAATAAAATTTTTATTTATAATATAACTTTTATGAACTCTAAAAAAATTATTGGGTAATGCATCTTCAAAAGTTTTTAGTGTTTTGTACGCATTTATAATTGAGCCATCTTGCATATAAAAATCTGTAGTATTATTATCTGCTTTTAAATACAGTATTTCATCAGTTTTAAGGTATTGGTAATCTTTATACGATTTTAAACAAATACTTTTTCTAATTTGTGCTGAAAGCCTTTTTTGTAATTTTAAGACTGTTTTTCTAACCTCTAATTCAGTTAGCGGATTTATTAAAATATCAAAAAAACCATTTTTTAAAGCTGCAAATGCATTTTCTTTTGAAACTGATATTGCAACTATTAAAGGAACTTTATCAAAATAATTTAATTCTTGAACAAATTTAAAAGGATCTTTAATTACAGAATCTATATTTAAAAAAACAATATCTGGCAGTTCTTTTAAAACAATATTAAGTGCTTCATTTCTATTTGAAGAATTTCCAATACAATTAAATTCTGAAAAATCTTTCAAAACTTTTGTAATAATTTGAATTGTATCTATGTCATTATCAATTATAAAAATAGTTCCCATTTAAAATTTCGAAATTTTAACCTTTCAAAAATACTAAAAAATAATATGAAAACTGTATGGTTTCTCCCTCCTTTTTGTATGGAAAAATAACGCAAATTTTAATTTAATAGTTTTAATTTTACTCTCAAGAAGTGATTAATTTTTTAGTATTAACACGCTCAATTAAATAAATCGTATAAAAATATAAAACCAATGCTTTTAAAAGTTAGGCAACATATGAAAGAAAAAAATTACAATAATAGTATTGACGATTTTATTAATAATGCACATAAAATTATTAAAGAACATAAACAAAATAATTACCCTAAAGACATTAGAGGTTTATTTAAACGTTTAGGAATAGACTAAAATTTCCTCAAAGCAGTAATTAACAAACTAATTTAAACCCCAAATTAATATCTAAATTAACTGTTATTTACTAAGAGCTATGAAAATAAAGACTCCATTAAACTTTTGTTTAATGGAGTCTTTTCATTGGGAAAACAGTAATCCTAAAATTAAATACCTGAAAATCAAAGTTTTTAATTTTATTTTATTTTCCCTTGTTACTAAAATTGTACCTCGAGTGGGTACTTTTAAATACACTTAAACGCTTGATATACTAATGATTAAGTATTTATAAGTAACATAACAGTAACAATATAAAGGCTAAAATAGAATAAACCGAAGGTTCTTTACGCCTTGAAAAGAATATTCACTAGTTCCAAGCTCATCATTTTTCATTAATAAATATATAACCTTCCCTATACTCAATCAAAATATCAATTTAAGTTTGAACGGGACTTTTTTAAACATCTCAATTATTTATTTATCAGCTTTCTTTTGTTTTAACATTTAACTATTCTACAACCAAATTATATGTTCCATTTGTACTCAAATTTGCTTCTAACTGAAATTCTTGGACACTTACACCATCATCAATAGAAATAGCACAAGATTTGGAGGCTCGTCCCCCTCATTATGAGCATACAAAAATACCTTGGGAACTCAATTATAGATTTTATTTTCAGGCTCATAGAGTTTTTTGACATTCTCCTTACTCCATTAACATAAATTGATACAATATCACCATCAATACTACCGTGATCCCAAACAGAAATGGTTACTTTTTTACTAGCTAGATTTACAGTTCCTAAAACATTATTAGTTCTTCCTCCAAAACTAGGTGGAACAATACTTACATCCGAGTAAACCTCAAATAACCCTCCCCAATTGTAGTGATTATCTGTTGTGTAAAACTCACCTAATTCATCAATATCTGACTTCAACGATATGAAAGAATAATGTTGCCCTATATGAGTTGGATTATAATTTATACTAAACTTTGTTATAACCCCATTTCCATTAATCGTATTTGTTGAACTTGACTCATTAAAAACTTCATATCCTGAAAAAAAAGCCTGACTCTTCATTTCACGTTTACATCTCCATATACTTTTCCATTATTTTCTTAACTAATACCTCTATATAACTGATTCACTATTACTTACTATATTTCCGGTTATATCTTCACCTGTACTATTTTTTATTACCCTTACATTTGTTATTTTAGGTGTATTTTGTGTAAAAATATAATTTAGTGTTTGATCTTTTTCAATGATTATCATTTTTTTTCCCCAATATTCCATTCATTCAGAAGTTCCATTATAATTGTAAAAAAATCTTACTTCATATTCACCTACTTCATAATTATTCAATACAATTTGAATATGCTATTTCCTGAAACTTCCTTAAAAGAATACCATTTTTATAAATCTTGGCTTTTCCATAATAAATAAGTCCATAATTTCTGAAAAACTCTGAAAGTTGACTTATAGAATTACCATATTTTTTACTTACTGAAAACAGTTTAGTTTCAGACCAATTCCATCCATCTGTAACTATAAATCCCCCTAATTCACTAATATTTCCAGTGAATTAATGTTAAAATAAATATCTCCTTCTTCATTTGGCACATAATCAATGGTAATCTCTGTTGTATTTCCATTGCTAATTCCGCTTCAAACTATAGTTGGTACTTAACTCATCATAAATAGAACTCCCTGTTTTATCATTGTCTAATAATAACCGAACCTTACCTTGAACAGCTCCCCCATTATTCTTTACAATTGCTTTGATTTTTAATTCTTCCCCTGTATAAACTGCGGACCCCGTAACATCCTCTTCTTCTCTATAAACTTTTACACTTTCTATATAAGGCATATAGCGAACAAACTCATATTCTTGTAATTCTCCTATGGTAATATTTACTGGTTTCTTACCCCAATATTCCTCTCCATGTATAGAGCCTTCAACAACATGATAAAACCGTGCCTCATAATCTCCAGACTTTACACCCGTGAAATTTGCAATTCCATTTTCGTCTGTCTCATCACTTGCAATTAAATCATTTCCTGAATATAACCTTACCTTCCCATTTAATCCTGGAAAATCCGTAGATGTCCCTTCAGCGTTTTGCATAGTGATTGACAAGTTTCCAACATCTTCTTTTGCATTAAACAATTTTAATTCTGACCAATCCCAACCATCTGTAACTATGTAGCCTCCTAATTCACTAACATTTGCTTGTAAATTAATGTTGAAATAAATATCACCTTCTTCGTTTGGTACATAATCAATGGTAATCTCTGTTGTATTTCCATTGCTATTCAGGCTATAATTTGTGCTTAATTCATCATAAATAGGGCTCCCTGTTTTGTCATTGTCTAATAATAATCTAACCTTACCTTGAACCGCACCTCCATTATTCTTTACTATTGCTTTGATTTTTAACGCATCTCCAAAATAAACAATACCACCTGAAACATCCTCTCCGTCTTTATAAACTTTCACACTCTCTATATAAGGCATATAGCGAACAAACTCATATTCTTGCAGTTCTCCTGAAGTAATATTTACTATTTTTTACCCCAATATTCCTCTCCATGCATAGAGCCTTCAACAACATGATAAAACCGTGCCTCATAATCTCCAGACTTTATACCTGTGAAATTTGCAACGCCATTTTCGTCTGTATCTTCACTTGCTATTAAATCTTCTCCTAAATACAACCTTACTTCTCCATTTGATCCTGGAAAATCTGTGGATGTACCTTCAGCGTTTTGCATAGTGATTGACAAGTCGCCAACATCTTCTTTTGCGTTAAACAACTTATTTTCAGACCAATCCCAACCATCTGTTACTATGTAGTCTCCAACTCACTAATATTTACCTGTGAATTAATGTTGAAATAAATATCGCCTTCTTCGTTTGGTACATAATCAATAGTAATCTCTGTTGTATTTCCATTGCTATTCAAGCTATAATTGGCACTTAATTCATCATAAATAGAACTACCTGTTTTATCATTGTCTAACAATAACCGAACCTTACCTTGAACTGCTCCTACATTATTCTTTACTATTGCTTTGATTTTTAATTCATCCCCATAATAAACTACTGATCCCGTAACTTCTTCTCCATCTCTATAAACTTTTACACTCTCTATATAAGGCATATATCGAACAAACTCAAATTCTTGCAGTTCTCCAGAAGTAATATTCACTAATTTCTTACCCCAGTATTCCTTTCCATGTATCGAGCTCTCAACAACATGATAAAACCGTGCCTCATAATCTCCAGACTTTATACCTGTGAAATTTGCAACGCCATTTTCATCTGTCGTTTCACTTGCTATTAATTCTTCTCCATTGTATATTCTAACCTCTCCATTTGATCCTGGAAAACCTGTAGACGTTCCTTCGGCGTTTTGCATAGTGATTGACAAGTCGCCGATATCTTTTTTTGTAGTAAAATTAACCTCTTCGCCAAATGAAGTTCCCATGATATTTGTAGCGTAGGTTTTTATATAATATGTTGTATTAGCCTTGAGCTCGTTTAGCTTAGAGGTAAACACTAATTCATCCGTATCAACTATTATTTTTTCTCCAGTATTCTCAGGACTTGGTTGAGTTCCCCAATAAAAACCTTTCTCTGTAAGGTCAATTCCTCCATCATCAATAACTTCACCAATAATATTAACTGAGCTATGTGCTATTTCTTCTGGGTTATTAGTTTGTACTTCTGGTAAATTATACAATGGTATTTGCCATTCCTTTATTAAATCTTCGGTTTTATAAGCTTCAAAATAGAAATCAAGAAAATCAAATTTCCATATACCCATATAAACTCCTGCTCCTAAACCGTATCCAGCCGATAAATCAAAATTCACGTAGTTGTATGGCGATGGTAGTTCAGCGCTCCCTTTTGCATACACTTCTCCGTATGCATATGGAGATAAAACCTCATAGACTTTAAAATTTAATTTTGGTTTAATAAATATTTTAACTTCAGCAGCTCCGGTAATAATTGGGTCAGTAAATCCATTAGTAATTTCTTTCGTTTTATCTGTAGTCCAATTTTCCCCATCAGTTGTAGACAATAATATTGTAGAAGTATTAGTATAATTATATCCATACTCAAATTCTAAGCCTGCTCCTAAATCAACTCCCGCTTCTAAATCAATTACTGGTCTAATAATAACAGGTCCTACTGCAATTGGTTGAAATGAATATGTCGCCAGTTTTATTACTTGTTCTTTTCCAAATACTGCATGAGGCATTAACCCTATATATGAATTTAAATTTATGTCATCTTTAGAAATAAATTTTATGGCAATATTTTCAATATCAAAATCATCTATATTTATATCTAATTCTAAATCATTGGTTACAGAATAAGAACCAGAAATTCTAATTTGATCATTTTTTGTTGAATGATCTTTATCTCCATCTATTATTACAGCATCTAAGGACAATCTGAGTGAAAAATCATTAATATTTTCTCCTTTTCCTTGCAATAATTCAACTCCCTCTGCTTGCCAAAAATCAGGATGATCTTTATCCAATTCTAATGTAAACTTTCCACTTTCATTCAAATCTTTAAATGCCTCAGTAATAGTTGCAAAATCAGTCTCAAAGGTTATCGTGCCATCGCCATTTTCTTTTATTTCTTTAATTTTTCTTAAAAACCCACCATCTTTAGTTCCAACAACAATATGACCCACTTCAGGAAAATACTTTTCTTTAATTTCTTCTTTAAAAACAATATTGTAATTAGTAGGATCTATTCGAACAAAATAATCTTTATAATCCTGTTCATTTAAAATAAATGTAGTAATTGGCAAACTTAAGTTATTTGTGTTTTGGTCTATCCTAAAAATAGCTTTAACTGTTTTTTCTTCATCAATTGTAATTTCTATCGGGTTTTCTGAACTTTGAATATCTCCTGACCATTGAACAAATTTCCAACCCTTTTCAGGAGTTGCTGTAATTTTAACTTTACTTCCTGAAGAATATGATCCTTGAGGCTTTGCTTGAAGCTCTTCGTTAATTTGGCCCTGCCCTTCAACTTCAACGATTAATTTATATTGTTTTTTTTCAAATAATGCAGTTACTGTTTTATCTGAGTTCATAACTACTGAAGTAGTTGAATTTGTGCCTGAAGCTGAACCAGTCCAATTCTTGAATATATAGTGAGCAGAAGGAGTTGCAGTTAATTGCAGTGTTGTGCCTTTATTATGAGTTCCAGAGGATGGTGAAATACTACCACCTTCTGATGGTTCTACATTTGTTGTTAATGCATATTTTATTACAGGTTCAGGCGCTGGCTCTGGTGAATCATCTTTTGAACAAGTAACAAATAGTAAAAAAACAGAAACTAATAAAACGAAAAGTGGAATATTTTTCATAATAAAACAATGATAAAAATGATACTACTATACCATGAACAAACACCATTTGAAATAATAAATCAAATGGCGATTCATGTCTCTAGCAATAATCCAACAGTTAATAAAAAACTACGTAATAAATAACTTGTATAAATTTAATAAGAACCAATTTGGAATAAAATACTCAAGATTGAGTAAGTTTATAATGAAATTTAGGTAAGTTATTTACTAAATAAGGTCTATTTTAACGGCATATTTTATGAGTTCAGCAGCATTTTTACAACCTGTTTTTTCAAGAATTGTGCGTCGGTAAGTATCTACGGTATGGTGACTAATATGTAGTTTTTTGCCAATTTCTTTACTATTTAAGCCATCAGAAATTAAATTTATAATCCCTATTTCTCGTTTACTTAAATTAAAGTGCATTTTAGCTTTAAATCGTTCAATTGATTTTTTTAGATTACTGATACTAATTGGTTTTAACAAATAATCAAATGCATTTAATTTTATGGCATCAATTGCATAATGGTCATAAGATGTTATAAAAATAATTTTTGTTTTTAATGAGTTTCTGTTTATTTCTTCTGCTATTTCTAAACCTGTTTTATTTGGCATTTCTACATCTAAGAATACTAAATCTGGGTCAGCTTCTTTAATATAATCAATAGCTTGAAGCGCATCATTAAATTGATTTATAACTTTAATTTCACTAAAATTCTTAAGCAATATTTTTAAACGGTTTATAGCTCTTAACTCGTCATCAACTAAAACTACATTTATAATAAGTCCTTCCATATAAGGTTGTTTTATATTATCAATCAATTATTACTAAAAAACTTTTAATAAAAAGTAAATAACACCCTTTTTATTGAGTAATTGACTACTTATTTTTGAGGGTTATTTCTTAAATTAAAATATCAATTTTAACTCCAATCTTTTCTCCAGTTTTATTTTGTACTTCACTTAAATTATAGGAAACTTTCTTTTTATATAACTTCTCATATAATTCATACATTCTTTCCATAATTAAAATTCCGTTACCAGTGGAATAGTTCCTTTTGTCTTGATCATTATTAATACCTCCTCCATTGTTTTCGACTGATAATTTTGTTTTACCATTTAGTTTAATTAAATCAATCTTCAGTATACCTTTTTTAGCAACTTTGGACAAACCATGTTTTATGGCATTTTCAACATAACAATACAGTATATGTTTTGGAACATTCATTTCAAGGTTTACATTTTTATCAATATTCAATTCATATTTAAAAATATGATCAAATCTAATTTGCTGCAATTGTATAAAGGTTTCAACATAGTCTAATTCCTCTTGCAAGGTGTGAGAAATCTTATCAGAGCCTTGTAATGTTTTGCGCATTAGGTCGGAAAACTTACAAATAAAATCATCGGCTGCTAGCTTATCACCAGTTAGGGTCATTTCACTAATGGTATTGATAGCATTAAAAACAAAATGTGGGTCCACTTGATTTTTAATGGTTTTAATTTGTAATTGAGCAATTTCATTTTCAATGGCTTTTTTTCTTTCTGTTCTTAAATTTTGACCTTTAATAATTAACCAAACCAATCCTAAAATCACTAAATAAATACCAATATAAATTAGATACTCTAAATAGTAAATAGGATTTTTAAAAAACCTATAAACAAAATACTCATTTCCTTTTTGAAAATAGATTCCATTCTTTATACTTTCATTTTGAATTAATCCAATAGACAACTGGTCAAGACTTGACTTTGGAATCTCAAAACTTATTGGATGTGTAAAATCATTTCTATAAATAGCAATATTTTGATAGTCTTTTGAAATATTTACCCATTCTTCTTTTCCATCAGTATCTATATCTATACTTTTAAGTTCCCATGCATTTATTAAATCTACCCTATTTATTTCTTCAAAATGACTATTCAATATGTTTACTTTGCCAATATCAGAATTATGAAGTAAAATATTATTATTGTTATAAAATTGAATCTTTCTATATGTTCCGAAAGGAATTTCTATGGTTTTTTCTAATTCCCCTTGTATTGAATAAATACCAATCTTGTCCAAATTATTAGTATTACTTCTTGAATCAATTAAAGTTAGTAGTTTATACTCTTTCTCTTGTTTATATATTAATGGAACTACCCTAGAAAATGGTACTTCTATTTCAACAGGTTCAAATAGAAAATCTAAATTAGAGTCTAAAACTGTAAGCCAAGAACTATAATCTGAACGCGTTGAATAAACGGAATCAATTTCATTACAATTAGCATAACCACCTAATAATACCTCATCTAATCCATCTCCATTAATATCAAAAATTGATTTAATAATTAACGCATTTGTTAAATGTGGTGATTTAAAAATTTTATCAGTATTGAAATTATATTTATAAACATTTCTTAGATCGCCAGAAAACCCGGCATTTATATTAAAATAAACATCTTTTATGTTATTATCTCTTTTATTACCTAAATAAAGAGTTATAACTCCCGATTTATATTCATTATTAAACTCTTTTATAACATCAATGAAAATGTCGCTTTTTTCAATTCCTTGTTCTACAAATGGTTCTGAAATATTTAAAAAAATAGAATCTCGCCTCTGTGTAAATAAATAAATCTCATTAAAACCATTCTCATTGGCATCAAAAAAAAATAATATAGCTAGTCCAGAATTTAATTCTTTTGAAAAATTCCATTGATCAATTAGACCACCTTCTGAACCGTGAATCTCAAAGCTCGCATTCCCTAAATTATTATTATAACAAATAATCTTTTCACTATTGGAGTCATTATTTAGATCTTCAAAATAGACTCTAAACCCCTCTCTTGAAAGCGTATCTCTTTTTGCTAGTTCAATTTTATATTTTGAGAAAAAATCTGGTAAAAATGCAATTACTAATAAAGTAACTATTAATGAAATAATATATTTATTAAGAAGTATTAAAAGAAGTTTCTTTTTCATAAACCGTAATAAGCATCTATATAAACTTGGTTCAATACAATTCTTATAGAGATTATTAGTATTCTTTCAAATATAAAAATTATAACCTTATGATAGACTGACAAATATCATGTAAAACATATATTTAAAAGAGATACAATTTATTTTTACAATGTTGTTGGCATAATCTAAGTGGTCTACACAGGACTTGAACATTGTGTGTATATACCCATTCTAAATACGTTCAAAGATTATAACTAGAATGAAAAATAGTTCGCATTTTATTAAATAAAAACTAAAACCAAATAGAAAAAAGACTATTAGGCTTTATAAGGGCCTCGAGTGGGCACATATAAATTAACTTAATCTTTTGTTTATCAGTATTTTAAATATTTATTAGTAACGTATTAGTAACAAAAACTTGCCTTATATAAGAAAAATTTAAACTGGCTATGAACAAAAATCAATTGCAGTAAATAAACTATTACCCATTCCATAAGGAATAAATTTTAGATATTGCAGTCTACCAATTTTTTGCTATCCTTTACATTTTTATACTCCGTTGTAATATTAAAATTTGGTGTTGGATTTTTTGTGTAACCCAAAACATTTACAAATAAGTCTATAATAAAACCACCTTGATATTGCTCTTCTTTACTGTTTCGTATATTTTCTTGAACTACTGGATTGTGAAAATGGTTTTTAAATACATTCCACTTTACTGCTATGGTTGCTGCATTTTGACTTTTAAGATGTTTTGTTACAACTGAGGTTTGAAAAAATGACATAATAGGGTGTTACAATTTTTTAACAACGAATTTAATAATATTGTACGATTAAATAAAAAAATAGTCTAATTAATAATGAGTTAACATTATTTCTACCTAAAACTTTTATTTACTATATAATAAAACCTATTGCAATAGGCTTTATGTTAATTTACATATACAAAATCCCTTAAAAAATGAAGGCTAAACAATTAGATTATAGTTTTTATAAAGCTAAGTGCAATTAAACTCTCTTAAATCAAAACCTATTGCAATAGGCTTTATGTTAATTTACATATACAAAATCCCTTAAAAAATGAAGGCTAAACAATTAGATTATAGTTTTTATAAAGCTAAGTGCAATTAAACTCTCTTAAGTTAAAACCTATTGCAATAGGCTTTATGTTAATTTACATATACAAAATCCCTTAAAAATGAAGGCTAAACAATTAGATTATAGTTTTTATAAAGCTAAGTGCAACCAAACTCTCTTAAGTTAAAACCTATTGCAATAGGCTTTATGCTAATTTACATATACAAAATCCCTTAAAAAATTAAGGCTAAACAATTAGATTATAGTTTTTATAAAGCTAAGTGCAATTAAACTCTCTTAAGTTAATTTTATTCTATATTGTTAAATTATTAGCAAAAAAACTCCCAAACGTATTACAATTAAACTAACAAAATTATAATATAAGATTGCAACTAGTTTTAATTAGAAAATTAAAATATTTTTTTATATTTAATTAATTAGATATTAGACATTATGTCTAATTAATCTTTTTCATAGCAATTTTTTTTAACCTACCTCTTTTTTTATTTCATAGCTAATTTTTGAGGTGGGTTTATTTTGGTTAAAGCCATTTCAACTTCATCATTTTTATGACGTATTAAATTACCAATTCGATAAGGTTGTAAAATCCCTTTTTTCTCCCAATCTACAACAGTGATAGTAGAAACCTTTAAAATTTTTGAAACTTCTTTTCTAGTTAAATATTCAATTGGTTTTTCAGCTTTTAACTGCTTGAGTAAGTTTTGAATTTCAATTTTAAAATCTTCAATTAAGTCTTTTTTGAAATCCTCTGGTGAAATATTATGTAATAAGATTGTTTTTTGAGTTTCCATAATTTTTAA
This sequence comes from uncultured Flavobacteriaceae bacterium, assembly GCA_942492305.1. Classification (GTDB taxonomy): domain Bacteria; phylum Bacteroidota; class Bacteroidia; order Flavobacteriales; family Flavobacteriaceae; genus Lutibacter. Next base: position 213,976 of record CALOEI010000001.1, on the reverse strand, counting down.
GTTTTTAGTTAATCCCTAAAATAAAAAATATTAAAGTAAACTATTGCAATAACCATTGTAACCAATTAGAATGTAAGTTTCGAGTGTTAATTACATATATTAGTATTAATTTGATGTAAACTAACAAAAATTACACTTAAAAATAAAAACGTAGTACAAGAAATTACCCGAGTAGCATTAAACTATATAAAAATAATTGTTGACTTGTTGATTTTGATTATATCCTTTTAATTTTCAGATACTTAAAAAATAACTTTTATTCAACAGTCTGTCAACATTTATATTTAATACTTTATTAAAAGTAGAAACGTTTCTAAATGTTGATAAAATGTTGACCTCTTGTTTCTTTATAATTTACTAATAATCATATAAATACTTCAAAAAGTCAACATTTCAACAAAAAAACTACTCTTTTATAAAATCCTCTCTTTTAAATGTAAAATACCTCCCTTTATGATTTGTTTCATCCGTAAAGTTTTTACCATTAGAAGGGTTAAGAGTTAATATATATTTAGTGTAAGATCCATTCTTACTCTTCAGACCAAAATAACCTTTTAATACATCTGAAATTTTAAAGGAAGTTACTCTAATATTATTTTTAGATAATTTTTCTACTAAATCACCTAATGAATATTTTATTTCATCTTTTTCATATTTGATAAAGTCATCAATTAAAATTTCTTCAATTTCCTTGTTTAAATATGTCTTGTTTCCTCTTACTAATTTAGACAATGCTTCCGTATAAATTTGCTCTTTAGTAAACCACATTCTTGTTTTTTTAGGTGATTTAATTCTACGCTCATTTATAAAATTCATAAAATATGGTAGCTCCATCTCCAAATCTTTTAATAAGTCTGGATTTTCATCAGTATCAGGTAGTGTTGGAACTTTTCTTACCCAGTATCTTATTTCATCCTTATCTACAATAATGAAATTTTCTTCATTGTTTGAGCATAAAATAAATTTACCAAAGAAAAAATTTTCTACTTTATCAACTCCTTTTGATTCCATTTTATAACTAACGGCAGTTGCTAGATTTTTAATCCGTTCACTATCTTCTTTTTTATCTAATAAAACTTCATCAACAGATACAATTAATTTTGAAGCCCAATCTGAATTAAAACGACTTCTAAAATCTTCATTTTTATTAATGGTCATATTTCCTTGAAAAATTAGTTTTAACCAATTTAAAAAGGTTGTTTTACCAGTTTTTCGCTGTTCACTTACCAAACATAAAATAGGTAATACCTGTGTTGGATGTTTCCAAAGAATTGTTAAATAATCTAAACCTAAATTATACTGATCTCCAAAAATGTGCTTTAAAAAAAGTTTAGTTTTAGGAAAATCTCCCATTAAAAAGGAATGTTCTGATTTCTCGTACTTATTATAAAAATTCTGAACTACTTGTCTATAATTTGTGTTTGAAGGAATTAAACAAAAACCATCATATTTTTTGATTGTTTTTAAATATTCACTTCCTTTATCTGTCATTATTTCACTTTTACGCCACTTTAAAAGTGTACTATAAGTGTCACCACTATGAAGGGGCACTTGCCCCTTTTTGTAGTAGTCAGTACCAATTCTCAAATAGCTATTCTTCATCTTTCATCATTTTTTTATTGATACCTAATTTTAAAAATCCCATTCTGGAAGGTTTAGGGTCCTCTTTGAAAGTTATTTCAATATTGAAACCATCTAATTCATCTGGTAATTCATTATATTGTCTCTTCATTTCTGAATAGATTGCATTAAAATAAACCTTAGGTTCAGTTAAAATCAGTTCTTTTATTAAGTTAATTCTACTTAAAATACTTCCAATTAATCTTAATAGATGAAAATTTCGATTATTATCTAATTTTGCCCTATTAATATCTTTTTCTATTTCAGACAAATGATAATCTATATCACTTGTAAAATTTTTGTTTTCGTTTCTCAAAGTATTCATAGCCTATCTCCTTTTAGTTAATGAATATTTTGTAGCTTCACGTTGCAATTCATCAATTGATGATTGTCTATTTCTTAACAACCAAGTATCTAGCTCTTCTCTTTTAAAAAAAATGAGCTTTCCTTCTGGTTTGTAATATGGGATGTTATTTGATGAAGTATGTTTATACATTTTGCTTTTTGAAATAGAGCAATACTTACATGCTTCGTCAAATGACAATACTGTTTTTTGAAGAAATAGATTCTTTTCTATTTCTTCTAATTTTTGAATTATAATATCCATTTTATTTTTGGATTTTAGTTAATAAAATGGAACGTCGACGCCCCTTTACATCTCTAGGACGATGCAAAGGTTAAAAACAACTAAAAAAAGGAAGGCCGATCATTCATATCTGAATCAGATATGAGTTAACTTTAACATTATCTTACAAAAAAACTATAATGACTTTATTCTTTTAATCACTTTATCCACATTCTCTTTAATATCTAATTGGTTGGAATTAAGATTTTGGAAATTATTTATAGGTTCGAAAACTTTTTTTACTAGCAGAAATAAGATTATCTGATATTGGATTTTTTTCAATTGAAATAAACTTCTAAGACCTCCCTATTTTCGCAAAAGAAAAACCTTTTCCTTTTCCTAAAAATTGCAATTCTGAAATTAAGTATGAAACCTCTTGGGTGGTACAACTAAAATAAATATTTGATTTATGATTATTCCAGGGCTTTGTGAAAACTTCATAAAAATGATTAAAACTTGTATTGTCTTCCAAATGAGTTAATATCAAAACATTATAAATTTTTCTCAAAGCATCTTTAGATCGATATTTTTCTTTTAACTCAAATTTCTCATTATCATTAACTTTTTTATCACCCACTATATGGTCTTCGTTATTATTAAAATGAGAAGTATCGATAAAATCAATTTCAATATTGGATGATTTAACTTCTTCTTTATTTAATTCAATTTTTTCTTCTATTATATAACTACTAGGGTATATTTTCCTGTGATATTTTTTAAAAATATCGCTACTTTCTGAATAATTGCAATTCCTAATTATTTTAAACTCTGAAAAATCATTTAACTCAAACATCATTTTATAAACATTATACCAACAACTAAACCAAGAACTTACCCGTTTTGAAGCATCTAAAATAGCTAATTCATTTAATAGATTTTCATATAGTTCTTCATTCATTTCAATTTTAAACTTTTTACATTCTGGTAAAATATGTTTTACATATAATCTGTTTAAATTATTGTTTTGAACCAAAGAATAACGATTTTTAAATTTTCGGTAAATTGAACTTAAAGAGTTTCTTTTTATCTTAAGATCAATTGTCTTTTCGTTTAGCAATCTCTTACAATCATTATAAGCAAATGTTTCTGCATCACCTTCCTCTTTGCAATTTTTATATAAATCTTCAACCTCTTTTATAAAAGTATCTATATATATTTTATACAAATCTTCGTAAATTAATTTAAAATCTTTTTCTTCCATTTTTAAAAATTTATATCTGGTAAGTTATCAATAGCTTCGTCTTTTAAGTTCTCAATATAATTCAAGTACTTAATTGTGCTTTTAGTAGAAGTATGCCCCATTGCATCTGCAACGGTTTTTAAATTAGCTCCATATTGCAATAACTGGGTGGCAAAAGTATGTCTAGCACAATAAAAAGTAATATGTTTTTCAATTTTAGCTCTTTCAACCCAATTTTTTAAACACTTATTAATTGCATTTGTAGATAATGACACCTTATTTTCGTTTAATAAATTGAAAATTGGTGTAGTTTTAGATTGTTTCTCTCCAATTAATTTAAGTAAACCTTCTTTTAATTTAATCTCTATTTTTTGTTTTGTTTTCTCTCGGTTTGTAACCAATTTACCATTTAACACATTTTTCCAAGTTAGTACTTTTATTTCAGCTAACCCCAAACCTGTATAACAAGCAAATAAAAATGCTTTTTTGGTTTCTTCATTTCCACATTTAGTCTTAACTAGTGTTTGCAATTCATCAGTTGTAAGAATTTGTTTTTTTAAAACACTATCTCCAACAGTTTTTCTAAATTTAATTTCTTTAGTAGGATTGTTAATTATCAATCCTTTCAATTCTGCACTTTTTAATATTTTTTTAAATCTAGTAAAATAGTTGTGAGGTGTTTCTCCAGTTAAACCACATTCGCCAGTTAAATGATCTTTATAGCCATACATTACAGAAGGTGTTATTTGTAATATGGATAAATTTTTATCATTAACATATTCTTTGAAATAATTAAAAGATGCTTGAATCATTCTAACATCTTTTTTCTTATAATTTTTAATGTAGTCTTCTGCAAAATCAAAGAAATTAACATCTTTTAAGTGCTTAGGAACATAAGCAGAAGTTTCAGTAAGTAATTCAATTTCTCTGTTAGACCTTATTAATTCGGCTAAATTCTTTTTATCTAACTTTATCTGCTTAGAATCAGTTGGGAAAATCTTAATATCTAGAAAATCATAGTACCTTTTACCATTATGATTAATATCTAAAAAATACTTAATTGAACCTTTACTTTGTTTTCTCGTTCTTAGGTTAACACTCATTAATATCAGTTTTTAGTACCACATTAGTACCAAATATAAGAAAAAAAGAACTAAAAAAGGGAAAACACAAAAAACTTATTTAAATTAAACACTTGATAATCAGTGTTTTTAAGTTTCTTATATTTCCCCTTTACACTAAAATTGTACCTCGAGTGGGAATCGAACCCACACTCCCGAAAGAACTGGATTTTGAATCCAGCGCGTCTACCAATTCCGCCATCGAGGCTTGTAAATTGGATTGCAAATTTATAATTTTTTTTTATCAAAACCTTAAAAAAAACACGAACTTGTTTAATAACTATATAATTAATTTTAAATTTGCGCACTACAAACAACAACACAACTAAAAATGGCAAACAATCAACTAGCACCTAAAATTTTTGCTTGCAGACAAAGTCGAGTTCTCGCAGAAAAAATTGCAAAAAGCTATGGCGTTGCTCTAGGAAATGTAGAAATTTCTAATTTCAGCGATGGCGAATTTCAACCAGCATTGGTAGAATCTGTAAGAGGAAGACGTATTTTTATTATTGGATCTACTTTTCCTAATTCAGATAATTTAATGGAAATGTTGTTAATGTTAGATGCAGCAAAAAGAGCATCAGCTCGACATATTACAGCGGTTATTCCTTATTTTGGTTGGGCAAGACAAGATAGAAAAGATAGACCTCGTGTAGCAATTGGAGCAAAATTGGTTGCAAATTTATTACAAACTGCTGGAGCTACCAGAATTATGACGATGGATTTACATGCCGATCAAATACAAGGCTTTTTTGAAAAACCAGTAGATCATTTATATGCTTCTACCATATTTTTGCCATATATTAAAAATTTAAATTTAGAAAATATAACCATTGCTTCACCAGATATGGGTGGGTCAAAACGCGCATATGCATACTCTAAATTTTTAGAAAGTGAAGTAGTTATTTGTTACAAACAACGCTTAAAAGCAAACATTATTGACACCATGGAACTAATTGGTGAGGTTGAAGGACGCCATGTTATTTTAGTTGATGATATGATTGATACTGGAGGTACGCTAGCAAAAGCAGCTGATGTAATGATGGATAAAGGAGCTTTAAGTGTACGTGCAATTTGTACACATCCAATTTTATCGGGTGGCGCTTATGATAAAATTGAAAACTCCAAACTTTTAGAACTTATTGTTTCTGATACAATTCCTTTAAAAAGAGAGAGTTCTAAAATAAAAGTTGTATCTTGCGCGCCTTTGTTCGCAGATGTTATGCATAAAGTGCAAGATAATACATCTATAAGCGGTCAATTTTTAATGTAAATAATTAATAAATATAAATAAATGAAATCAATTACAATCACAGGATCTCAAAGAGAAAGCGTAGGTAAAGTAGCTACTAAAGCCTTACGTAATGCTGGAAAGGTACCTTGCGTATTATACGGAGGGGATAAACCAATACACTTTTCAGCTGACGAAGTTTCGTTCAAAAATTTAGTGTACACGGCCAACGTATATACTGCAATGATTGAAATAGATGGTACTAGTTACCATGCAATTTTACAAGACATTCAGTTTCACCCAGTAACAGACAAAATCTTACACATTGATTTTTACCAATTATTTGACGATAAAATGGTAGCTATGAATATTCCAGTAAGATTAGTAGGAACTTCACCAGGTGTTATTAATGGTGGTTCTTTAAGTTTTGCTAAACGTAAATTAAGTGTAAGAGCATTACCAGCGGATTTGCCAGATTTTATTAACGCTGACATTTCTAAATTAAAAATTGGAATGAAATTAGTAGTTTCGGACTTAGCCGATGACAAATTCACAATTTTACACCCAGAAACTACGGTAGTTGTTCAAGTTAGAACTGCACGTAGCGCAGTAATGCCAGAGGATGAAGAAGAAGGTGATGAAGGTGAAGAAGGAGAAGAAGGAGCATCTGAAGAAGGAGCATCTGAAGAAAATGCTGCTGAATAAGCTAATTTTTTAGTAATTAATATAAAAGCGTTGCATTTGCAGCGCTTTTTCTTTTTATTACATTTGTTTTATGAATGTTTTGAAACAATTAAAATTACTTTTTACATCAAAAAAAGAAGAATCTACAGAAGAACTTATGAAAAAATTCTTAATTGTTGGCTTAGGAAATATTGGTGCTAAATACGATGAAACGCGTCATAATATTGGTTTTAAAATTCTAGATGAATTAGCCCAATCTGAAGATATCACTTTTGAAAGTCAAAAATTAGGTGCTATTGCAACATTTAGATTTAAAGGAAGAACATTTATCCTTTTAAAACCCTCTACCTACATGAATTTAAGCGGAAAAGCAGTAAAATATTGGATGACGAAAGAAAAAATTCCAATTGAAAATTTATTGGTTATTTGCGATGACTTAAACTTAAATTTTGGAGCAATCAGAGTAAAGGCAAAAGGAAGTGATGGCGGACACAATGGACTAAAAGATATTCAAAACACACTACAAACTCAACAATATGCACGTTTTAGGTTTGGTGTTGGAGATGCCTTTTCAAAAGGCCGGCAGGTCGATTATGTTTTAGGAACTTGGAATAAAGATGAAAACAAACAACTTCCAGAACGTATTGCAAAATCTTGCGAATTAATTAAATCTTTTGGTACTGCAGGCTTAAATATTACCATGAACACTTTTAATGGTACTTAATTTCCATCTAAATTTTCCTAAAGAGAGCACTTTTAATATTTAGTACTCTTTGATTTCAGGTTAAGAAAAGGAATATTATTGATCACTAGCAAACCATGCTGCGTGTGATGTGCCTGTTTCTTGTAATTTTAAAGAATGTAATTTAATTGTTTCTGGTAATCTATTTTTAATTTTTTCAGCAAAATCAATCAACATCATTTCGCTCGTAGGCTGGTAATCAACTAAAATAACATTATGCCCTCTTTTTTCAAGTTCATTTGCTAACTCTACGTGAGGTGTATTTTTATTAAAAACGGTAGCATGGTCAAATTTATCAACAATTTCAGAAAGCACTATTTTTTTTAAATCACCAAAATCTATTACCATACCCAACTTTACGTTAGAAATATCACTTATTGGGTTTCCAATAACTGTTACATCTAATTTATAACTATGTCCATGCACATTCTTACATTTTCCATCGTAACCATATAAGGCATGTCCTGTTTCAAAATCAAATTGTTTTGTAATTCTAATTTTACTCATCTTTTTGTTTTTGTATTATTCGTCTAAATCTTTTCTATTTTTTGCTTTGTAAAACACAAAATATGCCAAAGCAACAAGCAATACAAAGGGTAGATAAATACCAATTACAACACCTATTTCATAACCATCATCAGGTGCGTTTTTAATTTTTTCTTGTATGTCTACTTGTAGAATTAGGAAAAATATAGTTGCTAATTTCATTATTTTTTAAATTTTTGAAGCGATTTTTTAGTAAAATCTGATAGTACTAAATTTCCGCTAATTTCCGCACGTTCCTCTAATAAAACGTCCCAGTTTTCGGTACCTTCCCAAAACACTTTTTTCATTTCCTTTAGGGCTTCTGGGTTATAGGTAGCTAGTTTTAAAGCTAAATTTTCAACTTCATTATCTAATTCAGGAATAGTTTCAAAAACTTTTGCAAACAATCCTTTCTCTTTTGCCCAATAGGCATTTTGCCAACTTGTAGCATCTAAAGTAAGTTCGCTTAATGCAGCTACTCCTATTTTACGTTCTACTGCTGGGGCAATAACAAATGGTCCAATACCAATAGTTAATTCAGACAATTTTATAGCGGCTTGTTCTGTTGCTAAACAATAATCACAAGCTGCGGCTAAGCCAACTCCACCACCAACTGCTTTACCTTGTATGCGCCCTATTATTAATTTTGAACATTTTCGCATTGCATTTATTACATTGGCAAATCCTAAAAAGAATTGTTTTCCTGCTTCAAAATTTGTAATTGCAACCAATTCATCAAAAGATGCTCCTGCACAAAATGCTTTTTCTCTTTCACTTTTTAAAACAATTACGTGCACTTCACTATTAAGACTTAACTCGTTAAATGCAGTGGCCAAACGCTCTAATAATTCGCTCGGAAACGAATTACTTGCTGGATGATAAAACTCAACAGTGGCAATATTATTTTGAATATGTGTGTATAAACTTCCGTTACTCATAGTGCCCAAAGTTACGTGTTTTTATGTAAATATTTTCTTCTAAATTTTACTACTAGTATTCCAGACCTTAACAACATCCAAACTGTAAAAGCCATCCAAATAGCATACAATTTTAAATTAAAGTAATCTGCAATTAATAAGGTTGGTATAAAACCTAAAAAAGTGGCCACTAATAATAAGTTTCTAAGTGTTACAGCTTCCGCCAAACCTTTAAAAATGCCATCAAAAACAAAAGCCACAGCATTTATGGGTTGCATTAAAAGTACAATCCAAAAAATATTATAAAATGCATCTAAAACTTCTTTTTCCTTTGAAAATAGTGTGCCAATTCTGGTATAAAATAGCATACAAATAACAGTTAACATAAGTGCAACTATTATAGAATATTTACTGAGCCTTCCACTTAATTCCCATAATTTAGGATAGTTTTTTTCTCCTAATAATTTTCCAGAAACAATACTACCCACACTTGCATAACCATCAATAAAAAAAGCAAAAAATAACCAAATTTGAAATGCAATAGTTTGTGCAGCAATATAATTATTTCCGTATTTTGTTGCATATGAGTTTGCTAAATACAACGCAATATTTAAAGCAACTGCTCTAATTATTAAATTAAAACTAATTGACAATAAATTTTTAATTTCTTTATTAAAAGGAAATTTTAATTTATAGCTAAAAGGGGTCTTTTTTAACAATAAAATCAATGCAAATACCGCCATTACAGCTTGCGCTATAACACTTGCCCAAGCGGCTCCTTCTACATGCATTGGCTCAATAAAACCTTGTATTCCATAAACTAAAGCAAAGTCTAAAATAACATTTAAAACTGCACCGGTTATACTAATTACCATTGGCCAATAGGTGTTTTGTAAACCTCTAAAAACTCCAAAAGCTGAAAATACAAAAAGGGTTAATGGAAACCCGATTGCTCTAATTTTATAATAATCTACTGCATAATTTAAAATTAAACCCTCTGCATTATACAATTGAAAAATTTGATTTACAAAAAATAAAGTAACTATATAAATAACTATACTTAAACTTAAATTTATTGCAATAATTTGAGCAGGTAATGTTGCTATTTCATCTAATTTTTTGGCACCTAGATATTTTCCAACAATGGCTGATATTGCTGATCTGGTTTGCGCTAAAATCCAAACCAATGCAGAAATAAAAGAGCCTGCTATACCAACTGCAGCTAATGCCTCCGTTGGATTTAAATTAATATTACCAACAATGGCCGTGTCTGTAATTGATAATAATGGCTCTGCAATTCCTGAAATTATTGCAGGAATGGCTAATTTATTAATGCCTTTAAAAGTAATATTAGATTCTTTATACATTTAAAACTTTCTCGTAACAATAAAACGGATGCACACTCTGATTTGGAAAAAATATTGATTCTAATTTAATATAACCACGTTTTTCATAAAACTTTTGATTTCTAGTATTTTGACTAAATGTGTCTAATCTAATTGAGTTATAATTATTATTTATAGCATAATCTTCACCAAAACTCATTAATTTTTGTGCATAACCTTTCCCTTGAAATTTTGGCTGAACAGCTAAACGGTGTACATATAAATTATTTAAGTTTTCTGTCAACCATTTTACTGATTTATACTCTTCGTCTTCAATTTTTGTAAGTACAATTATGCCAATAATTGTATTGTTTTCTGTTAATTTCCATAATTGTTGAAGTTCTATATCTTTTTTCAAAATTTCTTTTGAAGGATAGGCCTCATTCCATTGAAAAATACCCTTTTTAATCATGGCATCTGCACAACTTCTTGTAATCAAATGGCAGGCTTCTAAATTACTATATGTTGCTTTTTCAATTAGCATTACTATTTTAGAATAAAATCAATACTTTGCTTCACAACTTCAGCTAAAAAATCTGGCATATTAGTTTCAGTGTAAGGCTCTGAACACCCTAATGGATGATTCATTTCATCAATTACAACAAGGGAGCTTTTTGGGTTCCAACTATGTAAATTTAAAGCCTCAACAGGTAAAACAACATCGTCTTTTTCGCCCTGAATAATTAAATGTGGAATGCTTAATTTTTGAGCAGCGTATTTAATTGTTAAACGCGCTTCATTTTCTTTAAAATTTGTGTAAAACTGAAAATAATGTGGCATTTGCTGTTTTGTTCTAGAATTTTCTATATACGAAACACCTTCTTTTTCCCAATATTTTAAAATTTCTCCTTTTGGAAAACGCGCGCCAAAATCGGATACTCCTGCCCACGAAATTACTTTTGAAATATATTTATTTTCTGAAGCTTTTATGGTTACTATACCTCCTCCTCTAGAATGCCCAATTAGGATAATATTAGTTAAATCAATTTCATCTTTATATTTATAATTACTTGTAATCCAGTTTATAATATCTTCTAAATCGTTTAACTCAATTGTAAAATTATTTTGGCCAAAGGCCTCTAGGTCTGGAAAATTAATTGGGTTTTCTGCAGTACCTCCATTATGTGAAAAATTAAATTTCAAAAAGAATAAATTATTGTTTGCAAACTCTATTGCTGCTAAATTCCAAGCGCCCCAATCTTTAAAACCTTTATATCCGTGGCAAAAAATTACAATTGGTTTTTTTATATTATTTTTTTTATAAAATATGTCTGTTAAAATTGGTTTATTATGGTGTGTACTTTTAACCAAAATATTTGTTTCTTTAATCATCTTTATAGTTTAAAATGGTAAATTCTCGTTTTGAATAAATGGTATTTCTGGATTTAAAATTTCTTTAATAATATTTTTAGTTTCGTGCATAAAATCATATATGCTCTCTTCTGAAACATTACAATCTATACCTCTAGGTTTTCCGGAAAAATTCATTTTTAAAAACCCTGCATTTAAATTTTTAAAAGAAATTATACCGCTTTCTAATTCGCCTAAATTTGATTGTAAATTAGCAGCATACATAAACGAATACAACATTACCTGCATCGCTTTTGTGTACTTATAATCTTCACTAATTACACTAAAATCGTCCATTTTTAATTGTTTAGCTTCAACTTTACCAGTTTTATAATCTATAATTCTGGTAACGCCATTTAGCTCATCAATTCTATCTACAATACCTTTTATATTTATTGGGAAATCGATTCCTTCAATAGTTATTTTACTGCTTAATGTTGCTTCTAATGCAATTATTTTTAAGCTATTTCCCTTAATTATCCCTTGTAACTCTTGCTTTAAAAATCTATTGATATGGTTTTTACAAACTTCAAATATTAATTTATTTTTCCCTGTTTCTATATTTCCTTTTTTATAATGCTTTTGAAAAAAATTAATCAGTAACTCAGGCGTTTTTTGTTGCATTTGAACAATGTTTTCTTTTGATAAAAAAGCGCCAATAAAAGGCTTGTACAATTGCTCTAAAACATCGTGAATAACAGATCCCATTGTATTTGCAGCAATGGTTTCTTCCACTTCATCATCATCTCGAATTCCCAACACTTTTTGCTCGTAAAAACTAATAGGATTGTAAATGTAAGTTGCTAGGGCAGAAGGTGAAATCCCCTTTTCAAAAACTACTTTTAACTTTTCAATTACTTCTGGAGTTTTTTCAACTTGAAGTAACTTTTCTTCGTACTTCTGAACTTTTGGATTTATAATTGTTTTTATGATGCTCGGATTATCTATTTCTAATTGTGTTAAAAATCGACTTTTTTCACCCGAACCATATCCGTCAGTCTCTGTATTATAAATTAAATACACATTTTTTGCACGTTGCAATAAACGCTGAAAATGGTATGAAAAAATAGCATCTTTTTCTTGATATGTTGGCATTTTGAAATACTTTTTAACATCAAAAGGCAAAAAGGAATTATCGTTTTTACTACCAGGCAATATCCCTTCATTTACAGAAGTAATTATAATTGTTTCAAAATCTAAAGCTCTGGTTTCTAACATTCCCATTAGCTGTAAACCTTTTAATGGCTCACCTTGAAAAGCTAATTTTTCATTATTTAATAGTTGATTATAAAATTGCGTAAGCGTTTTTAAATTTGAAATATGATTGTACGATGTGTTTAAGGTTTCTAATTGCTTAAAAACCGTGTAAAAGCGATATAAATACTCTTTATCTACACCATTAACATAATTTTTTAGCAAACTAATTAAGTTGCTACATTGTTTTATTATAGTATTAACGTCGCTTGAAAACGTAAACAATAAAAGTATATCTGCTAACTGCTTTTTTTCTGAACTAGAAACACAATCTTCAATTGCTTTTTTTGATAAAAATATGGTATTTTCACTTTTAAGTTTAGCAACTATTTTTTGAAGAATATCCCCATGAAGTTTATTTAAAAATGGATCATTAAGAAGATTTAAGATGTCTTTATAATAAAACTGATGTTGCGCTTGTTTGTTAAATTTATGCTGATTTAAATGAAGTTTAAATAGCTTTTCAAATAAGCTAGAAAAAGGGATGTCTTTCAACGGATATCCCATTGTAATATTTATATTTTTAACGCTATTCGGTAAAGAATTAAGTGTGAGCGATAATAAGTTTTCATCCGCTAAAACTAAGGCAGTATTCTGATGGTTTTCTAATTTAGATAATAACTCCCCAGCATATTTAATTTGAGTAATATTTTTTGGAGCCCCAATAAATTCAATATTTTTTGCTTCTAAAATAGTTTCATCTATCCACAAAAAAGGATTCTTTTTATAATATAACCACTCCTTTTTATACTTTCTTAAAAAAACACCAGCTTCATTAGCATTATTAAATAAACTTGGATTTGAATCCCAATAAACCGAAGCCAAATTATTGTTTAATAATTCTTGAAATATAACTTCTTCAGCTTTGTTTAAGGCATTAAAACCTATAAATACTATATGTTTATCATTATTATTATCTATATAATATTCTAAATTATCTACGGCTTCTCTATAAATTAAACCTTGATACCCAAACTTATTTTTTTTCAACTTTTTATACAATGAATTGTACAATGTATTCAAATGTTCGAAAAACTGAAGGTAGTTTATGGCTAGTTTACTAGGTGCTTTATCTTGAAACCAATATTCAATTTTTTTTAAATCTTTTAAATTCGCAAATAGGTCTTCAGAATTTACTAAATAACTATCTATTTCATTAAAATCGTGTAAAGCAATAGTTGCCCATTGAGAAAACGTTTCAAAGGGCTCTAATAAATCTTGCGCTAAATTTTTTTTATACACACTATAAAATTCAAAAAGTAATTGTGTAGTATCTATTAAATTAATATCGGCAAGTTCTTGAATATAATTTTCAATACTAATAATTTTAGGTAGCATAAAACTTGAAGTAGTACTCCCCACAAGTTCTTTCTTTAAAAAAACACAAGCACGCTGACTTGGTAGTACAAATACACAATTTTTAATAGCTGTGTTTTTACTAATAACGTCTTTAACAACTTTTGTAATAAAAGAATCCATAGTTTTTTATAAAATATAAAAATACAAATGCCTTTTTAATTGAAATGCATTTTAGGCAATTAATGTAAAACTATTTTAAAATGAAGAGAGGCTATCTTAAAAGTATATACTTTTAAGATAGCCTCTCTTATAACTATTAATATCTCTACAATTTTTAAATAAAAATTGTGTTTTTTATGATTAAATCGACTTTATAAGGTCAATATAAAACATTAATCTATTAGTTTTATTTCAACTCTTCTGTTTGCTGCTCTACCTTTATTGTACATATTACTTTCTACAGGTTGCGTTTCTCCAAAACCTTTTGCTGTTAAATTATTAGCAGAAACTCCTTTAGATACTAGGTAGTTTTTTACCGCATTAGCTCTCTCTTCAGATAACTTCATATTGCTTTCGTTATTTCCAATACTATCTGTATGACCTGAAATTGCAAACTTTGCAGTTGGATATTTTACAATAATTTCAATTGCTTCATTTAATTTTGAAATTGTTTCGGCTTTAAAATTAGCTTTATTAGTTTCAAAATAAACTGTTTTAAACAACGCTTCTAATTTAGCAATGTCTTTAACGCTAACTTCTGGACAACCATTATTAGATACAAGACCAGCAACTTTAGGACAATCATCATCTTTATCCAAAACTCCATCATTATCAGTATCAGGCCAAGGACAACCATTGTTTGCCTCTGGTCCAGCTACATTAGGACAATTATCTTTTGAATCTATAATTCCATCACTATCAGCATCTGGACAACCATTATTTGCTTTGGTTCCTTTTTCATTTGGACAAGCATCATCTTTATCTGCTATTCCGTCATTATCTGTATCAGGACAGCCATTTAAAGATTCTAACCCAGCCACATTAGGACAATCGTCTTTAGAGTCTATTACACCGTCATTATCAGTATCTGGACAACCATTATATTCTATTAATCCGAAAACTTCAGGACAAGCATCTTCGTCATCATAAACACCATCATTATCAGTATCTGTTCCTCCAAATCTAATTACTAAACCTAAAGAATGTTGAAAATGTTGTACAATATTACTTTCAAAGGCATGTTTATATTTAGACTCCAAATTAACACCTAAATAGTCCGTAAACCATAGGTTAAAACCTAAACCAGCATTAAAAGTCCCCGTGCCAAATTTATCCATCCAAACATAACCACCACCAATAGATGCATAAGGGTCAAATAGAGAAGTTTCTCCAATTACATTATTTAAATCGTACTTAACAGCTCCGTCTAAAGTTTTATAAGAAACATTTGTCACGCTATTATCACCTACGTTAGAAACGCTATTTATTGCTCCAGCCGCTTCAATACTAAATCCGTCGGCTATATATTTACCAACGGTAATTTTTGAAATTGCAGGAATAATATTATAATGATCTCCAACATTAACAAATTCATTAAACCAAGAGCCATGGCCCATTAATCCTGGATTCGTAGGATAAAAATCAACAGCATTTACGCTTATTGCCACTGAAAAAGGATTGTTTTTATCTTGTGCATTTATTGAAGAAGCTCCAATAACTAACAACAAAACAGCTAAAATTATTTTTAGATTTTTCATATTTATATATTTTAAGTTAATATCTTATTTATTAATACAAAGTTAAGTATAGTATTTTATAAAACACTAAAAAGCCACTTTTTTAAAAAAGTGGCTTTTTTAAGTGTATTTAATGTGAAATTATTTTATTTCATTAATTTCAACTCTTCTATTGTTAAATCTACCTTCTTTAGTATTATTTGAATCAATTGGTGCTGTTTGACCGAAACCTTTAGTTACTAATCTATTTGCACTAACTCCTCTGTTAACTAAATAATCTTTTACAGCATTAGCTCTTGCGTTAGATAACTCCATATTTCTTGGAGCTGAACCTGTGCTATCTGTATGTCCATCAATTGAAAATCTAAATTGTAAATTTTGATTTTGATTTAAAATCTCAGCAACGTGGTCTAAAATAGTTGATACTTCTGGTCTAATAACAGATTTTCCAGTATCAAAATTGATTCCTCTTGCAGCTTCGTTTACAGTTTCTTGATCTACAAATATTTCTGGACAACCTTCGTTAGAAGCAGGACCAGGAATTTCAACACATCTGTCAATAATGTCAATAACACCATCTTCGTCAGTATCTTTATAAGGACAACCTGAGTTTCCTTTAGGACCAGGAACTTCTGGACAAGCATCATCTCCATCAGCAACACCGTCTCCATCTTTATCTGGACATCCGTGTAATGCTTTTAAACCAGCAACTGTAGGACATTTATCTTTAGAATCTTGCACACCGTCACCATCTGTATCAGGACAACCATCAAATTCTGCTAAACCAGGAACTTCTGGACATTTGTCACAACAATCTGTAACACCATCTTTATCAGCATCAGTATCTTGACAACCATCAAACTCAGCTAAACCAGCTTCATCTGGACATTTATCTTCTTTGTTGTTTACACCGTCACCATCTCTATCTTTATTTCCTAATTTCCAAGTTAAACCAATTGAGTGTTGAAACATTTTAAAATCTACAGGAGTGTTAACTTTTTTATAACCTGAAGTGAAGTTGATACCAACATTATCACTTATCCAAGCGTTAAATCCAGCTCCTAAATTTAAACCTAAACCATTTTTAGAACCAACCCAGTTTTCACCAAGACCAGCATAAAGGAAAGGATCAAACCAACCTGTTTGTCCAAATGCATTATTTAAATCGTATTTAACGTTTAAATCTAAACCGAAAAAAGTAGCATCTGTTCCTGCTCCCCAAGGTCTATCAACTTTATTCATTGCTCCAGCTAATTCTAGACCAAAACCTTTTCCTATATATCTAGTAAGAGAAACTCTACTTAACCAAGGAATAACATTAACGTCATTTCCATCGAATTTATATGAGCCAAAATAACCAGAAGTTGCATCAGAATTAGTGCTAATATCAATAGCATTAGTTCCAAAAGTTAACATCCAAGGGTTTTCTTTATCCTGAGCATTAGCATTGCTAAAGGATGTAATTAATAACAAAGCCAAAACGGCAATTTTTAAATGTTTCATTTTCAGTAAATTAAATTAAATGTTCTTTTTATTTTTAAAGTAAAATAAGCTATCTTTACATAACTATTGTAGCAAATTTACAAAATATTCTTAAATAGAAGCCAATAATGCAATAAATCTAAATAATTTTCAGCATTTTACCAACTTTTACAAATGCTTTAATTGCTAAATCAATATGATTTTTGGTATGAGCTGCAGATAATTGAACTCTTATTCTTGCTTTTCCTTTTGGCACTACTGGAAAAAAGAAACCAATTACATAAATTCCTTCATCTAACAACATATTTGCCATATCTTGAGATAAGTTTGGCATCGTACAGCATTACCGGAACAATTGCAGAATCTCCTTTTACAATATCAAAACCAGCTTCGGTCATTCCTGATTTAAAATAATTTGTATTCCATTCTAATTTATCTCTTAAAGAAGTATCTTTTGAAATCATTTCAAAAACCTTTAATGAAGCACCAACAATTGCTGGAGCTAAAGAATTTGAAAATAAATATGGACGCGATCTTTGACGTAATAATTCTATAATTTCTTTTTTACCAGTTGTATAACCTCCCATAGCGCCTCCAAGGGCTTTACCTAAGGTTCCGGTAACAATGTCAACTCTACCCATTACATTTTTAAGCTCAAGAGTACCTCTTCCTGTTTTACCAATAAAACCAGCAGCATGGCATTCGTCTACCATTACCAATGCATCATATTTATCGGCTAAGTCGCAAATTTTATCTAAACTTGCAACAACACCATCCATTGAAAAAACGCCATCAGTTACAATAATTTTAAAACGGTGATTTTGTTTGTTCGCTTCAATTAATTGCGCTTCTAAATCAGCCATATCGTTGTTCTGATATCTGTATCTTGCAGCTTTACATAAGCGAACTCCGTCTATTATTGAAGCGTGGTTAAGTGAATCCGAAATAATTGCATCTTCTTGTGATAATAATGGTTCGAAAACACCTCCATTTGCATCAAAAGCGGCTGCATATAAGATGGTATCTTCCGTTTCATAAAAATTTGCAATTGTTTGCTCTAATTCTTTATGAATATCTTGTGTTCCACAAATAAACCGAACTGATGACATTCCATAACCATGTGATTCTAATGTGTCTTTTGCTGCCTTAATAACTTCTGGATTATTAGACAATCCTAAATAATTATTTGCACAAAAGTTTATAACTTCTTTTCCTGTGTTTAATTTTATAACTGCATCTTGCGAAGAAGTTATAATACGTTCAGATTTATACAAACCTGCTTCTTTAATTTCTTGCAATTCTTTTTGCAAATGCTGCTGTATTTTACCGTACATAATTGTTTACTTTTTTTACAAAGCTATAATATTTTAAACTTCTGCAATCATAATTTCAGTATTAATATATACTACTATTTTTTTTACAATGGTATAGTTTAAACTTTCTAATGCGATTGCATATTTTTGGAGTTGTTCTTGGTGTTTTTTATCTGGGCTTCCAGTTTTGTAATCAATTATTGTTACTTTATTGTTATTAATTACCAACCTATCTGGAATTATACTTTTTTTATCTGCAGTTATAATTTCTTGCTCGTTATAAACTTCGTTATTATTATAAAAATAAGCTTTTAGTTCTGGATGATTAACTATCGAAATTAAAATCTCACTAATTTCTTGCTTTTCTTTTTTAGAAATTGTTCCATTAAAAACATATTGATTTACAACTTCATTTATGTCGTTTTGAGTTTTTATCTTTGACAAAATTTCATGGATTAAATTTCCATAACCAATTGCTTCGCCTTGATCTGTATCCCATAATAAGGAAGAGTTTGCAACAATAGTAATATTATGATTTTTCCAAGAATTTGAGATAAATGCTGTTTGTATAGTTGTATTGCTATCTTTTTTTGGAGGAATTGCCGCTCGTTTTGAATCTCCAAATGTGTACTCTAAAACTTCAGAATTCCATAAACTTTGTTGTTTTAAAAAGTTTATAAACAAGCTTGAAGTATATCTTATTTCGCTTACAGTTTTTGTAGCATTTCTATTTTCCGATACTATATATAATTGCTCTACAGCCCTTGTTAAAGCGACGTATAAAATGTTAAAATTATCTAATTCTAATTCCTCTTTACGTTCTTGAAACAACTGTTCTCCTTGTTGGCCAATATAATTTAATTTTGAACTATAATTTACTAAGAATGTATCTATTGCCCCTGTTTCTGGTTGTTTATACCAAGCTTTTGGTTTAATTTGATTGTAAATATCAATATCATACGGGCAAATAACAACTGGAAACTCCAAACCTTTTGCCTTATGAATTGTCATTATTCTAATTGCATTTTCAGCTTCTGGTGCAATAACACTTAGCTTGTCTTTTTTTAATTCCCAAAGTTCTAAAAAATCATAGATTGAAGGTTGCTTTTTTTGCTGATATTCAAATACAAAATCTAAGAAAAATTGTATATCTGAATCCGATTCTGGCATTAAATTAAAACTTCTAATTATATATTCAAAACTTTCATAAAACGGTGTTTGTAAATACTCGTGGTAGTTAAAAAAGAGATTATGTAGTTTAAATTGGTTAAAAAACTCGTTATTTTCTAAATCTATAAAATCACTTAAAAATCGATGTTTTGGCGTATTTAATTGTAAATGATTGTATATAAAATAAAGCATTTTAGCTTTAAACTCTTTATTTAAAGGATTGTTAATTACATTTAAAATACTAATTATAAAATTTACTTTTTCATTATTTTTCAACAATAAGGTTTCTGAAGAAATTATTTCAATATTATTTTCAGATAAATAATTTGCAATTGCAATTCCCTGAACTTTTGTTCTAACCAATACACACACTTCATTTTTTTGAAAATTTGAATCTAAATTTTGAATAATTTCTAGTACTTTTTTAGGATATACTAAGTCCTTTTCTTCATCGTTTTGATCTTTTTCTATAAACGAAAGTTGCACAAAACCGCCAATAGAATTGGTTGTTTTTTGTGAATTACCTTCAATATATAGATCACTATAATTTTTGTTCGCTAAAAACTTAGCAATAAATTTAAAAAAGCCATTATTAAACTCAATTATTTCTGAATAGCTTCTATAATTAGTGTCTAAATTAGATACTTCTTTTTCGACATAGAAAGGGTTATTTTTTTTACCGCCTTCATTTAAAGAAAGATTAATAAACTGCTCTGGGTCTCCACCTCTCCATCTGTAAATGGACTGCTTAGCATCGCCAACCAAAAGTAATTGCCCTGTTTCTCCTAATTCATTTTCAGAAGTCAGTGCGTTTTCAATTAATGGAATTAAATTTTTCCATTGCAATTGCGATGTGTCTTGCATTTCATCAAGAAAATAATATCGAAACTTTTCTCCCAACCTTTCATAAATAAAAGGAGCGGGCTCGCCTTTAATTGTATCACTTATTAGCTGGTTAAATTCTGCATTTAACAATATATTATTTTCCTGTTTTATTTCTTGTAATGCTGTATTTATATAATTTAAAACAGCTAAAGGAATTAAACTTTCAACTAAAATGCTATTTAAAATATAGACTCCATACGAGGTTTCGAACAATTGTTTTGAAGTGTAATAAAGATCAGTTAATTGCGGTTTTATACTTTCAATTATATCTTTTGTAACGGCATCACATTTACCTGCGGATATATTTTTATTATCTTCAATAGTTTTATTTAATCTACCATCAAATTTAATAACACCTGGTTTTTGTTGTCTAAATTTCTGAAGTTTTAAAAAATGATTTGGAAATTCACCAGAATACCCAAAATCTTTAATATCCAATCCGTTTTCTTTAATAATTGCTATTGCTGTTGATCCAATTTCTTCAAATTCCTTTTCAATTTTTTTATTTGCTACTTGGAGTTTATTTTTTAGTTTTTTAAACTCTTCAATTGAAATGTTTTTTAACGATTTTAAATGACTGGTATGGTTTTCATTTAAAATTATTTTTGCAAAATCTTTTAGTTCTAATGCTATATCCCAAGATTTATCATCATCTAATTTTTGAATAGCATAATTTACAAGTAAATTGGTTAGTTCTTTATTTTCACCAATTTTTGAAATTACAATATCAACAGCTTCATTTAATAGACTCTCTGCATCCAATTCAACATCAAAATTCATTGGAAGTTTTAAATCGTGTGCAAAAGTTCTTATTATTTTATGCGTAAAGCTATCTATTGTAGTAATATTAAACGCTCCGTAATTTTGTAGAATGGCGTTTAAAATTATTTTTGATTTTTTAAAAATAGTGTCTTCTAATAAATTTGTTTCATCACAAATTATAGAAAGCATATTACTTTTCTCAAAATTTGAAAAACTTTTTAAATTTTGAATAACACGCTCTTTCATTTCACCAGCAGCTTTGTTGGTAAAAGTTACAGCTAAAATTTGTTGAAATTTAAAGGAATTATCGCTAAGTAAAAGAATTTTTAAATATTCTTTTACAAGTGTAAATGTTTTTCCACTTCCAGCAGAAGCGTTATATATTTGAAAATTTATAGGATGTTGCATTTATATTTATAACAATTATAAACGCAAGTTAACAATTATTTAGGTAGATAAGATTGTAAAATTACTTTCCATTTCGCCAATTAAACCTTTTTCTAGCATTCCACTTAAACCTTCTTTGTGCATTTAGTTTCATAACTACACTAAATGAATAAAACATATGTGGATACAATTGAAAATCTGGAGAATTGTACTTATAACCTGCTTGTGCATTAATACCTATAGCTTCGTTAAACCAAAAGTTACCACCAATTCCTCCATTAACTGTTCCACCACTTCTTTCAGCAAAGGTATAACCTCCACCCAAATAAATAAAAGGAGTAAAAAGATTTTCTGGATTAACAACACAATATTGTAAGTTACCATCTAACGCATAATAAGGTATTGCATCTATTTCAATAGTACCATATTTGGTTATTTTATTTACCGAAAAAGATAAATCGACAGAAATTCTATTTCTCAAATGTCTAGTTACATTAATTCTTGGTCCATAAACGTTCCAATGGTCTTGGGCATTTGTAATTTCATTGAAAAAACCATCCGGATTTCCTGTTGAAGGGTCTAAACCAGGAAAATGAGTAGGGTTTAATGTTGGAAAGTAATCTACGGCATTTATACCTATTCCTACAACCCACTTATTAAATTGATCTTGAGAGTATGTTGTACTCGCAAAAAAAACATTAAAAATGAGTAATAGTAAAATATTTTTAAACAATCCGTTTTTCATAGTTCGATGGGGTTTGTTGATTACTAATGTTTTATAACGCAAAATATTTTAATAAATTATATTTATTATGGGGTAAATAATTTGACACAAACATTAATAAACTAAATTATTGTTTATTTACTTGTTTTATCGCTTTTGTAAAATCTTCTAAATCGTTATCTTTTAATATTAAATGAATTGCTTCATCAGCAACTTTTTCTGCATTATCAATTGGAAATCCTAAACTAATACAAATTTTTCTTAAAACGTTCGCTTCTTTCATTGAAACTGCATCGTCTGCATAAATCATTTTAGCTAAATCGTACAAATGTTCAATTCTTTCATTATAACTATGAAATCCTTTAAGCTGATACTTATCTGGATTTTCAAGTATTTCTTTATACTTATCATCTAATATATGAAACCTTTTTGCTAATCTTTTCAGTAATTTTTCTTCTCCATCTGTAATTACCTCATCTGCTAAAGCTAATTTTACAATACTTGCAAAATGCTCAATATTTCTTTTTTGATCACCACTTAGGTTATAATTAGATATGGACATATATATAATTTTAAAACGCAAATATAAATAAACCTATAAAACAAATGCAATTTAAAAAAATAAATATGCTATTAATGTTTTATTGGATTTACTTTTTTTATTACTTTTTTAAAATCTTCCATATCTGGTTCTTTTAAAAAGAATTTAATTGCTTCTTTTACAATAGCTCTTGCATTTTCAATAGGAAATCCTAAACCTACAGCAATTCTATCCATCAACGAGGTTTTATCAATAGTAGGGTTTTTATCTAAAAACATCATTTTTGTTAAGTCGTACAGTCTCTCTATGCGATCCTCATAACTTAAAGGTGAATTTTCTGGAAAATTTTTTGGATTATTTAAAATTGCTTCAAATTCTGCTTTACTTATATCCAATCTAACAGCTAAGCGTTCTAATAATTTATGTTCCTCAGTATTAATTTTATTATCAAGTAAAGCAAGTCTAACAATGGAAGCAAAATGACCCATATTTTGTTCGTGTAACCCTGTTGGGTATAAATCTGAAATAGACATCATAACTTTTTAATTTATTTTTTACTTACCTAAATTTACGGAATAATTGTTAAATCTTTTTGATTTTTTGATAAAATGCTACCTTTGGCAAAATTTGCAACAATTGAGTAAGCAAAATATTCTAAAAAACTATGAACAAGTTGTAGAGAATAAGCAATTAGTTCAACTACTTTTAAGCGAAAAACAACAAATTCAAATTTCGAATTTGGTTGGATCTTCATTGTCTTTTATTATTTCAGAAAGCTTTAAAAAAGCGGACAAACAATTCCTATTAATTTTTAATGACAAAGAAGAAGCGGCTTATTATTTAAACGATTTAGAGCAGTTGTTAAATGATAAAGATGTGCTTTTTTATCCTGGATCTTACCGAAGACCTTATCAAATTGAAGAAGTTGATAACGCCAATGTTTTATTGCGTTCTGAAGTTTTAAACCGTTTAAATTCTAGAAAAAAACCAGCTTTAATTGTAACGTATCCAGATGCTTTATTTGAGCAAGTTGTAACCAAAGCCGAATTAAATAGAAATACCCTTAAAATTGGTGTAAACGATAATTTAAGTTTAGATTTTGTTAATGAAGTACTGTTTGAATACCATTTTAACAGAGTTGATTTTGTTACCGAACCGGGTGAGTTTTCAGTACGTGGTGGAATTATTGATGTTTTTTCGTTTTCAAATGATGAACCCTACAGAATTGAATTTTTTGGTGATGAAGTAGATAGTATTCGAACATTTGATGTTGAAACTCAACTTTCAACTGAAAAGCTAACAAAAGTTAGCATAATGCCAAATGTTGAAAACAAAACCTTAGATGAAAAACGCGAAAGCTTTTTAAAATATATCTCATCAAAAACAGTTGTTTTTACAAAAAATACAGACCTTTTTGCCGATAGACTAAATAAATTATTTTTAAAAGCAGAAGACGCGTTTAAAAAATTATCTACCGCCATAAACCACGCAGAGCCAAGCGAACTGTTTTGCAATGGCGAACTTATTAAAGGTCAATTACAAGATTTTACAACTGTAGAAATTGTTAATATACTTAAAGCTGGAGTTGATTCTAAAACACAACAAAAAATTCTTCAAAATGAAGAAAATAAAGCTATTATTTTTAACACAAAACCACAACCTGCATTTAATAAGCAGTTTGATTTGTTAATTGAAGATTTTCATAAAAATTCAGAAAAAGGTTATACAAATTATTTGTTCTGCGATTCGCAAAAACAAGCCGATCGTTTTCACGATATTTTTGATGATGTTGATAAAGAAATTGAATATAAAACAATAGTTTTCCCATTATACCAAGGTTTTATTGATGTTGAAAATAAATTAGTTTGCTATACAGATCATCAAATTTTTGAACGTTATCATAAATTTCGTTTAAAAAATGGGTATGCTAAAAAACAATCTATTAGTTTAAAAGAATTAACCAATCTTGAAATTGGCGATTTTGTAACACATATTGACCATGGAATAGGAAAATTTGGAGGACTTCAAAAAATAGATGTTGAAGGTAAAAAACAAGAAGCTATAAAGTTAATTTATGGAGAACGCGATATTTTATACATCAGCATTCACTCACTTCATAAAATTTCAAAATACAACGGAAAAGATGGCAAACCACCTAAATTACATAAATTAGGCTCTAAAGTTTGGAAAAATCTTAAACAAAAAACAAAAACTCGTATTCGTCATATTGCATTTAATTTAATTGAATTATATGCAAAACGAAAATTTCAAAAAGGATTTCAATACCAACCAGATAGTTATTTACAACACGAATTAGAAGCTAGTTTTTTATATGAAGATACACCAGATCAATCTTCTGCAACACAAGATGTAAAAATCGACATGGAAAGCGAACAACCAATGGACAGGTTGGTATGTGGAGATGTTGGTTTTGGTAAAACTGAAGTTGCAGTAAGAGCCGCTTTTAAAGCAGTTGATAATGGAAAACAAGTTGCCATTTTAGTGCCAACTACCATTTTAGCTTTTCAACATTTTAAAACTTTTAGTGAACGTTTAAAAGATTTCCCTGTTACAGTTGATTATTTAAACCGTTTTAGATCTGCAAAGCAACGTAAAGGAGTTTTAGAAGGTTTAGAAAATGGCTCTGTAGATATCGTAATAGGAACACATCAATTAACAAATGCAGCTATTAAATATAAAGATTTAGGACTACTAATTGTTGATGAAGAACAAAAATTTGGTGTTGCCGTAAAAGACAAACTAAAAACTATAAAAGAAAATATTGATACCTTAACGCTTACAGCAACTCCAATTCCAAGAACTTTGCAGTTTAGTTTAATGGCAGCCCGAGATTTATCTGTAATAAGTACGCCACCACCAAACAGAGTTCCTATTGAGAGTAATGTAATTAGATTAAATGAAGAAATTATACGTGATGCCATTCGGTACGAAATTCAACGTGGCGGTCAAGTATTTTTTATTCATAATAGAATTGAAAACATTAAAGAAGTTGCAGGCTTATTACAACGCTTAGTACCTGATGCTAAAATTGGAATTGGACACGGACAAATGGATGGTAAAAAATTAGAAAATTTAATGCTTTCTTTTATAAATAATGAGTTTGATGTATTGGTTTCAACAACAATTATTGAAAGTGGTTTAGATGTTCCAAATGCCAACACTATTTTTATAAACAACGCTAATAATTTTGGACTTTCAGATTTACATCAAATGCGTGGTCGCGTTGGGCGTTCCAATAAAAAAGCGTTCTGTTATTTTATTACACCTCCATACCATATGATGACAGATGATGCTAGAAAACGTATTGAAGCTATTTCGTTATTTACCGATTTAGGAAGCGGTATTAATATTGCCATGAAAGATTTAGAAATTCGTGGTGCTGGAGATTTATTAGGTGGTGAACAAAGTGGTTTTATTAATGATATTGGTTTTGATACCTATCAAAAAATATTAACTGAAACCATTGAAGAATTAAAAGAAAATGAGTTTAAAGACTTATATAAGGACGACGAAAATAAGCCGAAAGAATATGTAAAGGAAATTCAAATTGATACCGATTTTGAAATTTTATTCCCAGATGATTATGTTAATGTAATTTCAGAAAGATTGAGTTTGTATAATAAATTGGGAGATCTTAAAACTGAAGAAAATTTACAACAATTTGAACTAGAATTAATAGACCGTTTTGGTGAATTGCCAACTCAGGTAGTTGATTTGCTAAACAGTGTTCGTATAAAGTGGATTGCAAAAAAATTAGGTATAGAACGTTTAATTTTAAAGAAAAACAGAATGCTTTGTTATTTTGTTTCAGACCAACAAAGTGCATTTTACCAAACGTTAACTTTTACCAATGTTTTAAAATATGTACAACACAATCCTACAACTTGTGTTATGAAAGAAAAAGAAACCAAAGTTGGTTTAAGATTGTTACTTACTTTTATAAAAATAACATCCGTTAAAAAAGCCTTAGAAACACTTCAAAAAGTATAAAATTTGAAAAATCAACATCTAAAAAACATTTTAGAACTTAATATAGGTATTGTTTTTGTTAGTACATCTGGCGTTCTAGGACGTTCAATTTTATTTCCTCCAGAAATAACTATCTGGTGGCGATGTGTTTTTGCAGTTATTTTTATAGGATTATTTTGTTGGTATAAAAAATACGACTTAAAAATAAAAAGTAAAAAAGATGCGTATTCGTTATTATTAAGTGGTTTTCTTTTAGGTGCGCATTGGGTTACTTATTTTTATGCATTACATCTCTCAAATGTAGCTATTGGAATGCTTTCATTATTTACCTACCCAGTAATTACGGCACTTTTAGAACCTGTTTTTTTTAAAACAACATTGAGTAAAAATCAACTAATTTTAAGTGGATTGGTTTTAGTAGGGATATATTTTTTAACACCTGAATTAAATTTTGAAAACAATGATACAAAAGGTGTTTTAATGGGTCTTATTTCAGCAATATTTTATGCGCTTAGAAATATACTAACCAAACGAAATGTCTCACATTACAATGCTTCTAAAGTAATGTTTTACCAATTAATTGTAATTATTTTATTGTTATGGCCCGTAAACATTGGTTTTCAACATACAGATACTTCAAACTGGGTTAAAATTGTTTCATTAGCATTAGTTACAACTGCAATTGGGCATACACTTTTTGTAAATAGTTTTAAAAACTTTACAATTACGGCAGTAAGTATAATGAGTAGTATGAGTCCGATTTACGGAATTATTTTTGGAATGATGTTTTTATCTGAAATACCTTCATTATCTACTTTTTTTGGAGGCGCACTTATTTTAACTACAGTTATAATTGAGAGTTTTCAATCTGCTAGAAAGTAGTGGTTATTGTTATTTAGTCTTATAATTCTTGATAAGAATCCTTGAACCTGTTAGTAAAATGTTTAATTGGTATATGTATGCACACTTGTATTAGCAACTGGTAAATAATTTACCCCAAACCAACACACCAATAAAACCACAAAAGCAAGCGCTAAAATTGTAAGTGCTTGTTTGGTTTTATGACCATGAAAATGTCGATAATGAATGTAAATTAAATAGCCCATCCAAGTTAAAAATGCCCACACTTCCTTCGGATCCCAAGTCCAGTAATGACCCCAAGCTTCTTTTGCCCATAAAGCACCAAAAAGTAAACCAAGTGTTAAAAAAGCGAAGCCTATATATACTAAATTATCAGCTAATTTTAAGGTTTCTATATTAAAGTTTCCTTTATAACTATCGTACCAACCTTTTATAGCAACAATACTTGAAGCTGCTAATACTGCATAACTAAATAAATATACCAATACATGTGGAATAAACCACGGGCTTTGTAACGCTGGCATTAAGGTTTTTGAATACGTTTCAGGGTTTAAATAATTAATAGCCAAAAACATTCCTGCCATTACAATACTATAAGCTAAAAACCATTTATATTTCCAACGAATGTAGGTTACAAAACCAATTAACGGTAAAAATGTAGCATACCACAAACGTGTCTCACCTAAAGTTCGCATTGGTGGTCTGTCTATTTCCATCCATAATTTAACTACAAAAACAATTAAAGCTAGCCAACCAAGTACAAACACTAAATTTGCAAATTTAAAAAGGTGCTTTTTTTTATAGGAAATCAATAAAAAAAGTAATCCTACTATCCAAAGAATAGCAGTTACTGAACTATATAAAGGAAAATCTATCCAAGTCATTTTTTATTGATTTTTAGTTATTTTATTTCCCATCCAAAACATATAAATTGCACCGGCAATCATCATAAAAATTCCAATATATATTACTGGAAGCCAAGGATCTCTTACTAATTCTAAAACACTTAGATTACTCCACTTACCCATTTTATCATCATAACTTAACTGGTAAATTTTGTACCCTTTATACTTAAATGGTTTATTAACTTCTAAAACGGTGCTAATACGTTCTCCTTCTTTGGTTAAAATATCGATATCTGAACTAAATTTCTTTACTTCTGGAATCGTCATAACCATAGAATAGGTATCACTTATTTTTAAAGATTCATAAGGCTGGCTAAAACTTCCGCTACTAATCCAAGCACTTTGTATAGAATCTGTTTCAATATTTTTTACTGAAATTTTTGCTGAAGGCGGAGAACCCAGTTCATTTACTGGATGGTATCTGTTTCCAATTCTTGCTGAAGAAGGATAAAATTCCTCAACGGTTACTTCAAAATTTTGAAAATAATAGGTTTCGCCTTTTTCAACTAAATATAAATTTTTTCCGTTGTTATGTGCAATACTTCCAGTTTTATTATCGACCAACGCTAATTTTGGAGCATATTCATCAATTAAAAAATCTTTTAAATAAAGAGCAAATGGAAGTTCTACTTTATTTTTTTGAACATCAGTTGCAATCCAACTTGGTTTTCCTTCATAAGTATTTATAGATAAACGCTGTAAATCTCCAGTCCCTAACATACCAGCTGTTAATGCTAAAAACAACCCTACATGATTTAATATAAAACCAGCATTAGACCATTTAAATTGTAAAATTCTTTTAATTGAAATTAAACCCAAACAGGTTAAAAATTGAAATAAAATGAGTAAAAAAGCCCAATTACTTGTAATATGATTTAAACCTAAATTATTAATAAAATTACTTTCTGAAGGTATTTGTGGAATAATTCCCATTATCATTACCAACAAAGTAACTAAACTAATACTTGAAATAGATGCAGGAACTTTAGTTAACCAACTAATTATTTGCGTATTAGAAAACCATTTATACACTACAACAAGTACTAAAACATATCCAACCAATAGTATAATATTAAAAGGATAACTTATTGTAAATGGTGTATCACTAGCAACAAATACTTCTAAAAAAAAGCCTGTGACCATTAACCCAAAACCTATAAAAAAAGATTCAACGTAACCCCAAGGATTTTCCCAAAGATTACGTTGAATTTTAAAATTATTTTCACCCATACAAGATCAAATATAGTATTTTTTTATTTCTAGTATTTAGCTTCTCTTGCTTCCGCTTCTTTATCCCATTCAGGAGCCAATTCTTTTAAGAATTTTTGCTTTTCAGCCTCTAATTGATCCATTGGTAATCCAATAAATTTTTGAGCATCCTCTTTTGTTTCTATAGCTGGGTAAGGAACATCTCCAGTAAAACCTAAAGTCATTAATAACTTCGCTAATTTAATTCTGGTTTCTTGAGTAATATCAATCCCTTTACCAATAACTCTACCTAATTCAACAGGAGCGTGGAATGAACCACCATGAGATGCAGCTGCATAATCCCAACGCCATTGTCCTAATCTAATTCCGTGTAAAATTTCTTTCATTTGTTCTTCAGTAGCACCTAATTCCCAAGCTTTACCAGCTTCAACGTGTGCACGTACTAATAAACGTTCTAATTGATCACGATTTTCAATAATGCGATCTTGATTGTCAAATACATTCTTAATCAATTCTTCTTTTTCTTCTCTATGACAAACTTGACAAGAATTAGCAACATTGTTTAAAGGAGATTGAATATGGTGATCTGTAAATTTTTGTCCACCTTCTGTTTTATAAGGCATATGACAATCTGCACAAGAAACACCTCTTTGTCCGTGAATTCCCATTTTAAATACTTCGTATCCTGGGTGTTGTGCTTTTAACATAGGTGCTTTACTAATTTTGTGAGTCCAATCTACATGGCCTACATTGTCATAATATTTTTCCATATCTTCAACAGTTTGTCCTTCATCCCAAGGAAAAACTAAATAAGGAACACCTTTACTATCTGGAAGATTTTTATTGAAGTAATATTCTGCATGACATTGTGCACAAACTAAAGAACGCATTTCGTTATGAGAAGACTTCGTAATATCTTTTCCTTGACGCGCAAATGCTTCAATTAAAGCTGGTTGAGTAATAGTTAAATTCATTGATTTTTCATCGTGACAGTTAGCACAACCAATTGGATTTACTACTTCGGCACCTTTACTGGCCCATTTACCGCTATAATATTCATTTACACCAATTTCATTAATTAAACGTGGAACATCTGGAGATTTACACGTCCAACAAGTTGAAGGCATTGGTCCATCATCTGGACCAGTTGGTCCACCGGTTCTTAAAGTATTTCTTAAATCGTCTATCGCATGTACATGTCCACGGCCTTGATTGTAATCTTTGGCAAATCCATAACCAGCCCAAAGCACCACTAAGCGTGGATCTTCTTCTAACATATCAATCATGGCTCCACCATTATACTTAGATCTAAAAGTAGTATCTGCTGTTTTATAATACGATTGAAATTCACGTGGGAAATTTTCTCCCCAAACTTCATTTCTTGGTTCTAATTTACTAATTTCTGTCATTGGAGTATATGCGAATTTAGCCTCCATTTTACGCTCTGTTATTGAAGAAACTAAAAGTCCTAACAAAAACACTATTGCTAATGCTGAGAAAAACAGCATCCAGTTTACCCAAGGTTTTCTTTTATTACTCATCTTTTTTATCTTTTTGATTATCTGATTTATTTATAAATTTACTAAGCCAATCTGGCACTGTTTCTTGATGTTCTTCTCCAATTTTTCCATAGTATTTTACAGAAGATAAACTATGCACACTTCCGTGTGGTACCTCTTGATGACATTCCCAACATTTACGTGTAGTTCTGTTTTCAAAATGGTCAGTTACTGAAGCTGTTAATCTGGCATCTGTAACTTGATCTTGATGGCATCTAATGCAGTTGCTTTGTACAACTTCAACACCTGCTTCTTTCATTCTAATTACTTCAGGTTCTCCACGAGTTGTAAAAACCGAAGCATGGTACAAACCATCTTTAGCTTTAAAAAGGTATTTTTTAAAAAAATTGTCTTGAGGTACATGACAATCATTACATGAAGCCCATTCTCTGTGAGAACTATTTTGCCAAGTAGTGTACTGAGGTGTCATTACGTGACAGTTGGCACAGGTTTTTGGATCATCTGATAAATACGAAATAGCTTTAGACTCAACCATTGCATATAATGAAAGACCAGTTATAGCTCCCAATAAAATAATTACTTGGCAAGCGCCATTCTTTTGTTGCAATTAAAATGAACTAATTTTTTCATTTTTAAACTTATTTACTTGTGAAAAGTGTTGGATTAATTGTTAACATTACCCAAGCCCAATTGTTTACATTTGAAGGATTTGGAACATTTTTAAGAACTTTCATACCTTCTGTGGCAAACATTTGAGAATAGTCTTTTCATATTTTTAAATTTATTTTTGTACACAATTCAATTTCAGTTCCCAATTGTTTTCTACATTTTCAGCATTTCAGCATATGAAGTAAAATTATGTACATATAACTAAGGTTTGATTTTTCGCCATTGCTGTTGAAGCCTTGCAAAAACATCAATTAAACCAGTGCTGTCTATATGGTTTCCAACATAAAAATAATCCATAAATCCGTTAAATTTATGATTGGTTCCATAGAAAGGTGTAAAGGCATAATTTTTGAAGAATCATCATCATAAGCATTTCCTGATTGTAATTCAAAACCAACTCCAAAATTCCATTTTTCTGAAACTTTATAACCTAAATTAACTCCAATTAAATAGGCATAAACATCGTTAAAAAGAACTTGCAATATTATATATAATTAGACTTGCATTTAAATCATCTGAAAATTTATATTTTAAGTGTTCCTATGGTGTTGACTAAAGAATTGCATTTCTTCATCTTCTAAACATGTAAATCCTTATTTAAGAATAAAATACTTGCACTAAAATTTTTCAAATCTTTATGAAACCAAGCGTATTGCAGTGCTTTGTAATTATTTGGAACCGTATAAATAGTACCCGAAAGTTTCTCGCTATCTTGATTAAATGCTAAACCAATATCTAATTCTATTTATTGTCTCCTCAGAAAGTTCTAAAAATTCGCTGATCTCATACTTTCTTGTCGACGGCTTTTAATATTTTCTTTAATTTACCAACCCCAAGCTTGTTGCATCGGTTGCATTTTGTGCTCCAATAATATTTGTACACTTACATAAAAAAATTCACGTTGATTAACAAATGCTAAAGCTAAATTTTTTTTTTTTATTTTTTTTTTGTTTTTTTTTTTATTGTTGTGTTAAACTAATGCCTAATTCATTTGCTAACTCTAAGTATTGTTGCGTTAAAAAAGTACTTTGCTTACTGCTATATCTGCTATATTGAGGGAATAATTTAATCCGAGAATTATCTGGTAAGTTTCCATTTAAATATTTACCCGATAACACGCCAAAAGCTAACGGAGAATAAGCTAATAAACCAATATTTTCTCGCATTGCAACTTCAGCTAAATTAACTTCGAATAAACGATTTAATAAGGAGTAAGCATTTTGAATAGTTTTACAACGTGTTAAATTGTGGTTATTACTTTCTGATAAATGTCTCATAACTCCCCAAGATGTTTCGTTTGAAACTCCATAATGACGAATTCTCCCGTCTTTTACAAACCCATCTAAGGTTTCAATAACTTCTTTAAAATTATCTTCCCACTTTTCATTAGGATTATGTACATAATTTCTTTTCCAAAAAAATTAGCATTTCTTTCTGGCCAATGCAATTGATAAATATCTACATAATCGGTTTGTAAACGTTTTAAACTTTTATTAAAGCATCTTCAATTGCATTTTTAGAGAAACCTAAATTTTCTCTTATATATTTAAAATAGTCATTAGGACCAGCAACTTTTGTAGCAACAACTAAATTTTCTCTTTTTGATTTTTTAACCAAGTTCCAACCAATCTTTCCGAACTTCCTTGGGTTTCTTTTCTTCCAGGAACTGAATACATTTCAGCAGTATCAATAAAATTTACACCTTGTTCCAACGCAAAATTTAACTGTTCATGAGCTTCTTTTTCAGAATTTTGCTGACCATAAGTCATAGTTCCTAAACAAATTTTACTAACTTTTATATCGGTATTTGGAATGTTTGTGTATTTCATTTTAAAAGTTTAATTTAAAGATTGAATGGTTTATTGGTGAAATTTTAAAAAGTAGTAAAAGTAAAAAAAGCAACGCGATAAAAAAACCACTTTCTAAATAAATAGAAAATGGTTTTTTCAATATGATGAGAGGCCGAATTGAATTCAGCATGACATTTTATTACTTTAATATTGCTTCAATACCTGGTAACGTTTTCCCTTCTAAACTTTCTAACATTGCTCCACCACCAGTAGAAACATAACTTACTTTGTTTTCAAAACCAAATTGTTTTACCGCTGCAACTGAATCTCCTCCACCAACAAGTGAAAAAGTACCATTTTTAGTAGCTGCTGCAATAGAATTTCCTAAAGCAATAGTTCCACCAGCAAAAGATTCCATTTCAAAAACACCTAAAGGTCCGTTCCATAAAATTGTTTTTGACTCGTTTACAACTTTATCAAATAATTTCTCGTGATTTTGGTCCGGCATCAACACCTTCCCAACCATCAGGAATACTATTAATATCACACACTTGTGTATTAGCATCGTTACTAAAAGCATCTGCAGCAATTACATCAACAGGAATATGTACTTGTACTCCTTTTGCTTTTGCTTGTTTTAAAATTTCTAGTGCTAACTCTTGTTTATCATCTTCACAAATAGAATTTCCAATTTTTCCACCTTGTGCTTTCACAAATGTAAAGCTCATTCCTCCACCAATAATTAAATGGTCAACTTTATCTAAAATATTTTCAATAATCGTAATTTTTGAAGATACTTTTGCACCTCCTAAAATAGCTAAAACTGGTTTTTCACCTTCTTCTAATATTTTCTTAAGACTTACAATTTCTTGCGCTAATAAGTTTCCAAAACATTTGTTTTCTGGAAAGAATTGGGCAACAATTGTAGTTGAAGCATGTGCTCTATGTGCTGTTCCAAAAGCATCATTTACATAAACATCTCCTAATTTAGAAAGTTGTTCAGAAAATGCTACATCTCCTTTTGTTTCTTCAGCATAAAAACGTAAGTTTTCTAATAATAAAATTTCTCCCATTTTTAAATTGGCTACCGCATTTTCAGCAACTTCACCAACACAATTTGAAGCAAATTTTACATCAACTCCAATAATTTCTGAAACTTTATTAACAATGTGTTTTAAGGAAAACTTATCCTCAACACCTTTTGGTCTCCCTAAATGCGACATTAAAACTACTGCTCCACCATCTTCTAAAATTTTAATAATAGTTGGTTTTGCAGCTTCAATTCTAGTAGCATCTGTAACATTAAAATTTTCATCTAAAGGCACATTAAAATCAACACGTATTAATGCTTTTTTTCCTTTAAAATTGATGTCTTGTATCGTTTTCATTTTTATAATATTTTGTTTCACAAATATAACGTAATTTACTGTTATTTTAGTAGTTTTTTA
Source organism: uncultured Flavobacteriaceae bacterium (assembly GCA_942492305.1). Classification (GTDB taxonomy): domain Bacteria; phylum Bacteroidota; class Bacteroidia; order Flavobacteriales; family Flavobacteriaceae; genus Lutibacter. The sequence continues at coordinate 178,651 of CALOEI010000001.1, read as the reverse complement.
CGAAAGCGATTTCATGTTTTGACATTCTAAATTGAAAGATTAAAAATTTAAAACATTCACAAGCCTATTCAATTTATAAATTGAAAAAATGTTTTACATTCGCTTTAATGAATTTTTCTGAAATTTTAGGACACGAACATTTAAAAAATCATCTCATAAAATCTACCGATAACGGAAGGGTTTCACACGCTCAATTGTTTATTGGAAAAGAAGGTTCTGGCGTTTTTCCAATGGCAATTGCTTATGCGCAATACATTTTATGCAGCACTAGTGAAGACAAAGAAGCATGTGCTATAAAATGTGCTAAATTAATGCATCCCGATTTACATTTTGCCTTTCCGGTAGCGACTAATGATCAAATTAAAAGCAAACCTATTAGCAACGATTTTTTAGAAGAATGGCGCCAATTTTATTGCAAAAAAACCTTACGGAAATGTATTTGAATGGTTACAATCTCTTGGAATTGAAAATAAACAAGGCCAAATTGGCGTTGATGAAGCTGAAGAAATTGTAAAAGCCCTAAAGTTAAAAAGTTATGAAGGTGGTTATAAAATAATGATTATTTGGATGGCGGAAAAAATGAACACTTCTGCTTCCAACAAACTTTTAAAATTATTAGAAGAACCGCCAGAAAAAACAGTTTTTTTATTAGTTGCTGAAGATGAGCAACAGATAATTACAACCATAAAATCTCGTTGTCAAATTTTACATTTTCCATTATTATCTAATGAAGCTGATATTGCAAAAGGATTGATTGAAAAAGAAGGAACCGATCAACCTATTGCTCGAAAATATTGCACAACAAGCTGATGGAAATTTTAACAAAGCATTGCATTTATTACACAACAATAATTCCGATGAATAGTTTGAAGTTTGGTTTGTTACTTGGATTAGAGCGGCTTTTAAAGCAAAAGGAAACGCCGCTGTTATTCAAGAATTAATTGAATGGAGCGACACCATTTCAAAAACAGGAAGAGAAACTCAAAAACGTTTTTTAAACTACTGTTTGCAGTTTTTTAGACAAGCCCTATTATTAAATTACAATGCCGATGAATTGGTTTTTTTAGAACCAAATGCTACCGGATTTCAATTAGAAAAATTTGCACCTTTTATTCATAGCGGTAATATTTTAGATATTAATAAAGAATTAAATGATGCCATTTATCATATTGAACGCAATGGAAATGCTAAAATTATTTTGTTAGATTTATCTATAAAACTAACACGACTTTTACATACTAAAGAAACAATAAATTATGTTTTTTAAACACGCTGCAGAAATTTTAATTCTACTTTTTTTATAATAACTTATTTTATATCGGTTCTAGAAAAAATGACTGACTGGAAAGGAACAGTTGATTATTATTCAAATCATTTTAAAAATACTATTCTTCATAAAATAATTTCATTATTGTTAATTCAAGTTTTAATTTTTGAAATAGCGGCACTTATTTTTATAAGTTTAGGATTGTATTTTTTAGTAAAAGAAGACTCTTTTTTTATTGCAAAATTAGGCTTAGAAATTTCAGCACTTACACTTACTACTGTTTTTATTTGGACAACGTTTAGCTAAAGATTATCCAGGTGCAATGAATATAACAGTATACTTTATTTTAAATATTTTTGGAATTTATTTATTAACTTAAAACTTTGATTATGAAATTATTAGGAATTGGTTCTCGCATAAAACATACCGAATTTGGTTTGGGTGTAGTTACCAATGTAACCTCAAAACATTACTGGGTTACTTTTATAGAAAACGGATTAGAAACTATTGATTTAAATAGTGATTTTGAAGTTATTGAAAGTGTTGAAGATGAAGTTGATACTATAAGCTTTTACGAAGTTGAAACAACATTGAAAAATATGCTAAAACAATGGTCTGATATATCAGAAATTATTCCAATTGCAGATCGTTGGAAAGGTGGAAAATTAATTCTAGAACCGAAAGACACCAATTTAGCTAGTAAAGAAATTCCGATTGATACGTTTTTTCATAAAATTGTAATGGTAAGAGATCGTGTAAGAGTAATGGAACAAAAAATAAATTCCAGTAAATTAGATGATCAAGACAAAGTAGATTTACAACAATATATTACACGTATTTATGGAAGTTTAACCACGTTTAATGTGTTATTTAAAATTAAAGAACAGCAATTTTCTGGTTCAAAATCAAATAAAACAAAAAAGCCCATTCAAAATTTGTTAATGGGCTTTTTATATCTCTATATCAGAATTTTAAAATTATTCTTTATGAAATCTTTATTTAAAATTTCTAAAATACTGCAAATGTAACATTTAAATTATCATCACCATACATTACTGTACCATTTCCTTGAGTTCCAATTACAAGATTATAACCATTTGCTTTAGAATAATCAGCAACAAAACTATCAATTTTTTTAGTAATAGCTTCACTTAAAAGTACATTTTCTTGCTGTAAAGCTTGGCTTGCTTGTTGCTGTCTGCCTTGTAAAACTTGTTGTTCTTGTTGTAAAGCTTGTTCAGTCTTCAGATTTTTTAGAAGCAGACATTTTTTGAGCATTTTGATAATACTCTTGAACTTTAGCTTGAAAAGGAGCAGAAATGCTGTCCAATTCTTTTGCCATTTCTTCTTGTTTCACTTTTAAGGTTTCTGACTCTAAGGCTTTTGTACCTTCGTAATCTTTCATTAAATCTTCAACATTAATGTAAGCAATTTTTGTTTGGTTACAAGATGCAACTAAAATTACAACAGCAACTAATAATAATTTTTTCATGTTTTTAATTTTTGGTTCTTTTAAAATTCCTGCGAATATATAAACAAAATACATAGCTTATATTATTTTTTTGAATTATTAGGTTAATTTATACTACTATTACATACTATAATTAAATCTTATTAAAATCAACTTTAATAACTTAACCAGATTCTTGTTTCTAGAAATTTACATAGTAACATATATATGTATTCAACGTAAAAACGCTTTAAAAGCGCTTAAAACAGGTTTTAGGTGTTTTTAATGATGTAAATCAAAGAAGAATACTCTTTTGAATACGTTGCTTTTAAATTAGACTTAAAACCAACATAAAAAGCTTTTAAAAAATTAGATTTTGAAGTTTTGTATTTTTCACTTAATAATGAAACATAAAACGAATCAAATTTCATAGGAAGTATTTTAACAACTTGCATTTGTTCTTTTAAAAAAAGCTTATGAATTGATTTTTTTGAAAAATGCCATAAATGACGAGGCACATCAAAAGCTGCCCAATGCTCTTTATAATATTGAGCATCGTAACTTTTAAAATTTGGAACAGCAATTACTAAAACTCCATTTGGTTTCAATAACGATTTTAATTTTAAAATGTAGTCTTCTAAGTTCGGAACATGTTCTAACACATGCCATAAAGTTATAACATCAAATTTTTTAAATTCTAGCTCATTAATATTACAAAAAATTGTTGAAGCAGATTCATCATTAATTTTTGACTCAGCTAATTGTTTTGCATTTTTATTTGGCTCCACTCCCACTACATTCCAACCATTATTTTTACACGTTACTAAAAAATCACCTGTACCACATCCAATATCTAATAATTTTTTTTCTGAAGTTTTAAAAGAATTAATCAATCTCAATTTACTATTTAAAGCATACTTTTTTACAATTTGATACACTTTATCTATAACAGATGTTTTAGCATCTGTATGAGAAATATAATCTGAACTTTCATAATACGAAGCTAAATCTTTTCCTTTTGGTTGCGGAAAAGTTTCTAACATTCTGTATTCAGCATTATACATTAAATCAAATTTTTTATTTGAAACTGTATAATCTTTACAAGTTAAATACGGTTGATTTTTATAATTCATTTTAAATAATTTCTTACAATTTCTCGTTTTTATAAATTATACAAAAAGTAATCTGTTTATAGTTTACAGATTAACTCAATTATATGTCTTAAGAAACAAGGGTTGATTTTTGAACTTTTCAACACCCAAACTCTTACAATTATAAAAGATTTATTTAGGAATAAATTTAATTTTTACTTGCTAAAAACATTCCCTTTTCAAAGCTTTCCATCTTACTTTTTTTAAAAAAACAAACAACGTTCCACGTGGAACATTAAAAATTAACGCCCCATATAAACCAATAAAACCGAAATATCACTTGGTGAAACTCCGCTTATTCTGCTAGCCTGAGATATAGTTATAGGTTTAATTTTTGACAATTTTTGACGCGCTTCAATAGATAAAGATTTTACTTTTGAATAATCAAAATTTGATGGAATAGCAACATTCTCTAACCTGTTCAACTTATCAGCTTGATTCTTTTCTTTTTCAATATACCCAGCATATTTAACATGAATTTCTGTCTGTTCAATAATTTCATTATCTATATTATTCTCTAAAACGAATGTAGCAACATCAGGAATTTTTTGAATATCATTAAAATTTAATTGAGGCCTAGCCGCTATTTTAAACATCTTCATAGATTGAGAAATTGGAGCAGTATTATTAGCTTCTAAAATAGGATTTATTACTTCTGGTTTAATACTAGTTTCAATTAAAAACTTAACAAATAAATCAGTTTTTTCTTGCTTTTCTACTACACGATCCATGCGTTCTTTAGATGCTAAACCTAAATCAAATGCCAAAGGTGTTAAACGTAAATCAGCATTATCTTGTCGTAACAACGTTCTATACTCAGCTCTTGAAGTAAACATTCTATAGGGCTCTTCAGTTCCTTTAGTTATTAAATCGTCAATTAAAACACCAATATAAGCTTCATTTCGTTTTAGAATAAAAGGTGATTTTCCTTGAACATTTAAAGCCGCATTTACACCAGCCATTAACCCTTGAGCTGCTGCTTCTTCGTAGCCCGTTGTTCCGTTAATTTGACCTGCAAAGTATAGGTTCTTAATCAACTTAGTTTCTAATGTATGAGAAAGCTGGGTTGGAGGAAAAAAGTCATATTCAATAGCATAACCATATCTAAAAAATTTTACCTTTTCAAAACCAGCAACTTTACGCAAAGCTTTGTCCTGAACATCTTCGGGCAACGAAGTTGAAAAACCATTTACATAAACCTCTACTGTGTTCCAACCTTCTGGTTCAACAAAAAGCTGATGGCGTTCTTTAGTTGCAAAACGATCAATTTTATCTTCAATAGAAGGGCAATATCTTGGACCTATACTTTGTATTCTACCATTAAACATTGGCGAACGTTCAAAACCTGTTCTTAATAAATCATGTACTTCCTTTGAAGTATAACTCATAAAACAAGAACGTTGTTTTGTTAAAGGTTTAGTTAATGGTAAATAAGAAAATTTTTCTGGATTATGATCCCCAGGTTGTTCAATCATTTTAGAATAATCTAAAGATCTTCCGTCAACTCTTGGAGGTGTTCCGGTTTTCATTCTTCCAGCTTCAAAACCAACTTTTACTAAGTCTTCTGTAATTCCTATTGAAGCACTTTCTCCAGCTCTACCTCCACCAAAAGTTTTATCACCAATATGAATTAACCCATTTAAAAAAGTACCCGCTGTTATAATTACAGTTTTAGATTTTATTTCAATTCCTAATGACGTTTTTACACCAACAATTTTATCATCTTCAAAAATGAGCCCTTTAACCATATCTTGAAAAAAATCTAATTTTTCGGTTTGCTCTAACATATTTCTCCATGTTTCAGCAAAACGCATACGATCACTTTGAGCTCTTGGACTCCACATTGCAGGACCTTTAGATTTATTCAACATTTTAAATTGAATGGCAGTTTCGTCTGTTACAATTCCACTGTAACCTCCTAAAGCATCAATTTCTCTTACTATCTGCCCTTTTGCAATTCCCCCCATAGCAGGGTTACAACTCATTTGTGCAATATTTTGCAAACTCATTGTAATTAATAATGTTTGAGCGCCCATATTTGCCGCTGCAGCCGCAGCTTCACCACCAGCATGACCTCCGCCAACAACAATTACATCATATTCCGTATTAAACATAAGTTTTTTAGTTTTGTTCCACGTGGAACGTTTTTATGAATTCAATAAATTCAAACATTTATCTTCTTCTTGTCTCATTTGCAGACTATCTTTCTCTGATTTATCTTTAAAGCCCAAATAGTGTAAAACGCCATGAATTATAACTCTATTTAACTCATTTTCAGTAGTTTGGTTGAATTTTTTAGCATTTTCACTTACTCTTTCGATGGAAATAAAAATATCGCCGCTAATTAACTTACCCAAAGTATAATCGAAACTAATAATATCTGTTAAAGTATCGTGATCTAAAAATTCAACATTCAATTTAAGTAAATAATCATCATCGCAAAATATGTAATTTATTTCACCTTCCGTGAAATCATAATTAGTTATACATGTTGAAATCCAATTTTTAATTTGTAATTCATCGCGTAATTTAAAATCTGTTTCGTAATTAAATTGAATCATTTTTTTCAATTGTTTTAAAATACTCTTGGACTTTAATTTTATAAATTTTGCGCAAAGGTAACGATTGTCTATTTAATATTTCGTTATAATTAAAATACTGATTTTTGAGTTTTAATTTATCAATATTCCTTTTTTGAAATGATTCTATATTCGTTTTAGATTTTCTCTTATCATCTTCGCCTTGTTCTTTTCTTGCCTTCTCAAGTTTTAATAATTCATGGGTTATTTGTTGCATTTTCTCAAGCACACTATTTGTAAAACCTTTTTCTAAAAGTTCTTTTTCCAAGGCTTCCATTTGCTTTATAGCATCACCAAAGCCTTTGGTAGGTCTTTCTCCCTCATCACCCATCATTTCCTTTAGCATTTCCTTTAATTTAGCTTGTTCTTTATAAATTTCAAAAAGCTCTTCATTCATTTGTTCGCTATTCTCATCTCCATTCTCACCCATACCTTTCCCAGATTCTTCACCTGGTTTTTCTCCATTATTTTCATCACCAGGTTTTTCACCTTCCTTTAAACCTTGCTTCATTTTACCAGAAAGTTCTCCTTGTTTTTTTATAATATCTGGTAAACTAAAACCTTCTGAACCGCCCTTTCCTTTTCCCATACTAGCAGAAGCATTCATTAAACTTTCTAAAAGATTACTCAACTGATTTGCTAAATTATTAACCGAAGTAATTACAAATTGCTGATTAGAACTTCCCTCTAAAAATTTATTATCGGAAAAATTTGATAAAGCTTCATCAATATTATATTGCGCATCATTCACTTCTTTTTGAATAGCTGTGCCCATTTTTACCATTCGTAGTGAAAGCATATAAATACTATCGTCTATATGTTCAAAATACTCCTTTAAAACATGTTGCTCTTTTAAATTTTTAGCATATTCTGGATGATTAGCATCTGTATTTGAAAAACTATCAAGTAAGTTTTCTTGTTGAAATGAAAACTCAATTAAATTCTCAACTATTTTACGCAAATCTTCAATATTTTCATCTATAGATTCTCCCTCTGATGCTTGCATAGATTGAGCCATAGATTTACTTAAAGCTTTCATTTTTTTGGCAGCTGATTTTTGACTTTTTTTAGCTTTAGATTTTGAGCTATTTTGCTCGGAATTTTGATCTTGAGCTTCTTCTTGTTTGCTTAATTCTTCCAATGCTTCTTGTAAATCTTGATCAATTTCTTGTTTCTCATCTTTAGTGTCAGGAATTTTCATTGGACGTTTTAAATCTTGATTCTCTTTTTTAAGTTTGTCAAAATCTTTTTTTATATCTTCAAACTCTTTATTAATTTCTTTCTGTTTTTCTGAAGTAATTTCTTCATTATTTTTTCTAGATAGTTCGTTTTCTTTTTCAGCTAATTGATCTAATTTTTCAGCAATTTGATTTGCTTTTTGTTCTACATAAAAACGCTTTGTCAATTCTAAAAGGCGTTCGAGACTTTGTTCGTTTTGTTTATTCTTTTTAGCAATCTCTTCTAATTTATCAACCAAATCTTCCTTTTCAATTTTTTTAGAAAGCTCTTCAAGTTGCTTTAGCATATCCTCTTGCTCAGCTAATTTTTTAGTTTCTTCAATACGTTTATTTAATTCCTCTTTTTTTTCACTTAAAGATTTATCGTCTGGCTGTTCGTTTAAATTTTGTTCTAGTTGCTCTGTTTGCTTTTTGAACATTTCTTGATACTGTTCTTGACGTTGTATAAACTGCTCTAGTTTTTTAGAATCGTTCCAATTAATTTCAGCCTTTTTTTGTAGTTCATTTTTAAATTTTTCTACTTCAGAATTTGATTCTTTAGATTTCTCTAATGTTTTAGAAATTTTATCAAGATTATCGGCTTGTTCTTTTAATAAATCTTCTTTTAACTCTTTTTTAGTTTTATTATAATAACTAAAAGTGATACTTTTTGTTTTTTTATTTCCATTTATCTTATCGTTATCAAAAACTTCAAAATACATTTCGTAATTAGCACCTTCATCAATAGAAATTCCATCAGGGAAAACATAGTAAAAATCTGTAAATGAAGATTTTGCAACGTCTATTTTATGCGTTTTAAGCGTTTCTGGCATATTTTTATCATAGTATACCAATTGAAGGCTATTTACAGCATAATCATCACTTAATTGCCCAATAAACTGCACTGGGCCTTTGGTAATTGAATCAATATCAGATTTTACAATAATCTTTGGAAATTCATCTGCAATAACACCAATTTCAAAATTTAAAGCCTCATGATTTTTTAAATGTACATTTGAGGTGGTAATTAAATAATTTGTTGTGGTATTAAAACGTTTAGAAAAACTAAAAAAATCTTCAGTTGTTTTTTTAAAATTAGCTATTGAATTTTTATCAAAAATAAACGAAACCGAATCTGTTTGATGTGTTTCTACTTGCCAAGAAATAGTTGTTCCCTGTGGAACAATTGCATTTCCAGTATTTTCTATAACTTCATTACTTTTACCAGTATAATTTGGATAATTTAACACCATTTTTAAATTGGTTATTACTGGTGTTGCTTTTAAATTAAATGAATACTCTTTAGAAACTACATTATTAGCTTCAATATAAAAATTGATTGGTTCTTTTATACTTGTAAATGTATATTGAAACTTACCTAAACCAATATTCTCTAAATAATAAGTTTGATTAGAAAAGTGAATTATTGCATTCTCTGGAATAGTATTTCCAATTGTTTCAATTTGCAAAGTGAAATTTGATCCTTCAATAACATCTAATGAATTATTTAAAACATTAATTTCAAATGGTGCTGGTGGTTGATAAGCAGTTTTATAATGAACTACTCTAGATAAACTATTGTTAAAAATTGTAACATTTCCGGTACTATAAACTAGTACCCAAATTGCAATTGGCAATAAAGCATATTTAATATATTTTTTGTTGCTTTTAAAATTAACTGCATTTTTAAATGGAATTAATTTAAACTCACTAGATTTTTGTTGAATACTTGCCTCTATCAATTCTGAATTTTGCCCCATTTCTTTTAACTGCAACATATTCAGCAACTTATCACTAATTTCTGGAAAATGTTTACCAATAATTTTAGATGCATCAATTTCTGAAATGCCCTTCTTTAAACCATAAATTTTAAAAATTGGAATAACAATGTACCTGTAAAGCAAGGCCAATTCTACAACTATAAACAACCAAAATAATAGTGTTCTGGAAAAGGGCTGTAACCATAAAAAATGTTCAATGAGTAATGTGAAAATAAAATATAATAAGCCAATTGAAAAGAATAATAAAATTCCTTTAATCAGTTCGTTTGTATAATACTTTTTTATAAACTCCTGAAGTTTTTGTAGTATGTAGTTAAAATTGCTCAATTCCTTTTTTTAAAATTAATAATACCATTTATACATTCAAATATCATATAAAAATTAAAAATTTAGTTGGTATAAAACGGCTAAAAATAACGAAAATTACATTAAAACAACAGAACCATATAAGGTTTATGGTTTAAGAAGCTTTAAGAAAATTATAAATTTAAATAAAAAATAACTCTAATCCTGATTTAAAGAATCACTATTTTTTCTTTAATAGCGTATATAACAAGTCCAATTCTAGATTTCACTTCCAATTTTTCAAATAAAGATTCTCTATAATTTTCAAGTGTTTTAGGACTTAAACACATAATTTCGGCAATTTCTTTATAGGTTTTTTCAGAAACTGTTAACTTTAAAAATTCTAATTCTCGGTCTTTAATTTCAATATGATGTTTTTTTTCAGGCTTATTAACAGAATTTAGTAATGTATTTGTAATGTTTTCTGTATAATAAAATCCGTTTAAATTAACTTGATTAATGGCATGAGATAAAACATCTGGATGAATATCTTTTAATAAATAACCTTTTGCCCCGGCACGAAGCATTGCTAAAATTGTGGTTTCATCACATTCCATAGACAGTGCCAATACCTTAATTTCTGGTTTGTTTTCTTTCAACCAATTTGTAGCTTCAATACCATTCATAATAGGCATTTGAATATCCATTAGAACAATTTCTGGCAAAGTCTTCCCATCGGAAATATAATCAACAAGTTCTTTACCATTATTTAAAACAGCCAACACATTAAATTCCTTAAAATTAGAAACTAAACCGTTTAGTGCTTGCGAAAAAAGTAAATGATCATCTACGATAATTATATTAATAGGGTTCATGCTATTGTGGGTTATTATTTAGGACATCTAATATATAATTTAGTTCCTACATTTTCTTCAGATATTAAATCTATTTTTGCTCCAATTAATTTTCCTCGACTTTTAATATTTAACAAACCTATTCCATGTTGTTTAGCTGTATCATTAATATTAAAGCCTATTCCGTTATCTTGAGCAGTAATTTCCAAAGTATTAGAATTGTAACTTAAATAAATCACTAATTTTGATGCCTTTGCGTATTTTAATGTATTGTTGCAAAACTCTTGTAAAATTCTAAATAAAATTATTTCTTTCTCGTTGCTTAAGCTATAGGTAGTTCCGCTTATTTGAATAGAAGAATCAATAACATTTAAACGATTAAAACGTGCCATTTCTAACTCTAAAGATTCTATTAAACCTTTGTTTTTAATAGTTTCTGGATTTAAAGATTTTGCCAAACCTCGTAATTCTTCTAAACTTTTGCTAACGATATTACCAGTTTCCTGAATTTTATTTTTCTGTTCTTCAGGTACGCTCATTTGCACAATATTTAATTGCATTTTTGCAACTGAGAGTAGTTGCCCAATATTATCATGTATTTCCCAGCTAATATTTTTTAAAGCTTGTTCCTGAATTTCTAATTTAGATTTATTGATTTCTTCTTCAAATCGCTTTTGAGTTTCGCGTTGTTTTAAAATGTAAGCAACTTTTTTCTTCTGAAAATACAATAAGAAAACCACCAAAGAGGCTGCTAATACAATAATAATAATTGTTACAACTAAAACTAATATTTGAATTTCCTTCTGGTCCATAATTTATCAATTATACTCCTTTTTACTGACTATAAAACCTGTAACAAAACAACTTATCATTAATAAGTTTAAAAAAAATGTAATTACATCAAAAATACCACGAAAAACAATAAATTCCGCAATAATATATACAGGAATAAAACCTATGTTAAATAATAAAACACCCAAGCTTATCCAAAAATAGATAGATTTTTTTATGTTTAAAACTTCATCACTTTGTAATAATTCAGAAAAATATATCATTATTGAAATTACAATTAAAATACTTCCAATAACAGAATTTATAGATAAAAATTTAGTTATAAAATCTACATAAAAAGCAATTACTACAGCGGTAAAAACAGCATAAATAATAATAATAAATTTTAAAATTTTCCTTTTTAAGGAATTTTGTAATAGATGTAAGAAAAAGAATAAATAAAAAAAATGATTCACTAAATTCCAAGTATTATATATTGGAAAAGTATTTATTCTTAGCAAAACTCCAATTATAAATGCCGAAATTTCTGTTAGCAAAGAATATGCAATAAAAAATAGGAATAATTTTATATACAAACTATCTCTAATTTTAGAATAATTTATAAAACCTGCACTAAGCACTATTATATAAAATATCGGGTATATTAAAAAAACATATTTTGAAAACATTCTATTTTAGAATTATGCTTTTTACTCTTTTTTACTCACTATAAAGCCTGTAATAAAACATAAACTCATTATAATATTTAAACCAAGTATTATGTATCTAAAAACACCTGTATAATCAATAAATTCAGCAATTACGAAAACTGGAATCATTCCAATATTAAATATTAATACTCCAATACTTATCCAGAAAAAAATGGATTTTTTAATATTCAAAATAGCATTACTATTCAATATTTCAGTGTAATACAACATTATAGTTACTACAATAAAAATACAACCAATAATAAAACTATCAACAAAAATTTGATTTTTATAATCCTTAAAGAATCCTACATTTATAATATTGTAAATAATAAATAATGAAATTAACCCTATAATAATATTTCTTTTTACTAAAGCATTTATTCTACTTAAAAAGAAAAACATATAAAATAAAGTACTAAATATCCACCAAGTATTATAAACTAAATTAGCTCTAATGTTAAAATAACTTATAATATATGTCCCTATAATTTCAGTTAAAAGCGAATAACTTAAGAAATATAAAAACAACTTCAGTTGAAGATTATTTCTATATTTCTTATAACTAATTAAACCAAAAGTTAATGTTATTATATAAATTATTATATAAATCATTTAATAATTATTGAGGGTATTCTGCTGAAGGTGGATTACCTAATCCTCCGCTATTTAACCCATCTAAATCATCAATATCAGAATTATCTCCACCCTCAAGTCCATCTTTTTGAGAAGAACCAACTGCTGTTCTTGTAGGAACAAAAAACACAGTGCTTACATTACTTTTTTCAGTTTCTTCAGATTTTTTATCATAAGCTCCAAAATAAACTCTTAAGCCATTTGCATCAGGTGCTTTACTTTCTACATAAGCTATGTAATTTTTAAGTTCTTCTATTGAAAACCAACTAGATAAAGCATCCTTTTTTTTAGGTTTATTATCTAATTTTTCTACTATCTTATCTAATTTATTAGACCGTGTTTTAACAAATTGCTGATTTAATTCCTTTGCTTTTTCAGGTGAAATAAGTCCTTTTGGTAATTTTAAACTCATCTTTAGTTCAATTTTTTAATTTATATGATAAAGTTAAGTATTTAATTTGAAGTAGTTACAGTAAACGGGGATATTTCCCTTGTAAAAAGGGGGATTCTCCCTCCTTAATATGAGTATTGTGTAGTAATTTTAGGGTATTATTATAAACTATAATGCTTTACAAAAAAAAGAATACTGAAAATAAAATAAAAATTGGGCTTTTTATTTTTCTACTTGTTTTAAACTTTATACTATTAAATAAAGTTACAAGTAATGCTAAAAGTGAACATATCTTTGAAAAATACATTAAAAAATAATTTTTTATAGTATTATTTAGTGTTCACACTTCACTATTAAAATATTCTTTGATTAATTCAAAGGGTTTCTAAAATCAATTATTGGGCTGATTTTAAAGGTTGCTTTCTGGCAGCCTTTTTTTTGTAATATAAATGCTTGAATTTATATCTATAAATTATATTTGCACTTTAAAACAACAAAAAATGAACAACGTTAGAGTACGATTTGCACCAAGTCCAACCGGACCTTTACATATTGGAGGAGTTAGAACAGCACTTTTTAATTATTTATTTGCTAAAAAACACAACGGAACTTTTATTTTAAGAATAGAAGATACCGATCAAACACGTTATGTAGCAAATGCTGAACAATATATTATTGATGCGCTAAATTGGTTAAATATTCCTTATGACGAAGGGCTTGGAAAAAATGAAAAATTTGGACCTTACCGTCAATCGGAACGTAAAGAAATCTACAAAAAATATGCTTCAGCATTAATCGCTAACGGAAAAGCATATTATGCGTTTGATACACCTGAGCAATTAGATATTGAAAGAAAAGGCCATGAAGAAAAAGGAAAAACATTTATTTATAATTGGCATAATAGAAAACGAGGTAGACTTGTAAACTCATTGGTTTTATCTAAAGAAGAAGTTGAAAAAAGAATTGCAAATGGTGATAATTATGTGATTCGTTTTAAAATGTATGATCCAGAAAATAATGATAGCGAAACTATTGAAGCAGATGATATAATACGTGGTCATGTATCTTTCAAAAAAGAAATTTTAGACGATAAAATTCTATTCAAATCTGATGGAATGCCAACCTACCATTTAGCAAATATTGTAGATGATCATTTAATGGAAATCTCGCACGTTATTCGTGGTGAAGAATGGTTGCCTTCTCTCCCATTACATATTGCGTTGTACCAAGCTTTTGGTTGGAAAGCTCCAGAATTTGCGCATTTACCATTAATTCTAAAACCCGTTGGAAAAGGAAAATTAAGCAAACGTGATGGCGATAAATTAGGATTTCCAGTGTTTCCATTAGCATACAAAAATGCTGAAGGTGAAATTTCTAGAGGATATAAAGAAGATGGATATTTTGCTGAAACTGTTGTTAACTTTTTAGCTTTATTAGGTTGGAATCCAGGAACTGAGCAAGAAATTTTTAGTTTAGAAGAATTAGTAAAGTCGTTCGATTTAAGTCGTGTAAATAAAACCGGAGCACATTTTGATCCAGATAAAACAAAGTGGTTTAACCAACACTATATGCAACAAAAATCGAATTCAGATTTAGCTGAATTGTATGTTGAAATTCTAACTAAAAAAGGTGTTTTATATGAATTATCATTTATAGAAAAAGTAGTTGCTGCTATAAAAGAACGCGCAGTATTTGTTTCAGATTTTTGGGAATTAAGTAGTTTCTTTTTTGAAGCTCCAAATGAATATGATGAAAAAGCTTCTAGAAAAAATTGGAAAGAAGATACGCCAATTTTAATGAATGAATTAATTTCAATTCTTGAAAATATTGAAGATTTCAATTCTGAAAATATTGAAACTATTGTTAAAGAATGGATTACTTCAAAAGAAATAGGATTTGGAAAAGTAATGCAACCTTTTAGATTAAGTTTAGTTGGTGCTATGAAAGGACCTCACCTATTCGATATTGCAGAAATGATCGGAAAACAACAAACTATTGATAGAATTAAAAAAGCAATTGATACGTTAAATTTCAGCAATAAAACTAATCTATAATTCTGAATCAAATTCAGGTTGATAGTATTTACAAGATTATAAAACAAAAAGGAGCTTTTCAGCTCCTTTTTTTATAGCTCAATTTTAACATTGTAGCCTTCTAAAACATCTTTATACTTCTCTGGTTCAAAATTATTTGCACTAAATTCAATTTTACGTTCGCGTCTCATTTTTATATGTTTTATCGATCGTAAAAACCTTCTCAATTCTGTTTCATTAGAAATAATTAAACCAGGTACTTGTACTCCTTTTCCTGTTTCATCTTTAGCAACCATCGAAAAATAGGATGAATTGCAATGTTTAATTACTCCAGTTCTAATATTTTGAGATTCAACTCTAATACCCACAACCATAGAAGATCTACCAACATAATTCACTTGTGCATGCAAAGTTAACAACTCTCCTACTTCAATAGAATTTAAAAAATCAACTCTATTTACAGAAGCCGTAACACAATATTGACCTGAAAATTTTGAAGCTGAAGCAAAAGCAGCTTTATCCATTAATGATAAAATAAAACCACCGTGAATTTTTCCACTAAAATTAGAGTGCGAAGGCAACATTAACTCTGTTAAGATAATTTCTGACTCTTCGGGTTTTTTAAATAATATATCCATAGTAACAAATATAATACGCTAATTATTAATTAAAAATCAATAAAATGTATTTTACAAAATTCCATTTCTTGTTAGATGGATAATAAATATTATACCTCATTCAATGCTTTTAAAACACTTTCTGGCGTAATTGGTATTCTGTTAACTCTTGCTCCACAAGCGTCAAATACAGCGTTTGCAATAGCACCTCCAACACAAATAATAGCTGGTTCTCCACCTCCTTGCGGTTTAGAATCCATTTTATCCATAAATAAACATTCAATTTCTGGTGTGTTTGAAAATTTTGTGATGGTATAATTACTAAAATTTCTTGATTTTACCAAGCCTCCATTAAACTCAATATCTTCATACAAAGCATAACCTAACCCCATAGTAATTCCGCCTTCAGTTTGCACAGTTGCTCCATGCGGATTTACAACTTGACCCATATCTTGAGAACAAACTACTTTAATTGGTGTAACAATTCCTGTTTTTTTATCAACATGAACCTCTGCGATCATTACAACACTAGTTCCGGCATCTTCACCCAATGCTATTCCAAAACCGTGACCTTCTTTTTTCTTTCTATTCCAATCAAATTTTTCTGCTCCTAATTTTAGTGCAGCAATCATATTTTCACTTTTTAGGTTTTTTAGTCTGAATTCTAAAGGATCTATTCCTGCTTCAAAAGCTGCAACATCAATATGAGATTCCCGTGCAAAAGTGGTTGAATTATTTCCTGGAGCGCGCCAAGCTCCCGTTCCAAATGGATGAATATCTCTATCGTTAAAAATTCTTGTTCTATTGTTTTCTACATCATAAAAAAGTTTAGTGCCGCGCGTTCCTGCGCAATAAATATCAAATTCCCATAAATTTAATTTTCCATTTTCATCTACACCAGAAGTTACATTCATAACAGCAGCCGGTCTAAACTTATCGTACATAAACTCTTCTTTTCTACTCCAAACTAATTGTACCGGTTTTTTACAACTTTTTGCAATTAAAGCAGCTTCAATAGCTTGTTGATTGTATATTTTGCCACCAAAACCACCACCTAAAAATATTTGTTTAACGTGCACATTTTCTTTCGGAATTTCAAGTACTTTTGCTAATTGATCTTGTGTTCCAAAAGGAGTTTGAGTTGAAGTCCAAATAGTTAATTTGTCACCTTCAAAATAACAAGTTGCTGTATGGGTTTCCATTGGGGCATGTGCCTTATAACCATCTTGATATTGAGATTTTAAGACGAATTTTGAGTTTGATTTTCCAATTTCCAAACTACCTTCTTCTTCAAAAATATCATTATTAGAAATATTGTCTTCTAAATATTTAAAAATAGTTTCATTGTCCATTTTTTGCTCTGGAGCATCCCAAGTAACATTTACTTTTCGGGCTGCTTTTGCTGATACTTCTGGATCTGAATGAACCACAGCTACCAAATCACCTTCGTTTATCAATTCAACACCAAAAAAATTGTCTAATTGAGAAGCGTCCACTTTTACTTTTTTTGAACCAACAATTTTAGGGCGAATAACAGTTGCATATACCATTTCTGGAAGTTTTATATCTCCAGAATACAGTGCATTTCCTGTTACTTTTGCAATTGCATCGGTACTAATAATTGGTTTTCCTATTAATTTAAACTCACTTGCTCTTTTAATATCTGGTTTCTTCTCAAGGGTTTTAACAATCTTTTTACCTTTTGTCAATTCAGCATAAGTAACTCTACTAGAAGGGTTATCAGCATTATAAATAACACCATTATCAAGTTTTAAATTAGCTTCTAAAAGATTTAATTTTGTAGCAGCTAAGTCAATTAATATTTCACGCGCTTCGGCTGCCGCAGCTCTTAAAACTGGATCTGCAAATCGTGTAGTTAAAGAACCCCAGGTACCTGCATCATACGGACAAAGTTCGGTATCGCCCATAACCATATCTACCATATCAATCGAAACTCCCAATTCATCTGCAACAACTTGAGCCAAAGAAGTTATAATTCCTTGTCCCATTTCAATTTTTCCGGTATAACAATTTATGCGTCCATCTTCTTTTACACGAATGTATGCATTAAAATTAAGTGCATCGTCTGCATTATTTTGGCTCCAACCTTCTAATAAAGAAAGTTTACCTAAACAAAAAACCACAATAATTCCACCACCTAATTTTTTAAGAAAATCTCTTCTATCTAAAGAAATAGGTTCGTTCACATCACTAAAATATAACTCATCAATTTTATTTGGTTTCATAATTAAATTGTTTTAGATAGTTGTTTTGATGCTTTTTCAATAGCTTCAATAATTCGATTATAGGAACCACATCTACATAAATTAGCATCCATTGCAGAAATTATTTCGTCTCGTGTTGGATTCGAATTTTTTAATAATAATCCGTATGCATTCATAATCATTCCTGGAGTACAAAAACCACATTGAAGTGCATCTGTTGTTACAAATGCTTCTTGAATTGGATGTAAATTAGCACTTGTTCCAATGCCTTCAATGGTAATTACCTCTTTTCCTTCCACATCTTCAATAAAAGTCATACAAGACCGT
Source organism: uncultured Flavobacteriaceae bacterium (assembly GCA_942492305.1). Classification (GTDB taxonomy): domain Bacteria; phylum Bacteroidota; class Bacteroidia; order Flavobacteriales; family Flavobacteriaceae; genus Lutibacter. The sequence goes on along the minus strand of CALOEI010000001.1, from coordinate 160,357 downwards.
GTTACTTCATTGTTAACGAGTACGGTACACGCTCCACAATCGCCTAATCCACATCCATATTTTGTGCCTGTTTTGTCTAAATAAGCCCGAATAACTGTTAATAAAGATTCATCTCCTTGAACCTGAACAGTTACGTTTTTATTATTTAATTTAAAATTAATAGATTGTTTCATGTGTTTATATTTTTATAATCCCTTTTAATTAACCTTTAAAGTTAGCTTTTATTAAAATTTCATCCAATACCTACTTCTAATTTGAAGTGATTATAAATAATTAAAAATTCTTTTTTTATGCATCTAATATCAAAGTGTAACATTTTAGTACTTTTCAATACAAATAGATACAATAAGTTTTGAATTCAATTTTAAAACGTTGTATCTTTAAATCGCTTATTAATCTTAAAAATTTTCAAAAATGATTGGAACGTATATTTTTATTTTTATTCTTGTTGTTATTGTAGTAACAGGTTTATTTACTGTAAAACAACAAACAAATGCTGTAATTGAACGCTTTGGAAAATACCAAAGTATCCGTGGCGCAGGTTTACAACTTAAAATACCAATTGTAGATAAAGTTGCAGGACGTGTTAGTTTACGTGTACAACAATTAGATGTTATTGTTGAAACTAAAACAAAAGATGATGTTTTTGTACACCTAAAAATATCTGTTCAGTTTTTAATTAGAAGAGATCACGTTTATGATGCTTTTTACAAACTTCAAAACCCACATGAGCAAATTACATCCTTTATTTTTGATGTTGTAAGAGCTGAAGTTCCAAAAATGATTTTAGATGATGTTTTTGAAAAGAAAGAAGAAATTGCCTTAGCTATTCAACGTGATTTAAAACAAGCTATGCTTGAATATGGATATGATATTATTAAAGCCTTAGTAACAGATATTGATCCAGATGAAAAGGTGAAAATAGCCATGAACAGAATTAATGCAGCTGATAGAGAAAAAATTGCAGCACAACACGAAGGTGATGCACAGCGTATTTTAATTGTAGAGCGTGCAAAAGCTGAGGCAGAAAGCAAGCGTTTACAGGGTAAAGGTATTGCTGATCAACGTAGAGAAATTGCGCGTGGTTTAGAAGAAAGTGTTGATGTGTTAAATAGAGCTGGTATTAATAGCCAAGAAGCATCTGCACTGATTGTAATTACACAACATTATGATACGCTTCAAAGTATTGGTTCAGATACAAAATCTAATTTAATTTTATTACCAAATAATCCGAATGCAGCTAGTAATATGTTGAATGATATGGTTACTAGTTTAGTAGCCGCAAATAAAGTTCAAGAATCTTCTCATGAAGGTGAAACAAAAAAACCAAAAAAATAATGATTTTAACTACTACAAACACCATTGAAACGCATCCAGTAAAAGAATACTTAGGTATTGTTTCTGGTGAAACAATTATTGGAGCAAATATTTTTAAAGATTTCTTTGCAGGAATTAGAGATATTGTAGGTGGAAGATCTGGTTCTTATGAAAAAGTTCTTAGAGAAGCAAAAGAAACTGCTTTAAAAGAAATGGAAGAACAAGCTTTTAAATTAGGTGCAACTGCTATAATTGGTATTGATTTAGATTATGAAACCGTTGGTGCTAATGGAGGAATGTTAATGGTAACTGCCTCTGGGACTGCTGTAAAATTGTAAAATTAAAATAAATATACATTAAAAAAACCTGTACAAATTGTACAGGTTTTTTTAATGTAATAACAGTTAATGAATTACTTTTTGTCTTCTACTTTTTTATTTTCATCATCATCATCGTCTTGTGTAGCTTTCTTAAATTCTTTAATTCCACCACCTAAACCTCTCATTAATTCTGGTATTTTTTTTCCACCAAATAATAATAAGACTAAAACAACAATTACAGCTATTTGCCAAGGACCAACCATTCCTAAAAGTATATAAAATGCATTCATAATTTTTAAATTTTGAGTTACAAAGATAGTAATAAATATAAAACCAACATTAAAATATATAAAACTGGTTTTTAAATTGTTCTATAATAAAAAGTTACTAAAATTAGTTTTTATCTTTAATTACACCACCAATAACCTTTTTTGTTTTTAATACTTCTGGGGTTCCTATATAATAAATATTACCACCAAAACGTACTTTTGCATCTAAAATTTCGTTTGCATTTACTTCAACAGTTGCTCCAGAAGCTGCAGTAACAATTGCTTGTTGGCTTTGTAATTCAAAAGCTTCATAAATACCTCCTGTTGTAGCTTCAACATTTTGGTTTTGAGTTGCTCCGGTTAATTCTATAATTCCTCCTGAAACAGCTTTTACAGTTAAATGTTTTGTATCTACATCTAAATAAATTTTTGCGCCTTCTTGTACTTTAACTTCCACATGTTGTTGGTTTATTGTAGCGTCAGAAAAAATAGTACCTCCTTCATTAGCGTCTAATACATCTATGTTTTTAGAATAATACAAAACAATTTTTACATCTTCAGCAGTAAAGCTATCTGGAAAATGCAATCGAATTTTAAGCACCCCATCTGAATTTTTTATAGAAACATCTTCAGATTGTGAACCAGTAATTTCAACTTTTGTAGATGCAGCTTTTTGTAATTCAACTGTTAAACCATTATAAACTTTAAGGGTATGAAAATCTCCTATTTTTGTAGTAATTTTTTCTTGAGAAAAAGCAAATGTGCTTATAAATACAAGTAATAATGTTAATTTTTTCATGATATTCTATTTCGATTTTATTTTATAACTAATTAATAAAACAATAATTGTGCCTTTTAAGTTAATTATTTACTAATCTTGTCTAATAACGTAAAATCTAAATGTTTGCGTTCTAAATCGGTATGTTTTACTTTGATTAAAACGTGGTCGCCTAATTGATATAAATTATGAGTTGATTGCCCAACCAAGGCATATTGCTTTTCATCGTACAAATAATAATCATCTTTTATTTCACGAATTCTAACCATTCCTTCACACTTATTTTCGATAATTTCTACATAAATTCCCCATTCGGTTACACCAGAAATTACACCCTCAAACTCTTGATCTTTATGATCTTCCATGTATTTCACCTGCATGTATTTTATAGAATCACGTTCTGCTTTAGAAGCCATGTATTCTTGTTCAGATGCATGTTTACATTTTTCTTCATATCCTTCAGCTTTAGGAGATTTTCCGCCTTCTAAATAATGCTGTAACAACCTATGTGTCATTACATCTGGATAACGACGAATTGGCGATGTAAAATGACTGTAATAGTCAAAAGCTAAACCATAATGTCCAATATTATCGGTTGTATAAACCGCTTTACTCATAGAGCGTACTGCTAAGGTTTCAATTAAATTTGCTTCACCTTTACCGTGCACATCTTTTAATAATTGATTTAAGGAAGTTGAGGTAGATTTTTTATCTTTAGTATCAATCTTATTTTTATATCCAAACTTACTTACTATGGTTTGAAGCGATGCTAATTTATCTAAATCCGGTTCATCATGAACTCTGTAAATAAACGTATTTTTACTTGGTGCTCCTTTTTTAGTTCCAATAAATTCAGCAACTTTTCTATTAGCTAACAACATAAATTCTTCAATTAGTTTGTTAGCATCTTTAGATTCTTTAAAAAACACCCCTATTGGCTCTGCATTTTCATTTAAATTAAATTTAACCTCTACTCTATCAAAAGTTATGGCGCCTTGCTTTAAACGTCTCTTACGAAGTTTTTTTGCTAATTCATCTAGTTTTAAAATTGCAGTTACAATTTCATCTTTAACTTCATATGCATTGCCAGTTATTGAAATTTCTGAAGAAACTTTATTTTCTTTAGTTTCAATTATTTCTTGAGCTTCCTCGTACGCAAATCGTTTATCGGAATAGGTAATAGTTCTACCAAACCATTGATTTAAAACATGGCCTTTTTCATTCATTTCAAAAACAGCTGAAAAAGTTAATTTTTCTTCATTTGGACGCAAAGAACATACGCCATTTGATAACACTTCTGGTAACATTGGTACTACTCTATCTACTAAATAAACCGATGTTGCTCTACTATAAGCTTCGTCTTCTAAGATGGTATTTTCTTGCACATAATGCGATACATCTGCAATATGAATTCCTATTTCGTAATTTCCGTTTTCTAACACTTCAAAAGACAAAGCATCATCAAAATCTTTGGCATCTTTTGGATCTATGGTAAACGTTAAAACTTTACGCATATCTCTGCGTTTAGCAATTTCTTCTTCTGATATTTCAAAAGAAAGTTTACTAGCTTCAGCCTCTACATTTTCAGGAAATTTATATGGTAAACCGTATTCTAAAAGTATAGAATGTATTTCAGTTTCATGATCCCCAGGCATTCCTAAAATCTCAATAACTTCACCAAATGGATTTTTAGAATTTTGTGGCCAATCGGTCATTTTAGCCAATACTTTTATACCATCTTCTGCTCCTTTTAATTTATTTTTTGGAATAAATAAATCGGCATACATTTTAGGATCATCGGCAACTAAAAAACCAAAGTTTTTACTTAGCTGTAAAACTCCAACAAATTCGGTTTTTGCACGTTTTATTATTTCAACAACATCACCTTCTTCTTTGGTGCTATTTCTTCTATTGTATAAATATATTTTTACAGTATCTTTATCTAAAGCTTTATTTAAATTTCGAGCTGGAATGTAAATATCATGGTCTAATTCATCGCAAATAAAATATGCATTTCCGTTTGCTGTAGCATCAAGTGTACCAATAAAATACTTGTCAAATGGTATAATTTTAAATTTTCCACGTTCTACTTCTTCAACTTTTTGTTGAGATTTTAACGCTTCTAATTTTTGAATTATTTGATTTCTTCCATTAGCATCGGTGATAGCTAATTTTGCTGCAATTTGCTTGTAATTAAAACTATTTGCAGGTGCTTGATTTAATATTTTAATTATTTTACGAGATAAATCTTTAATAATATTTCCTTTCTTTTTATAAATTTTTTTTCTTTTCGACATTTATTTTTGTTTAATTGATATCAAAAGTACAAATAATTACACTTGAAGTAAGTTAATAATTAGTTATATAAATTACAATTTGTATTTTGGTACACTTTTAAAATGTATTAAATGACTAAAAAATGGTTTATTGTTATAAACCCAACTTCAGGTAATGGAGCTGCAAAAAAGCAATGGCCTACTATTTACAGTGAGTTAAATCATCAAAATTTTGAATTTGAATTTGTTTTTACTGAATATGAAAAACATTCAATATTATTAATTCAAAATGCTATAAAACAAGGTTTTACAAAATTAATTTGTGTTGGTGGTGATGGAACTATTCATAATTTTGTAAATGCAGTTTTAAGTTTAAAACCTAAAAATATTTTAGAAATAAAAATTGGTATTATTCCTATTGGTACTGGAAACGATTGGGTAAAAACTTATAACATTTCTAAAAACTACAAAGAAGCAATACGTATAATAAAAGGCGAAAAAACAATACAACAAGATATTGGAAAACTACAAATTTCAGCTACTGGTAAAGAAATATATTTTAATAATTTAGCAGGAATTGGTTTTGACGGTTATGTTGTAAATAAAGTTCATAAGTTTAAAAATTTAGGTTTCTTAGCATATTTAACTGGTGCATTAGTTAGTTTAACCAGCTACAAAAAAAGTTTGTTAGAAATTTCTTTTAACAATACCATTTTAAAAGGAAAGACTTTAATGTTATTAATAGGAATTTGTAAGTATTCTGGAGGTGGTATGCGTTTAACACAAAATCCAAATTCAACAGACGGTTTATTTGATATTACCTATGTTGAAAAAATTTCACTTTTTACAATATTAAGTAATATTAAAGGATTGTTTAATGGCAACATTACAAACTTAAAAATTATAAAAAATTACAAAACTTCAGAACTTAAAATTCAAGTATTAGATTTACAAGAAAATTATATTCAAGCTGATGGAGAAATTATTGGTTCTGGCAGTTTTAAGGTTTCTATAGAACCTAAATCAATAAAATTTATAGTGCCATAACTATTAAAAGTTAAAATTTTCTTAATTTTTTTGTAACATTTAGTAAGTTCGAACGTCTTTAATAGAAAGAATACCTTATTAATGAAACGATTGTATAAAATAATTATCTTATTTCTGCTTATATTTTTTATAGGAATTTTCTTCACTGTAAAAAGTATTAATAGCACTTTTGCTTCAGAAGATAGTATAGAAAACGTTTCATTACCTTCTAATGTTTTAAAACTTTCTATTAAATTGTAGTTACTCTTTAATTATTTTTTTAACACCTTTTCCTTGGTTAGTTTCTATTAAAACATAATAAATACCTGTTTCTAAATTACTTACATTTATACTAGCTTTTTTACTTTCTAATAATTTTTTTCCATTAGAATTATAAATAATAGCATGTTTAAATTCTAAAGAATTTTTTAATTGTAATTCTAAATTAATAGTTACTGGATTTGGATATATAATTAAATTATTACTTATAAAATTATTTTCCAAGCCTAAAATATCTGCTGATAAATCATAAATGCGTACATGACCTGTATCCGAATTATTTCTTGTAGAACCAATTGCAACAATACTACCATCTGAAGAGAGTGATACTTTAGTACCTGACCAATCACCTGTAGTTTCACCATCAATATCTAATCCTATTTGGGTCCAAACACTTGAAATATTTTGATATATACGTACATAACCAGAATCATTTTTTGGAGCACCTATTGCAATAATACTGCCATCAGATGAAAGTGAAACACTATTACCTGACCAATCATCAGCAGCTTCACCATCAATATCTAATCCTATTTGGGTCCAAACTCCTAAATCATTCTCATATACACGTACATATGTCCCGAGTTTGAACCACTTCCATCATTTCCATACGCACCAATAGCCACAATACTACCATCTGATGATAGCGATATGGATCCACCAAAAAAATCAAGTCCAGTTTCACCATCAATATCAGCGCCTATTTGAGTCCAAGCAGTTCCATTAAACTCATAAACACGTACATGACCCGTAAAAGAACCATTTACACTATTTCCAACAGCGCCAATTGCTACTATACTGCCATCATCTGATTGATCTACACTCCATCCTGATTGATCACCAGCTGCTTCACCATCAATATCATTTCCTTTTTGAATCCATGTAGTTCCATTAAACTCGTAAATACGTACATGACCTGAACCCGAACCATTACCGTCGTTTAAATAAGCACCAATTGCTGCTATACTGCCATCGGCTGAAAGTGATATACTAAATCCTGAATTATCATCAATTGCTTCACCATCAATATCTAATCCTTTTTGAACCCATACAGTTCCATTAAATTCATAAATACGTACATGACCAGAATTAGAGCCATTTCCATCATTATAACGAGCACCAATTGCAACTATACTGCCATTAGATGAAAGTGATACTGCTATACCTGAATAATCACCTCCAGCTTCACCATCAATATCATTTCCTTTTTGAATCCATGTAGTTCCATTAAACTCATAAACACGTACGTGACCTGAAAAAGAGCCATTTCCGTCATTTCCATATGCACCTATTGCTATAATATTACCATTGGATGAAAGTGATATACTACTACTTGAATTATCATTTAATAATTCTCCATCAATATCAGCGCCTATTTGAATTTGAGAAAAATTTAATATTGGAATAAATAATAAAGTAAAAAGTAATTTAATTTTCATAGTTTAATTTTTTTAGTAGAAACTAAATATATAAATATTTAATTAAATGGTTATTTCAATTTTTATATTAAACTATAAAACATGAGTTTTATAGTTTAATATAAATCACATTTATATGTTTTATAGGAATTTTTTTACTGTAAAAAGTATTAATAAAAGTAAGATTTACTTTAAATTTATATTTGATTTTAATTAATGTTATTAACATTAATATATATTATAAAAAGAATTTTAAAATTTTAAAAAATATTTTTTGTTATTATAGTTTGTTAATATGTACAATAACTAATTGAATTAAAATTTTGAAATATCACTTATTAAAAACAACTAACAAGTTATCTATTTTTAAAAGCTTAAAAATCAATTAAATTATATAGGTTATTAACAGTTTGTTAATATTGGTAATTAACCAATATATTGAATAATATTTTGCTTAAAAAATGTTTATAACAGTTTAAAAAGTGTTCATAACTTAAAATTAAAAATCAATAAAAAAATTTGGTTATTAAAAGTGTATTTTAGCATTAATCTTTTTAAATAATATATCAAAAAAAAGTTTTCTTTTTTTAAGTATAAACTTATTCACATTGTTAGTAAAATTTAAAGTTATTGTAAATCAATCTTTTAAAAAATACTATTAACAATTACTTTTTTTACTGTTAATAAACGTGAATTTGTACTTTTGTAATCTAACTTATTAACAAAAACAATAATTATGGTAATTGCAATTGGTAACGATCACGCTGGAACTCAGTATAAATTTGAAATTATTAAACTTTTAGAAAGTAAAGGTATAAAAGTTTTAAATTTTGGAACCGATTCTAACAATAGTATGGATTATCCAGATGCGATTCATCCAGTAGCAAATGCAGTTGAAAGTGGAGAAGCTACTTATGGAATTATTATTTGTGGAAGTGGAAACGGAGCACAAATGACAGCTAATAAACACCAAGGAATTAGAGCTGCACTTTGTTGGAATAATGAATTGGTTGAACTTACACGTTTACATAACAATGCTAATATATTAAGTATTCCAGCTCGTTTTGTTTCCTTACAGCAAGCTTTAGGTTTTGTTGAAGTGTTTTTAAATACACCTTTTGAAGGTGGAAGGCACCAAAATAGAGTAGAAAAAATTCCAACAAAATGTTGTTAATTTTTCAATAAGAATTTCTAACTATATTTAATTAATGGGACATCATCACGGACATCATCACCCAACAATAACTGGTAAAAATTTATTAATATCAATTATATTAAATGTAGTAATAACAATTGCACAATTAATAGGTGGTTTTATTTCTGGAAGTTTAGCTTTAATTTCAGATGCTGTTCATAATTTTTCAGATGTTATTTCACTTATTATAAGTTATGCTGCTAATTTACTAGCAACCAAAAAAAAGCGAACTAAAACAACTACTTTTGGTTATAAACGTGCCGAAATTATTGCTGCATTTATAAACGCAACAACACTAATTATTGTTGGGTTATTTTTGGGATATGAAGCTATTGTACGTTTTAATTCTCCAACAGAAATACAATCTAATTTAGTTATTTGGTTAGCACTTTTAGGAATTTTAGCAAACGGATTTAGTGTACTTTTATTAAAAAAAGATGCAGATCATAACCTTAATATGAAATCGGCATACTTACATTTATTAGTTGATATGTTAACCTCCGTTGCTGTTTTTATTGGAGGTTTATTAATGAAATATTACCAAATTTATTGGATAGATGCGTTATTAACTTTAATAATATCAATTTATTTAATTTATATGAGTTGGGCAATTTTATTAAAATCTATTAGAATTTTAATGTTATTTGCACCAGAACATATTAAAATTGATGATGTTGCAAATGAAGTTTTAAAAGTAAAAGGAATAAAAAATATTCACCACGTTCATATTTGGCAATTAAACGATGAAGGAAGTCATTTAGAAGCACATATAGAATTTACTGAAGATATAAAACTTTCTGAATTCGATATTATTTGCGAACAAATAGAACAAAATCTCCTCGAAAAATTTGATATTAATCACTGTAATTTTCAGCCAGAATTTATTAGAGATGATAAAAAAGATTTAATAAAACAAGATTAAATAGCAATATTTTTTTAAATATTGCTATTTAATTAATTTCATAGTTATAAAAAACTATAGAGTTTTTGAATAAGAACCATTTTTAGGTTTCAAATCACCTGTAATAATTCTAATTAAATCAATTAACGCCCAAATACCTAATCCACCAAGAGTAAGTAATTGAACAATACCTTGCCAGGTATAACCTAAATAGAACCTGTGGATACCTAATCCACCTAAAAAGATAACTAATAGTAATGCAGTAACTTGACTTTTATCACTTCCAGCGGCAGCAATAGCATCTGCACTATTATCAGCATCAACAATTACTGCAGTTTCAGTATTGTTAGATTTTTTAACAGGAAAAGATGCAAAAGCATTTGTAGAAAATAATAAAAAAGAAAGTGCTACCATTGAGAAAATAAATGATTTTCTCATTACTAATAAATTTTTCATAATAATTATATTTTTATATTAATTTAGCTAAAATTAGCATTATGAAAGTTAAAAACAAAATATTATTTATTATATATTTTATCCCAATTATACTATTATCACAATCAACTAAAAACTATGATTTTATAGGAACACTAATTTTAGAAAATAAAGTATTAATTACTTATAGAATTCAATTTGATATTGATAATTCTAAAGTTTCAGGTTATTCTTATACAGATATAAATGGAAAAGATGAAACTAAATCTATTTTAACAGGCAACTATAATAAAAATGAAAAAAGAATTTTTTTAAAAGAAAATAATATACTTTATACTAAATCAAAAGAAATTGAAGATATATTTTGTTTTATAAATGTTGATGCCAAAATAAAACTAAATAAAAATAAAAAATCTATTGATGGCTCTTTTGTAGGAGTATATAATAATAAAGATACTTGTGCAACAGGGAAAATTTTATTGATAAGTTTAAAAGATGCGTTTTCAAGAATTGAAAAGGTATCTAAAAAAATTAGTAAAATAAATAAGATAGATAGTATAACTAAATTGGAATTTACAAAAGAAAAATTCTTAAGTGAAATTAAACCTAATACGCTTAAAAAAGACGAAGTGTTGAGTGTTTTTTGGAAATCAGACAAGTTTAAAATTGAAATTTGGGATAATGGCAAAGAAGATGGTGATTTAATTTCTTTAACACATAATAAAAAAACGGTTTTCAGAAATTATGAAGTAAAAAAAGAAAAAAGAATCATTGAATTAGAACTAGTAGAAGGTGAAAATATAATTGAAATTTTAGCTAATAATAATGGTACTATCGCCCCTAATACAGCTAAAGCTGTTTTAATAGATGGTGAAACTAAACATTCTATATCTACTCATTTAGAAGCAGGTCAATCATCAAAAATTAATGTAATTTATAAAAAATAACATGGTTCAAATTCAAGTTAAATCGTATGATGAATTAACAAAAGAAGACCTTTATCAACTATTACAATTACGAAGCCAAGTTTTTGTTGTTGAACAAGATTGTGTGTATCAAGACATAGATTCTAAAGATCAAAAAGCATTACATATTTTAGGTTTTAAAAACAATAAAATTATTGCTTATACCAGAGTTTTTAAACCCGGCGATTATTTTAAAGAAGCTAGTATTGGTAGGGTAGTGGTAGCAGAAAATGAAAGAAATTTTAAATACGGTTATGCTATAATGGAAGCTTCTATTAACACAATAGCATCACATTTTAATACAGCAACTATTACAATTTCAGCACAAACCTATTTACAAAAGTTTTATAATAACTTAGGTTTTAAACAAATAGGAGATGGATATTTAGAAGATGGAATTCCACATATTAAAATGCTAAAAAATTAGTTTATGAACAATCCAAAAATTAAAATTAATAGCGTTAAAAATTTAGCAAACGAGCATTATAAATTAGATAGCGTAAATTTTGATTTTAAGACCAAAGATGGTAATTGGCAAAATCAAAGTAGAGAATGTTACGATCGAGGAGATGGTGCTTGTATTTTACTTTATAATTCATTAAAAAAAACAGTTATTTTAACCAAGCAATTTAGAATGCCAAGCTATTTAAACGGTAACGCTGATGGAATGATGCTTGAAGTTTGTGCTGGTTTATTAGATAAAGATGATCCATTAACTTGTATAAAAAAAGAAGCTGAAGAAGAAACCGGTTATAAAATAAACAATCCAACAAAAGTTTTTGAAATCTATTCTACTCCAGGAGCAGTAACAGAGAAAATTCATTATTTTATTGCTGAATATAATAGCGATATGAAAATTTCTGAAGGTGGAGGTTTAGAAGCAGAAACCGAAGAAATTGAAGTATTAGAATTTAATTTTGAAGAAAGTCTTAATTTAATTAAAACAGGCGAAATTTGTGATGCTAAAACTGTAATTTTATTACAATATGCTAAAATTAATAACTTAGTTTAGTGATTGATTAAATTAGAATGTGACTACTGTGCAGGTATGACAAGATTAAAAGCTTTACTAAAAATCACTAAAAATACTCTTTAATTGCTTTTGCAACACCATCGTTTTTATTGGTATCGGTAATTGCTTTAGCAACTTTTAAAACTTCGTAATTAGCATTTCCAACAGCAACACCTAAACCTACTGCTTTTAGCATTTCAATATCGTTGTAATTATCACCAAAAGCAACAACATTATCCATTGAAAGTTTTGGATAACAATGTTTTAATAACACATCAATAGCTGTTTTTTTAGAAATATTTTTATGTGATATTTCAATATAGGTATCCTTAGAACGGTACAATAGTATTTCGTTAGAAAAATTACTTTCTAGAGATTTATATAAGGTATCTATTTCAGTTGCATCACCCATACACATAATTTTATGCGCTCCTTTTTCTTCAGTGTTCCAAGTTGCTAAAACTTCTGCATTTGATTTTACAACAGGACTTACTTTAGTATTATTTTCTTCTCTTTTAGCCCAATAATCCATTTTTGGCACATACCATTCATCTGCGTGAAATAAACTTAAATGTATAGATGTATTTGTACATTGGTTAATTATTTCAGCTAATACATTATTTTTAATAAAAGTAGAATGTAGAACTTCATTATTATTTAAAATTAAGCCACCGTTGTAAGCAACTAATGGCGCACTTTCATTTTTAAATTCTTGTTGTAAATGACGCATTCCATTAGGCATTCTAGAAGAAATTAATACAAACGGAATAGAAGACACACGTTGCACCTGTTCAATAGTAGTTTTAGATAATTCTCTGTCTTTATTTAATAGTGTACCATCTATATCAGTACAAATTAATTGGTAATCCATAAATAATTTTATAAAAATATGGGCAAATTTACCACTTAATGTTATTTAAAAATATGGATAGTTAAAGAATTCACGAAATCGATAGAATTTTAATTTTAAACAGATTTTACTAATAAAATTTACATTAAAACTAATAGTGTACCTTTGCCAACTTATAAATAAATACATGACATTTAAAGACTTAGCAATTATAGAGCCGATATTAAAAGCGGTTCAAGAAGAAGGTTATACACATCCAACTCCAATTCAAGAACAAGCAATACCAATATTATTAAAAAGAAAAGATTTATTAGGCTGTGCACAAACAGGAACTGGTAAAACTGCGGCATTTACAATTCCAATTTTACAACATTTATATAACAGTAAAGGAGATTCTAAAGGAAAACGAAAAATAAAATCGTTAATAGTTACTCCAACTAGAGAATTAGCAATACAAATAAACGAGAGTATTACTAGTTATGGAAAATACACAGGACTTAAAAATGTGGTTATTTTTGGAGGTGTAAAACAAGGCGGACAAACCGATGCATTAAGAAGAGGAACAGATATTTTAGTGGCAACTCCGGGTAGATTGTTAGATTTAATTTCGCAAGGGTTTATTAGTTTACAAGATATTAAATATTTTGTTTTAGACGAAGCAGATCAAATGTTGGATATGGGTTTTATCCACGATATTAAAAAAATTATAGCAAAATTACCTTTTAAAAGACAATCATTGTTCTTTTCGGCAACAATGCCACCAGCAATTGCAGAACTTTCTAGTACAATTCTTAAAGATTATGAAAGGATTACAATAAAGCCAAAACAAGCCACTGCCGAAAAAGTGGAACAAGCTGTTTATTTTGTGAGTAAACCAAATAAAACCAAATTGTTAATTCATTTAATTGAAGAAAATCCAGAAGCATCGATTTTGGTATTTTCAAGGACAAAACATGGTGCCGATAAAATTGTACGTTTATTAACAAAAGCACATATAAAATCGGCAGCTATTCACGGAAATAAATCTCAAGGAGCGCGTCAAAGAGCTTTAGGAAACTTTAAAAAAGGTGAATTAAATATTTTAATTGCAACGGATATTGCAGCAAGAGGTATAGATGTAGAAGAATTAAGTTTGGTAATTAATTACGATTTACCAAATATTCCTGAAACGTATGTGCATAGAATTGGTAGAACAGGCCGTGCAAAAGCAAGCGGAATTGCATTGTCTTTTTGCAATCAAGAAGAAAAAGCATATTTAAAAGATATTCAGAAATTAATAAATCAACAAATTCCATTAATTTGAAAATCACCCGTTTCCTTTAGATGAAAATGAAGAAGTTCCTTTAGTTCAAAAACCTTCTAAAAACCAACGTAAAAAAGCAAAACGTAGAGCAGAACACAAGCCAAAAGAAGGAGAAAAAACTAATAAACCAAGAAGGCGTAAATATTATCCTAAAAGAAATAACTAAAATATTATTAAGCAAGAACACCACTTTTTATTAAAAAGTGGTGTTCTAATTCAAATAATTATATTCAGGGATCCAAGTGAATATAATTGTTACTTAAAATTATAAATTGAATTTTATTTTCTTAATGATAAAAGTCATTTTAATAATATTTTTTATAGCAACTTTTAATAGTATCTATTATGGTTTTAAAAGAGGAGAAGATGGCATTACTATTCAAAAAAATAATTATACTAAGAATATTTAATTAAAGATTAGTTAAAAGAAAATTTTAATTTAGTTTAGTAGACTCTCTTTTTATTAGTGCTGTTTCAAGTGTAATAATTTTTGGTACTATTGGTTTCTTATTTTTTATTGCTTTAATTTCTTTATAAAGTTGTTTAAAAGCTGTTTTCCCCATTTGGAAACCTGGCTGATCTATTGTTGTTAAAGTTGGAGAAATTACTGAGGACATAAACCAATTACTAAATCCAACAATACTTATATCTTCCGGTATTTTAATCCCTCTCTCTCTTAATGCTGTCATAGCTCCAATAGCAACCAAATCCGTATTTATAAAGATCCCATCTACATCGTTATGGTCTTTTAATAATTGTTCTGCATTTTTTTTACCTTCATTAAAACTCATATCTCCACAATCACATATATACACCAAAGAAGGGTCATAAGGTATATCATTATCTAATAACGCCTTTTTATAACCAAGAAACCTATCTATAGAGTTTTGCGGTAAAAGCGATCCCCTAAAATGTGCAATTCGTTTACAACCTATATCTACCAAATGTTTTGTGGCTATGTAAGCCGCTTTTCTATCATCAATAATAACTTTAGAACATTTTACAATTTTGGCAATCTTATCGAACATAACCAAAGGTTTGTCTTGAGCTATAACCTCATTTAGGTGATTGAAGTTTGCCGTTCCATTTGCTAAGGATATAAGTATACCATCAACTCGTTGACTTAATAATAAATCAATTTGTTTTTTTTCTAACTCATAAGATTCATTAGATTGAAGAATGATAACCAAATAACCTTTTTTTTCTGCTTGCGAAATAATACCTTTAATAACGTTTGAAAAAAAATGATGAACAATTTCTGGTATTATCAAACCGATAGTTTTAGACTCTTTTGTTCTTAGGTTAACAGCAAAAGTATTGGGTTTATAGTTTAATGTTTTTGCCAATTCTTTTACTAATCCTTTGGTTTTTTTACTTACATCGGGATAATCTTTTAATGCTTTTGAAACAGTAGTAATTGATATATTTAATTGTTCTGCTATTTCCTTTAAAGTAACTGGGTTCATAAATATGGTAAATAAAAAATCTAAAATAATAATAAAAAATATAAATCGAAAACGTTTTCGATAAAATCGAAAACGTTTTCGATAAAAAAAGATTTAAACAAGTTAGTTGCTCATCTAATTTAGTACAAAATTAACCTATTAATATAGTAAATTAACTTAAATAAATTATTAAAAACCAAAATCTAGCAAAATGAATACAATTAAAAAAAATGGGATTTTATTGATTACAATGCTATTATCTGTAAGTACATTTTTAGCACAGAATTCAATATCAGGAACAATTAATGATCAAACAGGAGCACCTTTACCAGGTGTAAATGTTATTTTAGAAGGTACAACATTAGGTGCAGTAACCGATTTTGATGGTAACTACGCTATTAATAATGTGGAAAACGGCACCTATAATTTAACTGCAACTTATATGGGTTTTAAGAATTTTTCTCAAAGCGTAACAATACAAAACGCAGATATTTCAGTTAATATTACCATGTTAGAAGATGCACAATCATTAAATGAAATTATTGTAACAGGGGTTGTAAATCCTAAATCTAAGATAGAATCGAGTATATCAGTTTCTACAATGAATGCTAAATTAATTGAGCAAGCTGCTCCAAGAAGTGCTGGTGACTTTTTAGAAATATACCAGGTATACGTGCAGAATCTTCAGGTGGTGAAGGTAATGCGAACTTTAATGTGCGTGGTGTACCAATTTCTTCTGGTGGATCAAGATATTTTCAAATTCAAGAAGATGGTTTACCATTAAACTTATTTGGTGATACGTCTTTTGGAAACTCAGATAATTTTTTAAGAATAGATTCTAACGTTGGAAGAGTTGAAGCTATTAGAGGTGGTTCTGCTTCTACCCAAACATCAAATGGACCAGCAGGTATCATAAATATGATTAGTAAAACAGGTGCAACTGAAGGAGGTTCACTTGCTACTACTTTTGGGTTAGATTATCAAACTAGCAGATTAGATTTTGAATATGGGACACCATTCGGAAATGGTATATCGTATCATATCGGTGGATTCATGAGAACAGGTGAAGGACCAAGAGAAGTTGGTTATCAAGGAAATAAAGGTGGGCAATTTAAAGCAAACCTTACAAAAACATTTGAAAACGGACATGTACGTGTGTATGCTAAGTTTTTAAACGACAAATCTGTTATGTATTTACCAATGCCTATGCAATTAGAAGGTGATAATTCAAATCCAACTTTTTCTAATCTTCCTGGTTTTGATATTACTAATGATGCTAATCAATCTGCTTACTTGCAACAAAGTTCTGGAACATCTCCATTTAGTGGTGAAAGACATGTAAACGACGTAAGAAATGGTAATAATCCTATTTCTAAGGCATTAGGAGCAGAGTTTTCTTTTAAATTACCAAAAGATTGGAAACTAAGTGGTAAAGCTAGATACTCTAACAATAGTGGAGAATGGGTTGCTCCTTTTACTGCTGGTGTTGGTTCAGTTTCTGAAATGGAAACTATGGCTAGAGACGCTTCAAATGCTACAGGAGCATTAGTTTACTCAGATGGCAATAGAGAACCTTTCAATCCATCAAATGGATTAGCTCAAATAATACATATGTTTGATGTTTCAGTAGATGATTTAAGTAACTTTTTTAGTGATGTTAAAGTATCTAAGAAATTAAGTGATAATGTAGGTGTAACAGCTGGTTTATTTACAGCAACACAAAACACTAAAATTGGATGGCAATGGAATTCTTTCCTTTCTGAAGTAAAAGGTGGTGGACAAGCAAGACTAGCTGATTTTGATGGTTTTTCTAGAAATGGTCAATTCTCTTACGGAACACCAGTTTGGGGTAACTGTTGTCAGCGTAAATACAATACAGTGCATAATGTAAATTCTCCTTATGTTGGTATTGATGCAGATTTAAGCGATAAATTAAATTTTGATGGTAGTGTGCGTTTTGAAAATGTAAAAGTGAATGGTAATATTGCAGGAGGCCCAACTAGTCAAGGTAGTTATGATTATGATGGAAATGGAACCATAGAAGGTATTGAAGAAAGTGTACCTGTTATTATTGGAAACGCTGGTCAAATTGTTAACGATGACTATAACTTTGTTTCATATTCTGCTGGAGTTAACTATAAGTTAGATGAAGGTGCTGCAGTTTTTGCAAGATATAGTTCAGGTGCTTCAGGTAGAGCTGCGGATAGAAATAATTATGGTATTACTGGAACCGCTGATGTACAATATGATGAATTATCTCAACTTGAAGTTGGTTATAAGAAAAGACTTAAAAATGGGGTGCTTAACTTAACAGGTTTTATGAGTAACACAGATGAAGGATTAAGTAATGAATTAAATAGATCTGTAGGTAATCCATTTAAAGCCATTGGTTTAGAAGCAGAAACTGCATTATCGTTTGGAGATAATTTCTCTTTTAATGGCTCATTTACTTATACAAAAGCAGAAATTGATGGTGGAGATAATAAAGGTAACACTCCAAGAAGACAAGCCGATTTAGTTTACAACTTATCTCCATCTTATAATTTTGGGGAAAATAGTAAACATAGTTTAGCTTTAAGTGTGTTAGGAACTTCTAAATCTTATGCACAAGATGATAACTCATTAGT
Source organism: uncultured Flavobacteriaceae bacterium (assembly GCA_942492305.1). Taxonomy (GTDB): domain Bacteria; phylum Bacteroidota; class Bacteroidia; order Flavobacteriales; family Flavobacteriaceae; genus Lutibacter. Next base: position 141,941 of record CALOEI010000001.1, on the reverse strand, counting down.
TATGCCAGCTTATGCTTACTTTAATTTAATAGGAAGAGTTGGCTTAACAGAAGGGCTTTCTGTTGTATTAAGTATGAATAATATTTTTGATACTGTAGGTATAACAGAAGTTGAAGGAAATGGAGATGGTGCTTTTGGTTCTAATCGTTTAGTAAGAGCAAGATCAATAAGTGGTCGTTCTTCTACATTATCTTTACAATATAAATTTTAGTAAAAAAAATATTAAATTGAGTTAAGTTAGAAAATAAAAGAGTTGGAGTTTTATAATACTCTCCAGCTCTTTTTAACTAAAATGTTTTAAAATATGCGCACTTTAATTTTATCATTAGTATTAATTATGCTCTTTGGAGCAGAAAGTTATGGACAAGTAACAAAATCTGATTTAAATGATAACTTGACTTCTCAAGAAGAATTAAAAAAAATAATTGTATATGGTAGTGATAGTTGTCATTATTGCATAGATACAAAAGCATACTTAAAAGAAAAAAATATTGCTTTTAGTTATTATGATGTGGATGTAAATATTTTGAAGCAAAGAGAAATGCTAATAAAACTACAACATGCGGGTATTTCAGTAGATAATTTGTCATTACCTGTTGTAGATTTACAAGGTAAACTTATAATGAATGGCAACAATTTTGAAGAATTTCTTAAAAAACTAACAATCCCTAAAACTAAATAACATGAAAATTAAAAAACCAAGCTTATCATTTTGGCAAATTTTTAATATGAACGTTGGATTCTTAGGAATTCAATTCAGTTTTGGTTTACAACAAACAGCTGTAAACCCAATATTTTCATTTTTAGGTGCACATCATGAAGATTTACCATTATTGAACCTTGCAGGCCCTGTAACTGGTTTAATTATTCAGCCTATAATTGGTGCTATTTCAGATAAAACTTGGTCTCCACGTTGGGGAAGGCGGAAGCCATTTTTTTTAATTGGAGCAATAATTGGTAGTTTATGTTTATTTGCATTTCCTTTTAGTCCGGCATTATGGTTTGCCGTTGGGTTGTTATGGATTCTTGATGTTGGTAATAATATGGCTATGGAACCTTATCGTGCTTTTGTAGGCGATAAATTACCTAACAAACAGTTAAGTTTTGGTTATCAAATGCAAAGTTTGTTTGTTGGCGCAGGAATTGTTTTGGCCAATGCTTCCATTTTTCTTTTTCAAGATTGGTTTGGTGTTCCAGAAACAGTAGAAGCAACTAGCGGAATTCCTAAATGGTTGTATTATTCATTTTTTATTGGAGCCATATTATCCGTTTCCACTATTTTATGGTCGGTTTTAAAAACACCTGAAATTCCTCCTTCTGATGAGGAATTAGAAAATATAAAAAAACACAATGCTTTACCGCTTTCGGATAGAATTAAAACACCCTTTTTAGAAATTGTAGATGCTATAAAAGTTATGCCCAAATTTATGTGGAAATTATCTGCAGTATATCTTTTTCAATGGTATGCTTTATTTGTGTATTGGCAGTTTATTGCCCCTATGTTTATGGAAAGTATGGGTTTTAACAGTTCAGAAGCGTTAAGTCAAGCAGCAAAAATGAATACTACCTACAACCTATCTACTATTGTTTTTGCGCTAGCATTAGTGCCTTTAGCATTAAAGTTTGGCGGTAAAAAAGTGTATGTATTTAGTTTGTTTTTAACAGGAATTGCAATGCTTTGCCATTCCATATATCCAAGATCCCGTTTTGGTTATTCTACCAATGATATTATTTGGTATAGGTTGGGCTGCAATGATGGGTATTCCCTACTCTATGGTTTCTAAAATAGTGCCTCAAGAACGACGAGGGGTTTATATGGGAATTTTAAATATGATGATTGTTATTCCTATGGGAATTCAAACGGTAACATTTGGCCCTGTAGTAAAAAATCTATTAGATAATAGTGCAGTTAATGCCATATTATTTGGAGGTATATTTTTTATAATAGCAGGAGTGTTGGCATTGCGACTTAAACAGCCTAAAAATGATGATGGTGATGAAAATAGTGTTGTTATAGGTAATAGCAAACATTAGTTTAAAAAACATTCGACCTAATTACATTAAATTAGTTCGATTAACAATCACAATAGTTTTGAAGAATATTATGAAAAATATAGATGTTTTATGTGTTGGTGAAGTGCTTGTTGATTTTATTGGACATCAAACAGGAGTGCTTATCAATAACACAAGAGATTACCATAGATATTTAGGAGGTTCGCCTGCTAATGTTGCTATGAACTCGGCAAGATTAGGCCTAAAATCTGTAATGGTAGCTACAGTTGGTAATGATGGTTTTGGTGAATATATTTTTGAAAGACTGAATGAGGTTGGAGTAAATACTAATCACGTAAAAACAATCAAAAACAAACCTACAAGTGTCATATTTGTCTCAAGAACAGATAGTACACCTGATTTTATTCCATTTAGAAAAGCAGATTCATATATTGAAGAATCCCAAATTTCAAAAGAATTACTTTCAAAAACAACTATATTTCATACAACATGTTTTGCCTTGAGTAAAAAACCAGCACAAACTACTATTTTAAAAAAGGCCGAAGAAGCATTTAATTTGGGATGTAAATTAAGCATTGATGTAAATTATGCTAAAAAGCTGTGGAGTAGTCAAGAAGAAGCACTTAAAGTTATAAAAGCCTATTGCAAGTTTAACCCTTTGGTTAAGATTAGTGAAGACGATATGCTTAGGCTTTTTGAGCAAAAGTTATCTCATGAAGAAATTTTTAATTTTTTCCATTTAGAAGGGGTAGATACTGTTTGTTTAACTCTAGGAAGTAAAGGTGTTATCTTATCTGAAAAAGGAAAAAACACGATTCAATTACCCGCAATAAAAATTGATGTTGTACAAGATGCAACAGGAGCAGGTGATGCATTTTGGTCAGGTTTCTTATTTGCCTATATCAAAAATAAACCTGTTGAAAAATGTTTAGAGGTAGCCTTGCAACTTGCAGCCTTAAAACTTCAAAATGTAGGTAGATTGCCAGACAATATCAATATATTATCAGAACTGCTATAAAACCTTAAATAATGTCTAAAGATTCTAAAATTACAAATGGAGTAATGCTAAATGCATACCCAGATAGTATAGGTACAAATTTGAGCAATATGGTTAACATGTTGCAAATGCCTGAATTCAAAAATACTTTTTCATTGTTTTATGTGCTTCCTACTTTCTTTAATAGTGATTTAGATCGCGGTTTTTCAATTATTGATTATAACTTGAATAAAGAATTAGTTTCAGAAGAAGATTTAAAAGCATTAGAAAAACTGGATATACAATTAAAATTTGATATTGTTTTAAACCACCTGTCTGTAGCATCTCCACAATTTAAAGATTTACTTAAACATGGGGATGATTCAAAATACAAAGATTTTTTTATCAATTGGAATACTTTTTGGGAAGGCAATGGAGAGCTAAATGAAGATGACGTCATCATTCCAAAAAAAGAATTTCTCGATAAATTATTTATGAGAAAATCAGGGCTTCCAATATTAAAAGTTCCTTTTCCGGATGGTACAGAAAAACCATATTGGAATACCTTTTATCAGAAAGTAAATGAAGATAAAAGTTTTTTAGGACAGATGGATGTAAATGCAAATTCTGAATTAGTTTGGGATTTTTATGAAGAAACCTTAAAAAAAGTTAGCGATTTTGGTTGTAAAATTTTGCGACTTGATGCTTTTGCATATTTACATAAGGAAATTGGACAAACAAATTTTTTTAATAAACCAGGTACTTGGGATTATTTAAAACGTATTAAAGAAATAGCACGAAAAAATAATTTAACTGTTTTACCAGAAATTCATGCAGAATACGGTTTGCATTTACACGATGAAGTTGCAAATGAAGGCTATTATATTTACGATTTTTTCTTGCCGGGATTAACAATTCATACCATAGAAAACTCAGATAGTTTAGCGCTTCTAACATGGGCTAAAGAAATAATTAATAAAGGGTACAAAACAGTAAACATGTTGGGTTGTCATGATGGCATTCCTGTATTAGATTTAAAAGGAAAATCAGTTAACGGAGTTTATAATAAAGGCCTTTTAGAAGATGACGAGATTGAATCCATTATGAATAAAATAATGGAACGTGGAGGCCGTGTAAAAAATCTTTATGATCCATCAGGTAAGAAAATTTCTTATTACCAAGTAAATGCAACATTTTTTAGTGCATTAGGAGAAGATGAACAAAAACTGTTATTAGCTAGAGCCATTCAATTATTTATGCCTGGGATTCCTCAAGTATGGTATTTGGATCTTTTTGCAGGCAAAAACAATTATGAAGCTGCTGATAATGGAGGAAGTGCTGGTCATAAAGAAATCAATAGAACAACACTTTCAATACAGGATATTGAAAATGGATTAAAGAGAGATGTTGTGATTAATCAACTAGAAATGATTCGGTTAAGAAATACACTAAAGGCGTTTTCAGGAGAAATTAAAATTAATGAAACTCCTAAAAATGAGATAGATATTATGTGGGTAAATAATAAGGATTTTGCTCAACTAAAAGTGAATCTTCAAAAAAGAGATTTTAGTATCAGTTATTCTAATAATGGGGAAAATAAATCAATAATATTTTAATTGAAAATTTTGTCAAATTTAAGTCAATTCCAATTAAATTAAAAAACCTTTTAAAATTTCTATATTTTTAGTGGAGAAGATGGGAGTCGAACCCACTACCTCTTGACTGCCAGTCAAGCGCTCTAGCCAGATGAGCTACATCCCCATTTATTTAATAAATTAAATTTATTATTTCTTTTTATTTTTCACATAAATTAGTTTAAAACGTCCACTTGTTCTATCACGTTCTTCAATTTCGAATTGAGGCAAAGACTTAAATAGAGGTGTTAGTTTTTGAAAACCAAAATTACGAGCATCAAAATTAGGTTGCTTTTTTAAAATTAGTGAACCTACATCTCCCATAAAAGCCCAACCATCATCATCTGCGGCGTCATCAACAGAATTTCTTAAAAATCTAATAACTTTTGGAGTAATTTTATCGATACTTGCTTTCTTAGGTGCTGTTTTTCCGTTATCGGAATCATCTTCGTTGCTATCTAATATTTCTAAATAAATAAATTTATCACAGGCAACAATAAACGGATCGGGTGTTTTCTTTTCTCCAATTCCATAAACAACCAAACCTTCTTCGCGTAAACGGGTTGCTAATTTGGTAAAATCGCTATCAGAAGAAACCAAGCAAAAACCATTTACTTTTTCAGAATATAAAATATCCATAGCATCAATTATCATTGCAGAGTCTGTGGCATTTTTACCAGAAGTATAGCCATATTGTTGAATAGGAGTTATAGCATTTTCTAATAAAATGGCTTTCCATTTAGAAAGATGCGGTTTGGTCCAATCACCATAAATTCGTTTTACTGTAGGTGTACCATATTTGGTAATTTCCTGCATCATTTCTTTAATATATTTTGATGGAATGTTGTCACCATCAATAAGCACTGCTAGTTTTATATCTTTAATCATAATTGTTAAATATACGGAATTTATTCATTAATATTTTATACTTTTAAAAACCAATTTTATTTAAATAAACCTACTAAAAGCTACAAGAATAACATGGACTATTCTAATATTTTATTTACAATTTATAACGCTATAGAAAAGTTGAAAAATCAAGGCAAAGTAGCTACTTATATTCCAGAATTAGCGCTAGTAGATCCCAATAAATTTGGAGTACATATTACAACCATAGACAATCAGCATTTTAGTATTGGAGATTCGAACGAAAAATTTTCTATACAAAGTATTGCCAAAGTTTTATCTTTAACATTGGCATATAATAAAATAGGAGAAAAAATTTGGGAACGCTTAGGAGTAGAGCCTTCGGGAACTGCTTTTAATTCTTTAGTACAGTTAGAATACGATAAAGGAATACCAAGAAACCCATTAATAAATGCTGGAGCGATAGTAATTTGCGATATTTTAGTAAGTTATTTTAAAGATCCTAAAACTGAATTTTTGAATTTTTTGAGAGAAATTTCCGGAAATCTGAATATAGATTATTGTTCAAGAATTGCCGAATCCGAAAAACAAACAGGCTATAAAAATGTTGCTTTAATTAATTTAATGAAATCTTTTAATAATATTAAAAACGATATTGATGTTGTTATGGATTTTTACTATAATTTATGTTCTATTGAAATGACTTGCAAAGAACTTTCACGCACATTTTTATTTTTAACTACAGATGGAATAGATCCAATTAGCCATAAAAAAATAATTTCTGAAAGTAAATCTAAACGCATTAATGCTATTATGCAATTGTGTGGTTTTTACGATGAAGCAGGAGAGTTTGCATTTAAAGTTGGTTTGCCTGGCAAAAGTGGAGTAGGAGGCGGTATTGTTGCCATACATCCCAATCAATATAGTATTGCCGTTTGGAGCCCTAGGTTAAATAAAAAAGGAAACTCTAAAAAAGGCATGAAATTTTTAGAACAATTTACAACCAAAACACAATTATCTATTTTTTAAAATATTAAATATGAAAAACGATCAAGAATTTTTAGATTTTTATACAGGTTCTGAAATTATGATAATGGGACTTAAAAGGCACTTAGCAGCTGAAAATATTTTTGGAATAATACAAAACGATTTTAATTCTGGAAATCTTGCAGGATTTGTTGGAGGAACTCCAGACACTGTGCGTTTAAAAATAAGAGCTATAGATTTTGAAAAAGCACAGCCAATTTTAGAAGCGTTTTTAAAATAATCATCATTATATTATGAGGCTTATTTTAACAATTTTTCTTTTAATATCAGCGTATAGTTTTTCTCAAAAAATATATGAATTTGATTATTTATTAGAATATGAAATGACTTTTTATAAGGATTCTATTAAAATTAAAAACCGTAAATTTTTTAAAAAAGACAAAACCATAAAACAATACTATTTAACAAACTCTAAGAAAAATAATTATATTGCTATTGTAACAGAACTAGATAGTTTAAATTATAAAATGATTTTTAAGGATCAAAACGGAATTTTTTCTAATGCTACCTTTTTAAAATCCGATTTAAATAAAGCAGAATTTATAAATATAGATTGTAAATATGTACACCGATACGAGAATCGGTATAAATATCAAACTAAAAATTACGATTTTTTTAAACTAAACGATACTATTATAAATGGAAAAGCTTTCAGTTTGTTTAAGTTAGAATCAATTAAACCAAAAACAGTTAAAAGAAAAAAATTGGGCACACAATTTTATATAATAGATAAAGAAACTTCTTTTCATTTACCAATACTCCATTTTTCTACCGCCTACGAAGAATGGAAAACCGACAGTTATTTCCCAAACGGAATTTTTACAGAACAATATTTTATTGATTATTATGGTTATTTACATTCAAAAGAAAAGTTAATAAACTATTGGAAAATAAATAAGAAAATTGTTATTAACAATGCTTGTAATTATACCTATAATTAAAAAATATTGTTTCTTTGATGTCTATTTTAAATGTAGCAAAACCAATGGTAAAAATAGTTAAAGCTGAAATTGAGCACGCAGCATTAATAGCTGAAATTGGTGAAAAAACTTTTTGGGAATCGCATGGAATAAGTGCTTCTAAAGCTGATATTAATGCATTTGTTTCTAAAAAATATACAAAAGAAGTATTGGTAAAAGAATTAGAAAATAAAAAAAATATCTACCATTTAATTTATTACAATTCAAAACCTGCAGGGTTTTCAAAAATTGTATTAAATGCTCCAAATAATAATATTAAATCTAAAAATGTTACCAAATTAGATCGCTTTTATTTACTGAAAGCTTTTTACGGACAAAAATTAGGCTTAAAATTATTCGATTTTAATGTGGAATTGTCTAAAAATAATCAACAAGTAGGAATTTGGTTAGCAGTTTGGATTGAAAACCAAAGAGCTATAAATTTTTATCAAAAAGCTGGATTTAAAATTGTAGGTGAATATGATTTTCAAATTTCACCCACACACTCTAACCCAAATCATATTATGTATTTAAAGTATTAATTTAGCTTTTTAATGTTTACAATTACAGTTCTAAAAAATCTAAGTTTACTAAAGTTTCATCTAATTGTAAATCATGTGCTTCTAGCGGAATAGTATCTAATAACTGAAAGGGATAACAGATTCCAATTTTTTTAGAAGTAGGGTGTTGCTCCATAAAATTATCATAATAACCACCTCCATAACCCAATCTATAATTCAATTTATTAAAAGACAATCCAGGTACAATAATAAGGCCGTAAGTGCCTAAAAACTCAGTTGCATTAGCTGGGTAACTGGTTCCAAACATACCTTTTTTTAAATTACTTAAAGAGGTTAATTTTAAGTGTTGTAATTTTCTATTTGTTAAAGTTTTAGGGGTTACAACAGTAATTTTGGCTTTTAACATGTTATTAATTAGTGGCGTAATATCAATTTCTGTTCCCATTGGTAAATAACAATGCACATTTTTATAGTTATGTTTCTTTATAATATTCCAAAGCGAATGACAAATCCATGCATCGTATTTTTTCTTTTCTGAAAGCAATATTTTTGCACGTTTTAAAAGCATTTTTGCTCGTAAATTCTTTTTTTGTTCTATAATAGACATAAAGTATTAAGTTGAAAAATTAACTTGATTAAATATATTCAATATAAATTAAAAACAATTTATCTTAACTTAAAAAAGCAGTTTTTAATTGTAACTTACAACACAAAATTTATAATAAATGAATACTATTGATTGGATAGGTTTTATTGGAGTTTTTCTAATACTTTTAGCATATATTTTAAATATTACCGGTAAGCTAAAAAGTAAAGATGTTCTCTTTATTTTATTAAATTTAATTGGTGCTAGCTTAGCTTGTTTAGCTTCAATATTATTAAATTACTTGCCATTTATAATCTTAGAAGGCGTTTGGGCTTTGGCTTCATTGGTAGCTCTTATTAAGTTTAAAAAATAATACCGTAAAACTTTTTGTAAATTTATACATCAAAAAAACAAGAAAAATGCTCTTAATTGATAAACCTTTTGCTTCAGATTTTTTAATAAATACAATTAAGGAAAATAATTTTCCAATTATTAAAACGGAAGCTTCTAAAAGTATGATTTCTGATGAATCATTAAACTGGATTTCTGAAAAAGAAGCCATTGAACAATATAAAAAGAAGTCGGATGTATTGTTGTATTCAAATTCTGAAAATGTTATAAGTTGGATTGAAAAAAATTTAAGTTTTTCAAAATTACCAAGCCAAATTCAGCTTTTTAAAAACAAAATATCGTTTAGAGAGTTAATAAAAGATGCGTTTCCAAATTATTATTTTAAAGGCGTACAACTTTCTAAATTATCTAAAATAGATCCGTCAACTTTAAAATTTCCATTAATATTAAAGCCAGCAGTTGGTTTTTTTAGTTTGGCAGTTCATAAAGTAGATAATAGTTGCGAGTGGAATTCTGTTATAGCTAATATTGAAGAAGAAATAGCAACGTTTAAAAACATGTATCCCAAAGAAGTTGTAGATGTTTCCGATTTTATTATTGAACAGTATATTGAAGGTGAAGAATACGCTGTAGATTGTTATTTTAATAAAAATGGCGAACCTGTTATTTTAAATGTAATGCATCATATTTTTTCTTCAGACAAAGATGTAAGCGATCGTGTGTATAGCACTTCAAAACAAATTATTGAAAAATATAAGTCAGAAATTGAAGCTTTTTTAAAAGTTGTTGGAGAAAAAGCACAATTAAAAAATTTTCCAATGCACGTTGAAATCAGAGTTGATAACAATAATACCATAGTTCCAATAGAAATTAATCCGTTGCGTTTTGGTGGTTGGTGTACAACTGGTGATATATCTTATTTTGCATACGGATTTAATTCTTACGAGCAGTTTTTACATCAAAAAACACCAAATTGGGATGCCATTTTTGAAACCAGAAAAGATAAATTGTACAGCTTAATTGTGTTGGATAATAACTCTGGAATTAACGAAAAAGATATTGAATCTTTTAATTATGAATTGCTTTTAAAAGACTTTAAAAAGCCTTTAAATTTAAGAAAAGTAGATTTTAGAAAATATGCAGTTTTTGGGTTTTTATTTATTGAAACTTCTAAAGAAAACAACAATGAAATTGAAACTATTTTAGCTTCAAATCTTAAAAAATATATTACAGTTAAGAACGCGTTTTCAAAAAACTAGAAATGATGAATTTAGTTAGAACAAATTCAAAAAATCAAGATTTTGTAAATCTTGTAAAACAATTAGATGCATATTTAAAAATTTGTGATGGTCCAGATCATAGTTTTTACGATCAATTTAATAAAATTGATAATTTAAATCATGTGGTAATTGCCTACAAAAACAAAAGTGCCATTGGTTGTGGCGCATTTAAAATTCACGAAGGAAATTTTGTTGAAATTAAACGCATGTTTGTAGCTCCAAATGGAAGAAGAGAAGGTGTTGCTTCAAAAGTTTTAAGCGAATTAGAAACTTGGGCTAAAGAATTAAATTTTTCAAAATGTATTCTCGAAACTGGGAAACAGCAACCAGAAGCAATTGAGCTTTATAAAAATTGCGGATACTCAATTACAGCAAATTTTGGAATGTACAAAAATGTTGAAAATAGTGTTTGTTTTACAAAAGCACTTTGACCTTGTAGTTATTTATTAACATAAGTTAGTGGAAACTTCAATAAATACTGATCTTCTAAAAAAATGTATCTTTAAAACACTAACAATAAAAATATAAATTATGAAATTAGGTGCATTTTCAATAAGTCTAAGTGTAAAAGATATCCACGCTTCAAAATTATTTTATGAAAATCTTGGATTTTCGGTTTTTGGCGGTGATCTTGAAAAAAACTATCTCATTATGAAAAATGGAAACTCTTTAATTGGACTTTTTCAAGGAATGTTTGAAAACAATATTTTAACTTTTAATCCTGGTTGGGATGAAAATGCAAAGAAGTTAAGTTCGTTTAAAGACATAAGAGAAATTCAACAAAATTTAAAAGAGAAAAATATAAAATTTGAAAGTGAAGCTGCAGAAAACACTTCTGGACCTGCAAGTTTTGTTCTTTTAGACCCTGATGGAAATGCTATTTTAGTTGACCAGCATGTATAGCTTTTAGTATGTATGTAGCTCAGTATTTTCGAGTATATTTACCAAGAATTAATTTTCCGAAATGAAAAACATACTAGCAATCACTTTAATATTATTTTTCCAGATAAATTTTGGGCAAGAAGACCCTACAAGAGGCTATAAAGTTAAGGTTGGTGAACAAGCACCCGAATTAACTTTTACCTTATTAGATGGAACAAAGCATACAAATCAAAGTTTAAAAGGTAAAGTTGTAGTATTACAATTTACAGCTTCTTGGTGTGTAGTGTGTAGAAAAGAAATGCCACATTTAGAAAAAGAAGTTTGGCAAAAATTTAAAAATGAAGATTTTATTTTAATAGGTATTGACTTAAAAGAAGATTTAAAAAAAGTAAAACGTTTTATTGCTCAAATGGAAGTTACGTATCCGTTTACTATTGATGCAGATGGCGCTATGTTTGAAAGTTTTACACTACCAAATGCAGGCGTAACCAGAAATATTGTATTAGATAAAAACGGAAAAATTATTTTTCTTTCTAGATTGTACGAAGAAAAGGAATTTGCTGAAATGATTGCAATTATTGATGCTGAATTAAAAAAATAACTTCTTTTATGGAAAGAAATAAGAACGAACCTCAACAGCAACCAAACAACCCGTTACACGGCGTAAAATTAGCTGAAATTTTGCAATATTTAGTTTCTGAATATGGCTGGGAAGAATTAGCTGAAATTGTAAAAATTAACTGTTTTAGAAGCAATCCAACCATAAAATCGAGTCTTAAATTTTTAAGAAAAACACCTTGGGCAAGAGAAAAAGTTGAAAATTTATATTTAAAAACGATAAAATAAAAAAGCACTTTTTAAGCAAATAAACTATAAAATGGCTAAAGATATACTGCTTATTACGCCCCCTTTTACACAATTAAATACTCCGTATCCGGCAACAGTTTATTTAAAAGGTTTTTTAAATACCAAGCAAATAAGTTCGTTTCAAATGGATTTAGGTATTGAAGTAATAGCAGCTTTATTTTCAAAAAAAAATTTAGCAAATTTGTTTGATGTTGCTTTAGAAAACAACACTATTACTTCTCAAAATTCGCAACGTATTTATGCGTTAAAAAACAGTTATCTTTCAACTATAAATCCAGTAATTTCTTTTCTTCAAGGAAAGAATGAAACATTAGCACGGCAAATTTGCACTACTTCTTATCTTCCAAAAGCTTCAAGATTTGACCAATTAGATGATTTAGAATGGGCTTTTGGCGCTATGGGAATTCAAGACAAAGCAAAACATTTAGCAACACTTTATTTAGAAGATCTTTCAGATTTTATTAAAGAATGTGTAGATGAAAATTTCGGATTTAGCAGGTATGCAGAACGTTTAGGTCAAAGTGCTAATAGTTTTGATGAATTGTATAACAATTTGCAGTTAGAGAAAACGTATATTGATGAAATTACACTTCAAATTTTAGATGAAAAATTAAAAACAATTCAGCCAAAATTAGTGTGTATTTCTGTACCGTTTCCTGGTAATTTATACAGCGGATTTCGTTGCGCACAATTCATTAAAAAATACTATCCAGAAATTACAGTTTCTATGGGTGGTGGATTTCCAAATACCGAATTACGTAGCCTTTCAGATGTACGTGTTTTTGAATTTTTCGATTTCATTACCTTAGATGATGGTGAATTACCTATTGAAATTTTATGGAATTATGTTAAAAGTCCTTCCAAAGAAAATTACAATTTCAAAAGAACATTTTTAAAGGAAAATATTAAAGTAGTTTACAACAATTCCTCGATTAGAAACGATTACAAACAAAGTGAATTAGGAACACCTGATTATACAGATTTACTTTTAGACAGCTATCTTTCTGTTATTGAAATTGCAAATCCAATGCACAGTTTATGGAGCGATGGACGTTGGAACAAACTCACCATGGCACACGGTTGCTATTGGGCAAAATGTACGTTTTGTGATATTTCTTTAGATTATATAAAAATCTACGAACCTATAACAGCAAAATTATTGGTGGATAGAATGGAATCCATTATAGAAACCACAGGAGAAAGTGGTTTTCATTTTGTTGATGAAGCAGCACCACCAGCTTTAATGAGAGCGTTGGCCTTAGAAATTTTAAAACGAGATTTAACAGTTACTTGGTGGGCAAACATTCGATTTGAAAAAAGTTTCACAAAAGATTTATGTACACTTTTAAAAGCTTCTGGTTTAATTGCAGTTTCTGGCGGTTTAGAAGTGGCATCAGACCGTTTATTAAAATTAATAGACAAAGGCGTAACGGTTGAACAAGTTGCTCAAGTAAACCTTAATTTTACAGAATCAGATATTTTAGTACACGCGTATTTAATGTATGGTTTTCCAACTCAAACCGAACAAGAAACTGTTGATAGTTTAGAAATGGTGCGTCAATTATTTGCGTTGGGAATTATAAACTCAGGTTTTTGGCATCAATTTTCGTTAACAGCACACAGTCCAATTGGTTTAAATCCAGTAGATTATGGGGTTTTACCTGATTATAAAAAAATTACGTTTGCTAATAACGATGTTGAATTTAAAGATGTTACTGGAATCGACCATTCAAAATTTAGTTACGGATTGAAAAAATCCATTTTTAATTTTATGCATGGTATTGGTTTTGATGTTGATTTGCAAGAATGGTTCGATTTTAAAATTCCACAAACTACAATTCATCCTTATTTTATTGAAGATTGTTTAACACCAGAAGAAAGCTTAACAACCAAAACATCTGCTAAAATTGTGTGGTTGGGTGAAACTCCGTTAGTTTCATATACTTCAAAAACTAAAAGAGGAAAAACTCGAGAACTTATTCAATTAGCATTTCATACTAAAAACGAACTTTTTGAAACTTCATTGGAAAAAGATAAAGGCGAGTGGTTACTAGATACTTTAGAAAAAATTGCTGTTACAAAAGGTAACTCACTTACATTTCAACAGCTAAAAGTAGATTTTGAAAACTCTTTTGAAAATTTTGAATTATTTTGGTATTCTAAACCTGTTAAAAATTTAAGAAACTATGGTTTGTTGGTTTTGTAAAATTTAATAGTGTATAAAATATATTGAAATTCGTTATGCTGAACTTGATTCAGCATCTCATTATATTTACAATCAATTACGATAAGAACCTGAATCAAGTTCAGGTTTACATAAAATATACTTTTCAGACAGGAATCTTTTGTTTTCGTTCTCTTTCAATCAAAATAAAACATAAAAATTTAGTAAAACCAACTTACCTATTTTACTGTATCTTTGCCAAAATCTTGTTTTAAAATCAACATATGCAATTTAAAGACTTAAAGTTAAATAAACCTATTTTAAAAGCTGTAGAAGCAAAAAATTACACTTCGGCAACACCAATACAAGCGCTAACTATTCCACTAGTTTTAGCAAAAAAAGATATAATTGCATCCGCACAAACTGGAACAGGAAAAACAGCTGCGTTTGCCTTACCAATTTTACAATTGCTTTTTGATAAACAAGATGCAGGTAAACGAGCTAAAAAAATCCGTGCTTTAGTTATAAGTCCAACACGTGAATTAGCCTTGCAAATTGAAGAAAATTTTAAAACGTATAGTAAATTCACCAATTTAAGAACTACTGTTGTTTACGGAGGAACTTCTATAGAACCTCAAAAAGATGTACTGAATAAAGGTGTTGATATTTTAGTTGCAACACCAGGTAGGTTACTAGATTTACACAAACAAGATTGCATAAATTTAGATTTTATTGAAACTTTAGTCCTAGATGAGGCCGATTTAATGTTAGATATGGGTTTTATAGACGATGTTCGTAAAATTGAACGTTTATGCCCTAGAGAAAAACAAATATTGTTGTTTTCTGCAACTATGCCACTAAAAGTAATGCAATTAGCAAATACAATTTTAAAAGATCCAGAAACTGTAGATGCAACACCAAAAGTATCTGCTGCTCAAAATGTTAATCAATTGTTGTATTATGTTCATAAACAGCATAAAATGGAGTTGTGCCTACATTTGTTAAGAAATACCATAAAAGGAAATATTTTAATTTTTAGACGAACCAAAATGGGTATAGCTAAATTGGAGAAAATGCTAAAAGGTAATGGTTATAAAATAGACAGTATTCACGGGGATAAAACTCAAAACGATAGAGAAAAAGCACTAAATAATTTTAAAGAAGGTGCTATAAATATTTTAATTGCAACAGATGTTGCAGCACGTGGAATTGATATTGATAATTTAGACGCTGTAATTAATTTTGACATACCAAATGTTTCTGAAACCTACGTGCATAGAATTGGTAGAACTGGTAGAGCTGGAAATACTGGAACAGCATATTCATTTTGTTCTGCTGATGAAAAAACGTATATTAAAGATATTCAACAATTAATTAATACTGCAATTCCGGTAATGGAAGAGCATCCATATGTATTAGATCCAAAAGCAAAAAGAGAAGTACATAGAACTCCAGGAAAAAGTAAACATAAACCTGGAAGAAAATCTGCAGCTTCAAAAAAGAATAAAAAGCGATGGTATTAATAATCGCCATTACAAGTTAGAAGTAGAAAAAAATATCTTTAAATTAAACTCAAAAAGCTTCAATTTACTTGTAACAGCGATTTAAAACAAACAAACAAAATCAGTCACATAACTGACTTATATTTTCAACAGAATGAAATTTCCCTTTCAATAAAAGGTTTATAGGCGTTTTATTAGATAAATTGTCTGAAACCGGACATCTATCTTCAATTTTTGCCAACCATTCTTCTAAAATTTCTATAGTTGCATCGCAATCTGGCTCTATAGAAACATCAATTCCTTTATACCCTGCACGTTCTTCAAAAGAAGCACCAAACAAGCGTTGTGGATTTAAATTACCACACATTTTAATTTTTATGTTCCGCAATTCAAATCCCATTTCTTTCGCAATAACATGGCCCATAACATTTATACATCCACAAAATGCTGCAAGTATAAATTCAACAGGATTTGCGCCTTCATTTGTGCCACCTAAACTTTCAGGCTCATCAATTATTATCTCAAAACCTCGAGCTTTTACAACAGTTTTTGTTGGGTTTTCACTATGTGCTTGAACTCTAAATTTTAAATCTTCCATTGTAATTTTTTAAATGTTTTTTATAATGTGATTTTCACACTATAAAATTACGAATAAACCAAAAATTGAATTTAAATAGCTAAATGAATTATGACATATAGAAGGATGTAATATTACATTCTAATCACGTTTTAAAATGGTGATTTTTTTTTGATGGGAATTAAGTAGGTTATTATGTCGAGTGATATTTATAATAACTTTTTTAAATATGTTGATTTTAATAATATTAAAATGAAATGGTTAATTTTATACATCAATTTTATTGTTTGTAATTATGAAAAAAATATACACATTAATTTTAAGCCTTTTCTTTGTAGTAACTAGTTTTAGTCAAACAGGAAAGGTTTTTGACAATCTAACAATTAAGAGTTCTATTTTAAAAATGGAACGCAACTATGCTGTTTATTTACCACCAGATTATGAAACTTCACAAAGAAGTTATCCGGTTTTATATCTATTACACGGAATGGGTGATGATCAAACAGGTTGGATACAATTTGGGGAATTGCTTCGTATAACAGATAATGCAATTAAAAATGGCACAGCAACGGCTATGATAATAATTATGCCCGATGCAAATACTGAGAAAATTGGTTATTTTAATTCAATAAATAATGATTGGAGATACGAGGATTTCTTTTTTGAAGAATTTATGCCTTTTGTTGAAAAAACATACAGAATAAAAAGTAAAAAACGTTTTAGAGCCATTGCTGGTCTTTCTATGGGAGGTGGAGGTTCTTTTATGTATGCGTTACATCGTCCAGATTTATTTTCTTCTGCGTGCCCGTTAAGTGCTTATGTTGGCCCACTTTCTGTTAAAGATGCAAAAGAAACACTGACAAAATATTTTAATGAAATCAACTTTGATGAAGATAAATTAATACCATATTACGAAAATCATAATGCAATCTCTTTAATTGAGAATTTACCAGCTGAAAAACTGAAATCAGTTCGTTGGTATATAGATTGTGGTGATGATGATTTTTTATATGAAGGTAATAGTTTGGTGCATTTAGCAATGCGTAAAAAAAATATTCCGCACGAGTACAGAGTTAGAGATGGCGGACATACTTGGACCTACTGGAGACAATCACTTCCGGAAGTTCTAAAATTTGTCTCAGATGCATTTCATCAGTATTAGTTAAAACCAACTAAAAAGTATACGACATTCGAAAATCTGTATAAGAAAACAAAACCTCTTCCGTCCGACCTTTGTCTTATTATTTTAACATTAATAAATAGACAAAAATGAATACAAATCAATTTGGTAAAAAAGGTTGGACACCTGATAGAATTGAAAACTTGAAAGGCAAAACATTCGTCATTACAGGTACTACAAGTGGAACAGGTTTTGAAGCTGCAAAAATATTGCTATCAAAAGGAGCGAAAGTTGTAATGCTAAATAGAAACCAAAATAAAGCAGAAGACACAATCAAAACTTTAAAGCAAGAACTTGGAAATCAGTTAGACGTTTTAGCTATAAAAATGGATTTGGCAGATCAAGCTTCTGTAAAAAAAGCAGCTGAAGAAGTTCTAAAAATAATTCCTCAAATTGATGCATTAATTTGCAATGCTGCAATTGCCCAAGTACCTAAACAAACACTTACCGCAGATGGATGGGAAAGTCAAATGGGAACGAATTACTATGGAAATTGGACTTTACAAGCTTTGTTGTTTCCACTTATTGAAAAATCTAAAGGACGCATTGTAACAGTAGGAAGTCTGGGATATGATATGGGAATTAAAACAATCAAATTTGATGATTTGAATTGGGATAAAGATTACACACCTAATAATGCTTATAGTCAAAGCAAATTAGCTCAAATTATGTCTATCTATGAACTACAGGATAGATTGAAAGAAGCAGGTAAATCAGATGTTAAAGCATATGCTTGTCATCCTGGTTCTTCAAGAACAAACCTTATAAATACAAGTGGTAGTTTTATGATGAAATTCATCTTTAATCTAATGAAATTATCTCCATTAACACAATCGGCTGAAAAAGGTGCTTATCCCCAATTGATGTGTGCCACAGAACCTAATTTAGACCAAAGTAGTTTTTACGGTCCTACGGGAAGAAGCAATTGGACTGGTCCTGTTGGAGCACATAAATTAGAATCACACGC
Organism: uncultured Flavobacteriaceae bacterium; assembly: GCA_942492305.1. Lineage (GTDB taxonomy): Bacteria > Bacteroidota > Bacteroidia > Flavobacteriales > Flavobacteriaceae > Lutibacter. The sequence goes on along the minus strand of CALOEI010000001.1, from coordinate 123,568 downwards.
AATAGACAAAGTTGTAGCTAAAAAACTTATGGGAACTATCGGAAAAAGAAACAGGTGTAAAATGGAATATTTAAATTTGTAGTATGCAACATTTTAAAACATTAGCATCGTATTTGGATTATTTAGGTCTGCCACGACCAGAGCATCCTATGTTGAGTATTTTTAATTCAAATGGTGAAGGTTATTTACCTTGTCCGAGAGAAAGTTCGCCACCAATAACAAATGATTGCTATTCGATTAGTTTAAAAAAATATGTAGAAGGAGATTTAAACTATGGTAGAACAAAGTATGATTTTACTAATGGCGCTTTAATTTTCATTGCACCAAGGCAAATTCTACAATGGGATAATAGTGTAGTTTTTGAGCAGAAAGGGTTTTCAATAAACTTTCACGAAGATTTTTTGAAAGGAACTGATTTAGCCCAACAAATAAAGAAATATGGTTTCTTTTCCTATACAGTAAATGAAGCTTTACATCTTTCACCAAAGGAAGAAAAGCAGATAGAATCAATAGTAGAAAATATTGAAATTGAATATCAAAACAACCAAGATGCATTTAGTAAAGAAATTATAATTTCTCAATTAAGTACACTTTTAAAATATGCCAATAGATTTTATGAAAGACAGTTTTTAAACAGGAAAGAAATATCGAACGATTTATTGGAACAATTTAATGAGCAATTAACTGAATATTTTGAATCAGGTCATTTGCAAGAAAAAGGAATTCCAAGTATAGAACACATCGCAAATAAAATGTTGGTTTCTCAACGCTACTTAAGTGATACTTTGAAAAAAGAAACAGGTAAAACTACAACCGAACATTTGCAATTGTATTTAATTGACGAAGCAAAAAGCATTCTTTTGGAGCCTCATAAAAGCGTTTCGGAAGTAGCTTATGAATTAGGGTTTGAATATCCACAATATTTTTCTAGATTATTCAAAAAGAAAGAAGGAATAAGTCCGTCAGAATACCAACAGAAATATAGTTTGAACTAATAATTATGGAAACAATGGAACTATTAAAATTAGCCACAGATTGGGCAAAAGCCGAAGTATTCTCAACACGTTTCTTCATTTTCTTTGCAATTTTATTTTTAATCACAAGTGCTGGGTTTTGGCAGTTGGGAAAAACAGATTTAGCAAAGGCTTACATCATTCCGACTTTGGTAGCAGGCATACTACTTTTGATAATTGGTAGCGGTCTTTACTACACCAACATTCAAAGAGTTAAACAATTTGAGAAGGACTTCAATACTGATACATCTGCCTTTTATCAATCCGAAATTGAACGTTCTGAAAGCACTTTAAAGGAGTATACAGTTGTATTTAAAGTAATTCCAACATTAATTATCATAGAAGCATTATTAATTCTGTTTGTTAACACACCTACTTGGAGAGCAATTAGTATTACAGCCATTGCAATGTTAACAGTCATTCTGTTAGTTGACGGAACTGCACACGCAAGAATTGAGATCTACCATAAAAACTTGGAATTATTGAATAAATAAGAAATTTGTAAAAAGGCGATAAGTTAATGCAAAAAAACTACTACTTTTCAAAATCAAGGAAATTAACTTGAGCTTCTTTTGATAAAAAAGTCCAAGCGACAATTCGTGTAACTTTATTTCCTTGATGCATTGGTATAGTTTTAATTTCAGTTGCACCTAATTTTTTTAACGAAACATACATACCTTTTAAATGGTCTTTATTTGAAACCAATGTTGTGTACCAAAAGCATTGTGTTTTAAATAAAGAACTTTCATATAAAAAGGTATGTAAAAACGCTTTTTCGCCACCTTCATACCAAAGTTCATTTGAATTTCCGCTAAAATTTCTTCCTAAAGTAGGATTCTTGCCCAAACCTTTTAATTTTCTTGCATTTGCACCCATTGCTTCATTTTTCGATTTATAGAAAGGTGGGTTGCACATAGTTGCTGAAAATTTAGAATCTGTTTTTAAAATCCCCTTAAAAATTGATGCTTCATTGATTTGATATTTTAACTCAATTTTGTTACTTAAATTGTTTTTTTGAATAATAGAATCTGCGCTTTTTAATGAGTTTTCATCCACATCTGTTCCTATAAAATTCCAATTATAAACTTTAGTTCCAAGCAACGGGTAAATCACAGTTGCTCCTGTACCAACATCAATAATAGTTCGGTTTTTCGAAATGTTAGAAGCATCTAACAAATCGGCTAAATAATGGATATAATCTACTCTTCCTGGAATAGGAGGGCAAAGATTTTCATCGGGGAAATCCCAATATTTTATGTCGTAATTTTTAAATAATAACGCTGTATTTAATGCTTTTATAGCTTTTGCATCAGCAAAATCTAAAGTTTCTGTCCCGTAGTTGTTTGTAAAAACAAATTGTTTTAATTCTGGAAAAGTGAGACATAATTCTTTAAAATTATATCCTTTTTTATGTTTGTTATTTGGGTGAAGATTGCTTTTTGATTGACTTTTAGCTGCCATAGTTTTGTAAAAACACAAAAGTACTCATTTTAAAGTTTAACATAATTTTATAATCACAAAAAGAATGAACGTTCATTTTGTAAATTATTCTATATATATTTGCACATGATTAATATTTAAAGATTCTTTCTATGGCTATTAGACAAAAATGTGATAAAAAAAGAAATGCATTATTAAAAGCAACACTTCATTTAGTAAACAACAGTGGTTTTCACGATGCGCCAATGTCTAAAATTGCAAAAATAGCCGAAGTATCACCTGCAACTATATATATATATTTTGAAAACAAACAAGATTTAATAAATCAGTTGTATTTAAAAATTAAGGCTTCGTTTAGCAAATATGCTTTTAAAAATTACGATGAAAATCAGCCTATAAAAGAAAGTTTTCAATTGATTTGGTTCAATATTGCAAACTACAAATTAAAGGAAGTTGAAGAAGCAAATTTTTTATCTCAATGCGATAATACACCAATGATTGATGAAGAAAGCAGACAAAAGGGTTTAAAACACTTGCAACCTTTGTTAGATTTATGGGAACTAGGACAGCAAAAAGGAATTATAAAATTAATTTCTCCTTATTTATTATATGCCTACACTATTTATCCTTTAGCGTTTTTAACATCGATGCAGCAAAAGGATTCTTTTCAATTAACTGAGAAAAATTTGAATGAAGCTTTTCAAGCAGCTTGGAACAGTATAAAAGTTTAAATATGAGAAAAACAGCAATTATTTTAGGCGCAACTGGATTAACAGGTTCAATTCTTTTGGAAAAACTTTTGAATGATGATCGTTATAAAACTATAAAATTGTTTTCAAGAAAAGAAATTGATGGGATGCCTACAAAAGTTAAACAGTTTATAGGAGATATTTTAGAATTAGAAAATTTCAAGAAAGATTTTATAGCAGATGAAGTATTCTGTTGCATTGGTACAACAGCTAAGAAAACACCAGACAAAGAGTTATATAAAAAAATAGATTTTGGAATTCCGGTAACAGCTGCAAAACTATCTAAAGAGCATAATATTCCAACTTTTATAGTGGTTTCGGCTATAGGAGCTAATGCAGAAAGTAACATTTTTTATAACAAAACAAAGGGAGAAATGGAACAAGAAGTTTTACAGCAAAATATTTCGAACACCTTTATTTTACAGCCTTCAATTATTGGAGGAAACAGAAATGAAAACAGAATTGGAGAAAAAATAGGATTGGTTGTATTTAAACTACTACAACCTTTATTCCTCGGAAAACTAAAAAAATATAGAATTACAGAAGCTGAGGATATTGCAAAAACTATGATAAGCTTGGCAAATTCAAAAAACGAACAATACAACATTATTACATCAGAAAAAATAGCATTACTAGCAAATTTAAATTAAAAACTATAAACTAAAAAAATGGAATTATTAGATAAGTTAAATTGGAGATACGCTGCAAAAGCAATGAACGGCGAACAAGTATCTCAAGAAAAAATTGACAACATAATTGAAGCTGCTCGTTTAGCTCCAACATCAAGTGGATTACAACCTTTTGAAATAATTGTAGTAACAAATCAAGAAATTAAAGAACAAATTAGACCTGTTTCTTGGAACCAATCTATGATAACAGATTGTTCTCACTTGTTGGTTTTCGCTGCTTGGGATACGTATACAAAAGATCGAATTAATAAAATGTTCGATTTAACAAACGAAATTCGTGGTTTTAAAAACGAAGGTTGGGAAGCGTACAGACAAAAATTATTAAATTTTTATCCCCAACAAGATGCTGAAGAAAACTTTAATCATGCAGCAAAACAAGCATACATTGCATTTGGTGCAGCCATAATTGCAGCAGCTTTCGAAAGTGTAGATGCTACTCCAATTGAAGGTTTTGAGCCTGAAGCAGTTGATAAAATTTTAGGACTACGTGAAAAAGGATTACGTAGTTGTGTTTTATTGCCAATTGGGTATAGAGATGTTGAAAAAGATTGGTTAGTAAATTTACCAAAAGTTAGAAAAAGTAAAGAAGATTTAGTAACTATTGTAGAATAAGTAAAAATTATATTATTATGAATAATTTTCAATATAAAAATCCGACAAAAATTTTATTTGGAAAAGGACAAATAGAAAATATTACAACTGAAATTCCTGAAAACTCGAAAGTTTTAATGCTTTTTGGAGGTGGAAGCATAAAAACAAATGGAGTTTATGAGCAAGTTTCAAAAGCACTTTCAAAATTTGAAGTAATTGAGTTTGGAGGTATTCCTGCAAATCCAGAATATGAAGTTTTATTAGAAGCTTTAGACATTATTAAAGCTGAAAAAATTAATTTTTTATTATTAGCTGTTGGTGGAGGTTCTGTTATTGATGGAACCAAGTTTTTATCTGCTGCAGCTTTGTTTGACGGAGAAACACCTTGGGATATTTTATCTAAAAATATTAGAACTTTAAAAGGAATGCCTTTTGGAACTGTGTTAACATTACCAGCAACAGGTTCTGAAATGAATTCAGGAGCGGTAATTACAAGAGCAGAAACAAAAGAAAAATTTGCTATGGGTGGACCAGGATTGTTTCCTCAATTTTCAATTTTAGATCCAGAAGTTGTAAAATCTATTCCACAACGTCAAATAGCAAACGGATTGGCAGATGCCTTTACACACGTTTTAGAACAATATATGACCTACTCGGTTGATGCAAAAATTCAAGATAGATTTGCGGAAAGTATTTTACAAACTTTAATTGAGGTTGCACCAGCAATTTTAAAAGACACATCGGATTATAAAGCAGCATCTAATTTTATGTGGAGCTGTACTATGGCATTAAACGGGTTAATTCAACAAGGAGTTCCAAGTGATTGGGCAGTGCATATGATGGGACATGAATTAACTGCTTTATTTGGAATTGACCATGCTAGAACATTGGCAATTATTGCAGAAAGTCACTACAAAGTAAATTTTGATGACAAAAAAGATAAGTTGGCACAATATGCCGAACGTGTTTGGAATGTTACGGAAGGTACTAAAGAAGAAAAAGCTAAAGCTGGAATTGAAAAAACCACTGAGTTTTTCCAATCATTAGGTATAAAAACGAAACTTTCTGAATATACGTCAGCGTATAAAGGAACAGCTCAAATAATTTCAAAACGTTTTAAAGAACGCGGATGGAAAGGTTTGGGTGAACATGGAAAAGTAACTCCAGAAGCCGTTGAACAAATTGTGGAAATGAGTTATTAAACCATATTATTCTAATGCAAATCTAGGTTTGCAAAGTTGAGAGGTTATTTAAAAAGTAGTAAACACGTTATTCTGAACTTGATTCAGAATCTCATCATACTGGTTGTCAATCACTATGAGAACCTGAACCAAGTTCAGGTTGACGGAAATTTAGCTTTTTAAACAACCTCTTTTTTGTTTTTTAAAATTATAATTCTAAAATATTTGTCTTCTTTTATTTGTATAATGTAAAGTTTTATTTACATTTGTATAAAAATAATAGATTATGAAACTACAAATATTACCAAATTGGTGTAAAAAATTAGGAGTTTCAATATTTTTTGTTTTCTCTTTTATTAGTGGAGCAGATGATGTTTTTAATGGATGGGAAGATGGTTCTAGGTCTTATCAACCCATTGAAAATAAAATTGAACATAAAAATCATACACCTCCGGAGATTGCAGAATCAACTTTATTTAAAGACTTTTTTGGTGAAAATTTATTACGCTATTTAGATGCACTTTCAATTTTTGGAATTCTAATATATATGCTTTCAAAAGAAAAAGTGGAGGATGATTATATCAACCAACTACGATTAGAATCGTATCAACTTACAGCGATAATTATAATAAGTATTTCTATTTTATTGTATGCATTTTCAGAAAAAATAAAACTATCTATCGATTATTTCATAACCTTGTTTATGTATTTTTATTTAATAACTTTTTTCATTAAAAAAAGAATCTACTAAGATGTTTATTTTACTAAAATTAAACTGTTATTTAACATCTAATTGTTTAGAATTAAATCAAACATTTTTAGGCATGGCGCTACTCATAGTTTTATTAACTATTTTTATAACTGAAACACATTTAAAAAATGAAAAACCTAATTAAAGTAGAGCGTGCCCGTCAAGATTTAACACAAGCTCAATTAGCTGATGAATTAGGTGTGTCAAGACAAACTATTCATGCTATTGAGAGAAATAAATTTAATCCGTCAGTAACTTTAGCTATAAAAATGGCACGTTTTTTTAATGTTACCGTTGAATATTTATTTGATATTGAAGAAGATTAATTTTTGTTGAACAAATTAAAAAAAGATATGAAATTTACCACTGTACATATAGATGATAACAAAATTGAAGTGTTTAATTCTTTTTTAGGGAAAGAAACCGTTAAAGTTAATGGTGAAATTGTTTCGGAAATATATTCAATATTAGGCGCAACACATGTATTTAAAATTAAAGAAAATGAACAAGATGTTGTATGTAAATTAGTAATTGGTTTTGGGTTCAGTGGTGTTGTAATTGATCTTTATAAAGATGAAAAACCAATTATTGAATCTCCGAAAAACGGATGTCTTGCATTTTTCCTAATTGTATTTTGTATTGTTTTTATTATTAAGGCACTTGATTATTTTTTGGGTTATTTATTTTAATTCTTTCAAATTTTAAAATCTAAGAAAAGTGAATAAATTAATATCTATATTAGTAGTTCTTTTAGCAATCTTAAATATTATTTATAGTTTTTGGAAAAACCCACCATACGAACGTTTTTTTGGATTTGAAATAAACACTTGGGTCTATCGATTATTTTGGATATTGCTTACTATTATAATTTTTTATAATCTATTTAATAAAAAGGCCAAAGAATAAAATACTTTAGTCTTTTTACATAATTCGAATTAAATTTCAATAGCTCCATTTTTATACAAATCGAGTGCCTTATTTAACAGTAATTCAATGGTTTTTAATGGAATGTCTTTAGTTGGATTTATTCTAAATATTTTCATTCTAGATCTATTTCCTGTTTCTAATTTTGGATGATTCAAATGTTTTCCTTCAACAAATAATAGATAAGGTTCATCGGTTTTTTTATCAGTCCAAAGGTAGCAAAACATCTTTTTTTTATAACAAAAACAAGGCATTCCATATTTCTTAGTTTCAGAAATATTTTTATCAATATTTAAAATAATTGCTCGTAAAGTTAACAAACAACTTTTGTTTGGTTCTTGTTTGCTTAAATAGAAATTATTGAGTTCAATCATTTAATTATTGCGTGTATATAAATTTTTTGTTATAAAAATAGTGTTTTTAAAAGTGAGGTTCAAATTAGTTGATTGGTGTATTAAACATTAAAATAGTAATAGAAATAACAAAAAATAATTTCGTTTTGTTTCATTTTAAAGTTTTTTAACTAAATTTGAAACAAAATAAAATAAAACAAAGCTACTTATGAAATATTTTATAGCATTAATTCTATTAACTTGTGTTGTTTCTTGCCAAACACAATCTAAAGTTGAACTTGAAAAACCTAATATTCTTTTAATAGTAGTTGACGATCAAGGTTATGCAGATTTTTCACCTTTTGAAAATCATGATAAAAGTATTTCAACCCCAAATATATCGCGTATAGGATCTTCAGGTACAGTATATACACAAGCATATGTAACCGCACCTGTTTGCAGTCCTTCAAGAGCAGGAATTTTAACTGGTAAAAATCAATTTAGATGGGATAAATCCGCAAGTTGGGGGCCAGGTTTGCCAGATGATGTAAAAACGAGTGCAGAGTATTTAAAAGAAGCAGGTTACGAAACTGCACGTATTGGTAAAAACGATTTAGGTCGAAATTTTCATAGAAATGATGTCCGCGAATATCCTTTAAATCATGGCTACGATGAGTTTTTGGGCTTTAGTGCACACGCCCATGACTATTGGTTAAATTCGCAAGAGATTAAAGATCGAACGCCTGATCCTTATGGAACGAGCGCACTTTTAGGCCCATTAATGCATAATATGGGCGAAAAAAGTTATGATGAAGGTTACTTAACAGATATTTTAACAGATGCATCTATCGATTATATTAAAAGAGAGCGGGATAAACCTTTCTTTTTAACCTTGTCATATAGCGCAGTTCACCATTTAATTCATGAAGTTCCAAAAAAATATTTAGATAAGTATAATGTTAAAGAAATTCCAAATTACGATCCAGATAGTTTATTGACGTACGGAAAACATAAACCAGGAAGTTATTCGGCATATTACGATAAATACTCACGTGTAGGTGCTATTCAACACGATGATTTACGAAAGTATTATTTAGCCAATCTTAATTGTTTAGATGATAATATTGGTCGTGTTTTAGATGTATTAAAATCTCAAAATTTAGATAAAAATACGGTAGTTTTATTTATTTCAGACAATGGAGGTTCACCACTTACAGGTGCTAATAATATGCCATTAACTGGAGGAAAATATTCGCTTTGGGAAGGTGGTATTCGTGTTCCTATGGCTTTAAGCTGGCCAAATAATATAGACGCTGGTAAAATAGTAAATAACTATGTTTCTGCAACTGATATTTTACCAACATTGTTAAGCATTGCCAAGATAGAAACCTCTGATACTACTATTGATGGTGTTGACCTTTTAAAACCTGAGGAAAATAGATTGCTAGTTTGGAAATGGCAAAAAACTTGGGCTGTTCGTTTGGGTGATTGGAAGTTGACAAATACTAAAGAAAACCATTGGAAGAGCGAACCTTCAGCACAATATATTGCACCTATTGTTGATAATATGGAGTTAAAACTTTTTAATATAACTAAAGATCCAGGAGAACGAATTGATTTAGCAGCACAGTACCCAGAAAAAGTAAAAGAATTAGAAGCAGCTTATAAAAATTGGATTGAATTAAATGTGAAAAATTAGAGTAAATAATATTTTTTATAAGCTAGTAGAGGCTTTTTCAAATATATTAATTCAGTTGAATATATTTTTGTTGAATGCTATTTTCCGATACTTGCCATAATCTAAATCCTAATGCGCGATTATCAAAATTTCGACTTAAAGTTTCTGCACTAACAAATAGGATATTGTTATAATTATTAATCACTAATTTGTGTGTATGTCCAGAAAGATATGCTTTCACATTATGTTCATTAAATAATTTTAATAGGTTTTCTCTTATTTCAATAGGGAAATTGTAATAATGTTCCTTTTCATTAGGTGCTTCTGTAAATAATGGGTAATGACCAATTACAAAAACAGAGCGTTTTTTGGCACTTTGATTTTTAAGTGTTTTTTTAAACCAACTATAATGTTTGTCTGATTCATTTTTAACCTCAACCTTCCATAATTGGGAGTTTGTAATTATAAAAGAGGCGCCGTTTTTTTTGAATTCATAATAATCTTTTCCGATGGTTTTTCTGTATAATTCTAAACTCGTTACATCTGGTTTATTTCCAACATCGTGATTGCCTGGAGCTACATAACAAGGCATTTTAAAGTGCTGCCTTATGTTTTTAAAATCTTGAAAAGTACTATCGGTTGCATTATGTACAAGATCGCCACAGATTACAACAAAATCGGGATTTAATTGATTTATTTGCGTTACAGATTTTTTAAATGATTTAAGATCTTCTTTATATCCCTCTGTGCCAAAACCTAGTTGTGTATCGCAGATTTGAACAAATGAAAATGCTTTATCTTGTTTTGCTTTGCAAGATGTTAGAAAGATTAATAAAAATAGTAATAAAGTACACTTAATTAGTATTCTTGTTTTAGGGTGTAACATATTTATGTGTGATTAAGATTAAAGGGACTTTAAACAATGGTAACTTTAACACCTTTTTCTTCTAACTTTTTCTTTGTTATTAAAGATATTCCGCTATCTGTAATAATTTCATCAATATCATTTAGTGTACAAATCTTTGCAAAACTCTTTTTGCCAAATTTGGAAGAATCTGCCAATACAATTATTCTTTGAGCTGAGGCCATCATTTTTTGATTCAATTGTGCTTCTTCTAAACTTGTTGTTGATAAGCCATAATCAATATCAATACCATCTACTCCTAAAAAAAGTTTACTACAGGAAATGTTCTCAAGTATTTGAGAAGCATATGCGCCAATTACAGATGCAGAACTATGCCGAATATAACCTCCAAGTTGTAAAATCTCTATGTTTTTGTTGTTAATTAAATGTAAAACTGCATAAAGAGATGAAGTAATTACAGTTAGTTTATTTTTAGGGTTTATAAATTTTGAAAGTGCCTGTAACGTAGTTCCGGAAGCAATCATAATTGAATCATTATCATCAATACGTTTTGCGGCAGCTTGTGCAATGCCATTTTTTTCTTCAACTGAAATCTTTTCTTTTTCAATAACAGCTTTTTCTTTTATATAAGGGTTTTCTAAAGAAGCGCCACCGTGCGTTCTATACAACAGGCCTTTTTCTTCTAATAGTTTTAAATCTTTTCTAATAGTAACTGCCGAAACATTTAGTTGTTTACATAAATCTAAAACCTCAATATGTTTTTCTTTGGCAAGAATTTCTAATATAATTTGATGTCTTTGCATAAAATCAAATATAAGTAAATGAAAATAAACGAAGTTAGTAATTTTTACTTATTGCGAATAATTATATAAAAATGTTTCGTTTTGTTTCGTTTTAAAAATATTTTTAATATATTTGAAATAAAATAAAATTAATCAAAATATAAACTAAATTGTTCGATAGACAAACTTTAATTCAACAAGTAAAAGCAACTGCTACTTGGGATGTAATTATAATTGGAGGTGGCGCAACTGGTTTAGGCATAGCCTTAGATAGTGCAACACGTGGTTTTAAAACCTTGCTTTTAGAACAGGTAGATTTTGCAAAAGGTACTTCGAGTCGAAGTACTAAATTAGTTCATGGAGGTGTAAGGTATTTAGCGCAAGGTAATATTGATTTGGTTAAAGAAGCCTTATACGAAAGAGGTTTAATGCTTAAAAATGCATCTCATTTAGTTAGCAATCAGCCTTTTATAATTCCTAATTATAGATGGTGGGATGTGCTTCAGTACACTATAGGGTTAAAAATTTATGATTTTTTGGCAGGAAAACTAAGTTTTGGAAAATCTGTTAAAATTTCAAAAAAAGAAACAACTGAGCGTTTAAAAACTATAAAATCTGAAAATCTTAAAGGAGGAGTTGTGTATCACGATGGTCAATTTGACGACTCTCGACTCGCAGTAAATATTGCTCAGACTTGTATTGAGCAAGGTGCTACAGTACTAAACCATTTTAAAGTAGAAAAACTACTAAAAAACAATAATGGAATTGTAAACGGAGTAGAAGCGACAGATAACGAAACAAATAAAACCTATAAGTTAAATTCAAAAGTAGTTATTAATGCTACCGGCGTTTTTACGGATGAAGTTTTAAAAATGGATGATTTAATGGCTAACGACAGTGTACGCCCAAGTCAGGGTGTTCATTTAGTTATAGATCAATCATTTTTAAATGGAAAAGATGCTATTATGATTCCGAAAACAGATGATGGTAGAGTGTTGTTTTTGGTTCCTTGGCATAATAAAGTTGTAGTAGGTACTACAGATACTTTATTAGATAGCCATAGTTTAGAACCAAAAGCATTAGAATCTGAAATTGATTTTATATTAGAGACAGCTAACAGGTATTTAACAAAAAAAGTAACCAAAAATGATATTTTAAGCATTTTTGCTGGTTTGCGACCGCTGGCAGCGCCAAAAGATAAATCTGAAAAAACTAAAGAAATCTCAAGAAGTCATAAAATTAGTGTTTCAAAATCTGAACTTATTACCATAATAGGAGGTAAATGGACAACTTATAGACGCATGGCGCAAGATGTTTTAAACAAAACTATTGCATTGGGAAAATTGCCAAATGTACCTTGTAAAACTAAAGAGTTGTTGATTCATGGCGCTGATGGAGCTGCTGATTTGCTAGAAAAATTAACCATATATGGAAGTGACCAAAATAAGATTAAACAACTTATTAAAGAAAAGCCAGAATTAGCAGAGAAAATACACCAAAGATTTGATTTTACTAAAGCAGAAGTTGTTTGGGCAATAAGAAACGAAATGGCTAGAACTATTGAAGATGTTTTGGCACGGCGCGTTAGAATACTTTTTTTAGACGCTAATGCGGCGATAGAAATTGCTCCATTAGTTGCAACTATATTAGCAAAAGAATTAAATAAAAATGAAGATTGGCAACAACAACAAATTGTTGATTTTATAGAGTTAGCCAATAATTATGTTATCTAAAATATTAACCATTATTTTAGAGGTTCTTTCACTAAAACCTTTTTTATCTCTAAACTTTTATTATGAAAAAATATATACTAGTATTAGATCAAGGCACTACAAGTTCTAGGGCCATTATTTTTGATAAAAAAGGAAGTATTATTTCAATAGCTCAAAAAGAATTTACACAATATTTCCCTAAACCCGGTTGGGTTGAGCACGATCCATTAGAAATATGGTCTTCTCAAGCTGGGGTAGCAGCTGAAGCAATTGGCGCCTTTGTGCTTATTTTTACGATTCTTTATTTTACTGATGCAACAATAAATGATTCAGAATCACCAATTGGGTTAGGATCATTAGGTGCATTACCAGTAGCTTTTTTGGTTTGGTCTATTGGCTTATCTTTAAGGTGTACAAAAGGTTATGCAATAAATCCAGCTCGAGATTTAGGACCACGAATTATGCATGCGTTACTTCCTATAAAAAATAAAGCTAAGAGTGACTGGAATTATGCATGGGTTCCTGTTTTGGGTCCAATAGCTGGTGTTTGTATAGCTTCTTTATTAATGTTAGCACTTACTTAAAAGCTTCAAAAGTAGTTTATGTTAATATTTTTGTAGGTTATTTTGTAGAATCATTTTCGAAAAGTATCTTTATTGAATAGTATTTGCAGCATTTCATATATTCGAATTATATTTAAAATGAAAATTTTACAGACCGTTTTCTTAATTTTAATAATACAGGTAACTTTTAGCCAGGAGTTACCACCTATTGAAAAGTTTACAACTGAAAATTATTTAGGAGATAATCAAAACTGGATGATTTCTCAAGGAGAAAACGATTTTATTTATGTTGCTAATAACAAAGGACTACTAGAGTACAATGGTGCAGAATGGATAACACACGAATCTCCTAACAATACAATTATTAGAGCTGTAAATGTTATAGAAGATAAAATTTATACAGGTTCTTATGCAGAGTTTGGGTACTGGATAAAAAATGAATTAGGCACTTTAAATTATGTTTCTTTATCTTCTAAACTAGAAAAGCAAAAGTTAGAAGATGAAGAAGTTTGGAATATTATTGAGTATAATGAATGGGTTATTTTTCAATCTAATACAAAATTACATTTTTTCAATTCAGAAACTGAAACGTTTAAAGTTATTAATGTTAATAACACTATTTATAAAATTTTTAAAGTTAACAATCAAATATACTACCATGTTGCTGATGGGGGTATTTATACTATTGAAGAAGGAAAACCTAAATTAATTATTAAGCACTCGATTACAAAATCTCAAAGAATTATTAATATTTTTAATAATGAAGATAGTTTAATATTTCTCACCAAAAACTTAGGTTTTTATATTTTTAAAAATAATCAATTAGAGCCTTGGGAAGTTAAGGGAAACACAACTTTAAAATCAATAAATATTTTAAGTTGTATTAGGTTTAAGGACGGGAGCTTTATGCTAGGAACCATCTCTGATGGTTTAATATATTTATCTAAAGATGGAGCTGTTGTTTATCAGATTAATCAAAAAACGGGATTGAGTAATAATACAGTTTTAACTTTATTTGAAGATAATGCTAATAATGTTTGGGCAGGTTTAGATAATGGAATTAATTGTATAAACGTAAAATCTGCTGTAAAAATATATTTTGATTACGATGGGGTTTTGGGTACTGTTTATACTACGCAAGTATTTGATAATAAGTTATATATAGGGACAAATCAAGGATTGTTTTGTAGGGATTTAAATTCAAATAATCAAACTTTTAAGTTTATTGAAGGTACTGCAGGACAAGTTTGGGATTTATTTAATTATAATAATGAATATTTGTTTTGTGGGCACCACTTAGGTACATTTCTAATTTTTGATACAAAGGCAACTAAAATTAGTAATGAACAAGGCGCATGGACTTTTAAACATATTCCAAACCATAAAAATAAACTACTTCAAGGGAATTATTATGGTTTATATATTCTCGAGATTATTAATAATAGTTGGCAAGTTAGAAATAAAGTTGAAGGTTTTAAAAATTCATCTAGATATTTAGAGATTGATAGCACAAATCAGATTTGGGTAAACCATGAGTATAAGGGCGTTTTTAAATTAAAATTGAATGATAGTCTAACAAAAGTGCAAGAACTTAAAAAAGAACTAAGTTTAACTTTAGGAAATACCTCAAGTTTAATTAAATACAATAACCAAATTCATTATGCTTCAGAAAATGGGCTTTTTGTATATGATAACATAAAAAATAAATTTCAGAGAGATTCTGTTTTAAGTAAAATAATAAAAAAAGAAGATTATGTTTCAGGAAGATTAGTAGTTGATTTAAGTGATAAGTTATGGGCTTTTTCAAAAGATAATATTAGCTATATAGAAAAAGATGCAGTTACTAATAAACCTATTATAAAAAATATTCCTATATCTTCTAAACTAAGAAAAGGAGTTTTAGGATATGAAAATATAGCACTTATTAACGATAAAAAATATGTTGTAGGAACAGCAAATGGTTATCTAATGCTAGATTTATCTTTACTTAATAATAAAAATGATTATTCCATTTATTTAAATTCAGTTTCTGTAAAAGATGTAAATGATAAAAATACTGTATACGCTCTTAAAAAAGATGCCGAGTTTAACTATAAACAGGGTTTAATAACATTTAAATATTCAGTACCTGAGTATTATAAATATTTAAATGTTAAATACCAGTATAAGTTAGAAGGCCAATCTACTAAGTGGAGTAAATGGACAGAGAATCCTCAAGTAACATTTGAAAACCTTTCCTTTGGAGAATATACATTTAAAATACGAGCAAAAGTTGGCAATACGCTATCTAAAAATATAGAATCTTATAATTTTATGGTGCATAGACCTTGGTATCTTTCAAATACGGCATTGTTTTTTTATTCCCTGCTACTTTTAATAATAATTATTATTACTCACAAAGCGTACAAGCGATACTATTCAGAAAAATTCAAGCATGAACAGCTTGAGAATCAGCAAATTATTATGAAGATTAAGAATGAAAAACTAAATCAAGATATTGAAAATAAGAATAGGGAGCTTGGAATTTCTACTATGAGTATTATAAAAAAGAATAGAGTATTAAATAAGATTAAAAAAGAGCTTAAAAGGTCAAAAAGCCTAGATAACAAAATAGCAATTGAACTTATAGACAGTAATTTAAATGACACTAAAGATTGGTCCTTTTTTGAACAAGCTTTTAATAATGTTGATAAAGATTTTTTAGAGAAAATTAAAAGTAAGCATTCAGACTTAACTCCTAATGATTTACGTTTTTGCGCCTATTTACGATTAAATTTAAACTCTAAAGAAATAGCCTCTTTGCTTAATATATCTATTAAAAGTGTAGAAACAAAACGTTATAGATTAAGAAAAAAATTAGAGTTAGAGCACAATGATGGTCTTGTTGATTACATATTAAAGTTTTAATAGTTTTTACCATTTATTTTACCACTACATTACCACTACAAGTCTGTAATACCTACATTTTTTATCTTTTTTTTGAAAAATATAAAATACTTTGAACATACAGTATTAATAGGCTTTATAGCTAATATCTCTAGCTGAACCCACCACTTCAATTACGATGTTCGTTTTTTATCGGCACATTTTTTACAGATTTCTCAATAAATCGACTTAAATTTATAATGATTTGATTTTTGAAACAAATTAAATCAAAATCTAAACAATTATTTTAAACTAACATTAAACAAAACTCAAATGAAATTAACACTAGTTTATCAAAAAATTAAGGTACTGTTATTATCTTTATTTTTGTTTGTCTCAATGGCTGCATTGGCACAATCGCAAAAAATTGTAACGGGTACTGTACTTTCCGCAGAAGATAATATGCCATTACCTGGTGCATCCGTAGTTGTAAAAGGATCTAGTAGCAATGGTGTCTCTACAGATTTTGATGGAAAATTTTCATTAACTGTAAACGAAACTGACACTACGCTAAGAATTTCTTTCCTAGGATATCAAACTAAAGAGGTGGCAATAACTTCTGAAGTTTTAACTATTCTATTAGAAGTTGATCAAAACGTTCTAGACGAAGTTGTAGTTACTGCACTTGGTATAAAAAGGGAGGAAAAAGCCCTTGGTTATGCTGTTCAGGAAGTAAAAGGGGAAAGTTTGCAAAAAGTATCTGGTATAGATGTTACTACATCACTAACAGGTAAAGTTGCTGGGCTTTATATTAGAAACTCAACAGATTTTAACGTTGCTCCACAATTAGACATTCGTGGTGAATCTCCATTGCTTGTAATAGATGGAATTGCTTATAATAACAAAACACTTAATGATATTTCTTCAGAAGATATAGAATCATTAAACGTTTTAAAAGGTGCAACAGCATCAGCTCTTTATGGATTTAGAGGTGCAAATGGAGCTATTTTAGTAACAACAAGAAATGGTAGTACTAGTGAAACAGGAATAACTGTTGATTTAACAACTAATACTATGTTTAATGCAGGATTTTTAGCTGTTCCAGAAAAACAAAGTTTGTATGGACGCGGTTCAAATAATACCTACGATAAAAATCAAACAGCTTCTTGGGGTACAGTAATGGATGGCTCTATACAAAATCAATGGGATCCATTTTTAATGGAATACAGAGATTACGAATATTTACCAGTTGGTAAAGATAATTTTAAAAACTTTTTAGAACCAGGTTATATTACTAATAATAATGTAAGTATTGCGTTTAAACAAAATCAAGTTTCATTAAGAAGTTCAATTAACTGGACAGAAAACAAAGGACAATATCCTAATTCTATTTTAGATAAATTTACCTATTCTTTAGGAGGTGATGTAAATTTAGATAAATTTCAGTTGACTTCAAATATGTCTTATTCTAGAAGAGAGTCACCAAACATGGGTTCTAATGGTTATACCTCATATGACCCAATGTATTCTTTACTAATATTTGGTTCAGCAGATTTCAATATTTTAGATTATAAAGATAATTATTGGTTAAAAGAAGGTGAAAAACAAAATTACACCTATCAAAGGTCAATAAATAACCCTTATTTTGATAGATATGAAAAAATAAACGAAACTTCTAGAGACATTTTTAATGCTGATGTTTCTATGAATTATGACATTGCAGACTGGTTAAAAGTTACTGCACGTGGAGGTTTAGATTTTTATATAGATAGAGGAGAGTTAAGAATATCTAGAGGCTCTTATACATCTTCAGGTAATACAAGTATCCCAGGAAATTTATATCCTTGGAATGGAACAAATACAGGTGCTTATCTTACAGGTAGAACGCA
Organism: uncultured Flavobacteriaceae bacterium; assembly: GCA_942492305.1. GTDB lineage: Bacteria > Bacteroidota > Bacteroidia > Flavobacteriales > Flavobacteriaceae > Lutibacter. The sequence goes on along the minus strand of CALOEI010000001.1, from coordinate 105,544 downwards.
AGGATATAGTATAAATAGTGATTTATTATTCACAGGAAATAGAACTTTTTTAGATAAATTTGATGTTGAATATCTTGCAGGGGGAACTATTTATTACAGACGAGATGATAATATAAATGCAGAAACAGTAGGAGGAATTTCAGTTCCAGGATTTTTCTCGCTAAACGCATCAGTAAATCCTGCAGCCGTTGCAGAAAGCACAAATGCACAACAAGTTAATTCTGTATATGGTAGGATAGCTTTATCTTGGAATAAATTAATTTATTTAGAAGCTACAGGTCGTAACGACTGGAGTTCTACATTAGCAGGACCAGGTATTCCTACTTCAGATATGTCGTATTTTTACCCTTCTGTTTCAACTAGTTTTGTAATATCAGAATTGTTACCTGAATCAACAAAAGACTGGCTTGATTTATTGAAAATTAGAAACTCTTGGACACAATCAAAAACACCAGCATCAGTATATGCAATAAATAGTGTATTTACAATTAACCCAGGAACTTGGTTAGATTTAAATGGAGCAACTGCACCTAGCTCATTATATTCAAACAATATAAGTCCAGAAAGTGCAGACACGTATGAGGTTGGTTTGCAAGCTATGATGTTTAAAAAACGTTTAACATTAGATGTTTCTTACTATGATAAACAAATGTATGATTTCTTGAAGTTTGCAACTGTTTCAGCGGCATCAGGATATACTAGCAATTATGTTAATACTGACGAAGAAATTTCAAGAAAAGGTTGGGAAGTTGCACTTACAGCAACCCCAATTAAAAAAGAAGATTTACAATTAGACTTAGGTATTAACTGGTCTACATATAAGCGTGTTTATACAAAACTAGATTCCATTTATACAACAAATAGACCTTGGATTAAAGTAGGTGAACGAGTTGACCCTTACATAGGAAGAGATTTCTTAACAGACCCTGCAACAGGTCAGTATGTATATAGTAACGGAAGAATACAAAGAAGAGTTTATGATTCTGTTTTTGGTTATCAAGATCCAGATTGGATATGGGGTGTAAATTCTACATTACGTTATAAAAACTGGAGTTTATTTATGTCTTTAGATGGTGTTGTAGGTGGTATGATGACTACAAGAACTGAAAGTTACATGTGGAATACAGGAGGACATCCAGATTCATTAACGCCAGAAAGAGCTTTAGATGTAGCCAACCCTGGTACATCTAATTATATAGGTCAAGGAGTAAAAGTTGCTTCAGGTGAAGTAACGTATGATAGCTTTGGAGAAATAACAAGTGATACACGTGTTTTTGTACCTAATGATGTTCCAACAACATATAAACAAGCAATGCAAGATTTACACGCTGGTAGTGCTTGGGGAGGTACAGGAAGAAGAACTGATGCTTACGAGAAAACGTTCTTAAAGCTACGTGAAATATCACTTACGTATAACGTTCCTAATAAATTTTTAGATACTTGGGGACCTATCAAAAATGCATCTCTTAGTTTTATAGGACAAAACGTATTTTTGAAAGCCAAAGATTTTAAATATTCAGATCCAGATGGTGGTAGTGAAGATTTTGCAGATCCTTCTGTTAGATATCTTGGAGGTAATATTAAACTTACATTTTAATAATTTAGAACAATGAAAAACATAAAATTTATTTTTATAGCAATAATTTCTTTAAGCTTAGCTTACTCTTGTAGTAATTTTGAAGAAATAAATACGAATCCTGATAAGCCAACTTCGGTTGCGCCAGACATGCTAGCTACACAAGTTTTAAAAAATTCCTTTAGATTTTGGAATGTGAATGCTTCAGATTTTACATCAGGAAACCTGTTTAATAAGCATATTGCAATGCTGGAAACAAACCCAAACCCAGGGCAATATTATTATTCTTATTATCCTTATGGTAGTTTAGGCGCTTATAGCCGTTTAACGGATCTTAAAAGAATGACTGAATTTGCAGAAGGTAGTCCTAACGAGGCTTCTTATAAAGGATTAGCATTATTTTTAAAAGCTTATTATGGTTTCAATTCCACAATTGATATGGGAGATGTTCCTTATTCTGAGGCAGGAATGGCTGAGGAAGGAATAACCAGACCAAAATATGATAAGCAAGAAGATGTAATTGTGCAAGTTTTAGAGGATCTTAAATTAGCTGAAGCATATTTTGCCGAAGGGAAAAATTTTGATGGAGATATAATGTTTGGAGGAGATGCTACAAGATGGCGTAAACTTTGTAACGCAATGCAGTTAAAAGTAATTCAAACAATAAGTAAAAAGGCAACAAGTGATCAAAAATCACGTTTTGCAGCAATTGTAAGTGCCGGGAATTTAATGACCAGTAATTCTGACGATTTTAAATTAGAATTTTCAACAAACCCAAATGCCGTATATCCATTTTATAATGGAGGAGACGCGCGACAACTGTATACAGGAGTAACAGAATTAGTTATTAACAATTTAAAGAATTGGAATGATAGAAGGTTGTTCTATTTTGCAGAACCTTCTCAACAGCAAATAGATTTAGGAAAATCAGCATCTGATTTTGATGCTTACGTAGGAGCCCCATCTGCTTTAGCAGCAGATCAATTGGCATTGAATAATCAAAGTGGAGTGTATTCTTTAATTAATTTACGTTATCAAACATATATGGATGGAGATCCTATGTTATATTTTACGTATTCAGAGCAGTGTTTTATCATTGCTGAAGCTATTGAAGAAGGCTGGTTGTCTGGTAACTCTCAAACATATTATGAAAATGGAGTAAAAGCAACCCTTGAATATTATAAGGATTTACCTAATACAGCTCCACATGTTCATGGAATGGCAATTGATCAAGGCTATATTGATGGTTATTTTACTGGAGCAGCAGCTTATGCGACTTACTAAAACAAGATCGTTTAAAACAAATATTGACACAAAGATGGATGCTAGATTTCTTTCAAGGAAATGGCGGAAATTACCCTCAATTCCTTCGCACAGGTTATCCTGAATATCCTTTAGACCCAAATACCAGTTTAAACCCTGATGATACATCGGTATATCCAAAACGATGGACGTATCCAACCTCAGAACAAACTGCGAATCCAGAAAATTATCAAAAAGCCATTGATGATCAATATGGTGGATTTGATGGAATTAACAAAGTACCATGGTATTTACAATAGAAATATTGAGTTAAGTTTGTTTCGGTGTTGTAAATAATCTAAGGGCAAATATTTGCCCTTAGATTTCAACACTTTTAGACCCTTGTTAAAATTCATTATTTAATATTAATGCAATTTTTTATGTTAAAAATCACAAATAAATTATTCTTAATATTTTTACTAATTAGCTTTTATTCTTGTGATAATAGCAGTAGTAAAAAAATTATTTTTGCAGATAACGTGGTCATTGCACATCGCGGAGCTTGGAAAAGTAATAATCTTCCTCAAAACTCAATAGCTTCATTAAAAAAAGCGATAGATTTAGGCTGTACTGGTTCTGAATTTGATGTACGAATGACATCAGATAATGTTTTAATTGTAACTCATGATCCACATTATAATGAATTAATTGTAGAAGAATCTACATACGCAGAATTGTCAAAATTTAAACTTGCAAACGGAGAAATTTTACCTACGTTAAAAGATTATATTTTAGCAGGAATGCAAAATAATAAAACCACAGGTTTAGTTTGTGAAATTAAGCCTTCAAAAATTGATGCGCGAAACTTAACTATTACTGAAAATGTTTTAAAACTAGTTAAAGAACTAAATGCAGAAGATTTTATTAAAGCATATATTAGTTTTAGATTATCCAATATTTAAAAATAATTAAAGAGTTAGATGCAAAAGCAAAAACACAATATTTATGGGCCTCAAAAACTCCCATACAATTAAAAGAAGATTCTATAAGTGGTTTAGATTATTTAATTAATAAATATAAAGAAAACCCACAGTGGATAACAGATGCGAAAGAAAACGATTTAATTTTAAATGCTTGGACAGTAAATAAATCTGAAGATATTGATTGGCTTTTAGCAAATGAATTTGATTATATTACTACAGATGAACCTGAACTTGTTTTTGAAAGAATAAAATCAAGCCCTATTAGTAAAGGGTATCAATTAGTTTGGAGCGATGAATTTAACTATACGGGAAAACCAGATTCAACTAAATGGGCATTCGAATACGGGTTTATAAGAAATAGAGAAAATCAGTATTATGTAGATAGTTTAAAAAATGCTAGAGTAGAAAATGGTGTATTAATATTAGAAGCTCATAAAGAAAAAATTAAAAATGAAACCTTTGTTTCTAAAGATAAAAAGGATTGGAAAATTAACAGAGCTTTTGCTAATTATTCAGCACCTAGCTTAACAACTAAAGATATTGCTGAGTGGACTTATGGACGTATAGAAATACGTGCGCAACTACCTAAAGGTGTTGGTTTATGGCCTGCAATTTGGATGTTAGGAGCGAATAAAGATAACGTAAATTGGCCTGAATGTGGTGAAATTGATATTATGGAGCATGTTGGTTTTAATCAAGATTCTATTTTTGGAACCATTCATACTAAAGCTTATAATCATATGATAGGTACACAAAAAGGAAAAAAAATATTTATTAACAAACCTTACGATTCATACAATATATTCGCTATTGAGTGGACACCAGAAAAAATAGATTTTATTTTAAACGATACAGTTTATAATCATATAAAAAATGAACATAAAACAACTGATGAATGGCCATTTGATCAAGATTTTCATTTAAAAATAAACATTGCTGTTGGTGGTATGTTGGGTGGTAAAAAAGGTATAGATGATACCATTTTTCCACAGCAAATGCTTATAGATTATGTGAGGGTTTTTCAACAAAAGGAATAGATCATAATGAAACACTACGCACTACTAATATTTGTTGTAATTATAGGGTTTTCAAGTTGTAATTATGAAAAACAACTTACAAGTCATAGCCTTAATGTAATGACATATAATATCAGGTTAGATGTAGCCTCCGATGGTGAAAATGCTTGGATAAACAGAAAAGACTTTTTAAGTTCTCAAGTGTTATTTTATAGTCCAGATATATTAGGAGTGCAAGAAGCCAGGCCAAATCAAATGACTGATTTAAAAGAAGCTTTAAAAAACTATAAAACTATTGGTGTTGGACGAGATGGTGCTAATGAAGGCGAATTTTCAGCAATTTTTTACAATTCAGAAAAAGTAAGTGTTGAGCAAGAAAATACATTTTGGCTATCAAAAACGCCAGATAAACTTTCAAAAGGTTGGGATGCTGCATTTCCAAGAATTTGTACGTACGGACTTTTTACAGTACTTGAAAATAATCAAAAAGTTTGGGTTTTTAATACACATTTAGATCATGTTGGAAAAGAAGCTCAACTACAAGGTATTCAATTAATTCTAAAAAAAATAGCAACTTTAAATACTTCTAATTTTCCAGTAATACTTATGGGTGATTTTAACGTTGAGCCCAATAGTGAATTAATAATTAATCTAAAACAAACGCTAAACGATTCTAAAGAAAAAGCTAAAATTACTTTTGGTTCAAACGGAACATTTAATGGTTTTAAATTTAACCAATTAGTTACCAGAAGAATTGATTATATAATGGTATCAAAATCTCCAAAAATTAAAGTTGAAAAGTATGGTGTGTTATCAAGTTCAATAGATTTTAAATACCCTTCAGACCATTTTCCAGTATTTGTTAAATTAAAATTTGATTAATCATTTATTATGATAAAAAAAATTATTTTTCAAAGTTTAATAATTTTACCCCTTACAATTATGAGTTGTTCAAATAATCAAAACATAACAAATAAGGTAAATAATAATGAAATCTTAAAACAGAAAGTTGATTCAGTTTTAGCGCTAATGACGCTTAAAGAAAAGATAGGCCAAATGGTACAGTATAGTGGTCGTGATTTTAAAACTGGCCCAGATGCTAATATAAATGAAAAAGAAAAATTAGAAAATATTAAAGATGGAATGGTTGGTTCAATGCTTAGCGTTGTTTCAGTAAAACATACACGTTTTTTTCAAGATTTAGTAATGGAAAACACACGTCTAAAAATCCCATTACTCTTTGGTTATGATGTAATTCACGGATATAAGACAATATTTCCTATTCCACTTGGAGAAGCGGCAAGTTGGGATTTAGAATTGATGCAAAAATCTGCTGCAATTGCTGCAAAAGAAGCATCAGCTTCTGGTGTACATTGGACATTTGCTCCTGTGATAGATATTTCTAGAGATGCGCGTTGGGGAAGAATAATGGAAGGAGCTGGCGAAGATCCTTTTCTTGTATCTGAAATAGGAGTGGCAAGAATTAAAGGGTTTCAAGGAAATGATTTATCATTAGATAACACAGTGGCTGCTTGTGCCAAACATTTTGCTGGTTACGGACTGGCAGAAGGAGGAAGAGATTATAATGCAGTTAATATTGGTAAATTTGAGCTTAATAATGATGTGCTACCACCATTTAAAGCCGCTGCAAAAGCTGGAGTTGCAACAATTATGAATTCATTTAATACATTAGACGGAATTCCCGCAACAGGGCATAAAGGCATTCAAAGAGATTTATTAAAAAATGAATGGAATTGGGGAGGATTTATTTTGTCTGATTGGGGTTCAATTGGAGAAATGATTCCACACGGATATGCTAAAGATAAATACCAAGCTTCAGAAATTGCCATTAAAGCTGGTAGCGATGTCGATATGGAATCGTATGCTTATGAAAATAATCTTGAACAGTTAGTGAATGATGGCAAAGTAGATGCTGCATTAATTGATGATGCAGTAAAAAGAATTTTGAAATTAAAATTTGAATTAGGATTGTTTGATAATCCTTATAAATATTGTGATGAAGAAAGAGAAGCAAATGAAGTTTATTCAATAGAAAATCAAAATTTTGCTAGAGAAGTTGCTAAAAAATCTATTGTATTATTAAAGAATGAAAAACAACTACTTCCACTAAAAAAAGATATTAAATCTATAGCTGTTATTGGACCACTTGCAAATGATAAAAACAGCCCACTTGGTATGTGGAGAGCACAAGGAATTTCAGATTCTGCAGTATCTCTATTAGAAGGTATTAACAAAGCTGTAAGCCCTGATACAAAAATTATTTATGAAAAAGGTTGTGATTTAATACCGCATAATTATAACGAGAATATAATTGCAACTTCTAACCTTTCAAAAACAGATAAAGAAAACATTTTAAAAGCAACCATTGCAGCTAAAAGTGCTGAGGTGGTTTTATTAGCTATTGGCGAGAATTTTTTTCAAACAGGAGAAGCTGCAAGTCAAACAAATATTGGTTTTACGTATGCCCAAACAGAATTGTTAAAAGCTGTTTCTAAGGTAAATAAAAATGTAATTATTATTTTAATGAATGGAAGACCTATGGATTTAACTTGGGCTTCATTAAATACTCCAACTATTTTAGAATGCTGGTATTTAGGATCGCAGTCAGGTAATGCAATTGCAGATGTAGTTTTTGGAGATTACAATCCTTCGGGTAAATTACCAGTTTCTTTTCCATATAATGCTGGGCAAGAACCATTTTACTATAATCAAAAAAATACAGGTAGACCTTATAAAAGCCACAATAGATTCTATTCTGGCTATACAGACACCCCAAATGAAGCTCTTTATCCATTTGGATTTGGACTAAGCTACACAAATTTTAAATATGAAAACCTTAAACTTAATAAATCTGAAATTCAAAAAAATGATGCTATAACATTATCTATTAATGTTACAAATACTGGGGCTGTTGATGGTGAAGAAGTAGTTCAACTTTATATTCGTGACTTGGTTGGAAGTGTAACACGACCTGTTAAAGAATTAAAAGGTTTTAAAAAAGTATTATTAAGTGCTGGAGAAACAAGAACTATCAATTTTATTATAGATAATAAAGTATTAGAGTTCTACACTATTAATGAAAAGTGGGAAGTAGAATCGGGCGATTTTGAAGTTTTTGTTGGAGGGGATTCTTCAACAACTTTAAAAACAGTGTTCACGGTATTAGATTAATATACAATCTAAAAATCACTATAGAAGTTACCATAGATTTGGAAAAACATAATTAAAAATATATAAAACGAAATACCTATAACCGTGATCTTGAAGTTAACAAATAATGAATGAACACATTTACTAATAGCTTTAGCTAAATAAACATAATCGATTATTTATGAAAAGATTCTATATAATATTATTAATAGGAATGAGTTTCTCAATCAATGCCCAGGTTGTATTGCCTAAAATATTTGCTGATAATATGGTATTACAACGCAATACGTCAATTCCAATTTGGGGAACGGCAAAAGCCAATGAAAAAGTTGAAGTAAAATTTAATAAACAAAGAAAAACTATTAAAGCTGACAAAAACGGTAAATGGATAATTCGTTTAGACAACGAAATTGAAGGTGGTCCATATAATTTAATTATAAAGGGAAGTAATATTGTAGAATTTAAAAATGTATTGGTTGGTGACGTTTGGCTTTGTACAGGACAATCTAATATGGAATGGTCTGTAGCGCTATCTGATGATTTTAAAGAGGAACAGACTTCTTCAAATAACCCAATGATTCGTCATATTAAAATTGATAAAGAAATTAATTCATTACCACAAAATGATGTGAATTCAAGTGAAAGTTGGCAAGTTTGTGATTCTACTACAGTAGGAGGTTTTACAGCTGTCGGATATTATTTTGCTAAGCATATGTATAATGAAATAAAAATTCCAATTGGGCTAATAAACGCTTCTTGGGGAGGAACCAATATTGAAACTTGGATTAGCAGAGAAGGTTTTGAAAGTAGTGATGAGTATAAAGAGATGATTGCAGGAATGCCAAAAGTAAGTTTAGATGCACTCTCAAAAATGACAGTAAAAGGTTTTGATAAAAAAATAGAAGCCTTACAAGGTGCTAAAATAAATACCGCAATTGCGACTAGTTTCAAAGAAGCTGAATTTGATGATTCAAAATGGCCAGAATTATTTCAACCACAATTATGGGAACAACAAAGTTTAGGTGAATTTGATGGGGTAGTTTGGTTGAGAAAAGAATTCATTTTAACAACAGAAGATTTATTACAAAATGCTGTTTTGCATTTATCAGTAATTGACGATGAGGATATTACGTATGTTAACGGGGTGGAAGTTGGAAAATCCAATCAGTGGAATGCTTCTAGAATTTATAAAATACCAAATGGAATATTAAAGGAAGGGAAGAATGTAATTGCAGTAAGAGTTGTAGATACTGGAGGTGGCGGAGGAATTTATGGAAATCAAGAAGATTTAAAATTGAGTTTAGGTACTACAAATATACCTTTAAGCGGTCAGTGGAAATTTCAGGTTGAAGCTATAAAAAGAAGTATAAACCAAAATAATTTTCCGTCGTTAGCCTTCAATGCAATGATAAACTCTTTAATTCCGTATACTTTCAAAGGTGTTTTATGGTATCAAGGTGAATCAAACGAGAGTAGAGCTTATCAGTATAGAAAAGCATTTCCTCTAATGATAAACGATTGGCGTGAAAAATGGGATCAAGGTGATTTTCCGTTTTATTTTGTGCAATTAGCATCGTTCCAAACTAATGGAAATAGCAACGAAGGTTGTAGTTGGTCAGAGCTACGTGAAGCACAAACGATGACATTGAGTGTGCCAAATACTGGAATGGTAGTTACCACAGATTTGGTTACTGACCCTAAGGATATTCACCCAACCAATAAACAAGATGTTGGCAAAAGATTAGCTTCAATAGCTTTAAATAATGTGTATCAAAAACCTATGGTTTGTTCAGGGCCAATGTATAAATCAATGGAAATAGTTGGAAATCAAATTGTTGTTTCTTTCAATGATATTGGAAGTGGTTTGATTACGCCTGATAAATATGGTTATATCAAGGGCTTTGAAATAGCAGGTGAAGACCAAGTTTTTCATTATGCCAAAGCTTTCATAAAAGACAATAAAGTAATCCTTTTTAGTGATAAAGTACCAAATCCTGTTGCAGTTCATTTCAGTTGGGTTGGAGATGCTTCAGAAAGTAATTTATTCAACCAAGAAGGATTTCCAGCGGTTCCTTTTAGAACAGATGAGTGGAAAACGATAACAAAAGATGAAAAATATAAGATTAATTAGGTTCAATCAAAATTTTGGTTCAACTATAAATCCATTATCTTTTAAACACAAATGAATTAATTTATGAATATTCTAATTAAATCAAAGCACATTTTATTAGTACTGATAGCAATTTCTTTATTTAATTGTTCTCAAGAACAAACTACTAAAATTGCTTTTGGTTCATGCGGGCATCAGGATCATTCATTACCAATATTTAATGTGGTGGTTGAACACAATCCAGATTTATTTATTTTTTTAGGAGATAATATCTATGGTGACACCTATAATATGGATACACTTCAAGCAAAATATGATAGATTAAATAGCAAGCCTTCCTTTCAAAATTTAAAGAAAAATACTGATATTATAGCCACCTGGGATGATCATGATTTTGGTTGGAATGATGCTGGAAGACACTATAAATTTAAAAAAGAATCGAAAGAAATATTTTTAGACTTTTTCAATGAACCAAAGAATTCTGAAAGGAGGAAACGTGAAGGAATTTATACATCTTATGATTATGTAAAAAACGGTAAAAATTTACAAGTAATTTTATTAGATGTTCGGACTTTTAGAGATAACTTATTGAAACACCAAAAAGCAGACAATAATTTTTTTTATAAAAGAGATTATGCTCCATACCAAAATGCTGACTCAACTTTGTTAGGTGCAGCACAATGGAAATGGCTTGAGAAAGAATTGTCAAAACCTGCAGATGTAAGAATTATTGCTTCAGGCTCACAATTTGGAATTGAATACAATGGTTATGAAGCTTGGGCAAATTTCCCATTTGAGCAACAAAAATTCTTAGATTTAGTAAAAAAAACAAAGGCAAATGGTGTTGTTTTCATTTCTGGAGATGTGCACTATGCCGAGATTTCAAAAATTGAAACTCCCGATTTATATCCAATTTATGACATTACTTCAAGTGGACTTTCATCACGTTGGCTTTTTGCTACGCCAAATAAAAACAGAATTGAAGGTCCAGTAATGGAAAATCATTTCGGCTTAATTACGATAGATTGGAAAACTAAAAACCCCAAAATTACAATGGAAATTTGGGATGATAGAAATAATCAACGAATTGAATATTCAATAAAACTAGATGAGATTAGATTTAAAAACTAGAAAATAAATCAAAAAATGAATGGCTTAAAAACAGCATTCACCATTACAAACTAATTAAAATAATACAATATGAAGCAGATTTTTACAAAATTACTACTCGTTTTAATAATTCTTCCATTGTTAATTTCATGCCAAAAGGATTTTAAAAATAATAGCCAATTGAGTAAGGTTAATTTAAAAATTGCAGATAGCACTATTGTTTTACCTCCTTCATGGGCCTTTGGCTATCTTTATGGGGCATACACTAATCAAGAACAGAGTGTAGCATTAATAAACAAAATTATTGAGCATGATTATCCAATCGATGCTTTTTGGGTAGATTCTTGGATTTGGGATTGGGAAAATCAGGGTGAAGGACCAGATAAATATTTAGATTTTGTTGGAGACACGATATCCTATCCTAATCGTAAAGAATTTTGGTCTTTTATGGAAGAAAAAAACATAAAATCAGGTATGTGGGTATGGGATTGCATTTTAAAAACTGGAAATGAAGAAGTTTATAATGATTTTAAAACTAAGGGATTTTTTAAAAAAGAATATATAGAAACAAACTCATGGCATAATGGAAGTAGAACAACTATTATGGATGGAAACAGTGTAAAGGTTGATGGCACTTGGTGTGGAAATATTGATTTTGAAAACCCTGAAGCAGCAGCATATTTTAAAGAACAGATGAGCCATTTTTTTGATGATGGATTAGATTTTTTAAAATTAGACAGAACAACCGCTATTCCTGTAGTTAAAACAATTTTTGAATTATCTCAAGAAAAAGGAAAAGAAACAAAAGGTAGAGGTTTTATGTTTTCTCATAGCTACTGTTGACGAAAATGGAGATTATAAAAAGTATCCAGGAAAATGGACTAGTGATACTAGATCTGATTGGAGTGCATTAAAGCATAAAAGAACTTTTCAACCATGGATTCCAAAAGTTGGTTTAAAAGAAAATATTGCCATGTACACAGACTTAACTAAAGACTACTATAAAATACCTTTTTTAGCTAATGATTTGGGTGGATTTGCAGTTAGTGAAGATGGATTTGTAGATGAAGAATTATATATTAGATGGTTGCAGTTTGCCACCTTTGTGCCTTTAACAACACCTTTTTCGCAACCTGAAAACAAATCGGGTAATATTGCTTTTAATATTTCAGAAAGGGCTGATACTATATTTCAGAAATTCTCACATCTTAAAATGAAACTTTTCCCATACATTTATTCGTATGCACATAAATCTAGAATAGAAGGTATAAATACAATAAGACCTATTAAAGACGATTTATATACGTATAGATTTGGAGAAAATATTTTAGTAGCGCCTATTTATGAAGAAGGAGCGATATCTAGAGTAGTGAATTTTCCTAAAGAAGATAATTGGATAAATTTTTGGACTGGAGAAGAGTTTAAAGGAGGAACAAATGACACCATTCAAGCTAGTATTAGCCAAATACCGTTATTTGTTAAAAAAGGCGCAATAATACCAATGCGTAGTTATGCAAGAAGCATAACAGCTGGTACAAATGATTTTTTAGAGTTGCATGTATACCCAGGTGAAAATGGCAATTTTCAATTAATTGAAGACGATGGAACCTCTAACGATTATTTAAAAGGAATTTTTGCAATTACCGATTTAGAAATGGTAACATTAAATAATGATTCTTTTAAGCTAATAATTAATCCTGTAAAAGGAAATTATAAAGGCATCAATAGAAATCGTAAATGGCAATTATTTGTCCACACTAATAAGATATATAAAGAAGTAAAAATAGGAACTAAAAGAACCCTATTAGTTAAAGAGGATGATATTTTAAAAACAGAAGTTATTTCAGGCAATATTGATGAAACACTCGAATTTGAATTTCACTAAATCATAAAAAATAATTATAGTGCTTTTTTTTAAATATTTTAAAATAGTATTTGTTATTACTTTAACAATTATATTGTTACAGAGTTTTAAAGATCGTTATTACAAGGTTTTTGTTATTGGAGATAGTATATCAATTCATTATGGGACTTATCTAAAAAAATCACTAGCCGGTTTTTTTGATTACGACCGTAAAGGAGACGAAGGGCTTGATATTAAGGATTTAGATATTCCTACTGGACCAAATGGTGGAGATTCAGAAATGGTATTGGCCTATTTAAAAGAATTAAAAAAAGACTGTAATTTTAAAACTGATTATTTACTTGTTAATTGTGGTTTACATGATATAAAACGAAAATCGCCTTTCGACTCAACCCAAATAGGTATTAAAAAATATGGTCAAAATCTACAATCAATTATAAAAATTAGTAAACAAATGAATGTGAAATTGGTTTGGGTAAACAGCACACCAGTTATAGATACAATACATAATCGGAGAGCTTATTTTTATAGATTTAATAAAGATTTAATGTCTTATAACAAAATTGCTGATAGCATTATGCACTCAGCTAAAATACCTATTATTGATTTATATACGTTTACAAAAAAATTTGTTCCTAATGGGTATATAGACCATGTTCATTATAAAACTGATATTCGTGAAAAGCAGGCAGATTTTATTGCTGGAAATTTAATAGCTATACTTAATTGTAATTTAAATGGCGAAGAATAATATTACATTAAATAAATTGAAGTTAAAGTTCTTTATTGGCTTATTACTAATAGCTACTTTATCTTTTTCTCAAAGCAATAGAAATATACTTGTTTTGGGAGACTCTAATGGAGCCATGGAACACGGTTGGGTAAATCAACTAAAAAAAATGTTACCTAATAACAGCATATTTAACACATCCATATCTGGAAATACTATTGGGTTTAATAATCTTGATAGAAATGCACTTAATACACTTAACAACTTAGATTCTTATCTGCAAGCTGCTCAAGATAGTTTAGAAACTATCGATTATGTATTAATTATGTTGGGAACTAATGATGCAAAGAATATTTTTAAAGAAAGACAACAAGAAGTTTTTGAAAATATGGAGTTATTAATTTCGCGAATTAATAATTATAATTTTAATCAGGCTGCTAAACCTATTATTTTTGTTATGTCACCACCACCTTATGGAAGCGATAAAATATTATCAAAAAAATACGTAGGAGGTTCAAAAAGGGTAAAGCATGTTGCACGTAATTTTAAAAAAATAGCTAAAATTAATAATTGTACATTTATTGATGTATATAAAGAATTAAAACCAGTTTTTAACCAACACTCTAAAGATGGAATACATTTAAATGAAGTTGGTCAAAAATTAATTGCTACATTAGTTGTAAATCAACTAAATAACGAACAATTAAAACTTATTGAAAACTGATATTTAAATAAGGTTTTTTAATAAAAAATGATAAAAAAACAACTTATTTTTTCCCTCCAACAACAACTACAAATTCACCTTTTGGTGCTTTTGCAGTGAAATATTCAATAACTTCAACAATAGTTCCACGAACCGTTTCTTCAAACATTTTTGTTAACTCACGTGAAACTGAAACTTGACGATCTTCACCAAAATATTCGGCAAAATGAGTTAAGGTTTTTAATAATTTATGGGGAGATTCATAAAAAATCATTGTTCTAGTTTCTTCAGCCAAAAAAGTCAACCTTGTTTGTCGTCCTTTTTTTACAGGTAAAAAACCTTCAAACACAAATTTATCGTTAGGCAAGCCACTATTAACTAGTGCAGGCACAAAAGCAGTAGCACCTGGTAAACACTCAATTTCAATTCCATTTTCAACACAAGCTCTACTCAATAAAAAACCAGGATCAGAAATTGCTGGAGTTCCAGCATCAGAAATTAAGGCAATGTTTTCGCCACTTTTAATGCGCTCAACCAACCTGTTCACCATTTTATGCTCGTTGTGCATATGATGACTCATCATTTGGGTAGAAATTTCAAAGTGTTTTAATAATTTTCCACTGGTACGTGTGTCCTCAGCTAAAATTAAATCTACTTCTTTTAAAACTTTTACAGCCCTAAAAGTCATATCTTCTAAATTTCCAATTGGTGTTGGTACTAAATACAGTTTACTCAAAACAAAAATTTTTAATCTAAAATTACAAATTAATCTTTATACATTTTATCAATTAGCTCTTTGTATTTCTTCTGAATTACTTTACGCTTTAACTTTAAAGTAGCTGTAATTTCACCTGCTTCAATACTAAATTCTTTAGGTAACAACGTAAACTTTTTAATTTTTTCAAATTTTGAGAATTCCTTTTGTAACTCTTCAAAACGTTTTTCAAACATATCTTTTATTTGATTGTGTTTAATCAAATCTTCAATATCCTTAAAACTGATAGCATGGTCTTCAGCATATTTTTTTAAACCTTCAAAATTAGGTACCATTAAAGCTGTTACATATTTTTGCTGGTCTCCAATAACTGCAATTTGCTCAATAAATGAATCGCCAACCATTGCCATTTCCAGCTTTTGAGGTGCTATGTATTTTCCGCCAGAAGTTTTCATTAAATCTTTAATTCTGTCTGTAATAGTTAAGTTTCCAAACTCATCTATTTTACCTGCATCACCAGTTTTAAACCATCCATCTTCTGTAAAAACTTCAGCAGTTGCCTCAGGTTTTTTGTAATAGCCTTTCATAACTCCTGGGCCTTTTACTAAAATCTCATTATTATCTCCAATTTTAATTTCGGTTCCGGCAATTGCTTTTCCAGCAGAATTAAACTCAAAATGTTGATTTCCAAATAACGAAACTGTAGCTGTAGTTTCTGTTAATCCATAACCACATTTTATATTTAATCCAAAAGAATGAAAAAACGAAACCATATCTGAGGCTAAAGGCGCGCCTCCACAAGGCATAAATTTAACATTACCTCCAAATACATCGCGTAGTTTGCTTAAAACTAATTTATCAGCAATTTTAAATTTCAGTTTTAAGCCAAAAGGCACTTTTTTATCAATGCGCTTGTATTTGTTATGATATTTATTTCCAACTCCTAAAGCCCAACTTGCTAATTTCATTTTAGTTGGTGACGCTTCTTTTCTTTTTTCTTGTATAGCGTTAAATATCTTTTCAAATATTCTTGGAACTGTACACATTAATGTAGGTTTTACTTCTTTTAAAACCTCTGCAATTTGTTTAGGATCTTGGTTAAAATATACTTGAATTCCAGATTGAATACAGAAAAATACCCAACTGCGCTCGTAAATATGAGATAAGGGTAAAAAGCTTAACGATACATCATTTTCATTCACGTCTAATTCATCATCGTGTGCTTTTAATGAAGCGGCAAAATTGTTGTGATCTAACATTACACCTTTTGGCTCACCTGTTGTACCTGAAGTATAAATAATACTTGCTAAATCATTTAGTTCGTGTTCAGAAAAACGTTTTTCAAGTTCAGTTTCAATACCTTTTGGAAATTCTGCTTCTAAAAAGTCAGTAAAATAAACAGCATTAGTGTGGTTCCTTAAATCTACAGTTGGTGTTAATGCAACTATTAGTTTTAGAAATGTATTAGTTTTAGAAATTTCTTCAACCTTATCAAATTCTTCTTGATCTCCAACAAAAATTACGCTTATTTCAGCGTCATTTATAATATATTCCGTTTCTTTTTTAGAATTAGTTGCATAAATTGGAACCGTTACGGCTCTGGTGTTCATAATTGCAATATCTGCTATAATCCATTCGGTCATATTTTGAGCAAAAATTGCAACATTTTGTTGTTTTTTTATTCCAAAATTGATTAATGCTTTTGAAACTTTTTGAATTTGTGTGTAAAAGGTATTCCAAGAAATTCCATCCCAATTTTTAGTTTCACTATTTTTATAGAAGATTGCGTTTTTTGTAGATAAACGCTGTGCATTTTCGTTAATTACTTCTGTTAGGTGCTTATAACTCATTAAATTTTGTTTCGAAAATTAAATTCTAATTTTTTTTGCATAGCTTACAAAGCTACAAATAAATTAACTGTATAATTTATTTTAAAGGTTGTTAATATTACAACTGCACTCATAATTACCAATTTTTAACATAAGATTTAGGAGAATTTTATAAACTGCATTAAGAATTGAGATAGATGTTTAAGCTTTTACTCTACTTAAAAAGGTGTTAAAAAAGCGAGTTTTGAGAGCCTAACATTTATTTTTATAAATGGAACGCCCAAAAAAAGCTTGATATGTGTATAATCTATGCGGTAAATCATTAAATTTGCACTTTCTTATAAAAAAATAACAATGTATAGAACACATTCAAACGGAGCATTAAGATTAGAAAATGTTGGTCAAGAAGTTACTTTGGCCGGATGGGTGCAAAAATCGCGCGATAAAGGATTTATGATTTGGGTTGATTTACGTGACCGTTACGGTATTACGCAATTGATTTTTGATGAGGAGCGTACGCCAAAAGAAATGGTGGAAAAAGCCAAAACTTTAGGTCGTGAATTTGTAATTCAGGTAACGGGGGAGGTAATTGAACGTGTTTCGAAAAATAACAATATTCCAACTGGTGCAATTGAAATTTTAGTAAAAAAACTAGATATCTTAAATGCATCTTTGGTTCCACCATTTACTATTGAAGATGAAACTGATGGTGGAGATGAATTACGTATGAAATATCGTTACTTAGATATTAGAAGAAACCCTGTAAAAAATAACCTTATTTTTAGAAGTAAGGTTGCTATTGAAACTAGAAAATATTTATCTGATCAAGATTTTATTGAAGTTGAAACACCTGTTTTAATTAAATCTACGCCAGAAGGTGCACGTGATTTTGTAGTGCCAAGTAGAATGAATGAAGGTCAGTTTTATGCCTTACCACAATCACCTCAAACTTTTAAGCAATTGCTAATGGTTGGTGGAATGGATAAGTATTTTCAGATTGTAAAATGCTTTAGAGATGAAGATTTACGTGCCGACAGACAACCAGAATTTACACAAATTGATTGTGAAATGGCGTTTGTTGAGCAAGAAGATATTTTAAATACGTTTGAAGGTTTAACAAGTCACTTATTAAAAGAGGTAAAGGTGTTGAAGTTGAAGAATTTCCTAGAATGACTTATGATGAAGCCATGAAAAAATATGGAAATGATAAACCAGATATTCGATTTGAAATGGAGTTTGGAGAATTAAATGATGTTGCACAACATAAAGGTTTTGGTGTTTTTGATAATGCTGAATTGGTTGTTGGTATAGCTAATGCTAATGGAGCAGCAATATTATACGCGAAAAGCAATTGATAAATTAATTGATTTGGTTCAAAACGTCCGCAAATTGGTGCTTTAGGTATGGTGTATGTTCGTTGTAACGAAGATGGCACTTACAAATCATCGGTAGATAAATTTTATTCAGAAGAAGATTTAGCAAAATGGGCTGAAATTACAGGAGCAAAACCAGGTGATTTAATTTGTACTTTTAAGCGGTGTTGCAGATAAAGTTCGAAGGCAATTAAGTGAACTTACGTATGGAATTGGCAAATCGTTTAGGGCTTACGTAAACCCAAAGAATTTGCACCGTTATGGGTAGTTGATTTTCCATTGTTAGAATGGGATGAAGAAACTAAGCGTTACCACGCAATGCACCATCCGTTTACTTCTCCAAAACCAGAAGATATGGCACTTTTAGATACAGATCCTGGAAAAGTAAGAGCAAATGCGTATGATTTAGTGTTAAATGGAAATGAAATAGGTGGTGGTTCAATTAGAATTCACGATAAAGCTACACAAGCCTTAATGTTAGGTCATTTAGGATTTACACCAGAACAAGCAAAAGAACAATTCGGATTTTTAATGAATGCTTTTGAATATGGTGCACCTCCTCACGGTGGAATTGCTTTTGGATTGGATAGATTGGTTGCTATTTTAGGTGGCCAAGAAACTATTAGAGATTTTATTGCATTCCCAAAAAATAATAGCGGTAGAGATATAATGATTGATGCACCATCTAAAATAGATGATGAACAATTGAAGGAATTAAACTTAAAATTAGATTTATAAGTTAAAACAGAGAAAAAATAAAAAAACCTCGATAAAATGAACTGCCCCAAAAAAGTAGACATACTGAGAGAATATGGGAAGAAAAGTAAAGTACAATTATGATTTCAAACTTCGTTGTGTAAAAGAAGTTTTAAAAAATCACAAAACAGTAGATGCTGTTTCAAAACTAAATGGTTGTCATCATACAACACTCCATGATTGGATTCGTTTTTATGAAAAATATGGTAAAAAGGGCTTATTACCCAGAAAAAAAAAAGTCTATAGCCTACCGATTCAAGCTTAAAGTTAAGAAGCCATTGACAAAGATTTATTATCTTTCAGTCAGGTTTGTATAAGGTTTAATATTTCTACTAAATCTGTAGTTATGAATTGGCATCGTAATTACAAAAAAAGATGGCATTAGAGGTTTAAACCATAAACCAAGAGGTAAACCTAAATCTATGCAATTTAAGAGAGCAAAAAAGAAGTCAAATAAACCTTTAACTCGCGAAGAGGAACTTTTATTGGAAAATGAATCTTTAAGAGCAGAACTGGACTTGCTAAAAAAGTTACAGGCCTTAATTCAACAAGAGCAAAACGAAAAACACAAGCCATAACAGAATTAAGGCATAAAGTACGATTTAGAAGAACATTGCTAAATCATACCAATATGGCAAGAAGTAGTTATTACTATCATCATAAAAAAGTCTTTTAAGAGATAAATACAAAAAAAAAAAACAATTAATTAGCAGATATATCATTATCATAAAGGACGATTTGGATATAGAAGAATCACTTTAGAGATAAACAAAAGAGGTATTATAATTAATCATAAAACAGTATTGAAATTAATGCGTCAAATGGGTTAAAAAGTTAGGTCAGAGCTAAAAAAATATAAGGTATAGAGGAGAAGTAGGCGAAACGGTAAAATATTACAGCGTAACTTCAAAAAAAAACCAAAAAAATGGGCTACTGATATAAACCGAATGTTAGAATGGGATGAAGAAACAAAGCGTTACATCAATCACCATTGTTGTTCTATCGACCAAAATAAGAAGATATGGGATATCTTGAAAAACCGAATCCTGGAAAAGTAAGAGGTTACAATGCGGATGATATCGTGTTAAAAAGAGAAAATCAAATAGCGTGGTGGTCAATTAGATTCACGATCAAGGTACACAAGATCGAATGAGTCAGGATCAAGGTATTAAACAGAAAAAAAGAACTAAATTCGGATTTTTGCAAGGAAATGCTTTTGAATATGGTGCACCTCCTCACGGTGGTCTTGAATTGCTTTTGGAAAATCTGGATAATTGGTTGTCTATCAATATAAGTCGGTGGCTCAATGAAATATTAGAGATTATAGTGTATATAAAAATAATAGCAGGAGATGAAAGGATTGATGCACTAAATCTAAAAGAGATGATGAGCAGATTGAAGTGAGCATTAAAATTAAAATTAGATTTATAAGTTATAATAAGACAAAATAAAAAAACCTCGATAAAATTTTATCGAGGTTTTTTTATGCCTATTTTTAAACTATTCATATATTTGTTTAAAATCATTCTAAATAACAATTTTACCAGTGCCAAAAACTTCAGATATTTTTAACTACGATTTTGATTGGGTAAAACCAAAACAAAAAAAGGTAAAAAGTAAGGTAAAAGAAGATTGTTGCAAAAAATATAAAAAAAAGGGAGAAAAGAAATGTAAAAGTTGCCCTAAAAGATAAACTTAAATACATATTATGTATTTTTGCATTTTCTTTTATAAAATGTCTACAAGGGTAAAAATTCTATTTCGAAAATTTTTAAAGTGGAGGTATCAAAATATCTCAAATAAACAATTTATAAATATTGCAAGTGCCGTAGTTGGTTTGTTGGCAGGTCTTGCAGCTGTTACTATTAAAAACTTAGTTCACTTTATACAAGCTTTATTAGAAGGACAATTTATAAAAGAAATTCACCAAGCGTTTTATTTTATTTTTCCAATTTTAGGGCTCTTGTTAGTGCTCATTGTTAAGAGAAAATTAATTAAAAAAAAATTAGGACACGGTATACCTTCTACTTTATTTGCAATATCTAAACAAAAAGGAATGATGCCTCGCTATCAAATGTGGGCTTCATTAATTACAGCTCCTTTAACTGTTGGTTTTGGAGGTTCTGTTGGATTAGAAGGCCCAACTGTTGCTACATCAACTGCATTAGGATCTAATTTTGCACGTTTATTTCATTTAAATCAAACTACAAGAACGTTATTGATTGGAGCCGCAGCAGCTGGTGCAATGGCCTCAATTTTTAAGGCACCTATTGCAGCTATTGTATTTGCTGTTGAAATATTTAGTTTAGAACTAACCATGGCTTCATTAGTACCATTATTATTGGCTTCAATTTCTGCAGTTTTAACCTCGTACTTCTTTTTTGGAGATGATGTTTTATTACACTTTAATTTACAAGATAAATTTGCTTTTAATGATGTGTTGTTTTATGTTTTTTTAGGTGTTATTTCAGCTTCAGTGTCCATTTATTTTAGTAAAGTTTATTTTAAAATTGGTACTTTTTTTAGATCAATTACTAATTTATATAAACGCTTATTAACAGGTGGAATTTTATTAGGAATTATTATTTATTTTGTACCACCTCTTTTTGGTGAAGGTTATGATACCGTAAACAATATTTTAAGAGGAAATGTAGAGCAAGTTCTGGTAAACAATATTTTTCATACCGTTACCGACAATGTTTGGATAATAATTGGATTGCTTTTAGGGTTAGTTTTATTTAAAGTTGTGGCTACTTCATTTACTTTTGGAGCAGGTGGTGTTGGAGGTATATTTGGACCTACACTGTTTACCGGCAGCGTTACTGGTTATGTATTTGCTTTAATTATTAATTCATCTAATTTTTTTGGTCACCAACTTTCGTTAACTAATTTTGCTATGGTTGGCATGGCTGGTTTAATGGCTGGTATTTTACATGCACCTTTAACGGCAATTTTCTTAATTGCAGAAATTACTGGTGGATACGAGTTATTTGTGCCACTAATGATTGTGGCTTCAATATCATATATTATAACAAAAAGATACATTCCTCATAATATTTATCATAAACAATTAGCCGAAAGAGGACAGCTTTTAACACATGATAAAGATAAAAATGTATTGATGTTGTTAGATATTAATAAAGTTATTGAAACAAACTTTGTGTTACTTCATCCAGAAATGACATTGGGTGAAATTGTGAATAATGCAGTTGCAAAATCATCTAGAAATCATTTTCCTGTAGTTAGTAAAGACAACGAATTTTTAGGAATTCTGACGTTGAACGATATTAGAAGTATTATGTTTGATAAAGAATTGTACGAAAAAGTAAAAGTTGAAAGTTTAATGCATAGTGCATTAGAAATTATTTATTTAGAAAAAGATAGTACCGAAGAAATTTTAAATAAGTTTAAAAAAACAGGCGCATGGAATCTTGTAGTTTTAAAAGAAAACAAATACTACGGATTTATTTCAAAATCGAGATTACTTACCGCCTACAGAAGAAAATTAATTGAAGTTACTGCTTAATTTTTTAAAGTATATTCAACTGCTTTATCCGGAAAATCTGTAAAAATACCATCAATTTTAGCTTCATTTATTGCTATATTTAATAATTCTTCAAAAGAGTTAAAATCACCTATTTGGTCGGCTCTAAACGTATACGCATGAACTTTTAAATTAAGTTGATGAGAATTAGAAACTAGGTCTGATATTTTCCAAGTTCCATCTTCGTTTTTCCCTTTAATAATTTGTTGTATCCAAGGTCCAATTCCATCGGCATATTTAGAAAATTCTTCGAGTCTTTTTTCGTCTGCTTCAAATTCTATTAGTTGCACTAAAAAAAGATTACTATTAAATTCATTTCTTATGCGTTTTAATTCATGTGCATTAAAACATTGTAAAATACAGTTGTCGGCTTTTGTTTTATAACCATATTTATACAATATATCTAATACAATTTTCGAAATGTCTTTTCCTTCGTTTAAATGAAATTGTGGATTTTTAATTTCAGGATATATTCCAATATTTTTTCCTGTACTTTTATTCAACCCTTGTATTAACTCAATTTCTTCTTGTAAAGAATGTATTTGAAATTTAGATTTATTTAATGGAAACCTTTCTTTATAAACGGCCTTGCCTGTTTTTGAATCGAATCTTTCGGATACATTTAGGTGTAATAATTCTTCAAAAGTAAAATCGATTGCATAATAGCGATTATCATTTCTTTTTCTGTTTGGAAATTTTTTAGCAACATCTGTAACAGATTCTAAATGAATATCGTGTATTACAATTGGAATATTATCTTTAGTTAAAACAATATCTTGCTCTATATAATCAACATCCATTGCATAAGCCATTGCTTTAGCTGCTAAAGTATGTTCTGGTAAATATCCAGAAGCTCCTCTATGGGCAATTATTACCGTTTTTAAAGGTTGGTCAATATTTTTAGCTTCATTATTGTTTTTTGATGAGCAATTAATTAACATAATATTTAAAATTATAATTAAAAATTTATTCATTTTTAGAAAATTTATTTAGATTTTAAAAGTATTACATTTTGTACCTTTGCCAACTATAAAATTGTGTATTAATTATGAAATCTTTTTTAATTTTTTTACTAGTAACAATTCTTGGAGTTTTAATTTATGGTTTTTATTTAAAGAGTAATGGAAATACCAACGGGGAAATAGTAATTGGTATTGGGGTTTTGGCCATTGCCTTTATTTTTATGCCATTTTTTATATATCACCGTTATAAAAATAAAAATTTAAAAGAATTTACCTTCGAAAAATATAGAAAAGATTTAGAGGAACACAATAAAAAAGAGGAAAATAAAAGCTAATTTAAATTTCGTTTTTCAATAAAAAAGCGCGTTAAAAGTTTGCTACATTCATGTTTTAAAACACCACCAATAACCTTTGTTTTTGGGTGTAATGTAGTATTTAGTTTTATAAAACCTCGCTTTTCTTCAGTAGCACCATATACAATTTTTCCTAGTTGGGCCCAATAACTAGCACCTGCACACATTTGGCAAGGTTCTAACGTAACATATAGGGTACATTCTTTTAAATATTTACCACCTAAATAATCTGAAGCAGCCGTAAACGCTTGCATTTCTGCATGTGCGGTTACATCATTCAGAGTTTCAGTTAAATTATGAGCACGTGCAATTATTTGGTTATTCATAACAATTACAGCTCCAACAGGAACCTCATTCTTATCAAAAGCAAGTTGTGCTTCTTGTAAAGCACGTTTCATAAAATAAGTATCATCAAAAGGTTGTATCATTTTTCAAAAGTAAATTTTTTAATTTAACTTACAATTGAAAATATTTAAAGATTTTTTAAACTAAACTGATATTACAAGTCAAATAAATATGAAATCCCAATATTAAAAAAACTAGTATTTTTTAAATCTGTTTCATCACCAATTTCAGAAGGAAAATTTAAATTATAACCCAGTTCAAAGTCGAACGAATTGGTGCTATACTGTAATGGAAGGTTAATTTGGGTGTTTATAAGTCCAAAAACATTGTTTTGTGTATATAGTTCTTCAATAGTATCACCTTGTAAGATTGTACTTGAGAGTACATCTACAATTTGTGTTCCTGTATAAATATTTAATTGAGGTCTAAATTTTAATTGGTGTTTTTTTGTTTTAAGCAATTTTAAGTTTGCATATGTTCTAGAAGCTATTTGATAAGTATTATCACCACCGAGATAATATGAACTCGACAATACTGTGCCTAAAGTTCTTTTTTTATTTTGAACTCCAAAACCAGCGTTTATATTTCCTTTATACAAGCCATCAATATTATTATCTGAATAAAGATATGCAGATAAAGAGGAATAATATCTCCATATTTTATTTTTCCCAAAACTTTTTCCATAACCAATTGTTGCAGTAGTAACGTCCCATTTTGGAATAAATTCACTGTAATATATTCCAGAAATACTTGCATAAAATCCTTTGGAATGCATATAGGTAATTTGAGGTGAAATATTATATTGATCTATATCAATATCTCTACCTGAAAAGTAAGTATCACTATTGTAATTTACTGAAATATATAAAAAGTTAAAATTTATAAAGGATGCCAATAATTCATCTAAAGATTCCTCTCCTAGAAGTAATTCATCAATATACTCATCTATAGCAATTTTTTTAGTTGGTAGTTCTTGTGAAAAGGACGAAACAACAGAAAAAAACAAAATTAAATATAACAGTATTGTTTTCATTTTTTTAATATACAAGCAACTGTTTGAAAATTATAATTTTCAAACAGTTGTATTTTTAATTTTAATTAGAAAGATTATCCATTTCCTTTTCCATTACCATTACCGGTTCCATTACCAGTTCCGTTATTGCTATTTGTCTTTCTTTGTTCACGAACATTTTTGCGTATTTCGCTACCATTGTCAGTATTTTTATTTGCTCTTAACTGTGTGCGAATTTGCTGTCTCTGTTCTGTAGTAATGGTACTTCTAATCTGTTCTTTAATTTCTCTAACACTTTCTCTGTTACTTTCCATTAAAGCTAATTGTGCTTCTGTAAATGTTGCTACTAAGGCATCGTGTCTTTCTTGTTTAGTTAGCTCCATATTTTCTAAAATTGCTAATTGTTCTTCGGAAAAAGTTGCTTTTAAAGTTTCTCTGTTTTGAGCAATTAAAGCTTGTTGTTCTTGAAAAAGCTGTTGTTGTTCTTCAGTAAGGTTCTGTAATTTTAATTGATTTCTTTGTCCGTTTTGCTGTGCGTTTATAGATGAAATTCCAAGTACAATTCCAAGTACAAAAACTGCTATTATTTTTATTGATTTCATTTTTATAGTTTTAAAATTATTATTGTTGTTTTGAACGTTCTATTGTTTAGACCTTAATAAAACTTAAAAGTTTTAAACTGTTTAAAATATTTAATTAAAATTTGTTTCTTCCTCTTCAAAAAGCATACTTTCTAACATATAATAGTCTATTTCTTCGTCAATAAGTATTTCTTCTATAATAGTATTTTCAATATAATTACTAATTTCAGCATCACTCATAAAAAGCGATGCAATGGTAATATCTTGTTCATCAGTATTAAACAAATCGTAAACCAAGTCTAAATTCTTAAATTTGTTCACTGTATCTGAAACTATTGAAGGATTTTTATCTATGCTTGGAAATACATCTGGTTTAAATACAGTTAATGCCACTAAAAGAGTAATTCCAGCTGCAACAAACCAAACAAATTTATTCTGATATAATGGAACTACTTTCGGTTTCTTTTCAGCGGTTATTTTTGCTAATATTTCGTTTTTAGATGCAGAAAAATAATTTTCCGGAACACTTAAACCTAAGTCCTTTTTGTGTATTTCATCTATGTTATTTTCTTTATTATTCATTAGTTATGTATTAGTAGTTAATTAATTAGACCCTGTTTTTAGACAAAAGTTCTACATGTAGCATATTTTCTTTAATATGATTTACGGTAGCGTAATAGGATGTTTTTAACGTTCCTTCTTTAATTTCTAAAATAGCTTCCATTTCCTTAAATTTTAAGTCATCAAAATATTTTAGTTGAAATATGTGTCGTTGCTTCTCAGGCAATGTTGCTAAAATTTGCTGCAATTTAAATTGTACTTCATCTCCTTCAAAAAATGAATCTGAAGTTAAATTGTTTAAGTAGGTTTTGTTTACATCGTCTAAAGATTCATTTTGCTTCTTTTTTTCATTATTTAAAAAGCGTATCGATTCGTTATAAGCTATTTTAAACATCCAAGTATGCAAAGAGCTTTGTTGTTTAAAATTGGGTAAGCTTTTATAAACTCTTACAAAAGTATTTTGTAATACATCATCAGCATTTTCGTGCGTAATCACTAATTTTCTGATGTGCCAATACAAACGTTTTTGATACAGATCTAACAATTCTTTAAATGCTTTATCTCTACTTTTTTCGTTTAATAAATTATTTATAAAAGCTGTTTCGTTTTTCAAGTTTAAAGGTTTTATAAGTCTATTAAAGTTATTATAATAATTTTAATAACTAATAGTTAGACCTCTATAAGTTGAAATAGTTTGAAAAATGCTCAATTTTTTTTGAAAGTATAAAAATGTGTATGAATTTATAGAAGTTTTGAAAACATAAATTTTTTACAGTTCAAATTATTGTAATTTTGTAGTAATGAATACAAATTTGTTAGCACATATTAATAATCCAAAAGATTTAAGAAAGCTGCCTAAAGAGCAACTTCCTCAAGTAGCAAAAGAGTTGCGCGATTTTATTATTGATGTTGTGTCAACCAAAGAAGGACATTTAGGCGCAAGTTTAGGTGTTGTAGAGCTTACTATTGCATTGCATTATGTGTTCGATACACCTTATGATTTATTAATTTGGGATGTTGGTCACCAAGCTTATGGACATAAAATTTTAACTGAAAGAAGTGCGGATTTTCATACCAATAGGCAATTAGGAGGAATTTCGGGATTCCCGAAAAGAAAAGAGAGTGTTTACGATGCTTTTGGAACAGGACATTCTTCAACCTCTATTTCTGCTGCTTTAGGAATGGCAATTGCCTCAAAACTAAAAGGCGATTTTAATAAACAGCATATTGCAGTAATTGGAGACGCGTCTATTGCAAGTGGAATGGCTTTTGAAGGACTCAATCATGCCGGTGTTACCGATGCGAATTTATTGATAATTTTAAACGACAATGCTATGGGAATTGACCCAAGTGTTGGAGCATTAAAAAATTATTTTACCAATGTAAAAGCTGGTAAAAAAGTGCGAAAAAACAACATAATTGAAGCGTTAAATTTCAATTATTCAGGGCCAATTGATGGTCATAATATTGAAGCTATAATTTCAGAATTAGAACGCTTAAAATCTATAAAAGGACCGAAATTTTTACATATAATTACTACCAAAGGAAAAGGTTTAGAAAAAGCAGAACTAGATCAGGTTAAATATCATGCACCTGGAAAATTTGATAAAATTACTGGTGAATTAGCACCAAAAAGCAATGAAGTTCTTCCTCCAAAATTTCAAGATGTTTTTGGTGAAACCATTGTAGAATTGGCAAAAGATAATAAAAATATTGTTGGAATTACTCCAGCAATGCCTACTGGTTCATCCCTAAAATTAATGATTGATGCATTTCCTAATAGAGCTTTTGATGTTGGTATTGCAGAACAACATGCAGTAACTTTAGCTGCCGGAATGGCAACTCAGGGCTTAATTCCGTTTTGTACAATTTATTCTACGTTTTTACAACGAGCATACGATCAAATTATACATGATGTTGCCTTACAAAATTTACCAGTAGTGTTTTGTATAGATAGAGCGGGACTTGTTGGTGAAGATGGAGCCACACATCACGGTGTTTTTGATATTACTTATTTGCGTTGCATTCCAAATTTAGTGGTGTTTGCACCAATAAATGAAGTAGAATTACGCAACATGCTTTATACTGCACAATTAGGCATAAATTTTCCATTAACAATAAGATATCCACGCGGAAGAGGTACATTAATTAATTGGAAACAACCTTTTTCTAAATTAGAAATTGGAAAAGGAATTTGTATTAAAGAAGGAGAAGAAATTGCTGTTTTGAGTATTGGAACTATAGGAAATAGAATTATTGAACTTCAAAAAGAATTGCCTAAAAATAAGATAGCGCATTATAATATGCGTTTTGTAAAACCTTTAGATTTTGCACTGCTTCATACTATATTTAAAAAATTTAAAACGATTGTTACTATTGAAGATGGAACTATTGTTGGTGGTTTTGGAAGCGCAATTTTGGAATTTGCAGCCAACAACAACTACAATTCCACCACAATTAAAACTCTAGGAATTCCAGATATTTTTATTGAACACGGCAATACGGAAGCATTATTTGATACTATTGATTTATCAAAGGCGCAGTTAAAACATTTTTTATTGAAACTGTAATTTTAGTACAAAACGCTCAAATCAATTATTTTTTTATTGAATAATTTATACAATTTCATTGCCTTTTAATCATTATTTAAAATAAATTATAACAAAATATTTTTTTATAACTAAACGATTGCTTAGTTTTGCAATGTATTTAGAAATAATGTCAAGAAAAAAACAATATAACGAAGAAGAAGTCATCGATAAAGCCATGCATTTGTTTTGGCGTAACGGTTACGAAAATACTTCTGTTCGTATGTTGGAAAAAGAAATGGGCATTAATCAGTTTTCTATATATGCTAGTTTTGGAAGCAAACAAGGTGTTTTTTTAGAAAGCTTAAAAAGTTATAAAAGCAAAACAAAAGCTATGTTTGAAAAATTAAAAAGTTCAAACAATGGCGTTGAAGATATTAAAGAGTTTTTTTATAATTCTATTAATTCATCTGGGTTTAAAGGAAACCAAAAAGGATGTTTTGTTACCAACACTTATAATGAATTTGCTGAAAGTGAAGATGAAATGATAAAAGAGCAAATAACTCATTTTATGATCAATCTTAAAGAAATATTTATTGAAAAATTAAGAATGGATCCTTCAAAAAGTGAAGAAATCATATTAAAAGAAGCAAATTATTTAGTGCTTGCAAAACACGGATTGGCTGCAGCAGCGCGAGTAAACACAGAAAAAGAAATTGAAGATTATATTGAAATGGTATTTAAATGCATTTAGCATTTTTTTTACAATATAACTAAGCGATAGCTTAGAAATAATAACATAAAAACAATAATTAGAATTATGAAGAAACTATTATTTATCACGAACTTATTAATGGCAATAGTACTATCTCGTTTTGCTATTTCAAAATTAACCGGTTGGGAAATATCAGTAAATGCTTTTATAGAAATGGCAAAACCTTTGGGTGTTGATCCAACTTTTTTTAGAGTATTTACAGGAATAATTATTTCTGCAGTGGTAATCGGATATTTATCAACAGCTATTTATAGTTTATTCAAAAATAAGGCTAGTCTTAAAATACCATATACAAATTGGGCAATTTTCGCCAATCTTTTTGGATTATTAACAATGATAGGTGCGTTAATAGCTGAGTTTTTACTAAGAGTGCAACCAAAATGGTTATTGGTTTATATAGCTTTAGGAGTTATACTATTTTCAGGTCTAAACATCTTCATTTTAAACAAACAAAAAAATAACTATAAAATCATTAAAAAATAAAAATATGTCAAAATTTAAAATTCACAATTTAGAAACAGCACCAGTGGGAAGTAAGCCAATTTTAGAAAATTCTTTAAAAGCTTATGGAATGATTCCTGGGTTACATGGTGTTTTAGCAGAATCTCCTCAATTATTGGAAGCATATAATATGTTACATGAACAATTTGTAAATACTTCATTAAATAATGATGAACTCACAGTGGTTTGGCAAACAATAAATGTTGAACACGAATGCCATTATTGCGTACCTGCACATACTGGAATTGCAACTATGATGAAAGTAGATCCTGCCATTACTGAAGCATTAAGAAATGAAACTGAAATGCCAACCGAAAAATTGCAAGCGTTGCACGAAATGACACTTTCAATTGTGCGTAATAGAGGTCGTGTTTCAGATAATAAGATCGAAGCCTTTTACGCTGCTGGATATGAACAACGTCACATATTAGAAATAATTTTAGGATTGTCTCAAAAAGTGATTAGTAACTATACAAATCATTTTGCAGATACACCTGTTGATGCTGGTTTTAAAAAATTTGCTTGGGAAAAAGAAAACAACGCTGTTTAATTTTATAATAAAAAATAGCCTTCAAATTCAACAAAAGATACTTCTAGGGGAGTAGAATCAACATCGGTAATACAAAATTTAACAGCATTATCAGAGAAACTACAATTAAAAAATAACAATAAAATGAAACAATTAAAATACAAATTAGCTTTTATCGCTTTGGTTTTTATAACCATTAGCTGTCAAGAAAAAAAATCTAAAAACAAAAAAATAAAAGAGGTAGAAGTTGATTTAAAAGATAATAAAATGGAAGAAAAAAATCTTTAAGTACGTTATTAGAAGAAAGAAGTAAAGCATCTGCTGCAAAAGCGAGCGATGAAAAAAAGAAAATTTATGCCGAAGGAATTGCCGATGTAAAAAATTCAGGAATTTTAGAGAAGGCTTTAAATGTTGGAGAAAAAGCTCCAAATTTTACATTGAATAATGCTTTAAATAAACCGGTTTCATTGTATGATGAATTAAAAAACGGTCCAGTTGTACTTACTTGGTATAGAGGCGGTTGGTGTCCGTATTGTAATATTACGTTACATGTTTTACAAGAAAGACTACCAGAATTTAAAAATGAAGGAGCAACTTTAATTGCGCTAACTCCAGAAGTACCAGATAAATCTTTAAGCACTTCGGAAAAAAACGAACTTAAGTTTACAGTTTTAAGTGATATAGATAATAAAGATCGGTAAAGAATATGGCGTTGTTTTTCAACTTAATACGGATGTTGCTTCTATTTATGAAGAAGGTTTTGGTTTATCAAAATTCAACGGAAATAATAATAATGAACTACCTCTAGCAGCAACATATATAATTGATAAAAATGGAATTATTAAATATGCATTTTTAGATGCAGATTATAGAAAAAGAGCTGAACCAGATGTATTAATTAAAGTTTTAAAAGGTTTAAAATAATGCTATTTAGGTTGGTAAAATAATAAACAGCAATTATCAAATTAAATTTAAGGTAACAAAAAAACAATTATCACTTTATAGAAGTATTTGCAACTATTTCACCAATAATTGTAATTTTGGGTTAACAGATAATTTGAAAAAAGATTTTAAAACTAAAATACAATGGAATTAAGAAACAAAAAAGCCATCATAACAGGCGGAAGCCGAGGACTTGGAAAAGCAACTGCTATTGCATTTGCAAAAGAAGGAATTGATGTTGCAATTACGGGTAGAAACGAACAAAAATTACAAGAAACTGTTGCTGAATTAAAAGCATTGGGTGTAAATGCTACTTATCAAATATTTGATGTAGGAAATTACGAAGAAGTTAAAATAGGAATTAAGAATATAGTTGATACTCTTGGTTCAGTGGATATTTTAGTAAATAATGCGGGTATAGCGGCATTCGGAACTCTAAATGATATGGAAGTTAAAACTTGGGAAAGCATAATTCAAACCAATGTTATGGGAATGTACTATGTTACCAAAGAAGTTTTACCATATTTAATTGAAAAAAATGAAGGTGATATTTTTAACGTGGCTTCAACTGCTGGTTTAAATGGAAATGCAAGTACTTCTGCTTATTCTGCATCAAAGTTTGCGGTTATTGGTTTGTCACAATCGCTAATGAAAGAAGTTCGTAAAAATAATATTAGAGTAGTTACATTAACACCTAGTACTATTGCAACAGATATGGCACTAGATTTAGGAATTACAGATGGAAATGCTGAAAAAGTATTACAACCTGAAGATTTTGCTGAATTAATTGTTGCTGGTTTAAAATTGCCAAGACGTGCAATGATGGCAAATGCTTCACTATGGTCTACAAATCCTTAAGGCAATACATTTATAAACTTCTAGGATTTATACTTTTAAGGAGTAATAAATCCTAGAATTATGTATGATTTTATTTTTTTGATAAATTTATTAAAACATCAATAGCTTTATGAGCATCATTTTTAGCTACAAAAATATGATCGTGATAATAGCCTGCAATTACGTTGCAACTAATAGCATGTTTTGCTAATTCATTTGAAAATAAAGCCGTTAAACCCACAGCGTTTAATGATGAATGAATGGTTAACGTAATCCAAGATGCAATATAATCGTAATGTAAATTTAGTGCATCAGCCTTTAAACGCTCAATAACAATTGTAGTTCCTTCAGGTTCTTTAAATTCACAAATAGTATCTTTTCTATTTATGTTTGAAGTATCTTTTACAGTTGAAAAAACATATTCTCCTTTATTTAATTTAGGAGTCATATTTTTTATAAGTTCACTAAGGTTAGTTTCTCCAACCATTATTTAACTCTCAGTTACTTTTATAACTCTATCAACGGTATCTAATTTAGACAAAGTTAACCTAACAATACTATCTTTTTTTGCAACCAAATCGTGTGGAACGTTTCCGTCCAAAGAAACTAAATCGCCTTTTACTAAGTTGTAAATTGTACCCTTTACACCAAAATCAATAGCACCTTCAAAAATTTCAACAGTTATTGGAAAAGCAGTTTTATGCTCTTTCATAAGTTGATTTTCTTTAAAAACAATTCTTATTTCTTTAGTGGTTTCCGTTTCAAATAATACAGAAATTGATGGTTTTGATTCGTTGTAAGTTATATTTTTTAAGAGGGATGATTTTTTCATAAGTGTTTAGTTTTAAAATTACCAACCAGAATATTTAGGTGGCTCAATGTTATTTAAATTTAAATATACAATTAATTGTCCTCTGTGGTGCGTTACGTGATCTTGTAGTAAATTTAAAATTTGAAGTTTAGATTTTGGTCCAGCAAAAAAATCAACTGGCACAGTCAAATCTTCTGTAGAAATTGTTTTAATTATTTCTGAAACACTATTAAATGATGCTGTTAAATGCGAAATAATTTCTTTTTTTGTTTTTGGTTCAATTTTTTCAGATTTCTTACCTTCTTTCATAAAATAAGTTTCACTCAACCATAGCATATTTTGGCGAATATGAAGTAATTGTTTTTCAAAACTCATTTGTCTTTCCGTAGGTTTAAAATTATAATTAGCTTCAGGCATAGCTTCGGCGATTTCTAATAAATAATTTTTTGAATTTTCCCACTTTATTAAAAAAGCAGATTTTACATCATTTTGAGATTGTATTTTATTAGAAACCATAGTAATACAAATTATTAGCAGCAGTATTTTTTTCATTTAAAAACAGTTAATAAATATTATTTAAAGGCTAAAGATACTCAATACTTTTTTATATTTTAGCAACAAACTATTTTAACACATTTTTTAAAGATTATGGCAGAAGACAAAGAAAAAGTAGCAAAATTAAAAGCATTACAACTTACTCTAGATAAATTAGATAAAGCTTATGGAAAAGGAACAGTAATGAAAATGGGAGATGTTGCAATAGATGATATTGATGCAATTTCTTCAGGATCGTTAGGATTAGATTTAGCTTTAGGTGTTGGTGGTTATCCGCGCGGTAGAGTTATTGAAATATATGGACCAGAATCATCGGGTAAAACTACATTAACATTACACGCAATTGCTGAAGCTCAAAAAGCTGGAGGTATTGCCGCTTTTATTGATGCAGAACATGCTTTTGACCGTTTTTATGCTCAAAATTTAGGAATAGATATTGACAATTTAATTATTTCTCAACCAGATCATGGTGAACAAGCTTTAGAAATTGCTGATAATTTAATTAGCTCAGGTGCTATTGATATTGTGGTAATTGATTCTGTTGCAGCGTTAACACCAAAAAGTGAAATTGAAGGTGAAATGGGTGATTCTAAAATGGGATTACACGCTCGTTTAATGTCGCAAGCACTTAGAAAATTAACTGGAACTATTCATAAAACAAATTGTACAGTAATCTTTATCAATCAGTTGCGTGAAAAAATTGGTGTAATGTTTGGGAATCCAGAAACTACAACTGGTGGTAATGCTTTAAAATTTTACGCTTCTGTTCGTTTAGATATTAGAAGAAGAACTCAAATTAAGGATGGAGATAAAGTTATTGGTAATAGCACCAAAGTTAAAGTTGTAAAAAATAAAGTAGCACCACCTTTTCAAGTTGCAGAATTCGATATTATGTACGGAAAAGGAATTTCCAAAACAGGTGAAATTTTAGATTTAGCTGTTGAATTTGGAATTGTAAAAAAAAGCGGATCTTGGTTTAGCTATGGTGAAACCAAATTAGGGCAAGGTAGAGATGCCGTAAAAGGATTAATTTTCGATAATCCGGAATTAGCTGAAGAATTAGAAACAAAAATTAAAGATTTTATTAATAATCAAGAAGAAGCATAAAATCTTTTTTTAAAACAATATTACAGTCTGTTTGAAATTTATTTTTTAAATAGACTGTTTTTTATTTAAAGAATTAATTTCAACCTTTTCTTACAAAACCTTTTCTGATTAAAATAATAATCTATTTTTGATATATAATTCATATATTAAATAGAAGCACATAAAACTTTGAAAGAAACGAAAATTAAAAAACTTATAGGAAGAACTGATATTGTTGATTTTCCAAAATTAGAATTGTATGGAATAGATATTAAAGTTGATTCTGGAGCATATACTTCAAGTTTTCATTGTCACCATATTGAAGTTGAAAAAGAAGTGTTAAAATGTCAGTTTCTTGATCCAAAACATGATAAATACCACGAAAAGTATTTTTATTTTAAAGAGTTTTTTCAAAAGAATGTAAAAAGTTCAAATGGAAGTATTGAAAATAGATTTATTGTAGAAACAGAAATTCTTATTTTTAACGAAATTCATACTATTGAACTGTCTTTAACAGAAAGAGGATCAATGATGTATCCGGTACTTTTAGGTAGAAAA
This sequence comes from uncultured Flavobacteriaceae bacterium, assembly GCA_942492305.1. Lineage (GTDB taxonomy): Bacteria > Bacteroidota > Bacteroidia > Flavobacteriales > Flavobacteriaceae > Lutibacter. The sequence continues at coordinate 69,886 of CALOEI010000001.1, read as the reverse complement.
TTTTTATCCAAAAAGTTTATAATAGATACTGCCAAAAAAAACCTATCCTTCAAAAAATTAAATAAAAAAAATCAATAACATGAAAATTGTTGTTTTATCAAGAAATCCAAATTTATATTCAACTAAAAGACTTGTTGAAGCTGGAAAAAAAAGAAATCACGAAATGTTAGTAGTTGATCATACCAAATGTGATATTATTATTGAAAAGAAAAAACCAGCAATTCGCTATAAACATGAACTTATAACCGATGTAGACGCAGTAATTCCAAGAATTGGAGCTTCTGTTACCTTTTTTGGAACTGCAGTAGTACGTCAGTTTGAAATGATGAAAGTTTTTACCGCTGTTGAATCACAAGCATTAATGCGTTCACGTGATAAATTAAGAAGTTTACAAGTACTATCTAGAGCTGGTTTAGGTTTGCCAAAAACGGTTTTTACTAACTATTCTAAAAATGTTGAAGATGTAATTGAAAGTGTTGGAGGCGCTCCATTAGTTATTAAATTATTAGAAGGAACACAAGGTTTAGGTGTGGTTTTAGCTGAAACTCATACTGCTGCAGAATCGGTTTTAGAAGCTTTTAATGGATTAAAAGCAAGGGTAATTGCACAAGAATTTATAAAAGAAGCAAAAGGAGCGGATATACGAGTTTTTGTAGTTGACGGTGTTGTTGTTGGTGCAATGAAAAGACAAGGAAAAGAAGGAGAATTTCGTTCAAATTTACATCGTGGCGGTTCAGCTGAAATTATTAAATTATCGGATGATGAAGAAAATGCAGCCCTTAAAAGCAGCAAGAGTTATGGGCTTAGGAGTTGCAGGTGTAGATTTGTTACAATCTGCAAGAGGACCACTTATTTTAGAAGTAAATTCTTCTCCCGGTCTAGAAGGAATTGAAACTGCTACAGGAAAGGATATTGCAAAAAAAATAATTCATTATATAGAACGTCATGTCGAATGAGTTTAAAATATTAAATCAAAGAATTGGATTGGGAGAAACCGTTCAATTAAAAATGGACATTGCCCAATTAAGTATAGGAACTAAAATAGAAGTGCCTATTATTGTTTCAAGAGGACTAAAAGAAGGACCTTGTTTGTTATTAATTGGAGGAATTCATGGTGATGAAACTAATGGCATTGAAATTGTACGTCAAATTATTGCTTCGGGATTAAACAAACCCGAAGTAGGAACGGTAATTTGTATTCCAGTATTAAATGTGTTTGGTTTTTTAAATAAATCTAGAGAATTTCCAGATGGCCGCGATTTAAATCGAGCTTTTCCTGGCTCTAGCACAGGCTCCTTAGCAAGTAGATTTGCATACCATTTAATGACTAAAGTTATTCCAAAAGTAAATTATTGTATAGATTACCATACAGGTGGAGCGCAACGTTTTAATTATTCGCAGGTTAGAATTGATGGAGCAGATGAAGAAACTTTAAAATTGGCTAAAGTATTTGGCTCTCCATATATTGTGTACAGTCAAAATAAAGAGAAAACCTTTAGAAAATCAATGGCTAATTTAGGTAAAAAAGTAGTGTTATTTGAAGGAGGAAAGTCGTTAAATTTAGATAAAAATGTAACTAAAGTTGGTGTTCAGGGTGCAATAAATATTATGCATTATTTAGGAATGCGAGACTTTTCTTCAAAAATTTCAAAAGCGAATCCTGAAAATCCACCAATAATAATTAAAACATCTAAATGGATTAGAGCCAAGCGTTCTGGAATGTACAGATCGTACATTAATGTTGGTCAAAAAGTAGAAAAAGGAGTTAGATTAGGTAGTATTTCAGATCCTTTTGGTGATTATGAAACCGTTTTTAAAAATCCGCAAGAAGGTTATGTTTTAAATTCTAATCATTCTCCAATAGTAAACCAAGGTGATGCGATACTTCATATTGGATTTGAGTAAATTATGTTAAAAGTTGAAAATGTATCTTTTGGATATACTTCAAAAGAAGTGGTTAAAAATATTAGTTTTAAAGCCAATAAAGGCAATTATATTGCAATTGTAGGTGAAAGTGGTTGCGGAAAAAGTACTTTATTAGAAATTATTTATGGGTTGCTTCATATTGAAAAAGGAGCTGTTTATTGGAATAACGAAAAGCTATTGGGACCTAATTTTTATCTTATTCCAGGCGAAAAATTTATGAAATATTTACCGCAGGATTTTGACTTAATGCCTTATATAACAGTTGAAGAAAATATTGGTAAAAATATTTCAAGTCTAGATCCAAATAAGCTAAATAGAATTAAAGAGTTATTAGAAGTTGTAGATATGAGCAACTTTTTAAAAACAAAGGTTAAAAACTTAAGTGGCGGACAAAAACAACGTGTTGCTATAGCAAAAGTTTTAGCAGATGAACCAGAAGTTTTATTGTTAGACGAACCTTTTAGTCATATAGATAATTTTAGAAAAAATCATTTAAGAAGAAGTATTTTTAAATACTTAAAATCAAAAAATATTTTGTGTATTGTGGCTACACATGATACAACAGATGCACTCTCATTTGCCGATGAAATTTTAGTGATTAGAGATGGGAAATTAGTTGCAAATAATACTCCTGAAACATTATATAACAAACCAAAAAGTAAATATGTTGCTTCTTTTTTTAATGAAATTAATGAAATTTCATTAAGTATAATAAGTGCTAAAAACACATCAAATGATACACTTTTAGTCTATCCAAATCAGTTAAAAATAGTTGAAAATTCAAACTTAGAAGCAGCAGTTATAACTTCATATTTTAAAGGAAGTTATTATTTAATTGAAGCCGATTTACAAGGTGAAATTATATTTTTTGAACACATTAAAAAAGCTACAAATGGGATCAAAAATTTACTTAGAACTTATTAATCTTTAATTTTTTAAAGTGCTTATATTTTATTAAATTATACTCTTAAATTTGTGTAAAAACAGATAACATATTTATTATTTAATACAAACATATAAAATGAAAATAGCTTTTATTGGATTAGGAATTATGGGAAGCAATATGGCTTCTAATTTAGCTAAAAATAATATAGACTTAACCGTGTATAATAGAACTCCAAAGGTTTTAGAAATTAAAGAAAAATCAACTATAATCTATGCAAATTCTATAGAAAATGCGGTAAAAGATGCTGATGTTGTTTTTAGTATGTTATCTACACCTGAAGTAGTTAAAGAAGTGTTTTTTGGAGCAAAAGGAGCACTTAATTCAATGAAAAAAAATGCGATTTGGGCAGATTGCACTACTGTAAATCCATCATTTAGTGAAAGCGCTTTTAAAGAAGCTTCAAAATACGCAATTAGATTTTTAGATACGCCAGTTTCAGGTTCAAAAATTCCTGCGGAAAAAGCCAAATTGATTTTTCTTGTTGGAGGCGAAGAAGCTACTCTGAATGAAATTAAGCCCTATTTAATTATGATGGGAAACAAAGTGTTGCATATAGGTGATATTGGTAAGGGAGCATCATTTAAAATGCTTGTTAATATGATGCTTGCTCAATCTATGCTTGTTTTTTCAGAAGCGGTATTATTAGGTGAAAAAATGGGAATTTCTAAAGATTTTCTGTTAGATACTGTTCCTAATTTAATAGTTTCAGCACCTTTTACAAAATTAAAAGCTGAATCAATAAAAAATAATAATTACGATGTTCAATTTCCGTTAGAATGGATGCATAAAGATTTGCATTTAGCCGCATTAACTGCTTTTGAACACAACCAACCACTGTACTTAGCCAACCTTACAAAAGAGCTTTATGCGAGCGCCAAACAAAGCGGAATGGGAAGAGACGATATGTCTGCTATTTATAAATATTTAGAAAAGCAAAAATAATATACGTTATTTTAAGAAGATTATTTAAAAAGTATTGAAACCGTTAATCTGAATTTTTTTCAGAATCTCATCATCTGTAATCAATTATTAAGCGAACCTGAAATAAATTTAGGTAGGTAAACATTTATTTTTTAGATAGCCTTATTAAATTCATTTAAAAATTTAAACTCCTGTAGAACCAAATCCGCCAGCTCCACGTTCAGTTTTACTTAATGTTTCAACAAGTTCCCATTCAGCACGTTCATGTTTTGCAATTACTAATTGTGCAATGCGTTCACCATCATTAATTACAAAATTTTCGTTAGATAAATTCACTAAAATAACTCCAATTTCACCTCTATAATCTGCATCTACAGTTCCCGGAGCGTTTAAAACAGTAATTCCTTTTTTTGCAGCCAAACCACTGCGAGGACGTACTTGAGCCTCTGAACCTACTGGCAATGCAATAAAAAGGCCTGTTTTAACAATAGCTCTTTCTAATGGTTTTAAAGTAATAGCTTCATCAATATTTGCGCGTAAATCCATTCCGGCAGATGCTATCGTTTCGTAACTAGGTAATTCGTGTTTAGATTTGTTAATGATTTGTATTTTCATTGTGTTTTATTTTTCTAAATATTTTTTTAAGTTTTGTTTTATAAAATAATTCCAACCTGATCTGCAACTTTCTGGTTCGAACTCTGGAATATTTTTTGGAAATGCCTCAGTAACTATTGAAGTTACCCTAAGTTTTGTTTCATTTTTTTCTTTAAATAATTCAAAATATACAAATGAATTTCCAGGGTATTCCTTATACTTCCAATTATAAACTATTTTTTTGAATGGTTCAACTTCAGTGATTGTCCATAAATGTAAAAAGTTTCTTTTTTCAGAAGTTACATTAAACTGTGTTTTAAATCCAATTTTCGGCTTAAAATCTTCTATATTATTAAAAAACCATTGCCTCATTTGGTCAATTTCTGTAATAGCACTCCAAACTTTTTTAGTGGATGCGTTAAAAGTTTGTTCAACTACAATTGGTTGGTTAAAAACCATAAATTTCTTAAATTTTTATGTTGTATAGCCATTGAATAACTTCTAAAAATTCACTTTGCCAAAAAGCTTCATTATGTGAACCTTCTGGATTTATTTTGGAAGTGATATTTTTTTGTTTAAAACCAATTTCTAACAATAATTGCCTATACTTTTTAGTATTTAAAACCACATCTTTTCCTTCTTTTTCACCAACTAACAAATACAATTTTGATTTTCTATTTTTACCATATTTTTTAGTAAAATCTTCCACTTTATCAGAAAACCAAAAGGATGTAGATAAAGCACCAATTTTACCAAAAGTTTTTGGGTATTTTAAACCTCCATAATACGAAATTAATCCACCTAAAGAGCTGCCAATAATAGCAGTATGTTTTGCCTCTTTTTTTGTACGGTAATTAGCATCAATATAAGGTTTTAAGGTGTTTTTCAAAAAATCGATATAAATTTCACCTTTTCCTCCTCCATATTTTTTGTTTTCCCAAGGCGTGTATTCGTTAATGCGTTCTAATCCGCCATTTTCAACAGCTACAACAATAAACGCTTTTCCTGTTTTTTTATATAAATTATTTAGTGTTTCATCAACTTTCCATTCACCAGCATACGATGTAGCAGCATCAAATAAATTTTGAGCATCGTGCATATAAATTACTGGATATTTTTTGTTTGAAGAGGTGTAATTTGGGGGTAGATATACCCAAATTTTATGAGAGATTTTGTTAAGATTTGGAATAACAAATTCCTTTTCTAAAATTGAAACATTTTTACTAGCGGTTGATTTTTTTTCTTGAGATTTAGCAATCTTAAAAAAAAATAGAACTATTATAACGCTAAATAAAGTTTTAATATTTACCATTTAGTTAACCAGTTTAACGCAGCATTTTTTGTTGCAAATATTTCGAATTTATATTTATTAGTTTTAAAAAATTGTTTGTACAAAACAGTTAAAACGGTTTTTTTCGGGTCATCAACAATAATTGCATCGATAATTACATCATATTTTTCAAGTGATTTATAATTCTCTGCAACAATTAGGTCTAATTCTTGAATGGAAAAATTAAATATTGCATTTTTTGTATCGGAAATAATTTTTAAACTTCTTGGGTATTGAGTATTATTTTTAGTTGCTCTTATGTAGTCAATAATTTCTTTAGCAGTAACATTGCCAATGTAGTTTGCTTCTAACGTATTTGTTTTAGTATTGAATTTATATTCTACCATAACAGAATTAATTTCGTTTTAAAATAGCTAAAATTTCCTTTTTTTCATTAAAATAAATTAAAAAACCAAAAAGTAACACCAAGCCAACGGATATAAAATAATTTTCTCTAAAATAGTTGAATGAAACAAAAGAAACAATAATTGAAACAATTAAATAGCTTCCAGATTTTTTTAAGTTATAAGGTACTGGATAGTGTTTTTTTCCTATAAAATAAGAAAGTACCATCATAGTTCCATAGGCAGCAAGGGTTGCCCAAGCAGATGCCATAAATCCAATTTTAGGAATTAAAACTAAATTAAGTATTATTGTAATTAAAGCTCCAGATATTGAAAACAACATGGCATAACGTGTTTTATCAGTTAATTTATACCAAATAGCTAAATTATGATATACACCTAAAAACAGATTAGCTAACAATACTACTGGAACAATTATGATAGCTTCCCAGTAATTTTCGTTAATAAAAGGTCTTTTAAGAATGTCGATAAAAACTACAATTCCAACAAAAACCAACGACCCAACAATTATGAAATAATTCAGAATTTTAGCATACGTTTCTTTTGCATTTTTTTTATCAGAATGATTGAAAAAGAAGGGTTCTGCTCCTAAACGAAATGCCATTATGTATAAATTCATAAAAATGGCCAATTTGTAACAAGCGGCATAAACGCCCATTTCAGCATCTCCAATCATATGTTTTATAAGATATTTATCTAAATTTTCATTAATTACATACGCCACACCTGCAACGGCGATAGGCCAACTATAGGAAATCATTTTTTTAAATAATAATACATCAAAAGTTAATTTAAACTTTAATAAATAAGGCAATAAAAGTAAAAATGAAATGGCACTTCCAATAATATTAGCGAAAAAGATAAAGTTTACAATATGTGTATTGTTAAAAGTATTTTCTAAAAGTAGAGGTATTGATTTTCCTTCATTCAACAATTCAGGAATAAACTTTAAGAAAATCAGGTTAATACATACAATAATCCCAACATTAATTAATTTAATAATTGCATACTTAATTGGTCTATTTGCAGCTCTTAAAAATGCAAATGGAATTACCGCTAAAGTATCCAAAGCCATAATACCAATAAATAATTTTAACTGAAGTGGATTTTCTCCAAAATCGAATAGGTTTATGAAGAAATCGGAGAAACTAAAAACAACTGTCACAAAAATTAATGCAGAAATAAAAACGGTAATAAATGCAGTTGAAATTAAGGAATCTTTCTTTTTTTCTGATTTATAAAATCGGAAAAAGGCCGTTTCAAAACCAAAAGTTAGAAGTACAGAAAAAAGTGCTGCCCAAATATAAAAATTGGTATTTTCTGCATAATTAGTTTTGGGCAAAGCATCGGTATGTACTTTAACGAGCAAAAAATTTATAACCCGAGGTAAAACTGCAGCAATTCCGTAAATAATGGTGTCCTTAAAAAATCGTTTAAGTGCGTTCAAATTTGGTTTTTAAAGTAAAAACATAAAAGTACAAAAGTATCACTTCATTTCAATAAAATAATTTTTAAGTTTCAAATAGTTGATGTATTTTTAAGATAATGGATTTTCAACTTCAACAACATATAGAAAAACAACTTAGTGCTAAATTATCAAAAAGTTTAAATTTTTCATGGCAACCAGTTGGCGGTGGCTCTATAAATGCTACTTATAAAATTGCTGCTGAAAACTATTATTATTTTGTAAAAGTTAATGATAAGGCTGTTTTTAAAAACGGATTTAAAGAAGAGGTTTTAGGGTTACAATTTTTAAAAGAAAATGGCGCAATTACGCCAAAAATAATAATTGAAGGAACTTATAATAACAAAATATATCTAGTATTAAGTTGGATCGATTCGGCTGTTGAAACAACTCTATTTTGGAAAAATTTTGCACATCAATTGGCAGACTTACATTTGCATAAAGAGATTAAGTTTGGTTTGGAATACGCTAACTTTATGGGAGAACTTCCTCAAAAAAACACCTTTTTTAATGATTTTTCTACCTTTTTTGTTGAAAACAGATTAAAACCACAAGTAAAATTAGCTTGTAATAAAGGATTACTTCAAACAAAAGAAGTACAATTATTTGAAAGTCTATACCAACAATTACCTTCCATTTTTCCTGCCGAAAAACCTAGTGCAATTCACGGTGATTTATGGAGTGGAAATTTTATTGCTACTGCAAATAATAAAGCTGTTTTTATAGACCCAGCTGTGTATTACGGATATAGAGAAGTTGATTTGGCAATGAGTTTGTTGTTTGGCGGTTTTTCTAATACATTTTATACAACTTATAATGAGGTGTATCCTTTAGAAAAGGGATTTGAGAATAGAAAAGATCTTTACAATTTATATCCGTTATTAATTCATTTAAACTTATTTGGAAAATCATATTTGCAATCTATAAAAACTATAGTTTCGCAGTTTTAAGTCTGCATTTGATTTAGTTTCTTTACTTTTGATAAACTAAAATTTATAAAATGAATACAAACCCTAAAATAGCTGTTTTTGGAGGTGGAAGTTGGGCAACAGCCATTGTTAAAATGCTGTGTGAAAATTTAGAGCAAGTTGGCTGGTATATGAGAAGTCAGAGTGCCATAGATTACATAAAAGAAAACGAACACAATCCAAATTATATAAGTTCTGCAACGTTTAATGTAAACCAATTATACTTGTCTAGTAATATTAACGAAATGGTAAAATATGCAGATATTTTAATTTTTTCAATTCCTTCTGCATTTGTAAAAGCAGAATTAGACAAAATTACGGAAGATTATACCTCAAAAATTGTGTTTTCAGCCATAAAAGGTATTATTCCAGAAAGTGGTTTAATTGTAGGAGAACATTTTAATAAAATATTAAATGTTCCTATTGAAAATATTGGTGTAATAACTGGTCCTTGTCATGCAGAAGAAGTTGCAATGGAGCGTTTATCGTATTTAACAATTGCCTGCATGGATGCAAATAAAGCAACACTTTTAAGCAAATTTATTTCGAGTAACTACATTAAAACCAAAATTTCTGATGATATTATTGGAACAGAATACGCTGCAATGCTTAAAAATATTTATGCAATTGCTGCAGGTATAGCGCACGGTTTAGGTTATGGAGATAATTTTCAAGCGGTTTTAATGTCTAATTCAATAAGAGAAATAAAACGTTTTATTAAAAGTGTACATAAAATGAAACGTAACATTAATAATTCTGCATATTTAGGAGATTTGTTGGTAACAGGTTATTCTGTTTTTAGTAGAAATAGAATGTTTGGAAATATGATTGGTAAAGGCTACACTGTTAAAAGTGCTATGATGGAAATGAGTATGATAGCAGAAGGGTATTATGCTACAAAAAGTGCTTATTTATTAAATGAAAAAAACAATACAAAAACACCAATTATAGATGCAGTTTATCAAATTTTATATCAAAATAAAAATCCCAAAATGATATTTAAAAATTTAACTGAACTAATAGATTAACAATATGTTACTAGTAAAATTTTTGTTATAAATTTTTATAAAAAATATCATAAAATTAGTTCGAAATAATAGTAACTTTGCACTTTAATTTATTTTTTAACAATGAAAAAAGGTACAGTAAAATTTTTTAACGAATCTAAAGGTTTTGGATTTGTAACAGAAGAAGGTTCAAACACAGATTATTTTGTCCACATTTCGGGATTGATTGACGAAATCAGAGAAGGTGACCAAGTTGAATTTGAACTTAAAGAAGGTAAAAAAGGTTTAAACGCAGTAAATGTTAAAGTTATCTAAGGAATAAAAACTTTTTAAAAACTTAAAAACCCATTCATAATAGAATGGGTTTTTTTGGTGATAAGCACATTTTAAGTAACCTTTTGGCATTGATAAATATCATAAAAACAGCACTATTTTTTAATTAATTTAGTTACTTGATTAAAACACAAATTATGAGTGAACGTATTGGAATTATTTACGCAACTGTAGATGGGCATACAACAAAAATTTGTAATGAAATTTTAAAAACAGTAAAAGAAAAAAATGTTAATATTCAGCTTTTCACTGTAGATAATTTTAATAAAAACATTTCCGATTTTGATAAATTAGTTATTGGATCTAGCATAAGATATGGGGTACATGACAAAGTAATTATTGAATTTATTAATAAGAATAAAGCGGAGTTAGATACCATTAAAACTGCTTTTTTTTCAGTGAATTTGGTTGCTAGAAAACCTCAAAAAAACACACCAGAAACAAATCCTTATGTTGTTAAATTTTTTAAAACTATCGACTGGAAACCAACAATTGTTGAAGTTTTTGCAGGAATGTTAGATTATAAAAAGTACAAAACTTTTGACAGAATTATGATTCAATTTATAATGTGGATGACAAAAGGACCTACTGATAAAAACACCAAAATTGAATATACAAACTGGGACAAAGTAAAGGATTTTGCTAACAGATTAACTACGTTTTAATTTTACTAAATTTGTGCTAAGAGAGAAAAGTATGAATCTTAGAATTGTAATTGCTATATGTTGCTTTGTTTTAAATACAAAAGCTCAAGAAAAAATATTAATTTTTGAAGACGAAAATATTAGGCTTTTCGAGACTCATCTTTCGTTAAATTCTTCTGGAAATATTTTTCCAACTATTTATAATAATGGATTGATTTATGCTTCAAACTACAATAGCAATAATTACAAGCTTTTATATTCAGATTTAAAATCAGAATCACAAAAATTTAAGATCGGCTCAAATTATACTTTAGGTGCAGTTGCCATTTTTAATAACGAAATTTATTTTACAGGTGTAACAAAAAAATTAAGCACTTCCGGAACCCACAATTTTACAATTTATAAAGGGATAATTGAAGATTTCAAGGTAAAAAAAATTGAACAATTACCTATTTGTAGTCTGGATTATTCTTATACGTATCCAACAATTTCTAAAGATGGCTCTAAAATGTTAGTTGTAACTAACGAAAAAGGACGTTTACATTTATTAGAACTTACAAGAAATGAAGTTAACAATTGGGAGAAAGGAGAAGTAGTAAATATTTCGCATCCAGAATTTGAAATTATAAATCCGACTTTTTATAATGATAACACTATTTATTTTGCATCAAATGTTTTTGATGGAAAAGTTACTGGAGTTCTTTATGTGACTGATGAGGAAGGAAAAGCACAGGTTGCAGAAGTTAAGAGAGAGCAAGGGAGTTTTAATATTTATAAGATTGAAAAAAACAACGGAATCTGGGGCATACCCATAAAACAAGCTATATTTAATTCAGATTTTGACGATTTAGGAGTAACCTTTATAGATGAAAAATCAGGATATTTAAACTCTTTTAGATACAGTAATTCAGATAATATTTATTATTTTGAATTAAAATAGTAGACAAACAGGTGTAGGAACTTTTTTACTATGTAAAAACGTTAATTCACCAGTTTTTTTATGCACTTTATAAACGCTAATATTTTTACTTCTTTGGTTTGCAACTAATAAAAATTTACCGTTTGGAGCTATTGTGAAATTTCGTGGCCAATCTCCGGAAACACTAATATTTTGTATTTTTTGAAGCGTTCCATCTTTTTTATTTCTTTTAAAAACTACAATAGAATTTTCACCTCTATTAGATCCATAAATAAAATTTTCGTCTTTAGATATATGAATATCTGCACATTGATTATGCCCAGTAAAATCGTTACTTAACGTGCTAATATTTTGAATGTTTTTGTAATTATTTTCATCCTTTTTAAGAACTGAAACTGTTGAATTTAATTCATTAATAACATAAATAAACATTCCATCTTTAGAAATTTTAAAGTGTCTTGGTCCAGCGCCAACATCCATTTTATAATTTTCTTTTAAAACATAACTGTCTTTGTCTTTAATATAGTGCGCTAAAAAATCACGACCTAAATCAGCTACAAATAAATTAGTTTTAAAAAATTTTGCAGAATGTGCATGCGATTTTTTAGTTTCAGAATTATGGTCTATTACTTGAAAAGCATTGGTTACACTTCCATTTTCTTCAATATTATAAAGCGAAACATTTCCTCCTGAATAGTTTGAAACAACTGCTTTTGTATTGTTCTCATTTAGCTGAACATGACATGGATTAGCACCATTACTTGTAACTTTATTAATTAAGTTGAGCGTTCCGTTTTTGTTAACTGAAAATGCATTTATACTGCTATTTTCTCCATTTTCGCTTACTGCAAACAACTGTTTTTTAGTGGAAGAAAATGTTAAAAATGATGGATTAACTGTTTTAATTGCCAATCTTTTATTGTTTAACGCTCCAGTTTTAATATTAAAATTGTAGACATAAATACCTTCGCTATCTTCACCTGTATAAGTGCCAACATACATTGGAATATTTTGAGAATAAGTTACCATTCCAAGGCTCATTAATAAAACTATTAATATTGTTTTCATTTATTATTTTATTAATATTCCACGTTTGTTTAATAAAGGAATGTTTCTAAGTTTACCTTCTTTAATTGAACCTTTTTCAAATAAATATTTTTTATCCAACATACTATTTCCTTCAAAAAAAGTTACATTAAAAAAGTTTGAAAGTTTTAATACGTCGTCTTGTAAAAGTTCGACTTTAGCGAAGGATTTTGCAGGTAATTTTTCAATTTTATGTCTTAAAACAGCAGTTTCAATTAGTTTATCTTCATCATAACCTTTTGAAACTATTAGCACCATTTCTAAATCAACTTCTTTGTTGTTAATTATATACGCGTTCCAATCTTCACATTTAAATTCGTTGTTATATTCTTTAACAACAGCCATGAAAACGTCTGTTACTTCTGGTATTTTAATATCTTTTTTCATTCACTTTTAAGAAAAATTAAGGTAATAAATGCAAACGGTTTTTAATTACGAATTGCTAAATATTTACTATACAAAATAGATTAAATTTGGAATTATACCTTTAAGTTCTTCTTTTAAATTTGGAATGTCTCTTGTTTTTATTACCCCTTTTACCATTTTGTCTTTTGGAGGTCTCCTGTAATAAATGTTGCCACCTAAGGTACTAGATAAAATCTCAGTAAAACCTTTTTCCAAATCACTCTCTTTAAAATTACTGTTAATTCCACGTCCAATATAGTTAATGAAAGAACTAGCAACCTTTATTTTTACGTCTACTTTTTTATCTTCCAAAACATTAATTTTTTGTTATATCAAATTAAAAAATTATAGAACTGATTTAAACTGTTCTAAAAAGCGTACATCATTTTCATAAAACATTCTAATATCTGGTATTTGATACAATAACATTGCAATACGTTCAATACCCATACCAAAAGCGTAACCGCTATAAATATCTGGATCTATATTAGCGTTTTTCAATACATTTGGATCTACCATTCCGCAACCCATAATTTCTAACCAGCCAGTTCCTTTTGTAATTTTATAATCTGTTTCGGTTTCTAATCCCCAATAAATATCTACTTCGGCACTCGGCTCTGTAAAGGGAAAATAGGAAGGACGTAATCGAATCTTAGATTTTCCAAACATTTCTTTTGTAAAATACAATAAGGTTTGTTTTAAATCGGCAAAAGAAACATCAGTATCTATATATAAACCTTCAACTTGATGAAAAATACAATGTGCTCGTGCAGAAATGTCTTCGTTTCTAAAAACTCTTCCCGGAGAAATAGTTCTAATTGGTGGTTTATGGTTTTCCATATAACGTACTTGCACAGATGATGTATGTGTACGTAACAATATATCTGGATTGGTCTCTATAAAAAAAGTATCCTGCATATCACGTGCTGGATGGTACTCTGGTAAATTTAGTGCTGTAAAATTATGCCAGTCATCTTCTATCTCAGGGCCTTCTGAAACTGTAAAGCCTATACGTGAAAAAACATCAATAATTTTGTTTCTAACTATAGATATTGGGTGTCGAGAGCCTAATTCTATCGGTTCTTCTGGTTGTGTTAAATCACCATAAACACCTTTTTGTTCATTTGTATTTTCTAAAGCTTCTTTTAGTTGATTTACTTTGTCTTGTGCTGTGTTTTTTAGCGTATTTAAAGCCTGCCCAAATTCTTTCCTTTCTGTAGGCGCAACGTTTTTAAATTCAGCAAATAAATCATTAAGGATTCCTTTTTTACTTAAAAACTTAATTCTAAAAGTTTCAATTTCATCTTTATTAGTTGCATTAAATGCAGCTACTTCTCCAATCAATTCTTTTACTTTATCTAACATTTTTCTATGAAATTAGAGTGCAAATTTACACATTTTTATTTTTAAAACTAACACTAGATTTTGATTGTCAAATATCATCTTTGCCAATAAACATACCGAGTTTGTACTTGTTGTAAATTAGTTTAGAAAAATGTTTTTACGAAAACGTTTTAGAAAAACAAAATATTTTTGTAAAAAAAAGCATTTTTTTTAAACATAGTACTAAATATTAGCTATATTTGTATAGCAAATTAAATTAAATTCAAAATAACACATCAAAAATTATGGAATCAAAAATTAAGGAGTTTATGGATTTGGTGAAAGAACGTAACCAATTTGAACCAGAATTCTTACAAGCTGTAGAAGAAGTAGCTGAAACGGTTATTCCTTATATTGTTAGTCAAGATATTTATTATGGCAAAAACATTTTATTACGAATGGTTGAGCCAGAAAGAGTATTAATGTTTCGTGTTCCTTGGGTTGATGATAGCGGTGAAATTATTGTTAATAGAGGCTTTAGAATTGAAATGAATTCTGCAATTGGGCCTTACAAAGGTGGTTTACGTTTTCATCCAACAGTAAATTTAAGTATTCTTAAGTTTTTAGCTTTTGAACAGGTTTTCAAAAATGCTTTAACTACACTACCAATGGGTGGTGGTAAAGGTGGGTCTGATTTTGATCCTAAAGGAAAATCTGATGGTGAAATTATGCGTTTTTGCCAAAGTTTTATGAGCGAATTATTCCGTCATATTGGTCCAAATACTGATGTGCCTGCAGGTGATATAGGTGTTGGAGGTAGAGAAATTGGATATTTATTTGGAATGTATAAAAAATTACGTAACGAGTTTACAGGTGTTTTAACAGGTAAAGGAATGTCTTGGGGTGGTTCTTTAATCCGTCCTGAAGCAACTGGTTATGGAACTGTATATTTTGCACAAAGTATGTTAGAAACAAGAGGAGATACTTTAAAAGGTAAAACCGTTACTGTTTCTGGATCTGGAAACGTTGCACAATATGCTTGTGAAAAAGCAACTCAATTAGGTGCAAAAGTTGTAACATTATCAGATTCTTCTGGATACATTTATGACGAAGCTGGTATAGATGAAGACAAATTAGCATTTGTAATGGAGCTAAAAAATGAAAAACGTGCTAGAATTAAAGAGTATGTTAAAAAATATCCAGAAGCAAAATATGTTGCAGGTGAAAGACCTTGGAGTGTTAAATGTGATGTAGCTTTACCTTGCGCTACACAAAATGAAGTGAATGAAGACGAAGCTTTAAAATTATTATCTAATGGTTGTTTTGTTGTTAGTGAAGGTGCAAATATGCCTTCTGAACCTGAAGCCGTTAGAGCATTTCAAGAAGCTAAAATACTTTATGCGCCTGGAAAAGCGTCTAACGCTGGAGGTGTAGCAACTTCGGGATTAGAAATGTCTCAAAACTCTTTACGAATTGTATGGACTCGTGAAGAAGTTGATGAAAGACTTAAAAAAATTATGGCTGATATTCATGAATCTTGTATTAAATTTGGAAAACAAGAAGACGGATATATTGATTATGTTACAGGAGCAAACATATCCGGTTTTGTTAAAGTTGCAGATGCAATGTTAGCACAAGGAGTTGTTTAAAAAGATTCTTTTTATTTATTTACACTTAAAAGGGCTGCATAAGTAGCCCTTTTTTATTGTTTAACAATTTAAAAAACTAAACTAAATTTATATCTTGCATTACAAGTAATTAATAGCTATTAATATGAAAAAAAAATTATTACCAAACCTAAAATCTTATGCATTTGAAGAGGTTGCTTTTGACAAATTAATGCAAAATAGAATTAATAAAGTATTAATAGTTTGTTCTAATTACGATTTCTATATGCTTGAAGAAGATGGAAGAATAGACGAACGTATTTTTAATGAATATACTTCATTAAATCTAAGATATCCTCCAAGTTTTATACATGCAAACTCTTCTAGAAGAGCTATTAAAATGTTAGCTTCAGATAAAATTGATATTGTAATTACATGGTTAGATATTGGTAATTATAAGGCTTTTGAAACATCTAAAGCAATTAAAGAAGCATTTCCAAATGTTCCTATTGCTGCTTTAAGTCATTATTCTTCCGAATTAAGAAGTAAGTTACAAAAAGGAAATACTGGAATTATAGATTTTGTTTTTCATTGGAATGGAAATGTAGATATATTTTTAGCTATTATAAAATTAACAGAAGATAGGATGAATGCCGAAAGAGATATTAATGATATAGGGGTTAAAGCCATATTATTAGTTGAAGATTCTTTAAAATTTTATTCCAGATATATTCCATTAATTTATAAAGTAATTTTAAAGCAAACTCAGGCATTTATGTCTGAAGGTTTAAATGAACACCGGAAAATGTTGTTAATGCGCGGAAGACCAAAAATTCTTTTAGCAACTACTTTTGAAGAAGGCATTAGCTTATTTAATAATTATAGAAATAACTTGTTAGGAGTAATTTCTGATGTTAATTATTTTAAAGATGGTGTTCGTAATAAAGAAGCCGGATTTTTGTTTTTAGATTATGTTAGAAGTTTTAAACGCTATTTCCCATTTTTAATTCAATCATCAGACGCTTCTAATGAAAAAAGAACATTAGAACTTAATGGAAAGTTTTTATATAAGCATTCTGAAACATTAGGTGTAGATATTAAAAATTATATAGCAAAATATTTCTCTTTCGGAAATTTTGAATTTTGGGATCCTACCCAAATGAAAGTATTAGCAATTGTAAAAGACTTAACCGAATTTCAAAAAGCATTACACACTGTTAGTGAAGATTGTTTGGTATATCATGCTAAAAGAAGCGAATTTTCAAAATGGTTAAGGTCAAGAGCTCTTTTTCCATTAGCTGAATTATTTAGTAATATAGAATTCGACGATTTTGAAGATAAATACCAAATAAGAGATTTTTTAATAAACTCTATTAACGTTTATAGAGTATATAGATCTAGAGGTGTTATTGTAAAATTTGACAAACGTAAATACGATAAGTTTGTTGGTTTTGCAAGAATTGGAGAAGGCGCTTTAGGCGGAAAAGGTAGAGGACTTGCATTTATAGATTCTTTTTTAAAAAGAAATAATCTATTTAATAAATACGATAACGTTAGTATTTCCATACCAAGAACAGTAGTAATAAGTACTGAGGTTTTCGACCAGTTTATAGAAACTCATAAACTAATAAAATTTGCGGCTGATAGTTCTAATGATGAAGAAATTTTAAATGAATTTATTTCAAAAGATTTACCCGAATGGGCAGTTAAAGATGTTAAGGCTTTTTTAAAAACTACCAAAGCTCCTATTGCAGTGCGTTCGTCCAGTATGTTAGAAGATTCAAATTATCAGCCTTTTGCAGGTGTTTTTGCAACTTATATGGTTCCACATTCCAATATAAATAAAATGGTTGAGATGGTTTCTAATGCAATAAAATCTGTTATTGCGTCTGCATTTTTTCAAAGTAGTAAATTATATTTAAAGGCTACATCACATACCATTGAAGAGGATAAAATGGCAGTAATTTTACAAGAAGTTATTGGAAAACAATATCAAGATTTATATTATCCAAATATTTCAGGAGTAGCACGTTCTATTAATTTTTATCCAATTGGAGATGAAAAACCTAACGAAGGAATAGCTAATATTGCACTAGGTTTAGGAGAAATAATTGTTGGAGGCGGACAAACTTTACGTTTTTCACCTTTTCATCCCAAAAAAGTATTACAATTATCATCTCCTGGTTCAACTCAAAGAGATACACAACAATATTTTTATGGATTAGATTTAGACCCAAATAGCTATAAAGTTTCAACAAGTGAGGCTATCAATAAAAGAAAAGTAACTATTAGAAATGCAGAAAATCATGGGTCTTTAAAATTTGTAGCTTCTACCTACGATTTACAAAATAATATAATTAGGCCAGGTGTAATGCATGATGGAATTCGGGTAATTTCATTTGATAATATTTTAAAATATAATACATTTCCTTTGCCCGAAATTTTAAAAGAGCTATTACGTGTTGGTCAACGAGAAATGAGAAATCCAATAGAAATAGAATTTGCTGTAAAATTAGATGTTCCCGCAGGTAAACCAAAAGAATTTAGTTTCTTACAAATAAGACCTATTATAGAGAGTGCTAAAACAGTTAGCAAATTACCAGATAATTTTGAACTTTCAGATACCATTATTTATTCAGAATCTGCTTTAGGAAATGGGAAATACGAGCATATTTTTGATATTGTTTACGTAAAACCAGAAACTTTTAATTCGGCCAATACCAGAGAAATAGCATTAGCAGTTGAAAAAATTAATAAAAAATTTGTTGCTCAAGATAAAAAATACATTTTGGTTGGACCAGGACGATGGGGATCTAGCGACCCATGGTTAGGAATTCCAGTTATATGGCCTCAAATTTCTGCTGCCAAAAGTGATTATAGAATCAGGTTTAAATAATTTTAGAATTGATCCAAGTCAAGGAACTCATTTTTTTCAAAATTTAACATCATTTAAAGTTGGGTATTTAACAATAAACCCATTTATAAACGATGGATTTTTTGATGTAGAATATTTAAATAAACAAGAAGCTGTTTTTGAAGACGCATATTTAAGACATATTTGTTTTAAAAACCCACTTACGGCAATTATTGAAGGTAAATATAACAAAGCGGCAATTTTTAAAGAAGTTTACAAAATACAAGATACAACTGTAAAAGTTGAAGATTCCATTGAAGAATTACCCCCAGACGGATTTATGTAAAAATGTGTATATGACAAAAAAACAACTTCAAAGCATTAAAATAATTATATATTAATAAAAAAATAAAAAATAAATATTAAATATTAAAAATATCGATATAATTGTTGCTTGAAAATTAATTTTAAATATGTATTTTTGTTCTTAACTTTATTTTATAAACAGTTATAAATATTACCATTATGAATGTAAAAGAAATTTTAACTAATTTAGAAACTAAACACCCTGGTGAAAAGGAATATTTACAGGCTGTTCACGAAGTTTTAGAATCTATAGAAACAATATATAATGAAAATCCACAATACGAAGCTGCTAAAATTATAGAGCGCTTAGTAGAGCCAGATCGTATATTAACGTTCAGAGTTTCTTGGATTGACGATGCAGGAAATGTTCAAGTAAACTTAGGACATAGAGTGCAATTTAACAATGCAATTGGCCCATATAAAGGCGGAATACGGTTACACCCAAGTGTAAACCTTAGTATTTTAAAGTTTTTAGGGTTTGAACAAATATTTAAAAATGCTTTAACTACACTGCCAATGGGAGGTGGAAAAGGAGGTTCAGATTTTAATCCTAAAGGAAAATCAGACACCGAGATTATGCGTTTTTGTCAAGCATTTATGTTAGAACTTTGGAGAGTTATTGGACCAAGTACTGATGTACCAGCTGGTGATATTGGAACAGGGGGTAGAGAAATTGGATTTATGTACGGAATGTATAAAAAATTGCAACATGAAAATTCTGGAGTTTTTACTGGTAAAGGTTTAAATTGGGGAGGAAGCTTAATTAGACCTGAAGCTACAGGTTTTGGTGGAGTTTATTTTACAAAAGAAATGTTAGATACTAAAAACGATACTTTTGAAGGTAAAACGATAGCACTTTCTGGTTTTGGAAATGTTACTTGGGGTGTTGCTTTAAAAATTACTGAATTAGGTGGTAAAGTGGTTACAATTTCTGGACCAGACGGATATATTTATGATGAAAAAGGATTAGATGCCGATAAAATAAATTATTTGTTACAATTAAGAGCTTCAAATAACGATGTTGTTTCTCCTTATGCCGAAGAATTTCCAGAAGCTAAATTTTACCCAGGAGAAAAACCTTGGGGTGTTAAATGTGATATAGCTATGCCTTGTGCCATTCAAAATGAATTAGATGGTGAAGATGCTGTGAAATTAGTTGCTAATGGCGTACAATATGTTGCTGAAGTTTCTAATATGGGTTGTACTCCAGAAGCTGTTGATGCGTTTCATGCTGCCAAAATTTTATATGGACCAGGTAAAGCTGTAAATGCTGGTGGAGTTGGAGTTTCTGGGTTAGAGATGTCGCAAAACGCCATGAAATTAAATTGGACTAAAGAAGAGGTAGATGCTAAATTGCACCAAATAATGCATTCTATACATACAGCTTGTTTAAAATATGGAACTGAAGAAGATGGTTATATTAACTATGTAAAAGGAGCAAATATTGCTGGTTTTATTAAAGTAGCTGATTCTATGTTAGATTTAGGCGTAGTGTAAATAACCTAGTATAAATTTTATAAATAAAGCTGTCTAAAAATTGTATTTTTTAGACAGTTTTATTTTTTCTATAAGGGTGTTAACCAAATTATACGAAACATAAATTGTATTTTTGATATGTGGGCTTAGAAAAAACATATCGCAAAATAATTCATATTGATATGGATGCGTTTTATGCTTCAGTTGAGCAATTAGACAATCCAGAATTAAGAGGTAAACCTATTGCTGTTGGTGGAGGTGGTGAACGTGGTG
Organism: uncultured Flavobacteriaceae bacterium; assembly: GCA_942492305.1. Taxonomy (GTDB): domain Bacteria; phylum Bacteroidota; class Bacteroidia; order Flavobacteriales; family Flavobacteriaceae; genus Lutibacter. Next base: position 49,078 of record CALOEI010000001.1, on the reverse strand, counting down.
TTGTTTCTGCTGCAAGTTATGAGGCGCGTAAATTTGGAGTTCGTTCTGCAATGAGTGGAGCAATTGCTAGAAAAAAATGTCCACATCTAATATTTGTTAAACCTCGATTTGAACGCTATACAGAAATTTCAAAAAAAATAAGAAACATTTTTTATGAATATACCGATTTGGTGGAGCCACTTTCTTTAGATGAAGCGTATTTAGATGTTACAGAAAATAAAAAGGGAAATCCTTCCGCTAGTTTAATTGCAAAAGAAATTAGAACACGAATTTTTGATGAGTTACAATTAAATGCATCTGCTGGAATTTCAAGTAGTAAATTTATTGCCAAAATTGCTTCGGATATAAATAAACCAAACGGACAAAAAACAATTCCTCCAGAAGAAATAATTTCCTTTTTAGAGGAATTGCCTATAAAAAAATTCTTTGGAATTGGAAAAGTTACTGCTGCAAAAATGTACAATCTTGGCATTTTTAAAGGCAGCGATTTAAAATCTAAAAGCGAGTCTTTTTTAACCCAACATTTTAAAAGCTCTGGAACTCATTATTACAATATTGTAAGGGGTTTACATAACAGTAAAGTAAAACCAAACAGAGCAAGAAAATCTGTAGCAGCTGAGCATACTTTTATAAAAAACTTAACATCAGAAGTATTTATGTTAGAACAATTAGAACGCATTTCTGAAGAATTAGAGCAACGTTTACAAAAGGCAAAGGTTTCAGGAAAAACAGTTACTTTAAAAATTAAATACAGCGATTTTAAAATACAAACTCGTAGTAAAACACTTCCTTATTTTGTAAAAGAAAAAGCCGTGCTATTAGATACTGTTAAAGAATTATTGTACCAAGAAAAGGTGTTAAATTCTGTTCGGTTATTAGGTATTTCTGTTACCAATTTAAACATTCATTCAAAAAGTAAACCTGAAAAGCCAATAAATATTCAATATAAATTTGAGTTTTAAAATAGTAGTAACCCAATTAAGCAAAAAGCGCTTTTAATTCTGTTGCTTCTTGGGGTTTCATTTTTCCTGAAAGAATTAAACTTAATTGTTTTCTACGTAGTGCACCTTCAAAACGTTCTTTTTCAAGAGCTGTTTCAGGTTGTATTTGAGGAACTTTTACAGGTGAGCCAGTCGTGTCAACAGCAACAAAAGTATAAATCCCTTCATTTACTTTAGATCGAACTTGAGATTCGCGATCTTCAATCCAAACATCGACATAAATTTCCATAGAAGATTTAAAAGCACGAGAAACTTTAGCTTCAATAGTTACAACACTTCCTACAGGAACAGCTTTATTAAAAGCGACATGATTTACAGATGCAGTAACTACAATTCTTCTAGAGTGGCGGCGCGCTGCAATACTACAAGCTCTGTCCATTCTAGCCAATAATTCGCCTCCAAAAAGATTTCCTAATGGATTAGTTTCACCTGGTAAAACAATGTCGGTAAGTATGGTTAATGATTCTTTAGGTGCTTTAGTCATGCCTTTTAAATTTAGGCAAATATAAAGCTATTTTATCAAAAAATTAAGAGCAAATAAATTTAGAACTTTAGTATTCTTTTACCAATAACCAAGCATCTTTAGAAATGGTTTTTTTGATTTTGTTTAAAGTATTAATAGCTTCATTTTTAGAATTGGTACTCATATAGCAAACTTGTGTTAAGTTCCATTTATTGACACCTAAAATTTTTGCATTGTATCCTTTTTCAACCAATTCGTTTAGCTTTTTTTCTGCATTAATAGGTTCTCTAAATGCGCCAGCAATTACATGGTAATTATACTTTTGCTTGGTTACATTTAAAGTAATAGCAGGTAGTGGATTGGAAATAACAAAAGTTGCTTCTTGAATAGTTTTTTCAACTTGCTGTTGTTGTTGTTCAGCTTCAACAACTAAATTATTATATTCAGCTTTTTGGTATTCATTCCAGCCAAGAGTTCCTAGAGCAAAAAGAATAGCCGCACTTGCAGCATATTTAATAAAAGCAGGTGTTTTTCTGTTATTTTCTTTGGTAGCTAAAACGGGAGCTATAGTTTCTAATTGTTTAACTTTTTGCTTGTACTCTATACGTTTTATAGCTGGTGAATTATAAGAATTTAAACCGAAAGAACTTGTTAAATAATTAATGGTATTAGCTGGTTCAAAAATATAGTTTCCATTAGCATTTAAAGTAAATGTTCCTATATTATCAATAGCAAGCGTTTCATTTTTTAAAATGCTTTTCCAAGATTCAACCTCTTCATAAATATATTCTAGCGCTTTTAAAAATGAAATATTTTGAGATGAAGCAATATAATTTGCTAATAAACCATCGTTGTTTTGCAAATTCGAATTAAAAGTTAATTGCTTAGAAGGTGCGTAAAATGTATGTGTAAAATGATTCACTTTTGCAGAAATTTCGTTACTAACAAAACCTCCAAAATTTGGAACAATTACGCATTCGTACCGGTATAATAAGTCGCTTATGTATGTTGCTAATGTCATTAAAACAAATATAAAGGAAAACTGTTTTAAAAATATAGTAACAGACTAAATTTTATTAACAATAATTTTATATATTGAATTTCAAATTGTTAAAAGATGCTAGAAGAGGATTTGCTTTATATTTTAGCCTTACAGCGTGTAAAAGGTATAGGTGATATTAATGCGAAAAAGTTAATTGCACATTGTGGAAGTGCAAAAAATGTACTTAAAGAAAAAAGGAATGTGCTTCAAAAAATAAATGGAATTGGTGCTTTTACCTTGCAACATTTATTTGATAAAGAGAATTTAAAAGAAGCTGAGAATGAACTAAAATACATTCAAAAAAATAATATTGAAACGTTTTATTTTGAAGATAAAAACTATCCAGATAAGTTAAAGCATTGTATAGACGCTCCAATTTTAATTTTTAAAGAAGGAAATTTTAGTTTCTCAAAACAATCCATAATTAGTATTGTAGGTACTCGAAAAATTACAAGCTATGGACGTGATTTTTGTGAAAAATTAATTTCGGATTTAAAACCTTACAACCCAATAATTGTAAGTGGTTTTGCTTATGGAGTAGATATTTGCGCACATAAATCAGCTCTAAAAAACGAATTGCAAACTATTGCAGTATTGGCACATGGTTTTGAAGAAATGTACCCAAAATCTCATAAAAAATACGTTGCAGATATTTATAAAAATGGAGGTTTTATTACCGATTTTTGGCATAACGATGCTTTGCAAAGAGAAAATTTTTTAAAAAGAAATAGAATAGTTGCTGGTATTTCTGAAGCTACTATTATAATAGAATCTGCAGAAAAGGGAGGCTCATTAGTTACTGCCGATATAGCAAATTCATACAGTAGGGACGTGTTTGCAGTTCCGGGTAGAAGTACCGATAACTTTAGTAAAGGTTGCAACGATTTAATTAGAAGAAACAAGGCCGCAATTTTAACTTCTGCAAACGATTTGGTTGAAATGTTGAATTGGAATCTTGAAATTAAAAAAGAAACTATAATTCAAAAACAATTATTTGTTGATTTAGATGAAGCCGAACAATTGGTTTATGATTTTTTACTTAAAGAAGGGAAACAATTATTAGATGTTATTTCTTTAAGTTGTAAGCTACCTGTTTATAAGATTGTTACTATTTTATTTAATCTTGAAATGAAAGGTGTTGTAAAACCATTACCTGGAAAAATGTATGAAGCTATTTAACATGTTCTTTACCTATAATTATTTCAATTATCCTTATTTTTGTCGCTTATTAAAAAAATATGATTGAAATACCAAAAAATGTAAAAGGCCTTATTTTTGATTTAGATGGAACTATTGCAAACACCATGCAAAATCATTTTTTATCTTGGCGTGAAGCAGTATCACCATTCGGAATAGATTTTACTCCAGAATTGTTTAAGTCTTTAACAGGTAAACCGAGAGAAGCAACAATTATAAAATTGAATGAACAATTTGGAACCAATATGAATCCTATTGAAGTTGGTAATGTTAAAGGAAGTACTTTTAAAAAAATGGTACATCAAACACAAGAAATTTCTATAGTAGCAGATGTTGTTAGAAAATACCACAACATTTTACCAATGTCTATTGGAACTGGAAGTACTAGAAATGGCGCTAAAAAAACCTTGGAAGTTATTAATATGTCTCATTTTTTTGAAATTGTAATAACTTCAAATGATATTGAGAACCCAAAACCACATCCAGAAACGTTTTTAAAATGTGCAGCATTAATGCAAATAGACCCAGAAGATTGTATTGTTTTTGAAGATGGAATTTTAGGAATGCAAGCAGCAAAAACAGCTGGAATGCAAGTTATAGATGTTAACGATTATTTTAAAATGAAATTTATTGTTTAAAAGTTGCTATTGCAGCTTCGGCACAACGTTCTCCATCCATTGCTGCAGACACAATTCCACCAGCGTAACCACCACCTTCTCCACACGGAAATAACCCTTTTAATTCTGGGTGCTCTAAGGTGTTTTTTCTAGGAATATTTACAGGTGACGAAGTTCTAGATTCTACTCCAATTACATTAGCTTCTGCAGTATAATAACCGTGCATTTTTTTGCCAAATTCAGCAAAACCTTTACGTAACCTACCTCCAATTTGTTTTGGTAAAATAGAATGTAATGTAGTTGATTTTAATCCCGGTTGGTATGAAGTTGGATTTAAAGTGTTAGATAATTTTCCTTCAACAAAATCGGTTAAACGTTGTGCTGGAGCAGTTTGTGTTTTTCCACCAGCTACCCACGCTAATTTTTCTAAATCTTTTTGAAATTCTAATCCTTTTAGCGCTCCAAACTGTTCGTATTTATATAAATCTTTTTCAGCATTAATTTCAACAACAATACCAGAATTTGCAAATAAATTATTTCTTTTGGAAGGTGACATACCGTTTACTACAACTTCTCCATTTGCAGTTGCCGCAGGTACAATAAATCCACCCGGACACATACAAAATGAATACACACCTCTACCATTTATTTGATGTACCAAACTATAAGAAGCAGCTGGCAACAGCTCGTCTCTTTTGCCTTTGCAGTGGTATTGAATCGAATCAATTATTTCCTGCGGATGTTCTACACGAACTCCCATTGCAAAAGACTTAGATTTTATAGCAATATCTTTTCTTTTTAGTAAATAATAAATATCTCTCGCTGAATGTCCTGTTGCTAAAATTACAGCATTTACATTCATTTCAATACCATTTTTTAGTTGAATGGCTTTTAATTTATGGTCTTTAATAGTAAAATCTACCACACGACTTTCAAAATGAATTTCGCCACCATGTTTTAAAATAGTTTCTCTAATATTTTTAACAACTTTGGGTAATTTATTAGTTCCTATATGAGGATGTGCATCTACCAAAATTTGATCTGTTGCTCCGTGATACACAAGATTTTCAAAAATTCTTCTAACATCACCACGTTTCAAACTTCTAGTATATAATTTTCCGTCAGAATAAGTTCCTGCTCCACCTTCTCCAAAACAATAATTAGAATCTTCATCAACCAAATGAAACTGATTTATAGCGCGTAAATCGCGCCTTCTATCACGTACATTTTTTCCACGTTCTAAAACAATGGGCTTAAAACCTAATTCTATACAACGTAAAGCGGCGTACATTCCGGCTGGGCCAAAACCAATAATATGTATTTCTTTAGCCGAAGAAACATCTTTATATTGAAAAGTGTAATCTGAAGTTTCGGGCTGTGGTTCGTTAATATAAACAGCTAATTTATAGTTAAAGATAATTGCCGCTTTTCTGGCATCAATAGATTTTCGTAATACTTTTATTGAATTAATAGCGTTGCTATCAATTTTTAGTTGTTGCGCAGCTTTTTTTATTAGAATACCGTGTTGAGTGGTTTCTTTAATTGGAACTCTAATTTGAATTTCTTTTACCATTGTGGCAAAATTAGTTAAAATTAATTCATAAAATCAATTACCTTCTAATCAAACTAAAATGCCCTTGTTTGTTGCGCGTTTTTCCGGTTTTATCTTTTAATTCAACAGAAAACCAATAATCTGTTGAAGGGAGTTCTTTACCGTTATATAAACCATTCCATCCTTCAATGGTTGGATTTATTTGAGCTATTAATTTTCCGTATCTATCGAAAATATTAAGCAAAGAAGTTGGATAAAAATTACTATTTATTCCAATAATATTCCAAGTGTCATTATAACCATCATTATTTGGTGTAAAGAATTTTGGATAGCCAATAATTGAAATTTCTAAAGCAGCAGTTCCGCAATTATCGGTATCTCTTACATACAAGGTATGAATTCCAGCAGGAACATTGTCAAAAAATGGTTCATCTTGAAAAGGCCCAAATTCATCATTTAAAGAATATTCATAATCATCATCGCCTAGATTGTTGTTTGCATCATTTATAGTAATTGAATTGTTGTTAGAGTCATCAACAATAATTAAATCGTCTAAACTTATATTTGCAACATCAGATTTTTCAACAAAAATAGTACGAGGCAATGATTCGCAACCCAAATTAGAAGTTGCAATTACAGTAAAGTATCCACCTCTAAAAGTTTCATAAAAAGTTTGATTACTTAGTAAAGTTCCATTGCTATCAAACCATTGATAGGTATATGTTTCTTTTGGATTTAAAGGCTCTAAAGTTGCAGGTGGTGTATTTAAACAGAGAATTTGTATAGGTTCAACTTCAAAACTTGGTAATGGATTTACTACAAAACTTAATGTAGTTGAAACACTACAAGTTGTATTTAATGGATTTTGAATTACAACTGTTACATTTTGGGTTGTAGTAAAAAATGGATTTGGAAGTGGACTTGGTAACGGGTTGTTATCAGCATCAAAATAAAAAACTTGCATATTGGTTTGCCCACCTAATAAATTAGTCTCAATTGTTGAGGTGTCGAAATTTGAAAACCCATCTGTTGTGTCTTCACCATTGTCACAAAGCGGTGCTATTGTTACTGGGAATATTTCTGGGGAATCATCTACAATAAACTCTAAAGTTGTTTCATCAAAGCAAGCAGTGTTTAGGTTAGAATTAATGTTTTCAACTTTTATAGTTATTGTTTGACTTTTTGTTAAAAAAGGATTTGGTAATGGACTTGGTAATGCGATTCCTTGTTGATCGAAATAACTAATTTTAATATTAGTTTGTCCGTTTCTTATTGTTGCGTCAATAGATGAAACATCAAAAGGAAATAAACCGTCCTCGTCATCATCACATTGGCGTTCAATAGTTACTGGAGTTGCAACCGGTAAAGGCTCAACATGTAAGGTAATAACGTGGTTTAAACCCAAACAAGCATTTACATCGTCACTATCAATTCTAATAAATATTTTTTGCTCCCAAGGTGTTGTATTTTTATAGTTTGAAATATCTGGAATGGCATTTATTTCGGACAAGGCATTTTCTAAATTTTCAAAATAAGTAATTCGTACTTCTTGCGAAGAAAACACAGGTTTTGTTGCTATTAATTGTTCGGTTGCATCACTAAAATTAAAAAAAGTACGTCCATCTTGATTGTTTGACGGGTAGTCTTCACATAAAAAATAATCTAAATGAAAATCACTTGGAATTTGAGTTGCACCAACTTTTAAATTTATTTTTGAATAACGTTCACAACTATTTTTAGTTTTAATTTTTACATAAACAGCACTATTAATAACACTCGGATTTTCATAAGCAATCGGATTTTCTATTTTATCTAAATACGCTGCATCTCTATAAAATTCAAAGGTTTCATTTTTATAGTTTTCTGAAATTAATTCATTAGCTTCATTTAAATTAAAAACACTAAAACCATCGTTAGCATCGTCGTTATCACACTGTTCTAAAATTACTTCCGTTGCTTTTAAAATAGGCAAAGGATATACTTCAATTTGAAAAGAGCCAGTTACACTACATTTTGTTAAGTTTTTATTATTAATCTTAAAATAAATAGTTTGTGGATTGCCCACAATGCTATTTTTATAAGCTAATGGATTTGTAATTTTTTGAGTTAAAGCTTGATCTATATAATAATTAATAGTATAATTTTCTATAGTTTTTCCGTTTAATATAGCAGATGCGCTTTCGGTTAAATCAAAATATTCTATTCCATCAGTATCAGTTCCAAAAGTGTTTGAATCGCATAAATTTAATTTAGGAATTATTTCTAATGGAGTTGGTGTTTCGTATAAAATTGCTTTAATAGCTAGTCGTTTTTCACTTTCACATGAATTAACTGTTTGCGATGCGTAATAGGTGGTATTATTAACTAATAATTGTGCGGTGTTTAAAGGAGTAGTGCTTGTTTCTGTTTCATACCATAAAATAGAATTTCCAGTAATATTTAAATTACTTATAGAGGCATTTTCAGTATCACAAAAATATTGCTCTGTAGAAGAGGTTGTTGGTTTGTCTACATTAACAACAGTTAAAACCACTGGTTTTCTTTCGAGGGTTGTACATCCGTTTTCAGTTGCTTCAACAAAATAAGTAGTAGTAGTTGTTGCATTAGAGATTGTGAAATTTGGACCTGTGTGTAAAGTTGTTCCTCCAGCTAATGTACTGTACCAATTTATAACTCCGGCCGAAGCAGTTGCGCTTAAGATTCCTGAACTATTTTTGCAAATAGTAGCATTTGAAACAGTTATTATTGTAGGAATTTCTTTTACAGTAGCTATAACGGGTTTTCGAGTCCCATTAAAACACCCATTTACCGATGCTAATGCATAAAAAGTTGTTGTAGTTGTTATTGAAGGTGAAGACCAATTATTTCCATAACCGATAGGAGTGGTACTTGTTTCAGAAGTAAACCAAAGCACATTTCCAGTATTTGATGTTGCTGATAGATTTACTGAACCAGAACCACATCTAGAACTTGGAGTAACGCTTGTAATTTCTGGAATTGAAATTTTTGTACTTGCAGATAATTTTAAAACAGGATCTCCAGGAGAGCCACCATATTCTACAATATACCCTTTAGGTTGGTAATCTCCAGAACTGGCACCTGTATTACTTAAATCGTTCCAGCTTCCTCTTTGACCAATATTTGGAGCGGTAATATGTGCATAATCCTCGTTACCAGCTTGGTTAGGTTCGTTATTATTTGAATTCCAAAAAGCAAATGGAATATCTGTTCCAGCAGTCGATCCATTTCCTAATCCAATCCAAAAAGTTTTACCAGCTTCAGGGCCTGTTACCCATTCCCATGTTCCTTCTACTCTGGCATCGCTGCCACCTATCCACCCAGCACCTGACGCTTGTTCTCCGGTTAATTGTGCTTCTTCTGAAGATGTAATTGTTGCTAAATATCCTTTTAAACCATAATAGTTAGAATTTTCTGCAGCAGTTTTGGCATCAGTCCAAGTAATACCAATATTTGGAACATACTCGTAAAAATGCCCTGTTGAAGGTAAATAATTTTTTTCATCAATTGTAATGGAGAAAGTTTTTTCACCAGAAATTTGAAGATTGTTACTTTCAAAAACTACATCTTTAACAGCAGCAATTAAATCGGCATAGTTAGAGGAGCCAGAGCTTGTCCATTCTAATACTAATTTACCTTCAGAAATATTAAATGCTTGGGCATTAATATTTGGATGTGCACTTGCATTAAGTAATTTTAATCTATCATTTTGAGCATTATACCCTTCAGAAATTTGAATGTAAATTGCTTCAACTTTATCACTTCCGCCTGTAATATTAAAATCTGTAACAATATGTATTTGAGACAACGGACAATAAAACTGATCTCCAGTTGCTGTAACTGTTGGTGGTGTCTCAGTTTGAGCATAACTAACACTCCCTGTAAAGCATAATAAATATGATAAAAAAGTAATGATTGTTGTGCGCATTAATTACAGCTTATAATTTTATAAAGATGTGTAAAAATATGGAATTAAGAATTAAGAATACTTACTAATTTAGGATAGTCGTTATTATTTTTGATTAAAACTATTATTGAACTCAACTTGAATGTTAATATTTAATTTTATCTTCTTTTTCATTCCAATTTTTAAATACTTTTGAAGCCTCTTCTCGTAAGATATTTATAAAAGGTATTTTACGACCATTAATTTCTTTTAAAATTTCAGTATAAATAAATTCATCATCAAAATCTATATTTGCTGCATCTTCTCTTGTACAAGCATAATACACTTTTTTTGGTCTGGCCCAATATATAGCTCCTAAGCACATGGGGCAAGGTTCGCAAGAAGTATAAATAATACAATCATCTAACTGAAAAGAGTTTAATTTTTTACAAGCGTTTCTAATTGCTACAACTTCGGCATGTGCAGTGGGGTCATTTTTTGATGTAACTTTATTATACCCTTCTGCAATTATTTTTCCATTCTTAACAACCACTGCTCCAAATGGACCTCCAGCATTAGAATTGACTCCTTTTTTAGCTAAATCAATAGCTTTTGACATAAAAAAATGATGTTTTGTTTCCATAATGAATGGATTAAGAATGAGTAATACATAAAATTACTCTTTTTTTAATAAAATAGAAATTGACAAAAGAAAATAGTTGTAATTATGAACAAAAATTAGATATTAAAGTACTTCTATTTTTGTGATTAAAAGTCTACAAAATTAAAAATTATAATTACTATTAAAACTACAATTGCCGCAAGAATCCAATATAGTTGTTGTTTCTTTTTTTCTTTTGCGGCTTCTTCTTTTACTTTTTGTTTAAATAGTTTTAATTCTTCATTTGATAGTTTTGGAAAATTATAAACTGTTTTAGTTTTTTTAATCTTTGAATAGTCATTGCCTCCTTTGAATTTTTTTCGTCGGGCATTTTTTAGAGCAGTATTTTGCTTTACTCTATTAACCATATCTTGTACGTGACCACCAAAACTCATAAATATAATATTAAAAAAAATGCTGTTTGAAAAGTGAATTTTTTCAAACAGCATTTTAGTAAGTTTAAAAAAATTATTCTTTTGTATCTGTTTCTTCTATAGGTTTTTCAGAAGTTTTCTCAACCTCTTCACCTTTTAAATAATTTGGCAATTGCATACCTGCCATATTAAACATTTCTTGTAACGGAGGTACAGATTTATACATTCCAGAAATAAAGTTTGAAGTAGATGTTTTGCCATCTTTACCTCCACCATTTTCCCAAACAGTAACTTTATCAATTTTAATATTTTTAATAGCTTCTGCTTGTGTTTTAACCAATTCGGGTAATTTGTCAGCAATTAATAACAATGCGGCGTTTTGAGCATCTTCTCCAGCAGCTTTTACAATTTCGTCTAAACCTTGTGCTTGTTTGGTTAAAATTTCAAAAATACCCTTTGCTTCAGCTTCTTTTTTCATAAAAATTGCATCGGCTTCACCTTTGGCAATTCTTCTAATTTGTTCTGCTTCTGCTTCTGCGTCAATTTCAATTTTACGTTTATCAATTTGAGCAGGTACAATTATATCAGCTCCTTGTTCAGCTTCTTTACGTTTTGCTCTGGCTTCTTCAGCAATTTTTTCGGCAGCGTAGGCTTCTTCTAAAGCTTTTGCAGCTTGCACTTTTTCAGATGCAATTGCAATTTTTTCAGCTTCAGCTTCTCTAGAACGTCTGTTTGCATTTGAATTTGCAATTTGAACTTTGGCGGTATTTTCACCTTCTACGGCATTTGCATCTGCAGCGGCAACTTGAATACGCTGATCTTGCATTGCGTTGGCTTCACCAATAGAACCATCTCTAACTTTTTGAGCAACAGAAACTTTTGCTTCATTTATTGCTTTTGCTGCAGCCTCTTTACCTAAAGCTTGGATATAACCAGATTCATCGTGAATATCAGTAATATTTACGTTGATTAGTTTTAAACCAACTTTTTTTAATTCGGCTTCGACACTGTGGGTAATGTGCGATAAAAATTGATCTCTATCGGAGTTAATTTCTTCAATATCCATTGAAGCAACTACTAAACGTAGTTGACCAAATATAATTTCTTGCGCCAAATCTTGCACAGCATCTAAACTTAAACCTAATAAACGTTCTGCAGCATTTTGCATAACACTTGGTTCGGTTGAAATACCAATAGTAAAACGTGAAGGTACATTTACACGGATATTTTGTTTACTTAACGCATTGGTTAGGTTAACTTCAATAGACATTGGTGTTAAGTCTAAAAACTCATAATCTTGAATAATTGGCCAAATAAATGCAGCACCACCATGCACACATTTTGCGGACTGTCCGCCACCAGTTTTTCCATAAACAACTAAAATTCTATCGGAAGGACAACGCTTGTACCTTCGTATCATTGCAAATAGAAATACTATGGGTATAATAATTATGGCAGCTGTTAAATAAACTCCGGTTAATCCAGATTGTAAGGGTACTAAAAAAGGTAATAAATTCATAGGTATTTTATTTAGATAAGGTTTCAACTAATAGTAATTCTGCACTTACAATTTCGGTAACTTTTACCATAGTGCCTGTTTTCAATTCTTCTTCATTATCGGTGATGGCTTCTAGTTCGCGCAAGCTCCCTTGCACTTTAATTTGAACTTTTCCCATTTTAGATCGTTTTGCTCCAATTGGCAAATAAACTTCGCCAATTACACCAATAGCATTTTTCATTTTTAGGGTTCCAGATTCGGCAAGTTTATGCATCCAAAAGAATAAAGATGATGTTAAAACCATCATCAACAAACCTGCAATTACGGAAATAATTAGTGTTAATCCAGTTGATAAATCATTGTCTATGCACGTAACCCCTGTCCAACCAAAAATGGTAAAAAATGCCACTATATTTTTAAAAGTGAAAAACTGAAAACCAACACCTCCATCATCTGCCTCAAAATCACTGGCATCTGCCTCCATATCTGAATCTCCACCACCAATAAAAGTTAAAATAAAAATAATTAAAAACACAACAGAACCTAATAGTGCAATTCCCCAATAGGTTTGTTCTAGAGTTGACATTCCTTCAAAAAATTCTTCCATAAAGCATTATTTTAAATAAGTAATCGAATATACTAAATATTGATTGAATAGTTAGTAAATAATTGTTGTTAATTATTAGTTGTCTTTTTGTTAAAAATGTTACGCTTCAAGAAAAAAAATGAATTAAATTTGTGTTTAAAATTTAGAATTATGACAAATAAAATTGAAGTTAGTTGGAAAGGTCAAATGCTTTTTGAATCGGTTGCTCCAGAAGGTTCTGTTATGATAGATGCTGATAAAGAAGTTGGTGGTCAAGGAAAAGGATTGCGACCTAAAGCTATGATGTTAACTTCTTTAGCAGGATGTACAGCAATGGATGTTGCATCATTATTAAAAAAAATGCGTGCTGAAGTAGCTGATTTTAAAATTGAAGTTACTGCAAATTTAACTGATGAACATCCCAAATATTACGATAAAGTATTGGTTACCTATAAATTTTACGGAACCGATTTTAAAAAAGATAAAATTGAAAAATCTGTAAATCTTTCAGTAGAACGTTATTGTGGTGTTTTTGAAATGTTCCGTCAATTTTCTGATATTTCTCACGAAATAGTATATATAGAGCAATAAAAGTATTAGTTTTTTTAAAATTGAAATAGCCATTTGTAAAAAGCTTTTGGCTATTTTTTGAATATTTTTTCCTTATTTTTGAGGAAAAATTAATGCTATGCGTTGGACTTTAAAGCCCGAACCAAACCCAGATATTGTATTAAATTTAGCTCAAAAATTAGACGTTGAGTACACTATTGCTAAATTATTAGTACAACGTGGAATTCACTCTTTTGATGAAGCGAAAGCCTTTTTTAGACCCAGTTTAAACGACTTACATAATCCATTTTTAATGAAAGATATGGATAAAGCTGTAGCTCGTATTGAATTAGCAATTGCTGCTGATGAAAACATTTTAGTTTATGGAGATTATGATGTAGATGGAACAACTTCGGTTTCATTAATGGCTTCTTATTTAAAAACAATATACCCAAATGTTGCAACGTATATTCCGGATAGGTATGAAGAAGGTTATGGAATTTCTTATCAAGGAATAGATTTTGCTGAAGACAATAATTTTACATTAATAATTGCACTTGATTGTGGTATTAAAGCAATAGATAAAGTTACTTATGCCAAAGAAAAAGGAATCGATTTTATAATCTGCGATCATCACAGACCTGGAAATGAAATTCCTAAAGCAGTTGCCGTTTTAGATCCAAAACGTACAGATTGTGAATACCCTTATAAAGAACTATGTGGTTGCGGTGTTGGATTTAAATTAGTTCAGGCATTAGGTAGTAAAAGAGGAGAAACTATAGACGATTTAATTTCGTATTTAGATCTAGTAGCGACTGCAATAGCAGCAGATATTGTTCCAATAACAGGTGAAAATAGAGTGTTGGCTTATTATGGATTGCAGGTTATAAATTCTAATCCGAGAACTGGAATTAAAGCAATGATTCATCAAATAGATAAAAAGGAATTAACAATAACCGATGTTGTTTTTATTATTGCACCTCGAATTAATGCTGCTGGAAGAATTAAACATGGAAATTACGCAGTTGAATTATTAACTGAAACAGACTTTGATACTGCAGTAAAATTTGCTTCAGAAATTGAAAAAAATAATACAGAACGAAAAGATTTAGATAGTACAATAACTATTGAAGCCTTACAACAAATTGAAGATTATAACGAAACAGATAATTTTTCAACAGTAGTTTATTCAGAAAATTGGCACAAAGGTGTAATTGGAATTGTTGCTTCAAGGCTTATAGAAACTTATTATAGACCAACGTTGGTTTTTACAAGAAGCGGCGATAAATTAGCAGCATCTGCACGTTCTGTTAAAGGTTTTGATGTATATGAAGCCTTGGAACAATGCTCTGAATTTATAGAACAATTTGGTGGACATAAATATGCGGCTGGTTTAACTTTGGAACCAAAAAATTACCCAAAATTTAAAGCTAAGTTTGAAGAAGTTGTAAGAAACACGTTACCTGAAGAATTGCAAACTCCTGAAATTTCAATTGACACAGAAATATCACTTTCAGAAATTACACCAAAATTTTATAGAATTATAAATCAGTTAGCGCCTTTTGGACCTCAAAATTTAAAGCCAGTTTTTATGGCAGGAGGTTTGAGAGATAATGGGTATGGAAAAAAAGTTGGCGCAGATCAATCACATTTAAAATTATGTATTTTAGATGGCGTGCATCAGCAAACATTTAATGCTATTGGATTTGGTTTAGGAGATAAAGAGGAAATTACAAAAAAAGGTAACTCGTTTAAAGCTGCCTTTAATATTGATGAAAATCATTGGAATGGAAATACTTCTTTACAATTGTTATTAAAAGATATTCAAGAAGAATAAATTTAGGGTTTTATGTAGATAACCCGTCAACCTGAACTTGATTCAGGTTCTCATCATTATTGTTTACTACTGTGATGAGATTCTGAAATAAATTCAGAATGACGAATTTTAAATATGTCTGTCATTCCTGCGTAGGCAGGAATCCATTTTCACACTGTATGGATTCCTGTTTTCACAGGAATGACAAGATTCATAAAAAGCTTATATAAAAAATAACAACAATTAGATTCTGAAATAAATTCAGAATGACGATTCTAATTTTTTTATGCAGCCTATTATGCTATATTTAATTCACTATAAATTACAGTGTTTCTTCTAACCATTTATAAAATTCTGTATGCCAAATAAAGCTATTTTGTCCATCTAACACCCAATGATTTTCTTCTGGAAAGTACAATAATTTACTTTTAATACCTCTTAATTGTGCTGCCTGAAATGCTTCCAAACCTTGTCCAATAGGAATTCTAAAATCTTTTCCTCCTTGAATTATTAAAATAGGAGTATCCCATTTATCAACAAAATTAGCTGGGTTAAACTCATTAAAAGTTTTTTGGGCAGCTGCGTTATTTTTATCCCAATAATTACCTCCTAAATCCCAGTTTACAAAAAATAATTCTTCAGTAGTACCGTACATACTTCTTAAATTGTACATCCCATCATGCGCAATAAAACTTTTAAATCTTCCCTCGTGAATTCCGGCTAAATAAAATGCAGAATATCCTCCATAACTAGCGCCAACGCATCCTAATCTGTCGGTATCAACATAACTTTCTTTAGAAATATCATCAATAGCAGCTAAATAATCTTTCATATTTTGACCACCATAATCTTTACTAATTTGCTCGTTCCACTCAATACCAAAACCAGACATTCCTCTTCTGCTTGGTGCAACAATTATGTAACCATTTGCAGCCATTAATTGGTAATTCCATCTAAAAGAATACGATTGACTTAATGGACCTTGAGGACCGCCTTTACAATATAAGATTGTTGGATATTTTTTTGAAGGATCAAAATTTGGAGGATAAATAACCCAAGTTAACATATCTTTTCCATCGGTAGTTTTTACCATTCTTTTTTCAACGTTACTTAAAGAAATAGAGTTGTAAGTTGCATCGTTTGCATGGGTAAGTTGTTGTAATGTTCCTTTTTTTAAATTATAAGTGTAAAGTTCGGTTGCGTGGTTCATATCTCTACGATTTACCACTAACATATTTTTAGTTTGCCCCACAATTCCACTTACATCAAATTGTCCGTTTGTAAGCTGTTTTGGTGGAGTAATTTTGTTTGAAGATTTAGGAACTTTAATTTCAAAAAGTTGCACAGTTCCAAAATTAGGAGCTACAAAATAAATTTTTTCACCTTTTGCATCCCAAGCAAAACTATGAATAGTTTCATCCCAATTTTCGGTAATATTTACTTTTTCACCATCAATTAAAACAATAATATCGTTTTTATCTGCTTCATAACCATCTCTTTTCATTTGTAACCAAGCCAATTGATTTTTAGATGAAAATGCAGGATTTGTATCGTACCCTTTATTGCTTTCAGTTAAATTTGTAGTAGTTTTTGAAACTAAATTATAGCTATAAATATCTGTATTTGTGCTAATTGCATATGCTGTTCCACTTAATTTTTTAGTTACATACAATATGTTTTGGCTGTCTGGACTCCAAAGATAATCTTCCGATCCTCCAAAAGGTTTTTGAGGACAGTCAAAAGGTTCGTTAGGCATAATATCTATTGCTTCAGCATTTTTTGAGGTTGGTTTGTAAAATACGTGACTGTAGGCACCATCTTCCCAAGTATCCCAATGACGATAATTTAACTCGTCATATATCTGTACATTTGAGTTTTTAATTTCAGGATAAAAATCTTTACCAGTTATTTTTTTAAGTTTTACATCTTCAGTAAAAATTTCATAAGCTCCGTTTGGCGAAATATGCTTATTAGGTAAAAGGTTTTTATAATTTTCTATTGCAATAGGTTCTCCACCTTCAACAGGAATTTTATATACAGTTGTTATTTTGCTGTCTGTTGCAACGTTGTATTTTGATATACTATAAATTACGTTTTCTCCATCTGTAGAAATGCCTTTTGCGGAAACTTTGTTTAATTCTAACAGCATTTTAGGAGTCATAACTTCTTGCGCATTAACGCTTATAAAAGTTATAGAAATTAGCAGACTTACTATTATTTTTTGTATCATTTTTAAGTTTGATTTACGGGTTGTAAAGAAAATTTAATAGCTTATTTATTGTTGATCTTTTTTGGTTTCTTTAATTAAATACATATATACAGGGTAGTGATCACTATAACCATTTATAAAATTGCTACCCGAAAAACTTCTATGCGGATAGCCTTTGTATTTTCCTGTTTGCGTAGTTAAATATTGTGGATTAAATATGTTTGTTTTGTACATTTTATAGGTTGAATAGTCTTTTTTAGTTGTTAAAAGTGGTGATGTAAACAAAATTTGATCGAATAAATTAATATTATCTCTGTAAACCAACGTGTTTTGTCCACGTCTAAACATGTCTTCCATGGGGTTATAAATATCACCTTCTTTAACTTTAGATTTTTTAGACTTGGTTTTAAGCACTTTTTTTAAACTTGCATTATGAGGATCATCATTTAAATCGCCCATAATTATCACTTTAGGATTTGGGTCAGTTAATTTTATTTTTTCAATAATTTGGGTGTTTAAATAAGCTGCTTTTTCTCTTTTAGACCTACTTTTTGCTTCACCACCTCTTCTAGAAGGCCAATGATTTACAATAACATGAATTAGTTCATCATCTAAATAACCAGAAACTAATAATTGATCTCTCGTATAAATACGAATTCCGTTTTCATCCCATATTTTTAATTCAAAAACCTCGTGGTGTGTTGGTCTAAAATAATTAGGTTGGTATAGTAATGCAACATCAATACCTCTTAAATCTGGAGAATCGTAATGAATAATATGATATTGTTTGTTTTTTAAATTATCTGTTTGTAATAAATCTTCTAATACTCTTCTGTTTTCAATTTCTGCAACACCAATAATTGCTGCTGTATTTTTGGCTTCTTTAGTTCCAATTTCTGAAAGCACTTTAGACATATTTGCTAATTTTTTTTGATATACTTCTTCGCGACCTTCTTTTATTTCCATAATTGGGCTGGCTTCGTCATTTATAAGCGTATCATTTTCAGTATCAAATAAGTTTTCTAAATTATAAAAGGCAATAGTTCTAATTTGATAATTTTCTTGTGCAACAAGAACACTTGAAATTAATAAAAAGGGTAAAAGTATTTTAAGGAAATATTTCATTTGTTGGTTTTATTAAAAATTTAATACTGCAAATTTACTAACAATTTTTAAGCCATAATATTTATAAGCCTAAATTAATAATTAGATTTTTTTAAAGATATACTTAATTGAACCTATTTAAATAATTGTAAATGAGTTTACTCTAACATTTTGAAAGCTTTTTTAGTTATATTTGTAACGTAAAGATTAACCCCGTTTATGCAGATGAAACAACTATTTATTATATTAACCCTACTATTTACCGTTTTTATTGGGTATGGGCAGACAACAACAATTGATTTTGAAACTGCTGGTAGTGGCTATACACCTTCAACTACTTCTGGAGGTGGATTTACAGATGTTTTTAACAGGACTAATCCTAATATAGGTGGGAATAGTACTTATATGTGGTCAGTTGAAGATTTACCTGTTACAAATCCATACATAGATATTGATCAAATAGATATTACAGGATCAAGTAGTTTTGTTTTTTCGATAGATATGTTAGCCCATCATTATAATGATTGGGATGATTCTGATGAATTGTTGATAACCTATTCAATTGATGGAGGAACATATCAAAACTTAATGTGGGTACAAAATTCAGGGGGTAGTTTTAATGAGGCAGCATCTCTAGATATTGACTTTGATGGAAACGGAGATTGTGGTTCAGGAATATTACCTGCTTTAACAACTGGAACTAGCGGTTGTACTGTGACAGATAATACTTTTCAAACATTTAATACAAGTTCTATAGCATTATCAGGAAATACTTCATTAGATATACGATTACAGTTTAATGGTTTAGACGCTAATGATGAAGGTATTTATCTTGATAATATTGTGATAACAGAAGTTGGAGGTACAACATCCCCAACAATAACAGTTTCTCCAATTTCATTAACAGGTTTAGACTATTCAGAAGGTTTAGGTCCTTCAGCCGAACAATCTTTTACAGTTGAAGGTTCAAATTTAACGGGAAATATTACACTTACTCCCCCAGCAAATTTTGAAATCTCAACAGGAACAGGAGGTTCTTTTGTGGCGACCAATCCTATAACTCTAACACAAAGTGGCGGAACAGTTGCTTCTACAACAATATACGTAAGACTGGCTGCAGGCTTAGGGGATAATACTTATGGGTCAAGTAATATTACAGTTGCTAGTACTGGTGCAACCACTCAGAATGTTTCAGTAAGTGGTGAGGTAATACGACCGGTAATTACAGTATCGCCATCAACATTAACAGGTTTAGACTATGTTTTTGGTTCAGGACCTTCAGCGGAACAAACATTTACGATTTCTGGAATAAATTTATCTGACGATATTACTGTTTCAGCAGCAGCTACTAATAATTTTGAAATTTCAACTAGTTCTGGAACTGGTTTTGGAACTACGGTTACCCTTTCTCCGACTTCTGAAACTGTAAGCTCAACCACAATTTATGTAAGACTAAAAACAGGGTTAGCAGTAAACACCTATGGTGCAAGTAATATTACAGCAAATAGTACTTATGCAACAACACAAAATGTTTCAGTAAGTGGTGAGGTAACAGAAGTAAGTAATATATGCTCAAGCGATAATTTTAATTCTGGTTATGGAAATTGGTCGGGAGGTTCAGGTACTTACATAAATACAACCGCAGGTTTAACGGGTGATGGTGTTGGTTTCAATTCAACAAATGATAATATAGTAACAAGTTCAGCAATAACTAATCCACAAACTTTAACATTTTGGTTAGCAAGTTCATCATCTTCAAGCAATAAGACATTAAGTATTCAATATTCAACTTCTAGCTCTGGACCCTGGACAACGGTTAGAGATATATTAAATAGTGAGGTTACAATAACGCATCAAGAATTTACTATTAATTTAAATTTAACAGGCGATTATTATTTTAATATAGAAATGACTCAGCGTAGTGGGAATTCATATTATTTGGATGATGTTGAAGTTAATTGTGCTTCAACAACACCAACAATAATAACTAGTACAGATACTTTATTTGGTTTAGATTATACTTTTGGTTCTGGCCCTTCAGCTGAGCAATCATTTACAGTAGAAGGTACGGACTTAACAGCTGATATAACTTTAACAGCACCTACTAATTTTCAAATTTCCACAAGTTCTGGAAGCGGTTTTGGAAGTTCATTAACTTTAACAGAAACTGGTGGTAGTGTTACTACAACTACTATTTATGTGAGTTTAGTAGCAAGTTTAGGATGGAATTAATGGATACACTGGAGATTTAGATGCAACTAGTATGGTGCTACTACTAAAAATGTTACATTTGATGGAGAAGTAACTTGTATTGCAAGTCATACTATTACTAGTTTTACACCTGCATCTGGCCCGACAGGAACTGAAATTACAATAACTGGTACAGGTTTTACAGGAACTATAGCGGCTAGTTTTAATGGTGTGAGCGCAACTATTATTTCTCAAACAGCTACACAATTATTGGTTGAAGTGCCAACAGGAGCAACTACGGGGGCTTTAACCATTACAAAAGCAAGTTGCGGTTTAGATTCTTCTACTAATTATACTGTAATAAATGATAATGGTTGTGTTGGTGGAGCAATTCCATCTGGATGGTCAAGTTTAATGTTTACGGGTATTTATGATGATTCTGATGGTTCTTGCCATTATATCGAATTATTTAACCCTACAGGTTCGGCAATTGATTTATCAGATTATACTATTGGATTGGATAATCATAATTCACTTAAACTACCAACTCCTACTTATTTATCTCCTACAGTCCCGCTAACAGGTTTTTCAGGAGGTATATTGTCTTTAAGTGGCTCGATTGCTTCTGAAAGCACTATAATGATATTAGTATAGTGATACAGGTGGATGTTCAAGTTGCCTAACAATTAGTCCAGATCTTTCTTTTACAAAACCTGGACTTGGTTTTAATGAAGAAGACAGATTAGTATTAGTTCAAGATTATGGTACAGGATCAGCTTCTATTCAAGATGTTTGGGAAAATTCAGGCAATGGTACTAATTTTATAGAAGGTTATATTTTTTCTAGAACAGTATCCGCTAGTGCACCTGCAACTTCATTTAGTTTAGGAGATTGGGATGCTAATGATACAGAAGACTGCTTTGGTTTTGCACTTTCCTCAGCAGTTTTGCCAACAATTAATACGCATCCTACAGATGTTACAACTTGTAATGCTGCTTCTTTTACAGTAAGTGCAACTGCTGGTAGTGGAGGAACACTAACTTACCAGTGGAAATATAATGATGGTTTAACCTCGGGTTGGACAAATGTTACAAGTGCTACTTTTTCTCCTGGAACTGTTACGGGCGAAACAGGTGTTAACTTGGTTATTTCTGGATATGATGTTAATGGCTACCAATTTTATTGTGAAGTAATTGAAGATTTATCTTGTTCTGTTGCTAGCAATGCAGCACAAGTAAAAACTGATTCTAAAACTTGGGATGGTAACGATTGGAGTCCTTCAGGAGCACCAGGTTTGGGTACTGCTGTTATTATTAATGGGAATTATAATACAGCTACATCTGGAAGTTTTAGCGCTTGTAGTTTAGTTGTAAATGCAACATTTACATTAACTATAGGCGATAATTATTTTGTAGAAGTTGAAAATAATACAGATGTATATGGTACAATATTAGTGCAAACTAAAGGTGCATTTGTGCAAAATAACGATGATGCAACTTTTATTTTACATGGAAGTGGTACAGCTTCTGTTAATAAAATAACCGCACCAATAAATGCCTGGTATGAATATACCTATTGGAGCAGCCCTGTAGAAGATGAAACTATTGGAGGTGCATTGGTAGATTCTCCAGAAAGCAGACGCTATTGGTTTAATGCCAGTAATTGGTTAGATGCTACTTATGAAACCGCTAATGATAATACTGCTGTTGCTGGTGCAGGAGTAGATAATGTTGATGATAATGGAGATGATTGGCAAATCGCAGACGCAGGTGATCCAATGATTCCTGGTGTAGGTTATGCTGCTACCTATTCTCCAAGTTTATTTTCATCTAGTGGACAAACATATGATTATACTTTTGAGGGTGCGTTTAACACAGGAACTATAACTGTTCCAGTTGTAATAAATGCTGAACCAGGTGATGTAGATTGGAATTTTATAGGAAATCCATATCCATCAGCTGTTGATTCAGATTTATTTATTGCTGCAAATGCAAGTGTTATGGGTGGAGCTCTTTTCTTTTGGTCACATAATACACCTCCATCAAGTACAGCTAATGGAAATCAGATATTAAATTTTTCTGAAGATGATTATGGAATTTATAATGGAGTTGGAAGTATTGTAGCTGGTGATGGTATTGATCCAAATGGGTTTATTCCTTCAGGGCAAGGCTTTTTTGTTGGTGCCATTGCATCTGGAAATGTGGTGTTTAACAATGCTATGCGAATGGCAGATACCAATAGTAATAATCAATTTTTTAAAGGCTCAAATCAAGGTAAAACTTCAAAAAGTGATTCAGAAATTAATAAAATTTGGTTGAATTTAACTTCAGAAAATGGTGTGTTTAGTCAGCTACTTGTTGGTTATTTAGATGGTGCTTCAGATGCTAAAGACGGAATGCTTTATGATGTTCCAAGGTTTTTAACTAAAACAGGATCTTCAGCTATTTTATATTCTAATATTGAAGAAGAGCCAACAAAACAGTATGCAATTCAAGGGAAAAATAGTAGTAGTTTAACAAGAAACGAAAGTATTTCAATAGGTTTTACAAGTACCATTAAAACAGAGTCGGTATATAAAATAGAAATTGATAAATTTCAAGGAGATTTTTTTACAAATAATACCATTTTCTTAAAAGATAATGCGCTCGAAATTTATCATGATTTATCAGCTTCAGCTTATATTTTTACTTCGGGGGCAAATGAATATAAAAATCGTTTTGAAATTGTGTTTAAAGATAGCAGGTTGCCAATTAATAATTTAAATTCAGATGAGTTGGTGATTTTTGAAATGGAAGATGGTACTGTTCAATTTACTGTAAATGATGAACTTACTATTAAAAATATTTCTATTATTGATCTATTAGGACGAACTATTTACACAATAAAAGGAAATAATTATACGGAGCTTGTTAACCTTTCTAGATTAAGCAAGGCAATGTATATTGCTAAATTAGAACTTTCAGACGGAACAGTAATTATTAAGAAAGCTCTTAAAAGAAATTAATCACTATTTTAAACAACTCTAATTTTATTTGATATCTTATAGATAGTTTTAATTCTTTTATTTTCATTTATAAATATTTTTTTTGTTATTTGTAAAAAAATAATAAATGAAAAAGCTAATAATCTTTGGTTTTTTATGCTTCTTATACAGCTATAACTCAAATTCACAAAACACTACTTCTATTAGGGGAAAAATTATAGAAAGTAACACAAAAAACCCATTCAGTGGTGTTTCTATTACGTTAGAAAACAACTTATTTTTTACTGAAACAGATTTAAAAGGTAATTTTATTATTGAAAAAGTACCCAACGGCTCTTTCATAGTTTTAATAACATTTGAGGGCTATCAAACAAAAAAAATTCCTGTAAGTATTGAAGAGCATAAATCGATAGATTTAGGGGTTATTTATTTATCTAGAACGTTGTTAGATGAAGTAGATAATAGTTTAATAGTTTTAACAGATGATGATTTGTTAGATGATGGTGAGCGAAGTTCGGATTACACTGCCGGATTATTTCAATCTTCAAAAGATGCTTTCTTAAAAGCAGCTTCTTTTAATTTTAGTCAGGCTTGGTTTAAGGTACGCGGGTACGATTCTAGTTATGGTACCATTTTAATTAATGGTGTTGAAATGAATAAATTGTATGATGGTAGGCCACAATGGAGTAACTGGGGTGGTTTAAACGATGCGTTTAGAAACCAAGAATTTTCGAATGGTATTCAAGTTTCAGAAAATAATTTTGGAGGTATTTTAGGTACAACAAATTTTAACACACGTGCTTCTGAGTTTCGAGCTGGTGGAAAAGTTTCTTTCGCTTCAGCAAATAAAAGTTATACGGGTCGTGTTATGGCAACATATGCCACAGGACTTAATAAAAATAATTGGGCGTTTGTTGTTTCAGGCTCGCGAAGATATGCGCAAGAAGGTTATTTAGATGGAACTTCATACAATGCTTGGGCTGCTTTTTTAGCTGCTGAAAAGAAATTTAATGAACATCATAGTTTAAACTTAACTGCTATTACATCTTCTAATAGAAGAGGGAAATCATCGCCTAACACTCAAGAAGTTTATGATTTAAAAGGGCTTAAATACAATGCTTATTGGGGAGAACAAGAAGGTGATACTAGAAACTCTCGTATTAAAGAAATTTTTGAACCAATAGTAATGTTAAGTCATTATTATAAAAAAGAAAAAACTAGTTTAAGAACCACATTAGCATATCAATTTGGACATATTGGAAATAGTAGATTAGGTTATTTTAATGCGCCAAATCCAGATCCAACATATTGGAAATATTTACCTAGTAGTTTTTTACGTTATGAAGATAATTTAGATTACGAAAATGCCTATTTAACAGAGCAAGAATTTCTTAAAGATGGTCAAATAAATTGGCAAGAAATATATCAAAAAAATAGCGATAATGGCAATTCTTTGTATTACTTATATGAAGATAGAGTAGATGACAATCAGCTTTCAATAAGTTCGGTCTTGGCTAAAAATATTGGGAATAATTTAAATTTACATGCAGGAGTTTCATTTAAAAATTTAACCTCTAATAATTATGCCAATATGCTAGATTTATTAGGAGGAAATGGTTTTATAGATTTAGACCAATACGCTGAAGGTGACGCTAGACAAAACGACTTGAATAATCCAAATAGGTTAGTAGTTGAAAATGATAAATTTCAATACAATTATACAATAAATGCTTCTGTAGCAAGTGCTTTTGGACAATTGCAGGTTTCTAAACCTAAATTAGATTATTTTTTAGCTTTCAATTTTAAAAATACAAGTTACCAACGTAATGGGTTGTATAAAAATGGAACTTATCAGAATAATTCTTTGGGTAAAAGCGAAAAATTATCATTTTCAGATGTTAGCTTAAAAGGAGGGTTTACCTATAAAATAACAGGGAGACATTTAATAAATTTAAATGCTGCACATGTTTCAAATGCGCCAACAATTAGAACAACTTTTTCAAATTCTAGGGTAAATAATAACAGTACGCCCAATTTAACAAGCGAAAAAATTAACACGGCAGATTTAAATTATATTTTTAGATCGCCTAAGATACAAGCTAGAATTACCGGTTTTTATACAGAGTTTACAGATGCAATAGAAACTTCATTCTTTTTTGCAGAAGGATTGTTAGGAGATCAGGCAGATTTTGTAAACGAAATAATTACAGGAGTTGCTAAAAGAAACTTAGGAGCTGAGTTAAGTTTTGAATACCAGGTTATACCAACGGTAAAATTAATTGCTGCAGGCTCATTTGGTCAGTTTACATACAATAACAACCCGCAATTGTACTTGCAATCGGAAAGTTTTGTTGATGAAAGCAGTGATTTTGGAACAACTTATTTAAAAGATTATCGAGTTTCTGGAACACCGCAAAGGGCATATTCTTTAGGTTTTGAATACAGAGATCCAAACTATTGGTGGTTTCAATTAAATGGAAATTTCTTAAGCAATAATTATTTAGATATTTCACCCTTGTTAAGAACAGATAATTTTTATACAGATGCAGATGGTGTTCCTTTTTTAGATGATGAAACAGGAGTTGAGGTAACCCAAAATCAAGTAGATGCTTTATTAAAACAAGAAAAATTTGATGATGCTTTTTTATTAAATGCAGTTGGAGGTAAATCTTGGAAAATTGACGATTATTATGCTGGGTTTTTTATAGGAATAAATAATATTTTAGGTGAAGTTTTTAAAACAGGAGGATTTGAACAATCTAGAAACGCAAATTATCCAGAATTAAAAGAAGACAAACAATTAGAAAAACCAATTTTTGGTTCAAAATACTGGTATGGAAACAAGGCTTCATACTATTTAAATTTTTACATACGATTTTAATATTAAAGCTATGATACAATTAAAAAATTTAAAGTTTATAACATTTATAATTATACTACTAAGTACTTATTTAAGTTGTGTAAAAGATGATGGCTTTTCAACTCCGCAAGTTGATTGCAATGAACCTGAACTTGTTGCAACCAACACTATTGCACAAGTAAAAGACATGTATACATTTGGTGGTGCAACAAAAATTGAAACCGATGTTATAATAGAAGGTTATGTTGTTTCTAATGATAAATCTGGTAATATTTATAAGTCTCTTTCTATTCAAGATAAACCTGAAAACCCAACCGCTGCCATAAAAATTTCTGTAGACCAGACCGATATTTATACAACCTATAATGTAGGCCGAAAGGTTTATGTAAAATTAAAAGGTTTAGCAGTTGGTTATAGTTTTGGAAGTATTCAAATTGGAAAAGCAAGCGATACAGAACTGGGAAGAATTCCAGCTTTAGAAGTTAAAAATCATATTATTCGTTCGTGTGAGGTTGCAGAAATTGTTCCAAAAGTTGTCACTATAGATCAGTTGAACGAAAGTATGTTAGAAATGTTAATTCAAATAGATAATGTACAATTTAAAACCACTGAACTTGGAAATGCTTATGCAAATGTAGATAATTCAACTACTGTTAATAGAACCATAGAAAGTTTTAATAGTTCTTGTAATTTAACCGGAGAGGTAGAAATTAGAAATAGTGGCTATTCAGATTTTAAAAACCAATTATTACCTGAGGGTAAAGGAAGTGTTGTTGCAATATTTAGTAATTACTACGAAGATTTTCAATTGTATTTAAGAGATACCAACGATGTTATATTTAATGAAACTAGATGTGATTATTCCAATGTATTAACTCCAACTATTTCGCTTTTAGAAATTAATGAAATGTATCAAGGTAGTCTGGTTGAATTTGGAATTGATAACAATTATATTGTTGAAGGTTTTGTAATTTCAAGTGATGCTTCTGGTAATTTTAACGACCGAATAGTTATACAAGATGCGGTTGAAAACCCAACTTCAGGTGTTCAACTTTTAGTTGATAAAGATTTAATCTTTGAAGATTATAATGTAGGAGATAAGGTTTTTATAAATTTAGATAAATTGTATATGAATATGGTTGATGATGTGTTAACCATTGGTTATCCTAAAGGAACTGGGATTACAAAAATTGAGACTACTAAAGTTGGAAGTTTTATTTTTAATAGTGGAGAAAATTATTCGATTACTCCAACTGAGATATTAATTTCTGAAGTTAATAATTCAGCGTATAAAAATACGCTAGTAAAGTTATCTAATGTACAATTAGCAGCTAATGAAATAGGTAAAGCATTTACATATTATACAGGTGATGAGGATGGTGTTAGAACATTAGAAACTTGTAATGAAGCTACAAAATTAGGTGTGTTTACAAGTGGAGATGCTACATTCTCGAATGAAAAATTCCCTGACGGAAATGGAACAATTACAGGTGTTTTATCAACTTACCTAGAATTAAGAAATCTTGAAGACATTGTTTTTAGCAATCCTTATAACGAGTGTCCGGTAATTATACCGAAGATAATGATAACTGAAGTAGCAGATCCAGAAAACAGTGTTTCTTCCCGATTTGTTGAACTTTATAATGCTGGTGAAACGGCAATAGATTTAACAGGCTGGAAATTGAATAAGTATGTAAATGGTTCAACAAATGTTTCGAGTTCGCCAGTTGTATTTTCAGGAATTACAATTCCTGTTGGTGGTTTTGTTATTGTTGCTAATACTGGATTTGCAGATGTGTTTTCTTTAACTCCAACTGTAGAATCTACTTATATTTCTGGAAATGGAGATGATGCATACGAGCTGGTTGACAACTCTGGAAATAGAATGGATATTTTTGGTGTGATTGGTGAAGATGGAAATGGGACAAATTGGGAATATTTAGACGGACAAGCAGTACGTAATTTAGATATTATCGAACCTAATACTGTATTTACTATTAGTGAATGGACTTGCTATTCAGATGCAAATAATAATTTGATAACCAACCCAAATACGCCGAAAAATGCCCCAAATGGATTTTCTCCATATTTAAGATAGTGCAATAAAATAAGTTTTTTAATCTAAAATATTAAAATTTTAATAATAAATACATCTATAAATTGCGAAGTATGCAATTTTAAAATTTTTCATTCAATTTATATTAAATCTTTTCAGAGCTTAAAATAAGCTCTAAAATGTTATAAATTTGAATAGTTAAATGAATGAAAATAATTATTAAAATTAAATAAAATGAACAAGTTTAGATTATTAGCAATTGCATTAGTATTAGGAACAACAAGTTTGTTTGCAAGTACAATTATTACACCTGATGTTTCTAAAGACGAATTAAGAAAACAAATTATTGAATTGGTTGAAAATTCAAACACATTAATTGAAACTCAAGTTGTAGTACATGTAACTTTTACATTTAGCACTGAAGGAGAAATTGTTGTTTTAAAAGTAAATTCTAGAGACAAACAAGTTTTAAATTTTGTACGTGAAAATTTAAATAATAAAATATTAGAAAATCCGGGAAGAGCTAATAGACATTACACTATGGCAATTAACATAAAGTAGTAAATTAACTTAATTAAAAAAAACTCAAACTTATTAGTTTGAGTTTTTTTATGCCCTAAAATTAAAAGATTTGAAGTATTAACTTAAATTATGTTAAAAGTTTAATATTTAATAAAGTTTTACTTGCTGTATAATTGTTTAAAGCTTTAAAAACAACTTGCTTTATTGTTATTTTACTGGTTAAACAAATGTTAAGAGCTTATTATAAAGGAGTTTGAAGGGGTTTATATCTTAATTTTAATATCATATAATAAGATGTTTAACTTAAATATACCAAAAATGAAAAAATTTAAATTATTGGCTTTAGCCTTGTTAATTGGTACGTTTGGATTGTTTGCTTCTAATGTTGAAAATCCAGATGTAACAAAAAAAGAACTTAGAACCCAAATTGTAGAATTACTACAAAATCCAAACTTTTCTGTAGAAAAGGAAATTACAGTAACCTTAAAATTTACTTTTAATAGTGAAGGAGAAATAGTAGTTTTATGTCCAGGTTGTGATCATAAAGATATTGTAAAATATTTACGAGAAAATTTAAATTATAAAAAATTTAAAAAACCAGGAGTTAGAGATCAAATATATAAAATGGCATTGACTATTGAGGCTTCTTAAAAACTCAATGTTAGAAGTATAGATTGGAATTGAGTTAAGCTTGCCAAATTTTTAGATTATTAATTTAAAAATTTGGCAAACTTAGTTTTTAGTGTATAATAATTAGTTCTTTTTTAAATAAACATAAACCGGAAAGTGATCACTAAAACCACCTTGATACCATTTGCCAATATAGGTTCTAAATGGATTTCCTTTGTACTTTCCTTTCCACTCTTTTAAAAAATGCTTATCAAAAACTTCAGCATATTTAAAAGAATGTTTATTTTCTTTAATACCGATAAAATTTTTAGAAAAGATAATTTGATCGAATAAATGCCAAGTTCGTTTATGGTTTAATGTTCCGTTACCTGTAGCAATTAAACGTTCCATTGGGTTATAAAAAGTGTCGTTAACTAAATATTGTTTAACACTTTTATTGGTAGGATTGTCATTAAAATCACCCATTATAATAATTTTTGCATCCTCAGTTTCATTATTAATTTTATAAGTAATACTTGAAACCAATTCTGCCGCTTTAATTCTTTTTTCTTCAGTAAAATCTTCACCACTTCTTCTTGAAGGCCAATGATTTACCAAAATATATACCAATTCACCATTTAAATTCCCTTTTACCAATAATACATCTCGGGTGTAATCTCTTTCGCCATTTTCACCATTTATGTACAGCGGAAAAGTTTCAGAATGTAATAATTCAAATAATTCTTTTTTGTAAAGTAGAGCAACGTCAATGCCACGTTCATCAGGTGAATCGTAATGTACAATTCCGTAATGTTCATTTTTCAAATTTTTCGTGTTCACTAAATCCACTAAAACTGCTTGGTTTTCAACCTCAACAACTCCAACAATAGCTGGAGAATGAAAAGATTTTTCTGTTCCAAGCTGAAGAATTACACTACTTAATTTTTTAATTTTTCTTTTATATCGTTTATAATTCCAGTTCTTTCTTCCTTTAGGTGTAAAATCATCATCTAAAGTTTTAGGATCATTTTTAGTATCAAATAAATTTTCAAGGTTATAAAAAGCAATTGTATAAGCTTGTTTGTTTTTGCCTTGCGATTTGAAATATGAAAACATAGATAAATTTTAATATTATTGGGAGAGCTAAAATAGGTTATTTATTTAATTGTTGAAAAATCAATAATGCTAATAAATACAAAAATGATAAATTGTTGATATTTATTACATAAACCTTACTTTTGTACTAAATCAATTATTAGTGTCTTACCAAATGCAAAAACACAAACATCTAAATACCTGTTTGTTAATATTACTTTTTATAATAACTATAAGTAATAGTGTGTTTGCTCAAATTAGAAACGATAGTCTTTATAAAAAATTAAACGCTGCAAAACACGATACAATTAGGGTTCAACTATTAATTGATGAAGGTGATAATTTATATTACACCTACCCAGAAATTTCATTTAAATACTACAAGAAAGCTTTAACACTCTCTAAAAACGTTAATAGTACCAAATATGAAGCCCAATGTTTATTAAATATTGGCTATTACTG
The DNA here is from genome assembly GCA_942492305.1 of uncultured Flavobacteriaceae bacterium. Taxonomy (GTDB): domain Bacteria; phylum Bacteroidota; class Bacteroidia; order Flavobacteriales; family Flavobacteriaceae; genus Lutibacter. The sequence goes on along the minus strand of CALOEI010000001.1, from coordinate 17,728 downwards.
CAATGATAAGGATAGATTTAAAGAATCATTAGAATACTATTTAAAAGCAATTGACTTATACAAGTCTATTAATGACGAACAAGGGTTAGCAAATAGTTATAGTTATATAGGTTCTAGTTTTTCCTATCTAAATTCAATTGATAAAGCTCTCGAATATTATCAGAAAGCATTAACTATTTTTTATAAACTGAATGATGAAAATGGAATAGCAGATGTTTACAATGGTTATGGAAATTTATTTTATGATATTAAAAACAATGATGAAGCTTATAAATACTATCTAAAAGCTTATGAAATTTACAAACGAAATAATAATATAGATGGATTAATTTCAATTTATATAAATTTAGGAAATACAATTTCATGGGAAGATAATATGGATATAGGCCTAGACTATTATCAAAAATCTATAGATTTATGTAATGAAATTGGAGATGTAGAGGGTTTGGCTATTAATTTTACAAATATAGGAGATGGTTATTTATTAAAAGGAGAATATAAAGTTGCCGAACAATACTTTCATAAAGCCCTTAAATTATCTAATAGCATAAACTTTAAAAGCTTATTACCACTCATTTATTCTAACCTAGCAAACACAAAATTAAAAGAAGATAAACTTGATGAAGTAATTAATTATGTTGATAAAAGTTTGGAAGCATCAAAAGGATTAGCTCTTATATATTTTGAATATGATAATTACAATTATTTAAGTGAAGCATATGAAGCCCAAAATGATTATAAAAAAGCTCTAAAATACTTTCAACTTTATAAAAAATATACCGACAGTATTTTTAATGCCAAAAAATTTGAACAAGTTGCCAAGTTAAGTGTTTTAAATAAGTTAGAAACTCAAGACAAACAAATAGAATTACTTACTAAAAAAGAAGAAATTACAAAACTTGAAAACAGAAATCAAACACATTTAATATACATTCTGTTAATTTTTAGCGTATTCTTTTTAGGATTAATTTATATTTTAAACAAGCAAAGAGCTGAAAGAAAAAAGGCATATGATTTGTTGTTGATAGAAAAAGTAAAGGCAGAAGAAAGTGATCGTTTAAAATCAGCTTTTTTAGCTAACATGAGTCACGAAATTAGAACTCCAATGAATGCTATATTAGGCTTTTCAGGGTTTTTAAAAGACGCTAGTTTAAATGAAGAAAAAAGAAATCATTTTGTAGATATTATAAATATTTCTGGAGAAAGATTATTGGCAATTATAAACGATATTATTGATATTTCAAAAATTGAATCTAATCAACTAAAGTTTGAAATAAACAAATTCGATATTAAATCCACTTTATTGGAGATTATAGAAATTCAAAAAAACACCAACAAGCTTTTAATTAAAAAAGACCTTGAGTTAAAACTAAACAATTCTGAAAAAGCACTCACTTATTTTTTAAATACCGATCAGAATAGGTTTATTCAAATACTTAATAATTTAGTTAATAACGCGGTAAAATATACTGAAACTGGTGAAATTGAAATTGGATATAGCTTAAAAAAATACCAGTCTAACAGTTACATCGAATTTTATGTTAAAGATACAGGATGCGGAATTCCTAAAGATAAATTTGACTTTATATTCGATCGATTTTCACAAGCTGGAGAAGACGATTTTAAAGTAGGAAATGGTTTAGGACTGAGTATTTGTAAAGGGCTTATTAAGCTTTTAAAAGGTGATATTTGGCTCGAATCTGAAGAAAACAAAGGCACAACCTTTTATTTTACACTTCCTTATTAAAAAAAAATCATTTTCTATTTTCAAATAAACTAATTTGTAAATTTGCACTATGATAGAAGAGAAAAAAGTAACATCTGAAGAAGCTGTTCTAATTGGAGTTATTACACAACACCAAGATGAAGAGCAATCTAACGAATATTTAGACGAATTAGAGTTTTTAACATTAACTGCTGGAGGTAAAGCTGTGAAGCGCTTTACACAAAAACTAGAAAGCCCAAATCCTAAAACTTTTTTGGGTACTGGAAAATTGGAGGACGTTAGAGCTTATATGGAAACTCACCATATTGAAACTGCTATTTTTGATGATGAATTTTCATCTTCTCAATTGCGAAATATTGAAAAAGTACTTGAATTGTAAAGTGTTAGATAGAACCAATTTAATACTCGATATTTTTGCAGGTAGAGCACAAACAAGTTATGCCCGTACACAAGTAGAATTAGCGCAATGTCAATATTTATTACCACGTTTAACACGACTTTGGACACACCTTGAAAGGCAAAAAGGTGGTATTGGTATGCGCGGACCTGGTGAAACAGAAATTGAAACAGATAGACGTATTATTAGAGATAAAATAGTTTTATTAAAAAAAACTAAAAAATTTGACAAGCAAATGGCAGTACAACGCAAAAACCGTGGAAAAATGGTGCGCGTTGCCCTGGTTGGATATACCAATGTTGGGAAATCTACTTTAATGAATGTGATTAGTAAAAGTGATGTTTTTGCTGAAAATAAATTATTTGCAACACTTAGATACTACGGTTAGAAAAGTATGTAATTAAAAATATTCCTTTTTTATTAACTGATACTGTTGGATTTATTAGAAAACTACCAACACAATTGGTAGAAAGTTTTAAATCTACTTTAGATGAAGTTCGTGAAGCCGATTTATTATTGCACGTGGTTGATATTTCTCACCTGAGTTTTGAAGATCATATTGCATCAGTAAATAAAATTTTAGATGAAATTAAAAGTGCTGATAAGCCAATTATTATGGTTTTTAATAAAATTGATGCTTATAAACATCAAACTATTGATGAAGATGATTTAGTTACGGAAAAAACTAAAGCACATTATTCTTTAGAAGATTGGCAAAAAACTTGGATGAATAAGTTAGATGAAAATAATTGCTTGTTTATTTCTGCTTTAAATAAAGAAAATATAGAAGAATTTAGAGAAAAAGTTTTTGAAGAAGTTAAGAAAATTCATATCACACGTTTTCCTTACAACGACTTTTTATACGAAGAATATACTGAAGAAAGTTTCCTATAAACGAAAAAGCCAGCTTATAATTTGTAATGAATAAGAGTTAAGGTTAAAAAAGTTTTCATAAAAATAAAGTTTGGTTAATTGTCTAATGCCAGCTGCATTTTTATCTTTTTTCAAAAAAACCCAACCTGAAATCAAGTTCAGAATGACGTGTTATAAACTAGAACTTATATTTGTAGTAATAGAGTTAAGGTTATATAATTTTACGATAAAAAAATTAATTGTTCTATAAATTGCTGAAAAGTTACTCAAAAAGCTTTCTATAAAATCACTCTTTATATTGTTCACTTACAGGAATATAAACTTTATCAAAAACAATTCTATTGCGTTCAATTGTTGTTATTTTTTTAAGTTTACAATATACGATCGGTGAACGCGCATAAAGTTTTTTAGAGGAATTGTTGCTTCCATTGCTTTTCATACTTAATAAAGTCATAATTGGTTTTTCATTGATTAAATGAATGCGAACATATTCTCGCATTCCTTCAATATATTTAATATCATCTAAATTAATACGTACAATTTTATATTCAGATTTAATAAATAAAAAATCGTCGTTGCTATTAATTTGTTCAGGTTTTGAATTTTGTATATCGAACCAAGATTTTGCTTTGTTTGAAGCTTTTAAAAATGCTGCATAATCAATGGGTTTTAATAAATAGTCTAATGCATCAACTTTAAAACCTTCTATGGCATATTCGCTATAAGCAGTTGTAAAAATAATTTTTGGCGGATTTTCTAAAGATTTTACAAAATCCATTCCATTTAAATCGGGCATATTAATATCAACAAACATTAATTCCACGTTGTTTTCTTTAAGAAATGATAATGCATCAATAGCACTTTCAAAAATATTTAGAAGTATTAAAAAAGGTGTTTTATCTATATAACTTGTAATTTGTTTTAAAGCTAAAGGTTCATCGTCTATTGCAATGCAGTTTATCATAACGGAATTTTTAATTTAACTTTATAAATTTCTTTAGTTTCAGAAATATTAAAATCAAAATTATTTTTAAATAATAGAGCTAATCTTTTTTTTGTGTTTTCAATTCCAATTCCTGAAGCTTCTTCATCTTTTTTGGATGATTACTATTTTCAATTTCAAAATTCAATTCGTTTTCAGAAAAAGACATTAAAATAGTTATAAATGATGCTTTTTATAACTAATTCCGTGTTTAAAAGCATTTTCTAACAATGAAGTAAATAATAATGGTGGAATTGATTTATCAGGAATTTCATTGAAGGAATATCAACATTAATTTTTACTTTATCGGTAAAACGAAGCTTCATTAATTCAATATAGCTATTAATAAACTCAATTTCTTTTTTAATTGAAGTTGCTTTTTCTTCAGAATCGTACAATAAATGACGCATTAAATTAGAAAGTTTAATAATGGCATTTTTAGCTTCTTCAGTATCAATATCAACCAAGTGCATGAATATTATTTAAGGTATTCATAAAAAAATGAGGACTTACCTGATTTTTTAAAAAAGCCAATTGATTTTCTACATTTTCTTTTTGAATTTTAAATTTCTCTTGTTCTAAATTTGCCCAACGCATAGAAATTTGCAAACCAGCATCAAACCCAACTAATAATACTGCTAAAATTAAAAAATTAGCATATAATGGTATTGGTCTAGGGTTTTTATTTGGTCTTTGATCTATAGGTGGTGGTAATTCTCTGCCTTTTTGCATTGGCGGAGGGTTTTGAAACCCTGCCTAATTCCATAGCTGGAGGTTGCATAAAAGGCATGTCTTTATTATTATTTACATCAAAACTATAAATACCAAATGCTATAATTAGTATTATTACAGATGTTATGCCAAAATACAAGAGCCTTTTGCTTTTAAAAAATAGCTTTGGTAATAGTATAAATCTGTTTATTAAAAACAATGCTAATAATGGTAAATAATTTATCCAAACCTTAAAAACTATGTTCCATTCTATTTGATTTTCAAAGCGACCAAATAATAGTGGAGAAGCAAATAATAACGCCCAAAAAGCAATAATTATAAAAGGTTCAAATAAGGCAAAATTGTAATTTTTCTTTATAAGTTTCATTTTTAAATGGTACTAACTATTTTTATAACTAAAAAAATATCTTTGTTTATACTTTGAAATATGAAGTACAAACAAAGATATTAAAACTAAACTAATCTAAGTAGTTGTTAACTGCAGTTGCTCTACTTGAAGCGTGTGACTTTAATGTTGAAATGGCAGAGTAAAAAGAACTACTGTTATTTAAAAATGAATATCCATTTAACTCTGTAGTTGCATACGGTTCAACTAAGTTTGCGTAGGTGTCATATAGACTCTGAATATAACTTGTTTCAAAAGGTCCATCTATAACTGCTTGTACGTAAGTGTCATATTTTGCTTTATAAACGGTATCTTGGTATAAATATCCAATTAAAGGCCATTTACTGCTTGAAAGATCTGAAAAATTTAGGTTTAATGATCCTCCCATTTTACCATCTTGTAGTGCTTCATTATTATCCCAAGGTATCCAGGTTAGTAAATTATTATCTGGATTGTTGTATAAATAATAATTGTGTTCCATTATTCCATACGTATCCCAGTTTTGAATTACCGTATTTACAGCTAAATAGTTTAAAAAGGTATCTACATCAAAAACAGCTTCTAAATTTGTTCTCCAGGTTGCTGGATCTGTAGTTCTTGTGCTTGCATGTAAAGCGTCGAATAAACTTTCAATATCGCTCCAGTCTGCTTCATCTTCGTTGGTTTTCTTTTCAAAGCCATCTTCATTAAAAGTTCCGTAAGCAAAACTTGCTCCGTAATCTTCAGGTTTGTATAAGTTTCCGTCATCACTAGAAAATTGAGTGTCTATTACGGTATTGTCAACTTCTTCAACTAAGGTGTATAATCCAAAGTATTCTGGACCGTCTCCGTGATCTACATAAAGTGTATAAAACGCAGTATTTGAAACAGCTAATCCTGCATTTGCAAATATTTCTGCAGAAACTTTTTCTCTTAAAAATGAGCTATCATCGTAATTATTTTTTAAACTGAATTTTTTAAAACCATAAAAACGTTGATTGTCTATTTGCGGATAATCATCTTCATATTCGTCAAAATCCATTTTAAACGCTAATTTTAAAATACCTGCTTGCCAAGCGCTTTGTAAACTAGAGTTTCCTTTAAATCGTAAACCTACTTTATACCATTCTTTACCGTTGTAAAATACTGAGCCAGGAACAAAAATAGGGTCTTCATCGGCAAAACTACTACCACCACCTTGTCTACCAAAGGTTCCGTATAAGCTAGTCATGTCATTTAACATTGCTTCCCAGTTTTCTTCTGAAATAACAAAATCAAATCGTTTTACTTCTGTATTGCTAAAAACTTCATCAAAATTAGGGTCGGCACTTTTGCTATGCGTTGCTTCTGTCCAATCTGTAGGGACAAAATCTGAATCGGTAATTTGCACTTCTGTATTTGAATCGTCATCAATTTCAATTATTGTTTCTGTAATTGTATCATCATCACTACAGCTAATTATAAAGTACGTTGAAAGTATAAACATACTTAGTATTAATGTGATTTTTGTTTTCATGTTGTTGTGTATTTTATAGTTGTTTTATAGAACAAAATTGAATTTTTTAAGCTTCTTTTTAAAAAAGAATCAACCAAATGGCTTATTTTATCTATTAACTGTTATTATTTAAAGGTGTAAGAATATTTTAATCCAATAATATTTGTGGTTTCTGGAATTGATACATTTAATTCTTTTTCAATTCTGTAGAATAAACCAATACTACCCATGTTTTTGATTTTATAATCGGTACCTAATGTTAACCGGTATTTGTCAAAACCATTTTTTTCATCTTTTTCAAAGTGATTGTAAAGCTCACCAGAAATTTCGGGATCTAGTTTCCAATTTTTAAAATTGTACTTAATAGCTGTTTTAAACCGAAAGTGTTGATTTTCATAATCATCTACTCCCAATTCATTTTTATTTTGATAACGCAATCTGTATTTTATAGAAAAATCGTTTATTTTATGTTTGTATAATGCATCTAAATGATATCTAAAATGATTTTCGTAGCCTTGCACGTTTCCAACATTATCATTTTCTCTTATATATCTAAATCCAGTTCCAAGTTTAAAGTTTTTTGAAATGGAATAGGTGGTGTTAAATTCTCCAAAATATTCGCTTACCTCAGAAGCATTTTCTTTTAATCTCAGTTGTGCTTCTAAATCAAAAGACCACTTTTTATTTAATTTATATTCTAGGTTAATAGAGTTCCAACTTTCTAGATCTTTAGTATCTTCAGTTTGTGCAAAACCAATAGATGTAATTGCTATTAATAACAATGCAATTGTATTTTTTTTGAATTGTAATTTCATATTTTAGGAGTTATTGTTAAAGTAGAAGATGGTTACTTTTGCAGTGTCTTTTAAAAAATCTACATCTCCTATGGTTACTTTATTTATTACTAAACCGGTTCTATGTTCTAAATCTTGTTTTAGTAATTGGTAGTTTTCAGGCTTAATATTTTCAATATTTTCATAAATAATAGCCTTTGATTCTTCTTGTTTTAGAGCCCAGTACCTTTCAATTAGTATAAGAATTAGAATTACAAGTGTATTTGCACCAATAATTTCGGCATAGCTCATTTTTTTATTTGCTAGGGAGTTTATTACAGATACGCCAATAACAACAAATAGGTAAGTCATTTCTTTAATAGGAATGGCATCGGTTCTATATCGAATAATTCCAAAAATGGCAAATAAACCAAGCGCCATACCTATATCTAACTCGTATTTTTTTAAGGTAAAACACAAAAAGAATACTATTAAACTAATTAAATAGTATGTAAATACATAATCTTTTCGTTTGGTAAAAGGGTAGTAAATAAATCTTATAATTAAGGTTAAAAAGATGAAGTTTATTAAAAATCTAAACATCATTTTAAAAAAGTCATCATCGAATAAGGGTATGTCTAAAAATTCCATAAGTATTAAGCTGTTATTTTATTTATTTTAATTAATTTTTTTTTGAATCTGTTGTATTTTAAATCATTGTAAATGCTTATCATTCCAATACAGTATTTACTTAATTTATAAGGGTTTATTTGTTTTAATTTTAACTCTTTAACCACAGGAGAAGTGCGTGTAAAACGCTCTTGTTTTAGTTCTACAATTACTAAATTATCAAAGGATATAAATGCACCATTTTTTTTAAATGCAAGGTTTAAATCTATTGTTGATCGTTCTTTAGCAGTTTTATTTACAAGCGTAATTCGGTTAAATTTATTCCAAATAATAGGTTTTAAATTAAACTGTTGCTTTGTTGTTTTTTGAATAAAATCAATAGAATTTTTTGACATTTCTGGTTCAAAATCATCAATTTTAATTCTAGACTTAGTGGTTTTCCCTTTACCATCTTTTTGTTTTATTTCAAGAAAACAAATATTAGAAGCAATGTATTTTCTCATTCTAACTTTAGTTCTGTTAACTTTTCGGTTATGATGATCGTTATAAAACTTTTTAGTTGGCGTATCAAAATACAATGAAGCATATGGCATTATTCTATTTTTGTCTATTTCCAAAACTTTGTACTGATTTTTAATCCGTTCTAAAACTTCAATTAAGTGCTTTTCGTGAATTACAAATTTTGTATCTGTTCTTTTCATCAAGGAAACACTATCCATTTCTTTTAAATTAGTTTTTTCAAAAGATTCTATTATATGCTTAACTTGTTCTTTCATAATGAAACAAAACTCTTGCTTTTATTCAGATTCTTGAAAAGAAATCAACGAGTAGGTATTTTTTATCTACGAATATTAATTGAATAGATTTTAAATAAAAAAACTCCATTAATTAAATACTAATTAATGGAGCTTAAACTAACCTAAACAATTATTATTAACTCAAACTTATTTTTTAAGATCTTTCTCTTTTGCTATTCTTTTTTTGATATGCTGTAAACAATTTTTGTTGATCTTTTGTTAAAACTGCTTTTACATCTGTTTCAAAATTTTCTTTTAACGCTTCCATTTCGTCTCTATCAGGTCTCCCAGATTTAGTTTTGCTTTCAATTTCTTCAAAGTGCTTTTTATACAATTCTAAAACTTGAGATTCTTGCTCTTCAGAAAGCAAAATTTCTTTTGCTAAATCGCTTACCATTTCCTCAATTTGATCTGTTGTTGGTGTTGGAGGTGGACCTTGCTGCCCCCCTTGTTGACCACCTCCGCGTTGACCACCTCTTTGTTGTCCGCAAGCTGCAGTTGTAATTACTAATGCTACAACTACTAATTTCCATATTTTATTCATTTTTAATTTCATAATTTTAAGTTTTTATTCTTTCTGATTTTTAAATCTTTATTCAAAGAAACGTTAGATTTCTTTTTTAATAAATTATAATCAACAAACTGGCAGATTTTATCAACCAAACTTAACTTTCAATAAAAAAAGAAGAATCAATTAAATTAGTAATTGATTCTTCTTATAAAAATTACAATGAAAAATTTACTGATAATTTAAGAAATTGGCCAACTATTAAAAGGTTGTTTTTCAAATTGCATTGTACCATCTTCTCCTTTAAATATATTTATCCAAGCTTGCCAATTTTCGTTATCCATTTCAGGATAATCTAATCGGTAATGGCTACATCGGCTTTCTGTTCGCATAATTGAAGCTTTTAATTTCATTTCAGCACTAATAACCATATTTTTTGTTTCATGTGCCAAACGTAATTCGTGCATATTAGCAGCTCTTAACATTGGGATATGATGATCTCTTAATTCTTCAACATAAGCTAAAGCTGCTTTTAATAAGTTTTCTTTTTTTATGTAAATAATAAAGTTAGGAATCATAATTCCCTGTAAGGTTTGTGTTATCCAGGCAGGGCTATAACCTGCTTCTCTTTTTAAAGGTGCTAAAATTTCTTCTTCAATTTCTTTAATTTTTGAAGTTGAGATTTTAACTGATTTTACGGTTTTACTATACTTGGCAGCCGCTTCACCAGCAACGCCTCCTTGTACAGCAGAACCTGCTAATGAAGAACCAATTTGCGTATAAATTGCACCTGCCATATAAGAGCCTAAAGCATCTCCAGCAGCATAAAGCCCAGGAATAGTAGATGCACATTGATCGTTAATAGGAACTAAACCTTCAGATTTATGAATTGCCATTCCAGCTGATGAACCTCCTACCATAGATCCTCCCATACCAGGAGGTCCACCTTCTCCATCTTTTCTTGGAGGTCTTTTACCATCTTTTCCTGCAGGAGGTCCACCTTCTCCATCTTTTCTTTGTGGTCTAGCATCTTGTCTGTCAAATTCTGAAGGTTTATAAGGCCCTCCAACAATTGTTGAAGCATTTTTATCTTCACCGGGACGTCCCATTTTTAAAGGATTTCCGTTTACATACGCCATATAATTCATATCAACACCTAAATCGTGATGCACTTCAATACTTGTAGTGCTTGGTTTTTGCTCAAACATATCTCCCCAACCATCATAACAAGCTGCAGGATTGTTAGCTCTACCTCCGTGTCCATCATTCCATTCTTTTCCGGTTACTTTAGCTCCAATATTATAAGCCATTACAGTACCATCATGCGTTAAATCACAAATAGGGAAACCATTTGGTTTAAAACCTCCGGCTCCAGTACATAAAATCACGCTTTTTGCTTCATAAAATACTACTTTCTGTTCATCAATACTGAAACCGGCGGCACCTACAACACTACCATTTTCTTCAATTAGGTGTGTTATGGTTATACGTTCTTGAACTGGAATATTTCTTTCTTCAATTGGTTTACTAAAACTTTTATTGTAAAGTGAAGAATCAAAAAATCCCCACTCTTTTAATTCATTTACACGAGCCAATGAATGTTGGGCCATTTGCTTTGTATATGTGCTGTTATTTGTGCCTAACGCTGAACGCGAAACTTTTGCAACAAATTCATCTATACTTAAATCTTCTTTTTCTGGGTCAAAAGCAAAAATACCTTTAGCAAAAGGAGTTTGCCCAGAAGCTCCTAATCTACCTTTAGAAACCATTAAAACTTTTGCTCCGGAGTCGTGTGCTTTTACTGCTGCAAATAAGCCTGCCATTCCGCTTCCTATCACCAACACATCGGTATTAATTGTATCTGCATTAAGTGAATCTACATCAATTTCAGGGTTGTTTAAAGCCCAATCTAATGGAATTCCCATTGCCGAAATTGCTGCAAAACTAGCTGCAGCTCCACCAGCTAAAGTGATAAACTTTCTTCGAGATATATTTTCTTTTGCTTTTTTCATTTTTTTGAAGTTTTAAATAAATACGTTTTTAGCAAATAAAAAATTCCACTTGCAACTATTAATACATAATAAATTGAAAAAGAGGTATTGCTATGTCTCCCAATATTTAGTACGTGCCAAGTGGCGGTTATTATAAAAAGCATGGTAAAATAACCGTGTAAACTTCTCCAAGTTCTATATTTTAAATGAAGTTTAAATCTAAAAAATGAAGTTATTAAAATGATTAACATACTTGTATATGCTATTAAACCTAGAATAATTCCTGTACTACTAAATGTTGTAATTAATCTTAAAAAGGCATCTGATGGAGTTACTCCATTATCAAAAAATTTAGGAACAATTATAAAGAAGGGGTGTAGCAATAATATCGAAATAAATAGATACCCTATAAATTTATGGATAGCTAAAACATTTACCATTCTTATTTTTTTTACTAAATCTCTGTTTGTTCTTGTTGAAAAAAATTGAGAGATTAATAGAGTAAAAGCTAAAATAGTTGTTATAGATAAAATTTCCATAAGCGTGGTGTTGCGTTTTGGAAAATCACCTAAATAATATAGTAAAATTGGAACAGCAATAAATGCTGCGGCAATTTTTAATAATTTGAATATATATTGTTTTTTTTTCATAATCTTAACCCCAAGATACTACTACGGGAATTGATTTATCAGGTGTAATTGTTATAGCATCTACTGGACAATACATGCGACATAAATGACATATTTGGCAGTCTTCTGGGAATAGAATTTCTGCTTTTTTTGTGTCAGGATTCAATCGAATAACATCAGTTGGGCAGCTTTTAATGCATTCCTCGCATCCAATACAACCGTTTATACTTTTAATAGCCATAATGCTTTGTTTTCAAATTTATTTCTAATTTGAGAGCAAGGTATAGTTTATTGTATTTCAAGGAAATAAGAATCTACAATCACTTGAAATTTATCAATGAAATGATTGTTATACTCTATGAATATTTTAGGCAGTAATTATATTTTATAATTAAGTTAAGAAGCTCTAAAAAAAAAGACGCTGATTAAAGCGTCTTTTTTGATATTCTAATATTTTAAAAAAGTTTATTCTTTAATTATTTTAAGTACTACAGGTTTATCTAAGTACACTTTTGCAAAATATAAACCAGTTGCATTATTAGTAATATTTAATTGAACTTTACCATTATATACATTGTAGTTTTTTGCTGAAACTAACTGCGATTGCATATTATAAACTTCAATTTTTACATTGTTTTGAGAAATTGGTAATGCAATTTCAAAATTCCCTTTTGTAGGATTGGGATACGAAATAATTTCATTAAACAAATTAACTGTTTTTGCAAAAACACCTTCACATGCTACGTTAGATTTTACTTTAATTTTATCGCCGTGTTTTACATCTACAGTAAATATTGGAGCAGCTGTTTCAAAGGCAACATTATCATTTATAAAAATTGTAAATGGTGCAGTACCTTGTTCAATTTCTATAGAAGCTTTTCCAGAATCTACAGCAACTTTACCTGATATTGTGGTACCTTCTTCAATAACTACATCATAACATTGTTCATAATTTTCACCTGCAACATTAATACAAACAGTATAGTTTCCTGGAGACAAGTTGTTGTTTTGCAAGGTAGCATTTGCTCCATTTAATGTAACATTATAAGTATAACTTCCTTGAGCCGAGATCAAAATTTGCCCATTATTTTTGTTAGGACAAGTTTCGCTAATAGTTTCAATAGTAAAATTGTTGCTAGGTAATGTAAAACAGCCTGAAGCATCTACAGTTGAACCTGGCGTGGTATTTTCGCAAAGGTCTAAGTTATTCATCACCCCATCGTTATCATCATCTAATTGGCTATCTGAACATCCGTTTATATTAACCGTTTCACCAGTTGGGGTATTAGGACAGTCATCTACATTATTCATAACACCATCATTATCATCATCTAATTGGCTTTCAGAACAACCTGTAGCGTTTACGTCTTCACCAGTAGGAGTATTTTCACAGACATCTATACTATTGGCAATACCATCGTTATCATCATCTAATTGTCCATTTGAGCAACCGTTTTCATCAACTGTTTCTCCATCTATTGTATTTGGACATATATCTACATTATTCATAACACCATCATTATCATCATCTAATTGGCTTTCTGAACATCCATTGGCGTTCACGTTTTCACCAGCAGGAGTATTTTCACAAACATCTATATTATTAGCAACACCATCGTTATCATCATCTAATTGTCCATTTGAGCAACCATTTTCATCAACTGTTTCTCCTTCTATTGTATTTGGGCATATATCAACATTATTCATAACACCATCATTATCATCATCTAATTGGCTTTCAGAACAACCGGTAGCATTTACTTCTTCACCAGTAGGAGTATTTTCACAGACATCTATACCATTAGCAACACCATCGTTATCATCATCTAATTGTCCATATGAGCAACCATTTTCATCAACTGTTTCTCCTATTGGAGTGTTTGGACATAAATCATTTTCATTTAAAACGCCGTCATTATCTACATCATCATTATTGTTTTCCGCAATTATTTCAAAGCTATCTACTGTCCATCGTGTTGGTTCAGCTGAAGAATAATATTTAAATGCAATATAAACAGTTCCAGTAATTGAACTAATATCTACATTAGAAAATGCATATATTTCTTCACTTCCACTACCATTTGAGTGTTCAGGAATATCAATATTTGGCATTGGAGTCCAATCATAATCACTAGGATTGCTGGAACCATCATAATCAGAAGAATATACAAGTTCTAGTGTTGTATCACCGTATGATGCATCGGTATAAAAACTAATTTTTTCAGCTTCATACTCGTCAAAGTTTATAGGGTTAGTAGTAATTAGCCAGTCTTTACTTAAAACATCTTGTTGATATCCATTAATACCAATAGAACCTGTATTATTTTCTCCATACTGTGTTTCACATTGCCAGTTTTTATTACTTGCTTCATTGTAAGTAAAAAAAGCTAAATCACTACAATTACTAAAGTCTTCACTTATTAAGTAGGTTGGTCCTTCAAGGGTTGTAACACTTATATTTGCTCCAACTTCAGATAAATTAGAAGAAGCATCTCTAGCTTTTACAGTGATATTATAAGTTGTATTTGGTGTTAATCCTAAAATTGTAGTAGAAGTTGAAAAGGCAGTTTGGTAAAATTCGCCATCTAAATATATTAAGTAATCTATAACCCCAACATTATCTGTTGCGGCATTCCAACTAATTTCAACAGATTCGAATGTTGTATTTACAACCATTAAATTTGTAGGTGAAGTTGGTAGCTCAGTATCTGAATTATCATTTAAATTCCACTTATCCTCGGCGTTTACACCGCCCCATATTAAGGTTGCTAAATATGGATTATCTATAAATGGATTTCTATTGCCTTGTACAGTCTCAATATAATCGTTGCGTTGGTTTTCAACATCTGAAACAGGGTCTTCAACATTCCAATTTAAAAATAGATCTATCATATTAGCGTCTAATGCTACTGCTGTTCCAAAACCGCTATTAATTGGTAAACATTGAGTTTGAGAAATTTGAGAACCATTTCCATTATAGCGTAAATACATATACATAATAATTCTTGCTACATCACCTTTCCATTCATCACCAGGATACCAACCTCCATTACTTGAAACTATTTTAGAAGTTCCTGAACGATCATAAAATTTTCTATTACTTCTAGTTGAGTTGCGTTGTGTATCTGCAGGTCTCAAATTATGCACATCTGTTCCTGGACCTGGGCTATCAGTTTCAAGGCTTGGATTAGCTAAAGATTTTGCAAAAACATGTTCTCTATTCCAGGTTCCTGTTGTTCCTCCAGTATCTTGTAAACTTTTATTTCTTGACCTATCTGTATCTACAATACCATCGTTATCATTATATCCATAAATCAGCAATACATTTGAAGCATTATCAGGGTCTTGATCTACTTGTTTTAAAACATCCCAAACATCTAAAGAGCCAGAAGTGTATGGTATTGATGTATGTGTAGATTTAATTTTATTTGAGATCTCAATAAATAATTCATTTTCTGTTTTAGTCAAATCGAGACCATTATAATAGGATTGAATTTGACCGTAAAAAGGAATTATTGATATAAAAAGAAATATTGAAAGTATAGTTTTTTTCACGATATGTGATTTTTAGTGCTTATTAAAAATTGAATACAAATTTATTATTAATTTTTGATTTTAAGTACAAATCATAATAACTTAATGTTATTAGAATGTATTATAATAAAAAATGCTGCTATAAAATTAACTTTTATAGCAGCATTTGTAGTGTTTTTTAAAAGTTTATTTAGAAACTTTTAAAACATCTTTTATTATTTGCTCAAACTGGTGTTTTGGTAATGCACCTTGCGCCATTTGTGGTTCAGCATCTTTTGGAACAAATAAAATAGAAGGAATACTTCTAATACCAAAAGCAGCAGCTAATTCTTGTTCAGCCTCGGTATCTACTTTATAAATATTTACTTTTCCTTTATATTCTTCGCCTAATTCTTCTAAAACTGGAGCAACTGCTTTACACGGTCCACACCAATCTGCATAAAAATCTATAATACAAGGAAGTTCTCCTTCAAATTTCCACTCTTTATTTTTTTCGAAATTAAAAACCTTCTCTAAAAAGGTCTCTTTTGTTAATAATTCTGTCATTTTATTTTATTTTTTTAATTATATAGCAATTTTAATTCCACTTTATTTTAAACGACAAAGTGACATAAAAACTTACATATTTATAGTAACAATAGTTACAACTGTAATATAATATGTAATTTAACGACTTAATTAACTAACTATTAACTAAAAAATTATATTATGAATTCGAAATTAACAATGATTTTACGTCTTTTACTTGCCATTGTATTGATAGTATTTGGAAGTAACAAATTTTTCAATTTTATTCCAATGGGCGCTCCACCAGAAGGAAGTTTTATGGCGGCATTAATTGCAACAGGTTACATGATGCCTTTAATTGGTTTATCAGAATTAATTCCAGGATTATTATTACTTATTAATAAATGGAAAGGGTTGGCCTTAGTTTGGCTGGCACCAATTTCTATAAACATTGTATTGTTTCATATTAAATATGATATTTCAACTATTGGTCCCGGAGCTTTAGTAGCATTATTAAATATAATTTTAATTTATGCAAACTGGAAAAAGTTTAAAACATTGTTTTAAATCTTAAAATATTATTAAATGCATGGTTTATCAATATTAACTATGCCTTTTTTCTTTAAATTTGTTTACAACTAAAAATAACTACAATGAAAAAAATAGTAATATTAACGCTTATTGGCATTTTTATAATTTCTTGTAAAAATGTAGATACTGAAAAAAACACTGCAAAATTGAATTATCCTACAACAAAACAGGTAGATACTGTTACCAATTATTTTGGAACTGAAGTAAAAGACCCATATCGCTGGTTAGAAGATGACATGTCTGATGAAACTGGAGCTTGGGTTGGCGAACAAAATGAAGTTACTTTTAATTATTTAGCTAACATACCTTACAGAGAAGAATTAAAAAACAGATTGGAAAAACTATGGAATTACGAAAAAATTGGTTCACCATTTAAAGAAGGTGACTATACCTATTTTTATAAGAATAATGGATTGCAAAATCAATATGTTATTTATCGTTTTAAAGGTGATGAAGAGCCAGAAGTGTTTTTAGACCCAAACACATTTTCTGAAGATGGAACCACATCTTTGGGAGGCATGTCTTTTTCAAAAAATGGTAATACTGTTGCTTACGCAATTTCTGAAGGAGGAAGTGATTGGCGAAAAATAATTATTATGGATGCGCTATCTAAAGAAATTAAAGGAGACACTATAATTGATGTAAAATTTAGCGGTATGTCTTGGAAAGGAAATGAAGGTATTTTTTATTCAAGTTACGAAAAACCAAAAGGAAGTGAACTTTCAGCAAAAACAGACCAACATCGTTTGTTTTATCACAAATTAGGCACTAAACAAGCTGATGATAAAATTATTTTTGGTGAAAATGAAAAAAGACGTTATGTAGGTGGTGGTGTTACCGAAGATGGAAAGTATTTAATAATATCCGCTTCAGTTTCTACTTCTGGAAACGAATTATATTACCAAGATTTATCAAAGCCAAATAGCCCAATTAAACCAATAATTTTAGGATTTGATAATGATACTGGAGTTATAGCTCACAAAGATGGCTACTTCTATATGTCTACAAATGTTGATGCTCCAAATATGAGAGTTGTAAAAGTTGCTGTTGAAAAACCAGAAGTTAAGAATTGGATAGATGTTATACCTGAAACTGAAAATGTTTTAAATGTTTCAACTGCAAGTGGCTATATTTTTGCAAAATACATGGTTGATGCCGTTTCTAAAGTAAAACAATACGATTTTAATGGAAAATTGGTT